>CAWBEC010000001.1:1197500-2285264 GCA_963787715.1 uncultured Acidobacteriota bacterium | reverse complement strand
CTGGCAGATCCGGAGTAAACGACGGGAGCTGGTCTCCAAGGTCGTGGCAAGCGCAGATAACTTTACGAACGATCGCTTGAATTGATCGACGGATGTCCTAATGACCTTACACCCATATCGAGTCTTCGTTGTCTCCAGCACACGCATATCAATTAGCACTCGAACTGTGTCGAAGTCAGAGTCTAATATCCTCACTACTTCTGAACGGTTCATAAAGCGTGAAGTTTCACATCGGATTTTAAGAAACTCCTGAAACTGCTGTAACGAAATGTACGCGCGATCAATTCCCAGCAATTCGTCTGATGCGACCGCTACAAACCGGCCTGAGAGCAGGTCTTTAACGAGAGCGACTTTATCGGCGACGGAACACAGCCTTCCACGCAGCGTCGCGCCAACCGAGACCAGATCAGACCTTTCACCTTCGCGGCAACTCAAACGTGTTGTCCTCGCGAGTAAGCTGTTTACGAAATGACAGACATCGCGATCGTCATATCCAAGTTGGCCAGGGATGATGTGCTTTACTTCGTAGACTCCTGCATTCTTCAAGGCTCGAAGCACCGAGACAGGTATACCAATCATTGCTGCCGCTTCCCTAACGTTGAGTACTCTGCGCTTTTCGCCGCGGTCCAAGCTGAAGCTGCTGGAATCTATGACAATCCGGTCGTTGCCGGAAGATTGTTCAGAGATACTCGTTAGACGAGAGACTGTTCTTATGTGAACCCCTATCGATCGGGCCAACTCTGCGCGGCTGATGAAACGCTTCGATACATGATCCTGCAAATCCCTCATCAGCTTTGCATCGGCAAAACGGCTGCCCCAATGATTGGACACAAAATCTAGGAAGGCAAGCCGAAGGAACTCTGAAGCTTGCTCACCCGGCGCCGACTTAAGTTTCAGGAACGAGTTATACAGAGGAGCAAATTGTGTTCTGATATCGCTCCCCTTTTCCAGTGTTCTCGATCCAAGTGCGGCCAAAAGCTTGAAATAGTTTTCAGGCCACTCACTCAGGACGTGGGCGGCATCTGCCACGATCACGGAACTGTCCTTATTTACCGCATCACCTTCCACTGCGCGGCGGCACTCGCTGAGAACGGAAATGGAGTGCCCGGCGAATTCTGTGCCAGTTTGAATTATCAGAGATACTGGTAAGAGAGGAGCTTGTTATGGCGCGAGGGAAGAAGCATACGCCGGAGCAGATCGTGAGTTTGTTGCGGCAGATTGAAGTAGGCGTGGCCAACGGAAAGACCACTCCGGCGGCATGCCGCGAGGGCGGGATCACCGAGCAGACGTACTATCGGTGGCGCAAGGAGTACGGCGGCTTGCAGGTCGACCAGGCGCGTCGTCTGAAGGAGCTGGAGCAGGAGAACGCCAAGCTGAAGCGCCTAGTTGCGGAGCTGAGCCTCGACAAGCTGGTGCTGAAGGACATCGCCTCGGGAAACTTCTAAGCCCGGAGCGGCGGCGCTGTGCGGTGTCTCATGCGTGCACCGAGCATGGGATCAGTGAGCGGCGGGCGTGCCAGCTGGTGAACCAGCCACGCGGCACGCAGCGCTACCAACCGATACAGCGTGACGACGAAGATTCGCTGACCCGGGCCATCATCGAGCTAGCCAGCCAGTACCGCGCTGGCTTTCGTGACTCCAGCAAGTAAGCCACCAGATTTCGAGCCGATGACTACCGATGAGGAGACGAGCGATGCTTCCGAGAATCCATCAACGTAAGGGCTCCTGAGACTCCTTCCACTCGGAGTTTGCCTCCACTCAAGCCCGCCGCTGCCAGTGGGTCGCTACTGAGCGAGTGCAGGCTGCCATTTTCTGAACGGCTTCGGTTCGCCTTCAGTTTTTGTCAACGTGAGAAAGTAACTCGCTCTCAGGCCGTTCTCCGTCACAGATAACATCATGAGGCGGATAGAAAATTTGGCGTACCTCGCGATAACGGAAAATAACGTTTTTTCCAAAAATAAGCAGGGCAGAAGTGCCGAAAATGTTGGCACTCTGGGATTCGGCTGGAATTGAACTTATTGGAACTAAAGGAAAAATGCGGAAAGCTTGGGAGACTCTGAAGAGATTTGGCGTCCCCGGCGGGTATTGACCCCAGCTATCTCTGAACGAAGGGCGCCATTTTGCAGAATTTCTGGCAAGAAACAGAAAGGGCGATCGCTTCGCCCTTTCTGTTCGTCCAGTTTCACCACGGGGTCCCAACCTCTTTCAAACTAGCAACTTCAGCCTTACTTCAGACTTATGGTATGCCTGACTTCAGACTTATGGTGCACTCAACACAACCCACATCAAACCACAGTGAGTTAGTTGCTAGCTGCATCCGCTCGTTGAACCACAGGACTGGCAACGGAAGCAGGAGCCATTGCGCGTCATAATGGCGCCGCACAGATGGCAACTGGGAGCGTCGCCCATGTCTACCAATTCGCTCAGAGCGTCGGAGGCGTGTGCGGTTCTGCTCCGCTCGGCCGCACCCTGCTCGTACAGCGAAGGCTGTTCGCTAACCGCCGCAATCGAGGCTACCGCCGGATGTGCATGCGAGCGCGGACGCAGGTCGTCGAACAGGCTCTGTTGTTCTCCCGTAAGGAAGCGCATGTCGAGCCAACGGAAGATATAGTCCATGATTGAATTCGCGTAACCGATCTCCGAGTTTTGCGTCCAGCCGCTCGGTTCAAAGCGGGTGTGCGCAAACTTGTTGACCAGCAGGCGCAGCGGAACTCCGTGTTGCAAGGCAATGGAGACCGCGCAGGCAAAGCTGTCCATCAACCCGCCGACCGTCGAGCCTTCCTTGGCCATGGTGATAAACAGCTCACCGGGACTTCCATCCCTGTACAGACCCACCGTAAGGTAGCCTTCGTGCGACCCCACTTTGAACTTGTGCGTCACCGAGAAGCGCTCATCCGGCATCTTGTGACGGCGTGCGCGTGGTGGCCCTTCCAGATCCTCTTCCTCTTGCGCAACTGTTAGCGGAGCCTTCTTCGCCTCGTCATCCTTGGTGGAAAGAATCTGCACCATCTTGGAGCCGTCGCGATAGATGGCCACCGATTTGATTCCCAGCTTCCAGGCTTCCACGTATGCGGCGGCAATCTCATCGATCGTGGCTTCGTTCGGCATGTTGATGGTTTTGCTGATGGCGCCGGAAAGGAACGGCTGCACCGCAGCCATCATCTTCAGGTGGCCCATGGGAACAATGCTGCGCTTGCCCTTGGCTGGCTTGAAGGCGCAGTCGAAGACCGCCAAGTGCTCCGGATTGAGTTGCGGAGCGCCCTCGATCGTCCCTTCCTTGTCGATGTAGCTGACAATTGCGTCTGCCTGCTCCGGGGTATAGCCGAGTTTAAACAGCGCCTCCGGAACCGTGTTATTGACGATCTTCATCATGCCGCCGCCAACCAGCTTCTTGAACTTGACCAGTGCCAGGTCGGGCTCCACGCCGGTGGTATCGCAATCCATCATGAAGCCGATGGTGCCCGTCGGCGCCAGCACCGTGACCTGCGCATTGCGGTATCCGAATGCTTCGCCGTGGGACAGCGCGTCGTCCCAGGCCTTCTGCGACGCTTCCAGCAGCGACCCCGGCACCTTGGACTTGCTGATCTTTGCCACCGCGGCGCGATGCATGCGAATCACTTCCAGAAACGGCTCGCGATTGATGAAGTAGCCGGGGCAAGCGCCGTCGGTGTGCTCCACCACTGCGGTCTGGTCGGTCGCCGAATACATTGCGGGGCACAGCTCGGCGATGCGCGAGGACTGCAAATATGCCTGTCCGCACATGATCGCCGTCAGGCAGGCAGCGTAATCGCGGCCTGCATCCGAGTCATACGGCAACCCGGTTGCCATCAGCAGCGCGCCCAGATTGGCATAACCCAGGCCCAGCGGACGGTAGTCGTGCGAGTTGCGGGCAATCGCATCCGTCGGGTATCCCGAGTGGTCGATCAGAATCTCCTGCGCCGTGATCATAATCTCCACCGCGCGCTTATAGGATTCCACGTCAAAGGTCCCCGCGGGCGCAAACTTCATCAGGTTCAGCGAAGCCAGGTTGCACGCCGAATCGTCCAGGAACATGTACTCCGAGCACGGGTTCGACGCATTGATCCGCGCCGTGTTCTTCGATGTGTGCCAGCGGTTGATGGTGGTGTCGTACTGCATTCCCGGATCGCCGCACTCCCATGTGGCCTTGGCGATCTTGTGTAGCAGTTCGCGCGCCTTGAAGCTCTGCACCGGAGCACGGTCGCGCACGCTGCGCGTACTGAACTCCTTGTCCTCTACCACCGCCTGCATGAACTCATCGTTGACGCGAATCGAGTTGTTGGCGTTCTGGAAGAAGATCGAGCTGTAGGCGTCCGAGTCCGGACCGCTGGCGTCGTATCCCTCCCTCGCCAGAGCAAAGGCCTTGGCCTCCTCTTTCTGCTTGCACTCGATGAACTGAACGATGTCCGGATGGTCGATATTGAGAATCACCATCTTGGCTGCGCGCCGGGTCTTGCCCCCCGACTTGATCACTCCGGCGAAGGCGTCAAAACCCTTCATAAAGCTCAGCGGTCCCGAGGCCTGTCCGCCACCGGAGAGAATCTCCATCGATCCGCGCAGCGGAGACAGATTGGTTCCCGTACCCGAGCCCCACTTGAACAGCATTCCCTCGGTCTTGGCCAGCGTCAGAATCGACTCCAGCGTATCCTGCACGCTGTTGATGAAACACGCCGAGCACTGCGGATAGCGGTATCCGGTCACACCATATTCAATGCGCTTGGACTCCGGGCTCCAGTGCCAGTTCTGCGCATCCGAATTCGGCTCGCTGCGATCGCAGCCGACGTTGAACCACACCGGCGAATTGAAGGCCGCATACTGGTTCAGCAGCAGGTGCGCCAGCTCATCGTGAAAGATCTCCGCGTCTGCGGCGCTGCGGAAGTAGCCGTCCTTGAATCCCCAATCGCGAATGGTCTCCGCAACCCGCGAGACCAGTTGGCGCACCCCGGTTTCGCGTTGCGGAGTGCCAAGCTGCCCATGCAGATATTTGCTGGCAACGATGTTGGTCGCCGTCATCGACCAATCCTTGGGAACTTCAACGTCCTTCTGCTCGAAGATCACATTGCCCTTGCTGTCGGTGATCGACGCGGTGCGGCGCTCCCAAGTCAGCTTGTCGTACGGAGAAACGCCAGGCTGGGTAAAGTGGCGAGTGAAAGCCAGACCAGGAGCCTGACGCTTGTTCCCTGAGGCCGTACGCACGCCGTCGCCATCCGGAGAGGATGTGGGAGCGGTTGAGATCTTTTCCGTTACTTCGGCCATCGTAATAACTCCTTGCAAATATTGTGCTGCACGTCTCAGGTCGGCGCGCGATGCGGGCGGAAACAGCTGAAACTTACCTCTCGATTCGCCTTAAGGGCAGCGACCCTAAGGTGATCGTTAAAAGTGCTGAGATGCGAAAGTAGCTCTTTATGTTGTGCTAGTCAATATCGAACCGCAACATATTGTATTTTATTTTCAATCATGCAGGCGCACAAGCCCTCGGATGCGAATGATTCGGGATTGCTGAGTGGATATTTCCTCAACCTTCCCGCTAAATCACAGCATCGAAAGCCTTCCCGGTTTCTGGTTACAAATTAGGGGAGTAGTTCGAGCGAGGAACTCTCCACACCCGTTAGGATGTCGGCTGGTGCTGAGAGACTAGAACGCCTACGCGGCTGGGTCAATTCCATAAAATCGGTGCATTGTGGAAAAAGCAGCTACAAGCCACATAGCAAAGCTGATAAAGACCGAATCGCAAGCTCTTACGCACAGGTGCACCCAGCCGCTCCAGCTCTCAGTGCCCACTCTGTTGTTGCCCGGCAAACGGTACAATAGGGGCGTGAGGCGAAATCACGTCGTCAAACCGATTCTCTGGATCGCCTGCCTGCTCCCACTGGCAACGCTCATCGTAGGGGTTTTTGCCGGGACTCTGGGCGCAAACCCGGTCGAGCGCATCACTCACCGCACCGGATTGACCGCGCTGACCCTGCTTCTCTGTGTTCTCGCCATCACTCCCCTGCGCCGCTCGAGCGGGGTTCTCTGGCTCATCCAGTACCGGCGTTTGCTGGGACTCTTCGCGTTCTTTTACGGCTGCTTGCACCTGCTCACCTATCTCTGGCTGGATCAGAACTTCAGACTCACCGCCATGGCGCATGACGTAGCCAAGCGCCCCTTCATTACTCTGGGCACTCTGGCCTGGTTGCTCCTCCTGCCTCTGGCGCTGACCTCCACGCAAAAGGCAATGCGGTTGCTGGGGAAGCGATGGCTTCGCCTTCATCGCCTCGTCTATGCCGCGGCGGCTGCCGGAGCCATCCACTTCTACTGGCTGGTGAAACTCGATAAGCGGGAGCCGCTGCTATATCTTGCGGTCCTCGTCGCCCTGCTTGGCTGGCGTGTCGTGGTTCGTGCGGCGAAACCGCAGCGAGAGCAAAAGCCCGTCAGCGTGAACCTCAGCGCAAACTAGCAATTCCTTGGTTCCAAGAACAAACCTCACGTTTTTCCGAGCTTTTCTGGTATTTTTCCTGATTTCTACCTTAATTGGGTTGACCAGCTGACACTCCCGTCGCATCCAAATTCAAGAAAAGTTAGGAAGATACTTAGGAAGGTGCAAGGAGTGGATTTGCGATGGCCCTGATATGTGTAAGCTGTAGAGCGGAGAATCCCACCATCAACCGCTTTTGCGGGCAGTGTGGGACACAACTGGTGCCAGCGCCCGGCAACCCAGAGGAACTCTGGCAGCAAACCAGAGCCGGGTCGTCCGCACCGATGGAAGCATCGCGTGTAGCTACCGGCGGCGAGCCAGCACGCGAGCGCGACGAAGCACTGCGACGGAATACCGCCGCAGTCGCAAGCGGTAGCAATCGAGACAGCGGCAATGCCGTTGATAGCGGCAACGCCGTTGACGCCACTCCCGCCAGCTCTGGCCCAGCTCAACCGCAAAGCAACTACAACTTCATAATCGAGAACACCGCTCGCACCGGCTTCCTGGGCCTCTCCGGGAACGATACCTCCGGCTACGAAGATGAGGATATTGAACCCTCCTCTCATCTCTCGCGCAACATCGCGATCTGTGTCGTAGCTGTCGCGGTCTCACTCACCGCCTGGCAGTGGCGCTCAATCCGCAACTACGGCCTGCTCTTATATAGCTCGTACGGCCCGGAATCCGGGCAGGACAAATCCACGCAGGCGAGGCCGGGCAACGCAGTGCCGAACACCTCTGCCCGCATCGCTCAAGACAGCAGCCGCACGCTCGCAAAAGCCGGCGAGCCGCAGGCGAGTGCAAGCAGCGCCGGAGCCGAGCACGCCCGCGATGTCCAACAGACCGAACGTACGATGGAGCCCGCTGCGGGCGCTACCACCTCGAACTCATCAGCAGGCGTACCCGGCCCGCGTGCGATGGGTTCCCCGGCCGGCAGCGTCCGGGAGAACCGGTCGTCTGCGGTCTCCAACCCGCGCACCAATTCCCGCCCATCTCGCACCGCCAATCCTGCGGGGAATCTCCCGGACAACGCGCTCGCCGGAGCTTACGAGATGGAGCGCGCCGCTCATTCAGGCAATGCCGAAGTTCGCGCCATGTGGTTATGGAAAGCCGTCGGCAAAGAAAACCCGCAGGCTCCGATTGAATTGGCAAGGATGTACGTGCGAGGCAGTGGCGTCGTGCGGAATTGTGAGCAGGCAGAGGTGTTGCTGCGCAGCGCCGCAAAAAATGGCAGTGAGCAGGAAAAGCTCAGTCTCCAACAGATTCTGCTTCAGGGAGGCTGCTCCGCACGATAATTGCCCCCGGTCTCGGATCCGGATGCATTCGACGGAGTTCCATCTTCAACGCGCCAGGACGCGAGCGCGATCCACTGCGGGGAGCGTCTCGCAAGCAGTGCGCAGCACGAAACGCGGAGCACGTCCGCGAATCGACAGCAGCAGCGGAACCGTGCGCGCAGCATCGAAGCGCACCGTCTCGCGCAGTAGCCAGGCGAGCCCTTTCCGCACCATATCGTCCTCATCCCCCAGCAGCGCAGCGGTAATCTGCTGAACTTCATCCCAGAACAGCCCGCGGTTGCTTCCACGCAACAACGCCACCGCAGAGGCGCGCCGGCGCCAGCGCTTCTTCGAGCGCGACCATACAAACACCCGCCGCAACCTTCGTGGGTCGGCGACGATCATCGGTCCAATGATGTACTGCACCAGCGCGTCGTGGTCGGCCCAGGTGCTTACCCGGTCCAGCCACTGCTCAAAGAGTTTGAAATGCACAGCGGTAAGATCGCCCACGCACGGCTCCAGCAGGAGCACGGCCAGAATCTTTTCTTCCAGAACGCTTCCGTGAAACAGATTGTCTGCGACCTGCACCAGGTAGTCGATGCCTTCTTCGTTGCGAATCACGCGGGTAAACCGTCGCGCTAGCTTGCGCAGCTCATTTGTGTACCAGCCCCGCGACTGGATCTCATCCTTGAAAAACCGCTGCACTTCTTCCGTATGCGGAGCGCTCGCCCCAGTGATCAAAACATGACGCAGGTGATCCGCAATGTAGCCGACGGGCTTGGGCATGCGATGTATTGAAGCACAGCAGAGCGGAAGAGCCAATCACACTCGCAGATTCCCTTCCCGACGGCTTCGCTATTCGTAGAGGTTCAGCACCTTGCGCACCTGCTCCGCGCTCAGGCCGCGAATTGCAATCACCTTGTTCCGCCCCGTCTCGCCTGCGACGATGACGATGCTCGACTTTGGAACGCGAAATAAATCGGAGAGGTACTCGATCACCGCCTGGTTGGCTTTTCCATCCACGGGAGGCGCGGTGATCGCCAGTTTGACCGCATCGCCCATCTCACCCGCAATCGCATTACGGCTGGCGCGCGGCTGCACTCGCAGCGCAAACTGCGCACCCTGTGTGGTGTCGCGTACCGTAAAGGCCACCGACTATCCCGCCACAGTGAAGAACAGTTCGAAGACCGCAAGCACGCCGGTAGCCAGCGCTGCCGGCTGGTGCAGCACGTTTCCGGTAAACCGGTACAGCAGTACCAGGCAAAGGCCTGCGGTCAACGCCGTGACCACCGCAGTGCTCCAACGCAACAAGCCGTCGCTCCTCCGTTGCGAGCGCACCGCGTTCATCAGTCCCATCGAGATAACGGCCACGGCAGTGCCAGCGGTCCACGGCCCGCGCAATACACTCAGCTTGGGAATCCATGCGGCGAGAAAGTGCGCCGAACCAAGTAGCACCAGTATCCAGGCAAAGAGTGCATCCAGCCATTTCATCGTGCAGGCTCCTCGTAGTGCGCGGAATTGGGATTCGAATACGGTCGCGCGCCGAAGATAGCGGTGCCCACCCGTACACAGGTCGAGCCCTCCTCGATCGCGACTTCAAAATCGTGAGACATCCCCATCGAAAGTTCCGCCAGCGCCAATCCACTTTCAGCGCTCAAGCGGTTGCGCAGCTCGCGAAGCCGCCGGAAGCAGCCGCGTGCGCCCTCCGGATCTTCGGTAAAGGGCGGCACCGTCATGCATCCGCGAATCACCAGATTCTTGAGTCGCGCCTGCGCGTCGAGCAAGGTGCGCAGCTCCGCTGACTCGGGATCGAAGCCGGACTTCGCCGCTTCGCCTCCGACGTTGATTTCGATCCGCACATCGAGGCGGCGGTCCAGCCGCTCGGCAGCCTGGTTCAGCCGCTCGGCCAGCCGTAGCGTATCCACGCTGTCGATGGCATCGAACAGCTCTGTTGCACGGGCCGCTTTGTTCGCTTGCAGGTGACCGATCAGGTGAAATTTCCCACCCGCGGAGCGCGCCAGCGCCTCGTCGCGTTTGCCCGCAAACTCCTGAACCCGGTTCTCTCCGAAGAGGCGTTGGCCTGCGTTGATGGCCTCCACGATTGCCGAGGCCGGATGATTCTTCGAAACCGCCATGAGCGCGACCTCATCCGGATTGCGCCCTGCCCGCTGCGCCGCACGAGCGATCCGTTCACGAACTTCCGTCAGCCTCGATGCGATGCTCATAGCTTCGATAAGGATTGTAATGCAGAGCAGCGAATTCTTTTCTCCGCGTGTCCTTTCCCGACCCGCGCGCCGGCATTTCGAAGCAAGTACGTCTTGGATAATCTACCGCTTAAATGTTGCTGTTTTGGCTTGACTTATCCTTAGGGTGACATCACGTGACACAATGGGAATCGCGGAAAAAGCCCGGCAGTTCTGCTTAGCCGCGAACCAATAACGCAACGCGTTGAGTTAGGACGCATCGAACTGGAAAGATGGCGTTCAATTCGGCGGGAGTGACCCTGGGCGATGACACGAACTTTTCTGATCCGATTTCTGAGTACGTTTGTGCTGTGCCTGTTGTCTCTGCCCGCGTTCGCCCAGGAGGGCGAGGGCGCGCTCAATAGCACCCCTCCCAAGGGCATTACCGCCGATGAGGTAATCCAGCGCTTCGCATCCAAGGAAAAGGAATTCAAGCTCGCGCGCGAGCAATACACCTGGACCCAGAGCGTGAAAGTTCAGACAGTGGAGGGCGACACCGTGGACGGCGAATACATGCAGGTCTTCGATGTGCTCTTTGACGACCGCGGCAGACGTATCCAGCAGGTTAAGTTCGCACCGCAAAATACCCTCACCAGAATCAGCATGACGCAGGAGGATCTCGACGATATCGAGAAGCGCATGCCGTTCACCATGACCATCGACGATCTTCCCTTTTACAACGTCAAGTACCTGGGCCAGCAGCAGGAGGACGAGTTGAACTGCTACGTCTTCGATCTCAGCCCGAAAAAGATTGAGAAGAACCAGAGATATTTCGAAGGCCGCATCTGGGTTGACGACCACGATTTCCAGATCGTCAAGACCCATGGCAAAAATGTTCCTGACCTCGTCAAGGCCAGAAGGGGCGAGGAGAACCTCTTCCCGCGCTTCACCACCTGGCGCGAGCAGATCGACGGAAAGTATTGGTTTCCAACCTACACAAAGGTGGACGATAACCTGCACTTCACCATGGGCGATGTCCACATCCGCCAAGTGGTAAAGTACGAAAATTACCGCCGTTTCGGATCAAAAACCAAAATTACCTTCGAAGGTCAGGAGATTAAGGGCCCAGGGAAAGACCAGAAGGCAGAGCAGCAGGAAGGTACGAAATAGCAAAAGTCACAATATGTGACCTTATGCCGCCTCCGGTAGAGAGCGGTCGGCGGCCGCCCGAATAAACTTTTTCATCACGTTTGCCCACATCACCTTTTTGCGGACGGCGCTCTCTTTCACCGTGCGTCCGGCGGCAAACATCGAGAGCAGTACTTTCATCTTCACCACGCGAAGCACTTCCCGCTCCTGCTCCGTAGCGCCGTAGGCGTCGAGGAAGTTTTCCTGTACCTCGGTCGTGATCATCCGGTTGCAGAAAGGATATTTTTCGAGCGCCTCCACACAGGCCAGGAAGGTCGCGGGATCCACATAGGTACTGCCGCTCTCCTTCATTCGCGCAAAATCGCTGAAGCCGACTCCCTGCTCCAGCACCATCACGTTCAGCGGCGTAAAGTCATTCAGCACCGCCGAGTTCGTCAGGGGCTTCCGCGCACGGTCAAGAATTGCCTTCGTGCCGGAGAGAATCTTGCGGATCGAAGCGTCGTCCAGCCCTTCTCCTTTGCAGCTATGGCAAAGCTTCTCCAACTCAATTTGCAGGCCGGCCCCATCCAGAGGCTTGGGCGGCTGGGCCGTGATCCTCTGGAACGCACGAAGCCAGGTGCCGCTCGCGATGGCCGCGCTCTGCAGCAGTCCGAGGCCCGCATAGCCCGGCAGCAGCGCGGCTTTCATGATGATCGACTGCAACGGAATCCCCACCAGCTTCTCGCTTACCACCGCGCCATGTGCACTGAAATCTCCCATTGGCTGCGGTATGCCGGGAAGCTTCTTTTGCATGGCAATGCTCCACATGGAGCGCATATTCTCATTTTCTGCCGCTGCCAGTTGCCGTGCGGGCGCCTGTCCGTTCTTCCCTCGGTAGAGCTTCGCGGATAACCGTTCCGTGCCATTTGCAAAATCAACCACAAGTTCGTAAATATAATGATCCGACTTCGGAGTATGACCAACAACGCGAACCGCACGTGCGTCGCCCCGCTCCGGATACCACTGTGCTCCCCTGTCCCGTATCTCTACGGCAATCTGATCGATGATGCTTTCTGGCATGTCGGCTCCAAACTGCGTCTGGAAACTGGGCAGTTTCATTCAGCGTATTTGGTTTTAGATGCGAATGCCTGCGCAGAACTGAGGTACTAAGGTTAGATTGAACAAAATGGAGGGCAAACGGCATCTCCGCCGTTGGAAAACAGCACAGAACAGATCCGCTATCGGGCCCGAGCGGCACGGGTGTGACGACTCAATAGAACAGATATTTACGCCACTTCGCGTCGCTGCGTCCCATCATCCGCATCAGGTGCCGGCTGGTATGCAACGAGAATGGGCGCGGCTCTTTGATGGGCCGCATTCCGCATTCATGCGGCAGCGCATTTCCCTTTCTGCGATTGCAATCATGGCAACAGGCCACCAGGTTTTCCCAGGTCGAGAGCCCGCCACGGGAGCGCGGCAGCACATGATCCAGCGTCAATTCGCCGGCCGGCAGCACCACTCCACAATATTGGCAGGTATTCCGGTCCCGCAGCAAAATGTTCTTGCGGGAGAGCGCCCGCGTCTGATGCGGAATACGGCGGTACTCCAACAGCCGGATCACCGAGGGAACTCGTATTGCCACCCGCGATGAGTGCAGAAAATGTCCGTTGATCTCCTCCGTAGCAGCCACGCCCTTCAGTACCAAAACGATGGCGCGCCGCGCGGCGCAGATATTAATCGGTTCGTAGGAAGCATTCAGAACAAGCACAGGCGCATGCATTGCCGAGTAACCTCGCTCGGAGTGATCGTTGTGCGAACGGAATGCTCTGTGACTCTCCATTGGCGTAATCCTCAGAGCAGGAGGGACGGCCTTGCGTCCCCGCCGACTCGTTGCTCTCCATAGCTCGATGGGATGCCACGGCGCTGGAGGAGGCTTCCCTGCGCCGTACCCGGTGAATAGGACTCAGACAACGATGACGGAATGAATGAACTGCGTGAGAATGAAAGCGCTTCCACATCGAGCGCACTCCTGCCCTGCTCGCCGAGCGATTCCAGCGCCACCTGTCCCAGGGCGCGAGCCGGAGTTGCTACCCAGACCCGCAGCGCTCCGGCCTGGCGCAGCTCCCGGGCGCATTCGGAGGCCGTGGCGCCGGTCGTAAGCACATCGTCGATCAGCAGAATTTCGCGGCCTTTCACTCGCTCGCGCGCAATCACCTTGAACGCCCCACGAATCTGCTGGCGCCGAGCTTCCGCATCCATAGCCACCTGCGATTCCGCAAAGCGTACCCGCAGCAGCGTGGTCGCATCCAGCGTCACTCGCCGCCCAATCGACTCTTCGATCCCGCGCTGCGCAGCGCGAGCGATCAACTCCGCCTGATTGAATCCGCGCGAGCGCATTCGAAACTTATGCACCGGCACCGGAATCATCAGCAACTCTGGAACGTCGATGTCGCCCTCAAGTTGCAGGCAGGCATCGGCCGTAAACCGCCCCAGCACATTGGCCGCCGTGCGCACCCGCTCGTACTTGAGCAGATGAATCAGTTGTCTCAGGACTCCGGTGTAGGCTCCGTAATTCACCGCGCGTTCAAAGGCTGGGCTCTCGCCGGCGCATTCCGTGCAACACGCATCGCCAAACAGGGCTTCCGTGCGCGCCAGTACGTCTCCGCAGACATTGCAGCGCGCCGGCAGAATGGGTGCTACGGATTCTAAGCAGGAGGAACAAACGGGAAGGCGTGAAAACGAGAAGAGAGAGGATTGGCAGATTCGGCAGTCGGAGGGAAATAATGCCGCAAGAAGGCTTTTTACCGCATCTCCAACGATTCGCGGAGCCTGCGGCCACCCTATCGGTATGCTCTCCCAGCTACTGCTGAAGACTGGCCTCCTTTGCAAACAGCGGAGCCAGCAGACCATCGAACATCGCATCCCTTTCGGTCTGCAGCTCGGACGCATCCAGTATATACCAACTTATGTTTCCGAAAGCCACTCACAAGAGAAGCTATTCAGGAACATGATCATCGCGCCAAGTTCCCTGCAATTGGCCTTCATCATCCCCTCTACATCCACCAGAGTAAAGTGAATACCAAGTGAATTCGCTGTAAACCTGGGAGAGCCCGCTCCGTCGAATGATTGAGCGGCGATGGAAGAGACTTTGACAGCACCGGTAATGAGCGACGCGGGTTGGAGCGCTGCCGAATTCGACGACATAGTGCGCGAGCAACAGGCCCGGATTTACCGCATCCTGTGGTGCGAGTTGCGCGACGACGAAGCGGCCGCGAATCTGACCCAGGATTGCTTTCTCAAGGCCTATCGTGCGCGCGCCGAGTTCCGTGGCGAAGCCAGCGTGAGCACATGGCTGGTGCGTATCGCCATCAATCTCGCACGCGATCATCAACGCAACCGTCGCCAGAATTTCTGGCAGCGGCTGCGCTCAGGCAGTGCACGCGAAGCCGAGCTGGCCAGCGAAACAGCCGTGGATCACAGCCCCCGCGCCGATCGCGCTCTGCTCGCCCGAGAACAACTGCAGCGGATCATGGAAGCGGTCAAGACCCTCTCCCGACAGCAGCAGACCGTCTTTCATCTGCGCTTCCTCGAAGAGCTTTCCTTGGAAGAGATCGCACAGGCAATGAGCGTCGAGATCGGAACCGTGAAGTCGCATCTATCACGCGCAATCCATACGTTAAGGCAGCAAAGGAACAAGCCATGAATCATCTTACGGACGAACAACTGGCAGCATGGCTGGCGGGAGAGGCGGACCAGCAGGCGCGTTCGCACTTTGAGAGCTGCCCGCAATGCCACGACGAAGCCCTTGAACTCCGTGACGGCATCTCGCGCTATTCCGTCTCAATGCGGCGGCAGGCGGGCCAAGCTCAACGGACTCACCTGAACGGATACGTCGTTCCCTGGAAAGCCTTATTGCTGCACCGCTTGCGGTGGGCGGGAGCCGGAGTGCTGGCAATATTGCTGACCGCCCAAACCCTATGGCTGATGAAGCCCCGGTACGCACCGTCAGACGCGGAGCCTGCTAACGCCGCTGTGAGTTCGCAGCCAGCCTCTCACTCGCAATCTGCCTCGCCATCTGCTTCGCCATCCGGTTCGTCCTATGGCAGCCCGTTGAGCGACGACGAATTGCTTGAAGCCGTCAATAACGATCTCAGCCGCGAGGTGCCGATGGCGCTCGCCCCAGTCAGCGCGATTACCACCGCGCGCAATCGAATCGCCGCCGCGTCCTCGCTTTCAACCACCACCGGCAACGATTCCACAAAGAAAAAGAACACGGTAAATAATAGACAAGGAGAAGCAAGATGATTCGCAAGCTTTTGATTGCAGTCCTTCTGTTGTGCGGAGTCGCCTTGGCCCAGCCACCGCAAGGCGCTCCAGGAATGCATGATGGCCCGCGCTTCGATGAACCGCGTGGCAAGTTCGGGCCGCCCGATGGCGGAATGCGCCGGCTGCTTCCGCCGGGCCGCTGGTGGAAAAACGCCGAAATTGTAAAATCTCTCGGGCTCGCTGACAGCCAGGTTCAGAAGATCGAACAGATCTTCCTTGACAGCCGCATGAAGCTCGTCGATATCCATGCCAGCCTGGAAAAAGAAGAGATCAAGTTGGAACCCTTGATTGAAGCCGACAACCCGGATGAGAACGCCGTAATGAGCGCCATCGACCGCATCGCCGCTTCCCGCGCATCCCTCGAGAAAGCCAACGCTCAGATGGCCTTTGCCATCCGCCGCGTCCTCACCCCGGAGCAGTGGAAGAAGTTGCGCTCGATGCATCCCTCCAGGGGCCACTTCCCGCCTCCTGAGGGCGGGCCACACGGCGGCTTCGAGCACTACAGAAAGCACCAAGCCTCTGGAGAAACACCGGCTGCTCCGGCTCCGTCAGACGGCGCCACACCGCAATCCGCACCGTCCGCACCCAGCAAATAGCTCTTCGCAGCCAAACCTCAAGGTGCGCACCTGAAAATGCGCACCTTGCATCTTTGCCGGCCCTTCATCTTCCCGACGCCAAACTTTCCATAGATTCCGAATCCAGGAATGCGCTGTTGCCTGTCCGTCCTCGCGCTTCTGCTTGCGTGTTGCAACGGGCGGTGCATATACTCCCGCTTTGTACCGGCATTCGGGCGCGTACGGACGCTTTCGTTCAAAGCCGAAGAGGCCGCCGGGATGGAATCGGAGATTGTATGTCAACCGCAATGGACCCGCAGATAGAGACCAATCCCTGGGAGGCGCAGGCAGCCCGCTTCGAACTCGCCGCGCAAAAGCTCAACCTCGACAAGGGTCTATGGAAGATTCTCAGCCAGCCCCAGCGCGAAATCACCGTACACATTCCGGTTCAGATGGACGATGGCCGCATGGAACTCTTCACCGGTTATCGGGTGCAGCACTCCATGGCGCGAGGCCCCGCCAAGGGCGGAATTCGCTATGCTCCGGAGGTAAACCTTGACGAAGTGCGCGCCCTGGCCGCCTGGATGACCTGGAAGTGCGCGGTCGTCAACATTCCTTTCGGAGGAGCCAAGGGAGGAGTGATCTGCGATCCCAAGACCATGTCGCGCGGCGAACTTGAGCGCATGACCCGCCGCTTCACCGCCGAGTTAATCGAGGTCATCGGTCCTGAAAAGGACGTCCCTGCCCCGGACCTCAACACCGATGAGCAGACCATGGCCTGGATCATGGACACCTATTCCATGCACATGCGCCAGACCGTCAACGCCGTGGTCACCGGCAAACCGGTCGCGCTCGGCGGCTCGCGCGGGCGCCGCGAAGCCACCGGCCGCGGCGTCATGCTGGTCGTCCGCCAAGCGGTAAAAAAGCTTGAGATGGCGCCGTGGAATACCCGCGTCGTGGTGCAGGGATTCGGCAATGTCGGCTCTTATGCCGCGCTGCTGCTCCACGAGCAGGGATTCAAGATCGTGGGCATCGCCGAGTGGAACTGCGGCCTTCGCAATGACAAGGGCATCAACATCAAGCAACTTTTCGAGCACAAGGCTGCCAACGGCACGATTCAGGGATTTCCCGGAGCCGAGCCCGCCGATCCCAACGAACTGATGATCTCCGACTGCGACGTGCTCGTCCCCGCCGCCGTGGAAAACGTGATCACCACCCACAATGCCGCCGATATCAAGGCCAGGATCATCGCCGAAGGCGCCAATGGCCCCACCACCGCCGCCGCCGATGACATTCTCCAGGAAAAAGGCGTCTTCATCATTCCTGACATCCTCGCCAACGCCGGCGGCGTTACCACCTCCTATTTCGAGTGGGTGCAGGATCGCCAGGGATATTTCTGGAAGGAGGCCCGCGTCAACGAGGAGCTGGGGCACATCATGAACACCGCCTTTCACGATGTCCTGCGCTACGCCGAATCGCACGGGGTCAACAACCGAATCGCCGCCTACATGCTGGCCATCGACCGCGTCGCCTCCACCATCCGTACCCGCGGCATCTACGCCTAGTAACAGAAGAAGTGGGAAGAATTACCGCTTACCCCAGGGGTGCCCTACCCTTCCGCCCGCTCTTCGGGCGGAGGGTGGGGCTGTTGACTTCTGACTCTGACTTTGATTCTGATTCTGATTCTGATCTTCGCGATCGGCCATTTCGTTTACGACCATCGCCCTGTGTCCAGCGTCACAGCGCCACGTCTCACCGCGAAAATACTGTGAAACCGTGCCGTGGAGCTTGAAACGATATCAGCAATCCCGCGATCTTCACTTCATCACCTTCAGTTGCTATCACCGGCAGCTGCTGTTGACGCAACCTGCGGCTTGCCTCGCCTTTGAGGAATCGCTGGAGCGTGTGCGCCAGTGGTACGGCTTCTATGTCACTGGCTACGTGGTCATGCCCGAACACGTACACCTGCTTATCAGCGAACCCGAGCGGAAGACTCTGGCAATTGTCATCCAGATGTTGAAACAGGCGGTCACTCTTCGGCTCCGCGCTTCGACTCCTGGCGGGGCACTGTGGCAGCGCCGCTACTACGACTTCAATGTTTCAAACGAGCGCAAGAGCATCGAAAAGCTCCGCTATATGCATCGCAATCCAGTCACGCGGGGCTTGGTCGCGCGACCGGAGGACTGGCAATGGAGCAGCTTTCGCCACTATTTGCTGGGAGAAGAGGGAGTGGTGGAGATCGAGTCTCAATGGACCGCGCGGAAACAGGAGCTTCAGGGCTGGACTCCCAAAGTTGTGCTGAATCCCAGGGTCAAACTGCCCCACCCTCCGCCCAAAAACAGGGCGGAAGGATAGGGCACCCGGCGGAGAAGATGACGAGGAGCAGATGCCTTACCGGATTCCCACCACTGCCAGCATCCGTCCCGTCACCTGCTCCTTGCGATAGCTGAAGAACAGATCCGTGTGGCAGGCCGTGCACTGGTTCATCGACTGAATGTTCTCCGCCGGAACTCCGGCATCCAGTAGCTGGCACCAGTTCGCCTTCACCAGATCCAGGTGCCGCGACATCGCCGGATCGCCGTGTCCCGGTGCGCGCTGGTTCAGGAACAGCATCGGGTACTTGGTCTTCAGGCTCCAGCTATCGAAAACATCTTCGAACAGCTCCTTCGAGTACGCAAACTGCGAGCCGAACTCGTTCTCCAATTCCTCGCCGATCTCGTAGCAGCAACTCCCAATGCCTGGGCCGATCACGGCCACTAGGTTCTCCGGATCGCAGCCAAGCTGCCGCCTCATCTCGCCGATTCCTTTTTCCACAATGCGCTGAACCGTGCCCCGCCATCCTGCGTGGAAGATGCCGACGGCCTTGCGCTTACGGTCAGCCACAATCACCGGAAAGCAGTCGGCAACCTTGATTCCCAATAGCACGCCTGCGGTGTTGGTGATCAGCCCGTCGCCGCTGCTTTCCAGGGCGTTGCCCTTGCGGAGTCGCGCCCACTCTGGCCCACGCGCGCCATAAACGCGATGGATCGCCGCCGAGTGTACCTGGTTCAGCAGAACCATCGGCCACAGCTTTTCCGCAGCATCCTGCGCTTTTATCTTGCGCAGCAAGCGCGCGCGGTTTCGTTCCACGTTCTCCGGCGAGTCCTCCGCCGTGAAGCCAAGATTCAGTTGCTGGCCGCCATATTCTTTGCTCACTCCGCCCTGCCGCGTACTGAAGCCGTGCAGCAGCCAGGGAATTTCCGAGAGCTTTCCGGAGGTAAGAATTTTGATCGTTGGAGTCTTTCGCGGACGCGGACTGGAACGCTCACGGTCGCGTTTTGCGCGTTGCGTCTTCAGGGTTGAGGACTTCGAAACTAGAGTAGAGGATTTTTTCTGAATGCTCACCAGTCAGATTGTAGCGGATGCGGGCTTTCCTCCAGAGAGCGGGATCTCTCCGCTTCCCTGCAAATTTTCGATGCCCAACCCTGTGATTTTGAGTTACGCTAGGTAGCTGATTTTACGGCAATCTATCTATTGCGGATTTTCATCCCGCGGAATAAAGTTTCCCCTTATGTACGAAGATTTCAGCACCGTCGAGCGTTGGACCGGAACCCCGGTTCACTGTGTCTATCAGTGCATCATACTGGCGATTGCAACCCGCCACGCCGATGCCGTGGACGTGAAGTTCCTTGTCAATGGGCGCCCGGTCTGGATCGCGCTGGCGCTTCCGGCGTGGGCCGAGCATCAGCGGCTAACCGGAAACGTAATCACCGATCCCCTTGCAGTGGAGATCGCCGGGCATTACCTGCGCAGCATTCTGGAGAATGGCGAAGAGAGCGGGCGCGATCTATATACGCTTTCCACCGCCGAAACCCTCCAGCATCTGGATACGGTTCTCAAAGATGCCGGAGTTCTGGCCGGCTAGTTCTGCATCTCTCAATTGTGCGATGCCTTGCGGGACAACCAAAGTATAGGTAAGCCATCATAATTCTCGGCAGCGATTAACGCAGGTTTGTCATTTTGTAGTCCTAGGAGGGTCTCTTATGTCAACAGCTATAACGGCAACAGGCGTCTCGGAGCTCATCCGCGGCGAAAAGGTTCACCTCAATCTGAGTCCAGTTGAGCTGGTTGAGTTCGCAATCCGCCGCGGTGAAGCCAAATTGGCAGACAATGGAGCCATGGTCTGCGTCACCGGCAAGCGCACCGGCCGCTCGCCTAAGGATCGCTTCATCGCCAAGGACGCCGAGGCCGCCAAGGTCGACTGGAATGACGCGAACCAGCCCTGCTCGGAAGAGGTCTTCGACGCCATCTACAACAAGGCCCTCGCCCACCTCCGGGGCCGCGAACTATTTGTTCAGGATCTGTTTGCCGGAGCCGACACCACCTATCGGCTCAAGGTGCGCTTCATCAATGAGTTTGCCTGGCACAACCTGTTCGTCTGGAACCAGTTCGTTCGCCCCTCGGCCAGCGAACTCCAGGGCTTTGCTCCGGATTTCACCGTCATCTCCGCCCCCGGTCTGCTGCTCGACCCCAAGGTCGACGGCACCCGCTCCGAGGCTTTCATCGGCGTCAGCTTCGCCCGGCGCATTATCCTCGTCGTCGGCTCCGGCTATGCCGGTGAAATGAAGAAATCCATCTTCTCCTCGCTTAACTATCTTCTGCCGGAAAGAAACGTCTTCCCGATGCACTGCTCGGCCAACGTGGGCGAGAAGGGCGACACCGCGCTGTTCTTTGGCCTCTCCGGAACCGGCAAAACTACTCTCTCGGCCGATCCCAACCGCCGCCTCATCGGCGACGACGAGCACGGCTGGAGCGACAAGGGCGTCTTCAACTTCGAGGGCGGATGCTACGCCAAGTGCATCAATCTTAGCCAGAAGAACGAGCCCCAGATATGGAACTCGTTGCGCTTCGGCGCCGTGCTTGAGAACGTCGTCCTCGACGGTGCCCGCCACCCCAACTACGACGATGAATCTCTCACCGAAAACACCCGCGCGAACTACCCGATCGAGTTCATCGACGGCGCAGTGATCCCTAGCGTTGGCGGACACCCCAAGGTCGTCATCTTCCTCACGGCCGATGCCTTCGGCGTGCTGCCTCCGATCTCCAGGCTCTCGCCCGAGCAGGCCATGTTTCACTTCATCAGCGGCTACACGGCCAAGGTCGCAGGCACCGAGGCCGGCGTGACCGAGCCCGAGGCCACCTTCTCCACCTGCTTCGGTGCGCCGTTCATGATGCAGGCTCCACGCGTTTACGCCGAGATGCTGCGCAAGCGCATGACGGAGCACGGAACCGAAATCTGGCTGGTCAACACCGGCTGGCAGGGCGGCAAATATGGCGTCGGCAAGCGCATGGCGATCCCTTACACCCGCGCCATGGTCACCGCTGCCGTCGATGGAAGCATCAAGAACGGCGAGTTCGTCCTTGACCCCGCCTTCGGCCTCTCGGTTCCCAAGCATGTTCCCGGCGTGCCGGATGCAGTCCTGGTGCCGCGCAACTCCTGGACTGACAAAGCCGACTATGACAAGACCGCTGCGCACCTCACCGAACTCTTCGAGAAGAACATCAAGAAGTTCGACGTTCCCGATGCGGTTCGCAACGCCGGCCCCAAGCCGCCGAAGAAGTAGTTTCTTTCAGACCGGAACGCCGCTGTCTCGCACAGCGGCGTTCCTCATTCCCGCTCTTGTTTGGTACAGTCTCCGCAAAAAGCCCGCCGATCTCCCATCGGCGGGCTTTTTTGCATTCCATGCAACTCTGGCTTCGAGAATGGCAAACCCTGCTACTGAACTGCGTTGTTGTGCTTCTTGTCGTAGATGTTCTTGCTGGCCCGGTTCTGTTCCCTGTTGAGCTGCGCCTGATCGGCCTTCGTCAAATGGCCGTTATCCTTGGCCATATCCTTCTTTTCCTGATTTACGATGTGCTGCTGCTGCCTCTCCAGTTTGGCGCCCTCTTTCGGGGTAACCGCGCCGCTCTTCATTCCATTGGCGATGCGATTCTGCTGGTTCTGCTCGCGGCTGTTTACTTGATTCACGCGCGGATGGTTCGGGTCGTCCTTGCCAGGGCCCGCGCCTTGGGTGTTGGAGTTCTGGGCAAAGCCGGGAGCGGCAAGCAGTCCGCTGAAGGCCAGGGTAGCGATCGATAGTAGCAGTGTGCGTTTCATGATCCTACTAACCCTAACTTTTTGTCCAAAGTTGCGGAAGTATGTTTTTCACCTAGAGCGAAACTTAAGTATCGTAACAAGGGTTGTGTGCTTGCTCTCGTACTTCCCAAATCCGCAAGCACCCGCGCTGTACAATATCCCCATGGATCTGAACGCAATTCAGCAAGCTCTGCGCGAGCAAGATTTCGATGCATGGTTGTTCTACGACCATCATCATCGCGACGAAATTGCGTACTCCATCCTTGAACTCCCTGACCTGCATGTAACCCGGCGCTGGTTTTATCTCATCCCTGCCGAAGGCGAGCCGGTCAAGTTGAATCATCGCGTCGAACCCTGTCATCTCACTACGCTTCCCGGCGTGCAGCAGCACTATGGCAGCTGGCGCGAGCTTCACCAGAAGCTCTCTGCAATCCTAAAACCCTATCGGCGCATCGCCATGCAGTATTCGCCCAACAACGACATCATGTACGTCTCGCTTGTCGATGGTGGAATGCTCGAGTTGATCCGCGGCTTCGGCGTCGAGGTCGGCTCCTCCGCAGACCTGGTCTCGCGCTTTGAGGCCACGCTCACCGAGGAGCAGATTGCAACTCACTTCGCGGCCCGCGATGCGATGGATTCGATCATGTCCGCCACCTTTAAAGAGATCGGGCACCGCGTCCGCAACGGTGGTTGGGATGAATTCGGAGTACGCCAATGGATCGGCGAAGCCTTCCAGCGCGAGCGCCTCATCACCGACGCCCTTCCCGTCGTCGGCGTCAATGAAAACGCCGGCAATCCGCACTACGAACCCACCGCCGGCTGCACCCGCCGCATCCATCCCGGCGACCTCGTGCTGCTCGACATGTGGGCCAAAAAGGACACGTCCGGCGCCGTCTACTACGACATCACCTGGACCGGCGTTCTCGGCGAGCCCTCGACAAAACACCAGGAGGTCTTCCGCATCGTGCGCGATGCACGCAAGGCCGGCTCGCAAGCGGTCATCGATGCCTTTGCCGCCTCGCGCCGTCTCGAAGGCTGGGAAGTCGATGAGGTCACTCGCGGCGTAATCGACAAGGCCGGATACGGCGAATGGTTCGTGCATCGCACCGGACACTCCATCGGAACCAGTGTTCACGGCAACGGCGCGAATATGGACAACCTGGAAACAAAAGATACCCGACAGATTCTCACGAATACGCTATTCTCAGTAGAGCCGGGAATTTACCTGCCGGAGTTCGGCGTGCGCAGCGAAGTCGATGTACTCGTCCACAACGGACGGGCGCAAGTGACCGGACGGCAACAGGAAGAGCTGGTGATTTTTTAGATCGCATACCAACCGCCGGGTACCCCACCTTCGACGCGCCTTCGTTGCGCGGCTAAGGTGGGAGAGCAGAATACATTAACTAGAAACGTGATTTTCTCAATGGCCAACGAAAAAACAATTGCAAATGCGGCCCAGCCGCAAACAGGCATCATGCCGGTGGTCGCACCGCTCGTGGGCTGGCTCATTCCTGGCGCCGGACACATCATCCAGAGGCGCTGGGTGCGCGGCGCCCTCATCTTCCTCAGCGTCATCGTGATGTTTTTCTGCGGACTCGGAATGCAGGGCAAGGTGTACGGCTTCAACGCCGGAGACCTGCTCGACATGCTGGGCTTTGTGGGCGACTTCGGAAACGGGGCGCTGTATTTCATCGCCCGCTCTCTGGACTGGGGCCAGGGCGCCATCTACCGCGCTACAGCCGATTACGGCACCAAGTTCCTGGTCTGCGGCGGCCTGCTCAATGTGATCGCGGCCATTGACGCTCACCACATCGCCATCGGGAAGAAACAATGACGCTCAACTTTTCTCACTTTACCGCTGCGCTCATCTTCTCCATCTGCGCTTCGGTCGTCTTCGGTATCACGCAGCGCGACAACACTCGCCAGATGATCCGCTATGGCCTGTACTGCTTCGCCTGGTTCATCGGCGGAGTGCTGGTCGCAGGCTGGGCTATGTGGTTCCTGAAGCGGTAGCCGGCAAGGTTCCCCATTTCTGCCCTCCTCTGGCAGAAGTGGGGTAGTTGCAGTTGCGGTTGACATTGGCTTTTAGCCCTCGGAACGCACATCCGGAAACTCTGCACAGTTCCATATCCGGTCGCCACCTCCGGAGCGCAAGTACATTTTGAAACCCGCGCCCTGCCAATCTCATCCATCCACGTGGAGGAATCTACCCGTGGAGTTACAGACAGCAGTCTTCGAAGTTCCTGCTCTCCCATATCCGTACGAGGCGCTCGAGCCCCACATCGACTCAGAGACCATGCACCTGCATCACGACAAACATCACAAGGCCTATGTGGATAACGCCAATGCCGCAGTCGAAAAAGCCCCTGAGCTGAAGGGCAAGTCCGCGGAAGCGATTCTCGCCAACCTCTCTGCGGTTCCCGAGGCCGTGCGCACAGCCCTCCGCAACAACGCCGGCGGACACGTCAATCACTCCATGTTCTGGAGCATCATGGCCCCCAACGCGGGCGGCAAGCCAAGCGGCGCTATCGCCGATGCCATCACTAAAACCTTCGGCGACTTTGCCCAGTTCCAGGAGAAGCTCAACGACGCAGGACTCAAGCAGTTCGGCAGTGGATGGACCTGGCTCGCGCTCGGTCCCGGCGGCCTGCAGGTGCTCTCGACTCCGAATCAGGACAGCCCAATCTCGCAGGGCCTTGCTCCCATCATGGGCAACGATGTCTGGGAACACGCTTACTATCTGAAATATCAAAACCGCCGCGGCGATTACCTGAAGGCGTGGTGGAACGTCGTCAACTGGCCTGAGATCAACAAGCGCTACGAGGCCGCCCTCAAGAAGTAGTTCACACCGATGATCAACTCAGCGGACGCTCTCATGCGTCCGTTCTCTCTTGCATCGCGGGGGAAACAATTCCTTCCCGATGTATTTTGTTTGTCATCCTCGCCGACGCGAACAGAAGCTCTCCCCCGCCGGGAGTACGATGAGTGCGTAGGTGAAAGCTTTGAATGATCAGAGCATCGGCGAAGAAATTGCCAACAGCGTCTCCCACGGCATCGGTGCAGCCCTGGCCATTGCCGGACTGGTGCTGCTGACCATCCGTGCCGCTGCAGTGGGTGGCGCGCGGCCGATCGTCTGCTCTGCCATCTTTGGCGCCTCGGCGATCCTGCTGTACCTGAGCTCTACTTTGTACCACTCGCTCAGCTACACTCGCGCCCGCCGGGTCATGCAGTCGCTGGACCACGGCTCCATCTTCCTGCTCATCGCCGGAACCTACACACCCTTCAGCCTGCTCGGCTTGCGCGGCCCGCTGGGATGGACGCTCTTCGGCATCGTCTGGGGTTGCGCGCTCGTTGGCGTCGTCGTCAAGGCATTCGCGGCGGGCAGATGGGAAGTGGTTTCCACCACGATGTATCTGGCGATGGGATGGGTCTGCATCTTCGCCGTCAAATCCATGTACGTGCTACTGGCGCATCCTGTCTTCATCCTGCTCTTCGCGGGAGGACTCTGCTACTCAGCCGGAATCCCCTTCTACGCCTGCAAGCGCAAATACATGCACTTCATCTGGCATCTGTGGGTGCTGGGCGGAAGCGCCTGTCACTTCGCCGCCATCTGGCTCATGCTGCGGTGAGAGAGTCGGATCGCAGCGAATAAGTGCCGACTCAGTAACCTGGTAACGTCCGACCATTACCGAAAAGCCCCTTCCCGCGCCGTGTCAAGCCAGAGTTCTCGAACATTCGCTCCAACTCACTGATTCAACGACACATATAGTTCGACGCCAATCTGAAAACAGGAGCACGTAAGAGTGACTCCTAACCATCTTCTTTTCAAATTTTTAGCCGGAAATATAGGGGGTGGGGCGCGCAGCGGAAACATCCCTGTGCCCCCGGATATACTGGGGCAATGTGGTACATCGTACGTTTTCTCTGGAACGCGACTCGCGGCCATCGGCTTGCCCCTTGGCGCAGCCCCTACATCAAATGGCGGCTGGAGACCTACACCGGACTCAAGATGGAGAGGATCGGCCTCGTCCAGGTTGCGGGAATCATGCGGCATGAGCATCGCCAGATGTGGCGCTTCCTGCTGTGGACGGCGAAGATGGACAACTACGCACGGGTGAAACCACGCAATCCCTCGACCCAGGACTGGGGCTAGAGAGCTGTACGGGAACGTGCAGTGACTGAATTGCCTCTCGGGCTTGGCGGCATATTTCAGCGGCGCGGGGATTCCTCGCTGCGCTCGGAATGACAACTTAGAGCAAGAGCAACAACAAGAGCAAGAGCAACAACAAGAGCAAGAGCAACAACAAGAGCAAGAGCAACGACAAGAGCAACAGCAACGACAAGAGCAACACCGAGTGCGTCAGTTCTAGAACTCGACGAGCACTTCGACTCCGCGGCCGGCCTTGGCCACTTGCGCGGCAGCGCCGCGATTGCAGGCGATCTCCAGGAATCCCATGCTGTTGAGCAGGGCGAACAGTTCTCCGGGCTGGCCTTCGGCGTAAGAGCTGCGCAGTCCGGACACCGGCGCTGAGCCTACGGTGATCTTGAGTCTGGCGTCTGAGGCGAAGACGGCGGGCGCGTTCTCGGGCGTGAGGTTGGTGATCAGGTTGCCGAATTTATCCACCTTCAAGACCGCGCCCTTCAGGGCATTGGCGGCAACGGGCTTCGGCTTGGGCAGGGAGAAGCGGACGTAGTCGGTGATCTCATCGCCGAACTTCTCCGCATCGACGCCCTTGCTCATCCAGCCCGCGCATGGGGCAAAAATATCGCGTCCGTGGAAGGTGTTGCTGAGCGGCTGCAGGAAGTAATGTTCGGCGGTGATGTGGCGCACCGAGACCCGCTCCTCCTGCTGGAGGACGAGTGAGAGCACGCCATTGTCCGGGGCGATGAAGTAGTGATTCGAGGTGGTGACCAGCAGCGGTCTGCGCGGCGATCCGACGCCGGGATCGACTACGACGAGGTGAATCGTATTGGCTGGAAAATAGCGGTAGGCTTGCGCGAGGGTGAGAGCCGCGTCCAACACATCAAACGAGTTCACCGCATTGCAAAGATCGACGATCTGCGCCGCGGGGTTGGTAGAGAGGATCACGCCGCGCATGGTGCCGACGAAGTGATCCGATGCGCCGAAGTCGGTGGTAAGTGTGATGATGCGCGTCTGCGCCAAGTCTTCCTCCTGAAGTTGCAAGCCGCACCCCATTCGCCGACAGACGGCGGATGCGGGCCACCAGCGCCAAAGTACACTGGATGATTCTGTCATGAATGAAACTTGTCTGCCATGAGTCGCGGGCGGTGAGTGGATGCGGGCCGGCAGCAGATTGTGTGCGCGATGCTAAAATCCATTACCGCCGGTTGCTTGTAGCTGCGAGTCCTTTGGTCACAGGAGCAATAGAGTTTTGTTCACGTTCGTGCTGATGCGGATCATCGCCGTGATTCTGCTGGTGGCGGCCAACGCGTTTTTTGCCGCCGGCGAATACGCCCTGGTCAGCATTCGCGACACGCGAGTGGAGCAGTTGATCGCAGCCGGGCGAACCGGCGCGCGCACGATTCGCAAGCTGCACAACAAGCTGGACGAGGTTCTGAACGGAATTCAGATTGGCGTGACCATGGCCAGCCTGGCTCTGGGCTGGATCGGCGAAGAGTCGATGGCGCGGCTGTTGGAGGTTCCGCTGGCGCGGCTGCCGCACTCGGCTTATTACGCGCATGGGCTCGCCACGGTCTTCGCATTTACCTGCATCACCTACATGCACGTCATCCTCGGGGAGGTCGTCCCAAAGTCGATTGCGTTGCAGAAGGCCGAGCAGGTGGCGCTGGCGGTGGCCGGGCCGCTCGATGTGTTTATCACCATCTTCAGTCCGGTCACGCGCACGATGGCTGCATCGTCGCGCTGGGTGCTGCACGCCTTTGGATGGAGCCACATCCGCGAGGGCGGAGTGCATACGCCCGAAGAGTTGAAGCTGAGCGTCACGGCCTCTTACCGTTACGGGTTGATCACCAAGACGCAGCAGGATTTGCTGCACCGCGCCCTTGACCTGGAGAATATTTCGGTGCGCGAAATCATGGTTCCGCGTCCGGATATTTTCTCCTTACCGGGCGACATGCCGCTGGAGGAGGCTGTTGCTAAAGTGGTCGAGGAGCAGCACTCGCGGGTTCCTGTGTACGATACGGCACGCGGGCCGGAGGCGATCGTCGGCGTGCTCTATTCCAAGGATCTGATGCGGTGGATGCAGTTCCGCCTGCAGCGTACGCAGTCTTCCTCGGAGCCACATCCCGCACGGCCTACGCTGTCGATCCGCCACATCATGCGAGACGTTCTGGTGGTTCCGGAGACCAAGCCTCTACCCGACTTGCTGGCCGAGTTCAAGCACCGCCGCCGTCACCTGGCCGTAGTGGTGGATGAGTACGGCTCGACGGCCGGGGTGGTGAGCGTGGAAGACGTGCTGGAGCAACTGGTGGGCGAGATTGAAGATGAGTTCGACGTGGTGGCACGTACCGACCGGGGCAATCCGGCGTCGCTGGTGCTGGATGCCGCGCTGAACATTCGTGATCTGGAGTCGCAGCACAATCTGCACCTGCCGCGCGAGCATGGTTTTGAGACGTTGGCCGGCTTTGTAGTGGCGAACTTGCAGCGCATCCCCAAACCCGGCGACTCGTTCCTCTACCAGCAGCACCGCTTCACGGTGCTGGAGATGGAAGGCCGCCGCGTAGAGGCCGTCAAAGTCGATCTGGTGCCGGACACCGACGAGATGAAGAAAGCATGATCCGCTACGTACTGGCTCGACTTGCGTATATGCTGCCGGTTGTTTGGCTGGTGGTCAGCGTGGTATTTCTGCTGATCCATCTGGTGCCGGGAGACCCGATTCAGGCGATGCTCGGCGAAGGAGCCGCAGGGGCCGACATTCAGGCTGCACGGCATGCCTATGGGCTGGACGTTCCGCTCGGAACGCAGTACGTCCGCTACTGGGAAGGCGTCGTGCGCGGCGATCTTGGGCGGTCGCTGCGTCTGAATAAACCGGTGAAGGAGCTGGTCGCGCAGGCCTATCCGGCTACGTTAAAGCTGGCGCTTTCGGCGCTGTTGGTGGCCGTGCTGCTCTCTATTCCGGCGGGAGTACGTTCGGCGACGCGACGCAACCGATGGGATGACCGGACGCTCAGCTTTGTCAGCCTGCTCGGCCTTTCATTCCCGAATTTCGCCCTCGGACCGATCCTCATCCTGCTGTTTGCCATTCGCCTGGACTGGCTTCCGGTCTCAGGCTCGGGAAGCTGGCGCAGCCTCGTACTTCCGGCGGTCACCATGGGTGCTTCGCTGGCCGCAATTCTCACGCGCATGGTGCGCACGAGCATGTTGGAGGAGTTGGGTCAGGACTACGTCCGTACGGCTCGCGCCAAGGGGCTCACGGAGCACGCCGTCGTCTATCGCCACGCGCTGCGCAATGCCTTGATCCCGGTGGTCACGGTGATCGGGCTGCAGTTCGGAGCGCTGCTGGCGGGAGCCATCGTGACGGAAACGATCTTCGCGTGGCCCGGCATCGGACGGCTTACGATTAGCGCGATCAACAATCGCGACTACGCGCTGGTGCAGGGCTGCCTGCTCTGCATCGGGCTCACCTATGTTGCCGTGAACTTCCTTACGGACCTTGTCTACTCCGCGCTGAATCCGAGGATTCGCCAATGCCAATGAAGACCCGCAAATGAACAATGCGATCTCCAGGCCTGTCCGAATGCTGCGGCGTAATCCTCTGGCGCTTTTTGGCTGCGTGCTCATATTTCTGTTCGTCTTTTGCGCCCTCTTCGGGCCGGCGATCGCGCCGCGCGATCCTGCCTTTATCGATCTTGCCGCGCGGCTTCAGCCACCCTCGCCGCAACATCTGTTCGGCACCGACGAGCTTGGCCGCGACATTCTCTCCCGCATCCTCTATGGCGCGAGAATCTCGTTGCTGGTCGGCTCCTCGGTGGTCGCTGGATCGCTCCTGCTCGGAACTGTGGTCGGCTCACTGGCCGGATACTACGGTGGCCGCCTGGACCGGTTCATCAACGTCATCGTGATGAACGCCTTTCTTTCGTTCCCCGGCATCCTGCTGGCCATCGCCTTCGTAGCCTTCCTCGGTCCCGGCCTCTGGAACCTGATTCTGGCGCTGATCGTCGGTGGGTGGGTGGGCTACGCCCGACTGGTCCGCGCCCAGGTGCTGGCCGCGCGTGAGCGTGAATATGTGGAGGCGGCCCGCGCTCTGGGAGCGAGCGACTGGCGCATCCTGGGCCGCCACATTCTTCCCAATATCATGCAGCCGGTGATCGTGCAGGCCGCCATCGGAATGGCGGGAGCCATCCTTGCAGAAGGCACGATGAGCTTCCTTGGGCTGGGCGTTCCGCCTCCTGTCCCAAGCTGGGGAGCGATGCTGAATGATGGCCGCTCGCATCTGTTCGACTCGCCGCACGTCATTCTGTTCCCTGCCGCCGCGGTGATGCTGGCGGTGTTGGCCTTCAACTTCGTCGGGGACGCGATGCGCGACTACCTCGACCCGCGCTCGCGGATCGAAGCGGGGTTGTGAGTTCCATCCCACATTGACCCTCCGGGGCTACGCAACGGGAGAACTGATCTTTACTGATCGTCGCGCCGCTTCAGGGTTGGGCGATCATCGGCGCTCTTGGTGTTGTCGGGGGTAGTGCTGTCTCCCTGGCTAGTGGAGGCGCGGCGGAGGCTCGGTCCCTTGTCTTTGCCCTGATCGACCTTGCGGCGGTTTTCCAAGGCCGCCAGCCGGGCCTTAATCTCCTGGAACTCCGAGGTATCCACCACATACTGCGGTCTGGCCGGCAGGATGGTGGCGATCTCATGCTGAGTGTGCTCCATCCGCTCCGGCGTCGGGGGATGGGTTTCAAACGCCTTGGAGACGAAGCCTGGCTTCTTCTTTTCCATAGCCTGGATCTTCTCGAAGAACTGCGGGAAGGCCTGCGGGTCGTACCCGCTGGCATACAGATACTCCACGCCCAGGTAATCCGCCTGCGCCTCGAAGCCGCGCTGGAACTTCATGAACGTCAGCGGCACGCCGATTCCGGCTGCCTCATAGATCCCGTATCCGATGCCGCCGCCGACAAAGATCAGGGGAATGGTCGCCAAGCTGGCCAGATTTCCGCGGGTCTGCTGCCGGGCCGCGTGGCAGGCGGCGACATGGCCAATCTCATGCGCCATTACGCCCGCTAGTTCAGCTTCGTTGTCCGCCGCTAGAATCAGTCCGGTCTGCACGTAGAAGTAGCCGCCTGGTAGCGCGAAGGCATTGACCGTATCGTCGTCCAACACCTTCACCGTAAACGGAACCTTGGCATCGGAGTTGCGCACGATGTTCTGCGCAAGGCGATTGATGTACTCATTCACCACCGGATCGGTGACCAGCTTTGCGCTCTGCTCCACCTGCATAGAGAAGCCCTTACCCATCGCAACTTGTTTTTCCAGCGAATACCAGTTGCCCAGGCCCTTGCTGCAGCCGACGTTGCGGTTGCCAATCGCGTTCACGTCGTCGATCTTGCCGTCGTGGGGAAAGTCCAGCACTTCCTTCTGTGGTTTGTCGCCTTTGGCCGGATCGGTTGGAGCGAGGCTCTCGGCTGGCGCGGTGCTGTCCTTGTCGGCCGGGGGGATGATTTTGTCGGGTGGCGAGCTGACCTGATCCGATGGCGCGTTAGTCTTATCGGCTGGCGCGCTGGCGGCAGCCGGGCGGCTCTGATCTGTCTGGCTCTGGGCGAGTCCGTAGCCGGCCAAGGCGAAGGTCAGCGGGAGCAAAAGCGCGAACTTCATTTTAGTGGTCATCGGAAGAGATCGGACTACACCTCAACATATTAGAACTTCTCCAGCGGCGGAGGTTGTACAAAACTTTATTGCGCAAAATTTCATATTTGCTATTTCCTTGTCTCTCTGGGACTGATTCTCTGCGTTGTGCCGCTGATTCCTTGGCATTTTTCCGTTATACTGCCGGAAGTTCGAGCTTTCCAGGTTCGAAGACGTTTTTGAGGGGAATCATGGCTTCCATGGCTGAAGGCCGGCTCGCTTTTGAAGGCACCTCCAACGATTTGCATTCGCTGGAGGAGAAGATTTACCGCACGATTGAACTGCTGAAAGCAACGCGGGCCGAAAAAGCCGCCGCGGAGGCGGAGCTGGCAAGCACGCGCGATCAGCTGGACGCCCAGGCTGCCGAGACCGAGGCGGTGCGCAAGCAACTCCAAGCCCTGCAACAGGAGCGCGCCGACGTTCGCTCGCGGGTGGAAAAGCTTCTTGGCGACGTGGACGCGATTCTGGAGCAGTAGCAGGAACGAAAGCGAGAGATCAGGTGGCGGAAGATAACAACAGCATTCGCGTGGAGATTTACGACGAGAACTACAATCTTCGCGGCACGGACCCGGCTTACATCCAGCGTCTGGCCGAGATCGTGGATGCCAAGATGCGCGCCGTGGCCCAGCACACCAGCACGGTGGATTCGCTCCGGGTTGCCGTGCTGGCCGCCATCAACATCGCCGACGACTACTACCAGCTGAAACGTAAGTACGAGGGAATTGAGAGCGAATATACCAGCCGCGCCTCGCACCTTGGTAATGCCTTGGATCGCGCTCTGAACGAAGCCCTCGCCGACACCCGACGTACCGGCTGAACGAGCTACGCTGAGCATCTCCGGCGCATAAATTCTTTTACACACCTGCGCAACTAACTGTCTCCTGCGGGGTTTGGGGAGTTGACACTCCGGCTAACCGGAGCGGAAGCTTCGCGTGGAAAAGAAGCTCCGGCTCGTGGGTAGGAGCAGGCATATGTTGCATATCCGGCTTTCCCGAACTTTAATCGTGTTGGCGCTGCTCATAACAGTGCTTGTCCCGCTGTCGGCTGCGGCGCACGTTGTCTTCGGCGTTGGTGTCGGGCCTATTTTTCCCTGGGGCTACTACGGCTACTACGGGCCATACGGCTACGGGTATCCGTATGGGTGGGGATATCCGGCGTATTACGGGGGCGGCTACGCCTATGGGCCTTACGGCTACGGCTATGGCTACGGGCGCCCGGTAGGCGAGGTGCAGATCAAGAGCCCAGATCCGAACGCGCAGATCTATATCAATGGCGCACTGGCTGGCCGCGCGCATGACCTCAAGAAGATGTACCTGAAACCCGGCACCTATACGATCGAGCAGCGCATCGGGAACGACGTACAGAAGGAGCGTGTGTACATTGTGGCCAATCGCAGCCTGAAGATTGAGTTTGGCAAGCCTGGCACGCACAGTTCGACCCCGCCTCCTTCGGCGCCTCCGCCATCCGCAGTCCCTCCAGTGCCCGAGGAGGAGCAGCAATATACTCCGCAGCCGCGGAGGTAGTGGGATTGTGCCCTGCCGCAGCGCCGATCCTGCGCTGCGAGACGGATAGCTAGGGTTGCTCCTCATCCGATCCAGGGGCTGAGTCCCACGCGTGACCGAAGATTGAGAAGGTCTGCTTTTCTGCGTGTTTTGGTAGAAATGTAACTCGCGTCGGCTTCTTTTCCCAGAGCGGCGGATCGCACTCTGAATCGGGCATTTCACCTTGGCCAGAGTTACCCAAGTCCTTCTTCAGGACCGGCTTTTTCCTTCCCAATTGCATCACGACGGCGCTCAGCTTTTCCCCGCTGTCGCTGACCCCGCAATAGGCGACATAGTCGCGGAACCAGCTTGCCTCCGAATAGAAGGGATCAAACTCATTAAGCGAAAGCTGTGAGACATGCCCGGTGAGCCGGTCCACCAGCAACCATCCGCCGCGCTCCCATACCCAGGTGGGAGGCTTGCTTGAATCAGCAGGGAGATTGTTGTTCAAGCGGTAGGCGCGGCTCACAACGAAAAGACGGTCCGTCACGTCGTGAGCTTCTCCGGTCACAAATTCCTTGAGCTTGGCATCTACCAGCAGCGCGCGTACCTTCATGGGTGCGGTGTGCTCTTCATCGGGGCCGAGGAAGAGCCGGACCGCCAAAGTTTTCCCGTAGGTGATAGCATGTGATTTGCTGGCGGCGATGGCAGACATGGGGGCGAGCACCAGCAAAAGAAGCAGAGTTGAGGGAAAAAACTTCCGAGGGAGCGTCACCAGAGCAGCCTAGCTCTGATATGCTTTTTCCGCAATTCGAGTTTTCCACAACTTGCTTTCTTTTCAATCGCCTCAGTGCAACCAAGTTTGCAGCTCAGTGCTCAAATAAACCCAATGCCCGATTCAATGCGACATCGCTCCCAACGGATCCTCGTGGTAGACGATCATCTCGATAACACGCTGCTGATGCGGGAGCTGCTGAGCCGTCAGGGCTACGAGGTGCTGACCGCCGGCAATGCTTTCGACGCAGAAGATATCATGCGTCATACGACGCCAGATCTGGTGCTGCTCGACGTAATTATGCCGGGAAAAAGCGGATACGAGTTGTGCCGTGAGTTAAAGAGTTCGCCTGAAACCCGGCTGATTCCGGTTGTGATGATTACCGGGCTTATCGATATGGAAGACAAGATCCGCGGCATTGAAGCCGGAGCCGACGACTTCCTGAACAAGCCAATTTTTCCTGTCGAGTTGAACGCCCGCGTCGCCTCGTTGTTGCGCGTGAAGGAGTACACGGACGAGTTGGAGACCGCAGACGACGTACTGTGTACCCTGGGCCGCAGCGTGGAGTCGCGTGATCCCTATACGGAAGGCCACTGCGAGCGCCTCGCCACGTATGCCAGCGAGTTGGGACGCTTTATGGGCCTGGGCGAGGAAGAACAATTAGCGCTGCGCCGAGGCGGCTTCCTGCACGACTTGGGGAAGATCGCCATTCCGGACGAGGTGCTGAAAAAACAGGGGCTACTCTCGGCCGAAGACTGGCGCTTGATGCATCAGCATCCACTGATTGGGGAAAACATCTGCAAGCCTCTACGCTCGCTTCGCATGGTGCTGCCCATCATTCGCCATCATCACGAGCACTGGAATGGCAGCGGCTATCCGGATCATCTGGCAGGCGAGAAGATTCCTCTGCTGGCGCGCATTCTGCAGGTGGTGGATGTGTACGATGCATTGCGCACCGAGCGCCCTTACAAACCGGCGCACACGCATCAGCAGGCGGTGGAGACGATGCGCTCGGAAGCCGAAAGCGGGCTGTGGGATGGAACAATCGTGGCCGAGTTCGTCTCCATGCTTGCTTTGCGTGAACATGCCGCATAATTGACGCGATTTTTACTATCCCTGTTGTGACAACTCCATTACAATTTGGCTATATCTAAATCTAGCGTCATCAATCTAGCGTCCGAATTGCTATTGCCTAATGTCATTGCTCTACTCGATTATTCTGCCCGCCTATAACGAGGGCTCACGCATTCGTCCGAGCCTGGAAAAGGCGTTGGCGTTCGTCCGCGAACAGCGCTGGAACGTCGAGATCATCGTCGTCAACGATGGCTCGCGCGACGATACAGCTGGCATTGTCAGGCAATTTATGCGCGATGCACCGGAGCTCCGGCTTCTGGAGAATCCCGGAAATCGCGGCAAGGGCTACAGCGTGCGCAATGGAATGTTGAATGCGCGTGGTGACATCCTGCTGTTCAGCGATACTGATTTTTCCTCTCCCATCTACGAAGCCCGCAAGTTGATCGCCGCCATCGAGCAGGGTGCCGATGTTGCTTTCGGCTCGCGCTGGCTGCTGGCGGAGACCCAAACGCGACGCCAGTCGCTGCTGCGGCAGTTTGTGGGCCGCGCCTACAATGTGCTGCTGCGCCTGGTGCTCGGACTGCCCTACAAGGACACACAGTGCGGCTTTAAGGCCTGCACCCGCCGGGCCGCCGAGGTCATCTTCACCCGTCAACAGATTGAAGGCTGGGGCTTCGATCCCGAACTGCTCTTTATCGCGCGCAGGTTCGGCTTGAAGCTGACTGAGGTCGCGGTGGAGTGGGCAAACGACGACCGCTCGAAGATCAACCCCATCGTGGATGGCATGAAGATGTTTTATGAGTTGCTGATGATTCGCATGAACGGCATGATGAAACGCTATGACTGCCCCACATTTGAGTTCTTTGCGGCCACGCAGGGAACCGTCCTCGCCGGGAACAAACAGCTTAGCGTGACGCGCCAGAGCTAATCATTTTTCCGTGCAGAAGAGATAAGGCCTCCGCCTAGGAGGCGGTTGCTTCGCAGACGGAGTACGCCTGCGGTGCAGCGACTGCGATGGGTTTGCGGTCGGCAACTTCACGGGAAATCAGGCGAATCTCGCCGCCTTCGCTGAGCGCGAGGGTCATGGTTGCTGCGCAATCCTTACAAAGCCAGAAGTGTTCCACGGGGCAAGCCTTGCTACGAATGGAGGGAACGACCTCTTTGCCACTCAGCGCACATTTTCGACCCACATCGACAAAGTCAACGCGGAATAGCCGGCCTTGCCCAAAGTATCGAAAGGTTTCAGAACATCGAGAATTAAGACACTTTGAGAGCATAGGAGAGACCTCAATCTCGCCACAATGAAACGTGGAATGTGAATTAGTTACCGTTGAAGTTGAGAGCAAGCAATGACTGCTATTTCCGATGCTCCTGAGTACATTTTTGGTTGTATCAGCTTCTTTCGAAAACTGTCCGTCTCATTCGGTAGATTCTGCACCTTGGAAAACCGATACAGGACAAATTGCGAACAGTTCTGTTCTGGGATTTGGAAGAGCCGACAGCGGCGGAAACGGAAGTTGGGCTGGAGCAGGCTCGTGGCGGGCGCCGCCGAAGACAGCGCCCGCCTTCGATTCCAGTTTAGCCTGCTTTGCGAACCTGCTTTACCCGGTGTTCTGAAGTTCGAGGCTGGTTCTTTGCTTTCGCGTTCTGTTTATGGTCTTCGTGGGCGATGAGCAAAGCCTCTACCTGGCGCAGCAGATCTTCCATACCAATTGGCTTCACCAACAGAGATTGAGCACCCTCGGAGCGCCAGTCGCTACCGAGTGACGCGTAGGCGGTCAGGATGGCGATCGCCGGATCATACTCCTGACGTCCGGCGGCGCGGATGACATCGTATCCGGCGCGGTCGGACTCCATCTTCATGTCGGTGATGATCATGTGATACGGACCGCTCGCGAGCTTTTCAATTCCCTCGCGAGCTGAGGAGGCGGTGTCCACGTCGAAGTCATTCATCTCAAGAACTGCTTTCAACGTAAGCAGGATTCGAAGTTCGTCATCCACTAACAAAATGCGGCGTTTCATCGTTCACCTCCGCGGTCTCAGCCGGGCAATTTACAAGGTGGGCTGAAACCGCTTTATCCAGCCTGTACCACAATTGGCCATTACTTACCTCAGCCATTACTTACTGGCGGAAGCTTCGCGAAAATCCCGCCGGATCGAAGCCAGGAACTCGTGTGCCGCCGGCGGAGGTGCTACCTTGCCCAACAAGACCTCACGGAAGTTAGGGTTGGGCGGACCGTAGAGCGCCTGCATCGATTTTTCATCGACGTGCACATTGGCCCCGTTCAGGGTAGCGCCGATGAAAGCACCCTTTGCCCTGGAATAGGTCAGAATAGCCGAGTTCATATTCCAATCGGCGCTGGCGCTGCCTTGACGCCCCCACGGCCCCGCTGCAATTCCGACATCGCCGCCGATCTTCCAGTTCGCCTGAAGGAGTTTATTAGCGCCCTCCTGATTCATGAAGAGCATCACGAGATCGACTTCCTCCCCGCCAATTTGCGCTCCCCAGCTACCGCCCGTAAGAGTGAAGAAGGCGGGTGCGCTCCATCGATCCCCCTGAAAGCGGCAGGTGGCGACGCCTCGTCCAAATTCGCCGCCGAAGACAAAGCCTCCCTTCTTTAGACTGGGAATGATGGCCACGCACTTGGCTTTCTCGAGAATCGTCTGCGAAATACCGCCGTCAGGGGCATTCGTGAGCCGGTTCAAATCTGCCGCTGCATCGTCCAATCGTTTGACCGCCTTGCTCTTCTCGTCATCAGCCTGTGCCCATCCGCCGACTGCGAAGAAAACGACGACCATCAGTAACACGGGAACCAGTAACACGGAAACCTTTTTTTCCATATCAACATCATCTCCCTTTTTCTAGCGCTCACTTTTTCAACTTGTGATTAGAGTGTGATATGTGCGCTGAGGTTTACTCGCGAGTTACACAGGAACACTTCACTCGGACGGCTCGGCTCACCGGGGACAACTACAGACTAATCCGGCGCATCCCCGTTCGCTGTGCCGAGATTCGAGAATGCGCCGCTCCGTCGATTGCGATAGCAACTGGATGAAGGAGAATTACGAAGATGAGGACATCACTATTGATAGCAACCCTGGCGTTGTGCACCTCCGTTGCGCTGGGGCAGGTGAGAGGGGGGCAGGCCACACCGGGAGGAACACCGCCGGCCGCCGGAACTCCCGGAGGCGCAGTTACGGGAGCCCCGGGCTCTGGGACTGCGCCGGGAGGAAGCAACATGCCATCCACGGTTGCCCCTAGTACTGGCACTGCAGGGCAGCCGAGTACTCAGTTGCCGAATGAGACCCCAAGTCAGACGCCAGATCAGGTAAATCCTTCGGGAGCAGGCACGACAGGTACATCGCCGGGGAGCATGAGTTCGCCCACGACGTCCTCTCCTGCTCCTGGCACTACTGCTCAGCCGGGCACTTCCACGCCCGGTCAGACGACTCCACAAGGAGCTGCGGGTGCACCTGGGAGTGGCACGACAAACCCGTACTGACCGGCTGACAATTCGCCCGGTTTTCGTTACAGCCCGCGCGTGTGAATGCGGGCTGTGCTTTTCATTCATGTGAGCTGAGCATTGCATGCCTTCTGTTTTACAGGAACAAATTGCCTACCCACCCCCTGAAGATGGCCCTTCACCTGACGCTTCTCTTTCATTTCACTGTTAAGCGTAGGCGCTGCCTTGGCACGCAGGAATCCGGCCCGGTTGCCACAAGTATGCAAAGAGCAGGTCCCGGCCTGAGGTGAGAAGGAGAGAGGTATATATGCTTTGGACAATTTTCGTGATTCTTCTGATCTTGTGGCTGCTTGGGTTCAGCCTTCACGTCGCAGGCAGCCTGATCCATCTCCTGTTGGTTGTGGCGCTGGTCGTACTGATCATTAACCTTGTAACCGGGCGACGCGTAGTGTGAGCCACTTGCCCAGCGCTCTAAAAACGCGACTGGAACTCCTGATGCAGAGAGAGCGCACAAGAACGTCGGCAGTCCCTTATACTTCAATCTATGCCATTTCCTGAGCTTCACCCCAGCTTGCTTCGTGCGCTTGCAGCCCGAAACTACACCGAACCCACCCCCGTGCAACAAGCCGTGCTTCGGCCTGAAGCAGCAGGGCGCGATCTGCTGGTATCAGCGCAGACGGGTTCGGGAAAGACCGCGGCGTATGGCCTTACGCTAGGAGAGACGCTGCTTCGCGAGTCGCCGCGATTTGAGCGGCCAAAGCAGCCACTTGCGCTGGTTGTGGCTCCGACCCGTGAACTGGCGCTCCAGGTGCATCGAGAGCTGGCGTGGTTGTTGGGCGAGGCAGGCGGGCGCGTGACCTCTTGCGTGGGCGGCATGGACATTCGTCGCGAGCAACGCGCACTGACGGCCGGAGCGCATGTGGTAGTTGGTACTCCGGGGCGCTTGGCGGACCATCTTGATCGTGGATTTTTGGACTTGTCAGAGATTCGCGCGGTGGTGCTGGATGAAGCAGATGAGATGCTCGATTTCGGCTTTCGCGAAGAACTTGAGCTGCTGCTGAACGCGACTCCGCCAGAACGGCGCACCATGATGTTTTCGGCGACGCTGCCGAAGGCGATCTTAGGGCTGGCGAGATTGTATCAACGCGATGCCCTGCGCATGGCCTTATCGTCGGAAAACGAGCCCCACGGGGATATTGAATATCGCGCGTTTCTGATCGGCCCGCGGGATGCCGAACACGCGGTGGTCAATTCGCTGCGCTACTTCGATGTGCAAGGCGCGCTTGTGTTCTGTTCAACGCGCGAAGCCGTGCGGCACTTGCACGCGAACTTGCGGGAGCGTGGATTCTCCGCGGTTTCGCTTTCAGGAGAGCTAAAACAGCACGAGCGTACGACGGCGCTGCAAGCCTTGCGCGATGGGCGGGCCCGCGTGTGCGTGGCAACCGATGTGGCTGCAAGAGGACTGGACATGCCTGAGCTCGGTCTGGTGATCCACGCCGACCTGCCGCAGAACAGGGAGGCGCTGTTGCATCGCAGCGGCCGCACCGGACGTGCGGGCCGCAAGGGATTGTCGGTGATGATCGTTCCGGCGCAGCATCGGGGAGCAGGAGAAAGGTTGTTGGCATCGGCAAAGATCAAGGCAGTCTGGACAACTGCGCCATCGGCTGATGCGATTCGCGCGCGCGACGAGGAGAACCTGGTGCGGGAGATCGTTGCCATGGCGGAGGCTCCGGCGGAAGATGATTTGGCGGCCGCCAGAGCGCTGCTGCAAGAGCGGAGCGCCGAACAACTCGCTGCCGTGCTTGTCCGCATGCGCCGCGAAGAGTTGCCGGCACCGGAGGTATTGGAAGATCCGGGTACATACCGGAAGCCGGCGCGGCTCAAAAAGAAAGGACCCTCGCCGGGCAAGAAGACGTATGGTGCCAAGCGGCCGTTCGACCCGCGGAAGAAGCGAGACGGCAAAGCGAAGGCGAAGAATAAGCAACGTTAATGCTCAAAGAATTCTGCTCCGAACCTACCTTTGTGGACTGCTTGGGGAGGGGCAACAGTGGTAGACTTGCGGTCTCTCGTGCTCCCGTTGGGCCGGTTGATCCGGTTCATTTCTGGCCCAGCGGACAATTTGCCGGGAGAGAGAGTCGCCAGCATCAGGTTGTCGACTGGGATCTGCAAACTGAAAATCCTTCTGTATAACCCTGACAACGGCATCACGCAGAACTTCATGCCCCACCTCTGGATGTTTCTATTGCAGGCGCTCACGCCTGCCGGACATGAAGTTGTACTGATCGATGGCAACACCCGGCCGATGAGCGACGCAGAGCTGGTACAGTACATTCTCGCCGAAGGGATTGGACTGGTCGGAATCGGCGCCATGACCCGCATGATCGCCAAAGCGTACCGCGTAGCGGATTCAATCCGTGCCGCAGGTATTCCAGTTGTCATGGGCGGACCGCATGTAACAGAAGTTCCCGATGAAGCGCTCGGGCGCAATGGCCAGCCGCGTCATGCCGACGCACTCGCCCTGGGCGAGGCAGATGAAACCTGGCCGCTGCTTGTAGAGGATGCGGCCCGCGGCCAACTGAAGGAGATCTATACAGCGACCGATGCATCCGGGAAGGACAGCAAGCCGACGTTACAGGACTATCCGGCGATTCCCTGGGATTCTCTCGACCTGCAGCAGTTCAATCGGATCCCGGCCTTTGTGCGCCCAATCATGCACCACATGGGATACCCGTGGGAGACATTTCACATTATTCCTATTGAGTCCGGACGCGGCTGTCCCTATGGTTGCGAGTTCTGCACGGTGACCGGATTTTTCGGCGACACGATCCGCTTCCGGTCGAACGAGAGCGTGGTCAAAGAGATGCTCAGCCTCAAACGGCGCGCCCGCGATAGCAAGGGCCAGGTCGCTGTCTTCTTCGTCGATGACAATTTTGGGATCAACGTGAATCGCACCAAAGCCCTTCTGCGCGACATCATTGCCGCGGGAGCCGAGCTTTCATGGGTGGGGCAGATCAGCGCCAACCTGCTGCGGGATGAGGAACTGCTGGATTTGATCGCGGCTTCCGGCGGGAGGTGGATCTTCATTGGCATGGAGTCGCTCGATCCAGCCAATCTGGCTAGCGTCAATAAAGGGTTCAACAAGCCTGAGGAATATGCGGGTGTGCTCCAGGCGATGGCACGGCGCCACATTTATGCGATCACGTCATTCATCTTCGGACTGGATCACGACATGGCCGGAGTGGCCGAGCGCACACTGGCCCAGATGCGCGAATGGCCGCCAGGTCTGCCCGTCTTCGGGCAAATCACTCCCTTTCCAGCGACACCTTTGTACAACCGCCTCGAAAGCGAAGGACGGCTGACACGGTCGAAACATTGGCTTGAGTTTGCACCATTCGAGATGGCGCACACGCCTCTGCGAATCACCATCCCGGAGGTACAGGAAGAGGTGCGATACGCATGGACAAACTCGTACAGTGCCGCGGCAACCGAGAGAGCGCTGGAATCGATCGCGAACGAACCGGCTCCCTGGAAAATCAGCCTTCTGATGTCTCGACTCTTCTTTCGCGGAATCTATTTTTCTCAAAAGGGCGCTTGGCAATGGCTAAAGCTGATCGCGCAAAATCGAAGATCGATCTGGAGCGTTGTTAAGGACTCGTTTACCAGATGGCATGGGAGCCAGGACCGGAGCAGCATCTTGGAGCCGTCTGTGGAGGCATCGATACCAGCCATTTGCCAATCAATCCATCCCTATGAGCCGTCCACCCGCAACGCTGGCAAACGATAGAGCAAGAGCCGGAGGACAGTGCCGGAATTTGCTGCTTATGAGGTTGGCGAGTGCTTGCGATTTGAGTCGTCGGCCAGCGAACTTTTCTGTTTCTCAGGACAATGATTTCTTTACAGCCTCGACGAATTTATCGGGATGCAAAGGCTTTAGCCACACGCTCACGTTCAGTCCTTCGTACTCGATTTCGATTCCGGGCATACCGCTGAGCACCATGACTGGCATAGAGGGCGCGGTAAGGCGCAGATGGCGAACCAGCTCCGCGCCGGTACAATCATTCAGGAAGTGGTCGGTAATGACCACACCGATCTGATCTCCGGCGGAGCGCAGCAGTGCGATGGCGCCTTCTATATCGGTTGCAATCTGTACGTCGATCCCGGCGTTGCGCAGAACGATCTTTCGTATCTGCAACTGGCCGAGATCGTCATCGACCATCAGTACCTTGAGCATTGATACCTATCTATCGCGCCCGATATTTTGAGCGAACTTCTGACTCGGCGCGATGCCAATCTGCCTCATGTGAACCGTGCTGAGCACCGCGCTGGTGAAAGAGCTCGTAGGCGCGTTGTCGAATTTCTTCATGGAGTTGCGCGGCCGAGGGCTGAGCGGTGTGTGGGGCGGGAGATGCGGCTGCAGCCGCTGCGACGATCTCGCCCGCTACCGGTTTCGCCGGTGCCTTTTTAGCCGCACTCTTTTTTGCGGCCGTTTTTTTCTTTGGAGTGGACGCATTGGAAGGCGTTTTCTCTTTAGCCATTCGTCTTCACATTCTCCTGACGATTCAGAATTCGGCAGAGCAAAGCAACTCTTGCCTTACTCATACTATAAACACCAGTTTGGCCAGCTTGTGGCGCTGCGACAGATGAATAACTAAAAAAGTCTCCCGAGCATATCGTCTTAAAAAGACACTGGCTTGGGAGCGCGGCAAAAATCGATAGCCCGACGGAAGGCCTTTTCCAGTCGCGAGCCGGCGGCAAGATCGCCATCAAATTCCAAGTTGATAGACTCTACCCGCTTCTGGCTGGGCGTGGCGCAGTTGATAACGATCCCATCCTTGGTTTTACTGCTACACGTAGATGTGGAGAAGATGCATTTCTCTCTTCCGACACAGGACAATACCAGCCAATTTTTCTGCAAATCTATGTTGTAGGGTTCCATGGCACCCAGAGAGAGGTTGACGGTCTCGGTGCGAACGGTGGCCTCTCCCGTGTTGCTGGTGACTCGAACCGAGAATTCAGCGCGGCACTCTTCAATTTTGTTCAGCCGGGTACTCCAGCCATACAGCCCTTTGCCGAGGACGCGGTCGCCATGGCTCTCTAACTCTGCCTGAATAGCCGTAGCCGAATTGTCGAGTGAGGAGCGGGAAATTTCCTGACCCGGCTGCGCCAGCAGAAGCGGGGTGAGGGAGAGCAGCACAAGAGCAAGCAAACGCAATCGTTTCATTTTCCGTCCGCCACAAAACTGATGGTATGTAGGCAATCTTAGGCGAAATACGGGGCGGTGACCTTGCTCACTGCAGGAAAGGCCATTACGGCGGTAACATTAAGTCAGATACTTTAGTGCGACTGGATATCGGCGGCGCACGAACTGGCCGAAGCGGTGGCAACGGCAAGGCCAAACGGAGGCTCACTTTCAATGAATCCAGAATCTGTCCGGTATGTGGTTTCGATTCAGGCGCAGCCTTTCCGCAAAAAGACGCGCTATCACTGGATGATTTGCCGGGAGGCCAATCCCGACGAAATGATCTCCTGGGGACACGCCCCAACCTTGGAGATAGCCGAGACCGAAGCCCGCAATGAGGTCAGGGATTTATCTTCCGGGCTGACGCAAGGCGGGCGGGTTGCCAGTACGAGCCACAACGCCATCCATCACTGCTAAACCGCATCGGAGCTGTGGTTGTCCATCCGCGCGCCGGCAGAGGCAGCGTGCAGCATTCCAACAGAAGCAACGTTCCAACAGAGATCAGTCAACCTCATGTTTGGCGATGTAGCCCTCACGCGTGAGGATCTGATATTTCAACTCTTTGCCCTTCTGATCCCTCACGATCAGCGGCTTGTCGGTGCCCGGCTCCACGACCTCCACCTTCAGTTTGCGGTAGGTGCCATCCAGTTTGGTATTGGTGGGTCGAAAGGCGAGGGTGTACTGATTGCGTACAGCCGCTGAGATTTCGCGAAAGTCTTCGGGCAACTCGGCCTCGAAGCGCGGGCTGAACCAACGTCCGCCGGTCATCCTGGCAAACGTGCTCATCTGGTTGTCACCCTGAAGGAAGTCCATCTGGCGCATGGTCGCCCCCATTCCCATGCTGGAGTGCGCCTCCATAAAAGTGCGCCACAGATAACCTGTGCTGATCGCATAGATTGTCACGTTAGGGGTGGCTTTGATCTTTTTAAGAATCTTGTCGTAGGTCATTTTGCTGAATGTGTCCACGCCGCTGCTGACCAGGATTACTTCTTTTCGTCCGTCGATACGCTCCAGGCGGTCAAGCGTGTCATAAAGCGCATCGAAGAGGTTGGTTTCGCTGAATCCAGGGACACGCAGAGAATTCAGAGCGCCGTAGATCGCCTGCTTGTCAGAGGTGAAGTCCACCAGGATGCTCGGCTTCATGTCATAGCTGATCACCGCGACATAGTCATTCTTCTGCAGCTGGTCGGTGAAGGCATACGACGCATGCAAAGCGTCTATCAAAAACTGCCGGCGACTGACCTGGAATGCCGGGGTGGATGCAAACTCGACGAGCAGTACCGCCGTGTAGCCTGCCTTTGTAAGTCCAAAGCTCTGGATGGGCTGCACCACGTTGTCTTCCAGGATGCGGAACTGTTCTTTCTGCAGTCCGGGAATAAACTGGCCATCTTTGGTTAAAACCAGAGCGTCCACCGAGACGAGCGGGACATCGACATTGATGGAGTAACTGGGCATTGCTTCGACAGGCTTTGGTGCGGGAGGCGGAGGAGCGGGTCTCTCCTGCTGCTTGTCACGGGCTAATTTCGGAATCGCGTAGGGTTCAGTTTCGCTCTCGGGACCACCGGCCTCGGGTGGCAGTTGCTGCTTCTGGCCGACTGAATTCGGTTGACTGTTTGAGTCCTGTGCGGATGAACTCCCCGCCTGTGCCAACGACACCGCTGGCGCGAATACCAGAGAAAGGTAAATGAAAGCCAAACAGACTGGGTGACGACGCACGACCGCGAAACTAAGACTTTTCCGTGGTGACATAAGATGCTCTCCCCCGACTCTGTCCAGAGCCTCCGGCAATAATTATAGATGCTGGTTTCGCGGTTTTCGCGACCTCCCGCTTACTTCCAGTGAATCAGCAGTGTACTCAGGAAATCTCCCGCATGACGTTCTGCATCCTATGCTCGTTAAAAGTCTTAGACGGTCGGAGTTTCCCGATCGTCTGCAAGGAGAAGAATGAAAGTTCGCTGGATGTTAGTTTCTCTTTTCTGCATGGCGTTGCTGTCCAGCTCCGTCCGTGCAGTTCCCGGTTCTCAAGGCTACCCGACCATGGCGTCTGCGGCGTTGGCGCAAGATCATGATCACATCATGATTGGGAGCACGATCAGCGCTTTGAAGGACGCAGTCCTGGTTTCCACCAAGGCTTCCGCGACGGCTCCGAAGATGGCGAGAGGGATCGCCAGTCGGGCAGGAAATGGCATTATGGACCCGGCTACAAGCATCCGGATCGCGGCTACCGCAATGAATTCGGCGATAAGCACGATTACGAGCGGGATTACCGGGAGGGGTACGAACAGGGTTACAAAGAAGGCTATGGAGAGCACCATTAGGCGCCAAGTCCACAGTCTCTGCTCTATGCCGCCGGAATTTCTATTGCTGCCGGAATGACAGGAGCCCGGGTTCCACCCGGGCTCTTGTCAGGACCTGTTAATTTCCCACTTTCCGTCTTTCAAGCGAATTCTGGATTCTCCAATCGCAGGAAATAACTCTTTCAGCTTCTGGTCGATTCGGTTCGTGCACTCCAGCACCATCTCCTTGTGCTCGTGATCGGCTCCGCTGTAATGCGCGAGCACGATTACTTCAAGGGCGTTTCTCAGGGTGTGATTCAGTTCGGCAACTCGAAGTAACTCATCTTCCATAATCCTGCGCCGATCGATGATGCCACGCAAAATCAGCCAAAGCGCAAATCCCGCCCCCAGGGAAACAATGGTCGCTTGCACTGCACAATTGATGCGCGGAGGGATGCGGCCAAGAAACCAATGCGACTCTTCAAAATCGGAAAATCCGATCAGGAGCGTGGCAGCAATGATCGCAAGCCAGGTTCCAGTGCGGTTCCGCAGAATGAAAGCGACAGCCCGTGTTATCAGCGCTCGCATAAGCCCTCCAAAAGCTGAGCCTTCCGAAGAGTTTGAGAGCAACTGCATGAGAAGCGCACGTGTTGCGGGTGCTTAATCTCGCTTGGCCTCTCAACATATATTCCACAGACTCATCGGCGAAACACCTGTCAGCGTGATGTCATCCTTCCCCAAAGAGACGGAATGATAACCCGGGGCCGCCGACTGGCTAACACATTCTGCTCAATTAAAATTTTTGTCGGTGACCAATGTCATGGCTGACAGTGACGCACAGCAAAACCGAAGCCTATGTCCGCATTCCAGCAAGATTCCGACTGGATGGGCATGCCTTTCCGTGCCAAACTCCCCTGCTACTCTTTCCCTCACATTGATAGATATGAATCCGGCATAAGAGGATGCTGCCGAAATGCTTCCACTGAACGTTACCGCTACTCAGACTACGCGCACACAGGAGCGGTCTTCCCGAGACGAGAAGGTACTCCTTCACGGCGGAGGGCGATGATGCAGACCCTGCGCATCGCTGCATGGTTCGTCTGCGGGATCTATGCCACGATCCCGGCCTACTGGATGATGGTGCATCCGTTTGCAAAAAGGTGGCGCGCCGCGCGTTACAAGTTCACGTTGCTGGTGCCTTTTTGGGGTGTGATGTGGTGCATCGCATGGAGCGTCTCCTATCCGTGGCGCGACGCGCTGCTGTATCAGAGCCCGTTCACCTGGGCCGCGGCGCCTCTGCTCTGGGCAGTCTCCGCATTTCTGTATGTGAACGCCACGCGTGGACTGTCATTGATGCGCGTGATTGGGCTGGATGAGTTGGAGCCCGAGCGCCAACCGAAGATGCTGGCGACCTCAGGAGTCCATCGCATGGTGCGCCACCCGATGTACCTCGGACACCTGTGCACCATGCTCGGCTATACGATCGGCTCCGGCACCGTGGCCTGCTATGGGCTGTTCGCATTCGCCGTGGTCACAGGAGGCATCATGATTCTCTTCGAGGAGCGTGAACTGCATCAGCGATTCGGTTCCGCATGGGAGGAATATTGCACGCACACTCCGGCGATCTTCCCGATGCCAAAGAGTTAGTTAAAAGACAAAAGCAAAAGCAGACAGGGCGAGAAACCTTTTGCTTTGCGTCCTCACCTATAATGCAGTCATGCGTTTTGAGCTTTTCGTTGCCGCCCGCTATCTTCGCGCCAAACGCCGTCAAGCGGTCATCGGAGTGATCACTGGAATCTCGATTCTGGGCGTTGCCGCCGGCGTTGCCTCGCTCATCATCGCGCTGGCCATCAACAACGGCTTCCGGCAAGACCTGCAGCAGCGTCTCCTCGGCTCCACCTCGCACGTCAACCTGATGCGGGTGGAAAATGATGGGATCCACGACTGGACAGCGCTGCTACCGCATTTGGAAAAGCTACCCCATGTGCGGGCTGTTGCCCCGGCGATCTACGAGCAGGTGTTGATATCACGCGGGGCGCGGGCGGGCGGGGCGGTCTTGAAGGGAATCGTTCCGGTGGACGAACGGCGTGTCACCGCACTGCTGGATTCGGTACACGAGGGCAGCGCGCAGCCGCTGGCGGATGCGCAGGCAGCGAGCGACTGCGCCGCGAAGGCACGCACCTCAATGTTGAGCCAATTTGACAGCGGATGCCCCCCAAGGAAGACCGCATCACCGCAAGACTCCGATCCCTCTTCGCTGCAGGGGGCGGCCGACCGGATTGCGGCCATGCCGCCGATCGTACTGGGCAAAGATCTGGCGCAGACCTTGGGGGCGACAGTCGGGTCGGTGGTGCTGGTCACCAGTCCGCAGGGTGAGTTGACGCCGTTTGGCATGGTGCCGCGCTACATGCGATTCAAGGTCACCGGCATCTTTCAGTCGGGGTTTTACGATTACGACTCGACCTGGGCGCTCTGTTCGCTTGGCGATGCGCAGCGGCTGTTCAGCCTGGGCGACGTAGCCAGTGTGCTGGAGTTCAAGGTGGACGACATCTACAACGCGCCCGCCATCGGAAATCAGATCGAAGCCGCAGCGGGCAAGGGATTCCAGACCACCAACTGGATGGAGCAGAACCGGGCACTCTTCCGCGCCCTGCGGCTGGAGCGGGTGGTGACATTTATCACCATCGGACTGATTGTCTTTGTAGCAGCGCTGAATATCCTGATCTCGCTGATTATGATGGTGATGGAAAAGACGCGCGACATTGCAGTGCTGGTTTCGATGGGAGCGCGTCGGGAACAGGTACGCCGGATCTTCATCTGGCAGGGGCTGCTGATCGGCATTATAGGGACCGCGCTGGGGCTGGTGGTGGGCTACACGATTGCGATTCTTGCGGGACGCTACCACTGGATTTCGCTTTCGGCCGAGGTCTATGCCATCGACTACGTTCCGTTCGCGCCGCGCGCTCTGGATGCGGCGCTGGTGGCAATCGTCTCGCTGGCGATCAGCTTCATTGCCACGGTATATCCATCGCAGTCGGCGGCGCGGGTACTGCCGGCCGAGGCTCTGCGCTACGAGTAGACCGGTGCTGTGGCGAATGCTTAGGCAAATTTGCGGGAATCAGATATCACTGGAACGCGGTGCAGCTCTGCCCATCACAGCGCCAAAGAGCCGCGACGTGATTTAATTGAAGGGTGTAAACACCGTCTTTAAGCGGAGCCGTGCTAACGGAGAAGGTCCCTGAGAGGTGCGGGATTTTGCACCAGAGAGAACGCGAGGTGCATCCAATGGAGAAGCAAGAGATCCTCCGAGTTGAGGCTCTCGGCAAGGTCTATCGTTCTGGAAGTACGGACCTTGTGCTCTTTGACAACCTGTCTTTCCGGGTACGTGAGGGTGAGATGCTGGCGATTGTGGGCCAGAGTGGGGCAGGAAAGTCTTCTCTGCTGCACATCCTGGGCGCATTGGATACGGCCAGCTCCGGCGAGGTGTTTTTCGCCGAGACTCGCTTGACCTCGCTGTCCGAGGAGGCGGCGGCTGAGTTCCGAAATCGCCAGATCGGGTATGTGTGGCAGTTTCACTACCTGTTGCCTGAGTTCACCGCATTGGAGAACGTGGCGATGCCGCTGTATCTGCGAGGCGAAAGCCGAAGCAAGGCAGAGACAAAAGCGGCTAAGTGGCTGGGAGAAGTTGGATTGGGCGATCGCGGACATCATCGTGCGGGAGAGCTTTCCGGAGGCGAGCAGCAGCGGATTTCGCTGGCGCGAGCCTTGGTGACCGCGCCGAGGATGTTGCTGGCAGACGAACCGACAGGGGATCTGGACACTCGCACGGCGGAGTCGGTGTTTGAGCTAATTTCCAGACTTCACGCCATTTACGGGCTCACCTCTATTATTGTGACCCATAATCTTGCGTTCGCGCGCCGTTGCAGCCGCATTCTTTCTCTGGAAAGCGGAACCGTTACCGAGATAACTCCAGAGTCTTTATCGCAATCCTAGGGTTTATTTTCTTACTGGATCGTCTTTTTAGTGGCATAGTGGGCGTAACAGAAAAGCACAGCACGACTTGCAAGACTTGGCCGCTTTTTTTGCGGTAGTGAAAGACAGGGCGTTTTTGCTCCGGTTGGGTTGAAACCAACCGAATTGGGGTCCGGAAAGATCCTATCGCGGTTCCTGGAAGCTTGGTTTTCCGGTGAAACCAGAGGTGAAGCAAGGAGAAAGTCTCCCGTTAACCGGTAATGGCTGGGGCGGAGAGACTTGGAGACACACAATGTTTGAACGGTACACCGAAAAAGCAAGGCGCGTGATCTTCTTTGCACGATATGAAGCCAGCCAGTTTGGCTCTCCGTATATTGAAACGGAGCACCTTCTGCTCGGTCTGTTGCGCGAAGACAAGGCTCTGACCAATCGCTTCCTTCGCCAGCATTCGTCGGTGGACTCTATTCGGAAACAGATTGAAGCCCACACGACGATTCGCGAAAAGGTATCGACCAGCGTGGACCTGCCGCTCAGCAATGAGTGCAAGCGGGTGCTGGCCTATGCCTCCGAAGAAGCCGAACGGCTCAGTCACAAACACATCGGCACGGAGCACCTGCTGCTCGGGTTGCTGCGCGAGGAGAAGTGTTTCGCGGCGGAGATTCTGGCCGAGCGCGGGCTGAAGATTGCGGCCATCCGCGAGGAGTTGCAGCGCACCACGCAGGAGAAGGTACAGCAGCAGCCGCAGCGCGCCGCCAACCGCGAGTCTTCACTGCTGGCGGAGTTCTCGCGCGACCTGACCCAGGCGGCGATGGAAAATCAGTTGGACCCGCTGGTGGGGCGCGATGGCGAGGTGGATCGTACGATTCAGATTCTGTGCCGCCGCACCAAGAACAACCCGGTACTGATCGGCGAACCCGGAGTGGGTAAGACGGCGATTGTCGAAGGTCTGGCGCAGCGCATCGCCGATGGCGAGGTGCCTTCGTTCCTGGCCGACAAGCGGGTGCTCGCCCTGGATCTTTCGCTGATCGTTGCGGGCACGAAGTATCGCGGCCAGTTCGAGGAGCGGCTGAAGACGATCATGAAGGAGCTGATCGAAAATCAGAACTCGATCATCTTCATCGATGAGCTGCACACGCTGGTTGGAGCTGGTTCGGCGGAAGGTTCGCTGGACGCGGCCAACATTCTGAAGCCGGCGCTGTCGCGCGGGGAAATCCAGTGCATTGGAGCTACCACGCCCGGCGAATACCGCAAGTCGATCGAGAAGGATCGTTCGCTCGAACGGCGCTTCCAGTCGGTAAAGGTGCCGCCGCCGAATGAGCCGGATTCGGTGAAGATCCTGATGGGCATCAAGGACCGGTATGAGAAGTTCCACGCCGTCAGCTACACCGACGAGTCGATCAACTTCGCGGTCTCGCATTCGAACCGCTACATTCCGGATCGCTTCCTGCCGGACAAGGCAATCGATCTGATCGACGAAGCTGGAGCGCGGGTGAAGCTACGCCAGTCTGCGCTGCCGGAAGAGATCACCGAGGTACAGAAGCGAATCAAGTTCATCGTTCATCGCATGGAAAACGCAATTGCGAACCATGAATTCGAGAAGGCGCGCTTCTACTCGGACGAGGAGCGCAAGGAGCGCGAGAACCTGCGCGTTCTGCGCGAGAAGTTCCACCTCAACGACAGCGCCACGGGAATCGTGCAGCGCGAGGACATTGAGGAAGTAGTTTCGCGCTGGACCGGAGTTCCGGTGGCGGCGATCAAGGAAGAAGAATCGCAGAAGCTGCTGCGCATTGAAGAAGAGCTGCACAAGCGTGTGATCTCGCAGGAGAAGGCGATCTCTGCCCTGGCCCGCGCGATCCGCCGCTCGCGCGCTGGACTCAAGAACCCGGCGCGGCCGATCGGCTCCTTCCTCTTCCTGGGCCCGACGGGCGTGGGCAAGACGGAAGCGGCGCGCACACTGGCGCAGTTCATGTTCGGCAGCGAGAAGAGCCTGATTCGCTTCGACATGTCGGAGTACATGGAGAAACACTCGGTCAGCAAGTTGATCGGCTCGCCTCCGGGATATGTGGGCTACGAAGAAGGCGGACAGCTCACCGAGCGCGTGAAGCGTGCGCCGTATTCGGTTGTGCTGCTGGATGAAATCGAAAAGGCGCATCCGGATGTCTTTAACATTCTGTTGCAGGTTTTTGAGGATGGGCAGTTGACGGATGGCCTCGGCAACACCGTGGACTTCAAGAACGTAATCCTCATCATGACCTCCAACATCGGCGCGCGTCACATGATCAAGCGCGAAGGGCTGGGCTTCTCTTCGAACAAGGAAGAGAGCATCAGCGACAAGGTTGAAGAGATGGTGAGGAGCGAGGTAAAGAAGACCTTCAATCCGGAATTCCTCAACCGCCTGGATGAAGTCGTGATCTTCAACGCCCTCAGCGAACACGATCTGAACCAGATCGTGGAGCTGATGGTGACGCAGCTGAATCACAACCTGGCGCAGAGAGCGATCACGATCACGGTGACCGAAGATGCGCGCAAGTGGATTCTGGAGAAGACCATTACCGACCGCAGCTACGGAGCTCGTCCGTTGCGCCGCGCGCTGCAGAAGTATGTGGAGGACCCGCTGTCAGAGGCGCTGATCCAGGGCAGCATCAAGACCCGCCCTGCGTTCGTCGAGGTCTATCTCGACAACAATCAGCTCTTCTACCGCGAAGTAGGCGAAGAGAAGACAGACGGTGCGCTGCTGCTGAGCTAAAGCGAACCGTAAGTGAACGAGAGAACGCCGCCGGATTCCGGCGGCGTTCTTTTTGCGCGGGTAAAATAAGGTTCCGTAAGTAGATTTCCTTAATTTCTGAAACTTTCGGCTCTCGGAAGAATCTACTGATACATGGACGTGATCGTATATTCGGCACCGTGGTGCTCCGACTGCCAAGAAGCAAAACGTTTCCTCGACAAGTACTCAATCCCGTACCAGGAGATCAATATCGAGGCGCCCGGTGCCGCCGACGCGGTGATTCGAAACACAGGCAAACGCGCCATTCCGCAGTTTGTGATCAATGGCAAATGGGTGCAGCCCTACTGCCCGGTCAAGGGATTTCTTTACGAGGAGATGAGCGGGCTGCTTGGGGTTTCCGAGCTAACGATTCAGCACCTGCTGCCGATAAAGTTCGTACGACCGGTATTCCTTTTCCGCCGGAGTAAGAATCCAATTAGAGAAGAGGACCTCCTGATTTGGCCGGGGTAACCCGGCCATTTTTTTGCCCCCTGCCAATTCCGAATCTCCGCGCGAATATTGATACAATAAGGAATTCAGCCCTGAATCTTTAGACAGGCAAGGAGTTCGCCTTGATTCCTCGATATACCCGCCCCGAGATGGGACAGATTTGGAGTGACGAAAACAAGTTTCGCACCTGGTTGCAGGTTGAGGTCGCCGCGAGCGAAACCCTCGCCGAAGCAGGAATCGTACCGAAATCGGCTGCCGCGCGATCCGCGTAAAGGGCGCGGCGTTTGAAGTGGCGCGCATTCACCAGGTGGAGGCCGAGGTGAAGCATGACGTCATCGCATTCACCACGGCGGTGGCGGAAAAAGTCGGACCGGAGTCGCGCTGGCTGCACTACGGACTCACGTCGAACGATGTTGTGGACACGGCGCAGGCGTTGCTGGTAAAGCAGGCTTCAGCGCTGCTGCGTGCCGACATCGAAAAGCTACTTGCGGTATTGCAGCGCCGTGCGCTGGAGTTCCAGCACACCCCGCAGATCGGGCGGACTCACGGCGTCCACGCCGAGCCGATTACCTTTGGCTTGAAGATTGCCAACTGGTATAGCGAAATGCAGCGCAACCTGGAGCGATTTGATTTTGCCGCCGAACAGATGCGCGTAGGCAAAGCTGAGCGGCGCGGTCGGCACTGGCGCGCACCTCGATCCGAAGTATGAGGAGTTGATCTGCGAGCGCCTCGGCCTGGCGCCGGCTTCGGTTTCCTCACAGGTGATTCAGCGCGACCGGCACGCCTTCTACGTTGCCACGCTGGCGGTTGTGGCGTGTACGCTGGACAAGATCGCCACCGAGATCCGGCACCTGCAGAAGACCGAGGTGCGCGAGGCGGAAGAGTTCTTCAGCGAAAAGCAGAAGGGATCGTCGGCGATGCCGCACAAGCGGAATCCCGTCAATTGCGAGCAGATCTCGGGCCTGGCGCGGGTGATTCGCGGCAACGTAGGTCCGGCATTTGAGGACGTTGCCCTGTGGCACGAGCGCGACATTTCGCACTCCTCGGTGGAGCGTGTCATCCTGCCCGATTCGACGATTCTGCTCGACTACCTTCTGACCAAAACCACTACTCTCGTGGACACTTTGCTGGTCTATCCGGAGCGCATGCTGCGCAACCTTGATTCGACCGGCGGGTTGGTATTCAGCGGGCAGCTTTTGCTGGACCTGGTGGAGGCCGGAGTGCTACGCGAGGACGCCTACCGAATTGTGCAGCGCAACGCGATGCAGGCTTGGCGCGAGGAGAAGAACTTTCGCGAGCTCGTCTCCGCCGATCCGGAGATTACCTCACGGGTGGAACGCAAGACGCTGGATCGCGCCTTCGATTTGAAGCGGCAACTCCGGAATGTGGACAAAATCTTCAATCGGGTATTTTCACAGGTATCCCCGATGGCGAATTCTGTGCGCACCGCTGGACGTTCCGTATCTACTTCCGAAGCTGCATCTAAGGCAAACAAGAGCAGCTAGGGAGAGGTCTATCCACCGATTCTGGAAGGCGTGGCATAGCTGCGCGCCTTTTATTGCGAGTTCACCTAAAAACAATCCGTGCAGAACGGCATTAGGCAGTAACATCGATCAGCATGACGCCCATTCTTGACGCCATCCACTCCCCGGCGGACGTAAAGTGCTTGTCCGTTCCCGAGCTCATTCAGCTTGCGGAGGAGATTCGCAGCGAACTCATCATGGTGCTCGCGCGCACTGGCGGGCATCTCGGCCCCAATCTTGGTGTTGTCGAGCTGACGCTCGCGATGCATTACGTGTTCGACACGCCCGCCGACCACTTTCTCTTCGACGTGAGCCATCAGGCGTACGTACATAAGCTGCTCACCGGACGGCGAGAGCGCTTCTCGACCATCCGCACTCCGGGCGGGCTGAACGGCTTTATGCTGCGCACCGAGAGCGAGCATGACTAGCTATGGCGCAGGACACGCGGGAACGGCGCTCTCGGCGGCGCTCGGCATGGCCGTAGCGCGCGATCGGCTGGGTGGCAAAGAGCATGTGGTTGCGCTGGCCGGAGACGCCGCCTTCACCTGCGGCATCACCTACGAGGCGCTCAACAACATTGCCTCGCAGACCAAGCGGCTGATTATCGTACTGAATGACAACAAGTGGTCGATCGACAAGAACGTCGGAGCCATTGCCAGCTACTTCAATAAGATAGTCACCAGCCCGCAGTACCATCGGCTGCACGAGCGGGCGGCCAAGCTGGTGGAAAAGGTCGGCGGCAAGTCGGCGGCACAGGTTGCGCGAAAGGCCGAAGAGGCCGCCAAAAGCATGCTGTGGCCTTCGGTCATCTTCGAGGAGTTCGGACTGAAGTACTACGGGCCGGTGGATGGACATGACATTGCTTCGCTGATCCGGACCTTTCAGTTTCTGAAGACTCTGGATCGCCCGGTGCTGTTGCACGCCATTACCCAGAAAGGCCGGGGCTTTGAGCCCGCCGAGGAGAAGCAGAAGAAGTTTCACGGGCTGGGGCCCTACAATCCTGAGACGGGCGAGACCAAGCCATTGGCGCAGCGCACCTACTCGGAGGTCTTCGCCGACTCGCTGACCAAGCTGGCAACCGGCAATGATCGCGTCATCGCCATTACCGCCGCCATGCCCAATGGCACAGCTCTCGACCGCTTCCGCGCGGTGCATCCGGACTCAGTATTACGACGTAGGCATCGCGGAGGAACACGCGGTTTTGTTCGCCGCTGGGATGGCCACCAAGGGCTTCAAACCATTTTGCGCCATCTATTCCACATTTCTGCAGCGCGGCTTTGACCCTATCGTGCACGACGTCTGCCTGCAGAATCTGCCCGTAGTTTTCTGCATGGACCGCGGCAGCCTGAGCGGAGACGATGGACCTACCCACCACGGCCTCTTTGACATCAGCTATCTGCGTGCGATTCCGAACATGGTGCACATGAATCCGAAGGATGAGGACGAGCTCGCAGACATGCTGTTTACCGCTCTGCAACACGACGGCCCGTCGGCGGTGCGCTATCCGCGCGGCATAGGTCCGGGGACTCCGGTCAAGGAGCAACCGGCTCTACTCCAGATCGGCGAGGCCGAACTGCTGGAGCACACTGGCAATGACCGAGTTGCCATCTTCTCGTTGGGAGCCATGCTGCCGCTGGCGCGGGAGATTGCCGGGACGCTTGCTTCGGAGGGCGTTGCATCGGCGGTGATCAACGCACGCTTTGCGAAACCCATCGATGCCAGGATGGTCGCACAATATGCGCGATCAGCTGAGATCCTGGTGACGCTGGAAGACCACGTTCTGGCGGGAGGCTTCGGGAGCGCCGTGATCGAGGAACTGAACCGGCAGGGCTTGGGAACGCCGGTGCTGCGCATTGGCTGGCCGGACCAGTTCATCGAACATGGAAAACCGGAAGAGCTGCGCAAAAAATACGGTCTGACGGCGGAAGCTGCGCTGGCACAGTTGCGGCAGCAGCTCGGTATCACGGTTTAGGGCGGTTCCCCGAAGGTGTACACCGTCAAAGGCAGTTCGAGGCAGAAGAGACTCTGGGGCGGCATTGCAGATTTGGGCGGTGCGGGGATTCCTCGCTGCGCTCGGAATGACAACCTAAAGGCGAGAGCAGTATCGGGCTTACGGCAACTAGGGAATTGCTCTAGCTTGTCACACACGAAGATTGGGCGGAAGTGCCCCACATCCTTCAGCAGATATGGGGCACTTCAGGCATAGCTACTTGTGATCGAGCAGCGGACCGCCGGAGACGGCAGCGTCACGGCGTGCGGCCCGGCCAGCCTTGGCGGCATGTTGCGAGGTGAACTCGGGGCCGTATTTCTCCAAGAGCACGGGAACCAATGCACCTTCGGCTTCCTTGACGAAGGTCATCGCGCCTTCCTCGTTGAGATCGATGCGGATAAAATCTCCGAGCCTGACCTGCGCGGTTGCCACCAGATTGGCCAGCGGAAAAACAATGTTCTTCTCAATCGCGCGCTTCAGGTGACGGGCGCCGTATTTGGGGTCTGTCCCTTCCAGCAACAGCAAGGCCTTGACCCGCGGAGAGCAACTGAAGACGAACTGGTTGTTCCCGGTCGCCTGCAGAATCCGCTGCTGCACCAGGCCGAGTTCAATCTCCAGAATTTTCTCCAGATGCTCACTCCGTAAGGTCTTGAAAACCACGACCTTATCGATGCGGTTCATAAACTCCGGAGAGAACTTGCGCCGCGCTGCATCGATGGCGGCGCGCTGCATCTTGGCGTCGATTTTGTTATCGATGACTCCAGTGGGCTGAGCGAAGCCCATGTTGCCATTGAGCAGCTCATTCATCTCGCCAGCGCCCAGATTCGAGGTTAGAACGATGAGGCACTGGGAGAGATCGACGCGGCGGTTATCGCCGAGGGTGAGCGTGGCCTTGTCAAGAATTCCGAGGAGCAGCTGCCACAGCGCATCGCTGGCTTTTTCGATCTCGTCAAAGAGCAACAGCGAGAGCTTGAGGCGATCGGTGTGCCACTGATTGAGCGCCTCCTGCGTGAGCAGGGGATGAGTTTCGCGGTGCCCAAGATAGCCCGGGGGCGAGCCGATGAGTTTGGCGATCTCATGAGAATGCTGGAATTCCGCGCAGTCGATCTTCACGATGGCGCGAGCGTCTCCGAAGAGAGCCTCGGCGATTGCTTCGACGACACGGGTCTTGCCGGAACCGGTCGGCCCCAGAAAGAGGAGATTGCCCACAGGGCGTCCGGGGGCATTCAGACCCGCCAGAAACATCTGGTAGATCCCGGTGACTTTTTCAACAGCATCGTCCTGGCCCACAATTTTGCGCCGAATGGCAGTGTCAAAATCCTGCGCGTCGCTGGAGCGGCGGGAAGGGTCGAGGATCGCGTTGAGTCCAGTTTTCATGTCTGACCTTGTCCAAAAATCCAAACTACAGGAATTCTGAGATGGAGGAATCGATACACGGCGTTGTATCAAAGACTTCGAAACAGCAACCTCGAAGATCGGAAACCTTGAAACTACCTCCTCCAACCTCTTGTGACGTTAGATGCGGAAGCGCAAAAAAAGGCGCGAGGCACGTCCAGCCTTCGGAGAGCACCCCAGTACGAACCCTTTTGATTACTGAAGCAGAAAAAAATTGAGGAACTCAGGTGATCTACTCTCTTTGCAAAGCAAAAATGCGTGCTAGTATCCGCTCAGAAGGAACTCTGGATCATCTATCATGTCTCGGAAATCGGTTTCTCTGTCGGTTCTCACCTCTGGCGCGGTTCTGCTCTTACGTCTTCGCAATTTTCGAAAAACTTCCGTTGCGCGCGCGTGCAGTCGCCCGAACGGCTAGTGCCGCGGGATTTGCTTCGCCTGCACCCGACGTCAAGCCGTCGGCTACGATGGCAACCCCTGCGCATACCGTCCCTGTTGACAGCAAGTTGCACACGGTTGCCAAGGGAGAAAGTGTGCCCGGCATAGTGCATCATTACCTGCCGCTGACAACCTTCCTGACGGGCAGCGAGCTGGAGAGAGCGATCCGAACGGCAAATCCGGAAATCAAGGGACTGTGGCCCAAGCCGGGATCGGAGGTCGTGATCCCCTCTTACCAGGAAAACTGGGCGGAGAAGCCGGTGCTTGTGCCGAAGAACTTCGAGGTACGCGCCGTCTATCTGACGGGCACGATGGCAGGCAGCGCCAAGGGACTCGAGATCATTCGGACCTGGCGCGAGGCCGGAGGCAACAGCGTAGTGTTTGATATTAAGGACTCGGACGGCTCGGTGAGCGTTCCGACCGGATTGCCCCTGGCGCCCGAGCAGAAGAGCTATCCGATTCGCAATCTGCCGAAGTTCACGAGCTATCTCCACGCCCAGGGACTGCACGCGATCGCGCGCATTGCAATCTTTCGCGATGACGCGCTGGTGACCAAGCATCCGGAACTGGCGGTGCAATCGCGCAGAGGAGGAGCGCTGGCGGGAAAACGGAAAGCTGGTCTGGACCGACTCCTCCAACCCGAAGGTATGGGACTACAACATTGCCCTGGCGAAGTTTGCCGCCGCCAATGGAGCGGACGAGATTCAGTTTGACTACGTGCGCTTCCCGGCCGAGGGCGACCAGAAGGACGCGAAATTCCTCTTTGAATCCGAGCATCCGGATTGGAAGCGCAGCGGACGCGATTACGGCCTTCCTGAAGAAAGCGCAAACCGAACTGAAGCCGATCGGGCGTACTGTTTCTCGCTCGATGTCTTTGGAGTGATGGCATGGCAGCGGCCAATCGACCTCTCACACACCGGGCAGGACATACCGCAGATGGCGAAGTATTGCGATGTGATGTCTCCGATGATCTACCCGTCGCACTTCTACGGCATGGACGGCTACACCTCGCCGGGAGATGCGCCCGAGCACTTCATCGGCGAGTCGATGGAACGCTTCCAGAAGGTGACGGCGGAGAGCGGCGTAGTACTGCGTCCGTGGCTGCAGGCCTTTGGATGGAGGACGAAGAGCTACTCTCCAGAGTACATTCGCGTTCAGGTGGCGGTCTCACGCGGCAAGGGAGCCGATGGCTTTCTGTTCTGGAACGCGAATAACGATTACAGTAAGCCCTACTCGGCGATGCCGGAGATGCGCCAAGACAAGGCAAAGTACTTCCGCGGCGACGAGTTAAAGGACCTTGCGCGAAAGACCGACAGCGCGAACAGCAACAGCGCGGCGGCAAACTAAGCCGGAGGAAGAAGACCCAAGAGTCAACCGGATAGTGCCTGCTGGGAAGATGGCATTTGCACTCTGGGTGACGGCGCTTATAATTAGCAGGATTGCTATGTCTTGCGATGTCCGTATACGCGCTGGTTGCGTACGTAAAAAACGAGCTCGGAGGTTTTGTGGAGGATCTGCGCCGCGAACTCCATCCGGAGCACGCGCATCTACCGACACACCTGACAGTTCTGCCACCGCGGCCATTGCAAGGAACGGAAGAGGATGCGGTGACTATGCTGCGCCAGTTAGCCGCCACGGTCGCACCCTTCCAAGTCGGGTTGGGCGAGGTAGAAAGCTTCCTGCCGATTACCCCCACGGTGTTCATCCGGGTGAGTTTCGCGGGGTACAGGATGCGGGAGTTACACGACCTGATGAACCGCGACCCTCTGGCTTATACCGAAGCGCTGCCCTACATGCCACACGTTACGGTCGCCAAACTGAACAGCAACGAGCACGCCGCGGAAGTGCTGCGGACCAGCAAAATACGCTGGCAAAACTACCCGGGATCACACGCCATTGCAGTGGAACGCCTGACGTTTGTGCGCGGACACGAACATACCTGGACCGACCTTGCCGAAATCGATCTTTCGGCTCCCCCGCGGTAACGCGGATTGCGCCAGCCCGGCGCGCAGCACGACTGGCCATGACCGTCTTTCACCTTGCAAATCCAACTGGTTCCAAGCCTAATGGAGTCAGCGCGGCGCTTGCCTGGAATACGCCGAAGCCCTCCCGACTGAAAAGTAGAGCCGCGCTTTCGGAGGAGTTGGCGATGAGGTTACGATGCAAATTTTGGTGTATGGCGCTGGATATCTCGGGACGATCGTCTCCGCATGCCTTGCCGATTTTGGAACGCCCATCGTGTGCTGCGATTCGGCAGAAGAGAAGATTCTGAATCTCGCGAAGGGCCGAATCGCTTTCTATGAAAAAAACCTGGAAGAGATCATCCGCCGCAATACGCGGGCTGGACGGCTGACTTACTCGACCGAGATCTACTCCCAGATCGCGCGCTCGCAGGTAATCTACCTGGCACAGGACGAGGCGAGTGAGACGGAGGCGATTGCGCTCAAGATGGCCTCGAAGGCGCGGCCAGGAAGCATATTCGTGATCTGTACTCCGGTGCCGGTGGGAACCGCCGCACGAATCGCACAAAAGCTATCCGAGCTGAGCCACGATGTAGCCGTTGTGTCGCATCCGGTTTCGCTTACTGAAGGCTGCGCGGTGGAGGATTTTAACTGGCCTGACAGGCTCCTCTTCGGGACCAGCAATGTGCAGGCGATATTGACGCTGAAAGTCATCTACCGATCGCTGGTGATGCGCGGCACGCCGGTGATTGTCACCAACCCCGAGACTGCGGAGCTGGTTCGCGAGGCAACCACCGCGTTTATCACAACCAAGATTTCGTTCATCAACGAAATGGCCGAACTTTGCGAACGGGTGAACGCCGATACGCTGGATCTCTCGCTCGCCTTGGGGCTGGACAAACGTATTGCGCCACGCTGTTTGCAGGCAGGAGTCGGGATGGGCGGCAGATTCGTGGAGAACGACATCGCGAGCCTCACATCTTTGGCGGAGAGCAAGGGAGTAGAGCTGCGTATGTTGGCAGCGGCACGGGCAGTGAGCCAACAACACGCCGAGCGAACGATGCGTAAGATCACCGAAGTTATGCCGACGCTGCAAGACAAACGAGTAGGGCTCCTGGGGCTGGCGATGAAGCCGCACACCAGCTCGGTGGCAGGATCGGCATCCGTTGCGCTGGCCCGCCAGCTGGCACAGAACGGCGCGGTGGTGCGCGCCTATGACCCGTTCGCGATGGTCCAGGCACAGCCGGAGTTGGGACAGGTTGTGTCCTTCTGCGATTCGGCTTACACGGCCGCGGAAGGAACGGACGCACTGATTCTGGCGACGGCGTGGCCGGAGTTCCGCAGTCTGGACTTTGCGCGCGTAAAGACCTTGCTGCGCCGCCCCTTGATTGTGGATACGAAAAACCTGCTCGACTGCGACCGTCTGCGCGGCCTGGGATTTGAGTACTTGGGAATCGGGCGCGGACACGCCTAGAGCCAAGCAAATCGTTTTTTCACTATAGCGACCTGAATCTTGGCCCGGAGCTGATCCGGGCCGTTTTTTTGCGCCCGTCTTCTTGGTCTATTTTCCACAAACACCGGAACGCAGCTCCGGTGCGATGCGCGGGGTCTGCTATAATCAGACTCGGTTCCATGGTGGGTATAGTTCAATGGTGGAACGCCGGTCTGTGGCACCGGATGGTGTGGGTTCGAGTCCCACTACCCACCCCAACGAACCTTGCTTTAAAATCTCCGACCTTGTAAGCACCACGGTCTCAGACGTTATCTCCCTACAACAGATAAACAAAATGTTACAGCTCCATCTGCTTTGGTGATGCTTAACGACGCAACCCCCATTGCGCCAAGCTGGAGCAGAAAAACAGCAGCGTTGAAGTTGTGGCGGAACAAGGCTAAGCTATGCGCCAACATCGCTGCAGGGGGGTAAGTCATGGCCACAAATCGTAAGGTTATCGATTGCCGTTGGTTCCCAACAGAAAATCCATGTGACGTCGCGATCTCGGGAAGCGAAGAAGAGGTGCTCGACATCGCGGTACAACACGCCATCCATTCCCATGGACACCAAAACTCTCCCGAACTTCGTGAACAGTTGCGCTCCATGCTACGAGACGAGCGCGAGTTGGAGGCCGCCTAGCATCGGTCTGCTAGAGGCTGGATTCCCAAGCGCGACTGGCGCAATACTTGCCACGGGATAATGCCCCGCCACCCTAGGGCCTCGGTAACGACGCGAGAGGCGTGGCGTGAAGCAGCCAGGCGAGAGCGGCGAGGAGTGCCGCGAAATACAACTGCACCGTCACCGAACCATCGGCTGGAATCGGCTTTCGGTATAGCTGCCAGGCAAAGCCCGCAGCCAGCAGGAGCAGCGTCGGCTGCCCGCTCCACCAGAAGAGCAGAAGACTGAAGACGAGCAGGCTGACGCGTCCCATCTTGTCGAGCGGCTGGATTGCCCCGGCGCCATCCAGCATCCACACGGGAATGAGGTTGAGCAGATTGAGCCAGGCTCCGGTATGGGCCAGCGCAGCCCAGAGGGGATCTCCCGTGTGCCAGAAGAGCGTCACGGCGATGAACGCCGCGAACAGCCCGGCGGCAGGTCCGGCGAGCGAGACCAGAGCACGCACTTCGGTCGAGATTCCCAGCGCCTGCCATTTGACGTAGGCTCCGAGGCCAGGGAGAAAGACCGGCATGTCGGCGGGCAGGCCGCGGCGCTTGACCTCGACGAAATGCCCCATCTCATGGAGCAGGATCATGACCGCGAAGCCGATGCCCAACCAGGCTCCGTAAAGCGCCCAGTAAATTCCAAGAAACGCGGCAAAGCTAAAGAGGAACTTAAGCTTGAAGAGCGCGAAGAGCAGGGTCTTCGCCTTGGCCAGCAGCAGCGCCAGCGGCGCTAGCGGCCCGAGGCGCTTGGCCCAGGGATGCGGAGGCTTGCCGGGCGGAGGCGCGGGGCGTTGCTCATTCTGCTGCATGGTTTCCACTGGTTAGTTCATTCCGCAGCTACCGCCTCCGCAGGAGCCGGGGGGCATGCCGCAGGGCAACTTGGGAGCAGAACCGGACGATCTATCGGTGCCATGCGCGGCGAAGGTAGAGAGCTGTTGTTCCAACTCGGTGCTCTTGCAAGCGGGGCACTCGGACTGCTTGGAACCGTAGACAATGGCTTCAAACTTTTTGCCGCAACCCTTACAGATATATTCAAAAATCGGCATCACAATCTCCAGAGCAGCGCCGCGCGATGGCCTGGGCTACTCGCGACGGCGAACTGATACATTCATTATACGGGTGCAACCGGCCCGCCAAAAGGCACCATGCCCAGCACGGAAATCCTCTCCAATTTCATTGCACCCTTCGCCAACGACTTTGTGCCGCGCCGTTTTTTGCGTGGCGGCAATGCCCAGACGATTGCGGGAAATTTGCTGAAGCGCGCCAGCAGCCTGCCGCAGCCAGAGGAACGGCTCTTTCAGATCGAGCAGGAGGTGCGGATTCTGTGCCATTGCCACTGGCAAGCTGAGCGGCGCAACCGGCCGACGCTGATGATCGTGCATGGCCTGGAGGGTTCGAGCAACTCGCACTACGTGATTGGAACCGGAAGCCGTGCCTGGGCACGCGGCTGGAATGTGGTGCGGATGAACATCCGCGGCTGCGGCGGCACCGAGCATCTTTCCGCGACGCTCTACCACTCCGGGCTCTCGCAGGACGTGGAAAAGCTGGTATCGGAGATGATTGCGAGCGATGGATTGCAGCACGTGGCCCTGGCCGGCTTCTCAATGGGAGGCAACCAGGTGCTGCGCGCGGTGGGGCAGTGGGGCACGAACGCTCCTCCGCAGCTGGTCGGGGCTGCCGTAGTTTCGCCTGCATGCGATCTGGCGCTTTCGGCGGACCGGATTCACGAGACGGCAAATGTACTTTATGAGTGGTGGTTCCTCGTCGCGCTACGCAAGAGCTTTCGCCGCAAAGCCGAACTTTGGCCCGGGCGATACGATCCTGCGCTCTTGAAGAACGTGCATTCGGTACGGGATTTCGATGAACACATCACCGCGCGATACATGGGCTTTGCCGGCGCGGCGGATTATTACGATAAGGCCAGTTCGTCGCACGTGCTCGACCGCATTGCCGTACCGACGCTGGTGATCCACTCAGAGGACGATCCGTTCGTTGTGATCTCCGCGGAGAGCCGGCGTAAGCTGGCGGAGAATCCTAACGTGACATTTCTTCATACGACGCATGGCGGACACTGCGCGTTCCTCGCCGAGCCGAGCGCCGATGGTGGCGATGATGGGCGCTGGGCCGAACGCAAGACCATAGAATTTCTTGCGCAAATGGAAGGCTCAGGAGTTCGCTAGAATGATGTGGAATGGATGCGGATTACAGCGTCGAGCTCGGCCCTACTGCACCTGCGCTCGAGATCCCTTGGCGCGATCCAGAGGGGCGGCTGCAATACGTGGAGCTGCGCAACGATCCCCGCTCGCTAGATCGCAACGTCGCCCGCATTCCAGAGGCGCGGCAATTCCCTGCCCTCGGGCGCTATCTCATCGCAGTGAATTCGACGGGAAGCGATTGGCAGACAGCAAAGTGCGATGCGTGGCTGGACGAAACCGTGGCTGCGGAGAACCTCTACAACCTGGGATTTGAGCAAAGCTGTTATGTGGACATGGTGCTCGCCGGGCGAGCGACGGCGTTGCGCTGCAACCTGGAAGCTCACCAGCGGCTGGCGCGAGAGTTGGCGCAATCGCTGGAAACAAACGCGGCGCTGGAGGCGACGGCTGAGATCGTGGTGCGCTGCTGTTATTTCCACCGCGGCAACGCCGAGGAGTCCGATGCCGGATACTGCATGACGCTCTTCCTTTCGGCCTATGGTAGCTCTCCGGCGGAAGCCGCCGAGTGCTGGGAGCGCGCGATGGACTTTGCCGCCGAATGTGTGCTGAGATTGCGGACGCACGAAGGCTGCACCAAATCGCAAGAACTCAGCTAAAATAGATGCAAGCGCCAGCTCAACCCGTGGGAGCGTAGCTCAGTTGGATAGAGCATCTGCCTTCTAAGCAGAGGGTCGCAGGTTCGAGTCCTGCCGCTCCTACCAGTTTGCTTCCAGAACTGCCCAGACTACCTTAGGACTAATCCTATTCACCGAGAGTTTGGACGTACGTTTTGCCGTATGGATAGAAGAGCTCCTTGCGTCCTTGCTGCCACGCCGCTTTGAGTTCGGGCATTGTGATGTCCCAGTCCGGCCGGCATTTCCTGGTAACGGCACGCAGGTCCTGGCGGAGATCTTCCACAGTCGGCCGGCCGAAGAACCAGTAGCCGTTGTAGATTTTATAAATGACAAGACCGGGCTCCAGAACAATCACGTGGGGGATCATGGGATTATTGACAGGATCAGTGTATTCGGCAATGTCGAGATCTTTTTGGACGATACGCCCTGCGTCGGAGAGGAAAGGCCAGTGCGCGCCGACGCCGCTGCGATATTCATTCGTCTGAGTGATATTGTCGGTGCTAATCGTGACAAGCCGGCAATAGGCAACCTCGAGCTCACGATGGAGTTCAACAAGCCCTTCAGCCTGCCGGCGGTCCTTGGGGCAGAAACCTCCGCGGCTGAGGACGAGAACCATCGGATTTTGTCCTTGCAGTTCCGAGAGTTTACGGCGTTTCGCAGTATGGTCGGAAAGCTCATAGTCGGGGAAGATAGCCCCTGGAACAATGTCAGATCGCATAGGAAATTCTCAACTGTTAGAGGTGGCGACTGTTCCGTAGATGTCGGCCCTGCGAACAAAGTTTGCTATCAGGACGGGCTGTGAAATTGGAAAGATCGCACCTTATCGAGAACCTGGGAGTCCTGCCAACGATTGTGACGGAAAAGAAGTGCCAACTGAAGGCAAAGCTCTCGAACCGCCGTTTCGTTGGGCTGTCTCTGTCTGAGTGCCTGGTATTGCTCATATTTACGGCGATTGCAGCTGTGGCAGTCTGGTTTCACGAGCCTTGGGCGGATGAGGCGCAAGCTTGGCTCATCGCGCGCGACCTTGGCATTCGCGGAATTCTGCATCAGATGGGGTACGAAGGCAGTCCTCCGCTCTGGCACCTTCTACTCTGGGGACTGACTCGCATGCACCTCCCCTATGCGGCGCTGGGAGCTGTCTCCCTTACCCTGGTAGCGGCTGCAATGTATATCTGGCTGCGCTGGAGCCCGCTTCCTGCGCCCGTCCGCTTGCTGCTTCCATTCACGTTTTATTATCAGTATCAGTACGCGGTTGTAGCTCGAAGTTACGGATTGTCGACGTTCCTCGCTTTTGCGGCTGTTGCGCTCTGGAGAGCGAAGCCGGTTCGCGTCGTCCTATTTGGGTTGGTTGTGGCATTGCTGGCACAAACCAACATGCACGGATTCATGATCGCTGGAGGAATTGCCTGCGCCTTTGGCTGGGAATGCATCAGGGACTTTCGCAAGCAGCGTCCTTCGCGGACCCAGGTTTTAAAAATCAGCATAGCCGGTGTCCTCGTGCTGGCTTCCGCGGCGGTTGCCAAGTCTCTCGCGGCTCCATTTCCAGACTGCAGCTTCAGGGCGGCGACCCAACTTCAAAAGGAAACCGCGTCGGGTAGCATCGTCAAGGTACTGGACGGCCTCCCGAAACTGGGCACAGCGCTCGGCCTGAATATGACTTTCTTCGGCATCGGTGGGGGCTTGGTTCTGCTGATTGTAGTGCTGTGCTGGTTTGTTGCGGTAAAACAGCTAGCCTGGTCTCTGCCTTACCTCTTTACGGTTTTCGCTATGGGATTGGTTTGGTCTCGGCCGTGGCATTACGGAATGGCTCTGACGGCATTTCTGGTTTCAGTATGGGGAGCGTGGCCTGCCGGGCATTCACCTGTGTTTGAAACTCCAAAACGAATTCTTGCATTCTCACTCGCTGTGTTGCTGCTTCTCCAGTTGCCATCGACGGCGGAAACAGTGCGCGATGAAGTGCAAGGGCCATATTCTGGCGCAAGAGCTACCGCTGAGTTTCTTCGCCCTTATGTGGGCAAAAGACCTATCTACTGCGTGAATTTTTACGGAACAGGCGTGGAGGCCTATTACGACAGGAATATCTTCGTCGACTGGCCTACGGCGTTCTGGACCTGGTCCACTCGGAGGGCATATGAATCGAATCGCATACTCTATGAGCCCCCACCTAACAATGCGATCGTCGTGGTTCCTACTGGTGGCCAGGCTTCTATGAAACTTGCAAAGTCCGAGTTCGCAAGGGTGCAGCTTACAAAGAGGCACTTCCTAAGGAGGCACGAATTTTGCGGAGCACAATTCTGGCTAGGGCGAGTATCTGAGTACGAATGTTATGAAATTTACGAGCGACAGCCTCGGTAACGCCGATGTCTCTGAAGGTCGGGATGTTGACGAACTTACCCTGCAGGTCCACACTGACGGAATGGATGATCAACGTCGCAACCAACTATTGCAGCGAAAACAAGAGTTGTTGAACAAGCAAACTGGCTTGGAAGGCGCGGAGACCCGACGGCAGTACGCGGAGGACCGGGTGCAAATTGCAGAGGCGGCCAAGCGCACGCCCGGATTCCCCAAGCCGCTCCCATCCGAAGTTGACGCCGCGGAGCGTGATTTGAAAGAGGCCACAGAGGAATGCGAACGCATCCATGCGGAACTGCAACAGATCGAGAAGGAGCTAGCTGACATGAAGTAACGTGTGGGCCTGAATTTCGGAGAAACTGCCAGTGCTCCAGGCCGAGACGTAATCCCGAACGACCCAAAATGGCATCCTGCCGCTCCCACCAGATTTTTTCCTCCCCAGACCTCACTCTCAACATCAGAGTACATTGAACATTCGCGCGCCTGAAAGAATTGCGCGATCGGATACACTAGCCCGTTGAATGGATCGGGCAGAAGAAGGGGGATGGGATGGACGAGGTTTTGACGGTGAAGGTGATTTCTCAGATCGCCGCAGTCAAAAGGATTCCGGTCGAGAGCATCACGATCGACAGCACATTTAAAGAACTCGCTATGGACAGTCTGGACGCGATGAACCTGCTGTTTGCGCTGGAAGAACAGTTGGGGATTTCGATTCCAGATGAGGCGGCGACCTCAATTCAGGATGTGCGCGGCGTGGTTGCGGGCGTGAAGCAGATACTGGCGGAAAAATCCGGGGCACAGAGTTGAGGACGGTGGCCACTCGGCGCGTGGTGGTCACCGGTGCGGGGATTATTTGTGCGCTGGGAACCGGCGCAGAGCAGTGCTGGAAAGCACTCCGCGAAGGGCGTAGCGGAATAGCGCCGATTCACTCCACAGATGTATGCGAGCTTCGCTTCCAGAATGGAGCCGAGGTTCGCGGATTTCGGGCAGAGGAGCATTTTGATGCGGCGCGCTGCGACCTGATGGATCGCTTTGCGCAGTTTGCGGTGGTAGCGGCATGCGAGGCAGTGCGGCAAGCAGCATGCGAACCGGACACTCGCACAAATATTTTTGCCGCCGAAGCAGACCTTCGCCTGTCACGGGAGCGGGTTGCGGTGATTACCGGGACCTCGATGGGTGGGCAGACGAGCCTGGATCGCGGCTTTGTTGCGATTTACAAAGAGGGGCGGGCACGTCCTCATCCATTCACAATTCCGCTGACGATGTACAACGCAGGAGCAAGCCAGATCGCAATGGAGCTGGGGATCACCGGTCCGGCGTTCACCATCGCGACCGCCTGCGCCTCCGCCACCCACGCGATCGGGCAGGCGTTCTGGATGGTGCGCTCGGGAATGGTGGACGCTGCGATCTGCGGCGGCAGCGAGGCGCCGTTCAGCCCCGGAATTCTGCGAGCCTGGGAGGCGATGCGGGTGGTGACGCCCGAAGTCTGCCGTCCGTTTTCGCGCGACCGCAAGGGGCTGACGCTGGGCGAGGGCGGGGCGATGTTGTTCCTGGAAGATGCGGAGCGAGCCGTAGCGCGGGGCGCGAAGGTGCTGGCCGAAGTGATTGGGTTTGGAATGTCAGCCGACGCCGGGCACATTACACAACCCTCGGTGCAAGGGCCGGTGGCGGCCATGTCTGCGGCACTCAGCGATGCGCGGCTTTCGGCCACAGAGGTGGACTACATCAACGCGCATGGCACGGGGACAGTGGCCAACGATGCGACCGAGACGAAGGCGATCCGGCAACTGTTCGGCGCTCACGCGGAGCGGCTGGCGATCAGTTCGACCAAATCCATGCACGGTCACGCGCTCGGCGCGTCCGGAGCCCTGGAAGCATTCGCGACTCTGATGGCGCTGCGGGACGGCGTTCTGCCACCAACCGTGAACTACTCCGAAGCCGACCCAGACTGCGATCTTGATGTAATTCCGAACATCGCTCGCCAGAGGCAGATTCACGTCGCGCTCTCGAACTCATTTGCCTTCGGCGGATTGAATGCAGTGCTGGCACTGCGGCGGTGGGAGGGGATTTGAGGCGAATTCCGCAGCGTGAGGAACTGGACGACCTCGAGCTAAGCATGGAAGCGGCGACGGGATCCCTGCGTGATCTACGGCGGGTAAACCGCTGGTTTGGCGGGGTGAGCAGCACCACGCATCTGTTGCGGCGAGCGATGCGATGCTCGGGGTTGCGCTCGGCTTCCGTGCTGGAAGTGGCGGCCGGCGATGGATACTCAGTCGTGGAGGCGGCCAAGCGGTTGCGGCAAGAGAACCTCGACGTGAAGCCACTCTGCCTGGATCAGCGCGCGTTATGCCACCAAACCCACTGCAGCAAGCACGCAGTGGTTGGAGACGCACTGGAGCTAGCCTTCCCTGCCGGAAGTTTTGATTTTGTAAGCTGCGGACTTTTCTTGCATCATCTTGCCCCGGAGCAGGTGATTGCATTTGTGAACCGCGCGCTGACGGTGGCACGGCGCGCGGTATTGATCAACGATCTGCGCCGGAGTCGGCTGCACCTCGCACTGGTATATGCCGGAATGCCAATGTTCCGCAGCCCCATCGCGTTCAGGGATGGGTTGGCCTCGGTGCGGCAGGCCTACACCGTGCAGGAGTTGCGGGAACTGATGCGGCAGAGCAAGGCGGCGCACTCCGAGCTTCGCACGCACTATCTATTTCGAATCGGGGCGATTGCCTGGAAGTAAGGCCGCGCCGCCGGCGGACGCGTTGAATCCGTACTGCGACATGAGGCTGACGATCTCAGGCTTACGAATGTAGTCGAGAAAGAGCGCGGCGGTGGCTTTATCCCTGGAGCTCTTTAGAATGACCGCAGCCTGCTGCAGGGGCGTGTAGCTGAAGGCGGGAAGTTCGGCGAAGCGCCCAGCAGATTTCATCGCGGGAGTTAAGACCAACGAGAGTGCAACGATACCCGCATCAGCGCTTCCCGATTGCACGAACTGCGCCGCCTGAGAGATGTTTTCTCCCATCACCAGCTTGTTCTGCAGAGCATCATAGAGCCCCTCTTTTTTGAGGGCCTCGACGGCGGCGCGGCCATACGGTGCGTGCTGCGGATTGGCGATGGCAATCTTCATTACCTGCGGTGAGAGCAGTGCACGCAGGCCTTGGGAAAGGTTAACGCCGGAAGCATTGGGAACATAGAGGACGAGTTTCCCGACGGCATACTTATAGAGCGAACCAGGTTGCGTCAGCCCCTCGGCTTCCAGGCGTTGCGGGTACTGCAGGTCGGCGGAGAAGAAGACGTCAAAGGGGGCTCCGTTTTCAATCTGAAGCAGAAACTGGCCCGAGGAGCCAAAGTTCAGCTTGACCTTCTTGCCGGTTTCTTTCTGAAACTTCTCTGCCACCTGCGGAAAGACGGAGGCAAGGTCGGCTGCCGCAGCGACCACGATCTCCTGCGCGCTGGCCAACCCGGCGCAGCAGAAGAAGACGACAACAAGCATCAGTTTCTTCATGAAGCTTCCCTTCCCTTCCAGAGTCCACCCGCAATAGCTACCGTGATCAGCTGCACAAAAACGATCAGCGCAACGCAGGCCTTCCACTGGCCATAACGCCACAACATGCCCGGCAGGACTCCGGCTACGCTGCCACCGCCATAATAAAACATCACGTAGAGTCCAGCGGCGGAAGCGCGGCCACCGGACGGCACAGCGCGATGGATGTAAGTGGTGGACGCCGACTGGCAGACGAATACCCCGGAGGAGCACAGCACCAGGCCAAGCAGGATCACCAGCAGATTCGGGACCAGAGTCAGCAGAACTCCAACGATGCCAGCTATCACAGACGCGATAAGAGCGGCGCGCGAACCAACACGGAAGATCCAGATGCCACCCAGGGGCGTAATCACAAGGCCCACAAGGTAGACCATGAACAGCGCGCTCAACTGGGCGGAAGAGAGTCCGAAGGGCGGAGCCGCGAGATAAAAGGTGATGTAGGTGAACGTCGCCACCAGTGTAAAGAGCACGTTGAATCCGACGGCAAAGGTTGCCAGAAGCTGCGGATTACGGAGGTGCCGAATGACAGCTGGTCTCCTCGTGAGCCCCCGCGGAGAGGGGCGAGTCATGCGGCAGCCAGCGCCAGAAGGAGAAGACCGAAGACGATGTCGAAGGCGGCGATGGCGACAAAACCATTGCGCCAACTGGGCGTAGACGAACGGAATGAGATGATGACGTGGCCGCGACCCCAGTAATGATGCGCCCGAGAAAACCGCCGAGCACCGTACCGCTGACGTAGATCGACATCACCTGCGGCACGCGATGGCGCGGCCACTCCTCGGCAATGTAGGCGATGGTGACGCCGAAGATTCCGGGCATCACGAGTCCCTGGAGAAATCGCCAGAAGACAAGCTGCGAAAGCCCGCTCGCGGTCGCCGCCAGGATGGTGGGCAGCGCGAGCAGAAAGATCGAGAGCACGATGACCTTGCGACGGCCGACGCGCTCGGCCAGCGCTCCGCAAAAGGGTGCGCTGAGCGCGACGCCAAGGGTTGCAGCACTGACCGTGCGTCCAACCTCGGACTTGGAGGCGTGAAAGATCTGCTCGAAGAGCGGCAGCAAAGGCTGGGTTGCGTAGAGATTGAGAAACACGCCGATGCCGGCGAGGGTTACCGCGATGACGGCTCGTGTATCAGCTTCGTGATGCGAAGCTATTGTTGAGATTTGCTCACCTGTAACCGATTCACCAGCAGCCAACACCGCATCGGCCGTCTCCGCACTGGAAGGATCGTAGGGTTCATGCATGAAACCTGAGCTTGCCTCTACTTTCCGCCAAAGCAGAGTTTTGCAATGGTCATCAACTGCATGTTCGACGTTCCTTCATAGATGCTGCCGATCTTGGAATCGCGAAAGAACTTCTCCACCGGATAATCCTTGGTGAAGCCGTAGCCGCCGAAGATTTCGACCGCCTGTGAAGCTACGCGCTCGGCCACCTGGGAGGAGTATAGCTTCGTCATCGCCGCTTCCTTTAAGAAAGCTACTCCGGCACCCTTCATCCGGGCAACGTTGTATACCATCAGGCGGAGCGCGGTAATCTCGGTGGCCATCTGAGCAAGTTGGAACGAGACCGCCTGAAAATTCGCGATCGGCTGGCCGAACTGCTTGCGCTCCTGCGCGTATTTCGCGGCACACTCCCACGCTCCCTGTGCCAGGCCGAGCATCTGTGCGCCGATTCCGATGCGCCCCTCGTTGAGAGTTTCGATCGCGACCTTGTAGCCTTTGCCTACTTCGCCCAGCAGGTTTTCCTTCGGAACCTTGCAGTCGTCCAGAATCAATTCGGTTGTGCTGGAGGCGCGGATGCCGAGCTTATCTTCCTTCTTGCCGACGCTGAAGCCCGGGAAATCCTTCTCGACGATGAAGGCGGTAATTCCCTTGTACCCAGCCGAGGGGTCCACGGTGGCGATGATGAGGAAGAGGCTGGATTCCTTGCCATTCGTGATCCACAGCTTCTGCCCATTGAGCAGCCAGTGGTCGCCCTTATCCTCGGCGCGAGTCTGCAGAGCGAAGGCATCCGAGCCGCTGCCGGCCTCGCTGAGGGCATAGGAGCCGACCCACTCGCCGGCCATCTTCGGCAGATATCTTCTGCTTCTGTGCCTCGCTGCCCCACCGGATCAGTGCGCTGTTGACCAGCGTGTTCTGCACATCTACCAGGACTCCAGCCGAGGGATCGACGCGGGAGAGCTCTTCGACGGCGAGAATGGTTTCAAAGAATGTGCAGCCGGCGCCGCCGTATTCCTCTGGAATCTCAATACCCATGAGCCCAAGCTGGTGAAACTGCTCGATCAGCGCGTGATCCATCGAGCCGCGCTCGTCCATCTCGCTGACAAGTGGCCGGATCGACTCATTCGGCAAACTTGCGGATGTTGTCGCGAAAGAGCTGCTCATCTTCCGTCAAGACGAGCAATGGCTGCGGCGGCAATTCACGGGCATTGGCAGTCGACATATCAAATCCTGGACTCGTAATGAAAGATGACCGATCGGCGATTGTATCAGTTTCAGAAACGAACGGAGCGAGAAGGAAGGCCGCGCGAGCGCGAACTAACGGCGGAAGACCAGTTTGAGCTTTTCGGATTCCATCAGCTTCTTGTACTGAGAGCGGGCGTGTACAGCCCAGGGCCCCCGCGCATCCAGCTTGAGGTAGGCGCGCCAGTGCGTAAGCGCGAGCCGGGGCTGCCGCGAGCGCTCATAGGCAAGAGCCAGATTGTAATGCGCGTCGGCATAGGTGGGGGCAAGTTGCAGCGCGGCATTGTAGGCGCCGATTGCCTCGTCCAGGCGCTGAGTTTCATCCAGCACATTGCCCAAATCGAAATAGGCCAGCGCGTAACGGGGATCGCATTCAATGGCTTTGCGGTAGTGCTCTTCCGCCAATTCGTAGTCAGACCGATTGTAGTAGAGCGTGCCGAGATTGATGTGCGCGGGAGCGTAATCGGGGTCGAGCTCCAGAACCTTGCTGTAACTGGCAATCGCCTCACCCGCTGAGGCTGGGTCCTCCTCCAGCGCAACGCCGCGGGCGAAGAAGTCCATGGCGGATTCGCCAGCAAATCCCGAATGGATGCGGGCGTTAGTCTCTACCAGCTGCCCCGAATTGCTGAAGTCCATGATGAACTGCCCGTCGATGGGATCGAGCGCCTTGCCTCCGGTCCGGAAGGCAACGCGGGAGCCGACAGAAAACGAACCAGCCTCCAGAAACGGGTTCTCCATCCCCGCAACTCGCGCCTGCATTGCCTGCAGCGAGGCGAGAATGGCCGCACTCTTAACCCGCTTTGCACGCAGGTCGCGAACTTTCTTCACTTGAAGGAGGTCGAAAAAAGAAAAGGTATCATTGGCAGCGACCAAGCCGGCCCGTTGCCACCCGCTGAGTTGCCGAGCGGTAATTCGCAGAATCCTGAGTAAGTCCGAACGTTCGAAATAGTTCACTGTGTTTTGTTCGCCGTTCGAATTGATTATCGCTATCATCATCGCTCAATTGCAAGTGGAATATCGAAACTCACTTGACAAACGCGCAAGTTGGCAAAGGTATGCACAACCGAAAGTGCAGCTTTGGAGATGTATGGCTTCGACGTTCACATTTTCCCGCAGGGAGGCTCGACAAAGCAGGCTCGCCAGAGGATGGCCGCGGCTCTTTACGAATGTGCGAAGCTCCCGTTACTATAGGGAAGGTTTTGCCGACGTAGCTCAGCTGGTAGAGCAGTCGATTCGTAATCGACAGGTCAGCGGTTCAATCCCGCTCGTCGGCTCCAGACATTTCAAAAGGGCGCTCACACTTAGGAGCGCCCTTTGCCATTGCACTGAACTCTCCGGATCGATATACGCACCTGCCTTCTCAGCAACTCTCTTGATCGCCTCGTTGAGACGGCGTGCGTGCGCAGAGAGGTAGAGATGAAACGAATGATTGAACACCCGAGGAAGCTTTATCTCGCGCGTGTTCGTCAATCCTTGCGACGTACTCGCTAAACAAAAACGAAAAGGCCGCCCGGCAACTGGGCGACCTTTTCTTTCAAGGGAGAATAGTTCCAACGGAGGCTAGACCGTCAAAACTTTCTGAAGAAATACTATGAGCCCTTAAAACCGGGTGTCAAGCGAATTCTCGGAATTAAATGTCTTTAAAATCAATTACTTAACTTTTTAGGCCAAGATTGACTGAGTGACACAAAATGTCACTCTCCTTTATTCTTTCGCCTAAACCGTTGCGCTTGGTCAGCTTACGGGTACATTCGCTAGCGAAGATCAAGGCGGATCATCTTGCCGTCGTCAGGTGTTTCACCTAGTTTCTTTCGCCGGAATCGGGGCAGGTAGAACCTACCGAAGCCGAAAACAGCTCCGGCGCCGACCGAGATCAGGAAAAGAATGGCTGCCAGAGTGAGCGCGGCGATGACTACGTTGCCGATATTGTCGCGCTTGCCCTGGCCAGCGTTCTCGTTCCAAGTGACGTCCGCGTCGTAGTTCACGCTGGCGAGAATTCGATTGGCGTCGCTTTGAGAGATGTCGCCGCGAACCAGCGCGATGATGGGACCGGTGCGCTTCGCGACGTTGATGCCACCACTGAAGGGCGGAGCCAGTTGCTCGAAGGCGGGAAGTTTGTCGATGGCGATGTGAGGCGTGGGATATTCAACAAGAAGGATTTCAGCGGAAGCCGAAGCTTCTCCGTTGATGCGTGCCCAGAGAAGCTGAGGGCTCTTGCTGAAGTCGATGAGTTGGGGACTGAAATCGAGGTTGAGTGCGGAGTATGCGGCAGGGCCAATTAGATAACGCGCAGTCTCTGCCACCAGCGGCTTGCGCGGCAGATAGGAGGGCAGAGTGGGCAGCAGCGCGATCGGTCCCTCGGCCTTCGGCAGGCTCGCGGCAAGCTCACGCAGTTGAGCTCCGCTCATTCCAGTAAGGTGATCGAACTGCACATCGACGAGGATGTTGCCGGAGAAGAAGAGTACGCGCTCATTGAGCGATGCTGCCAGTGTTCCTATGTCTTCGATACGCATGAGAGGCTGGCGATAAAAGGTGAAGGCGGCGTATGCGCCTGCAGCATCTTCGAATCGCGCGGCTTTCACTGTGATGGTTCGGTCATCGCGCTTGTAGGTGGCCACTTCAAAATCGGTGAAGCCATCCTCCTTGAGCACGCTCGAGGAGGTGCTGTCGGGTTTGCGCGGATCGGCGCCATGCTGGGGGGCACCGCTGAGCTCCCAGCCGGCAAAGGTCTCAGGCAAAATCGCGGCAGGAGCCTTGGCCTGAGAAAACAGGGCGGGGGCGGCCAGGAACGTGGCGAAAAAGATTGCCGGCAGCGCGATGTACAAAGATCGGTGCAATGGTTTCATGGGCTTCACTATGTATTAGACCACGACGGAGGAGTAGAAGTTGCGGAGCCGCGCGGTCGATTCCAGACAGGAACATTGGCCGGAGCCGATGGCGTGATATCCTAGCTGTACGAAGTGCATCAACGCCCCCCGGCAGTTCTAGCACTACCCAGAAAACTATGATCTCAGTTTCCAGTGTTTCCATGCGCTACGGCGCTAAAATTCTGTTCGATGAAGTGTCCACGGCGTTCACGCCGGGCAAGCGCTATGGTCTGACGGGTCCGAATGGAGCCGGTAAATCGACCTTCATGAAGCTGTTAACCGGCGAGTTGGAGGCGCAGAAGGGCACCGTGGTGCGCCCGCGCAAGTTCGGCGTGCTGAGCCAGGATCAGTTTGCCTTCGACGCTTATCGCGTGCTCGATACGGTAATCATGGGCAACAGGCGCCTGTGGGCGGCGATGGAAGAGCGCGAGGTCATCTATGCCAAGGCGGAGCTGACCGACGACGACGGCATGAGGCTGGGCGAGTTGGAAGGCATCGTGGGCGAAGAGGACGGATACTCCGCCGACACCGATGCCGCATTGCTGCTCCAGGGACTCGACCTGCCGGACGAGCTCCATGAGCGCAAGATGGGCGAATTGCAGGGCGGCCAGAAGGTTCGCGTGCTGCTGGCGCAGGCCTTGTTCGGGCATCCCGGAGCATTGCTGCTGGACGAACCGACGAACCACCTCGATCTTGATTCGATCCACTGGCTGCAGAACTTTTTGAACAACTACGATGGCACGCTGATCGTGATCTCACACGACCGCCATTTCCTGAACAGCGTCTGCACCCATATCGCTGACATCGACTACCAGACCATCATCACCTACACCGGAAACTATGACGAGATGGTGCTGGCCAAGACGCAGGTGCGCTCGCAGATTGAGGCGCAGAACTCGCAGCGCGAGAAGAAGATCTCGCAGCTCAACGACTTCATTGCACGCTTTTCGGCCGGCACACGATCCAGCCAGGTGCAATCCCGCCGCAAAGAAGTAGAACGGCTGCAGGTTACGGAGCTGGCGAAGTCAAACATTCAGCGCCCATACCTGAAGTTCGAACAGAAGAGAGCCTCGGGAAAGCACATTCTTGAACTGGAAGGCGTCAGCAAGTCTTACGAAGAGGTTGAGGTGCTGCGCGGCTTCACCGCAAGCGTAACTCGCGGAGATAAGATCGGGCTGATGGGACGCAACGGCGCCGGAAAGACGACCCTGATCAATGCCGTGCTGGCCAACTCGCCGACCACTCCGATGAAAGAGTTGCGCGAGACCAGCGGCTATGATGGCGAGTTCCTGAGCGCCGGAAAAGTAATCTGGGGACACGAAGCCTCGGTGGGATACTTTGCGCAGGATCATCGGGCACTGGTGGCTCCGGGCATGTCGGCCTTCGAGTGGCTGCATCAGTGGGACCCGGGCGCGGCCGATGAAGAGATTCGCGGATTGCTGGGGCAGATGATGTTTGCCCGCGACGAAGGCAACAAGCGCACCGACGTGCTCTCAGGCGGCGAGACGGCTCGGCTGCTCTTCTGCAAGCTGATGCTGCAGAAGCCCAACGTACTTGTGCTGGATGAGCCGACGAACCATCTTGATCTTGAGTCGATCAACGCGCTGAACATTGCGCTGCAGAAGTACCAGGGGACGGTGCTGATCGCCACGCACGATCATGATCTGATCGATGAGGTCGCAACCAGAATCTGGCACTTCGAGAGCGATCACAACATCACAGACTTCAAAGGATCGTACGAAGAGTTCCAAGGGGTGCTCGCGTAGAGCTTGACCGGAGAGGATTTACGTTCGGGTCAATCGTTGGAGGCCCGACTGTGACCGTGTAGTACATCGTTTCAGGAAATTCTGGAAGGATTGCCTGGCTGGTTACACTTTCGCTCCAAAAACGATTGCGTTTCCAGCCAATAGTTGTTTTGGAATTCCTCCTGCCGCTCGTCGGAACTGGCCCATTCAAGCCGACGACAGGCTTGAATGGGCCACCCGCCGCATATTTCTCGAAGCGAACTGAAAGCCCCAGAGTTGGAACTGAGCCAACTCTGGGCCACCCGCCCCGCCGACGGGCGAGGCTCTCTGTTATTGCTGGCCTTCGCTTACGCCACCCTTGCTGGCGACCTTCACTCCACTGAGGCCGTTAATGTAGCGGGCGACTCCCTTGTAGAGAGACTCGGCGATCTTCTGGCGGTACTCCGGGGTTTCCAATCTGCGCTCGTCTGAGGGATTGGAGACGAAGGCGATCTCGGCGAGAATGGAGGGCATGTTGGCGCCGATGAGCACGATGAATGGAGCCTTCTTCACGCCACGGTCGCGCATGGTGCCGTCCTTTCCAGCCAACCCCTGATAGAGCGAGTGCTGCACGTCGGCGGCGAACTCCCGCGACTCCTCGACCTTCTCCTTCAGAGCGATCTTCTTCACCAGGTCGCCGAGTTCGTGGACTGACTTTTCGCTCACTGCGTTTTCGCGGGCGGCGACCTCCAGAGCATCGGGCGAGGGATTGAAGTTGAGGTAGTAGGTCTCCACGCCGCGCGCCGAAGCATCCTGGCTGGAGTTGGCGTGCACCGAGATGAACAGATCGGCCTGCTGCTGGTTGGCGATCGCAGTGCGAGTCTCAAGCGGAACGAAGGTGTCGTCGTCGCGGGTGTAGATCACGTCAGCCCCCATCCTGCCCTTGAGCAGACGGCCAAGGCGCAGCGCGACATCGAGCACGAGATCTTTTTCCAGCAGACCGTTGGGGCCGATGGTTCCGGTGTCATGGCCGCCGTGTCCGGCGTCGATGACAATGCGGCCGACCTTGAGGCCGAGAGCGCGGATGAGCGAGCGCTGGCCATCGGCGGTGGGCTGAGCCTGGCGAATCTCCGGATAGCGCGGACTCTTCTTGGCGGCCACAGTGGTCTTCTCCGGGCCACGGGGAGCAACCACCTGCACGGTGGGCTGGGAGGTGGGCTTGTCGGTGGCCTTGAGCTCCGGACCGTTGAGATTGGCGACTTCGGATTGAGTGGATTCCTGGGAGGTGCTCGCAGCGGGCGCAGGCTCGACCGTAGCGGTGCGCGGAGCTTCGACTTGCGCGAGCGGGACTTGCGCGAGCGGATTGGGCGCCTGCGACGATGGAGCTTTGTCGTCCTCCGTGCCGTTCTTTGCGGCGAAGGTCCCTACCACCGCAGACTGATGCGAGACGAAGCTGCCATCGGCCATTCTCGGCCCGAAGTCGGCGACGTGCTTTTGAGCGGAGTCGGGCGAGGCCGTTGACGAGGTTGCAAGCGCAGCTTCCGGCTGGATTGACGCCGGCTGGCTTGGCCCTACGATGGGTGGGAGCGCGGAGGGGGTGGAGTTATCCAGCATCGTCTCCTGTGTTGGAGACGGAACTCTCTTTTCTCCCTCCTGCTGGGCTCGTGCCACCAGAGTTTGCGGAGCGTTGGGCTTGCGTCCGTGGATATCGACGATGAGGCGGTACGGATTGGGCAGCAAGAAGGCCGAGTAGTCAGAGACGTCATCGACCTCAAGCACGACACGCACCATGCCCTTTTGGAATTGGGCGACGCGCACCCGGCGCAGAAAACCGTCCGAGACTTCGAAGGTTTTGCCGACCAGCGTGGAGGCGAGTTTGGTATCGTGCAGGTCAAAGAAGATCCGGTCCGGCTTGGGGACGCGTCCGGCCTCGTACTTCACTTCCTGCTCAAGATCGATGGCGACGCGGGTGTAGTCAGGGGTGGACCAGTGACGGATTCCGGTGACGAGCGGGAGAGTGTTGTGCGGCGTATCGGTTGAGTTCTCGCCTGACTTTACTTCCTGCGCCTTAGCCTCCTGCGGCTTGGATTCGGAAGTGTGGGAGGGCTTCTGCTTGCTGTGCGCCTGCTGATCCATTTCGGCGAGCGCATCGCGAGCGTCGGCGGAAAGTTGGAGATGTGGGTAGCGGTGGATCACCTCCTGAAAGGTCTCCCGCGCTTTATCGCTCTCCTCCAGATCATCCTTATATATCTGGCCGATGGTGAACAGTGCGTCGAATCGATACTTGCTGCCAGGGTATTCACGGCGGAGGAACTCGTATTGGGAGATGGCGGCGCGCAGGGCCTTGTCATCGTTAAAGGAACGGCCGCTTTCGGCGAGCAACTCGGCTACGGCCACGACGCTGGCGTCCGCCTTACTGCTGCTGGGCGCGGAGTAGTAGACGTGGCGGTAAGCATCCATGACGCGCTGGTAGTCGCGGCGCGAACGTTCACGCTGAGGCAGGCCATTGAGCTCTTCGCGCATTCGCTCGGCGATCTCAAACTGCGAGCGCGCCTGCTGCTTCTTGAGTTGAAGACTTGCGGCGAAGGCAGGCGATGCAACAATGCAAAGCACGGAAAACGCGGTCAGCCAGAGCTTCCATGCGCGCTTATAGATTGGTCCCGTCATCGACTGCATCATCCTCAAAGCTGACCGCTAGTTTGTGTTGGTGATCACCAGTCTGCCGCGCGCATCGCGGGAGACCTGAATCGGCATGGACAGGCTGCTGACGGCAAGATCAGAGCGGCTGCCCATGAGACTAGTGATGCGCTTCACATAGTTGCGAGTTTCCGTATAGGGTGGGATACCCCTGTTGCGTTCGACAGCTCCCTGTCCTGCATTGTAAGCGGCCAACGAGAGCGAAACATCCCCGCCAAAATTTTCCAGCAGCCCCTTGAGATGGCGAACCCCGGCCTCAACGTTTTGCGCAGCGTCCAAAGGGTTGCGCACGTCATACTTGCGCGCGGTAGCCGGCATCAACTGCATCAGTCCCATGGCGCCTTTAGGTGAGACGGCGCCGGGATTGTAGTTGGACTCCACCTTGATGAGCGCGCGTACCAGATTCGGGTCCACATGGTGACGCGCGGCAGCGTCGTTGATGTAGCGGTCGATCTCGGCGGCGCTTACGGAGCGGTTGCCGGCGGCGCGGGAGTAGTTGGGGTCCTGGCCGGCGAGTTTGCCTTTGATGTTGGGCGCGCTCGAATCAAGCGTCGGGCGCGACTCAATATAGTTGGATACCTCACCGGCGATGGCGCGTGCGGAGCGCATGGCCCGGGGAGTTGCCCTAGGCACCGGCTTCCAGCGCTGCTCGATGTCACTCCAGTAAGACAGCTCCGACTGCTGCTGAGTGACATGAACGGGCGCATCGTTGGTCCAGACAATGCGTCCATTTTGCGAAACAGGCTGAAGCGACTGCGCCGACAGCAACGAGGCAAACGCAAGCACCACTGCGGCTGACGCGAGGTGAGGAGCAAGGTGCGCCGGGTTTCGGAATGTCCGCATATCGAGACTCATCACTGGGGCTACACAACCCGACGCAGATGCAGTGGCGTTATCCCAGAGTGAATGGATTATAAGTCCGATGAAAGCTGGACAGCAATCATTGAGACACAGGGAATCCAGGAAGTGAACGGGGTAAAACACGTACAAACACAGGAGAAAGCCCTAAGCGCACGAATGCACGGTTACGGGCGGTCATGGCTGAATGGAAATGTGATGAGAGGGGCGGGGATTCCTCGCTGCGCTCGGAATGACAACGAGGGACAAATACAAGAGCAAGGGCAAGGGCAACGGCGAAAGCAAGAGCAACGGCAAGGGCAGAGCAACGGCAAGGGCAACGGCGAGGTCAACTACCCCACTTCTGCATGAAGGAGAAATGGGGCAGCAGTGCGTCCGGCGATTCTTACCCGAGCAGGGCTTCGACAGTGGCATAACTTTCGCGCAATGCCTGGTCGAGCGCCTCAGGATTTTTGCCGCCGGCTTCGGCCATGTCGGGGCGGCCTCCACCGGAGCCTCCGACCTTTTGTGCCACCTGGCCTACGATCTTGCCGGCCTGAAGTTTTGCGGTGAGGTCTTTGGTGACGCCGACGACGACCGCAACTTTGCCATCTGCGACCGAGCCGACGATGACGACTCCGGAGCCGATCTTGTTGCGGAAGTTATCGACCAGGGTACGCAGTTGCGTACGGTCCAGGTTATCGGCGCGGTGCGCCAGAACCTTGACGCCCTTTACTTCCTTCACGTTCTCATCGGCAGAGGCCACGGCGGAAGCAGCCGACTTCATGCGTACCTTGTCGAGTTCCTTGCGCAGCTTCTTGAGTTCTTCGTCGCGGCGCTCCAGCTCCTGCTTGAGGGACTCGGCGGGGCTGAGCTCGCTGCGTCCCAAAAGGGTCGAGACCAGTCCTTCGAGTTCGTGATCCTGACGGAAGCGCTGCAGGGAATGTTCACCGGAGACGGCTTCAATGCGGCGCACGCCGCTGGAGACGCTTCCCTCTTTCAGAATTTTGATGAGGCCGATTTCGCCGGTGGCCCCGACGTGGGTGCCGCCGCAGAGTTCGGTGGAGAAGTCGGCAATCTTGAGCACGCGCACCTTTTCACCATACTTTTCGCCGAAGAGCGCCATGGCGTGATACTCGTTGACGGCGACGTCGATGGGCACATCCGCAATCGTCTGAACCGTGTTGTTGCGCAGAACCTCGCGGTTCACGATGTCCTCGATCTCCTGGAGTTCCTCATCGGCCACTCCGGAGAAGTGCGAGAAATCGAAGCGCAGATAGGTGGGCGAGACGAGCGAGCCCGCCTGTTTGACATGCGTCCCAAGCACCTGGCGCAGCGCAGCGTGGAGCAGGTGGGTTGCGGTGTGATGGCGGCGCGTGGCAGAGCGCAGGTCGGAGTCGACGACCGCGATAAGCCTTTCGCCGACCGTGATGGGCTGGCGGGCAACGACCTTGTGCGCGCGAACTCCCTGCACGGGCGAGTGAACGCCTTCGACTTCGGCTACGACTACGGTGTGATCCGCGGAGTAGAGCCAGCCTTTGTCGCCGACCTGGCCTCCGCTCTCGGCGTAGAAGGGAGTGTGGTCGAGGACCAGCTCACCATGCTGGCCGGGAAGCAACTGCTGCGCGCCCTTGCCATCAACGACGATAGCGAGAACTTCGCAGTCCGCTGACTGCTCTTGCGTGTAGCCTTCGAAAACGGTCGGCGGCAGTGCGGCAAAGACCGGCGAGGCAGACTTCTGCGAGCCACCCTTCCAACTGGCACGGGCGGTAGCACGCTGCTCTTCCATGGCGGCGTCGAAGCCGGTCTGATCGAACCGGATGCCCTGGTCGCGGGCTGCGTCGGTCATGAAATCCAGCGGAAGGCCAAAGGTATCGTAAAGCTTGAAAGCCTCGCGACCGGGCAGCGTGTTGCTCTCTGCGTGGTCGAGAAGATCCTGGAGCTTGTTGAGGCCAATCGCGACCGTGTTTGCAAAGCGCGTCTCTTCGCTCTCGATCACCTTGGCCACGCGAGCTGCGCTATCGCCGAGTTCGGGGTAGGCGCCGATCATTTCGTTCACGACGGCATCGACCATCTTGTAAAGGAACGGCAGGGTTTGGCCAAGCAGTCGTCCGTGGCGGATGGCGCGGCGAATGATTTTGCGCAGGACGTACCCGCGACCTTCGTTGGCCGGAAGGATGCCATCGCTGATGAGGAAGGTGGCGGCGCGGCTATGGTCGGCGATGACGCGGAGCGAGGCTGCGCGGTGAGCCTTCTCTTCTTCTTGATCGATTTTCTCATCGACACCCGTCAACTCGGCGGCGCGATGGATGAGCGGAATGAAGAGGTCGGTATCGTAGTTGCTGACCACGCCTTGCAGCACGGCGGTGACGCGCTCGAGTCCGGCTCCGGTGTCGATGGAGGGCTTGGGAAGCGGGTTCAAAACGCCTTCCGCGCTGCGGTCGAACTGCATGAAGACGAGGTTCCAGATCTCGACGTAGCGGCCGCACTCGCAGGGGAACTTGCACTCACCGGCGGCGCACTCGGGAAGCTTCTTGTCACTGGAGGCGATGCCCATGTCGTAGTGGATCTCCGAGCAGGGGCCGCAGGGGCCGGTGTCGCCCATCTGCCAGAAGTTTTCCTTCATGCCAAGTTCGAAGATGCGCTCGGGCTTGACGCCGGCCTTGATCCAGAAATCGAAGGCCTCGCTGTCGCGTGGAACGCCGTTCTCTCCCTTGAAGATGGTGACGTAGAGCTTTTCGTCCGACATGGCAAACCACTGGGGCGAGGTAACCAGCTCCCAGGCGTAGGCGATGGCGTCCTGCTTGAAGTAGTCGCCAAAGCTGAAGTTGCCGAGCATCTCGAAGAAGGTATGATGGCGGTTGGTGAAGCCTACGTTCTCGAGGTCGTTGTGCTTGCCACCGGCGCGTACGCATTTCTGCGAGCTGGTGGCACGCGAGTAGTCGCGCTTTTCGACGCCAAGGAAGACATCCTTGAACTGGTTCATCCCCGCGTTGGTGAACAGCAGGGTGGGATCATTGGCGGGAAGCAGCGAGGAGCTGTGTACCTGGCGATGTCCCCTCTGGACGAAGAAGTCCAGGAACATGCGTCGAACGTCGTTTCCGGTCATCATACGAGTCACTTTCGATGAGTCCCAAGGCCGCCAAAAAGCCGCGCCTGATGCGCGGCGGCAGACGCCCATTGGAGACGAAAAGACGATTCTAACATCCCCGGAATCAACGCCGGAACTAGGCTGCCAAAATGGAACTGTGCTACTGTAAGTTACCCAATTTTTTGCAAAGACCGGTTCGTAAATCGCGGAAATATCGCGACAATTCGACTATGGAGGGTTCACGCTACCCTCCAGATCTCGAGGCAAACAATGGAAAACGCAGTGAAACCGGGCATTCAGGTTCCGGTACTCCCCAAGCGCCGCGAAGTGCGTCTTCCCGTGGAGCTGAACGTCCGCATACTGGGCATAGACGCCAACGGCAAACCGTTTCATCAAGCGGCGATGACATCCGATATCAGCTTGTCCGGCGCCCGGATCACCGGACTGGCGGCAAAGCTCAATGACGGCGATATTGTGGGCCTGCAGAGCGGCGGAGAGAAGTGCCGTTTCCAAGTGGTCTGGAGCGCCCCGAATGGGGATGGGACATATCGGGTTGGACTGCACTGCCTGGTAAAGAGTACATGCCCTTGGCGCGAAACGATGCAGCAGGCCAAGGGAGACAATCGCCGCGGTAACGAGCGCTATCCCTGCAACGGCTCGGCTTCAGTGCATTCGACGACCGTCAGCACGCCGATCTGGGGCTCGCTGCGCGATATTGGCGCGGGCGGCTGCTATGTGCAATGTGTGAATCCAGCCGCCAAGGATGACATCGTGAGCGGACAGTTCGTCGTGAACGGGGTGCAGATTAACGGCGTGGCACAGGTGCGCGCCTCTCGCGCCACGGTGGGCATGGGATTGGAATGGTGCGACCTGGGCTGGGATGGACAAGAAAAGCTGAACAACCTTCTGAGCACGCTTTCCCTGAACCATACCGAACAGGACGTCAACAAGATGAAGGCACTGGCGCAGCTGGAAAGACTTCATCAACTGGTAATGGCGCTGCGGGAACAGCTGGAAAGGAATCGCACGCTGGTGGATGTGCAGATGATCGGACGGTTAAGCGACGCGCTGGAGAGGCTGTCAGAGGCGCTGAAGAGCGTGCAGGGTTAGCGGTATTGCGGTACTCTTACGGGTATGCGCAATCTACTCTCTCCTACTCTGTTGATCTTCAGCCTGCTCATTTTTTGTGGAAACCAGGGGCGCGCCCAGAGCGGCACGAATGAAGTCCCTCCCACAGAGATATCCGCCGGACTGGGCACCTGCTCGGCATTGATCACCGTCACCGGAGCAGATTCCAAGCCAATCTTCGACGTGAAGGTCACGACCCGTATCCACTATGGTTTTATGGCGCTGAAAAAGCTCGACCTGGAGACCTACACAAGCGCCAACGGGCAAGTGAAGATCGTCGCTCTGCCCGAGGTTCCGAAGAAGCCGATCTATATCTACGTCAGCAAAGGTGACAAGCTGGAGACTCTGGAGTTCAAGCCGGACGTGCATTGCCGCGCAATGTTTGATGTGCAGTTGAAATAGCGGCGGCTTCGCTCAGCGGATAGGCAAGGCCGTCGGCGAGACGGTCTTTTTCTTTGCGGCTTTCTTTGTTATCGGCTTGGCAGGCAGAGTCTTCGCTGCGGCTTTTTTGCTGAGAGCTACCGGTTTGGCTTTGGCGCGGGGGCTGCCGCCGGGAAGCTCGGCGCAGCGCCACAGATACCAACTGGCAACCGAACACCACGGCTCCCACTTGCGGGCGCGGCGACGCATCGCATCCTTGCCCGGAAGCTCTCGCAACCGGTAGAGGCGCTGCATGCCCTTGCGTACACCGTAGTCATCCACCGGCAGTACGTTGGGACGGCCCAGGCGGAAGATCAGCATCATCTCCACCGTCCAGCGGCCGATACCGCGCACCTGGGAGATGCGCTCGATGATCTCCTCGTCCGTCATGCGAGCGAGGGCGCGTCGATTCGGCACGGTGCCATCCAGGCACTTGGCGGCAAGATCGCGCAGGGCAGCAAGTTTGTTCTGCGAGAGTCCGGCAGCGCGCAATGAGTCATCCGGCATTTTCAACAGGTTTTTGGGCGTCATGCGCCCCTTGGGAAAAAGCGCCTCGACCCGCGCCATGATGGCCGCAGCTGCCGCCCCGGCAAGCTGCTGATAAATGATGGATCGGGCCAACGAATAGAAGATGCTGAAGTGATGCGGGATCTGAATAGCGCAGGGGCCGACCTGCGTAATGAGCGCGGCGAGTTTGGGATCGGCGGCCGAAAGATGTTCGACGGCGGCGGACCACTCAGGCTGCGGCTTTGGGTTCAAGCTTCATCCTCGCCCGAGGGAACCGGCTCCGCCATCTCGCGCTCCTGCTCGAGGGCGGAGAGAGTTTCGCCTTCCACATCCCAGTTGCGCAACAATTTGATGATGACGCCGCTGGAAAATCCGGCACGCGCCATCATGCGAAAGATGCGCGCAGCTTGCTTCTGATCCTGAGGCTGCTTGAAACGCTTGCGCGCGGCGAACTCGCGGGCAAGTTTCTGCTCATCCACCTCGCGGTAGGTTTCACCGATGGCTTTGCCGATCACATCCGGATGCACGCCCTTGGCTTTGAGATCCTGCACCACGCGCATGGCGGCCGAACTTTTCGGTGTCGCGGCGGGTTTCGGAGTAGGAGGTCGCATAGCTGGTGTCGTTGAGATAGCGCTGCTCTTTGAGCCGCGCGGTGACGGCTTCGACAAGGGCTTCGCAATCGGGCTGCTCTCCGGCACGAGCCCGCATCAGCCGCTTTAGCTCGGCAACCGTGCGCATCCTGCGGCCCAACGCGCCGACCGCATACTGATACAGGGAGCTTTCCGTGTAGATCTTCTTGGCCGCGCTTTTCTTCCATGCCATTGCTAGAACAGTTTCAGACCGATGGAGGATTTTGGCAAGCGGGAGGGACTGCGGGGAAAATCGAGCACTGGTTGAAAAGCTTGGGACGGCGCGGGGGATTTGAGCCGCGCGGGGATTCCTCGCGAGGCTCGGAATGACAACTAAGGGCAAAGGCAAGAGAAAGAGCAAGGGCAAGGCAAGTGCAAGTGCAAGGGCAAGGCAAGTGCAAGTGCAAGGTCAACTGCCCCACTCAAGCCAAAAGAGGGCTTGAATGGGCCACCCGAGCCTAGCCCACCACACGCACTAGAAGCGGCCCAATTGTTGCGATAGGGTGTCGCGGGTGGATTCCGCAGTACCGGAGATTCCCTGCACACGGAGCTTGAAGTCATCCGGGTTGCTGGCATTCTCAATCGCGGTCTCGTAGGAGATCAAACCCTTCTGCAGCAGATCGTAGAGCGACTGGTCGAAGGTCTGCATTCCATACTGCGAGGTTCCCTGCTGGAGCGCATCTTTGATGTTGCGAGTCTTCTCCGGGGTGGTGATGCACTCGCGAATATAGGCGGTGGAGATGAGCACCTCGACGGCCGGCACGCGGCCGGTTCCGTCGCAGCGCTTGACCAGCCGCTGGCTGATCACGGCGCGCAGAGTAGCCGCCAGTTGCAGACGAATCTGCTTCTGCTCCGGCGGCGGAAAGACGCTGATGATGCGGTTCACGGTTTCGATGGCATCGAGGGTGTGCAGGGTGCTGAATACCATGTGGCCGGTTTCCGCGGCATGGAGCGCGGTGGAGATGGTTTCCAGATCGCGCATTTCGCCGACGAGGATCACATCGGGGTCCTGGCGCAGACTGGCGCGCAGAGCGCTGCCGAAGGTCGGCGTATCAACTTCCACCTCGCGCTGATTGACGAAGCCTTTTTTGTCGCGGTGAAGGAATTCGATCGGGTCTTCGATGGTGATGATGTGTTCGGGACGCGAGGAGTTGATGCGGTCGATCATAGCCGCAAGCGTGGTGGACTTTCCCGAGCCGGTGACTCCGGTGACCAGCACCAGGCCGCGCGCTTCTTCGCAGATTCGCTCGGTGACCGCGGGAAGAAAGAGCTCTTCCAGAGCACGAATCTTGGTGGGAATGACGCGTAGAACGATGCCGACATTGCCGCGCTGCTGAAAGACGTTGACGCGGAACCGCCCCAGACCGGCAGCGCCGTAGGCCAAATCGATCTCGGCGCATTCCTTGAACTTCTGCTTCTGGCGGTTGGACATCATGCTGAAAGCCATGTTCAGCATGTCCTCGCCAGTTACGCGGGGCTGATCGGTGAGCGGCACAAGTTCACCGTCGATGCGCACGTGGGGATAGTTGCCTACCTTGAGGTGTAGATCGCTCGCTTTGCGCTCGACAGCGATGCGCAATAGATCATCGATAGTCATCGACTCGATCTCTTTTGAAAAGGAATTTCCCCGAAAGTACCACGTTGACGGGGCGGGCGCAATGAAGGATGGTACATGACCCGATGGATGCCGCAAAGAAAAAGCGCGGGCACCGGATTTTTCATCCCAGGCCCGCGCTCTCCAAGCGTACCGGACGTGCTACGCGCCGACCTTCTGGCGCACTGGAACCGGCGTGAGCCAGTTGTAACGGTCAGGCTTGCTGCCGTCGAAGATACTGAACAGTTCCTTGCGGATCGCCTTGGTGACCGGGCCCACGGAGCCATCGCCGACGGTGATCTTATCGACCGAGCGGATGGGTGTGACCTCGGCAGCGGTGCCGGTGAAGAAGACCTCGTCGGCAAGGTAGAGGAGTTCGCGGGGAATGACCTGCTCGACGACGGTGATGCTGAGATCCTGCGCGACGCGCAATACGGAATCGCGGGTGATGCCGGCCAGCACCGAATTGCCGAGCGGCGGAGTGAAGACTTTGCCATTGCGCACGAGGAAGATGTTCTCGCCGGAGCCTTCGCTGACGTATCCGTTGACATCAAGCGCAATGCCTTCGACATAGCCGTTGAGCACCGCTTCCATCTTGATGAGCTGCGAGTTCATGTAATTCGCGCCAGCCTTGGCCATGGAAGGCAGGGTGTTCGGCGCAAGGCGAGTCCAGGAGGAGACGCAGACATCGACCCCTACATCTTCCGAGCCGCCAAGATACTTGCCCCAGGGATAATTGGCGACATAGCACTCGGTGGGAACGCCCAGCGGGTTGACACCGATTTCGCCATAGCCGCGAATGATGAGCGGACGAACGTAGCAGGGCCAGACGCCGTTGGCGCTGATGGTTTCAACCAGGGCGTCGACAAGTTGCTGACAGGTGTATTCGACCGGGATGCGATAGATTTTCGCCGAGTCAAGAAGGCGCTGGATGTGTTCCTTGGCGCGGAAAATTGCGGGGCCGGTGGGCAGTTCATAGCATCGAACGCCCTCAAAAACGGCCGACCCATAGTTGACGACGTGAGACATGACATGAATCTTGGCGTCATCCCAGTCGATGAGTTTTCCGTTGTGCCAGATTTTTTCAGTAGGGTTGACGGACATGTTCGCGCACTCCTCGCAATGGCAAAAATCTATTATAAAACAGCGAGAGGAGCGCGTGGCGTAAACCCACATCTGCTAACTGCGGCAGATGTGGGGCACCCTCGTCTGTTGAAGTTAAAGCGTCTCGGTCTCCAGAAATTCCGGGGCTTCGAGTTTCTCGCCGACAGCGATGGCATTTGCCAGTTCGCGGACGAAAAGCTCCGCGTCGGTGACCAGCCCCAGAGCCTGAAAGGTTCCGCGATCGGCAAGCTTGGTGACCACGGCGGGATTGATATCGACGGCCACCACTTTCACCGAGGCCTTCAACATATTGCCGGTGGCGATGGAGTGGAGCATGGTGGCGATCATCAGCACCATCTCGACCCCGGCCAGCGCGTTGCGCATCCGGACCTGCGCCTTTGCGGTGTCGGTGATGACATCAGGCATGGGGCCGTCGTCGCGAACCGAACCGGCCAGTACGAGGTCCACGTTGTTCTGGACGCACTCGTACATGATGCCTTCCTTCAGAATCCCTTTCGCGACGGCCTCGCTTTAGCGATCCGGCGGCGCGAATGGTGTTGATGGCGGCCATGTGGTTGCGGTGTCCTCCGGGGACCGGACGGCCATTGTGGAGGGCGACACCGAGCGAGGTGCCGAAGAGAACGCTCTCAACATCGTGGGTGCAGATGGCGTTTCCGCCGAAGAGCACTTGGACGTAGCCGTCGCGGATGAGCTTGGCGAGCAGAGGACCGGCGCCGCTGTGGACGATGGCCGGACCGGCAACGATCAGGACTTTGCCGCCGCGGGCGCGAATCTCGCGCATCTGCTTGGCGATCTCCTCGATGACCAGGCGCTTGGGATGTTCGGAAGAGACATTGCTACCCATGAAGCTGAAAATTTCGCGCTCGCGCGAGCGCTGCGGCGGCAGGATGCGGATGCCTTCATGCCCGACAACGACCAGCTCTCCCTTGCAGACGGCGGAGGAGGGGATCATGCGAGCCTCCGAGAAAGCCGGGCTCACGACGATAGCCAGATCCATCTCCGTGTTCTTCACGTCAACCCAGCGGCCATTGAGGCGGACCTGCGTGGGCAGGTGGGTGGTCGAATAGAATTCGGGCGGCAGAACACCGTCGGCAGGGGCGGGCGCATAAGCGACGTCGTCGCGCGAGGCCAGCACTGCGCCGAAAGATTGCAGGGCCGTGAGGATGGCCTCCAGCTTGGTCTCGGAATCGGCGCGAACCTTGAGCCGGGCAAAGGAGACCTCATCCTTGGCGCGGCCTACCTGTATCTCCTGAACGTCAAAGGCGCCGCCCATGTCCATGATGGCGTCAAAGGCGCGTGGGAGGGTCCAGGAGTCGATAATGTGTCCTTCGAGAGTGACTTCTTCGCTGAATGAATTCATGGGTCCTTTTTGTAAACATCGTCTCAAGCAAAAAGCCCGCAGCGGTGTGCCTGCGGGCCTGGAGATGATAGCTAAGCGAAATCTTAGTACTGAAGCTCTCTCCGTGCACGCGGGCCCTCGACCGACGGTCGCGGCTGCGGTTGCGCAATTGTGTTCGGGAGCGCCATAGACTCTTAAATTTTGAGCGAAGTGAGCGGGAATGTCAACCGGACGGCGTCGCCAGAAGAAGATCTGCCGTCACCACAAAGAAAAAGATTGAAATGGTCGGGGCGACTGGATTCGAACCAGCGACCCCCTGCGCCCAAGGCAGGTGCGCTACCAGGCTGCGCTACGCCCCGACTGTGTGCACGGCAGCAGATACCGCACTCTGAAATCCTAGCATAGGATCGCGTGGTTAGTCGTTCTCAGCCGGGTCTTCTCCGGCAATGCGTGCGGCAATGGCCTGCGCGGTGACTCCCACCGAATCGGCAATCACGGTGAGCATGGGATCGGAAAACTTCCATTGCAACAAGCGGGGATCGACGCTCCAGCTCTGGAGTTCAATGCCCATCTCAAAGGAGACAAAGAGATCGGAGGTACGCGGCGCCACGCGCACGGCTTTGACGCGGAGATTCTGCAGAAGCTGCCAGGGCTGCAGTTCATCGGCGGGAGACTCCGATGCGGGGGCGCCGGTGGGGGTGTTGCTGGCGAATGCGAGGTTGTCATCGAGGACGACGCGCCAAGGGCAGTTGAGCGTGAGTTCGGCATCATGCTCAAAGGCGAGACGCCATTGCGGATCGGGAGGCGCTGCGCTCCTCTCGACCGCCGTACAGAGCCTGCCCACCAGACGTTGGGCGATAAGATCGGCGGCCGTTGGGGAATTTTTGAACCACGAACGCAAGGGAGGGGTATTCAGCCAATAAAGCAGGAAAGCCGCCAGCACAAAACTAAGAAAAAATGCCGGACGGCTCATCAGCGCAACGATGTCCCCTCGCTCAAAGATCTCCGAGATTCCCCCCGCCACAATCACGAAGGAAGCGAGAAGCACAACGACGCGGGCCCAATGATGGCCCTTCCAGTAGCTCCAGGCAATGTACAGCTCAACGGCCAGGACGAGACCGGCATAGTAGAAGCCGAGGAGACCTTGGGAATGGAATTGATTGGCGAGAGCTGTTGCGGCGGGTATGGCCAATGCCACCAGGGCGAGCGCTGTGAGGCTTACGCCCTTGGGGCGCGAGGCTTCGACCGGGGCGGCCAGGGTGAATCGCACGATGCCGACAGTATAGCGAAATGGAATTGTAAAGCTCGTCGCGGAGGGCTATTTCGCCAGTTCCTTTGGAAGTAGTGCGTACAAGAGGCTTTTGCATTACAATCCTGCCCTGGAACTAAGAGCGTTATTACGCAAGCGGGACAGAACTTTGATGAGTGTTCTTCCATTGCTGCTGGTCCATTCGAAAAAAGAGATGTTGCCGATTGGCGACCACCTCTTCCGCGGCAGCAAGTACCTTAGAGTACGCGAGCACCTATTGCGGACCGGGGCTTTTGCGGAGAGCGATTTTATCTCTGCGCCGCCCTGCCAGGATGAGGATGTTTTACTGGTCCACACCCAGCTCTGGGTGGACAAGGTGAAGCATGGAACCCTGAGCATCCGCGAGGAGCTGGAGTTGGAAATACCCTTCAGCAGAGAGCTGGTAGAGGCCTTCTGGCACATTACCGGCGGATCCATCCTTGCCACCCGGCAGGCGCTGCAGAATCGATGCAGCGTTCACATTGGAGGCGGCTTTCATCACGCCTTCTCCGATCACGGGGAGGGGTTTTGCCTGATTAACGACGTGGCGATCGCCATCCGCTGTATGCAGCGCGACGGCTGCATTGCGCGTGCCATGGTGATTGACTGCGACGCCCACCAGGGCAACGGCACTGCGGCGATCTTTGGCACCGGCGACCCGGAGCCGTTTCCGCGTCCGTCGTGGTCAGCCTCGCTGCTGACTCCCAAGCGCCCGGCGAACGTCAAGACCAGTGCGTCTCGCGACGTATTCACGATCTCGCTGCATCAGGAGAGCAATTACCCGCATTGGAAGCCCTCCTCCTCGATCGACGTGAATCTGCCCGACGGCACGAACGATGCCGAATATCTGGAGTGGCTGCAGACCGCGCTGAATGGTGCTCGGGAGCGCTTTCAGCCTGAGCTGATCTGCTATATCGCCGGGGCCGACCCATACCGGGGCGACCAGCTGGCTGGACTGGGTATGAGCATCGAGGGATTGAAGAAACGCGACCTCATGGTCTTCAACTTCGCCCGCGAACTCAACTGCCCGATCATGGCCACACTCGCCGGGGGCTACGCCGAGAACCCAGAAGACACGATCACGATCCACGCCAACACGGTGCTGGCGGCAAAGGAAGTTTTCGGATAGCCGCGCGGGTGCTGCTGGATGTTCTCGCGCCGCGACTCAAGATTTCTCGTACAATCGAGCCCGGTACAACGCTCGTAGGAAATCACTAGTAGTAAATTAAGATACAGCGCACAGAGATGCAACGGCATCTACCCAGTTGAGCTGAGACGCCGGAGCTGACTCCGCGCGATCGCCAGTTGCTTTGCTCCGCGCTTTACCGGCTGGAAAGGTTAAGATACGAGATAGAGCATTGACCGTTGGAGAAGTCCCGCGCTGGTGGGAGTTTTGCAATCGCCCAGACAGGAGAGGTGTACTGTGCAAAGAGTCTCCCGCGAACTTGAGCAGTTGTTGACCGTCACCGCTCTTATCACTGACCCTGTGATCGCCTGCGATGCCTGCGGGCAGATGGTTTACGCGAATTTCGCGGCCAAAACGCTGTTCGGCGAAATCGACATGGACAAGAACAGCATGGATGATTGCCCTGAGGCGCTAGGCATCTTCGACTACCAGGGCGAGCGCATGCTGGACCCGCAGGAGCTGCCGCTGGCGCAGGCCGCCTACCAGGGCAAAACGGTTCGCGTAAACCTGCTCGTACGGCAGGAGCAAGCCGCCTCTCCGGTGGAGGCAACGGCTTTTCCCGTTCTCGACAGCTCCGGCCGGCAGATTGGGGCGATGATGATCTGCCGCAACCTCGGCGCATTCCCCGAGCCGGAACGCGTCACCCATCTGGCGTGATATTCTGAGGCTTCCAGCTTCGCAGCCGGGTACGCGGCAACAGACGCCGCTCCGGCCGCAGACGCTGGCTCCAGCTTCGCATCCGGGTACGCGGCATAATCCGCTCTGGCTGCGGCGCTCTGCGGGGTCGCCCGCCGCAACTGAGAAACTTCATAGATGGACCGCCTTGCGCGGCTCCCCGGACTTATTCGATGTTCGAGAATTTAACAGACAAACTCCAGCGCGCATTTAAGAACCTCCGCGGCCAGGGCAGCCTGACCGAGGAGAACATGGACGAAGCCTTGAAAGAGATCCGCCTTGCCCTGCTTGAGGCGGACGTGAACTTCAAGGTCGTCAAAGATCTGATCGACCACATTCGGGCCAAAGCAATTGGCACCGAGGTGATGACCTCGCTCTCCCCTGCCGAGATGGTCATCAAGGTGGTACGCGATGAGCTGATCGAGACCCTGGGGCGCGACACGGCGAAGTTCAAGTTCGCCTCGCAGCCCCCGACCGTCGTTCTGATGGCAGGACTCCAGGGCTCCGGCAAGACGACGACCTCCGGCAAGCTGGCGGGCTGGTTCAAAAAGGGCGGACACCGGCCCATGCTGGTTTCCGTAGACGTCTACCGTCCGGCGGCGCGCGAGCAGTTGAAGGTGGTGGCCAAGGCCATCGGCGCGCACTTGTACGAAGGCTCGGGCGTGGAGAGCAACACCGAAAGCGTGGTGAGGCTGGCCAAGGAAGCGCGGCGCGAAGCCATCATCAACGGCTGCGACGTGCTGATTGTCGATACCGCAGGACGCCTGCACATCGACGAGCAGTTGATGGACGAGATGCAGTCGCTCAAGTCGCTGCTGAATCCGCAGGAAGTGCTCTTCGTGGCCGACGCGATGACCGGCCAGGACGCGGTGAACTCGGCGAAAGAATTCCACGACAAGCTCACCCTCACCGGCGTGGTGCTGACCAAGATGGACGGCGACGCCCGCGGTGGTGCGTCACTCTCGATCCGCGCCGTCACCGGCCAGCCGATCAAGTTCCTGGGTGTGGGAGAGAAGTACGACGCCATCGAGCCGTTCCATCCCGACCGCATCGTCGGCCGCATCCTGGGCATGGGCGACATCCTTTCGCTGATCGAAAACGCGGAGGAAAAGCTCGATAAGAAGAAGTCCGAGGAGTTCGCCAAGAAGGCGATGAGCGGCGATGGCTTCTCGCTTGAGGACTTCCGCGAGCAGTTGCGGCAGGTGAAGAAGCTGGGCTCGCTGCAGTCGGTGATCGGAATGCTGCCCAAGATCGGACCGTTCGCGCAGATGCACCAGGCCAGCAACAAGGTGGACGAGAAGCAGTTGAACCGCGTGGAGGCGATCATCAACTCGATGACGGCGTACGAGCGCGAGCATCACGAGGCGATCAACGGATCGCGCCGCAAGCGCATTGCACGCGGCTCCGGCACCAGCGTGCCGGAGGTGAACAACCTGCTGCGGCAGTATGCGCAGATGCGCAAGATGTTCAAGTCCATGTCCAAGCCGAGCTTCGCCAAACGGCTGGCGGGGATGAAGATGCCGGGGATGTAGGGAGCGGAAGGTTTCAAGGTTGAAAGAGCAAGAACCTGCACGCCCTGAAGGAATTCAGGGCGTTTGCTGTTGCGCTGGAGACAACTGGCGTGGTTCCCATTATAAGGCCTGTTTGCGCCAATCATCCGCGGCTCTCTATCCCGCTCTGATGCTTCCTCATGTTGTTGACGCAAAATCGCCAAGTAGCTGACAAGCTCACTATCTCCTGTCCCATGGCGGCGAGCGTGGAACAGATACTCAAACCAAGCACTCTCGCGTAGCAGCCCGTTGAAGCTTTCCAGTTAATCAGGGCTTCCCTAAGCGATGAAAATTATCTGTATCATCGTCTCGCCTCGCCTCGGCTCTATTTTTTTCACACGAAGAGGGACAACCCGTCTATCAAACGCCCGCCTCTACCTTCCAGACAGTTCAAACTTAAACGTGGAAACGGCGGCCTCGATCTCGACATAGCTGCCCCAGCTGGAAATCCTTCAGGCGGGGCGCAGTCGAGTTTCCGCATAGAGGCCGAATCATTTCTAAAGAGGATTACGAAGATGTTCAGCCGTAAAAAGTCGCTTCTTATACAGGCCGCGATCGTAGCGACGCTCCTGTTATTGCTTCCTGCCGCCCCGGCGGTCGCCCAGACATATGTGCGCACCAACCTGGTTTCCGATATCGCTGGCGTCGCCAACTTTACAGATCCGAACCTGGTCAATGCATGGGGCATCGTCAATGCCGGGCCCACTGGGCCCATTTGGATTGCGGATAACGGGACCGGTGTTTCTACCGTTTACACCGGCATGGGGATAGCCTTTCCAACTTCGACACCGCTTGTTGTGACCATCCCACCGCCACCCGGCGCCAAAGCTGGTACGCTGGCGGCGCCCACCGGCATCGTGTTCAATAGCAGCACAACAAGTTTCAATGTTTCCGCGAGCGGAAAGTCCGGTGCGAGTCATTTTATCTTTGCCACCGAAGATGGCACCATCAGCGGATGGAATCCGACGGTAAGCGCAACACAGGCGATCCTAGCGGTAAACAACTCCGGACCGGGGAACAGCTCAGACCGCACCAAGCTCGGCGCCGTTTACAAAGGTTTGGCGATTGGTACCAGCAATGGCGCTGATTTCATTTTCGCAACGAACTTCCGCGATGCCGTTGTGGAGATCTACGACTCTACCTTCAAGTTTGTGAAATCGTTTACGGATCCAGCCATCCCCAGCGGCTTTGCACCTTTTGGCATTCGCAACATCAACAATCAGTTATTTGTTACCTATGCAAAACAAGACGCGGCAAAACATGACGATGTTGCCGGCGTTGGCAATGGATACGTTTCCATCTTCGACCTGACAGGGAAGGTGGTCACGAGCAAATTTGCATCGCAGGGAACATTGAACTCACCGTGGGGGCTGGAGATGAGTCCCGCGAGTTTCGGACAGTTCAGCAGTGCTTTACTGGTGGGCAACTTCGGCGACGGCACGATCAATGCGTTCAATCCCACAACCGGCGCGTTCCTGGGACAACTGCAGAGCACGTTCGGAAACAATCCGCTGACAATCGATAGCCTATGGGGATTGGATTTCGGAAACGGAGCCAATCAGGCTCCGACAAATACGCTCTTCTTTACCGCGGGGATTGGGGCCGAGAGCCACGGTCTGTTCGGAGCCATTACCCCTTCGCAGTAAACCGGGCGCTGGCCCATTCAAGCCAACTGTTGGCTTGAGTGGGAATCAGCGGCGCTACAGCTCTCGGATTCCTTCGAACAGATCATGCTCTATGCGCATCGGCGTCACTTCGGCGGTGGCGACCAGATGATAGAGCTCGTGATCTCCCGCTTGGCGCTGCGCGTGCTCGAAGACCGGCTGTAGCGGATGTTGGGTTTTGTGTTTGGCGAAGGCCTCGATCTTGCGATTGAGGTATGGCACAACGGAGATTCGCGCCGTGACCGGGGGCAGCGAGACCACGGGGCGTTCCTTCAAAGAGAACTCCGCAGTCACGTAATAGAGTTTGCGGGCTTGCCACGGAGTCAGCCCGCGATCGAGTTGTTCGGTGTAGCGATTGTTGCGTGCGGCCCATTGGAAGGCAGCCGAGGTGAACATTCCGGCCATGCCGTGGTCGGGATGCGCGGTGACGTAGCCATCGGCTCCAAAGGTGAGAACCACATGCGGGCGCAGGGTGCGGAGGTAGTGCACCACTCTGCCCGCGACTTCGTGAAAGTTCTCGCGATCCAGCGCACCGTCGGCATAGTTCAGCACCTCGCAATGAGCGACTCCGAGATAATGGCAGGAGTCTGCAAATTCCTTGCGGCGGATCTCCATGAGGGCTTCGTCATGAGCTGCGCTGCCGCGGTTAACCGCCCGCTCGCCGGAGGTGAGGCAGATCACCGAGCACTCCACGCCAGCTTCAGAATATTTCGAAAGAACTCCACCGAAGCACCCCGCTTCATCGTCGGGATGCGCGGTCACACAGAGCAGCTTCAACATTCACTTTCCTCGTTCACTTCCTCGTCCATAAACTCGAATTCAGGCGGCAGATCTCCGGAGGCAGCGGCCACCGGGGCGTAGCTCTGCCGGTGCATGGGGGAGGGCCCGAATTCCAGCAGAGCACGCTTGTGCTGCGGCGTTGAGTATCCCTTGTTGCTGGCCAGACCATACTGAGGATAGACCGGAGCCCAGGCGCGCACAATCGCATCGCGGTGTACCTTCGCTAAGATGGATGCCGCGGCAATGGAAGCCGACAGCGCGTCGCCATGAATAATCTTCTTCTGCGCACAGTCGAAGTCCACGCTCACGGCGTCCACCAGCAGAAAATCCGGGCGCGGAATCAGGCGCTCGACCGCCAGCTTCATCGCCAGCAGACTGGCGCGGTAAATGTTGATCTGGTCGATCCTGCCCACGTCCACCTCCGCGACGGCCCATGCGATGGCGCGCTGGCGGATGCGCGCTGCAAGCTTTTCGCGCTCCTCTTCGGGCAGCAGCTTGGAATCGCGCAATCCACGGATGCGATCGGCGGGATTGAGAATGCAGGCTCCGGCGACGACGCAGCCAAAGAGCGAGCCGCGTCCAACTTCATCCACGCCGGCCACCAGTTGCGCGCCACTCTCCCATGCTGCTTTTTCAAACTTGGTGGTGCACTTCAGGCTTTTCAGCAGGCGCAGCTTGGCCGCCGAGGCGGAGATTGCCTCTGCACATTCGCTCTTTTCAGAATTGGTCTTTTGCCGCGACACGTTTTTCACAATTCGTTGCAGTAAGATTCGCACCGTAGCGGGCTTGATGCAAGGGGGGGTATGTGCCCTGTTTCTGTGCAGAAGCGGGTTCGTGCGAATCGCGGGGCGGCCCACGCAACGTTCTTTTCGTTGCGCGGGGCTGCGATGAAGTGGAATGCGCCGTCCGGATTGAGAAAACTCCGGAGCGGCGCATAAGATTCGAGCCTCGCTGGGATCCTTCGCTCCGCTCAGGATGACCCCTCAAATCATCCGCTCAGCACACTTCCTCAATCTCAATGCGTGCTGTCGGCGACCCGCGGCTTCGGCTCGGTTACAGTCGCCGTTCTCTCCAGCTTGTCCCAGGAGAAATGCCTGCCATCGATGGCGCGCCGCAAGGTTTTGATCAGCACGAGTGAGAACAGTTGCCGGTAGGCGAATCGTTGCAGCCAGACGTGTCCCAGCAGCCACCAGTCGCGGCGATCCCGCCCATGCCTACGCTCCAAGGAGAAGGCAATAAGGGAGGCGATGAAGTCGATGACCAGGAACATGAGGAAGAACAGCAGGAGTTGATCAAAGCTCGCCGGGTCCGCGGTCTCGGGATGGAAGTGCTTGTCCCAGATCAGGTACTTGAGCGTTCCCACCACGAACATGATGTCAATGAACGGCGAAACCAACGGCAGCAGGATCTGGAAGATCAGGATGTTCGGGAGTGCGACAAAGCCAAGCGCACCCTTGCGCGCGAAGGCCGAGCGATGCTTCCAGACCGCCTGAAGAATTCCGAAGGACCAGCGGAAGCGTTGCCGCATCAAGCCATTGGCGGAGTTTGGAGCCTCGGTGTAAGCCAGGGCGCGGTCCTCGTACTCCACCTTGTAGCCGCTTTGCAGCAGCGCCATGGTAAGGTCGGCGTCTTCGGCCACGGTATCGGTTTTGTAGCCTCCGGCCGCGATCACGGCCCCGGTACGCCAGGCGCCAATTGCGCCGGGCACCACGCAAACCGCGCTAAAGACATTCAAGGCGCGGCGGTCAAAGTTCTGGCTCGTGATGTACTCCAGAGCCTGCCAACGCGTCCACAGGTTTACTCGATTGCCCACTTTGGCGTTGCCCGCCATGGCACCCAGTCGAGGGTCTTGAAAGTGAGGCACGAGGTAGGAGATCGCATCGTGAGCAATGAGGGTGTCGGCATCGATGCCGACAAATATCTCCTCGCTCACAAATTGCAGGCCGTAATTCAGCGCCTTGGCCTTGCCGCCGTTCTCCTGCCGCAGCACGGTCACGCGGCCGCGCGCAATCGCCTCGGCAAATTCCTCGCGGGCCACCTCGTAGGTGCGGTCGGAGGAGCCGTCATCGATCACCACGACATGCAGGTTCGGATAGGTGGACTTCAGTACGCTCTGAATGGTGCGGCAAATGACCTTCTCTTCGTTGTAGGCAGGAATCAGCACCGCGACCTGCGGCTGGTATTCGGATTCGCCCGTGGCCATCTCGGTGCGATGACGCCGCAACCGGTCAAAGATCGCCGCTACACCGACCAGCACCAGGCGTCCGCTCATGAGAATGTCGCCGACGAAGAAGACAAAAACAATGAAGGTGTTCACCGCTCCGAAGATGAGAAAGCCAGCGGAATCGACGGTCGCCCAGATGCGCTCGTTCCTCGATATCGGCGGCATCACATCGGCATAATTCTTCCCCAGCAACTCGTGTACGGAAACGATCTGGTAGCCGTGTGCGCGCAGCGCCTCGATGATCATGGGCAGCGCCTTCACGGTGTTGGCACGGTTGCCGCCGCCATCGTGCAGCAGAATGACCGAGCCATGTCCGAGCTGATCCATCACGGACTTGGTGATCTGCTCGGGTGACGGCCGCGGATTATCGCGCCAGTCATCGGGATCGATCTTGTCGCCGACGGTGATATAGCCCATGTTCTGGGTCAATTCCAGTGGGCGCACTTCGTCGGCGGTATCCGGCTCCTGGTCGATGGAATACGGTGGGCGGAAGAGCACCGGCTTGATGCCGAGCTTTGCCGCCATCAGGCGTTCGGTCAGGTTCAGCTCAACCTGCGCGTATTGCGCGCTTATGTTGCTGATGTCGGGATGAGTGAAGGTGTGATTGCCGATCTCGTGGCCTTCGCGATAGACGCGCTTGAGCAGGGCGGGATATTTTTCCGCCTCCAGGCCGATGACAAAAAACGTCGCCTTGACGTTGTAGCGCTTTAGAACGTCGAGAATCTTCGGCGTCCATTCGGGGTCGGGACCATCGTCGAAGCTGATGACAACCCGCTTGCCAGGGGCTCCGTAGGCATCCACCCGATAGGGGCTCGGCAGGTCGCGGAAAACTTCGTCTGTGATCAGGCCGCTGGTATCGACCGTGAGGTCGCGCGTACCGGGCGTCGGCCTGCTCTCAATGCGCAGGATGTCGCCCTCTCCCTCGATGTCAACATCCTGACCTGGGTCCACCACCTTCAGTTTGTCGATCGCATCCGCCTCGCGCGGTGAATCCCAGACCTTCCACAGCGCGCGGTCCTCCGAGCCAAGCCGCCACAGTGCGAAGGTCGAGATGCCCAGAGAGCGCGCCGCACGCATCTGGTTCAGCGCCGTCACCGCGTCCAGATACCAGACGTCATGCCGGTTGTTGTCGCCGTCCAGATAGTTGAAGTGCGGATTCAACATGTCAGAGTCGAAGTCGATATCGGCCTCTGAATCGCGCGCCTCCAACCAGGCCTCCTGCACGCTCACGTTGTGAACGCCGGCCATTCCGGGCTTTCCCTTCCTGGCAGTCGTCCAGTCGTAGCCGTAGTTGCCGATGGCGCAGATGATCTTTTCACGAGGAATCACCTTGAGCGCTTTGGCCAGATTCTCCGTGAACCAGTCCTGCCCGGCGATCGCGCCCGGCGCGCCGCCCGGATAGTGCTGGTCGTAATTCATCAGAATCAGCCCATCGGCCTTATTCGACAGAAATGCGTAATCGAAATCGGGATTGCCGACCGGTACGCTGAGATAGAGCTTTTGATTGCGCTGGTGCAGGTCTGAGGCAAGATCGGCGATCAGCGCGCGATAGCCGGGTTGCGCCTTTTGATCGAAGCCCTCGATATCAAGCGTCAAACCTTTGTAGTTGTCGCTGGCCAGGAAGGTGCTTATCATCCTGGCGGAAACGCTCGCGCCCTTCCTTGGAATCCAACATCTTTCCGATGTCGCTGCGCCATTCATTCGTGACGGGATCGAAGTTGTTCACCATCGGCAGCACGTCCACCTGCGCGTTCGTGCTCTTGATCATCGGCATCAGCTTGGGATCAATATCCGCCGCATGGCCGTTGCTGATCACGTCGTAAAGAGTATTGCTCTCGCCGACCGCCTGGAGGCGTCCATCGGCTCCCAAAACGTGCAGCCATTCCGGAAAGACGAAATCGATCTGGTGAATGTACTCGCGAAGCGAACTGAAGCTGGCCGCATCCCAGGTCACGTAAAACGCGCCGCGAATGCCCTCGCCAGAGTTCAACACCACCTGCGAGGCCGGAATCAAAGTCTTGCGATGAGTGCCCCTGCGCAGCGGCTTCTTTGGCTCATTCAGCTTCAGGGCGCGATAATTCTTCTTCTGATCAGCGAGCAGAATGGTGGGAATATTTGTCTTGCGCACCACGGTGAGAGCGAAAAACACGACCAGCAAACTGAGTACCACGACTGTTACATCGATCGATTTGCGGATCCGCTTCCAGCGCCGCCGGTCAGGATCAAAGAAAATGGGCTTGGACATTCGTTATTTGCCGTAGCTCTATCGTATGTTTCGCACACCGTGCCGTCAATCAAGCTTCCGCGCTTGCTGCCGGACTTTGCTCAGATGCCGCACTCCCCAGCCAGCTTCTGATATATTCGGTCGTGCTCACCCTGATCAAGAAGCATCGCTGGTGGTTCCTTGCCGCGACAATCGCGGCAGTGCTGCTGCGTCTATTCTTCATCTTCAAATTGCCTGTCATCGCCGGCGATTCGCTCGTCTATGGCGACATCGCCAAGTGCCCTCATCAACAGACATATGTTCGGCACAGAGAGGGCCTCGGGATGGGAGCCGACCCTGATGCGTTTGCCGGGCTATCCATTGTTTCTCGCCTTACGTTCTTGATCTTTGGCCAGGATCACTACTTCGGCGCGATCTTGTTCCAACTTATCTTTGACGTGCTGACCTGCTATCTGGTAGCAGACATTGCGCGCCGCGTCCTTTCGGATGCGCGCCGCCCGCAGCGCATTCCTTCTGGCCGCCTTCTGCCCGTTTCTGATCAGCTACGTTGCCACCCCGCTCACCGAGTGCCTGGAAATCTTCTTCATCGCCGCCGCCATCGACTGCGCCGTGATTGCCCTGGACACCCGCCGCTTGCGCTGGTGGACACTGTGCGGCGCCGCTTGCGCCGGTGCCATTCTGCTTCGTCCCGACGGTGGGCTGATCCTCGGCGGCATCGGCTTGCCCATGCTCCTGCTGATGATTCGCCAGCCCGCACGGCGGCGCGAACTCCTGACCGCGGGCCTGCTGCTCGTCTCCGTGTCACTGTCTCCGCTGGTGCCATGGACGATCCGCAACTGGCGTGTCTTTCACGTCTTTCAGCCGCTGGTCACCACTCATGCCAATGATCCCGGCGAGTATGTGACGCTCGGATGGGAGCGGTGGTTGCAGACCTGGGTCATCGACTACGCGAGCGTCGAAGACGTCGGCTTCCAGGTTCCCGGCCTACCTGTCGACGTGGATGATATCCCCGACCGCGCCTACACCTCGCAGGCCCAGCGCGAACTCGTCCACTCGCTGTTCGACCAGTACAACGTGCATCACCAGATGACGCCGGAGATGGACCGCGCAGTTTGGAAAGCTGGCGGCGGAGAACATTCGTATCCATCCCATCCGCAATCTATCTGCTGCTGCCCGCCGCCCGCATGTTGGACATGTGGTTCCGGCCGCGCATTGAGATGTTGCCGCTAGACACTCACTTCTGGAAGATCCACGCCGACCCGCACGACGCCTGGTGCGCCATCGCGCTCGGCGTGCTCAACTTTGCTTATGTGGCTGCCGCCGTGGCCGGGGCATGGGTGATGCGCCGAAGAATCAAATATCTGGCCCTGCTGCTCACCTATCCAGTCGTGCGCACGCTGTTTTTGGCCACCACCGGAATGTCGGAGGATCGCTATACCCTGGAGTGCTTTCCGTTTGTGCTGGTGCTTGCCGCTGGATTTCTAACCTGGTGGCACACTCGCCGTCAGCAGAGCCACGCTGAATCGCAACCATACACGCCGGCACATCGCTGACACAAAAAGGCCGGAGCCATGAGCCCCGGCCTTTTCGAAATTCGAGAGCGCGCTACGGTTGCTGCCTTGGTATGTTTTGCGGTTGGGCGCTATGGAACGGCGAGTCACTCATGCGGAACATCGTACGCACGTGTTCGCTGAGCAGTTCGGCGGCTTCACGGTTGCCCTCACGGTCGCTCTGCAGAAGATACTTCATTGCATCGACCAGCACTCGCTGCCCGTCCATGTATCGAGGATCTTCCGTGCGTACCCGATCCCGTCCACTTGGGTCTGGCATCGCAGGAATAATCACCACTTTGGGTTTAACCATTTTTACCTCTCCTGATGAGACGCAAGGGTGATGCTCCCGGTTGCAGAACTAAGGCAAAAGAGAAAACTCCGTCAGCCGTTAGAGTTGTGATAAATCTTCTTCGTCTTTCCTGTCGTCGGCAGTTTGAATGCGTCTGCCGGCAGCGGATGATTCACGAGGATTGACGTGTACGTTGCGATGCGGTAATCGCCGCCACTCTCCTGGAACCTCTGCTGCACGCTCATTCCCGTCTGCGGATCAATCCAGAGCGTGATCAGGCTGAACATATTTTTTACCTTGGTCGACTTTGGCACCAGATCGAGTTTGTAGGCCGACTTGCCATTCACATTCTCCATGCCTGCGTAGCTTACGTCGAAATTTTTCGGCAGGTCATGGCCGCGTCCGCCAAAGCCAAGCACCAGGTAAGCCTCAAAGTCCGCGCGATTCTTGCCCGCCTCATAGATAATCAACCTGATCTATCCTGGGCTGATAAACCTGCAACTCTTTGCCGTTAAACAGCACATATTTAGGGGCGGGTTCCCGAATATCGGCGGCCATCTCCACCTTGTCGTCCAGCGCGCCGGAAGTACATTACACCCTTCTGTATATCGTGCTCGCTCGACCACCTTCTGATACTGGTCCCACACGAAATCCGTCTGCACGCTCTTGAAATTCGCGCTGGTCTTGTCCAGCAGGTTCAACACTTCTTCCAGACTGCCTTGCTTGCTCTGCGCAAACGCGGAGGCAGCCAACAGCGCCGCCACGGAAGCCACCAGCATCAGCTTTTTCATTCGACTCTCTCTTCGCTCCCGGAGCAACCCGTTTCTTAACGCTGAACCCACACATGATATCCCACCAGGTTGCCCTTGCTGTCCTGCTCCGGAGCCCAGTGCTTGATCTTGACGTAGCCGCTGATGGGCTCGATGACCCGCATGCAGATCGGCCTGCTTCTCGTCCTGTGTCGCGCCCTTCACGTCGCGCGCATCCACGCGGAAGATGAGTCCGTTGTCCCCGTCCGGCATCACCAGCACGCTATTGCGACGCGGCAGGCGCTCGGCGGGTTTGTCTTTATAGTTGATAAAGTGCGGGGTCACGAAAATGAACAGCAGAATCAGCGTGACCATTACATCGTAGTGGAACGATCCTCGCGGATAGGTCCACCAGATATAGCCTTTGATTGTCTCCCACACTTTTTTCATCGCATATCCAGTCTAGTTCAATTGCCGGATCCGCCTGCTACAGCTTTCGGGCTTCGATCTTTTCCGCGCCGATGTAGGGCCGCAGAGCCTCGGGAATGACCACGCTGCCGTCCTTTTGCTGGTAATTCTCGACGATGGCGACCCAGGTGCGGCCCACGGCAAGGCCGCTGCCGTTGAGCGTGTGCACCAGCTCGGTTCCCTTCTTACCCTCAGGCTTGTAGCGGATGTTGGCCCGCCGCGCCTGGAAGCTCTCAAAGTTCGAGCAGGAGGAGATTTCGCGGAACAATCCCTGCCCCGGCAGCCAGACCTCAAGATCGTACGTCTTTGCCGCAGAGAAGCCCATGTCTCCGGTGCAAAGCAGCATGCGGCGATAATGCAGGCCGAGGCGCTCCAGCACGGTTTCAGCCGCGCGGGTCAGCTTCTCGTGCTCCTCGTAACTCTCCTCCGGCTTGGTGAATTTGACCAGCTCCACCTTCTGGAACTGATGCTGGCGAATGATGCCGCGCACATCCTTGCCGTACGATCCCGCCTCGCTGCGCCAGCACGGAGTGAAGGCCGTCAGCGATACGGGCAGGCGCGAGGCCTCCAGCGTCTCGTTGCGGAAGATGTTGGTCACCGGAACCTCGGCGGTAGGGATGAGCCACAGGTCGCGCTCGCCCTGCGGAACCCTGAACAGGTCCTGCTCAAATTTCGGCAACTGCCCGGTGCCGTACATCGAATCGGAGTTCACCAGGTAGGGCGGCAGAACTTCGGTGTAGCCGTGCTCGCGGGTGTGCAGGTCGAGCATGAAGTTCATCAGTGCGCGTTCCAGCTTTGCGCCAAGGTCCCAATAAAGGGCAAAGCGCGCGCCGGTCAGCTTGGTCGCCCGCTCGAGGTCGAGGATGCCCAACTGCTCGCCCAGCTCCCAGTGCGGCTTGGGAGTGAAGTCGAAGTCGGGCGCGCGTGCCCCAGCGCTTCACCTCAAAGTTGGCCGTCTCGTCGTTGCCCACCGGAACGGAGTCGTGCGGCAGGTTTGGAATGGTGGCCAGAATGTCGTAGAGCTCTTTGTCGGCGGCCTTGGCCTGCTCCTCCATGCGCCGGAATGCCTTCCTTGAGTTTGAGCACTTCGGCGCTGAAGCGACTCCAGCTCCGCCTTCTGCTCCGGCGTGATCGAACCTTTTTTCTCCGCACCCATGAGCGGACCGATCTTCTTGCTCAGCTCGTTGCGGCGGGCCAGCGCGGTCTCCAGCTCGTGGGTCAGCGCGCGCCGCCGCGTGTCAATCTCGCGGAAGCCGCCCAGCACCTGTTCAGGGTTCGCGCCACGGCTGCGCAGCTTCTCTTCCACCACGGATAAGTGCTCACGTACAAATGCAAGATCTAGCATAAGGAGTAAGGATATCAAGAACGCCGGACAGAAGGCGAGGAGCAGCAAACAGCCACGCTGTCTGCTGCTCCTCGATCCGCTCCCGGCGCGTACCTCGCTGAAGGTCCCGGCGAACATTCACACGCCAATCACCAGCTCTCAACTACACTGATACGCATGATGCGCCGCCTACTTCGGAATGCAGTTGCTCTCCTCGTGCTCGGCCTGTGGGCCGTTGCCTCGTTCGCCAGCGCCTATAACGCGCAGCCCAAGCTTGTGGTCATCATTGTGGTGGATCAGCTTCGCGGCGATCTGCTGGAGCGCTACCACGACGACTTCGGCGACGGCGGCTTCCGCCTGCTGATGGATCATGGCGCGTGGTTCACCTCCTGCTACTACAACTATGCAGCTACCAAGACCGCGCCCGGCCACTCGACGATCGGCACCGGAACATATGTGCTCGGCCACGGCATGCTGGCCAACGAATGGTGGGATCCCAAGCTGCGCCGCGTTATCACCAGTGTGGAGGACGAGAACACGAAGCCGCTCGGACTGCCTGAAGGTATAGAAGGTGAAAAGTGGAGCGCCTCGCCGCATAACCTGCAGACCGATACGATAGGCGACGAGTTGAAGCTTGCCACCGGAGGGCGCGCCAAGGTCTTCGGCGTTGCACTGAAGGACCGCGCAGCGATTCTTCCGGTGGGCTGGTCCGCCAATGCTGCGTTCTTCCTCGATCCGCAGTCGGGCGCGTTCGTTACCTCCACCTATTACATGCGGCAAGCGCCCGCGTGGCTGGTGCAGTTCAATACGGGGAAGACGCGCGCAAGCTACTTGAACCGCGAGGTGAAAGATGCGGCAGGCAATGTGTTGCGCTCGACCGCTCCGGTGAAGAACGACAAGGGCAAGGACGCTTCGTTTTACGATCTGGTCGGCGCAACGCCCTGGGGCGACGACTACACGGCCGACATTGCGAAGCAGATCGTCGAAAATGAAAAGCTCGGCAGCGGGCCGGTGACCGATCTGCTCTCGATCAGCTTCTCCTCGCCGGACATCCTTGGCCATAAGGTCGGACCGGATTCGGCGGAGCACAAGGCAATCCTGATTGCGCTCGACCGCACCCTGGCTGATTTCTTCCAGTACCTGGATGCGAAGGTTGGCAAGGGTAACTGGGTGGCCGCGCTCACCGCCGATCATGGGATCGCGCCGATGTCCGACTACGCAGGCAAGATGCGAATTCCGGCCTTTAACTTCAGTCCCGACGATCTGAAGACGCAGCTCAACGCCATGCTTAAGCTGCAGTACGGCAAGGAAGGCAGCTACGTGGTGTACATCGATTATCCGACCGTACACCTGGATTCCGAGGCCTTTGACGCGGTAAACGTGAAGCAGGCTGACGCGGAAAATGCGGTGGGCGAGTTGATGCTCAAACTCGGCTTCCGCAGCTATGCCACTAAGACGCAGATGGCTGCGGGCGAGTTGAAGAACAGCATCTTCCGCCAACAGATTCTGAACTCATACTCGCCGCTGGCTGGATGGTATGTCACCGGCTTCATGCCGCCCTTCCAGATCGGCGTGGGCTCGGGGACGACACACGCGCTGCCCTACAGCTACGATGCACACGTGCCGCTTGCCTTCTACGGGAGCGCTTTCCGCGCGGGTATCTATCGCGAGAACGTGGAACCGGTGGATCTGGCCGTGACCCTGAGTTCGCTGCTGCGCACCAACAAACCAGCCAGCGCGGTGGGCCGTGTGCTGCACGAGGCGTTTGCCGACAGCGTGACCGATCACCCGGTTGGAGTCGCAGAGGCGGCGGCTACGAAGTAGAATGTGGGAATGAAGAATCCGAAGCAGGGAGGGGAGGCTGCGGGAAGACCGGCCTCTGCTCTCGACTCCACGACGACCGCCGCTGCTCCGACTCCAAGCGCTACGTCACCCGCGACCCCATCCGCAACCCCACGCGCGAACCAGCGCGGCCCGCTCACTCTCGACATGAGCGTCAACGTTGCCGGTATCCGGCTGAAGAACCCGATTCTTGCGGCCTCGGGGACGTTTGGCTATGGCGTGGAGTTCGAGGACATCGTCTCGCTGGATAAGCTGGGCGGCTTTGTGGTGAAGGGACTGTCGCGTGAACCGATGGCGGGCAATCCTCCGCCGCGCCTGTTTGAAACCGCGGCGGGAATGCTGAATGCGATCGGCCTGCAAAACATTGGGGCGCGCGCATTCGTCGAAGAGAAGCTGCCGCATCTGGCGAAGATCAAAGACGCGGTCGTCATCGCCAACGTGTACGGCTACAGCACGGAGGAGTATCAGCAGACGATCCGCATTCTGAACGAGGGCGAAGGCATTGCGGCCTACGAGTTGAACGTCTCCTGCCCGAATGTGAACCATGGCGGAATCGTCTTCGGGCAGGACCCGTCGCTGCTCGCCGATGTGGTGGCCGGGGCGCGCGCAGTCACGCGGAGGCCGCTGATCGTGAAGCTCTCGCCCAACGTGACCAGCATTGCACGGATGGCGCGGGCCGCTGAAGACGCGGGTGCGGACGCGGTCTCGCTGGTGAATACGTTTCTCGCCATGGCCATCGATCCGGTGACGCGGCGGCCCCGCATCTCCAACGTTACGGCGGGGCTGAGCGGTCCGGCGATCAAGCCGATTGCGGTGCGCATGGTCTACGAAGCGGCGCAGGCGGTGAAGATTCCGGTGATCGGCATTGGCGGCATCAGCACGCCGGAGGATGTGGTGGAGTTTCTGCTGGCGGGGGCAACGCGCGGTGGAGGTGGGCACGGCGAACTTCTGGGATCCGAGAGCCTGCGAGCGGCTGGTCAACCAACTTGGACGCTGGTGTCTGGAGCAGCACATCGAAAGCGTGGCAAGCTTACGAGGCGGATTGATTCTGGGCTGATCGCGGGGAAGATGTGGGCGGTCTGTACGCACAATGTCGAGGCCCGCCAGAGTGTAATAGGATCGGTCGATGAAGTGCGCTGGCTGAATTGCCTTTGAAGCATCTCTCGATATTTGAGCATCACTGGGGTTCTTCGCTGCGCTCAGAACGCCCCTCAAAACACCGGCATCCATCGTTAGGTCGGTTCCACAGAAGGTGTAGACCGTCAAAGTCAGTTCGAGGTAGAAGAGACTCTGAGGTGGCATTGCAGATTTGGGCGGTGCGGGGATTCCTCGCTGCGCTCGGAATGACAACCTAAAGGCGAGAGCAGTATCGGGCTACGGTAACTAGGGAATTGCTCTAGTGGCTGCCGGAGATTTTTACGCGCAGCTCTTCGGGAAGACGGTCACGGAGATTTTCCGGCAGACGGTCATGGAGATTGCGCGCTCCGGAGATGAGCCGCGTCCTTGACCACAAGCGGCGCCGGAGTTGCCACGGCGACGATGAGCCAGACCAGGGCCGAGAAGGTGAAGCCGCAGAGCGAGCCGAACTCAAACAGGAGAGCGTGCGGCGGGCTGAAGTGGTGGATGACGGCGAAGGCAAAGACAAAGACGATGGCCGAAACCGTGGCCAGCGCAATCAGGGTGATATCGATGGTGCGATGGATCTTCTGCCGCGAGCGGCAGTGGGTACATTCGGCGAGGTGCGCCTCGTAGTCTCCGCTCATCTCCGGCGCGATTCCGGTGATGTCATAGCGCCAACCCGCGAGGATCTTGCCGACGAATGGATCGATGCATTGACTCATATCAGTTATAACGTGAGGGTCGAGAGTGGCTCGTCTTGCGAAGCTAGAACCAGACGGTTGCCCCACAGCCCCGGTCGCATCCCCAACGCCCGCTCGGCCGTGACGCGGGCCAAGTCGGGATGATTGTTCTGCTCTGACAAGTGAGCCAGAATCAGGAACGCTGCACCACCATCATAGTCCGTGTTAAGGAATTCTGCGAGAGCTTCGTTGGAGAGATGGCCCACGCGGGACATAACGCGCTGTTTGACCGCCCAGGGATAAGGGCCCACCCGGAGCATTTCCAGGTCGTGATTGGATTCCAGCATAAGGCCATCGCAGCCGCGGAGGTGGTCGCGGACGTTGCGCGGGAGAAAGCCGAGATCGGTGGCGATGGCCAGGCGCACGCCCTCGGCGAGAAAGCGGAAGCCGACGGGATCGGCGGCGTCATGGGGAATGGTGAAGGGCATGACCTCGATGTCTCCGACGCTGAAGATTTTACCCGGTGAGAATAGTTCGAGGCGCTCGGCACTGGACGCGGTTGCCCGCCGAATCCTTGTACTGGCGCTGCCATGCGCCGTGAGTGGGGGCGGTCATGAAGACGGGAAGGCGAAACTTTTTGGCCATGACGTGCACGCCTGCGACATGGTCGGAGTGCTCGTGAGTGATGAGGATGGCGGAGAGAGACTCCGGCGCGATGCCCTGTGCGGCAAGGCGGCGGCAGATCTCGCGGCAGGAGAGCCCGCAGTCGATGAGCACGCGAGTCTGAGAAGTTGCGAGGAGCGTGCCGTTGCCTCCGCTGCCGGAGGCCAGGACTGTGATCGAGACTGCCACGTGAAACAGGATAGCTGGAAAGAAGGGGAATTCACAGTGTTTAAAAAGGTTTCAAGGTTTCATGGTTTCAAGGTTTCAAAGTTGGGGGAGACGGATTGAGCATCCGGCGCGGAGGCCGTTATGTGCAGCAACTTTGGATTGAACCTCTATCCGATGATGGTGTAGCTCGTTCTATGCAGCCTTGTCGAAAGGTATGGGTTGAGGAGCACCTATGCTGACGCGAAGGTTTTTGGGAACGAAGAAGTAAGTCACGAAAGCTCCGAAGATCAAAATTGCTGCAATGATGTAGAGCGCAGCGGATCGATCGGAGGAGATGTGTCTTGCCCAGATGGGAATATTGGGGCCGAAGTAACCACCCAAGTTACCCACCGAGTTCACGATTCCAATGCCGGCGGCAGCGGCAGTTCCAGTTAAGAACGCTGAGGGTAGAGGCCAGAATAATGGCATGGCCCCGATGACTCCAAGGGTTCCTATGGAGAGAAAGATGATGGCCAAAACAGGATTACCAGCAAAGACCCCGCTCAAGATCAAACCGATCGCTCCGGCGGTGGCAGTGAGGGTGTAATGCAGCCGCCGCTCTCCCGTTTGATCGGAATGGTGACTTAGAATGACCATTCCAATTACGGCAACACCGTAGGGTATAGCAGTAACAAGTCCCACCCCTAAGTAGCCCTTGATGCCAAAGGCCTTGACAATGGTCGGCAACCAGAACGCGATGCCATAGAGGCCAATCATAAGGGTGAAGTAGATGATGCATAAGACCCATACCGTGCGGCTCTTGAAGGCATCGACGAGTCTATGTTCGGATTTATCCTTTTCTTCCGCGAGAAGATTGCTTGCAAGCAGAGCTTTTTCCTCCGGGTTGAGCCACTTTGCCTCTTCAATGCTGCTGTCGAGATAAAAGACTACCCAGATGCCGACGATGATGGACGGAATGCCTTCTGACAGGAATAACCACTGCCATCCCGCCAGCCCGCCTAAGCCGGAGAGCTTATCCATGATGAAGCCGGAGATGGGATTGCCGATAATGCCGGAGACTGCAATCGCCGCTACAAACCATGCGGTTCGGGTTGAGCGGAGTCTTGAGGGATACCACAAAGTCAAATAGTAGATAACGCCTGGGAAGAATCCGGCTTCTGCGATACCGAGGAGAAAACGCAAGGCGTAGAAAGACGTTGCGCCTTTCACGAAGATCATGCAAGCCGATACAAAGCCCCACGTGATCATGATTCTGGCGATCCACCTGCCCGCGCCGAATTTCTTGAGTAAGACGTTGCTGGGGACTTCAAAAAAGAAATACCCGATAAAGAAAATTCCAGCCCCGGTTGCGAACGCCGCATCACTCATAGACAAGTCTTTGAGCATTTGCAACTTGGCGAAGCCAACGTTGACCCGGTCGAGATAAGCGAGGATGTAACAGAAAAAGAGGAATGGAACTAAACGGATGTCAACCTTGCGGTAGGTCCTGGTCTCAAAGCTGTTCGCCTCGGGGCTCGTTTCAAAGCTGCTGTCGGGACTCATGCTGAGCACCTCCGGTGCTGCGGCTTTTTGCTGGGATTTCCGTTTATCCCGCAGCCCCACGCTTATATACGATGCCCGGTTGGAAGCAGGGCCGAGGAATTCTTTTCAGCTCGGCTCAGAGTTCAGGGCAAAAGGTTGCGTGCGCAGAATACGTAATGCGAGATTATGCTTGAGTGGCTGGGGACGGTAGCAGGAATGGCACAGATCGGCGGCCGGGTGATAGAAAAAACCGGTAGAAAGCTTGATAGCGCACGGAGTATTTGAGCGGGGCGGGGATTCTTCGCTCCGCTCAGAATGACAGCTCAGGTGAGTGGGACGGGAGCTCTGGCTCCGGGAAGAGTGGACGATGGAGAAGATGCAGGCGAAATTCTGGATGCGGCTGGCGCTGGTGATGGGCTGCATGGTGCTGCCGGGATTCGGCGCTGACGCAACGGCTGGCCTGCTGAGCGGGCCGGGGCCGACGTTTACGATGGCGACTCCCAAGGGCGACTGGACGTTGATTGCCTACGGTGACATGCGCTTTACCGATCCGGGCAATACGAAGGATACGAATCCGGTGGCGCGGCGGGCGCTGGTGGCGAAGGTTGCCGCGGAGAAGCCGGAGATGCTGCTGCTGAGCGGCGACGTGCCGCTGAACGGTGGAGTGGCGAATGATTGGGCGGTGTACCGGGAGGAGACAGCGGCGTGGCGGGCGGCGGGGCTGAAGGTGTTTCCGGCGATGGGCAACCATGAGTTGCGTGGCAGCGGCGGTGTGGAGAACTGGTGGAATACGTTTCCGGAGCTTAGGGGACGGCGGTGGTATTCGGTGCAGATGGGCGAGGCGTACGTGATCACGGTGGACAGCAACCTGGATTTGAAGCCGGGAGGACAGCAGTCGGCGTGGGTGGCCAATCAACTGGCGGGACTGCCGAAGAGCACGAAGTACGTATTCGTCTCGCTGCATCATCCTCCGATGGCGGATGGGATTGTGGGCGACTCCTCGCACGATGTGCGTCCGAATGAAAATGCGCTGGCGCAGCAGTTGGAGGCAACGGCAAAGCATACTTCGGCAAAGATTATCGTGATCGCCGGACATATCCATAATTACGAGCGATTTGAGCGCGGAGGCGTGGTGTACCTGGTCAGCGGAGGCGGCGGGGCGAGGCCGTATCCGGTGGCACGCACGTTCGGCGACAAGTATCAGGACACGGCGTTTCCGAACTTTCATTATGTGAAGTTTGTGAGTGAACACGGTGTGCTGAAGGCGACGATGTATCGGCTGGACGATAAGGGAGCGTTTGAAGTAAAGGACAGCTTCGTGGTGGGGTCGGCAGCAATGAGCGCTGCGAAGTAGCATTTAAAGGTGAAGAAGGTCCGCGCTGGGCGCGGGCCTTTTTATTTTCTAAAAACAACAACGGAAACAATTACCCATGTTAAAGCGAATCCTGGAATGGTGTGGGCGACGGGTTCATCAACCGGAAAACAAGATGGCTGATTGAAAAGCCTGAGACGGCACGGAAAAGTTGAACGGTGCTGGGGTCTTTCGCTGGGCTCAAGATGACTCTTCGAAACAAGAGCGAAAGGCTGGCGTCGTGATCATCACAACGGCGTTAGATCTTGAGGAAGATTTTGCGGCGGTAGAGGAGCCAGGTGGCGGCCCAGCAGAAGGCGGCGTAGAAGAGCGCATAGCCGAGCGCGGATAACTGTGGCTGGGAGATGTGATCGAAGGTGAACGAGCGGAAGAGATTCTCAGTGTTGATGAGGTTGCCGTCGAAGCGGAACTTGAAGACGACCGAGGCGGTGGCGGCAAACTCCGAAAATGCGTAGGCGAAGATGCAATTGGTTCCGAAGACGTTAGGGACGATGGTCCAGCGGCCACGCAACTTTTTGACATCGAGGAGCCAGTAACAGGCGGCGAGGGCGAGCATGGAGAGACCGACGGTGAGGAGGACGTAGGAGCTGGTCCAGAGCTTTTTGTTGATGGGGAAGATGAGGCCCCAAAGCTCTCCGGCGGCGAAGCAGGCCACACCGGCGACGATGAGACGGCGGAGCAGTTTGGCGGAGTCGGCGCGGAGAGTGCGAATCCACTCGCCGGCGGCGATGCCGAAGAGAGTGTTGGCGATGGCAGGGAGGGTGCTGAGGAGGCCTTCGGGATCGCGCACGCGCTCGTAGAGGTGTCCCCACATGAGCTTGCGGTCCAACCAGGCGACGAGGTTGCGATCGGGGTCGAGGAGCGGGATGTCTACGTGGGGAACTCCGAAGCCGGGGACAGGGACGAAGCGCATGACGAGCCAGTAGCCGACCAGAAGCACGGCGATGACGGCCCAGCGAGTGCGCGCGCCCGTCCACAGATACAGCACCGAGCCGGCAAGGTAGCAGAGGGCGATGCGCTGGAGGACTCCGGGAATGCGCCAGGTGGCGAGGTGGTAGTGAGGGAAGGCGTTGATGAGCAGGCCAATGGCGAAGATGATGGCAGAGCGTCGCAGGATGTGCGGCAGAAGTTTCAGGCGCGACGCATCGTCGGGCGAGGCGTTAATGCCCGAGCCGTTAATTCGCGAGCCGTTAATTCGCGAGGCGAAGGAGAAGGTGAGCGAGACTCCGGTGATGAAGAGAAAAAAAGGAAAGACCAGGTCGGTGAGGGTCCAGCCATTCCAGGCCGAGTGCTGCAATTGAATGAAGGAGCCGGCACCGCTGGCATTGACGACGATCATCAGCAAGATGGTAAGGCCGCGAAATACGTCGAGGGAGATGAGACGCTCGGGTTTAGAGCCGCAGAGGACGGGTTGAGTTGCGCTCATGGGCGCGATTATAGCGGGTGGAGAGTGGGACGGTAAGAGCAAAAGCAATGAGTCAACTACCCCACGTTAGCCAAAAGATGGCTAACATGGGCCACCCGTGGGGCTCGGGGCACACGCAATACGAAGTCCGCTATTTGCCGGAGCGATAGGAGCCGAGGACGCGAAGCTCGACGGTGCGGGGCTGGAGTTCGGCGAGAGCCTTGACCATGCGCAGGTCCAATGCGGCGGCGGCGACTTCGAGAAAAAAGCGATAGTGCCAGGGAGTTCCGACGAGCGGCCTGCTGACCAGGCTCATGAGATCGACGTTATTTAATGCAAAGGGCTCCAGCGAGTGAAAGAGAGCGCCGGGCTGATTGGCGACGGTGAGGACGAGAGTGGTGGCGTCGGCGTCGGGGATGGCTTCGGCGGCATCGGATTCGGGGGCGAGCAGGGCGAAGCGGGTGAAGTTCTTGGGGTCGTCCTCGACCTCGGAGGCGAGGATATGGGCGCCGTACTCGCGGGCGGCGAACTCGCTGGCGATGGCGGCGCGGGTTGGGTCGCCTGCATCCATGACCTCGCGCACGCTGCCCGCAGTGTCTTCGGCAACGGCCTTGGTGATGGCGGGATGGGCGGCGAAGAATCGTTCACACTGGGCCAGGGCGACGGGATGCGATTGGATGCGGCGGATAGAGGCGAGCGATGAACCGGGAGTGCCGATGACGCAATGGCTGATGCGCAGCACGACTTCACCAATCATGCTGAGCGAGCCCTGGTAGAGCAGGTCATAGCATCGCAGCACGGGACCGGCGAGAGTGTTTTCCAGAGGAGCGAGGATGAGATCGGCGCGACCCTCAGCGACGGAGCTGAAGAGTGATTCGAAGGTTGGACAGGCGACGGTGTGGACGGCGTCGCCGAGCAGTTTGCGCGCAGCAGTCTGGCTGAAGGCTCCCGGCTCTCCTTGGAAAGCGATGCGCTTGCGATCTAGTTTGTGCATGAGAGATGGTACTTCAAAGGGACTAGGTTTCAAAGTTTCAAAGGTTGCAAGGTTTCAAGGTTGCAAGTCAAAAGCAGAGGCAAAGGACAAAAAACAAAGTCAACTACCCCACGTAGAAGGATGGCGAACGTCGGGTATCCCGGGTTCCCCAAGGAGCGACTGGCTGAGGTGCCTTTTGAGCGGAGCGGGGATTCCTCACTGCGTTTGGCATGACAACCAGACGGATGACAACTAGACGGCGAAGTATGCCATGCGGGAGTTTAAGGCTTCTATTACGGAGTTCGGCGATGCGCTGGCCCATCTCTTCGGTGCTGCTGGCGCGGGTGCGTTCGGCGGGAGGCAGCAGGTCGGCGGTCCTCATGCCGGACTTGAGCACCTGCTCGATGGCAGCGTCAACGCTATTGGCTTCGGCGTGGAGTTTGGCGGTGTAACGCAACAACATGGAAGCAGAAGCAATGGCGGCGATGGGGTTCGCGATTCCCTTGCCTGCGATGTCTGGGGCCGAGCCGTGGACAGGCTCATAGAAATCTACCTTGCCGCCGAGGCTGGCCGAGGGCAACATGCCAAGCGAGCCGGCGATGACGGCAGCCTCGTGGGAGAGAATGTCTCCGAAGAGATTTTCCGTGAGCACGACATCGTAGCGGGTGGGGTTGGTAATGACGTTCATGGCGAAGGAGTCGACCAGTGCGTGTTCGAGGGAGACCAGGGGGAAGTCGGCAGCGACGCGAGTGACCACCTGACGCCAGAGGCGGGAGGTTTCCAGCACGTTGGCCTTATCGACGGAGACCAGTTTGTTGCTGCGGCCCTGGGCAAGGGTGAAGGCCACGCGGGCGATGCGCTCAATCTCATGCTCGCTGTAGCGCATGGTGTTCCAGGCGCACTTGCCGGCGGCATCGAGGGCGCGAGGTTCGCTGAAGTAGATGCCGCCGAGGAGTTCGCGCACGACGAGAATGTTTGCGCCAAGGATGCGCTCGGGACGCAGGGGAGAGCAGGCGGCGATGGACTCAAAGGCAATGGCGGGACGCAGGTTGGCGAAGCAGCCGAGCTCCTGGCGCAGTGCCAGCAGTCCGGCCTCGGGACGCAGATCGGAAGGAAGCGAATCGAACTGCGGACCGCCTACCGCACCGAGGAGGACGGCGCCGGAGGCCAGGCAAAGTTCGCGGGTTTGCGGTGGAAAGGGCGAGCCGAAATTGAGCGAGGCTCCGCCACCGATGGGAGCCTCTTCAAAGCGGAATTCGTATCCACAGAAGTCGGAGACGGCACGAAGAACGCGTACGGCTTCACGCGTGACCTCCGGACCAACTCCATCCCCGGGAAGAACCGCGATGTTCAACTTCATTGTTGCTGTACGACCACCCTATCCGGCGAGTTGCCGAGCGGACCGCGATGGGTGAGAACCATCGAGATCAAGTCCTGATCGTAAACCTTTTTCTTGCGGTCTGCCAGATGGATGAACTTGGCGTACAGCTCGTTGAGTTCATCACGGGACACGGTCAGGCCCAGTTCGTTGAAGCGATGCTGGAGGGCATGGCGTCCGGAGTGCTTGCCGAGCACGATGCGATCAAGGGGCATGCCGACAGATTCCGGAGTCATGATCTCATAGCAGAGCGGGTTGCTGAGCACGCCGTGCTGGTGGATTCCGGCTTCATGGGCGAAAGCATTGCGTCCGACGATTGCCTTGTTGGGCTGCACGGTGAAGCCGAGAGTCTTCGAGAGCATCTGGCTGGTGGCGTAGATCTGGGAGCGGTCGACGCCGCAACGATATGGGTAGACGTCGGCGCGGACGTTGATTCCCATGACCACCTCTTCGAGGGCGGCGTTTCCGGCGCGCTCGCCGATTCCGTTGATGGTGCACTCCACCTGACGGGCTCCGGCGGCGACGGCGGCCAGGGAGTTGGCGACGGCCATGCCGAGGTCGTTGTGGCAATGCGAGGAGATGACGATGTTATCGCCCTTGACGGTCTCGCGGATCTTGCGGATGAGGCGGCCATACTCCTCGGGCATGGTGTAGCCGACGGTATCCGGAATATTGAGCGTGGTAGCTCCGGAATCGACGACGGCCTGGAGCACCTCACAGAGGAAGTCGGGGTCCGAGCGGGTTGCGTCCTCGGGCGAGAATTCGATGTCATCGCAAAGCGATGCGGGCGTAGGCCACGCACTCGCGCGCGGTGCGCAGAGCGTCCTGCCGGGACATTTTGAGCTTGAAGCCGAGATGAATGTCGCTGGTGGCAAGGAAGGTATGGATGCGCGGACGCGCGGCATCCTTCAGGGCTTCGGCCGCGGTATCGATGTCCACGCGGACACAACGGGCAAGGGCGGAGATGCGGGGGCCGCGAACCTCGGCGGAGATGCGCTGGACGGCCTCGAAATCACCACGGGAGGCGATCGGGAATCCACCCTCGATGATGTCCACGCCAAGGCGCGAGAGTTGATGCGCGATGACCAGTTTTTCATCGGTGTTCATGCTGCAGCCAGGAGACTGTTCGCCGTCGCGGAGGGTGGTGTCGAAGATGAGAACTTGGTCAGGTGGGGTTCTTACGTCGATGTCCATTCACTTACCTTGGACGCTTCGGACGCATTAGTCAAACTACTTTTCTTTTCGCGGGAATTAAAAACTATGATTTAATAAGCAATCCTAATTCTCGATCCTGGATGCCTAATCATGGACCTTTACCAACTGGAAGCGTTTGTTGCGGTTGCGCAGGAGCACAGCTTTTCGCGGGCCGCATTGCGGCTGCATCGCACGCAGTCGGCGGTAAGCCAGACAATCGGCAAACTTGAGGATTCGCTGGGCGAAAAGGTGTTCGAACGCTCCTCGCGCGACGGCACGCTGACGGCGGCGGGAAAAGTGCTGCTGGAGTATGCCGAGGAGCTGCTGAATCTGCGCGAACGGGCGCAGGACGCAATCGGAGAGCTACGCAGCCTGCACGAAGGCAAGCTGACGGTCGCGGCCAACGAATTCACCTCGCTGTGCCTGCTGCCCACCTTGCACCAGTATCACCGGATGCACCCCTCGATCAAGATACAGGTGCAGCGTACGCTGGCGGGAGATGTTCCGCGGCAGATACTGACGCATCAGGTGGAGTTCGGGGTGCTGTCATTCAAGCCGGAGGACGACCAGTTGAGCTCGACGATTTTTTACCGCGACGAGCTGGTGTTTGTGGTCTATCCGGGACACTCGCTGGCCTCGGCGGAGAAGGTGCGGATTCACGATCTGGGGGCGGAGTCGTTTGTGGCGCACAATGTGACGTCACCGCTGCGGATCAAGGTGGTGGAGGCGTTCAAGAAGACCCGGACGACATTGCACCTGGATGTGGAGCTGCCCACACTGACCAGCGTCAAGGAATTTGTGCGCATGGGCAACGGCGTGGCGCTGGTGCCGAGGATGAGCGTGGAGGGCGAACTGGGGCGCGGCGAGTTGGTGGCGGTTTCCGTGGACGACCTGAAGCTGGAGCGCACGCTGCGTCTGGTGACTCGCAAGGGGGCAAAGCTCTCGCACGCGGGAGTGGCGTTTATGAACGTCTGCCGCAGCATGGCTGCCGATCCGAAGCATCGCGCGGTGTTTGAGCCGGAAGGCGGGGACGGGGCAAGGCGGAGAGCGAAGGCGAAGGCAGAAGGGGAATAGTGCTTTCGCCCAAAGCCGTTCATCAACTCTACGCCGAGAAACATAAGGATGGCCGGTTGACACTCGAAAACTAAGAGCGAGCTATTCTACTCAGCCCACCCGCGTTCTACTTTGTGAACCACATGTGGGCGCCAGTCAGCAATAGGAATAGGGCGAAGCCTTTGCGTAGCTCGGTGTTGGAGAGTTCTTGCGCCCAAGAGCCGCCCACCCAGCCGCCCAGCAGCAATCCCACGAAGATCAGCGCGGCCATCTTCAGGTCCACATTTCCAGTGCGGTAATACTGCCAGAAGGCGAGGGCACCGGCGGGCGGCAACAGCACCGCCAACGAGGTTCCCTGCGCCATCTTCTGATTGAAGCCTGAGAAGTACACCAGCGATGGCACGATCAGCACGCCCCCGGCGATCCCGACCAATCCTGCCAGAATCCCCGCCAGAACTCCGGTTCCGAGCCCAACCATCAGGAATTTTCCGCTCACGAACTTCATGTGTCTCCTCCGCCAGAGCATGTTAGCCGGGTGGGCCAGAGGAGTCATTCAATTTCTCGCCAATTGGGAAAAGTGCGGCGATGTCCTAGGCTGAGCCTCGTGACTCCACGGCCACGGTCGTTTCGGCGGCGATGTCGGGCTCCTGGTGAAAGCTGGTGACGAAGGTGCGGTAGAGGGCAAAGGCGCTGAGGGCGGAGAGAGTAAGCAGGGTGAATCCCAGGGCTGGTTGGTGGAGGAGGAGTTTGCCGGTGCCGAAGAGACAGAGATAGACCATGGCACAGCCGAGGAGCCACGCAGTGAGGTTGCGTCCGAGGTCGCGGGTGGGGGCGATGGTGGCTCGGTGGATTCGAGTTGGGCGGCGATGGGCTGCCAGCCACGGACGTCGGGGCGGACGAGGCGGTAGAAGGATTCGAGGGTGGCGAAGGGCTCGGCGGGAGTAAGCAGGGTAACGGCGAGCCAGACCAGGGTGGTGATGGCCGTGGTGGTCATGGCGGTTTTGGCGAAGACGACGGGCGAGGCTCCGTGGAAGGGATGGAGCGCGTTGAGGGTGACGGTGACGGCGAGAGAGCAGGCCATGGCAGAGATCTCCGACCAGGCGTTGATGCGCCACCAGTACCAGCGCAGAAGATAGACGGCACCGGTTCCGGCGCCGATCTCCATGACGACCTGCCAGCCGCTGGCGATGGACTCCAGGTTCACGGAGACCCAGGCCGAGGCGATGACCAGCAGCACGGTGGCGAGGCGCGAGACCGTGACGTAGTGAGCGTTGCTGGCTTGCTCGGCGCAGAAAACGGCGGTAGAAATCCGAGACCAGGTAGGAGGCTCCCCAGTTGAGCTGGGTGGCAACGGTGGACATGAAGGCGGCGAGGAATCCGGCGATGGCGAGGCCGCGCATGGAGTGCGGGAGGTAGTTGTTCATCACCAGCATGAAGCCGGTTTCAGGGTGCGCCAGGCCGGGGTAGAGGACGATGACCGAGAGGGCGGTGAGAATCCAGGGCCAGGGGCGGATGGCGTAGTGAGCGACGTTGAACCAGAGGACGCTGAGCAGGCCCTGGCGCTCGTCGCGGGCGCTGAAGATGCGCTGGGCGATGTATCCGCCGCCACCGGGCTCGGCACCGGGATACCAGAAGGCCCACCATTGCAGTCCGATGTTGACGAGGAAGGTTGCGACCGGGATGGTCCAGAGCATTTCGGTGGTGAGTCCGGCGGAGAGATTGGGAAAGAAGGCGAGCGGATTGCCGACGGCGTGGGATGGCGTGGAGCTTTGCATTGCGCTTTGCATGAAGCCAAGCCGGGCGATGAGCGCGGACATGCCGCCGACGGCGCGCACGGCGTAAAAGGCAATGGCGATGACGATGGACATTTTGAGGACGAACTGAAAGAGGTCGGTCCAGAGGACTCCCCAGAGGCCGCCGAGCGAGACGTAGAGGCCGGTAAATGGGATGAGAAAGAGGACACAGACGGCGAGCGCGGCGCCATCCGGAGCCGGCCCAGACGCCGCCGAGGGGCGCGACCCAGCGGCCGACGGCGAGCAGCAAGGGAGTGCCGCCGAGGGTGGTGGCCACGATGCTGGTCATGGCCTTGGTGACCCATCCGAGGATGACGCAGTTCATGAGCAGGCCAAGGTAGACGGCGCGGAAGCCGCGAAGAAACGCGGCGGGCTTGCCGCTGTAACGGATCTCGGCAAACTGCACGTCGGTGAGCAATCCGCTGCGCCGCCAGAGGCGGGCGAAGAGGAAGACGGTCATCATGCCGGAGAGCAACGATCCCCACCAGAGCCAGTTTCCGCTGATGCCCTGGGCGTAGACGAGGCCGGTGACGACGAGCGGAGTGTCGGCGGCAAAGGTGGTTGCGACCATGGAGGTTCCGGCCAGCCACCAGTTCACGCTGCGTCCGGAGACGAAGTAGTCATCGACGCTTTTGGCGGAGCGCTTGCGGAAGCAGAAGCCGAGCAGGATGGTGATGGCGAGGTAAGCGGCGATGGCCAGCCAATCCAAAAGCGAAAGGGTCATAAGATCCGGCAAAGCGTGAGATGGCCGCAGGCTAACATGAAGCCGGCAAGGTGCGGTAGTGCTCAATGCGGGGCAAAATGGTACCCGGCGAACCAGGCGGCGAACTCAGGACGGGAACCTACGAACCAGAAAACTTTCTTTGTCGCTGGCCATTTCTGGCTGTCTTTTGCCCTGGAAAGTAGATATAGTGGGTCCACGATGACCGCAAAGATCCTGATCGTGGACGACGAACGAACGATTGCCGACACACTGGCAGCGATCTTTCGTGGCGTGGGGTACGAGACTTTCACTGCCTACAACGGACTGCTCGGATTGGAAGCAGCACGGGAACTGAAGCCGAACCTGGTTCTGAGCGATGTGGTGATGCCGGTGCTGGACGGCGTGAGCATGGCGATGGAGATCCGCAGGACTTTGCCGGAGATCGAGGTATTGCTGTTCTCCGGACAGACGGGCACGCTGGATTTGCTGCAACAGGCCGAGAAGAACGGGATGCACTTTGAACTGCTGAGAAAGCCGATTCCGCCCCAGGAAATCATTCTGAAGGTAACATTGGCGCTCATGGGCTCCGGCAAGCCCGGCGACGATGCAGCTCCACTGGGCTGCTAAAAGCCTTGCACCGTGGGTCCTGCGGCTCGCATCCAAAAGCCAGTAAGCGTTGTGTAAGCATTCATTCCACTGAGGGCGTGAATTACGCTCTCGCCAACATTGTGCGTCCGTGCACGCTCGCGAATTTTGCGATGGGAATTGCAGAAGAGGAGCTATGGCAGAGCAGAGACAACAGGAACACAAAAACAGTCCGAGTGAATTTGAGCAGGCCGGTTCTATGCGCGACCGGGATGTGCGTGATCAGGAAGCGCGTCAACGGCGCGAGGCCGTAGCGCAGCAGATTGCGATCAACAAGCAGCACATGGCTATGGAAAGAGGGCTTGACGAGACGCTGGCAGATTCGTTCCCGGCGAGCGACCCGCCATCGAGCATTCCTGACCCGGTGGTTGACGAAGATGCAGCTTAGCTGAAATAGACAAGCTAATACCGACGATGTTGCTGGCGCAGTGATGCGGATGCGACGAGCCGGCGAGGTGGGGAACGCTTCCGGAGACGGAGGCGTTTTTTACGTCACGGCCTAAAAGGGGGAGACTTGCGCCATCCAGTACACTAGGCAGAGGAGCGCACTGCGTGCATATTCCCGACGGATATCTGAGCCCTTCGACCTGCGCCGTGATGTATGCGGCGAGCGCTCCGTGCTGGTGGGCGGCGCTGCGGAGGACGCGGAAGAAGCTGTTTGGACGCACGCTGCCGCTGCTGTCGCTGTTCGCCGCATTCTCCTTTGTGACCATGTTGTTCAACCTGCCGCTGCCGGGAGGGACGACGGGACACGCGGTGGGCGTGGGGATTGCGGCGATCGTGCTGGGACCGTGGGCTTCGTTGCTGGCGATCTCGCTGGCGCTGACGATTCAGGCGCTGTTTTTTGGCGATGGCGGGATCACGACGCTGGGCGCGAACTGCTTCAACATGGCGATCGCGGGCTCGTTTGCAGCCTGGGGCATCTACCGGCTGGTGAGCCTGGGAGCGGCGGCGGATTCGCGGCGGAGGGTGGTTGCGGCGGCGCTGGCGGGCTATGGCGCGATCAATCTTTCCGCGTTGCTGGCGGCGATTGAATTCGGCATTCAGCCGATGCTGTTTCACGATGCGACAGGCGCGCCGCTCTATGCCCCGTATCCGCTGCGCATCGCGATCCCGGCGATGATGGCCGGACACCTGACGATTGCAGGAGTGGCCGAGGCGGTGATGAGCGCGGGACTGTTCAGCTATCTGCGGCGCAATGAAGCGGCACTGGTGGGGATGGGCCGCAGTATGGGGGTGGAGCAAAGTCAAAGTCAACTACCCCACCCTAGCCAACAACAGGCTAGGATGGGGCACCCGGGCGCTCCCGGCGATGGCGGGTACGCGGCAACGGACGCCGCTCCGGCCGCTGGCGCCAGGTTATGGGGCGCGCTGGCACTGGTGCTGCTGCTGACTCCGCTGGGGATTGTGGCGAGCGGCGCGGCGTGGGGCGAGTGGGCGGCGAAGGATTTCTCGGAGACGGCAACGCGGGCGCGGATTGCGGCGGCGAGCGGAGGCGTTGCGCCGCCGGCGGCGCGCGCCTTCGGGGCTGGCGCGAATGGCGAAGCTATGGACGGCTCCGCTGCCGGATTATGCGCCGCACTTTGTAAAGAGCGCGGGCTTTGGGTATCTGCTCTCGGCGATGTTTGGCGTGGGGCTGATTCTGGCGGCGGCGTGGGTCGTGCAGCGCGTTGCGCAATTTCAGGGTTGGAGTGTCCTGCCCCAGCTTAGCCGCAAGAGCAGCGGCGAAGGTGGGGCACCCGCGAGTACACCATCCCACATTCGCCAAAAGATGGCGGATGTGGCGGGCCACCTGCGGGGCGGGCATGAGCGCGGGCGTGATCGGGAAGACGGTGCGGGGATTTACCGAGGCGCTGGCGCAGACGCTGGAGTCAGAGGAGTGCGCGCGGCAGCGCGGACTGCTGCAGGCGCTGGACCCGCGGGTGAAGCTGGTGGGACTGCTGTCGCTGGTGGTTGCGGCGGCGCTGTCGCGCAGGCTTGCGGTGATGGCTGCGCTGTTCGGCGCTGGGGATTTGCTGGCAGTGGCCTCGCGCTTGAGTTTGTGGTCGCTGGCGAAGCGAGTGTGGCTGGTGGCCTTCGCCTTTACCTTTATGATTGCGGCACCGGCGCTGTTTTTGACGCCCGGCGATGCGGTGTACAGATTCGGGTGGCTGGCGATTACGGCGCAGGGGGTGCGGTCTGCGCTGGTGCTGGTGGCGCGGGTGGAGACGGCCGTGACGCTGAGCACGCTGCTGGTGCTGACGACGCCGTGGATGCATCTGCTGAAGGCGCTGCGCACGCTGCTGGTTCCGGTGGAGGTGATCATGCTGCTGGCGATGACGCATCGCTATGTGGTGCTGCTGACCGAGACCGCGAACGCGATGTTCGAGTCGCGGCAGAGCCGCATGGTGGGGCAGTTGAGCGGCCGGCGAGCAGCGGCGGATGATGGTGAACACCGGCGGCGTGCTGCTGAGCAAAACGCTGGAGATGGGGAACCAGGTTTTCCTGGCGATGCTGGCGCGGGGCTTTCGAGGCGAGGTGCGATTGCTGCACGAGTTCCGGCTGCGCGGGTGGGACTACGTGGCGATCTCCGGCTTTGCGGCGGCGGTGGTGGCGGCAGCGATGGCGGGAAGATGAAAGAGGAAGAGCGCGTGCCGGAAAGTTTTCCAACTGAAGGAGTGCGGGTGTTCGCGTACCCCACATTCGCCAAAGGCGGGCGGATATGGGCCACCCATGGAAGCTGAGTTTGAAGCCGTAGGCAGTGCGCTATGAATATGAGCGCGTCGCAGCCCTGCAAGGGCTTTCGCTACAGGTGCGGGCCGGGGAGCGCATTGCGCTGCTGGGAGCCAATGGCAGCGGCAAGAGCACGCTGCTGCGATTGATGGATGGGCTGCACTTTGCGTGCGAAGGAACGATGCGCTTCCGGGGCGCGGCGCTGACGGAGAGCGGCGATGGAGGACGATGGCTTCGCGCTGGATTTCCGGCAGGCGGGTGGGACTGGTCTTTCAGAATCCGGATGTTCAGCTTTTTAATCCCACGGTGTTTGACGAAGTGGCGTTTGGACCGCTGCAAATGGGCTGGCCAAGGGCGGAGATTCTGGAGCGCGTGCACTGGACGCTGGAGTGGATTGGCGCGGAACACCTGAAAGATCGCGCTCCGTACCGGCTCTCCGGCGGGGAAAAGAAACGGGTGGCGATTGCTTCGGTGATCGTGCTCGATCCCGATGTGCTGCTGCTGGATGAGCCGACCGAGTCGCTGGACCCGCGCAGCCAGAGCCAGGTGATCGAGTTGCTGGAATCTTGGAATAACGGGCAGAAGACGATTATCACGGCGACGCATCAGTTGGAGATATTGAGCGAGATCGCCGAACGCGCGGTGGTGCTGGAAGACGGCGCGGTGGTGGCAGACGCGACTCCCGCCGAAGTGCTGGCCAACACCGGACTGCTGGAGGCGGCGAACCTGATTCACTCGCATCGGCATCTGCACGGAGGAGTGCCGCACAGACATCCCTCGCCTTACCTGCGGCACGAACATAACAAAGGCTAGAGCGAAGCGGCCCAGAGCGGCGCGCCTGCTACATCCCACATTCGCCAGAGGCGGGCGGATGTGGGCACCCTCCACGTTTGCAATGCGAGATGCTGGCCACCCTCCAGAGTGGTGACGAGAAGCTTGCGACGCGGGCCGGTACCGGTGAATTCACAGATGCGATGGCCGTTCGTTCCTGTTACGCAGTACACTGGGTGATTATGCTGCCGCGCGCGCTATCTAATCCGGAATTTTATCTCAATCGAAGCCTGTCGTGGCTTGCCTTCAATCGAAGAGTGCTGGAGGAAGCCGAAGACGAGAGCAATCCGCTGCTGGAGCGGGTTAAGTTTCTCGCCATCACGGCCAGCAACCTGGATGAGTTTTTCGAGATCCGGATCGCCGGACTGCTGCAGCATCTGGAAGAAGGCCAGGTAGAGGCTGGACCCGACGGTCTGACTCCGATGGACGAGCAGGAGCTGGTGGCCGAGGCTACGCACAAGTTTGTTCGCGAGCAGTACGAGTGCTGGAACGGGAAGCTTCTGCCTGCGCTGGCCGAACATCGTATCCGGGTGCACTCGCTGGCAGACCTGGACGATGCGCAACGGGCGGTGGTGGACGACTACTGCCGCAACGAACTGGACGCGCTGCTGACTCCGGTGACGGTCGATCCGGCGCATCCGTTTCCGCGAGTGATTCACAAGGCGCTGTGCCAGGCGCTGCTGCTGCGGCGCAGGCGGCGCTCGACGGCAAATTATATGGGCGTGGTAACGGTGCCCCGCTCGCTGCCGCGGCTGGTGAGATTGCCCGATGCGAAGGGCGATTCCTTTATCGCGCTGGCGGATCTGGTGGGACTGCACGCGGGGCGGATGTATCGCGGCTATGAGATTCTGAGCGAAGGCGCTTTCCGGATCACGCGCAACAGCAATTTGTATCTGCAGGAAGAAGAGTCGCGCTCGGTGCTGGAGTCGGTGCGAACGGAGTTGCACAACCGCCGCAAGGGAGACGCGGTGCGGCTGGAGATTGAATCCGACGCCAGCGCCGACATTGTCTCACGCTTGCAGACGGTCTTCGAGCTGCAGGAGTGGCAGGTGTATCGCACGCCGGGGCCGGTGAACCTTTCCCGGCTGATGCACCTGTACAGCGCAGTGAACCGTCCCGATCTGAAGTTCAAGCCGTTCCAGGCGCGGGAGTGGTCGCTGCCCAAGGGACGCGACATCTGGGGCGGCGCTGCGCCAGCGTGATGTACTGCTGCACCATCCATTTGACAGCTATAACAGCGTGGTCTCCTTTATTGAAGCCGCGGCGCAGGACCCGGCGGTGCTCTCGATCAAGCAGACGCTCTACCGCACGAACGACAATTCGCCGATCGTGGAGGCGCTGGTGCAGGCGGCGGCGACGCAAGGAAGTGACGGTGGTGGTGGAGGTGAAGGCGCGCTTCGACGAAGCCTCCAACATTAAGTGGGCACGCGAGCTTGAAGATGCGGGAGTGCAGGTTTTCCATGGGCTGGTGGGATTGAAGACTCACTGCAAGCTGACGCTGATTGTGCGCAAGGACCCGGATGGGACGATGCGTCGCTATGCCCATCTCGGTACGGGAAACTACAATCCGACGACGGCGGCGTTCTATACCGATCTGAGCCTGATGACGGCGAACCCGGAGATGACGCTTGCGGTACACAACGTTTTCAATTTCCTTACCGCTTACTCCGAGCAGCCCAACTACAATCCTTTGCTGGTGGCTCCGGTGGATCTTGCAGAACGGGTGGCCAACCTGATTGCGCGTGAGGCCGACCACGCGCGGGCAGGCAAGCCGGCGCGCATCATCGCCAAGGTAAATTCGCTGCTCGACAAGAACGTGGTGCAGGAGCTGTATCGCGCATCGCAAGCAGGGGTGCAGGTGGACCTGATTGTGCGCGGCATCTGCTCGCTGAATCCGGGCATTCGCGGCATCAGCGACCGCATACAAGTGCGCAGCATTGTAGGCCGCTTTCTGGAACACAGCCGCATCTATTACTTCCAGAACGGCGGCGAAGAGGAAATCTATTTGGGCAGCGCCGACTGGATGCCGCGCAATCTGCACGAGCGCGTGGAAGTGGTTTTTCCGCTGCGCGATGTACTGCTGCGAGATCGCGTGAAGAATGAAATTCTGGCTGCGTATCTGGCCGACAATGTAAAGTCGCGCATTCTACAACGCGGAGGCAGCTACCTGCGCGAGTCGGCAAAGAGCAAGACTGCGCCGTTCAGTTCGCAGGATTTTCTGATTGACCTGGCCGAGGGCAAGCGCGACCTCTCGGCAATTCCGGTGGCGCCCCCCAGACCGCCGCGCCGCATCGCGAAGCCCCGCGTGGCTAAGCCGCGGGTGAAGGTAACCAGCCGATGATCGTATATTTTCTGCGCCACGCCAGTGCCGGACAGAGCCGACTGAACCCGATTCTGGATGCCAGAAGGCCGCTCGACAAAGAAGGCATCGAGCAGTGCCGTTACGCCGGCAGGTGGTTGACGGCGATGGACACGCACGTCGATCTGATTCTCTCCAGCCCACTGAAGCGCGCGACGCAGACGGCTGCCCTGGTAGGGAATGAAATTGCGTATGAGCAGCGGATCGAGCTGACTCCGACGCTGCGCCCCGGCTCCGATTATGAGAGCTTCCGCGGACTGCTGCGAAAGCTGAACGAGCTGGAGTCGGTGATGCTGGTGGGCCACAATCCTAACATGAGCAGGTTTCTCTCGCTGCTGATCACAGGTGGACTGAGCGACTGGGCGGTTGAGATGAAAAAGGGCAGCGTGGCCCGCGTGGAAGTGAGCTCCAAGCGCAGCACTCTCAGCTGGCTGATCACCCCGCGCATGATCAAAGCCGCCTACACCTCGACGCAAATCAGCTCGCGGCCAAAGACCTCGGAGAAGTAATCCCGTTCCCTTTCAAGCGCCCACAACTCCAGCTCGGCTCCAGTGGGGCGTGTGACCAGTGTGAGACGCACCGTACTGGGGTCCACTTTGGCGCGCAAGTTAAGCACGGCTCCGCGCCTTCCCTGCTCTGCCGCCCGGGCCAACCGCAGCAGCAGCACGGCGCGCGGCAGGCGGAGGCGGTCTTCAGGGGTCAGCAAGCGCACCGGTTGACTGGTGGGAATGATTTTCGATTTCCCGAGATAGCGCGTGATGGCCGCGATGAAGCGGCGCTGCGGCAGACTGAAGCCGAGCAGCTCTGAGTGCGCCAGGATGTACCAGGCATGGCGGCGGCGTCCGGCGCGGCTGATGAACGAACCCACCTCATGCAGCATGGCGGCGGCATTCAACAGCGTGGCACACTCGGGCGGCAGACCGTGCACCGGCGCCAGGAGTTTGAAGAGGCGCTGTGCGTGATCGGCAACGCGGGTGGAAAAGCGCAGATCGACGTGATAGTGGTTCAGCGAGGTTGTGAACTGAATTCTCGCGTTCGCCCGCCAGTTGCTTGCGCAAACCGATGTCTTCATCATCGGTAGCCATCTGCGCCAGGATGCCATCGCGCAAACCGAAGGGCAGGTAACGAAAGCTGGTCAGGCCGAGTTCGGTCGACAGTTCGGAGAAGACATGCGCTCCGGCGACGATAATTTCGGCCCGGCGCGGGCCAATGCCCTGTAAGCCCACGGCGCTGCTCGACGGTGGAGACGGAGAGCTTTTTGGTAAGGCGGAGCAAGCCGGCACGCGGCACGGTCGTAGGGATGGCGCTCTCCTGCGCCGCCGCCCAGAGTTCGCTGAGCGCAGCAGGAGTTCCGGAGGTGGCGACGGTGAGGTTGATCTTGTGCTTGGTAAGGTCGCGGCGAATCCGTCCGACCTCCTCGCCGATGTAGGTACGCAGCTGGTCCAACTCGGTTTCAGTCGGCGGATCGTGCTGGAGAAACTCGCGAGTAAGGCGTACGGCTCCGAGTGGCAGACTGAAGATGTGCTCGATCTGGCCTCTGTAGGAGACGATCAGCTCGCAACTGCCTCCGCCGAGATCGATGAGCAGCAGGCGGCCGGCGCCGATGCGGGTGTTGGCCATGATGCCGAGGTGAATCAGGCGGCCCTCTTCCACGCCAGTGACGACTTCGACGTGCCAGCCGGTGGCGGCATGCACCCAGTGGACAAAGGCGGCGCTGTTGTTGGCGTCGCGCAGGGCGCTGGTGCCAACCACGCGGATTTTGGTGGCACCGTGAGCCTGGGCCGCTTTCTGAAAGCGCTTCAGGACGCGCACGGTCTGCTCCATCGCCGCCGGATCCAAGGCTCCGGTGCGGAAGACTCCCTCGCCCAAACGCACCACTTCGCGATCCTCATGCAGCACTTGAAGACGTTTGCGCACCACGCGCGCAATCTTTAACCGCACCGAGTTCGCGCCGATATCTACCGCGGCCAACGTCGCCATTCGTCTAACCTGCTTTTGGGATCAATCTTAGAGATTCGGGGGCGGCTGGCAACCGCTTGCCGCACGGCATTTTTTCGAGCAAGGATTGAAGCCGTATGCTCAAGACGGATGGGTTGAACTGGCTAATCTTTTCTATCTCCACGGCGAAAAGATACGCTATTTCCGATTGCCGGGCAAATCGCACCGGACTTCGAGCACGGACTACCGAGCGGGTTGAGCAGGAGCCTTTACCGAAGCTGCGGCGTGGTGCAGGCGGAGAAATTCAGATGAGCCCGTTTTTCCGAGATAGCGCGCCAGCAACTCCGGCTTTGCCTCGCGCAGATCCACCAGCAGCAGGCCGTCGAGGACGTTGGAAAATTTCGCATCCACGTTGAAGCCGAGGAATTTGCCTCCCAGCTTCATGTAGTGCTTCACCAGCACGGGGACGCCCTTGCCGTCGCTCTCAAACATGCTGATCCAATCGGAGATGTCGTCGAGGGTGAAGACGCGGGCGAACATCTCAGGCTGGTTCACATTTTCGGCCGCAGACCGCGGCGGATTCTTTGGCCGCAGCATCTTGAGCAGTTCGGCGTCGACGGTGTGCGCGCTCAGATACTTGGTAAGCACCTCGCGCGAAGCGATCGAGTAGTCCGCGCTGATGCTGACGGCGCCGAAGAGCACCGGGGTCTCTGGATGGCGCACCAGGTAGGAGCCAATTCCCTTCCAGAGAACGAGCAGGGGCGCGTACTGGCGCTGGTAATCGAGGTGGACGAAGGAGCGTCCGAGTTCCAGGGCCGGGCCGACCTGAGCAAAGAATTTCGGCTGGAAGCGGAAGAGCGTGGTGGTGTAGAGGCCGCGAAGTCCGTAGCGGTGCAGAACGCTCTGCACGTTGCAGATTCGATACGCGCCGGCGATCTCCTGGCGCTCGTCATTCCACAGGACGAGATGGGTGTAATAGGCGTCAAAGCGATCGAGATCGCGGGCCTTGCCGGTTCCCTCGCCGGAGGCGCGGAAGGTAAGCTCACGCAAGCGGCCAATCTCACGAACGATGCGCGGCGCCTGACGCGAGGTGAGGGCATAGACGCGCATGCCGCCGACCGACTCCAGCAAAGCGTCAGCGGGCAGGGACTGCAATTCGCGCAGCAGCACGGTGGGATCTTCCGCCGGAGCGACGGCGTGCTTAGGGTACCAGTGGCCAGGAAGAAAACGCATGCGGGGCGAGCTGATGCGGTCGCGCAAGGCGAGCAGCGAACTGTTCCAACGCAGCAGATCGATGGCCTTTTCGTCGTCATGGATTGCTTTGAGGGTTTCGCCCTCGACCGGGGCACCGATGCGAATCTCCATGCGGCGGCCGCGTTTGTTGAGCAGCTCATGGGGCAGGAAAAGGGTGCGGAGACGGGGATGGATCACTCCCGCCAGATGGAAGCCAACGCTGTTGGCGCCGGAGATGAAGGCCGGAACGCTCTTGGCACCGGCCATGCGCGCAATGCGCGCCATGTTGCGATTCCATTGCGGGTCCAGCACGCGGCGGTGATGGCGGCTCCAGGAGGCGACTTCACCGGCGGGGAAGACGATCAGCATGTGTCCCTGTTTGACCCAGTCCAGGGCTTCGCGAATGCCGCGGCGATTGGCTGACTCATGGCCCTCGCCCATCATGTTGTCCACCAGGATGCAATGTTGCGAAAGCTCATTCATGCAGCCGAGCAACTGGTTTGCCAGCAGCTTTACGTCAGGCCGCAGGCGCAATAGAAGCGAGGCCATCAAAATGCCGTCCAGCATGCCGAAGGGATGATTGGCAAAGACGACGGCGGGGCCTTCCAGAGGCACATGCTTGAGATCGCCCTCGCGAACCGTGTACTCGACATTCATCTCGCGAAGGATGCCGTCAAAGACAGTTCCATCTGTGCGGGCCAAGGCGTCGGCGTAGATGCGATCCAGCCTGCGGATGGGAATGAAGGGACGCGCCCAGGGAATCTGCTTTCCAAGTTTCGCAAATGGAGCCGGGGAGGTCAGTGTGGTGGTGCCGTGGGGCATAGTGTTTACATTTTGCCCACGGGTTGCTTTCGGGCTCATGACACTAGTGTAAATCTTTGATGAATGAGAGAAAAGCAGGACTTCTACTGAGCCTGACCTGGGTGGACCTTAACCCAGGGAGACGAACCGAGAATTGCACTATCTTTCATGCAAAATTCACACCTGCTTTATCGCTGGTTAACCGCAACGGATCAAGATGGTATCGCTATGGCAGAGCAGACAATGGATACTCTGATTCTCTCCGACGTGCACCTGGGCAGCGAGGTGAGCCGCGCCCGGGAGGCCAGCGAGTTGCTGGCAGAGACGAATTTCCACCGGCTGGTGCTGCTGGGCGATATCTTCAGCGATCTGAATTTCCGCCGGTTGACCAGCGATCACTGGAAGTTTCTCTCGCGTATCCGCAAGCTCTCCAACCCCAAGCGCAAGGTGGAAGTGGTGTGGGTGGAGGGAAATCACGACCAGGGCCTTTCGAAGATCATGTCGCACCTGGTGGGCGTGCCGGTTTATCAGCGCTACGTTTGGGAGTACCAGGGCAAGCGCCATGTGGCAGTTCACGGACATCAGTTCGACCCCTTCTGCAGCAAGAACGAGTTTCTTGGCCGTGTTGGCGAGCGCCTTTTTTACGAACTGCAAAAGCTTGACGGTAGCCGCAAGCATGTTTCGCGCTTCATCGACCGCGTGAACACAAGATGGCTTCGCATGGAATCCAGAGTGGCCGAAGGCGCCTTGCTTTACGCCCGAGCCGGGCGTGTGGATCGCATCTTCTGCGGACATACCCACGTGGCCTCGCACCAGAGCCGCCACGGAGTCGACTACTACAACAGCGGAAGCTGGATCGACGCCAACCCGACGTATCTCGCCATCAGTGAGCAGGGGGTCGAGATTCGCAAGTATGAGGGGATCAAATACGACTACGAGCCGACGGAAGGCGCGGCGAAGCCGGAATCGGAGCTGATTGCCGGTGGTGACCTTCTGGCGCCCGCCAGTCTGGCGGCCTTCGCGAATTACGAGAGCTTGCGCTGCTAGGAAAACTTTCGGGATTGTGAGTTACTTGGCGATTATTCATCCACTAGGGGAACGACGAAGTTCAGACAAGCGACTCAGTTCTATTTGCGGCCCTAGTTGCCCTTTTTAGAGTAAGCGAGACCACGACGGTAGAGTGCCTCGGAGTAGTTAGGCTTGAGCCGGATGGCCTGATCGAAATCCCGGATGGCGCGATTGTAGTCGCCTATGTTCAACTCGACGCTGCCCCGGTGTCTTGGATGGCACGCTCGTAGTCACCCTTAAGGTAGTAAGCGCTCGGTCGTAGAATGGTTCGGGGTCGCCCTGATCGCAGGGGTGAACCGGGAGCGGGCTGGCAGCATTCCTTAGGAACTTGCGGTAGTCACTCACCCAGAAATTCACCCCGGAGGGCGAAGCGTATGCACTTCTGTATGTGTACGGTAGATCGATCGGCGCTTGGTCAAACGGCATTGCTCCGTCTCGAGAAGCCAATGCTAGGCCTTCCGTCGCGCTACGCTCGCGTAACTCCGCCGATAAGGGTTTCAGTGGTCCTGAGCATCCTGTGGTGGTAATTAAGCACGCAAGGGTGAATAGGGCAAAAACAGCAGGGCGCCCAGACCGAGCATCATTGAAACACACCCGCGAACGACTTGCGGGTCTGGAGTGCGCTTCGTTCATGGATGAAACTGTACTCCAAATTTGGGCTACTTAGAGAGGGAGAGATGAAACTCGTGATACCTGTCGACTACAGGCCAAGGCACTCACAATCCCGCAACGGGAATGCCCCAGCCGCACACTCAGTGCTCTGGCGGAGAAGTCGCGGTCACCGCAATCCCGTTGTCGCGGGGCTCGGCCTCAGGGACGCTGCCGTCGTTCACGTCGGCGGTGCTGGGGATTCCTTCGAAGGGCACGCGCACCGTGGCCTTGCTCTTGCCCGCGACCACGACGCGCACCGAGTTCATCCCCTTGGGCGAGTGCACCGAGACCGGAACCTCGCACCAGGCTTCGCCAAGATTTTCAACCGTGACCGCAGTCACCGTCCGCTCGCTGAGAGTCTGCCGCATATATGCGGATTGAAGGCGCAACTGCGGCAGGCCGCGGTCGCGGTAAACCCAGTCGTCGAAGAATGCTTCAAGGTCGCGCTTGGGCGAATCCTGTTTTTCGATCAGCCGTTGCATGTATGCCGTGTCGCGGTCGTCCGCGGGATGATAGTGCGCCAAAGCCGATTGCAGTACGCGGTCACCCACCATATCGCGCAGCATCCACCAGACATAGGCGGCCTTGGTGCGGAAGAACACCTCATCGGCGGTCGTAATCAGCGGCTGGGGGCCGATTGCGGGGAGCCCGGCGGCGTGTTCGGAGCTGGTACCGCCCGAGTGCGGCGAGGCGTGGGACTGTAGCCTCGGCGGCGGCCAGCGCGGAGCTGAACTGGCCCAGGTAGGCGAGGGCGGCGCGTCGTCCTGCCTGATGCTCGCGGATCAAGGCCTGTGCGAAGCCGGCCAGCCCCTCGCGAATCCACGGACGCGGCGAATCGATCATGGCGTGGACCGCCGGACGCGCCAGAGCCACTTGTGCCGCAGCCGACGGGACTTTGCGCATGGGAACGAAGTAGTACGGCCCGGAATCGTAGGGCATGGCGTCGGGGTCGGTCAACTCGACCAGAACCACCTTGCGGCGGGGGGTGCCGAACCACTCCTCCAGCGTGGGGATCACCGACTCTGCGGCGGCCATGTAGTCGCGCGCGTATTGGGTATGCGCGGCGGTGTAGTAGGCATCGACGCTGAGGCCGGTCGGGGTTTCTGCGGCGATCGCCCAGCATTACAATCACGGGTCGATGCCGCGAAACTCTTCGCTGATCGCCGGACCAGCCGGGCGTTGGGTGCCGTCGGCAGCGGGGGAGCCGTTGGCCACGAAGATGAATTTCGATTCATCGCCCTCCGACGCTGCCGCCCTTGAAAGCTGTACGCTCAGCACAGAGGAAGATTCGCGCTCGCGCCAGGCGCGCAGGATTTCAAAGAGTTCGTTGCCCTGGCTCAGATTGGCCGCGTCCATCGAAACCGGATACCAGACTACGAAACCGGCTCCGCGCAGAGCGGTAAAGCTGTCGCTGATCTCGTCCCAATCGCTGCGCCGGGCAACATCGGCGGGAGTTCCGATCCGCTCGAGCCGGGTTGTGTCCTTCTGCACCGTGCCCGAATAGCGCACGTTGAGCCGCAGGGTTTGGCCCGGAGCAATGGGCTTATCAAGCTTGACGATTGCCTCATTGAGCAGCCCGGTGTGGTCGATGTCGCTGGTGTAGCTCTGCACGAGCCACTCGACTTCGCGACCGTTCGCCAGCACCGAAAGCCAGCGCAGAGAGCTTGAAATCTGGAGCGAGACTTCACGCTGCGGCTGCTGCGAGTCGTTGCGTACCTCGACCGTTCCCTCGGCTGCGAGCCCATGCTGGTGCGGGTCCAGGGTAAGCCGGAGATCGTAGCGGGTGAAGGTGAAGGCATTGCGGTCCAAGGCCAATGCCGGCAGTGCGGCGAGCGCAACCAAGAGGACTGCGAGCGCAAGACGGCGCAAAGCTACTCCTCTTTCTTCTTCCGGGCGGATTTTTTGGCGGCTGGCTTTTGAGCCTGCCGCCGCTGCCGCTGCACTTCGTACATCACAATGCCACCGGCGACGGAGACGTTCAGCGATGAGACCGCACCCATCATGGGAATGGAAACCAGCATGTCGCACTTGCGGCGGACCAGGTCGTGCAGTCCCTTGCCCTCCGCGCCCAGGACGATGGCGCAATTCATGTTGTAATCCAGCTCGTCGTAGCTCTTGTCGCCACGCTCATCGAGGCCGACCACCCACACGTTCTCTTGCTTCAGTTCGTCGAGGGTGCGGGCGATGTTGACCACGCGAGCCACGGGCAGGTGCTCGCTGGCTCCGGCCGATGCTTTGACCACGGTGCCGGTGATGCCGGCCGCGCGGCGCTCCGGAATGACCACGCCATCCACCCCGGCGCCGTCGGCGGAGCGGATCAGCGCACCCAGATTGTGCGGGTCCTCCACCCCATCCAGCACCAGCAGGAAGCTGTATTCGCCGTTCTTGTTTTCGAGCAGTTCCTCGACCCCGGTGTACTCCTTGCGGGAGGTGACGGCCATGACTCCCTGGTGGGTGTTGGTGCGGGTTTCGCGGTCGATGTCTTCGCGGGGGACAAAGCGCACGCTGATGCCCTGCGCACGGCAGTCGTCGAGAATCTTCTGCAAACGGTTGTCGGTGCGGTCGCGCGAGACCGCGACATAGTCAAAGCGGCGGCCACCGCGCTTCAGCGCTTCGTTAATGGCATGGATGCCGTAGATCACTTCGCTCATATCCCTTTAGTGTACGGCACGGGCGCTTAGCCTCCGTTGCAAAAATGAGACAGGGCGTTTTCTCTGCAACCTTTCGCGTTCTATACTCGTCTGTACTGAATGAGGAACACAGAATGCCGCTATCCGTCATCATTGTGGACGACGAACAACTTGCTCGCGATGAACTCTCCTATTTATTGCAGGATGTGGACGACCTCGACATCATTGGCCAAGGCAAGAATGGCGTGGAAGCGGTGAACCTGATAAAGGAGACCTCTCCGGACCTGGTTTTTCTGGATGTGCAGATGCCCGGCCTGGATGGCTTTGGAGTGATCAAGAAGCTGCTGGAGAAGAAAATTCCGCTGCCCAACATCGTCTTCTCCACTGCCTTTGACCAGTACGCGGTAAAGGCCTTTGAGGTTAGCGCGCTGGATTACATTCTGAAGCCGTTCGAGAAGAAGCGCATCTTTCAGGCGATCGAGAAAGCCCGCAGGACGCAGGACTCCGACGTAGCCCCCAGCGAAAAACTGGATACCCTGGTCAAATTGCTGGAGCAGCAGAAGCCGCAAACCACGAAGGTTTTGCTCAAGGCCAACAACCGTCTCTTTCTGGTCGATCAGAAAGAGATCTGCTTTGCATCGATTGAAGATGGCGTGATCACCGTGGTGGCCCAGAACATGGAGGGCCAGTCGAACTGCCGCACGCTGGAGGAACTTTTAGCTTCGCTGGACGCGAATTTCTTCTGGCGGGCGCACCGCTCCTATCTGGTCAACATCAACCGGATCAAGGAAGTAGTGCCCTGGTTCAAGAGCAGCTACCAGATCCGCATGGACGATAAGAAACAGACGGAAATTCCCGTCAGCCGCGCTCAGACACGGCGGCTGCGCGATCTGTTTGGCTTGTAACCTTCCGGCTGGCAGAGAAGCCTTTGCGCCGGCCGAGTGCCAGCCGGCCGCACTGTATAATTGAGGAACCGATGAAAGCCTACGTTTACGTTTCAATGAAGAAGAGTGTTCTTGATCCGCAGGGCAAAACGATTCAGGGCGCGTTGTCCAAGATGGGTTACAAGGGCGTGGCCGATGTGCGGCAGGGCAAGTACTTTGAGCTTTCGCTTGATGGCAGCCTTGACCGCGATGCAGCGCGGGCCGAAGTGGAGCGCATGGCAAGCGAAGTTCTCACCAATCCGGTGATCGAAGAGTTTCATTACTCCATCGAGGATTAAAGTCCGGGGCCGGTTTTATAACACCTCCGGGCTTCATCCATCGATGTTTCTCTTTTCCAGTTAAGGAGCAGCGTTATGTGCGGAATCGTTGGCTATGTCGGCAAGAAACATGTGGTTCCGGTGATTCTTGATGGCTTGCGCCGTCTTGAGTATCGCGGTTATGACTCGGCGGGAATCGCGGTTGCGGGCGGAGATAACGGTCTGCAGATTCGCCGCGCAGAAGGCAAACTGCGCAACCTTGAAGAGGTAATTCGCCACAACCACATCGATGGCACCTACGGCATCGGGCACACTCGCTGGGCAACACATGGCCGCCCCAGCGAGGAGAATGCACACCCGCACCGCGACTGCAGCGGCACCATCGTCGTCGTCCACAACGGCATCGTCGAGAACTATCTCGCGCTTAAGAAGCAACTCCGCGAAGAGGGCCATACCTACAAGACCGAAACCGATACCGAGGTCATCGCACATCTGATCGAGAAGTACTTCATCCTTGAAAATCCGGATAAGAAGATCTCTCTTGAAGAAGCAGTGCGCATGACGGTGAAGCGGTTGAACGGAGTCTTCGCCCTCTCGGTCATCTGCAGCACGGAACCCAGTAAGATCATCGCGGCGCGCAATGGCCCGCCCGCCGTCATCGGCCTTGGCAAGGACGAGTATTTTGTCGCCAGCGACGTGCCTGCGATTCTGTACCACACGCGTGATCTGTTCTTCCTGGGAGATGGCGACCTCGCTGTGCTAACCCCCGAAGGCGTGACCCTTACCGACTTCGATGGAAAGCCCGTTCAGCGCGATGTCCAGCACATTACGTGGGACCCCATCATGGCGGAAAAGGGCGGCTTCAAGCACTTCATGCTCAAAGAAATCTATGAGCAGCCGCGCGCAGTCCGCGACACCGCGATGGGCCGCGTCTCTTTCGATACCGGGAAAGTATTTCTCGAGCAGATGGATGTCTCTGATGAAGAGTTCCGCAATCTGCGAAAGTTGTACATCGCCGCCTGCGGCACGAGTTGGCATGCCGGACTCGCCGGTAAGTATATGATCGAGCGCCTGGCGCGAGTTCCCGTCGAAGTGGATTACGCCAGTGAATTCCGCTACCGCAATCCGCTGATCGAAAAAAATGAAATGACCATGGTCATCACCCAGTCGGGTGAGACCGCCGACACGATCGCCGCACAGCGTGAGTCGAAGACGCGCGGCGCCAAGACGCTCGCCATCTGCAACGTGGTCGGCGCCATGATCGCGCGTGAAGCCGACGGCACTATCTATACTCACGCAGGCCCGGAGATCGGCGTGGCCTCGACCAAGGCGTTCACCGCGCAACTGGTCGCGCTGTTTCTGTTCGCGCTGCGCCTGGGACAGGTGCGCGGCACCATCTGCGACGAAGAATCGATCAAGCTGACGCAGGAGCTCTCGAAACTTCCGGGGCGGCTGGAAGCTGTGCTCTCCCGCGAGGAGGAGATCGAGGAACTCGCGCGCACCTACCAGCGCGTGCAGGATTTCCTCTTCCTTGGCCGCGGCATCCACTTCCCCATTGCACTGGAAGGCGCGCTGAAGTTGAAGGAGATCTCCTACATTCACGCCGAAGGGTACGCCGCCGGCGAAATGAAGCATGGTCCCAACGCGCTGATCGACGAAGATCTTCCGGTCGTGATCATTGCCACGCAGGACAAAAACGACCCCGGCTCGGTGCTGCGTTATGAGAAGACGATTTCAAATCTGAAGGAAGTGAAAGCCCGCTCGGGCCGTGTGATCGCGGTGGCCACGGAAGGCGATGAAGATATTCGCGAGTCCGCCGACCACGTGATCTTTATTCCCCAAGCGCCGGAACTGCTGCTGCCGATTCTCGAAATTGTGCCCCTGCAATTGCTCGCCTATCACATCGCGGTGCGCCGCGGCTGCGACGTCGATCAACCACGCAATCTGGCAAAGTCGGTCACAGTCGAGTAGCGGTGTACGCGCCGAGAGAGCGGCTGTTCACGGACAACAATTCCGGGAACTGACAACATTTTCGGGAACTCTACAACAATTCCGGGAACACTTAGAACCGGGGAATCATTTCCCCGCTTTTTTGCAACCTGCTGGAGGCGACCAATAGTTTCATCTAAAAAAATCGCCTACCTTTCAGAAAGTTTCGTTGTTTCCGCGCATTTTCTTTTAGCTTCAACGAGTTCAATTCCAGCCAAATCCAAGAGTGCCCAGATTTTCGGCACTTCTGCCCTGCCTGTTTTCAGGAACAAACGTTGTTTTCCGTTATTTGGGGTACGCAAAATTTTCTGGGCTGAAGCGGAGCGGTACGGTCGGCGGTTAGTGTATCTCGCCTGAGACGACCCTCGTCACGCCACTAATCGCACGATATCCTAATCTCGAGCAATTGATAGCCTGCAGAGGTGTCCGAAGTATCAGGCCAAGCGCCGACTCCAAACGATTATAGGTTCCGAGTAGATGGCTGCACAGCCCGACAAAACGACGAACGACGATATCTTCAGATACATCGAGTATTTGCAAAAAGCGCAAATCACGAAAGGTTGGGAAGACTTCTTTCGGAGTGAAAATCAGGTTCTAGATCCAGCCATGCTCGATACGGTGCTAGACGCAGTAGCTCCTACACTTGACGAAACTGACGAAGCCGTCATGGAGATGGCTCGTACAATGTTGTCAGCCCCGGTCTTGCTCACAACGCAATTCGAGAATCGAACGACGGAAATAAGGTATCGACGATCCTAGATGAGATCACTGCGGCAGCCAACGAAATTGGACTACCGCCACTGAGACCGATCGATCTAGTCACATCCACCGACATCAGTTGCACGCCGATGGCCCGACCAACGGAAGCTCGACACCTGCTTTTCGCGGGAGAGGGAACTGCACGCTTCTGTAATTACTGGACCAAAGCAATATCAAGAATGTTCTTCACATTGAGGGCGTTGCCGGATGGGCTGAGCCAAACAGAGTGGGACGCCGCACTGATCTCGGCGAACCCGTCCGGGATAGTACTGGCAGCGCTTTTGGCTAGCAAGTATGCGTTCCAAGGGACGCTTCTTCGGTTTGTTTGGATACCGAATATATCCGAGGAGACTGACTGGCGTGCAGCTCTGCTCCACTCGATGCTCCTATTTTCCATCGCTCACGAATTCTCCCATTTCGTAGCGCACGAGACTAAGCCGGAAGCACAAGGGACACTTTCGGAAGAGGAAAGTCAGAATCTTGAGCTTTGGTGTGACACACTCGCGATTAGGATCTGTGGACACATTGGGCGGCAGAAAGGCTTGATTCACGTTCGTGCAGGTCTAGGCGCTATCGCATTCTGTCGTGTGTTGCAGATCTGCCATGCTGCCAAGGAGGTGTATGCGAGTAATGGTCGAGTCCCGGCTGCACGCGCCTCTGGTGATCATGTAAACTCACACCCTGATCTCGACATGAGAGTCGAAGCGCTTGTGAGCGAACTGATTGAATCGGCCGACCCTGACGAGAAAAATCTAATCGAGACACACCTTAGCGGGCTACTGGGTATGCTCCAGATGATGCAGAGACTAGCGATTTGGCTAATCGAGCAATCGCTAACCCGGCAAGCTAAACGATAGGAGCTGCCACGGAGTATCTGTGACGTCCACTGGTTGCTCAGCTTCGATCTCCGCCTTTGGGGGCAGGCGTCTGGGTTGACAGCGGTATGTGTCGTTCGAGCGGTGTCTTCCATGCACGGAAGAAATCTAAGGGATTTTGCGTTCCGACGAATTCCCGGGCCAGAAGCAGGCGATTCAGAATCTCCTGCTTCTGCGTTCCTGGGAGTCCTTCGGCGGCTGGCCTGCCCGATCTTTTGCACCAGTTCGATTGTTAGTGTAGCGCAGCGGCTTGGATTGTAATTCCATCGCCGTCGCAGTCGGGGGTGTGGAGAAGTGGGAAGCGGTTTGTGCTTTCCACTTCTCCATGCCCCTGGTTGATTGCGGCCTGGCACGCCTGTGGTGCCGGTGGCCGATAGCCCAGCGAGGAGTGCGGCCTCACCGTGTTGTAGTGGACTCGAAAGCGTTCCGCCAGAACGCGCAGCTCTTTCATTGAGTAGAAGATCTCACCATTCAGAAACTCATCCCGCAGCTTCGAGTTGAAGCTTTCGCAGTAGCCGTTCTCCCATGGAGAGCCGGGTTCGATGTACAACGTCTTGGCACCGGTGTCGGCCAGCCAGTTCCGCAGGTCTCTGGCTACGAACTCAGGACCGTTATCTGAACGGATATGTTCGGGGACACCCTTCATCACCATCACGTCCGCCAGCACCTCGATCACCTTTGCGCTGCTCCAGCGCCGCTCAGGACGATTCAGCAGGCACTCCCGCGTCGATTCATCAATCAGGTTCAGCATCCGCGCCGTCCTGCCGTCATACGTTTTCGTGCTCACAAAATCGTAACTCCAGACATGGTTGGCGTGCTCCGGACGACGGCGACGGAGTTACAGTTCAAGCCGCTGCGCTACACTAACAATCGAACTGGTGCAAAAGATCGGGCAGGCCACACGTCCAACTGCTGCTCGTCATCACCACGCATAGCTACTTCTTACCAGCTTGCGCTGTGGAAATGAGAGTAGTTTTTCAGCAACCTGCTAGGGGTCACGTCAGTACAAAGTTCGCCGGGCACTACAGTCAAAGCCAAAGTAGCAGCTTCGGTGGAGTCTCATGGGTTGACAAATGAGACACAGGAAACTCGGAAAGACAGCGGGTATGATAACTAAGCGGCCACGAGGTGATGCCTGACGGCGTACTTGACCAACTCGGCGTTACTTCTTGCGCCAAGCACTTCCATGATCCGGTACTTGTGATAGGCAACCGTTCTGGTCGTCATGCAGAGAATGTTGCCGACTTCCTTCATTCCCTTGCCTTCAGCCAGCAATTGCAATACCTCCCGCTGCCTGTCGGTTAGGAGTTCGCCTTCGGCGACTAGTTCCTTGTTCTGCCACCGCAAGAAATTAATGGTGTCTCGTGGCAAAGCCTGTGAAATATACGATTTGCCTCGCAACACGTCTCGAACGGCAAGCACGATGTCAGCGGCGGCGCACGTCTTAAGCAGGTATCCCGAGGCGCCGCGCCGGAAGGCCTCAGCAGCCACCTCTACGTCGGGATTCATGGTGAGATATACCAGTTTGACAGCGGGCAGTATTTCCTTAACCTGCCGCCCTGCATCAAGGCCGTTCAGAATAGGCATAGCAATATCGACTACGACTACGTCCGGTTGTAGTTCGCGCGCAGCACGCACCAGGGCGCGCCCGTCGCCAACCACTCCGACTACATTAAATTCAGTTTCGAGAAGTCGCTTGCACAACTCCGCCACGAGATTGTGGTCGTCTGCGATAAGAATGCGAGAACGATTTATCAATGATTACTATTACCTCCTCTCATAAAACATGCGCTTGTGAACTTCGTTCTGCCGCAAGCTACCACCCACCTTACTGAAGCCCCTTCCTGTTGTGTGATGCCAAGCGACGTCAAAAAGAAGACCAAGGCATGCCTTGGTCGCTACACAGGGAGATACGCGAACGTGCACACCCATTTGCGCATTCATCCCGGCTAAGCCTTCGATTTATTTTCTGGACTCTTCTTGTTAAGTGTCTCCAGCAACAACTTTGCAGAGTCAGGAGGCGGCACAACATCTTTGAACACAATGTCCTGCGCACTTATCTCTTTTCCGTAAAGGCTCTTATTTGCGCCATTGTCTGCACGTAGAGTCGAACCTGCGAGAGAAATTCCAGCAAACAGTCCACGGGATCGAGAATAGGAAAGGATCTCTGCTCTCAGCGTTACATCGGTTTCGGCTGAAGCGCTTCGCCCGACCGGACCCGCTGCAGCAGAAACATCTCCCCCAAGTTTGACCTTGCTGGTTAGGATGCTTGCTGCCGACCGAGGGCTCATCAGCAGCAGTACGAAGTCGGTTGCCTGGCCGCCCAGTTGCAGACCTAAGCTACCCCCCTCGAGCGCCATCATACTTGGGGCACCCCAAGGGCCTTTGAAGTCTTTCCCGCCGCGACAGGTCATTACGCCCCGTCCGTAGCTCCCGCCAATTCCTATTGCGAACTTGAGTACAGAGGGTAAAACGACAACACATTCCGCTTTGTCCAGTACATCCTGCGGAATGTCTTCGGGAATGTTCACAATTTCTTGCATTACATTTCCAGCGTTTTCGACTCGTTCCTGTTCTTTTTTTTGCCCAACAACCGGTAACACGCTCACGGCGACAAGCAGACCCACTCCTAACCAAGCTCTTTTCATTGTCTTCCTTTCGTACGTTTGAATCAGGATATCCTCTTAAACCTCCGCGGAATCCGGGGCTTGCCCTAACACTTACAGGGTGGCGGGATTGCGGGCTCGTGTAGTAGGGCTCAACGGCGACATAAGTAATTGGATGATAAGAACAAATCGCAAGGTTCTCTCGACTGTGACTTTATTGCGGTAGCGCCAGTTGGAGGTTCCGCCTCTCCAGTCGAGATCTGCACGATTTCTGTCGATCATCAGAAATCCAGCCTTTCATGGGGAAGTGGTAAGTTACGGACAGCAAGAAGCGGATGTCCGTGGACTGATTCGAAGCAGTTACCAGCTGGCGTGCACCCCTGAATCCGTCCACAGCAACTAAGAAAGTGAGGACGGATTCAGGGGTGCACGTCACCACGCGAGGAGGATCGGCGAAAAGTCATGTCTCCGATGGAAGTTCGCCTGAGAGTGTACAGGGCGGGAGCGGGAAGCCAATGATCACGACTTTTGCGAAGACGTTCACACAGTCTCCCTCGGTGCTCGCTAACCCACACTCCGGCTGATGGATTTTAACGGGCAGAGCTATTTATGAAAATCTTCAACTTTCCATCTCTCCTTTTCCTGTTCTCTTTGATCGCGCTTTGGCTCTCGGCTTTTCTCGGCGCGTACATTCGCAAAGGGCGGGGAGCGCTGCAAAGAGAAGAGCGGGAAGACTTCAACGTCACCCAAGCTGCTGCCCTGACATTGCTGGGCCTGCTTATCGGATTCACTTTTTCGATGGCTATAAGCCGGTACGACCAGCGGAAAAACTACGAAGAGGCAGAGGCTAACGCGATCGGTACGGAGTACCTCCGAGCCGGTCTGCTACCGGCCGCAGAGGCGGCGAGAGTACGTGCCCTACTGAAGAGTTATCTAGATCAGCGCGTATTGTTCTATGTCACCCGTGACAACCAGCACCTTCGGCAGATCAACAGCACGACCGCCCAATTACAGAACGATCTCTGGTCCGCAGTACAGGCTCGCGCTGAGGCGCAGCCGACTCCTGTGATCGCCCTCATAGCCTCGGGCATGAACGATGTGTTGAACTCGCAGGGGTACACTCAGGCTGCATGGTGGAACCGCATTCCAATTGAGGGCTGGGTCCTATTGACCGCACTCGCCATCGGTTGTAACGTGTTGATCGGTTATGGCACAAATCGGGCAAGCAGCGCCTTGTTCCTGATTGTGCCGCTCGCTGTGTCTCTCTCTTTCTTTTTGATCGCAGATATCGATAGCCCACGCGGAGGCGTCATCCGCGTGCGGCCACAAAACTTGGATAGCCTCTCTCAGGGCCTAAATGCGCATTAGGTCTCCATGATCGTCCCCGTTGCGAGCGCGAATGTTAGTCGCGTGCGTGATGCGAACTGTCAACATTGACAGTAGTGGTCCAGATAGACCAACTTACAGTTCACGTTGTCCATGCACGATGCAAGAAGAATCGCGACGGGGTCGTAACACTTTAACGTACTTGCTCCGTCACGCAGGCTTCCAGGGTCATCGAAAGGCATGAGATAGTGAATCCGCTGCATGAAACCAGTGAAGGTATGGCGCCGGGGTTGGCAGCGTCGCGGTGCGTACTGGTCTGCGTACTATTTCTTAGCATTCTTAGCATAGTTCCACACTGCTTCTCCTCAAACACTCCTTCCGGTACAGCCGCACGCATCCTGCCCGCACGTTCCAGTGTTGCTACACGGCCAATATACGGAACATATTCGTCTGTTGTTTTCCTTTACGAGGAAACATTCGCGTGGGAGCTGTACCGGTGGAGAATCCTGTGCCTTTGCGCAGCTCTGCTCATCGAGGCGCTACTGATTGTTTTGCTGCTTAACAAGATCGCAAAACGCAGGAGGGCTCAGGTAGCGCTTACGGAGAAAGAACTCGCAGAGGCGCAGCGACTTGCCGGGGTAGGCAGTTGGTTGTTCAATCCGGCGACTCATGCGGGAATTTGGTCGGAGGAACTCTACCGCATTCACGGACTTGATCCTAAGCTGCCCTTGCCCGCCTTCGACAAACTCGACCATCTTTTCACCTCCGAGAGCGAAAAGCGCTTTCATTTGATTGCCAACACCGCCCCCGTGATGATCTGGATGTCCAGTCCAGATAAATTGTGCAACTACTTCAACCAGCCCTGGCTCGAATTCACAGGCCGGAGACTTGAGGCAGAGCTTGGCAATGGCTGGGCGGAAGGGGTGCACCCGGATGATCTACGAAAGTGCCTTGATACGTACACGCAATGCTTTGATCGCCGAGAGGCGTTCAGGATGGAATACCGACTCCGACGCCACGACGGAGAATACCGGTGGGTGTTGGACAACGGTGTGCCGAGATTCAACGGCGACAATTCCTTCGCCGGATATATGGGCTGCTGCATGGACATAAGCGATCTGAAGCAAGCAAGAGCCACGGTACTCCAATTCAGCGGCCGGCTCATGCGAGCGGCTGAAGAGGAGCGTGCGCGGATCGCGCGCGAGTTGCACGATGACATCAACCAGCGGCTGGCGCTGCTGGCGAACGGACTGCAAGAAGCTGCGCAGGCGGCAGCCGACAATATGGCCCCGGTGCAACAGCAGGCACTGCAAGAGCTTTTGCAGCTTACCAACGAAATCGCCAGTGGAATCCAGCACATTTCTCATCAGTTACATCCATCCAAGCTGCACTACCTCGGGCTTGCGGCAACCGTGCGGCATCTCTGCAAAGAAGTTGCGCAGCAACACAAGATTGAGGTCGAATGCATAGCGAACGATCTGCCCGGGAACCTCGAAGAAGACGTTTCTCTCAACCTATTTCGGGTTGTGCAAGAATCCTTGCGCAATGTGGTCAAACACAGCCATGCCAATCACGTGAAAGTGGAATTGACCTGGCAATCGAGCGCACTTCGTTTACGCGTTTCCGACAATGGAGTTGGATTCGACCCAGAGAACGAAAAGGTTGATCATGGGCTTGGACTCATCAGCATGCGGGAACGTCTACGGTCCGTAGGCGGCAAGTTCTCAATCTGGTCGAAGCCATCTTTAGGTACCCAGGTGGAAGGGATTATTCCGGCTCAGACGATACTCGCCCACCAGGCAAAGGAAACCGGAGCTGCCTAAACCACAAACTGATTCGCCGACTCGCAGTTTTGACAGTAGCAAAGACCGTTGAGTCGATATAGCGTGTGGTGACCGTTGGCCTGTATAGGGTTCGCGTTCAGCGCCGGTGGCAATGATATTTGTCCGATTACAAACTCCGATGCGCCGCCCTCGAAGGAGGCTCTTGTCAGTAGCGACAATAATCCTCGCCGACGACAATTCTGCCGTCCTTGCTCACGTCAGCAAGATGCTTGAGAAAGAAAAAGACTACAAGGTTGTCGCCGCAATATCCGACGGGGCAGCCGTAGTACGGGAATGCCTACGGCTCAAATCCGATGTCATTATCCTCGACATCTCCATAGGGGGCGTAAGCGGGGTTGATATCGCGCGGCAGTTGCGAGATTCAGGATGTAATGCCAGAATCATCTTTCTCACCGTCCACGAAGACGCTGATTATATGAACGCTGCCATCGGTGCAGGTGGCTCGGCCTATGTTGTGAAGTCCCGATTGAGCCTCGATCTGTTTCACGCAATCGAGGCAGTGCGTGCCAATAAGCTCTTTGTGTCCGCGAGTTTGTTATTTGTGAACGGCAGAGTGAAAGGGAGCCAGCCATAACTGGCTCAGCTTGATCATCGAGGCGCACTCTCTGCTCCGGTTGAAGCTGACATGGGCCCAGGAAAAAGCAGCAGCGAAGAAACCGGGCGCAGATGCATAACTGGGTGTAGATGCATAGATCAGCCCCCCGACGGACAATCGTCTGCCGGGGAGCTGTTGAGCTCGCCGCAACGCTGCCAACAATACAAGCATAACGTTCACTTACTGACCGGCAAGATGGCGGGCTGCTGAAGGCGAAATTCGAGGAGAGTCTCGCTAGGTATCGAGATCTGCTCTCCCTTCTTGGAAGCGGCAACGGCCGTTCCCGCGGCAGCTCCGGCGAGCAGACCAATCCCCGCCCCCTTCCCTCCTCCCGCAAGCAGCACAGAAAGCTAGAGTTGTCGGACGTCCAAAAAACATGGCAGCAAGCCACAAGCAGGGCTTGCGTGCGTGTGGCCATAGAGATCGACAAAGTTAATCTAAGTGTTGACGTCCGGCATTGCGATCGCTGTAGCTTGAGGGCTGCACCGTCACGGGCTGAGCAAGGTGGAACGTCAACAGGGATTCAGGCCCGAGCTTGATCTGTGCCGGTTTGGTCACCCCTTGGGCGACACCGCCCGCTCCAGCTCCGACCGCGGTCCCTATACCTGCGCCCTTGCCGCCTCCGGCGATAGCTCCAATGATTGCTCCCAGGGCAGCTCCGCCTCCAACCTTCTCCGCTGTGTTGCGCCCTCGCCCTTGGGTTTGTTTGGACCACTGGTCAGTGTGAATGGGATAGGTGCGTCCGTTGAAGCTTACCTTTGTGAGTTCAAGGGTGAGCAGAGCCGATCCCTTGAAACGTCCAGCGGACTGAACAGTGACAACGCGTCCAAATACATCCGCATCGGCGGGGATGACCACTCTTCCGTCCACCTGAACTGGTGAGTTGAGGGTTGCGCGGAACGTGTCGCCCGGACTTGCCGCCTCAGAATCGAGCGTGTCCAACATCCTAAGCGCCAGTGCGGTCCCATCCGAGATGGTAATTTTCTCGGGGGGCGGTGGCGGCGCCGGCACGGATACTGGCGGCGCTGCACCCTGCGCATTTTGCGCTGGTTCGTTCGTATTTCTCTGCTGCCCCATGGTGACAGTCTGAGATGGCGGTGCGCTGTTTTGTCTGTATTGACTACTCTGTCGTGAGGCGCTTGGTTTTCTCACGCGAGTTGGGTTTGCGGGCTGCGAAACAGGCGGTCGGCTCGCGGTGGAAGCAGGCTGCTGGCTCACTGCAGGAGACTGGGATTCATTCGGGGCCGCGGATGCGTCCGCTGACTGCACGGTGAGATTGTTCACCACGGTGCGAACTCCGCTTACGTAAGCCGCGTCGCCGGCTATGGCGCTCCGTTCAGCTTCGCTGTTCACGGAGCCGGACAGTGTGACGACGCCGCTCGCGGCTAGCACCGAAATCTGCTTATTGCGGACGGCCGGGTCGGCATTGATTCTGCCCTGGATTTCGCTGACTACCTGCACGTCGGTGCGAGCTTTGTTGCAGGCAACAATGGAGAAAGCGGCTGAAGCGAGAAGAATAACAATTAAGCATCGAAGCAGTGTCGGCCTCATTATCGCGTCTCCTCTTATTGCAGATGGGAAAGCTCATTTGAACCAGCGATAGCCCAGAACCAGTTGCAGGCCATTCAACGATGGGTTGGTTGAGCCCAGGGTCGCGTTGGAGTAATGGCAAAACTGCGAAGAAATATCGACTGCCCGCATATGCCCCGCTGAAACCCGAACTCCAGGACCGACTTTGAAACTGAAATTAAAAGTAGACGTTTTACCCGGCGGAAAATAGCTGGTAGTAAAGACCCCACCGCCAACGTACTCAAGGTAAGGAGCCACTTTCCTGTGCTGCTTGAAATTGTAGTGGAGCACGATGGGATCAAAACCCGCGCCGAAAACCTTCCGCGGTTTTGAACTGACCCACACAGGTACGACGTTCCATCCGTATTCGAGGTTTCCCCGGAACCACACAGGGCCGATTTCACCGGTCGTCACGCGAGCTACACTGATTCCGGCGCTCCAGACCTGTCCATCCCAGAATGAATCAATGTGTTCATAGCCAATCGCACCACTCGCCCAGACACCAACGTCCCACTTGCCCTCCTCAAGCCATTGCGGCGGATCTTGTTCCGCCGTGAGTGGAGGCAGCCACACAGTCAAACAGAAAAGACAGGCGGCAACTCGCACCAGCACCGCACGCGCAAGGCTCTGAATCGCGATAAAAATAAGCATAATGGAAGCTAACGGAGCGACTATATAGCCGAAAAGCTGGAGCATTCCTGTCGGCGATATGTGCATCGTTTGCTTTGCCTGAGATCTCTAGAGTTGCTGTTGTGCTGAAACCTACGAAAAGAAACAAACCTAGGGAAAGACACGTCTAGAGATGCAGAGCTTGAGCCCAAAGTTGTTCAGGGTTGTGACAATCTTGAACGAGCGACCTCGTCATAAGAGCCCGATGATCCAACCCTGACGGGCATTCGGCAACTTTACTTAACACCAGGATTATTATGCGAGCCGACAACCCGGCCGGAACCTCAGCTCATCCTTCGGAGAATCTGATTTTTAAACATACCAACTTACGGACGATCACTTCCTGAATGCTCATACCGTGACCAAGACATTATTTTCGCGAAGTCGTTATGCTCTTTTCGCCGTGGCCGGTCTGGTCCTGTGGCTTGCACCTGCGCCGGTAATCCCGGCATGTTCTTTGCAAGCCGCAGATGCGGAGCAATCTCAGAAATCAGAAGCTTCGTCACAGACTCTTCGTTACATTCACGATGGGTGGCGCACGCTTACCCGCTCCACCAATGAGTGTGCATCTCTTACCGATCCCAAGCTTTTCAACCCGACTCGTGTGCTTTATCTTCCGAAAGGGATGAGGATTCCTGAAGCGGTCTCGCAGCTCAGCAAACAATGCGCCGTGGAAATCGAGTTTTTGCCGCAACCCATCACCCACTTGGGCCAGATTCTTCCGCTGAGCCTGCCGGAGCCGGGACTACTCTATTTGCCCAATCCTTACGTTGTTCCCGGCGGAAGGTTCAACGAAATGTACGGTTGGGACAGCTACTTCATCGTGCGCGGACTTATCGAGGATGGAGAGCTCACATCTGGCCCGAGGAATGGTGGACAATTTCTTCTTCGAGATAGAAAACTACGGTGCGGTCCTCAACGCTAACCGCACCTATTACCTTACTCGTTCCCAACCTCCATTTCTCAGCTCCATGATTCTCGCAATTCACTATGCCGATCTTGCCTCGCGCCAAGATGATGTGGCGTGGCTGGGCCGCGCCTATCTGTATGTGCAGCGTGACTACAGGCTCTGGATGACAGCGCCACATTTTGACTCTGCAACCGGACTGTCCCGCTACTACGATTTCGGAAGCGGTCCCGTGCAGGAGATTGGCGACCATAGCGATTACTACACCAGAGCCGCGGACTGGCTCGTAAAACATCCTGACGTTGCTACCGACTACCTGACCGATGTCGCTGCCGATGGCCTCGGAGCTGCGATTCATGTCCCGCTCTGTGGTGATCAGCCCTGTGCGAACAGTAAAACCGTCTGGCTTACGCCGGGATTCTATAAGGGCGATCGAGCGATGCGTGAGTCAGGCTTTGATACAACTTTCCGCTTTGGCCCATTTGCGGGCAGTACACAGCACTACGCGCCGGTCTGCCTCAACAGCCTTCTTTATAAGATTGAGCGCGATCTCTCCGAGCTCGCCACCGATCTTCATAGACCGAGTGAAGCCCACCATTGGAAGGAGTTGGCCAAGCACCGCAAGCAGCTTATCAATCGCTATCTGTGGAACTCCACGAACTGCGCTCTTTATGGATTACAACTTGCTCCTTCACCAACGCTCGAATTATCTTTACGCTTCCATTTTCTATCCGCTCTGGACAGGATTAGCCACACCGTCACAGGCTCGTGCAGTGCATCGACAGCTTTCTCAACTTGAGTATCCCGGCGGACTCGCTATGAGTGACTACGAAAGTGGAGTGCAGTGGGACAAGCCTTATGGATGGGCGCCGATTCAACTGATGGCCGTTGAAGGGCTGCGCCGCTATGGCTTTCGTGACGATGCCGATCGCATCTCACGCAACTTCCTGACCATGGTCACTGAAAATGAAAAGACGGATGGCGTTATTCGCGAGAAGTACAATGTCGTGAACCGCTCTACGGTTGCCAACGTCACCGCCGGTTATGAAAGCAATGTCGTCGGCTTTGGCTGGACGAACGGCACATTCCTTGTACTGCTGCATGAGCTCCCAGTACCGGAACAGAAGTCCATTCTGAACGAACGAGCCCGTACCGATCGGGCTGCGCAAAGCGTCAACTAGCGCAATTGCATTGGCTCAACACACCAGGGGACTCGTGGAGGAGTATGGATCGATGTTGAAACTGCACTGGATTTCACAGCACGACCTGTTTTTCTTCCCGCCAAATGTTGAACTTTCCTGCTCTGCAAGTTTGTCAATGTACCCTGCGCCGTACCCTGCGCCCAGTCCGTGATCGAACAACTTGCATGCAACGGCAACTCAAGCAGGCCGATCTACATCTTTAATTCATATTCTGATCGACCGTAGCTTATGCTTTGTGATCTACGTCCGCTCTCGTCATGCGCCATTGCGCTCGTCTTGTGCATATGGTTGGCAGCATGCGGCGCTGGCCACTCGAATTTCGCAACCACGGGCAGCAATCCCGGCGCTCCGGGCAGCAATCCCAGCGCTCCGGGCGGCATCCCAGCGCTCCAGGCAGCAGTCCCACTACTCCGACCAGCGGTGGGGGCCAAGGCACGGGCAGCGCGGTTCTCTATGTATCGGAGACGGGTCAGAATTTTAGTAATGGGAGTGCCGGAGGCGCTTTCTCAGGGTTAATAGAAGCGTTTTCCTTGAACGTTACCTCCGGCGCTCTCAGTCCAATTTCTGGATCGCCGTTTTCGACGAACTACTCAACAGCGGGCGATATGGCGCTCTCTCCGAATAGCGCATTCGCTTATGTCCTTGGCCAGAGTTATCCCGCTGGCACATGTTGCATCGGTCCTTTTTCTCTTCTGGTCTATGCCCTCGACCCAGTATCCGGCGCACCTACGTTGAAGCAGGCAGTGGCGACCGGCGCTTCGCAAGTAGGTACGATTTCGGTAGATCCCTCCGGGCAGTTCATCTACGTCACACCTTTCTCCGAGAACGCAGGCAATACCGGAGTCGGCATCTTTTCCGTTCAGAGCGACAACACGGTCGTGTTCACCGGGTCCACCTCAGCTCAAAGCGATGGCGGCGTCATCACGCCAAACGGCAAATTCCTCTATACCCATTCCGATGGGGCACCCATTGGCAATTTGGGAAACAACCCGTGTGGTCCAGTCAATAGCAACATATGGGCATTCAGCATCAATTCCACTACGGGTGCGCTGACCCCAGTGGCTGGCACTCCATTTGTCTTTCAACGCCAGGTATGTGAGGTTGGACACGCACCACAATACGTTACCGAGCAAATCGATCCTGCTGGAAAGCGGCTGTTTGTGGTTGACAGCGGAAATGCGACGATTACGGTGTTTGCAATTGATCCATCCACCGGCACATTGACCCCGTTGCCGGGAACCAGCAAAGATACCGTAGGCGGCTTCTACTCCTCGGCCATCGATCCTCTGGGCCGATTTCTCTATGTCGGCTCGACCATCTACTCATTCTCGGGATTTTCTCTGACTGGAAATACAGCGAGCGGAGCCCTACCCATTCTGCCGGAAATGCCGGTACAGGTCACTCCCACACCGATGTTCGATGAGGGCAGCAGAACGATGGCGATTGATTCGTCCAGCGCTTTCTTGTTCTCCAATGAGAACGAATTCACCAGTGCCTTTAGCTGTTGTGGCCCTGACACTCTGGTGGAATTCAAGATCGAACAAAATACGGGTGCGCTGACGCAATTACCTTCAACGCCGATAACGCTCGCCGGAGCAGCTTCGAAAATAGTGGCCGCTCCGCCCCATTAACGGAGTAGGCGTTGAAAGTCTTTCATCGAATCATCGCCAGCCTGCAACGACAATTTCACGCCACTGAGGATTGAAAACTGATCCGGCAATAGAAAGTAAGCTCCCGAACGGTATTGCCGAAGCTTTCCCTCCTATGATCACATCAGATCAGATCAAACACTTTGTGTACGTAAATGTCCGGTCTTGAGCGCTATTCCGGCGTTGCTCCGTTTTTTGGGGCAAAAACGATAGAATTGCACTCGTATCTTGGGCCAGAAGCGACACTGCATGAACTCAGCAACGCTGCAACCGGGTGGCTACGCGCTTCACATCTGGCGACTTCAGCGTAAGTAGGCGTGTTTTCAGTATGAGGATAGCGATGAACCAAACACGAAGCACTCCAGGGATTATCCACAGAGCTATTCCATCTGCGGCAGTGCTGCTGTTGCTGCTCGCGATCGCAGGCTGCAACAAGAGCAACGTTCGGGCGGCGGGGTCTGCCCCGCCTGCGCCGCTGGTGACTGTTGTGAATGCGACCGCCCAGGACGTCCCCAAGTATCTGGACGAAATCGGCAGAAACACTGCCTTTGAGTCAGTCACCGTGACTCCGCAGCTCGCGGGACGTATTGTCGAACGGCATTTCAGCGATGGCGAAAATCTCCAAAAAGGGCAACTGCTGTTTGTCATCGATCCTCGACCCTACAAGGCGCAGCTCGACTCCGCGCAGGCGAGCCTTGAGCAGGCCAAGGCGGCCCTCGATCTCGCCAAAATTCAATTCGCCCGCGACGAGGAAATCATCGGAACCCGGGCTATATCGAAGCAAGACTACGACACTAAAAAGAACACCGTCGATGTTGATCAGGCACAGGTGGAGGCCGCGCAGGCTGCCCTCGAAACTGCAAAGCTTAACCTCGAGTACTGCTACATCCACTCTCCTATCGATGGCCGGGCGGGAGCGCGCCTGGTGGACGCCGGCAACGTGGTGCAAGCAAACTCCACGGCTCTGCTCTCAATCCAACGGATCGATCCCATCTATGCGACTTTCACGGTCACCGAGAGCGACCTTCCCGAGGTCCAACAGCGGATGTCGCGAGGCACCTTGAACGCGTCGGTGCGGCTCCCTTCAGATCCGGAGAATGCAGCCAGGTCCGGCCGTGTCGAGTTTCTCGATAACGCGGTGCAGAACGGCAGCGGGACGGTGAATCTGCGAGCCACCCTGAGCAATTCCGACCATCACTTCTGGCCCGGCCAATTCGTAAACGTAAAGCTCGTGCTGAATACAGCGAAGCAGGCTGTGCTCATTCCGAATGAAGCGGCACAGATCAGTCAGCAAGGACCATTCGTGTACGTGGTGAAGCCGGATGATACGGCGGAGCTCCGGCCCGTGAAATTAGGGCAACGTCAGGGCAATGATGTCGTAGTGACGGAAGGACTGGCCCCGAATGAGCGAGTCGTGCTCGCTGGACAAATGCTGGTCCGGCCCGGCGCCAAGGTGCGAGTCGTTTCCAATGCTCCGAGTGCTGCGCCTGGGAATCCGGGCAGCCAAAGCGCTAAAGCAGGCCAATCATGAACCTCTCGGAAGCCTTCATTCGCCGCCCAGTGATGACGATTGCGCTCACCGTCTCTGTCATTTTGTTCGGAGTGTCGGCTTATTTGCGGTTGGCTGTCAGTGATCTGCCCGCCGTTGACTACCCGGTGATCCAGGTGCAAGTCAACTATCCGGGAGCTACGCCGGAGACCATGGCCAACAACGTGGCCACGCCTCTGGAGCGTCAGTTCATGCAGATTTCCGGGCTCGAGTTGGTCACGTCTAACAACGGTCAGGGACACTCCAGCTTTGTCCTGCAGTTTGATCTGTCCAAAAGCATCGACGCGGCAGCGACGGATGTACAGGCGGCCATCACGCGCGCCCAAGGACAGCTTCCCGTAGATCTGCCCAGTCCTCCCACGTTCACCAAAACCAATCCCAACGACCAGCCGATCGAATACATTGCGCTGGTCAGCGACACGGCGACGGAAGGACAACTCTACGATTACGCCAACACGCAAGTGGGCGAGCGTATCAGCATTCTGCCGGGTGTGAGCCAGGTTGCGGTTTACGGAACGCAGTCGGCTGTTCGGATCAAGGCCGACCCATCGGCAATGGCCGTCCGTAACATCACCCTGGAAGATTTGACCAACGCGATCAAGAATGGAACTGCCTACACCGGCGCAGGCCAGATCGATGGACCTCACCGCAGCTTCCTGCTGCAGCCGCAAGGTCAACTGGCTACCGCGGAGGAATACAACAAACTCATCGTAGGACAAAGCAGTGGCTCACCCGTGTACCTGAACGACATTGCCAACGCCAGGCAATCGGTTCAGGATGAGCGGATCGACATGCGGTTCTGGGTGCGCGGATATCCGCAGCCCGGAGCAACCGTCGTAGTCGCGGTGTTTCGGCGAGCCGGCGCGAACGCAGTGGACGTGTCCAAGTCGGTGGCGGAGACACTCCCCACCATTCAGTCACAGCTTCCGTCTTCCGTTCTTCTGGTGCCGGCTTATGACCGCTCGCAAACCATCGTGAGCAGCATACATGATGTGCAGATTACGCTTTGGATCGCTTTCGTCCTTGTGGTAACGGTAATCTTCGTCTTCCTTGGCAGAGCCACTGACACACTGATTCCCGCGGTGGCGCTGCCACTGTCGCTGCTGCTCACCTTCGTCGCGATGAAAATCCTCGGCTATAGCCTGGATAACCTTTCCCTGATGGCGCTTACCCTGGCCATCGGATTTCTCGTGGACGACGCCATCGTATTCCTCGAAAATACCGTTCGCCTGATGGAGCAAGGACAGAACGCTTTCGATGCATCGTTAAATTCGGCCAAGGAGATCAGCTTCACCATTCTGGCCATGACGCTTTCGTTGGCCGCGGTCTTTATCCCTCTGGTATTCATGAGCGGCCTCATGGGACGAATCTTCCGCGAGTTCTCAATCACGATCGTGATCTCGATCTTGGCCAGCGGAATTGTTTCGCTTACCCTCACGCCGTTGATGACATCCAGGCTGCTTGGCCAGCGCGGCGCGGGCGCAAAGAAGACCTGGATGGAGCGCGGATTCGGCGCCTTCGAACGTCGAGTGCTGGACATCTATGGGCGATCTCTGTGGTTCTTTCTTCGCAACCGCTGGATTTCGGCGCTGACCTGGGTAGTCTGCCTGATCGGGACTGTGTACCTCTTTTATCTGGTTCCGAAGTCGTTTTTGCCGGTCGGCGACAGTTCGTTTATCCGTGGCGTGCTGGTCGCTCAAGAGGGCTCCTCGCCCGATCAAATGCACGCGTACCAAACCCAGGCTGAAAAGATCTTGAAGGCGAATCCGGCGGTGCGGAGCACCTTTACGATGAGCGGGAATAGCCAATTTCTGGGCTCGAATCAGGCGTTCCTGATCGCGTTTCTGAAACCCCCGTCGCAGCGCCCACCCATCGCGCAGGTAGCAGGGCAGTTGATGGGTGGGATCAGCAACGCAATACCGGGCGCCATTGCTTTTCTGCAGCCCAATCCCGCCCTTGAAATCAGTACCGGCGCCACCGCCAACGCGCAAGGACAATTCGCCTACGCGCTTTCCGGAATTGATGCGAACGAGGTATATGGCACGGCAGCCAAGATGATGGCAAAGATGCAGGAGTATCCCGGCTTCCTCTTCGTCAATTCCGATCTTTACAATCACACGCCGAACCTGCAGGTCAACATTCTGCGCGAGCAGTCCAAGTTGTACGGTGTTTCGGAGGGCCGGATACTTACTCTTCTGCACGACGCCTACTCGCAGAATTACAGCTATCTGATCAAGAAGCCAACCGATCAGTATCAAGTGATCCTGGAAGTAGCAGACGAGCGACGTTCCGCGCCCGAGGACCTGGGAAAGCTTTATATCAAGAGCGACGACGGTCAGCGAATGGTTCCGTTGAGTGCGGTCACGAGTTGGCACCCGGTGATTGGACCGCAGGCGGTCAACCACATCAATCAGTTCACCAGCGTGACCATGTTTTTCAATCTAAAACCTGGTTACGCTATCGGGCCAGCCACCCAGTTTGTAGAAAATACGGCGAAGCAGATTCTGCCCTCTGGAGTGGTTGGAGAACTCCAAGGCGAGGCGCTCACGTTCCGCAACCTGGTCAGAGACCTGGCGGTGTTGATGGTGGTCGCAGTCTTCGTCATGTACGTAATCCTGGCGATCCTCTATGAAAGTTATCTGCACCCGCTCACGGTGCTCTCCTCGTTGCCGGTAGCGCTGCTTGGCGGTCTGCTCACGCTGTGGCTGTTCGGCGCGGAAGCCTCGCTCTACGCTTACATCGGCATGTTCATGCTGATGGGCATCGTGAAGAAAAACGGAATCATGATTGTAGATTTCGCAGAGCAGCGAGTGCGTCAGGGGATTGCGGACGAGCAAGCCATTCACGATGCGAGCATGGAACGCTTCCGTCCCATCATGATGACGACCATGGCAGCGCTCCTGGGCGCGATGCCAATTGCGCTGGGGTACGGAGCAGACGGAGCATCGCGCAGGCCACTCGGTCTGGTGGTCGTCGGCGGTCTTCTTGTCTCCCAGTTCATCACGTTATTTATTACGCCCGCGATCTATCTCTACCTTGAGGAATTTCAGGAGAGGGTGCTGGATCGGATTCCCTTCTTCCGATCGACGCGCCATCGGAAGCCATCCTCAAGTCCGGCCTATGCGCTGCAGGAAGAAAATGGAGATTGATCGCATGACTCGAAGCCCGAAGCACAATCATTTTCTATCGCTGGCTCTCTTCGGGTTGGCCGCGCTTACTGCTTGCGCCGTCGGCCCTAACTACAGACGGCCCGCAGTGAATGTTCCCAATGCGTATCGAGGGTCCTCTGACAATGAAACCACATCCATAGGCGATGAAGAGTGGCCGAAGGTCTTCCAAGACCCCGAACTACAGACTTTGATCCGTGCCGCTCTCGAAAACAACTATGACGTTCGCATCGCCGCCTCCCGGGTCTTGCAAGCGCAGGCACAACTCGGAATCACGCGCGCCGATCAGTACCCCTCTCTCGCCGCGGGCGGCAATATCACGAGCCAGCGAAACCCTCAGACCGGTCCGATTCCCAGCTATCAGATTACGCAAGGACAACTGACTGCATCCGGCGCATGGAACCTGGATTTTTGGGGAAAATATCGCCGCGCCACCGAAGCTGCAAGGGCAACTCTTCTCGCCAATGAGTGGGCTCAAAGAGAAGTAAGAGCAACTCTGGTAGCAAACTTGGCGGCTGCTTATTTTCAGCTCCGCGAATTGGACCTCGAGTTGGAAATCTCGCAGCGGACGTTCAATTCGCGGACGCAATCGTTGCAGCTCACGCAGACCCTGGAGCAGCATGGCATCAACTCGTTGTTGGATGTGCGGCAATCCGAGCAACTGGTTTACACCGCGGCTACAGAGATTCCGGACTTTCAACGGCAGATCGTACAACAAGAAAACGCTATCAGCATCCTGCTGGGAAATAATCCAGGCGATGTCCCCCGCGGACTTAAACTGACCGAGCAGCCACACGCCCCCGAAGTTCCAGTGGGACTCCCTTCATCTCTGCTGGAGCGGCGTGCGGACGTAAGGCAAGCAGAGCAAAACCTGATCGCCGCCAACGCGCAGATCGGGGTCGCACGCGCGGCTTACTTTCCCCAGATTTCGCTGACCGGAACTGCCGGTTTCGAGAGCCCCGCGCTCACGAATCTCTTTACTGGACCGGCGGGGCTGTGGAGTTTCGCCGGATCTTTTACTCAGCCGATATTCGAAGGCGGGAGACTGAAATCCGGGGTGCGCCTGGCCGAGGCGCAACACCAGCAGTTGCTCTTGACCTACCAGCAAACCATCCAAGGCGCGTTTCGAGATGTCTCGAATGGGCTGGTGGCCTATCGCAAGAATCGTGAGTTTAGGATTCAGCAGGAGCACCTGCTCGCATCAGCCCAGGACGCTGCGCAGCTTTCGCAAATACGTTTCAAGGCCGGGACCACCGACTACCTGGAGGTATTGACCAATGAGACGAATTCCTTCTCCGCTGAATTAGGTCTGGCCCAGGCCCAGACGAACGAACTGATCGCTCTGGTACAGCTCTACCAGGCATTGGGTGGCGGCTGGCAGTAGGCGCTTGACGACGAGACAGTCCGGCATGACGCTGCACAGCGCTTCGTGGAAGCTTTCGCAACCATTTCCTTCGCGAATTCATCGAAGCTTCGTTGCAGTCCGGTCATCTCAAGCATCGACGTTACAATTCGCCCCGATGCCACCGCGTTCATCGGGATGCCGGGGCGTGCCAACTCCGCCGCCGTTCGCAACCAGGAAGCGGCGCTGCTCGAATTGGCAAAGCGGCATTCGGTGCGCTCATCAAAGCTTATGTCGCTTATGTCGCCAAAAAGCATGCCAATCAGGAGTTCTCTTTGGCTTATCGAACTGCCGCCATTATTGTTCTGCTGCATGTTTTTTCGGTTGCTTTGCTCTCGCAAGGGCCGGACGCGCGATCTACGGCCACGGCGGCCACTCTCGCCGCTCAACAGGATCACGAGCGTAAGGAGCCGACCTCTCCGGTGCCGCCTGCATTGTCCGCACCGCAGCCCATACAACCGCAGCCGCTTCCGGAGACGCCCCAGCAGCAGAAAGGAAATATTGTCGGCACTGTAACCGATGTAAACGGCGGCACCGTAGCTAACGCCAGCGTCGTTCTCGAAGGCCCTACCCCCAGCGCTCACCGCACGGTCATGACCAATGACAGGGGATTTTTTGAGTTCAGCGATCTCGAGCCGGGGACCTATCGCGTCACCGTCAGCGCCAAAGGTTTTGCAAACTGGACCTCGTCCGCCATTACTCTTAATCCGGGTCAGGCCGTAATTCTGACAGGCAGCAAACTCAAGGTTGCAGAGGCGAAGGCCACTGTCACTGTTTCTTCTGCGCAGATTGCCGAAGAGCAGGTCAGGATCGAGGAGAAGCAGCGCGTTTTCGGCATCATCCCCAATTTTTACGTCGTCTATGAACCCAACGCTGAACCACTCACGACGAAGCTGAAGTTCAGGCTCGCCCTCAGAACCGCCATTGATCCCATTACCTTCATAGGGGCAGGTATTGTTGCCGGTATTTACCAGGCGGCAGACTACCCCGACTTCGTTCAAGGTCTGAAGGGTTACGGGCAGCGCTTCGGTTCCGTCTACGCCGACGGACTTATCGACATCATGATCGGCGGCGCCATCCTGCCGTCGCTGCTGCACCAGGATCCGCGCTACTTCTACCAGGGCACGGGCACAAAGAAGTCTCGCACTTTCCACGCGCTCTCCTACCCGTTCATCTGCAAGGGAGACAACGGACATTTGCAGCCGAACTACTCGAGCATGGGTGGCGATCTGGCCACGGCTGCCATCGCGAACGCCTACTATCCGCCAGCGAATCGCGGCGTTGAGCAGGTGTTCGCGAGTTTCCTGATCGGCACCGGCGAGCGTATGGGCGCCAGCCTGGCGCAGGAGTTCATCTTGCGCAAACTTACCAAGGTCAAAACTACTCGCAAGGACCGAACACACAAGTAGTGTCGTGATCCATCGTCACGAAGCGAAAGAACACGAATGCGCCAACGCGAACTCCCGAAATGAGCTTCTCTTGCCCGCGGTGACCAGCCCTGCTCAATTAATCCCCAAAGCTTTTAGCTCCGCCGCGCAGCTTGTTCTTGACCACCTGGTCCCAAATCCATTTCATGGCTCGCGCATCGTTGTAGCAGTAGGCGAGATTGTGGTTCAGGGTTGAAAAGCAGTGCTGTTGGCAGCTCTTCTTCATGCCGGTAAGTTGCTTCTCGTCGAACTTGGGAACGTCGATATTGCCCCAATCGAAGCTTGAAGCGTACATCGGGAAGCAGGGCGCCACAGTGCCATCCGTGCGGATGATCACGTTGTTTTCTCCGGCCCGGCAGTTCCACTCAGCAAAATGAAGATCGCCGTTTGGCTCGCGGACGATCCCCGGCATCGATTCGAGCAGCTTCGTGATTTCGCCATTCCCGCTGCTCCCGTCTCCGTACCATCCGTACTTGTTCAGGTCCAGACCGGATGACATGCGAACGAACGCCTTGGTTTCCTGCAGTCTCTGCACGGAGTTGACCATCTGGTAGCCAGCATTGTTCTTCTCGATCAGCCAATCGAGCAACCTGTCCACGTCGCACCAATCTTCGGGACGAATGTAAGTAGGGTTGTCGTAGAGGTGTTTAAAGTGGTCGTCCTGCTCCAGCATTGGAGTTTCGTTGATGTGATAGTCGGTGGCGATGCGATGGTCATGCGCGTACTCGGTCAGCATGCGCACGTCTTCAAGATTGTTGCGGCAAATGTTCATGTTGAAGAAAACCATGTAGCCGTAAACGTACTGCTTGCGCATCACGTGTTCCAGGTTGGCCATCGCCGGAACGAGTGCCTTGGGAAGACTGGGCTTGAGGTCCCACGAATCCAGCGCGAAATTAATGACTGCAACTCCGGCGTCTCCGAGGCGGTCGGCGACCTCGGGACGCAACAAGCGCCCATTTGTGCCTACGTAAATCCAGAAGCCCTTTTTCGCCGCATAGTACACAACCTTGTGTGCGAACTCCGGACGAAGCAGCGGTTCACCACCCATGAGCGCCAGCACGCGGCAGCCGTGATCATGCAGCCAATCGATCGAGCGGAGCGCGACATCTTCCGTCATTCCTTTGACTTTGTTATTGAAGGCCCAGCAGTACCAGCAGTCAAGGTTGCACTTGTACTCGACAAACAGATATGCCGTGATGGGGTGAAAGTCGCCCGGCAACACACGCGAGCGAATATATGGGAACATCCAGCCGCGCACCTTGCGGTAGACTTCCTTCGCCCCCCACTTCCGGTACTGGAGCGGAGCCTCGGGTCCGGGGTCGTTAAGCTTCTCAGGAAACTGCGGAAATATCGGCTCGGGCAGCACCAACCCCTTCGGTTCAGGCGGCTCCGGAGGCCGCGGGTTGGAGTTCATCAGCAGATCATGTATGGCGATGTCGATGCGAAATTTTGCTGGAGTGGACATTCACATTCTCTAACACAGGTCAACCCGCGTTGTTAGACCCGTGGCTGTTGATGACGGTAGATTTACGAAAGATACCGAAAGTTGCCCGGAGAGAATGGAAAATGGAAACAATGTACCGGTTTTTGGGGGAGACCGAGAAGCTGAGGTATTTAGACAACTGTCGAAATCATCCCCCAACATGAACTGTGGTGAGGTCGGCTCATTGCGCGGCGTGACCTCTGGATCACTCCCCAGCGGTCAGGCGGTGACTTTTGTATCGAGAGTTTTCACCAAGTCCAGAATCATGCGAACGACGGCCTCATCGCTGATCGCGGTATTAATCATGGTGTGGTAGATGGCGCGGTCTGGCCATTCTACGTGGAAATACTTCTGGATGAAATCGATTCGCTCCCGATCAACGGTATCCACGAGTTGTTGGGCTTCCTGCTCGCTCTTTCCGCGAGCTAACAGGCGCCGTACTTTATCTTCTCGCTGAGCATAAAGAAAGATGCGCAACGTGTCTTGGCGAGTCCCTGAGAAAATGTTGCGCGCCTCTCCCGACGATGACGGAGTTTCCGGTTCTCGCCACGCGCTGAACGACGTGTTCTGTAATTTTCAGAATGCTTTCGCTGTCGACCAGGTTGAGCTTATAGGCATTAATGCTTCCCTCATAGCTCCCACGCAAGAACGATTTGAATAGCCTGTAATAGAGTGGATCGGTCCGTTCCTCCCGGTCCGCGACGACGGCCTTGGGACAATTTGCCAGCCTCGCAATCTCCTCCGTCAGCTGCTGATCCCAAAGCTTCCAGTCCAACTGCTTGGCAACCTGTTGAGCGATTTCGCCGCCGCCGCTTCCGTACTCCCGTTCAATTGTCACGATTCTAATCATCAGGGTTCTCGCCGTCCGCCGCCATTTGCATCGCAGCGTTCATTCACTTCTCTTAACCTACTTCCACGTGACCGCCACCACCTGGGTCATTCTTCCTCAAAGCAAAGGACAGAAAGAACATGATCGCCGCTCCAACGGCCAGGACCATAAACGTATCGATGTATGCCAGGCTTGCGGCCTGTGCTTGCAGCTCCTGGTAAATTCTGGCGTAGGCTTGGAGTTGTGACTCATACGTGCCCAATCCGGAGTGAGCGAAGTTTTGGGCTAGGCTGGTCACTGTATTCATAAAATTTGGATTGTCGACCCTGACATTGTGCACCAGTCTTGCCTGGTGAAATTGCGAGCGCCTCGCGATCAACGTGGTGACCATGGACGTTCCCACGCTACTTCCCATGTTGCGCATGAAATTGATGATTCCCGCGACCGCGTTGTTCTTCTCCGGCGCAATTCCGATGTAAGCCACCAGCGTAACCGGCACGAACAGGAAACCCAAACCAATCACCTGGGCGATGCGCAGCCACACGGCGGCACTGAAGCTGATCTGCAAGTCAATCCGCTTGGTGGAATAGTACATGGCAATCGACAGGGCCAGCCAGCCAAAGGAGATCAGATAGCGCGCCTGCAACTTGGTTGTCAGCTGTCCCATGATGGGCATCTCAAATAGTAAAACAAGGCCTCCGGCCGAGAGAGCAAGCCCCGCCAGTTCCGCAGTGTACCCCACCAGCGTCTGGAGAAACTGCGGCATTAGGACCAGACTGCTGAACAGCATGATTCCCAGGGTGAACATCATCAGGCTCGAACTGGCGAAATTAAAGTTTTTGAACATGTGGACATCGATGATCGGCGCCTTTTGAAACCACTCCCAGATCACCAGCGAGATCAGGCATACGGTCGCGATCACGACTAATGTTGTGATAAAGCGCGAGCCGAACCAATCATCTTCCTGGCCTTTGTCGAGCAGGACCTGTAACGCCCCGATGCCGAGTGTCAGGAGAGCGATGCCGATGTAATCCAACTTTACCCCTGCCGCTTTGATCCGGACCAAATAAGGAGGGTCTTCGACAAAGCGCCGCACCAGAAACAATGTGGCGATGCCGACAGGGAGGTTGATGAAAAAAATCCACCGCCAGGAATAGTTGAAGGTGATCCACCCGCCGAGGGTTGGCCCGATTGTCGGTGCCATGATCGCCGTAATGCCGTATAACGCAAATGCCAATCCTCGCTGTTGCGGTGGGAAGGTGTCTGCCAGGATAGCCTGAGCCATCGGTTGCAGCCCGCCGCCGCCCGCCCCTTGCAACACCCGGAAGAAAAGAAGTAACCCGAGACTCGGCGCCACACCGCAGAGCAAAGAACTCACAGTGAAGATACTCAAACAGCCCATGAAAAAGCGCTTCCGTCCTAATGCCCCTGCGAGCCAGCCACTGATTGGCAAGATGATGGCGTTCGACACCAGATAAGAGGTCAGTACCCAGGTGCTCTGATCGTTGCTTGCCCCCAGACTCCCGGCCATGTACGGCAGGGCCACATTCGCGATGCTGGTGTCGAGGACCTCCATGAACGCTGCCAATGCCACGACCACAGCAACCAGCCAGGGATTGTATTTGGGCCGCCAAACGTCCTGGTCGATTGTGAGCGCAGCGGAACTCATTGGAGGTACACATCGGGCACAACGTTCATGCCCGGCCGAAGCTTATGGTCCCGGTTCTCGCCCGGTTCCAGAACGATCTTTACTGGAATCCTTTGGACAATCTTCACGTAGTTGCCTGTGGCGTTTTCCGGCGGCAGCAAGCTGAAGAGGGGCCCTGTCGCGCCGGCAATGCTATCCACCCGTCCTTTTAGCGTCCTGCCGGTCGCATCCACATGGATTCTCGCTCTCTGTCCAACTTGCATGTATTTGAGCTGCGTCTCTTTAAAATTTGCGGTGACCCACACTTCATCGAGAGGCACGACTGTGAGGAGTTGCTGTCCGGGTTGAACGTTCAACCCGACGACCACTGTCTTATTTACTTCACCGGTGACCGGCGCGACGACCTTGGTGTATTGCAGGTTCAGCTCGGCTTGCTCCAGCAGCGCACGCTTTTGCTCCACATCGGCGGTCGCCGCACGCACGCGAGCCCGGGTGGATGACACCTGCTGCGGCCCGGTCTTTGCGTATTGGTAGTTCGCCTCCGCTTGTACCAGACGGCTCCGGGCTTGTTGCACGAATTGTTGTGCGGCGGATTCACTGGCGCGGGCTGCTGCCACGGTCGCGGTGCTGGATCTGGCCGTAGCCAGTGCTTGATCGTAAATCTGCCGGGCGACTTCCTGTTTTTCCACCAGCAGTTTGTAGCGTTGGAGGTCGGCTTGCGCCCTCACATCGTTGGCCTCGGCCTGCTCCACTTGAGCACGGGCGGCCGTGAGTTGCTTCTCTGCGGCAATCACCCCCGCCCTGGCGTTTTCTATGTCCGACGAGCTGGACTTCAGTTGGCTCGAAGTGTTTACCGAGGTAATGGGTACGGTGATATTCAGCGATTGAGCCGTCGCTTCGGCGCTTGCCAGATTGGCGCGCGCCTGCGCAACCGCAACCTCATAGTCTGTCGGGTCGATCTCCACTAGCACTGTGCCCTGCTGCACCCACTGGTTGTCGCCGACGTTGACCCGCACCACATGGCCGGAGATACGAGCGCTGACAGGATACAAGTGAACATCCCCCTGAGCGTCGTCAGTCGATTCATAGCTGCTGAAGTAGCGCCACAAGAACACGCCGCCGGCGATCACCACCAGGCCCACGATGAGAATCACGAGGTTTCTGCGGCGCTTGCGGCGCAGGTTCGTTGTTGGCGCATCCTTCGCTTCCGTCGAGGGCGATGGACCGGCCGCAGATTCTTTATTCGCCTCAGGCGCCAGCAGTGGTGGGTTCTCTTCCGCCATCTTCATTTCCCTCTGAAATATTCCTTGACGCCCCCTTCAGCGACGCCCAGAGCACGAGCCAGGGAGATCTTTGAAAAGTTGTAATTGTAGAGACTGGAGATGTACTGCTCGTGGGCGCTCGCCACGCTCTGTTGCGATTGCACCACCTCCACCGTATCGGTAACACCCGCGCTGAAACGGTCGCGCGACTGCGCCAGCGTTTCCTCCGCCAGATCAATGTTGCTGCGGGCCACGTTGACCAGATCCGCCGAGGACTGCAGATTCAGCAGCGCGGTGCGAACGTCGGAGTCGATCTGCGCGCGGAGACTTTCCAGACGCTCCTGGCTCTGTACGAGTCTCGCTTCGGCCTGCAAAACTTCACCATGAACGCTACCTCCCTGAAAGATCGGAATCGACAGCGTTCCACGCACGTCGAATACTTGCGTTGCCGTAGAAGGATGCGACCCTCCGGTGCCATAGTCCCCGTCAAAGGAAAGCGAAGGCAAATAGCCTGCAGTCGCGGCCTTTCGGGAAAATTCCGCGGCGCGTACCTCGGTCAATGCCGCCTGATAATCGAAACGCGACGCGTAAGCGCGTTTCAGAGCCTCATCCAGGGTGATGCCCTCAAAGGGTTGGTAGAGCGACTTGTCCGTCAATTCGAATTCCTGCCCGGCAGCCAACCCGATCACGCGCGCTACAGTCAGCTTCTGGATGGCAAAGTTGTTCTTCGCCTGAATCAACTGTTGCTGCCGGGTCTGTAACTCTACCTTGGCGCGCAGTGCGTCGATGGCCGCAGAAGTGCCCGCAGTCACCTGGTCTGTTGCCTGGTTGTAGAGCGCTAGCGCTGTCTTGACTTGCGCCTCCGCCGTCTCGATTCGGGCCTCGTCCGCGACGGCCTGCAAATAAGTAAAGCCCACTGCAAGTACGACAAGGTCGCGTGCATCTTTGTAGGTGTATTCGGCGGATTTCAAGCTCTGGCCTGCCGCGCGCGTAGCGTTGATCGCTTTCCAGTCAAACAGTGACTGCGTCACAGCTATACGTGCGTCGAAATAAGAAAAAGGACCCACGGACGTCGGGATTTTAAGTCCAGTAAGAGTGCCAAAGCCGAGCTCGGCGAGATTGATCTCAGAGGTCGACACGTAAGGCGCCGCCGTCACGTGCGTCAGGAGAGCGCTCAATTGCTCCCAGCGCTGTCCACGAGCCGAGCCGATGTCTGCATTCGAAAGGAGCAATCCGAGATTCTGCTTCAGTCCCCGGTTGATGGCTTCCTGCAACGAAAGCGGCAGCACTCCGGGAACGAGCCTTGACGGCACGCTACTCGCGAACGGGCTTGCTCCGCCCGTTCCAGATATGGCTTGGCCCGGCGTGCTCGGACTGGGGGGGATCTCGGTTTGTGCAAGGGATACTGCTGCTCCGCAATACAAGACTCCGGCTATCAGGAAAACGCGGCGGAGTTCGTGAGTGAGCTTCAAGGGAGCCTCCCTGACTTTTTGGTGCGGCGCGGCCGAGGGGGCGTCCGGCATTCCGGACAGCCGGTATTTGCCCTTTGATGCCAGAGTAGGCGAGAGGGAAGCACCCCTGAACATTTGACAGCAGAGATGCCGCTGTGGATGTGCATCTTACCTTTCCGGTTGGCGTGCTCCGGTCTTCCTCAAGTGAGCGAGTAATGCGTCATTCATTTGTCTGACCAATGCAATTGCGCGCTATCAGCCCGCTCTCGACGGTGCGAATCGCTGCATCGCTTCGTTTTCCCAATTCCGAAGTGATACCCTGTCTATCGGAGCGGAAATGAACCGGCCAGTCTCCGAGAAGCTTCGCGACTTGATTTCCCATGCTCAATGGGATCAAGCTGCTGCGCGGTTGGAGCAGCTTGATCTTGGGGCTGCCGCCGAAAACCTGTTGACCCTCCCGTTCGAACAGCAGAGGGCGATCTTTCGCCTGTTTCGCATCGACTTTGCCGCCGCGCTCCTACCCAATCTTCCTTACTACGATCAGTATGTTCTGCTGCACTCGCGTCCGCGGGAACTGCGATCGCTTATTGACACGATGAGCGCCGACGACCGCATGCGGTAATCGCGTGGGGCGAACAGTTCAAATTCGAGCAGGTTGAAGCCGCGGAATCGCCGCGTTCTCCGCTTCTGGATTGGCTGCGGCGCTCGCGGCTACTGATGGCTGTTCGACAGCGTTCTGTCGCACCCGCACGCGAGAAGCTGGCCCTGCACTTCGCGCGGAAGCACAGGATTTCTTCGCAGGCCTCGGCACCGAATCGAGTAGCCCAGTGGATTGGGCGCACGCTGGCCGTTATGGCATTGATTGGCGTAGCGTACGCGACAGTCAAAATCGCCGTCATGGCTTTCGGGACTTTCACGAATCGAGATCACTTCCATTTTTCGCGGAGCCGGAGCAACGTTTCTGCGGGTGGAGGTCACTCTGCTCCTGGCCGCGATCTGGACGATTCCCGTAGGAGTGTTCATTGGGCTGCGTCCAAGGGCGTCGGCGGTCCTGCAGCCGATCGCGCAAATCGCCGCATCCGTCCCTGCAACCGCATTGTTCCCGGTGATACTTCTCGTCCTGATTCGGCTCGGCGGTGGACTGGGCATCGGCTCGATCGCTCTGCTCTTATTAGGGACGCAATGGTACCTGCTTTTCAACGTCATCGCGGGGGCTTCATCCATCCCGACGGATCTGAAGGAAGTCTGTAACGTCTTCCACTTCGGCAGAAGTGAACGATGGCGAAAGCTGCTGTTGCCGGGGATATTCCCCTACCTGATCACCGGGTTCGTCACAGCGTCCGGCGGTGCGTGGAATGCAAGTATCGTGGCGGAGTACTTTCACTTCAAAGGTCAGACACTCTCGACCACAGGACTCGGTTCGGTGATCAGCCACGCTACCGATAGCGGCAATTTTCGTCTGTTGCTCGCGGCGACGATTGTCATGGCACTGATGGTGGTTACGATCAACCGCGTTCTTTGGCGTCGAATGTACGCCCTGGCCGCGACACGCTACAAGCTGGATACCTGATCTCTGACTATCGGCTACCGAAAAAATTCCGGCAGCACAGTTAACATCTCGATCAGGATATCGAGACGACGCCAAGCCGGGCGGAATCGGCAAGATCCCGGCTTTCTGTTGGGACAAACATTGCAAGGCGAGTTCCACTTACGAAAGCAGCAGAGGGAGGGCCTGATCGGCCACTCCCTCGCTTTCCTCTTTGGCTACTGATCGAGCGAAAAGTGTGCACGGCGATTCTGCTGCCAGCACTGCTCGTTCTCTTCACTGCAAAAGGGCTTCTCTTTTCCGTAGCTGATGGTCTTGATACGGTCGCGAGCGAAGCCGAATTTTACAAGCTGGTCGCGGACCCCATCAGCGCGGCTCGACCCGAGTGCCATGTTGTAATCCTCGGAGCCGCGCTCGTCGCAATACCCGGAGATTACCAGCTTATAGCTCGGGTGGGCAGCGAGGAAATCCGCATCCGCCTTGAGCACGGCGCTGTCACTCGGCCTCACGTCATATCTGTCGTAATCGAAGTAGATATCTTTCACATTGCGTTGAAACAGCTCCTGATCCGAAGGCGCTGCCTGCACCGCCACTGGAACTGGTGCCGGCGCCGTGACGGTTACCCGTGCGGCCGCCTGGATCGTACCTCCCGGACCTTTTGCCGTCAGTGTATAGGTCGTCGATTCCGAAGGGGCGACGCTCTTGGTACCGCTGAGAGCGACGGTTCCGATCGAGTTGATGGTCACGTCCGTGGCATCCTGTGTACTCCAGTCCAGTTTCACGGACTGGCCAGGCTGCACATTGGACGGCGAAGCGCTCAGGGTAGCAGTCGGTTTCGCCGGAGGCGGCGGAGGCTGGGGTGGAGCAACAGCCGCCGTCTTTTTGTGGCAGGCGCCAAGCAATAACATCGCGGACAGAACAAAAGATAGACCTGCAAACCGCAGGAAACGAGCATTCATACACTTCTCCTTAAAGAAAGCTGGAATTTCACAAAATCAAATTGGGGAAACGGAGAGGTAGAGGTCTAACAGCGGAGAGCGAAAAGCTCAAGATCACCGCTCACCCGAACGACGGTTCGCGTCACGAATTCGAGGTAAAGAACGCATCGCAGAGCGGTCGACACGAGCAAGGTCGCACTGATCGCCGCAAACAGCCCGCGTGCAGCGGCCAAGGCGCGAAATGCGGTCGCGGGCCCATTCGTAACGCTAAATGGTCCGCAGGGGGCAGGAAAAAAGAAGACAAGAAGAATCCCCAGCATCGCCATCAACGCAAGTGCGCCTGTCCGGGATACCATTCTCATCGCCCACTCCCAACATCAATACTAAACAGAGTAGCCCTGAAATGGAACCAGAGTTTCGGAAATTCCACTGAATTCGAAATATGTCTCTACCGAATATGCCCCAATTCTGATCTAAGCACATTGCTTGATTTCATCATCGAGCATTTGCCGGACGGCCCTGAACAGCGTGTCGGGAGAATACGGTTTCAACAATATCCGTGTCGTGCATTCCGTCTCACAGCAGTCCAACAGGTCGCTCTCGGCATACCCCGTCACGTAGAGAACCCGCAGCCCTGGCCGATCCGACCTCATCTGCTTGATCACATCGGGTCCGGACATTCCTGGCATGACCACATCACAAAGCACCAGGTCGATCGACGATGCGTACTGCCGGTTAATCGAAATTGCCAACCGGCCGTCTGCCGCTTGCAGCACGTTGTACCCACGGCTTTTTAGGATGTGCACCACCAGCTCTCGAAGCGCCTCTTCGTCCTCGATGACAAGAATCGTCTCGCGTCCGGCGGAAGGAGGAGATTGGGAGACCAGTTCCTCCGCAACTGAGACACCCGCCGCGCGGGGAAAATAAATATTGAAGCAAGCGCCACGGCCGGCCTCACTGATGACGTCCATATGCCCGCCGCTCTGGTTCACGAAGCCGTACACCATGGCCAGTCCCAAACCAGTGCCCTTGCCGGTCGGTTTGGTGGTGAAGAACGGCTCGAAAATTCTTTGTTGTGTCGCTTCATCCATGCCAATGCCGGTATCGCTCACGCTCAGGCAAACATGCGGCCCTGCAGAAGTTCCCATGTGGCGCAGCACGTACTTGCCATCCAGAACGGCGTTGCGGACTTGGATGGTCAGCCGTCCGCCGCCGGGCATCGCATCCCGGGCATTAATGGCGAGATTGATGATTGCCTGCTCCAGTTGATTCCGATCGGCTTCCACCTGCCACAGTTCGGGCGCAACCTGAATCTCAACTTGAATGTCTTCTCTGATCATGCGCCTCAAGGGATCCAGCAGGTCGGTAAGAACCTTGTTCAGATCGAGCAGTTCGGGATTCAACATTTGCTTGCGTCCGAACGCGAGCAGGTGACCAGTTAATTTTGTCGACCGCTCTGCCGCCCTCAATACTTCCCGCACTAGCTTGCGGCCCGAGTGTTTGTGGGGCAATTTGTCCAGAAGCAGGTTGCAGTAGCCCTGCACGATGGTGAGTTGGTTATTAAAGTCGTGGGCTATCCCCCCGGCTAAGCGCCCCACGGCCTCCATTTTGGCCGCCTGGCGAAGCTGCTCCTGCATTTGCAACAAATCCTCAAGCGCCTGCTTGCGATCGGACAGGTCCCGCAGTGACTCGATGGCGCCAACCTGATTGCCTCCACTGTCCAACAGCGGCGAGGCCTTGCCCCATAGATAGGCGCCCCTGCCGTCGAACACGGCAGGGAAAAAGCGCTCGCCAAAAAGCGTGTCACCTTTGTTGGAGAAGTTGTCGTACTTGAGCGTGTGCCCCGAATCCCCGGTTCCCAGGAGATCGATTAACATCGGCACGCGCTCACCGTAAAATGGAACCGCATAGGCGTAGTCGCCCTTGCCGATGATCTCTTCTTTGCGAATCCCGGTCATCTCTTCGATGGCCCGGTTCCATGCTATTACCTTCTTGTTCTGGTCCACTACGAAGGTGGCGTCCGGGAGGAAATCAATCATATCCAACAAACGTTGGCGAGCGGCTCGGGCTTCTTCCTCTGCGAGCTTTCGTTCAGTTATGTCCTCCAGTGTTTCCACCGCGCCGATGATACGTCCCTCCGGGTCTCGAATCGCCGCTGCGGTGAAGTGCAGCCACTTGCCGTGCTCACCCATCGCCGGGAAAAAGTCCGTAGCTTCGTAAGCTCCCTCTACCAGCTCTGATTTGCTGAATTTATCCTCATACCAATATGGAATGTTTTCGATATCCTGATCGATGATCAGGTCAGCCAGACAAGGGCGTTGCGTCGAATAGAAGGCGCGCCAGTGCTCTCCTGTGCCGATCACGGATTCGGCGTAGATGCCCGTATATTTTTCCAGAGCTCCATTCCAGGAGATGATGGCATGATCCTCTCCAAGAACAAACTGCGGGATCGGAGAGCCATAGACAATGGCCCGGAGTCTCTGCTGATTTTCACTGAGTGCCTGCTCGTCCGGTGCGTGCTCATGCGCGGCGTTGCCGCAGACCGCATCGTCCCCTCCCGCGGCATTCTGGAGCGAATTCAGCGACCAGCAAGGTGGCGACTGCTTTGATTTCATACGGTAACTGCTCTTCTCTTTGAGCGATAAATCTGGCGCAACCCACAGCTCGGAGGACCACAATCTGTTCTGCCCCAGGAAGCCTGCCCACAAGAATTCTCCTTTTGCAAGTACCCCTCAACGCCAAAGATCACACACATCTGTGACAACTGAACATGTGCTCTGAATTCGGCTTCAACGCACGAATTTAGCTCAGGGCAAAAATAAACGGTTCTCCAGGCGCCCGGCCTGATTCGCGGCGATCAAAGCGATTCGGGCAACCCATCCTCTATCCTCAGCCTTCCACCTTTTGTCCGGGATCGCGGTCTTTCATGGCGCTTGCCGCAACTGTGAGCTCGGTCAGTAAATTAAACCGGAAGTGCTGGGGAGAAGCATTCGTAAGCCTTGGTGAAGCTTCGAGCACTGACGTAAGAGGATTTGTTGTGAAGCTTTATCGCGAAAGCAATCTCAATAGGTGCCGAACAAAGAATCTGCCTAAGCGCAACAGGGTTACCGCAATCTTTGCTTTACTGCCATTGATTTTGTTAATGGCAAATTGCGGAAGCGGGCACAGTGCCACCTCACCAGCAACAACCGGGAGCGGGAGCATCACTCCCACCACTACCCTGCAAGCTGAGACGGCCAACAACACCAGCGCAAGCAGTTCGTTTGCTGCTCAACCCAATGGCTTGCCTCGCGCGGGGAATGTCAGCAAGCTGCCAACCAGTTCACTGCTGTACAGCGGATCGACAACGAAAACTTATGCCGCCATGGAGGGCTGGTTCGGCGAGTCCACGCACTTGAATGTCGGGTATAACTCAAACGACCCACAGCAGGTGAAGCGCCAGGTGGAAGACATGATGAGCCGCGGCGTTCAAGGCGCGGTGCTGGACTGGTTTGGACCCAATGAGGCGACCATCAACGGCACAGCAATCAGTTTGCGGAGCCAGGCAGAAGCCCATCCCGGATTTGAGTTCGCCATCATGGAAGACGCCGGCGCACTCTTCACGGCCGCCAAAGCAAACGGATGCGATGTCACGACCCAGTTGATCAGCGATATAGGCTACATCAACTCCCAGTTCGTTCCCTCACCGGCTTATACACGGTTCAGCGGCCAGCCAGTGATTTACTTCTTTGGCGTCGACGCCTATTACATCAATTGGAATCAGGTTCAGAGCTCCGTTGCCAACAATCCTCTTCTGCTCTTCCGCGGCATTGATGGACTCACGCGTCCCATAAGCAATGGGGGATTCCAGTGGGAGGACATCAGTGCGGACCCATTCCATCCCGCCTCGCCAAACCCGTTTGATCCCGGCCTGGCAGCGCAAGATGCTTTTTATCAAACCGCCAAAACCGCTGGCCGTCTGGCTGTCGGCTCCGTCTACAGGGGCTTTAATGACTCGCTAGCGCCCTGGGGCATCGATCGCTTCATTCACCCAAACTGCGGTCAAACCTGGCTGGCCACCTTTGGTGCCATCGGAAACTTTTACTCCAGCAGCAATCAATTACCCGCGTTGCAGATTGTGACATGGAACGACTATGACGAGGGCACGGCGATTGAGACGGGTATTGATAACTGTGTGAGTGTGCAGCCGTCCGTCTCCGGAAGCACACTTTCATGGGCCGTCCTCGGCGGCAATGAAAACACCATCGACCACTACACGATATTCGCCTCATCGGACGGAGTGAATCTGGAGGCACTCAGCAAGGTGCCCGCAGGAACGCACTCGCTGAGCCTAAGTCAATTCTCTTTGCCGACTGCCTACAGCCTGTATGTTGAAGCGGTAGCCAAGCCCAGCATCCAGAACAAAATTTCGCCGGCGATCGCTGTCCGGGCCGGGGATCAACCACCAACCGCTAACCTTGCGCTCTCACAAACAGGAGCGCTCACCTTCACGGCCTCAACCTCCGCATCCACCGGCGCAACCAGTTCCATGATCGACTTTGGCGATGGCACAACCGCTGCCGGCCCGAATGCCAGCCACACTTACGCCGCTGTTGGTCCCTATACGGTTACTGCCACAGTGGTCGATGCTGCCGGTTCGTCGGCGGTCGCGATACAACAGGTCTCCGCAAAGGCAGCGTCGCCCGGTGTCACGATCTTGTCGCCCACAGGCGCTGGGGTGGTGAACTGGCCCATGCCCCCAATCGTTGCCTCCGCTAACACTGCGAACCCCATCGCAACGATGAGCGTCCTGCTGGATGGCACGCAGATTTACGCCAACAACCAGGACACGATCAACACTGTTCTAAAAATTTATCAAGGATCGCATCACCTCGTTGTCCAAGCGGTAGACAGCAAAGGCAATGCCTCCAACAGCGCCGTTGACATTGTCGCCGAACCCAACGATTCACCTCCGGTTCCAGCGATACAAGTCACCGCATTGCCCGGCGTAGGCCCAAACACGCTGCTCTTCTGCGGAGCCGGATGGCAGGATTCCCACGCCTTCGTCAATGCGTACCAGTGGACTTTCTCTGACAATAGTGCCCAGTCCTTCGTGCCTGGCGCCGTACACACATTCCCGGCTCCCGGTACGTACTCCACTACGCTTGATGTACTGGATCAGTTCGGGGCTCCCGCTTCCCTCACCCAAAGCGTAACCGCAACCGGCGCTACGACTGCGACCCAGGGTACTCCGGTGCATGTGCAGAGTCCGGAGGTTCAGAAACAAAATCTACCGATCCGATTGCCCTAGGCCCTACCATTTTTCGATCACGACTCGGGCTTCGGTATAAAACTTAACCACGTCCTCACCGGTGGCAACTGGAAGAAAGTGCAGGAAGAACTTGCGATCCTACAGGATAAGGCCGATAAAAACGCTCGATCTGTTCCAAGCGTTGAATTACGCACAAGACGACAAAGCGCCGTTAGCGAGTGACTGAAATATCCAGTCTGCCCTTCGGAATCATGAACCACGCAATCGCAGAGCTCGCTATGGCAAATCCTGCGCAAATCAACATCACCATTCGGAATCCAAATACAAACGCTTCCGCAATCGATCGTCTGATGGCTGCTTCGGTAAAGTGACTGACACCCGCGGAAATTTGTAAGTCGGCAAGTTTGTTCTCTTCAGCCCGCACAAACTCTACAACGTTGGACGGCAGCGAAAGCTCGGCTAAGCTGTGATTCAGCCGAAAACTAAATGCCATCAGCATCACAATCCCCAGTACCGCAATCGCAAGCACGCCCGCGACGCGGGCAACGGCGTTGTTGATTCCAGAGGCCGCGCCCACACGATCCCGGCCTGCTGAATCCATCACGACTGTGGTGAGAGGAGCCACTGTGATTGCCATGCCAAGACCAAGCGTAACTACCGCAGGAAAATACGTCCTCCAGTAGCTGCCACCTACGGAGGGTATAGCGAACAGAACGAACCCTAGCGCCGCCACGAGCGGGCCGGCGATCAACGGAAGTCTTGGGCCGAAACGCGTCACCAGACCGCCGGACCAGCGCGAAAGTAAGAACATCAACAGAATCAATGGCAGCACAGCCGCTCCCGTAGCAGATGCGGAATATCCCTGAACTTGAATCAGATTCAACGGAAGCAGAAAGAAGAAAATGCCAATCGCGGCATACAGAAATAATGTGAGCAGGTTTGCCCCACTAAAGCTTCTGGATTTAAACAGCGTGAGGGGTACCATCGGCGAAGTGACGCTGCGCTCGGTGAACACGAAAGCGACAATGCACCCGAAGCTTGCGAGCAAACTACCGAAGACCAGGGGATGGCCAAAACCCAGCCTGCCGGATTCGATGAACCCATTCACCAGGCCCCCCAATCCGAAGGTGATAAACAGGGCTCCAAGCCAATCCACATGGCCGCCAGCGCCGCTGCGGCTTTCCGGAATATGCCGAAGCGAAATCGTTATCACAGCCGCCGCAAGCGGGAGATTGATGAAAAACACCCAGCGCCAGGACGCATGCTCAACCAGCCAGCCGCCAAGAACAGGCCCGATTGCGGTAGTGATCGCCGTGAACCCTGACCAAGTACCGATCGCCTGTCCGCGGCTTTTCTCATCAAAGGACGTACTGATGATCGCCAGGCTGCCCGGAACGAGCAATGCCGCTCCCGCGCCTTGGACGCTCCTCGCAAGAATCAGCTCATGAATGGTCGAGGCAATCCCGCAACCCGCGGAAGCCACGGCGAAAATCACAACACCGAGCAGGAAGATCATGCGGCGGCCAAACAAGTCGCCCAGCGAGCCCCCGACAAGAATCAACGCTCCCAGGAATATTCCATAAGACTCGATCACCCATTGCACATCCATTACCGCTGCGCCAAAACTGCTTTGGAGCGCAGGCAGAGCAACATTGACCACCGTGCTATCAATGAAAGCCATGCTGGACGCGAGAATGGTGGCAGCGAGTATCCAGGCTTTGTCTTCTTTCGCACAGGAACCTCCGATCCCCGCTGATCGGATCACGGCTTCGTCGCAGGGCATCCTCATGGAGCTGTGGGATTGCGGATTAGGTTCTGAAGATGGCTGAAGCAGAGTGCGAGACGGAAGCTCTCCAATTCAGGATTGATGCGGCAACCAATTCCGCGGCTTCAGCGCGGCGAGTGGAAATCATCCGGTTCCGGATTCGGAGGAGCCGGCTCAGGACTTTCAATATCAAGGTTGACCACAATCGGCTCCTGGCCGCTGCGAACCACAACGGCCTCCACCGGCTCGTTGGCAGTTGCATTGAGTTCCTGGTGAGGCACAAACGGCGGCACGTAAATGAAGTCCCCAGGTCCAGCCTCTCCGACATATTCCAGACGATCTCCCCAACGGAATCGCGCCCGCCCACGAATAATATAGAGCACCGTCTCCAGCTCGCCATGATGGTGCGGCCCGGTTTTGGCCGCAGGCTGCACCACAACCGTGCCTGCCCAAAGTTTCCGCGCTCCTGCGCGAGCGTGGGTGATCGCTGCAGCGCGGGTCATGCCAGGAGTTTGCGGCGTGTTCATGTCCAGTTCATCGGAGTGGACGATACGGATGCCATGCTCTTCCCAATCGGATTGACCAGCGAACCTGTCGTTCATAGCCCTGCATGCCCTCTCGGCGTGCCTTGCTTAGATGTCGGCGGTGATGGGCAGCGTTGGTTCCGCATTCATGCTCACTTCTTCTCGGGAATGCAGCCCACGTTGCTCTGCAGGATGCCAAGTAGTTTTTGGTCGCGCTCACTGGCCATCGATGGATTGGGCATGGGGCCGTAGGCTTCCTCGGCCTGCCGCGCCACCTCCGAAATCGTTTCTCCGTTGAGGTGTACCTCGCCCAACTCCCCGAACAGGCCTTCGAACATCGGTCCCAGGTGTGTGAGGAAGTGCGCAATTCCTCCAGGTCCGCCGCCAAGGTGAAATCCCTTGAGTGGTCCCACTACGGCCCAGCGCAGACCCAGCGAGTTGGTTACCAACGTGTCCAACTCCTCCGCTGACACCACACCCTTCTGCACCAGATAGATACTCTCGCGCAGCACTGCCGCCTGCAGCCGGTTGCCGACAAAGCCGTTGATCTCGCGATGAAGCACCACCGGAGCCTTGCCCAGCGCACGATAGAAGTCCAGCGCCTCCTGCACCGCCTCCGGCGCAGTCTTCTCCCCTGGAACGATCTCCACCGCCGGCATTACGTGAGGAGGGTTGAAGGGATGACCAACCATCATTCGCTCAGGGCGTTTCATCTCGCGCGCGATTTTCGTTGCGCGCAGGCTTGAGGTGGAAGAGAGCATCAAAGCGTTGGGTTTTACGAACTGCTCCATACGCGCGAAGAATTCGCGCTTGAAGTCGATCTGCTCTGGTCCGGATTCCTGCACAAGGTCGGCATCGCGGGTCGCAGCCTCCAGATCGGCTTCCAATCGCAACCGCTGCTCGAAACCTTCCACCGAGTATCCCAGCTGCTGCAGCGCGGGAGCAGCGTTGGCCAATCCCTCGCGTACCGCCCTCTCCAAATCCGGACGTGGATCGTACACCCGCACCCTCAAACCATTGGCCAGGAACAGCGCAGCCCAGGAAATTCCAATCAGGCCGGCACCGGCCACCACCACCTCCGGGTATCGGGCCAGGACTTCCGATGCACCAGACTTTTCGCTCGCACTTCGTATCGCCATCGACAGGGCTCTCCTCGTTTTGGCCGCACCATTTGCCACCGCTCAGCTTGTCCCAACTCGCCCCGCAGTCTCCAGGGCGTTCTGCAACAAGAACACGTCAGCCGAGAACGATCTCCGGCAGCTCGGCCAGTGTGGCAATCTGCGCGTCAGGTGTCTCCGGAATACGCTCTGGCGCCTGACCGAAGCGATTACACCACAACACGCGGAGGCCAAATGCCTTGGCGGAGTATGCATCCCACCCATTGGATGACAGGAAGCAGATGCGATCCGCCGCGACATTGAGCCGCTTACAAGCCAGCCCGTAAACAGCGGGGTGCGGCTTGTATACCTTCACTTCCTCTACCGACAGCACGGCATCCAGCAGGCCAGCAATTCCGGCATGGGCAGCCGCCGCGGCCAGCATGGCGGGCGAGCCGTTGGAGAGGATGACCAGCTTCATCCCCCCGGCCTTCAATCGCTTCAATGTTTCGGGGACCTCCGGGTAGGCGCTCAGCTCCAGGTACAGATTCATCAGCCGCTCGCGAAGCGCCGGGTCTTCGACTCGCATCGTCGCCATCGCGAAGTCAAGGGCCTCGCCCGTCACCTGCCAAAAATCCGCGTGACGCCCGCCAAGACCGCGCAGCCAGGTGTATTGCAATTGCTTTGCGCGCCACAGCTCGGCAAACGGCTGCCACTTATCTCCTAGCGAGTCCTGGGCCGCGCGGGCTGCGCTGTTCACGTCGAACAATGTGCCGTACGCATCGAATACGCAGGCTTCAATTCCCTGAAGCTTCAGCTTCGCCATCGGAAATCCCCTTTTCAGCGCTAAAGTTAGCTGCAGAATTGTAGAGTGAAGTCGGCCAAACGGAAAGCGAGCACGTGGCCCCAGAACTATCACGAAACTGGTAGTTGGCAAGGAAAGCTCCCGAAGACGATACTGCATAGATGGCGGATATGAATCGCACAGTCTCATGGAAATTTCGGCGTGACTTTTGTTGGATGGCCTTCGCCCTTGCTTTTCTTCTGGCTTTCGTCGCGCAAGCCCAGGCCCGCAGCGTTTTGCTCATTTCCGTCGACGGAATGCGCCCCGACTACATCACACGCGCCGGCCAACTTGGCCTCAAAGCGCCCAACCTGCTCCGCATGATGCGCGAGGGCGTGTATGCGGAAGGCGTGAACGGAGTTGTGCCTACCGTGACTTATCCCAGCCACACCACGCTCATTACTGGCGTGTCGCCTGCCCGGCACGGCATCTACTCCAACACCACCTTCGATCCCGAGCAGAGAAATCTTCAGGGGTGGTACTGGTATAGCGAAGACATCAAGGTGCCGACCTTGTGGGATGTTGCCAGGACCGCGGGGCTGAGCACCGCCAGCGTAAATTGGCCGGTCAGCGTCGGCGCCAAGGTGGATTACCTGATTCCAGAAGTCTGGCGCGCCGGAACCGAGGACGATCGCAAGCTGGTGCGCGCGCTCTCGACGCCCGGCCTGCTAGCCGAGCTTGAGGCGGAGCTTGGGCCCTATGCCGAAGAACTGAACACGGATCTGCCGAACGACCGGCTGCGCGCGAAGTTTGCCATCGCCATCATGCGGAAGTACAAGCCAAAGCTGATCACGGTGCATCTGGCGGCGCTCGACCATATTCAACACCAGTATGGGCCCTTCAGCCCGGAGGCAAACAACGTTCTGGAAGGCAGCGACGAATTAGTCGGAGAGCTGCGGGATGCGGCGCTCAGCGTGGACCCGCAGGCGATTGTCTGTGTCGTATCGGATCACGGCTTTGCGCCGGTGCACCAGAAGCTGAATCTCTTCCCCGCCTTCGTGCAGGCAGGATTGATTCAGCCCGGAACCGGAAAGACTATGTTCGGCACACCCAAGGTCGAATCCTGGGATGCGATGCCATGGACCAACGGCGGTTCGGCGGCAATCGTTCTTCGCAATCCGCACGATGCCACCCTCATAAACAAGGTGAGAGATTTGCTGACCTCGCTGGCCAGCGATCCGGAGAACGGAATCCAGCGTATCGTGGAAGAGAAAGAGTTGCGCGAGTTGGGCGGCTATCCGACGGCAAGTTTCCTGGTAGATTTGAAGCCCGGCTTTCAAACCGGCTTGGGCCTAACTGGAGCACTGCGGAGCGAGGCCACCGGCGGGACGCACGGATACTTGCCTGAGCACGTGGAACTGCGCGCCTCGTTTTTTATCGCCGGTCCAGGCATTGCGCACGCCAAAGATCTTGGCGTGGTGGACATGCGTCAGATCGCGCCGTCGATTGCGAAGCTGCTCGGCCTGCAAATGCCGTCTGCAGAGGCAGCACCGCTCCTGCTTCAATAGGGTTGGCAAGTAAGCTGTCGGCCCCTGCGGTAAGAGAGGAATAGTAAAAACAGCTGGGCAATGCGCTACGCTGAACTCCTTCGGATGCTCTCCTCCGTCGGCAGATCTAAACTAAATCGAGGATGCGCGAATGAAAGCTACGTCAAAGATTGCGGTATTTGACACTACCTTACGAGATGGCGAACAGGCCGCAGGAACTCGCCTGGGGAGCCGGGACAAGATCACCCTTGCGCGCCAGCTCGCTCGATTGAAGGTGGATATCATCGAGGCCGGTTTCCCCGCCTCCTCTCCGGAGGACTTCGACGCCGTTCGGAGGATCGCCCAGGAGATCGAAGGCCCCAGCATCTGCGCTCTCTCCCGCGCGGTTCCCGCCGACATCGAAGCCTGCGGCAAAGCCTTCGCCAAGGCCGCACGCCCGCGCATCCACACCGGCATCGGCGTCTCCAACATTCACATCATGGGCAAGTTCCGCGACGAACGCTACGGCAAGACGCTGAACGAAAAGAAGGCGAAGCTGGTGGCCATCGCCGTCGATGCCGTAAAGCGGGCGCGCAACTATGTCGACGACGTTCAGTTCTTTACTGAAGATGCCGGCCGCGCCGATCCGGCGTACCTCTTCGAAATGCTCGAAGCTGTCATTGATGCAGGCGCAACCGTCGTCAACATTCCCGACACGACGGGCTATACCGTTCCCGAGCAGTACGGCGAACTAATTCGCGGCATTCGCGAAAACGTTCCCAACATCGCGCGCGCCACCATCAGCGTGCATTGCCATGACGACCTTGGGCTTGCCGTCGCCAACTCCCTTGCAGGCATTCGCAATGGCGCGCGCCAGGTCGAGGGGACGATCAACGGAATTGGCGAGAGGGCCGGCAACGCCGCGCTGGAAGAGGTCGTCATGGGCATTCGCACCCGGGCTGACTACTACGGAGTGAGCACCGGGATCGAGCCGCACGAGTTCTTCCGCACCAGCCGCATGGTCTCCGACATGCTCGGAATGCCGGTTCCCGCCAACAAAGCCGTTATCGGTAGTAACGCATTTGCGCATAGTTCAGGCATCCACGTCGACGGGTTCCTGAAGGACCGGCAGACCTACGAAATCATGCGACCCGAAGACGTTGGATTCAGCGAAAGCCGCGTCGTCCTGACAGCGCGTACCGGTCGTGCCGGCCTGCGCGCTCGGCTGCAGAAGCTTGGATACGAACTCTCAAGCGACGAAGCTTGACACCCTCTATCAGCGCTTCCTGGTTGTAGCGGACAAAAAGCAGGAGGTGCTCGACGAAGACCTGGTGGCCCTGATGCATGATGAATTGCCTCCGGTACAGCAGAAGCTGAAGCTCGAGTACCTGCACAGCTACAGCGGCACCTCCGCGATTCCGACTGCGACCGTGCGTCTGCTGATGAACGGCAACACGAAGGAAGGAGCTTCGATCGGCGACGGCCCGGTCGATGCCGTGTACAAGGCGATCGCTGGACTCACCGGTACTGAGGCGAAACTCTTGCGTTATGACATTCGAGCCGTAACCGAAGGCACCGAAGCCATGGGAGAGGTCACCGTACACCTTGAGATCGGCGACCGTCGCGTCATGGGGCGCGGTGCTTCCACTGACATCATCGAGGCCAGCGCCAAAGCCTACGTGGACGGACTGAACCGCCTTGGCTGAGGCAGGGCCAAAGCAGTAAGTAAACGAAGTAAGTAACACCCGATTACACACGGTTCTATGGGTCGCCTGCCGGAAATTCCTCTTTCGGCGGGCGAATTAGGGCTAGAATGGTTTCATCCAGCAGAGTTTCCGTGTGTGCAAGGTCTCGCCCAGGCGAAACCGACGGACATCCGGCTGCAGAAACAACATAGGGTAAGGAACAAGAGCGGAATCCTGAATAGTGCCTTTTTGGGAGCGCGTACGGGAGAGCAGAGTGCGAAATATCGAGATAATGGACACAACCCTCCGGGATGGTGAGCAGACCCCCGGCATCAGCTATACGCCGGATGAAAAGCTTGTCATCGCTGAGGCCCTGCTCCGGTCAGGCCTCGATGCCATCGAAGTCGGCTCGGCGGGAGTCTCTGATGGAGAGGCGCTGGCAGTTCGAAAGATCACCGAATGGGCAAATACCCACGACGCCGCCGAAAAGGTCGAGGTTCTGGGCTTTGTGGACGGAACCAAGTCGGTGGACTGGATTGTGCAGCACGGCGGACGGGTTCTGAACCTGCTCGCAAAGGGATCGGAACACCATTGCGTGATTCAGCTCCGCAAGTCCGTCGAATCCCATCTCGTCGACATCGAGCGCACGGTTGAGTATGCGATCAAGAACGGTCTCAGCGTCAACGTCTACCTGGAAGACTGGTCGCAGGGCCTGCGCAACTCCAAACCTTATGTAATGACGCTGACCACAGGCCTCGCCAAGTTGCCCATTAAACGCGTGATGCTCTGTGACACCCTCGGCGTTCTGGCCCCGGAGGAGACCGAGGTTTTCGTGCGCACCATGCGCGAGAGCTTCGACATGCCTCTCGATTTTCACTGTCATAACGATTACGGCCTCGCGGTGCCGAACTCGATTGCCGCGCTGCGCTGTGGCGCCGGGCGCGTGCACGTCACGGTAAACGGAATCGGCGAGCGCGCGGGCAACACCAACCTCGCAACCCTGGTTGTCACCGCGCGAGACCTGTACGAGATGAACAGCAATGTCAAAGAGCGGAATCTCGCCATGCTCAGCGATCTTGTCGCCGGAATCAGCGGTATCGCCCTCGCCCCCAATGCTCCGGTCGTCGGCCAGATCAGCGCGACTCAGTGCTGCGGAGTGCACGCCGACGGAGACAAGAAGGGAAAGCTATATCAGAACAGGCTTGATCCCAGCCGCTTCGGACGGAAGCGTGCTTACAACCTCGGCAAGACCGCGGGAATCGCCTCGGTCGAGGCAAACTGCAAAGAGCTCGGAATCGAAATCAGCCCCGAGCAGCAGCGCATGCTGCTCGCAAAGATAAAAGAGCTGGGCGACGACAAGGTCGCGGTGACCCAGGCCGACATCATTCTCCTCTTGCACGAGATCTTCGGCGAGAAAGAGAATGGAGTGAGGCTGGTCAGCTATGAATTTGCGCTGAAGAAAGGCGCCCCGCCGAAGGTCAGCCTTGAGCTGAGCTGCAACGACCGCAAGCTGACCGCACAAGGCGAAGGAGATGGGCAGTTCGACGCCTTCATCCGGGCCTTGCGCACCGTCTGGGAAGAGATGCCCGAGCTCATGGACTATCGCATCGGAATCTCTCGCAAAGGAACAAGCGGCGCGCTCACCGAGGCGACGATCACCTGGCGAAGCGACGAAAAGCTCTTCACCACCCGCGCCGTAGCTCCGGATCAACTCGTGGCGGCGATGAATGCGACGATGCGGATGCTCAACTATATGGAGATCAGGCGGCAGCTCCGCACCCGGGAGCAAACCTGGGGACAATTCGCCGTGGTTCCTCAAACGTAATCGCCCGTTAAAAATGCCGGAACTGGCGTGCAAACGCCAGTTCCGGCTCGCATCCAAATGTGCTATAAGAATTAGATCATGACATTCAGGATTGCAGTTCTGCCGGGTGACGGCGTTGGCCCCGAGGTTACACGTGAGGCTGTGCGAATATTGCGCGCAGTCAGTGAAGGCAGCTTCGAAGTTCAGTTTGAGGACCTGCCCATCGGCGGAACCGCCTACAAGCAATACGGCTCCCCTTTGCCCGAAGTTACGCTCGACAAATGCCTTGTCTCCGATGCCGTGCTGCTGGGTGCAGTCGGCGGCCCGGAGTTTGACTCACTCCCGCCTGCCCTGAAGCCGGAGAGCGGCCTGCTGGCCATTCGCAAAGCCTTGGGAGGCTTTGCAAATCTTCGCCCCGCGATCGCATACGAGGAATTGGCCGAGTGTTCGCCCCTGCGTCCCGAGGTGCTCAAGGGCGCCGACGTTCTATTCGTGCGCGAGTTGTTGGGCGGGATGTATTTCGGCCAGCCTCGCGGTTTCGCCAATGAAGGCGTGTTGCGTACCGGCTTCAACACCATGGTCTATTCGGTGTCGGAGATCGAGCGCGTATCCCATGTTGCCTTCCAGGTAGCCCGGCAGCGCCGTAAGAAGGTCACCTCGGTCGATAAGGCAAACGTCCTTGAGTGCTCGCAATTATGGCGGGAAATCGTAATCGAAGTAGCGAAGCAATATCCGGACGTGACGCTGGAGCACCAACTCGTGGACTCCTGTGCCATGCGCCTGGTAACTGCGCCCGGAAGCTTCGACGTCGTGCTCACCGAAAATCTCTTCGGAGACATTCTCTCCGACGAAGCCGCTGCGCTGACCGGCTCGCTTGGCATGTTGCCTTCGGCGACCGTGGGCGGCAAAATTAATCTGTACGAACCCATTCACGGCTCCGCGCCCGACATCGCGGGCAAGGGCATCGCCAATCCCTTGGGAGCAATTGCCACCGCCGCCATGCTGCTTCGCCACAGCATGAAGCGCGAGCAGGAAGCGCGCACTATCGAGCATGCAATCGCCGAGGTGCTCAAGGCTGGATATCGCACGGCGGATCTCAAGCGCGGTTCGAGCGAGCGCCTGGTCGGCACCGAAGAGATGGGAAGGCTTGTACTGGAAGCAATCGCCGCAAGCAATGTGCGGCCGACGCACGCATAGATGTAACCATGGTTGCGCACCGGGCATTTGGGTGCCACCAGGAAGATGTTGTGAATTCAATAACGCAAGGCGTTCAGGGAAATAATGCTATGGGCAAGAGTCTGTTTGAAAAGCTCTGGGAAAAACACGTTGTCTGCCAGCCGGAAGGGCAGCCGCCGCTCCTCTATATCGACCTTCATCTCGTACACGAGGTGACCTCGCCACAGGCGTTCGAAGGTCTGCGCGTGGCTGGACGCCGCGTGCGGAGACCCGAGCGCACCTTGGCAACGGTTGATCATAACGTGCCAACCACGTTGAACCACCGGCCCATCAGCGACCCCATTGCCGCCACTCAGCTTGAGACCTTGCGCAACAACTGCTCGGAATTCGGCGTGACCCTATTCGATATCGACTCGTTGGATCAAGGCATCGTCCACGTCGTCGGTCCGGAATCTGGTGCGACGCAGCCGGGCATGACGATTGTCTGCGGAGACAGCCACACCAGCACCCACGGCGCGTTCGGTTCGCTGGCGTTCGGCATAGGAACCTCCGAAGTAGAGCACGTCTTGGCCACCCAGAGCCTGCCCCAGCGCAAGCCGCTCTCCATGCAGGTCCGCGTCAATGGCCAGTTGCCGCTCGGAACCAGCGCAAAGGATCTTGCCCTCGCATTCATCGGACAGGTTGGAACCGACGGCGCCACCGGATACGCGGTGGAGTACACGGGTGAAGCCGTACGCGCGTTGACCATGGAAGGCCGCATGACGCTCTGCAATCTGACTATCGAAGCAGGAGCGCGCACTGGCATGGTCGCCCCGGACGAAAAGACATTCGCCTACGTGAAGGGCCGCCGCTTTGCCCCGCAAGGCGCAGAGTGGGACAAAGCAGTCCAAGACTGGCGCAAGCTGGTCAGCGATCCCGATGCCTCTTTCGACAAGGTGGTTGAGATCGACGCCAGCCGTGTTGCGCCCCAGGTCACCTGGGGCACAAGCCCCGGCATGGTTGCCCCGGTGAACGCCAGCATCCCTGATCCCGCGACGGCCAAGACGGAAACCGATTCCAAGTCGATCGCGCGCGCCTTGGAATACATGGGCCTCCAGCCGGGCACGCCCATCGAGGACATCACCATCGACGTAGCCTTCATCGGCTCCTGCACCAATGGACGCATCGAAGATCTCCGCGAGGCAGCCCTGGTCGCCGAAGGTTACCATGTCGCGCCCAATGTGCGCGCCCTGGTCGTCCCCGGGTCGCAGGATGTGAAGCGCGTCGCCGAGCGCGAGGGGCTTGATAAGATTTTCATCGCCTCCGGCTTTGAATGGCGCGAGTCAGGCTGTTCGATGTGCCTTGCCATGAACGCCGACGTGCTCAGCCCCGGCGAGCGTTGCGCCTCCACCAGCAATCGCAACTTCGAAGGCCGCCAGGGACGAGGCGGACGCACGCACCTGGTGAGCCCGGCGATGGCCGCAGCAGCAGCCATCGCCGGCCACTTCACGGATATAAGAAAATGGGATTTTAAAGGCGCGCGTGAAGGAAAGCTCAGTACGTTAATCGCTTTTTGAGTGTCTTCTCATTGGCAAGTCGCTGTCTCAACCAAGGTAAGCCCTGTACGAGGAAACCATGCAGCCCTTTCGTGTACACACTGGTATCGCCGCACCTCTGGATCTCGCCAACGTCGATACGGACCAGATCATTCCCAAGCAGTTCCTGAAGCGCATCGAGCGCACCGGATTTGGCCAGTTCCTTTTTTATGACTGGCGCTTTCGTCCCGATGCCTCGCCCAATCCGGACTTTGTCCTGAACAATCCGCGCTACGCCGGTGCATCGGTTCTTGTCGCCGGCAAGAATTTCGGCTGCGGCTCCTCGCGTGAGCACGCCGCATGGGCACTGGCCGACTACGGATTCCGGGTCATCATCGCCCCATACTTCGCCGACATTTTCACCACGAACTGCGCCCAGAACGGAATCATGCTGGTCTCGCTCGATGAGGAAAAGATCGCGCTGTTGCTCCGTCGAGCCAGGGAAGTGAACGGCTATCAGTTGACGGTCGATCTTGAAAAATGCGAAGTGCGCGATGATGCCGGCTTCATGGCCTCATTCTCAATCGACCCATTCCGCCGCCACTGCCTTCTGGAAGGCTTGGACGACATCGGCCTCACCTTGCAGTACGAGCCCCAGATTGCCGCGTACGAGGCCCGGCGCTTCGGAGCCTAGACAGGCGTGTGTACCGGCCACACCGTAGAACAAATCCCTGGCTTCGCGCCGGGGATTTCTCTGCGCAAATCTTTTTGTCACGCTGCTTTCTGGTAAGTTCTGGCGTAGGTGCCCGTCAGCTCCGACTGCTCCAGAACGTGGCCGCGCATGGATTCCTGAAGCTGTTGCTCCGAGGCGCCGGGCTTCAGATTCAACTCCGTATCGAGGGCATAGAGTCGAATCATGTAGCGATGGGTTCCCGAGGGCGGACAGGGGCCGAGATAGCCGATCTTTCCGGCATCGTTCTTGCCTTGCACGCAGCAACCGGCGACCTGCTCTTCTTGAGGTAGATTGGATGGAAGCTCGGTGAAATTGGGGGGAATGTTGTACACCACCCAATGGGCGAATCCGCCCGCTCGCGGTGAATCCGGATCGTGCATGATAATTGCGAACGACTTCGTCCGTGCGGGGGAGCCCTTCCATGAAAACGCAGGGGAGACGTTCTCGCCATCGCAAGTGAACCTTATGGGAATGCTGCGTGCCTGCTGGAACGCTGAACTGGTGATTTGCATTGCGCCTCCGGCCTCTATATCTTTTGATGCTCAATCTCTTCAACGAGTACGAACACTTCTCTCCCGCGAGCGTATTCCCGTTTGGGACAAGGTTGTTTTCTGTATTTCGCGGAGCGCGGCATAGAATGAAAACGAATCCAGCTCTGCTTCCAAGGCGTGCCAGCCACGAATGGCGACTGCGCTCCCAGGTGGATGCTCCGGGAGACAGGAATGAGACCTAGCTCTGCGGCATTTCGACTCCTACTTCTGCTGATCGTCATCGCATCCGGCTGCGGATTGCTGGCGCAGAGCGCATCCCCCCGCGCGGCAATCCCTGCAATGGCAAATCCAGGCCCTCCTTTCGCCAACGTTGATCAGATCATGAACGTTGCGGTGGCTCGCGGAACCATTCCGGGCGGCGTCGTATTGGTGGGACACGATGGCGTGGTCGTCTACCGCAAGGCCTTCGGCATGCGCTCGCTGGAGCCCGCCAAAGAGGCAATGACCGTCGATACCATCTTCGATATTGCCTCCCTCACAAAGTGCGTTGCCACCGCGACCTCCGTGATGAAGCTGGTCGAGCAGGGACGCCTCCGGCTCAACGATCCCGTGGCAACTTACCTGCCGGAATTCGCCAGGAACGGCAAAGAGAACATCACCATCCGTCAACTGCTCACACACTTCTCCGGATTGCCGGAAGATCTCGATCTGAGCGCGCCGTGGAAGGGGCGCGTCGCGGCCTTTGAGATGGCAGTGGACGAAAAGCCCATTTTTCCTCCCGGCTCGCGTTTTCTTTACAGCGACATCAACTTTGAAACCCTCGGATTCGTTGTCGAGAAAGTTTCCGGTTTGACTCTGGATGAGTACGCCGCAAAAAACATCTTCGAGCCGCTGGCGATGAAGGACACCCGCTTTCTGCCCCCGCCACAATGGCGCGCGCGCATCGCCCCCACCGAATACGACGAACACCACCAGATGCTGCGTGGCACCGTACACGACCCCACGGCTCGAAGAATGGGCGGCGTCGCCGGACACGCCGGGCTCTTCTCAACCGCCGATGACCTCGCAAAATATGCGCAGGATATGCTGACCGGATTCCACGTTCTTTCCGCGCTCTCGGTGGAGAAGATGTCAACTCCGCAACAGCCGCCCAACGCCTCTTCGCTCCGCGGCCTCGGCTGGGACATCGATTCTCCATTTTCGAGCAACCGCGGCGACTTTTTTCCTGTAGGCTCCTTCGGCCACACCGGCTTCACCGGAACATCGATATGGATCGATCCAGTGACGAACAGCTACGTGATCGTGCTGACCAACGCGGTGCATCCCAGGGGAAGCAACTCCGCCGTGGTCTCACTTCGCTCGCGCATCGCCTCCGCAGTCGCGCAGGAGCTCGAACTCTCGGTTGCTGAAGATCAAACACTTCGGCTGGCGCGCATCACCGGCTACAACGAAGCGAACTCTGCCGCGCGTCTGGTGACGGCGCGCAATGGCTCGGTGCGCACCGGCATCGACGTGCTGGAGAGCCACAACTTCGCCGAACTCCGCGAGGCCGCTCTGCCGAAGACTGCCGCGACTACCGCTGCCAAGACCCGCGTTGCCATCATCACCAATCAGACCGGCATCGACGCACACGGCAGCCGCACCATTGACGTGCTGGCCAGCGCGCCGGGCATCGAGGTCGCCGCCATCTTCAGCCCTGAGCACGGCGTCACTGGAAGCCTCGACACCACCGCGATCTCAGATTCCAGAGACGCTGCCACCGGAATTCCCATCTACAGCGTCTACGGAGACAGCAGCACAAAGCGCCATCCGCCGCTGCAGATTCTCAATTCGGTCGATGCCATCGTCTATGACATTCAGGACGTTGGCACGCGCTTCTACACCTATGAGACCACCCTCGGATATTTCCTGGAAGCAGCCGCAAAGACCGGCCGCAAGATCTTCATCCTCGACCGCCCCAATCCAATCAATGGAGCCTACGTACAAGGGCCAATCAGCGACAAGGGACGCGAAAGCTTCACCAACTATGCGCAGATTCCGATCCGTCACGGCATGACCATTGGCGAGCTGGCGCGCTTCTACAACTCCGAGCACGGCATCCATGCACAGCTCACCGTGGTCCGGATGGAAGGCTGGCAACGCGGCGACTGGCTGGATTCCACCGGCGTTCTCTGGGTCAATCCTTCGCCCAACATGCGCAGCCTCACCGAGGCCGCGCTCTATCCCGGCATCGGGCTTCTGGAGGCAACCAACATTTCCGTAGGCCGCGGCACCGACACACCCTTCGAAGTTGTGGGCGCGCCGTGGATCCATGCGGTAGAGCTCGCCGCGTATCTGAACAGCCGCGCCATCGGCGGAGTGCGCTTCGTGCCGGTTGAATTCACCCCCACCGCCGACGTCTACGCACAGAAGAAATGTGGAGGCGTGAACATCGTTATCACCGGCAGAAATGCGCTCGACGCACCCGAGCTGGGCATTGAGATCGCCTCTGCCCTGCACTCGCTCTATCCCGATCAGTACCAGATGACGAAGCTGGACAACCTGATGCTGAACGCCGCAAGCGCGCAGTCCATCAGCGCCGGACAGGACCCGCGACGAGTCTGGATGGAATGGCTCGACGAGATCGAAGCCTTCAAAACTATCCGGGCAAGGTACCTGCTGTACTAAGCTAATATGCCGGCAGAATTACAGGAGAAATAAAATCCCGTGGGACTGAACGCGCTGGATATTGCCGTCATTGCATTGTATCTAGCCGGCGTCACTCTCTTCGGCATGCACTTCCAAGAGAAGGCAAGCACGCTCCGCGGATATTTCCTGGCTGAGAAAACCATCCCCTGGTGGGCCATCTCGCTTTCCATCGTAGCCGCCGAGACCAGCACGCTCACCATCATCAGCGTCCCCGGACTCGCCTACGAGCGCGACTTCCGCTTCCTGCAGCTTGTCATCGGATACCTCATCGGACGCGTCATCATCAGTGTTCTCCTGATCCCGCATTACTTCCGCGGAGACCTCGTCACGGCCTATCAGTTGATCGAGCGCCGCTTCGGACAGAAGCTGCGATCATTGACGGCGGGCCTGTTCCTCATCACGCGCGCCGCGGCCGAGGGCGTGCGCGTCTTCGCCGTTGCCATCGTTGTCGGCATCGCGCTCGGCGATCTTCTCGGCGGCTTCAGTGACTTTGGCCGCGACGTTGCCGCCATCGCCATCGTCAGCGTCCTCACGTTGATTTACACCCTGAAGGGCGGCATGGCAGCCGTGATCTGGACCGACGTAGTGCAATTGGCGGTGTACGTCATGGGCACTCTCGCCGGACTCTTCACCATCCTGCACCTTGTCCCCGGCGGGTGGCACACCATTCACCGTATCGCCGCCGCATCCGGCAAGTTCCGCATCTTCGATCTCTCGTGGAACTTCTATGCGACCTACACCTTCTGGTCCGGCCTCATCGGCGGTGCCTTTCTCACCACGGCCAGCCACGGCACCGATCAGTTGATCGTCCAGCGCCTGCTCTCCGCACGCACCGAGCGGCAATCCAAGTTCGCCTTGCTTGCCAGCGGCGTCATGGTTCTCTTTCAGTTTTCGTTGTTCCTGCTGATCGGCGCCATGCTCTATGCCTTCTACAAAATCTTTCCTCCGGCTGCGGCCTTCACGCGCTCTGACACAATTTTTCCCGCCTTCATCGTCACCCGCATGCCGCACGGAATCAGTGGCCTGCTGATCTCGGCAATCCTTGCTGCCGCGATGGCAAACCTTAGCGCCGCCCTCAACTCTCTTTCCTCGACCACCATCGTCGACTTCTACTCGCGACTGAATCCCACGGCGAGCGATCGGCACCGGGTCTTTCTCTCGCGCGTGGCGACCGTGGGCTGGGCCGTCGTGCTCTTCGCGCTCGCGATTGTGGCGCGCAGCGGCGGCAAGGTGCTTGAGGCCGGACTGTCGATTGCCTCGGTAGCCTATGGATCGTTGCTCGGAGTCTTTCTGCTGGGCGTTCTCACTCGCAAAGCCAGCGAGGATGGTGCCATGCTTGGTATGTTATGCGGCTTTCTGCTGAATCTCTATCTCTGGCAATCCACCAAGGTTCCGTTCACCTGGTACGTCCCGCTTGGCAGCATCACAACATTTATCATCGGTTACGGCGCAAGTTTGTCTCTGCGCCGCAGCACCGAGGCAGAAGCGGTGACAACGGATGCCCGATGAAACGAATCAACTGCGGCTGAGCAGCCTCAAGACCGAGCAGCAGAACCGCGTCTCGCCCGATCTGGACCAGCTCAGTGCTCTTGAAATTGCCGCCTTGATGAACCGGCAGGACGCCAAGGTTTTGCGTGCCGTGCGCCGCGCGCTGCCCGCAATCGCCACAGCCATTGACCTGGTCCGCGAGCGCCTCGAGCAAGGAGGACGCCTGATTTACGTCGGCACCGGAACCAGCGGAAGAATCGGCGCGCTCGACGCCGCTGAGTGTCCGCCAACCTTCGGCACCGATCCTGAAATGGTCCAATCCGTCCTCGCCGGAGGCGACCAGAGCCTTTCCAAAGCCAGCGAGGCAAGCGAAGATTCAGCAGAACTCGCCATGAGAGACATCGCCGCGCGAAAACCTCGCAGGAAGGATGTAGTCGTGGGCCTCTCCGCAAGCGGCAGCACGCCCTACACGATCGCGGCGTTGAAGTATGCCCGGAAAAAAGGCGCCGCCACCATCGCAGTGGTCTGCAATCCCGCCTCGGAGTTGGCAAAGTTTGCCGAGGTCGCAATCGAAGCCGACGTAGGTCCCGAGGTGCTTGCCGGATCGACTCGCCTGAAGGCAGGCACCGCGCAAAAGATGATTTGCAACATGATCACCACCGGCGCAATGGCCCGCCTTGGTTACGTCTATGGCAACCTCATGGTCAACCTTCAGATGAAGAATCAGAAGCTGAGCGAGCGCGGCATCACCATCCTGCAGCGCGCCGCCAAAGTAGATCGTGCAACTGCCATCGCCGCTCTGGACGCGGCAGATCGCAAGCTCTCGGTCGCGCTCGTCATGCTATGCGCAAACGTTAGCAAGGCAGAAGCGATCCGGCGCCTCAGGCGCGCCCGGGGAAACGTTCGCCACGCAATCGAAGCCTAGAACTGGTTGAGCGCCGATGAACAACCAGCCATCAACGTCCTCGGCATTTTTCGAGGCGACGACCTTCCACGGAATGGCGTGCAATCTTTAAATATTTACATGTATTAATCTTTACCACGCGCATTTCGCCGAACGTATTCCCACGCGCTGCGAACAATATCTTCCAGCGCCGGATACTGCGGTTGCCAGCCCAGTTCAGCGCGAATCTTCGCCGAACTTGCAACCAGGGTCGCCGGATCTCCCGCCCGGCGCGGCTCCACCCTTGCGGGGATGCAGTGGCCCGTGACGCGTCGCGCACACTCAATCACCTCGCGCACGCTAAACCCATGCCCGTTGCCCAGGTTGTAGATGAGTCGCGCAGCTTCCGTCCGCGAACGTAGCGCATCCAGCGCAAGCAGATGCGCGCTCGCCAAGTCAGAAACGTGTACATAATCACGCACGCAGCTTCCATCCGGCGTATCGTAGTCCTCGCCAAAGATGCTGATGCAATCGCGCGCTCCGCTGGCAACCTGCAGAACGATCGGGATCAGGTGAGTCTCCGGATTGTGATGCTCGCCGAGAGTTTCCGTCGCGCCGGCGGCATTGAAATAGCGCAGACTCGCGTACGACAGGCCGTGTATCCGGTGGAACCAGGCAAGCATCTTCTCCACCAGCAGCTTGGATTCGCCATACGCATTCGTAGGCGCAAGCTTGTCCGTCTCACGGATTGGAATGCTCTCCGGTTCTCCGTAAAGCGCAGCCGTGGACGAGAAGACAAAGTAGCGCACGCCGTGGGCAAGCACGGTCTCCAGCAAGGTCAGAGCGTTGGCCGTATTATTGCGAAAAAACCTCGCCGGATCCTGCATCGACTCCCCGGCTTCGATCCAGGCCGCAAAGTGCAGTACCGCCTCAGGCCGCTCTTCCGCAAAAACCGCTTCCAGCGCCGTGCGGTCCCCAACGTCGCCTACCACCAGCCTTGCGCCCGGCGGCACCGACTCGCGATGCCCCTTGCTCAAGTTGTCATAAACGGTGACCGCGTGCCCGGCTGCTACCAACTGCGACACCACGACGCTTCCGATGTATCCTGCCCCACCAGAGACTACAACTCTCATCGTTTCTCTCAGTATGCGGCGCTCGTATCACCAGCCACTCAGCTCCGCCCAGCCGGTGCGATCTTTAGCAATGCGCTCAAGAATCTTACCCATTGTAGTGCAATGGAAGTCCATGTACTTGTCTGATAGGCTGACCTGTAGTAATGTTTCTCAACTCACCCCGGCCAATGAGCGCACGCCACGACCGCGGCGTGTAGGAAAAGGTTTCAAAGAACGGCCCGATCCCATTTGACCTGTAACGGAGGTTCTGCTTGAGCTCCCACACTGTTTCCGCACCCGCGAGCAAGGCTCCCAAGCCATCCTTTGAGCCTGAGCAGCTCACCTCCATGCTGTCTCAAATCCTCGATGCACGGCGTATCCTCACGCGCCCCATCGACCTCATCGCCTACGCCTCCGACGCCAGCTTTTACCGCCTCATTCCCAAGGCAGTGGTGCAGGCCGCCAGTGAACAGGAGGTCGCACGTCTCTTCCAGTTCAGCCATGACCACTCACTCCCCATCACCTTTCGCGCCGCCGGAACCAGTCTCTCCGGACAGTCCATCTCCGATGGCTTACTGGTCGAGGTCGCCCGCAACTTCCGCGCTCTTGAGGTTCTCGAACAGGGCCGCAAAATCCGCGTTCATCCCGGCGTCATCGGAGCCAGCGCCAATCGCGCGCTCGTCCCCTACCGCGCAAAGATCGGCCCCGACCCGGCCTCCATCGCAACCTGCACCCTGGGAGGAATTCTCTCCAATAACTCCAGCGGAATGTGCTGCGGCGTCGATCAAAACGCCTACCACACCCTCGCCTCCCTGCGATTCATGCTCCCCTCGGGCACCGTCATCGATACCGCCGCACCGGATGCCGAAGAACTCTTCTTCGCGCGCGAAGCTGCACTGGCGCGCGGCATCCTCGAACTCAAGTCGAGAATTCAAGGCGACCCCGCGCTCGCCGAGCGCATTCGCCGCAAGTACCGCACCAAGAACACAACCGGATACGGCATCAACGCCTTCCTCGACTTCGAGCGGGCTGTCGATATCTTCGCCCATCTGCTCATCGGCTCGGAAGGCACTCTAGCTTTCATCTCCGAGGCGGTCCTCAACACCGTTCCCGACCTGCCCGTAAAGTACACCGGGCTTCTGCTCTTCCCCGATCTCTACGCCGCCTCGGAATCTATCGTGCCGCTGCGCCAGGCCGGCGCCAAAGCCCTTGAGATCATGGATCGCGCCTCCCTTCGCTCCGTCGAGAACCAGCCGGGCACGCCGTCAATCATCAAAACTCTCGCCGAAGGCGCGTCCGGGTTGCTGGTTGAGTTCCAGTGCGCCTCCGAGTCCGAGCGTGCCGAGCTCGAAGCCCTCGCCGCCGACTCCACCTCGCGCCTCAAGCTCCTTGAGCCCGCGCAATTCACTCACTCCCCCTCGGCCCAGGCCGCGCTCTGGAAGATCCGTGCCGGAATGTTTCCCTCCGTCGGCTCGGTCCGCAGCAGCGGCACCACGGTCATCATCGAAGACGTCGCCTTCCCCATCGAGCATCTGGCGCCCGCCGCGCAGGAGTTGAACGGGCTCTTCCGCCGCCACGCCTACAACAACGCCATCATCTTCGGCCATGCCAAGGACGGCAATCTCCACTTCGTCATCACCCAGTCGTTCAACAACCAGCGCGCCATCGACCAGTACTCGCGCTTTATCGACGATGTCGTCGAATTGGTCGTCAACCGCTTCGATGGAGCGCTCAAGGCAGAGCATGGTACCGGACGCAACATGGCTCCCTTCGTCGAAACCGAGTGGGGCTCTGACGCCTACCAGATCATGCGCCAGCTCAAGTCGCTGGCCGATCCCACCGGGCTGCTCAATCCCGGCGTCATCATCAACCCCGACCCGCACGCCCATCTGCAAGATCTGAAGCAGTTGCCCACCGTCGAGCCTGAGATCGACAAGTGCATCGAGTGCGGCTACTGCGAGCCACGCTGTCCGAGCCGCGACCTCACCCTCACCCCGCGCCAGCGCATCGTCGTCCGGCGCGAGATGACTCGCCAGGCAGAACTCGGCGGCACTAAATTATTGGGCGAACTCCAACGCGATTTTCCTTACATGGCGCTCGATACCTGCGCCGCCGACGGCATGTGCGCCACCACCTGCCCGGTCAACATCGATACCGGCACACTGGTAAAGCGCTTCCGCGCTCTGCGCAATTCGCCCTCCGCAAAACGCATCGCGCAATTCACCGTGGACGATTTCGCGCTCGTGGAGACCCTCATCCGTTTCAGCCTCACCGTCGCCCACCTGGCCGAGCGCGTCATCGGAGTCAAAGGCATGCAGGCCATCACCGGAGCCATGCGCAGGCTGATCGGCCCCAACATGCCCGTCTGGGCTGCCGGGGTTCCCTACGCAACCCAGGGCGGCATCCCGGTCACCAGCCGCTCCGGCGCCAAAGCCGTCTACTTTCCATCGTGCATCTCGCGAACCATGGGGATGCTCCCCGGCGAGACCAGCGAAATGTCTCTCATGCATGCGACCATCGAGTTGGCCAGGCGCGCCGGAGTTCCCCTCTGGATTCCCCCCGACGTTGCCGGAAACTGCTGCGCCACTCTCTACTCCTCAAAGGGCTTTGAGGAAGCGCGCGACGCCATGCTGAATCGCACCATCGAGAACATCTGGAATTGGTCCAGCGAAGGCGCGCTGCCCGTCATGGTTGACAGCAGCCCGTGCTCCTACGGGCTGCTCCATGCCCGCGAATACCTTACGCCGGAAAACCAGCAACACTTTGACTGCCTCAAGATCATCGACAGCATCGAATTTGTCCACGACCAACTGCTCCCTAATCTGACGGTGTATCGTCCCGAGCGGTCGGTCGCCCTGCATCCAGTCTGCTCCACGGTCAAGATGGGGCTCACCCCAAAGCTCGAAGCCATTGCGCGCAAATGCAGCGGCGAGGTCTTCGTCCCTCCCAGCCTCGGCTGCTGCGCCTTTGCCGGAGACCGCGGATTCATCTACCCCGAACTCACCGCCTCGGCCACCATCGGCGAAGCCGCCGAGGTCAAAGCTCACAGCCACGACGGCTGTTACTCCAGCAGCCGCACCTGCGAGATCGGCATGACCCGCTCCACCGGCGAAGTCTACCGCTCCTACATCTACCTGTTGGAGAAGGTAACGCGCGAATAAGCACTGCTGTCCCAGCCGCTAACGGGTGGCCCACATCCGCCCTCCTTTGGCGAATGTGGGATCGGCGACTCTATCCGCCCACGTGCCTTTTCCCGCCGCCATCCGCTCTGCTTTAGAATAGCGGGGACCTCATCGGTCAAGGAAGATCATGGAACACACCCTGCGCACCGCCCGGCTCACCCGCTCCGTGCTTCTTTCGGAGAAGACCAAGCACCTTGAATTCGAGATCGAGGAGCTCTCTTCCTTTGACTTTGCCGCCGGACAGTTCGTCTCCATCCGCGAGCCTCGCGGAGAAAAATTCATCACTCGCGCCTACTCCATCGCTTCCCCGCCGCGCGGCAACAACACCTTCGATCTCTGCCTCAACCGCGTCGAAGAAGGCTTTATGTCCAACTTCCTCTGCGACCGCGAGGTTGGCGACACCGTCCGCTTCCACGGTCCGCATGGACTCTTCGTGCTCAAGCCAGAGGTCGAGGACGTGATCTTTGTCGCCACCGGAACCGGGATTGCCCCCTTTCGCGGCATGGCCCAGCACCTGTTCGGATTAGACGGCAGCGGCCAGCATCGCCATAGCGGACGAAACGTCTGGATGGTCTTCGGAACGCGCTACCCCGAAGATATCTACTATCGGGAAGAGTTCGAGGGACTCGCCGCCAAACAGCCGAACTTCCACTACATCTGCACCCTCAGCCGCGCCGCTGAGAGCTGGACCGGCAACCGCGGCTACGTGCAGGAGTACGTTCGCAAGATCGTCGGTGATCGCAAGGACATGCACGTCTACATCTGCGGCCTCAATAATATGGTCTCCTCCGTGCGCGCCCTGCTGATCGATGAGTGCGGCTGGGATAAGAAGCGCGTCATCTATGAGCGCTACGATTAGCCTGGAAAAGAAAAAGGCGGCGGCCTCGCTCAGAACCAGCAAAAGGCCGCTCGCAATGTTGCAATCAGGAGGAGTGACTCGTCGCAAGACCCGGACTATTCCCAACGACTGCTTACTTGCCCCGCGTCGCAGCAACAGAGAGCAATTCACCTTCCCTGTTCCCCGCGCCAGCTCAGAAAACCCTCATCTATTTCTCAGCCACAGCGCAAGCAACTGAAATTACTAGCGTTATTCTGCTTCTCCTTGGCATCTTCTGCGCCCAAGCGTCGGAGGACACCGCAACTTTTCACCAGGAAACACTTAGAACTGAAAAGCTGCGTCCAGAATCGGTATCCAAGTTCCCGATTCGGGTCCTCTGATTTTTGTGCAACTTGAGAAGCCCGCTATTCATCTATCAAGTTGACAGTAACTGACTCAGGTTCTATCATCGCAATCGTATTAGGTCTGAGTACCGCGCAGCGTCGGGTTCGGTAGCTCCTGCGGGAGCGCCAACCTCAACATTCTTTTCAGCGTTTCCGCAGGAGGGTAGAGAGCAATGGCAAAAATTATCGGGATCGATTTGGGAACCACGAATTCGGTTGTAGCCGTGATGGAAGGCGGCGAACCGAAGGTAATCCCCAACGAAGAAGGCGGACGCACCACTCCGTCGGTCGTCGGCTTCACCAAAACAGGCGAGCGGCCGGTCGGCCAAGTCGCCAAAAACCAGGCCATTACCAACCCGGAGAACACCATCTTCTCCATCAAGCGCTTCATGGGCCGCCGCTTTGACGAAGTCACCGAAGAGATGAAGATGGTGCCTTATAAGGTCGTGCAGTCGGGCGACCACGTCGCCATTGAGGCCCAAGGCAAGGAATACACTCCGCCCCAGATCTCGGCCATGATCCTGCAAAAGCTGAAGAAAGCTGCCGAGGACTACCTTGGGGAGCCCGTCACCGAAGCCGTCATCACCGTGCCTGCATACTTTAACGACTCACAACGCCAGGCCACCAAGGACGCCGGCAAGATCGCCGGGCTCGACGTCAAGCGCATCATCAACGAGCCCACGGCCGCTGCCCTGGCCTACGGACTCGACAAAAAGAAAGATGAAACCATTGCCGTCTATGACTTTGGCGGCGGCACCTTTGACATCTCGATTCTTGAGGTGGGAGAGGGTGTAATCGAGGTCAAGTCCACCAACGGCGATACCCACCTGGGCGGCGACAACATCGACCAGCGGGTGGTCGGCTGGCTGGTCGATGAGTTCCGCAAGGATTACGGCTTGGATCTGCGCAGCAAGGGCAATGAGATGGCGATGCAGCGGCTCCGCGACGCTGCCGAGCGCGCCAAAATTGAGCTTTCGACCACCATGCAGACCGAGATCAATCTGCCCTTCATCACCGCCGATGCCTCCGGCCCCAAGCACCTAGTTAAGACGCTCACTCGTGCCAAACTCGAGGAAATGGTGCGTGACCTGATCGACAAATCGATCAAGCCCTGCGAGCAGGCGCTTAAGGATGCCGGCATCGACGCCAGCAAAATCGATGAAGTCGTGCTCGTCGGCGGACAGACTCGCATGCCCATGATTCAGCAGAAGGTAAAGGAGTTCTTCGGACGCGAGCCGCATCAGGGGCGTGAATCCCGATGAAGTCGTTGCCATCGGCGCAGCCATTCAGGGCGGCGTATTGCAGGGAGAGGTCAAGGACCTGCTCCTGCTCGATGTCACTCCGCTCTCGCTTTCGATCGAGACCTACGGCGGCGTTGCCACCACCATGATTCCGCGCAACACCACCATCCCGACCCGCAAGAGCGAGAACTTCTCCACCGCGGCCGATAATCAGACCTCGGTAGAAATTCACGTCCTGCAGGGCGAGCGTCCCATGGCGGCGCAGAACCGTACCCTGGGCAAGTTCCATCTCTCCGGGATTCCGATGGCGCCACGCGGCGTGCCGCAGATCGAAGTCACCTTTGACATCGATGCTAACGGCATTCTCAATGTCACCGCGAAGGACGTCGCGACCGGAAAGGATCAGAAGATTGCCATCACTTCTTCCAGCGGTTTGAGCAAGGAAGAGGTCGAGCGCATGGCCAAAGAGGCCGAAGCGCACTCGGCCGAAGACAAGCAGAAGCGCGAAGAGGTTGAAACCCGTAATCAACTCGATGCCATGGTCTACCAGGTTGAGAAGATGCTGAAGGAAAATGGCGACAAGATCTCCGGTGGCGAGCGTGGCGAAGTGGAGAATGCTCTCGGCGATGCCAAGAGGGCTCTGGAGAGCGGCGACCACAAATCCATGCAGACCGCGCGCGACCGTCTGCAATCTGCATCTCACAAATTGGCAGAAGCGATGTACAAGACGGCTCAGCCCCATCCTGAAGGCGGCGCTCAACATACCGACGCCCCGCCCAAGGAAGAAGCCAAGAAGGACGAAGGCGTAATCGACGCTGAGTACGTGGACGTGGAGGACAAGAAGTAAGCGGCGGCTCGTGGAGCTGCCGTGGGCTCATTCTCGCGGCCGGAGCTCATCTTGCTCTGGCCGCTTCGCAGGCGGGCGGAATCTGGCTCGCAAAGGGGGATCTAAATGAATTTTGAAGTCAACGGCATTCCGTACTTCCTTACCTTCGACAGCAGCGAGGAGCAGTGGTGTTTGCTGACACCCTCGCGCGACGGCGTCGAAGCCGTGGAAATACACAATGACGGCACGCTGCTGACTGGTCCGCTCCAGCTTTCATTGCCTGGCGGCAGCGCGAGCCGTTTGAACTAGGATCTCCCGATACCCTAACCGCTGCCCCTGCCGGTGGCCCGCCAGCAAAATGGGTCCTGGCAGGGGCAGCAAGCGTTAGCAGAGTTCCTCCCGGCAGAAAAACTTGGTAGAGTTGCAGCGCGCAAGTATGTTGGGCGCAACTTGATCTGATAAGCGAGCGGGAAGAAGAAGACCATGGCGGCAACCGACAAGAAAGACTATTACGGCATTCTGGGCTTGAAAAAAACCGCCACGGCTGACGATGTGCGCAAAGCCTTTCGCAAACTCGCGCGCAAATATCATCCCGACGTCAATCCCGACAAAAAGTCGGAAGAGAAGTTCAAGGAACTTTCCGAAGCCAATGAAGTTTTGAGCGACCCCAAGAAGCGCAAAATCTACGACCAGCTCGGCTTCTACTCAGACAATATCGATCCCAAAACCGCCGAGGCCTACGCCAACAGCGGCGGCGGCGGCGGCAATCCTTTCTCCGGCGCAGGCGGTAATCCCTTCGGCGAATACAGCAACCCCGGCGGCGGCCAGCGCGTCGAATTCGACTTCCGCGACTTTGACTTTGGCGGCGCGCAGCAGCATAGCGGACGCGGTGCCGGCAGCTTCCGGGATATCTTCTCCGGCATGTTCGGCGGCGGCGGCTGCGCAGGAGCCAGCCACCACCACCGGTGCCGACGCTCGAGTACAGCGTGACCGTTCCCTTCTGGGAGGCGATCCGCGGCGGCGAGATGAAGCTCAACATTCAGCGTCCGTCTCCCGCGGGACGCATGACTACAGAGCCCGTCTCCTTCCGCATCAAGCCCGGAACCCGTGACGGCCAGCGCATCCGCATCGCCGGCAAAGGCAGTCCCGGCGTCCGCGGCGGTCCTCCCGGCGATCTCTACATCATCGTGCACATCGCCGAGCATCCCGTCTTCCACCGCGATGCCGACGATATCCTGCATCACTCTGCCAATCCTCCCCTGGGAGGCCGCGCTCGGAGCCAAGGTCGAGGTGCCCACCATCGATGGTCGTGCCGTGCTGCGCATCCCTCCCGGCACGCAGACCGGACAGAAGCTGCGCATGAGGGAAAAAGGCGTGCCTTCGGCAACCCGCCCCGGCGTCATCGGAGATGAGATCGTCGAGATCCGCATCGTCGTGCCCGAGATTCCCAACGTGGAAGCCAAAGAGCTCTGGCACAAGCTCGAAAAGATGCACCCCGAAGATCCGCGCAGGGAACTCTGGAGCAAGGTATGACGCAACCATGACCAAACGTAAAGGCAAAGGCGCGTACATGATCTCGGTAGTAGCCGAGATGTATGAAATCCACCCGCAGACGCTTCGCCTCTATGAACGCGAAGGTCTGCTCAAGCCATCGCGCAGCGAAGGCAATACCCGCCTCTACACCGAAGACGATCTCAAGCGCCTTGAGTTCATTCTCTCCCTCGCCCGCGATCTTGGTGTCAACATCGCCGGAATCGGCATCATCCTCAACATGCGCGAGCGCATGGAGCAGATGCAGCTCCAGATGCAGGAATTTGTGAAGTACGTGCAGCAGGAAGTGATGACCCGCGCCAATCAGGCCATGCCCAAGGAAGGGCTGATACCACTTCGCCGCCCGGTGGTGATTCCGCCCGGCAAAAAGAAGTAGCGGCAGCACCGCCGTTACCTGGCTGAATAAATTCGTCTTTAAAAAAGAAGAACTACCGCGGGACGTCTACTCGATCCAGCCCACCCAGACGGGTTTGCCTTGTTCGTCGCGCATCGTCATGACATCGCCGTTGTGCCTCACCTCGCGGACCAGTAGTATCACATTGCCATCCACCGTACGCTGTGAGCCGAGAACTTCGATCGCTTCACCCTTTTCGAAGCTGATCTCCATCTCCTTCAGAAATTTCTCCGGCGCAATCAACAGATCCAGCGAGTCGTTGCCCTTTTTCAACGTGAGGTGGATGATGTGATCCGCGGCTGTTTTCACATCGTCAATCACTCCTTTGACTTCAACTTCGGCGCTCTTGTCGTATTCGAGCGCAGGCGCTGTCCCGCCCCTCACCGTGGTCGATGCGAGCAGAACAGTCAGAGCGACTGCCGACGCCAACTGGAAGAAAGCCGGCCGTAACATGGTTCACATCTCCTTTCAAAGCAATGCAAACGGAATCTCGCCCCAACTCAACTCTGACTTTCGCGTGCCTCTTATGAACAACCATCTCGCGTCTCCCAACCAGCGGGACGGCCACTCTTTTGGCCGTTACTCCCACAAGTCGCAATCAACCTAGTCCGCAACTGTTATTTTCACAGTGAGGCTCATCACAGCGCCCCGTGATCACCCGGCGCTTCAGGGATAAACAACCGGTCTCTCGCATCCAATTTTCTATCTTGCGTTGCGCACAGAACCCACCACCGTCACCAGCCAAGGTGAGTTCAATCACAGCCCGGCGGCCGTCCCTTGCGCCAGACTCATTCCACTGACACGCTTCGGAGATTTTATGTCCCAGGATTTGCGCGACGTTCTGCAGATACTCCGCTACGAGTTGAATTACCTCGAGCAAGGAGGCTATGAACGGGACCGCCTTTCGCATGGAACCGAATCTCCCTTCCTGGGAAACCTCTCCTGCATCAACTTTGGCGACCCGCTGCGCTCCCACGCCTGCCGCGAATGCATCCTCCATCAGTTCGTTCCCGAGGACAAGCAGACCGAGGAATTCCCCTGCCACTACATTCGCCTGAACGCCTCTGGGGAAAACATTGCGGAGCTGATCGAGAAGAAGGATCCAGACCGGCTGGTGTTTACACTCGAACACTGGCTTCGTACCACCATCGCGCGGCTGGAAGCAACGCGGGAGCGCAACTCTGAGTCATAATCTTAGTCCCGTGTGGGTATTCGCACCGGCGGCGTGCGACAATGGAATATCGGCAATGATGAAATTCAGCTTTTCTAACCTTTCGGCACAAGAAGCACTCCACGTGGCAATCTTTATCGAGGAGCGAAATGCGGAGATCTATCACCATTTCGCGGAGATGTTCGCCTCTTTTCAAGATTCCGACTCGCTTGAAATCGCTGGCGTTCTCTGGGACATGGCCGCCGAAGAGCGCCAGCACGGCACGATGCTGCAGGAGCGCTACACCGCTCGGTACGGGCTGGCCGCCTGCGCCCTCACCGAAGCCAACGTCATAGAGACCATCGAACTGCCGGTGTTGACCGACCAGGATATCTTCGATTCCTCGACCGAGTCGGCCACCTCGCATAGCCGTGCTCTCAAGGTTGCGCTCCAGGCGGAGAACCAGGCGCGCGACTTCTATGCTGAACTGGCCAAAACCGCGACCGATGCCGACCTTCGCGCTCTGTACGTTGAACTCGCCAGCTTCGAGGCCGCACACGTCGAGTTTCTCGAGCGCAGGGTCGCCAACAGCACGCAACGGGGTTAAGCCGGAGGAGTTCACGGGAATGATTTCAGGGTAAGCTCGTGAACCTTCTCCGTAATCTTTCCGTCAGTCTTGAGATGCTCCGTCAACCTGCCCCTCACGTCCCAGTAGCCCTCATCAGCCGGAGTCTTTGCCGGGCCGCGCTCCACCTTCCCTGAGAACTCGTACCAAACGTCATCAGCCGGCTTGGTGCGAAAGCTCAGGGTTGAGCCTTCCAGCTTTGCCTGGTCGAAGAACTGGTTCACGAATTCAGCTTTGTTCTGGTTCTCGTCCTTGAAATGAGAAACCATTCCGGTGACCTTTCCTTCATCCACCTCGATCTGCACAAACTCTCCTTCATACAGAAATGAGTACAGACCCGTAATCTCTCCGCTCGGCTCTGCCCCCTGTTTTGCTGCCCCATGGGCCAGCCCAGCCGTGACAAAGGCGAGCGCCAAAGCTGCCATTGCGAAAGCATTCTTCATAACCGTGTTTAGCACACGCCAATTGGCATCCGAGCGGTGCACACCCCTTGCTCAGAAATTGCTGTCTATTGTTTAGAATCGGAGCAAGGCTTACGCGAAGTGCTTTTGGTTCTCGATTTTTGCGATCAGCTCCGGATTCGCGCACACCTCGTAGTAGAGGTGGTCGGCCCAGCGCACAAACCGGAAGTCGCGCACCTCGACCTGTGCGGCTCTTCCCTCGCGCACCAGAATGGGATGGAAGACCCCAGGGCTCACCGGAACCAATCCGCGGAACAGCTTCACGGCATCCGAACCCCACGGCATCGGCAACTCCATCTGGAACTCTTCCAGTGAAATCTCCGCCCGCAACTTGTCGAATCCCGCCTGCGGCAAGTGGATGCCACCGACGTTGTAGTTGAGCAGAAAGTCTTCCACCGCTCCGGCCGCCGCTTCCTCGTCCGTGGTCTGGAATACGAAAACATTGAACACCGGATTGCCGTCCTGCACCTGGCGACGCGCGCGCTTGTGGCAGGCGCTCAACCGGTCGCTCAAGTTCAGTGCCTCGGAGATCATGATCCGGTGTGCTCCGTCCATCAGGTAGAGCGGCGCCGAATTCTGATATGCGATCCCGATGCCGATCTCCAGCGGAGGCAATCCGTTTTCCGTCGAAGCGCTGTTGTAGGCGCGCACGATGTTCAGGATCTCGCGCGCCAGCACGCAGGTGCGCGCCACGCCAAACCCGCGCCGTCCCTCGCTTTCAAGCAAGGTCAGGATCAGCGCATCGCCTTCGATGAAAACTTTTTCTGCCCCATACTTCGGCAGTATTTTGTTCACCGGCTCAAAGAAGTTGAGGCTGAAGAACGACGCCGGATTCAACCCGCGTTCCAGCAGCGAGCGGGTCAGAAACGTTGAGTCGCGAATATCGGCCTTGAGCACAACATGATCGTTCACCCGCTGCTCGGCCGGTTTCTCCTCTTCCGGCAGCAGAAATTCGTAGAGCGTCCCGTTGATCTTGGAGAGCTCCCGCAGCCGTGTACTGCTCACCACGTTCACCGACTCCAGCGCCTGCTCCAGAACTTCCATCTTGCGCAAATCGCGATAGAAGCGCGACAGGTCGGTGAAGTAGCGTGCCGCGTATCTCATGCGCTCAGGTTTTCCCGCCGCGCGAACTCGCTGTACTGCCGCGTGCAGCCTCTCCTGCGAGCACCCGCCGTGCCCCTCCAGCAACTCCTCCACACGCCGCAGCTCGTGCTTCAGGATCAACGCGCATTTCAACTGTTGCGGCGGGACCACCGCTCCGTAGTCGCCCAGGATTGCAACTGTCTCGTAAGCGGCAACCGCGTACTCCATCACCCCGGACTCTTCCAGCCTCTCCATCCACGCTGTGGTGATCGCCCGCTGCGCCTTGCCTCTCGCGGATTCATCCACCAGCCCGCTGAACATCAGCATCTTGGCGTTCTCCGGCACATTCAGCAGCGCCTCCGCCTCCATCTCGTCCTGGGCCAGCTCCAGCTCCTGCAAAAAGCTCTTCGCAATCGCCGATACCTTCTCGATCTGATCGGGATCGCGATCGAAGCCGCCGAACAGCACATAGTGTGCCGCCCGCAAGAATGGATCTTTGCTCGAATCCGGAAAGAGAAGACGGTTGCTCAAAGCCTCGTAGGCGGCAGCCTCGCGTTCCCCGAAGAGAGAGTGACGCGTGCTCGCAACCGCCTCCCGTTCCACCTCCCACATCGTGGCAAGCACGTCCTCGGAAACCTTGCGCAGCACCTGCCGCTTATTTACCTGGAAGTGAACGAAGCGGTCGCGCAGCACCATCTGCTGCAGTTCGAGACCCCCCTCGTCCCGCTTCTTCAGATTCTCCTTGCAGCGCTGCAGAATTTGCGAAAACTGCTGCAACAATTCGGTACGCAGAAACTTCACCAGCCCAACCCGGCATAATAGATCCCGTTGAAGATCGTCGGCCTCGCGCGCGCTCCGCAATGATGCCAGCTGCAATCCGCTCAGGCAGCGTTTGAATTCCGCCGGATAATCGACCTCTTCGACCGGCAGCGCATCGCCCTTTACGTGGGCGCGTCCATACCGCGAATCGCCGAACGGATTCCCCTCCTTGGGAACGCGGGTCAATTGCTCCACGTCTCCATGTTGCTCAATCAGGTTGGCCAGATGGATGCGTGCAGTCTCGGTGAATTTCTCGCTCAGGAAAACGTCAGGACGCAGATTGTCAACGCCGGCGACCAAGCCCTTGCAGAGAGAGCTGCGGCACATAGGAGGTCAGCGTGAACTGGCTCGCCAGATCGGGCAACTTCGCGCGTCCAAAAAACAGCGGCGACATCCGGACTCGCACCTTCAAATCCATTAATTTCGTGAGCTGATCGCGACTTTATCACAATCACTGGGCGAAGCCGAGAGCAGATTGTCTCCCCTTCGTGTATCTCTTTACCCGGCAGACGTTACTGTCGCCGGTGCCCATCCAGTTGCTGTAGCAGTCGACCGATAAGTAAAGCCGGGTGCCCCAGCTTCGCGCCGATGCTTTTCTCGGCGATACCTGAATCATCGCACCCCTTGCTTGCGCAGAATCTTTCGCGTCAGCCCTGTCAGCGGAAGCGCAAAAATCTCCTCGCGCTCCACCCACCGGCCGGCCTTCCCGCCTGCCGCACCCAATTCCCTCAGCCCCCCGCTCACCACCTGCACCTCGTAATCGGTGTCCGTGATCGAGTGCCGCACCACGAACAGCTCCTTTGCTTCGCGACCGACGCGTCCCTCCGCGCTGCGCTCCCACTGCGCGCACTCCGGAAGCTCCCACATTCCCGCCATCTTCGCCGCGTCCGCTGCGCGCTGCACCAGGTACACGCACTGCCTCCGCTCGATCAGAGCCCGCGTCATCCGCACCCGCTTGCGGCCCGACCTGAGGCTTGCTCGTATCCGCACCCGGCGCGCCGCACCAGCGCAGCACGGGGCACATCACGCACTGCGGATTCTGCGGTGTGCAAACCGTCGCCCCCAACTCCATCATCGCCTGGTTCCAATCCCCAGCATGGCGTGCTTCGAGCAGCTCCTGCGCCTGTTTCCAGACCTGTCGCCCCCGCGCGCTTCGCCGTCCGGGATGCCTTCGGCGGCGCCATGCAAGCGACTCAACACCCGCTCCACGTTGCCGTCCACCACTGCCGCCGCCTCGCCAAAGGCGATGCTCGCAATTGCCGCAGCCGTATACCGTCCAACTCCCGGCAGCTTACGCAAGCCCTCGACTTCGCGCGGAATCACCCCGCCCAGCTCGCTCGACCACCACCTTGGCCGCCTCGTGCAGCATTCGTGCCCGGCGGTAATACCCCAGCCCGCTCCACAACGCCAGCACCCGCTCCTCCGGTGCCTGTGCCAGCGCCTCGACCGTCGGGAACGCCTCCAGAAAGACACGATAATGCTCCAGCACCGCCGCCACCCTGGTCTGCTGCAACATAATCTCAGAGACCCACACCCGGTAAGCGTCCCGGTCGCGCCGCCAGGGCAACTCGCGCCTGTGCTGCGCGTACCACCTCAGCAGTGCCGTCCGCAGCGTCTTGCGATCCTTATCTTCATGCGTCTTTCGGTGACCTGATCCGGTGACCCGATTGTAACAATCCTTATCCTGGGCAGCATCAGTCACCCGCTCTACCCTGGCTGCTGCCAGCTTTCCAGTTTGCCGTCTGTGCCGCTTTATGTTCTGATTCTAAATATGACAAAAATACTGACCACGGCCGTTATTCTCCTTGCTGCCGGCACCACGCTGGCTGCCAGCGGATTGGCCCAGCAGACTGACGCGGCGAAGCCGGGAACTGCTTCGTCCTCCACCTCCACAACCCACAAGACAACCACGGCGAAGAGCCCGAGCGGTGAATTGAAGACCCAAAAAGAGAAAGCCAGCTACGCCATCGGCATGAACATCGCCCATGGACTTGAAGCGCGACGGCATCGAAGTCGATTCCGCCGCTCTTTCGCGCGGATTGAAGGATGCCCTCGCCGGAGACAAGCTCCTGATGACCGAGGACGAAGCCAAGGCCGCAATCACTCGAGCTGGAAAAAGAAGTGAAGGCCAAGCAGGAAGCCAAAATGAAGACCGCAGGCGAAGAAAATAAAAAGGAAGGCGAAGCTTTCCTCGCCACCAATAAGTCCAAAGAGGGAGTCGTAACTCTCCCCGAGCGGCTTGCAGTACAAAGTTGAGAAGCAGGGCGACGGCCCCAAGCCGACCGCCAGCGATACCGTCCAGTGCAACTATCGCGGCACCCTCATCAACGGCAAGGAGTTTGACAGCTCCTACAAGCGCGGCATGCCCGCTTCCTTCGCCGTCGGCGGCAGTCATCACCGGATGGACCGAAGTCCTCCAGCTCATGCCTGTCGGCTCCAAGTACCAGGTCTTCATCCCCTCCAGCCTTGCCTATAAAGATCGCTCTGCCGGCGCCGACATCGGCCCCAACTCCACCCTCATCTTTGAAATCGAACTGCTCTCGGTCAACCCCTCAAGGCAGCCAAGTCAACCGAACCAGCCAAGTAGCGCCCGCTTGGCAAAACATCCGCCTGGCAAAATAAGAGAGCCCGCCATCCTTGGCGGGCTCTCTTATTAGTTTAGGTTGTCATTCCGAGCCTCGCGAGGAATCCCCGCACCGCCCAAATCTACCGCGCCGCTTCATTGGCAATTCAGCCAGTCACCGGTTCCGCGGTAGACAAACGTGGAAACCATGCACGCCTGCCATTCGCGGCACACCCTCTGCGGAAATCGTTCTACTTCTCGATCTCCACAAACTCAAAGCGCTCCAGCTGCGCCTCAAATGGGATCGAGAACTCCTTCTCGATCTTCTCGCGGTAGGTCGGCCCCGAGTTATAGGTGCAGAACGGATACAGCTTTCCGTCCGGCGCCGCGTAATGAATCACGCACCGCTTCACCCGCTCGATATCGTAGTTGTAGTTATCCTGGAAGTGCATGCCCGCCACCAGCAGCGTGCGATAGGTGAACGTGCCGTCCATTCCGTCGCGGCCCAGCTTCTTGTTCGTCATCCCCTGCAGCGTGTTGAGGAAGCGTTCGAAGGTCAGTCCTGCCGGCGCCAGATCGGCCTTGAAGTGCTTCTTCAACTCCATCCAGCCCATCGCGCCGTTGTAATACTTCATCAGCCCGCCAAACTTCTTGCGCGACAGCAGCTCGATATCCTGCAGCATCGCCGGAATATCCACAAACTGCGTCACCGGAACCGCCTTGCGCGACTTCTCATCCACGAACATGTACGTTCCCAGCGAGCAGTGCGCATGGCTGGAGATCGTCGGCACCCCGCGATGCTCCACCGCCGCAATCAACTTGCTGAAGGGCGTAACCGCCGACAGCGGGAACCAGTCGTTGTACTTGTCGAACATCCCCGTCTGCTCGCTCAGGCAGTGCGCCAGATCGGCTCAGCGTGAAGCGCTTCTCCTCCAGCTCTTTCTTCGAGATCCGCCCCGTAAACGCCACCGGCTGGAAGCTGATGCCGCTCACCGTGTCCACGTTATCGATCGCCACCTTCAGGATGTCGCCGAGCTGATGATCGTTGAGCCCCTTCACGATCGTCGGCACAAACACGATCTTCATCCCCGCCTTGCGGCAGTTCTCGATGCACTTCATCTTGATTTCGAGCATCGCCTCGCCGCGCGTCTTCAGATAAACATCGTCGCTGATGCCGTCAAACTGCAGATACAAGGTCGCCAGTCCCGCCGCCTTGCACTTTTGCGCAAATTCCAGGCTCGCCGCAATCAGGATTCCGTTGGTCGCCGCCTGCAAATGCGTAAAGCCCATCTCCGAGGCCATCGCCAGAATCTCGATGAACTTCGGATGCACCGTCGGCTCACCGCCCGAGAACTGCACCACGCGCCCATCCACCGGACGCTCATTCCGCAGCGCCATCAGCATGGTGCGCACCTGATCCAAATCCGGCTCATACAGATATCCGGCCGCGTTCGCGTTGGCAAAGCACACCGGGCAGGTCAGATTGCAGCGATTGGTCAGGTCCACGTTGGCCAGCGCGCTGTGCGAAGTGTGCAGCGAACACAGTCCGCAGTCGTCCGGGCAAACCGCCTCCGCGCCCTTGTCCATCGCCGGATTGCTCAGCCCTGTGTTATCGCCAAACTCCCATTCTTCCATCTTCAGATAGAGCGCCACGTCCGAGAGCACGCAGTCCTTGAAATCGCCGTGCTCGGGGCAGCTCTTCTCCATCATCACCCGGCCATTCTCTTCAAAAATGCGTGCCGGAATCCGGTTCGCCGTCTCGCATTCCGGACACAGCGACATAGTCGTCTTCGGAAGTCCCTTCTGCAACGGCTGAATTGGGCCACCAGTCAGGGTTTTTTCAGGTTGCAAAATCTTGAGGTCCGGCCGCTTCGTCGATGCAAATGGGGTGCTCAAAGGCTCTCTCCGCTCAACATTGAAATTTATCGGGGAGCCAACACACTCCCACACTTCCACAGTAGCATCGGTCACACTCCAGAGTGAGTCCCCTTTCAGCGAATCGCAATTCCCCGCATCCAGCGGTAATTACAGGAACTAAGCACCCAGCGCCCTGAATTCAGCAGCAGGCCCGCCTACCCGCACAATTTGTGAACATTTCTGCAAAAGAAGTGGAACTAAATGCCCGCCCCGGTGAATACCAACATGAGGCTGAGTCGATGGCATTCGACCAGACCCCCAAAATTTCTCTCCTCCCGAACCAATGTCCGCCGGAAACCCGGCGGACGTTTTTTATGCCGAATCGGGACCTAACTCCGTCCCCCTCGAATAGAGCAGTGTGTACCATGCCTCATCGGTTGTCATTCCGAGCCCACGGCGAGGAATCCCCGAGCCGCTCAAATCTCCTGTGCCGTCCACAGGCAACTCAACCCACCATCGTTGCATTTGCTTTGCTTTGCGGTGCCGTCCACACCTCCAAAACACAACCGCCGGAGGACTCTCCCCCGGCGGACCCTTTCCGGCGAGCGGCTCAAACTAATCCCCCATCACTTCCTCTTCTTTCTTCTCCGCCGGCTTTCCGCCCAGCGACTCCAGCGCCACAAATCCGCCCACCTCCGGAGCCTTTTCCCCGAGAACGTGCTGCCGATACAGCGCCATCATCCTGGCGTCCTCGGCCTCCTGCTTCACCTTCGCGTTCGCGTCGCGCGCCCGCAGTTTTTCCTCGCGTGCGTTCCTGGCAATGCCCTGCTCGTCGAGCGTCGTATTGCGACCGGCCCGCACATGCTCCTGGTTCAAGGCCAGTGAGTGCTCTTTGCTCTCCAGCGCCACCTGCCTGCCGCCCGCGAAGATCTCGTGCCGGCCGTGCTCCTCGTACCACTTCGTCAGCGTCGCCGTCATGTGCATCTTCTCGATAATGTTCCGCCAGCCCACCCCCGTGTTGTATGCGCAGAAGCTGATCTCGCCCTCCTGTGTCGCATAGGGAATAATGCACTGCTCCGTCCGACGGAAGTCGTAGTTGAACAGATCCTGGAACCACATTCCCGCCACAAACAAAAAGTTCCAGCGGTCTGCCCTGCGCTTCTGCACATCTTCCAGCGTCCGGTCCGGGCTCGACTTGCCGTACTTCACCTCTGCCTTCTTCGTAGCCGCAAATGTCTTGTCGAACTTCTTCAGCAGGTCGACAAACTTGAAGTGCTTCGGCGACTGAAACGGATCGTAGTTGCGCGCCAGCGCCAGCGCCATCCCAAGATTTGACCACCGCGCACCGCGTCCGGCATCGCTCACCCTGGCCACGTCCTTTGCCACCTGGTCAGCATAGATGAACTTCGTCACCGGAACCGCTTCCCTGGTCTCCTTGTCGATCATCAGCGCCATACCTACACCGCAGTTCGGGTGGCAGCCGCAGTTCAGCGAGCCCCACTCCTTGTTCGGCCCATGAACCACGTCGGCCCAATCGCTGAACGTGCCCATGAACGAGATCGGAAACCAATCCCTTGCCGGCTCGCCCAGTCCCGTCTGCGCCTTCACGTCGTGCGCCAGATGGCTCAGCGTATAGCGCTGTGCCTGCCGCCGCTCGTCCGTGATCGCCTCATCGCGCCCTGTAAATGAAACCGGCTGGAACGACAGAAACGAGATGCGCTTCGGATTATCAAGCGCGAACTGAATGATCCGTCCCACCTGCTCGTTGTTCACCCCGTTCACGATCGTCACCACCGGAACGATCTCCACCCCTGCGCTGTGCAGGTTTTCAATTGCGCGCAGCTTCACGTCAAACAGATTGCCAACCGCGCGATGCGAGTTCGCCGCGTTTCCGATCCCGTCGAACTGCAGATACGCATAGCGAAGCCCCGCCTCCGCCGCCTTCCGCGCAAACTCCGCAGATTTCGCAAACTCAATTCCGTTGGTCGCCGCCTGCACCGAGTTGTAGCCAACCTTGCGCGCATACGCCACCGCCTCCAGAAAGTGCGGCGACAACGTCGGCTCGCCGCCGCTGAACTGCACGCTCATCTGCCGCCGAGGCTTAATCGTGATCGCGTTGTCCAGCAGCGTCTTGATGTCTTCCCACCCCAACTCATGCACAAACCCCACCTGATTCGCGTCCATAAAGCACGGATCGCACATCATGTTGCAGCGGTTCGTCAGGTCCACCGTTAGCACCGAGCCGCGTCCGTACTTCACCGTCGAGCTGCCGTGATTGTGCAATCTTTCGTCGTTGTGCGCCCGCATGTCGCGCCCCGGAAACATCTCTTCCAGGTGCCGGAAGAAATTCACATCCACCGACATCACATCTTCAAAGTGGCCGTGCTTCGGGCAGTCCTTCACCATCAGAATCTTGCCCTCGCGCTCGATGATCTGCGCCTTGATCTCGCCGACTTTTTCGTTCAGCAGAATCTCGTACGGCAGCTTGCCATCCACAATCTGCTTCCGAATCTCCGGTACGCACCGCGGGCACAGCGAGTCGGTCGTGCGCGGCCAGCCCAGCGGCGGCTTCGTCTTCTCATACGACTTCAGCAGCGGCTTGTCCGCCCACTTCGGCGTAATCGACGGCTTCGGATGGATGCTGTTCAGCTTGTCAAAGATCACCCACGCGCCCTTCGCCACATAGGTTAGCGCCTTCTCCGCATACTTGATCGGCTTATGCATGATTCCGCACTCCTCCAAGATTCCCATGCTAGGAGCCGCTGCCCAACATCCCCAATGCGGATTCCATGAGCGGCACGATTCCGCCGCTGACCGGCAAGATATCACATCAAGCCGTGATCTCCATCACACACCTAAACAGTTGAAAGCACGCGTTTTCCGACCCCGCTCCCGCCGACCCATGCACGCCTTCAGAGCCGAAACCCTCCCTCCGTCGTATGATGTTCTACGGATTGCGGAAGCCCTGAGTCCCACCCCAGGAGAAGCCATGTACTGCACCAATTGCGGCAAAGACATCGGTGAAGGCCCAATCTTCTGTCAGTTCTGCGGAATCCGTGTCGCGCCTCTGCCGCCCGTCCCAAAGCGCCCCTTCGCCCGCTTCCGCGCCGACAAAAAAATCGCCGGCGTCTGTGCCGGCGTCGCCCGTTACTTCGACCTCGATCCCACTCTCGTCCGCGCCATCTGGCTGCTCTGCGTTCTGTTCGCAGGGACCGGTCTGCTCGTTTACATCGTCCTCTGGATCGTTATGCCCCTGGACCCCGAATCTCCCCTCTTGCCCGCCTGATGCCACACGACTAACGTGCCCGAAAGTGTTGCCCGCCCGTGTTCCACCTCATTGACCATCTCTGCCCCATCACCCAGAATCGAACTACTGTGGAATCCGCCGTGTCGCCCATGAATCGACCACCGCGCCCCTTGCCTTGCGGCGGGTGGCCCATTCAAGCCATCTTTCGGCTTGAGTGGGGCAGTGTGTCTTTGTCTCTACGACGCGAGCACTTGCTCTGGGCTCCACTCTGGGCTGCACTCTACGGCGCGCTGCTCGCACTCGTCCTCTTCTCCGCTGGCTGCGCAGGCAAGAAGCAAACCGCGCGCAACGTTCCACCCGCGCCCTCTCTCTCCGAGCGCCCCGCCGTAAACGTTGCGCCCTCCAAGCCGCACCAGGACCAGCCCGCTCCGCTCCCCTCAATTCCCGGAATTCACGTCGATCCCCACGCCCGCGTGCTCTGGACCGAGGTCGGATACGCCAGCTGGTACGGTCCCAACTACAACAGTAAAAAAGCTGCCAACGGCGAAATTTACAACCAGAACGAGATGACCGCCGCGCACAACACTCTGCCCTTGAACTCCATCGTCCGCGTCGTCAATCTCGCCAGCCACCAGTCCACCGTCGTCCGCATCACCGATCGCGGCCCTTTCGTCGGAGATCGCATCATCGACCTCTCGGCCGCGGCCGCCAAGGCCGTCAACGTCTACTATCCCGGAACCGCGCAGGTCCGCCTCGAGGTCCTCGAAGCCCCTCACCCCATCGAAACCGGTGGCCGCTGGTGCGTGCAGATCGGCGCATTCGCCGCGCAATCCACCGCCCTCCGCCTGAAGCAAGAACTTCTGGACCACTACCCCGCCGCACAAGTGCTGGAGTTCAAAGGCCCCACCGGCCACTGGGTCCGCATCCGCGTCGCGCAGGACGACAAGGAACAAACCCGCGAAGTCTACCGGCACACCCACGTCGCCGAGGGCGGAGTCTTCATGGTCCGCCTCGACTAACCAACGCAGCTCGCCACCTTGAACCGTCATCCCTCGGACTGTGCTACATTGGCCTCGCAAGGAGCGCTTTTATGAAGCGACTGTCTGTTCTGCAAAATCATCGCCGGAGAAATTCCCTCGAAGAAAGTCTATGAAGACGAGCAGGTCTATGCCTTCGAGGACGTCAAACCCGTTGCGCCGACTCACGTTCTCATCGTGCCCAAGCGCCACTTCGCCGGAATCAACGAAGCCTCATCCTCCGACGCCGAAATCATCGGCTACTGCCACCTCATCGCCGCCAAACTCGGGCGCGAGCGCAACATCGAAGACGGATACCGCACGGTCTTCAACGTCGGCCCACGCAGCGGCCAATCCGTCTTCCACCTGCACCTCCACCTCATCGGCGGACGCGATCTCAAGTGGCCTCCCGGCTAGCAAAATTATTTTAGTGTGTCATCCTGAGCGAAGCGAAGGATCCCAGCGCGTCTCGAATCTCCCGCGCCGGTTCCATCTTTCAACCAGCAATCGATTATTGAGTCGCCTTGGCGCAAGGCGGCGTAGCGTGTACGTTCCGCAAATTGTTTTTAATCGCGGGCAAGGGTCACGCTTGAGTCCGCGCAAGCTTCGCTGCGCGTCTCTCAGTTGGAATCGAAACCCTATCGGTTACCGATCAGTATTCCTGGAGTTCCGCTTCGCTTGTTGCATGGCGGCGCAGCAATTGCGGCAGGTTCTGCGAGAACGCCGAGCGCGGCAGCACCATATCGCAGCCGGCTTCCTGGGCCTTCACCTTCAGCTCTCCCTGCAAGTGCGAGAGGAAACCGATCATGTTGGTCTCCTTCTTCAGCTTCGACTTCAACTTGGGGATGATCGTCAGCGGCTTCACCGTGTGGTGGTTCAGGTCAATAATAATCAGCGACGGCTTTTCTTCCCCTGCTGCCACCGACTCCAGAACTTCCTTCTCGCTCTTGACGAAGTTCACCTTCACGTTCAGCTTGCGCGCCGTCTCCTGAATCTTCGCCATAAAGAACAAATCATCCACGAACGCGAAGATCGGCTTGGAACTCGTGTTGTCCACCACTGGCATCGCCTGGTACCCCGATCCACCCGTATTGCCCTCGTGCTGCAAAGTGCGGTAGGAGTGGTCCATCGGCGCGCTGTAAATTCCGGCATCCGGAGTCTTCTGATTTACCACCGAGCGGAAGACGCGCTTGCTGGTGCTTCCCATCCCATTGCCGTTGGCTTCGGCAAAAGTCTTCCGCGCCGGCGGCTTCGGCTTAAACTGCCTTTTCATCGGCTTGCCATGACCCGCCGACTTTCCTTGGGATGCGGGTGACGACGCATGGGATGATGCGTGTGACGCTGTCTGATTCGATTGTCCCGATCCAACCTGGGCCTGGCTTCCCGATGGCGTACCTGCTTGCGTCCCGGAATTCGTTCCGGCTTGCGTTCCCGCAACCGGACCCCCGCGACGCCCGCGGCGCCGCTTGCGTCCTCTCCCGCCGTTGCTGGCAGGATGGTTCGTTCCACTATTCATATGTTCAGGCTTCTCTTGTGTTTAGCTTTTTTGCGATCATATCCGCGTGCCGCACAGCCTGTTTCCGTTCCGGCTATGAACCCGCTCTGGATGTCTTTCTTTGTGTTTCCTGTTTCTTGCGGCCGTGCTTTGGATCAGCGCCGCGATCCCGAGATCATTTTCTGACCATGGAAAGTGACCCGATACTACTCAATGCTCCTTGCTTCGGGCAAGCCGGGACATCTCTCCGGCTGTGGATATCGGCGAATTCAGAACACCTCACCGACCTCTAGTCAGATGCCAAAACTACGCCACGGGCCGCTAACGAATTGCATCTGCTCAGCGAAACCGTTCGCCGACTTTGACCACTCTACCGGGGGGATGGGAGTGGTGGGCGCTGTAGGATTCGAACCTACGACTTCCACCGTGTGAAGGTGACACTCTACCGCTGAGTTAAGCGCCCATCTTGCCTGCTCACATCGGATTGTAACAAACCCTCTCGATTTCTCCAATCTTCCCGCTGTTCTCCCCTTTTTTGCTTTCCCGTCGCCTCACTTTCCCAAGCCCTCCCGCTCGCCTTCGGGCATAATAAGCGCTGCATCATAAGCAATGCGTCTGCCCACCCTCATGATCTGGAAGCGCCGAAAGACCGACAACCCGGGAACTACTCAGACCGGCGCGGAATCGGGCGAATCTCCGCAACTTTCGCCCGTCGAGGGGGTTCCAAGTGACATGAGTAGTGTGGCCATTCGCGGTGCTTTCCCCAATGCCAGCAGCGCCGCTGCCAGCCAGCAGCTTCGCTTCGGCGATCCCAGTTCCGCGGCCGCACTCGACGATGCTCAGGTCATGCTCCGGGTTCGCGATGGCGATGATGCCGCCTTCAACTACCTGGTCGAGCGCTATCGCCGGGCAATGATCAGCTTCATGTACCGCATGGTACACAACGCCGCCATTGCCGAAGAGCTCTCGCAAGAGGTTTTCCTCCGCGTCTACCGCTCTCGCGCTACTTACACGGCCGATGCCAAATTCACCACCTGGCTCTACCGCATCGCGACCAATCTCGCGGTGAACCACGCGCGCGATAACAAGAACGAGCGTCCCGAGGTGAAAGCCAGCCTCGATGAGACCGACGAGGAGACCGGGCTCTCCATCGATGTCGCCGACGACGAGCCCAATATCGAGCAGGAGATTCTCCGCCGCGAGCGCCTCCGCGCCATTCGCAAGCATATCGAGGCATTGCCCGAGCGCCAACGCATCGCCGTCATGATGCATAAATTTCAGGAGTTGGATTATCGCCAGATCGCTGAGGTCTTGCACCTCAGCGAGTCTGCCACCAAAAGTCTTCTCTTTCGCGCCTATGAGACGTTACGCGAGAGTCTCAAGGATTTCGTTTAGGGGCCTTTATGAACTGCCGGAGTATTCACGAACATTTGCTGGACGTCGCCCAGGGCATCGTCCCTGCGCCACCCGAAGTTGAAGTTCATCTTGCAGAGTGCCGCGACTGTGCCCACACCCTGCAGTCGCTCCGCTCCACCATGGATCTGCTCGACGATTGGAAGGCGCCTGAGCCCTCGCCCTTCTGGGATGTCCGTATGCAGGCGCGTTTGCGTGAGGAGCAGCAAAAGGCATCCGCCGGATGGTTGCAGTGGTTCCGTCGTCCCGTCTTCAGTGTGGCCGCCGCCCTAAGCCTTCTCATCGGCATCGGCTTCTACCAGGCCGAACGCTTCATGCGCGAAGGCGAACCCGCCCGAGTCGGCGATGGTCTCGATTCACGCTCCCACCGGAACGGCGGTCTCCGACCTGCAATTCCTGGACAAGAATTCGGATCTCTTGCAGAACTTTGACGCACTTGATGACATGGACGGTGATGCCGATACAGACACCAGCAACTAGTTTTCGCGAGTGCAAAAACCGCCCGGCCCTTATCGTCGCTAAGGTGGGAAGTTTTAAAACAACGTGGCTTTAAGGATGGTTTTTCGAACGATGCGTGCCTTCTACATTCCGGTTCTAATGCTCAGCCTGGCTCTAGCCGCGCCCCTGTGGGCCGGTCAGCACGGGCCTGCCGGAGGCGGCGCATCGCATCCCATCCGCGCATCCCAGTTCGCAGCCCCATCGCGTCCCGTCGCCCCGTCGCATTTCGGAGGCGCCCCCAGGGCGCAGGCACAGCCCTACCGCCAGCCCGCATTCACATCACGTCCCGCCAGTCCCTCGAATTATGGAGCCGCCCCCCGGGCGCAGGCACAGCCTTACCGCCAGCCGGCGTTCGCATCGCGGCCTACTGGCCCGTCGTATTTGGGAGGGGCTTCGCGGCAGCAGTCTTTTGCTCCTCGCCAACCTGCGTTTGCCCCGCGCAGCGTTGCGCCCGCCCAGCAGCCTCAGGCCCAGGCCGCCCGTCCCCCGGCTATGCCGCACCAGGTCATCCGCGGAGAAGGCCCGCACAACGGTGACTGGCTGCGCAACACCATGCGCCTTCCCCCTCAGGAGCAGCAGCAGAGACTGGAGCAGGATCAGCACTTCCGCCAGCTTCCGCAGCAGCGCCAGGAACAGCTCAGAGACCGGCTGCAAAAGTTCAACTCCATGCCGCCCCAGCAGCAACAGCGGGTGCTCAATCGCATGGAGATGATCGAGCACCTCCCGCCCGAGCGGCAGCAACAGGCACGAAATTTGTATGGTGAGTTCCGCAACATGGACCCACAGCGCAAGCAGATGATGCGGAGCACCTTACGCCAGATGCGAACCATGCCTCCTGACGCACGCGAACGGATGCTACACTCGCCCGAGACCCAATCGCGCTACTCCCCGCAAGAGCTCCAGATGCTGCGCGGCTTCAACGATATCGGCTTCGCTGGCCCATAATCGCCGTGCTCCTGTGAGCAGGTGAGCGCGCCCAGCGGGACGAGCGTAAGTAGGGTAAAGGAAGACGGGGCAGGACAGGAGAGGGGTCATCCTGAGCGCAGCGAAGGATCCCCGCGCTGCTCAAATACCCCGTGTCCTCTCAAGCCCCTCAACCAGCAATCGATTTTCGCAGCTCCCGAAAAAGCCGGTGCCCCGGCTTCGCGCCGAGGCTTTTTTCGGCGTTATTCGGGGAAGCAAGGCCGTCGCCCGCTTCTTTTACCCTTGTGCAGGGGTTCCCCTCCGAATCCGCTAATCCACCCCAACGATCACGCTGCTCGCCTTGAACACCGCGTACGCCTCATCGCCTTCCTTCAATCCCATCGAGTGGCTGCTTTCCCTGGTGATGATGGATGTCACTTCGCTGCCGCCCTTCAGCTTCAGCACGAGTTCATTATTCACCGCGCCTTCGTGTATCTTGGAGACCGTTCCCGCCAGCACGTTGCGCGCGCTGATCTTCTTCGCGTCCATCCCCTTGCCCAGGATCACCCAGCTCGATTTCAGGATTGCGTAGGCACGACCGCCCTCCTTCAGGCCAAGGTGAGCTACGCTTTCATTCGTGATAATGGCCACGACTTTGTCGCCGCCATTCAGGGTCAGGTCCACTTCGGAATTCACCGCACCTTTGGTCACCTTGCTAACGGTTCCAGCCAGCGTATTGCGCGCACTGATCTTCATCTTCCACTCTCCTTGCGGTCTTACCGAACTTCGAACCTACAAGCTTAACTCTTTTGCCTGCTCATTCCCTGAAGAAATTTTTCGCCAGAAAGAAAATGTTCGCCGGGCGCTCCGCCAGCCGCCGCATGAAATACGGATACCACTCCGCACCGAACGGAATATAACAGCGCACGCCCCACCCTTCCCTTGCGAGCCGCTCCTGCAAGTCGCGCCGTACTCCGTGCAGCATCTGGAACTCGAACGACGTCTTCGGCACGCCTTCTTTCAACGCCCAACTTTTTATTGTCTTGATGATCGCTTCGTCGTGGGTAGCCAGCGCATGAAACCCTCCGCTCCCGAGTATCTGCTTGGCCACTTTGACATAGTTCCCGTCCACGTCCTGCTTACGCGGAAACGCAATCGACGCCGGCTCGTCATAGGCTCCCTTGCACAGCCGGATCGCGATTCCCTCTGCGCACAGCAGCCGCGCGTCGTCCTCGGTGCGATAAAGATATGCCTGCAGCACCGTCCCCACATGCCCTGCCGCATTCGGCCGCCGGTGCAGTTCGCGAACCATCTCGAGCGTCTTCTGCGTGTACCGCGACCCTTCCATGTCGATCCGGATGAAGTTCCGGATGGCGATAGCGTGCTCAAGCAGCTCCTGCACCGTCTCGCACGCCAATCTCTCATCCAGATCCAGCCCCAGATGAGTCAGCTTCAAACTCACATTGGCGTCAAGCCTGCGCGCTTCGATCTCATCCAGCATCCGGTGATAGAGAGCTTTTCCCTGCGGCACCTGTTCGCGATTGGTTACGTTCTCGCCCAGGTTGACCATCGAAACCCGCACCCCCGCGTGATTCATAGCCACGGTTGCAGCGATCTCATCTTCCACCGTCAACCCTGCGACAAAGCGCCCTGAAAGCTTCCGCCCAATCGCAGAATGCTCCGCAATCGAACGAATCCCCCTACTCTCGGACAGACCGATCAACAAGGAGCGCAGCATACCTTACCCTGCCCTCAAGCCTAACTTTGAAACCCTGAAACCTTGAAACCTGCCCTCCTAGTGCCCCATCGCTTCCAGATACCGCTCCACCTCCATCGCTGCCATGCATCCCGTGCCCGAGGCGGTGATCGCCTGCCGGTAGCGCCGGTCCGCCACATCTCCGCACGCATACACTCCCGGCACACCCGTGTGGACGTAGTCGCGCACCAGCAGGTAGCCGTCCTCGTCGCTCTCCAGAGTGCCGCGAAAGATCCCCGCATTCGGTACATGACCAATCCCCAAAAACATCGCCGAGGTCGGAAAGTCCCACACTTTCCCAGTCAGCACGTTGCGCAACTTCAGCCCCGTCACTTCCTTGGACGCCGGGTCCAGCACCTCGTCCACCACCGTGTCGGTCAGAAACTGAATCTTCTCGTGAGCCCGCGCCCGGTCCAGCATGATCTTGCTCGCCCGGAACGCGTCGCGCCGGTGAATCAGTGTCACCTTGCTGGCAAATCGCGTCAGGAACAGCGCCTCTTCCATCGCCGAATCCCCGCCGCCGATCACCGCAATCTCCTTGCCGCTGAAGAAGAATCCGTCGCAGGTCGCGCACGACGAGACCCCATGCCCAATCAGCGCCTTCTCGCTCGGCAACCCCAGCCAGCGCGCGCTCGCTCCGCTTGCGATGATCAGCGTCCGCGTCTTGATCTTCTCCGCGCCCACCGTCAGCACAAACGGACGCACCGTCAGATCCGCCGCCATCACATGACCCATGCGGAACTCCGCTCCGAAGCGCGCCGCCTGCGTACGCATCTTCTCAATCAGCTCCGGCCCCTGAATCCCCTCCGGCCACCCTGGAAAGTTCTCCACCAGCGTCGTCATCGAGAGCTGACCGCCGGGCTCGTGTCCCTCCAGCACCAGCGGCTTCAGGTTCGCCCGTCCCGCATAAATCGCCGCCGTCAAACCCGAGCATCCCGACCCCATAATCACTACTTCACGAATGTCCTCTGCCATCTCTCTCTCTTTCTATCTTTTCTCTTGGGCGAGCCAATCTCTTTTTCCCTCAAGGGCCTTTCGCCGTTGCTCTAGCTCTCCACCATCAGCGGATTCGCCTTAACGGCTCGCCCCACCCGCCTTTGTCTTTCCAGATGAGCTTCCAGCGGCCTTGGATGAATTCTCCTTCGGCAGATGAGCCAGCTCCGCCGGAACCACCGTCTTCACCGCCATCGCCGCCCGGTACTGCTCCAGAATTCCACCCGCCTGCGCAAACAGCGGCTCATAAGCCGACTGATCGACCCCGCCGCACCTCGCCAGCACAATCGAAGCCTTGCCAAAGCGCTCAATCCGTATCCGGTCCGGCGGAGTCTCCGCCCTCACCACCTGCGCCGCGCTCCCCGCCACCGTGTCCGAGATCAGAATCTGCAGCACTTCCCTGCTGTCGCGCAGATGCAGCGCCAGCGCCTCGCTCGCCGCGTTTCCCTCTACGCTCAGCGAATATTGCGCATCCGTCAGCACCGCTTTTTCCGGAAACTCCTTGCGAATCCGCACCCACGCGCGACGGCACCGCCCCCGAGCCCTCCGGAGCTCCCGCCGCCCGCGCCTCCGCCTCGGTCAAGGTAGTCACACCGCGCGAGATCTCAAAATCAGAGGCAAACCTCGGCCGCTCCTTCACCTGCGCCAGCGCCCGTCCCATCGCCTCCAAATCCCCCTGCGCCGGACGGCACGTATTCAAAAAGTTCACCTGAATCTTCGTCTGCCCCGGAGCCTCCGACGACGGCGCCTCCTGCGCCCACGCCGCCCCCGCCAGCAGCGCGATCAGCACATTGATCAGCAATCTGCGCAGTGACGGGTGGCCCATATTAGCCTGTAGTTGGCTAATGTGGGGTAGTTGATCCCGCTCTTGCCTTTGAAGTTTCCGCACCGCTGGATTGTAACTGACTCGCCCCGCAGCGTGCATTTCCGCTTTCAGCGCGGATATACCTTTGTTTTAGATTTTGTCTTAGAGGTGTCACCCTGAGCAGAGCGAAGGGGCCCAGCACCGCACAAATCTGCAGCGCCGCCTCAGAGGCACTTCAATCAGCCGTCAATTCCACTCCACTGCATCGCGGAATCCATCTACTCTCGAAATTCGACTACTAGGGTTCCCGAGCCTGCATCCAACCCAGCCAAGGAGCTACTCGCACCAAAGCAGAATCAGCGGTTCGGAGTGCGGAGCTACACAGGAGAAATTCTTATGAAGGTGAGATGGCTTCCGGCTATTCTGTTGCTGCCCCTGTGCTTGTCGGCTCAGCAGTATGTAACTCTTAAAATCCCTTCGGGAACAAACATCAGCGTCACCGGCATAAGCCCGAGCGGCGCCGACATTGTCGGTTCGTACTACGACGGCACTGTCGATCACGGATTCCTCCTCCACAACGGACAATTCAGCACTCTTACATTTCCGGCCGCATCTGCCCCCGGCAACTGGACCACTGCCGCAGGAGTCAACGACTCGAACGTAGTTGTAGGAAGCTATTTCCCGGGTTGCTGCATGCCCGTTGAGCCTGAATACGGATTCGCCTACAACAGCGCGAAGGCTTACGTCTCCTATGAAGTTCCTGGCCCGAAGATGACATGGTTCACGGCGATCAATAACCGTGGCGTCATGGTTGGCAACTATCAGGACTCGGGTTGTGACGGATTCTCCTGCAACCGGCGCGGCTTCCTGCTTAGCAGCGGAAGCATCAGCACGATTCAGTTCCCCGGTGCCGACCAGACTCTCACAAACGGAATCAACAACCTGGGAGAGATCATTGGGAATTACCGCGACACCGCCGGAAACACCTACAGCTTCACCCTGAGCCAAGGCGTCTATCGGCAGTTCAATAAGGTTCCTGGCGCGACGCTCTTTGGAATCAACGACTCCGGCGACCTCGCCGGACAAACCGGAAGCGGCAGCTTCTTGCTCAGCAGCTCCGGCGCTCTGTACACCATAACTTTTCCCGGCTCTGCTGCAACCTACGCAACCGGGATCACGAATCGGAGTCATGGCAACGTTGGCGTGGTCGGCACCTATTACGACAGCAGTAACATTGGACACGGCTTCTACGCCGTAATCAGAGTGCACTGATCTATCGAAAAAGGCACACCCGCGGCGGCTATGCGCTTGCGGGTGTGTTGAGAGAAGAGAACCGCTTGGTTATTGGGTAATCACGCCGCACGCGACGCGGTCGCCGGAATTGCCCGCCGGATCACTCATCATGTCATCGGCCTTGGCGTGGATTACGAGAGCGGTGCCGCCGTTGGCGTACAGTGAGTTGGGCTTGTTCGGCACAAGAGTAACGCGCTCATCCACTATCGTCTGACTGGTGGTGCCATTGGCCGCGATGGTAATGTTCTCCATGTCTCCGGCGTGCGGACCGGCGGGATTTTTCAGGCCGTGGTGCATGCCCGTGGGATTGAAGTGTCCCCCGGCGGATTTGAAGTCAGGCGTCTCACACTTGGCGACCTGATGAAAGTGGATGGCGTGCTCTCCGGGGGTGAGATTTTTGAGCTTGAGATGGAGCTCAACCCCTTGACCTTTCTGCTGAATGGTCGCGGTTCCGACCTCTGCGCCCGTGGCATCTTTGAGGTCAACCTTCTTGGAAGGCGGGTTCTTACTGATTCCAGCTATTGAGCTCAGCAAGACAGCCGTGAGGAAAAGATAACTCCAAATGCGTCTGTACATGGTCTATCCTTTCTTTTCTTTCACAACTCACCGGAGAGCAGCGCCTTATATTGCGCTTCGGTCAGCGGCACGACCGAAAGACGCCCCTGGCGCAGCAGCGGCGAATCTGAGAACGATGCACTCTGTTTGATGTCAGCCAAGGCAACGGGGTGGGCAATCGCCTTGTCAACGGCAATGCGTACCAGGGGAACTTTGGGCTCCGAGGTGTCAACCGAGAGCACGTGGGCGCTTCCGACGGCACGGCGCTCCTCGCCGGTGTGGTAGATGACCAGTTTGTCGCCCTTGTGCATTTCGCGCAGGTGCTTGACCGCCTGAGGATTGGTGACTCCATCCCAGACAGTCTCCCGATCCTGCTGGAGTTGCTGGAAGGAATAGACGGCGGGCTCGGTCTTTAGCAGATAGAACATAGGGATGATGTGCAAGACGTACGTGCGCGGAGAACGACGCCGTTCCGGGCGCGGACGGCACAGGCAGTTAGTTGTACCACAGCTTGCAACCGTTGCGCAGGTTCATCTTTGCTACTGCAATAAAGTTCCCGGTGTGGACATTTCGAGCATCAGGCGCTGCACCTGGGGAACAAGAAGCTGAAGCTGGCGTTCGAGACGCTTCCATTCGCGCTGCGCCTGGCGGGTGCGCCTGGCGTGAACGGCGGCTTCCAGCATTTCAGCCGTGAAAGATATCTGACCGGAACCAAAGATGATGAGGCAGTTGCGCAGGTGCTGGATTGCAAGTCCGGCGGCGAGGTGATTGCGTTGCTTGAGCGCCTTGCGCAGGGACTCCAAATCTATCGGGAGTTCATGCAGACAGTTGCCACAGAGCTGCATCAACAGCTGTGGATCGCCTCCCGCGTAAGTCAGTATGTGATCGCAGTCGAGCGTAATCTCTTCAATCGGAAGAGATTCAGCGGAACAGTGCATCGGCTTCGAAGAAGGCTGGTTCATCGCACATCCCATCCAAAGGCCTGCCGACGGTTCTCTCAGAAGAAAGAGCCTGACGTGTATGGCGGATGGCCTTCCCCTGAGCTATCGGCAGATCGCGGCAATCTCTGGAGGTAACAAGGTTTTTCAGCTTGCGAAACCTAAACGAAAAAATGGCCGGCATCTCTGCCGGCCAATGCCCTTTCAGGAGGCTTACTGCATGCGTACTCTGCGGCTGCGCTGCTGCAACAGCGACGGCGGCATTCCGAACTTGGCGCGGAACAGATTCGAGAAGGTGGGGGCGCTGTGGTATCCGACGGCGCGGCAGATCGCGGAAACCGGCGTATCAGTGGTCTCCAGGAGTTTGTGTGCCATATGCATACGCCGGTCGGCCAGAGCACGCAGGGGGGTAATTCCATAGACCTGGCTGAAGACGCGATGGAAATGATGGGGCGACATGCAGGCGACCCGGGCGATCTTTTCCAGGCAGAGCTCTTCGTTGTAGGCGTCCTGGATGCAGATGTAGGCGCGTTGGATGCGACGATAGAGTTCGGCGCGGGTTCCGGGGCGAACGCTGTCAATGGATTCGATCTGGCGGCTGGCGGCGCTGTAGACGAGCACTACGCATTGCGTAACGGCGCGGAACTTGTCCGCGATGCTCTCAATGCTGTCGCCGCGCAAGCAGGCGGCGCTGAGCGCGCGCAGCTTGGGGCCGATTTCAAAAGCAGTGTCGTGCTGAATGCACTCGGGGAAGTGCACCACGATGCCGTCCCGGTCCATATCCAGCGCTGAAGTCAAAGGAGCGCTGAAGCTTCGGGCGATATCGGACATGTACTTCTGCTCGAAGACGAGTGTGACCGCGCGGGGAGAGGCATTGGCGTCTACCGCGATGTCGCCACGCTGCCCTTCATTAAGCACCACAAAGGTGGTGGGAGAGACCGTGTAATGGCCGCGCTCGGTGCGGATTGTGTAATGATCCTGCAGCGAATATCTCAACGAAAGAGGGCTGACAAACGACTGCGTGCCCGGACGAAGAAGCCCGCTGGCAAAGAGATTCTTGCCCACAAGGGTTTGCTCGCCGACCTTCTTCGGTGCCGCGTGCTCGTCCACGCACACCATGCTCAGATCGTTCATCCGCGACGCTTCAATCTCAAGTCCGTTTAGCATTCCGCAACTCCCATGCTTCCTGATCATTGGCTCTACTGTTTGAATTGCCACCAGGGTTTGTCAAAGTTCCCGGAAGAACGCCTCAAATGTGCTTCTTTACAAAGCTTTACAAAAGCCAAGCCGGTTGCTTAGTGTGAGACGGTAGAAAACGGAAAAGGTTTGCGAAGTTGAAAAAAAACCACAGTCCAGGAGGGAGCAGCGTTGCCGTGAGCCAAATCCGCTCTGAACCAACTTCAAACGGCAATCCTGAAATTGCAGAATACGTCAACGCCGGAGCTGCTTAGTGCCCGTGGTGTACCACTCCCGCCTTGGGTTTCTGTGCCAGCAAAACTAATGGCATCACGATTACAGTCAGGAACGCCATGACCAGCACGACGTCTTTGTAGCCGAGCACGGCTGCTTGTTGCTGCATCATTCCATAGATGCTGGCGTAGGCGCGATGCGTAGCTCCGGGGCCGGAGCCCAGACGTGTTGCATAGATCGAGCTCATGCCATGCACCAATCGCTGCATATGGTTCGAGTTGGTGGTGTGGGCAGCGAGAGTGGACTGATGGACCTGCATACGGCGGGCAATCATAGTAGTGACAAATGAAATTCCAAAGCTGCCGCCAAGGTTGCGCATCAGGTTGATCATCGACGAGATCTGGTTGTTCTGCTCCTGCGGCACACCGACGTAACAAAGCGTGTTGATGGGCACGAACAGGAATGCGAGTCCGAATGACTGGAAGATGCGGTACATCATCGCTGTCTTGAAGTCGATGCCGAGATAGATCGAGGACATGTGGAACATGGACGCAGCCAGCGCAAGAAACCCGAATGTGATCAGCTTTCTGGGATCGACGCGAGAGACTAGAACTCCAACGACCGGCATCATGGCCATCACCACCAGACCACCGGGGGAGAGCGCCATTCCGGCAAGTTGGGCGGTGTAGCCCAGCACCGTCTGCAAAAACTGCGGGATCAGCACGGTGGTTCCGTAGAGCACGAAGCCCAGGGTGAACATGAGCACATTGCTCACGGCAAAGTTGCGGTTCTTGAGCAACCGCAGATTCAGGATGGGATGTTTCTCACGCAACTCCCAGACGACGAAGCCGAGCAGGGCGACGACCGTAAGCAAGGTAAAAATCTGGATGAAGTGCGAAGACAGCCAGTCTTCGCGCTGCACCTTTGTCGAGAACTACCTGCAACGCTCCAAGACCAACGGCGATAAGGCTCAGGCCCATATAGTCGACCGGAGAATGTTTCGCTCGCTCCTGTGCGTCGTCGATCCAGGGTGGATCCTCCACCATTCGCGCGGAGAGGAAGAGGGAGAGAATGCCGACCGGAACGTTGATGAAGAAGATCCAATGCCAGGAGTAGTTGTCCGTGAGATAGCCGCCGAGGGTGGGGCCAATTGCAGGAGCAAGAACGACGGCCATGCCATACATGGCAAAACCCATTCCGCGCTGCTTAGGTTCGAAAGTATCGGCCAAAATCGCCTGCTCGCTCGGCCCCAATCCGCCGCCACCCGCGCCTTGCAGCACACGGAAAAAGATCAGCATCGGCAGAGTGGTGGAGAGACCGCACAACAGCGAACTAAGCGTGAAAAGAAAGACGCAAGTCATATAAAAGCGCTTGCGGCCAAAGCGATCACTGGCCCACGCCGAGATAGGCAGCACGATGGCATTGGAGACCAGGTAGCTGGTCAAAACCCATGTGGATTCATCCTGCCCGGCCGAGAGCGAACCGGCGATGTGAGGCAGGGCCACATTGGCAATCGAGGTGTCGAGCACTTCCATGAAGGTGGCCAGAGTCACCGTCATGGCTACGGCCCAGGGATTGTGGCTCGGCCGCCATCGCGGGCTGACGCCGAGTTTGGGCGAGCTCATCGAACCCTCACATCCGGATCCACGGAAAGTCCAGGGCGAAGCCTGCCATCCTGATTGAATGTGCTGCTATCTCTCGTCGGCAAAGTCGATGCGAACCGGAACGCGCTGCACCACTTTGACGTAGTTACCGGTTGCGTTCTCCGGGGGCAGGAGGCTGAACTTCGCTCCGGTTGCACCGCCAATATTCGTTATCCTGCCCTGGAACTTCTTTCCGCCAAGCGCGTCCACCCTGATTTCAACCGGCTGGCCGGGGCGCATATGCTCAAGCTGGGTCTCCTTGAAATTGGCAGTCACCCAGATATCTTTCGAGGGCACGACCGAGAGCAGTTCCTGACCGACCTGCACGTTCTGTCCGACCTGGGCGTTGCGGGTGCCGACCACGCCATCGACGGGCGCGATGATTTTCGTGTAGCTAAGATTGAGCTCCGCCTGGTCGAGCGTGGCCTTGGCCTTGGCTGCCTGCGCCTCACCCGCCCGGGCACGAGCCTCGGTCACGGAGATCTGCTTCGGAGTGATCTGGGCGTTGGCGAGCGCCGCCTCCGCCTGGCCAAGGCGGGCACGGGCTTGCTTTACGATTTCCTGGGCGGAGCGGACACCGGCCTGGGCAGCGGTAACCGTGGCATTGGCGGAGGTGGCGGCAGCAACTGCCTGTTCATATTGTTGCTGCGAGATCTCCTTCTTTCCCACGAGTTGCTCATACCGCACCCGGTCGGCATTGGCCGTGGTGGCGTTAGCCTGGGCCTGAATCAGCCGCGCCTCGGCTTCCTCAACCTGCTTGGTGGCCCCCGAGATTCCGGCTTCGGAGTTGAGCACATCGGCCTGCGCGGAATGAATCTGGCTGCTGGAGCCTACCTGCGAGATCGGCACATTGAACTGCGCCGCCTGCGAGGAGGCGAGCGCATCCATGTAATCGGCTTTGGCGTGCTCGACGGCAACCTGGTAGTCGCGGTCGTCGATCTCAACCAGCACGGTACCGGCCTTGACGTACTGGCCCTTCCTCGACGTTGACCTTGATCACGTGTCCAGCGACACGGGCGCTGATGGGATAGATGTAGCCATCGACCTGGGCATCGTCGGTATCTCTCAAACTTGCGGCTCTGCCACCAGAAAAGCGCAGCTCCGATGAGGGCGACCACCAGCAGCACGCGCAACACGAGTGGCCAGCCACGGCTTGCGCTCGAACAATCCCAACTTGTGATCAACCGCAGCCGTTTTCTTCAGTTGTTCTTCCTGTACCGTTCCTACCATTCCAGTTTCTCCAAAAGTTCTCGGACGATTCGCAATTCGGTTTCTATTTGGCCGGGGCAGGAGTGACCTGCGGGACGGCCGAGCCGCCGCCGAGAACCTGACGCAGCGTTTGCTCGGCAGCGCCGACAGCGCGCGCCAGCAGAACCTTGGCAATGTTGTGAGAGTAAAGACTGCTGATGTATTGCTGATTTGCCGTGGCCAGCGCTTCCTGCGCCTGTATGACTTCAATGTTATTGGTGACGCCGGCAGAGAAACGATCCTCGGATTGGGTCAGCGTCTGCTGCGCATAGTCAAGGGTGGCCTTGGCTACTTCGACCTGTTCCGCGGCGGCGGTTGCGTCGAGAACGGCATCAGCGATGTCCTGCTCGATACGGCCTTTGAGATCATCGCGCTGGGCCCTGCGCTGCCGGAGAACCGCGTCGGCCTGTCGGATGTCAGCCTCAACTCTTGCCACCCTGAAAGATTGGAATTCTCAGTCCTGCATTGGCGGTCCAGGTGGGAAAGGCGTTGTCGGGATGGGTTCCGAGCACACCGTAATCGCCATTGATTCCAATCGATGGCAGGCGCTCGGCTTCCGCGGCCTTCTTTTGCAGCTCGGCGGCTTTCACCTGCTGCTCTGCGGCCAGGTAGTCGGGACGCTCCGCGAGCGCACGCTGCAACGCCGCTTCTTCGGAGACATTGGGCAGCGGCTTGTATGGGACGCGACTGACCAGCCTGATCTGCTGATGCGACGGGGAGTCCGAGAACGCGCAGCAGCGCGATGCGCTGCTTGGCAACGTTGTTGTTGGCCTCGATCAGATTCTGCCGGCGGACCTGCAACTCAACACGCGAGCGCGAGCGTATCGATATCGGGTGAGAGGCCGGCAGCCTCGCGATCTTCGGCCAACTGCTGTAGCGCTTCGGCGGTGTTCAACTCGGCCGTTGCGGCCTCGACCTGGCTCTCGGCGGCGATCACCAGCAGATAACTGGCGGCAACCGCAAGGGTTACGGTCTCTTTGGCGGAATTGAAGGTGAAGCCGGCGGCACGAACATTGGCGGTGGCGGCTCGCGTGTTTTCGATGTAGTGCAGATCGACCAGGTTCTCCGTCATGTATACCCGGGCGTCGGAGTTGCCGAAGCTGACGGCACGCGCCGATGTTCATGCCGGGAATATTGAAGTCAAAGCCCTCTGCCTGGAGGTTGATTTTGATCGCACTCTCGCGCAAACTGCCAGTCAGTTGAGGCAGGATGTTGCTTAACTCCTTTAGATGCGACGCCTTGGCCTGGGCTGTAGCCTGACCGCTGAGGACGATTCCCAGGTTGTACCTGAGACCGCGGTCGATTGCATCCTCAACGCTGAGATCGAGAACGCCCGGAGTTAGTTTGGCGGAGGGAACGCTGCCGGAGAACGGACTCTGAGCTTCCGAGGCTAGAAGTTGGTCCAGCGACTGGGGAACACTGAGCGGAGATGGGGCGCCGCTTAGTTGCTGGGCAGAGGCGGGAATGGCCAAGAGTGCGCAGAAGCAGCCAGCGATAGATTTGGTGAACTTGCATGATTGATTGAATCTCCACCCGACTTCGGTTACTATCACTAAGAAATCATACGGTTGATTTATTTGTCAATCGAATCTCTGCTGAAAAGTGTAAAGAAATGACGAACACAACGAAAATCAAACCTGCCCTTGGACGCTCTGGTTGCCAGGACCGGAGCGAACGGACCCGCCAGCGGCTGATCGAAGTAGCGGTGGAGGTCTTTTCCGAACTCGGCTTTGAAGGCGCGAGCACCCGGACCATCGTGGAGCGCGCACAGGCCAACCTGGTCTCGATTCCCTACTACTTTGGCAGCAAGCTAGGACTCTACCATGCTGCCGCCGAGTACATCGGCTCGAACATAGCGGAGCGTTTCAGGCCGGCGTGCGAGCGCGCCCGGCAAAGACTGACCGAATCCGGCTTGACCCATGAAGAGACCCTGCGCGCCTTTACCGAGTTCATCGTGGAATTCGCCCACATTATGCTGGGCAACGCACACGCCGCGCTCATGGGGACAGTTCATCTACCGTGAGCAGTTTGATCCGACCGAGGCCTTTGAGATCCTTCACACCAAGTTTGCCCCGATGCTGGAGCTCGGCTTTGAATATGTTTCGCGGCTGACAAAACAGCCGGCAGAGGCAGCCGAAACCCGCATCCAATTCATGGCAATCCTTTCCATGATCAAGTTCACCAGAGTCGATCGAGCCTCCGTAATGCGCTCGATGGGATGGAAGTCGATTGGCGAAGAAGAGAGCCGGATTGTGGAAAACATGCTGCGGCACAATATGCATGCGCTGTTTGCCCATTCAGGTTGAGATTGCGGGCGTTTAATTCGGGATTCGCCGAACCGGACGATGCATCGGGCCGCAGGAGCTGCGAATCGGGTACGATATAGGAATACGGGGGATAGTTCTCAATGGCAGTTCCGGTTTCTCAAATGTGGGCGGTGAGCAGTTATGTGCTCAAGAACCGGCTCCAGGGGCGCAAACAGTACCCGCTGGTGGTGATGCTGGAGGTGCTGTTCCGCTGTAATCTGGCCTGCGCCGGTTGCGGCAAGGTGCAGTATCCGGCACACGTGCTGAAGAGCCAGCTTACGCCGGAAGAGTGCTTCCGCGCCGTGGAAGAAGCCGGCGCTCCGATTGTGAACATTCCAGGCGGCGAACCGCTGCTGCATCCCCAGATTGGCGAGATCGTCGCGGGGCTGATCGAGCGCGGCAAGTATGTGTACCTGTGCACCAACGCGCTGCTGCTCAAAGAGAAGATGCACCTGTTCAAGCCGAGCAAGTACTTCACCTTCACGGTGCATCTGGATGGCGAGCGCGAACATCATGATTTTGCCGTCTGCCGCGAGGGCGTCTACGACGTTGCGGTCGATGCGATGAAGGAAGCCGTTGCCAGGGGCTTTCGGGTAACCACCAACTCCACGCTGTTCGATGGCGCAGACCCGGCCAGTGTACGCCGCTTCTTTGACGACATGATGGAGCTGGGCGTGGAGAGCATGATGGTCTCTCCCGGCTATAGCTATGACAAGGCTCCCGACCAATCGCATTTCCTGGGCAAAGAGCGTACCCGCGAGCTCTTCCGGCGGATTTTGAGCAATCGTAAACGGAGCTGGAGATTCAACGCCACGCCTCTGTTTTTCGAATTCCTGATGGGCCTTCGCGACTACGAATGCACCCCTTGGGGCATTCCGACCTACACCATGTTCGGCTGGCAGAAGCCCTGCTATCTGCTGCAGGACGGCTATGCGGATACTTTCAAGGAACTGATCGAAGAGACCAACTGGGACGGATACGGCGAAAAGAGCGGCAATCCGCACTGCGCCAACTGCATGGTGCACTGCGGCTTTGAGCCTTCGGCGGTGAACCACACCTTTGGTTCTCTGGACGGAATGTTGGCCACCGTCAAGGGCATGCTCTCCAGCTATGAGGATGCAGAGGCGCTGGCCGCAGTGCAGGCTCCGCAGGCCCACACCGCGACCGGAGCAGCTGGTGCGGATCGAAGCGAAGATTGATTCCAATGACTCCCATGTCGAGTCCCGTGTTGAATCGCAAGCCACACCGCAGGCCACCCGATGAGCACGCAGGAGATGGACACAGTGACGCGCGAAACATTGCAGGGATGGGTTCCGGCGCTGGCCGCTGAGAGCGATCTGCGCGCAGCACTGGAACAGGCGTTCGATTACCGGGGCGACGTCACGATCACGCTGAAGAGCGGGGAGGAGCGTCGTCGGCTACGTCTTCGATCGCCGAACCGGCAAATCGCTCGCTGATTCCTACGTGCGTGTCTTGCCGCAGGAGAGTCAGCAGAGACGCGACATCGCCTATGCGGACATCGCCGCGCTGGCTTTTACCGGACGCGACACCGCTGCCGGCAAGAGTTGGGAAGCCTGGGTGAAAAAATATTGGGAAAAGAAGGCCGCCGGCGAAACCAACATCGGCCTGCATCCCGACGAGCACGATTAAGTCGGAGCGAATCGCAAAACCATCAAGCAAACGCAGCGCGCTCAGTTTGGCGTTGGCCGCTGGTTTTGTTATATTGAAGCTGTTCTTGTGGCGCTATCGTCTAGGGGTTAGGACGTGAGATTCTCAATCTTAAAACCCGGGTTCGATTCCCGGTAGCGCTACCAATCCTTCCTTCTTCGTTTTTGTTTTCAAGCAAATACCAACAAGTCCTCAGCCGTGTAACTATTCGCGGCATTCCTTTGCAGCATTTTTTTCGTGTTCGGCGGTTACGGCGCACCTCAGCTTCCGCATTTGTTTTGAAGCCGAGCGGTGACGACTCGCTCATTGCCTCTGCACAGGTGCAAGCATTGCAAGCTGGTTTTGCTTAAGGCCAAGCCGCTGGTTGCGGGCGATGAACTGTGAAAAAAGCCGTGCAAAGGCAGTGCAAAAGCCCGGCCTTGCACCAGTTCCGCGACCTTGCCGTGCGCCGCCACTCTAGCTACGATTGCCGCCATTCCACCAGCACTGTCATTGGGAAGGCTGCACAGGTGGCATTTGAACCCGAAGGATCTTCATGAAATCCATCTCAGATGATTTGCATAGAGCGAAAGACTCGCATGCTCGTGTTTACGTTCATGGTTCCGAGCCACAAAGTCCGTTAACAGGACGCGACGACGGCACCATCCAAATAGCTGGACGACAAAGCAGAGGTTGATTGGGACCTAAGACGAGACGATATGAAACCGGATATGGGACTAATTGTTGCTGTGCAACGAAATCAAACCGGGGCCGATGTTCACAAGCTCAACAACCTGCTGCATCAATATGTCTGTGCGTGCTACACGGAAAACGATACGTTAGCCTTCCGCGCGAAACACGAATTAATGGTGGTGATGATTGAAAGAGAATGGAATCAGGCGATGCCGGTCAGTAAATAAGGCAACAAACAGTCCGCATTTCCTAAGATTTACAGCCGCCATTCGAGCAAGTGCTCAACGCCATCAGGTTGCATACCGTGTCGAAATCGGTTCCTCCCGGCGACAACAGTGCATCCTTTCCCGGCTTACTGAGCATCCATTCAGCAAAGTTTGTTGGCAGGGCAAGAAACCTCCTGATAGGGGCGCAATCGACGACGAATGCGCCCTTCTTTTTGCATCGCTGCTTCTCCAGGTCTATCAGCTCCGTGCCGCCTCTAGCGTGCGGCGAACTTCATAGGTCTTCAGGTGGGCAAAGGCCAGACGCAGTAAAGGGCTCGCGATCTGCCGCTGCTCACCGCGGCGCAGCAGATCGCCGATCATGTGATCGGCTTCGATGGGCGCGCCACGCTCGATGTCACGGAACATGGAAGCAGCCAGTGGCGAACCGGCCTGGGTAAGAATCGTCCGGTTTTTCTCAATCGAGGCTGGCCGGCTGGGAAAGCCCTGGCTGGAGGCGATCGCGTCGCATTCATCCAGCAGTTGGATGGCAAAGGGCGCCCCTTCTGCGGCGACGATATCGCCGATGCTGGCGCGCATCAGGCAAGTGATGCCGGCCAAACTGGCGATGAAGACCCACTTTTCCCACATCTCCTGAAGAATGACCTCGCTGAGGCGGGAAACGAAGCGTGCCCCTGAAAATGCCGACGCAATCGCCTCAACACGCGCGCTGCGCGAACCATCGCGCTCACCGAAGGAGATGAGGTGCAGGTCATTCAGGTGCAGAATGCGGCCGCCCGGGTCCAACGCCGCAGAGATCACGCAGAGCCCGCCGAGAACGTGGGATGAGCCAAAACGCTGGTCGAGAACATCCAAGTGCCGCATCCCATTGAGCACGGGAAGAATTACCGTCTCTGGTCCGACTGCGGGCGCAAATGACTCCATCGCGCTTTCAAGGTCGTAGGCCTTGCAACTGAGCAGAATGAGGTCGAAGCTCTCATGAAGATCTTCGGCCAGAACCGTTGGAGGTTGCGGGATCGACACATCGCCGAAAGCGCTCTGAATCTGCAGGCCCGATCCCGCTAATTGCGCGGCCCGTCTCGAGCGGACAAGGAAGGTAACATCCTGCTTTGCTTCCAGCAATCTTCCACCAAAGTAGCCGCCGGTTGCTCCTGCGCCGACCACGAGAATGCGCATTCTTTAAGCTCCTCGTAGAAAAATAACCACCGTAAGAATCGCTGCCACCTGCTAACAAGTCAACCCTTCGAGAATCAGCGCTCCACTCCCATCCGTTTAGATGTGCACGTGAAACAGTTGGTCAAGCACGAAGAGCATAGCGACACCGACAAAGAGCAGCAGCGGCATGCGGATACCAGGCTCGCGGTTGACTTCCGGCACAATGTCGGAGGCGGCCACGTAAATTGTCACTCCGGCAGAGACGGGCAGTCCGATTGCGACGCCGTGACGGATCACCACCATAGTCAGCGCGCCGAGCACGGTTCGCGACGCCGAGGACAATGGAGGCGCCAAAGGCTCGCACCGTGCTTCGTCCGCTGGCCAGCATCACCGATGAGACCGTAAAACCCTCGGGAATTTTATGCAGAACGATGGCGAGAAAGACGATCCAGCCCAGCCAGTTGGAGACCAGGAAGCCGGAGGCGATCGCAATGCCGTCGAAGAACGCATGAATGACCATGCCCAGCAGTACGGTCGTGCTCTTGTGATGATTCAAGAACTCATCGTGATGCGTCTCGGCTCCGAAGTGGAAGTGCCCTGAGACCACGTGTTCGCAAAAATGAATGATGAGATATCCGAGCAGCACCAGGAAGCCGGCGTGTTCGCCGCCTTCTATGTTGACGCTGGCGGGCACCATCTCAGTGATGGAGGTGGCGAGCATGAATCCTGCGCCGAGGGCCATGAAGTACTTGAGATAGCGTTGCTCCCACTCGCGGTGAGAGAGCAATGCGCCGCCGGCGACATTGGCAACACCGGCGGTGAGTCCGAGCAGAACGATGAGTGTGATGGGATGCATCGGCTAGCCGCTGTGCCTGATGTGGAGAATGTCGCCGTCCTGCACGATGTATTCCTTGCCCTCGAGCCGCAACTTACCGGCGGCACGCGCGGCGGCCTCGGAGCCGAGTTCGAGCAACGCGTCCCAGCGAATCGTCTCGGCGCGGATAAAGTGCTTCTGCAGATCGGTGTGAATGGCCCCGGCAGCGTCCTGCGCGCGAGTGTGCTTCTCGATCGTCCAGGCGCGGCACTCGTCCTCGCCGACGGTGAAGAATGACATCAGTCCGAGTAATTCGTAGCTTTTGCGTATGAGGCGGGTAAGGCCGCTCTCGGTCAATCCGTAGCTGCCCAGGAACTCGGCTGCTTCTTCGTCGCTCATATCCGCCAGTTCGGCTTCCACCTTGCCGCAGATGGCGCTAGCCCCGGTGTTGGGCTTGGCGGCGTAGGCGGTGAGTCCGAATTTTTCCACCGCGGCATCCAGGTCGGCTCCCAAGGTTGTGCTCTCGCTGATGTTGAGAACGTAGAGGATCGGCTTCTCAGAGAGGAACATGAAGCCGCGAACGACCTTTTTCTCCTCCTTCGTCATCTCCATCTCGCGCAGCGGACGCTCGCTCTCAAGGAAGGCCTTCGCGCGCTGCAGCAGTTCGTTTTCCTTTTCCAGCTCCGGAGTCCTCTTCTTCAGCAGATCCTTCTTCATGCGCTCCAGACGCGCTTCCACCTGTCCAAGATCGCTGACCATCAGGTCGAACTCGACGTTCGAGATATCGCGAACGGGATCGAGTGTGCCGCCAACGTGGGGGATGGAGTCCTCCTCAAAGACGCGCAGCACATGGACGAGTGCGTCGACGCCGCGAAGATTCGCCAGATAAGCGGTCTCCTTCAGAGCCTCCTGCCCGATCGCGCCCACGTCGGCGTACTCCACCTGGGCGTGAACCAGTTTGCGCGGGTTGCAGAGCTTGGCGAGGCGGTCGAGACGATCGTCGGGTACGGTGGCAACGCCGATGTGCGCCTCGCGCGGGTTGGAGCTGCGGTGCGAGATATCCGCGCGGGTAAGGATCTTGAATAGCGAGGTCTTGCCCACCTGGGGCAGACCGATGATTCCAGTCTTCATATTGATCTTTACGATTCCGTTTCAAGATCCGCCGCGGGGCGACACCTTAGGCTGGCAACGCACCACGAGAGAACGTGTTCTGTTCCATGATAAACGACGGGAGGGGTTAAGGCGCAGAGCGCAAAATTCCACTTTCGATATCCAGCAGCAGCTTTGCTTTGTCGGGAGTTGGACAGCAACTCGGGCAAACTCTCGCGAATCTATTGTCTTCTTAGAGTGGAGGAGCACGAACCTTCGACAATTCGACTGATCAAGGTAGCTGAGATGAACATGCATGAGCTTGGCCCCGAAGCAGACTTGTCATACGAGAGCGTACATTCGGTCAGCCCTATTTCCAGCCCTACTTCCAGTTATCGCCCCGCTGCACCGGGGGTTGTAGAAGACGGCCAACTCACCGCACGCGTTGCCACCACCATAGAGGAGGTCGAGAGACTCAGGCCACTTTGGAGCGCGTGGCCCCATTGCCTGGATACCGACCTCGACTACTACCTGTATAACCTTAGGAACGATTCGACGGTTCTGCGTCCGTATGTGATTACGGTGTACGACGAAAGAGGGCCCCAGGCGATGCTCCTGGGGCGGGTGAGAAAGCGCAGGATGTCGGCCACGATCGCCGGCCTTCACATTCCCGGTCCCAAAGCCGAGGTGCTTGAAATTGCAAACGGCGGTCGGCTAGGGTGCCAATCGTCGGGCATTGATAAGCTATTGGTTTCGGCACTGCTCAATGCCATTCAGCGGGGCGATATGGACGTACTATGCTTTCGGCGCTTGCCGATGGATTCAGATCTCTTGCACGAACTCGGCAAGAACCTGAAAGCACGCGTTTCTAAAGTCTTCTGTTGCTCGGTCTTGCCCTTAGCCGCAGCGGCAGGGGCCCCTCCCTCAACCTTTTCTGGAAAAGCGAAACGAGAATTGAGAAGGAAGACACGCATCCTCCAAAATGCGTTTCCCAGACAAAATCAGCTTCAAGTGCTTTTCTCACTCCAGCGAAGTAGAGAGCGGCATTGGCGACGCCACAAAGGTCTTAGTCACCACGTGGCAGTATTGCTCCGGCTACAAATTCTTGAATACGCCTCAAATCCACAATGAGCTTAAGTTCTTTGCGACAAAGGGATGGCTCCGCATCTTTGTTCTCTATCTCGAAGGCCTGCCTCGCGCGTTCTTGATTGGCCAGCTCTATCAAGGCACATTCTATTGTCAACACGTCGGCTACGATCCGTCCTTTGCTTATTCTCCGTTGGATCGTTGCTGACCGCGTGGGCGTTTGAAAACCTGGCTGCCGCCGGTGTGCGGCGAGTGGATCTCGGCGAGGGGAGTCAGGAACATATCCGGCGCATCGGTGGTGAGATCTTTAAGGAAGGCACCGTACATGTGTTTTCGAATACCTTGCCCGGATTCCGTGCGAAGATGTTTTTTGTCCTGATGGAAGCTGCCCGGGCCAGTGCCCGTCGCACTCTATCCGCGTTCTCCAGCACCGAAAGCACCGAAGCAGCGTAACTGATTGGAAGCGTGCAGACCGGCGCTCGTTCTTGCCTAATATGTTCTTCTCTGGTTGGATGTTTGCGCGCGAACCTCAAGAAAGAACAGCACAAGCCCGAGGACAAAGACCGAGCTCTCCATCCGGGTGGACCAGATGTGCAAACGATTGAACTCGACCCGGCGTGGGTCGTCATGCGCGACTTGGTCTATGACGCCCATGCTGTCGCGCAGGTTGTTCATGTGGCGTTCGATGCCGAAGTGAGCCGAGAGCGTGATGGCCATCATCGCCACAAGCAGCAGATCGCGGGGATGAAAGGGCGCCGAGTCTCCGTGCAGAATCGCGAGCAAGACAGAGCAGAGCAGAAAGACCAGACCGCACACAATGCCGATCCAATGCAGGTTGTTGAGCGAGCGGGTTACGACCATTCCGGCAAGTTGGCGCAAGGGCAGCAAGGAGAACAGGGCAGGTGCCACCACCAGGGCGAAAAAGAAGAACGAGCCGAGCCACAGCGACAACGAGAGCAGCTTAATAGAGCGCAGAAATGACAAAGCCGAACCTCCGAAGAGAAGGTGAAAACTAAACTGGCACGGGAACGCTATCGACAACTTCGCGCAGGATCTGCTCGGATTGCTCGGCGCGCTTGAGCGTCGAGGTATAGCGCGCACTGACCACAAGCCGGTGCGCAAAGGTTGGCACGGTGAGCTTCTTGAAATCGTCCGGAGTGCAGAAGTTGCGGCCCTCCAGGAATGCCATGGCCTGCGCCGCGTGGTAGAGCATCAGCGAGCCTCGCGGCGAAACTCCCAGCGATAGCTGCTCGTGCTGACGCGTGCGCTCGACAATGGCCAGCGAGTAATCGATCAGCGAGTCTTCCACACGCACCGTGGAAACCTCATCCTGCAACGCAACCACCTCCTCTGCGGTGAGCACCGGGCGCAGCTCTTCCAGGCGGGCCGCGCCGGCGTGTCCGCGCAGAATCTCGCGTTCACTGCCCGGCTCGGGATAACCCATGCGGGCGCGAATCAGAAAGCGGTCAAGCTGCGACTCAGGCAAAGGATAGGTTCCGTGGTGTTCGACGGGGTTCTGCGTGGCGACGACCAGGAACGGATTGGGCAGCAGGTGCGGATGACCTTCCACGGTAACCTGGCGCTCGTTCATCGCCTCCAGCAATGCCGACTGGGTCTTCGGCGTAGTGCGGTTGATCTCGTCGGCAAGCAGGATATTGGTGAAGATGGGGCCGCGCTTGAACTCGAACTCTTCCTCGGAGGTGGAGTACACAGAGATGCCGAGCACGTCGCTGGGCAGCATGTCACTGGTGAACTGCACACGGCGGAAATCACAATCGATGGCACGCGCCAGGGCGTGAGCGAGGGTGGTTTTGCCAACCCCCGGAACACCTTCGATCAGCAGATGCCCGCGCGCAAGAATCGCGACCAGGGCGAGACGGACCACATCGTCCTTGCCACGGATGATGGAGCGCAGCGCGCTCTCCAATTCAGCAGCGCGTTGAAGGGTTGAACCGGGTGCTTGCGACATTTGCTTGATTGTATCCGCTGCGCCCCTTCGGGCAAAACACAAAGAGCCCCGTTTTGCTTCCGCCCAAATCGAAAGTTTAATAACTGTCGGGGCGCATACCGGTCAGCCGCGCAATACGCTCCGCGGTGGGCGGATGGGTCGAGAACAGGTTGCCGAAGCTGATGCCGCCAAGCAGCGGCTGAATAATATACATGTGCGCCGTGGCGGGAGAGGCTTGCATCGGAACCCGGTGCGCATAGCTTTCCATCTTGCGGAGCGCGCTGGCCAAAGCGCCGGGATTCCCGGTAAAGTGTGCGCCGGTCGCATCGGCCTGGTATTCGCGCGAGCGCGAAACAGCCATCTGAATGAGCAGGGCGGCAATCGGAGCAAGGATCATCATTGCCAGCGCGCCCAAGACACCGCCGCCGCCGTCGCGATCGCGATCACGGCCGCCTCCGCCGAACATGGCAGCATACCCCGCCATGCGCGCCAGGATGGTGACGGCTCCGGCAAAGGTCGCGGCAATGGAGCTGATAAGAATGTCGCGGTTGCGGACATGGCCGAGTTCGTGTGCCAGCACGCCTTCCAGTTCATCGTCGCTGAGCAGATCGAGAATGCCGGCCGTGACGGCGACCGAGGCGTGACTGGGGTTCCTTCCGGTGGCAAAGGCATTCGGCGAGCCGGTCGGAATCACGTAAATCTTCGGCATCGGCAGCCCGGCCTTGGCGGTAAGGCGCTCCACGATCTGGTAGACGCGAGGAAGCTCCTCCCTCGTTACCGGCTTCGCCCCGCTGGCCATAATCGCCAGCTTGTCGCTGAAGAAGTACGAGACAAAGTTCATCGCAGCAGCGAGACAGAAGGCCATCACCGCTCCGTTGCGGCCTCCCAGCGCCTGCCCCACGAGTACCAGAAAGACGGTCATCGCCGTCAATAAGAATGCGGTCTTAAGGTTATTTCCCATAATGTCTATGTAGATGCTAACCCAGAGTGGAAGGACGCGCCAATCCGTAACCCGCTGAAAAATCCGATGATAGCGACAGCCACCTCAGGCGGCACGCCGCCGGATCCGGCTCTGCCGTCCCTTTCCCGGCTGAGCACGATAATCGGTGAAGCCGACGGCAAGGGTCTCCGCGATTGCCGAAGCCTCAAAGAAGCGCGCCTGTGCGTCTTCGGCAAAACCCATCATTCGGGGAATCGCGGCGGTGATCCCGGCCAGGCCCGCATCGATCTTCCCGTGCGTCTCCCAGCTGATCGCCTGAACTGCTCCGCCCGGATAATCCGTGAACAAGCCGTTGAGCACCACTCCCGCTCCGCAGAGAAGCGCGCTGACCGATGCACTCTTATGCCGCCGCCAAAACAGCGCACTCGCGCTAAAGAAGAGTGCGGCCAACGAATAATCCACAACGGAATGAAGGCCAGGGCCGAGCACCTTCGGCAGACGGTTGGCAAAAATGGACGTGCTCTTATGCAGCAGGGACATAGCTTTCCGATCCTCAGCAAACGAAGATGCGCCCGGAAAGAGGAGCGTTGGCGGCAATCCATCGGTCGTGCAAGAGAAAATTCCCCAAAAGCTTTCGGGCCGTGGAAACGGCCCGAATGCTGAGTGCAATTCGAGTGACGAAAACCCTCTTGCTCAGGAACTCTCTAGCTTCGGGTTCTTGCCAATGCGCGCTGCAGGGTCTGTTCCAGAGCAGCGCGAGCTTTCCCGTACTCATCCCCAGTGAGCTTTCCCTGCTGATGCTCGATCTCCAGTTGAAACAGCTCTTCCTTAAGCGCCGCGAGTAACAGATCCGTCGGAGGCGGCGAATTCGCAGAGGAACGAGCTTGTGCTTCGGATCGCGGAGCAGGCTCCAGAGCCGCCGGGGAAAGCGGCGCGCTCGTTGCCTCTGCCAGCTTCGTTCGCTCACGCGTCCAGATACCGCCACCAAACAGAACCGTGAGCAGCGCTCCGAGAATGTACCAGCGATATTTCGCCAATCCATCGGGCGCATCGATGGGCCTGCCAAGTCCGCCACCGGGGCGGTTGGCGTCTGCCGAAGCTCCGCCCATCGCTCCACCTTCTGCGCTGTCTGCATGGCCGTTGGCCTGCTCGTCCGGGACAACCCCGGTGCCCGCAATGCTATAGCTCAGATCCTGACCGGCCTTTGCCTGAAGGCTGACCTCTACATTGCTGCCGGGTTGGTTGGACATTGCCTGGAACTGCTTCTGATCTCCCGGAGTAAAAGTCATGCTGGAGGGCAGGATCAGCACGTAGTGATCGAAGTTATGCGTGAGGCGTGGAGAAAACGACGCCTTGCCGCTGTATGGCAGATGATAGGCGATCTGGAAGCGGCTCTCGCCGGGCTTGATCGCAAACGCAAAGGCGTAGTGGTTCTTCTCCTTCGCCGGAGTGGCCTTTGCGGCGATGGGCTGGCCATTCGGAGCCTGCGCCTCGGCAGCGTCAATCTGTGCGCCATCCGGCAGCACGAATTCAAATGTGGCCGCTGAGGCGAGGGTGCGCGGCGGATTGCTATCGTTCTTGATCGCAAATAACTCGGTCGCCTGCAACGTGGAGCCCTCAGTCTGAAGGCGAAGCACGTCGGCCGAGCCGCTGATCCCCTCAACTGAGGAGGCCGCGTCGTACACGCTTAAATCGACACTTGTCGATCCAGGCGTAATCATCTTGAAATAATTGACTCCGCCCTTCCCGGCGCGCGCCAGCCGTGGGCCTTGCGCGGCGGGAGTCTCGAACTTGAAGCGTCCCTGCGAGTCAGACTTCGCGGTCGCAACCTCCGCCATGCCGCCCATGGGATCGACCAGCGTGACGTCCACGCCGGCTGCGGGTTTGCCGGTCGTGCCATTGGTGACCGTGCCGGTGATGCTGTCGGCGAAGCCTGCCGCGGCAAGAAGAAGCAAAAGCAGAACAATCGAGGCCGGGCGAGTATGACGCATCAGGCGATGACCTCCTGGCGATTGCCACTCTCGTGCTCGATCTCTTCGATCTCGGCGAGGATATTGGCTGCCTCCTGCTCCATGGAGTCGCGCATGGAACTGAAATCGGCGTCGCTGAGCTTGCCCGCCTTGTATTCGAAGTTCAGGTCGCGCAGATTCTCAAACGTCTGCGCCTTGCGCTCATACAGGAATGCGAGGCGCGTCTTCTCCACCGCGTGTTCGGTTCGCGCGGGTTTGAAGATATAAACAAAGATGGCGATGGCGAACAGCATGGCGGCAAACAGAAGAAAACTGTTGCCGGTTGCATCCGGCTGCCCGGCTGGCATTTGCAATAGAGCGATCACAGTGAAGTCTCCTCACGGGCGCGGCGGCGGAATTCATCCAGCTCGGCGGAATTGGAGCCCGCGGAATTAGAAGGCGGAGTTGGGGAACGGCGCTTCCAGGCCCGAATGAACAGCACCACGGCCGTCAACGCGGCGAAGAAGATCACGACCGGCATGATCCAGGCAACGCGATTAAACCCGGTGGTGGTGGGCGAGGCAAGCACGGTTGGTCCGTATTTGGAGACAAAGGCGGCGAGGATGGCGTCGTCGTTGTCGCCGCGATCCAGCGCGGCCTTCAATTCCTTGCGCATCTCCTCGGAGGTCGAGCATCCCACATGGTTGCACTCCAGCAGAATCTGACCGCAGCCACACGTGCACATCAGATTGTGGCCGAGGCGGTCAAAGCGCTGGCCGGTGCCGTCTGCCGTCGCTCCCATCAACAGCAAGGCGCTGGCAAACAGCAGCACAACCGCCCAGCGGTGAAGGAATTTGCGAGCAATTCTCATGGATCAGTCTCCGGCCTCCACCGGCGCACGACTTTCGGCCTCATCCACTCCGTCCGCCAGGACGCCCGTCCTCCGGCGCGAAGGACGAGAAGGCTTCTTGCGCTTGGCTTGTGTGTTGGGCAGCAGGGCCACGATGGTGCCCACCAATATCAAATGAGCGCCCGCCCAGATCCACCAGACCAGCGGATTCAAGTGTGCCTTGATGATGGGACGACCGTTCTCCGGATTCTTCCCGGTGTACACCAGGTACAGGTCTTCCATCACCGTGGAGCGGTTGGCAACGATGGTGGCGGGCTGGCCGCTCGCCTTGTAAAAGCGTTGCTCCGGATACATCGTCGTGATCTGCTTACCATTCTTGTAGATGTCAAGAATGGCCCATTCGCTCGAATAATTCGGCTTGTCATCCTGCGTGTAAGAACGGCAGACAAGCGTGTATGGACCGATGGACATCTTGTCGCCGAAGCCCAACTCCTGCTCGGTGTTCTGATAGAAAGCGACTCCGGCAAAGCCGATCATGGTAACGATGACGCCGAGGTGGACGATATAACCGCCGTAACGGCGAGTGTTGCGACGCGTCAGCAGCCACATGCCGTGGAAGACGTTGCTCTCGTTGTGGCGCGCAATCACCAGGCCGCCGCGGATAAACTCGCTGCAAACGGTGGCCGCCACCAGAACTGAAAGCATGATGGTCATCAGCGAGTAGAAATAGCTGATGTCCATCCAGGGCCGAATGCCCATCGCAACCAGCACCACTCCAACCGCAAGCGCGATCAGCGCGGGAACCAGGAAGTTGCGGCGCAGGCTCTCCGCTGAAGTCTTACCCCACGCCAGCAACGGCCCCACGGCCGTGAGCACCAGCAAGCAGAGGGCAATCGGAATGTTGACCTTGTTGAAGAAGGGCGGTCCAACCGTGACCTTGTGTCCGGTGACCCATTCGCTAAGCACCGGGAAGAGCGTGCCCCAGAGCACCGCGAAGGCCGCTACCAGCAGCAGCACATTGTTGAACAGGAAACTGGACTCGCGTGACACCAGCGCCTGGAGCTTGTGCTCACTCTCCAAATGCGAGCGGTTACGCAAAAAGAAGTATAGGCACACCGCAAACGTCAGCGAGATGAAAACCACGAAGTACGGGCCAATATCGGATTCGGCAAAAGCATGAACCGAACTCACCACTCCAGAGCGGGTGAGGAAGGTGCCAAAGATGGCAAGCAGGAACGTGGAGAAGATCAGCCACATATTCCAGACCTTCATCATTCCGCGCTTCTCCTGCATCATCACCGAGTGCAGGAAAGCGGTCCCGGTCAACCACGGCAGCAGCGATGCATTCTCGACCGGGTCCCATCCCCACCAGCCGCCCCAACCCAACACCCTGTAAGCCCAGTAGGAGCCGAGGAAGATTCCGCAGGTGAGAAACAGCCAGCCGACCATGGTCCAGCGCCTCGTGATGTGAATCCACTTTTCGCCGGGGTAGCGCATGATGAGCGCCGCCAATGCGAAACAGAACGGCACGGTCATGCCGACGTAGCCCAGATAAAGCATGGGCGGATGAATGACCATCTCCGGATATTGCAGCAGCGGATTCAGGCCATTGCCGTCGGCAGGAATCGTTCCGGCCACCAGCGCGAACGGATGCGCGGCAAAATTGACCAGTGCAAGAAAGAAGATCTGTACCGCGCTGATGACCACCGAAGCATGCGCGACTAACCGCGTATCCACCTTGTGGCGCAGCCGCAGCACAAGTCCGTACGCCGCGAGCAGCCAGCACCAGAACAACAGCGAGCCCTCCTGCCCTGACCAAAGCGCAGCGAACTTGTAGGGAGCGGGCAAAGCGCGGTTGGAGTGGTGGAGAATGTATGCAACCGAGAAGTCGTTGTGGAAAGCGGCATAGACCAGCACCGCCGAGGCAGCGGTGACGGCTAGAAAAATCGCGATCCCGGCGCGACGCGCCGTCTCGCTCAGTCGATCATCGTTACGAACAATGGCAAATAGTCCGGCGAGGAACGCGTAGACGCTCAGCGCGAGCCCGAGCAGCAGGGTGAAGCTTCCGACTTGTGGCATTTGAGTGACAGGTACCAAATCTGGAGTTATTGTGCACGATTCTGAAGTGAACCGCAACTGATTCCCAACTCGAAATGACATCCAAAAAAGAAATCACAAAACAGAAGTAAGTCGTTTCCGTGGTTGGTATTAAGGTGAGCGGCATTTCGCTCAAGATGCCCGTCGGCAACATCTCTTCGCCGACTGGCGCAGCTGTAACCTTAACATCCCGCAAGCCCCATTGAACGTAACACTGCGCCTGACAACTCGTTGATCAGCTTCGCGTCAGTACCGATTGTAAGCTCCAGGCCTTCGACGGTTCTCAGATAGAGTGTTTCTTACTACAATCCTTGCCGGGAACGGAATACTGGACGGAAATCCTTCATGAGACTGTTGATTTTAACGATTCTCGCTGGAATGTCCGTATTTTCCTGCCGTGCGCAGGATCTCGCTCCGCGGGCCTATCTCATAACTCCGCTCCATTCCAATGCCATCACGTTAGCCTGGGGCTTTTACGACGGCAGTATTGACTTCAACGGCCTCCCCGTTAGCGGCACGGGAACCTACAGCGTGCCGACCTTCAGCTATTACCACTCGTTCAGCTTCCTCGGCCGCTCGGCCAACATTGTCGGATGGTTGCCTTACGGAGTAGGAGACTTCCAGGGGACAGCACGCGGCGCAGAGGCGCACCTTTACCGTTCCGGTCTTTTGGATTCGGCCTTTCGCTTCTCCGTAAACCTGAAGGGCGGCCCGGCAATGCCGGTGCGAGACTTCGTGAAATGGAAGCAGAAGGTTCTGTTGGGCGCCAGTCTCAGGGTGGTGGCTCCCACCGGCCAGTACGATCCCACCAAACTGATCAACTGGGGCGCCAATCGCTGGGCTTTCAAACCGGAATTTGGCTACTCCCAGCGCTGGGGCCACTGGGTGCTCGACGGATACATGGGCGTGTGGTTCTTCACCAGGAATCCTGAGTTCTTTTCGCACAACGCTTTCTTTCCGGGCACCAATTCCCAATCGCAAAGTCCAATCGGGGCCTTGGAAGGACACCTGAGCTACGACTTCAAGCCGCGGCTCTGGGTCTCGCTCGACGGCAACTTCTGGTTCGGCGGGACGACAAGTTTGAACGGTGTACAAAACCCGCTCACCCGGCAGATGAACTCCCGCATCGGAGGCACAGTCGCAATACCCATCACCAGGCACCAGGCTCTGAAATTCAGCTACAGCAACGGCAGCTACATCCGGTTTGGCGGCAACTACCAAAACGTCTCGACAGCGTGGCAGTATTCATGGCTGGGCAGACCAAATTAGTCATCCGGCGTCGCGGACGATCCGTTCAGTCTTATTTGTATTGTGTTTAGGTGGGTTGTTTTTGGTGGGCCTGGTAGGATTCGAACCTACAACCAAAGGATTATGAGTCCTCTGCTCTGACCGTTGAGCTACAGGCCCTTCTGCACGCTAAACCTGGCAAAGCCGCTCGATTGCCGCCAGCTTGTGTTCAGGTGCAAGATGAGGATATCGCACTCTCGGAAAAATTTCTTTCTCCGTTAGAGGCTCAATCACGCCAGAATGAGTGGCGAGAATCGGGGGCGTGGGAGAGATCATCCCTTAAGCTTGGCTCATCATGATCGAGATACCGGAACAGAATTTCATCCTCGGGCTCGATAGCGACGGCTTTCACCGTGTCGCCTGGTATCGCTGGCCGAGCGCGCACGGCAAGGCGCGGGCAACCGTGCTCTGCGTTCATGGCCTCACGCGCAACGGACGCGACTTCGACCGTCTCGCCGAGGGGCTGGTGCAACGATTGCCGGTCGAGGTGGTTTCAGTCGATATCGCCGGTCGCGGCCAGAGCGATTGGCGAAATGATTCCGCCTGTTACACCTATCCGCACTACATGGCCGACCTGACCGTGCTCATCGCGCGCCTTGCTCCCGAACGGCTCTTCTGGGTCGGAACCTCGATGGGCGGCCTGCTCGGCCTGATCATGGCGTCACAGCCAAACACCCCGGTGGAGCGGCTGGTGCTGAACGATGTCGGCCCATCCATCCCGCTGGCGGCGCGTGCGCGCATCGCGAGCTATGCAGGCATGGACGCGCGATTCGCGCATGAGAACGAGTTCGCGGCGCATCTACGCGAGCTCTATGCCAACTTTGGCGTGCCTGACGAGACCGGCTGGCAACACCTGATCGCGCACAGCAAGCGCCGCACGCCGGAGGGGATGATCGCCTATAACTATGATCCGAAGATCGCCGCAGGGCTGCATGCCGCCACCGCCAGCTTTGATCTTTGGCCGCTGTGGGATCGGATTAAATGCCCCACGCTGGTGCTGCGCGGAGAGCGCAGCGATGTGCTGCTGCCGGAGACAGCCGAAGAGATGACCCGGCGCGGGCCGCGGGCGAAGCTGGTGCTTCTTCCCGGCTGCGGCCATGCCCCATCGCTGATGCGCCTCAGCGAGATCGACGCCATTGCCAATTTCCTCGCAATCGACACAGAGCAGGCCGCATCTACCGCATCCAGCCTCTCCGCCGCGAGCACCCCGAAAAAGCCGGAAACGCCGGTTTAGCCCAGATCGCGGCTAGGTAAACCTACGAAGGCCGCCAGCAGGCGGCCTCCGTGAACAGAAGATGTGCGCACTCGCCTACCGGTGAAACAGGCTCGGGAAGGCCAGCGAGAGCAGAGTGCGCTGCTCCATCTGGTGAGCCTTGGCCGAGCCCGTCGCAGGGCTGGCCGCCGCCTGACGCTTGATCGAGAGCACGTGAAGTTTTTCCCCCACCAGCCGGCGCAGGCGCGGCCTCACAAAGCTGTACGCACCCATGTTGGCAGGCTCTTCCTGCACCCACAGCAGCTCGTGTGCATTCTGGAACGGTGCCAGCGCGTTCAGAATGTCCTGCTCCGGAAATGGATAGAGCTGGTCGAGCGAAAGAATGGCCGTGTTGACGTTGTTCAGGCGTTTGCGCTCGGCCTGCAGCTCGTGGCCAATCTTGCCCGTACAGAGCAGGATGCGGGTGACATCGGACGGAGAGACGTACGAGTCCGGAAGAATGGTTTGAAAGCGTGGCGCGCTGAACGCTGCTAATTCGCTGGCCGCGTCCGGATGCCGCAACATGCTCTTAGGCGTAAAGCAGATCAGTGGCTTGCGCCATTTGCGCAGAGCCTGGCGGCGCAGCAGGTGGAAGAACTGTGCAGCCGAGGATGGCTGGCAAACCTGCATATTGTCCCGCGCGCAGAGTTGCAGATAGCGCTCCATGCGGGCGCTGGAATGCTCCGGCCCCTGCCCCTCGTATCCGTGCGGCAGCAGCAGCACCAGTCCCGAGAGCAGGCCCCACTTCTCTTCTCCGGCGCTGATGAACTGATCGATGATGATCTGCGCGCCGTTTGCAAAATCACCGAACTGCGCTTCCCACAGGGTGAGCGCCTCCGGATAATCGCGGCTGAATCCGTACTCGAAGCCCAGCACGCCAGCTTCGGAGAGCTCCGAATTGTAAATCTCAATCAAGGCCTGGTTGGGCGAGAGGTGCTGCAGCGGCATATATTCGCTCTCGTTTTCCACGTCGATCAGATACGAGTGGCGATGGTTGAAGGTACCGCGCCGCGAATCCTGGCCGCTCATTCGAACCGGAACGCCGCTGGTCACCAGGCTGGCAAAGGCCAAGGCCTCGGCCATGCCGTAATCGATGACGCGCCGTCCCGCCGCCATCTCCTGCCGCTGCTTGAGCAGGGCCGCAACCTTGGGATGAATGTGGAAGTCCGCCGGGTACTCGCCAAGCTTCATACCCAGCCGCGTGAGCTCCTCCTGGGCCACTCCGGTATCAATCTCGCGCTCCGGCTTCCATCTGCCGCCGACGTACCCCTTCCAATAATCCGGCAAGGTGTAGAGCATCGGCTTTTTGGTCATAGCCTTGGCCTGAACCTTGGCCTGCTGATAGCGCTCCTTGGATTCGGCAACCTGGCTGCGTTACATCAATGCCGAGCTGCTTTGCGTAAATCTGGTACAGCGGCGGGTGGGCCTTGATCTTCGCATACAGAATCGGCTGCGTGATCGTGGGGTCGTCGATCTCCGAGTGCCCGTGGCGGCGGTAGCCGATCAGATCGACGACCACGTCAGAGCTAAACCGGTACCGGTATTCAAGCGCGAGCCGCCCGATGCGAACCACCGCCTCGGGGTCTTCCGCGTTGACGTGAAAGATCGGAATGGGCAGGCGCTTGGCAAGATCGCTGGCGTAGCGTCCGCTGGCGTACTCGCTGGGATTGGTGGTAAAACCGAGCAGATTATTGACGATGATATTGATCGTGCCGCCGACCTCATAGCCCGGCAGATAGCTCATGTTGAGGGTCTCGGCCCAGATACCCTGGCCGGCAAACGCGGAGTCGCCGTGCATCATGACCGGCAGGGTCTGGCGCTTGCCCTCCGCGCCGCGCCGGGTCTGCTTGGCTCGCACCCGCCCCATCGCGACCGGATCGACGGCCTCCAGATGGCTGGGATTGCTGACCAGATGAACCCTCATGCGCTGACCGTTGAACTCACGAAAGGCGGTGGCGCCCTGGTGATATTTCACGTCTCCGCCGCCCAGCGTGGAGCGCGGATCAACGTCTTCAAAGCCGGCGTAGATATCGGTTGCCGGGCAGCCCACGATGAGACCGGCGGCGGTGAGGCGTCCGCGATGGCTCATCGCCATCACGCATTCTTCCGCGCCATGTGCGGCGGCTCCGGTGAGAATCTCCTCCATCATCGGAATCAGGGCAGTGTTGCCCTCCAACGAAAAGCGCTTGGTGCCGATGTAAAGCGTCTGCAGCATCTGCTCGAAGATGTCGGCCTCGAGCAGTTGCTTGAGAATGGCTTCGCGATTGACCTCCGGTTGCAGACCTTCCAGCCGGTCAATGATCCACTGCCGCCGCTCGGGGTCGGGAATGTGCATGAACTCAGCGCCGACGGTGCCGCAGTAAATCTCCCGCGCGCGCTCGGCCTCCGGCCCGCTGATTCTCAGCTCGGTGTAATCGAGAGGAGGAAAATGGCCGAGGGGATCGAGGTCGGCCTGCATGTATCCCCAGCGGCGGAAAAGGTCAAAAGCACGTTCTTGCGATGGACGATCAGGGCTGACTTCAACAGAAGGAGAAATGACTTGTGGCACTGTGCTCCTCGCCCGGCATGGATTCCGGGACTTGCCGTATAAATAGATTGCCCAACAAAAACGGAACTAGGCAGTATGGGCTACATAGATTGGATTCGCAATGCAGGTCAGGGGATTTTACAAATTTCGCTAAAACTCGAGGGTGGCCCACATCCGCCGAGCGCCCGCGGCCGGAGCGCCGTCTTGTGGCGCGTACCCGGCTGCGAAGCTTCAGTTGGCGAATGTGGGTTCGTACGTTCTACCCGCTCAGGCCTTCATCGCACCGGTGTAAACAGCCATGCCCACCACGGCGTCCACGCCCTCGGCATCAAGGCGGTTCACTTCGTCCATGGACTTGATACCCCCGGCGACGATCAGCTTGCGCTCGGTTGCAGCCTTCAAGGTTGCGACCACCTCGAAGGGAAAGCCGCTCATCGTGCCTTCCGTATCGATGTGGGTATAGAGATAGCCCGAGCAGTATTCACCGGTTTGCCGCATCATCTCCGCAGGAGTCAGCGCAGTGCCTTCCTTCCAGCCTTTGATCGAGACCTTGCCGCCGCGTGAATCCACGGCAAAGATCAGCCGGTTGGGCGCCGCATAATGCGCCAGCTCCTGTGCCATTTGGAGATCGACTGCGCCGTTCTTCAACAGCGCCGAGCCGATGATCACCTTCTTGGCCCCCGCCTGCAGCATCTTCGACGCGGCTTCCACCGAGCGGATTCCGCCGCCAACCTGCACCGGAAGATGCTGGCAGATGTGATGGATAATCTCGGTATTCTCGCCCTTGCCCATCGCCGCATCCAGATCGATAAGCTGCACCATCGGATAGGGCAGGAAGCGGTCGATCCAGTATTGAAGGTCATCGAACTCCAGCGCCTTCTTCTCGCCCTGCACAAGCTGGACGACCTTGCCGCCCATAAGATCAATTGATGGAATAAGCATCTATTTTTGAGCCCTTCTAGTCGTATCTAAGAAAGTTGCCCCTGCACGTGCTCTTGCTCTTCGTTCTTGTTTTTATAGGGTCATCCTGAGGCGTAGCCGAAGGACCCCCGCACTGTTCAAATCTTCCGCGCCGTATCAAGCTTTTCAAACATCAAGCTTGGGCCAAATGCCTTCAGCAAGGCAGCCTCATCGGAATCCCCTCGCCCTGCAGTTGCGCTTTCAGCTGCCGCACATCATGAATCCCGAAGTGAAAGATAGAAGCGGCCAGCGCGGCATCGGCGCATCCAGCTTTGAACACATCCACAAAATGATCGCCCGAACCCGCGCCGCCGCTGGCGATGACCGGAATATTTACGGCTTTGGCCACGGCTGCGGTAAGCGGACAATCGAAGCCCGCGCGGGTTCCGTCGCAGTCCATCGAGGTGAGCAGAATTTCTCCTGCGCCGCGCGACTCCGCCTCGCGCGCCCACTCGACGGCATCGCGGCCTGTTGCCACGCGGCCGCCGGCGAGATAGACCTCGGCCGCAACCGTACCCTCGGCAGTGACCGCGGCCTTCGCCTTGCGCTTGGCATCAATGGCGACGATCACCGCCTGCGAGCCGAAGCGCTCCGCAATCTCCGTGATAATCTCAGGAGCCTTGATCGCCGCCGAGTTGATGCTGATCTTATCCGCACCCGCATCGAACAGCGCGCTGGCATCGGCGAGCGAGCGCACGCCGCCGCCCACCGTGAACGGCACAAAGAGCTGGCGCGCGGTGCGCCGCACCACGTCGATCAGGATGGGCCGCGCATCGCTGGTCGCGGTGATGTCGAGCAGCACGATCTCATCGGCGCCGCTGGTGGCGTGCAGGTGCGCCAGCTCCGATGGATCTCCGGCGTCGATCAGATCCACAAACTGCACCCCTTTTACGACGCGGCCCTTGGTCACGTCCAGGCAGGCAATAATGCGCTTAGTGATCCCAGTGCTCATCGCGCACTCCTTTCGCCGCATAGTCGCAGAAGTTCTTGAGAATGCGCAGGCCGGTGTCGCCGGATTTCTCCGGATGGAACTGCACCCCGAAAACATTATCGCGCTCGACCGCTGCCGCAAAGGTCTCGCCATAAGTGGTAATGGCCGAGACGCCCTCGACAACCGGCGCGCGATAGGAGTGGGTGAAGTACACGAAGCTATCGTCGGGCACTCCTTCCAGCAGACGCGAGGGCGCGCTGTGCGGCGCGCGCCGAATCTGGTTCCATCCCACGTGCGGCACCTTCAGCGTAGTGTGGAAGCGTTCGCATGCGCCTTCAAAGAGCCCCAGCCCCGGTGCCTCCGGCGCTTCCGTCGAGCCCTCGAACTGCCACTGCATTCCCACGCAGATGCCAAGGAACGGCACGCCGCGCTCGATCGCCTCACACACGGCTTGGCGCACGCCGCTGGACGTGAGTCGCTCGGTGGTGCAGAAGTGCCCTACGCCGGGAAGCACGATGGCCTGCGCCTCCCGCACCGCCGCCGGATCGTCGGTGACCACCGTCTCCTGCCCGAGATAGGTAAACGCCTTGCGAACGCTGGTCAGGTTGCCGGCTTTGTAATCGACGAAGGTAATCATCTACAGAAGTCCTTTAGTGGACGGCAACATCTCGGCCAGGCGCTGGTCCTTGCTGCAAGCAGCGCGAAGGGCGCGGGCGAAGGCCTTGAAGAGCGCCTCGATCTTGTGATGGTTGGAACGTCCGTACATCGTCTTCAGGTGAACGTTGGCCCGCGCTCCGCGCGCGAATCCCTCAAAGAAATCGAAGACCAATTCGCTCTGCAGATCGCCCACCAGCCGCACGCGTACCTTGGTATCCACCACGCACGCGGCGCGTCCGCTCAGGTCCACGGCGGCAATGCCCAGCGTCTCATCCATCGGCATCAGGAAATATCCCGCGCGCAGGATTCCCTTCTTGTCGCCCAGCGAGCGGTCGAACGCTTCGCCCAGCGCGATGCCGACATCTTCGACTGTGTGGTGCTGATCGACGTCGAGATCGCCTCGGCAGGCCAGCGCCAGATCGAATCCGCCATGACGGGTAAACAGCTCCAGCATGTGGTCGAGGAAGCGGATGCCGGTGTCCACCTTGTAGATTCCGGTGCCGTCGATGTTGAGCGCCAGCGCGATCTGAGTCTCCGTGGTGATGCGTTCCAGTTCGGTGCCACGCGACTTCGTCTGGGGTGCGGCTTTTGCGGCTTTGGTCATTGCGCCTCCTTGGCGGCGAGCGTGGGACGCGGTTGCGGCGCAAAGCCAATGCTGGCCAGCGCCTCGGGAAGTTCGCTCAAGAGCCGCTCGGTCTGCTCACGATTGCCGAGCGTAATGCGCACGCAGCCCGCGCAGCCGGAGTCGCTATTGCGGTCGCGCACCAGGATGCCGCGCTTGCGCATCTGCTCCACAAAAGCCTTGCGATAATCACCGAAGTAGGCGAGCACGAAATTTGCCTGCGAGGGCCAGTAAGGAATCTTGCGCTCACGGTAGAAGCTCTCCAGCAGCTTCCGTCCCTCAAGCACCTGTGCAACATAGCTGGCGATGTAATCGTGATCGTCGAGCGCGGCGCTCAGGCAAGTGAGCGCGATGCCGTTTACATTGTAAGGCGAGGCGACGCGGCGCAGCATCTTCAACTGTGCAGATGAACCAAGCAGCGCGCCAAGACGGAAGCCGGCCAGTCCGTAGGCCTTGGAAAAAGTCCGGCTGATGAAGAGATTGTCGATGTGGCCAAGCTGATCGAGCAGGCTCTCGCCGCCAAAATGAATGTAGGCTTCGTCGATCAACACCGCCGCCTGCGGCGCGGCCTGCAAGATCGCCAGCAATTGCTCGCGTGTGGCGATGGCGCCCGTGGGATTGTTGGGATTGGCGACGCAGATCAGCCGAGTCTGCGGGGTGATCGCATCGAGCAACGCGTCGGCGGGAAATTCCAGCCCCTCGCCCGATTGCACGCTGCGAACCACCGCACCGGTTGCCAGCGCGTAGATCTCATACATGCTGAAGGTGGGCACGGCGATCAGCGTCTCGTCACCCGGCTCAAGGTAGGTTTCCGCCAGCAGGTGGATCGCCTCGTCCACGCCATTGGTCAGCAGCACCTGCTCGGAGGAAATTCCGAGATGGCGCGCAACCGCCCGTTCTCCAGGCTCGCGCTCAGGATATTTATTCAGCAACTCGGCAGTGATGGAGTGCAGCGTCTGGAGCACCCGCGGCGAGCAGCCATCCACGTTCTCGTTGAAGTCGAGGCGCAGTCCTTCGCGGCCGCCCAGAGGCGGGTGATACTCCTTCAGCGTTTCCACGACGCGGCGCGCACGTAACTGGTTACTCATTTTTTCAGTCTCACCCGCACGCTCGCGGCATGGCCCTTCAATCCCTCGGCCTCCGCCAGCAGCGTGACCGTGGGCGCAATCTGGGCCAGCCCCTTCGGGCTTGCCTCCTGAGTGGTGATGATGCGAACAAAATCGATCACGTTCAACCCGCCGCGATATCGCGCCACATTGCCCGTGGGCAGAGTGTGGTTCGGGCCGCTCGCATAGTCTCCCAGCGACTGTGGCGTATGGTCGCCAAGAAAGATCGAGCCTGCGCACGTTACGTCTTGAAGATCTTCCGACGGCACTGTAACGTGCTCCCCGCCGAGTTCGTTGGTCCACTCCATCGCCTGCTTGCGGTTCTTGGCGACCAGCACCACGCCCGCGCGCCACCAGTGACTGCTTGGCAATGGCATTGTCTTTGGCCATCGCCGTCGCCTGCTTGATCACGGCCTTTGCAAGCCGACTGCTGGCCGTGACAAAGATTGCGAGCGCCTCGGGATCGTGCTCGGCCTGTGCCACCAGATCGCTGGCGATAAACTCCGGATTGCCCTCGCTTGCACAATAGACAATTTCCGTCGGCCCGGCTAGAAAGTCGATGCCGCAATCAAAGGCCACCAGCTTCTTCGCCAGCGTCACGTAAATGTTGCCGGGGCCCACGATCTTATTCACCGCAGGAATGCTCTGCGTGCCGTAGGCAAAGGCCGCAATCGCCTGCGCGCCGCCAATCCGGTAGAACTCTTTGACCCCGATGATGGCCGCGGCCGCCAGCGTCTCCGGCGCGGGATTCGGCGAGGCTACTGCAATGCGCTTGACCCCCGCGACCTGTGCGGGGATCGCCGTCATCAGCACCGTCGAGGGCAGCGGATACCGGCCGCCGGGAGCGTAGCAGCCCACCGACTCCAGAGGGCGAACCGCCTGACCTACGCGCAGCCCCGGTTGAATGGTGCGAATCCAGGGGCGGGGCAGTTGCCACTCGGCAAAATTGCGAATATTTTTCGCCGCGATGCTCAACGGCGCGAATGAACTCGGCGCTCACCTTGCCGACTGCAGCCCGCAACTCCTCCGCCGGGACGCGCATCGGCGCCCCTTTGGCGAGGCCGTCGAACTTATGCGCGTACTCCAGCAGCGACGCATCGCCGCCGGAACGCACCCGGCTCACGATTCCGGCGACGGTCTTCTCCACCTTGGGATCAAACGAGGCGTAGCGATGAGCGAGGGAGACGACCGCTTGCGCCGCCTCCTCGCCACTGAGCAGTTTCATTACATCACCACCTTGTTCAGCGGATACTCGACGATGCCGGTGCCTCCCGCGGCCTTCAGGCGCGGAATCACATCACGCACAACCGTCTCTTCGAGGATGGTGTTGAGCGCGACCCACTCGGAGTCGCTAAGCGCGGAGATCGTCGGAGAGTTGAGTGCGGGCAGCACCGCGAGCACGGCCTGCAGATTCTTCTGCTGCACGTTCAGCATCAGTCCAACCCGTCCCTGCGCGGCGATGGCGCCCTGCAACATCAGTGCAATGTTGTCGATCTTCTGCCGCTTGCATGGGTCGGCATAGGCCTTCGTATTGGCGATCACCTGCGTGTTGGACTCCAGCACGGTCTCGACAATGCGCAGACGATTGGCGCGCAACGAGCTTCCGGTCTCGGTGACCTCGACGATGGCGTCGGCCAGCATCGGCGGCTTCACCTCGGTCGCGCCCCAGCTGAAATCAACCTGCACGGGAACATTCTTCGCGGCAAAGTAATTCTTCGTGACCTCGACCAACTCGGTCGCAATCGTTTTGCCCGCCAGATCCTCGGCGCGTTTCACGGGTCGAGTCTTCCGGCACCGCCAGCACCCATTTCACCCCGCCACGGCTCTGCTTGGAGTAGATCAGGTCGCAGACGGCATGAACCTGGCGTCCGCTTTCGATCACCCAGTCGAGGCCCGTGAGACCGGCATCCAGCACGCCGTGCTCGACGTAACGCGCCATCTCCTGTGCGCGAATCAACATGCATTCCAGCTCGGGATCGTCGGTCGAGGGAAAGTAGGAGCGGCCGTTGGCGTAGATCTTGAATCCAGCGGCGGCAAACAATGCGATGGTCGCATCCTGCAGCGAGCCCTTCGGAATGCCAAGTCGAATCTTAGCCATTGGAGACCTCCGAGCCCTTCATGTCAGAAGCCGCGGTGAAGCTCATCGGCTTGGTGAAGCAGGAGCGGGTGCCTTCATGGCAGACCAATCCGTCGCCTTCCACACGAACCTTGCAGAGAACCGTATCGTTGTCGCAGTCGGTGGCGGCATAAGTGAGGCGCAGACGGTTGCCGCTGCTCTCGCCCTTGGTCCAAAGCTTGTTGCGGGTGCGGCTGTAGAAGGTTACATACCCGGTCTGAAGCGTCTTCTCGAGCGCCTCCTGGTTCATGAAGCCCACCATGAGAACCTCGCCATTGTCGGCATCCTGTACGATCGCCGGGGCAAGTCCCCCCATCTTTTCGAAATCGATCTGCATTGTCTTTTCCTTTTCCTCTTCGGACTGGCTTTCCTGGAGCGATCGGGCGCAACGGTCACAATAAAAAACCCGCTGGCTTCGATTGCGCCAGCGGGCCAGTGCTTGGATGATTACCTTTTACAGGGATCCATGCGCCTCCGCCGACACAATCGCCGTATGGTGATGATGTATGGCGGTGATGTAGCAGAGATGTCATGATGCAGTTATCCTAACCAGAGAGGGCGGCCCAGGTCAACGGCAAAAAGCAGCAATCGTCGGGAAATAGCAGAACCGGAAGCATCATTGCACCGTATCCTCTCAGCTTGCGTCCAATGAGGGTCACGGCAACGTTGTGTGGTACGAGAGAAACGGCTGCGAAGGACGGGGCGACGATGAGCGGGGAGACAGTGAGCACTGAGACGGCCACGGCCATTGAAGCACGCGGCGCCAGCCGCTTCTACGCAATGGGCGACACCATCGTGCGCGCCGTCGATGACGCCAGCTTCACCATCGAGCGCGGAGAATTCGCCGCCCTGCTGGGTCCCTCGGGCTCGGGCAAATCCACGCTGCTGAATCTTCTCGCTGGACTCGACCATCTCAGCGCGGGCAGCATCATGGTCGCCGGACGAGACCTGAGCACAATGGACTCCGAGGCACTGGCCCGCTACCGCCGCCTCAGTGTCGGCATGATCTTTCAATCCTTCAACCTCGTGCCGACCATGACCCTGGCCGACAACATCGAATTGCCCCTCCGGTTCGCCGAAACCCCTCGCGGCCAGCGCCGCGAGCGCGTGCTTGAGCTGCTCACCAATGTCGGCCTCGCCCATCGCGCCAGCCACAAACCCACCGAGCTCAGCGGCGGCGAGCAGCAGCGGGCCGCAATCGCCCGCGCCCTGGCCAATCGTCCCGGACTGTTGCTGGCCGACGAGCCAACCGGAAACCTGGACAGCCGCAACGGTCACGAGGTCATGACCCTGATGCGCGAGCTGAATGAAAAGATGAATGTGACCGTGCTGATGGTCACGCATGATCCGGCACTGGCCGCGCGCTATGCGCGCAAGTCTCTGCACATGGCGGATGGAAAGCTGGTCGCCTCTCCGGCAATCGGCGTCGAGGCGCTTCGATGAACCGCCAGGATCTGTTCGAACTCGCGGCTCGCAACATGCGCAATGCCCGCCTGCGCAATGCCCTCACCACCATGGGAATCGCCGTCGGCGTCGCCTCGCTCGTGGCGATGCTCTCGCTCGGCATCGGGCTGCAGGGATTCGCCAATCACCAGCTCATGAAATCTGGAATCTTCCAGACCGTCTTCGTCACCGGCAAGCAGGACCTTCGCAATCGCCAGGAAAACGCCGAGGACAACGCCGACATCAAGCCCGAGGAAGCTCCCGTGCTCGATGACGATGCGCGCAAGAAAATCGCCGCGCTGCCCGGAGTCGAGGAAGTCGCTCCCGAGGTGCGCGCCGGAGCCGAGGTGGTCTACGGCGACAAAACCAACTTCACCATGCTTGCCGGGCTCCCCAGTCCGCGCGCGAAGAAGACGCGGTAGAAAACGTAAAGGGCAGGTTCTTCAGCTCCGCCCTCGCCGATGAAGTTCTACTCCAACGTGACTTCGCTAAGAAGCTGGAAAAAGATCCGGAATCCGTGCTGGGAAAGATTCTGACCGTGCGCTACGCCGAACGCCAGAATGGCGACAGCACCAGCTTCAGCATCGAGCGCAAAGAAAAACAGTTCCGCATCGTCGGACTACTGGATGCGCGAGCCATTCGGCGGCATGCGCATGATCAGCCGCGCCCGCGTCTTTCTGCCCACCCAGACCGCCGAGGCCATGAACCTGATGCAGCCCGCCGACACCCAGCAACTGGTTCGCACCACCTCCGGCTGCGCGCACCTATTCGATGCTCACCGTGCGCATGAAATCCGCGTCCTACGCGGAGAAGGTGGAAGAGTCGGTGAAGCAGATGAATTACTCGGCCTACTCCTACCTGGACGCGACCAAGAGCATCCGCCGCTTTTTTGCCGTGCTGGATATGTTCCTGGGAATCTTCGGCTCGCTTGCCCTGGCCGTAGCTTTTCTGGCCATCGTGAATACGCTCGTGATGGCGGTATTGGAGCGCCGGCGAGAGATCGGCATCATGAAAGCCCTCGGCGCAAGCGATGCCGACGTGAAGAAGCTTTTCTTTGCCGAAGCCGCGACGATGGGATTGACCGGCGGCGCTCTGGGCGTGGCTCTGGGATGGATCATCGGGCGAGCCATCAACTTCGGCAGCAACCTTTATCTTCACAAAATCATGAAAATGCCTGCCGAAAATCTCTGGACGGTTCCGCTCTGGCTCGTCGCCGGAGCCATTGGCTTCGCGGTGCTGGTCAGCGTGGTGGCCGGCATCTATCCGGCAGCGCGCGCCGCCCGGCTTGACCCCGTGCAGGCGCTGCGTTACGAATGATCCTGGAGCAACAACGTGTATCGATATATGTCAATCAACTACGACGGGGTGAAATGAATTCTGCAAGCCGCTGGATGGCGCTGCTGGGATGTCTTATTGTTTTGCATTCGCTGAGTCTTGCTCAGCCTGCCGCCGATTCGCCTGCCACGGCTCAATCCTCTGCCCCTCATTCCAAGGTGGAGTGTTCCACTCTCAAGAGCCGTATTCTCGATCGCGAGGTGCCTTATTGCGTGATACTGCCTCCCAGCTACGCGCAGGACACTGCCCGCCGTTTTCCGGTGGTCTATTACCTGCACGGCCTCGGAGACAACGAGCAGTCGCTTGTGAACCTGGGCGGCTGGCCGATGTATGACCGCCTGATGCGTGAAAAGAAGATCGGCGAATTCGCGCTCATGGCGCCGGCGGGCTTTCAATCCTTCTACGTCAATTCCAGGGATGGGCAAGTTCCGCTACGAAGATTTTTTCCTGCATGAATTTTTGCCCGCAATGGAGAAGAAGTATCGCATCGGCACCACCCGCTCACAGCGTGGAATCATGGGAATCTCGATGGGCGGCTTTGGCGCGCTGCACTATGGCTTCAAGTATCCGGAGATGTTCGCCGCCGTCAGCGCCAGCATGCCCGCACTGATTGAGCATCTGCCCCGCGAATTCTCTCAGGAATGGCAGCGAAAGTTGATGGGCGCAATTTTTGGCGATCCGCCTGATCTTGCGTTCTACGAAAAGAACTCTGCGTTTCATCTGGCGCGCGCCGCCTCCCGCCCTGCGCTCCACCGCATGACGATCTATTTCGATTGCGGCGCACAGGATCGCTACGACTTCAACAAGGGTACCGTAGCCATGGACGAACTGCTCACCGAACGCGGCATTCCGCACGAAGCGCATATCTACCCCGGCGGTCATGATTGGCAATACGCTCTGGAGCATTTCGCGGCGCTGTTGCAAGCGCAGTCGAAAGGTCTCGGGGCCGCACAGAACGTTGCTACGCAGAATGTCGCCAGTCAGAATCTTGCAAAGCAGAATGTCGTCGCAAAGCAGCACGCCGCTAAACAAGATTCAGCAGAGAAGGATTCATCAAAGTAGGCATTCGCATGAAGCACTCGAATCAGATCGTCATCGGCGGCGGCGACCACGTCTTCGTGCTCACCGGCGCCGGCGTCAGCGCCGAGAGCGGGCTTGCGACCTTTCGCGGCTCCGATGGCCTTTGGGAGGGCGAGCGCGTCGAAGACGTAGCCTCTCCCGAGGGATGGGCGCGCAACCCCGAGCGCGTCTGGCGCTTTTATTCCACCCGCCGGAAGAAGGCTGCCACCGCCGAGCCCAACCCCGCTCATTTCGCACTCGCGGAGCTGGAGCGCAAGCTGGGCCAGCGCTTCTTCCTCTGCACGCAAAACGTGGATGATCTGCATGAACGCGCGGGCTCTCGCAACCTTGTGCACATGCACGGCGAACTCTTCGAGTCACACTGCGACCGCTGCACGCGTGCGCCGTTTTTCGATACCAGCCTCTATGAGAGCAGAGCGGAGCACCGCCGTTGCGAGTGTGGCGGATGCATCCGGCCGAATATCGTCTGGTTCGGCGAGATGCCGTTTCACCTCGAACGCATCTTCGAAGAGCTGCAGCGCTGCACCGTGATGCTGGTCATCGGCACTTCGGGTGTGGTGCAGCCCGCGGCAAGTTTTGTGCACATGGCAAGGGAGCGTTATACCCGCGGTGACGCGGCCGTGCGCACCTATTACGTTGGGCCCGAGCATCCGGCCAACGCCACGGCGTTCACCCACTCTTTTTTGGGCAAAGCCGGCGAGCTGCTCCCCAACTTATTCTCCGTGTTGCCGTAGCCCGATACTGCTCTCGCCTTTAGGTTGTCATTCCGAGCGCAGCGAGGAATCCCCGCACCGCCCAAATCTGCAATGCCGCCCCAGAGTCTCTTCTGCCTCGAACTGCCTTTGACGGTGTACACCTTCTGGGGAACCACCCTAATATTCTGACGAGCCCAGCGTAAGCGTTTCATAAATCAGGAATTCGATCTTTCGCAGCCACCGGCATTCCTCCGATTGCATGAGAGAATTGCCTGCGAAGGTTTGTACGCGCATCCGGGATTCCCCAGAGGTGATGTATGACGGAAGACGAAAAGAACATGGACCCACAAACGGTTGCTGCGGCACGGCGCCGTTTTGGATTTGTGTCGCTGCTGTGGTGGATCGCCGCCATCTCCGGAAGTGTGGGCCTTATACAAGGGCTTTCGGCTGGATGGGTACGCAAGCTCTTCGTCGTAATCTCCTGGGTACTTGCGCTCTTTTTTTCCTACGCGTGGTGGCGAGTTCGCAAGGGGCGGATCTAGCAACGAACTTCAATCGCTGGCGTAAATCGTGTTCACCCGAGTCTCTCTTACCGCTTACCTGCATCACCACTACAGCGCGAGTCGGGCAACGACAATATTGTCCTCCAGGTCGGGGGGGCTGAGGCGAAATCCCAGCTTCTTGCACAGGTTCTGCATCTCTCTGTTTTCGCCCAATATGGTGGAGTGTACCTCGGTCAGGTGCTGATCGCGCGCAACCTGGATGAGGCGGCGATAGAGTTCGACGCCCAGCCCCTTGCCTTGGAACTGGTCTTGCACAATCGCCGCCAATTCGGCGTGTGGGCGGCCGTGGATTTTGCTCAGTCTGCCGACCGCGACGATTTCGCCTGTGCCATCCGCTTTCTTGTGCTCCGCCACCAGCGCCATTTCGCGATCGTAGTCGATAAAGCAGATCCGGGTGAGGCGCTCGTGCGAGGTGCGCTGCGTCAACTTCAGGAACTGGAAGTAACGCAGGTACACGCTGCGCTCGCTGAGCGGCTTGTGGAACTCGATGATCATCGGCTCGTCCTCTGGCCGGATCGGGCGGATCATGATCGGGTTGCCGTCCTTCATCCTCCACTCAGAGGCATAGCGCGACGGGTACGGGCGAATGGCAGAGCGGGGGAGCTGATCTTCCTTCACGCTCTGGTCGTGAACCACCACTCGGGCATCGAGCGAGACCAACCGCTCCGCACAGGCAAGCACGGGGTTAATGTCGATCTCCTTGATCGCCGGATTCTCAATCACAAGATCGCTGAAGCGAACCATAAGTTCTTCCAGCGCAGCCAGGTCAACGCACCTCTGCCCGCGCTCTCCATTCAGCGCCTTGTAAATACGGGTCTGCTCCATCATGCGGCGGGCCAGGGTGGTATTCAGCGGCGGCAACGCCAGCGAGCGATCCTCGAACACCTGTACCAACCGGCCTCCGGTGCCAAACAGCAGTACGGGGCCGAACTGCGCATCAATCGAAGATCCGATGATGAGTTCGTAGCCCTCTTCCACCGCGTAGGGCTGAACCGTCACTCCCTGAAAATGTCCGAGTCCAACTTTGGCTTCCACCGAATCGCGGATTTTATGAAAGGCGTGGCGCACGCTCCCGGCATCGGCAAGGTTGAGAACGACTCCGCCAACGTCGCTTTTATGCGTGACGGTAAAGGAGTGGAGCTTGAGGACGACAGGGTATCCGATTTTGGCTGCAACTTCGACGGCGGCATCTTCGCTTTCGGCGATTTCGGTAGTGACGCTGGGAATGCCGTAACACGCAAGCAGCTTCTTCGATTCGGACTCGGTCATCACCGTGCGGCCGCTGTTGCGCACCGTCGAGAGAATCTCCGAGGCCTCAGCGCGATTGGGCTGGAAGCCCGTAGACTCCGGCGAAGGAGTCTCATAAAGCCCGCGCAGATTGTAGGAGTAGCGCCACATGTAGTTGAAGGCGCGCACCGCGGTATCGGGGTATTTGAAACTCGGAACTCCCACGCGATTGAGTATCTCCGCGCCCGCGGCGGACGCTTCCCCTCCCATCCAACTGGCCAGTACCGGTTTTCCGAGGCCGCGGCCATAAGGCTTCAGATGCTCGGCAATCTCCGTAGGCGCGGTCATTCCCTGCGGCGTCATGATGACCAGCAATCCGTCGATGTTGATATCTTTCCCGGCGATTTCCACCGACTTGGCGTAGCGCTTGGGATCGGCGTCGCCGAGGATGTCCACCGGATTGTTGTGGCTCCATGCGGGAGGAAGAATGGCGTTATAGGCGGCGAGTGCCTCCGTCGACAGTTCGGCAAGTTCGCCGCCGCCGTTGATGAGCGCGTCCGTGGCCAGCACGCCCGGGCCTCCGGCGTTGGTGACGATGCACAGGCGGTTGCCCCTGGGACGCGGCTGTTTGGCCAGCACCTCGGTCATAAAAAAGATCTCTGCAATCGACTTCACGCGCAGCACGCCGACACGCCGGAAGGCAGCGTCCAGAACTGCGTCGGAGCCGGTCAGCGAACCGGTGTGCGAGGCCGCAGCTTTCGCCGCCGCCGCGGTGCGTCCCGCCTTGATCACGATGATTGGTTTGGAGAGCGAAACTTCGCGGGCGGCGGAAAGAAAAGAACTCGCGTCTCCGATGGATTCCATGTAGATGACAATGGAGTGGGTCCGCGGGTCGTTCCCGAAATAATCGATCAGGTCGCCCCAGTTCACATCCAGCATCGAGCCGATGGAGACGAAGCCGCTGAAGCCCACGTTTTCACCTTTGGCCCAGTCCAGGATCGCCGTACACAAAGCGCCGCTCTGGCTGATAAAAGCGACGTTGCCGGGGCGCGCCATCGCGTTGGAAAAAGTCGCATTCAGGCCCACCACCGGATTCATTACGCCGAGACAATTCGGGCCGATAATGCGCATCCGCCCCTGCACCGTCTGAAGGATCTCTGCTTCAAGCTGTTTGCCGTGTTCGCCAGTTTCCTTGAAGCCGGCCGAGATGACAATCGCGCTCGGAACCCCCAGTTCAACACACTCGCGCAACAGTGCAGGAACGCCTTCGGCCGGGATACAGACGATCACCAGGTCGGGAACCTCGGGCAGCGCCTGCAGCGATGCATAAGCCCGAATACCGAGAACGTGGGCGCGCTTCGGATTGACCGGATAGATCGTCCCGCCAAACGGGTTGCTGATCAGATTCCACAGCACCGTGCGGCCCACCGAACCGGCGCGCTCGCTGGCTCCGACCAAAGCTACGCTACGTGGCGTAAAAATTGGATCGAGTGGGTGACGATCCGCTCGAAACTCATCGGCCAGGGGAGAGACATTTGAGGCAGAAGCATTGCTGGTCGAACTCATGAGCGCACCTTTCCGTTCACGGTATCTATGCCCAGAATCCTACACCGGGCAGAACTTTGGGTGAACGGAAATCGGAAAAACGAAATCGAGATTGGATTCGCGGCAAAAAAGAGGCGATACCGCCTACTCCGGAGAGCTGAGTACACCCCGCCTCTAGCGGAGTTCGAGCACCTTTCCAGGCAGGGGCGATTGCTGAAGGATGCGCTGGCCCCGGTGCTGTTGGCGCCGGACTCGGGCGTGGACCAGCGTGACGGCTGCGATCGATGTGACCAACCCGCTCAGCGTCCCGATCCACCATGGCCGCCCCACAAGGTCGACCGTCATCTGAAGCGCGAAAAAAACTCCCATGAAGAGGAAGCAGGCGCCGAGCACGCGGATCTGCACACGCGCGGCCGGGTCGATTTGCCAGCTTACGAACTGCTCTGGCCCATCCTCACCGGGTTGACCGGGAACGCTGTGACCAGGTACGACACGCTCCGGGTGGAGTTGAATCCAGCCCCCCGTGAACGCGACCACCGCGCCGAAAACAACGAATATCCAATCCAAACGAACCATCCGTATCAGTCTGTGCCGCAGGTAAGAACGCGGAATTGGGCAGAATGGCTTACCTCTTCATTATGTGGTTAAGGTGGGTACCGGGGCAACCCTGGGCATCCTATTGATAATCAGTCGAGGAAGCGTGAATGCCGCTGCACTGGGCGGCGGAAACGCGGAAATGGATGCAGCATCCCCGCATCTTCCGGCCTGCAAATGCTACAATCTTGAATCACGAAACCCTCGAAAAATTTGCTCCACGGACGGACTATCTTGGTTGACCAGACCGAACAAAAGAGCCTGACCTACGCCGATGCAGGCGTCGACATCGAACAGGCGAATCGCACGAAGCAGCGCATCAAGTACCTGGCGCACCGAACCTTCAACAAGTGTGTCCTTAGCGAAATTGGTGGCTTTGGCGGCCTCTTTCAGGTGGATAAGAAGAAATTCGCCGATCCCGTCCTGGTCAGCAGCGTCGATGGCGTAGGCACCAAGCTGAAGCTTGCCTTTGAGATGGGCGTGCATCACACCGTAGGCGGAGACCTGGTGAACCACTGCGTCAACGACATTGCCGTGCAGGGTGCCACACCGCTGTTCTTCATGGACTACCTCGCGGTGGGCAAGCTCGAGCTGGAGATCGCTGAAAAAGTGATCAGCGGACTCGCCGAGGCCTGCAAACACAATGGTTGCGCCCTCATCGGCGGCGAAACCGCCGAGATGCCCGGCTTCTATCCCGACGGCGAGTACGACCTGGCCGGGTTCATCGTGGGCGCCGTGGACCGTGAAAAAATTATCACCGGCAAAGACGTGCAGGTGGGCGACGTTCTGCTCGGGCTGCCTTCCACCGGCCTCCACACCAATGGCTACTCGCTGGCCCGTAAGCTGATGTTCTCCGTAGCCGGCTACACCCCGGACACCTATGTCAACGAAATGAAGGGCAAGGTCGGCTCCGAACTGATGAAGCAGCACAAGAGCTACTGGCCCATCGTGCGCCGCATGGTGGACGGAGACGTCGTCTCTGCCATGGCGCACATCACCGGCGGCGGCATCACCGAAAACCTGCCGCGCGTGCTGCCCAAGGGCGTCGGCGCGCTGGTCGAGATGGGAAGCTGGCCCGTACTGCCCATCTTCGAGCACATGCAGAAGATCGGAAACATCGAGCCCGCCGAGATGATGCGAACCTTCAACATGGGCATCGGCATGATCCTCGTGGTCCCAGCAAAGAAGTTCAAAAAGGCGCAAACGATCCTCGACCGCGCCGGAGAAAAGGGATACACCATCGGCCGCATCGTCAAAGGCGAGCGCAAGGTGCAGTACAGCTAAACCATCAAGGCATCGAAAGATGAATCGCGGGCTGGGCTGAATTCAAAAGCCGCCCGCGATTTTTTTTGCCCGGAAGCGCGCAGTCGGCGACAGGTGGCCCACATCCGCCGGGCGCCCGCGGCCGGAGCGCCGTCCTTTGGCGCGTACCCGGCAGCGAAGCCCTCCTTTGGCGAATGTGGGGTCGGAATACAGCCCGCAGTTGGCGAATATGGGTTCAACAAAGTCACTTTGGGGGCCATATCCCAAGCAGACGCCTAAGCGCCACCAACTCTCCGACGTGATACCCGGTGTGGTCAACGACAAGGAGCGCCTCGCGCAGGAGATTCTGTCCATCGCCCCAGGCAAACGGGGCGGCGAGCTCGCGGCGAGCGTCGCTCACGAGCTGAATGATCGCCTCTCGATCCAAAAGCACCGAGGCCACAGATGGATCCCATGCCTGAACGCTGGGCGGCGCGGCGGCTTTGGGCCAGTAATCGTCGGGAAATTTCAACCCCTGGTAGCTGCCGTCCTGGTTATCGCAAAAGCGCAGAATATCGTTTTGCGCCAGGCGAATGTGCTCGAGCAGCTGCCAGGCCGTGTAGGGCAAGCTCCCTTTTTCACCTTTCGGCCTTTCGCCGCGAAGCCGTACAGGAAAATCCGCCACTACATCTTCAAAGCGAGCGTGGGCATTGCCGCCCTTCAGCGCCGCAATCAGTTCCTGCCGAACCACGCTTTCCAGATTGCTGGTCATTCCGAAGCCTCCCGGTGCCTAGATTGATCCGCGCAGTCTCGCGATGCCCGAGGCATGCCTCAGTGGCCCATATCCGCCGGGGCCCGCGGCCGGAGCGCCGTCCTTTGGCGCGTGCCCGGCGGCGAAGCCCGCCCTTGGCGAAGGTGCGGTCCAAAGTTTTCTCTCTTCTGTTCTTGAGCGCGAGCTGTGCCGCGCTATATCCTGAAATTCAATGACTCGACTCGGCATACTTCTCTCCGGACGCGGCTCCAACTTTGTTGCCATCGCCAACAACATCGCCAGCGGCAAACTCGACGCCGAGATTGCCATCGTGATCAGCAACCGCCCCGAAGCCGCAGGCATCGCCGAGGCCAAGGCCCGCGGACTCAAGACCGTGGTGCTGCCCAGCAAAGGCTTTAAGCGCGAGGAGCACGACCGCGCCGTCGTTGCGGCTCTTGGCGAAGCCGGAGTGGAGCTGGTGGTGCTTGCCGGATACATGCGCCTGCTCTCGCCGTGGTTCGTGCAGCAGTTCGCGGGAAAGATTCTGAACATCCATCCTTCGCTGCTGCCATCGTTTCCCGGGCTTGAAGCGCAGAAGCAGGCGCTCGAATACGGTGTCCAGTTCAGCGGCTGCACCGTACATTTTGTGGATGAGCACCTGGACCACGGTGCGATTGTCTTGCAGAAGGTGGTGCCGGTGCTGCCCCGCGACGATGAGCACACGCTGTCAGAGCGCATTCTCGCCCAGGAGCACCTCGCGTACAGCGAAGCCATTGCGCTGGTGGCTGGCGGAAATCTTCGTCTCGAAGGCCGTCGCGTTCTGATCGAAGCGGGCAACAGCGCGCGTAAATCTTCCCTCTAACCTAAACGGATAGACGCATGTCGAAAGGGACCCCTTCTATATGGCAGAATTTCGTTTTGGTAACTACGAGTTTTCGCGCCGCCAGCGGACTTTCACGACCGCATTAGGTTGTCTGGCAATTGGCATGGGTTTCGGTGCTCTTGCCGCGATGTTCCTCACCCCAAAAACCGGCAGACAGCTCCGCAAGGACGTGCGCCGTAAGTATGAAGACGCCCGTGATGCCGTGGAAAACATGAGCGATCGTGCCAACGACTTCTGGGAGCGCCGCGACGAGTTTGCCGAGGCTGCGCGCCGCAAAGCCGAGCCCGTAACCCGGGCCTTCCGCAAAGTTAGTTTTTAGGTAAGCAAGACATGCAGGGCGCGGGAAGCTTTTGAGCGAAGCTTTGATTTCGAGGAGGGGTCATCCTGAGCGCAAGCGAAGGACCCCAGTATCGCTCAAATCTCTCGCGCCGTCCCAAGCTTTTCAACCAGCAACCGATTTACCCGCCGGTCCCCTGGACCACGCGCGGGCGGGAAAGAGGTCGTCCTAGTACAGGTGGAAGTTCACTTCCACGTTGATCTCCACCGGAACTGGTGAGCCGTCCTTTGTCCCTGGCTCAAAGCGCCACATACGTACGGCCTCTACCGCTTTCTCATCCAATCCCATTCCCAACGAATGCAGCACCGCGACTTCGTGGGTCTTGCCATCGCTTCCAACAATCACGCGAAGCACTACATTTCCCTGCCACTTGTTCTTGCGTGCCTCTTCGCTGAACTCAGGCTCTGGGCTAAAGATCGGCTTCGGAGCGCGGACGCCGCCGCCTACGTGGTAAGCTCCGCCGCCTATACCGCCGCCCCATCCCGGGCCTACCCCAGGGCCGCGTCCCGATCCCACTCCGCCTCCCGTTCCGCTGCCGATTCCGCCGCCTGTACCCGTGCCGTTTGAGGCTGGCGCCGCAAGCTTCGCCATCGGATCGCCGATCGGCCCGACCTGGGGCATTTTAATCTCTGGAGGAACCACCACCGTGGGCGCAACCGCCAATTTAGGCTGCTCCATGGGGAGCACCGTCGGAGGGGCTATCTGCGTCTTGGCAAACTTGGGCAACGCCCCCTTCGAGGCGGGATGAACATCGTGCGAGCCGCCACCGCCGCCGCCGCCGGAGACGTCCTTGGAGGTCGGGGGCAGCACGTACGGGCTGATCTCCACCGACGTGCTAACCACTCTCTTGATTTCTGGGGCGTGAGACGCGGTCCAGGTGGTCACCCACACCAGCAGGGCAATCAGGGCGGAGTTCAGGAAAAACGAGAAGACAAACGAACCCTTGCGGACTTCGTAGAGCCCGTAGCCATCCCCAAACAGCGTCGGCAAAACTTCATGCGCCGTCTCGTCCTGGGGTGCTTGGGACTGCGGATTATTGATTACAGGGCTGGGCATGAGTGACTCAAGTATAAAACGGCAGAGCAGGCAAGTGATCAGAAAAGCAGAGCTGGACGGGAGCTTTGACCGGCGCCACTCTGCCCATTCCGAGAATTAGGCAATCTGGAATTGACAGGCGCCAGCCACCGTAACCGCCAGGTGTGTGCTGCTTAGGAATTCTGCTTCGAAACTCTATGGAACGATGACGCGCAAAGCCCTCGAAGAGGCCGAGATCTCTGCCGGCGTCTGGCACAGGTACTCGCCATCGGCATAGATCGCAATCGGTTCATCGCTCTCCACGAAAACCTGCCGGGTACGGAAATACCGCACCTTAGGCACCAGCAGGTGAGTTCCAGAATAGATGCGATGAAAGTGGCGTAGGACAAACTTCCTGGGCATGGCCGGCACAAAACAGAGATCAAGCTGGCCATCATCCAGTTGAGCCTGCGGCAGCATCTTCATACCGCTCCCATACTCAGGAGCGTTGCCGATGGCGGCGAACAGTACCGGGCCATACAGACAGGTCTCCTGCCCGCAGGCGTCATAGCTGTGCAGGCGCACAGTCTGCGGAACATAATCCGCCAGCGCTCTAAGCGCCGCAAGCATATAGCCGCCATGCCTGCGCAACCAACCCGGCATAAGATTCGCGCGCCGGTTGGTCTCGGCATCCAAGCCGAGTCCGGCAATGCCGCTGAAGTAAACCACGCGCGAATCTTCGACGCTCTCCTCGGCGCGATGGAGTTGCTGGCGTGCGATGGCCGAACCGAGCGGAGTCTCCGGGAGGGCGATGCGGCCTTCGGCATCGGCGAAGGTCGCGGAGTCAAAGGGATCGGTTTCGCCCGGCACGGAATCGGCCATCGGGCGAACCGTGCCCAGATCGATCGTACGTACGTTGTCGCCGCGATCGAGGTAGCGGCGCCATGCCCGCAATGCCTCGATCCGGTTCGAGATGCCGATACAACGCGCGAAATCATTGGCGCCGCCGGCAGGAACCACCAGCAGAGGCGTCTCGCTGTAGGCCAGCGAAGCAAGTACGCGATGAACCGCACCGTCGCCGCCAAAAACAATGGCCACATCGGGTAGATCGTTGGCCTCCAGCATGTTGCCACGAAACACGCTGACCCTTGCATCGTCGCAGAAAGGTTCCACAACGTTCTGTTTCACATACGAATGCGCTATGGCCGCGGCTCGCACCCCGCGATTGTACAGCGCCTACGCAAGAAATGAGACAAAAACTGAGAGCTGTTCACCGCAAACGGCCGCTCTTCACCGAATCCGGCTCGTGCCAAAATCAGCTTCTCTGAATGTCTCAGGCCACAATGCGTAAACGGGAAACGATTAGTCCTTTTTGCCGCTCTCCGCATTGCTCAACCCAGCGTTGGTTGACGCAGCCTTGCTCTCGGGTGCGTTCTTCGCCGCCTGCTTCACATTCCTGGCGGTCAGGCTCTTCTGGCGCATCTTATCGGCGAACTTCTGGCGGGCGCGTTCTTCTCTTTGCTGTGACATGTCCTTCAGTCTACGCGCTTCACCCCGCGGTGAGAACTCCCACTCCCACGTTCCGTCTAAGTCTCAAGAACCTTCTGCTCGATATCCGCCGCCGCCTGCTGCAAACTCGCCAGCGTTCCAAGGTCGCGCCAGTACGCGCCGTCAGCCCGGAAGGCAAGAATCTTTTCGCCCTCGCCGGCCATGCGCAGATACATCGGAATGATCGGAAAAACGCGCTCCTCGCGCATCCCGGCCCCATTCGATTCATTCCTCAACTGCCTATCCATAAAAGAAAAAATGCGTGGCGAGACAACGTGAATCCCGGAAAATGCCAGCGCCTGCGGCTGCCGCGCAGGACGAACCATCTCGGCCTCCTCGGCTTCCGCCACGCGCCGCCCGCAGAGTTGAAGACGCTCGTCGAACAGCAGTTGGCGCGAGCTCTCCCGTGGCCGCATCGCCAGTGTCGCCAGTGCATCCTGCTCGCGATGAAACTTCACCATCGCCCCTAGGTCGATCGAACTGAGCACATCGACGTTGTGAAGAAGAAACGGCTCTTCCGGCTTAGCCTCGCCTTGCTGATGAACGTCGCGGAGAAAAAAATCTGCCGCCTTCTTCAGCCCGCCGCCCGTATCGAGCAACTCGTCCTCGCGCGAAATTTCAATCCTCATCCCGAAGTCATCATTCGCCTTCAGATACTCCACAACCAGATCGGCAAAATGATGCACGTTGATGATCACTGCGCTGATGCCGAATCGTTGCAGGCGGCGCAGCGTAATCTCCAGCAGCGTGCGCCCTCCGACCTCCACCAACGCCTTGGGCCGGTCATTCGTAAGCGGCCGCAGCCGTGTGCCAAGTCCCGCAGCCAGAATCATCGCCTTCATCGGACCCACTTCTCCTGCTCCCGATGCTGCAACACAACCCTGACTCCGCTTCTTCCGCCGAGGCGTTTCGCCACCTGCTCTGCCAAGTACACCGAGCGATGCTGGCCACCGGTGCAGCCGAATGAAACCATCAGGTTCTTGAATCCGCGCCGCAGATAATCATTCACGCTGGCATCCACCAGCGACATCACACTCGCCAGGAACTGATGCACGCTCTGCTGCGCGCCAAGATATTCGATCACCGCTGCGTCCCGGCCCGTCAGGGTTTTGAAGCGCTCCTCGCGCCCCGGATTCGGCAGGCTGCGCGCATCGAAGACAAATCCTCCGCCGTGTCCGCTCTCGTCCTGCAGTGGCCCGCGGTGAAAAGAGAAACTCGACACCACCACCGTAAGCCCTTCCGCCTGTGCCGCAATGCTATGCAGTTTTTCCGAGCCAACCATACCCGTGAACGCGTCCATCAACGCAGGCAGCGCCACCGGCAGCGTAACGTTGTGCAGCAGCCAGCGCAGGTTCTTCAGCGCATATGGAACACTCTGCAGAAAGTGCGGCTTGCGTTCGTAGAATCCGCGGAATCCGTAGGCGCCCAATGCCTGCATCATGCGAACGTACACATAGGCGTAGTAGTGCTGCAAAAACGCTTCGCGCTTTACATCGATATATCGACCTAGCGATTCGAGATAATGATCCAGCAGATGCTCCCGCAACTCCGCCGGCAAATCGGCCTTGCCATCAAACAGAAGCGACGCAATGTCATATTGCAGCGCGCCCCTGCGGCCGCCCTGGTAGTCGAGGAAATAAGGACGCCCTTCGCGCAGCATGATGTTGCGCGACTGAAAATCGCGATAGAGAAAATAACCGCGGTCGGCGCTCAACAGAAACTTCGTCAGGCGCTTGAAGTCCTCCTCCAGCGCCTGTTCATTGAAAGGGATCGCAGCGAGCCGAAGGAAGTAGTACTTGAAGTAGTTCAAATCCCACGCAATCGATTGCCGGTCGAAGCTGTCGCGCGGATAGCAGACCTTGTAATTCAAATCCCGACCGGCCTCTACCTGGAAGCGCGGCAACTCCTCCACTACCTTGCGATAGGCCTCCACCACCACGGGAGCAATCTCCTGGCCCACGCGATGTTGCGAGAGAAACTCAAACAGCGTGGTGTCTCCCAGGTCTTCCTCAAGGTATGCGCCTCTGCCGAGGTCCTCCGCGTAAATCTCCGGCACCGCAAGACCGTGGCGGCGAAAGTGCCTTGAGAATTCGAGGAACGCAGCGTTCTCTTCCCTCACATCGTGCTGCACGCCGATGGCGCTGAAGCTTTCATTGGCCAGGCGGACGATGGTGCGCCCCGATCCGCCAAGCTCCCCCTGCACCGGCCGCACCAGCGAGGGTTCGGAGTGAAAGTGCTGCTCGAATAATTCCTTGAGAACGTTCATCAGCACCGATTGTAAATAATCTCGTGCGCTTCAGCTTCGGACGGAAATCTTTCCCATCGCCGCCCCCGGCGCAGCTATGATGACCTGAACAGTATGCGCGAGCGCGAGATCATGACCACCACCGACCCCAAGCGCACCTTTCTCCAGAGCGCGGTTCACAACTTCTTCGCGCTCTACCTGGGCGTCACCCCTCCCGCGCCCGGCAAGGAAGGCCTCTACGCCGCACTCCTGCTCGCCGTCACCCTCTGTCTCATCGGAGCAGGCTACCTCATCGTCCGCTCTCTTCTCAGCCAGATACTCGGATAATTACCTTTCACGAAAGCGCGAGGCACACCGCTGGCTCCTGCTCCTTCTTTGGTGTCATCCTGAACGAAGTGAAGGACCCCCGCCCCGCTCAAATATCTCGTGCCGCCCCAGGCTCTTCAACCAGCCCTCGATTTTCCGCTCGCCTCGGTTTTAACCGAGCAGGATTCTGACGATCACCCCTTCACAAACTTCGCAAACTCACGCGCCTCTTCAAACTTCCTGCGGAACTCCGAGCTGCCCAAACTCTCGCGCAACTTTCGCACTTCGACTTCCATCCGCTCCAGCGCCTCGGCAATATTGACGCGATTGCTGGCAGCAATCTGCTCCCACATCGCGGGCTCGCTCCCGGCCAGGCGCAGCATCGAGCGCAAGCCGCCTGCATGAATCTGCAGCGCCGGATTCCCTTTGCTGCCGAACGCCTCTTCAAGGGTCAGTGCCAGTGCGGTTGAGAGCATCTGCGGCAGATGGCTGGTATAGGCCAGGGTGCGGTCATGCTCCTCGGGAGTGGTGAAGACCACACGCGCGCCAATCGCCTCCAGCGCCGCTTGCAACGTGCGGTGCGAAGCAACTTGTAAAACACGGTGCGAAGCAGTCGCAGTGTTTCCGCCCTCCCCTGCAACCACCGCTTGGCTCGCAACTGCCGCCTCGTCGTTGAGCGGGGTCAGCACCCAGACGCATCCCGCGTAAAGATCGGCCTCGGCGTGCTCCAGGCCGGAGACCTCGCGACCCGCCAGCGGATGTCCGGGAAGCACTCGCTCGTTAGCCGAAGCGCCAAGAATCTCGCGAGCCGCCGCGGCGAACGCACCCTTCGTGCTGCCCACGTCGGTGACCAACGCTCCCGGACCGAGCCGCGGCGCAATCTGCTTGAGCAGCGCAATGCTGGTCTCCACCGGGGTGCAGAGAAAGACAAAGTCGCTGCCGGCAACCGACTCCGCCGCATCCGAGCAGCCCGAGTCGATGGCAGACATCTCCAGTGCCCGCCGAATCAGCTCCGCGCGACCGCAACCCACAACGTGTTCCACCAATCCGGCGCGGCGCAGCGCCAGTGCCAGCGAGCCTCCCATCAACCCGAGGCCGATCACGGTAACGCGCTTCAGGCTCACGAGTGCTCCAGCAGATCCGGCGATTGCAGCCGGCGCATGGCCGCGAGAATGGCCACGTAGATCGTCTTCAGCTCTTCCTCCGGCAGCGGCCCTTTATTGCTCTGCGCCACGTTGGTCATCACCGCTTCCTCGCGCTGGGTGTCAAAGACCGCGCGTTGGTTCTGCTGCTTGTAGCGGCCAATTTCCAGCACGCAATAGGCACGCTCATTGAGCAACTCCACCAGCTTGGTATCGATGGAGTCGATCTGGGTGCGCAATTGGTTCAGATCAATCGGGGTCATTTCGCTCCTGCGTTCCTTTTTTATTGTCCGTACTGTTTCAACCAGGCATCCTGCTCACCCTGCAGAGCCTTGTCAATCCATCCAATGTAGCTGCGCCCGTTCTCGTCTTTCCCAACCCAGACTCGCGTGGAGGGCTGGATGTGGGCATCGCCACCAGACAGCGAAAACCGCTCACCGGCCTCCACTGCAGCGCGCGCGGCAGCCACGTCAGCCGAATAAAACTGCGAGGTCATCAGGCGGTCATTGAAAAACGTGAGCACCAGTTCGCCCGCCTGCCCGTCAACCCGCGCGTCCTTCTTTGAGATTACCAGCAGACGGTAGGCAGGGCGCGTATCGCTGGGCAGCGGCGTGCGATCTTCGATGACTTCAAAACTGCCGCCATTCAGCTTGCGCTCCACCGCTTCCATACTCTGTCCGCTGTATAGCCCAGAGGCCAGCGCGCTCGGCTTGAGCTTATCGCCGGAGCGTTGGCATGAGGCCGCAAGAATCAGAACTACAACTAATCCAGAAAAGAGCAGCTGCTTTCGATTCGTCATAGGTTCCGGAAAGTATAAATTCACCGCGCCAGAGTTGCGAGCCCGGCCTTTCTTTTTACCCACCCTCTCGCGCCTGAACTCTCGTTCCAGACGGCCATTCACTCTTCCGCCAATCCTCCGGGCGTCAGCCAGTTACTCCAGAGTGAATCTTTTGTGGATTCGGCCAAGGATGTACCGATCGGTAAACTTCAACTCGGAAACGATTGGCTTTTCGCGCAATACTTCACCCCGCACGGCACCCATGGCAGATCGTCGAGTGGAGATCGGGTGTAGCATGATCGATGGCGCATATCAGCGCGCACGTTAGGAGCCATCGCAATGCAAAGAACGGCAAGCGCCCACTGGGAGGGCGGATTAAAGGACGGGCGAGGGACTGTCTCCACGGCAAGTGGAGTCCTGTCGCAGACGCAGTATTCATTTCTCACGCGCTTTGAGAATGGCGTGGGCACCAACCCCGAGGAACTGATCGCCGCAGCACATGCGGGATGCTTCTCCATGGCGCTCTCCGCGCAGTTGGATGGCGCTGGCCTGAAGGCAGAGGCGATCGATACCAAAGCCGCGCTCACCTTTGAGAAGACCGACGCGGGCTTCACCATCACCAAAATTCACCTGGAGTGTCGCGCGAAGGTTCCCAACTCCGACGACGCCAAGTTCCAGAAAGCCGCCGCCGACGCCAAGGCCGGATGCCCGGTCTCGCGCGTGCTCAACGCGGAAATCACCCTGGACGCAAAGCTGGCGTAAGCCTGAGTCTCTGCAGCCGGGGGACGGCTCAGGCCGTCTTCCGGCTGCATTGAGCAGTGCTTTACCATTGCAAACAAACGGGCTCGTTGCGCTCCTTCGCACTCCCTTCTCCGTGTCAGCGCGGTCCGCAATTGGCAGACCAGCCGATGCTTTCAGGACAAATTCGAGCAAACATCTCGCGCATACCTTTCATCCAAAGCTGAGCAGGACTTGTCTGCCCGCTTTTGCAGGCTGGGCTGCGGAACCGGATGGTGCGCTTTGAAGATCACACTTTTCGGCCTGACACTGTCATCTTCCTGGGGCAATGGTCATGCCACGCCGTATCGGGCAATTCTGCGTGCGCTTCATCAGCTTGGGCACCGGATCACCTTCTACGAGCGCGATGTTCCGTATTACGCGAAGCATCGTGATTTTAACGAGTGCGGCTATTGCGAGCTCAAGCTGTACTCGTCGTGGGACGCCATCCGCAGCCAGGCGCTGGCCGAAGCTGCCGAGTCCGATGTGGTCGTGACCGCCAGCTATGTTCCGGAGGGTGCGCGCATTGCCGACGCGCTGCTCTCGCTGGACGCACCACTGCGCGTCTTCTACGACCTGGATACGCCGATCACCTTGAATCGCCTTGCCGAGGGCGATCTGGACTACCTGCGCGCGAGCCAGCTGCCTGCCTTCGACCTTGTGTTCTCCTGGACAGGCGGTGGCGCGCTGGTTGCGCTGGAGCGGGAGTTCGGGGTGAAGCTGGCGTGCCCCCTCTTCGGCTGCGTGGATCCGGATGTCTATCGCCCGGTGCAACCCTACCCTGAGCTGCGCTGCGAACTCAGCTACATGGGCACCTACGCTCCGGACCGGCAGGCCAAGTTGGAAGCCATGTTCCTGGAAGCTGCCCGGCGACGTCCCTCTTCGCAGTTCACGCTCGCCGGTTCACTCTATCCTTGGGAGTGGCGTTGGCCTGCGAATGTGCGGCGCTTTGAGCATGTTGGGCCCAGCGATCATCCCGCGCTTTACTGCTCTTCGCGCCTCACGCTCAATCTGACGCGAGCGGAAATGGCGGCGTCCGGGTATTGTCCCTCCGGGCGGTTCTTTGAAGCTGCGGCCTGTGGCGCGCCGATTGTTACCGATTGGTTCCGTGGACTCGATTTGTTCTTTAAGCCCGGCGAGGAGGTGCTGGTCGCCAGCGAGACCGAGGACGTGCTGCGCCTGCTCGAAGCTTCCGATGCAGAGTTGCTAGGAATCGCCAGCCGCGCCCGTCAGCGCACCCTCGACGAGCATACCGGACGCCAGCGCGCACTCACCATGCTGTCTGCGCTTGACGCAGCCAGCTCGTTCAACCCTCGCAAAGCCCCGATGGAGGTTGCATGATCGGAATCATTCCTGCTGCCGGCGCCGGCCTCCGCATTCAGCCGCTTGGATGCAGCAAAGAGCTTCTGCCCGTTGGCTCCCGCGAGGTGGAAGGGATCGAGCGGCCCAAGGCTGTTTCAGAGTACCTGGTGGAGCGTATGATTGCCGCTGGAGCCAGCCAGATCTGCATGGTGATTTCAGCCGAAAAAAGTGACATTGTGCGCTATTATGCCGAGCGCGATTACGGGGCGGAGATCTTCTATGCGGTGCAGCGGCGACCGCGCGGTTTGTGCGATGCTATCTTCCGCGCCGAGAGCTTTGTGCGCCACGATGAACCGGTGCTGATCGGCCTTCCGGACACCATCTGGTATCCCGAGAACGCCTTTCATGCTTCGGTGGAGCAAGGGCCGGGGGTGAAGCTGGTGCTGTTTCCAGTGGCAGACCCGAGCGTCTTCGATGCTGTGCTCTGTGATGAGAGTGGGCGCGTGAAGCAGGTTGTAGTGAAGCAGCCGAATCCTGGTTCGAACTGGATATGGGGCGCGGTAACTGCCTCGGGCCGGGCCTTCCACGATCTCCGCATGCTCTGGGAGTCGCGCCACCGTGAGGACGAATACCTGGGCCATTTGCTCAATGCCTACATCGAAGCAGGGAACCCGGTTCACGCCACAGCCAATGGCGAGCACTACATGGACGTGGGCACGATTGAGGGTTATCACAACGCGCAGGACTACTTGCGTGCGCGCAGCAGGGAGCAAGGCAAGCACGAAAGGTTTAGCGCGGCATAGATCATGTGACCGAGGCGATGCCCTGCGCATCGAAAGAATATGTCTACAACGATTGAGAGAAATCGCACCTCACGCGAAACGCGCCAACTTGGAAATTCAGATTTGAAGATCACTCCAATCGGCTTTGGAGCTTGGGCGATTGGCGGCGGCGACTGGGACTTTGGCTGGGGGCCACAGGACGACCGCGAATCGGTGGAGACCATTCATCGCGCATTGGAGTGCGGCATGAACTGGATCGACACTGCGGCAATTTATGGCCTCGGGCATTCCGAGGAAATTGTGGCCAAAGCTCTGGCCCACAGCTCGACCAATCCCTACATCTTTTCCAAGTGCTCGATGCGCTGGGAGGAGAAGAACCGCCGGATCTACAGGAGCCTGAAAAGGGACTCGCTGCGCGAGGAGGTAGAGAATTCGCTGCGGCGCTTAAAGCTGGATGTGATCGACCTATACCAGATTCACTGGCCTGATCCGGAGGCGGAGATCGAAGAAGGATGGGAGACGCTGGCGCGCATCAAGGATGAGGGAAAGGTGCGCTACATCGGCGTTTCCAATTTCAATGTGGGACAGATGGAACGGGCGATGAAGATTGCGCCGATCACCTCTCTACAGCCGCCATATTCTTTGCTGGATACGGCGGTGGAGGAGGAGATTCTGCCATTCTGCAAGGCCCACAACATCGGCGTGATTGGCTACTCACCGATGGCCAGCGGACTGCTGTCCGGAATGATGACGGCAGAGCGCATTGCGAAGATGCCGGAGGACGACTGGCGTCGCCGCGCTCCACAGTTCCAGGAACCGAAGCTCTCACGCAACTTGAAGCTGGTGGAGCTGCTGCGCGAGATCGGTAACGTACACCGGGTGCAGCCAGGGGTTGTGGCAATCGCCTGGACATTACGCAATCCGGAGGTGACCGGAGCCATTGTGGGAGCGCGCAGACCCGGCCAGGTAGATGGGATTATTCCGGCGGCGACGTTCCGCTTGAGCGAGCAGGAAGCGGCAAGGATCGAAGCGTTTATGAAAACAAATCCAGCATAGCGCGACTACGCTCAGGCCCGAGGGTTGTGAGGGAAGCCTCGTGCGGCCGTCGAACTCACCCCAATCCGCAATCACAAATTTTGGCTGAAGTGCCTTTGGGGCCGCGCTGGAGATTTGAGAGGCACGGGGATTCCTCGCGTTGCTCGGAATGACACCATCACTCTAGCGCACGGCTGCCCAGGGACCCCGTTTAGACGACGGCAGCCTTTGTTTCTCTAAGCTTCAGAAGAGATTCGTTGAAGGGTGCGGTGGCCACGCCGCGCTCGGTGATGATGGCGCGAATGTAGCGCGCAGGGGTCACGTCGAAGGCAGGATTCTCGACCTGAACTCCGGTGGGGGCGATCTGTTTGCCGCCGAGGTGCGTGACCTCGGTGGCTGCGCGCTGCTCGATGGGAATTCCAGAGCCATCGGGAGTTTCGAGATCAATGGTGGAGAATGGCGCGGCAATGTACATAGGGATGCCGTGCTCTTTGGCGAGTATGGCGACCGAGTAGGTGCCGATCTTATTGGCGGTATCGCCATTGGCGGCGATGCGGTCGGCGCCGACGATGACGGCCTGAATTTTTCCCTGCGCCATGATCGCGCCCGCCATGTTGTCCGAGATAAGGGTCACGGGAATGTTGTCCTTCATCAGCTCCCAGGCGGTGAGGCGCGAGCCCTGCAGAAAGGGTCGGGTTTCATCGGCGAAGACGTGAATCTTCTTGCCGGTCTCGACGGCGGCGCGAATGACTCCGAGAGCGGTGCCATAACCTGCCGTGGCCAGGGCTCCGGCGTTGCAGTGGGTGAGAACTCCTCCGGCGTGGGGCAGGAGTGCAGCGCCGTTGGCTCCCATGGCGCGATTGGTGGCGATGTCTTCGGCGTAGATCGCAAGCGCTTCATCGATGAGCGCCTGTTTGATGGAGGGGATGGATTGGGCGCTGAGTTCTTCAAAGCGTCGCTGCATGCGGCGAATGGCCCAGAAGAGATTGACCGCGGTGGGACGGGTTTCGCCGATCATGCGGCAGACCCCGGCGAGGCCGTTGCGAAATTCGTCGATGCTGGTGGCGGGAAGGTCGCGTGCTCCAAGGGCAATGCCCATCGCGGCGGCGACCCCAATGGCAGGAGCGCCACGGACGATCATGGTGCGAATGGCATCGGCTACAGCTTGATAGGTTGCGCAGTTGACCCAGATCTCCTCGGTCGGCAGCTTGGTTTGATCGATGAATAAAACGCCAGAATCAGTCCACTTCAGGGTTTCGAGCACGGTTGGTTTCCAGTCGATTGAGTTGAAGCTAGTGTAAATGTTTGCGACGGAGTTGTGGAGTGACAGAGGCAGCAAAGTAAGGTGTCTTGCGGCGAGGCGAATAGGTAAGAAAAATACTTGACCAGTCGAAGGAATGCGATCAGAGTTGATGGAAAGAGTAGACGCTCTCAAGGGGCGTTTGCTGGAGGCCTAGCGTTGAAGAAATCGTTGATCGCCGTACTGGCCGGCGTATTGCTGCTGAGCGCAGCGATGCCGGCTTTTGCCAAGCACCACCACAGACACCACCATCATCATCATGCGCACGCGAGCCAGGCTCGGTAAGCTAGGATTTACCGGACTAAGAAAATCCCTCCGCCTCGGAGGGATTTTCTTTTGCGCGAACTAGAACTCTTTCGGCTCCGGCGGGAGTTTGTGCTGAGCGCGAAGGCTGCGCGCCATTTCGATAATCTGGATGCTGTATCCATCCGGATCGAAGAGCAGAGCCCAGCGGCCGAACGGCTCCTCACGTGGGACGATAGCGAGTTTGGCGAGGCGGCGGCGGATTTCGGTGACGGCGTGGTCCATGTCGTCGACGTAAATGCCAATGCTCATGCCAGTGGTGGGACTTACCTTGACCTCATCGCCCTCCGGATGAAGCCCGATGATAATGTTGCCGGCATCAAACTGGCTCCAGTTGTCCTGGTGGATGAGAAGTTTGAGGCCGAGTACATCACGATAAAATACGACGCTGCGCTCCATGTCGCGCACAACGATCATGACGAGACCGAGTTTGCCAAACATCATTGCTAGGGACTCCCAACGGGCCAAAGTGGGTGGCCGATGAACATCGTAATCTGGCGCGCGGTCAATGGCAATCCCAAGTAGGCCTTCCTTACTGAAATGCAATCGGCCTCACGCCAGCTAAACGAGTTGACGAAGATGCTCCGCACGGACGTCTGAGGCGGTGAAGATGGAGACGAAAGGCACTCCGGCGGCGGCACTTTCCACGGCGGGGCGGCCAAGCGACTCCTCGCGCTCGACCAGACACATGACGCCCACGATCTCAAAGCCGAATTCAGTGGCCGCTTCGATGGCCTGCACGGTGGAGGCTCCGGTGGTGCAGACGTCGTCCACGATGACGACGCGCGCGCCTTTTTCGCGGAAGCCTTCGATGCGCTGTCCGGTACCGTGCGTCTTGTCGGACTTGCGCACCAGGAATCCGTGAACCAACTGCTGCGCCGCTGGGTCAATGGCTATATGGGCTTGCTGCGCGCTGAGCATGGCGACGGAGACGACGATGGGATCGGCACCCATGGTGAGTCCGCCGATGGCTTGCGGACGCCAGTTGCGGCGGGAGATTTCATCGAGAAAGACACGGCCGGTAAGACGCGCTCCCTCGGCATGCAGCGTGGTGGTACGGCAGTCGATGTAGTAATCGCTGGTGCCGCCGCTGGAAAGTGTGAACTGGCCAAGTCGAAAGGACTGCTGCGAAAGGAGTGCGAGAAGTTTCTGGCGCGCGTCGGACATGGAATTCACCATAACAAGAGGCGAAGAGTGGGGGCAACTCCGCCCTATCGACCGGAGAGATTTGTGAAGCCGCGTGTTTGGACGAAAAGGGTGACAAAGAGCGCACCGTTGTAGCCGACATGGACCAGCGTAGAGGATGCCAGCGAGTGGAAGCGCCAGCGGACCAGGGTCAACACGACGCCTACGCCCACAATGCAGGCGACCTGTGTCCAGTCTTCCCCGAGTTGCTGGGCGTGCATGGCGCCAAAGAAGGCGGAGGTCACCAGCAGCGAAAACAGCGCTCCGGCACGGCGTGCGAGCGCCGGAAAAAGCAGTCCGCGGAACAAGAGCTCCTCGGTGAAGGGCGCGATAAAGATGCCGAAGGCGCTCATCAGCCAGGCGTCAACAGGGGTGCGCAGCATTTTATCGATAGGCAGTTCGGGCGGGGCGGGCAGAAGACGCGCGATGAGTTGAACCGCCACGGCGAGCAAAAGTCCGCCCACCAGAAACATGGGCCAGCGCCGCGGCCAGTGCCAGGAAAGAGCGCTGAAGAATCCTATGCGGTGGTGGTGGCGGAATAATCGCCAGAGTGCAGCGAAGAGCAGCAGGTACGCGGCAAATTGCGCGGGTACGAGCACGCGCGGGTCGGTGGCGAGATCGACGGTGCGGACGCGGCTGAGTGAAGGGATGTGGTGCGCGATGACGAGCGCGACGCTGCCGCAAAACAGCACTGCCAGCAGCATGGCGAGGAAGGCAAGGAAAACTTCAAGCAAGCCGAAGACCGGCTCGGTCTCGGGAGCAAGCGGCCAGGGGCGCGGCGCGGGTTGAGCCGGGAGTTGCTCGCCAGAGGTAGACACGAGGCGATTGTAGCAAGAGTTGCTGTTCGGGCTTCTACGTGAGTTCTTGGCTGCCTGCACCGGCGATCCCACATTCGCCAAAAGAGGGGGGATGTGGGCCACCGGCCAACTTCAAGTTGATACAGTTAAGCTCCCGCTTTCTTTTCGATCTTTGCCCAGGTGTCTTTGAGCGGCAGGGTTCGGTTGAAGACGAGGTGGCCGGGCTTGGAATCGGGATCGACGCAGAAGTAGCCGATGCGCTCGAACTGGTAGCGGTCCCCGCCCTTAGCGCTGGCGAGCGATGGCTCGAGTTTGGCGTCGACGAGCGTCTCCAGCGAGTTTGGATTGAGGTTGTCGAGGAAGGTTTCACCCTCTTCGAAATCGCCAGGGTCGGACTTGGTGAAGAGCTTGTCGTAGAGACGAATTTCGGCTTGGATGGCGTGGCTGGCCGAGACCCAGTGGATCGTCGCTTTCACCTTGCGTCCGTCGGGCGAGTTGCCGCCCCGGCTGGCGGGATCATAGGTGCAGCGCACCTCGACGATATTTCCCTCCGCATCTTTCACCACGTTTTTTGCAGTGATGAAATACGCATTGCGGAGGCGGACTTCTTTGCCCGGCGAGAGGCGGTAATACTTGGGCGGAGGGACTTCGCGAAAGTCGTCCTGCTCGATGTAGATCTCGCGCGAGAATGGCACCTGGCGGACTCCGGCGGCGGAGTCTTCGGGATTGTTCGCGACTTCGACGAGTTCCTCCTTTCCTTCCGGGTAGTTCTCGATCACGACCTTCAAGGGGCGCAGCACGGCCATGGCGCGCTGGACTCGTTTATTCAGGTCGTCGCGCTGGAAGTGCTCGAGCATTTCGACGTCGGTAGAGCCGTTGGTGCGCGAGGCTCCGATGGCGGCGCAGAAGTTGCGAATCGCCTCCGGGGTGAAGCCGCGACGGCGGATGCCGGAGATCGTTGGCATGCGCGGATCGTCCCATCCGTGGACGCGCTTCTCCTGCACGAGTTGCAGCAGCTTGCGCTTGCTGAGCAAGGTATAGGTCAGGCTGAGGCGGTCGAACTCGATCTGCTGCGAGGGGAAGATTCCAAGCTGCTCGATGTACCACTTATAGAGCGGCTGATGGTCGGTGAACTCCAGGGTACACATGGAGTGCGTGACTTTTTCGAGCGAATCCGACTGGCCGTGCGCGAAGTCGTACATCGGGTAGATACACCACTTGTCTGCGGTGCGGTGATGCTCGGCGTGTAGGATGCGGTACATGACGGGATCGCGCATGTTGAGGTTGGGCGAGGCCATGTCGATCTTGGCGCGCAGGACGCGGGTGCCGTCGGGGAACTCGCCTTTTCTCATGCGCTCGAAGAGATCGAGGTTCTCCTCGATGCTGCGGTCACGGTAGGGGCTGTCTTTGCCGGGCTCGGTGAGAGTTCCGCGGTACTCGCGAATCTCCTCGGCGGTGAGGTCATCGACATATGCTTTGCCGGCCTTGATCAGTTGCACGGCCCAGGCGTAGAGCTGATCGAAGTAGTCGGAGGCGTAGCAGAGACGATCCCATTCGAAGCCGAGCCAGCTCACGTCGGCTTGGATGGAGTCCACGTACTCCTGCTCTTCTTTCTCGGGGTTGGTGTCGTCAAAGCGCAGGTTGGTGAGGCCGCCGAACTCGTCGGCGAGACCGAAGTCTAGGCAGATGGCCTTGGCGTGGCCGATGTGCAGATATCCGTTTGGCTCCGGAGGAAAGCGCGTCTGAATGACGGCCTCGCCGAACTTCCTGGTCTTCAGATCCTCGATGAAGATCTCGCGGATGAAGTTGGAGGGACGGGCGGCGGGTTCAGCCGGGAGACTTGCGGCAACAGCTTTACTTTCCGGATTCGAAGGATTCATCACTTACATTCCTTTGTAGGAAACGAGCAACGATCGAGGTTGCTCCTGAAAATGGCCATCAGACGTTTGGCATATAGCTTGGCGTTACAGCCTGCCAAGGGCCTGGGTGATGCGCTCCAGGCAAACTTCACGGCCCAGGACTTCCATGGTCTCAAAGAGCGGCGGGGCATTCTTGCGTCCGCAGACGGCGACGCGGATGGGCTGAAACATGGGCCCAGCCTTCAGCCCTAACCGTTCGGCAGCCGCACGCAAGGCGGCCTCCAGAGCTGTGTGATCAAAGGGCGTGGCGGCCAGCAGCTCGCGCGCCTCGGTAAGAATGCGGCGGGCCAGCGCTGCATCGCCCTTCGGCGGAATCAGCTCAAGGCAATCATACGGCGGAAGCTGGGCGGCAAAAAAGAAGTCCGCTGCATTCGTAACGTCACGAAGGAATTTGATGCGCTCGCGAATCAGCGGCGTGACCTGGAGCAGCTTCTCCGGGGTGACAGACCCGCATCTGCCAGATTCAGCAGATGTGGAGCACCCAGACTCTGCCTGCAAGAACGGTAGCAGACGCCCGGAAAGCTGCTCGACAGGCAGAGCGCGAATGTGCTCTGCATTGAGCCATACGGCCTTGGGATCGAATGGGTCATCTTCCTTGAAATTGATGACGGCATTGGCGCGGTTGACGCCCTCGAGAGTGAACGCCGAGGTCAGCTCCGGAATGGTGAGGAACTCGCGATCATCCTTGGGCGACCAGCCCAGCAGGCAGAGGAAGTTGACGAACGCCTCTGGCAGAAAACCAGCGTCGCGGTAGGTGGTGACGCTGACGACAGGGCCGTGGCGGCGCTTGGAGAGTTTAGCGCCGTCAGGTGCGACCAGCAGCGGAAGGTGCGCAAACTGCGGAGTTGCGGCTCCGGTGGCCGCGGCTAACGCCTCAAAGATGAGCAGATGTTTGTAGGTGTTCGAGAGATGATCCTGGCCGCGAATGATGTGGCTGATACGCAGGTCAGCGTCATCGGCGCAGGAGGCGAGATGATAGGTCGGCATTCCATCGCTGCGAAGCAGGGCGAAGTCCTCGACCTCATCGGCGAGTTTGCTCTGGGCGCCATAGACGGCGTCGGCGAAGCGAAGGACGCGGTCTTGGCCTCGCGGCACCCGGAAGCGGAGTGCGAAGGGTTCACCGGCGGCGGCGCGGCGGTCGCTCTCGGAGCGCGGAAGATCGCGCATCCCCGGATTGAAGAGCCATGCGCCTTGTGGGCCGGACTGATCGCTCTCGCCGGCGTGGGCCGGGGTGAAATCGCGATAAGCAAGGCCTTGGGCGAAGATTGATTCGGCGAGTTGGCGGTGCAGGGCGTGGCGCTCGGACTGCTTGTACTCCTCGTCCCAGGAGAGACCGAGCCAGCGCAGGCCGTCGAAGATGGAGTTGACGCTGGCGTCCGAGTTGCGCTCGACATCGGTGTCATCGAGGCGGAGCACCATGGTTCCGCCGTTGTGGCGGGCATAAAGCCAATTGAAGATGAAGGTACGCGCAGAGCCCACATGAAGGAAGCCGGTGGGAGAGGGCGCGAATCGTACTCTTAACATAAGGTTTCAGTATATATATAAATGCTGCGCGGCAGAGTTGTGTGAGTTGCGTGGAGCGCAAGAACAAAGCGCAGGCAAGACGTGGGAGCAAAAACCAAGCGCAAGAACAAAGCCCCGCGCGGGTGAGCTGGTACGGGGCTTCTTGAACTATCGAATTGAACGGCTGCCGGCTTATTTGCTGGGCTTGGCTGGTTTCGTTTCAGCGGTTGGGGATGCGTTTGCGGCTTTGGCGGCGAGGACAGCTGCCTTGGTCAGGCGTTTGCGAATCTTTTGCTTGCGGAGCCGATTGAATCTTGCCTTGTCACCGATGTTTCCAGACATTTATGTACCGCTTTCTGCGACCATCTCGCGTTCGTTGTGTGAGGCAATCATCTCATACTGTTGGAGATTCCCTTGCGCGAATCGGGCGCTGGACGGGTACAGGCCGACGGACGCGGAGCCAGGGCGGTTGCGGCAAAGCTCGGGTTTGCCGTAGAATGAATTGTTCAAGACGAAGTTTCAGTTTGACTATAAGGACATAGGTAAGTATGGCGAATCATGTTTCGGCGCTGAAGCGCGCACGACAGACGGAATCCAAGACGGCGACTAACCGCGCCAACAAGTCGCGTATGCGTTCGGCGCTGCGCACCCTGCGCACCGCACTGACCTCCGGCGATAAGGCTACTCTGGAAACGACATTCCGTGAGACGGTTTCCGCTCTGGATAAGAGCGTGCAGAAGGGCATTCTGCATAAGAACACGGCATCGCGCTACAAGAGCCGCCTTTCGGCTCGCGTGAAGGCTGCAACCGCAACCAAGTAAGTTTTTTGTTTTTGAGAGACGGCAGGCTTCGGCCTGCCGTTTTCGTTGGGGGATGCGCAAATTTGCGAGAGCCAATATTCGCCACGGAATGTGGATTTGAATCAACTGCCGATCAGCACCGAGCATAGTCCCGCAGGGATACGGAATGGGCGCGTGCCCACCAGAGGCAAATAGCCGAGGCTATGGTTCGCCGGAGAGCCGTATTTGCAGAAGCCCTAACGGCCGAGGCTCAAGACTGCGGTTTTATTGGGGTCAGAATTAGCATTGTAGGCCCGCTACTCAGGGAAACCTTTTACCACGTAGAACCATCCAAAGCCTCTGAACCAGCTCGGCTCAGCATGAGTGCGAGGACGCTTAGCGGCTGAAGCCTTAGCAGCCGTACGTTGCCTAACATGCCCGGTTGGGCGCTCATAAATCAGCCTTTGATTTAATTTGTCAATGGTCAGTTTCGGGAGGCTTTAAATGAAGAAGCTTACTCTCGTATTCTGCATGGCGTTCTTCTCTGCCATGGCAGTCGCGCAGAACCCGACCTATACCGGCGGCTCTACCGGCATTAACGGTCTAGATAAATTGGGCGCTCACCAGAACGGCGGTCGCGGTTGCACGGGTTGCCATTCTCCGCACAGCGGCGCCCAAGGCGGCGGTGGAAATGCGGCTACCGGCGCGAAAGCTTTCGCCGATGTCAACTCGGGCAACGTCATTCTGTGGGGCCAGGACACCACTCCGCTGCTCGGCTACACAATTACCACGGGCGGCGGCGCAGTTGAAGTTCTGCCTGGCAACGAAGTCGCGAACACCACCGGTGAAGTCGTTGGCATAATGTTCTGCCTCTCCTGCCACGACGGCAACATCGCCAAGGGAGGCATGATGACGAACCAGGTGTATGAGCAGAAGATCGGCAAGCTGCCTCTCAATGTATACGGTCCGAACACGATTCCAACCCTGCTCGGCAACGACGGCACCACCGTTGGCAATTTTAGCAACGATCACCCTGTGGGCATCAATGCTACAATGAACGCCGTTCTCGGCACCAATGTGAATGCTTTCACCATCGCAAACAACGTCATTTCCTACACCATTGGCGTGAACACGAACTATGACCAGTTTGTGTCCAACTATGGCAACTTCTTCCAAGGCACTGCCACGCTGGGCTATCAGCCCACGCCGACCGTTAACACTTCGTTCGTGCTCTGCACGACCTGCCACACCCCGCATAACATGTACTCGGTAATCGGCACGTGGGGCGGTGTCAGCGGCACTTACCCGACCTACTTCTTCCTGGTTGCTCCTTACAATCCGGGCTCCTTGTCCATGGTCAATGACGGCACCAAGGCCAGCTCGTCGACCCAGTTCTGCCGCTCCTGTCACTTCACTGATCCGGGTGGCTCGAACGAAGCTTCGGGAATCATGAATATTAAGACCGCGTTCTAACTGCAGTCGCACGAACTTGGGGGGAGGGAGTTCCTCCCCCTTTTAGGCGGGACATTCCAGCTTTCGAGTGGGCACAGTTCAAAGGTCGTAGCTAGAAGTTTGCGATGCCCTGGAGTTTTGCCTCCCCTGCTAAACTTTCCCCGTGGGCGATTCGCAGTTTTCCTTCGAGTTTCCGGCTGAGGTACCGTCGCGCCGCATCTACGCCGTGCGCGATCTGGTTACAGCCGTCCGCACCCATCTGGAGAAGGGATTTCCGGATGTGTGGGGCGAGGGCGAAATCTCCAACTATCGTCCGGCTGAGAGCGGCCACCTCTATTTCACGCTCAAGGATGGCGACTCACAGCTTCGGGTGGTGATGTTTCGCGCCCAGGCACGGCTGCTGCGTTTTCGTCCGCAGAACGGGATGCAGGTCATTATCCGGGGCCGCATCACGATGTACGAGGCGCGCGGCGAGATGCAACTGCTCGCGGAATACATGGAGCCGATGGGCGCAGGGGCGTTGCAGGTCGCCTTCGAGCAGCTCAAGGCCAAGCTTGCGACCGAGGGACTGTTTGCCAAGGAGCGCAAGAAGCCCTTGCCCGCGCTGCCCCGCCGCATCGGTGTCATCACCTCTCCGCGCGGCGCCGTCATTCAGGACATTCTCAACGTGCTGCAGCGCCGCCATCAGTCGCTCAACGTGCTGATCTATCCTGCGCAGGTGCAGGGCGAGAGCGCCGCCCGAGAGGTTTCAGCCGGGCTTCGCTTCTTTAATAAGCAGATTGGTAAGCAGCCGGGGGAGTTCCCGGCCTTCGCCGTCGATGTGATCCTGATTGCGCGCGGGGGAGGCAGCGTCGAAGACCTTGCCGCCTTCAATGACGAGTCCTTGGCGCGGGCGGTCGCCGCCAGCCGGATCCCGGTTATCTCCGCAGTCGGGCATGAGACCGATTTCACCATCTGCGATTTCGTCGCCGACCTGCGCGCGCCCACGCCTTCGGCGGCGGCTGAGATCGTCATCCGCTCCAAGCAGGAGCTGCAGGAGAACGTATCCGCGCTGCGCGAGCGGCTCCGCCGCGCCGCTCAATATGCATTGCTCCGCCAGCGCCAGGGTCTTACCTCGCTGGAGAAGAACCGCGTCTTTGCCCGCATGGAGGACGCCATTACCCGTCGCCAGCAGCGCGTGGACGATCTGCGCTTCCGCCTGGAGAGCCTGATGCGCAGCCGCCTGGGCGATGGCTCGCGCCGCTTCGATCTGGCCGCATCGCGCCTGGGCCAGCGCGATCTGCGGCAGCAGCTCAGTATGAGAAAGCGTGAGTTGCGCACCCAGCTGCAGACTCTGGTGGCCGCCGCCGAACGTTACCGCATGCAACGCCGCGCGCGGCTGGAGCAGGCATCCGGGAAACTCCATACGCTTTCCCCGGTGGCAATCCTGGAGCGCGGGTATTCGCTCATCTTCGACCGCCAGGGGGCACTTGTGAAGGATGCCGCGCAAGTGCAGCCGGGAGACGCGATTCACGCCCGGCTGGCACGCGGCGAGTTCGAGGCCCGCGTCGAATCGGTGCGCGAGGGCGCGCCCAAACCCGGACCGGAGTAACGGAAGTTCATAGGCGCGAAGTTTCTGGCCAAAGAGACAAATCTTTTCTTGACGTGACCCGGCATCTGCCGTAGTTAGCAGATGTAGGCCCTTGTCTGCGTTACCGGCGGCACTGCTTTACAATGGAAGGTATACCGATCTCGAACCGGCTGCGAATTGCCCGGGAACAAAGCTCTGTGGAAAGGAGACCATGCCGAAGCTCCCGAACCTATCTGGATATACGCCGCACCTGACCGCCGGATCTGTTCTGGACATTCTGCTCGTCTCATTTTTTATCTATCAGTTCTTGCTGCTAGTCCGGGGCACCCGTGCGGTTCCGATGCTTACCGGCGTGGGCACGCTCGCGGTCGCCTTTTATATCGCGCATCTCTGTAATCTGCGGACGCTGGACTGGCTGGTCGGCACCATCCTGCCCTACAGCATTTTTGCCCTTATTGTGATCTTCCAGAGCGAGATTCGCCATGCCCTGGCACGCCTTGGGCGCAACCTCACCTTCTCCCGCGGCTCGCAAAACGGCACCGCCGACGCCTATGACGACATCGTTATGGCGGCCACCGCGTTTTCCCAGGACCAGACCGGCGCGCTGGTGGTGATCGAGCGCGAAATCGGATTGCGCACCTACATTGAGAGCGGCGTTGCCCTCGACGCGCATCTCTCCTACGACCTGCTGGCTACCCTGTTCCGTCCCAGCGCCCCCCTGCATGATGGCGCTGTGATTGTCCAGAAGGACCGCGTCGCGGCCGCCGCCTGCTTCCTGCCACTCTCGATGAATCCGCTGCTCTCTACGCAGCTCGGCACTCGCCATCGCGCCGGAATCGGAATTACCGAAGAGACCGACGCCGTCTCGGTGATCGTCTCGGAGGAGACCGGAGGCATCAGCGTCGCCGTTGCCGGCCAGGTTGAGCGCGACATCACTCCCGAACGGCTGCGCCAGCGGCTGAGTGAGCTGCTGGCGCACACCCCGGCGCCCGCACACACGTACCCGACCTCCAGCTCCGTCGATGCATTCCGGGTTCCGGGTGAGGAGCGCGGGCTGCGCTCGCAGGAGCGCGCCGGTGAGCACGGGGAGCAGTCATGATCTCCCGCATACGCCATCTCATCTTTGACCACGTCGGCCTCAAGCTGATCTCGCTGCTTGTCGCCATTCTCATGTGGTACGGAGTGGCGCATGATCCCGTTGCCGACGTTACTCTTCGCCTCCCAATCGAGTTCACGCGGCCTCCGAAGGATCTCGACTACACCTCGGACGTAGTTCCGCAGGCGCAGATCCGCCTCCGCGGCCCGGCGCGTGTGCTGCGCGATCTGGCTCCGGAGAGCGTGCGCGCCGTGATTGACCTGCGCAGCGCCACCACCGGCGAGCATACCTATGACCTCACCCCGCAACAGATCCGGGTTCCGCATGATGTTGAGGTCATGCAAGTAACGCCCTCGCGCCTGCGCATGGTCTTCGATCAGCGCGAGACGCGCCAGGTGGCAGTCAAACCCCGTGTGGTCGGCACATTGCCGCCTGGGTATCACATCGCTTCGGTGATCAGCGAGCCGGCAACGCTCTCGGTGACCGGCCCGGCGCGCCATGTGAACGCCATCGAAGACGCCTTGACCGATACCGTGGACGCAACCGGAGTCGCCGGACAGGCCAGCTTTGAGACCACGGCCTATCTCCCCGATCCTCTTGTCCACATCACCGGCTCCGGTGTTATTCATGTGACGGTCAAAACGCAGAAATCATCTTCAAGAGCTGGAGTCCCTTAACTTGGCCAATACTTCCCGGGCATTCATCAGGCAGTTGTTTGGAACCGACGGAATTCGCGGCGTGGCCGGCGAATTTCCTCTCGACCGCGCCACGGTCTACGCGATCGGACGCGCTTGCGGTGCGCGGCTGGTGCGCGGCTCCGCCGGAGCAAAGGTCGTACTCGGGCAAGATACCCGCGAATCCAGCGGCTGGATCGCCGAAACCATCGCGCGCGGAATGCGCGATGCCGGATGCGGCTTTGCCAGCGCGGGAGTGATCCCCACGCCCGGCGTCGCCTACCTTACCCGCACCCACGGCTTTGCCGCCGGCGTCGTCATCTCCGCCTCGCACAATCCCTGGCAGGACAATGGCATCAAGCTCTTCGGACCCAACGGCATGAAGCTCGCCGATGAGATTGAACACGAGATCGAAGCCGAAATTTTCGAGCACATCGACCAGCTCGTCGATCACCAGCACGATGAAGGCAGTCTGATGTCCGGCATTCTGCCCGGCGATGCGCGCCTGCGCGCCGACTACGAAGACTGGCTTGCCGCCAGCGTCGGTGCAGCGCCAACGTCCCACGGGCAATCTTCCGGTGCGCTAAGCCGCGTGAAACTGAAAAATCAACGCGTCCTGATCGATTGCGCCAACGGAGCTGCCAGCGCGGTGGCTCCCGAGCTCTTTGCCCGCATCGGCATCCCCGCGGAAGCCCTGCACACATCGCCAAATGGCCGCAATATCAACGAAGGCTGCGGAGCGCTCCACCCCGAGCACGTCGCCGCCGAGTTGCAACGCCGCCCCGGCTACTTCGATCTCGGCATTACCCTCGATGGCGACGCCGACCGCGCCCTCTTCAGCGACTCGCTCGGCAACGTGGTCAACGGAGACGCCGTCCTGCTCATCGCCGCGCGCGACATGAAGGCTCGCGGCGTCCTCGCGCGTGACACCGTTGTCGCCACCACCATGAGCAACATGGGTTTGGAAAAAGCTCTGCAAGCGAGCGGCATCCAGATGCTGCGCGCGGGTGTGGGAGACAAATACGTTTTGGAAGAGATGCTCAAGAGCGGAGCCACCCTCGGGGGCGAGCAGTCCGGCCACATCCTCTTCATGGACGGCGACTCGACGACCGGAGATGGGCTGCTGACCGCGCTGCGCGTCCTCGACATCGTCGCGCGCTCGGGCAAATCTCTGCATGAGCTGACCGCCGGATTCAAGGTCTTCCCGCAGCAGATCCGCAATGTCAAGGTGCAAGAGAAAATCCCCATGCACGAACTGCCCACCGTCGCTGCCGCCCTCCGCGCCGCCGAGCAGGAGTTGGACGGCAATGGCCGCGTCGTGGTGCGCTACTCCGGCACCGAGAGACTCGCGCGTGTCATGATCGAAGCCGAGAGCCAAGAACTGATGAACAAGCACGTAGACGCAATTGCGGGGGCGCTGCAGGAGGCGATTGGGATATAGCGCGTGGGGTCGTTGACCTTAACGTCAGCGCGACCGTTACTCCATATCCGGGTGTTCACTCCTCTGCCCTCGTCAGTAAGGGCAATACGCGCAAACGTGCGTGTTGCGGATCAATGGTGATCAGCGCGCCTTGTTCGAGTTCCGATGCCATCTGCCGCAAGGCTGCGATCACCGGCTTACCGATCGCCTCCGGGCTTACGTCCGCGGATCGGATTTGCACAACGCTGGGCTTCGTGCCTTGCGTGGCCGCGAGGATTGCGCCGAAGTCCAAGTCGTGCGTGAGTACTATGCAGCCGTTTGCCCTAGCGTACTCCATGATTTCCGAGTCAGTCGCGTTGTGCGCACCAGCATCACACCAATGCGCTGCCGCGATCACCGCGTCGGCTAACAGGCTTACCCAACGCGGTGACAAATTCATATCTACGAGCAGCTTCATGCGCTTGCCAGCGTGATCTCGCGTTCTTCGGCCCGCCAAGCCGCATACCGGAGCGCCTGCATGACGTCCTCCCGCTCGAGGTATGGGTAATCGATGAGAAGGGCCTCAATCGTGCGTCCGGCGCCGATCTGACTGAGAATCATGCCGACCGTAACGCGCATGCCACGGACGCATGCTTTTCCGCCCATCACGCCGGGTTGCTGGGTGATACGATCCAGTCGCTCCATAGATTCTTCCTTTCTCATTGCGATGATAACAACAAGGGATGTCCATACAAGATTTTTTTAGGGCGGCCAGCATCCCCCGCGATTGGCGAATGCGGGATAAGCGGGATGCACGCCCTCACTCCATATCCCGCCAGTTCGCGCCCACGCTGACTTCCACATCCAGGGGAACGCTGATCGCGTGCGCTCCTTCCATGCACTCTTTTACGAGCGCCTTGATGGTTTCTACTTCGGAGTCAGGGGCTTCCAGCACGAGTTCGTCGTGGACCTGCAGGAGCATCTTCGCCTCGAGCCCGCGGCTGCGGATTTCGCGGTCCAGACGCAGCATTGCAATCTTGATCAGGTCGGCGGCCGTGCCTTGCAGCGGAGTGTTTACCGCCGTGCGTTCGGCGAAGCCGCGCAGGTTCGGATTCTTGCTTTGCAGGTCCGGAATGGGACGCTTGCGGCCAAAGAGGTTGCGGACAAAGCCGTCGCGCCGCGCCTGCTCCAGCGTGCGCTCGATGAAGCCGCGCACCCCGGCGTAGCGCTCAAAGTAGGCTTCGATAAATTTCTTGGCTTCCTTCTGCTCGATCCCCAACTGCTGCGCCAGTCCAAACGGCGAGAGCCCGTAGACGATGCCGAAGTTGACGGCCTTCGCACGGCGCCGGTGCTCTGCGTTGATCATCATCGGCGGCACGCCGAAGACCTCAGCGGCGGTCAGCGCGTGAATGTCTTTCCCGGTGCGGTAGGCCTCCAGCAGCAACGCGTCCTGCGAGTAGTGGGCCAGCAAGCGCAGCTCGATCTGCGAGTAGTCGGCCCCCACCAGTAGTTTGCCGGGAGCGGCCACGAACGCGGCGCGAATCTCGCGGCCCAGCTCGGTGCGAATGGGAATGTTCTGCAGATTCGGATTCGTCGAACTCAGCCTTCCGGTCGCCGCCACCGTCTGGTTGAAGCTGGTATGCAAGCGGCCGTTGCGGCAGAGCAGCGGCAATGCATCGACATATGTCGATTTAAGTTTTGTAAGCTGCCGGAACTCCAGCACCAGCCGCACAATCTCATGCTCGGCAGCTAGGCCCTCCAATACATCCTGCGCGGTCGAGATCGTCTTTCCTTTGCCGTACTTGACTGGCTTGGGCAGTGCCAGCCGGTTGAAGAGCACCTCGCCAAGCTGCTTGGGCGAATTGACGTTGAACTCCACCCCGGCCATCTCGTGAATCGTGCGCTCCAGGTTGCGTATGTCGCCTTGCAGCTTGCCGCCCATCTGCTTCAGCGCCACGCAGTCAAGCTGCACCCCGGCCTGCTCCATGCCGTGCAGCACGAAGGCCAGCGGCAGGTCGATCTCGCGATAGAGCCGCTCCAGCTCGGGCTCGGCTTCCACTTCGGCGCGCAGCGTACCGGCGAGGCGCAGCGTAATGTCGGCGGCTTCGGCCAGCGAGCCGGAAAGCTTCAGCCCCAACCGCCGAAGCGCAACCCCCGGCAGCGTGTGCGCACTGTAGGTGGGGTCCAGAAGATAGGAGTACAGCATGGTGTCATGCAAGAAGGTGTCGTGCGAAGACGTGTCGTCATGCTCTGCTCCTGACAGCCGCAGCCCGGTGTCGCTCAGCGCGTGGAGCGTGGACTTCGCGTCGTGTACGGCTTTCACCAGCGCAGAGTCGGCCAGCAAACGCGCAATGCGCTCGCGATATGGGCCGCCAAGCTCGGACGTATAGCTCTCGGCTTTTTCCATGCAGAGCGCGATCTGCTGGCCGGCACCAGCAATGGGAGCGGCTTCCCCACGTTCGCCAAATACAGGCGGATGCGGGCCATCTGTGCCTTCCGCTGCTAACGGCTCGCGCCAGTCCAGCGAAGCCTGCTGCGGCGCTTCTTCTTCGACCACCGCGGCTTCCTCCGCACTGACTGCCGCGCCAGCTTCCACGGCGAGAACTACGGCTTCGCTTGCCCCGGCCTCGGTCAGCCGCACTGCCGCACTCAGCGCAATGGCCAAGGTCTGCGCGTGCGCCAACTTCTCCAGCGCCGCGTCGGTTAGCTCGCCATATTTCGTTTCGCCCACCGCTTCGCCGGAGGACAGAAACTCCTTTTGCAAGGTGGTGAACTCCAGCTCGGCGAAGAGGGCGCGCGCCGCCGGAATGTCAGGCTCCTGAGCCCGCATCAACTCCGGCTCAAAGGGAAGCGGCACATTACAGTCGATGGTGACCAGCTCTTTGCTCAGCAGAATCATCTCGCGATTCTGTTGCAGCGATTCGCGATAGGTCTTCCTCTGCACCTCGCCTGCCCGCTCCAGCAGCGCGTCCAGGCTCCCGAACTGCTGAATCAGCTCCACCGATCCTTTGTCGCCAATCCCGGGCGCTCCGGGTATGTTGTCCACCGAGTCGCCGCGCAGGGCCATCAGGTCGATGACCTGCTCCGGCGATACGCCCAGCAGCTCTTGCACCTTCGCACGGTCGCAAATCAAATTGTCTTTTGGAGGATTCAGCACGCAGATGCTTCCATCCACCAGCTGCAGCATGTCCTTGTCGCTGCTCACCACGTAGACGGCGTAGCCTGCCTCGGAGGCGCGGTGCGCCAGCGTGCCGATCACATCGTCGGCCTCAAAGCCTTCGCGACCGAGGATTGGAATGCGGTAGACATCCAGCGCGCGATGGATGTATGGAAGCTGCTGCCGCAGGTCCTCGGGCATCTCGGTGCGATTGGCCTTGTAGCCCGCGTACGCCACCTGCACCATCTCGCCGGTCTCTTTGTCTCGCTTGGACTGCGAAGGCATGGCGAGGGCTTGGGCGTCGCGGAAGCTCGGCCCCATGTCAAAGACGGCGGCGATGTACTCCGGCGCAAAATCCTTGCGCAGCTTGTTCAGCATATTCACAAACACGTATGTAGCCGCCGTGGGCAGCCCAGTGCGCGTGGACATGGGACGCTGGCGGGCCATCGCATGGTAGGCGCGGAAGACAAACGAGTACGCATCGATCAGAAAGACGCGCCCCTTGCCATGGGGCGGAAGAGTGGGAATGCAGCGTTCAGCTATGGCTTCCGAGTCAGCGGATTTTTTCTTGGCAGGCACGATGAAATGCTAACAAATGCGAGGCGCTTCGGCTCTCCAATCCAAATGGGATTCTTACTCCGCGCATCTGGCTTCGATCTTCTACTCGATGAACATGCAATCGCCGTAGCTGAAAAACCGGTAGCGCTCGCACACCGCGTGATTGTAGGCTGCGAGCACGCGCTCGCGCCCGGCGAAGGCTGAGACCAGCATCAGCAGCGTGCTCTTGGGCAGATGAAAATTGGTCAGCATGGCATCCACCACGCGAAACTTATATCCCGGATAGATGAAGATGTTGGCCTCGCCGCTGTGGGGTGTGATGAAACGCTCTGGATTCTGCCCAGCCGCGTACTCCAGCGTCCTTACAGTGGTCGTTCCAACGGCCACGACGCGACGGCCCTCGCGTTTGGCCCGGGTGATGCGCTCGGCGGTCTCCTCGGGAATCTGGTACCACTCGGTGTGAATCTTGTGCTCCTCGACCACTTCGGTACGGATCGGTGCGAAGGTACCCAGCCCCACGTGCAGCGTCACCGAGGCGGTCTCGACGCCCTTGTCGCGCAGCTTGGCAAAAATCTCTTCGGTGAAGTGCAGCCCTGCCGTGGGCGCGGCCACCGAGCCCGGATCACGCGCGAACACCGTCTGGTATCGCTCGCGGTCCTCTGCCGTGTCCTCGCGGTCGATGTAGGGCGGCAGCGGAATGTGCCCTAGCCGCTCCAGCCGGGCGAAAAAGTCCGGCACCGGCAGAAAGCGCAGCGTGCGCTCGCCGAACTCGCCCCGCGCGAGCACCTCTGCTTCCAGCAAGGGAGGCGCGCCTTCCGCACTCGCCTCCGTACCCCCGAAGTAAAGCCGCTCACCCGGCATAATCTTTCTTCCCGGACGCACCAGCGCTTGCCAAACCTGCTCCTCTGCGGCGGGGCGAACCGATTGCTCTCCGGGAGCCGGGCTTAGCGACGGGTTCGGGTCAGCAGATGGCCCTCCGGTCGCTGACGCTGGGGCGAGGCGGCGCGTCAGCAGTACCTCGACACGGCCGTGCAGAAAATCACGAGAGGCTGGATTGTGCGGGCTCAGCCGCTGCGCTCGGCTTCCGCTGCGATGGCCAAAAAGCCGCGCCGGAAGCACCCGCGTATCGTTAAAAATCAGTAAATCTTCTGCCCGCAGCAGTGCAGGAAGCTCGCTGAAGACCGTGTCTCGCAGCGAAGCACCTTTCATGTGCAGCATCCGCGAGGCCGCACGCTGAGCGGGCGGATGCTGCGCGATCAGCTCCGGGGGGAGTGGAAAATCAAAATCGGAAACGAGCACCAAATAATTATAGGGCTCGAAAGGAACTGAACCAAGCATCACAGAAAATGTGGCGAAGCGCTTGGCGCTACGGTACTATTCGATAGCGTGACTTTTACGATCTGGATTGAACCTGTAATGAGCGAGCACGAGTCCCGGCTGGAAATTCTTCGCTTTGGAAAGATGCTGCATGAATGCGGCCTGATTGCCGCCACCGACGGCAACATCTCCGTGCGTCTCAACGAAGCTTCGATCCTGGTTACGCCCACCTGCATCAGCAAGGGAATGATGTCCACCGAAGACCTGATCGTGGTGGATATGCAGGGGCGCAAGGTCTCCGGATTCCGCGACGTCACCAGCGAAATCGGGATGCACATGACCATCTACCGCATGCGTCCGGAGATCAACGCCATCGTGCACGCGCATCCGCCCACCGCAACCGGCTTTGCCGCCTGCGGACTTGCCCTCGATCAGGCGCTGATCAGTGAAGTGCTGCTCTCGCTTGGTTCGGTTCCGCTGGCCCACTACGCGACCCCAGGCACCTCCGAATTATCAGAGGCCCTGGAGCCATTCATCCCCGATCACGACGCTGTCCTTATGGCCAACCATGGCGTGGTGACGTGCGGCTGCGACCTGATGCAGGCGTACATGAATATGGAGACCGTCGAGCACTTCGCCAAGATCGCGCTGGTGGTCAAGCAGCTTGGGCTGCGAGCGTCCCCTGGCCGCCGAGCAGGTCAGCAAACTGCAAGAGATGCGTCAGCGGCTTCAGCATTACAAATCCGAACTGCGCACCCGCGCCTAGCTGAACCTCTCCTCGCGCTCGCCCCTACTCGCGCCGGTGTACAAATTCCGTTAGTGCGCGCCGCACGCTCTCTTGCGGAACTTCATCTGAGTATCCGACCGGCAGCATCGCCAGCGGAATGTGTCCCTCGGCCGCTTCGATCACCTCGGCAACCTTTGCGGGAAGAAAGGCCCCGACCCAGCAGGTGGCCAGACCCAGATCGACAATCGCGAGATGCGCCAGGGTAGCGGCGATGCTGGCGTCCTGCAAGGCCCAGTGCTCCCGGCCGTCGTACTCGCAGCGCGCACAATGGGTACACACCACCAGCGCCATCGGAACCTGCGCAATCCAGTCGTGATTGAACGACGCGGCGGCCAAGGCCCGCATCCGCGCCTCTCCGCTTACGATGTAAATTTCGTATGCCTGAAAGTTGCCCGCCGAGGGAGCCGTCCGCACCGCCTCCAGAACCTTCTCCAGCAATTCCGCAGGCACCTGCTCGCTGCGAAACTTCCGCACCGAGTGCCGCGCCCGCAGTAGTTCCATGAATTCCACGCTATCCTTCCTTTCTCTGCCCCGATCCTGTCTTAAGTGAAGCCTGACGGAAGAGGCACGATCATCCTCTATTACCATGCCTCATACGGCGAAAAACAGCAAAGGCCGGTGCGGGACCGGCCTTTCAGTGGATGCGCAGCAGCGCGGAAGTCTCACACCCGGTTGGTCTTGCGTCTCTACGCGAGATTGCAATCCAGGCAGAAGGCTTGATTCAAGACCCTAGGCAGCAAGCTTCAAGATTGAAGTTACGCGTCTTATCTCCTCTGCCTCGAACGTTGTGAGATTGACGAATTCCACGCCATGGCGGAAACCATTGCTGTTATGGACTGTTGCGCGGACCCCAAACGTGATCCGGGAGTGAGGCAACTGGAAAGAGATGTTGACCGCCGTTCCGACCGCAAGCTCCAACGGAAGATAAATGGCCATTCCTCCTTCCCCAACGTCATGACCTCGCCCGTTTGTGCCCCTTCCGTCGCTGAGAAACGCACGCACGGCAACGTTAACGGACAGGAGCTCGTATGGGCGAAGCGCAGCGAGGTACGTTACATTTGAGTCTTTCATCGTCGCCTCCCAGGCGTATCGCAAGCCACTAAAGAACGTACGCCGCATGAGTTGAGCATGTCCCTGAGTACCAGCCGGACTGCTGCTCACCTAGGACATGGCCAGACGTACAGGGTTTCACCTATACGAATGGCCAGTGTACAAACGTACTAAGTTAGAGGAAGCTCAGGTCGAATCGGATGCAAAAGGTAAGGTGAAAATTTATGGAGAAACTGTCTTGCTTGCCATCCACGGCCTTCGGGCCGGTCTTAGCTCCATCCGGCGGCACTTATTGCTGGCTATCCCACTCAGCGCTCGACGAGTCTGAGTGACCGTACGGAATTCTGGCGCCACCCTTGCCCCGCCTCTACTGAATCTCCGGGTAAATATCGAAGAATGCGTCGATGCTTTGTTTTAATTGGGCCTCGATCTCTTCTTTGCTGCCTTCGAGCAGGTGCAGCGTGACATGCTCTTCGCGTCCATTCCTCAGCCTGATCGATCCCGAACCCACCTGCTCCAGTTCCCCTGCAGGGAGCAACCTCAATCCATACACCAACGATAGATTAGCCATGCCGGATTGTAGCTCCGCCGCGCCCATCCAGATCAATCGCTATCGCTACCAACTGCTCCGCTATACGCTATAAAAGCCGGCATGCGTTCAACTTTAGGCCGCTTGCGTAGCGCTCCAGAACCTTTCGCTTTGTCCGGCGGCTTTCGCAACCGGTGGGCGGCGCGTTTTCAACCTGCCACTCATCTTAATCGCGTATTACAATCGAAGCGCCTAGCGGGAGGCAACCGGAGAAGCATGGAAAAAATTCGCAAGTCGGATGAAGAATGGCGTCGTTCGCTCACCCCTGAGCAATACCGTATTCTGCGCGAGAAAGGTACCGAGCGACCCTTCACCGGCCAGTATGCCGAAACCAAGACGCCGGGTGTGTATCTGTGCGCCGCCTGTGGACTCGAACTCTTTGGCTCGGAGACCAAGTTCGACTCCGGCTGCGGCTGGCCCAGCTTTTACGATCCGCTTCACAAAGAGCACATCGAGGAGCACGAAGACCGCAGCCACGGCATGACCCGCGTCGAGGTTACCTGCTCCCGTTGCGGAGGCCATCTCGGCCACGTCTTCCCCGACGGCCCCAATCCCACCGGCCTGCGCTACTGCATTAACTCCGCTTCGCTGCGCCTCAACAAAAAATGATCCACGCCTAGTTTTGTTCGGTTCTGTGACCGCCCGATTTTTTGGAGAGCCAAATTGCTCCGCTTTGCCCGTGATTTGGCTGTTTTCCTCAAGAGCCGGTCTTGAAGCAGCGCCTTAACCCTGTCAAAAAGAACGGTTTTTCTTTCATCAGAAGCACTTTCTTATCAAGTATCTATTGACGGAATTCCCCTACTCGACCTAAATTAGTCGCCTAGCTCGTTTAGCTCGTCTCGTGCATCACTGCAACTTATCTTGATTCCAGGGGATCCTCATGGCTACTGTCACCACCTCGCAAAATCGTGTACTCAATGCTGCCTTACGCCAGCGCATTATGTCTGCCGACGAGGCAGCCGCACTCATTAACAATGGCGACGTCGTCGGCATGAGCGGTTTCACCGGCGCCGGTTATCCGAAGGAGCTTCCCTCCGCCCTCGCCCGTCGCGCGAAGCGTCTCCAGGAAAAGGGAGAGACCCTGCGCGTCAGCGTACTCACCGGCGCATCCACAGGCCCGGAGCTCGATGGCGAGCTGGGAACCGCTAACGCCGTCAGTTTCCGTTCTCCCTATCAGTCCGATCCCGAACTTCGCAAGCGCATCAACAACGGCGAGGCGAATTACAATGACATGCACCTCAGCCACCTCGGGCAGCAGGTAGAGTACGGATTCTACGGCAAGATGAACGTTGCAGTGATCGAGGTCACGGCGGTTTACGAGGACGGCCGCGCCATTCCCTCCACCGCGGTGGGCAACAACAACACGTGGATTGAGTGTGCCGAAAAGGTCATCCTCGAAGTGAACAACGCGCAGTCGCTCGAACTGGAAGGGATGCATGATATTTACTACGGCTGGGGTGTTCCTCCCAACCGTCAGCCCATCCCTCTTACCACCGCCGGAGGCCGCATCGGCACACCGTACCTCAGAATTCCGATCGAGAAGGTAGTGGCCGTAGTTGAATCCAATATGGGCGACCGCAACAGCCCGTTCAAGGAACCGGACGAGGGCTCCAAGCGGATCGCCGGCCACATTCTCGACTTCCTGGCGTGGGAAGTGAAGAAGGGCCGCCTGCCTGCCAATCTTCTTCCGCTGCAGTCGGGCGTCGGCAACATCGCCAATGCCGTGCTCCACGGGCTCAACGAAGGCCAGTTCGAAAACATCACCTCGTTCACCGAGGTGATCCAGGACGGCATGATCGCCCTCATCAAGTCCGGCAAGATGAGCGTTGCCTCATGCACCGCTTTTTCGCTCAGTCCTGACATGATCGACGAAGTCAATGCCAACATGCGCGACTACAAGAAGAGCATCATCCTGCGTCCGCAGGAGATCTCCAACAACCCCGGCATCATTCGCCGTCTCGGCGTGATTGCGATGAATGCAATGATCGAGGGCGACATCTACGGCCACGTCAACTCCACCCATATCATGGGCAGCAAGATCCAGAACGGTATCGGCGGCTCGGGCGACTTCGCCCGCAACGCCCGCTTGACCTTCTTCATGGCGCCCTCGCTTGCCGGTAAGGCCGGGGCCATCTCCACCATCGTCCCCATGGTCAGCCACGTCGACCACACAGAGCATGACACGCATGTCTTTGTGACCGATAAGGGCCTCGCCGATCTGCGCGGACTATCGCCCAAGCAGCGCGCCCGCGTCATCATCGACAACTGCGCCGACGACAGCTACAAACCACTGCTCAACGACTACTTCGAGCGCGCCAAGAAGACCGTCGGCGGGCAGACGCCGCACATCCTCGACGAGTCTCTCGCCTTCCACCAGCGCTTCCTGAAGACCGGCAGCATGAAGGCGTAACCGTTCTACCAACCTGATCCAGAAAATCCCCGCCACGCTGGCGGGGATTTTTCTTTTGCAAGTTGAAGATTGCGAATTGCAGGAATGAGATTGCGGCGAGAAAGCACGTTGCTTATTGTTTCCTGCGCAAAGCTTCCCTGCTTGCACTCATCCGGCACGGAGGCACTACAATGACTTCTTTCGGAGGAACTCATGACTTCGCTGCTTCGCCGTGTAGTCCGCGTGCTCCCTGTGCTCGCCTCGCTCGCCTTCTGCTCGTCCTGCGATGGGTTCTTCGTCTCCAACAGCTCCATCCAGACGCTTGCGGTTACTCCTAGCGCGGTCATCCTCGCCGTCGCGCCCAGCGTCGGCACTCCCGGCGATACCTTTTCCTTGAAGGCCTCGGCAACGACCGTCGGCGGAACAGCAACGGATGCCACCACCACCGCGACCTGGACCAGCAGCGACCCTTCCGTTGCCACCGTCACCGCCGGCAAGGTCACCGTGGTCGGCACCACGGGCGGCTCGACCGCGACCATCACGGCAAAGGAGAGCGGGCAGAGCGGTACCGCCACGGTTTTGACCTACACCGGCACCGCTCCAGCCGCTCTCTCGCTCAACCTCCCCAACGGCCTGCTTCCAACCAGCATTACCCCTGGCCAGATATTCGCGCTTACCGCCGTCGCCACCGTCAATAACAACACCTCCGCCAATATCAGCAGCGACGTCGTTTGGACCAGCAGTAACACCGCCGCTGCTACCGTGAACGCGAACGGAGTAGTCACCGTGCTTAGCACGGCGACCACCGGCATCTCCTTCACCATCACAGCGACTGCCTACCTCGGCCCCGCAGCCGCTACTCCTACCGTGTCCGTCACCTCCAGCAACTTCACCATTCTTGGCAATACGCTTCTTTAGGTGGAAAGCTCTGCCAGCCTGAGCTTTCCGAAAAACACAGCGCAAATCCCGGGAACCCATTCCGCTCCCATTTGGACGCGCATACCAGTTCATGCTCGCCGCTCACCGCAAGCGCCGTTGCTCTGATATACAATCGCAGCGACGGCCGTAGCCTAATTTTGGAATCAGAAGAAACTGCATGGCTGAAATCAGAAAAATTGGAATCTGCACCGGCGGGGGAGACTGTCCCGGTCTCAACGCGGTCATCCGTGCCGCCGTGAAAACCGCTATTCACAAGTATCGCTACGAGGTCATCGGCATCCGGGATGGCTTTGACGGACTCATCTGGCCGGAAAAGAGCCGTCCCTTGCTGCTCAGCGATGTCAGCGGCATTCTGCCGCGCGGCGGAACCATCCTTGGGACCACCAATCGCGGCAATCCTTTCACCTATCGCATCAGCAACGACGGTCACGAGGCGGTCCGCGATTTCTCCGATCAGGTCATCCAGAACGCCAAGGCCCTGGGCATCGACGCGCTCATCGTGATCGGCGGCGACGGCACGCAGAAGATCGGCCTCGACCTGGCTAAAAAAGGTTTGCCGGTCGTCGGCGTTCCCAAGACCATTGACAATGATCTCTCGGCCACCGACGTCACCTTCGGCTTTGACTCCGCCATCCACGTCGCAACCGACGCCATCGACCGCATCCACACCACCGCCGAAGCGCATCACCGCGTCATGATTGTGGAAGTCATGGGACGGGACGCGGGCTGGATCTCGCTTCACGCCGGGATTGCCGGCGGTGCTCACATTATTCTGCTTCCGGAAATTCCCTTCACCATCGAGAGCGTCTGCACCTTCATCGGCCAGCGCCATGTCTTCGGCAAGAAGTTCACCATCATCTGCCTCGCCGAAGGGGTGCAGATTCCTGAGCAGATCCGCAAGGATTGGATGCAGCGCTATGGCTCCATTCCATTGGGCATCGGCGTCGGAAACCTGATCGGCGAAGCCATCGCGAATTGCGCCAAGAAGGAGGTCCGCGTCACCGTCCTGGGCCACACTCAGCGCGGCGGCTCGCCCTCGCCTTACGACCGAATCCTCAGCACCCGCTTCGGCGTGGCCGCAGTGGACCTCATTGCCCAACGCGGCTTTTTGAAGATGGTGGCTCTGCGCGGCGGCAAGATCGAGTACGTCGATATCGCCGAGGCCATCGGCAAAATGAAGACCGTCGACCCTGACGGCCAGCTGGTCAACACCGCCCGCGCGATCGGAACTCACTTCGGGGACGAGTAACTTCCACCCACATTCGCCAACTGCGGGCGGATGTGGGCCACCATCTGCTGACGGCGGCAGTTGGTTTCGGAGTTTCTTCTCTGCGCCGCTCTGGTTTATAGTGGAGATTCATCCAGAAGAGAAGCCCTTTGCGTTCCCTGAATTCTCGTCTCCGTCTGCTCTGCCTGCGTCCGTGTTCTTGCGTCGCGCTTCTGCTCGTCTTGCTGTGCGCCGCATCGTGCAAGCATTCGGGGCCGGTCAGCAGCGGAGAGATCATGTATGTCTCCGCCCCGCAGGCCAATCTCCGTGACCATGTCGCTGCCGTTTACAACCGCGTCGGCTCGGTGAAGAACGGGGATCGCGTCGAGGTTCTTGAGCGCCAGAAGCGCTTCGTTCGCGTTCGCACCGCGCAAAAGGTGGAAGGCTGGATCGAGTTGCGCGCCCTGGTGCCGAGCGAAACCTACGATCATTTCCAGCAGTTGAGCAAGGAGAACCGCGCCGCACCCGTCGAGGGCCACGGCGTCACCCGCGTGGAGTTGAACATGCACGTCACCCCCGGACGCGAGACCGACACGCTTTATCAGCTTGCGGAAAGCTCCAAGGTGGAGATGCTCAAACGCTCGACCACCGGGCGCGCCACTCCGGAGGAGATCGCCGCCGTAAGGGCAGCCGAGCTCGCCAGGGCCGCCGGCGAGCAGGCCAAGCCGCAGAAAAAAACTTCCACGCCCGCCCCCAAAGCCACGCCAAAGAACGCTGCCTTGTCTTCTCCGAAAGGCGGGTCAGCGCAGTCCGCCACGCCCACGGCTCAGCCGAAAGCCAAACCGCAGGACGCGCCCAAAGTAACTCAATCCGAAAACCACCTCGCAGCCCAATCCGCAAACCAGCCCGCAGCCCACGCAGCAGCGCCTGGCTCGGTTGAAGATGCGAAGCCGATGGATGATTGGTGGCTGGTGCGGGATCAGCAGGGACACGTCGGTTGGGTGCTGGCGCGCATGGTCGATCTCGATATTCCTCTCGACGTGGCGCAGTATGCTGAGGGCCAGCGCATTCAGGCGGCGTTTGTGCTCAACACCGTACAGGACGAGGTGAAGGGAGCGACTCCGCAATACCTGGTGCTGCTGAACGAAAACAAAGACGGCATTCCCTACGACTTCAACCAGGTCCGCGTCTTTACCTGGAATTTGAAAAGGCACCGATACGAGACCGGTTATCGCGAGCACTTCATCGTTGGCTACTTCCCGGCCAAGGTTTCGACAGAAGATTTCGGCAAGGAAGGCGTGATGCCGGTATTCACGATTCGTAAGCAGAACGCCGACGGATCGATTGGTGAGCGAAAGTACCGGGTCATCGGCAACATTGTTCGCCCGGTGCTGGCTCCCGGCGAACAACCGCAGCCTGCCGCGCACGCGCCAGGAGAACCGAAAAAGAGCGCGGGCCGGAGAGCCGCCCACCCCGGAAACAGCTCAGGGAAGAAGCGAAAGTCCTGAACCTGGGCAGCCGCGAAATTGCGGTTTCAGTCTGAACTTCTGTGCCGAGCAATCCATCCCCTCAGGGCCAACGCGAATCCTACCTCTAGAAATCGGGGGGTGTGCCGCCATGGCCGAGAAAATCAAGAAGCTGGACCTCCAGAGAGATTACAAGAAGTACCTGTATTTTATCGATGGCGAGGGCAACGTCTGCCACAAGCCAAAGAGCGGGGAAGGGGAATCGAAGATCCTGGTGCCGCATGCCGTCGACCGGGATAACCAGTTTCTCTACTTCATCGACAAAGAAGGTGACATTTCGCGCTCGCCACGCGGCCAGAAGAAGAAGGCAGCCTGATGCGGAGCCCAGCCAGCGGATCGCTCCCCGGCGCGCCATGAACAACTCGGGCTGGAACATGTATGTGTTTCGCGACGGCAGGCGCACGGTAAGCGGAGCGGAGCTGCTCTCTTCGCTAAATGATGCTCTGCACCGGTGGCAGAGCGCGCCGGAGCACGCCGCTGAAGATCGCGTGCTGGCGGCGCTGATTGCCGCCGGAGAGCTGGAATGCGCGCTGCTGGACAGCGCCGGGCCGAACGCCCCGGATTCGCACTCCTGCGACATTGCCTCCGAGATCACCGAGGCGCTCGCCCACGCCTTCCTCAGCGGGCTGAAATATTCATACTCATCCATCGTTCAGTGTGCCCAACAGCTCCAGGTGACCGGCCACTACCAGATCGCGGTGCAGGAAGGCTTCGCCTACTACGCCCTGCATCCGCGCAAGATGGCAATGCTGCTGGACACTCTGGAATTGCGCTCTCCGGTGGCCGTGCTGGGAATTCGCAGCATTGGAGTAACCTTGAGCGCGGTGGCCTGCGCTGCGCTGCGGCTGCGCGGAATTCAGTGCCAGCGGCGCAACGTCCGCCCCACTGGACACCCCTATGATCGCAAGCTGGAGCTGACGCCGGAGCTGTCCGATTGGGTTGCGTCGGTGCCTGAGGCAGGGTTCCTGGTGGTGGATGAAGGGCCGGGCATCAGCGGCTCGTCTTTTCTTGCGGTGGCCGAGGCGCTGGTCCAGTGCGGCGTCAGGCAGGAGCGGATTCAAGATGATCGGAAGCCGCACGGTGGACGATCCTTCCAGTTTGCGCGCCACAAACGCGCCGCGAGCGATGGTCACGCTACAGCTTCCATGTCATGAAAAACGCTCCGCTGGCTCCGCCGGAGACGGGAGAGAGTCTCTCCGGCGGCACCTGGCGCAGGTATTTCCGGTGCACGGAGAGCACGATGCCCGCCTCATGGGCACCGCTCGAGCAGGCAAAAATCCTTGCCCGAGATGAGTGCAGCGTTTTTAGGTTCGAAGGCTCTGGGACACTATGGCGAAGCAGTCGGCGCACGGGCGAAGCTGCTGGAGCAGTGCGGTTTTTCGCCGCGATATTTAGGGAACCACCGCGGCTTTGGCCAATATGAGCTGGTGCCGGGACGCGTGTTGGAGTCGCGCGAGCGCTCGCCTGAGGTGCTGACAAGAATGGCTGACTATCTTGCCCTCAGGTTCAAGGCATTCGCATGCGATACGCCGCAGACTCCCGAGATTGAAAAGATGTTGCGCTGGAACTGGCAGCTTGAATTCGGCGAGGAGCTCGGCGTCGCCGAGTCGCAGCTATGCACCGCGCGCGTGGTCTTTTGCGATGGACGCATGATGCCGAATGAATGGCTTCGCACCGCGAGCGGAGAGCTGCTGAAGCTGGATGCGGGGAATCACGGCGATAATCATTTCTTTCCCGGACCGTGCGACATCGCCTGGGATGTGGCCGGAGTGATTGTGGAGTGGGAGTTCGAGGGTGAGCTGCGCGAAGAATTTGTTAGTGAATACGAGGCGCGCTCGGGGGATGCAGTGGCCGGAAGGCTCGCGCCCTACCTGCTGGCTTATACGACCTTCCGCATGGGCTGGTGCAAGATGGCGGCGCTGGCGATGAAGGGCGAGTATGACGAAGCGCTGTTACTCCGGGATTACGAAAAGTATCGCGCCTTTGCCTTGCGTTTGCGGCCAAAGCACAGCCCGCTGTGCCTTGCCGCAAAGGATTCGGCCGATGCCACACCCTCGCTTCGTGCGTAAGCTGATTCGATCAACGCCTCATTTGATTCACACTACTCTGAGTAAAACTCCGCGATGGCTGAAACTACCCGCTGCTGCTCGGCTCCGGTGAGCTCCGGGAAGATGGGCAGCGCGAGCACCTCAAGACATGCGCGCTCGGACTCCGGGAAATCTCCCTGCTTGTAGCCGAGATAAGCAAAGCATTGCTGAAGATGCAGCGGCACGGGATAGTAAATCTCGGAACCGATCTGGCGCTGCTGCAGGAACTCGCGCAGCTGGTCGCGGCGATGGGCGCGGATTACATACTGGTGGAAGACGTGCTTCGCCTCGGGGGCGGTTGTGGGCAGGGCGAGCGGGCGGGATGCATCGACATATATCGATGTTCCACGCGCGCCGGTGAGGCCAGCCTGTTGCAGAAGTTGATCGTAGCTCGCGGCGATCTCGCTGCGGCGCTGATTCCACTGCCCGATGTAGCGTAGCTTGATGCGCAGCACGGCCCCCTGGATTCCGTCCATGCGGGCGTTCCAGCCAATCTCCTCGTGGTAATAGCGGCGGGCTGCGCCGTGATTCCGCAGGCGCTTCATGCGCTCGCCTACCTCAACGTCGGTTGTGGTGGCCGCACCCGCGTCGCCAAATGCACTGAGGTTTTTGGTTGGATAGAAGCTGAAGGCTGCGGTGCGGCCCAGGGCTCCGGCATGGCGACCCTTCCAAGTGGCTCCGAAAGCCTGCGCGGCGTCCTCCACGATCGCAAGCTTGCGAGTGGCGGCAATCGCGTCGAAGGCATCCGCGTTCACACACTGGCCATAGAGGTGCACCGGCATGATGCCCTTGAGATTCGCAGGCCGCTGACTCTCAATCGCCTGCTCGACCGAGGATGCCGAAAGGTTAAAGGTCGCCGGTTCGATGTCGGCAAAAACAGGGCGCGCTCCGCAGCGGGTGATGGAGCTGGCGGAGGCGAAAAAGGTAAACGGAGTGGTGACCACAGTATCGCCCGCAGTGACGCCGGCTCCGGCAAGGGCGAGCCACAGGGCGTCCGTACCCGAGGAGCAGCCTACGGTAGAGGCGGCGCCCAGGTGCGCCGAAATTTCGCGCTCCAAGGCCGCGACCTCCTCGCCCAAAACCAGCGACTGCGACTCGCAGACCTGGTCGATGGCGGCGCGCACCTGCTCACGAATCGTGGCGTACTGGCGCTTCAGGTCAAGCATGGGGACGGGCTGAGATTGTGCGGAGGACGAAGAAGCTGTCATAAGGAACATTCCAATCTGGAAGCCGGGTACTTTGCGATTCTAGCATTGCCGCCGTGTCGGCGCTGTCGAGCGCCGTTATGATTTGCGTCACAGGCACTCGTGATTGCCGCCCTCCCGAAAGTGGCTCGGGACTTCTACGCTGCTCGATGGGATTCCATCCATTGCTGCCCGTGCAAAGAGAGGGATGATTGGCGACTGCAGAGCAGAGCGTAGAGGGAGTGAACCCGTCGGCGCGGCTGAAGATGACGATCCGCGGCGCGGTCCAGGGCGTCGGCTTTCGTCCGTTCCTCTTTTGCTTGGCGACCGAGCTGGAGCTGAATGGCTGGGTCAACAACACCTCGTGCGGAGTGAATTTGGAAGTGGAAGGCGCGCGAGAGAAGCTCGACTGTTTTCTGCTGCGGGTCGAGCGCGAAAAGCCTGCCATCTCTTTCATCCAAAGTCTCGAAAGCAGCTTCGCCGATCCCGTCGGCTATGTGGGTTTTGAGATTCGCAAGAGCGAGGGTGGCGAGAAGACCGCGCTTGTGATGCCAGACATTGCAACCTGCCCTGAGTGCCTGCGCGAAGTGTTTGATCCGCGAAACCGGCGCTTCGGCTATCCGTTCACCAACTGCACCCATTGCGGGCCACGCTACAGCATCATCGAGTCACTGCCCTACGACCGGCCGCGCACCACGATGAAGAAATTCACCATGTGTGCGGAGTGCTTGCGCGAGTACGGCGACCCCGGCGACCGAAGGTTTCACGCACAGCCTAATGCCTGCCCGCAGTGCGGGCCGCAGCTCGAGCTCTGGAGCATGGAAGGCGCGGTGCTGGCGCGGCGCGAAGCCGCGCTGGAAGAGGCTGCCGAGACTCTGCGGCAGGGCAGGATTGTGGGCGTAAAGGGATTGGGCGGCTTCCACCTGATGGCCGATGCGCGCAATGAAGACGCGGTGCTGAAGCTGCGTGAGCGCAAACATCGCGAGGAAAAACCGTTCGCGTTGATGTTTCCGGTGGCGGAGGACGCGCTGCGCGAATGCGAATTGACGCCGCTGGAAGAGCGCCTGCTGCGCTCGCCAGAGTCTCCGATCGTGCTGGTGCAGCGCAGGAGTTCTGCGGCATCCACGCTGGCGTCTTCGGTCGCACCGGGCAATCCGATGCTCGGCGTAATGCTGCCCTACACACCTCTGCATCATCTGCTCATGCGGGCCGTGGGCTTCGCCGTGGTGGCCACGAGCGGCAATCTGAGCGATGAGCCGATTTGCACCGATGAGCATGAGACCTTGGAGCGTCTGCGGGAAATTGCAGATCTTGCTGTTGGTGCATGACAGGCCAATTCTGCGTCACGTGGACGACTCGATTGTGCGCGTGATGGCCGGACGCGAGATGGTGATGCGCCGCGCTCGCGGCTTTGCCCCGCTGCCGGTGCAGTTGGAAGAAGACATGCCCACCATGCTCGCCGTGGGCGCCCATCAGAAGAACACGGTTGCGCTCTCTGTGGGACGACAGGTATTTCTCAGCCAACACATTGGCGACTTGGAGACCGCGCAGGCGAGCACGGCATTTGAGAGCGTGGTGGAGAGCCTGAAAGAGCTGTACGAAGCGACGCCGGAGACGGTGGCCTGCGACCTTCACCCCAACTACATTTCGACCGGATATGCGCAACGCGCTTGCGCGCATCCGGCGAGGGTGCAGCATCACTATGCGCACGTGCTGGCCTGCATGGCGGAAAACGAAGTCAAGGCTCCGGCGCTCGGCGTGGCTTGGGATGGCAGTGGCTGGGGGCCGGATGGAACGGTGTGGGGCGGCGAGTTTCTAAACATTGACGAATATGGATATAGTCGCGTGGCGCGGCTGCGGCCGATGCGGCTGGCAGGCGGCGAACGCGCGGTGCGCGAGCCGCGTCGCTGCGGATTAGGCCTGTTGTTCGAAGCATTCGGAGACGAAGCATTGGAACGCGAGGAGCTCAGTCCGGTTCACGCCTTCTCCGCGGCGGAGCGCAAGATTATTGCGGCGATGCTGCGTCAGGGATTGAACAGTCCGTGGACTTCGAGCGCAGGGCGTCTGTTCGATGCGGTTGCTTCGTTGATTGGGGTTCGGCAGATTGCGCGTTACGAGGGGCAGGCGGCGATGGAGTTGGAGTGGCTGGCTTTGCAGAGCAGTGCGAGCGGTACATATGAATTCGAGCTGACCGATCCCCGCATTCGCCAAAGGCAGGCGGATGCGGGCCACCCGTCTGCAGGCGATGCTGCCCCGGCGGAGCTGGACTGGGCTCCTATGGTGCGCGGCATTCTGGCGGACCTTGCGCGACAGACGGAGCCGGATGCGATGGCGCGGAAGTTCCACAATACGTTGTCGGAGATGATTGCCCGCATCGCTGGCAAAGATGCGGGACTTCCGCTGGCACTGAGCGGCGGATGTTTCCAGAACCGTTTGCTGACGGAGTTGACGGTTGCGCGACTGCAGGCCGACGGTGTGAAGGTATATTGGCACCAGAGGGTTCCTCCCAATGACGGAGGCATTGCGCTGGGACAGGTGGTGGCAGCGGCACGGCAATTGAAGTTCGAAAGAATGGGAGGGAGCCAACATGTGTTTAGCGGTGCCAGGAAAGATCATCAGCGTTAGCGGCGAGGATGTGGCGCGGCAGGCCCGCGTGGACTTCGGCGGAATCCTGAAGGAAGTGAACCTGGCCTACGTTCCGGAAGCTCAGGTTGGCAATTACGTGCTGGTACACGTGGGATTCGCCATCAGCGTGGTGGACGAGGAAGAGGCAAACAAGGTCTTCGGCTACCTAAGGGAGATGGGCATCCTCGGTGAGCTGGCAGAGCTGATGCCGGATGATCCAGGAGTGAAGAAGTGAAATTTTCCTCGGAGTATCGCGATGCGAAGGCGGCACAGGGCTTTGCGCAGGAGATTCGCAGAATCACCACGCAGCCTTGGACGATCATGGAGATCTGCGGCGGGCAGACGCACGCCATCGTGAAATTTGGGCTCGATGAATTGTTGCCGAAGGAGATCGAACTGGTGCACGGGCCGGGCTGCCCGGTCTGCGTTACGCCTCTGGAACTGATCGACAAGGCGGTTCAGATCGCACATCGGCCAGAGGTGATCTTCGCCTCGTTCGGCGATATGCTGCGGGTGCCGGGGAGCGAGACCGATCTGTTCGGCATCAAGGCGCGCGGCGGCGATGTGCGAATTCTCTATTCTCCGCTTGACGCGCTGAAGCTGGCGAAGGAAAACCCTTCGAAGGAGATTGTGTTTTTCGCCGTCGGCTTTGAGACCACAGCTCCGGCGCATGCGATGACCGTGTATCAGGCGAAGCAGCAGGGGATCAGGAATTTTTCTGTGCTCGTCTCTCACGTGCTGGTGCCGCCGGCGATGGAGGTAATCCTTGGCTCGGAGAGCAACCGGGTGCAGGGCTTTCTGGCCGCCGGTCACGTCTGCGCCATCATGGGTTATGAGGAGTACATCCCGATTGCGGCCCGGTTCAAGGTACCCATCGTGGTGACGGGCTTTGAGCCCTTAGACATTCTTCAGGGCATCGCCATGTGCGTTGCGCAACTGGAGGCGGGGCGCCACGAGGTTGAGAATCAGTACACGCGCGCCGTGCCAGAGGGCGGCAACCGTGTGGCGCAGCACTACGTGAAGGAGGTGTTTCGCGTGGTGAATCGCAAATGGCGTGGCATTGGAGAGATTGCAGCCAGCGGCTTGGGCCTGAGTCCGGAGTACGCGGAATTCGATGCCGAGCTGCGCTTTCACGTGGGCGATTACACGACGGAGGAGAGTCCGCTGTGCATCAGTGGGCTGATCATGCAGGGACAGAAGAAGCCGCACGAATGCAGCGCCTTCGGCCGGCAGTGCACGCCGGAGAAACCGCTGGGCGCACCCATGGTCTCGAATGAAGGCGCCTGCGCCGCGTATTATCGTTATCGGCGCGCCGAGCTGGCGACGTCTGAAAAAGGATAATCGATGAGCACCATAAAGGATTTTGCGCTGAGCTGCCCACTGCCGATCGCCGACTATCCGACCGTGACCCTGGCCCACGGCGGTGGCGGCAAGCTGATGCACCAATTAATCGAGAAGATGATTCTGCCGGCCTTTAACAACTCGCTGCTGGCGACGCGGCATGATGGCGCGGTCTTTGAACTGGGCGGCGCGCGGCTGGCTTTCACCACCGATTCCTATGTGGTGCATCCGCTGTTTTTTCCCGGTGGCGACATCGGTTCGCTGGCGATTAACGGCACGGTCAACGATCTGTCGATGTGCGGCGCGCGCCCTGTCTATTTGAGTTGCGGACTCATTCTCGAAGAGGGGCTCCCGATGGAAACCCTCTGGGCCGTGGTGCAGAGCTTGAAGCAGTCGGCGGAAGCGGCGGGCGTACAACTGGTGACCGGCGATACGAAGGTGGTCGATCGAGGCAAGGGCGATGGGGTGTTCATCAATACGGCGGGGGTGGGCATTGTGGAAGCCGGGCTGACCATCGCTCCCTCCAGCGTGAAGGCCGGAGACATGGTGCTGCTCAGCGGCGACATTGGCCGCCACGGCATTGCGATCATGGCGATGCGCCAGGGCTTGGAATTCGAGTCTCGGATTGAAAGCGATTGCGCTCCTCTGAATGGCGCGGTGCAGAAGCTGATCTCCGGGAATATTGCGGTTCACTGTTTACGCGACCTGACTCGCGGCGGACTGGGCACTACCCTGATCGAGATTGCGGAAGCCACCGGATTGCAGATCACCATCGACGAGTCGACGATTCCGGTGCGCGACGATGTGGCCGGTGCATGCGAGGTGCTGGGCTTCGATCCGCTGTACCTGGCCAACGAGGGCCGCATGATTGTCTTTGTGCCGGAGAGCGAAGCCGCACGCGCGCTGGAGTTGTTGCACAGCGACCCGCATACGGCAGGCGCGGTGGAGATTGGCCGCGTCTCCGCCGAACGCGCTGGCCTGGTAAAGATGAAGAGCCGCATCGGAACTACACGCATCCTCGACATGTTGAGCGGAGAGCAGCTGCCGCGAATCTGCTGAAGCGAATTCGCCGGCGCTGGTTCGAGTAAAACTGGATTCGAAAAAGATGATTTCGAGTGAAGGCGAATTCGAGCGTGCTGAGCTTTGGACAACATGCCGGAAGAGTTTGTAACGCAATCAACAGCCGAACGTTTGCTTTCAATGGCTTTAGGGCATGCAGGGTTTTCGGCGTCATGACCAGAATGCAATTGGCAAACTGAGCACTTGTCAGAGAGGGTTCTTCTCCGTAGGATTCGGAGCACTGTTAATTGAAAGCCCCCGAGTGGTATGAGATCCATGCAGTCTGGATCGCAGGAAAACAGGTACGCCGTGACTGTTAAGAAGACGATCTTGTGCGTAGACGACGAGCAGAGCCTTTCCATCCAGAAGCTCACGCTTGAAACCAGAGGCTACCGGGTGGTGACGTGCAACACCGCAGTAGAGGCCATCCGCATCTTTAACCTCGGGAACGTGGATCTGGTCTTGAGCAATGTGGAGCTGCCCGATGCTCCGGCAACGGAGTTGGCGAAGCTCATTAAAGCCACTGCTCCGGAAGTTCCCGTGGTCCTGCTGAGCACGCAGAAGTGGGCCTTCCATACCGATGCGCCGGTGGATCTGATGCTTAAAAAGGGCACCTATGCTCCGGCGGAGCTTTTGGATCGTATCCGCCTGTTGCTGGTGAGGCGCCGCGGACCTCGCCGCGCTGCGTCGCCTGCGCTGGCCCACCGCGCCCACGCTTAGACCGGAAACGCATTCGCCCGAAACCCTCTCACCTCAAAGCAATGGCCAGCAGAGCTGTCCCCCGGCTCCGTGCTGAGAACCGGGTGTGGGCCCTCGTGTAAGATGGACTTGCATAACCATGTCAGCCATTATTCAAGTTGAGAACGTCACAAAAACCTATCGCATCGGCAAAGTAGACGTGCCTGCGGTGCGCGGAGTCTCCTTTGAAGTCGAGCGGGGAGAATTCCTGAGTGTGGTGGGCCCTTCGGGAAGTGGAAAATCCACGCTCTTCTACATTCTCGGCGGATTGGCGCAGGCAGATTCCGGCCGGGTGTTGATCGACGGCACCGACTTTGCGCACACGACGGACACTGAGCGAACCCTACTGCGGCGGGAGAAGATTGGATTCGTATTTCAGAAGTTCAATCTGCTGCCCACCCTCACCGCCCGCAACAATATTCAGATCGCCCTCGACATTGCCGGCAGCGCGGCGGACCATGATCCGGAATACTTCCGGAATATCACCCATCTTCTTGGCATCGACAAGCGCCTGGATCACCGCCCCAGCGAGTTGAGCGGCGGCGAACAGCAGCGCGTTGCGTTGGCACGAGCCCTGATCAACAAACCGGCAATTGTGCTCGCCGACGAGCCCACCGGGAACCTCGATACCGAAAATTCAAATGCGGTGCTGGAGATGCTGCAACGCTCCAATCGCGAGCTGGGCCAGACCGTGCTGATGATCACCCACAACCCGGAGGCGGCGCGATACGGAAATCGCATCCTGCACTTGCGCGACGGCCAGGTGGTTCGTCCGGAACTGGACCCCCAGTGGGCTGGTGCCGTGCAGTAAATACGCGGCGAATCCACAGGTTAGGGGATTTGCCGGTTTGACATAGCAAGGTGCATTGTCTAAGATTAAACAGTCGAGCGGGAGTAACTCAGTGGTAGAGTGCGACCTTGCCAAGGTCGAAGTCGCGGGTTCAAATCCCGTCTCCCGCTCCAGATTTTTAGAACCCTCGCCAACGCGCGAGGGTTTGCCATCAAGAGGCTGCTCCCCAGCTCGCCCACATCAGAAGCCAGTAGAAGGGGCGCGGTAGCCAAGCGGTAAGGCAGAGGTCTGCAAAACCTTTATTCGGCGGTTCGATTCCGCCCCGCGCCTCCAAACTTTTCAATGAAAATCAATGTTTTCTGTAGATTAGGCCTATTGGGCCAATGGTCTTTTTCGTCCTGGATCGTGGTGAATCGGCGAAAATAGGGCTGATTTGTGCCCTGCTGGTCAACCCTTCCGAACGAACCTTCATCCCGATCTACGACTGAGGTTAGGAAAGAGAGCGGTGTCTGGACAGGTTACGGTCGACCGCCAGTACTGACAAGTCGGCATTGCAACTGGAATGTCGCAGCCGCGTGCCAGCGTGGAATGGGAAGCGCCATCGGCGTTTAGCGTTACCTATTCGCCGCGAGCGCCACGGAAGCCTAATTTATTGCCAACGTTGTGTATATGTCGTTGCGCCACCGGGTCTTGCCCGGCCGGAAATGGATTTGCCGCCTTATCATCGAGCAGCTCCCGTGGCTCGAGCGATGGAGCATCTTCACTTGCTGTCATCTTTTGGTAAGGGTAATTGTCTGAGTGCATTGCTCCGGAGTGCCGCGTGTATTAAAGGCGTTAAAGTTAATGTTAATGGTTGCAGTAAAAGTAAACTTCATGATCCGACGGTCGTTGTCCATTTCAAGTTGAACTGGTATCCAGTCAGAACCCCAACGACGCTCCCAGCTTATCTCCCCTGAATCAAGGACCGTGCCTCGCAACGTGGGCTTTTCTTCTTTTTTCCCATTAGCGAGGGTTACATATCCTACGATCTCTGAGTTAACCTTTGAAAATTCAATCGACCAATCGAAATGTGCGATTTCATTTCCCTTGTGGTTGGCTCTGGAGAGATGTCCGCTCCAGGTTCCCAGTAATAAGCGATACTCCATTTGTTTCTCGGCTTGCCTCTCGGCGTCTTGCCTTTCCAGCCAGCCTTTGTTCTTAAGTTGCACGAGCAACTGCTGCAAAGCCGGGTCTGTGCTTTCTGTCGCGCCCGCATCAAGGAGTTTCTGGCCCGCCTCGTAGCCTTCCATCGGCTGATTCAGACTTATCGCTGACGCAGCACGAAGTTGCCAAAGCAGCATCTGATCTGGATGCTTTTGAAGAAATATGCTGCTCTGGTCCATGTATTGCTTCAGTACCTTTTTCTGCTCATCCAGGTCGGCAGTGTGCTGCGCTTGCCGTGCCAGTTCGATCAAGGCGTTGTAGTCTACCTTGTCCATTCCCGTAAGTGGTTCGGGATTCGTGTTCGATACCGATTGCGCGACTGAGTTGGCCCCCGAGTTTGTGTTTGCCGAACCGGGGTTGGAAAGTAGTTCCTCTAACAGCGCCTTGGTCTTGACGAGCCGCTTATCATCGGGATAAGCCAGCAACAGACCTGTCGTCAACTGTTGCGCTTCCGCGTATTTTCCAGCATGAACCAATTCGGATATTTTGTTGGTCACATCATCGGGCGCTTGGGCGGTCGGTGCTGGATTTGCCTTTGCTGTATTGTCGTCTGCAACACGCGGGGTGGTAACTTGCGCGAGTGCAAGGAAAGCTGTCGCCACTACAAAGGCGCAACTCAAGATGAATGACTTTAGCAGTCGTGGCCTCAAATCATATACGAGGCGACTATTATGGTTTCTAGTCAATTTGTGTGCCACCAATTCTTGTAAAAAAAGAGTCAGATGGTGCTGCCACGCTTCTTTGGTCGCCTCGTATACTGTTGTGGTCCGATTCAGAAGGTGGCATATAACATTCCCAATTACTTCTCATGAACGAGAATTGTGCCTCGGAGGTCAGGCTCGAAATCCGCTTATTTATTCCTTGACCAATACAGCATATTGTAACGAACGTTATTGTCGATGGTGGCGGACAGAGGTCTGTTACAGCTAAACGCGAACCATGTGCCATCAGGTCCGGAATTTGACCATATCTGCCGTGGCGAACCGCCGAGAGGACGGACTTCCCAACGAACATTCGTGAACAGCGGCCCTTGCGGGACGCCATAGACGTTCCCTTCACATGCCGCATAGGATGTGCGAGTGCGCACTGTAATAGTTCCATCACTTCCTATTTCAAATTCAGTATCACGACCAGCATGACTATCCGCCAGAAACCAACCTAGCGGAAGAAATCCTCTCTTAGCGATTTCCGCTTCCGTAATTCCTGCCTTCATTGACGCTTCTGACTTAGGGGCCATAACAGCAACCCACCAATACCAGACTCCGCGAAATCGCTCTGCAACTTCTCGCGCCTGCGCCAGGTGCTGCGCTTCCTCTGCTCCCCTTCTATCCAGCCAACCTTTGTTCTTCAGTTGCCCCAACAAAACTTGCAAATTCGGATCATTGCTATCCGCTGCACCCAGCGTCAGAAGTTTCTGCCCCGCTTCATATCCTGCCATCGGTTCGTTCAGGCTGATTGCTGACGCGGCGCGCAGTTGCCAGAGCAGCAACTGATCTGGATGCTTCTGCAAAAAGACATCGCTCTGATCCATAAACTGTTTCAGCGACGCCTTTTGTTGTTCCAAATCCGTTTCCTGCTGTGCCTGCCGCGCTAGTACGATCAGGGCGCTGTAATCGACCCTATCCATCCCGGTAAGCGGTTGGGCTTTCGCGCCGTCTACTGGTTGAGCAGATGCCTCGTTGTACCTTGGTTGACTGCCGTCCGGAACTGCGTTTGCGGAGCCGCCGGGCGCAAGCAATCTGTCCAACAGCGCCTTGGCTTTAATCAAGCGCTGGTCGTCGGGATAGGCCACCAACAACCCCGTCGTCAACTGTTGTGCTTCAGCGTATTTGCCGTTGTGAACCAAGTCGGAGATTTTCTTGGTCATGTCGTCCGGCGCCTGGGCGGTTGGCGCAGGAGTTGCCGCCGCTGTTTTGGAATCAGCAGGCGCGGCGGTCGCAGTCTGTGCAGAGAGCGGCAGCAGACAAATCATCGTGAGGACGAATCCGAGAGTGAAGGACTTTGACACTTTGTTCATATTTTTTCGGCAATCGATTCGTCGCATAGAAAATCGACAACTCTATCATTGTGCGCTGTCAAGCTTTGTGAAAGACAGAGTCACAGCGTATTTTGACGTCTCGTTATTTTTTGTTGAGTTCAAATGCTGAGAAGGAATCGCCATCGTCATTGACTTATCGTCGACCAGTGCAAAGGATAGTGCCGGTTGCCATCCAGATGGATAACACGTTGACGAAAGGAAGGCCCTATCGAGCCTCACAGGGTACCCTCCTCCGTTTCCTCCGCATGCCGAAGAGAAATAACGCTCCCAGCGTATTTCGCCTGATGCAAGAATGGTCCCTCTCAAATCTGGCCCGCTACTTCGCACACCACCGTACATGTTATAGCCTTCAATCACCGAGCCAGATCTCACAAATTGTTCGTTGGACGCGCTGCCATGATCAGCCCCCGTCGCCCTCATAAACCTGATCTGGTTATCAGGGCTGTTGGAAAATGCGCGAACGTGTTCATCCCAGGAGTAAGACCAAGCGACACTCCAGGTTCCCAAAGCCGAGTCGTATTTCGTTACCCTCTCCTCTTCCTCTGCGGCTTGCTTGTCAAGCCAGCCTTTGTTCTTGAGCTGCGCCAGCAGGTGTCGCACAATGGAAACGCCGAGAGTGAAAGACCTCGATAGCTTTTTCATGGATTGCTTGTGATCCATTGCGCCGGGTGTCGATGAATTGTGCTGCATATCCCGCCATCGAATCATTTCGACTTATCGTTCAAATCGAATATTGCTTTCATCGTGGCGTTCGGATCAGGTACGGGCTTATCAAAAACGGCGTCCACATCGGCGGGAGTGACCTGCGCGGCAGGCGGCGCGGAAACCGGAGCTGGATTTCCGAAGACCGCGTCGATCTGGCTCTTCAGCGACGCTGGGGAGGTACTTGTGGTGCCGCTCAGGTTCGCCACGTTCGGATCGGAATTGGGTACGGTTGCAGGGGCAGCCGTGTTTCCGGGTAGCCCGCGGAAGTCCACGACGTTCGAGTCAAGGTTCACTAAGCTCAGGGCGGAGGCATTGGGGTTTGCCGTGGGAAGTTGGCCGGAACCAGTCGTTCCTGCGTTGAGTGGAGCGTCGTACAAGAACTTGCCTAACGCGTCGCTGGTTTGCGCAGCCACCGCAGTGTCTTTGATTTGCTGCTTCGCCACCGCGAGATTGTGAAGGATGTTTGTGTCATCGGGAGAAATGGCTAGAGCCTTCTGGAATTCATTGATTGCGCCGGTATAGTCCCTTTGTTTAAGAAGGTAAATGCCACTGTTGTTGAGCTGCTGGGCGGCAAGAGCGCGTTGCTGGGTATCAAGCGCGTTTTGCTGGGCGACCGCGGCGGCGGCGGCTTTGGCGGCCGGGTCTCCAAAAAGCGCCTTGTTGAGCTGTTGTCCCAGCGAATATCCGAGGCTTTGGGCCGCGTTCCCTAGCGCCGGATTCAGAGTGGTAGGCGATGTTGAACTCGGGTTAGAGGCTGTCGGGCACGGGCCGCAACCGCCGCCACAACTGCCCTGGCAAACCATGTCGCGTTGCGATTGAGCATGAAGAGATGAAACGCCAATCACCAAGGCAACACCAATTTGAACAAATAGGCGTGTTTTCACAGGCTTCTCACTTTCCCAGTGCCTTGAGCGAACAAATCCAGAACAGGCGAGACAGTCAGCAACCTTCCGATGTCCGGATGCCTCACTCGATAATGCGCAGCATACCTTCACCCTGGGCAGGAGGGCGACTCAGGGTGCAAGGGGTCTTAGCTTCTTTGTACATCCTGATATGTGAGCTGGCAATAACTTTCACAGAAATCTCCTTGGCTTCACCTTACCCTGGAGTATTCTCTGGCGTCGTCCTCCCATAAAACGTCATCGAGATTGATCTGCTTCCTCCAAGAATCAATAACCTACCGGTACAACTTCTGCCGAAAAGACCGTTTAGTCCCGATATGTCTGGCCGCCGAACGCAGAGCCCCCTGACCGTCGCTGAGATCAAGAAACGCCCAAGTAATCATTAAATCAGGGCTTTACCCATTCTGAATTCGCAGGAGGGAGAGTCTGTCGATCGCCGCGACTTTCTTCCTGATGCTACTGTCGTTTTTCTGAGTGGTAGAGGAGCAGTTCTGTGAAAGGCTGAACTGCCTGGGAACCCGGTTCCTCCCTCCCGCATCTTGTTTGAAGACAGGAAAGCAGCTTGCAGCTGACCATTTTGCGGTCCAAGCGAAAGTCTTCAGCGCACCCCATCAGGAGCGAAGCGAATGCCACACAATCTCGATCCCAATCGCGACAAGGAGAGCGAGCCTGAGCCTCGTCGCAAATGTTGCGGCAATCTGTTCGGATGCGGTGAGGAAGAGGGCACCGGCGTGCTCCGCGAGGACATCAAGGACGCAGCCTTCTCGAAAATCTCTTCGCGCCAGAACTGCGGAAACAGATCGTTGTCGTGTAGTCTCGTCCATTCCTGGCAGCCTCGCTGAATAGAGAATTCGCGACGCGATCGGCGTTTCAGGGTACTGATTTAACGGCCATGCACGCAGCTTCCGGATATCCCATCGGCTGCCACTGAATGACGCTCGGAGTCCTAAGAAGCAACACTCTGCTCCGTTGACTCAATACATTTTCACTTGGCGAGGTTTGCTCCTATTACACGAGTCGAATGGCTGACTCAACAAACATTGCACCCAGTTCCAATAGCCCATAAGGCGTAGCTGTGACTTGCGCCACAAGTGGTGCTTCAATGTTTCCCCGCCTCCTATTCGAAGATCTATTGGTGCGGGTATTTCACTGAACATCCGTAGGGTCGGCTCGCCGCCACCGCCACTGGTTTGCCCGCCATCGACTCCTGGAGGGCAGCTGTCACATAATTGTTAGCCCCGGCTATGTCGGACTGCTCAGTGGTGGGTTTGTCGTCAATCGCTCCGTCATAAATCAGTCGGCCTTGGGGATTGATCACGAACATATGGGGCGTTGTCTTAGCTCCATAGAGATGCCCTAGATCACCATTGGGGTCAAGCAGCACCGCAGTCGGAGCCGCGCCCGTCCTTTTCACGTAGTCATTCTCCTGTGCGGCGGTCACATAGCCCTGCTCGCCGGGAGCCGAGGAAATCACCGTAAACCAGATCACACCCTTGCTCGTCCAAAGCTTCTGGAGCTTCTGCATGTTTCCGCTGTCGTAGTGCTTCTTCGTATACGGGCATCCTTGGTTATGCCATTCCAAGACGACGAACTTTCCTTTGTACTGAGCAAGGCTGTGCTGGTGACCATATGAGTCGGTCGCTGTGAAGTTGGGTGCAGGTTCTCCGATCTGAACGGTGGCGACAGCCGGCAATAAAAGCAGGAATACGAGCATGAACGTGAGCTTTGTTTTCATTTGTGACGACTCCGTTTTTGTGTGGCCGAACTGCGAATCCTTGCATCGAGGAGATATGCATCCCGCCCATTCAGAACGAGTACACCTTTTAGACGCTCGGGCTCCTGCCGGAGATACTCTGATTTCTTCAGCGTCAGGCTGAAGTTGCCAGCATGGGTTGCCAGCTCCTGCGGCGCTCCGTTGTCGATCTGTGCCTCATCACTCGGGAAGAATTCAGCCCGCGTGATTGGCTCGCTTGAAACCAGCGTCAACCGAAAGCTATCCAGCGAGTTTGCCGCCTCAGGTCGATAGCTGGCGGGCAGCGGCGCAGGAAGACGTTCGGCAGCAGATTGGAGCAACTGGTGCGCCGAGGCATCGATTCTTGTGGCGCTGTCAATTCGGAGGGGCGCTTCGATGTGCGTGCTTTGTGGAACACAGATGTCGCGGCAGACCAGCCAGCGCAGATCGCCGCCCACCTTGATCGTTCCGGACTGTGCGGTCGCAGGAATTTGGAGAGAGGAAAGCAGGATGGTCGCGCCTTGATAGCCGTAGTCGGTACCCGCACTTGTAGTCAGGCGCATGGGCGTCGGCCACTGCAGTTCTCCGGCTGTTAGCCCTGCGGGAAGCTGCCACTGCATTCTGGGCGGCTCCCCTGAGTCACCGGGATTATTCCAGTAGATGTGCCATCCGTTATCAGTAACGAACTGAATCCCGACATTCACCTTGGAAGCCGGTGTGACCGCCGACTGGTCGATGATCAACGAGGCGTTCGAATGCGCGCTCTGCTTCGGGACGGAATGGGCACAGCCCGACACGAGCACAAGGAGACACGCGCAGCCAGCCAGCAATCTCATAGAGTCTGAAGACTCGCCTTATTTCTCATTGGGCGCGGCAATAGCGTTCGGTACAGCTCGAACGTTACCGCCCGGTTCGAGCAGTGGAGCGGCGAGAGGTGCATTGCTCTTCAGCAGGTCTGTCTTGATTTCAACCTTTTGCTCTGGTTGTGGATTGATTTCCGCCTCGAAGGTTTCGTAACCCGGAAGAGCAATCGTGATTCGATGTACTCCGGGCGCGACAAGCATTGCCCGACCCATGCCATTAAACTCATCGACATGGCCGACATAAAGACCGTCCACAAACACCGCAGCCCTCGAAGGGTAGCCCGAGATTTTGACAGTGGATGTTACGTGTAGAGGCAGTCCTGTAATGGCCTTCTTCATGGCAACGCTTATGACGTGCTTCTTTCCCGGCTGGAGAGTCACTTCGTCCGTGAAGTCCTTGTAGCCGGCCTGACGGATCAGGACTGTGTGTTTGCCCGGTAAAAGCATTACCTTCTTCGACCCTGTGAGTTCTTTCAAATACCCCACGTAGGCGCCGTCAACCCACACACCGGAGGTTCGCTCGACGTTTGACTTTCCCTCGAATTGAATCTCTCCCAACACAGCGTTGCTGGCGCAGCAAGCGGGGGGAAGAAACAGAGCAGAGAGTAGCAGCGTACACACCACAAAATGCAGGTTTGGCAGCGCCCTTCTCATATATGCCTCCATGCCTGGCTGACGTGCAATGACCATCACCGTGCCACATGTTCTAACTCTTGCTGCATGGGCAAGATTTTCATTGAGTTTACTGCTGGCAGCCTTCGCGTTGGGCGGAAATCGAGAGACCCCGTTGTATGGGGTGGCAGCCACACTGTGGCGCGAAACTCTATTGACAGCAGGGTGACCCCTTGCCACTCTTGAAGGGAGCAGGCGCGCCGAGGAGAGCAATGAAGTCTACAGTTGACCAAATTCGTGAACGTTTCGATAAAGATGTTGAAAGATTCTCCAATTTGGAAACTGGACAACTGTCAACCATCGACGCCCCGCTGGCTCTTGAGCTCATTACGAACGCTGCCGCTGCGGCCAACCCGCATGCCACACACATTCTCGACATCGGTTGTGGAGCAGGCAATTACACCCTGAAGCTGCTTCAGGCGCTGCCCAACCTCAGCGTGACCTTAGTTGACTTGAGTCAGCCGATGCTTGAGAGGGCGGTTCAAAGAATTCGTCCCGCCACAAAAGGCGATATTGCGACGGCTCAAGCCGATATCCGGGAGTTGTCATTGGGACAGGCGCGGTTTGACATCATCTTCGCTGCCGCTGTTTTTCATCATTTACGCAGCAACGACGAATGGACGGCCGTGTTCGCGAAGTGCTATGCCGCTTTGAAACCGGGCGGCTCAATGTGGATTTCCGACCTGATTGAGCACTCGACGCCTTCGATACAGGCTATGATGTGGCGGCGTTACGGGGAGTACCTGGCGCAGGTGAAGGACGCTCGGTACCGCAATGACGTGTTCGCCTACATCGAAAGAGAGGACACTCCTCGCCCACTCCTTTTTCAACTAGACTTGTTACGTGAAGTTGGCTTTCACTCAGTGGAGATACTGCACAAGAATAGCTGCTTTGCTGCCTTCGGCGCTCTCAAATAAACCCTTCAGCCAATGAGCCGACCATCGTCCGGGATAAGACACCCGACAGCAAAACCCCTCAGCTACAGGTCGCAGGTAACGCACGCCATGAAACTCGATTGGAATCTCGAAGCACTTGCCGACGGACTTCGATGCTACCGAAGTCAGGAATTCTTCTTGGCGCACGAGTATTGGGAGAGTGTCTGGCTGAAGTGCCGAGAGCCGGAAAGATCCTTTCTACAGGCGTTAATTCAAATAGCTGTGGCCTGCCATCATCTTCAGCGAAACAACTCGCGAGGAGCTGCATCCATGCTCAAGAAGGCGCTGCGGCGGCTGGAACCCTACCCAGCGCTCTTCGAAATGGTGGAAGTCACAGCGCTCCGTGAGGAGGTAGAGGCGTGGCTGAAGGTGCTTGAGGCACCCGATTTAGCCATTCGCCCTCCTCTTCCGCGGATTCGGCTAACTCTGAGCGGCTGACGGAACGTTTGCGATACACCGAGCTTTCACTCTCTCCGCTCTCCATTTCGAACTGACTGGCTCACGTCAGCAGATAAAATTTTCTCGCTGTTCCTCGTAGTGTGGAAAACTCTCGTGTGTGCGATGCAAAGTGCAACACTGTAGCAAAACTCCTCGCCATCTCTGAGCGATTCCTATGTTGCTGATTCCATGAAGCCAGATTGAGCCTAGCAGTTTCGGCCCGGTGTTTTCGTGTTGCAATTGGCAACACTGGCCCGGTGCTGCAAATTTCCCCTATCACTCTTCTCTTTTGCCTAACTACCGATCTTTCTTTGACTTATCCACTTTGGCCAGCAACGGCCAGCAGAGTGCTTTTTCTTAGCACGTACGCGGATCAGACAAGGAAGAGTCGGGAGCCGCGAAATTCAAACACAGCCCCAACAAGGGCGGAGGATCAGACAATGACGGTTATCTTAGTTCTCTCATTTTTCGTGAGCTTCCTGGTTATCGAACGCATCATCAACAAGCCCGCTCCCGAATTTGTGCTTCAGACTGCGCCAGCTGCCGAAGCCGGCGCGCGCAAAGCCCCGCCCATTGTGGCCGGCTATGAGATTCCCGAACACCTCCGCTTCCACCAGGGGCATGCCTGGGCGCAGGGCGAGAGCCCGAATCTGGTTCGCGCCGGGATCGACGACTTTGCCGCCAAGCTGATCGGCGCGGCCGAGGAAGTCAACCTGCCGCAACGCGGCCAGTGGATTCGCCAAGGACAAAAGGTTTGGAGCTTCCGCGTGAACGGTGAACTGGTGGAAATGGTTTCGCCGATTGAAGGCACGGTGAACGAGGTCAACGATGAAGTGGTTCGCCACCCCGAGAGCCTGACCTCCGATCCTTACGGCAACAGCTGGCTGATGACCGTGGAGAGCCCGGATACCAAGACCAACTTCCGCAACCTGCTGACCGGCAACATGGCCCGCAGCCTGATGAGCGACAGCGCCAAGCGGCTGGCCGCCTATGCGACGGCTGGAGACATGGCTCTGGCGCAAGACGGCGGCAAGGTTCATGGTGAGATCGCCAAACAACTTCCGGCCGACAAGTACGTTGAGATCACCAAAGAGTTCTTCCTTGCCTGAGTAACACTGCTTTATAACGCCGCCCGGAGGGTAAAACCTCCGGGCTTTTTCGTGTCTCTGAAATGGGAATTGCACCATTGATGTCAGATAGCCGCGCATCTAATGCGTAAGCTGCCGCCACGAGGTACGCGGCGGCATGGGAGAAGCAAGATGAAAGCAGTTGTGCTGCATGAGTATGGAGGTCCTGAGAAGCTGAAGTTTGAAGAGAACGTTCCCGACCCGCAGGTGAGCGGTGACACGGTGCTGATTGCAGAGGCCGCGACCAGTGTGAATCCGATTGATTGGAAGATTCGTTCGGGTGCGAGGCAGAAGGACTTCCCATTGTCGCTTCCGGCGATTCTTGGCCGCGACGTCAGTGGTGTGGTGCGCGCGGTGGGGGCGAATGTGAAGCACTTCAAGCCCGGTGATCGCGTGGCTGCGCTGACGAATGCGACCTATGCTGAACTGGTCGCAGTGCCTGATTCCGATGTAACGCACGTGCCGGATGGAGTAGACCTGGTGGATATGGCTGCAATTCCGCTGATTTCCTTAACGGGAGACCAATTGGTGCGGCGTACGACGAATGTGCAGAAGGGACAGACGATACTTGTAACCGGAGCAGTGGGCGGCGTGGGGCGAGCTGCGGTGCACACGGCAAAAAAGATGGGTGCGCAGGTGATTGCGGGCGTTCGTAAGAATCAAGTCGAGGAAGCTTGCTCACTCGGCGTCTCTGGCATGGTGGCAATCGATGATGACGAAGCGATTGCGAAGCTCGTTCCGGTGGACGCCATTGCCGATACCGTTGGCGGTGAGACCGCCGCGAAGTTGATTGCCAAGTTGAAGCAGGGAGGCTCCTTCGGGTATGCCTCTGTGATACCGGAGGGTACAGCGGCGCGGTACCCTGCCGTAAAGATCACGCGCGTGTACGCCCAGCCTGATCCATCGAAGCTGCGTGAATTTGCCGATGATCTGCGCGATGGCAAGTTCGTACTGCCCATCGCTCTCCGGCTTCCTCTGCGCGACGCAGCTAAGGCACACCCGCTCGCGGAAAAAGGTGGCGTTGGGGGGAAGATCGTCTTAATCGCGCCGGATTGGGAAAAGTAAGTTCCACAGCTTGCCTTGAACGCGGCGTTCCCGGAGGCGTGTGCGCGCATCCCGTTCACGGCAGAGCGCGTAGGTACAGGAGGAGCGAATGTCATCATCCGAGAGAAAGCACGCATACACGAGCGTTGCCGCAGGCCAGCCTTCACCTCCAGAGCCCACCTTTGCCGAGCGTGCGCGCACGCTGGTTCACCTGGGACGTATCGGCAGCCTCTCGTCCCTCTCACAAAGACAGCAGGGCTTTCCCTTTGGCTCCGTCATGCCCTACAGCGTGGACGAGCACGGCCGTCCTATCTTTCTCATCAGCACGATGGCCATGCACACGCAGAATCTCAAGGCGGACCCGCGTGCCAGTCTTCTTATTGCACAGTCCAATGTTGAGGGCGATCCGCTGGGTGCAGCCAGGGTCACGTTGCTGGGGAATGCGCTTGTAGTGAAAGAGCCGGAGTTGGCGCAGACGCGAAAGCTCTACCTGGAACGTTACGAAAACAGTAAGTACTGGGTCGACTACGAAGATTTTTCTTTTTACCGGCTGGAGATCGTGGACGTTTACTATGTAGGCGGCTTCGGCGTAATGGGCTGGGTTGCTGCCTCAGACTATGTTGCCGCGCAACCGGACCCGCTGGCGGACACCATGGCCGGGATCATCGAACACATGAACGCGGATCACAAGGATTCGCTCGTCCGGCTCGCGCGAAGGTTTGCCGGCATTGAAGCCGAGGAGGCAACGATGACCTCCGTCGATCGTCTCGGCTTTCAAGTGCGTTTGAAAACCGCTGAAGGCGTACGGGGCGCACGCATTGCATTTGTTCGCGAGGTGAGCAGCCCGGCCGAGACCAGGGGCGTGCTCGTCGAGATGGTGCAAGAGGCGCGGCCAGCCTGAGTATTCCGCAACTCTGACCATGTGTGCGGATTCAACAGACCCAAATACAACTATTTCCCCTGTGTTCGTTTCTACAGTGGGTATCGATCTTCTACCCCAAAGTCGCACAACTCTCAGGCCGACGCGCCTTCAGCGCTTTGAGCTGCGGGTAGAGTGATCCTCAAAAGGAGGTTGCTACCGTGGCTGATCTTCAATCTAGCGAGATTGCGGCTGCTGCGAGCGAGGCCCAGATTGCAGTCCATTGGAAAGAGGAGAGCTATCTGTATCCTTCGCCGAAATTCATTGGCCAGGCGAATCTCACCGACCCGGCTGTTGTGGAGAGGTTCAGTGAAAAGAATTTCCCTGAATGCTTCCGGGAATATGCTGACATGCTGGCCTGGGACAAGTATTGGGAAACTACACTGGATACCAGCCATCCGCCGTTCTGGAAGTGGTTCGTTGGCGGAAAACTGAATGCTTGTTACAACTGCGTAGATCGCCACCTGGACAAGTACAGGAATAAGGCTGCGCTGATCTCTGTGCCGGAGCCGGAGTCACAGGCAATCGCGGCAATCACCTACCAGGAGCTTTTCGTCAGAGTCAATGAATTCGCGGCGTTGCTGCGCGACTTTGCCGGACTCAAGACAGGCGACCGGGTCACATTGCATATGCCGATGATCCCGGAGCTGCCGATCACCATGTTGGCATGTGCCCGCCTCGGAGTCATTCACTCGGTCGTATTTGGTGGATTCAGCGGCGAAGCTTGCGGGATGCGAATGGCCGACTCAGGCAGCCGAGTGCTAATCACCGCGGATGGCTACTATCGCAACGGAGAGCTGGTAGACCATAAATCCGCAACTGTCGAGACCGCAGTGGAAGTCGCAAAAAGTGAGGGCCAGAACGTAGACAAGGTCCTCGTCTGGCGGCGGGAGCTGGGCAAGTACGCCTCAAAGTCAACGATGGTGCAGGGACGCGACTACTTTGTAGACGAGCTTCTGAAAAACTTTTCTGGCAGAAGAGTTGATCCCGTGTCGATGGATGCGGAGGCGCCGCTCTTTCTCATGTACACCAGCGGCACCACTGGAAAGCCCAAGGGATGCCAGCACAGAACCGGCGGCTACCTGGCTTACGTGACCGGCACCTCCAAGTACATTCAAGACATTCACCCAACCGATGTCTACTGGTGCATGGCTGACATTGGCTGGATTACGGGCCACTCCTACATCGTCTATGGGCCGCTTGCGTTAGCTGCGACCAGCGTGATTTACGAAGGAATTCCAACCTATCCCGACGCAGGAAGACCGTGGCGAATTGCTGAGCGACTTGGGGTCAACATCTTCCACACCTCGCCCACGGCAATCCGGATGCTGAGAAAGATGGGCGCAGAGGAGCCGGCAAAGTATCACTGCCATTTCAAGCACATGACCACCGTGGGTGAACCGATCGAGCCGCAGGTCTGGCACTGGTATCACGATGTGGTAGGAAAAGGAGAGGCGGTGATTGTCGATACGTGGTGGCAGACCGAAAATGGCGGCGTTCTCTGCAGCACAAAGCCTGCATTGGATCCCATGAAGCCAGGAAGCGCGGGTCCTGGTGTTCCAGGAATTTATCCTGTGATCTTCGATGAGGCCGGCAACGAAATTCCGCTTGGCTCGGGAGTAGCAGGAAACATCTGCATCAAAAATCCCTGGCCTGGGATCATGCAAACCGTCTGGGGAGATCCCGACCGCTTCGTACGCGGTTACTACTCGAAATATTGTAAGAACTCAGCGAGCACGGATTGGCATGATTGGCCATACTTCGCAAACGACGGTGCGGTGATGGCCTCGGATGGGTACATTCGGATTCTGGGCCGGGTGGACGACGTGATCAACGTTGCTGGCCACCGGCTTGGGACCAAGGAGTTGGAGTCAGCTTGTCTCTTGGTTCCGGAGGTCGCTGAGGCCGCAGTGGTGCCCGTGATGGACGACGTCAAGGGGCGGATGCCGGAGATCTATGTCGCTTTGAAACCCGGCTTTGAGCCGAGTAAGGAGATAGAGTCAAAGGTCGTGGCTGCGATCGAAACTCACATTGGTAAGATCGCGCGGCCGAAGAATGTTTTTATCGTGCCCGATATGCCGAAGACTCGCTCGGGCAAGCTGATGCGTCGTGTGCTGGCCTCCATCTCCAACCGGAAGGATACTGGGGACATCAGCACCTTGGCGAATCCCGGTGTTGTCACGTTGATTCAGGAGCAGGTTCAGGGCAAAAAGGTAGCGTAGTTTCACGATCCAATGTTTATGCCGGTCTCGCTACGGTTGGACCGGAGTGCAACGCGGGTAGCGAGAGCAAGCAGTTTGCAGAGCTTAGAACTTGCAACCCTGGCGGCAGCGACTCCCCGAAGCTGCGGACTGCATCCGAGCGCTCGGGCGGGACGTATGTTGACAGGAGTTCGATGGTTTCTTCGGCGGTGCCGAGCGCCCTCAAGCGGGAGATTGCCTGCTCGCGAATCACATCGTCGATGTCACGTGAGCTATCGCCGGTGCGCCGCGCCATTGCGACAACGGCTGAAGCAGTTAAGGTAGTGAACGTGTCCAACTCCAGCAGGATTTTCAGCCATTCGCCAGCCGTTTCCGCCGCCACTACGGAGTGCAGCGGCCCATAGAGCGGTATCCGTGCGCCGAGACGGCTGAGCGACCACAGCCAAATTGCATCTTCGGGTTCTTTTCCGATCTTAGCCAAGAGCTCATGACCAAGCGAAGCACGGAAGCTCGCAGGAAGATGCTCAAGGCTCGCAAGCAGCCGACACGACTCGTACTCGAGTTGCCGGTTCGGTCGCACCTTCTTTTTCTTGCCGACGCCGTTCGTATGCTTGCGATAGAGCTCCTGTTGCTTGCTCGCATTGATTCCTCCGGCGATCCGGCGCAGCATTACAAGCCTCTCGATTTGGCATTGCAGATCGTCCGCGAAGACCAGCTCGCTTGATGCGACTTTCTGCAGGTCTTTTACCCGCATATCATCGCCAGTCCCTCCGAAGCCCGGCCGCAAGCAGAAGCCATACAGATTCAGCCAGCGCAGCTCATGGCGGGGAGACTTTCTACGGCCGGCGGCTACTTCGATGAGCACGTCGCTGAAGCGCCGAACAGCATCAATCGGCCACGAGTCGCGCTTGCTGCCAAGCGTGGCTTCCATTTGGCTGACAAGAGTCTCAGGGGCGTCGCCATCTCCACTGCCGAAAACACTGCGGATCATCTGTGCGCCAGCCTCGACCGTTGCGTCGGAGGCCATAACGCGCGTGGGTGCAGGTCGAGGGCTCACCGTATCGGCTTGCTTGGCTTGCGACCCCTCGCCGCGCAGTTCGAATTGCAGCCGCCATCGATGTGCGGTGTCTCGCGATTCACACCACAGTTCAAGCGTGCCCACCTCCGTAAAGATGGCTCTGAGATGCACCGCGAGATAGAGCTCGCGCAACTTTTTACCGTAGCGCAACAAGCTCACCAGCGGAGCATGACGATGTACTTCCGCTTCATCCAATGCGGCAACTTCGCCGTGCTTCTCATGCCGCGTACGCGAGCTGTATAGCGTGAACGAGACCGGGCGGTTTGCCAGCACCGAGAATTCGCGGTTGAGCAGAGGAAGCGTAGTGCCCTCTTCCACTCCCGCAGGCAGAACGCAAATGCCTTGTACACGCTCCTCTGCGAGCCCCTGCTCCGGAGACAATCCAATGTAATACGTGCGCGCGCTTCCGACCTTGACTCGCGAACCTGTGCCGCGCCGTACTCGCCCATAGTAGGCAGCACCACGCGCCACTGCGCTCTCTGCCGCTTCGTTGTTGAGGAGCTTGGGTCGCCAGCCGCTTTGAGTTCCATGGAACCAGGCGAAGATTGCTTCGAGAATGCGCGTGCGAGTCACCTCTGGCACGCAGAATCCGCCATTGAAGAGCACGGCGTCGGGTCGAACCATTGGCTGCTCTGCGGACGAGTTGTTCATCGCAACAGCTGCCTGCGTCAGGAATGCGGCAAGGTGCTTGGTGATGGCGGGATCGCTCGCATAGGGAAGGCCGAGTTCGCGCAACCCTGCTACTCTTCCTTGCGCCGGCATCTCATCCGGCGCGGTGATTGGCAGAAAGCCAGCGGTCAGAATCTGTTGAACTTCCTCGCGGGTGAGGTCAACGCTGAGCGACTGTCCAATCACGGCATGGCCGCTGCCCAGCACTGTGACCGGCACACGCTCCAAAGACGAATCACTCAGCAGCCGCTCCTTCGCCGCACAGCAGACCCTTCGCAAAGCATAACGCTGCCGCAACGTGAGCTTGGTCTCCGTCAGCTTCTCTTCCACGCGGCGAGCCAGCGCGAAATCGAAATTGTCGCCGCCGAGCAACAGATGCTCGCCGATGGCAGTCCGCTCAAACTCCAACTCGCCATTGACCAGGTGAGCGCGGACGAGGCTGAAGTCGGAGGTGCCGCCCCCAATATCGCAGATCAGAATCAGCTCGCCATCGCTTAACTCTTCGCTGCTGGCGTCCCGAGCATTCGCGTGTCGATCCGCCTCCATCCACGCATAAAACGCAGCCAGCGGTTCTTCGAGCAGAGTAAGTTTGTTGATTCCGGCAATGCGCGCGGCTTCCACCGTCAGCTCACGCGCTTCCTCATCGAACGAAGCGGGTACGGTAAGAACGATTTCCTGATGCTCAAAACGCTTTTCCTTGTCAGTCCCGATCGCTGCATTCCAGGCGTCGCGCAGATGCATGAGGTAACGCGCGGAGGCATCGACGGGAGAGATCATCGGCTGCGGCGCTTCGGCTTGCGCCGGAAGAATCCTGGCGCGGCGATTCGCTCCAGGATAGGAGAGCCAAGACTTCGCCGATGACACTTGGCGACTCGGCACAAGCGCTCCCTGTTCACGCGCGTGAACACCTGTGACCATCGGCGGATCTTCATCCCAGGTGGCGCTCACGGCTCCGGAAGACAACTCATCTTGCGTGGGAAAATAAAGAAATGAAGGCAGTGCGGAAAGCGTGCGAACTTCTCCGTGGGCCACCAACTGCGGCACGTCAAAAATGCGAATGGCCGAACCCGCACCCGAAGCTTCCTGGCTCTCGGGATAGGTATCGATGTAGGCCACAACAGAGTTCGTGGTGCCTAAATCGATGCCGATGAGATAACGAGAAGACACCGCGATCTCACCTCCCGGCTTTTTCGCGCCCAGTCTTTTCTCGAATGTTTAGCTCAAGCTTCCAGCGTTGCTTGCCATCGCGGGAGACGCACCACACCTCGAGCGTTCCGATCTCTGTTACGCGAGTCTCCAACCGCACCGGCACCACCGTTCCCTGCTGTCCATCGAGGTTGAGCGTGACCTCCAAGGGGCTGAGTTCCTCGACCTCCCCGCCCCAGTCTTCGAGCAGGCTGCCTACTTGGTCCTGCTTGCGGACGCTGGAACTCAGGAAGCGAAATTCGGCTGCTTCGCCGACAACGAGGCCAAACTCCCGGTTGGGAATCGTGGCTCCGGTGCCTTCCTCCATGCCGAACGGAACGACACAGAGCGCCTTGAGCGGAGCCTCCAAGCCGGGCACAGCAGGCATGGCGCTCTCGATTCCGATGTAGTACGTGCGTGAGGCGCCGCTGCGGATACGCACCCCGCGACCTCGACGCGCCTTGCCGTAGTAAGCCGCGCCGCGCGCCACGGCATGCTCCAGGTCGGGCGCTTCCAGAACCTGCTCTGTCCCGAGCGCATCGAATCCTTCTTGTTGCAGCCAGCCGTTCAGCACGTCCACAACCCGTTCGCGCAGCACTGCCGCTTTCATCACTCCGCCGTTGAACAGAATGTGAGTGGGACAGGCCAGTCCGCTGCTGCCACGACGAATGCCCGCCGCCTCGGGACTGTTGCTAACCTGCTCCGAGAGGAATCGCGCAAGGTGCTTAGTGATGGCTGGATCGGCCGCATACGGCAACCCCAACTCCTGGAAGCCGACGCGGCGCTGCCGCGCGGGCAATTCGCTGCTCGCAACCTTCGGGAAAAAACCTTCGATGAGAACCTGGTCGAGGTCTTCGCGCACCAGCTCCGTTTTGATGGTGCCCCCGATGAGCTTCGTCCCCTTGCCCAACAGCGTGATTGGGTGCGTCTCCATTGCGGGCGACTCGAACAGCTTTTCCTTCGCGATGCGGCACTGATGCCATAAGCCGTGTAACTGCCAGGTATCGGTGACGTGCCCCGAGACTGAGAGGCGCTGTTGCAGAACACGCGCCAGCGTCAGATCCATATTGTCGCCGCCCAGTAAAAGGTGGTCGCCAACCGCGACGCGTTTCAGCGTGAGTTCGCCTGCCTCCTCGGAGACTAGAATGAGGCTGAGATCCGTAGTGCCGCCGCCGACGTCGCATACCAGAACGAGGTCGCCAACCTTGACTCGGCTGCGCCAGCCGTCACCCTGGCTCTCAAGCCATGCGTAAAAAGCTGCCTGCGGTTCTTCCAGTAATGTGACCTGCGGGTATCCGCCCTGTTCGGCGGCACGTCTGGTGAGCTCGCGTGCCTCTTCATCAAACGACGCGGGTACCGTGAGTAGCACGTCCTGTTCCGCGAGCACGCCTTCCCCTTGCTCCGCTGCGCTGCTGTCCCACACCGTGCGCAGATACTGCAAAAGCTGCGAGGACGCTTCGACAGGCGAAAGTTTGTGTACCTCGTCAGGCGCTTGCCAGGGCAAGATCGGCGCAGTGCGGTTCACCGCGGAATTTGAGAGCCAGGACTTGGCGGAAGCGACCAGGCGGTTCGAACTCTCTGCGCCCCGCTTGCGTGCCAGCTCACCGATGACGAGCTTCGGCTCGGCTTCCCATGGCAACGCGAGGCTTCCCTTTGGAAAATCGAATTCGCCCGGAATGTAGAGAAACGATGGAAGCAAGCTGCGTTCCGCCACCTCGTTCGGATTCACAAGCTGCGGAATCTTGCGGACCTCGATGCGGCTTTCCTCTTCGAGAGCCGTGGCATCGCAGAATGCCAGCGCCGAATTTGTGGTCCCCAGGTCGATGCCCACGATGTATTTAGCCGCCAATGAGAACCTCCGATCGTTTCACTCCGCGCCTTACATTAGTTCGACTTCAGCCGGCGCAACCACCATCCGGCCCTCGCCCTGGGCCAACGCAGGTAGATTTACTTCCCTTACGCGCCACCCTTTATGGCGCAAGACGCCGCGAATGGGCGGCTCTCCCACTACATTGCCAATGAGTTTGATGGCCGCCGGGTCAAAGCCCGCTTGCACCGTCACGGGTTGATCCTCTTCACTGTTCAGGATTGGCTCCAGCTTTATGTAATTTTCGAGCACGTGGCGGCACGTCTCGTGGATGCTGCGGACAGCGGCTCCAAGCTGCACGTCGGGATACGCGGAGATGTTCTCCGCCAGGAAATCGACCAGCCGACCATCACGTTGCAGCAACGCCAACATCTGCACCGCGCGATCAAACCGCTCCGAGGCTGGCGCTTCAACTTGCTTCAGACGAGAGACGGCAGGGGCAGCGATCTCCGTCTCCCGAGGAACCGGAGTGGCAGGCTTGCCCAGCTTTTCTGCGATGTCGTTTGGAATCTCAGCATCGAACAGGATTGAAAAGAAACACCGAAAAGCAAACGTTACACGTTCCCATCCGCTCATAGCTACTCCGGATCACGATTGGAAATAGCACGCCGCATATACGCGCCGAGCTTGGAGATCATACGCGCCGTTCCTACGCACGATCAATTGCGGCCAGCCGCCTTACTCCGCTCTTCTGAGATTTGGCTCGTTGTCTTCCAGATGATCATCAATGGACGAGAGGGTCCGTGTTCTTCAAAGGATTCGCAACCGGCTCCACGCCCTCTTTCGCACGCTGCGTGTTGATCCGGAGTTGAACTATGTCGGCATCTGTCTCACCAAGCACGCCGTTGATGCATGGTTGCTGCTTCACGACAAGATCCACAATCTCTTTTGCAAGCAACGTATCGGCTTGAAGCTGAGCACTATCCTCAACGATCTCATCCGGAGCACTGCAGGGTTGCTCGCGCACTGCTTCGGTCTGCTTTGCACTAAGCGCCAGAATCGACCTCTGGACTGCGATCGTGCAGTCCACCGACTTCAGCGAGAGGTTGGAAATTGCAGGCTTCTCATTGTTGCTCTCGTCCCCATTTTCCTGGGCCGCCTTGATGAAAAGGTACCGAACGGCCAGAGACAACAGTTCCATCTGGAGCGCGACATAGCCTTCTAAACTCTTGCTGGCCAGATTAAACATAAGAGAGCCAGACGCTCTCATACTCTTCTTGTATGAGTCCAACGCTTCTGCATTGTGCTCAACAGCTAGCTCAAGAGAGGCCTTGCTCAGTTCAAAAGCCCGCTCCCATCCCTTGTTCAACAAGGCCGTATACACAACCGGGCCGAAGGCGCCCTCGCAGCTATTGCTGTCCATCTCAGTAGCGATCGGGTTCATCTTGACCTCCTGATCTTTGGTCACTACCCGCGCCCAAATGCTGCGATTCATAACGCATCGCAGCATGAGAGCTCCCGTAAGCAGGCAAAGAAGATTACTAAGGATGCGGAAAGAAAGAAGGCCGTCGCGAAAAAACAGAAAATCAGCGGAGCCCAGCGATACGGAGCGCCCAGGCCTTCACCAGAATCGGCGAATGGCGCTCCGCTTCTCTTCCACCGGTGTTTGTTCCTTCGCGGGCCGGATTATGCCTTAGCTGTCGTAGCCTTCACCGGCTTGGCGGCCAGGTTTACGATCTCTTTCTGGGCTGCAATCACAGTGTCCACGCCGCGCTGAACCGACTCGGCGACCGCTTCAACCGCTGTGCCGGTCACGCCCGGTTGCTGCTTCATGCTCTCGCCCGCTGCCTTGGCCTGCTTCGCTGCATAATCCAGGACCGAGTTCTGCGCTGCTACCGTGCGATCGACCGATTGCTGGATCAGGGCGGTGATTCCACCTTCGGCTTTGCCGGCGTCCCGGCTACATTCCTGGGCCGCGTCCATCACAGAAGTGCTCTGCTGAACCGCCAGATCAAGCAGGCTTTTCTGCAGGGTGACATAGCCTTCGAATGCTTCCCCGGCTAAGTCGAAGATAAAGAGTCCAGGCAGGGAAGATCCTTTCAGAATCTTCTTGCACGAGGCCAGAGCTTCGGCATTCTGCTCAAGAGCCATATCCAGGGAGGCCTTGCTCGCCTCGACAACGCGCTCCAATCCATTGCTGAACAAGGTGTACATGCTGGCTTCCGCTTCCGTCTTCGTTGACTGGGTGTTCATGATGCCTCCTCTGAAGATTCTCTTCCCGTGCAATGCTGCAAAACATGCTGCAATGCAGCATGAAGACTTATAGCCCCGGCGGCCGCCGCAAGTCAAGCGGGAACAAAAAAATTAACAAGGCATGGAGGCCGGGAACTAAGATACAAATTCAGCTCCGCGCTGGATGTGGCGCGACTTCGGCCACTGGAATCTAGTCTGCAACAGCGTGTTAGTTGCCGCTGCTAAAAGGCGGTGGCGCTAGCTCATCCATTCCGAAAAGTACTTACTTCCCCTGCGCCAAAGCCTCTGCGGCTGCCAGCCTTTTGTGGAGTGCTTTGTCGCGTTCCCAACGCTGAGTGATGTCCTGGAGAAAAGCGGCGATGCCGACTACCCCGCCGCTCGGCCCGGTTAACAGCACCACGCTGAACTCCACCGAGATGCGGCGTCCATCCTTGGTCAGTGCCGGTACGGCAAGCACCGTACGACCGTACTTGGTGAACCCGGTCTTCATCACCCGGGAGTAGCCTTCCCAATGCGATGGGCGGTGCTTCTCTGGAATAATGAGGTCCATCGAATGGCCGAGTGCTTCTTCAGCCGTCCAGCCGAAGATCTCTTCCGCACCTCTGTTCCATAGCCGGATCACACCGTCTGCATCACCGTAAATCACTGCGACGCCGCTATCCTGAACGATCTTTCGATACAACCAGTCCTGGGTGGGTATGAATGTTTCTGGCATGAGGTTTTCCTTAAGTGGCGCGAACTTACGCCAATACCATTAGCCTCGATTCGCGGCCTTTCGGCAGTGACCAAAGTCTCGCGCTGTTATAATTTGCCGCGTGAACCAAGTGAATAATTCTGACCAGTCCTGGTGATCACAATCGACGCTACTACTCTGCAGGTTTTGTCGGTCATTTTTGTCGCCACCCTCATTCGCTCAGCATTCGGTTTTGGCGAGGCACTGATCGCCGTTCCTCTGCTTGCCTTCTGCATTCCGCTGCGGGTGGCCGCTCCCCTCGTCGTGCTTGTCTCAATCACGATTGCCGGTATCGTCGTCGTGCAGGACTGGAAGAGGATACATCTGATCAGTACAGGCTGGCTCGTGCTCTCTACAATTCCAGGTATCCCGCTGGGTCTTTTGCTTCTAACAAACAATCATCAAAGGATTGTGAAGGCCGCTCTGGCCGTGATCATCATTGCGTTTTGTAGCTACTCGTTAATCGGCCGCACACCGCAGAAGCTGCGGCACGACAGTCGCGGATGGCTTTTTGGTTGTGGATTCTGTGCCGGCGTACTCGGTGGCGCTTACGGAATGAACGGCCCGCCGCTCGTCATCTACGGCTCGCTTCGGCAATGGTCGGCACAGCATTTTCGAGCCACTCTGCAAGCATATTTTCTGCCTGCTGGCCTCATTGGCGTGGTCGGATATTGGCTGGCCGGCCTCTGCGTTCCCACCGTAACGCGCTATTATCTGCTCTCTTTGCCGGCCGTCGTGCCGGCAGTGTTTCTCGGCAGAGCCATCAACCATCGTCTGCATGGAGAGACATTTATGAAATACGTTTACCTCGGTCTTGGGAGCACCGGGGTTCTCTTATTGATCCAGGCAATCGCCGGCCACCTTTAATCCATGTGTCTCTTTACCAGACGTGGCAGGCCTTCGCCGGAACCATCGCGTCGCCCGGCTTGCAGCCAAAGGCCTTGATGAAATCCGGAGAATTCCGCACCGTGCCAATCACGCGGAATCTTCCCGGTGAGTGCGGATCAACCAGCGCCAACTCACGTGCACGCTGCGGGGCCACATTCTCACACCACACCTGCGCAAATCCGATGAAGAATCTCTGATCCGGTGTAAAACCGTCAGTCTTATCATCGCTTTTGCCGGCTGTCTGGCTGTTGTTCATGGACATGAGCGCCAGCTTCAAGCCGCCGTTATCCGCCGTGTTTTCGCCCAGCGTCAGTTTGCCATTCAGGTGAACCTCGCCTTTGTCATCCTCGACGGAGACGAAGCTGGAGTACTCATCGGCGAGGCACTGCGCCCGTCGTTCGAACTCCGGCCCATCGTTTGGCCCCCACCAGTTGGTGAAGTCGCCGTCCCCATCGAACTTGCGGCCCTGGTCGTCAAAACCGTGAGTCAGTTCGTGACCGATCACCACCCCGATGCCACCATAGTTCACAGGTTCATCCACCTTGGCGCTGAAAAACGGCGGTTGCAGAATGCCCGCAGGAAAGTTGATGTTGTTCTCGCTCGGGTCGTAGTAGGCGTTCACCGTCGGAGGGGTCATACCCCACTCGGCTTTGTCCACCGGTTTGCCAATCTTCGCCATGTCGCGCTTGTGCTCATAAATCGTGGCCGCGCGCACGTTGCCCACAAAGTCGTCCGGCTTGATGACAACCTTTCGATAGTCCTTCCACTTGGCCGGATAGCCGATCTTGTTGCTCACCTTGCGAAGCTTTTCTTCGGCTGCCTTCTTCGTCTCCGGACTCATCCATTCAAGGCTCTGGATATCCTTGCCCATCGACTGTTCGATAGCGGCCACCAATACGTCCATGCGCTCTTCGGCTTCCTTTGGGAACGCTCTGGCAATGTAGATGGGACCCAGCGCCTCGCCCAGGCTGGCATCGGTCAGCGAAGTGCATCGCTTCCAGCGAGCCTCCAATTCCTTCTGTCCCGAGAGATACTTGCCCTGGAATGCAAAGTTTTCATCGACAAACGGCTTTGAAAGCAGAGGCGCCGAGCTCTTCACAATTCGCCAGCGCAGATAAGTCTTCCAGCTCTCAATCGGCTCGGAGACAAATAATGCGCTGAGCTTCTGAAAATATTCCGGATTGGCCACGTTCAGCGAATCCAGTTCCTGCGAACCCACCAGCCTGAAGTAACGCGGAAAATCGATCTCCGGCGCAAGCTTTTGCAGTTCGGCAACCGTCATCCTGTGATCCGTGTTCTTTGGGTCGCGACGCGAGACGCGGTCCATGGAGGCTTCGGCGATTTTGGTTTCAAGCGCCAGAATTGTCTTGGCATCGTCCTCGGCCTGCTTCGGCGTCTCGCCGGCCAAGCCCAACAGTTTTTCGATGTGCTCCACGTACCTGCTGCGAATCTCCACCATCTTTGCGTCCTGCTTGAGATAGTAGTCGCGGTCGGCGAGCGTCAGCCCACCTTGATCGAGGTGTGCGATGTTCATCGTCGAGTTGTGCAGGTCTGGCCCGGAATCGAAGTTGAAGACCGGGGGCAGCCCCGAGGCCTGCATCTTTGCAATGAGCTCCAAGAGTTGCTGTCGGCCGGTGATCGTCGCCACCTTGTGCAACCATGGCTCAAGCGGTTCGATTCCCTTTGCATCGGCGGTCTTTTCATCCATGCAGGCCGCGTAGAATGCGCCGACCTTCTGTTCATTCGGGGTGTGCTTGCCTGGCTTCCCAGCATCTTCCAGAATGGAGCGCAGCAGATAGCGGTTGTACTCGCGCAGCTCATCGAATCGTCCGTATCGCGATTTGTCCGCCGGCAACGGATGAGATTCCCGCCATCCGCCGCAGGCGTATTGATAGAAATCCCGGCAGGGGTCGGAGGTCAGGTCCATCGCAGATTTATCAAAGCTCACCGGAGCTGCAGCTTTGGCCTGGGTCGCGCCCGGGACTGTGTTCAGCGCCTGGGCGTGCGCCTGGCTGTCGCCAATCACAGCGCAGCACGCCAACAGCGCAGCGGAAACAATCGTAAACAATCGCATTCGGAATCGACCTCGCAGTCAAAAATGGCTCTGAACCAGAAGCTCAATCAACGAGCGGAGCAGAAAGGAATCAGCGCAGAAGAAGACAGCCGGGACCTTCTCCTACGCAAGTACGCTACACCATCACACTAAAAAATGTGCATCTTGATGCTGAGGTACTTCTTCGGGTTCTCGCGGAATGAAGCCAGCAGAGTACGGCTCTCGACTAACAACGTTGAGGCGTTGTTGTAGAGCGTGGGGTCCTTCAGCAACTTGCCTGCCGTGCCCTGCCCGGCCTGCAACTCCGAAGAAATTGTTGAAAGATTCGTCACCAGCAGGTCGAGCTTCTTCGCAAACTCCGGATCTTTTGCAAACTTGCCCAGCGCGCCTTCGCCGTGATTAATCCCGTCCATCAACTGATTGGCCTTCGCCAGCGTCTGGTTGGCGTTGTCGTAGAGCGCGGGATCGCGAATCAGTTTGCCGATTGTTCCGTTGCCGTTGTTCATGTTATCGGCAATCGTGTTCAGCTTGTCGATGGTCGAGGTCGCGCGCTTGTATAGCGTGTCGTCGTTGATCAACTTACCCAGGCTGCCGCGGCCGTTGTTGATGTCGTTGAGCATCCCGCTGACCTGTGCAACCGAGCTATTCAAATTGTTATAGAGCTGTTTGTCATAGATCAACTTGCCTACCGAACCCTGCTGGTTCTCCACCGCGCTCACGATACGGTCCAGGCGGCATAACCAGTGTGTTTACGTTCTGCAAAGTGGATTGCGAGGCGCGCACCACATCCTGAATGTCCGGCACTTCCTTCGTTGGCAGTTCGGAGTTGTTGGCGACCTCCGGGCCTTTCACCTGGCTCGAATCGATATCGATGAAGGTTTCGCCCAGCACTCCCGCCGTGGAAAGCAGCACGGTGGAATCGGTGTGGATGAACGGCCGGAACTTCGCGTTCACCTTCATGATGATCTCCACCGGCGTCGGCGCGCCGTTCGGATCCTGATGGTTCACCAGCCGGATACTCTGCACGTTTCCGATATCGACGTTCTGCAGCCGCACCGGCGCGCCATTGCGCAACCCGCCCGCACTCTCCATGTAACAGACAAGGTGCAGCGTAGGCGTAAACAAACCGGTCGTACCGCTCATCAGAAAGATGAGGAACATCAGAACGACGGCGGCGACGACAACGGTCAGCCCCACCCGAAGCTGAGCCCAGCGAAGTTGCTTTTGACTAGGCACGATCTCTCCAATTGCAACTGAGTGGAATCATAACAAACCTGCCCGGAACTTCACCCGCTCAGCACTGCTCTTCACTCTGACTCCAGCACCACTTGTGCCAATGCCATGCTTTTGATGTGGGTGATAGAAACCAGCGCCCGCCTCACTCCAAGCTCTTCGGCAACCCTGCGCGCCGCACCGTGAAAACAAATCACCGGCTGCCCACTGGCTGCCCGCGTCACCTCAAAGTCACGCCATCCAACCCCGCGGCTCCATCCCGTGCCAATCGCCTTCATCGCTGCTTCCTTGGCTGCAAATCGCCCGGCGAAACGCTCCATCCGGTTCGGCTTGGATTCGCAATAGGCGCGCTCCGCTTTTGTATAGATGCGGGCCAGAAAGCGCTCGCCATGGCGCGCAATCGCAGCCTCCATACGCTCCACCTCGCATAGATCCACGCCGATGCCCACAATCATGCATCCAGCGTACACGAACGCAGCTCTCCGCGCCGCTTGAGAAAGCTCCGCGCCTTACCCGACCTCGACCAGCCCATATCGCCGGTTCCAGTGCGTCTTCAGATACTGCACCGCCGCGCGCATCTCTCCCGGCGCGCTCTCCTCGCTGCTCCCGTCCAGCATTGCTCGCGCCTCGGCCTTTGCCAGCTCCAACAGCTTGCGGTCGCGAATCAGGTTTGCCACGCGCAGGCTTGGCATACCGGCCTGTTTGGTGCCAAAGAACTCGCCCGGTCCGCGCAGCTCCAGATCCTTCTCCGCGATTTCAAATCCGTCGCTGGTGGCGACCATTGTGTCCAGCCGTTGCTGCGCTTCTTCGCTGACCTTGCCGCCCGTCATCAGCACGCAGTAGGACTTCGCCTTGCCCCGCCCGATGCGTCCGCGCAGCTGATGCATCTGCGAGAGCCCGAAGCGTTCGGCGTGTTCAATCACCATCACCGAAGCATTGGCGACGTCCACACCCACTTCGATGACCGTGGTCGCAACCAGTATCTGCAGTTCGCCGGCCTTGAAGCGCCGCATCATCTCGTCTTTCTCATCGGCGCTCATGCGCCCGTGCAGCAGCCCGAGCTTCAGCTCCGGAAAGACCTTCTTGCGCAGCTCGTCATACATTTTGATCGCTGCCTTCAATCCGGCATCTTTTTCAACCTCTTCGATGACGGGATAGACAACGTAGGCCTGCTGTCCGCCGGAGACAGCCTTGCGCACAAACTCCCAGACTTCAGCGGCGCGCTCGTCCGGCACCACGCGCGTGCTGACCGCAGTGCGCCCCGGCGGCAGCTCATCGATCACGCTTACATCCAAGTCGCCGTAAATTGTCAGGGCCAGCGTGCGCGGAATCGGAGTTGCCGTCATCACCAGCACGTCGGGTTGCACATCGCTGTTCTTGCGCATCAGCTTCATTCGCTGCATAACGCCGAAGCGGTGCTGCTCATCCACGATCACCAGCCCCAGTCGTTCGAACTCCACCGTGTCTTCCAGCAGAGCGTGGGTGCCGATGACCATCTGCGCGTGTCCGCGCGCCACGTGGCTGCGGATCGCGCGCTTGCGATCCAGTTCGAGCGATCCGGTCAGCAACACCACGCGGTATCCGGCCGGCTCCAGAATGCGCCGCGCCGAAAGATAGTGCTGCGTCGCCAGAATCTCCGTCGGGGCCATCATCGTCACCTGGTAGCCGTTCTCCATCGCCACGGTCGCGGCCTCAAAGGCCACAATCGTTTTGCCGGAGCCCACGTCTCCCTGCAGCAAACGCCGCATAGGCGAGGGGTGGGCCATGTCTCCGGCAATTTCCTTCAGCACCCTTTTCTGCGCTTGCGTGGGATGAAAAGGCAGCACCCGTTTCAACGCCGTGCGCACCTGGTCGCTGATCTCGAAGCCGATCCCCGGCTGCAGGCGCGCCTTGCGACGCTTCAACTCCAGCCCCAGTTCCAGAAAAAACAGCTCTTCGAAGATCAGCCGCTGATGCGCAGGAGTTCGCGCCGCCTGCAGGCCGGCAAAACTCTCTCCCGCATCCGGCCAATGAACGTGCCAGAAGGCCTCGGCCCGCGGAATCAGCCCCAGCCGCCCACGAATTGCCGAGGGGATCGCGTCGGAAAGCTCCGCCGGCATCTGCTCCAGCGCGCGTGCGGATCGTGCGCCGGAACCAGCGTGCGTTCAGCTTTCCCGCAGCTTCATAGATGGGCACGATGCGTCCGATTTCCAGCGACTCAAAGTGCTTCTGCTCCTCGCTTTCCGCCGCCTTCGCCCTCTGCGGCCGGTTCGTGCAGGATTTCAAACTGCGGCTGCAACATCTGCAGCCCGCCTCGCCCAAAGCTTGAAAATTCGACCTTTCCATAGAGCGCAACCAGCGCTCCCGGCTTGAACTTTCCCTCCAAATAGCCGCCGCGGAACCACAGGCATTTGAGCTTGCTGCGTCCCTGACCTGCCGTCATTTCAAAGATCGGCATGCTTCTGGTTCTGAACAGGCCGCTGGTACGCACCTCGGCGATTACCGACGCCATCTCTCCCGGCTGCAATTGTTCAATGGTGCGCGGATTGATCCGGTCTTCGTAGCGGAATGGAAGGTAGTAAAGAAGGTCTTCGAGGGTGCGAATTCCCTTGGTAGCCAGGGTCTCTGCCACGCGCGGGCCGATGCCCTTCAAGAACTGGACTTCTGTATGCAGCTCCGGCATCACTCGCATGGTACCGCATTCCCGATAGAATTCCTTGTCTCACATTCCCGGGGCTCATCGTGCCCTTGCTGCCCGGCCTGCCGCCCACCACGCTTGCCAACTTTTCGCCCCCGCGCGGTGTCCAAATATCCGTGCCCAAAAACTTCTGGAGATCCCTGGCAGCGGTATTGATCGGCAATGCCCTATATTTTGCCTGCTCGGGTTTTCTGCCTCCGGCCGCCCGCCACAACAACGCTGGCTTCGATCTGGGATTGGTGGTTGACTTCTGGTTTTGCCTGGTGGTGCTAGGATTGCTCGAACTTTGGTACCGGTACAAAAAAACGCTTCGCGGCCGACGCTGATGTACTATTGTTTGGAAGTTGGACGACCTAGACACTTTTTGAGCGCCTAATCAATGCAACGGGTTGCGATCCTCTACGACGCCAGTCAGGCGGTACTGTCCACCTTCGATCTCGATGAGGTCCTCAATCAGGTTCTCGCAATCGTTCGTGACTATTTCCATCTGCAATGTGGCAGCATTATGCTGCTCGATGAAGTGTCCCAGAAGCTGGTGGTTCGCGCTCACTTCGGTGAGGGCGCAAATCTTGAAGGTTTCGCCGTTCCATTCGGCAAGGGAATCACCGGAACTGCCGCCAAGGCCAGGCGTCCGATTTATTCCGCGGATGTAACCACCGATCCTCGCTACATTCCGTTCCTGACGTCCACCCGCTCGGAACTTGCCATACCGCTGATGGTGCGCGACGAGGTGGTTGGCGTGCTCGACTGCCAGAGTAACCATCCCGCATTTTTCGACAATGAGACCGTGGATCTGCTCACACTTTTTGCCACCCAGGCATCCATCGGTTTGCAGAACGCCAAGCTCTACTCCATGTTGCAGCGGCGCGCCGCACAATTGGAGGCGATCAACGCGATCGCCAAACGCACCACCGTCGAACTCGATCTCAAGGAGCTGCTCGACCGCCTCTGCTACCAGCTTCCGCAGTCATTTCAGGTCGAGCATGTTGCCATCTTTCTCCGCGACGAGGAGGGCGACCTCATCCTGCGCGCCCAGCAAGGCACAATGGATTCCGCGCTCAAACTGGGCGACCGGCTGCCACAAGGCTACGCATGTACGCCGGGAACTGGGCGGAACAATCCCTACTGCGGCGATCCGTCGCTGTGCCCGGCTGCCTGCTTCCCCGCCGGACGCGAGGAGGTTTGCCTGCCGCTTGGTTTCTTTCGGCGAGAACATCGGACTCCTGGTCTGTGCCACGACGCAGGAGAAGGCGCTCCTCGCCAATGACATTCAGGCGCTCGAATCCGTCTCTGACATTCTCGCCACCGCCACCCAGAATGCCCGGTATGTCGACCGGGTCCGGCAACTCGCCTATCGCGATGGCCTGACCGGGGTCTTCAATCGCCGCTATTTCGATTCGCGCCTGGTGGATGAGGTCACTCGCGCCGCCCGCTTCGGAGGAGGCGTCAGCGTTCTCATGATCGACCTCGATCACTTCAAGAAGATCAACGACGAGTTCGGGCACATGCTGGGCGACGATGTTCTGCGTACCGTCTCTTCGGCCTTCGCTCGCCAGCTACGCAAGGTCGATGTGGTTTGCCGCTACGGGGGCGAGGAGTTCGCCGTCGTGCTGCCGGCGACCCAGGGAGCCAGCGCCGCAGCGGTGGCCGAAAAGCTCCGCCGCGGTATCGCCAACATGGAGTTCGCCGGAATTCCCTTTCCTGTGACCATCAGCGTAGGCGTGGCCGAATTTCCCGCCAACGGCATCACCCGCGACGATATTGTCCGCGCTGCCGACTCCGCGCTCTACAGCGCCAAGGAAGCCGGACGAAACCAGGTCTGCCTCGCGCCCATTTCCGCAACCTCAGTCAACGACGAAGCAGCCTCGCCCAGTGTTTGAACCCGCAGCATTCTTTGATCTCGGCGGTATTGGCTTTCGGGTTTGACAAGGTCCATCCGGCCGCCTTACGCTTATCGTGGAAGTTACGACAGGGAAGTTACGATCGCGATCTGTAACTTTCGCCAGCCTTCCGCGTCTAATCAACATGAAGTCTCTCCGCTCATATTTGCGCTTTCATACCGCCCTTCAGCTTTCGCTTGCCCTGGAGAATGCCGAGGAAACCCTCGTCGGCGGCCAGGCCGTTCTCGAAGGCGTAATGATGCGCTCACCCCATGCCTGGGGCATCGCCATCCGCAAACCCGACGGAGAGCTCGCAACTCATTCTGAGCCGCTCGCCAGACCCGCTGACAAGAGCCCCTGGAAGGCTTGGCCTTTCATTCGTGGCATTGTCACACTCGGCTCCGCTATGGTCCTTGGCTTCAAAGCCTTACGCTACTCGGCCGACGTGGCCTTGGAAGACGAGAAGACCGCCAGCGGCGAAAAGCTTGAGATGAACGGCTGGGTTGCCGGCTTCAATATCGCCCTCTCGCTCGGCTTCTTCATCTTCATGTACAAGTTCCTGCCCTTCGCGGCTGCCCGATCGCTGCGCCACTGGGCTCCGCAGACCGCCAACACCGCGATTTTTGCTCTGGTCGAGGGTCTGATCCGGCTCGCGATTTTCATCGGCTTCATCTGGCTCACCTCGCGCTGGAGCGATATCCGCCGCGTTTATGAGTACCACGGTGCCGAGCACAAAACTGTCTTTGCCTACGAGAACCACGACCCGCTCACCAGCTCAGCTGTGCAGCGCTATTCCACCTATCATCCGCGCTGCGGAACCAGCTTCCTGATGACCGTCATGATCATCTCCATTGGCGTGTATGCGCTGGTTCCGGTACACGGATTCTGGGCGGGCTTTGCCTCGCGAATCGTCTTGTTGCCGGTGATCGCAGGCGGTTCGTATGAAATCATCCGTTACGCGGCCAAGCGGCGCTCCTCGCTCTTTGCCATGATGACCGCTCCCGGTCTCTGGCTGCAGCGTATTACCACCCAGCCGCCCGACGACACTCAGGTCGAGTGCGCCATCGTCGCCCTCAACCACGCCATGCACCTGGAGCAGCAGCAGGGCGGAGAGCTCGTAATCGCATGAGTTGGAATTGCATGAAGAGTCATCGCATGAAGGTAGCCGTAACCACCTCGCCTCTGGCCGCGCAGCTTCACCTCTAGCGGTTTTCGCCGCGTTCTGCCCGCTTCGTCTCCGCTGCATCCAAATTTATTGTCTTCGGCTGTCGCGTGATTTTCCGCACGGCCTGAAAGTTCAGGAAAACTTCATGTTTGACAGGCTTGATCAAATCGAGGCGCGCTTTCAGGAGTTGAACAACGCCCTCTCCTCGCCCGAGATCGTCAACGACTCGGCCAATTATCAAAAGACCGCCAAGGCCCAGGGAGAGCTCGCGCCCATCGTCGACAAGTATCGCGAGTACAAGCAGCTCCAGCGCGGCATCGCCGAATCGCGCGCCATGGTTGCGCAGGAGACCGACCCCGAGATGCTCGCCTACGCGCAGGAGGAGTTGCAGTCGCTCGAGCAGCAGCTCACCGCAGCTGAGGACGAGCTCAAGGTTCTTCTCCTGCCCAAAGATCCCAACGACGAAAAGAACATCGTCCTTGAAATCCGCGCCGGTACAGGAGGCGACGAAGCCACTCTCTTCGCCGCCGAAATCTTCCGCATGTACATGCGCTACGCCGAGTCGCGCCACTGGAAGGTCGAAGTCCTCTCCAGCTCCGACTCCTCGGTTGGCGGCCTCAAGGAAGTCATCGCCATCATCGAAGGCAAGCGCGTCTACTCGCAGCTCAAGTATGAGAGCGGCGTGCATCGCGTGCAGCGCGTTCCGGACACCGAAACCCAGGGCCGCGTCCACACCTCGGCCATAACCGTCGCCGTTCTTCCCGAAGCCGAAGACGTAGACATCAAGATCGAGGCCAAAGACCTGCGCATTGACACCTTCTGCTCCTCCGGCCCCGGCGGACAGTCGGTCAATACCACCTACTCCGCCGTGCGTATCACCCACCTGCCCACGAACACCGTGGTCAGCTGTCAGGATGAAAAGTCGCAGATCAAGAACCGCGAGAAAGGGATGCGCGTCCTGCGCTCGCGGCTCTACGAGCTTGAGCAGGCGAAGCAGCAGGAAGCGCTCGCCAAGGAGCGCCGCTCGCAAGTGGGCTCCGGCGATCGCAGCGAAAAAATCCGCACCTACAACTTCCCCCAGAACCGCGTCAGCGACCACCGCATCGGCCTCACCCTGCACCAGTTGGACCAGGTGATGGAAGGAAAACTCCAGCCCTTCGTCGATGCGCTGATCACCCACTTCCAGGCCGAGAAGCTGAAGGCCGACACCGTTTCCGTGTAATCGGGCGGCCACATCCGCCGTCCTTTGGCGAATATGGGGGCGAATGGCGGATGTGAGCCACCCCTGCGCAATTCGCGCCGTACAATAAACTCGTGCAACTCCGCCAGGCGCTCCAAGCCGCCGTTGTTCAACTCAAAACCGCTGAACTCGAAGCCGCTGAACTCGAAGCCGCTGAACTCGAAGCTGCGGCGAGCGATAAGGCGCGCCTTCACGCCGAGGTCCTCGCCTTTCACGTCCTCGGCTGCGACCGCGCCTTCCTTTTCGCGCATCCCGAGCGCGAACTCACTCCGGACGAGCAGTCGAAGTACGAGGCCCTCGTCGCCCGCCGCGCCGCGGGCGAGCCCTTGCAGTACCTTACCGGACATCAGGAGTTCTGGAAGCTCGACTTCCTCGTCACCCCGGACGTGCTGATTCCCCGCCCCGAAACCGAGCACCTCATCGAAGAGGTGCTTGCTCTTGTCCCGCGATACGCGCCCAGTTCGTCGGGTAACGCTGCGCTACCGGTCGCGGACGCTCGTCCGCATCTCAAGCTCATCGATGTGGGTACCGGCTCGGGTGCGATAGCCATAACTCTGGCCCACGAGTTGCCACAGGCCGAGGTCTACGCCGTCGATCTCTCGCCCGCCGCGCTCAAAGTCGCACGCGGCAATGCCGAACGGCTTGGCGTCCGTGTCCACTTTGCCCAGAGCGACGTGCTTGCTGGCATTCTGGCCGACGACGATCCTCCGAAAAACGCCGCCCATGATGGCGGCTTCGACTTCGTGGTCTCCAATCCACCCTACGTTGGGATCCACGAGCAAGACAAAGTGCAGGAGGTGGTCAAGCGCCACGAGCCGCAGATGGCGCTCTTCGCTGGAGAGGATGGCCTCGACGTCATTCGTCGGCTCATCCCCCAGGCGTTTCGGGCATTGCGCCCCGGCGGCTGGTTGCTCATGGAGATCGGCTACACCCAATCGGAGAGGGTCATGGCGTTACTCACCGCCTGGGACAACGTCCACTGCGTCGCCGACCTCGCCGGAATCCCGCGCGTCGTGGTTGCCCGCAAGCCAGTTTCGGAATAGCGCCTCAACCAGCCCAGACGCGATCCCACACTGCGCGTTCGAGTTAGCCTCGGCCGCTGGCCAGCCGTGCCGACTCAGGCCGGTGCCGCAGCAACGCCATTGCCGCTACTCCCAGGAAAGGTCCTGGCGCCAAGGCGGCAAAGGCCCAGCGCCAGCCAACCGCCTCGACCAGCAGCGGAACCAGATGTATGGTCACCAGGGTCAGCAGGAACCCGGCACAGGTTTGGGTGGTCAGCATGGTACCGACATGAGCCCGATCGGACAACTCGATGACACTCGACGAGAACTGTGCCGAATCGGCTACCACTGCCACTCCCCAGACCAGGCACAGCACTGTAGTAAGGCGCCAGTCAGCTCCGTAAAGCAGCCCTACGCCCAACGCGCAACTGCCGCTTGCGGCCATCGCCGCCATCGTCACCGTGGTGCGCCCCAGGCGGTCGGCAAAGAGGCCTCCAGCCAAGCACCCGAGGCTGCCGCCGCCGATCACGGCGAAGGTGACGACCTTGGCATAAACGGCCGGAATTCCCCGCAACGTAAAGCTGGAATTAAGGAAGCTGCCGATCCATGCCCACATTGCGTAGAGCTCCCACTGATGGCCGAGATAGCCGAAGTTAGCCAGGCGTAGCGGCGCATTGCGCCAAGCTTGCAGGACGTATCCGGGCTGAAAGGGAGGCGCCGCTGTGTGGTTGGGACCGAGCCGCGCCCATCCCACCAGCCAGCCGGCGGCTGCCGCCGAGGCCGTGGCCAGAAGCACGGCAATGCGCCAATCGAGCCCGCCTACGGCGTTGAACAGATGCGGGGAAGCCGAGCCAAGGGTCAGTGCGCCGACGAGGATGCCGACCAGCAGTCCCATGTCGCCCTTGGCCCAACTTGCCACCATCTTCATCCCCACCGGATAAACACCCGCCATGCAGACACCGGTGATAAACCGGCAGGCAAGCACCGCAATGGATGAGGGCGGAAAGACCAGCAAACCGAGGTTGGCGAGCGCTGCGGCCCACGCCGAGATACGGAAGAACCTATGGGGCTCCATCCGGTCGGCCAATCCCAACAGAGCACTGGCAAGCGTGCCGCAAACGAAGCCGACAGAAACCAGGCTGGTGAACAGTGAAGAATGGAATGCGTCCAGGTGGGCTTGCAGTTTGAGCGCCGGCAGCACCGCCGTCGCCGAAAACCATAGCGACAGCGCCATGACCTCGCACATCGCTATCAGCGCCACCGCACGTGCCTTCGCGGAGCCCAGCGAAGTTGGCGGGCATTGCACAGGTGTTTCGGTGTTCAGCAAAGGCCTCCTGAAGATAGCAGGCCGACAATATTGCACAATTTAGAAAATTTGACGAGAAGCTTTTCGCGCACGATGGCCTGCGCTGGGATCCTGCGCTGGGATAAAGTGTGGGGACTTTATCGCTCCGGCACAAGCCGCAGCAGCGACCTTCGTGAATTCGAGGAGGACAGCGTGGGAGGATTGATCCCGTTAAGCGATGCATCTCGACGCCCAGTGCACTTTCCCATCGTCACCGTCTGCATCATTCTCACTAACTTCGTGGTTTTTGTCCTTGAACTGAGGGGTGGCGATGCATTCGTGTTGCGGTGGTCCGCAGTCGCGGCGAACATCACTGCGGGGCATGACTGGATCACTATTCTGACGGCCATGTTCCTGCATGGAAGTTGGTCGCACATTCTGGGGAACATGGTGTTCCTGTGGGCATTTGGTCCCGAGATCGAAGACTCGATGAATCCGCTGCGCTATCTGGCGTTCTACCTCGCCGGCGGAATGGTGGCTATGCTGGCGCAGGTTGCCATCAGCCCTCACTCCACGCTTCCCAATCTAGGCGCGAGCGGCGCAATTGCGGCTGTGATGGGAGCATTTCTGGTGACGTACCCTCATGATCAGATTCGCGCGATCCTGGTGATCTTCGTCTTCGTTCGCATCACCATGATTCCTGCCGCTCTTCTCATTGTGGTCTGGTTTCTGATCCAACTCTTTAACGCTGGCTCGGTGGCTACAGTTCAGACGGGCGGAGTGGCGTACGCAGCTCACGTTGGCGGCTTTATCTTCGGGGCTGCCACTGCGCGTCTTTTCGAAGACCCGCATGGCAAAAATATCGCTAATTTGGACCCTATAGAGCCAATTACCAGCTCTACAGTGGCGCTATTTTGGACTGATCAGACCGTTATCTTGGACTGGATTGCAATCCTATAGAGCTAGTCGCGACTGGTTTCTTTGAGGCTAGCCGAAATCCTACAACTCAATCTTTCACCTGTTTCCGGCCGAATAGAATCGATCCGGGCGAAAGGTTTCATAAGACTGCAGGGGACCACAACGAGAAGACGGGTTAGGACGCTAATGTCTGTTGACACTGTGGTCACCAACTGGCCCTGCGCATCTGAACATCAACGCCTGTCATGCGCAGCCGCCACTCGCAGAGTGCTTCGCTCACGCCGTACAGAGTCGCAATTTCGGACATCGACTTGTGGGCGGAGCGTAGCTTCACCAATCCCTCTCTCGGAAGCAGAAGCGCGGCCCCGAGCCAGTCCGCTTCCTGTTCCTGTTCGTCGGAATAGTCGCTGAGCAGCAATAGTCCAGTGTCGGATACCTCCACCCTGGCGGCAGCATGGCGCAGCTCTATATGCGCTAGCTCATGCATTAGGTCGCTCCGCTGGCGTGTGAGAGCATGTGTGGGATTCACTACGAGGGCGAACGCGCCGTCGGACTGTAGAGTCATGGCCGACCAGCTGTCACCGTCTAGAACGGTCAGCTGCCGCACTACTTGAGTGGAAAGACCAAGCTTGTCAAATTCAAGAACTGCCACATTAAGGTACGCAGCAAATGCCCATGGATCGATCGGAGCATATTGCTTCAATCCCAATTTGATCCGTGCTTCGGCAGCACTTCGTTCCGCCTGAGCTTTAAAACCACGCCGCACGGGTTAACGACCAGCCAAGTCTTCGGCAGCCAGAACAGCCCTCTGTGCTGCCAAAATGAGTTCACCCAATGCCTTGGCAGTTTCCATTCCTACCGTCTTCTTCTTTCTAAAATGAACCACAGCTCTTGGCCGCTCCGCTGCTTTATCGGTTGTTTCCATTCCTAAGAATTCTCGTGGATCGCGGGAAAGCCATTTGCAAAGACTCGCAAAAGTCTGCAAATCAGGCATATTGCCGTTCTCCACTCGCGAAAATGTTGCAGCACTCACTCCAGCGTCCAACGCGGCCGCGCGGATTCCGCGGCTTCCTCGTTTTGCTGCGAGCAAACGTCCGAAGTCCCCAATCGTCAGACTCATTGCTCCCTCCAAATAATTTTCCCCAACGCCCTTGACGGCTCGATATCATCGTGCTTACACTGTCTTATCTGTAAGACGAGACGTTTCACGGTCGATACGTCCTACTCTTAGGACACGAGAATGATATCCCATTTGTCAAGGGGCGGTCTCGAATTCCGAGCCGGTCATTGAAAGTACCCCTGCATAAGGAATCGGAGGCACACATGGCTAACGCTGCTGAACACATGACCGTCGCGGGTGTCGCGACGGCACTTACATATCTGGCGATGTGTAAAAAGTATAATCGCCGCCCTCGACTCGACGAAGCAGCCCTCTGTTCGGGTGTCGGCCTCTTCAGCGGGGTCGCGCCAGATCTGCTCGAACCGGCTCTGCACCCCAATCATCGCCAGTTTTTCCATAGCCTGACCGCCGGTGGTGCTGTTGTGGCAACAGGCTCTCAGGTGTGCGGCCAAGAAAACCAGAGGTTAAATGAGTTCACAAAGATCTTGGTAGCCTGTGCCGTTGTTGGGTACGTCTGCCACCTGATACTCGATGGCAGCACTCCAAAGGGACTGCCGTTGCTCGGTAAGTGAAAGAGAGGAGAAACACAATGAGTGATGACCAAATGTTTGTTGAAAGGCGCCCTGAGGGAGACTATGCCGTCCGTCGGAAAGGCTCCGAAAGAGCTAGTGACGTTCTCCCGACCCAAAAGGAAGCGATTGAGAGGGCAAGAGAATTGAACTCCGATAGGCAGCCACTCGTGGAACGTGTTCGGGACACAGACCGCGGCGGGCGCGACAAATGGCGCAAGCCGTAAACCAATCTTCCAGAAAAGGAGAGAGTGATGACAGAAGAAAAGAAGTTGGTGACGATCATCGTCGACGGCACTCCGCACGAGTGGCCGAAGGACGACATCACCTACGACCAGGTGGTCACGTTGGAGTTTCCGGATTTCACAAAGCACCCTGAAATCACATATTCGGTGAAATACAAGAACGGCAACGGAAACAAGCCTGAAGGAATCCTTGCACCTGGCGGCTCGGTAAAAGTGAAGGAGGGCATGATCTTCAGTGTTTCAAAGACTGGTCAGTCATAATGACGACATTCGACGTCTCGTCGAAAAGGGCTACGCCATCGCGTTCGATAGTGGCTACATGATCGTCCGAGATATTCCGTATCTGGATGGCTCGAAGCAGTTGCAAATCGGTGCGATAGTCACGAAGCTCGTCTTCATAGACAACGAGCGTGTCAGACAGGACGACCACCAGATATTCTTCGCTGGTTCGGTCCCGCATAACCTGGACGGAACGCCCATTCCGAACCTCGGTGGCGGCCCGACGCAGCTCGCCCTGAGCGCAACAAGCAAAGACGTTATTGTACAGAGGTCCTTCTCTAATAAGCCGAGCAGTACAGGTGCATTTGCCGACTACTTCGAGAAAATAGAGAGCTACGTGGGCATCATCTCTGGGCCGGCAATGCAGCTGCACAACACCACACCCTTCACATTTCGGGCAAGCGAAGCAATCCCGGACTCCGTTTTCAAGTTTCACGATACGCTCACCAGTAGGGCCGAAATTGCCGATCTCTCGGCTAAGTTCAAAGACGACGTCGTTGCGATAGTCGGACTCGGGGGCACAGGAGCCTATGTTTTGGATTTCCTGGCGAAGGTGCCGGTGCGCGAGATCCGAGGCTTCGATCGGGACCTCTTCCATGTGCACAATGCATTTCGTGCGCATGGCAAACTGGATCCCAGTGAACTCGACAGATCGAAAGCCGACGTTTATCAAGCTCGCTATGACAACTTCCGCACAGGTCTTAATCTGCAATGCAAGTTTCTCGACGCGTCTTCTGCAGAGGATTTTGAGGGCGTGACGTTCGCCTTCGTGTGCGTTGACAAAGGTTCTTCTCGCGCGGGAATACTCGAAGTTCTCTTGTCGCGTGGCATCCCGTTTATAGACGTCGGGATGGGACTGAGCCGGCGTGAAGGGGCTCTAAATGGAATGATCCGCACCACGTTGTCAAGGCCGGAGTAAAAGCAGGCCAGTGTGGCGGAGTAAAAGTGAGCCAGTGGAGTTAGCAGTTGCTTGAGGATTTGCTGGGGAGCAGGGTGAGGCGGATCAGCGGCCGCCGGAGGGTGGCTCCCGCTTGCGGCGGCTTTGCTTGAGGCGGTAGCTGTCGCCGTTCATCTCCAGGATATGGACGTGATGGGTGAGCCGGTCCAGCAGGGCTCCGGTGAGGCGTTCGGAGCCGAGCACTTCCGTCCATTCGGAAAACGGAAGATTGCTGGTGATCATCGTTGAGCCACGTTCGTAACGTTGGCTGAGCATCTCGAAGAGCAGCTCGGCGCCGGTCTTGGAGAGCGGCACGAAACCCAGTTCATCGACGATGAGCAGTTCGTAGGCGGCGATCTGCTTCTGGAAGCGCAGCAGCTTGCGCTCGTCGCGCGCCTCGATTAACTCGCTGACTAGCGCGGCGGCGGTGGTGAAGCGGACGCGGTGACCACGCTGGCAAGCCGCCAGGCCCAGAGCCAGTGCGATGTGCGTCTTTCCGGTGCCGCTGTTGCCGAGCAGCAACACGTTCTCGCGGCGAGTGAGAAACTCGCAGCGCGCCAGCTCCAACACCATTGTCTTGTTGAGCGATGGGATGGCGAGGAAGTCGAAGCTGTCCATGGTCTTGACCACCGGGAACTTCGCTTGCCGGATGCGGCGTTCGATGGCCCGGCGTTCGCGCTCGAGTAACTCCAGCTCGGCCATGCGCAGCAAGTAACCGGGATACTCTGCTTCGGCGCTTTCGAGAAGTAACCCACCTGTGCTTTCAAGAAATTACCCACCTGTTCGGTAATCAAGAATCGCACTGAGGGTTGAAGGAAGAACGTGGTGATGATGAGTCATCATGCCCGATGCTCGGAAGCGACCGTGTAGCATCTGCCATCGCTGGTTCCGGCCCGATAAAAGAGTTGGATCGCGACAACGAACTTGTAGCCAACCGGAATGTAGCAGGGCGCGGCGCCGCAAGGTGCAGGCGAATTGGCGTGGGCGCAATCCAGACTATTTTGCCGCCCGCCGAATCCTGACCCGTGGAGCGTTGGCCGACCCGCCGGAACCGCTGCGTTTACCCCCTCCATTAGGCCAACTACCCTGGGACATCGCGCAATCCGAGATCGGGGCTTATCTCACTGATTACAAGACGGATGCGGGCACACTTCTACCATCGGCCGTGCAATCCGAGATCCGACTTCGTCCAGACTAGCGCTCGCAGTCGGAGGGGAGCCGGGCGATGCGAGTGGAGTTTCATCAACTGGATCGGCGCTGGGAGCATCTGCGGGTTCGCCGGCCGGAGCGGCAGCGGCGGTTGTTGGCGTCGCTGGCCAGTTCGGGGCAGCAGACTCCGATTGTGGTGGTGGCGGTCACCGACCAGGTTGACCGTTACCTGATCATCGACGGCTACCAGCGGATCGGCGGCGTTGCAGCAACTGGGCCGGGACACGGTGGAGGCCGTGGTCTGGCCGATGAGCGAGGCCGAAGCTCTGATCCTGGACCGTTCGCTGCGCTGGGCGGAACACGAGACGGCGTTGGAAGAAGGCTGGCTGCTGGTCGAACTGGAGCAGCGCTTTGGCTATGGTCTCGACGAGTTGGCGCGCCGGTTTGATCGCAGCCTGAGTTGGGTATCGCGCCGTCTGGCGCTGGTCGATCAGCTTCCTGAGAGTGTGCAGCGACAAGTCCGCAGCGGTGCGATCACGGCCCATGTGGCCATGAAGTTTTTGGTACCGGTAGCACGTGCGCACCTCGAAGACTGTCAGCGTATGGCCGAAGCGTTTGCGGCACATCGGTTCACCAGCCGCGAAGCCGGGCAGTTGTACGCCGCCTGGCGAAACGCTTCGCCGGCGATCCGGCGGCGCATTCTCGATCAACCGCAGCTGTTCCTGAAAGTCCAGCGGCAACGTGATCCCGGGCCGCCTTCGACGGCCATTGCCGAACTGTCACGCGATCTGGGGATGGTGGTGGCGATCATCCATCGATCGAATCGGCGCCTGTCCGGTGCCACGGTCGAGCTCGATCGAGATCAGTGCAGACAACTGCGACAGCAGGTTGATCGTGCCCTTCATGAACTCGGCCATCTGGCCGGCAAGATCCCACCCGAACAGGAGGCACCCTATGTTGAGCCAAGCCCAACGGAGCGCGATTCTGGAACTCCATGCCAAGGGAGTGAGCAAGCACGAGATTGCGCGGGTGCTGAACATCTCCCGGTTGACGATACGCAAAGTGCTGCGGTCAAACTCGTCGCAAGTCCCCCCACTCTCTCGTCCCGAGAAGGCCGAACCGTACCGGCAACAGATCCTGGAACTGTTGAACAACTGCAAAGGGAACCTGGTGCGGGTGCAGGAAGAACTGGCAGCCCAGGGGGCGACACTTTCCTATCAGGCACTGACGGCGTTTTGCCGTCGTCATGGCTTCGGTCAACCGCCAACAGTGGCGGCGGGGCACTACAGCTTCGCGCCAGGCGAGGAGCTTCAACACGACACCTCGCCGCACGAGGTGATGCTGGCCGGCAAGCGTCGCAAAGTACAAACCGCCTCAGCCGTGCTGTGTTACTCGCGCATGTTGTTCTTCCAGTTATACCCAACCTTCCAGCGTTTCGATTGCAAGGTGTTTCTCACCGAAGCTCTGCGTTACTTCGGCGGAGCTCCTGTTCAACGGATCATGATCGACAACACTCATGTCGTGGTTCTGCGAGGTACCGGCAGCCAGATGGTTCCGGTGGCCGAGATGGCCGCCTTTGCCGAACGTTTCGGCTTCCGCTTCCAAGCTCATGAGCGCGGCGATGCCAACCGTTCCGGTCGGGTAGAGAGACCGTTTCACTTTATAGAACATAACTTCCTGGCGGGCCGCACCTTCGCCAGTTGGGAGGAGCTGAACCAGCAGGCACGGCAGTGGTGCGACCGCGTCAACTCGACTTACAAGAAACATATCCGCGCCGTGCCCCGCGAGTTGTTTGTGCTGGAGCAGAACCATCTGCGCCCACTGCCGGTCTGGATCCCGGAAGTGTATCGCCTGCACGAACGCATGGTCGACGTGGAAGGCTATGTGGCCCTGCACTGTAATCGTTACTCCGTTCCGATCTCCTGGATCGGCCGCCGCGTCGAGGTTCGCGAGAGCAAAGACAAAGTGGAGATCCAACTCGATGCCCGCAACCTTGTAACCCATCGCCGGATTGCTGAGGCCGAGCACCAGCGCGTGATGCTGCCGCAGCACCGCAAACCGTGGGGCCAAGGAACCAGACGTAGCGATCGCCATCCCGAACAAGAAGCCATTCTCAAGGCGGTTCCGGAGATCGCTGACTACGTCACCGGTTTAACCAAACACAGCCGCAAACTGGTCGCGCTTGTCCTTGCGCCAACTGCTGCGCCTCGTGCGGGACTATCCCCGGGACCGTTGCTGGCCGCGGTGCGCGAATCCGCCCGCTATGGTCTCTACGACCTGGACCGGGTCGAGCGCATGATCCTGCGCCAGGTAGCACGCGACTACTTTTTGCTGAACAACGACGACGGAGAAAATGATATGAAGCTCAGTGAAGAACTCGAACAACTGCTGAAGAATCTCCATCTGAAGCGCATCCTGGAGCTTTACGACGAACAGTTATCTGCCGCCGAGAAGGAAGATGTTTCCTACTCCGAGTTCCTCACTCGTCTGCTGCGGGCGCAGTGGCACAACCGGCAGGAAACCGCTCTGGCCTGGCGCATCAAGCAGGCGAAGTTGCCCGAGCAATGGTCGCTGGCCAGCTTCCCCTTCGCCCGCCAGCCCGGGGTCAACCGCAAACAGATCCACGCCTTTGCCGAACTGGAGTTCATTGCCAAGGCCGAAAACATCGTGTTGATCGGAAGCACTGGCGTCGGCAAGACTGGACTGGCGTCGGGTCTGCTGCTCAAAGCCTTGGAGAATGGCTACCGCTGTCAGTTCATCCGTGCCCAGGATCTGTTCGACGAAATGTATGCCTCGCTGGCCGACCGTTCCTCGCGCCAACTGCTGAACCGGTTGGCCCGCCTGGATGTCTTATTAATCGATGAGCTTGGGTATTTAAATCTCAAACCGGAACAGTCCAACATCTTCTTCAAGTTGATGGAAGAGCGCTACCACCGCCATTCCACGATCATTACGAGCAATCTCGTCTACGACGAATGGCGCAACTTCCTCGGCAACCAGGCCATGGTCGACGCACTGTTAAGCCGGCTCCGCCACTACTGCCACACCGTTCATATCAACGGCCCGTCGCTGCGCGATCCGCAAGGCTGAGGCGAAAGTCGTGGACGAGAGCCGGCAGCCGGGAAGAGTATGTTCGCAAGGTCCTCGACGCTTACCGCAAAACGCCGGGGACCACGGGAAACGTTCGTCGCCAAGACCGTCTGCTGGCCGCTCGACTGCACGACCGAGCTGTCCCAATGAAGACCGTCGAAAACGCCCTGGTTCTTGCCGCAGCACGCCGGTTGCTGCGACCCGCCGACGCTCCGCCCCTGGCTACCGTGCGTTCCCTCGCGTACTTCCAACCCGTCATCGACGAAGTGCAAGAGCTCAAAGTCAGCGATGACTACTTCCAACACCTTCGGCGTCGGCTTGAACGCCTTCACTGAAGCGCCTCCAAGACATCCACACTCGCAGCGAAAGCCGCCGCCAAAAAAACAACCACGCCTTTGGCGTGGGATGATGATGCGTCTGCCCATCAGCTTGTTACAAATCCTGTTCCTGACGTGGGTTACTTCAATCGAACATTACTGGGTTACTCTTCGTGAGCGCCGGGGTACTCTGCCTGTTCGACGGCGCACTGCCGCGCCACCTTGTCGTACTCGCGCAGGAAGGTGGGCAGCCGCAGTTGCTTGAGATGATGTTCCAGCAGGAGCTGTGGCGTGTCTGCCGTCTGAGGCGTGGGGTTCGTTGCATCGCTGCTCATGCTCCCACCTCCGCCAACAGTGACATGTAATCAGACGCCTGTGTCGTTCGCACCCGTGCCAGCGGAAGGTGCGGATAGTTCTGCATGTCCAGCCGCGGCGGCCTTCGCTCGATGCGGCACAGCAGCAGATGCTTCACGGCGTCGAAGCTGATGGTGCCAAGATGCAGCGCGTCTTCGACGGCGTGAGTTACCTCCGCGAATGAGAAGGTCTCCATCAACCGCAGCACTTGCACATACTCGCGGCTGCCGTGTTTCTTCAGGCGCGCTTCCAACAAACGGCGCAGCGTGGCGAAGCACTCTGGCAACTGCCAGCCGGCCAGCGGCGCGGCCTGGTCCAGCGCGCGTGTCTTCCGCTCGATCAGCACCAGGTAATGCAGCGGATCGAAGATCACCGCCTCACGCTCATAGCTGCGCTCGTGCCGGGCAATCACGTCGCTGCCACAGGTGATCACCACTTCATGCACGTAGCCCTTCCCCCAGACCTGACGGTGTCCATACTGCGTGGGCACCGAGTAATCGTTGGCGCGGTAGCGGACGAGTGACAGCGAGTTCACCCGGGCCGAGATCTTCTCGCAGGCTTCATAGGGCGCAGCTGGCAGCGGCAGCATCGCTGCACGGTCGCGCTCAAAGCGTTCGCCGATCGTCTCGCTGTGTCCACGCAGCCGCCGCTGGCGGCGCTTCCTGCACTCGGCCTCCAGATGAGCGTTCAGTTCATCCCAGCTGTTGACGCGCGGAATGGGAACCATAAAGTTACGCCGCGCATAGCCGACCAGGCCCTCCACCTTGCCTTTATCGTTACCCTTCGCCGGGCGGCCGAACTTATCGGCGAACAGATAATGGCTTTGCAACTCGGAGAAGGCCCTCGTCTTCACGCGCTCCTCGCCGCCCAGAATGCGGGCCACCGCGATCTTTGTGTTGTCGTAAAGAATCCGCGTGGGAACAGAACCAAAGTAGTCGAAGGCGCGAACATGGCCTTCCAGGAACGCCTCTGTCGTCTCGGCAGGAAACGCCATCACGAAACAATCATCCGAGTGTGGAAGGTCCACGCACAGGAAGTGCGCCTTCAGCTTTACCCCGGCCATTACCACCCACGCCTGGCCGAAGTCGGCCTGCGCTTCGCCCGGCGCGTGCGTCAAGGGAACAAACATCTCGCGCGACCGCAGCTTCGCCGTGTGAACGTAGTCCTTCACGATGGTGTAGCCGCCCGTGAATCCGTGCTCCTCGCGCAACCGCTCGAAGATCCGCTTGGCCGTGTGCCGCTGCTTCGGCGGTGTGCTCTTATCCTCTTCCAGAATGGCGTCGATGACGCCCACCCACGGCCCCAGTTTCGGCCGCTTCACCGCCTGCTGCCGCTGGTAGCCGGGAGGCACCGCGTATCGCAGCATCTTCTGCACCGTGACGCGCGCTAAACCAAACTCGCGCGCAACTGCCCGTTGACTGCGTCCCTCCACCAATACCGCCCGCCGAACCCGCCCATAGATCTCCACTCGGAACATCCCTCCGGTGTCTCATGAGCTTCTCTGCTTTCGCAATCCAGCTCACAAAACCAAAATCCGGCGGACTACTTTTACTCCGCCGCAGCGCCCCGCTCACGCGGCGCACTGTGGCCTATTTTTGCTCCGGCGCGCAGACCTCACCGGAGCCCTGCTGGACCGGCTCACCCATCACGTCCATATCCTGGAGATGAACGGCGACAGCTACCGCCTCAAGCAAAGCCGCCGCAAACGGGAGCCACCCTCCGGCGGCCGCTGATCCACCTCACCCTGCTTCCCGGTCGCCACACGCGCTGCTGGGGAGCAGGGCCTCTTCCGCTACGCTCCAGAGCCCCTGCTCCCCAGCAAATCCTCAAGCAACTGCTAACTCCACTGGCTCACTTTTACTCCGCCACACTGGCCTACTTTTACTCCGGCCTTGACAGGCATGCTGAAGCGGGCTAGTAAGGACCATGGTTTCGACCTGATTTGGCGCCCCGTGAAGAAACCTCGCTTCGGTGGACACATCGAGAGCTACCTTGGCACATTGGGTGACGCGATACACTTCTTGCCTGGAACCACCTTCTCCGATCCAGAGGCGCGCGGGACCTATGATTCTGAGGGAAAGGCATGCTTCACACGAGACGAACTCGAAAAATGGGTTTTGGAGAAGATCCTTGCCTACCATGCCGAGAAGCATTCTCAGCTTGGAATGTCACCCATTGAAAGCTTGAAGCAAGGGGTTTTCAAGGGCACAAAATCGCACCCCCCGGTCGGGTTGCAAATGCGTATTGACGATCCGGCCGCTCAGACACGTTTGCGACTAGATTTTACGCCCTTTGTTCTGCGGACCATCCAACGGTACGGTGTCAGAATCGATAACATCACTTATTACCATGATTCGCTCCGACGCTGGATCAACGCACCCGATCCGGACAATCCTAAGCTAAAACGCAAGTTTAGATTCCCACGCTACCTCCGGAATTTGAATTCAATCTGGTTCTTTGATCCTGGCCTTGAGGATTACTTCGAGATTCCGACACGGGACCCCACCTTTCCCCCGATGAGTATCTGGGATCTACACAAGGTCAGATCGCTTGCGAAAACCGAGGGAGTGAAAGATTCCGACGTCGATGAGGAGTACATAAAAGCGCGGTACCTGCGTATGCGGGAGGTAGAGCAAGCCGCAGTAAGAAAGACCAAAGCTATGCGGACACTCGACGATCGGCGCAGACAGTGGGAAGCTGCCAAAAAGCCGCAGGTGCCATCGGCACCTAAGGAAGCTGCGGCAAGCGAACCTGAGGAAGACGAAGATTTCGAGAGAGTCGAACCATTCAAAGACGATGAATGACGATGATGCAAATTACACTCATCTGAATGAAGTTGCCAAGAAGGCGCTGTCGTTGAGCGTTGCAGAGCGAATCCAGCACGTTCGGTCTCTGAAAAAGGTTTGGATTCCGTATGATTTAGCAAAAGTTGTGCTGGAAAAAGCTAGCGAACTGCTCGCCAGCGAAAAGGCCCCTCGTCTGCCGTGTCTGTTGTTGTGGGGCGACCCTAACCCAGGCAAGACTGCCACGCTGAAGCACTACTACGAGCAACACCCGATTCTTCCAAATCCAGGAGGAGAGACCATAATTGCACCTGTCATCCCTATCGAACTCAAAGGACCAGATATTGGCGAGTTTTACAGTTCGATCTTGCGAGCGATCAAGGAAGAGTTTCGTCCTGAGGACCGGATAGCGAAGAAGCGCCATCAGGTACTGACGGTCCTCGCGCAGATTGGAACCCGCCAGTTACTGATTGACGAACTTGGTACCGCAATAGCCGGCCCAGATGCAGCACAACGAAAATTCATGGTCGAGCTTAAGAATGTTCTGAACGAGCTCGAGATGACTGCGTTCGCGACCGGCACCCAGAACGCCAAGAGCGCCCTAGCCGTTGACGAGCAGTTGGAGAGCCGCTTTGAGATGCTCGAACTCGTCCGTTGGAGAAATAATACTAATTTCCGCCGCCTACTCGAGAGTTTTGAACGGCACATTCCCCTCCAGTACCCGTCAGTGCTGCAAAAGCCAACACTTGCCGAAAAGCTGCACGTATTAACCGAGGGATTGCTTGGTGAGCTCGCTGAGCTGCTGATGAAGGCTGCAGTACTCGCAATCAAGAGCAATCATGAAAACATTGATTCTGAAATCCTGGAGAAACTGAATTGGAAGCCGCCATCTATTCGCAGAGCTGCCGCTCGCGAAGCTATTCCAGGCTAGAAGGCCAGATCAGGCTGCTTCGAGCTTCAGGTATGGATGCATGAGAAACTCAGCCGCCAAATACCAGCCCCCGAGGGTGGCGGAAAACCAGAAGGCATCTCTCACCCGATCTGATGTGTAGGATTTGTTACCTCTCGCCAGTTCAAGCGCCCCGGTAAACCATGGCGGACTCCACATCGGCCTAAGGGGAACATGTGGGCGGCAGCTCCGAACCACATCCACAAACGTGTCTGGCCAGTTCTCAAAGAGCCTGATCACGGTAAGCATCAGCTGCTCGCGCTGAACTGGAGTACATTCCTCAAATCTGGCGAATGGCAGATTCGAATTCTGAGAAAATTCCAGTACAGCACTCCTGAAACGCCTAGACGGACCTGTCTCTCTGTCAATCATTCCGAGCATAGAGCGTAGTGGCGAAAAGTATGATGGCATACAAAGCGGATTCCTGATTAGACGTGCGTGAGCCGACTCGAGGACTGCGACGAGAGGATTCACAGGGATCACCAACTGCTTCGCAGTCATCCGCATACGACAGTTTCGGCACGTCAGAAACAATCCTGGGCTACAGTTAAGATTCGCGTCTCGGAAATCTAATAGTGGAGCAATAGGGCCGCCGCAATCGTTACATTTGTAGCTCCGCAGGCAACCGTGTATTGGGCATAAACAAAGAGACTTATACGCCAGGATAGCCTTCGGTATGCGTGTTCCTTAAGACACTGCCAGCAGAACTCACCTGCGCCTAACGTCGCGTCGTGCTCACCGTGCACCCAAGGGTCAGCATGCCTGTAAAACCGGCCACAACAATCGATTTCGAATCCCCATTTGAGACCTCGTAGCTCACTGATCATCAGTTCATGGATCTTGGGGAGGGGCACGCCCGTTCTATCCGAGGCGATTTTAGCTGCTCTGAGCGCAGCTTGGCGGTCAGTCCACTCCAGGCTGTCGACACACCCGATGTTCTCTATCCCGATCGCACTGCAAAGTTCCGCCAAAGTCAGGTTGTTCTTCGCCGCAACATGAAGAAGCCAAGAGGCGAACACCTCGTCAGTTCTGGGATGCGGGTGGCAAGGCAAGATCATCTGGGGCCCCGTGCTCCCAATCCGGGATGCCAAGCATCACACCCAGGATGCAGCCCCTTTCGACCGCATGGTCAGTTGGGGCGGATGGCGTGCACTGCCGCAATGCTCATTCAGCACGCGGCAAGAAGAGCCTGTCCTTTACGTTATAAGGGTGCATGTCAATGTCTGAGGAGAGCATTCGCTGAGCTCAGTCGCCGCGAGCCGAGGTGGCTGCGGTCGGCGGAATTGAGGAAGTGATTTCTGAAGTGGCCCGAACAGAAAAAGATGAAAAATGATGAAAAGAGAAAAACGGAACCCGTATACCCGCTCAAACTGGACTTAAAATCTTCGGACGATTCGCGAACATATAAGCCAGCTGAAGTACGTAAACTTACGCCGCGAGGAGGTGGAACGCTGTTTTGGAGTGAAGCGCTCGATGGCCCAAAATCTCATGCGGGCCAGTGGCGCAGCACATAACTTCGGAAGGGAATGCTGGGTTGCGAAGTCATCGATGCTCGACCTCGTCGACAAACTTCTAAACGCTGAGAGCCCAGCGCAGATGCTTGCGACGCTTCTTGATTCTGCACCAAGGCCTCCTGAAACAAAACCGTTATTGGTTGCACTTCCGGAGCAGTGCCGACACATCCGATTGAGCGAGCTACCGCCGGGGCGGGTTTCGTATGGGCAAGGGCGTCTGGAATTTCGTGGCGACGGCTTCACAATTCTTGAGAGCCTGGCGCTGTTTGTCAGGGCACTCGAAAACGAGGGTGTGACCGAATTCGTCAGCAAAATCAATGAATTGCCGGAAAGTCCGATAGACCTCTCGGCACTCTGATCTCCACTTTGCGAAGTAGGTACAACGAAGTGGTAGTTCCAAAGCAGAGCATATGGCCTGGTTCCCGAGGAACTGAAGGAACACGAGGTTGCAGCTAGCCTGATTGCTCTGCCCGAACAACAACCTCTTCCTGCACAGTCCAAGAAAGCGATATTTCAATCCAAAAGATCGTTCATCAGTCCAAATTAGCTATAAATTTAACACCGCAGCGGCGGACCGGCTAGGGGTCCATGCAAAGCGATGTTCAGCAGCAGCTTTTCGTGCTCTCCGCCTGTTCGTGGGCGTGATAGCTGGAGCGCACCAGGGGGCCGGACTCCACGTGGCGGAAGCCCATTTTTTCGGCCTCCTGCTTGAGGAAAGCGAAATCTTCCGGCGGGTACATGCGTTTGACGGGCAGGTGGTCGCGCGAGGGAGCCAGATACTGGCCGATGGTGAGGATATCAACCCTGCGAGAGGCAAGATCGTGGCAGACCTGCAGCAACTCCTCCATGTCTTCGCCGAGCCCGACCATGATTCCACTCTTGGTGACCGCGGCGGGCCAAAGCTTTTTGGCCGAGGCGAGCAGGTTGAGGGTGCGTTCGTAACGCGCGCCGCTGCGGGCCACTCGATAAAGGCGCGGGACGGTTTCGGTATTGTGATTGAGAATGTCAGGCCGGGCTTCGAGCACAATTTGCAGGCAGTCTTCGTGGCCTTGGAAGTCCGGGATGAGAACTTCGACGGAGCAGTCCGGCTGCAGGCGGCGAATTTCGCGGATGGTCTCGGCAAAAATCCTGGCACCGCCAATGTTGTCGTCATCGCGATTGACGCTGGTAACGACGGCAAACTTGAGTCCAAGCTGCGCGACGGCTTCGGCGACGCGGCGCGGCTCATCAAGATCGATGGCCTCAGGACGCCCCTTGGGCACCGCGCAAAAGCCGCAACGGCGGGTGCAGAGGTTTCCAAGAAGCATGAAGGTCGCGGTGCGATGGTTCCAGCACTCGCCGATGTTGGGGCAGTGGGCGGATTCGCAGACGGTGTGCAGGTCAAGACCGCGAGCGAGCTTTTTCAGCTCATGGTACTGCTCGCCCATCGGGGCCTTGGCGCGCAGCCAGCTCGGCTTGGGGGCCGGTGTGGCAGAGACGGTCTGGATCTGGATCAACTCGGAGGTCGCCATCGTTGTTCTAGTCTACGATGCCGGGGCATCGTAGATGGACGACAAATTTCAACTTTGCCTGATCCGACGCTTGCGTAAAGAAGAGCTTACAGGCGTTTTCAGGTACGCGAGCAGAGCGTCGATCTGGGATTCCGAAAGCGTGTTGCCGAAGGCGGGCATCTTGGCCCGTCCGCGCACGATGACGGTGGTGATGCGCTCATCGTTGGCGGGCATCCCGCTGGGCAGGTACCCCTTTTTGTATATATTGCGGAGGCTGGGACCGTGCAGGCCGCGGCTTGAATAGGGTTCGTGACAGCGGGCGCAATTGGCATCAAAAACATGGCGGCCCATCGCCTGGATGGGAGTCAGTCCAAGCTCGGCGTCGGACTTTCGGGGCTCGGTGTGGCAGCCGAACGACGCAAGCAGCCCAAAAAGGCAGAGTAATGGAACTACAAGGCCGCGAATCTTGAGAAAAGTAGAGCGCATCACGAGCTGTCCTGGCTGGAATCGGGTACCATCTTATCGCAATGACCATCCTGCTTAAACGCGCCACTGAAGCCGCCTCATCCGAGGACGGCGCACGGGTGCTGGTGGAGCACCGGTTGCCGCGCGGGGTAGCGAAAAAGGTCGCGACGGAGGCACTGAACTTGCGAGCATGGCTCCCGGTACTTGACCCCAGTGAAGAGCTGCGGCGTTGGTTCAGCGAGAGGCCGCGGCAATGGCCGATCTTCCGCCGCCGCTATCTCGAAGAACTCTGCAGCGGGGACGCAGAGGAGTCGCTGATTGAACTACACGCAATCGCGGCCAGTGAGCCAACCGTGACGTTGCTTAGTTCAGCCAAGGACCAGGAGCACAGCCATGCGGTCATCTTGCGCGACCTGCTGGGAGGGGTCAAAAAACCGCCGTCCACCTCTGGGCCAACCCGAGCCGCATCGGGTGGACGGATTAGCGCACGGAGGCCTCGTTGATTTTTCGAAGCAGATTGGCGGCGCAGGAGTCTGAAGGAGAGATGCGTCCGGTCTTCGAGGCAATCGCCGAAATCCAGCAGAATGCCGCGGTCAGCGACTGGTATGTAACCCAGCCCGACCATGCCTGTATTTCCGGCAGGATTGCAGCCGCGTTCGATTCGCGCAAGGTTCCGAACGTCAGCGAGGCAGTCGTGCGTGCCATCTCCATGCACGACGTTGGCTGGATGCCGTTCGACGGCGACGTGAATTCCCCGTGCGCACCAACCCAACACGGTTCGGGAGTGCCGGTATCGTTTGCCAGCACCGGACCGGAGCGCTTTCTGCGCGCCTGGATGGGATCGATCCAAGCCGCGCAGAGCACCGGGGCGCTGGGAGGACTGATCGTGAGTGCGCACTTTGCGCGTATCTCTCATCCGTACCTGGAGCGTGGCGCGGGCACCCCGGAGCAGCGCGCGCAGGTGGAGCAGTTTCTGCAAGGCGAGGCGGCGCGGGTGGAACGGTTGTTGCCGAAGACGGGCTTGCCGCCAGAGGAGATCGATGCGCTGATCGCAGTGCTGCAGTTTTGCGATCTGGCCTCGCTCTATGTGTGCGCGAATCCGCCGTCACCCGTGGAGTTACCTCAGTTGCTCAACGGAGGCCGGGTGCAGTTCTCATTCGAGAAGGGCGCGTTCCGCATGCGGCCCAACCTGCTGGACCACGTCCTGGTGCTGGAGATTCCATGCGTGCGATGGGTGGATGGGAAGGCTCAGCGGGAGTTGGTGCCGGTGAAGGTGCAGTAGACGAACGTTAGGCTCCTGCGATCACTTGCATTCATCCGGCTTTCACACTCGCTCCAACCGTGCGAAAATAGAAGCGTCCTTCTATGAGCACCCCTGAAAAACAGCCGCAGATCACGCCGGAAGTCCTCCGCACTCATGGACTGTCCCCGGAGGAATACGAACGCATTCTGAAGTGGCTGGGCCGCGTGCCTACCATGACCGAGCTTGGCATCTTCTCTGTAATGTGGAGCGAGCACTGCTCCTACAAGTCTTCGCGCGTGCACCTGAAGAGGCTGCCGACCAAGAGCAAGCTGGTGATGCAGGGGCCGGGCGAAAACGCCGGGATCATTGACATTGGCGGCGAGTGGGCCTGCGCCTTCAAGATCGAATCGCACAACCATCCCTCGTTCGTCGAGCCCTTTCAGGGTGCGACCACCGGGGTTGGCGGCATTCTGCGCGACATCTTTACCATGGGCGCGCGCCCGGTTGCGGTGATGGATTCGCTGCGCTTTGGGCCGATCTCGAAGGAACACGACCCGGAGATGAGCCGCGCCACGCTGCACAAGAACCATTCCGTAGTGGACGGCGTGGTGGGCGGCGTAGCCCATTACGGCAACTGCTTTGGCGTGCCCAACGTGGGCGGTGAAACCCGCTTCGAGAGCTGCTATGCAGGCAATCCGCTGGTGAATGCCTTCGCGCTTGGACTGGTGAAGAAGAATGAAATTTTCTACGCATCGGCCTCGGGCGCGGGGAATCCGGTGATCTACGTCGGCTCGAAGACCGGCAAGGACGGGATTCACGGCGCCACCATGGCGAGCGAGGAGTTCAGCGAAGGCAGCGAGGCGAAGCGTCCGAATGTGCAGGTGGGCGATCCGTTCATGGAAAAGCTGCTGCTGGAGGCCTGCCTGGAGGCGATGCAGACGCGGCGCGATTGTCGGCATACAGGACATGGGCGCCGCGGGGCTGACCTGCTCGACCTGCGAGCTGGGAGGACGCGGCGGAGTAGGCCTGGAGATTGAACTGGACCTGGTGCCACAGCGCGAGACCGGCATGAGCAGCTACGAGATCATGCTCAGCGAATCGCAGGAACGCATGCTGCTGGTGGCCGAGCGCGGGCGCGAAGAGGAAGTCTTCGCGGTCTTCCGCAAGTGGGGACTGGACGCGGTGACCGTAGGGCGCGTCATCGGCGAAAACACTATGCGCGTGCTGCACCACGGGGTTGCGGTGGCCGAGATTCCAAACGAAGCGCTGACCGACGATGCGCCGCTGTATCACCGCGAGGTGGGCGAGTGGACGGCTCCGGTGCCGAAGCAGAAGCCCGGCGCTCTGCAGTTGGGGACGAAGAACCACTTCAATCGCGATTTCATTCAGCTGCTGGCAAGTCCCGAACATCTGCTCGAAGCACTGGGTGTACGAGCAGTATGACTCGATGGTGCAGACAAACACCATGCAGGGGCCAGGGGAGCTGGCGGGCGTGATTCGCATTAAAGGCACCGGACGCGGATTGGCGATGGCGCTGTATGGAAACGGGCGCTGGTGCTATCTGGACCCGAAGCTGGGCGCGATGCACAACGTAGCGCGCGCGGCCCGCATGGTGGCCTGCACGGGCGCGCAGCCTGTGGCGGCAACCAACTGCCTGAACTTCGGCAATCCCGAGAAGCCGCCGATTATGGGGCAGTTCTCGCAGGTGATCGACGGACTCTCGGAGGCTTGCCTGGCCCTGGAGACTCCGATCACGGGCGGCAACGTGAGCTTCTACAACGAGACGCTCGGCGAGGCAATTTATCCGACGCCGACACTGGGCATCGTCGGCATTATGCAGGACGTGACCAAGGCCGTGCCCGCCAACGCCGCCGCAGCAGGGCGGGCGATCGTACTGCTGACGCCGGGACAGAAGGTGCATAGCGGCGAGGAGCAGACCGAGTTCGGCTCCTCTGAATTTGCCGCGCATGTCCTGGGAGAGCTGTGGGGCGCACCGCCGATGCTGGATCTGAAAGCCGAAAAAGCGTTGCAGGAAGTACTGCAGGCGCTGGCGGCGGAAGGGCTGCTGGAATCCGCACGCGACGTAGCCGAGGGCGGAATCGCCGTGGCAGCGGCGAAGCTTGGATTTGCGAAGGGGCTGGGCGCGGAAATGGATCTGATTTCCGCCGGGCTTCCCGGCCGAATGCGTGTTGTTCGCCGAAGATGCTTCACGCGCCCTGGTGACTTGCGAACTCACAAAAATAGCAGCGATTGAAGACATTGCTGTAAAATATGGATTGAACGCGCAACATATTGGCCTAACCACCAAAGAGAAGTTTGTCGATTCGCATTGATGGCGTCCCCGTCATTGAGGGAGAGGCCTCCGCATTCAAGCTGAGTTGGCGGCAGGCGCTGGAACAAGCGCTGCATGCCGAACCGGCGGTCGCGGCGAGCCTGTAGCGTTGCAAAGTTGAGAATGAGGCGGCCCCAGCGCACAGACGTACAAGGCGGGTAGTCATGATTGAGATCGAACTGGACAAACTTCACGAGGAGTGCGGGGTGGTTGCCGTTTACGGTCACCACGAGTCAGCCAAGCTCTGCTACCTGGGACTGCACGCATTGCAGCATCGCGGGCAAGAGTCGGCTGGCATTTCGGCCAGCGATGGCAACCGCATGACCGTTTATAAGTCCATGGGGCTAGTGGCGGATATTTTCGGTGAAGCGGTGCTGCAGAAGTTACCGGGACGCCACGCTATCGGGCACACCCGCTACTCGACCGCTGGAGACTCGGCGCTGCTGAATGCGCAGCCGATCCAAGTGGATTGCAACAAGGGCCAGATTGCAATCGCGCACAATGGCAATCTGGTAAATGCCGCCGACATTCGCAAGCGATTTGAACTTGCGGGCTCGATCTTCCAGACCTCCAGCGATACCGAGATCGTGCTGCACCTGATTGCGCAGTCGCACGAGAAGACGCTGCCGGATGCGATTGCCGACGCGCTGCGACGCATTGAGGGCGCGTTCTCGTTTGTGATTGCAACCCGCGACCACATCTTTGCCGCACGCGATCCGCGCGGCTTCCGGCCGCTGGCGATGGGGCGAATTCCGGGCAAGGATGGCTCGCCGGATGCGGTTGTATTCGCCTCCGAGACCTGTGCCTTCGATCTGGTGGGTGCGGATTACGACCGCGATGTGAAGCCAGGCGAGCTGGTGGTGATTGGTCCGGAGGGCGTGCACTCGCATTTTTACGCGCCGGCGCTGGCGCAGTCGCAATGCATTTTCGAGCAGGTGTATTTTGCCCGCCCGGACTCGCTGGTCTTTGGCAAGAGCGTGCAGGAATCCCGCGAGCAGATGGGACGGCAGCTGGCGCGCGAGGCTCCGGTGGAAGCCGACCTGGTGGTCGGTGTGCCGGACAGCGGTCTGACGGCGGCGCTGGGATATGCGCGAGAGAGCGGCATCCCGATGCAGTTCGGGCTGGTGCGCAATCATTACGTGGGCCGTACGTTTATTGAACCGGAGCAGCGGGTGCGCGACTTCGGCGTGCGCCTAAAACTGAATCCTGTGCGGCAACTGCTGATAGGCAAGCGGGTCATTCTAATCGACGACTCGATTGTGCGTGGCACCACGAGCCAGAAGATTGTGCGCATGGTGCGCGATGCGGGAGCCACCGAGGTCCACATGCGGATCTCGTGTCCTCCCACAACTTCGCCGTGCTACTACGGCGTGGACACTCCTGAGCGCCGGCACCTGATCGCCGCGCGCAAGTCGGTGGAAGAAGTGCGAGAGTTCATCGGCGCGGATTCGCTGGCTTATCTCTCTCTTGCAGGACTGCGCGCTTCGTGCGGCGAGCCGGGGGATGATCCCCAGTACTGCACCTCTTGCTATACGGGGAAGTATCCAACCGATTATGTTGATCTGCAACAGATTCGCTCGGCGGTTGCACTGGCAAAGTAAGGCTGTTCCATCCGGAATCGTTCCATCCAAGGAAGGGCCATGGGTCGCCGTGGCCTTTTTTTTCGCTCATCACTTCTCCTTTTGCGCGCCGTCGATTTATGCGGCGGGAGCAGAGTCTGCGAGATCCTGCCGACGCCGTCCGAGGACGCGCAAGAAACTTGCCAGTATCTCGCGCCGGGCATCCTCCAGCGCGAGTGGTGCAATGATTGTCATGGTTCCCAAAAGCTGAGCCAGACGAAAGTAGCGGCGGCGCGAGTGACACATAAAATTCACTGGGTATTCGGGCTTGCGGGCATGCGCGAGTTCGGGATCAGTGTCCAGCAGAAAAATCAGATCAGGGCGCGGAGCAATCCGTGAAAGCAGCTTTGCAAAGGCCGCGGAGAAGCGATTTTCAAGTGGCAGGTTGGCCAACTCGTCGTAGAGATAGCGATCGACAACGATCACGTCGTTCTCAACGCGGCAGGCGCGGCGGAGAACCATGCGCAGATGGATCGCATCAGCCAGATAGAGGACGTGGCGCATCAACGTTAAGTAGCCGCGGTGCACATTCTTATCCCGCCGATTCACCGGAGAGCCGGGCGCACCTACTCCCCGCTCACTGCCAAGAACCTTATGCACAAAGCCCTCGCGCCAGCGGCTCGCAACCACGACGTCATCCCAGAAGGTCAAGAGTTCGCTGCGCATTCCGAGGTGCGAGATGGATTCCCGCAAAGCGGCAATCTGGGTGGTTTTGCCGGCACCGTCCAGCCCAGAGAAGCTGATCAGGATCGGTTCGCCGAGATTCTGGGGTGATGACATGGCCATTATTTTGTGGCCGCAGTGGTGGAGTGCGGCGGGGTGCTGGAGGTGGCACGGCTGAGCCCGTACACGGTACCGGCGGCAATTCCCGCAGCGGCTACCGCGCCGAGTTTGATCACCAGCGAGCGATACTGGTGCTGCTTAGTAGGCGCTATGGCATTGCCCGCCGGACGCGACGCACCGCCTCCGGCGGTCCGCACCTGCTCGGCGGCGGCGGCACCAAGAGGCGCCTGGGGTGTTGGTTGCGTTGCCGGTTGCGCCACTGATTGCGACGGCGTCTGTTGCGCAGGAGCGGCAGGCTGGGGCGCATTTGGCAGCGGAGCCTCATCCGAAGGAGGCGCCGCACTCGGTTTCAGGGGAGCGGCAGAAGGATCGACCATAACTCCGCTGGGCGGGGACTGTTGCTGCGAACCGCTCTGCGTCTGGGCGCTCATAAGGATAGAAGACAAGAGCACGTACACCAATAACGGAGCGGTGACGCTTGCGGATTGGTATATGGTTTGCATCTGAAAATCTCCCTGCAACTTGTACGTTACCTTTTTCGTTTCACTTCGAATCGCCGATGATCTTTTCCGTACGAATCCGATTCATGCGGTTGTCCAGTGGCGCGGCTTCCGGCTGAGTTTCAGAGGCCAAGCGGCGTAGCACGAGGCTCACATCGGCATCGCGGTCATAAAACAAGTTACGCAGACGGTTCTGCCCGTAACGCCACAGATTGGTCAAATTAGTCTCGTACCAGCAGGAGCGCGACATCTGAGGCGAGAGTCCACAGAAAACTCGAAACTGATGGCCAAACAACGCCGGCCCGGCAAGCAGAGCGGCAGTGAGGCGATGATTGCCTTCCAGAATGGTGAGCGGATGCTGGTCGTCCATTCCGATCAAGAGCACGGCGCTGCGGTCCTGTTCGTTGCGCAAACGATAGCTGAGCGCCTGCACGCGCAGGATGAAGTCGCGCTTGCCGCCGGTAAACCGGATGGTGCGAAGCCGGCTCACGATGTCACGCAGGAGAAAGCTGCCATCGGCGACCTTGCGCCATTGCGCCCGCGGAAAAACCCTGATGAATCTGAGATCGCCCGGCTCCAATTCCACTTCCCCCCATTGCGTATCTGTCGGGATCTCGCGCCACATGTGCCCGCGGCGGCGATACAACAGCGCACGCCGCAGATTGTTCTCATCCTCGCTGTCGAGATCAGCCTCAAGCACCAGGCGTTCAAAGCTCTCGCGGTCAGCATGGAACTCTTCCTGATAAAACTCGTTCTTTAAGAATTCGGCGATGACTTCCGCCTCATTGGACCTCCGCAGTGTTTTCATACAGCCTCCCTGCCCAAACCCGGAACACGCCGAAAAAATGGCACGGCTACCGCCAACAACAGCAGGCCACGGAGCACTTGCTGAACCACAATCACCTGCATCAGAGAGGAATGGAAGATCGAGATTAAAACAACAACGAGCAAGCTCACCACTAGCTGAAGCCAGCCGGTGTTGGCGATCTTGCGTGACATCTCATAGGTGATCAAAACGACGCAAACGGCATAGACGGCGGTGGCAACAGCGTTCATGGCCAGCAACTGCTCCACCCCCGTACCGACACGATGGAAACCATTACCGAACAGAGTTCGGATTACCAGGTCGGGAAAGCTGGCCAGAAAAAGGACACATGCCGTGGAAATTCCCGTGGTAAACAGAAGCGGAATGACCAGTACGCGGCGGCTTTCGTTTTCCGCCGCGCTACCTGCCGAGATCGGAAACATGGCGCTGGTCACCGACCAGGTGAAGAAATACAACAGGCGTCCCACAAGCGCGACCGCGGCATAGAGTCCTGCTTCATCCGGCGGAAAATAGTGCTTCACCATCAGAATGTCAATGTTGCTGATGATGACTTGGCCGACAAAAAAAATGATGGCCTGGATGCTTTCAAGTAACGAGCCAGGTTGATAGCATGCCGGAGCTTGACGTAACGCACGGTCTCCGGCGGGGAGCAGAAAGGCGGCAAACACCGAAAAAGAGATTGCGCCGACCGCGCCCACAACTCCAATGCCTCCTGCCACAAGGATCATTGCCGCGCTCAACTTTACAAAGGCTTCGGCGGCAAGGTTCAGGCTAAGACGTAAAAATTGGCAGGTCCCCTGCATTCCGCCGCGCCGCACGCCAAGGGGGATATAGAAGAGCATCCCGAGACCGATCAGTACGACGAGGGTCGGCGAGGGCATACGCAGGTAGGCGGCAATCCAGTTGCTGGCGCCGACAAAGATAACCGCGAGCGCAAAGCCGAGCAACCACGCGCGGCGCATGAGGAGGCGGTAGACCGCAGCGCGCTCGCCCGGCACACGGGTTTTGGCGATTAACTTCGCGGTAACAAGTTGGCTGGCTAGATTGATACAGGAGGCGAGCATCAGCAGCGTGACGCAGGCGGCGGTCTCACTGAAGTCGCTGGGGCCAAGCAGGCGCGCAACCCCGATGTTGTAGCCGAAGTTGGCCAGCGACACCAAGACCGAACCAGCCAACATCACCACGCCTCCGGTAATCACCTTTCCCTCTTTGGTGGTTGGCATCAGATTCTCGAATGCTGTGCGCATCCGGGACTGAGGCCAGGAGCCTAGTGCTTCTTCCGGAACGGTCACGCAGCCTTCCTCCCGTCGCTTCCATCCAGTTCAGGCTCGGGATGAAACTGTCGAACCATATTGGGTAGGTATCCGCTGAAACTGCGAACCGCATCGGCAGAAGTAGCAAAAATTTCAAAGAGCCTGCCGGTTCGCGTCAGTTCCAACACAATCTGTGCTTGGGAGCTAAGCGAGGCGAGTTTCAGATCGCCGTCGCGCCGTGCCGCCTCCTTCATGCAATACAGCAGCATGTCTACTCCGGCGGCATCGATCTTGCGCACCAGCGAGAGATCGAAAACAATCTGCGGACGGTCATGTTCCAGCAGCGGCCGTACTTCCTCGAGAAAAGCGCGAGCCTGTTTGAAATTCAGGCTTTCCGGAACGCGCTTGACGACAACTGGTCTACTATTCGTTTCCATATCTTCTCGGTACCACCATTTCCCGTGCTCGATAAGATTCTGATTGTGATTCGAGGGAGGCCAAAGACGTTTCGCCGAGAGCTGGAGTGGAGGGACCGTGCGATTTCGGTGCGGCCCCCGGACCGGTTTGGCTCGGTTTAAAGAGCAATTTCCACAATGCATTCGGCAGCAGGCCGAGAAGCCAACCTGCGGCCGTGAGCGTGCGTATAGAGAACTGAGTCGTTGTTGCTCCAATCAGGCGCGGATCTTCGATCTCCACGGTCACGTTGCGCTTGATGCTATGTACCTGCCTGAAACCTACGACGGAGTGCTCCACATCCAGGCCAGCGCCGACTCGGGTGTAAGGCATCACGCTGGAGTTGTCGACGACACTGGCACAGTCCACCTCGGAGTGATGTTCGAGAGAACTGCCGCGAGTAACGAGTACCGCGCCGCGAACCTTGCAGAAACTCCCGATGAAGGCGGGGGCTACAATGCGCGCGTTATGGTGAATCCGTACACCTGCACCGACCCACACACCGGGGCGCAACTCACGGCCGCAAGGGCGAATTGTGGCCGTGCCGGCAAAGGCGTCCAAAACGAGCGTACGCAGGCCTGCCGGAGAAGAAAGCAGATTTACATATCCGCAGCTCATGTGCGGAACCGTGGTGATGCGCTCATCGCTCAGTCCTCCGCGCAGCAGAGCCGCCGCCTCAGACTGGTTGCCGGAGGAGACCACGAAGATATCCAGCGCCTCTTCTCTAGGCGTATACGCCCGCACGATCGAAGATCCGTCGAGCCGATGCTGGTTCACCATTGCCGCGAGATCCAACTCAGCCCAGGCGCCCAGGCGCTGCACCACGACGCACTCTGAATTCCGGGCAAGGCGGCGGAATTGTTGCACTGCCTCTTCCCAAAAAACCTCCGGGCTAACTACGCTGAATTTGCACCCGGCCGCGGCCGCATGCGGCGGGAGCGGGTCGGTATTGCAAAGGACGGAGATTTCGGCGATGCCTGCTGCCCGAATGCGGTCGAGCGTGCGCATGAGCACGCTGCGTCCTAATACGTCGAGCAACGCCAGCGGAATTTCGCCGAAGCGTTCTGTCTCCGGCTTGCCCCCGACGAGCACCAGCGCACGAACTCCGCGCAAACCGGAGCTGTGGGGGGCGATGTGGCGGAGAATGCAAGATCGCGAATTGCGGGCGCCTAGGTCCATGGGGACCACCTGGGCGCAGCGGCGCGAAAGATCGCAGATCGAAGTGGCACCCATCCCGGCAATCTCCGGAAACGCGAGAAGGGGAGTAACGCGCTCTGTCCTCCGTGCACGCTGAAAGAGCGCAGGTACTGACGGATGATCACCGGCATCGTCTGGCGCAGCGCAGCCGAAAAGTTTGCCTCTCCCATCTCGCGTTGCATTTCCGGGTCCTGCAGCACGCTCACAACGGATTCGGCCATGCTGCGGGCATCGCCGGTTTTAAAAAATCTGATTGCCAGTTGTTCATCGGCGGCCATCTCGCGGAAGTCGGGAATATCGGCGCAGACGATCGGTAATCCGTATTCGCAGGCCAGATGCGCGACGCCGCTGGAACCGGTGGCGGAGGCGTAAGGCATCACAATCATCGTCGCCGAGGCGAAGAGTTCGGAAAGGCCTTCCTCTTCGACGTACCCGGTGAAGCGGATATAGGGGTGATCACCGCAGCTTTCAGAAATTCTTTTGACGTATTCCGGCGCAGCAGGATGATCGCCGCCGGCAATGATAAGCCGGGCCAGAGGAAAGCGATCTAAGATCTCGGCGAAGGCCTCGATCAGCAACTCCAGCCGCTTATATGTGCCCCATTTGCCGAACGCCAGGATACGGTGTTCGGGATTGCCTCGCAATTCAAAATCAGGAGGCTCGGGACGTGCCGAAAGAACACCGTGAGCGCGAAAATGCACATTACTACCGTTGTATTTTTCCATTAACGTCCGGCGATACGCAGGCAACAGGACGGAAATCGAGTTGGCCATCAGCAACATGCGTGTTGCCATGTAACCGGCTGCGCGATAGCTGTGTGGGAATCGGACACCAGCGTGCTGCAGATCGACGTTATCCATCAGATGATGCAGCGTAATGTGCGTATAGGTTCCAGAGAGCCTGGAAAATAAGGGTGTGGCGAGTCCGGTAAATGCTGCTGCGGGATTCGAGCCGAAGGTCGAGAACAGTAGATTGAACCAGACCACGTCGGGCTTTATCTCCCGAATGGCTTGTAACAGGCGAACCGGATTTTTGAAGCTGTTGAATTGCCAGCAGCGGATCACGTGAAATTCATCCAGCTCCGGTTGATCAGAATCCAGATAATCGCCAAGAATCGTAAGACTCAGGACGGGGTCGCTCTGTAATTCGCGGGCGATGTGAAAGCCGTATTCGTTGAGCCCCCGCCGCGATGGGGGAAACGCGCTCACTAAACAAATCTTCATGGGTCCCCCTGGCCTTAAAACAAAGTCAAACGAACTATTGGACTTAAGATCGTTTGGTTGTGGCCAGCAAGATTAAAGTAATTTCCATCCTGGATTCCAAAGGAGAACCGGATCGGATACTCCACCGAAACCTGCCCTAAACTGTCGCTTACCGTGCGCCGATATGGCTTGTTGTAAGAGATGAAGATACCGCTCAGCACGTTGTCATAGTCGTGGATTCCTTCACCTCGAGAGTACGCAAAACTTCCGTTCACGCTCCAACGCAGTGACTGCTTCCATTCGACCTCGGCCGCCGGAACTATGGCCTGCGCAATCCAAAAGCTCGTGTCCTGCACACGCCATGAGCGGATGTACTCGCCCAGCACCGCTATGCGCAGGCGCTCACTGAACTCGTGCTGCAGGCCAGCCGAGGTTGAGGTTGAATAAAATTCGCGAATCAGCGGGCGGAAGAGCAGATCGCGCACGGAATAGGCGGTGATGAACTGCGTGCGTCCCCAGGGACGCCCGACAATGAATTGCAGGCGCGCGCCCAACTCGCGCGAGTGCAGGTCCTGCTCCGTGAATGGCCCCGCCTCATGGTAGGCTTCGCCCCGCAACGCGAGCCAGTTTCCCATCGTATTGGTGGACAAATAAACAAATTGCCGGAACAGATCCTGGTCCAACTGGACTGGGTTGTCAGTGTCGCGGCGAACCGTGTATTGCAGACCTGCGTTGAAATTGAACCTGGCAGAGCCCAGCCGGAGTACTGGATTCAGCGCGGCGTTCCATGTGTAATCCCAAGTATCGTTATTCAGGATCAGTGCTTGATCCGGCAAGGAAGTCTGGCCGCGATCGTTCCGCACCTGGAAGAACGCGGTCAGTGCAGGATACTTGCCGAGATCGGTTCGAATGCCGTTGGTCCAAAGTGTTTCGAGTGACGTAATGGGCGGTGGGATGGCTCCGGTCTGAGGGTTACGAAAGATTTGAAAGTCCAAGCCATTGATGGTGGCGTCGTCGTAGATCCCATGCGTCAGAACGTCGGAGTGAAAGCTCGTCTTCTGGGTCAGCTGAACACCTTGTTCCTGAGCCGCCTGCAGCATGGCAAACTCAGCCGTATCGTCCTGGCCGCCGAGCTGATTGGCGCGCGCAAAAGCGGCCATCGCCTGAAAGTGCTGCTGCTCCTGCCGATAAATGTTCGCCTGCGCCATCGTGTAATCGAAGTTGTTTGCAAACTCCGCCGGGTTGCCCAGTTGCGCTAGCTGCTGTTGTGCCTCGCTCGTGCGGCCCTGGGCTATGGCGGAGTTGGCCAGTCCAATGGTCACAACCTCATCCGCCGCGCCCGCCAGCCGCGCACGCTCGAAATAACGACGCGACAGATCAAAGTCGTTCATGGCGAGAAAAATATTCGCCGCCTCGATAAAGTCGCCGGCGGTGACCGGTGACGCTTCGCCCACCCGCGATTCGGCGAAAGCCAGCGCGACCTGCTGCTGGGCTGCGTCATATTTGTGCTGCTTGACGAAGACCCGCGCGAAGAGCAGCCGCGCCTCAACACGGTTGGCGTCCGGCGCCTCCAGCGCTCTCGAAAAGCGCTGCATCGCCGCGTTCTGCTCCCCAAGGGCTAGCAAAGCGGCACCTGTGTTGAGCAGGATGAGCGAAGAGTCAGGGCTCTGCTTCTCCGCTGCGGCGACATAACGTAGCGTCTGAGGACCCTGATGCAACTCGGCGTGAGCCCTGGCAAGCTGTGCGTAAATATCGGGATCGTCGGGCGAGAGCGCGAGCGCGCTGTTCAGGGTCTGGATAGTGGCGGGATAGCGGCGCTGGTGAAATTCTGTATCGGCCAGTGCGAGATGGAGCTTCAGGTCATCCGGCGCATACTTGAGCGTTGCTACGTACTCCTGTTCCGCCTTATCCAGGAGTTGCATGTCGCGATAGGCGGTAGCACGGACAAGGTGAATCGCTCCTGACTCTCCTAGCAGCTTCTCGGCCTTGTCGGCGGCGTCGAGAGCCGCGCTCCCGTGGTGAAGCTGTAGTTCAGAGAAGGCCAGCCCAAGGAGGGCAACACCGTTGGAAGGCTGCAGGTCGAGCGCGCTGTGAAAATCGCGAATCGCGGCATCTGGATTCTGCAGATCGTTGAGCACGTAACCGCGATTTACGTAACCCTCCACCATCTTCGGAGCGCGCGTTAACGCTTCGGTATAGTCTTCCACCGCCTGCTGAAGGAGCTGGTTCTGCTTATGTACGTGACCGGTGAGTAGCGGAAAATCAGCCTCCTGCGGTAACACCTTCGCGTAACGCGTGGTGATTGTGAGGGTTTCGTCGTAACGTCCGAGGTTGTATAAGTCGTAGGCCAGGTAGACCGATGCGTTGCGGTCAGTCTCCAGTTGCGTCAGCACCTCGTAACCCAGGCGCGCCGATTCGGCGTACTTGCCTTGGTGGAAGAGAACACGTTCACGCTCGCGCATCAGCCGCGGGTCGTCGAGCATGCTGCCCGTTGCGCGGCCCACCCAGTCAGCGGCAATGGGGATGTGGCCTGCCTGGATCGCCGCGTTGGCCGCGCCGGCGATCACCGCCGTATTCTGCGGTGCACACTTGAATGCCTGCTCATAGGAAGCGTTAGCCAGATCGAATTGCAAGGTGGACGTGTACAGGTCGCCCAGCGCAAGGTACGGCACATAGTCATCCGGGTAATCCGAGGCCAGCTCATGGAAGTACCGCTCGGCCGAGGCATTATCGTTTTCTTCCCGCGCGAGATAGCCCATCGCCTCCAATGCATAACGATTTTTGGGATCGGCCTTCAGCACCCCGGCGTAAATTGCTTTCGATTCATCTATCCGCTTGGCATGCCAGAGCAGGTTGGCATATTGCAGCGTAATAGAGGTATTGTTCGGGTCCAACTTCATGGCTTCCTTCAGGTCGTTCTCCGCGCCCTCCAGATCGTTGCCGCCGAGCCGTATGGAGGCGCGCACGCGCAGGAACTCAGCACGAGCCGGTCCTTCGATATGCAATTGATTAACCAATGTTTCGGCTTCAGACATTTGTTGGCGCGCGGCCGTGTCATCACCGCTCTCGCGGTAAATTTCGGCGAGATTCAAACGCAGTTCGATTGGATAGAGTTGGCCTTCCGGGACGGTGCCAGTGGGGAGGTTCGCGATTGCCGTCTTGTATTCGCGGATCGCCTCCTCGTTGTGATGCTGTGTCCGCGCAAGCTGCGCCTTAAGCGCGTGCAGACGATAGTGATTCGGATCGATCTGCGCGGCGCGAGCGAGAAACGACTGCGTGCGATCCGTATCTCCGAAGCGCAACTCTGCCTGTGCCGCGCTCAACTGCAGCCCGATCTGGCGGGGCGCAATATCGGCGGCCTTCGCATAGGTTTCCGCCGCTTGCTGGGCATCGCCGTCGAGTTCGTAGCTATAGCCAAGGTCAGCCAGCACATCGACGTTCTGCCCGGGGGCGTTTTTAAGTGCGGAGATTGCGGCCTTGTAATCGTGCTGCTCGCGATAGAAGTTAGCGACCACGCGGAAGACGGATAAGTTTTTCGGATCGTGGCTTCGAGCCTGATCCAACATTTGCTTGGCCCGCTCAGGTTGGTTCAACTTCAGGTAGGCGACGGCCAGCATCACTTCGGATCGCGACGAAGGGTGCAGCGCCTCCGCTCTCGAAAGCAGCGCGATTCCCTGCTGCGCAGCGCCCATCTGCAGACAGAGTTCGCCGGCCATCAGCAGGTCGTTCTCACGTTTGGGTGCAGCGCTCACCACCTGCATCAGCAACCGCTTGGCGTCCTCGAGGCGACCCATGCGTTGGTAGGTTTGCGCCAGGCCGCTGAGCCCATCCAGGTTGGCGTGCTCGAGCTTTAAGCCTTGCTGGTATGCCTCCACCGAGTTCGAGTACTGGCCTGCAAGTCGCGAAGCGTAGCCAAGCAGAAACCAGAGCCGCGCGTTCTGCGGCGCAGCTTTCACCGCGCGTTCAGCGGCAGATGCCGCCGCTGCGGCGTTTCCCTTCTTTAACTCGCCCTCGGCGGCGCGGGCGTTGCGTCCCACTTCTATGCTGGAACCCCAGCCCATTGCCTCGCCTGAAGATTTTTTCGGGCTCTTCGCTGTGCTCTGTGCACCGCCGCCCAAATCTATCTCCTGTGCGGGGGAATGCAGCGGCGAAGCCAGCACAAGAGAAAGCGAGCAGATACTAAACCACAAGTTCTTTTTCACGGGCTCTCTGGAATACGGCATCGGACGTCGAGAAACTTCGCTCCGTCTGCTTGGGATGCGGAGAGTGCGTAAAATGTCTTCTCGCAAAGGTTACGGAAATTTGCGTTGCTCTTATTTGCCAAACTGAGGCACAAGGGTTCCGTTGTTAGGCTTGTAATTGCTCATCCCTGCACCCACAAAAATGGCAGTAAACCCATTTGCAATTCAGGGAATCACATTCATGACGCGGAGATGATTCCCTTGATCACGAAGCCGAAGTTAAGCCGTGGTATTCCGCTGCTGGCCATCGTGCTGTTGGCGCTGGCGGTGCACGGACCTCTGCTGCTGATGCAGTTACCCGCAAACTCCTACGACGCGACGACGCATATTTTCTTCGCCGCCCATTATGCACATCACTGGTTTTCTCCGTGGAATGAAAAATGGTTCGGCGGCATGTCGCAGACAACCTATCCCCCGCTGACCCATCAGTGGATTGCGTTGTTCTCTCATATCTTCGGTTTAACCGGTGCATACATGTTCGTCCAACTGGCCGTAATCCTGCTGTTGCCGGTAGGCATGTACCGCTACGCGCTGCTCTGGGTTCCTGAGCGTGAGGCTAGCTACGCCGCATTGGGTAGCGTCTTTCTGGGATCGCTGGCGATGCTGGTCTACCAATCCGGCCAATTGCCCACCACCGCAGCGGCCGCGCTAACGCTTAATGCCCTACCGTTCTTTTACCGATGGACTCGCAATGGCGGCGTGATGCAATTGGTAAAGGGCACGGCCATTTGCATGGCGGGCGCTGCGGCTCATCACGTTACGTTTCTCTTCGGAGCCATTCTGTTTGCGCTGCCGGTACTCTGGCTAAGCGTGCTCGACCGCAATCAAAGTCCACGCCGATCGTCAGCAGCAGCAGTGCTGGCACGCGCGATCGCCTTTGGCACTATCGTTATCGCCTCCGTGGTGGTGGTGTTGCTACCCTATTTCATCGCTCTGCGCCAGAACCCGATTAATCAATTGCCGATTCCGCATGCCTCGCGTGACAACTACATCCTGGTTCCGCACAGTGGCATGAATTTCTGGGTCATTCCAATGGGCGCGCTGATTCTTGCCATTCCGTACATCCTTCTCAAGGGAGCGGCGGAGCGGCGTTTGCGTCCCTTGCTATATAGCTGGTACTTAACTACTCTGCTGGGCCTGGGCGGAACGACGCCGGTGGGCCGATTGCTGCTGGGCCGTGCCTTTGAGGTTTTGACCTACGAGCGTTTCACCTTCTGGGCGACACTCATGGCTCTGCCTTTTGTGGGTCTGCTCGCCGCCTGGATGATCGACCGCTGGGGACGTAAGGCTGTGGTGCTCCTTGGCATTGCTGCCGTCTATAGTTGCGCGATGGCGGTGGCCTGGGTTGTCTTCAATCCCATTAACAGCGGTGAGTTTCGCGTCCAGCAAGTGATCGACTTTCTTAACCGCCCGGAGCACGCAAAATATCGCTACATCACACTCGGCTTTGGCAACCAGTTCGCGAAGGTCTCCACTTATGTCAAGGCAGGCAGCCTTGACGGCGATTACAACTCGGCGCGCCTGCTTCCTGAGTTGACTGCCTACGGCGCAGGCCAACTCTATAACTCGAAGTATTACGGAACGGCTGGGATGGAGGCTTTACGCGCGATTCTGAAACACTCCGACCAGTACGGACTGCGTTACATCTTCGTGCGCGATCGCTATTACGAGCCTCTACTGGCCTTTGCTGGATGGCGGCAGACTGAGGTTTACGACAACGGCGCAACCTCGCTATGGACTAAGGACGACGTACCGCCTGCAAAGCCGATCGACTTCGGCAATGCCGTCCCGCCCGTTTGGCAAGGCATCGTGTGGGGTCTGGTTCCGGTCGGTGCAAGCCTCCTTGCGATCCTCGTCGTAATGATTCCGGAGCGGCGGCGTCATACGGAGGCGATTAAGTTTCCAGCGGCAGAGCCAACCGAAATTCCTCTGCGGGAGGCGCAGTAGCCATGAACAAGGTTCTGCCGGCTGTACTTATTGTTCTTACCGGTGCGCTGATCGCCACCGCCACGATTCACTCTTCGAGCCTTACGCCGGCCACCACGCCCGAGGGCGCAGTGCGATCGTTGCTCAATCATGTGAAGATGCGTGATGCCGGAGGTGCGTATCGCTATGTCGCCAAGGCCAGCAACACCGCGCTGGAGGATTTCACCCGCGAAGTCTTCGGGCAGGACTCCAATCTGCGCACCTACTCGGCATTGCAGCTCTTCGATACCAAGGTGCTCCGCGGCGACGATCAGGAGGCCACGGTGCGCGCCAGCCTGCAATGGGCCTCGGCAGTCGGCGCAGTTTACGATACGCGCGACTTGAAGGTGGTGCGCGAGGACAACAGTTGGAAGGTGTTGTGGCCGGTGCGGCCGCGCCCCAAGGTTCCGCCGCAGGTGATCCCGGTGAATTACCTGCGGTGGGACATCGTGACCCGCGGCCGGGATGACGACTGGGGCGCGCAGAACGTCGATCCTCCGCGGGTTCGCATTATCTCGATGAATCCGGTGGAGAAGGATGGCAACTTCATTCTCCTTGGCGAGATTGAAAACGAGGACACGGTCCCCGGCTTTGTCTCTGTCACCGCGACTCTCATCGGCAAGGATGGACAGGCGATGGCGGAAGAGGAGAGCTTTGACAAGATCAGCCACGTTCTGCTGCCCAAGGAAATCTCACCTTTCCGCATCGACTTCCCGAACGTGAGCCGCACGCGGATTCAGAGTGTCCACATGCAGCCCAATGCAATGTTGGTGTCAGCCTCGGCCGACCCGGTGATGGGCGTGATGCATCAGGCGTTGCAAAAAGACGCACGCGGACACTCCGTGCTTACCGGCGAACTGATGAACCAGAGCGGACAGGTGGTGAACATTCCGCACGTGCTCGCCACCTTTTACGATAACTCCGGCAAGGTGATCTGGGTCTCGGACGGATACGTCGATCAGTCTCTTCCGCCGCAGACTCCGGTGCCCTTCAGTATCGGCGTGCGCGATGATCTTGTCTCACAAATTCACAGCTACCGGGTCACGGCAAACCAGTACAGCCGCGACCACGCGCAGTGAGGCTGCGATGGATTCCCTTCGGCGCTCGCTCATTCTCGTAGCCCTCTGCGCGGCATCCGCGTTGGGCGCGGCACAGTTGCGAACCTCAGGCCCCGTGCAGGCAGGCACGGGAACGACGCTGCAGGCTCCTGGGTCGGGCAGCACCACGCTATATCTCTTCGGCCCTGGCGGAGTTTGGAAGCGCACCGTGCAACGCGGGACCATCGCACTCTCGGGCGATGAATTGAAAGTTGCCGGACGCTACACCGCAATTGTCGATGGCAGCAGCACCTCTTTTTACGTCACTGCGGCGCAGGTGGAGAAGATCGCATTCATCGCCCGCCCATCGCGTGTGCCTGCCGCCGACAAGGGCGCGGTGCTGGGCGCGGCTTTTCTCTTCGACCATTTTCAGAACCTTGTGCTGACGCCGGCGCCGGTCACCTTCCGCCTCGCCGTGGAGGAGGCGGCTGGCGAAGAGCGCAGCGTGACCTCAAAGGACGGTGTCGCCTGGGTGCAGTTGGATTCAGGACGCCGCAGCGGCCCGGCACAATTCATTGTTACCTCTGGCGAGGTTAGCGCGCGCCGCGTGGTGCAGCAGGTTCCGGCCGATCCTTGCTCAATCCGCATGACCGCCTCACCTGCGCCTGATGGCAACATTCTGGTGGAGACCGAGCCTATCAAAGACTGCTCCGGCAATGCAGTGCCCGACGGCACCATCGTCACCTTCATCTCCACGGATGCAGCCGGACGCAGCACGGTCGATGCCCGCATCAAGCGCGGTTCTGCCCGAGCCGAGTTGCCCCGCTCCTCTTCCGCGACGCTTTCGGTGGCGGCAGGAGTAGTCTTGGGAAATGAAATCCACTGGGGAGGTGGCCGGTGATGAATCCAGTTCATGGCCTCCAGCGCGGTGACGGACTTTTTCTCGCAGCGATGACCGTGATGATCCTGCTCGGGAGCGCATGGCTTGCGCTGACCTACGCAAGAACGACTCACCCTGCGGCGCTTCAGTCCTTTGATGCGGACTCGGCCGCGCCGCGCGCGGTAGAGGAGACCACCGCTCTGGCAATTCAGCGCGACTACAATCATGCTTGGAAGTCGCTGGTATCAGCTCTCGACGAGAACCGTGCCGGTCTGCTCGATGAAGATTTTACCGGTGGAGCGCACCAGCAGTGGCAGGCTGCAATCCAGGCCCAGCAGAAGAACGGGCTGAGTCGCCGCATTGTCGATCACGGGCATCGTTTGCGGGTCACGTTCTACTCCCTCGATGGTTCCGCGCTGGAGGCGGTGGATACCGCAGAGCTCGAGATTGAGTATCGCGATGGCAGCCAAGTTCTCTCCTCCGAGCACATTCAGGCCCATTACCTGGTCCTGCTAACTCCGGCAGAGAACAGCTGGAAGGTTCGAAATTTGCAGGAAATCTCCTCCGAGCATTGAGGAACTCGCACTGAGTTTGCTGCCGAATTGCGGCAGGATTCGCGGCAAGATTCGCAAGCTCGAAACACTGAAACGCCGAAATCTTGACTTGAGATTCTGCCTCCACGACCCCGAACTGTTTCTTGGCCTAAAATAGATACTGCTCCGCTGGTAAGCTTCAGCGCATCCAAGTACCATCAGCTTGGTGAACATGAAAATTCGAAACAGCCCGCTCGTTCTCATCTTTCTCGCAGCTTCGGTTGTCGCGTTCGCTCAACCACCTGCGAGCACTCCGCGGCAGTCCTTACCTCCGGCTGCGGCGGGGACTGCTGCGCAGGCTCCGGCGCCAACGAATACCACAACTGCTACGAAGCTGCCCGACCGCGCCGATGCGTATTACCATTTCCAGCTCGGTCATATGTATGAAGAGATGGTCGCCAGCACTGGCCGCGCTGAATTCGCCACCAAGGCCGTGGAGGAGTACAAAGCAGCGTTGCAGGCCGATCCCACATCGCCCTTTCTTGCGTCGCAGCTGGCCGAGCTCTATGCCCGCACCGGAGATATTCGCGAGGCCATAGCCGAGGCGCAGGAGGTCATTAGCAGCGACCCGGATAACTTGGATGCGCGCCGCTTGCTGGGCCGCATCTACTTGCGCTCCATCGGTGATCTGCAGGGCGGAACGCAGAACGACACCGAAGCCATCCTCCACCTGGCGATCGACCAGTACGAGCATATTGTGCATCTGGACCCTTCCAGCGTCGAGGATCGTCTCCTGCTGGGGCGCCTCTACCGTTTGAATAATGAGACCGCGAAGGCGGAAGACGAGTTCCGCACTGCCGTCAAATTGCAGCCATCGTCGGAAGACGCGGTCACGACCCTTGCGCTGCTGTACAACGAAGAAGGAGACTCCAGCCGCGCTCTGGAAATTCTCCAGTCCGTGCCGGAGGCGGACCGCTCACCGCGCATCGATTCCGTGCTCGGCTACACCTATGAGCAGAAGAAGGACTACACAAAAGCCATCCAGGCTTATCGCAAGGCCGTCGATCTCGACAGTGACAACCTCGACGCTGTGCGCGGACTGGCGCAGAACCTGCTCAACGACAACCAGACCGATGCCGCGCTCGAGCAGTTCAAAATAATTGCCGCCGCCGACCCACAGGACGTTCAGACGCTGCTCCACATCTCCGAGATTTACCGGCGCGACGGACAGTTTGAAAAGGCGCTCGACACCCTGAACAAAGCGCAGGCGATCGCCCAGGACTCGATGGAGGTCGAGTACAACCGCGCGGTGATCGAGGAAGCGCTGGGTAAGTATGACGAGGCTTCCAAGCAATTGCAGGAGTTGCTGGCGCACTCGGAGAAAGCCAACGGCGTGTATTCGGCCGCTGAGCGCAGTAACCGTGCCATCTTCCTGGAGCGCCTCGGCACCGTCTATCGCGACCAGAACAGCACGGAGCAGGCGGTGGCGACCTTCCGCAAGATGATCGCCCTCGGCGACGATTCAGTTGCGCGGGGTTATCAGCAGATCATTGAAACCTACCGCGACGCCAAGAACTGGCCTGCCGCCACGGCCGCTGCGCGCGAAGCCGTTGAGAAGGCTCCCAAGGATCGCGGATTGCAGATGGTTCTAGCCGGACAGGAAGCCGACAACGGTCAGGCTGATGAGGCGATCGCCCGCGTTAAGGCCATGCTGACGGGCAGTCCCTCGGACGACCGGGAGGTGTGGATCACTCTGGCCCAGATGTATAGCCGCCTGCGCCGCTATCCCGATGCGGAGAAGGCGATGGCCAAGGCCCTGGAGCTTTCCACCAAGCAGGACGAAAAGGATTACGCGAATTTTATCGCGGGCTCGATCTACGAACGCCAGAAAAAGTATGACGAGGCGGAGAGCTACTTCCGCAAAGTGATCGCCTCGGATCCGAAGAACGCCACTGCGCTCAACTATCTCGGCTACATGCTGGCCGACCGCGGCACACGCCTCGATGAATCGCTCTCACTGATCCGGCGCGCCGTCGCACTCGATCCGCAGAATGGCGCCTATCTCGACTCGCTCGGCTGGGTTCACTTTAAGATGGGTAAGTACGATCTTGCCGAAGCCGCCCTCCACAAAGCCGTAGAGCGCATGGACAACGATCCGACGGTGCATGAGCACCTTGGCGATGTCTATCAGAAGACCAATCGCCTGAAGCTGGCCGTAACCCAGTGGGAGCGCTCGCTCCAGGAGTGGAAGAAGACGATTCCCGCTGAGGTCGATGCCTCCGATGTAGCCAAGGTCCAGAAGAAGCTCGATGGAGCGAAGGTGAGGCTCGCAAAGCAGGAAGAAGACACGGCAAAATAAGCGGGCATTCAAAAACAACATTTCAGCCGCCGGATGAGCGATCCGGCGGCTTTTGTCTGCGAGCACCCGGTGCTACACTTCCTCCATGCTGGCCTCCTATGCTGTGCGGGTTGAGTCCTCTTTGGGGCGCCGTTATCCAGAGCCGCCGCATCCTTATCGCGACGACTTCCAGCGCGATCGCGACCGCATCATTCACGCACGCGCCTTCCGGCGTCTGGAGAATAAGACCCAGGTCTTCACCCAGCGGCTCTCGGATCATTTCCGCACCCGCCTCACCCACACCATTGAGGTCGCGCAAATTTCGCGCACCATTGCCGCCGCCCTCAGCCTGAATGAAAACCTCGTCGAAACCCTCGCCCTGGTGCATGACATCGGCCATCCCCCATTCGGACACTCCGGCGAGCGCGCCCTCGACTTGGCGATGCGCGAGCGCGGTGAGAGCTTCGACCACAATCTTCACGCACTGCGCATCGTCGAATACTTCGAGCAGCGTTATGCCTCCCACCCCGGCCTGAACCTCACCTTCGAAGTTCGCGAAGGCATCATCAAGCACTCGCACGACTACCCGCCCGATGAATATCCCGAACTCTCCGAATACCTGCTCGATCAGCGGCCACCGCTCGAATCTCAGCTCATCGACCACACCGACGAGATCGCTTACAACACCGCCGACCTTGACGACGGCTACGAAGCGCACCTGCTGCAGCTAGAAGACATTCGCCGCGAGGTCGCGATCTTCGACCGCTACTTCCGTCAGGTAGAGAGCGAGTTCAGCGGCGTCCACGACAAGCTCAAGTTCAACGAAGCGCTCAAGCGCATGTTGAATCACCTCGTCACCGATCTGATCGAGAACACCCGTCATCGTCTTGAGGCTTCAGGCGTGCAGACCGTCGAAGACGTCCGGCAATATCCCGAGCGTCTCGCTTCCTTCAGTCGCGCAACGGACGAGTTGCGCGCCCAGGCCAAGCAATTTCTTTCCCAAAAGCTTTATCACAGCGAGTCGCTGCGTCCACAGAAGGCGGATGGAGAAAAGATTGTCAACGACCTTTTTGGCTATTGGATGAACTACCCGGCCAGCCTTCCCCCCAGCTATCAGCGTCAGATGGAAACCGAGACTCGGGCTCGCGTCGTCTGTGACTACATCGCTGGCATGACCGACAATTACATTCTGGATCTGCACCAAAAATTGATGGCGCGAAGTGCATTCAAGTAGCGTCTTCGGCGACCCTGGCGACGCGAGCGTGAGCGCTTGAGACTTGCGCCGCGTACCCTGTAATTCCTACCCACCGAAGCCATTCCTACCGCTCACGCTTCCTGCTCCGATTTTTGTTTCTCATTGAATACAAACATAGTTACGTAAGTTTTTGGTTTGGCATCTGAACTGTACTAGTAATGGCGTCGCGCCACCGCCTCAGGCGGTACGCAGCCTGAGAGCGGGTACTCCCGCTGGAGGAATTTGCCATGAAGAATCGTCTCCTGTTTGCCTTGCCCTTACTAGCCACGCTTGCTCTGCCGGTCGTTGCTCAGCAAAGCACCACCGCGCCAGACCAGCAGTCCGCTGCCCCGTCGCAGACGGCCTCAGCCACTACCTCGCCGGCGGTGAATCCTGATCAGCAGCTTGAGCCGCTCAAGCCCGATACCCACGAAGGCTTCTGGGGACATCTGAATCCGTTTGCTCGCAAAAAATATGTGCAGCGCCAGATGGGACCCATTCGTGATCGCACCAACGAACTCGATGAGCTCACGGCCAGCAACTCCCGGATGCTGAAGGACGTTGATGCGCGCGCCACGGCTGGAATCCAGCGTGCCGACGCCCACGCGAACCTTGCCGACCAGCATGCTGTCGATGCCGCAAACCGCGCCCAGGCCGCCAATCAGACCGCCGAGCAAGCCAGCACCCATCTGCAGAGCGTCTCGCACGTGGTACAGAACCTTGACCAGTACCAGAGCGCCGACCAGGTCGAGATTCGCTTCCGCCCCGGCGCAACCGTGCTCAGCAAGGACGCCAAGGCTGCGCTCGACCAGCTGGCTGAAACCATGAAGGATCAGAAGGGGTACATCGTAGAGGTTCAGGGCTTCACCACAGGCCGCGGTACTGCCGCATCGATCCAGCAATCGCAACATCTGGCGGACTCGGTGGTGCGCTACCTGGTCATCGATCACCAGATCCCCGTTTATCGCATCTATGAACTCGGGTTGGGCAATGCCAAAATGCAGTCCGCATCCGACGAGCAGACGGCAAAGCCCGTGCATGGAAGCCGCGTTCAGGTCACTCTGATGAAGAATGGCATCGGCGAGCTGGCGACTCAACAGGCGCCCGCTACGATGTCTCAGTCTCAGTAGTTCGCAATTAACGCAGGTACGAAGAAGGCGCGGGCCAGATGGCTCGCGCCTTTTGCATTCGGCCCCAGTTCTTACGCGCGGTCTTCCCTGCTTTCATGCTATCTTTGCCGCGAGCGATGCTATTCTCCGAGCCATCTGAATTCTTCTTTACCGCCGGCTACGATTCCCCGGTCGGACACCTCGATCTCGCCATGAGTGAGCGCGGCTTGGCCGTGGTTGCATTCCACGGCCGATGGGTCACTCCGCACGGCACCAAGAACGTGCGCTGGATCGAGCAGCCGGATCGTTTCCGGAACGTGATGCAGCAGTTGGATGAGTACTTTGCCGGAGCCCGCCGTGAGTTCGATCTGCCGCTCGATCTGCGCGGACCGGAATTTCATCAGCGCTGCTGGCAGGCGCTGTTGCGGATTCCCTACGGCCAGGCTTGGTCCTACTCGCAGCTTGCCGCCGAGGTCGGCTCCCCGCTTGCATCCCGCGCGGTTGGCCAGGCGAATCATCATAATCCCGTCGCAATCATCGTTCCCTGCCACCGCGTCATCGCCGCCAACGGCACCCTTGCCGGATTCGGCGGCGGCCTCGCCGCAAAGGAATTTCTGCTCAATCTCGAAGGCGCGCGCTTCCGTCCATCCACCCCGGAACAGGGCAGCCTCTTCGGTGAACTAGCCGTTTAGGTTTAGAAGGTGACGTTTACTTTTGCGCAGACATACTGGGCGCGACTTCGATGTGGTCCACCAACTTGCGGTTCCACGCATAGCTCTTCGCCAGACGTTGCGCCTGCAGATGCTCTTCGTTTCCGGCAACGCGTCCTTCCAGGGTCACCGAGTTATCGTCCACGCTCACTTGAATAGCTGAGCCCGCCAGTTTTGGATCGTGAGCCAATGCGCTGCTAATCTCGTTCTGCAATGCCCCGGCATCGCGGGTGTCGGGCATGGCCCAGGCGGGCAGTCCTTCCGGCATCTTCTTGGGGGCAGAAGTTTCCTCGGCGGCCTCGCTCTTCAGCGCCTCTGTCGGCTTTGCTGGAACCGGAGCCTCCCGCTTCACTGCAATCTGCTCTGTCCCGGACTTCTTCGCCGTTGCCTTGGCTTTGGCGTGCTGCTGATCTGCGGTGTTTGCTACAGGCCCCGTCGTAATCTTAGGTTTTGCTGGAGCCGATGGCTCTGCCGCAGGACGCGAGACACCGTTCGCTCTCTGCGGACGTCCATTCGTCGGCTCAATCACAATCTCCTGCGAGATCGCCTCGGCCGCAAACAGGGCAGCTACCAGAATCAGGGACAGAGATCTTTTGCGCATTGTTTGCTCCCACCACCGAGCGCCCCAGTCTGGGCCAGCGCGATCGCCGATCCACAGCCGCAGTACTATCTACGATGCCGAATGCGTCAACCTCGCTGCCCTGATTCGCTCCGAACCGCCGCAGACTTGATGCCGGACGCGCACCGCCGTAAACTCCATCCATGGACTCCCACGCCGGGCACTCCCATGGTCATTCCCATGGTCACGTACATCCCCCGCTGACCGCCCGGATGCTGCGTATTGCCCTGGGATTTACCCTGGGCTACATCGTTCTGCTTGTGGTTGCAGGATTCCGGGCGCACAGCTTGGCCCTGCTCTCCGAAGCCGGACACAATGTTTCGGATTTCTTCGCACTCCTGCTCTCCTGGGTTGCCGTCTATCTGAGTGAGCGTCCCGCCACCGGCACCAAAACCTACGGTTGGCGCCGCGCCGGAGTCCTGGCCGCCTTCGTCAACGCGATCACCCTGATCGTCATTGCCGTCCTCATTTTTTATTCAGCCGTCCAGCGCATCTCCCACCCTGAGCCTGTGCATGCCGGGCTGATGATGTGGGTCGCAGGTGCCGGTGTGCTGCTCAACGGAGCCATCACCCTGATGCTGCTGCGGGGCGGGCGCGACCTGAACCTGCGCTCGGTGCTCATCCACGAGGTTGGCGACACGCTCTCCACGGCAGCGGTGATCGCTGGCGGCTGGGCTATCCTTGCGACCGGCCATAGCTGGATCGATCCCGCACTCTCCATCGGCATCTCCATCCTGGTCCTGTGGTCGTCGGCCGGAATCGTCCGCGAGAGCCTGAACATTCTGCTGGAGGGCGCGCCCAGCAGCATGGAACTGGACGCTATCATGCTTGAGTTGCGCGCCGTGCCTGGCGTCCTCGACGTTCACGATCTCCACATCTGGAGCATCGGCAGCGACACCCACGCGCTCTCTTCGCACATTACCATTGAAGACATTCCGCCCTCGGCCAGCAATGCCATTCTCGACGAGTTGCGCCAGATGCTGGCCAGCCGCCATCACATCCACCACACTACGATTCAGTTTGAGAGCGCTGACTGCGATCTGGCACATGGCTGCATCCTGCCCGTGCCGCACAAGGACCGTCATGATGCTACTCATCCCCCAGGCCGCAACCCGCAGCCGGGAAGTTCGCACTAAGGAACCTTGTCCATGCGCTTTCGAATTGTTGCCATTGCCGCCATCGCTGCCCTTGTGTACTTCGCCATGAAGTACAAACCCGAGCCCTCCGCTATGCCTCCCGATCCCACCCGGATCATCCAGAACACGCGCGACCGGCTCACTCCTTTCCGCTTCACTCTCGCCACCGATCCCACATCTCCGAACTTCAACTCTCCAATTCTGCTCAAGGTTCACGTCATCGACGCCGCCGATCAACCGGCAGATGGCGTTGAGTTGAAGGCTGATGTGTCGATGAGCGGCATGGACCAGGGCGCCCAGCATCTTGTCCTGAGCGGAAGAGGGAGTGGCGACTACGAAGGACAGGTAAACCTGGAAATGGCGGGACAGGTGGGATGTCGATCTGACGGCCACCAAAGATGGCAAAAGCCGTCAGCAGAAACTCAGCATCGAGGTCGGCGGGTAACCCTTGTCCTTAAATATTCACTAAAACGCTTCCAAAAAGATTCGCATCCGCAATGCCTGATACTTTATTCTGAGCTGCGGCTGCGCTCTGCCGTGCTTGCAAATACCTGCACGATCTCTTAACCCGCAGCCCAAACCCTCACACTGAGGAGCTTTGTCGATGCGTCTTCGCATTCTTGCTTTTGCTACCGTTGCCGCGCTGACCTACTTCGCCGTCGAGCACAGGGCCGAGCTGCCAGCCCTGCCTGATCCCACCGCACTCATCATCAACATGCGTAACCAGGTCACGCCATTCCGCTTCGACCTTAAGACGGATCCGGAATCGCCCAGCTGCGAGGCCCCGGTTACGCTCAAGGTTCACGTCGTCGACACTGCTGGCCAGCCCGCCGACGGCTTGTTTGTTGAGGCCGATGCTGCCATGAGTGGCATGGACCACGGAACACAGCACGTGAGATTGCGCGGCAAAGGCCACGGGGGCATGGTGGAACTGGAGATGGTAGGCAGCTGGAATCTGGACCTGAACGCCACGAAAGATTCCACGCGAAGCCGGCAGAGATTCATTATCGAAGTCGGAGCACAAGCGCCCCCAGAACCGCGCAATCCGAATGAGGACAACTCGGAATCCTGATTGCCGGAATTGTGATTGGGATCGGAAGATGGATCGAAGAGCTGCTACCGGACGTTGCGCAGTTCGATCTGGCCGATCATGGTTCGCACGTCAATTGAAGGACCACCGCCGTGAATGGCTCCGTCGGCGACAATACTGCGGGGCCCGTACTCAGCGATGCCGTTGGAAATTTTCAGTTCCGGAAACTCACTGACAATATGCTTTGTCGGACTCGAGCCTGTCACCGCATGAAGGTTCACCGGAACGGTATCGGCAAAGTACACCATGATATTGCCCATCGAGGTGACCAGTTCGGATTGCTGCATCGACTTCCGGTCCCCAATGAACTCGGCGGTAATCCGACCCATGCCGGTGTGTGCCTTGGCTCCCTGTGCCAGCTTCCACAGTTCGATGTTGCCCAGGGCTGTGCTGGCCACAACCGGCCCATGAGCCACGCCAATGCGGATGCTGCCGCCGCCGGTCTCGGCGCGAACGGCGCCGCCCATTTCGCCCAGATTGATGTTGCCGCCAGCGGTGCGAACCATCAGCGCCCCAGCGCAACGGACGACTTCAATATTTCCGCCGGCCGATTGCACCTGCGCCCTGGCAATCGCCTTCAGCCAGATGTTGCCGCCAAGGGAAACTATCTCCAGATCGCCCACCGAGGCATCGACGCGAATATCGCCGCCGCCGGTGCGGATGAATGAATCACCCAAACGGTGGTTTACCGTTACCGAGCCGCCCATGGTTTCCGCGCGCAGCAGCTCCGCGTCGTCAACCTCGATATCTCCGCCATGAGTCTGGAGATCGAGATGGTTCACTTTTCCGTGAATGGTGATTTTGCCGGCGAGTGTATCGACGTGTACCGATTCCGGCTCCGACGGAAGCTGAATGATCAGTTCAGCGCGAATCGCCAGATCCACCGGCCCTACGTTCTGAACCAAAATCTCGCCGTTTTTGCGACCCACGCCCAGGTGGAAGTTTGCGAACTGCTTGCGCGCATCCTTTTCAAGCGGCTCTTGCGAGTGTAAACGCAAGGTGAAGCTGCCGGACTGGCCACCGGTCACCACCCGCACCGAGCCGACAAAGTGCGACACCTGCAACTGCTTCGCGCTACCCAGCGGGCCGGTGTTCTCCTGCATCCAGCCGTGGCCATCACTCTGTACGCGCTGCTCGGCCATCGCCGGAAGCGCCAACGCAAAAAGGGCCAGCGCAAAAAGCACGGGGACGCAGCACGCCCCCGCCCGCCAGTGACCGGTCTTCAACCGCTGGCCTCGATTTCCGCGATTTTTGTTCCAAGGGTTTGTACCGCTTCGCCCGTCCATCTCGGTGTCGCGATTCATCTACTCGCTATCCGCGGCCTGCGCAAGTATGCGTGAGGATTCCTGTCGAATGAACTCGTTAGGATCTTCTTTGGCCAACTGAGTCAATGCTTGCCGGACACTGGTATCGCTCCGCACTGCAAACAGAGCCTTGAGCGCGCCGGCACGAACGCCGGGGTTGTTGTCATTCAGCAGAGACTCCAGCATGGCGTTGCGCACGCGGACATCCTGCTTCACCATCGGCGCCAGTGCTTCCTCGGCCTTCAGCCTCACCCCTGGGTTGCTGTCCGAGCGCAGCGAATAAACCAAACTTTCGCGCACCGCCGGATCATCGGGCTTCTGCCGCAACAGGTCCACGGAATCCATGCGCAACCCCGAATTTGCCGTGCTGCGCGACGCCATTACCAAGCAGCGCCTGAATCTGCGGATCGTTCACCGAGCCCTGCACCGTCTCCGGCAACGCCCGTTCGTAGTCGATGCGCACTCGGTCGCTGCCCGGCTCCTGAACGATGTTTCGAATGCCAGCGATCGAGGCTTCCTGCCCTGCCCGGAAGCGCGCCTCCATGCAGCGAGGCGCTCATGCGATACATGGTGCCGATGCCGCCGCCGAAGCCTACCATGAAGATAACCGCTGCCAGGGCGGGCGAGAAGCGCACCTGCCGCAACAGGGCCATCGGGTCCATCGCCCAACGCCAGCCGCTTGCGCTGCCGCACAGTCCCCAGGGCATCAGAGAGCTGAATGCGCGCCGACGTCAGCAGATTCGGCGTGACCTCCAGCTGCGGCAATCCGGTCATCTCGCCGTGAAACGCGCGCATGGCCTTCAACTCATCGGCGCAACCGGGGCAACGCTCGATGTGTCCTTCCAGTTCGTGACGCGCGTCATCAGCCAACTCGTTATAAAGGTAAAGCGGGATATTTTCCTGTACCCAATCGCAATTCATAATTGCCTTCTTTACTTCTGCTACTTCAGGTCGGCCAGGGCCTTCCTTAATTTCTGTGTTGCGCGAAATAATGTGTTCTTTGCCGTCTCTTCCGTTGTGTTCAGGGCCTCGCCAATGGTGCGCAGCTTCAATCCCTGATAGTGCTTCATCTCAAAAACCATTCGCTCACGCGGACTCAGCTTGGTCAAGGCTGCGGCAATTCGCTTGCCCATTTCGCGCCGCATCAGATCCTGCTCCGGACTCGCCCCGGCACGCTCGTCTGGAACCTGCTCCAAAAGGTCGAACTCTTCGCCTTCATCGGCTTACCCGGAGCCGAAGAATCTTCCTTGCGAACCTGCTTGCGCCGCAAATAATCCATGCACAAGTTCGAAACGATCCGGTAAATCCACGTATAAAAAGAACACTCGAAGCGGAAGCTCCCCAGGTTGCGGTATACCTTCAGAAACGCTTCCTGGTAAATATCCTTCGCCTCGTGCTCAGAGCCGGTCAGGTGCAACGCCAGCCGCAATACCGGCTGATCGTACTGGCGCACCAACTCCTCGAACGCAGCGACGTCTCCTTGCTGCGCGGCGCGAATCAGTTCGGCGTCATTTACCCGGCTCGGGCCCTGCCCCACCATGCTTTCCCTTTGGGGAATCTTTTGCTTTTGCCCGTGCCTGTCAACTCCGAACCCTGCGCCAATCAGACAGAGTACGTTGCTCACATGGTTGGACGGAACAAAGCTCAGTCCGTTAGCAATCTATTTTGCAATCCTAAATGTTTGCAACCCAAAGGAAAGGCCAGCGCCCCCGGACGCCGGCCTCCCCCAGAACCATTTACCGCAACTCAGGCGGACTGTTCTTCACTCTCTTGCTTGGTCACCGTGACCTTGATCTGCACGGTAACTTCCTTGTGCAGCTTGACCGGCACGGCTGAACTCGCCCAGCGACTTGAGCGGCTGATCCAGCTCAATCTTGCGGCGGTCGAGGTGAAATCCGCGGCCTTCGAGTTCATGCGCAATGTCGGCCGATGTAACCGAGCCGAACAGCGCATCGTGTTCGCCGGCCTTGCGGGTAAAATGCAGGCTCACGCCCTCAAACTGCTTCGCCAGCAGCTCTGCATCGCCCTTTTCCTTAGCCACCTTGCGTACCGACGGCTGCCTTCATCTGCTCGATGACGGCCTTGTTCGCCTTGGTCGCTTCCACGGCGAGCTTCTTCGGCAGCAGATAGTTGCGGCCGTACCCTTCAGCCACACTTACCACTTCGCCCCGCGCGCCCAGCTTGGCCACATCTTCTTTCAGAATGACTTCCATGACTCAATCCCTCTCTAATCTCAGCTTTCCCGCGTCCGCAACGCGGCGCACGGAGTTTAGCGGCCGGCCGCGAAAGGCAGCAGAGCGATATTGCGCGCCTGCTTGATCGCCTCGGTAACGCGGCGCTGGTGGGGCGTGCAAACACCCGTCAGGCGGCGAGGAACGATCTTGCCGCTCTCGGCCACAAAGCCCGAAAGCAGACGCACGTCCTTGTAATTAATGCTGTCGATCTTCTCGGTGCAGAACTTGCAGACCTTCTTGCGCCGGAAAAACTTGCGGCCACCATCGCGGCCGCTGCCGCCGGGACGTCCGCCCTGGCGCGGTCCCGAAGAAGTACGGGGACCGGAGGGACGTGCGGCGGCCTTCGGGTGCCGTTGCTTCGGACCTCTCCGGAGCTGCCTGTTTGGTGCTCTCGTCTGCCATAACTCTCCTTGTTGGCGCCGGAAGCGCCTGATCTTTCACTTTGTCTCGTTGTAAAGTCTCAAACTTGCGCAAGTTTCTGGCGCAATAGATTCGTGTCCTAAGCTTCCCGCGGACTGCTCCACTGCCTGCCCGCCCGAGGCAGCTACCGGCTTAAACTGTCTGCCGGAGGAACTTCCGCCGGAGTCTCTGCCGAAGCTTGCTCCGGCGGCGCTGCTGCCGCCGCGGCTGCCGCATTCTCGGCTGCCTGGGCTGCTGCCGCTGCCGCGGCCTGGCCCTGCGTTCCCTGACCCTTGACCTTGGCATCGCGCAGCTTCTTGACCTTCGCCAGACGCTTCTCTTCTTCGTCCGTGCGGACGGTGATGAACTTGATGACAAGTTCCTGCACGCGCAGACGGCGCTCCAGCTCTTTCAACACCGAGCCCGGCCCCTCCACGAAGGCCAGAATATAAATGCCATCCTGGAACTTCTTGACCGTGTAAGCCAGGCGGCGCTTGCCCATGCGCTCAAAGCCGGTCACCTTGCCACCGGTGGCGGCAACGTTGGTCTCCATCGTCTGGAGAAGGCGATCCAAATCCTCCTCGGGTGTATCCGGACGAAGGATGAACATCACTTCATATTTACGATCCATCTGTTCTCTCCTGGGCTGCGCTTGCGCTGGCCCTCAATCCTTACTCCGCTTGCCCGGCCTCATTCACCTTCTGATTGAACCGGTTCATCGCGGCTGACGCTCCAAGCGTCAAAATCATTCGAACCGCTTCACTGCACGCATCCAGGGCCTCATCGGCCAATGGCAGCTGCGCCTTCCGCATCGGCGACAGCAGATAATCCCTGCCGTTCGCCGGCTTGTATTCCGGCGCTACCCCAAGACGCACCCGCAAAAACTCCTGCGAACCGCCGAGGGCGGCGATGATCGACTTCATTCCGTTGTGTCCGCCTGCGCTTCCGCGCTCGCGAACCCGGATGGAGCCGAACGGGAGTGCCAGCTCGTCGTACAACACGATCAAGTCACGCGCCGGATCCACTTCGTAGCGTTCCAGCAACTCCCTGACCGACTCGCCGCTGCAGGTTCATGTAGGTTTCAGGCTTGGCCAACAACACCGGCTGCCCTTCCACAATCGCCCTTGCCGTGACCGCCTTGCAGTGACGGTTTGTAACTTTCACCCCGCACTGCGCGGCGATGCGATCAATCGCCAGAAACCCCATGTTGTGCGGTGTGAACTGGTACTCGATGCCCGGATTTCCGAGCCCGACGATCAGTTTCACCGTGCCGCCTCTCCCATCGCCGCGGGCTCATCCGGCAAAGCCGGCTGAGCCCAGCTGCGGCAGTTATTTCTTCTTCGTTTCCTTGCGCTTCGGGCGCCACTTCCGTCTTGCCCTTCTTGATGACTTCGGGCTCGGCAGGTGCCAGCCGCGCCTTCCACCGGCGCAGCCACTTCTTCCTTCACGAAGGTGATGTGCACAACCGTCGCATCCGGATCGTCCAGGTACTTCACCGAAGCGGTCTGCGGCAGTTCGGCGACACGAATCGCTTGCGCCCTGGCGCCAGTTCGGTCACGTCCACGGTGATGTGGCTCGGAATGTCAGCAGGCAGGCACTCGATGTGAATTTCGCGCAAGCACGAGATCCAGCAGGCCGCCAGCTTCCTTGGCGCCCTTGGCTTCGCCTTGAATGTGCACCGGAACCGAGAGACGCATCTTCTGATCCATCGCGATGCGCTTCAGGTCGACGTGCAGCAGGATCCCTTCATCGGTTCGTACTGCCAATCCACCACCATCGCCTTGGCCTGTTCACCATCCAGGCTGATATCAAAAATCGTGTTGTGACCCGAGGCCGAATGCAGAATTCTCAGAATCTGCTTCGGATCCACGGCGATTGCACGCGGGTCTTTCTTGGCGCCGTACAGCACCGCCGGAATCATTCCGGTGGTGCGCAGACGGCGCGCGGCATTCTTATCGGAAGCTTCACGCAGCTTTGCTTCCACTGTGTTTGTTTTCGCAGTTGCGGTTGCCATCAGTCCGTTCCTTCTACGTCTGGGTTCACGTCTAATCCACGAGCATCGCAACGGCGCGCCGGCTTAGCTAAACAGCTTGCTCACCGAGGTCTCTTCGTGGATCGACTGGATCGCACGCGCGATGAGACCGGCGATTGAAAGCACCTTGATCTTCGGTTCCTTCTGTGCCGCCTCGCTCAGCGGAATTGTGTTGGTAATGATCAGCTCTTTCAGGTTCGACTTGGAAATCCGCTCCAGCGCCGGTCCTGAAAGTACGGCATGGGAGGCGCAGGCAGAGACCGAAACCGCGCCGTTATCCAACAGCGCCTGCACGGTCTTCACCAGCGTTCCCGCTGTGTCCACAATGTCATCAAGGATCAGGCAAGTGCGTCCGCGCACATCGCCGATCACGTTCATCACTTCCGTTACATTGATCTCCGTGCGGCGCTTATCCACAATCGCCATCGGAGCATCCATCTTCTTGGCAAAGAAGCGGGCGCGCTCCACGCCGCCGGCATCGGGAGAAACCACCGTCAGGTTAGGCAGGTTCAGCTTGCGGAAGTGATCCACCAGCACCGGCGAGGCAAACAGGTGATCCACCGGAATGTTGAAAAAGCCCTGAATCTGCGGTGCGTGCAGATCCACCACCAGCGCGCGATTGGCTCCCGCGGTAGTCAGAATATCGGCCACCAGCTTGGAACTGATCGGAACCCGCGGCTTGTCCTTGCGGTCCTGCCGGGCGTAGCCGAAATACGGAATCACTACCGTGATACGCCGCGCCGACGCGCGCTTGAGCGCATCGATAATCAGCAGCAACTGCATCAGGTTGTGCGAGACCGGATCGCAGGTGGACTGAATGACGAAGACATCCGCGCCGCGTACGTTCTCCAGAATCTGCACGTAAATCTCACCATCGGAGAACTGGGTCAGGAACGTCTGCCCCAGCGGCAGTCCAAGAAAATCGCAAACCTCTTTGGCGAGGGCCGGATTCGAGGTGCCGCAAAAAATCCGCAACTTATCATCGCGGCGAGCCGGTACCGGCTTCTTGTCACCCTTAGGCAGTTCGGCGGCCTTGGAAGGAGTTGCGGCTCCTGTTTCCGGCGCTGTCTGCGTGGCCTCGGCTACTGCTGCGATTGCTACACTCGGCTTCACTTCTACTGCGTCCATCGCTATCTCCGCTATGGGGACTGGTTGATCCCCGCTTAAATCGCGCGAAACTTCAGGCAAGCTGGCGCGACATGACTCGCGGCATAGCTCTCCTGAATCCGGTACTGCCTGCTGTGTTCCCTGAACTGAATTCTGGCTGGGCGGCCAGGATTCGAACCTGGACGAAGTGCTCCAAAGGCACTTGACCTACCATTAGTCTACCGCCCAGTGGGACAAGATTCGCCGAATCGCTATTTCACAAACATCTGCGCGCGATATTGATTCCGCGGCAGCGTTTCGGTGACCGTGGTTGCCAATCCTTCCGCGCTCATCCGTTCGGCTGCCTGCACCGCGCGCTCACGGGTACGGAACAAACCGTACATCGTCGAGCCTGATCCAGAGAGCGAAGCATAATCGGCGCCTTCGCGCTCCAGCACTCGCTTCACGTCACGCAATTCGGGATATTGAGGAAAGACGACTCTTTCGAAATCGTTTTCTATCCCGGCACGGACGAGGTCGAGAAGCGGAGTCTCGGCCCGGTCCCCGTCACCCTCGACAGGAACACCGGATACATCCAGGTAGCTCAACCACTCAAACGCAGAGTGATTGAACTTAGATAGTGTAACGGAGTCATCTGGGGGCGTCAAATTCCAAGCCTTGGAATCGCTCTCGATGAATGCATCCCAGTCGCGAAAAGCCTGCGGCGTGGAGACCGCAACGGTGGGCGTGACCAGCACGCAGGCGATCGGCGGGCAGATCCGCCAAGGGATAGACCTGCTCGCCGCGTCCGAGGCCGAGCACGGTTCCACCCAGCAGAAACAGCGGGAGATCGGAGCCAACTTCGGCGGCGATGCGCAGGCGATCGGCGGCGGCCAGCGGCTCTTTCAATTCGCGCTCCAGGGCGAACATGGTGGCCACGGCATTCGATGAGCCGGCGCCGAGTCCGCCCTGCACGGGCAGATTCTTCTCGATGGTGATGACGAGTTTGGCGCGCTGCTTCCAGAGGCGCAACATGCGGTCGGCGACGCGATAGCAGGTGTTGGTCTCATCGCATGGAACCCGGGGATTCTTGCAGCGAATCTCGATGCCATTGCCGCGCGAGGCCTCGACACGGATGACATCGTGCGCGGCGACCGTCTGGTAAATCGTCTCCAGGGCGTGGAAGCCGTCGGGACGCGTAGGGCCAATCGCCAAGCCGAGATTGATTTTTGCAAAGGAGCGAACAGTGACTGCCATGACTGCGATTCTACTCGTCCGAGCGTAGAGCCTCACAGTCCCACGGAATGAGCTATAAGAAAAGACGCTACTGCGGGCGAAAGGGATTCGGAGCCGGACAGGCATGTATTGGCATAGCTGCCAATCGTTACGGGCAGCAGATGTACTAGTTGGACAACGGTTGGTATAGATTGACCTTTGGCTAACCTTTTTAACCACTTAGTTGTACAGAAGGTACATAGGTTGCGTGTGCGGCCGCAGATGTTGGAAAAAATCTTTGCTGCGGTTGCTAACCAGCGGAAATCTGGCGCGTCTATATGGCATAAGAAACCTCCTTTTGCATCACTCAGGCGCGGATCAATCCGTGCCTCTCTTTTTTGCGCGGAGAAGTTTCTTGCGCCCGAAGGTGTGGGTGGCTTCGTCTATCATGAACATGAAGGAACGGAGCAAAGAACGAGGCGGTCGAGAAACCGGGGAATGGAAACGATGAAGACGAAGATGTTGGCGCTGATTGCGGTGGTGACGATGATGGCTTCGGCGGCGTGGGCGGCGGGCGATACCAGCGCGCTGCATCCTCCGGCGGGGAACCGGATGGCGCTGGTGGTTTTTGAGGACCTGCAGTGTCCGGCATGCGCCAAGGCAGAGCCGCTGCTGGAGCAGGCAGCGCGTAATTACCATATACCGCTGGTGCGCCACGACTTTGTGCATCCCGGCCACAACTGGAGCAAGGAAGCGCACATCATGGCGCGGTACTTCGATTCGCAGTCGCCGCAGTTAGGCGAGGAGTTCCGGGCAGTATATCTTTGCCAACCAGACTGCGATCTACAACAAGGCGATCCTGCGGGAGTGGGCGGACAAGTTCGCCGCGGCACACCACACGGCGCTGCCTGCTTTCTACGACCCGACCGGAGCGCTGCGCGCCAAGGTGGACGCCGACACGCAGCTTGGACGAGTGACGGGCGAGCACGGCGTAACCCACACGCCAACGATCTATGTGGTGAGCGATTCGAAGCAGGAGCCATTCGTGGAAGTGAAGGACCAGGGAAAGCTGTTCGAGACGATTGAACAGGTGAAGGCAACGCTGGGACCGGCGCCAAGACAAGAGCGAAGAAAAAGAGCGGCGATAGTTGCGAGTGAACAGGCCACCTTATGGTGGCCGTTTTTTATTGGGGGGATCGGGGATTGCTGGTTGAAAGGCTTGGGAGCGCACGAGAGATTTGAGCGGGACGGGGATCCCTCACTTTGTTCGGGATGACACCTCAGGAACAAGAGCAAAAGCAAGAGCAAGAGCAAAAGCGAGAGCAAAGGCAAGAACAAAAGCAAAAGCAAGAGCAAGAGCAGCAGCCCTGTCCATCACTTTGTTCGGGATGACGACTTCCGGGGTTTGGTGGGGGAGGTTGCGCGGCTGGCGTTGGGGGTGAAGTGCTGCCAGCCCAGGGGCTCGAGTTCGGTGGTGTAGCCGTTCTCGTGCTCGATGGAGATTTCGTCGCCCTCGGTGATGTAGCCGATCAGGGAGAGCGGAATTTCCTTGTATTCGGCGGGGAGGCGATGGCCGGGCGGGACGGTGAACAGAAGCTGGTATTCGTCGCCGCCATGCAGGGCGTGGCGCAGTTCGACCTCGTGGCGATTGAGCGAGGCGATGGGGATGGCGTTCTCCTGCAGGACGGCGCCGGCGCCGGAGGCGCGGCAGAGGCGGGCGAGATCGATCGAGAGGCCGTCGCTGATATCGATCATGGCGGAGGGAATCTGCTTTTCGCGGAGGAAGCGGGCGAGCGCGAGCTGGGCCTGGGGATAGAAGTGAGCGGGGTAGGAGCGTGGCGCGGAAGCGGCGCTCGGGTGCGGCATACATCTGCTCCAGCAGGGCGCAGGGAGCGCCGAGCTCTCCGCTGACGAAGATGCGGTCGCCGGGCTGGGCGGTGCTGCGGCGGATGGCTTTGCCTTCGGGAACCGATCCGATGACGGTGATGTCGGCCAGGACGCCCGAGGGGGATTGCGCGACATCGCCACCGGCGAGAGTGACTCCGGCGTGCTTGGCGGTATTGAGGAGTCCATCGAAGAACTGGTCGACCCAGCGCTGCGGAAGGTCGGCGGGCAGCGCAAGAGAGAGAAACGCAGCGAAGGGCTCGCCGCCCATGGCAGCGATGTCGGAGAGTCCGCGGGTGAGGCAGCGGTGGCCGATGGAGTCGGCAGGATGCCATTCGCGGCGGAAGTGTACGCCTTCAAGCGAGAAATCGGTGGTGACCAGCGTCTCGGTGCCGGGAGGGGTGGAGAGCACGGCGCAGTCGTCGCCGATGGATTGGAGCACGCGGGCCGAGGCGACGGCGCTGGGAGGGACGTGCCGACTCGCTGGCGTGAGCGATGCGTTCGATGAGACGGGTTTCAGCGATAGGCATGACCTGACAGAGTACTCCGAAACGCGGGTGGGGAAAAGGCGGGGTGGGCAAGATCCAGGACGAATCCTTGGCGGCGTTCATCAACTCGGAAGGGTTAAGAAACGAGAGCTGGTTGAGAAGCCGGGGACGGCGCGGTCCAGGACGAATCCTTGGCGACGTTCATCAACTCGGAAGGGTTAAGAAACGAGAGGGCTGGTTGAGAAGCCGGGGACGGCGCGGAGAAGTGGGCAGTACTGGGGTCCTTCGCTGCGCTCAGGATGCCCCCCCAAAAAACCAGATAACTTTACGGAGAAGCTGATCGTCTCCTGACCTTATCGCCTGAAAGGCGCGGGCGCGAAGGTGGGCACCCGGCCTTTCAATCTAAGAGACGGATTCGATGCCGACGGAATCGGCGATCTGGAGGGTGAGCTCGTCCACCTTGCGCTCCAAGACGTGGCGGATAGAGAGGATTCCGATGAGACGGCCATCGTCTTCAACCACAGGGAGGTGGCGCTTCTGGTGATTGATCATGACGGCGGTGGCTTCCGCGATGGAGGTGGAGCGGGTAGCCATCAGGACCGGGGTAGTCATGACCTCGACGATGGGCACTTTGTGGGGGTCGCGGCCCGAGAGAGCAACCTTGGTCATGACGTCACGTTCGGAGAAGAAACCGGCAACAATGCCGTGCTCATCGACGACGGCGGCGGCACCCATGCGGCGGTTGATCATGGCCTCAATGGCGTCAGCAGCAGTGGCAGTGAGGGGAACGGAGGCGGGATTGGCAGCGCAATAATCGAGAATGTTCATGGCGGTCACTTCTCTAAAAGAGTACCTCTAAGAGAGAGTGGCGAGCAATAAAAGTTCCGTGAATAGAAGAATCTGGTTACGAAAGGGTGAAATTCTCGTGTCGATTCCAAAATGGAACAAGGCTGCGAGCGGCTGAATTCAGCCCTTACCCTGCCGATCGAGCTCGGACGTGGTGGTTCGGAGATATTTGTGGGGGTTGACGGGGACGTTCTGGATGCGGACTTCGTAGTGCAGGTGAGGCGAGGTGACGCGGCCCGTGGCGCCGACGTATCCGATGACCTGACCGCGATGGACGTGCTGGCCGGGGGTGATGGCGAATCCGGAGAGATGCCCGTAGCGGGTGACGAGGCCGTTGCCGTGATCGAGGTCGATCACCTGTCCGTAGCCGTTCATGACGGCGGCGAAGCCGACGACGCCGTCGGCGGCGGCGTGAACCGGGGTTCCGTAGGGGACAGAGAGATCGATGCCACTATGGAATGCGCCTTCTCCGTTGAAGGGATCGACGCGTTCGCCGAAGGAGCTGGTGATGCGTCCTTCGACGGGCCAGAGCGAGGGAGCCTCGGCGGCGCGGGTCCAATCCGAGAGCGAGGCGAGACGACGGGTTCCATCCTGCAGACCGGCGGCAGCGGCTCCGGTGAGGGCTGAGCCACGGAGCGCGTAAAGGCGTGTCAAGCGAGGCCTGGTACTGTGCAGGTTGCACGTCGTCACTGGTAGGCAGCAGGTGTGAATCGGTCTTGAGGCCGTAGATGGCAGAGACTTCACCGGCGATGGAGCCGAGCGAGGCGACCTGGACATCCTTCTCTTTTGAGACCTGCTCAAGCTGCGAGTAGTTGCGCTTGATCTGGTGATTTTCCGCGCGGAGATCGTTGAAGCGTTCGACCTTCCACAACATGCGGGCGTAGGAGCCTGCCATGCCGGTGACGGTGAACATGCCGATGAGAGCTCCGGCGAGAAAGACGTAGAGATAATGAACGGGGATGGGAATCTTGCGGAGCTGTCCCTCTGCATCACGGGCGACAAAGAGGATGTACCAACGTTTCCGCAAAACTTTCTCCGGAAAATCAAAATCGTAGCAAGGACCAAGGCCGAAGCAGGAAGGCACGATTGAACAATCCGCAGTGGAGCGCTTGAAGGCCCCCTCCCTTACCTACTGTTTGTTTGGCGTCCAGAGAAGCCTAACAATCCAGCAGTGACACGTCAACGAAAAGGATGGAAAAGGCGCGACCAATCGGGTGATTAATTGGCCTAAAGTAATGTTGCTCACGGCGATGAAAGTACGAAGGTGAGGGTTGGGAGGGCTTTTGAGAACTCCGGCAAGCGGCACTGCTATAATCAAAAACTACGCCAATGCCAACGAAATCTACTACTGGCTTTCTTTCTTTCGAGGCACCGTCCCAGAATCCGCGTATCCGCTCCACCACCGTGCTTTGCGTGCGACGCAACGGCCGGGTGGTGATGGCGGGCGACGGGCAGGTGACACTCGGCGATCATGTGATTAAACAAGGGGCGCGCAAGATCCGGCGCCTGTATCAGGGCAAGATTCTGGCGGGCTTTGCGGGCTCGACGGCCGATGCGTTTTCTCTATTTGCGCGCTTTGAGACCAAGCTGGAGCAATACGCGGGGAACCTGGGGCGCTCGGCAGTGGAACTGGCCAAGGACTGGCGCACGGACAAGAGCTTGCGCCAACTGGAGGCACTGCTGCTGGTTGCAGACCATAGCCAGACCTATCTGCTGAGCGGCAACGGCGACGTGATTGAGCCGGACGACAACTTGGCAGCTATTGGGAGCGGCGGGCCTTACGCGTTGAGCGCGGCGCGCGCACTGATGCAGTTTACTGAGCTGGATGCACTGAAAATCGCGGATGCCGCGATGACCATTGCAGGACAGACCTGCATTTATACAAACGAGAAGTTTACGATCGAAGAACTCTAGCGCGGCGCTGAAATCCGGCGAGCAGAATGAGTGCCGATCGCGAGATAGATGGACTGAGTTAGCTGCACGTTAGCTGGACGAGGCGTGAGAGCAAGAGGCGTCCACAGAGGGCTGCCGAAAGGCCCGCGCCGAAAGGAATTGCAATGGCGATTTATTTGCCGCAGACCGTAGAAGAAGAGTTGATCGCGCTGGACGAATTGACCCCGCGCGAGATTGTGGCCGAGTTGGATAAGTACGTGGTGGGCCAGCACGACGCGAAACGCGCCGTGGCCATCGCGCTGCGGAACCGGATGCGCCGGCAGAAACTTTCGCCGGAGATGGCCGAAGAGGTGATGCCGAAGAACATCATCATGATCGGACCGACGGGAGTGGGAAAGACAGAGATCGCGCGACGGCTGGCGAAGCTGGCGAACTCGCCGTTCCTGAAGGTGGAAGCCTCGAAGTTTACCGAGGTGGGGTACGTGGGGCGCGATGTGGAATCGATGATCCGCGACCTGATCGAGATCGCCATCGACATGGTTCGGGAGGAGAAGCTGGAGGACGTTGCGGAAAAAGCGGAGATGAATGCGGAAGAGCGCATTCTGGATTTACTGCTGCCGCCAACGCCCAGCACGGCGACTCCGGCTCCGGGAGATGGTGCGGCGACGACAGGCATGGGCGTTGTAGAGATGCGTCCGGCAGCCGGGTTCACGGCTGCAGATGCGCACTCCGGCTGGCGCAGGGTTGCCGGTGGAGAGCGGCTCGCGGACTCGCGAGAAGCTGCGCCAGCAGTTGCGCGAAGGCAAGCTGGATGAGCGCATGGTAGAGCTGGATGTGCGCGAGAAGAATATGCCGGCGTTTGAGATCATCAGCAACCAGGGCATTGAAGACATGGACATCAACTTCAAGGACATGTTGCCCAACATCTTTGGCCAGCGCACGAAGAAGCGGAAGATGAAGGTGAGCGAAGCCTTTGAATACCTGATTGCGGAAGAAGAGCAGCGGCTGATCGACATGGACCAGGTGACCAAGACGGCGCTGGACCGGGTGGAGCAGAGCGGCATCATCTTCCTGGACGAGATCGACAAGATTGCCGGACGGGAGAGCGGACACGGGCCGGACGTTTCTCGCGAGGGAGTGCAGAGAGACATTCTGCCGATTGTGGAAGGAACGACGATCAATACGCGGTATGGGATGCTGCGCACGGATCACATTCTGTTCATCGCGGCAGGAGCGTTCCATGTTTCGAAGCCGAGCGATCTGATTCCGGAGTTGCAGGGGCGCTTCCCGATTCGCGTGGAGTTGAAGTCGCTGACGGTGGAAGATTTTGTGAAGATTCTGACGGAGCCGAAGTCTTCGCTGACGAAGCAGTACGTTGCGCTGCTGGACACCGAGGGACTGAAGCTGGAGTTCACTCCGGACGCGCTGGAGGAGATTGCGATCTTTGCCGCCAAGGTGAACGAGAGTACGGAAAATATCGGAGCGCGGCGGCTGCACACGATCATGGAGCGGGTACTGGACAAGATCAGCTTCGAGGCTCCGGAGCTGAAAGAGAAGGACGTGAAGATCGACCGCGAGTACGTGGGCAAGATGCTGGCCGACATCGTGAAGGATCACGATTTGTCGAGGTACATTCTGTAGCAGTTGGAGATTGGGAAAGTTTGGCGCGCCGCTCTGTAAAAAGGGGCGGCGCTTTTGCGTGGAGCGGGGACTACTGCATTCGATTGGATGTCGGATCGTTGACCACAAGGATGAGATCCCCACCGGTAATCGAAACTTCACGCAGGCCCTGAGCGGCCCTCGATCCTGTTCTAAGCCACGACAGAAGCCGAGGCTTGCTTGACTCATCGAGCGCAAGCACATACACGTACTGCCAATTTGCCGTACCGCCGCTGTGATAGGTCAGAACGACCGCCGCAACACTCGACTTGATTCCGTTAACCGCGCCGTAGTTGACGGAATCAAAAGTAATGAAAGGACAAAAGCGTGTGTCGTCGCCGCAAGGCACGACATGTCTACCGTTGATTAGCGAGATAAGTTTCTTCGTACTTGGCGCGATCCAGCGAACCTCTCCCGGTACGCCATCAGTTTCCAGCAGCGGATATGAGAAGTTTTTCCAGTCAACCTCCCGAATTGACTGTGGCACGGCAAAGCTAGCCGACGCAATAATGAGCAGAGCACAGACAAAGAGTAAACGTTTCATCTTGCGAGAGAGTGTACCTCATCGTGAGCTACAGCCCACCGATTGTTGGCGCAAACAGGCCAAGTGTCCACCTATCCCGAGTTGAGAAACAAAACTGGGAGAAGCGTTGGAAAATCGATGGCTGGTTGAAAAGCTTGAGACGGCACGGGAGGATTGGAACCGTGCTGGGGTCTTTCGCTCCGCTCAAGATGACCCTAACCAGCAAGATGACCCTAACCAGGATGACGCTTTACTCGCAAGTGCTCTGGAACGATTTCGGGCGGGATTCGTTTAGGATAGAGGGATGGAGTTGGATGTGATGGATAACGCGATTTCGGCGGAACTGGCGGAGAAGCGCGAGCGGCTGTATGCAAGGCTGCGTGAGCTGGGGCGAGTTTTGGTGGCGTACTCGGGGGGCGTGGATTCAGCGTACCTGGCCTGGGCGGCGCATGAGGTGCTGGGAGACCAAATACTGGCGGTGATGGCGGACTCGCCTTCGCTGGCGCGGTCGCAGATGCGGGACGCGGTGAGCTTCGCCGAGGAGTACGGGATTCCACTGGAGACGGTGCGCACCGACGAGTTGGAGAATGAGGATTATCAGCGCAATGACGCGATGCGGTGCTTCCACTGCAAGGATGAGTTGTTCGGGGTGATGGAGCGCTATGCGGCGGCCAAGGGGCTGGGCGGCGGTGGCCTATGGGGTCAACGTGGACGACCAGGGAGATTGGCGGCCGGGACAGAAGGCGGCGCGGCAGCACGGGGTTGCGGCTCCGCTGCTGGAGGCGGGACTGACGAAAGCGGATATTCGCGCGCTGGCGGCGGCCGAGGGGCTGCGGATTTGGGACAAGCCGGCGTCGGCGTGTCTGTCGTCGCGAATTGAGTATGGGCGCAAGGTGACTCGCGAGGCGCTGGAGCAGGTGGAGCGCGGAGAGGATGCGCTGCGGGCGATGGGCTTCCGGCAGTTGAGGCTGCGGCACCACGGCGACGTGGCGCGGATCGAGATTGCGCGCGAAGAGATGGAACGGGCGCTGTCGCTGGAGATGTTTGAGCGGATGAGCGAGGAGATCAAGGCGTGCGGGTTTAAGTACGTGGCGCTGGATGTGGAAGGGTTCCGCTCGGGTTCGATGAACGCGGTGCTGGCGGTGGAGAGCTTGCGGTAGGGGCGTTACTCCGTTGTGCCTAAAGAACAAGAGCAAAAACGAAAGCAGAATCGATTGCTGGTTGAGGGGCCTCTGAAGTCGCGCTGGAGATTTGAGCGGGGCGGGGGTCCCTCGCTTTGCTCGGGATGACAACTTAGAAACAAGAGCAAGAAAACAAGAGCAAAGACCAAAGCAACAGCAACTGCAAGGGCAAGAGCAACTGCAAGGGCAACTGCAGCACAACTGCAAGGGCAAGAGCTGCAGGGCAAGAGCAACTGCAAGGGCAAGAGCAACTGCAAGGGCAAGAGCAACTGCAAGGGCAACCTCCCACCTTAGCCGCGCAAAAGCGGCGCGTCGAAGGTGGGGCACCCGAAACAACATGGGTTGCGCGCCACGCGCGTCCTGAAAAGGGGGCGCGTGAGATAATTCAGTGGTCTATGGAATGGAATTGGAAGCGGGCTGGAGGCTGGTGTATGCGCCGTTTACTTCTTTGTGTGTTGTTGCTGGCGATTGGATGCAGGGCACAGAACCCGAACGGCGCAGAGCTGGATCGCAAGATCGAGAAGCAGGTTCGCGTGACCTTCGGCGTGCCGCCCTATGTGGACGTGAACATTGGCGAGCGGACGCCAAGCACGGAGTTTCCGGGCTACGATCACATGGTGGTGAAGTTCTCCTACCAGGGACAGACACAACAGCGGCAGCTGTTGCTGAGCAAAGACGGTAAGACGCTGGTCTCGGTGGTGAAGATGGATCTGACGCGCGATCCGTTGGCGGAGACGATGGCGAAGATGGATCTGAAGGGACGCCCGGTTCGCGGCAACAAGGACGCGAAGGTTACGGTCGTGGTCTATGACGACTTCCAGTGCCCGTACTGCTCGCGCATGCACCAGACATTGCTTGACGTGCTGAAGAGCTACGGTGACCGGATCAAGGTTGTGTACAAGGATTACCCGCTGGTGGAGATTCATCCGTATGCCGAGCGTGCGGCGATTGATTCCGACTGCCTGGCCAAGCAGAGCGCGGACGGATATTGGGATTTTGCCGACTACGTGCATGCTAACGGACGGCAGATCCAGGGCAACAAGCGGCCGGTGAATGAGCAACTCGCCGAGGTCGACCAAATCGCGATGGATGCGGGTAAGCGGCACTCGGTGAACGCGGCGGCCTTGGAGAGCTGCGTGAAAGCGCAGTCGAAGACCGACCTGAAGGCCAGCCAGGATGAGGCTGCAACTTTGGGCGTGGAAGCAACTCCGGCGGTTTTCATCAACGGGATGAAGTTGGAGGGCGCGGTGCCCGAGAGTGAATTGAGGGCAGCGCTGGACAAGGAATTGAAGGACGCGGGCGTGGAAGCTCCGGCGAAACCGAAACCCGTGCCGCCTGGGTATTAGGGCGGTTCCACAGAAGGTGTACACCGTCAAAGGCAGTTCGAGGCAGAAGAGACTCTGGGGCGGCATTGCAGATTTGGGCGGTGCGGGGATTCCTCGCTGCGCTCGGAATGACAACCTAAAGGCGAGAGCAGTATCGGGCTACGGCAGCTAGGGAATTGCTCTCGATAACCCCATAAGGAAAAAGCTTGCGCACGACGCAGGAGCCGAGGGGCTTCCCTGCCCAATGCGGAGCCGGAGGAAGCTCGATTGAATCGCAGGATGAATAGAGTGCGGGCGGCACTGCTGGCAATCTGCGCGCTGGGTCTGATGGCAGCCGCGGGATGCAAGGGCCGGCAGGGCGAGGACGTGATGGCCCGGGTCAACGGACGCAAGATTCTGCGCTCGGAGGTTGAAAAATATTATCGCAATCAGTCAGAGTTGCAGCCACCGGCGTCGAACGAACAGGCGCAAGCATTGCGGCTGGGCATTGTGGACGAGATGATTCAGAACGAGATCCTGGCGCAACGTGCGGAAAAGCTGGGCTTGATGGCAACCGATGAAGAGGTGGACAGCAAGCTGAACGAGATTCGCGCACCGTTTACGAAGGAAGAGTTCGATCGGCGGCTGAAGGATCGCAGTATTACGCTGGATGATTTCAAGCACGACCTGCGGCGCTCGATTACGGTGGAGAAGGTGCTGAATAAAGAGGTCACGTCGAAGGTCAACATCAACGACAGCGACATCTCGAACTACTACAACCAGCACAAGGCGGAGTTTAACTTGATCGTGCCGCAGTACCATCTGGCGCAGATTCTGGTGACGGCGCAGCCGAATCCGCAGGTTCGGAATCTGAAGAACGACAAGGCGCAGAACGCGGCCGAGGCGAAGAAAAAAGTTTCCATGCTGCAGAAGCGGCTGGCGAGCGGCGACGATTTTGCCACGCTGGCGATGAATTACAGCGAGCACCCGGATACCTCGGCGACAGGCGGCGACCTGGGGTTCATCCCTGAGAACTCGCTGCAAGACGATAGGCAGGCGTACGAAGCGATCAGCCGGCTGAAGCCGGGACAGGTTACTCCGCCGCTGCCGGCAGCAGAGAACGGATCGCGCCAGGTGTTCGGCTACCGGATCATCAAGCTGATCTCGAAGGAGCCGGCGGGACAGCGCGAGCTGAACGATCCGCGAGTGCAGCAGGCAATTCGCGAACAGTTGCGCGACCGGAGGGAGCAGTTGCTGAAGAGCGCCTATTTCGAGTCGCTGCACAACAGCGCTTCGGTGGAGAACTATTTGGCGGAACAGATTTTAAAGGCGAACGGACAGTGAGGTTTTCTTGTAGAAAACGCCCGGCTAAGGCCGGGCGTTTTGCTGTGGGCGACTTTTGGGTTCGCGCCGCAGGCGCGAATCGAGGCAAGAGCCGATGGGATGGAGCGCGTGGATTCCCACCTTAGCCGCGCAAAAAACGGCGCGTCGAAGGTGGGGCACCCAGCAAAATCGAGACTGGTTGAAGTGCCTCGGGCCGAACGGGATGAGTGAGCAGTACGGGGATTCCTCACTTCGTTCGGAATGACACCTCAACAGCAACGGCAAGAGCAAACACAAAAGCAACTTCGTTCGGAATGACAGCTCAAGATTATTCGACGATTGCGAGCAGGTCTCCGGCGTTGACGGCTGAGGCCTCTTTGACGGCGATTTTGGTGACTTTGCCTTTCTTGGTGGCCTTGATCTCATTCTGCATCTTCATGGCTTCAACGACGACGAGAGGCTGACCGGCTTCGACCTCATCGCCTTCGGCGGCGATGACACGGACGATTTTTCCGGGCATGGGGGCGATGATCTTCGATGGGCCGGATTCGCCTCCGGCGGCGGCACGACGGCTGCGCAACGAGCGTGGGTCGCGGACCTCGGCGGCAAAGCGCTCCGAGCCGACGATGATGTGAGTCTCGCCCATCAGCGAATATTCGCGCTTGGCTTCGTACTGGCGGCCCTGGTGGATGATGGAGAGCACGTCGCGCGCGGTCATGACGACGTCGAGCACGAAGGGTTCACCATCGACCGTACACTCATAACCCTGGGCGACGCGTTCGAGATGAACTTGGTGGGGATGACCATCAATCAGAATTTCGTATTTCATCGGAGCCCCTCGGTAAGTGCCGCGGCCTTCCAGCCGCTGGGTTTGGCGCTGCAGTTCTGAGCAGAGGTGGCGGCAGACGGTCCGGCTGCCTGTAATCCGTCGTCATGGTGGGTGGGCTGGGAGCCCGGCGGCGCTTGCTGGGCGAAGATGGCAGCGGTGATCGCAACGATGGGAACCCGGCGCGCGGTGCGGTCGTCCACCGCTCGCGGCTCCGGCAAGAGCCGATCGAGAAAGCCGGTATCGACGCGTGCGGCCTCGAAGTCGGGATGCTGAAGAATCCTTCGGAAGAGGGAAAGATTGGTTTTGATGCCGCCGATAAAGTATTCGCTGAGAGCGCGGCGCAGGCGCTTGATGACCTGCTGGCGGTTTTCGCCGTAGGCGATGAGCTTGGCCAGGAGCGGATCGTAGTCCAAGGGCACGACCCAGCCTTCATAGACACCAGTATCGCGGCGGATGCCGGGACCGCTGGGCGACATGAGGCGGGTGATGCGTCCGGGCGAGGGGAAGAAGTTGTTGTCGGGATCCTCGGCGTAGATGCGAAGCTCCATGGCATGGCCGCGGATGGTGATGTCCTGCTGCTTGATGGGCAGAGGCTCACCGGCGGCGATGCGAAGCTGGAGATGGACGAGATCGATCCCGGTGATCAATTCCGTAACTGGATGCTCGACCTGGAGACGGGTGTTCATCTCGAGAAAATAGAAATTCTTCTGGGCATCGACGAGAAACTCGACGGTGCCGGCGTTGAAATACTTGGCAGCCTTGCCGACCTGGACGGCGACTTCGCCCATGCGGCGGCGCATGTCGGGATCGACGAAGGAGCATGGCGCTTCTTCGAGAACCTTTTGATGGCGGCGCTGCACGCTACACTCACGCTCGGCGAGGTAGATGACGTTTCCCTGGGTGTCGCCGAAGATCTGCATTTCGACGTGGCGGGGGTTTTCGATGAACTTCTCGATGTAAACCTCGGAGTCGCCGAAGGAGCGCAGAGCCTCGCTCTGAGCGGCTTCCAAGGCAGACGCGAGTTCGGCGGAGGTACGCACCATGCGCATGCCCTTGCCGCCGCCACCGGCTGCGGCCTTGAGCATCACGGGATAGCCGATGGATTCGGCGACAGTGAGGGCTTCGGCGGCGCTGGTGAGGCCCGTCTCGGTGCCGGGCACGAAGGGAACATTGGCCTTCTTCATGTTCTGGCGCGCCTTGGTTTTGGAGCCCATCATCTCCATCGACTCCGGCGAGGGGCCGATGAAAACGATTCCGGCTTCGCGGCAGGCGCGGGCGAACTTTGCGTTTTCGGAGAGGAATCCGTAACCGGGGTGGATGGCATCGGCTCCGCTGCGGCGCGCGGCCTCGAGGATCTTGGGAATGTTGAGATAAGACTCGGATGGCTGGGCGGGGCCGAGGTACTCACAAAAGTCGGCCTTGCGCACGTGGAGAGCACGACGGTCTACGTCGGAATAAACCGCGACCGACTCGATGCCCATCTCGCGACAGGCACGAATGACGCGAACCGCAATCTCACCGCGGTTGGCGATCAGAATTCGTTTGAACATAAGACAGCGCTTCCTTCTCAAAAAAGACTAGGCTGACCAAAGGCTTGGATAGTATCAAAAACGCGGGGTCAGGAGAATAGAAGAATGCACGGCGGGGGCGTCAACTCTGAGAAGCGAGATGGCTGGTAGAAAAGCTTGGGACTGCGCGAGAGAGTTGAGCGGTACGGGGGTCCTTCGCTCCGCTCAGGATGACCCCTCAAAACCAGGAGCAATAACAACAGCAAGAGCAAGGACAACAGCAGGAGCAAGAACAACAGCAGGAGCAAGGGCAACAGCAGGAGCAAGGGCAACAGCAGGAGCAAGAACAACAGCAGGAGCAAGGACAACAGCAGGAGCAAGGACAACAGCAGGAGCAAGGACAGCGATTCAGCGGCCGCGCCAGGCCTTTGCGACGACTTTGCCGGCCTCGATGCGAGGGCTTTGGGTGAGCACGGAAGCCAGGTTGGCTTTGACCCATCTTGCGGCGGCCTGGCCGGACTCTATGGCGCAGGAGAGGCTCTCGAAGATGCTGACGGAGAGCATTGCACCGTGTCCAAGGTCAATCCAATAGTAGGCGATGAAGCCGGGCAGGGCTGAGATAACGGGGACCAAACCATCGCGCACCCGGGTTGCCGCTTCCATTGTGTTGGTTACGCCCTCATAGCGCCGTACGGTTACGTGTTGCTGGAAGTGCTGCACCCGCTGCGCGGGAGAGGAATTCAATCGCTCGACGACCGCCCCGGATGCGGGGATGGCAGGGGTGACGTGGAATGGCGCGATGGCCGGGATTGGGGTGCTTGCGGGTTGGGTGAGAGCGAAACTTTCTATTCTCTTATGCGCTACGACTTCGCCATTTTCGACGCGAGGATCTTGCGTGAGAATTGGAGTCAAGTTGGTTTTCATCCAGCCCAATGCCTTTTCATTCGCCTCGGTTGCATGGGAGAGACTATCGAAGATATTGACGGAGAGCATCACTCCCTGGCCAATGTCCACGCAATCGTACTCGACGAGGCCGGGCATGGCTGAGATGAGAGGCACGAAACCAGCGCTGACGCGGTTGGCCACCTCTGGTGAGTTGACGACGCCTTCAGACCTTCGCACGGTTGCGTACATTCCACCCTCCCTGCTGAGCCTGATACACCATACAGGCATTGAATTCAACGCATTTTACAAGCTCGAAGGCATGACAGGACCGCGGAACGGCCCCGAGCCGGAGGTAAGCGCGGGGCCGGAGCTGGCTAGAAGCGATAGCTGACGCCAGCGTTGAGAATGGGGTAGAAGCGCAGCGGCGCGAGATCGTTCTTGATCTTGTTGCGCTCGGCCGTCAGGTTGGCCTGGAAGCTAGGATCGGCGGCCGCGGCGGCGCAGCCTTCCGTGCTGGAGACAGCACAGGCGGTACCAGCCATGTTGAGAGCAAAGGTTGGAGTGCCGGTGTAGGCGGCGCCGATTTCTACGGGGAAGGCCAGATGGCGGCCACTACGCGGAATGACGTTACCCCAGCCAAAGGTGAAGGTGGGCGCGACCTTGCGTCCGAAGACGAGAGAGGCACTGCCGTGCAAAGGATCGGCTGCACCGCTGTAGTAATTCACGCTATTCAAGGTTACGGTGCTGCCGGCAGGTACGATGGCAGTGGCGCCGGCATTGAAGCTGTTGTAGAAGGTGACACCACCGCTGAGTCGGAAGGCTCCGTGAAAGGGGAAAAAATCATAGCTGGCGCGAGCCTCGCGGACGTTGAGGTTGCCATCGTAGTTGACGCCACTGTTTGAGAGCGAGAGACCGTAGTTGAAGAAGGAGCCGTCAACGCGAAGATTGGTGCGGCGCGAGAGCGGGGTTGCGAGCTCAACTCCGGGGCCAAAAGTGCCGAGAGTGACGCCGATCGCGATCTTTGAAAACGGACGGCAGGAGAGATTGGAGCTGACGGGAGTTGTCCCTGACTCGATGGCAGCAGTCGGCGCAGCGGCGCTCAGCTCGGAGTAGCCCGGCTGCAACGCCAGGAGTGAAACAAAGAGAGCCACAGCGAGGACGCTGAAGCGAGTAGATTTCCGCGGCAGGTTTGCAGTGCAATCCATGGGGCCGTCCTTTTGCCTTGTGCGACGAGGGAATTCTCAAATTTAAGACTCTGGAATAGCTTAGGACAGGTTTGGGAGATACAGTGCGGAAATGCTTCGCCGAGAAGTTACTTCCGTTACTTGAGTGTCATTTCGGGGTGATACCCAAAAGCAAGAGATTCGCGCGTCTGTCCGACGCGAGTGCGCAGGCGTTCCATGGTGGCATGAAGGATTTTGGCCTTTTCCGCGAGGCCGCGCTGGGTGGCCACCTCGGCGACGGCCAGGGCGTTCTGATTGGCCTGGGCGGCCGCTTGCTGCAAAAGTGCGAGAGCTTCGGCATGGGGGCGCCAGAGGTGGGTGGAGTTCTGGCGTTGCCGCAGTTCTTCGCTCTCCGCCTGGATGCGCGCCATGATGGCCACCATCCGGACTAGAACGCGAGCATTGTCGCCACGAAAACTTTTCTCCTGGTGAAATTCTGCGCAGTAGGCATCGGCTTCCGGCTGGGAGAGGAGGAAGTTGCCGAACTTCATGGGCACGATGTGGCGGCAGCGCTCCTCGGCGGCACGGACCCAGCCGCGAATCGACTCCTCTACGGAGCGGATGCGGGTCTCCTCTTGAAATTGGCCGGGGTCGGTGTATCCGCCTAAGGACGCTCCTGGCGTAACCGCAACCTGCTCGATGGAGGCTGCGGCCTGGGGCGCGGAGGACGATGCCTGCGAGACCGGGGCTACAGGTGTGCGAGCTGCGGCGGCCGCTGCGTGCGGGCGGGCGTGCGATCTGGAGTCCACCGCCTTTTTGAGTTTCGAGAGGTGGCGGAGATCGTCCTGGGCGCGGCGGTACTCGGTGCCCAGGATGGTTTTCTCCTTGACCTGCGTGAGGTGCTCGACTGTGATGTCGCCATCGACGCGGGCGGAGAGGCTGCCGCCACGCTGCTGGATGTCCTCGGCATAGGCCTTGATGCGGGCCGCCGCAGTGGAGAAGAGCTCGGCGAAGCGGAGGCCAAAGTTGTGATTGTAGGGCGCAATGATCGCCCAAGGCATGAGGATGATAGAACGCCGGTCCAAAGCTGTGCTTGATGTGACGCGCCTTTTGGATGAGCCCGGAATCCATGAGCTGGTCAAAGTGCTGGAGGTTATCTACGTCCTGGGCGAGAAACTCGAACTCATCCAACATGCGGGATTCTTCGGGGGTGAGTTCGGGGAGCTCCGCGTCGTCGAGAATCTCAAGGAGAGCAATCTCAAAGGGAGGTACCGGAGCGACGCCATCCATGGAGACACCGCGCTGCTCCCACTGGCCGGGAACGCGGGGATTGCGGTAGAGGAAGGTGGCGACAAAGTCGGTCTTGTCGCGGTCAAAGTCATTCTTGGACTGCTTGCGGGCGTAGTAGCGGAGCAGGGCTTCGGCAAGATCGTGATCGACGGTGGCGGTGAGACTGACACGAAGCATCTCAGGCGTGATGGCCATGTCCAGAAGCTTGAGCCAGCGGCGCATGGCGGACAGGAGCGCGTTGACATCGCGGTTGCTGGCGCGGAGGGAGTCGGTTTCCAATCCGCGCGGCGGTGTGACCTCGTCCTGGAGAAAGTCACGCAGGAGGTTGAGGTAGAAGCCTTGCACGATCTCGAGAATGGTGAGTTCCCAATTGAGGTCGACTGCCAAGCCAGCGCTCCACGGTACGGCTGAGTCTCTAGTCTACGACGAAGCGGGAGAATTGCGCATCGGGAAATTCAAGGGAGATACGAACGGCCTCTCCGGGGAGAGGCCGTAAGAGCAAATGCAGGTGCGACGAGCTATTTCGCGTTGATCCATGACGATTCCGCCAGCGCCCTGCCGATTGGCCTTTTCCTTCTTGGTGGCGATGGTCTTGTCCACCCAGTTGTCGGCGGTCTTGAGATCGGCGGCGCGGGCCGCGGGATTGTCGCACTCGTAGTCGGCGCGCTCGCGGTACAGCAGGTTGAGGTAGGCCATGGCGTCGTCGTAGTCCTGGCGGAGCTGGAGGGCTTTGTTGAGCAGGCTGATGCCCTCCTCGACGAGGGGAGCGTTGTGCGTCTTGACGAGCTCGCAGACCTTCTTGTCCTTGAGCGGGTCGGTGGCCTTCATGCCGAGTTTGTTGCGCTCTTCCTGGCGGAACTTGTAGGCCTGGGTCCAGTCGATGAAGGCGACCGAGTAGTAGGATTCCGGATCGTTGGGATCGATCTGGACGGCTTTGTTGTAGTACTGCTTGGCATCGTCGAAGTGCTTTTCCTGGAGGTAGAGGTAGGCGATTCCCTTGACGGAGTTTACGTTGCTGGGATCGACGGCGAGCACCTTCTTGTATTCTTCGATGGCTTGATCGGCGTAGCGCTTGTTTTCGGCGGTCTCCGCGCCGGGAACGTACTGCTGGGCGTAAGCGGTGGCGAGATAAATACGCGCGTTGAGGAGGCTGGGATCAAGGCTGACGGCAGTCTTGAACTGCTCGATGGCCTCTTCGTAACGGGCGTTCTTGTAAGATTGCACACCTTTGTTGAGGTGGTCGCGGGCCTGCGAGCTTGGTGCATCCGGCAGACGCCAGTACGACGAGAGCGAGAGATAAACCCGCCAGCACGCGTACGATTCTGTTCATTCTAATATCACCTTCCATTGCCAATGATGGCCGGAGTATGAGTGAAGTGTCGCAGCCGGATACACCGGTTAGTGAGCGTCCCCACATTCGCCAAAAGAGCGGCGGATGCGGGCCACCTGCTCACGGATTCCCACATTCGCGATGTGGGTCTAGCGCTCCCGGATTCGCCACATGCGCCAAAAGAAGGCGGCATGTGGCGCCACCCGTACAGATCCCGTACGAATCCGTCTACTGACCGGCCTCGATCTTGGCCGTGATGAGGCCCACTTTATCCACGCCCGCAGCGTGGACTTTATCGATTACCGTGGCGACGTCGGAGAAGGTGAGGTTCTCATCCCCTTTGACGAACGCAACCTTTTCAGCGCGCGTCTTGAAGATGTCTTCCAGACGGCCCTGCAGCTTGTCGAGCGTCACGTCATCCTGGTTGATCTTGAGGGTGTTGTTCTTGAGGATCTGGACCACGATGGTGCGTTCGTCAGGATTGTCTGCTGCTGTGGATTCTTGGGCGGCTGAGGAACCAGCGCGTCCAAGCCCTTGGGCGTGAGCGGGGTGATGACCATGAAGATGATCAGCAACACGAGCAACACGTCGATCAGCGGCGTTACGTTGATGTTTGCCTGAGGACCAGAGTCCCCGCCACCTGCTGCCATTGCCATCGCAGTTGTCTCCTACTTCTTCTTGGTCCCGGAGCCGGCCGGCGACTCGAGCGAACCCTGCTTGCGCTCTTCGGTGAGCAGGCCGAGTTGATCCACTCCAGCGGAGCGGACATCGTCGACCACGGAGACGACGTCGCCATACTTGGCGCCGCCATCGGCCTTGACGAAGATGCGCTTGTCCACTTTGTTCGCCAGCCTGTCCTTCACGGTGTCGGTCAACGTTTCCGGGGTGACGGCGTCGGAGTTCAAGTAGATCTTCCCGTCGCGCATGATGGCGACGATCAGAGAGTCTTCCTTGTCGGCCTCGGGCATCTTTGATCGGATTATCCGTCTTCGCCAGATTGACGCTGACGCCCTTCTGGAGCATCGGCGTGATCACCATGAAGATGATCAACAACACGAGCATCACGTCCACCATCGGAGTTACGTTGATATCCGAGTTGACGCCGGCGATCTTCTTTTTGTTGCCATTTGCCATTGCTTGCTACCTCCTGTGCAACCGAAAGCTTACCGGCGGCCGTTGCGACGCTTCAGGAAATAGTCGATCAGCTCGCTGGAGCTGTTTTCCATCTCGACATCGAAGGCTTCGACGCGGCCGGTGAAGTAGTTGAACATCCAGACGGCGGGGATGGCCACGAACAGACCGATGGCGGTGGTGACCAGAGCTTCCGAGATGCCGCCGGCGACGGCAGCCAGACCGGTTGCCTTGGCGCCCGAGATGCCCTTGAAGGCGTTGAGAATTCCGACGACGGTGCCGAACAGGCCGACGAAGGGAGCGGTGGAGCCGATGGTGGCCAGACCGCTGAGGCCGCGCTTCAACTCGGCGTGAACGATGGCTTCGGCGCGCTCAAGTGCGCGGCGGGAGGCGTCAAGATCTTCGCTTGGCAGTTCGGTCGAGGCATCCTGAGACTTGAATTCCTGCAGTCCGGCGGCGACGACCTTTGCCAGATGGCTCTTCTTGTTGCGGTCGGCGACCTTGATGGCTTCCTCGATCTTGCCGTCCTTCAGGGCTCCGGCGACGGCCGGGGCAAAGGCGCGCGACTGGCTGCGGGCAGCCGAGAAGGCGAGAGCGCGATCGATCATGATGCCGATCGACCAGCCGGACATGAGGAACAGGACGATGACGACGACCTTGGCCAGGAAGCCCATCTGCTTCCACAGCGAGATCGGATCCCATCCGATGCCACCCTCGGGCTCCTGAAAGAGCAGGGCCGCGGCCTGGTGCATGTTGCACAGAACCAAAGTTGCGATGTTTGCGAGAACCATGTGCTTGATTTTCCTCCTCAGAACTCTTTGATGAGTTCTGATTTTCAGTTGGGGCGCAGCCACTCGGGATACGCGATCCTTTTAACTTCAGGGCCGCCCGGCGGAGCGGATGGGCCTTGTAATGGGCAGGTACTCCTATTGTACGGGAGAGCCCGCCAGCACGAGAATTTCTATCCAGACTGATGCTTGCTATTCGGACCGAAGTGCAATGCCATGCGGTCCATAGACCAAGCACTGCTGGACTTATCCGCCCGCCAGGGTAAAGTTTACGGTCACCTGGGTATCCACTTCGACGGGCTCGCCATTGAGGAATGTAGGGCTTGTACTTCCACTGTCGCACGGCGTCGAGAGCACTCTGGATAAGCATGGGATGACCACTGACGGCTTTCAGACTTCTGAATCGAACCATCCTTGCCGATGACGGCCTGGAGGATGACGGCTCCAGAGATGCGGGCCTGCTTGGCGAGCGGCGGATAAGTCGGCTGAACCTTATGAATGAGGAGACCGCTGACGACGCCAGAGGAGACCGGAACTCGCTTCGGGGTGGCCACCTTGGGCACGGCGACCGGAGCGGACTGAACGATGGATCCGAGGACGCCGCCGACCACGCCGCCCATCTGTCCTCCGGGGACGCCACCCGGGACGCCGCCAACCACACCGCCGCTGGGCGGAGGGGCTTCGTCTTCCTTGATCATGGCGATTTTCTTGGGGATCGCCGTGGGAGCTTTGAGCTGCCCGTTGTCGATTTCGGTTTGAACCTTGACCGGCGCCTTGGCACAACCGGCGCCGCGGCGGGCGGGGGCGGCGGGGGTGGCGGGGGTGGCGGCGCGACCAGGTACCCCATCAACTGCTGCTTGGGAAGTGCTTCCGTGTAGATCAGGGGGATCAACAGGAGAACGCCGACCAGAGCAGTCTGAAGCACGAAGGAGAATACAGTGCTCCATGCTCCGCGCCGATGCAGCTTTGAGTTTTTTCCGCCGGATTCCAGAAGGCTGTCTTCAAACATTTAGCCAGTTCTCCGTCTTACTAATAAATAGACACCGGTGGCGAGGGATTTGTTCCTGAGCCGAAGACCGGCACGGCAAAATGCCATTTCCGAATAACTCTGAAATAAAAGAGGGCGGGCGAACTGCCCGCCCGCCTCGATTGGATCACGTTAGAACACAAATGCTATGCCTTTGCCGGTGCCTTGTAGCGACGGCCTTCGTTGCTGGACGAAGAGGCGGGAACCGATTTCTTTCCCCGCCACTGCTGGTAAGCAACCAGCATGGGGGCGGCGATGAAGATGGACGAGTAGGTGCCGATGATGATTCCGATGACGAGCGCCAGGGAGAAGCCGTGCAGCACTTCTCCGCCGAAGAGGAACAGGGCCAGAACGGTGAGGAAGGTAAGTCCGGAGGTAAGGACGGTCCGGCTCAGGGTCTGATTGATGCTCTTGTTCACGATCTCGGTGAGGGAATCCTTGCGCAGGATCTTCATGTTTTCCCGGATGCGGTCGAAGACGACGATGGTGTCATTCATCGAGTAGCCGACCAGGGTGAGGATGGCGGCGATGACGGTCAGCGAGATCTCGGTGTTGAGCAGCGAGAATGCGCCGACGGTAATCAACGTGTCATGGAAGCAGGCGACGACGGCAGCCACACCGTAGATGAGCTCAAAACGGAACCAGAGGTAAATCAGCATTCCGAGCAGCGAGTAGAGAGTGGCCAGCAGAGCGCGCGAACGGAGCTGGGCGCCGACCTGCGGGCCGACGATGTCGACGTTGCGAACACCGAAGTTCGAGGTGTAGAAATCCTGCTGAAGGGCCTGCACGACCTGGGGCGGAGCGGCAGCTCCGGCGTCGGCGACCGAATTCAGGACCCCGCCGCGCGTCTTGTCGCGGTAGTCGACGATGTCGCGGGCGATCTGGGCATAACGCGCAGGGGCGTCGGTGCCGAGATGGAGCGGGTCGGTTTTGAGCAGGTAATCCTGCAGCGAGGTAAAGCCGGTGTTGTTGAGATCGGCCTTGCTGGGCTCGGCGCTGGACTGCAGAGCCTTGACGATGTTTTCCTTGCCCTGGTCGAGCGCCTGCTCGCTGGTCTGGCGGATATCGAGGCGGATGAGGAGTTCGTTGGAGCCGGTGAGGGCCTGAATGGTTGCATTCTTCAGGCCGGCGTGATCCAGCTCGGCGCGGACAGCATCCACGTTCGGCTTTTGGGTGAACTTGACGTCCACGACGGTGCCGCCGCGGAAGTCGATACCGAGCGGAATGTGATGCCAGAACAGCATGGAAGCGATGCCGGCGAGCGAGAAGATCAGCGAGAAAGCGAGAAAGTACCACTTCTTGCTAAGGAAATCGATATTTGTGCTACCAAAGAGTTCCACTGTAGAAGCCTTCTACCCGAGAAGCGCGGGCTCCTCTAAATTTCTTGTGCGTCGTCACCCACTCAAGCCAGGGCTTGAATGGGCCGCCCGACTTACATAACGAACTTGTGGCGGATCTCCGGAGAGCAGGAGATCCGCCGCCGAACTAGATCGAGAGCGCCTCGCCGCGCTGATGGCGGTTGAGGATGCTCTCAAAGATGGTGCGCGAGACGAAGACGGCGGTAAACAGGTTTGCCAGCAGACCAAAGGTCAGGGTGACGGCGAAGCCTTTGACCGGGCCGGTTCCGAAGAGGAACAGGATGGCCGCCGAAACGATGGTGGTGACGTGGGTATCCACGATCGTCACCCAGGCGTGACCAAAGCCCTGCTCGATGGCCGAGGCGGCGGTCTTTCCGGCGCGCAGCTCTTCGCGAATACGCTCGAAGATCAGCACGTTGGAATCGACGCCCATACCGACGGTGAGAATGAGACCGGCGATTCCGGGCAAGGTAAGCGTTGCGCCGGAGAAGCCGAGGAATCCGAGCAGAATCACCAGGTTCAGGATCAGCGCGAGATCGGCGTTGATTCCGGCGAAGCGATAGTAGACCAGCATGAAGGCCAGCACGGCAATCATACCGACCATGGCGGCGCGCACGCCCTGATGAATCGAATCGGCTCCGAGCGAGGGACCGACGGTGCGCTCTTCGAGATATTTGATGGAAGCCGGCAGAGCACCGGAGCGCAGGATCATGGCGAGATCCTTGGTCTGCTGCTGGGTGAACGAGCCGGAGATTCGTCCGGTGTCGCGAATGGCTTCCTTGATGTTGGCAACTTCCTGCACCTTGCCGTCGAGGACGATGGCGAGCGGCTCGCCGACGTGCTCGGAGGTGAACTTGTAGAAGCGGTCGCCACCGTCGCGGGTCAGAGTAAAGCTGACGTCAGGACGGCCACTCTCTTCGGTTCCAGCTTCGGCCGAGCGCAGATCGCGCCCGCTGACGGCCGAGACGCGGCTGATGAGGTAGTAGACGTCATTCCCCTGATTGCCTGCCTGGCTGCCTACGCTTTTGCCCTTGATGATGACCGAGTCCGGGGGAAGCACGCCACCGTGAGCGGCGAGAACCTCCTGCTCACTGCCGAAGGGGCGGCCATTGTCCAGAGCCTGGCGGACTTCCAGCATGGCCGTGGACTGCATGACTTCCTTGACGCGGGCGGGATCATCGACGCCAGGAAGCTGGACGAGGATCTGGTAATCGCCGAGGCCGTGCTCCTGAATCACCGGCTCGGAGACGCCAAGCTGGTCGATACGGTTGCGGATGGTTTCAATGGCCTGCTCGACGGCGCGCGTCTTGAGGGTTTGCAGCACCTGCGGCTTGAGGGTGACGGCCCAGGAATTCTCGGGGCCAGAGGTCAGGTCATATTCGCCGAACTGGTCCTGAACGATCGAACGAAGATCGCCGGCGGCGCCGATATCAACTCCGCGCACGGCGATGCTCTGCGGATTTGAAGCGGGATCGAGCTTGAGGATGTCGCCGAAGCCGATGTTCTTTTTGCGCAGCGCTTCCTTGAGCCGCTCGATGGTCTGATCGGTTTCGGCGTTGACGGCGTCGTTGACCTGGACCTGAAGGATCAGGTGGGTTCCGCCGCGCAGATCAAGGCCGAGATGGATGTTCTGCTGAACACCGGCGATGAGGCCGTGCTCTTTGATGGCTTGAATGCTTTTCTCGGGATCGGTTCCGAGGAAAATTCCCCAGACAAATACGACCAAGGTAACGAGGATGAGTACGACTCTCCAGAGCAGGTTCTTCTTCATGGAAACCGCGACCGCCTAAGATTTCTTTGCGCCATCGTCGATGGTGACCGATGCGATGGCGTTGCGAGCTACTTCAATTTTTAGATTGTCCGGGGCGACACGGAGAACGATTGCTGTCTGCGCCCTCGCCCTGCTTGATGGAAAGAATGATGCCGATGATTCCTCCGGAGGTGGTCACACGGTCGCCGGCTTTGAGGTTGGCGAGCATGTTCTGCCACTTCTTCTGCCGCTTCTGCTGCGGCATGATGAGGAGGACATAGAAGATGGCGAAAATTCCTACCATCATCAGGAGAGAAGTCATTCCTGCGCCGGACTGCTGAAAAACGAGGAATGCAAATTGAGCAATCATTCTTAGGGCTCCCGCCGCTATCCGGTTCCCGCAACGTGGCGGAACGCGGCGTAGAAATTTTATTTACCTGTACCGGACTGCGGGCCGCTGTACCGAGGGCACACCCCGGGTACACGAGAAACCCACCATCGCGCCAAGTATCTTCTGGTATCTGAGAGTTCAGATTACCGCAAATCCAAGGTTCCAGCACATTGAAAACACGGTGACGCTCGCGAAGGGGTTCAAACTTGGCGAACGGCAGGGCAAAACCCGGCCTTAAACCGCGGAACGGGTGGTTGCAAACTTCCCAGAGATTATAGTCTCTCGGACGCGCCGCATGATGTCAAGGTAATGGGCGAGATTATGCACGGTGTTGAGCACCTGGGCGACGAGCTCCTGTGAGGCATAAAGATGGCGGAGATAGGCGCGTGAGTAGCGGGCGCAGACCTTGCAGGGGCAGTTTGGATCGATGGGATTTTCGTCGCGGGCGAAGCGTGCATTTTTAATATTCAATTTACCTTCGCTGGTGAAGAGCAGGCCGTGGCGGGCGGCGCGGGTGGGCATGACGCAATCCATCATGTCTACGCCGAGGCGGACGTACTCGACGATCTCCTCCGGGGTTCCTACGCCCATGACGTAGCGCGGCTTGTCGGCGGGGAGCAGAGGAATCGTCTCGTTGACCATCTCCCAGGTTTTTTCGCGGGGCTCGCCGACCGAGAGGCCGCCGATGGCGTGGCCGGGAAAGCCGATCTCGACGGTACGCACGGCGGATTCGCGGCGCAGTTCGGGATACATGCCGCCCTGCACGATTCCGAAGAGCGCCTGGCTCTGCTCGGCGCCGAAGCTGCGGGTCTTCTCCTCGAACCAGGGAACCTCGTGCTTGTGCGCCTCAAAATAGTCCTTGCTGCGGCGGGCCCAGCGCGCGGTCATCTCCATGGACTTGCGGGCCTCTTCGTAGCTGGCAGGGTAGCCCGTGCATTCGTCGAAAGCCATCACGATGTCGGCGCCGAGTCCTATTTCGGCAGCAAGCGAGGTTTCCGGGGAGAAGAAGTGCAGCGATCCATCGATGTGGGAGCGGAACTGCACGCCGTCCTCGGTGAGCTTGCGGAGATCGCTGAGGCTGAAGACCTGGAAGCCGCCGGAGTCGGTGAGGATGGGCTTGTGCCACGCCATGAACTTCTGCACTCCGCCGAGCTGGCGGACGGTTTCCACGCCGGGGCGGAGGTAGAGATGGTAGGTGTTGTTGAGCAGGATCTGAACGTCGAGCTCGTCGAGCACATCCTGCGGCACTCCCTTGACCGAGGCGACGGTGCCGACCGGCATGAAGACGGGGGTTCGGACCTCGCCGTGAGGAGTGATGAAACGGCCGGCGCGCGCCGCGCCGCAAGTGGCTTCAACCTGGAAGGAAAAGGACATGGAAGTTTGATTGTACGGCAGAGGAGATGACAGGAAAGGGCTGGACGACTCTGCCCAGCGGAGCTGCCTCCACTCAAGCCAACATCGGGCTTGAATGGGCCACGGGCCATATCTGTCGCAGTCAGGGAGTGTGCCTGCGCATCGAAAACTGCTCGACTTTAGGAGTAAGTGACAAACCCGCGGGGTGGAGCTGACTGCATCCCCAGGTTTGTGCCCCATTTGCGCCCCAACAGCAGGGCGCAGAGCTGGGCCACCCTCCAGCGTTATGGCTTTTGCGAATCCGGTCCGGCGTGCAGGGCGTGCCAGTTTTCCCGCTCAAGAAAACTGCCTTCGGCGTGCTTTTCCATCTCCAGCAGCTCCAGTGTTTTTGCATGCTGATTTCCTGGCGGCTTTTCCAAGATCGGGACGCGCGGGCCGAGGTGACTCTGGAGCCATACGGGAGATTTGAGCGGCACGGGGATGCTTCACTTCGTTCAGCATGACACCTCTAACATACTTCGCGGCTTGGCCAAACATACGTGTTCAGCCTGACACTCCTAAACAGAAGCACGTGACAGCATAAACAGAAACAGAAGCTAGACAGAAACGAAACCTAAACGGAAACAGAGGACGACGAACAGAGAGCCGCAGTGTAGGATTTTGGTATGCCTACGTTGAAAGCCGTTGCCTTTGATTATGGGAAAGTCCTTTCTCTGCCGCCGACGCGGGAGCAGTGGGAGACGCTATGTGTGCGTTTTGCGATGCCTGTGCAGGGATTCCAGGCGATTTACTGGGGACATCGCGAGGAGTTGGACCGGGGAACGCTGGACAACGTCGCCTACTGGCAGAAGGTGGGCAAAGATTGCGGATTCGAGATCAGCGAGGCCGAGGCGCTGGAGCTGATTGAGCACGACAACACGCAGTGGACCAACGAAAATGTGGAGATGCTCAGCCTTTCACGCGACCTGCGGCGGGCCGGGTACAGGACGGCGATTCTGAGCAACATGGAGCGCCGGATGTTGGCGGCGATGCGGCAGAAGCTGGCCTGGCTGGATGAGTTCGAGGTGCAGATTTACTCGTGCGAGGTCGGCACGGTAAAGCCGGAGGCAGAGATTTATCTGGAGTGCTGCCAGAGACTGGGCTGTCTGCCGGAGGAGGCGCTGTTTCTGGACGACAAGAAGGTGAACACAGAGGGTGCAAGGGAGGTCGGGATGCAGAGCTTCGTCTTCCACTCCGCCGTGGACCCGGTGATGCAGACCGGAGAATCAGAGATCACGGTGCCGGAGCTGCGAGCCATGCTGCTGGGTGCGCGACAGGAGAGCTGACCGGGACGAAAAAAGAATTCCCGGAGCCCCCAACGGGTGATCCGGGAATCGAGGTGATTGAGCCAGCGCAAACACTTGAGGTAATTGTAAGATGAAGCGCCAGCCTCCGCGGATTCAGGAACTTTGAATTGAGCAGGTTATGGCTTCGGGATGTCGTGTTTTTTCAGGAAGTCATCGACCCGGACGATGGTGCGGGTGATGGTTCCCGCGCCGATCTCGCGCTTTCCTTCATAGGCTGCGACGTGAATGCGGTAGAAGCGGCCCTCGACGGCTTCGACCTCGGCGGTGGCGCGCACTACGGCGTTGATTCCAACCGGAATGCGATGCTCGACGTTGACGGCAGTCCCGACCGAGATTTCGCCGGGGTCGCAGAAGGGCTGCAAGGCATAAAAGCCAGCCGACTCCATGAGACGAATCATGTCCGGTGTGGAATAGACGGGCGGAAGTGAATGGTGATGCGCGGTCAGGGTGTGCTCGTACTGCACACGCTCCTCTGCCGAACCCTTGGCACCGACGGGAACCTGTTTTACCATATGGCCGAAAACTCTATCGGAGTGTGGGCCGAACAGCAAGCAAAAGAATTGCCGAAAGTGGAAGGCGCCTCCGAAGATGAAACTTTGGAGGCTTGCTCCGGCGGTTCCCCTACTAGATGAGTCAGGCCAAATGAAGGGCCGGTTCACACAGGCGATTCGCCGCACTGTCCTCGAGCGCCTCCCAGAGCCAGAGTGCCGCGCGCGCGGCGGAGTCCAAGGCAAGCTCGGCCAGCTTGCTGTTGCCCGAGACAAGACGTGAGAGTTGATCCAGCCAGACCTCGGAATGGCGCACGTCGGAATAGGTGTGGAGAGCGAAATATCCGCAGGTGTCGGCATCAGCACCGTAGTGACGCATCAGTGCGCAGGCTGTTTCCCCGCTGAGGCGCGGAACCTGGGACTCATAGGCGTAAAAGGCGGCAAGAACCTCTACCGGGGAATCCTGGCAGGCGCTGCGGCGAAAGCGGTGGATGAGACGGCTAACCGACTCACTGGGCTCGCTGTATTGCACCTCTTCACGGGAGAGCCCGACGCCCTCGGCGAAGTCCAGCCACATGTCGCTGTGAGCGCGACCTTCGACCTCTTCTTCGGAGAGGTTGCGCAGAACGGCGCGGCGCAGGGCACCGTCTCCGAGCCGGGAGTGCAGGGCGCTGAGAAAGGTGGGAAGGGCGGCGACGTGATGAAAGTATTCATTGGCGTGGGCTTGCAGATGCTCGCGCGAAAGCTTGCCGGCACTCCAAGCCAGATAGAACGGATGAGTCAGAAGATCATAGCTGGCAATGCGTTCATCGAGCGCGGTCTGAAACTCAGAATCCATGGGCTCACCAGAGTAGGTGCATCGCCTGAGGGAAGATGCTCGAGGAGCCTACCTTCTGATCTACTCACAAGCAAGTTTTTCAGGCAAAAGTGATGGAGCGCTGGGCCAAGTTGGGAAAGCGGGATATTCTCCGGGCGCGCTGCAGATCAAAAGGGAAAAATAAGTGAAATCACGAGGGCGTTGCTGCTGCTTTTGCCGTGCTGGGATTCCAACGATAAGGACTTACAGCAACTTCAGCAGCTCGCGCTTGCGCTCCTCGGGAAGCCATGAGGCGCGGAAGGAGTTGGCGGCGAGTTGGCGCAGCTCATCGTTGGTGAAGGCGAAGGCATCCTGCGCCAGCTGATACTCGCGCCCGAGGGTGGTCTGAAACATGGCGGGATCGTCGGTGTTGAGGGTGACCAGGGCTCCGGCATCGAAGTAGCGGCGCAAGGGGTGAGCAGAGATTTCGGCGCAACAGCTGGTGCGCAGGTTCGAGGTGATGCAGAGCTCGAGCGGCACCTGCTGGCGGACGAGGCGCGAGAGCAGCGCGGCGTCTTCTCCGGCGCGGAGGGCGTGGCCGAGGCGCTCGGCTTTGAGGATGTCGAGGGCGCCGTAGATGGAGAGCGGGCCGACGGTTTCTCCGGCATGAACGCTGAGGCGGAGACCGGCGCGCGCTGCGTTCGCGTAGACGTGCTCGAAGAGGTCAGGAGCGGCAAGGCGCTCGTCGCCGCCGATTCCGATGCCGATGACGTGGCCACCATGATTCTGGCTGGCCCGGAGCTCAATGGCCTTGGCGAGAACCTTCTCGGCTTCCTCGATGCCGAAGTGGCGCACGGCGTCGAAGATCCAATAGAGGCTGACGCCGAAATCTTTTTCCGCGCGCTTACGCGCCGCGCTCCATGCCTTCGAAGAGCGGATCGAAAGGCTGGCCGCGCCAGAAGATGACGCCGACGCTGACGAAGACCTCGGCGTGGAGGCAGCCCTCGGCGGCGAGCTTTTCGACCATGCGGTAGGTGATGAGCTCGAAGTCGTCGGGATCGCGGAGGCGCTCGGTAACGGCTTTGAAGGCGATGAGAAAGCCGGTGAAATCCGTGTAGTCATAGAGCGCGGCGGCTTCGGCAACGGTGAGCGGGCGATGCGAGTTGGGCAAGGACTTGTAGCGATTGCTGGCCCACGGGAACGGCGTGTAATGCTTCTCACTGAGCTGGCTAAGGGTCAGCGGATCGACGGAGCCTTCGAGATGAAGGTGCAGCTCGGCCTTGGGCAGGCGGGTGATGAAGTCGGAGGTCACGGGAATATTGTATGCGACGATCGCAATTGACTTGCGTTACGTAACGGATTACGATTTTCGAATGATCCGGTCGATACGCCACAAAGGGCTGAAACGCCTTTATGAAGACGACGACCCGCGCGGCGTTGTTGCCGAACATGTTCCTAAGCTCCGCGATATTCTTGCGAGGCTCGACTCTGCCCGCATCGTTTCCGATGTGGATTTGCCTGGGTTTCGGCTGCATCCACTTCGAGGCGAGTTCAAGGATTTTTGGGCGGTCACGGTTCGTGCAAACTGGAGGGTGGTTTTTCGTTTTGTTGAACCTGACGCCTTCGACTTGAATTACCACTGAAAGGAGAAGCCATGCCGATGAAGAATCCCCCTCACCCTGGTGGTTTTGTGTTGCGCCAGTGTATTGAACCTTTGGGATTAAGCATCACCGCAGCCGCCGCCGCTCTGGGTGTGACGCGTACTACGCTTTCGGAGCTGGTGAATGAGAAGCGTGGGATATCTCCCGAAATGGCCGTTAGGCTGTCGAAGGTGTTCGGTGGTAGCGCGGAAAGCTGGTTAGTGCAACAGGCGCAGTTCGAGCTTGCCCACGTTCGCGCCGACGTCATGAAGCTAAAGCGGCTCACACCCGCATAGGCATTTCGCATTCCCACATCTGCTAAGTACGGCAGATGTGGGGCACCAGGCCTGCGGCGAATTCGCTGCGGTGGCGGCTGTAGGCGAGGTAGAGGAGGCACGACGCAGATGCGGGGCACCCGGCGTCAACTCTGGCACGCCGATGGCAGGTTGAAAGGCTTGAGAGGGCGCGGAAGATTTGAGCATCACTGGGGTCCTTCGCTGCGCTCAGGATGACCCTTCAAAAAACAAAAGCAAGAACAAAAGCCGGGTGCCCCACCTTCGACGCGCTGCATTTCCGCGGCTAAGGTGGGAGTCAGCACGCTCCCCGCGGTATTTCAGGTTCTGTGCCTTTTTCGTCCTCGCGCCGTCCACTCCGACTCAATCTCAACCACACCTACCTCGCCGAGCGCGTAGTGCCGGAAGCTGCTCCACGGCCAATCCTCCGGTTTTTCGCACAGCTCGCGTTTAACCGGGTTGCGATGAATGTATCGAAGCTTTTCCGTGAAGTCGGAGTGGCTGCGAATGTTGCGGTCATAGTAGCGTTTTTGCCAGAAATGTCCGCTGGCGATGTGCTCGGAGGCGTATTGCCATTGCTTGGCCGATGACAGTTTCAGGAGATGAACGGCATCGGCCAATGTGCCCGAAGCTGGCTCGCCGAGAAGCAAGTGAACATGCTCAGGCATGACAACGTAGCCGTACACGCATAGCGAAAATTGCTGACGGGTCTTCTCAAGAGTTTTCAAGAACAGATCGCATTTCGCGGCGTTATTCAGCCTCGCCTGCCTTCGATAGCAACTGAAGGTTACGAAATGAGTCTGCCCTGAGTGCTGCAATCGTATCAACCCTTGGGTCATGCGAATCACTCTACGGGAAGGAGTTTAGATATAGGAAGGCAAAGTTCAAGACTCGCGGGGGCTAGTGCACTGATTCCCACCTTAGCCGCGCAAAGGCGGCGCGTCGAAGGTGGGGCACCCGGCCGCGCGGTAACGCGAACTATGCGAACGATTCCGACACCCCCTCCTACTTCTGCTTTGCGAACTCGCTGCGGTGGCGGCTGTAGGCGATGTAGATCAGGAGGCCGAGGGCGAGCCAGACGAAGAAGCGAATCCAGGTGATGACGGTGAGGCCGGCCATCAGGCCTCCGCAGAAGAGGATGGAGAGGATGGGGAAGAGCGGCACCCAGGGGACTTTGAAGCCGCGGGGGCGCTCCGGCTGGGTGCGGCGCAGGAGGATGACGCCGAAGGAGACCAGGACGAAGGCGAAGAGGGTTCCGATGTTGGAGAGGTCGGCGGCGTCGCCGATATCGACCAGGCCGGAGGGCAGGCCGACGGCGAGGCCGGCGATCCAGGTGGACCAGTGCGGGGTTTTGAAGCGGGGATGGACGCGGGAGAAAAACGCGGGCAGCAGGCGGTCGCGCGACATGGCGAACCAGATGCGGGTTTGGCCGTACTGGAAGACCAGCAGCGAGCTCAACATGCCGGTGAGCGCGCCGATGATGATGACCGAGCGCCAGATGGGACGCGCTCCGAGCTGCTGCAGGGCGTAGGCCACCGGGGCCTCGGCGGCGGCGCCGGAGCCGAAGACGGAATACTTCATCATGCCGAGCAGGACGAGGGCCACGCCAACGTAGAGGATGGTGCAGACGACGAGCGAGGCGATGATGCCGAAGGGAATATCTTTTTGCGGGTTGCGCGACTCTTCGGCGGCGGTGGAGACCGAGTCGAAGCCGATGTAGGTGAAGAAGACGATGGCGCCGCCGGTGAGGATGCCGCTGAATCCCGAGGGCGCGAACGGCACCCAGTTGGATTTGTGCACCAGGCTGCCGCCGACGACGAGGAAGAGGGCGATGGCGGCGATCTTGATGGCGACCATGGCGTTGTTGACCCCGGCGGACTCGCGCACGCCGCGCACCAGCAGCCAGCTCAGGATCATGACCACGAGGAAGGCGGGAATGTTGAAGTAGGCGCCGGTCCATTTGCCGTCGGCCCAGACGGGGGAGGACCAGCGCTCGGGCAGGATGAGGCCGAACTGCGCGAGCTGCGCCTTGAGGTATCCGGCAAAGCCGACGCAGACGGCGACGTTGCTGACGGCGTATTCGAGGATGAGATCCCAGCCGATGATCCAGGCGAAGATTTCGCCGAGGGTGGCGTAGCTGTAGGTGTAGGCCGAGCCGGCGATGGGGATCATGGAGGCCAGCTCGGCGTAGCAGAGTCCGGCGAAGGAGCAGGCGATGGCGACCAGAATGAAAGAGATGGCGATGGCCGGTCCGGCGGCGGGGCGGCCGTGCATGAGCGCGCCGTGCAGATTGCCGTGGGTCAGGCCAGGTTCCAGAGGATGTCCATGACCTGGGCGTGGAGGATGGAGGGGGCTTCGAAGTGTTCGCCGGCGGCGGCGGTGCCGGTGAGGACGAAGATGCCCGAGCCGATGATGGCGCCGATGCCGAGCGCGGTGAGCGACCAGGGGCCCAGGGTCTTCTGGAGCGGTGGCCGGGTTCGGCGGCCTCGGAGATCAGCTTGTCGATCGACTTACGGGCAAAGAGTTGATTCGCCAGCGGATTGCTCCTGCTTCCCTGCTCACTCGATCAAAAGCGCGGAGATGGGTGGAATGATCCAGAGTGCATGATAGCAAGCAACGGCCACGGCTAAGCAAATACAGGAGCAAGAACAAATACCGCCACTTCTGCCGAAAGCGGCAGAAATGGGGCACCGCGTGTCGGGTACTTCTATCGAAAACGGTTAGCGCTTGGAGGTTCCGCGGGCGGCTTTCTTGATCTTTTGTTTCTTCGAGCCGCGTTCGTGGGTGCGGGCGGCTTTGGGAGCGGCCTTTTTGCGCGCTGCGCGCTTTGCGGCCTTGCGTTCTTCTTTGGGTAGAGCAGAGGTGTTAGGCATTTTCTCGGGTTCCTTTGGGAATAAATTCTGCGCGTTTGGCGCGGTGTGGCCGTGATCAGCGGTCGTTCGACGACCGCGATGTGGCGACGGCTCGGGCATTACGCCTTGGCGTTACGCCTTGACCAGCTGGGCGTATTTCTCGACAAGCTTTTTCAGACCGAAACTATGAAATTGTACCGTAATCTTGGCGTCTTCCCCATCCCCTTCTCGATGATAGACCACTCCTTCGCCATATTTCGGATGGCGGACGCGGTCTCCTTTGCGCAATCCGCGGCCTGCGGAGGGCTGTGTCGAGCTCCATCTCCGGGCGGGAAAACTTCTTTGCCGCGCGAGGCAAAAAAGTCGGCTATGTTGTCGATGGAGTTGTAGGCCTGGCCGGTGTAGGTGGTTTTGGGCGCGCTCTTTTGGCGCGAGCGGCCGCCCCATGCCGAGGCGGACTGATCCTCGTTCTCGTAATCGTAGTGGGCCGAGCCGTACTCCTGGAAGCGCGGGGTGGAGCCCTTGATCTTTGCCGGGCGAGCCAACATCCTCCAGCAGCTCGATGGGAATTTCTTCGAGGAAGCGCGAGGGGGTCGAGGGCTCGGGCGTATCGGTGCCGTAGCGGCGGCGATAGTGGGCGCGGCTGAGGATCAGGGTGTCCATGGCGCGGGTCATGCCGACGTAGCAGAGGCGGCGCTCCTCTTCGATCTCGGTGGGCGCGAGAAGGGTGCGCGAGTGCGGAAACAGACCCTCCTCCATGCCGACGAGGAAGACGAGGGGGAACTCCAGGCCCTTGGCCGCGTGCAGAGTCATCAGCGTGATCTGCTGGGAGTCGTCGAACTGATCGACGTCGCTGACCAGGGCGGCGTGGTCGAGGAAGTCGCTGATGCTCTCGCCACGGTCGCGCGAATCCATGGCGGCGTTGACCAGTTCGCGGAGGTTTTCAATGCGCGCCTGTGCGTCGGGCGAGTCCTCGGCCTCCAGAAGCTGGATGTACTTGGTGCGGTCGATGAGGAACTTGAGCAGCTCGGCGGTGGAGACCTGTTGTGCAGGCGCTTCGGATTCCGTAGCTGTTTCCGAGGCGAGTGCGGAGGGTTGCTCGCGCGGCGCTTCTTCGTCCAGCGCGTCGGGGGAAAAATCGGTGGCGTCGGGCGTCTCACTGAATTCGCTGACGTCGAAGCTGTCGTCGGCATCGCCGAAGTCGAAGCCGTGCTGTGCAGTTCGAGCCTGCTCGTCAGCGACGAGGGAGGATGAGGATTGCGCGGCGGAGATTTGCGCGGGAAGTTCGACGGCGGCGGTGGCATCGATTCGGGCGGCGGGCTCGCCGAGGGCGGATTCACCGTAGACCAGGGCGCGGGCGTCACGGATGAGATCGCGGAAGCCGGCCAGGGCAGAGACGGCGCGGGCGGGCAGGAGACGCTGCTCGATGACCGCGTCGAGGGCGCCCCAGAGCGAGAGATTGGTCTCCAGCGCGACGCGCTCGACGGTTTCCATGGTGGTCTTGCCAATGCCGCGGACCGGGGTGTTGACCACGCGCATCAGGGCCACGGAGTCGTCGGGATTCAGGATGAGCTTGAGGTAGGAGATCATGTCCTTGATCTCGGCCCGCTCGTAGAAGCTGAAGCCTCCGACGACGTTGTAGTTGAGGTTGTAGCGGCGCAGCGCCTCTTCCATCAGGCGCGACTGCGAGTTGGTGCGGTAGAGAATCGCAGCCTTGTTCTCAAGACCCTCGCGGGCGCGCACCTGCGCCCAGCGCGAGATGAAATCGGCGGCAAAGAGCGCCTCGTTTTCACCATCGGGAGCGTCGTAAAAACCGATCTTGCTACCGCCTTCGCGCGCCGTCCAAAGGTTCTTTCCCTTGCGCTGGAGGTTGTTGGCGACCACGGCCGAGGCAGCCTGAAGGATGGGCTGGGTGGAGCGGTAGTTCTGCTCGAGGCGGATGATCTTGGCCTCGGGAAAATTCTTTTCGAAGTCGAGGATGTTGTTGATGTCGGCGCCGCGCCAGGAGTAGATCGACTGGTCTTCGTCGCCGACGGCGCAGAGGTTGTGGTGCGTTCCGGCGAGCGCGCACATGATCTCGTACTGCGGACGGTTGGTGTCCTGGTACTCGTCGACGAGCATGTACTGGTAGCGGCGCTGGTACTTCTCGCGCGTGGCGGAGTCGGACTTGAGCAGGCGGACGCTCTCGAGCAGGAGGTCGTCGAAGTCGAGGGCGTTGGCCTTGAGCAGCTCGTCTTTGTAGATCTTGTAGATGTGGGCGATGCGCTCCATCTTGGGTTCGGAGGAGTTGAGGTACATCTCCTGCGGGTCCTGCATGTGGTTCTTGGCCGAGGAGATGAGGCCGAGGACGCTGCGCGGGGTGAGCTTTTTGTCGTCGATACCGAGGCGCTTGATGGCCGATTTGACGACCTGCTGCTGGTCGCCCTCGTCGTAGATGACGAAGTCGCGGGTGTAGCCCTTGCCGTTGATCTGGAGGGCCTGGATGTCTCGCCGCAACATGCGCACGCAGAAGGAGTGAAAGGTGCTGATGGCGGGCTTGGCGAGCGAGTGCTGGCCGATGAGCTGATGAACGCGCTCGGCCATTTCTGCGGCGGCCTTGTTGGTGAAGGTGACGGCCAGAATGCGGTCGGCAGGGACATTCTCATGCTCGACGAGGTAGGCGATGCGGTAGGTGATGACCCGGGTTTTGCCCGAGCCTGCGCCGGCCAAAATGAGCACAGGGCCGCGCACGGTTTCGACCGCTTCACGCTGTTGCGGATTGAGCTTTGCGAGAAAATCCATGAGAGAAAAATGGGACCGGAGGGTCTAGGAAAAGACTAACAGGTTTACGGGGGAGAGGGCAGGGACTCGGAAGCGAGAGACCGCCCCACTCAAGCCAACAGCGGGCTTGAATGGGCCACCCGCGTGCTTTTCCATTTGTGTGAATCCAATCCAGGCGCGCAGAACAGAGTCGATTGCTGGTTGAGGTGCCTCTGAGTCGCACGGGAGATTTGGGCGGTGCGGGGGCCCTTCGCTTCGCTCAGGGTGACACTTCAAAGACCAGTGATGATTGCCGCACAGGGCTCCACGGATCGCGTGCTATTTTTCGCGGGGAGGGTGGTTTTCGATGTCGTACTTGAGGCCGTCGGAGGAGTGGCGGAAGTCGTAGCATTTTTCGCAAGGGCACCACTCGCGGAGGTAGTCCCAGGAGAAGATTCCGTGCTGGTGGCCGTCGTTCCAGTTGAAATGGATGGCGTAGTTGCCGACCGGGGCGACCTCGGTGGGGCGGAGCTGCGGCTTGAACATGGGAAGGGCGGCGGCGACGGGCGCAGGGGGCTCATCGGGGGCGCGGTGGTTCTTTTCGCGCTCTTCATGGCACATGGCACAGGGACAGGCGTCGCGCAGGTAGGTGAAGGCGTAGGTGCTCTGGTGGCCGTCCTTCCAGACGATTTCCATGGTGGTACCGCTGGTTTTGTGGACCTTAATGGAGGCGGGTTGGACTGCGCTCATGACGAATAGTGTAGTCTATCTTTCGGCCAGGGCTCGTCGGTAAGAAACGGTTGCTTGGGCTGCATTGGGGAAGTTTAGGCTGAGGTTTCGCTGCGGGTTGCTGAATTCGGGCGCATCTTGTAGAATCAGATTTTGGCGACCAGCCTCTTTTGTTCATTTCAGGTTCCGCGCGTTTCTTTTCCGGGTTGCAATCCTGGTATCTCTCAGGTTGCGCTCCGAGGCTGCAATCGAAGCACCCGTGCAGCGGTCAAAAAAGCCTAAGCGGTTCCACCATTTTGGAGTTAGTCATGGCACAGGTTTGTTCAGTCTGCGGCAAGGGTCCGCAGTTCGGCAATAACGTTTCGCACGCCAACAACAAGACTCGCCGTCGCTGGAACGTGAACCTGCATCCGGTGAAGGCCAAGGTTGCGGGCTCGTCGAACACGAAGAGAGTTCGCGTTTGCTCGAGCTGCCTGCGTGGCGGCAAAGTTACCAAGGGGTAACTTCAAGGGCTAAGAGTACGGCTAAAAACACGGCGCGCCGGCTTGCAGAAATGAAGGCTGGCGGGAAGCCGGGAGAAGTGTAGGCCTCCGCCGCCGCGGAGGCCTTTTGCTGTCTCTGCGGAAAGAAACATTGATGATCGCACCGCATTCAATTCGTCGCGAGATGGCTCCATTGCTGCGCCTTGCCGTGCCCATTGTGATGGGCGAGGTGGGGTGGATGTCCATGAACTTTGTGGACATTGCGATGGTGGGGCGGGTGGGGCCGACGGCGCTGGCGGCGGTGAGCCTGGGCTCGGCGGTCTTTTTCTTTTTCGCGATTCTGTGCGAAGGGATGTTGATCGGAAGCGATTCGATGGTTTCGCAGGAGTTCGGGGCCGGCAGGATGGAGGAGTGCTTTCGCACGCTGTGCGCGGGGCTGCAGTTCGCGTTGCCTGTGGGCCTGCTGTGCGCGCTGGTGGTGGCCGCGGGCGGCTGGCTGTTGCGGCCGATGGGGATTGCGCCGGAGATTGTTCGGCAGGCGATTCCCTTCCTCTATGCGATGGCCTGCGGGTTGCCGGCGCTGATGTGCTTTGCGGCGATGCGGGTCTTTTTGCAGGGGACGCACCGGGTGAAGATTGTGGCGTTCGCGATGGTGTCGGCGAACGTGATCAACTTTGGCGGCAACTATGCGCTGATCTACGGACACTTTGGACTGCCGGCGCTGGGTGCAACCGGCTCGGGAATTTCTACGACGCTGGCGCGTTGCTACATGGTGTGTGTGCTGGGTGGCTACCTTGCCTGGCGCGACCGGGCCGAGCATTGGCATCTGCTGCGCTATGCGGGTGAGATTTACTGGGAGCGCATGGGGAGGATTGTTCGGCTGGGCGCTCCGGCGGCGGCACAGATCGGGCTGGAGGTAGGCGTGTTTTCGGCGAGCACGCTGGTTGCGGGACGGCTGGGGGCGGTGGCGGTTTCGGCGCACCAGATCGCGCTGATTGTAGCTTCGCTCACCTTCATGGTGCCGCTGGGGGTGGCGCAGGCGACGTCGGCGCGGGTGGGCAACGCAATTGGCCGACGCGATGCCGGGGCCGCGAACGTGAGCGGCTGGAGCGGCATGGCCTTGAGCGCCAGCTTTATGAGCTGCTCGGCCGTTGTGCTGTGGACGCTGCCGCTGCCGATCGTACACATCTTCAGCTACGACCGCGAGGTGGCGAGGATCGGCGTGCCGCTGCTGGCGATTGCGGCGGTCTTCCAGTTCTTCGACGGGGTGCAGGTGACGGCGATAGGCGCGCTGCGAGGCTCGGGCAACACGCGGATTGCGATGATCGCGGACTTGGTGGGCTGGTGGATGTTCGGATTGCCGCTGGGCGCGTGGCTCTGCTTTGGACGCGGCTGGGGCGTGCGCGGGTTGTGGTTCGGACTGAGCGCCGGATTGATCAGCATTGGCTGCGTGACGGCTGTGGCTTGGAGGCGGAGAGTGCGGTGGCTGAGGCGGGAGCTGAGGGATGCGGCGAAGATGCGGTATGTGGCGCGTTAATACGATGGGTATCTATGCGATGCGGTCCGTTGCCTCGCGGACGATCTGAAACGCAACCTTCGTCTCGCAAAAATCGCATTCTGCAGTATGCACGCCGTCAGGGAGCGGAGCCGGGACGGGAAAGGTTCTCAGACACGAAGAGCAAGTCACCGCGATGTATTCCGCATCGCGTTTGATTGGGACCCAGACGGCTGCCTTGGGTTGACGTGCGATGCGTGGGCGTTGGGGGATCTCTTCAAGCAGATCAGCAATCTTCTGGAAGAGGTTCTCTGGGGAATACTGGCCTTTTTCAAAGAAGGCATCGGCTAAGACGCTTTCAGGCACATCAATGCCGGAGAACTCGCCACTGATTGCGATGACAGCAATCTGCGGGAAACGCTTACGCACTACAGCTAGAAATTCAAACCCGCTCATGTTTGGCATTCGCAAATCGGAGATGACCACATCGGGCAAGGATTGCTTCAATTTAGTGAGGCCATCGAATCCATCAACCGCGCAGAGCACTTCATAGCCTTGCGACTGAAGAGTCTCTCTAGCCACCGTGCGGAGGTTCTTCTCGTCGTCGACCACGAGAATTCTGTACCGAAACGAACTCATGTCTTTGGATCTCCCCGTTTGTAAACAAGGCTTTTGAGTTAAATCCACGCGTCACGGTCATCCTCAACACATATTACTCCACTTGGTGGGCGGGTGGCAGACCTGTGGGAGGACTGCTTTTCCGTCCTTCGAAATCTGAGACGGTACGACAATGCTTTATGCTCTGGGAAGTTGCTCGCCATAGAAGCCCCAGAGTTGGAGCAGCGCCAACTCTGCCCCCCCGCCTGCTCTTTGCGGTTCACAATGCCATTGCGATGGCGTCGATTTCGATGAGGACATCTTTGGGGAGGCGGGCGGCTTCGATGGTGGAGCGGGCGGGGCAACGCGGCTGCGGGAAGAAGCGCGCGTAGACGTCGTTCATGGCGGCGAAGTCGTTCATGTCCTTGAGATAGACACCGGTGCGCACGATCTTGTCGAGGCCGCTGCCGGCGGCCTTGAGGATCGCTTCGAGGTTGGCGATGACCTGCTCGGTCTGCTCGGCGACTCCGCCTTCGACGATTTGCTGCGTTGCCGGGTTCAGCGGAATTTGGCCGCTGACGAAGATGAAGCCGTTGGCCCGGATGGCCTGCGAATAGGGGCCGATGGCCTGCGGGGCGTGGGGAGTGGCGACGACTTCGCGCATGGTGTGTCTCCTCGAAGAAGAAACTATATCAAAAGGTCGCGCCCGCGGGTGGAATGGCAAATTCCGCATGGTTGGACGCGTGGAAGACAAGAGCGACAGCAACGAAGAAATGCTGCAGAGGTGCTTCCCAGGTCATCGCCGAAAAAGCATTGGCGCGAAGCTGAGGCACCCGGCTGAAGTGCCTGTGGGGCTGCGGCGCATATTTGGGCCACGCGGGGATTCCTCGCTGCGCTCGGAATGACAACTAAGAGCAACACCGAGGTAGTCAACTCTGGAGCGGCTAGGGCCTGAGCGGGCGGAGCAGGAAGAGGTAGGCGACCGCAATGGCATAGAGGGTGAGCGCGAGGGGTGTGGCCGCGCCCAGCAATTGCAGGGCGAAGCCGGTCAATCCTACGGCTGCACAGAACGACAGCACGATGAGATTATTGCGGCTCCAGCGCTTGAGGAGCTTTGGGTCACGCGGGTTGCGGCGCAGTTCCGCCAGCGATGGCAGCACCATGGAGTTGCGGAGGGTGTAGGCGAAGGTGAGCAGCGAGGTGGCAAGGATCATGGGCAGATAGAGGTGGGTGCCGAGCATTGCCCGTTTGGCCCGAAAGATGGTCATGCCGAGCACGGCACAGACGGCCAACATTCCCACCAGTGCGCGCTGGGTGCGTTGCAGCGAGAGATAGGCGGATTCGACGGCCTGGGTATGGATGGGCAGAGCGCGTGGGCGGCCTTTTTTGGCAAAGCGGGACATGATTGGTCAGTTAGCTTTCGTTGGCAATCGGGAACGAAAATCGATTGCTGGTTGAGAAGCTTGAGACGGCGCGGAAGATTTGAGCCGTGCTGGGGTCTTTCGCTTCGCTCAAGATGACACCATAAAACAAGAGCAAAGGCAAAGGCACAGAGACAAGAGCAAAGGCAAAAGCAGTGGACCAAGAGCAGAGGCAAAGGCACAGAAACAAGAGCAAAGGCAGAAGCACAGAAATAAGAGCAAAGGAAAGGCAGAGCAGCTTAGTTCGTTAGCTTCTGGACGCGCTCGACATCGCGCACGCCCTGGATGCGGCGGATGCCGGTGATGATGCGGTTGAGGTGATTGACGTCGCGGGTTTCAAAGATGATGTCGATGATGGCGAGCGGGCCGCCGGTCTTGGCCTCGATGTGGCGGATGTTGGAATCCTCGCCGCTGATGACGGCCGAGACCTGGGTGATCATGCCGGGACGGTCATCGGTGGAGACGACGAGTTTGACCGGGTAGGCTTGCGCGCCGGCGATGCGGGGCTCCTTGTGCGACCACTCGACGGCCAGCTTGCGCTCGGGTTCATACATCAGGTTCTGCACGTTGGAGCATGCCTTGCTGTGCACGGCCACGCCCTTGCCGCGGGTAACGTAGCCGACAATCTCCTCGCCGCGGATGGGGTTGCAGCAGCGGGCGCGATAGACGAGCAGATCGTCGGTGCCGCGCACGGTGAGCGCCGAGCTATCCGAGCCAAAGGCGCGCTTGACCGCCGAGGCCACTCCCTGGTGCTCTTCGCCGGGTTGCAGATTGCTGCCCGGCAGGACCTTGGCCAGCACCGAGCGCGCCGAGTATTTGCCATAGCCGATGCCGGCCATCAGGTCGTCGATTTTGTTGACGCCATACTCGGCGGCGGCTTTGAGCAGCTCCGGATCTTTGATGTCTTTGATCGCGATGCGATATTTGCGCGCCTCTTTTTCGATCAGCTTGCGGCCGATTTCGATGGCGCGCTCGCGCTGGTGAATGTTGAGCCAGTGCTTGATTTTCTGGCGCGCGCGCGAGCTTTTTACGATGCCCAGCCAGTCGCGGCTGGGATTGTGGCCGGTCTGGGTCATGATCTCGACGATGTCTCCGGAGCGCAGCTTGGAGCGCAGCGGAACGATGCGTCCGTTGACCTTGGCGCCGACGCAGGTGTGGCCGACCTCGGTGTGCACGGTGTAGGCGAAGTCGATGGGCGTGGCGTCGCGGGGAAGGATGACCACCTTGCCCTTGGGGGTGAAGGTGTAGACCTCTTCGGGATAGAGGTCGATTTTGAGGGTGGAGAGGAACTCGCTGGGATCGGCCATCTCGCGCTGCCACTCGACGACCTGGCGCAGCCAGGCGAGGCGCTGCTCGTCGCGGGCGGAGATGGGACCGTCCTTGTATTTCCAGTGCGCCGCGATTCCCTCTTCGGCCATCTTGTGCATCTCTTCGGTGCGGATCTGCACCTCGAAGGGACGGCCATCTTCGGCAATCACCGTGGTGTGCAGTGACTGGTAGAGGTTCGGGCGCGGCATGGCGATGAAGTCCTTGATGCGCCCCGGCACCGGACGCCATGCGTTGTGAATGATTCCGAGCACCGCGTAACAGTCATTCACCGAGTCGGTGATGATTCTGAGCGCGAGCAGATCGTACATCTGATCGGCGGTGATCTTCTGCTTGAGCATCTTCTGATAGATGGAGTACATGCGCTTGATGCGCGAGTCGACGCGCACAACGTTGATGTTGGCTTCGCGCAGCTTGGCCCGGATGGTGTCGGCCATGTGCGCCAGGGCGCGTTCGCCATCTTTGCGCAATGCCTCTACCTGCTCGGAGACCATCTTGTAGCCGACTGGATCGACGTAGGGGAATGAGAGATCCTCAAGCTCGCCGCGAACCTTGCCCATGCCGAGGCGATGGGCCAAGGGGCGCGTAGATTTCCAGCGTCTCCTTGGCGATTTTCAACTGGCGCTCGGGCGAGAGGTGTTGCAAGGTACGCATGTTGTGCAGGCGGTCGGCAAGTTTGATGAGCACCACGCGGATGTCGTCCACCATGGCCAGCATCATCTTGCGCACGTTTTCCGCCTGCGCCTCTTCGTCGGAGGCGAAGTCGATTTTGCTGATCTTGGTCACGCCTTCGACGATGTGAGCGATCTGCTCGCCGAACTGGGCCTTGATCTCCTCGGTGGTGGCTGTGGTGTCTTCGACGGAATCGTGCAGCAGCCCGGCGGCGATGGCGGTGGTATCGAGCTTCATCTCCGCCAGCAAAATCGCGACTTCCAGGGGGTGCACGAGATAGGGCTCGCCGGATGCGCGCTGTTGCCCGCTGTGATGTTCGAGGGAGAGTTCGTAGGCGCGGCGGACGACATCGAGATCGTCGTTGGGGCGGTTGGCGCGGGCGATTTTCAGCAGATCGCGAAACCGCGTCGCGGTCAAAACATTCGTCGCCACCTGCTCGCGAAAGCTCGCCATGATTGATTTTAGCTTGTAACCTTCCTGTAAAGCCAAATAGGATCGGCAGAAAGCTGCTCCTATTTCATCCGATGCGAAAGGGACGCAGAATGATTCGGAACAGGATGATGCGATGAAAGTGCTGATCAGCGGCTCCAGCGGACTCATCGGCCAGGCGGTCTCCTCTATGCTGCGCGAGCGCGAGCATGAGGTACATGATTTGGTTCGCGATGCGGCAAGGCTGAGCGGCGGCGACGTGCTCTGGCAGCCGGGTACTCCGCTGGAAGCCGCACGGATTGCGGGCTTCGACGTGATCGTGCATCTGGCAGGAAGGCCGGTGGCGGCACTTTGGACAGAGGCGGTAAAGGCCGAGATCCGCGGCAGCCGGGTGGAGGGAACCGCTACAATCGCGGCCGCTGCGGCACAGGCATTCCGGCAGAGCAGGAAGCCGCACGCGCTGATATGCAGCTCGGCGATTGGCTACTACGGCAGCCGCGGCGATGAGGTCTTGACGGAGGAGAGCGAGTCGGGACTGGGCTTTCTGGCCGAGCTCTGCCGCGAATGGGAGAGCGCCGCGCAAGCCGGCGGCGATGGCTGGGGTCCGCGTGGCACATATGCGCACGGGCCTGGTGCTGAGCACGGCGGGCGGCGCACTGGCCAAGATGCTTCCCGCATTCCGCTTCGGAGTGGCCGGCAAGCTGGGCAACGGAAGCCAGTGGTTGAGCTGGGTGAGCCTGCGGGATGCGGCTCGCGCCTACGTTTTCGCCGTGGAGAATGAACAGGTACACGGCGCGTTGAATCTGGCGGCTCCGAATGCGGTGACGAATGCAGAGTTCACGCGGACGCTGGGCCGGGTCTTGCAACGTCCTGCCCTGATGCCGATTCCTGCGTTTGCCCTGCGCACGATCGGCGGAGAGATGGCGCGAGAGATGCTGCTTGCCAGCCAGCGCGTGATTCCAAAGCACCTGCTGGAGGCGGGATTCGATTTCGAAGATCCGGAGCTGGAGCCGGCGCTGCGAACGTTGCTGGAGTAAGGCAACAGCAAGTACGAAAGGCCGTGGAGGTGGAGGGCGCTGATTCCCAGTCTCAGGGCTTCTCGCGTGAGATCTCGCCGAGGGTCGCATGGGTTGCGCGCAGGTAATCAGCGGGGGCAATGACGATCTGCAATCCGCGCTGGCCGGCAGAGACGCAGACTTCATCCCACAACTCCATGGTTTCATCGGCAAAGACCGGGTACTCCTTCTTCATACCAAGAGCGGTGACTCCGCCGCGAATGTAGCCGGTGACACTCTGCACTTCTTTCAATGGGAGCATCTCTGTTTTGCGGTCTCCGGTGAGGTGCGCGAGAGCTTTGAGGTCGAGTTCGTAATTGCCGGGAATCACGGCGACGGCCACTCCATTGCGGTCACCCCGGACGGCCAGGGTCTTGAAAACCTGTTCGGGCGGCAGGCCTACCTTGGCGGCGACGTTCTCCGCAGAGAGATCGCCGGGGTCTACCTCGTACTCGCGCAAAGCGTAGGCAATGCCGAGGGAATCCAGGATGCGGCAGGCGTTGGTCTTACTCATGGCAATCCCTATTCAATCATAAGGATTCGAGAGCATGCGTGCATACCACAGACCGCTCACGCCATCCAATTACGCCTGAACGCAACCCGAAATTAGAAAGGATGGGCGCGGAAATGGTGGAAGACACGATCGATGTGATTGGGAAGTTAATTGAAACCTGCCGCGATGGACAGGCAGGCTACCTGGAAGCCGCTGAACACACGAGGAACTCCGCATTACGAGCTTTCTTCTCTCAGCAGGGACTGGAGCGGGCCAAGTTCGCGGGAGAGCTTGAGAGTGCAGCTCGGCATCTGGGCGAGGCTGATCCCGGCCGCAAGCCCAGCATGGCCGGTACACTGCACCGCGCCTGGATTGATTTGAAGCACAAGCTGGGAGCCGGAGATGACAGCATTCTGATATCCGTGGAAGCTGGCGAACGCAATGCCAAGAGCCACTATCAAGAGGCACTGAAGACCGGCCTTCCCCGCGACGTGCAAGAGATCGTGGAGCGGCAAGCCGAGAGCGTGTTCGCCGCCTATGACCAGGTTTGCACGCTAGAGGCTGTGTACAAGAACGCAGCCTAGCGAATTGCAAACTGACCAAAGAAGCAAGCGCCGCGCAGTTTGCGCGGCGCTTTGCTGTATGCGTATGCTGCCGCGAAAACCAGAGCGACGCCAAGGACCGCAGAGGCGGCGGGCATTGCTTCCCAAGCTATCGCCGAAAAAGCACCGGCGCGAAGCTGGGCACCCGACGTTTGTTATTCGTCCGCCTGGAACCGCTCTAGGGCGGTTCCACAGAAGGTGTACACCGTCAAAGGCAGTTCGAGACAGAAGGGACTCTGGAGCGGCATTGCAGATTTGGGCGGTGCGGGGATTCCTCGCTGCGCTCGGAATGACAACCTAAAGGCAAGAGCAGTATCGGGCTACGGCAACTAGGGAATTGCTCTAGGGCTTTTGCATCCGCATCCAGGCTGCAACGCGTTGTTTCACACTGGGGATCGGTTTCGGCAGGGCGAGACGCGAGCCTTCTTCCATCAACGGCACTAGCTTGTCGAACTCCGGACCGGACTGGACGCCGGTGAGCAGGATGCGGATGGGATGGAAGAGCGCTGGACCTTTGACTCCGGTCTCCTTCTGCACTTCCTTGAGCAGGGCTTTGAAGCGCGCGGCCTCCATCGGCTCGGGCTCGGATGCGAGCTTTGCGGCGAAGGCGTCGAGCACCGTCTGGGTGGGTGGCGCAGAGAGCACTTCGGCGTTCTCGGCAGCAGCGCCGGCCGCGGCGGGGTCGAAGTGCAAGACGGAGGCAGCGCGTTCAGGCAATTCGTCGAGCTTGTTGACCGAAGGGACGAGCGATGCAGTGATGTGCGAGAGCCAGGTTTTGACCTCGGGCGTAAGCTCGTGGACGGAATCATCCAGACCGAGGGCGCGCCGGTAGAAAGGCTCGGCGAGGGCGGCAATGCGCTCGGGTGCGGCTTCCTTGATGTAGTGGCGGTTGAGCCAATAGAGCTTCTCGAAGTCGAAGACCGCCGGCGAGGGGGTGACGCGCGCGAGTTCGAACTCCTGCACCAGTTCGTTGGGCGAGAAGATTTCGCGATCGCCTCCGGTGGGAGCCCAGCCGAGCAGCGCCATGTAGTTCATCAAAGCCTCGGGGAGTACGCCCATCTCGCGAAAATTTGCCAGCGAAGTAGCGCCGTGGCGCTTGGAGAGACGCTCTTTGTCGGGGCCGAGAATGGTGGAGAGATGCGCGAACTCTGGCACCGGCCAGCCGAGCGCTTCGTAGAGCGCAACCTGCTTCGGGGTGTTCGAGAGATGATCGTCGCCGCGGATTACGTGGGTGATTTTCATCTCGGCGTCATCGATGACGACCACGTAGTTATAGACGGGAACGCCGGTGGAGCGGACGATGATGAGATCGCTGACCACTTCGTTGGAGAACTCGACCCAGCCGCGCACAATGTCATGAAAGCGAATGGGCTTGTCGGGAATTTTGAGGCGGATTGCGCAGGGCTCACCGGCGGCGCGACGGCGCTCGGCCTCCTGGGGCGCAAGGCTACGGCAGGTGCCAGGATAGTTGGGCGGCTGCTGCTGCGACATGGCAAACTCGCGCTGGCGTTCCAGTGTCTCCTGGGTGCAGAAGCAGCGGTAAGCCTTGCCTTCGCTGACGAGGCGCTCGGCGTGCTCGCGATAGACTTGCCACTTGTCACTCTGGCGATAGGGCGGATAGGGGCCGCCGACGTCGGGGCCTTCGTCCCAGTTGAGGCCGAGCCACTTGATGTCTTCCAGGAGTTGAGTTTCGTAGCGCGCTTCACTGCGCTCAAGATCGGTGTCTTCAATGCGAAGAATGAAGACGCCGCCTTGCTGGCGTGCGAAGAGCCAGTTGAAGAGCGCGGTGCGCGCATTGCCGACGTGGACCTGACCGGTGGGCGATGGGGCAAAGCGAACTCGCACCTTGCCGGAAATTGACTGCTGATGCATGGAGAGAATGGTAGCAGAGCGGGACGTCTAGTGGATGTGCGGGCTCTCAGGAGTGTAGGTGGAGTGCTTTTTCACCGCGGGCTTGACCACGCGCACGTCGAACTCCAGCGGAGTGGTTTTGGGGGGAAGCACTGGCGATTGTCGCAGGCCTGGTATCTCACATCGCCGTGAACGCGGAGGGTGCCGAGCGCGGCGGAGCTCGGAATGCGCACGTCTGCGGTGACGGCGAAGTTTCCCGAGTAGACGTTGAGCTTGTCCTTTCCCATGAATGGCAGCGCCAGTTGCTCGCCTTCCGGGTACTGGATGTTCACGATCATGATTCCCTGTGGAGGGTTGAGATGAACGACCGTGGGCAGCAAAAGTTCGTCATTTGGGGTGTGGGAGTTGACGTGGAATCCCCGGTTGACCTGCAACTCAATGCTGAGCGGAGCCTTGGCGCCGCGGGTGACGACGACGGTGCCGATGGGCGCGACCCTGACGGAAGGGGAAGCCCCCTGGGCCAAGGCGGTTGAGGCGAGGAGCGGCGCGAGGAGAGCGAAGGCGAGGCGATTGATCATGGACTTGCTCAGTTTAGCGGATTCAGGGCAAATCCGCGATGTACGAGAGCGTTCGGCGCGAAGCTGGGGTGCCCGACATTTTTTATCTGGTACGAGTGAGGAAGAGGCTAGGAGCTAGGTTTGCTGGCGATGGCGCGCTTTACGTTCTGCTCGATCTCGGCGCGCTCGGGCTGGCCGAAGACGCGGTCGATAACGACTCCGCTACGGTCGATATAGAAGGTAGTGGGCAGGTAGTCGATGCCGCCGTACTCCTCGGCGACGTTCTCCTTGCCGAGCAAAACTGGATAGTTGATGGAGTTTTCGGCTACAAACTTCTCGACATCCTTCCGGTCGCCGTCATCCATGTTGACGCCGACGACCTGCAAGCCCTGCGCGCCATAGCGCTTCTGGAGCTCGACAAACCATGGGATCTCTGCCTTGCAAGGGGGGCACCAGGTGGCCCAGAAGTTGAGCACCACGGCCTTTGCCGCGCAGATCGCTGAGCTTCACGGTTTTGCCTTGGAGATCGGTAAGTACGAAGTCCGGAGCGTCATGGCCTTTTGCGGCCACCGTTGAAGCAGCGCTACGGTTTAAAAGCTGGCTAACCGAAGACTTCTTCTGAAATTTTGCCAGAAACAGCAGGCCCGCGATCACGGCGACCATGACTGCAAGGACGATGATATTGCGCTTCAAAGCCAATCCCCTCCAGTAAAGATGCTTTAGAGAGAGAAGCGATTCAGGAAGCCGAGGTATCCGGAGAGCAAGGTGAAGCGTCCCAGAGCAATCAGCAATCCGAAGATAATGAGCAATGCGCCGCTGAGTACCTCAACCGTGTGCAGGTGGCGGCGGAAGCGGGCGTAGAAGCCGAGAAAGCGATTGACACCGAGCGAGGTGAGCAGAAACGGAACCGCCAGCCCGGCCGAATAAATGGCGAGCAGAAGGATTCCCTTGAAAACCGTGTCTTGCGAGCCGGCGAGGAGGAGGATTCCGGCGAGGATGGGGCCGATGCATGGGGTCCAGCCAAAGGCGAAGGCAAAGCCGATGAGGAATCCGCCGAGCGGGCTGGAGCCTCCTTTGACGCTGTGCAGGCGCTTGTCCGAGTAGAGCGCGTTGATCTTGAAGAGGCCGGTGAGATGCAGCCCGAAGATGACGATGACGACGCCGGCAAAGATGGCCAGCGGGCGGTGATACTGCTGGGTGAGCTGGCCTACGCTGGTGGCCACCGCTCCGAGAGAGATGAAGACCACGCTGAAGCCGAGGATGAAGCAGAACGAGTTCAACATGACGGTGCGCAGGAGCTTGCGGTCCGCTGTTTGCAAGGTTTCCACACTGGCGCCTGAGATGAGCGAGACATAGCCGGGAACCAGCGGCAGCACGCAGGGCGAGAGGAAGGAAAGAACTCCGGCGAAGAACGCCGCCACAGGTAGAGGAAGGCTGTGCATACAGCATCGATTGTACAGGGTAGGGTGGGGAACCCACATCTGCTAACTGCGGCGGAGATGGGGCGCCCGCCCGAGCTGGCTTTAGAAGGCTTGGGGCCATTGCTGTGCGCCGTGGTAGACGGCGAGGATCACGATGCGAGCCTTCAGGATGGCGTAGGCGGCGATAAAGGGTGTATTCGCGACCACCAGCTCACGGGTGCCGGGAACCCGGCCCGCTCTGCCTGACATGGGAAAAGAGGCAAGCTGTTCGACGGTGGTGACGATCTGCATCGTGACTCTGGTGGCAACCTCCTCGCCATTGGAGAGAGCGATGTAATCGTGAGCCTGGTCTAATTGCCGAGTTGCCTGCTCGGTCCATTCGATCATCGGCTCGCGCGTCCGGTTTTCCGGAGACGCTTTACAACCTCATCGTGGCCAACGACACGGCCTTTCCGCATCTCTTCCTGTCCACGGCGAACCAGCTCGTCCTGGTAGGCGTGCAGTTCGATATAGTTGGCGATCGCTTCGTTAATCAGATAGCTACGTGAACGGTCCTGCGCGGATGCCAGGGAATCCAGAGCCTCGATCTTTTCGGGGATGGCGCGGAAGCTGATAGTCTTCTCTCTGCTACGCATAATGCCGGGAGCTTATCATGTATTATTTTGTATTACAAGACCATGCATCCTACCACCACTGCTAGGGCGGTTCCACAGAAGGTGTACACCGTCAAAGGCAGTTCGAGGCAGAAGAGACTCTGGGGCGGCATTGCAGATTTGGGCGGTGCGGGGATTCCTCGCTGCGCTCGGAATGACAACCTAAAGGCGAGAGCAGTATCGGGCTATGGCAACTAGGGAATTGCTCTAACTCCGGCAGACATGGGGCACAGCGGCTCCTGCTTCCCACCTTAGCGCAGAGAGACGCGGCGAAGGTGGGGCGGGTGCACGAAATGGGCAGGCAAAGAGGCACCGCGCGGGCGGTGCCTCTGATTACCGCAAAGAATTACAGCGGGATGTTGCCGTGCTTTTTCGGGGGATTTTTGTCGCGTTTGCCTTCGAGCATTTCGAGGGCGGTGATGATTTTCTTGCGGGTGTCGCGGGGGCGGATCACGGCATCCACGTAGCCGCGTTCGGCGGCGACGTAGGGGTTGGCGAAGCTATCGCGGAACTCCTCGATTTTTTCGGCGCGCACTTTGTTGAATGCGGCTTCACCGCTGAGCCCGTTCACTCCCTCTTTCAAGGCGCGTTCGAGTTCGCGGCGGTAGACGATGGTGACCGCGCCCTCGGCGCCCATGACCGCGATTTCAGCGGTGGGCCAGGCGAAATTGGCATCTGAGCGAATGTGCTTGGAGCTCATGACGCAATAGGCTCCGCCGTAGGCTTTGCGGGTGATGACGAGAACCTTGGGGACGGTGGCTTCGGCAAAGGCGTAGAGCAGCTTGGCGCCGTGGCTGATGATTCCGCCGTGCTCCTGCTGGACACCGGGGAGGAAGCCGGGGACATCTTCAAAGGTCACCAAGCGGAATGTTGAAGCAATCGCAGAAGCGGACGAAGCGCGCGGCCTTGATGGAGGAGTTGATGTCCAAGCACGCCGGCGAGGAAGTTGGGCTGGTTGGCGACGATGCCGACGGAGCGCCCGTTGAAGCGGGCAAATCCGATGACGATGTTCTTCGCGTAGTGCTCCTGCACCTCGAAGAAGTAGGAGTCATCGACGACGCGGGTGATGACATCCTTGATGTCGTAGGGGATGTTGCTCTCGGTCGGAACGACGGTGTCAAGCTGCTCGTCGGCGCGATCGATTGGGTCGGTGGTGGGCTTGCGCGGCGGCTCTTCGAGATTGTTGGAAGGAATGAAGCTGAACAGCTCCCGGATCATGGAGAGGCACTCGGCGTCATCGTGGGCCTGGAAGTGCGCTACGCCGGACTTGGTGTTGTGGGTTCCGGCGCCGCCCAGTTCGTCCTTGGTGACCTCTTCGTGAGTAACGGCCTTGATGACATCAGGGCCGGTGATGAACATATAAGAGGTCTTATCGACCATGAGGACGAAATCGGTAATGGCCGGGGAGTAGACCGCGCCACCGGCACAGGGTCCCATGATGGCAGAGATCTGCGGGACGACACCGGAGGCGAGGGTATTGCGGAGGAAGATGTCGGCGTAGCCGGCCAGCGAGCGGACGCCCTCCTGAATGCGCGCGCCGCCGGAATCATTGAGTCCGATGACGGGGGCGCCGACGCGCATGGCCTGCTCCATGATCTTGACGATCTTGGCGGCATTGGTCTCCGAGAGCGAGCCGCCGAAGACGGTGAAGTCCTGGGCGAAGACGAAGACGAGGCGGCCTTCGATGCGTCCGTAGCCGGTGACGAAGCCGTCGCCAAGGACGACCTGCTCGCCCATGCCGAAATCAGTAGTGCGATGGGTTACGAACTTATCGGTTTCTTCGAAGGTGCCCTCATCGAGCAAAAGCTCGATACGCTCGCGGGCGGTCATCTTGCCGAGTTTGTGTTCACGGGCGCGTCGATCCTCACCACCACCTGCTTCGGCGAGTTCGTCGCGCAGTTTCAGCGTTGCAAGTTTCTGCTCGATGTTCATGACGGGGAATTATAGCCGCGGAATGCGCTTTGACGCCAAGATTAGTTTAGCGGAGGCATTTTGAAGGATTCGTCGCCATCCATGCCTTGCGCGCTCCAGTGCCAGCGCCGGCCATCCCAGAAGATGAGCGAGTGCAGAGTGGTGCGGTCGATGGCTTCAATGGCCTGAAGGTTCTTCTTCTTGAGACGGAGATTCACGATGCTGGCGGATTCAAAGGGTGTGTTGATGAGGACGAACTTGGTTATCCGCTTGGACCGGGTTGGCTGCGGCAGACGCCAGCCGAAGACAATCAGGATGTCGCGGGCAGAGCCGTCGAAGTGAAGCGCGAACTGCGAGGTGATGTGAGGATCGCCCGTGCCATAGTAGGCGTCGTAGGGATCGGCGACCTTGAAGCCGAACTCCTCTTGGGACTGCAAGGGCGCGCCGCTGGTTCCGATCAGGACGACATCCTCGTTGCCGTCGCCATCGAAGTCGCCGAACATGGGCGGGACCTTGGCGTCCAGCTTGAAGGTAGGGCCGAACTGGCGCGCCAGGTACGCCGATGCGTCTCCCAAGGGCGAGGCGGCAGGCGGAGGCGCGGACTGAGCCAGCAGGGGCGAGGCGAGCAGCAGGCAGAGAGCAAGGCGGCAGAGCGCGGAGAGAAAAATGGGACGCATAGCGGTAATGTACCCGCTTTTTGCGCCCAAAGCTGAAGAAGTTCCACGGCGCGGGGTTCAGGGGCGGCGAACATCCAGGGCGAACATCTATAATCTGGCTGGTGCGATTACTCCTGCTTAGCGATATTCACAGTAATCTCGAAGCCTTGGAAGCCTGTCTCGATGCGGCTCCCGAGCACGACGGCGTTGCCAATCTGGGCGACGTGGTGGGCTATGGCGGGAGTCCCAACGAGGTGATCGAGCTGGTGCGCGCCATGGAGCCGATCAGTGTACGCGGCAATCACGACCGCTGCTGCTGCGGGTTGGAAGATCCCACCAACTTCAATCCTGTTGCCGCCGACGCGGCACTCTGGACGCGGGCCGAACTGAGCGAGCGCCACCTGGATTGGCTGCGGCAACTACCCCGCGGGCCGCTGCAAGATGCGGACTGGGAGGAGGTGCAGTTTGTGCATGGCTCGCCACTGGATGAAGACACCTACATTGCTTCCGAGTTCAGCGCGCGGGCGGCGCTGGAGGCTTCGCCCTTTCACCTCACTTTTTTCGGTCACACTCATATTCAGGGAGCATTTGCGCGGTCGCGGCTGGCGGCCGAGGCGCTGCCGCTGGAACCGGTGAAGTCTGCGAGCCGCGTTCAGATTTCGCGGCTGAAGCTGAATCGCAAGACTAAATACCTGGTAAACCCGGGCTCGGTGGGGCAGCCGCGCGACTATGACCGGCGCGCCGCATTCGCGATCTACGACAGCGGGAGACACGAAATCCTCTTCTACCGCGTGCCCTACGACATCGCACTGGCACAAGAGCGCATTCTGCAGGCGGGGTTGCCGAGAGCATTGGCGGTACGGCTGGAGGATGGGCGATAGAGCTGCTTCGTCCCTCAGCCCGCGCCGCGCCTGCGACGCATCCATTTGCGATACACTCGCGCTATGTCATTTGAAAAAACAGGCGGACTTTTTAACGAAGAACACGGCGCGGCCCCGGCGGAGAGCATCAAGGGGATGATCGCGCACATCGATGGCGGCTCGCGCGGCAACCCTGGGCCTGCTGGATATGGCGCGTATATCACCGACGGCGACGGAAAAAAGATAGCCGAGCTGGGCGACTTTCTTGGGGTGCAGACCAACAACTTCGCCGAATACTCGGGGCTGATTGCAGCGCTGGAGTACGCGGTGGAGCACGGCTACCACACGGTGAAGGTGGTCAGCGACTCGGAGCTGCTGGTGAAGCAGATCAAGGGCCAGTACAAGGTTCGCAGCGAGGCGCTGCTGTCGATTTACAACGAGGCCAAGGCGCTGATCCGCAAACTGGACCGCTTTGAGGTTCGCCACGTGCTGCGTCACCTGAACAAAGACGCCGACCGGCTGGCCAATGAGGCAATGGATCGCGGGATGGGACGCGCCAGCGCGGCGCGCGCCGACGCTCCGGCGGCTAACGCCTACGCCAAGCCTCCTGTGGAGCGCGAAGCGATCAAGGAACTGCGCGGATTTGTACGGGACGGCGTGGTGGAGTTCACGGGCGAGAAGTTTCCTGATGGAGTGTTTGTGGTGGTAAGACGGGCGCGATAGCGGGCACAGACGCAATCTTCGATTTTTGTTAAGCAGAAAGATGCGCGGGCCGGGAAGGCTCGCGCTCTTCTGTTTGCAACGAGACGGTCTTCAGCCCGCGAGCGCTTTCTTTACGGCTTCGCTGACCTGTTTGCCGTCGATGCGGGCCCCGGCGAATCTGGCCATCACATTCTTCATGACGGTGCCCATCTCTTTGGCGGTGGGCGATCCCATCTCAGCGATGACTGACTGCACGGCGGCGGCGATCTCGGCAGGGCCCACGGCTTTGGGCAGGTAGCCCTCGATAAAGACGATCTCCTCCAATTCCTTGGCCGCCAGTTCGGGGCGGTTCCCTTTGGTGAACTGCTCGGCAGCCTCTTGACGCTGCTTGATCAAAGTGGAGAGGACCTGCATCTCCTCTTTCTCGTCGAGCGGCTCGCGTTTGTCGATCTCCTTGTTTTTGAGCGCGGATTTGACCATACGCAGCGTGGAGAGGCGCAGCTCCTGCCGCGACTTCATCGACTCGACGATATCTTTTTGAACCTGCGAAGTGATATTGACAGCTCTGTTCATGCTTCTATGATACGCGGCGATGGGACTATAAGCATAACCTTGCCAATTGGCAAGGTTATGCATGGAACGGGTGGTGCCGAACGCGGTGCGAGTCGCAAAACATGGCCTGGTCATCCGCCGATGGATTGCCTATGCAAACCACATCGTACGGCGACTTAGGTCGGGTGACTGAATCAAGCGTGCTTACCTGCGTCAACGCCATCGAGACGAATGCCTGACTGAATTGGGGGCAAGGGGCTGCCGCAGATCGGACATTGGGAGATCACATTGCAGATGGTAGCAGGTCACTCGCGCTGACTACTCCGGGGGATGCTCACCCATGAATCTTGCCACGGACGCGGCTAGTCGTTCGGCATCCTGTTCTTCCACGAGTTCATGCTCAACCTGCAGATGTTCCGATAACAACCGCTTCGCACGTTCGTATTGCTTCATGTGGGATTCACGAGAAGGCTTTCCCAGCAGGAGATACAGTTTGCCCATCTCTGGATTGGTGGAGAGAGCTGTTGCAATCCCTAAATAGTTGGTGGCCTTGTCCTTCAAGGAATCGGCACGTACGTAGTCGAACGATGCGGATTCCAGTACGTGCCACTTTCCGTTCTTGAACGCCCGTGGGAATGTGTATTCAAACTCATCAGCAGAGAAGGTTTTCTCAGATAGTTTTTCGAGTATCTGGTGATTTCTCAGCGGCTGTCTGAAAACGTTCCATACGGCCTCATCGTCGCGATTATTTACCTGCTCCTTCTCATATTGTGAACTGACGAACCTAGAAAACAGGTGCTCCAATTCGTCTGAGGCATCGTGAGTGATACCCGCGAGAACGGTGCGGCACTGGAAGCTCATGCCGGAGTCTGGGAATAGAACCTTCATTAAGTTGGTGAGCGTTGGGGCACTATCTGGAAAGAGCGCGGATTCATTGAGTTTTCTACTCATACGCTCGACTTCGAGTTGTAAGCGATACACGAACTTACGGTAGTGATCGCCATCGAACCCAGCAAATGCCTCCGACAAGCGGCCATACCGACTATCAAACTTCGCCGCAAAAAACGTCTCCTCTGGCGTGACTGAAAGCAGCATGATGCCGATATTTAGGCATTCGTCTGCTACAGGGTCGTGCACGTACCTGACGGTGACATATTCGTAAGGCTGCGTATTCATCCAACACTCCCCTGCAGTTCAAGCTCGAAGGCACCCAAGTGCTCACGGATAGCGCTCAAATGAGACCGAACTTTGCTGGCGTTGGAAGCCCAGTCGCTTGGAATCCATGATGTGATGAGTTCCAATACCTCATCCGAAAGGGCAACCATCGCGTCAATGTTGTCAGTCCAGCTAACAACGTCCTTCTTTATCTGAATCCCATGGTGGCACAAATGGTTAGATGCGATTCCATGCTTCGAGACTTCCCACGGGGAACCGAGGTTCCCAATGAGGTACAGAAAGCTGAAGCATTGGTCGAAGTCGAATGCAATCAGTTTTGTGCCTTTCATCGCGCAGTTTGGACGATTTGGCAACCTATCAGGGTTCTGTGACGCCAGATCGAATCCATATAGAAGCGCCATGGCTGCTAGCTCCTCGGGACTGAAGACGGCTCCAATGGGGGGAAAGGAAAATCCGCCCCTAAAAAATGCGCATCCCGCTGCGATTCCCGGCCTTATCTGAAACCCGAAATGACTCAACAAGGGATTCGTCACGCTGGCGAAAGCATCCGATATGACGACAATCGCAGGTTCCGGGGTATTGAGCCCATACTTACGTGCCAGAACATTACCTAGAAGTTCCTTCAGAATCAACGAACTCGTTACTTCCGGGTTACCCAGTGCTTTGATCACAAACTCTTTCCGGGCTGGTGGCCTCGGCACATCAGTATCGAGGACAATCGAATCGCCTATTTCAGAGCAGTCAACGACGAGTGGCTTCGTGCGCCCATTCTCTAGTACAGTACGGAAACTAACTGCTTGCCATCTCTTTAGCATCGGAATCTTTTGTTCTACTAAGCGATAGTTGCTGTCCGGCCAAGTGTAGCAGAGTAGATGCAGAACGACTCGAAGTTCGTGTGCCGACGCATCCACCCCCGCCACGGATTCGCCATCGCATCAGAAATCCAATCGCCGTCCTCGCCAACTCCGCCACCGGCTTCATCGTCCGGCATGAGGATGGAGCATTTCGCTGCAGCCGCACTGCAAACATTGAATTCGACCCGGCTTTCAACAGCCTCAACTGGATATTCCAGTGGAGGTGAACAGTATTCGGAGCGAAGCTGGCCGATCTGACGGCGGCGGCACGGAAGCGCAAGGATTCCTATCCTGTGCCAGCACGCGCCTTCTGCTCCTGTGCCTTTCGAAACAGCCATTCGGTGTCACAAGCAGAACTCCGCATTTATTATCATTGTGTTCTCAAGGAGCAGTACGTGACATTCTGCCTTACACTTAGCGCCATCGACTGGTCATTGACTAAGGACGTCGTAACAATTGTTGGGACTCTGGGAGCACTCACCATCGGTGTGTTGGGACTCAGCACATGGCATCGTCAACTCCGGGGGACATCAGAGTATGATGTCGCAAAAAAAACTGTCCTGTTGACGTATCACGTGCGCGATGCCATGCAAGCTCTTCGAAGCCCACTGCTTTATCTCCAAAAAGAAGAAGTAGATGCAGGACGTAGCCTACAAGCCGAGCAGCGCGTATACGACGAGCGAATGCAGATGGTTCAAGAAAAGTGGGCGGAGCTTCGTACACTCTCGCTTGAGGCAAGAGTAATTTGGGGAGAGAAGACTGAAGGGCTTTTTGAACCAGTTTAGAAGATCGTTGGCGAACTAAGGGCAGAAATCTGGCTCCATTTCTGGCTAAAAGGGGCTTATGCGGGGCCAAGCATAACCGTAGACAGGAGTCCAAACCGAGTGGCGGACAATGACAGAATTGTCTACTGGACATCAGATGATGATGAATTTTCGCAACGTCTCGGCAAAGCAGTTCATGGAATTGAAGAGTTCTTTCAGGCGCACATACGGGGCTAGACCATAGCGAAAAAAGAGTCGCCCGTGATGGTCTCTGGCGTTGACGGATGCCGAGGCGGTTGGATTGCCTTTAAAGTCGAACTGCCATCCCATTCCACATCGGTCGAGGTGGTCGATCTCCCGGACCTACTAAGAAAACGATCACCTGATCTTTCCTATCTTGCCATCGATATCCCAATTGGGCTTCTTGATGGGTCCCATGCGTGTGACAAGGCGGCGAGGAAGGCGCTTGGTCAGCCACGAAGTACCAGCGTGTTTGCCACACCATGTCGGGAGTCACTCTCAGCAACGAACCACTCCGACGCCAGCACCACAAATCTCCGGATTACAGGACGAGGTCTGAGCCGACAGGCGTGGGGCATCGCTCCCAAAATTAAGCAGGTTGATGATGCAATCAGACCCGAGTGCCAGCAGTGGGTGGTGGAAGTTCATCCCGAGGTGTGTTTCTGGGCTCTCGCTGGAGGACGCCCGATGCGCACCGGAAGAAGATCAGCGATGGCGTGAACGAACGGCTTGCTCTTCTTCGCAACGTATTTCCAGATATTGACCAACATCTGCTACACAGACCGCTGGGTGTCGCCAAAGACAACCTGCTTGATGCTGCGGTGGCAGCATGGACGGCGCTCAGACTCAGTTCTGGGCAAGCTCGGTGGGTATCCGAACCTGAACGGGACAGCAAGGGGCTGGAGTAAGCGTAGACGGATGGCCGTCTGGACATGAGTCCATGGAATAGGCAAGCTCTTCTTGTGGCGCGGCGCATAGCTGCGGCAGCGGGAGAGTTCGAATGCATGAGTCGGACGGACCGGTTCGTACGAGTGGCAAGCGGCGGTATCGAAGCGCGGAAGAGAAGCGCTTGATTGTTGAAGAGACGTTGGCGGCGAATGAATCAGTGGCGACGATAGCACGTCGGCACGGCGTAAACGCCAACCAGCTGTTCGCCTGGCGCAAGTTGCATCAGCGTGGTCTGCTGGAGCCATCCGGCCGTCCGAAGTTGGATGAGACTCGACTGTTGCCAGTTACCGTCGTTGAGGAAGCTGAGGCGGAGGCAGAGAGAGAGGTCCCTGCTGTTGCGGCTTCGGCTGGCATGATTCATATCGAGTTTCCGGGCCGGGCGCTGGTCAGCGTTGAAGGCTGCGCCGATCCGGCGTTGGTGCGTGCGGTGCTGGATAGCTTGAAGCGATGATTCCGTTTCCGGCAAACACGCATATCTGGGTCGTGGCTGGCGTGACCGACATGCGGCGCGGCTTCACCGGGTTGAGCGCACAGGTGCAGACCGCTCTTCAGCAGAACCCGCTGTCTGGGCAGGTCTTCGTTTTTCGGGGGCGCCGAGGTGATTTCATAAAACTGCTTTGGCATGATGGCGATGGACTTTGTCTGTTTCAGAAGAGATTGGACCGTGGCAGGTTTGTATGGCCGCAGGCGATGAACGGCACAGTGTCGCTGACACGAGCGCAACTTTCCATGTTATGCGAGGGGATCGATTGGAGGCGTCCTGTGCGCAGCGCTCCGCCATCGATGGCGGTCTGAACTTAGTGGTTGTTACTCGGCGACTTATCCTGCAAGTTATCTTTTTTCTGCATTGTTAATGTTGCTGGCTATGGCATACTCGCTTTATGCTGGATGCGCCCACGCCGCCGAATCTCGATGAGTTGAACCCCGCGGCGATGAAGGCGCTGGTTGTGGGATTGTATGCCCAGATCGAGCATCTGAAACTGGTCATCGCCAAACTGCGGCGCATGCAGTTCGGGCGCAAGTCGGAGAAGGTTCGCGGCCAGATCGAGCAGCTCGAGCTTCAGCTCGAAGGCTTGCAAGCTACGGTTTCCGAGTCAGCCCAGCCCGAGCACGAGCCTGCTGCTCCGAAAGCTACTCCAGCCGCAACCGGCAAGCGTCGCGCGTTGCCTAAACATCTCCGGCGCGAAGTCCACACCCATCTTCCGAAAGAACAAGCCTGTCCACAATGCGGCGGTACGTTGCGCAAGCTGGGCGAAGATGTCTCCGAGATGCTGGAGTACATCCCGGCGAGCTTCGTGGTCATCCGTCATGTGCGCCCCAAGCTAAGCTGTGCCTGCTGTTCCTGCGTTGTGCAGGCTCCGGCTCCGGCGCGGCCGGTGGATCGAGGTCTTGCCGGACCGGGCTTGCTGGCGCACGTGCTGACCGCGAAATTCTGTGATCATCTGCCCTTGTACCGGCAGTCCCAGATGTATGCCCGCGAAGGGCGTCGAACTGGATCGCTCCACGCTGGCCAAGTGGGTCGGAGAAGCCAGCGCATTGATGGAACCGCTGGTCGAAGCGCTGCGCCGCTACGTGATGGCCACCGATAAGCTGCACGGCGACGACACGCCGCTACCGGTGCTCGCTCCGGGCAATGGTAAGACGAAGACCGCAAGGTTCTGGACGTATGTGCGCGACAGCCGTCCGGCAGGCGATATGGCGCCCCCGGCTGTGTGGTTCACCTACTCGCCGGACCGTAAAGGCGAACATCCGCAGCGCCACCTGGCCAACTTCCGCGGCATCCTGCAAGCCGACGCCTACGCCGGATTCAACAAGCTCTACGAAGACGGCGCGATTCAGGAAGCTCCATGCATGGCGCACATCCGCCGCAAGTTCTACGACGTGATGGAAGCGACCCAGTCAGCCGATTGCCACCGAAGCTGTCGAACGCATCGCACCTCTCTACAAGATAGAAGAGGAGATCCGGGGACGATCCCCCGATGAGCGCCGGGCAGTACGCAACGCCAATGCCCGGCCGCTGCTGGAATCGATGCGCGAGTGGCTCGAAACATCATTGTCCAAACTCCCCCGCAAGTCGGAGACCGCGGCGGCGATCCACTATGCGCTGGGCCGCTGGGATGCTCTGATACGCTATCTCGACGATGGCCGCATCGAACTGGACAACCTGATCGCCGAACGAGCGCTGCGCCCGGTCGCCGTGGGCCGCAGAAACTATCTCTTCGCCGGCTCCAACAACGGAGGGCGCCGGGCAGCCGTCCTTTATAGTCTAATCGGGTCGGCAAAGATGAACGGCCTCGACCCCGAAGCGTACCTGCGCCATGTGCTCAGCCGCATCGCCGAACATCCAATCAATCGCATCGAGGAACTGCTGCCATGGAACGTCGCCGCAAACCTGTCCCCAGCAAACCAGCCCGCCGCGTAGCAGGCTCTGCAAGCGACGAACAGGACGGTCATTCTGCCCCTGCCGCACATCGCGGATCTGATCGCCGAGGGAGAAATCACCATTGGCGAAATGTATCCGGTCGGCTGTGTCGCCGTGGCCAATGACGGCCACAACTCCCTGGCCATGCTCCGCCGCCGCGATGGCGAAACCCTCGCCCAGTTGCTCACTCGGCTTGATCAGGCCATCGCCAAAGCTCTCGACGAAGATATCTATACCGACGAGATCAACGCCCGCGCTGAACCGTCCCATCCACACAACCAGTCGTGTCCACTTTCAGGATCGTGGACACGACCGGTCACTCAGCAACACATAGCCGCCACACTCTGTCCAGACGGCCAGAAATCCACGCTTACGGGCTGGACGTCGCTATTTGGTACTGATGTTCAATGCAGTTGCAGGGATACGGATATCCAGAGCACAATGGCGTCTATACCGAGATTACAAATTGAAGAAGCTCTATTCCTACGTCGTCATGCACGACACTGGGTTTGCCCCGAACCCGTTCTTCGGCTATTGCACTTTGGCGTGTTGCAACCCCAAGATTCGCCAGACAGCCGAGAAGGGTGAATGGGTTGTCGGGTTGACGTCGAGAGCTTCCGGAAACCGCATCGTTTACTTCATGCGGGTGGATGATGTGTTGGAGTCTTTCGGCAAGTACTGGACTGACTCGCGATTCAGAACGAAGAAGCCGGGCAACACTGGCGGACTGCGCACGAAGTGTGGCGATAATATCTACCAGCCGCTGCCGTCAGGCGGATATCCGCTCATCTCTTCCAGTCGGTCCAGTACCGCTCCCTCGCCGGGAAGTGATTCTAGGCAGAGGGGGCAGAGGTCTTTCTGTTGAGTACGCTTAGCAACTTCAGCGCCCGTCGCTGCATTGGCTTCCCGCGCTCGTCGTAGGCCAGTTCCTTGTATAGTTTTCGCCGCAGTGCCCACAACAGCTCGGCGTCTTCGCCAGCAAGTTCGGCGATACGAAATCGAACCACCTCCAACAATGGGCGGGCTAGACTCTCAAGCTCACTGGCCGATAACTGCCGATTTGCCATGAGTAACTCCATTGTCTGCCGCGAAGGCTTGATGGAGAAGAGTCTGGAAAAGGTGTTCGGCCTGGCGTAGCGCCTCGCGCTGCACAGAACGAGCGTGTTCAAACTGCTCAACCATATCTGCAAAGGTCTGCTGTAGAGGCAGCGGAGGAACTGGAATTGGCATCTCCGCTAGTGCCCCCATGCTTACGCGGCCTCGTGTTTGGCCGTGCACGATGCCTGGAATGAGATTCAAAGTGCTCGGAATGTTGAGGAGACCCCGTAGGTACTGCGCATGCACTTTGCGTTCATCCGGACGGGCCTGAATGCAATCGGCCTTGTTCAGAGCAGGTAGAATGTTAGTGGGCAGGACTACAATTGGGTTCTGAAGGGCATGAGCATTTTTTGGAAGTCGAAATCGCGTCTGCCCCGGCAAAGATTTCGGGGAACGCGAAGCACCCTTCTTTTGCGGAGGGTCCGTTCACCGTTTTAGCATTAGAACAGTCCTCCGGACAAATATTCCTAGCCGATTCGGACAAAAAAGGTGATTTCTCGCTTCCACTACTTGCACCGGGAGCATACAACCTTTATGCTTGGTCTTCTCTAAATGATGCTGAATACCGAAACTCTGACTTTCTCCGCCGTTATGAGGATGCGCGGGTGACAGTGTCCATAGGAGCGGGCGAAGTCAATTGAGGCATCACTTTGGACCTTATTGAAGTCGCCCCATAAGCCACCTCGAGCTGCCGTCAACGTCGTTTTGTCCCTGCACGAGCTCTTTGCAGCCCCTCAACATTGACGCTGAGCCCACAAATGCTGCCGCCATACAAAAAAGCACTTACCAGATCCGCACCCTATCCAAGCTCTCTGCTTTTGCAGGTCGAGCACCGGCGATCGGTAAGCGAGTCGCGCGGTCTCTGCAGTGAACCCCTGTCGTCAGACACGAAATTAAGGGGGTTGTCGCCGTTCGACGAAGAATCATTGCGCGGCGGAGGTTGTTGTCGTCCATCGTAGCAGTGGCTGAGCGGAGGATAGGGCTCTGCAGGGACGCAGCCCGAGCGCCGACTCAGCTGCCTGAGTGGCACGGGGCGGCAGGAGCTGCTCCGCTGTCTCTGCCATTTTGGCCATAATGCGATAAATCCATCCTTTCCCTAGCGACTCACTTCAGGTTATGCCGCCTGCTCGAACTCGATCGGTGGTCGGTATCCTAAGGCCGGGTGCGAGCGTTACCGGTTGTAAATCTTCTCGATGAACTCGCTGATGGAGGCGGTTGCATCGGCAAGGTTGGCGTAGTCGTTGCGATACACCTCTTCGTACTTCAGCGTCTTGATAAAGTTTTCTGCATAAGCCTTGTCGTAAGGGTTGCCAGTGCGGCTCATGCTGCCGCGAATGCCGTGCTCGGCCAGCAATGTGAGATAGGCCAGCAAGCGTACTGCACACCGCGATCGGAGTGATGCACCAGCCCGGTGTCGGCCGACGCGCCGCCAGGGCCATTCGTAATGCATTCAGTGCCGACTCCGCTTCCAGACTACGGCCCAACGCCCAGCCCACAACCCGCCGTGAGTAGGCGTCCAGCACCACGGCTAGATAGACAAACTCAGAGCGCAGGCGGATGTAAGTGATGTCGGCAACCCAGGGTTGATTGACTGCGGTTGGCGTCGCTGAACCGGCGCATGCCGGCTCCGCGAACTGACTTTGCAACTGTCACCGGTGACACATTGATGGCATTAAGGGCTGGTGCCAAAAATCTCTTAAGTGTCCACTGATGCCAGGTAAGACTATCTGGCAGGAATTCTACTCAAGGGTGCAACTAAACCACGGAAAACAAATGAATTTGAGAGAACCATTCCAGCCGGAGCTTTGTGCGGGGGGATGGATCTGAGACTAGGTGCGGATCGCAACCCAAGCTGTCCTCCTGTTCACCAGACGGCGTTCGCTGACAAACATGGAATCGCCCTCCGGCTTCATCCGGGAACGTTCGGAGAGCCACGCATTTACCACCTTCAGCTCGTCGGCCCGGAGCGGGTGAGTGGTCGCGAGTCCCTTCTTCAGCCGGGCAACGTGGAGCACGCGGCTTTCTACGTCCACCTGGGACAACTTCAGTCCGCAGGCTTCCGAGACGCGGAGGCCATGCCGGAACATTAGCTGCGTGAGGCAGCGGTCGCGGACCTGGTGGCGACGGCCGCGTGTGGCCGCAATCAACTTCTCAACCTCGGTAGAGGTAAGGTACTTCCGATCATCACTCATCATTTTATCAAATGTCGGGGGCAGGGAAATGCGAAAAACCCGCCAAAAACATAGGTAGCGTATCAGAAGATTGGACAGAATAGTTCATTCTGTCCAATCTTCTATCTCTTTGTATCGTTTCAGCACGTTTCAGATGCAGCAAACCAAGACGCCTGCAAAACTGCCTTCCGCGCGTAAAACCGAGACTCCCGTTACCAACTGGACACTACACTTCGGTAAGGTCTTGCCGCAACTTTTCATTCGCAGGAGCGTGGAAAGGAGTAGGGTGTTCTCGTCTTTACAAGTAGGCCGTTGCAACGCATTTGTTTCTCAGAGACAGGCGAGCTGCGCGGCGAAGTAGCCCCCCGCACACTTTCCTGATTTGAGTGAGGCCTTCTCCGAGAGGCAGATATGCATACGTGTGCGCGTGCGAATGAACGATTCGATCTTAGGCCATTGGTGGGCAAAGGTTAGAGGATGAAAAATATCTCGATAAAGAGCTTCCGGCCAATACCAGCGTTGCTTCACCCTCATCTTGCTGTTGTTCAGCTTTTCTCTTGCGGTACCTGCACTGGCTCAGTCCAGGATGGGCGCTGGAAGCAGTTGCCTTACCGGGATACTTTGGGGTTTCGGCTACGGTCCAACACCCTATGGCCCATGTGAGGCAACAAGCAGTTATCCAGGCACATATGAATACATGTGCTACTACTGGAATTATCAGTGCAAAAACGGATGTGATCAGAACGCGTGCGGCAAGCCGATCAGCTTGGCCAATGGAAACACCTATATGAGCAGAAGGATCTGGCGGTCCCCGGGTTGGGTGGTGGTTTGAGGCTGATCCGTACCTGGAATAGTATTTGGCCGAGTGGTCTAGCCTCGTATGGCAGCCAAATGTTTGGCGGCAATTGGAAATCGAACTTTGAAGAGCGTGTCTTTTCCGCCAGTGACGGATATATGACATATGCTCGGGGCAACGGCAGTTTTTGGTCCTTTCAGCAGAATGGCTCTGGCCAATGGAATCTAGTTTCCCCGGCGAACGAGACGGTCACGTTAACTCCGGGAACTTCCTACTGGACACTTAAGTTTCTGAATGGCGAAACCAGACAGTTCAGCAACACCAGTGGCTCTCTGGCTGCCATTGTTGATCGGAACGGCAACACTACCACGCTTACCTATGACTCTTCGAATCGGCTAGTAACGGCTACCGATCCAGCTTCGCGCCATCTCTACTTTGCCTACGCAGGCAGCACGAGCACCCTGGTCACCGGCGTCACTTCAGACGTGGGGCTGTCGTTGACCTATGCCTACGATAGCCAAGGCCGGTTGACTCTAGTGACGAATCCGGATGGCTCGACGCTTGCGTTTCAGTACGGTGCCTCGAATTCCTTCTGGATCACTGCAGTCATAGATTCGCAAGGAAAAGTACTGGAATCGCACACCTACGATAGTTACGGGCGCGGGCTGTCCTCTACGCGCGCCAACGGTGTGGATGCTCTGAGTCTTTCTTTCTCTAACTAGATCGAGCTGTGAGCAGTACCGCCGTGTGCGGACCACTTCAACTCCGGAGTGAAATCGGAATTATCGCTGATCGTGTGTTTTCTCGTGAATTTCAGGGAGGACAACCGTAGGACGTTGGTTATTCGCGGGGCTGCTCTCTGCTTTGGCATTGCATCGGTAGCGGGAAGTGCACACGCTCAAATCTTACTACCCGGTACGGGTATCATCAATACCGTGGTCGGGAACGGCACGTATGGCTACTCCGGCGACAGCGGACAGGCTACCAGCGCAGAGCTATATAACCCCTACGACGTAACGATCGACTCGGCCGGTAACCTCTACATTGCAGATTCAGGAAATGACCGCATCCGCAAGGTGACGCCCACCGGCATCATCACCACAGTGGCCGGAAACGGCGTACACGGTTCGTCTGGCGACGGTGGACAGGCTACCAGCGCAATGCTAAATGAGCCCTACGGCGTGGCGGTGGACTCGGCCGGAACATCTACATCGGAGACTTTGCCAATTACCGCATCCGCAAGGTGACGGCCTCCACTGGCATCATTACCACTGTGGGCGACGCTACTGAGGGCTACTCCGGCGACGGGGGACAAGCTACCAGCGCAGAGCTTGTTTCCCCCCACGACGTGGCGGTGGACTCAGCCGGCAACATCTATATCGCATGGCCTGCCCGATCTTTTGTACCAGCGAGATTGTTAGTGTAGCGCAGCGGGAGAGGTAGCTCCGCCGCCGTAGCCGTCGGGGGTGTGGGGAAGTGGGAAGCGTTGTTTGCTTTCCACTTTTCCATACCCCGTTTTCGTTTCGGCCTGCCACGCTGCAGGCGCCGGCGGCCTATATCCCAGCGATGAGTGCGGCCTCCTGGTGTTGTAGTAGACGCGCCAACGTTCGGCCAGCACCTGCACCTCTTTCAGCGAGTAGAAGATCTCCCCGTTCAGGAACTCATCGCGAAGCTTCGAGTTGAAGCTCTCGCAGTAGCCGTTCTCCCATGGGGAGCCGGGTTCGATATACAGAGTCTTTGCTCCTGTTGCTGCCAGCCATTTGCGCAGGTTCTGGGCCACGAACTCCGGCCCATTGTCGGAGCGGATGTGCTCGGGGATGCCGTGCTCGATCATGGCGTCGGCCAGAACCTCGATCACATTCCGGCTGTTCAGCCCGCGTCGGGGACGGATCGCCAGGCACTCCCGCGTGAACTCATCGATCAGGTTCAACATTCGAACCGTCCTTCCATCGTGGGTAAATGTGCTGACGAAGTCATACGACCAGACGTGATTGGGCCGCTCCGGACGCAGCCGGACGCACGAGCCGTCGTTGCGCCACAGCCGCCCCCGTGGCTTCTGCTTCTGCGGAACCTTCAGCCCTTCGCGGCGCCAGATGCGCTCCACCCGGTCCCTGCTCACTTGCCAGCCTGCCTTGTTCAGCTCCACCGTGATCCGGCGGTAGCCGTAGCGGCCATACTGGCTGGCCAGCGCGATCGTGGCCCGGGTCAGTGCATCTTCGTCGTCCCGCTGTGTCGGCTGGTAGCGTTGCGTACCGCGTGGCTGATTCACCAGTTGGCACGCATGTCGCTCGCTGATCCCATGCTCGCAGGCATGGCCCACCGCACAACGCCGTCGTTCCGGGCTTAGAAGTTTCCCGAGGCGATGTCCTTCAATACCAGCTTGTCCAGGCTCAGCTCCGCCACCAGACGCTTCAGCTTCGCATTTTCCTGCTCAAGCTCTTTCAGCCGCCGCGCCTGGTCCACTTGTAGCCCACCGTACTCTTTCCGCCAGCGGTAGTAGGTTTGCTCTGTGATCGCAGCCTCTTTGCAGGCCAGCCCTGTCGTTTTCCCGTTCGCAACTGCCACTTCAATCTGCCGCAACAGGCTCACGATCTGCTCCGGTGAATGCTTCTTCCCTCGTGCCATTCCAGGCTCCTCTCGTTCCAGTTTCTCTCATATGCAACTGGTACAAAATTCGCCGGGCACTCCACGAGATGAAGGTGGTAACCGCATCCGCAAGGTGACGGCCTCCACCGGCATCATTACCACTGTGGCGGAAACGGCACCATGGGTTCGTCTGGTGACGCTGGACAGGCTACCAGCGCAGAGTTATTTGACCCCGCTGGTTTAGCGCTTGACGCGGCCGGCAACGTCTACATCGCAGATGGTGGCACTGGCCGTATTCGTAAGGTGACGGCCTCCACCGGCATCATTACCACTGTGGCCGGAAACGGGACTTCGGGCTACTCCGGCGACGGTGGACAGGCTACCAGCGCAATGCTAAATGAGCCCTACGGCGTGGCGGTTGACTCGGCCGGCAACGTCTACATCGCGGATATGATAAACAGCCGCATCCGTGTCGTTGGCGAGAACCAGGCGGCGCAGACGATTACCTTCCCGAATCCGGGCACGCAGACCTACGGCGTAGCCCCGGTCACGCTGACCGCAACTGCAAGTTCCGGGCTGGCGGTGAGCTATACGGTTACCTCCGGCCCAGCAACGGTGAGCGGCAGCAACTGACCATCGCCGGCGCGGGAACCGTAATCGTAGCGGCCAATCAGACAGGCAATACGAGATTTCCGCGGCCACTTCGGTTAGCGTGAGCTTCACGGTGAACCAAGCGGCGCAGACGATTACCTTCACGAATCCGGGCACGCAGACCTACGGCGTAGCCCCGATCACGCTAACCGCAACTGCGAGTTCCGGGCTGGCGGTGAGCTATAAGGTTGGCTCCGGCCCAGCGACGGTAAGTGGCAGCACGCTGACCATCACCGGCGCGGGAACCGTAATTGTAGCGGCCAACCAGGCAGGCAACACGAACTACACCGCGGCCACTCCGGTCAGCATGAGCTTCACGGTGACCGTTCAACCTGCACAGCCTACGATTTTTACCCTGACGCCAACCGGTGGTGCGGTTGGCACCCCGGTGACGATCGCCGGCGACAGTTTCGGAGCAACCCAGGGATCGAGCACGGTCTCGTTCAATAGCACTGTGGCTTCAGTCGCCAGTTGGAGCGATACACAGATTCTCGTCACTGTGCCAACAGGAGCCACGAGCGGGGGAGTGGTGGTTTCCATCAATGGAATCGGAACCTCCAATTCCGAATCGTTTACCGTAATCGCAGTACCTGGTACGGGTATCATCAATACCGTGGCCGGAAGCGGCACATATGGCTACTCCGGCGACAATGGACAGGCTACCAGCGCAGCGCTAGGGGTGATCTATAGCGGCGTGGCGTTTGACGCAGTCGGCAACATCTACATCGCGGATTCAGGCAATAACCGCATCCGCAAGGTGACGGCCTCCACCGGCATCATTACCACCGTGGCCGGAAACGGTACTGCGGGCTACTCCGGCGACGGCGGACAGGCTACCAGCGCAGAGCTATCGGGTCCCGAGGGTTTAGCGCTAGGCTCGGCTGGCAATATCTACATCGCGGATACAGGCAATAACCGCATCCGCAAGGTGACGGCTTCTACCGGCATCATTACCACCGTGGCCGGAAACGGTGCTTGGGCTACTCCGGCGACGGCGGACAAGCTACCAGTGCATCGCTATATTATCCCTATAGCGTGGCGTTTGACGCAGCCGGTAACCTCTACATCGCGGATGAACAAAACCACCGCATCCGCAAGGTGACGGCCTCTACAGGCGTCATTACAACCGTGGCCGGAAACGGTACTGCGGGCTACTCCGGCGACGGCGGACAGGCTACCAGCGCAGAGCTATATAACCCTGCTGGTTTAGCGTTGGACTCGGCGGGAAACATCTACATTGCCGATGATACTAACAACCGGATCCGCAGGGTGACGGCCTCTGCAGGCATCATTACCACCGTGGCCGGAAACGGTACTGCGGGCTACTCCGGCGACGGCGGACAGGCTACCAGCGCAGAGCTATATTACCCTTCTGGTTTAGCGCTTGACTCGGCCGGCAACATCTACATCGCAGATACCATGAATCATCGCATCCGCGTCGTCGGGGTAAACCAGGCGGCGCAAACGATTACCTTTTCGAATCCGGGCATCCTGACCTACGGCGTGGCCCCGATCACGCTGACCGCAACTGCGAGCTCCGGGCTGGCGGTGAGCTATACGGTAACCTCCGGCCCAGCGACAGTGAGCGGCAGCACGCTTACCATCATGGGCACGGGAAATGTAACAGTACAGGCCAATCAGACAGGCAATGCGAGCTACATTGCGGCAACTCCAGTCAACGTCAGCTTCACAGTAAACCCGGCGCCACAAACGATTACCTTCCCGAATCCGGGCACCATGACCTACGGCGTAGCCCCGATCACGCTGACCGCAACTGCGAGTTCCGGGCTGGCGGTGAGCTATACGGTTAGCTCCGGCCCAGCGACGGTAAGTGGCAGCACGCTCACCATCACCGGGGCGGGAACTGTAACAGTACAGGCCAATCAAACAGGCGACCCAGATTACTACGCGGCCACTCCGGTCAGCATGAGCTTCACGGTGACCGTTCAACCTGCACCGGCACAAATCTTCTCCCTGACGCCAACCTACGGCCCCATTGGCACTTTGGTGACGATCACGGGCGACAGTTTCGGGGTGACCCAGGGAGCGAGCACGGTCTCGTTCAATAGCACTGTGGCTTCAGTCGTTCGTTGGAGTAATGCACAGATTCTCGTTAATGTCCCGACAGGAGCCACGAGCGGGAATGTGGTGGTCACGGTCAATGGATCCGCCACCCCCAGCACCCAATCGTTTAACGTTACCGTAATCGCATTACCCGGTACGGGTATCATCAATACCGTGGCCGGAAGCGGCACGTATGGCTACTCCGGCGACAATGGACAGGCTACCAGCGCAGCGCTAGGGGTGATCTATAGCGGCGTGGCGTTTGACGCAGTCGGCAACATCTACATCGCGGATTCAGGCAATAACCGCATCCGCAAGGTGACGGCCTCCACCGGCATCATTACCACCGTGGCCGGAAACGGGACTTCGGGCTACTCCGGCGACGGTGGACAGGCTACCAGCGCAATGCTATCGGGTCCCGAGGGTTTAGCGCTAGACTCGGCTGGCAATATCTACATCGCGGATACAGGCAATAACCGCATCCGCAAGGTGACGGCTTCTACCGGCATCATTACCACCGTGGCCGGAAACGGTGCTTCGGGCTACTCCGGCGACGGGGGACAAGCTACCAGTGCATCGCTATATTATCCCTATAGCGTGGCGTTTGACGCAGCCGGTAACCTCTACATCGCGGATGAACAAAACCACCGCATCCGCAAGGTGACGGCCTCTACAGGCGTCATTACAACCGTGGCCGGAAACGGTACTGCGGGCTACTCCGGCGACGGCGGACAGGCTACCAGCGCAGAGCTAAATTTTCGTTGGGGGTTGGCGTTGGACTCGGCGGGAAACCTCTACATCGCGGATTGCATGAACAATCGAATCCGCAAGGTGACGGCCTCTACAGGCATCATTACAACCATGGCCGGAAACGGTACTGCGGGCTACTCCGGCGACGGCGGACAGGCTACCAGCGCAGAGCTATATTACCCTGCTGGTTTAGCGTTGGACTCGGCGGGAAACCTCTACATTGCCGATGATACTAACAACCGGATCCGCAGGGTGACGGCCTCTGCAGGCATCATTACCACCGTGGCCGGAAACGGTACTGCGGGCTACTCCGGCGACGGCGGACAGGCTACCAGCGCAGAGCTATATTACCCTTCTGGTTTAGCGCTTGACTCGGCCGGCAACATCTACATCGCAGATACCATGAATCATCGCATCCGCGTTGTCGGGGTAAACCAGGCGCAAACGATTACCTTTTCGAATCCTGGCATCCTGACCTACGGCGTGGCCCCGATCACGCTGACCGCAACTGCGAGCTCCGGGCTGGCGGTGAGCTATACGGTAACCTCCGGCCCAGCGACAGTGAGCGGCAGCACGCTTACCATCATGGGCGCGGGAAATGTAACGGTACAGGCCAATCAGACAGGCAACAGTAACTACGCTCCAGCCCCTCCGGTCAGCGTGAACTTCACGGTAACCCAAGCGGCGCAAACGATTACCTTCCCGAATCCGGGCACCATGACCTACGGCGTGGCACCGATCACGCTGACCGGAACTGCGAGTTCCGGGCTGGCGGTGAGCTATACGGTTAGCTCCGGCCCAGCGACGGTAAGTGGCAGCACGCTCACCATCACCGGGGCGGGAACTGTAACAGTACAGGCCAATCAAACAGGCGACCCAGATTACTACGCGGCCACTCCGGTCAACGTCAGCTTCACTGTGACCGCGGAAGCGCAGGCGATTACCTTCCCGAATCCGGGTACCACCTACGGCGTGGCACCGATCACACTGAACGCAACTGCGAGTTCCGGGCTGGCGGTGAGCTATACGGTGATCTCCGGCCCTGCGACGGTAAGCGGCAGCACGCTAACAATCACCGGCGCTGGAACTGTAACGGTTAAGGCCATGCAGGCCGGCAACAGTAACTACGCTGCAGCCCCACCGGTTAGCGCGAGCTTCACGGTGACTGTTCAACCTGCACCGGCAACGATCTTTTCTCTTACGCCAACCAGCGGTCCGGTTGGCACTTCGGTGACGATTACCGGCAGCGATTTCGGAGCAACCCAGGGATCGAGCATGGTCTCATTCAATACCGTTGCGTCTTCAGTCGCCAGTTGGAACAATACACAGATTGTGGTCACTGTGCCGACAGGAGCCACGAGCGGGAGCGTGGTAGTTTCCATGAATGGAGCCACCACCTCCAGCTCCGAATCGTTTACCGTAACCTCTGCGGCGCCCTCATCTACAAACACGATCACTCTCACGAACTCTCTCGGCTATCAATCCACCTACAGCAACGGGGTATATGGCGGCGCCCTAATTGTCTCTGATTTCGAATGGAACGGGTTGCGCCAGTTGCACGCTGCAAGGAACTCATCATTATGCATTCGATGTCTCCGGCAATGTGATTTCCAACACCGACGCGCTGGTACACACGACGAGCTACACCTACGACGGCAACAACAACGTGAGATCCACGACAACCCCGGTGGACTCTTCGACCACCGCCACTACCTCATATACCTACAACAGTTTTGGTGGGGTTTTGACCGCAACCGACGCCCTCGGCAATGTCACCACCAATACTTACGACGCCAATGGAAATCTTCTCTCCGTCACCTCTCCCGCCCCGGACGGCAGCACTGCGTCCAGTGTGACGCAGTTCGGATACGATTCCTTGGGAGAGCTGATTCAGATCACCGATCCCCTGAACCGCGTCACTAAAATGACCTACACGGCCGCAGGGTTGGTGCAGAGCATCACCGACGCGCAGCAAAATTTCACGAGCTACGAATACGATGCCCATGGAAATCGGACAGCAGTCGTGGACGCGGCAAACAATCGTACGACGTTTGGCTACGATGCTGGCGACCGCCTCACCAGCATCACCTACCCGGATAAGACGGCGGCAAGTTTCGGCTACGACTATCGGGGACGGCGAACTTCAGTTATGGACCAGAACAGCAAAACGACCAGCTATGCCTACGACGATGCGGATCGTTTGATATCGGTCACCGATGCGAAGGGCAATGTAACCCAGTATTCCTATGACACGGAAAGCAACTTGCTCAGCATCACCGATGCCGGGGACAATGCGACTGCATTCGTCTATGATGCTAACGACCGGGTGACGCAAACGATATTCCCATCCACGCTGACGGAAAACTACGTCTATGACGCCCTCGGAAACCTCACCAGCAAGACTGACCGCAAGGGCCAGACAATCAGCTACCTATATGACGCACTGAACCGGCTCACGCAAAAGAGCTACCCTGATTCCACTAGCGTGGAATACATCTACGACCTGGTTGGCAAGGTTCTCAATGTCAACGATCCAACTGGGAGTTATGGATTTGCCTACGACAACATGGGACGACTGACCGGCACCACCACGTCGTACGCGTTCCTTTCGGGACAAACCTTCAGCAACAGCTACGGCTACGATGTTGCCTCCAATCGCACTGGGCTGACGGCCGCAGATGGCAGCTCGAACACCTACCAGTACGACACCCTGAACCGTCTCACCAGTCTGAACAATTCCTGGGCGGGCCCGTTCGGCTTCAACTATGACTCGCTCAGCCGCCGTACGCAACTGACGCGGCCCAACAGCGTGAATAGCACCTACGGTTACGATGCCCTCTCCCATCTACTGAGCGTGCTGCATGGCAGTTCCGACGGTGCAAGCTATGGCTATGACAACGCAGGCAACCGTACTTCGAAGCAGAATATTCTGAATGGAGTCACTGAAAACTACGGCTACGATACGTTGTACCAGCTGACCAGCGTCTTGCAGGGGGCCAACACGAGCGAGAGCTACAGCTACGATGCGGTGGGCAACCGGCTCTCTTCGCTCGGCCTGAGCCCCTATTCGTATAATGTCTCCAACCAGCTACTGTCGCTGCCCGCCACATCCTATACTTATGACAGCAACGGCAACATGCTGACCAAGGTGACATCCAGCGGAACAACCACCTACGCCTGGGACTTTGAGAACCGGCTGGCCTCGGCCAGCGTGCCGCAGACGGATGGAACAACTTCGACGGTGAGCTTTAGGTACGATCCGCTCGGAAGAAGAATTCTGAAGAACTCCTCTTCGGGCACGACCATCTACGCCTACGACGGAGCCAACGTGGTGGGCGAGTATGGCGGAACCGGTGCGCTCGTGGCCTCCTACGCCCAAGGTGCAGGAATTGACGAGCCGTTGGCCATGCAACGCGGCGGCAACACTGCCTATTACCATGCCGACGGACTGGGATCGGTCACGTCACTTACCAGCGCCAGTGGGCCAACCGTGGCGTCGTATGTGTACGACAGTTTTGGCAAGACGACGCCAACCGAGGGAATCTTCAACCCGTACCGCTACACAGCTCGCGAACAGGATCCGGAAACGGGCCTCTACTATTACCGCGCCAGATACTACGACCCAACCATTGGCAGGTTCATCTCACAGGACCCAAGCGGATACCGGGGAGGAATAAATGTTTATAGGTATGTCCGGAATAATCCTCTTCTTCTGTTCGATCCATCGGGATTGTGCGATGTAGTAAGTAAGATTCGATTGTATTCAGTGGATTCCATAACGGTGGGAGCTCCTATTGGTGATTGGAATCTCGACAACGCGTATTATATGGGCGGCGGCAGTGGCACGGACACGATCATTTGTACCTGGACACGTCAGTACAGCACTACAATTACCACTACCACCAAGTATCTCGTTGTTGAGAAGTGCCTTCTCGAACATGATTGCCAGGAATACATAGATTACAGATTCCATATCGAAACTGACACAACGTCGACCGAAGGAACGACTACGAAGAGTCAGACGACCACCGCTTACCCAGGTCCTGGCTTTGACGACAACCTCAGCGGGCTGAGTACTATCTATTGCAGACAAACAAAAGGGTGGCTTCCGTAACGACGGCCGGAGGGAGATAAACATCAATGAGAAGCGCGATTCAGGCCTCGGCTCTCATCGCGTCTGGAATAGGGTGGGCGGCGGTTCTCGTGATAAAGCTGGCGACAGGCGGTTTTTCTATTGCCTTACCGAGCTGGGTGCCGTCCCCGGTTAGAATTACCATGGTTGCACTCTTTGCACTTGGCTGGCTGATTCCAGTATTTTGCGGAATCAGCATCTTCTGGAGAATCGGTTTGCGACCGAGGCTAGCTTTACTCGCCAAGGTCGTATGGGTCTTAGGTAGCGCTGCCATACTCATTGTAATGTCGGCCAGGTACGACGCTTCTGGGTTATCCGGACAAGCAGACATCGAATTCAGGCTTGCAATGATGATGGGGACGCTGAGTTTTCCCGCAGGCATTGTTGCCGCTGTCGCACACAACTTGTGTGTTGATCGACACGTTTTCCCGAGTGGACGCAATGGGATGATGGGTTCTTGGGCATTGTTCTTTATTGCCGGATACGTACAATGGTTTGTTTTGGTCCCTGCGGCTCGCGTTTGGCTTAAGAAGCGTGCTCAGGAGCAACGGTGGCCGAGCCGATAACAACTCGAAGCGTCACCTACGACAAGAACGGCAGCATGACCGCAAAGGAACGGGTGTGGCCTGCCCGATCTTTTGCACCAGTTCGATTGTTAGTGTAGCGCAGCGGCTTGAACTGTAACTCCGTCGCCGTCGCAGTCGGGGGTGTGGAGAAGTGGAAAGCGGTTTGTGCTTTCCACTTCTCCATGCCCCTGGTTGTTTGTGCCCTGGCACGCCTGTGGTGCCGGCGGCCGGTAGCCCTGCGAAGAGTGCGGCCGCACCGTGTTGTAGTGGATTCTCCAGCGTTCCGCCAGTACGCGCAGCTCTTTCATTGAGTAGAAGATCTCACCATTCAGAAACTCATCCCGCAGCTTCGAGTTGAAGCTTTCGCAGTAGCCGTTCTCCCACGGAGAGCCGGGTTCGATGTACAACGTCTTTGCGCCGGTATCGGCCAACCAGTTCCGCAGGTCTCGGGCCACGAACTCCGGGCCGTTATCCGAACGAATGTGTTCGGGGACACCCTTCATCACCATCACGTCCGCCAGTACCTCGATCACCTTCGCGCTGCTCCAGCGCCGCTCGGGACGATTCAGCAGGCACTCCCGTGTCGATTCGTCGATCAGGTTCAGCATCCGCGCCGCCCTGCCGTCATACGTTTTCGTACTCACGAAGTCATAACTCCAGACATGGTTGGCGTGCAGCGGCCGAAGCCGCACGCACGATCCGTCGTTGAGCCACAGCCGTCCGCGTGGCTTCTGCTTCTGTGGAACCTTCAGCCGTTCGCGGCGCCAGATGCGCTCGACCCGGTCGCGGCCCACATGCCAGCCGGCACGCTGCAGCAGCGCCGTGATTCGGCGATAGCCGTAGCGTCCGTACTGGCTGGCTAGCTCGATGATGGCCCGGGTCAGCGAATCTTCGTCGTCACGCTGTATCGGTTGGTAGCGCTGCGTGCCACGTGGCTGGTTCACCAGTTGGCACGCCCGCCGCTCACTGATCCCATGCTCAGTGCACGCATGAGACACCGCACAGCGCCGCTGCTCCGGGCTTAGAAGTTTCCCGAGGCGATGTCCTTCAGCACCAGCTTGTCGAGGCTCAGCTCCGCAACCAGACGCTTCAGCTTGCCGTTTTCCTGCTCCAGCTCTTTCAGCCGCCGCGCCTGATCGACCTGCAAGCCGCCATACTCCTTGCGCCACCGATAGTACGTCTGCTCGGTGATCCCGCCCTCGCGGCATGCCGCCGGGGTCGTCTTTCCGTTGGCAACGCCTACTTCAATCTGCCGCAACAAACTCACGATCTGCTCCGGCGTATGCTTCTTTCCTCGCGCCATAACAAGCTCCTCTCTTACCAGCATCTCTGATAATTCGCACTGGTACAAAATTCGCCGGGCACTCCACAGGTCTGTGGAGGTCCGTTATGATCCATTTGACATTGGCGTTGCCTATGCGTTGATTGGCGGAGAGTGGGTCGAGTGTCATTCGGAAGAGTACGCATCGCTTCGCGGTCACACCGAGCGAGAGTTGGCAATCGTAACCCGAGAACTCCGCCAGCAGAACAGGCAGTCTGGTCGCTATTACTTTTCGGTAGGAAGCTCCCGGATGGCGCGGCGCATTGAAGGTGATCACGCTTCGGAGGCCCAGCAACTCCAGCGCCTGCAAGACCTCGAAAAGCACCAGCGAAAATCAGCGCCGGCTCCTAGCAAGACTCCTGTAAAAACGAACCCGGTACCATCGCCGAGCGCCAAAGTACCTTCGTTCGCCGAGCTCGCACGGGGCAAGAAAATTCATGTTACTAGGGAGAGCGATTGATGAAAGCCGCCTTTCCATCGCAACTCTTGCATCAACCAGTTGACGAGCGCATTAAATACTTCGTCGAGGACTGTGTGGTTTTGCACTCTCACTTTCAGACAGCGTACGAGGAGGTTGAGAGGGCCATCTTCGCTGCCGATTCTGACAACGCCATATTCGGATACGGCCCTTCCGGGGCCGGCAAGTCCTGTCTAGGGCGAGAGCTTGAGAAAGGACTCAATGCACGTTTCTCTGAGGACCTGCAGAAGGACCTTGGCCGAATCGCGGTTGTGAGGGTGGAGGCCCCCAAACCACTGCCCAACGGCTTTGACTATCTTCTCCTCGACCGGGCAATTCTTGAGGCGATGAACGAGCCGCTAATCGCCTACAAGTTTCCGTGCAGCAGGGAAGATTGGCAAAGAATGCACAAGTCTCCGTTTCCTCCTTCGCGGGCATTGGGCCGGGACTACGCTTACGCTGTTGAGCAGGCACTACGATTCAGGAAAGTCGCCGTGGTGATCGTCGACGAAGCGCACCACCTGACGATTGCTAAGTCCAGCAAGACACTGGAATCAGGGTTTGAAGGATTAAAATCGCGGATTAACCGAACCCAGGTGTTGCATATTTTTCTGGGAACTTATGACCTACTGCAATTCCGCAACCTAAGTAGTCAACTCGGGATGAGAAGCGTTGATGTTCATCTGGGACGCTATCGTGCTGATTCTGTTGAAGAGAAGAAAGCTTTTCTGAGTGCAGTTGAAACTCTCGTGCCTTATCTGCCACTGCGCAATGCACCTGACTTGACGCCTTATCTTGATTTTCTCTACGAGTCTTGTCTCGGATGTTTCGGGGCTTTGAAGCGATGGATGAATCGATCACTCAGGCTGGCGCTTCATAACTCGGCCGACACAATCGACGAGGCGATCCTGCGGCTTACCGCGCCAAATCGTCAGGCGCTGGCAAAGCAGCTGAGTGATTTGCTGGACGGAGAGCGAGCATTCGCCGAGACGACGGTTTCTCGATGAAATTAGGGCGGGGCTGGGACTACCTCCACTCGAAAAAGACGATGCGTGTAGCCCTGCCTCGCCGAGCCCTTCGCTTCGGCCAAAGCGTCTACCTGGAAATCGAAATCCGAAGCGCGACCCGATTGGTAGAGCGAATGGACAAGGTACTGGTAGTGGCGCGCGCGCTCGCGCGAGAGGGGCTGGCGCGGAGTGACAAGTACATCTGACGCGCTAATTTCCCTGCGGTCCCGGCTGTACCAACTTCGACCCGCCGGCATAGGCACTGGCCTAGTAGAGGGGCTTACGGGATACGTTAGTCGCCTGGCCGCAGCCCATGCGATCAGCGTGGGTGACCTAGTAGGGCGTGAACTTAAGGAATCTGCAGACGGGCCCCAATCGGTATGTTCAGAGTCGAATTCATCCCGTCCTGGCTGGCACGGCTTCCATTCGACTGGATACGAGATGAATGGAATTGGCGCACCCGCCGAGTGCACTGTTCGATCTGTCAGCAACGCCACATTGTTGACTACGATTGAGCAGTTAACCTTTCTTCCGTGTCAACACGTTCTGGTTCCGGCTTTTCGTAAAGTGCGCGCGTGGTGCGGTATCTGCTACCGCGATTGGCGGGAACATGACGACATAGTTTATGACCCCTTGCTATGGTCTTTGGACGTGGTCTCGGCCTGCCCAGTCCATAACGTGAGACTCGCTGAAGTGTGTGTACGCTGCCTTAGAACACAGAGTCCCCTGGGAGTGCACACGTTGCCGGGATTTTGCCTGCATTGCGGCGCTCCGCTCACCAGCAGCGTCAGTAGCTCAGACTTAGACCTACCGAGCGTCCGGGAGATGTGGCTTGCACGCCAAGTCTCTGACTTATTAAGTATCAGTTCGGTTTTTGATTCGACAACTATAAGGCACCTGTTTCTTGATAGTCTTGCGCGCTTGAAGAATGGTGCCGGAGGTAACGTGCTCGCGCTCGCGAATTCGGCTCAACTTTCGCCATCAGTCGCGCAGAGTTGGCTCGAAGGAAGTTCCAAGCCGCTGCTGCGCTGCTTACTTAGGACTTGTGAACACCTCCAGATTCCGGTGAGCACGCTTTTCAAAAGAGAAGAACACCGCGTCGATCCGATTGCGGCCACCGTAAACGCGCGGTGTGTAAACCCCTATCGCACCCGAGAACAGCTCAAGCTCATTCTGAATGCCGAGCTTAAGCGGGAACAGCCACGTAGTATGTCACAAGTGGCTCGCGCTGCTGGTTATGCCCGCACAGATCAGCTTTACAAGGCAGATCCAGTTGCGTGCAAGAAGATCGCGGCCCGGTTTCGGGAATCTGGCCTGAGCCACAGTTGGAAGAAAGCTGGAGCCGCGCGAATCTGCTCGCCCGAACAGATACGGGAACTCCTTGAGCGAGAGCTGCACTCGGATTACCCCAAGTCTATTTATCAGATTTCGAAGGATCTAGGCTATTCAAACTCAGGATACATTCGAAGCAGATTTCCGGTCCTATGTCAGGCAATTGGAGTAAAACGGGGTGCCCGGCCGAAGACCAAATCGCTAACGTCTCAAATCGAGTGCGCACTGAGGACGGCTTGTGAGGAATCTCCGCCTCCGTCACTTACGCAAGTCGCAGATAGACTGGGTCTGTCATCGGCCTCAGTCCTTCGTGCTCACTGCCCAACTCTTTGCGACGACCTCGCTGCGAGTAAGCAGATGTTTTTCAAAAACTACTTGCACAAATATCAGCGACTTCTGGAGTCAGCACTCACAGAGCCACAAGCGCTTTCGCTTCGACGGATATGTACCCGGCTCTCGATATCGACTTGGTTTGCTAATACATACTTTCCGGGGATCGCAAGGAAGATCGTGGAAAGACATTCTGAACAGAAAGAGTTGGCGTTAGAACTGAGCAGAGGAACGATGGAGGCACAAGTGCTAAGCGCTGTTAAGGAACTCGAGGCACGAGGAGTGACGCCATCCATTAACAATGTATTGTCTGGGAGCATATTGCTGTCGCGCCGAGATTGGTTTGAGGTTGGTCGTGCGATCAAGCTGGCTCGGAATTGGACTGGTCTGCCGGGTCGCAGAAAAGCCTCCGGGAAGTGAAAGGGGATTTCCATGCAAATCCATTTCAATAGTCTTGGCCACGCTGTCCGATGTCTGATGACCTGCCGACAAGTCTTCGAAGCGCGCCCCGACCGCCCCGAGGACGCACGAAAACTGCCGAAAGAAGAAACACGATCAGCAAAGGTGTCGGATTTGGCTCATGCGTTTCCGTACCGCATGGCGAGGAATACGTGATCAACTTCGCCAGCTACAAGAAGCTCGTTGGCTATGCTTCCGGACAGTGTACGTAGCAGAGATCGAATGCGCACACCTGATCTTCTAAAATCGGCTGACGTGATCAGCAGGTTCTTTTACGTTCGCCGACTGAACTGGTTTTCGTCTACTGAACACGCCGTGCGTGTTTTCGTTTCCCAGGACGCTTCTCCTGACATCATTGAAGAACTTCCAGGCCGGCTTGTCAGGAAGCGCAGACGCGGTGCGTGCGGCGGAAGGATAGTGGCCCGAGGCGCGTATTTCGTTCACTGACACGCGAATCCTCTCAGCTATTTCCTCGTTGGCTTTCATCCTCAACGCGGCCTTGTACGATCGACTCTTTTCTTTGAGCTTTTGGCAGAGCCGTGGAATGCGGTGTCTTAGAGAACTCCAGGTGACATTCAGTCGAGCGCTTGCCTGCTGCGGGGATGGCGGAGGAACTTCTAGCAACATACGGTCAACCTGCAACTCCAAGTGGGCCGTTTGACATTCGAGTTCCTCCGATCTCCTTTTCGCAAGCTGGCGGCATTTTGCGGGCGTACGTTGCATGAGAACAGCAAGAGACTGCCCTGATCGTCTTGACACTTCGCTCAGAGTGGGTGTGGGTGCCTCCTGGAGCGCTCGGCTCATTTCAGCTTCGCAAACCGCGTCGATATATCGATCCCGTTTGCTTGCAATTGCTTCACAGAAATCGGGAAACCACTTGCGAATCGTACCTTCAGTTACCGCGGCGAGCTGCTTCGCTACATGCTTTACCGAATTCGGGAAATCTAGAGCAAGAGATTCCTCGAGAGCGGCGTGGGCGCTCTTCCGTGCGTCTTCCAGGTCGCCGTTGGTCCAACTCTCTCGACCAGTGACCGAGGCTTTTCTCTTAAGTTGAGCAAACAGATTCCGGTCTGCCCTCCACAGCTGCACCGTTCCGGCGTAGCCCAGCTGTTCTGCGAGAATCTTGGGCGTACGGGGAGTTGATGAATCTATTTCTTGTTGCATTCGACGGCGGAGTTCCACTTGGGGGTAGTGTGGCATGACGTATTGCTCAGAGCGGTCCGTGTGAATGGCGGCAGGAGTGCCATGCAACAGATCCGCCACGGACGTCCCAAGAAGGAAGATGCTTCTCAGCAGGCTACCGAGAGGTACGGTTCTGTCATCTCGGAATTGCGCCAATACCCGTTTGAAGTCAAATCCTGTTCGGCTTAAGGCCCTGATGCTCCCGCCAGCAACAAGATTCGCGCGTTCAATAACTGCCTGACGGTAGTTCGTGGCAAAGTGCTCTACATTAATGTGAGGCTGGGCGGACAACAACTGTCCTACTGCGTTTGCGATCCACAGGTCTTCCGTGGAGACAGAGGGCGAAGCAAATGGATGAGCACATCCCAGCCATCCTCCGCATCGGTAGCAGCAACCTGAGCTTAAATTCGCGGCGAGGATTCTCTGAATCGTGAAGCAATGTGGACACAGCCGTTCCAGTCTGCGGTTATGGATCAGGCACACTCTGGTGACCTGAAGCGTCCAGGTCAACTTTTCATACACCTGCTGGCCGCTGTCTCGCAACTCGTTCAAGCAATCCGGGCACCACTCTCTCTGCTTCTTGAGCGGGCGGCCGCCCACGATTTTCCTAAGATCAATCAGAGCAAGGGGGAGAAGGTCAGCGCGGCATGTTTTCTCCCGTAGGATACCTGCGATGCGAACGGCTTCCGCGCCAGCTCCATTCGCAGTCGAGGCCAGCGTCATCCAGTTGCTCCACGAAGCAAGTGGAGCACCTTTTTCGTCTCGGTACACTTCATCGGAAAGCAGGTACCGAACAGAGACCACATGTGCCGCCGCCAAGCATACGAGGTAGTTCGTCATGCTCTGGACATCGGGGGTTCCGACAGCAATCGGAGGCAAGGAGTATAGTCTGCTGCAGCTTGGCATAGTTTTGGGCCGCCTATACCGACGCTAACGCTGCAGCCTGCTTCTCTCGTAGCCTTTTCTTGCGGCGAACCACAATCGCTGATAACGAGCTCGGCTCTGCCTAGGTTTTTCTCAAACTTCGTGCTCACTTGTACTCGTGGCACACAATTTCCGAGATTCTGAACTCGCGGCAACTATTCGCTGTATTTTCGCCACCTTGGACGCTCGCTAACCAGATGACAAATCAACAAGGCCTGGCAACTTTATGAAACTCGATTTGGCAAAGTTATGCTTATAGTCCCAGGCGACGTCGCGATTATCACTTGGGTTTTGCCGAAACGGCAAAACTGTGGCGTTAGCGCATCCAAGTATTGTATTGAACTGCCTGCGTATGGCTCCCCGAGTTCTCAGACTATAGACTGTCTTCGCTTGTTTTCTATTGTAGGATGGCAAGTCCTCACCTTAGCCAAGCACTGCAACAGGCCGCTGATCGTGCATTTCCTCGACGACATCGATAGGTACGCGACCGAGGTCGCACACGAAGGAGCATAGCGATTACAGGCCCAAGTAGGCCCGTCGTACTTCATCCATGCCGGCTACCTCACGCGACTCTCCGTGAATCGTCACCCTGCCATCGGCGAGCACGTAGGTGTAGTCGCTCAGAGCCAGTGCGAGGTGCACGTTCTGTTCAACAAGAACAATCGTGAGGCCCTGGCTTCTGAGGGTCTTCAAGGTAAGAAACAAGTGCTGCGTCAGCACCGGTGAGAGGCCGAGTGAGAGTTCGTCGATCATCAAAACCGACGGCTCCTGCATTAAGCCCCGGCCGGTGGCAAGCATCTGCTGCTCTCCACCGGAGAGCGTCGATGACTTCTGCTTGCGCCGCTCCTTTAATCTTGGAAACAGATCGTAAACCCGAGCGAGATTCTCTTTCTGCCGAGTGCGTGCGCGACGCGAGTACGCTCCCATATCCAGGTTCTCTTCCACCGACATGTCAGGAAAAAGCTGGCGGCCCTCAGGCACGAGCACCAGGCCTCGGGATGCCTTTTTGTGAGGTGCGAGCTTGGTGACGTCCTCGCCATTGAACAACACGCGGCCGCCCCAGGGACGCACACTGCCCATAACGGTGCGCAGAGTTGTGGTTTTGCCTGCGCCGTTTGCGCCGACCAGCGTGGTCAGCCGTCCCGGTTGCACCTGGAGCGATATACTCCAGAGCACCTGAACTTCGCCGAAGCCAGATTCAAGTTGTTCGACCTCGAGAACGGCGGCCATCAGTTCTTCTCCATCAACTTCTGCGCGATATCGGGATCGCCCAGATATGCCTCGATCACCTGCGGGTCTCGCGCCACTTCCTCAGGACGCCCTTCCGCAAGCTTCTGGCCGAAGTTCAGCACCACGATGCGATCAGAAAGTTTCATGACCGCCTGCATCACGTGCTCGATCATCAAGACCGAGATGCCGTCGGCACGGATGCTTTGAATGAGGTCGATCATCTGCGCGATCTCTGTGGGAGTCAGCCCCGCCAGCACTTCATCGAGCAGAAGCAGTTTGGGTTTCGAGGCCAGCGCACGCGCCACTTCCAATCTTTTTTTGCCGGCGATCGTAAGCGAGCGGGCCAGCATGCCCATTCGGCTGCCCATGCCAACCTGCTCCAGCACCTTGCGAGCGACCGCGCGCGCCGCACCCAGGCCAAGGTACTCACGGCCAAAGCAGGCGCCGACAGTCACATTCTCCAGCACGGTCATATCGTTGAGAGGTTGCACGATCTGGAAGGTGCGCGCCAGGCCGAGATGGACGATCTTGTCGGGCGACATCTTGCTGATCTCGTGGCCGTCAAAGGTGATGGAGCCTCCATCGGATTTATAAACGCCATCCACGACGTTGAACAGCGTGGTTTTTCCGGCGCCATTGGGACCGATGAGGCCGACGATCTCGCTTTTACCGACGGTGAAGCTCACCTTCGACACTGCGATCAATCCACCAAAGCGTTTCGTTACGTCGCGCACCTCCAGCAAGGGTGTCATTCGATCACCTCCCGTGAGCGCGGCAGCAACTTGTAAACCCAGCCGATCAGACCGCCGGGAGCAAACAGCACCACAACCAGCAGCAGACCGCCGGCAATGACCAGATGGAAGTTCGAGAGTTTGGGAGAGGTAAGGAGGTACGATCGCAGCCGCTCGTACAAGCCCGCGCCAAGTGCCGCGCCCACGACCGAACCCTGGCCGCCGAGCATGAGCATGACGATCCCCTCGAGCGAGAGCAGGAATTCGAAGGCGATAAAGGGATCGATCATGCCGTTCTTATAAAACATCAGAGCCCCGGCAATGGCCGGCAAAAACGCGGATACGCTATAAATGATGGCCTTGTAGACCGTGGCGTTGACTCCGAGGACGATGGCAGCACCCTCGTTTTCCCGGATGGCGAACAAACCGAGACCGAACTTTGAAATCTTGATGGCCAGGCTCAAAATCAAGGAGAGAGCCATGACTCCGATCACGAGGTAGTAGTCGATCCAGAGCGCGTGCATTGCGCCGCCAAGTTTTTCATAGGCCTCGAATGACAGATACATTCCTGTCGATCTGCCCCAGGGGTCGAAGTTGGAGACAAACGCCCGCACGGCCTCGAGAATGCCGATGGTGGCCAGAGCGAAATAGGCACCACGGAGGCGAAGAATTCCCAGCCCGAATACAAGAGCAACGAGGCTGACCGCGCAACCCGCCGCCAGTGCCGCCGGCACCAAGGGCCACGCCCGCGCCGAGGTGAGGTAAAAACCGATGTAGCCTCCCAGTCCATAAAAGACGATATGGCCGAAGTTCACATATCCGGTGTAGCCAATCATCAGGTTCAGGTTGCTGGCAAGTATGATGGCAACGGCGACCAGGACGAGGTCCTCGCGCAAGAGAACGTTCTCGCCATGCATCGGCAGATAAATGAACAGCGCTGAAACGACAAGGATGACCCAGAAAAGAGGACGCCTCAGGATCATGCCGTCGCCCTCCCGAAGATGCCCCGCGGGAAGGCGACCAGCACGACCACGAATAGACCAAATTCGATCAGAGGAATCCAACTGATCGCGATGAAGGGCGTTACCGCTCCCTCCAGCAAGCCGAGCAGCACGCCGGCAACAAGCGCACCGAGTGGCTTGCCCAGTCCCGCCAGGACCGTTACCACGAAACTTTTCAGCTGGTAGTTAGCACCGGAGAGAATCGTGAACGGAAACAAAGTGGATACGAGTGCGCCCGAGGAGGCGGCCAGTGCCATGCCGATTCCGAAGGCGATGGCCAGGACGGCGGTCGAGGAGATGCCCATCAACTCGGCGGCTTCACGGTTGTCGGCCACTGCGCGGATTGCTTTCCCCATGCGCGTGCGGTAGAGGAACAACTCCAGCGCAAGTGCGATCACGACTGCCGAGATCGCAGCAGCAATGTGGTTGCCGGTAAACGTGTAATTCCCGATGGTGATGCCCGGCAGGCTAAAGTTGACGTTGTATGGACTCGTGCTCCACAGAGCGGTTCCGAGACCGATGATCATCATGTTGACCGCGAAGGTAGAAAGCAGGCTCATCAACATGGGACGGCCGATCATCCGGTGTACCGAGATCCAGTACACAATGATGCCGAAGATGAATCCGCCGGCGATGACCGGCAGCATCAACACGTATACATTCACTGTAAAGGCGGTGCTCAGCAGATACATGCCGAACATGCCCAACGCTATGGTAGCGCCGTGGGTGAGATTGATAACATCCATCACCCCCCAGATCAGACTTAGACCCATCGCAGCCAAGCCGTAGATTGAGCCTACGAGCACGCCATCGATCAAGGAGGCTAGAATGCCGGACATATCTCACCCTCTGCGCTCAACTTATGCCGCTCGATGCTTGCGCTACAACTGAGTGCCGCAGCCATCAGCGAATAGGGTACGCGAAGTTTGCGCTCTTACCCGCAAGGGGCCATACCACTTGTTTTTCCAGCTTGCCGGACTTGTCTTTCTGCCACTGGGCCAAGACCATGGCATGTCCGATCTGCATACCGTGTTCGTTCGACGCGGTGGAGAACTTTGTCTTCCCATAGAAGGTCGTGATGTCAGAGGCGTTCAGCGCCTGCGCAACTTTCGGAGTATCGATGCTGCCAGCCTGTTCGATTGCTCGCTGCAAGATCAGGCCGCAAGCGTATCCTCCAGCCGATTCGTAGCTGGGAAGGGTGTTGTAACGGCCGGAATATGCCTTGGCGAACTCTTCCCCGCTCGGCCCGTACTGGGCTTTGAATGCCGACTGCGGCTCCCACTGTGAGGGCACGGTGACTCCTAGTCCTGCGTCGCCGAGTTCAACCCACTGTGGGCTGTCGGGGGCGACGAGCAGGGTGATCATCTTCATGCCAGCCTTGCGGCCAGAGAGTTGGCGCGCCAGCGTTGAACCGTCAGCATAGTGACCGCCGCCCAGCAGGACGGTCGCCTTCGAGGCAACTACCTTGTCCAGGATGGCGCTGAAGTCTGTGGTGCCGGGAGCATAGGGTTCGCTGAAAACCACGTTGAAACCAAGTTGTTGGGCGTAAGCTTTGGCCGGGGTCGCTACTGCCACTGAGAACGCGGCGTCCTCATAGACGAAAGCGACAGTGGCTTTGGGGTCCTTGGTCTTTAACGCATCCAGCGCCGATTTTAAGTACTCCGGAGCGGGGGCGAACATCTGATAAAGGTAGTGATTGCCGAGCTTGTAGGTTTTCTCCTCCGCGGCGCCGGTGGTGAGCATGATCTTTCCATATTGCTCTGTAACCACGGCGGCAGTTGCGGTAAGACCCGATGAATAGGGGCTGAACATGAAATCCGACTTGTCCTGCAGGATCAGGCGCGAGTATAGCTGTTGCACGCGCTTGGAGTTGGACTCGTCATCGTAGGTGACCAGCTGAACCTTATAGCTCTTGCCGCCCGCCTTGATGCCACCGGCGGCATTGACCTGGTCACGCCAGAGTTCGAAGCCACGGTACTGCTCCGTGGAATCGACGTTTAGCGCCCCGGTTTTGGATACCGTGAATCCGACCGTGATCTGTTGAGCGAAGCCTGAGGCGGCAAGGACCAGCAGGACAAGAATTGCACTGATTCGTTTCACGACTCACCCCCAGTTTGAAGTGTGTAGCAGCATACCACGACGTAAGTTGCTGGTGAAGTTTGGGGAAATCTTTCATTGCAGCCTCACCTTTCACGCACCAAATTTCCCCACAATTTGAGGACGCAAAAGCTTTCGAATTCAACTGCGTACGCGCAACACGGGGCAAGGCGCTTGCGCTACTATGCGGTAAGCAATCGATATCGGCACCTGGAAGTGCGAAAGCGTCCCCTCGTAAGCGTGGGAGCCCAGAACGATGAGGTCCGCGCTGTTCTCGGCCGCCGCATCCAGGATCGCCCGCGAAGACTCGCCAGCGGTGACTAGCGTGTCAGACTCGCACCTCTGTCTATGTTCGGGAGGAATCAAAGCGCTGAGATGCTGGTGATAGCCCATGACAATCTCGTTCGAAGTCGCCTCTGACGCAGAAGGTGCATGCATCAGAACCAGCCGGGCATGACTCACCTCCGCGAGCGAAATGGCGTATGGCAGCGCCTTGAGCGACTCGGGAGAGAAATCAGTCGCATACAAAATCCTGGAAAGCCCGCGGTCGCTACCCAACATTGTGTGCGCCCTAGGCGAGACGCTCAGGACCGGGCATGGCGCCAGGTTGAATATCCGTTGCGCCACTGAGCCCATCAGCAGCTTGCCCACCGGACTGCGACCGCGAGTGCCCACAACAACGAGGTCAATGTGCTTTTCCTCGATCATGGCTGCCAGAACTTCCCACACAGGCCCTTGATCCACTACCGTTTCATAGCTGCACCCGCCCAAAGGTGTACCGGCAATGAAATCCCGCAAGCGCGCCTCTTCCTGCTGGGATTTGCCGGTTCCCGGCTTTTTGGCCACGACTCCTTCAGCTTGTGGGGCAACGGAAATTACGTGGGCTACCAGCAGGGAGGCACGATAATAGTTAGCCAGCAAGGCAGTGAAAGTTGCAGAAGCCACGGAGGAGGCGGAAAAATCGGTCGCGAGAAGAATACGAGCGAATGAGGGAATCACAACGGATCCTGGTACGAGTCGCTCGTCTGAGCCCGACATAGAACGCCTCCTTTGCCAGAGGTTCTCCTACATGAGACGACCACGAAAAACCGAACCACACCACTGTAACAGAGATAGCAATACTACGGGATACGCCGGCTCGGTTCACCTGCGCTTCCCCGAGTCCGGCGGGCTGGCGTTTTTTTTAACCCAGATTCGAGACTTCTTGCCGCGCCTCTCTCGGGACGCATTTCTCGTTGCGCGAAGCAAGCGCGCGCTGAAGGCACGCGTCAGGCCAGCCGTAGGCGAATTGTGCTATCGCTCTTCCCGGCCACTGCAGTTGCCGTTCAGTTACGTCCTATGCTTGTTCGCTGCACAATTTAACCACTTTACTTACAAACCTGCGACTTATGCATGTATAAGGGAGTGCGCGCTTCCGTGTCTGGCAATGCTTCCGTACGGTCTTCGGCTTCGTGGCGTGTCCATCTAACCGTCCACCATTCACTTCAATGGCCGGCGGGAGCAGTTACCCAACATGATCATCAAGCTTTATTGCTGCTTGACATAAAGCTCCTTTTATTCCAATGTATTCGGCGTGATCAGCCTCAAACCCATTTCAACATCTGCTCTTCCAACGAAAGTTGGGAAATGAATTGATCACTGCAAATTGATACTCGTTTGGCCGCTGTACGATTCGCGAAAAAGTAGAGCATAGGAGTTTAGGAGGAAGAAATGAACAGACCTAGACGGTGCAGAACTTTCGCAGTAATCCTGATTTTCTCGCTGCTTGGTTCCTGTCTTCTCATGGGATCCGAAGGCGAATCGAAAAAAAGGAAGAAAGCGCACGAGACAAAAGCTACAGAAACCAAGGCATTAGAGGAACAGCTCAAGACATTACAGGACCAACTGAATCAACAGCAGTCGGCGATCAAGGATCAGCAGGACAAGATCTCAAACCTTCAGCAGCAACTGCAAACTAGCAGTTCGCAGCTGCAACAGCAGTCGGGCCAGACCCAACAACTGCAGGACGCGGTCAAGCAAGCTGACCAGAAAGCTACTGCCGCTCAGGAGACCGCGGCGGCTGCAAACTCAAGCGTAACGGCAGTAAAGGCTGAGACCGCGGCGGTTTCGCAGAGCGTCAAGGAGAGTCAGAATCGTCTGGACAGACTGCTGAATCCCGAGAAGTATCTGCCGGTGCCGACAGTGGTTCAGGCGATCGCTCCGGTGCGCGTACTTGCAGTCGATGCGCCCAAGAGAGACGGCCTGGTTCCGGCCTTCAGGATTGGCGCGATACGGGTCACACCGTATGGCTTCATCAAATCGACGGCAGTGGAAGATTCAAGCTCGCCGCGCGGCGATGATTTCCCGCTTCCCGGCTTCTTGAATGCAGACACCGGCCCCAACCCGAATCCGGAATTCCACCTCAAAGCACGCTCCACTCGTCTTGGCTCCAACTTCGAGTGGCCTGACATATCGAGAAGGTTGATCTTGACGGGCCGGGTAGAAGGCGACTTCGAAGGCAACTTCAGCCGCGTCGACAACCGAAACGTGTCCTCAATTCGCAGCTCTGCATTCCAGTTGCGGTTGGCTTATGCGAGATTAGATTATGCGGTCAGCGACAAGACCGACATCTTCTTCGAGGGCGGCCAGAACTGGACGATCTTCGGCTCCTCCCTGCTGCCCAACCTGCTTGAAACCACCGGCCTCGCCGTCTACTTTGGCGACGTCTACGAACGTAGCCCCCAATTCAGATTAGGTGTTGTGCGGAACATGGGCGGCTCGCGCAAGTTCACGATCACTCCGGAAGTCGCGATCATGATGCCGAGCGAGGGGAACCTTCCGGCAGACAGTGTCACCTGTACTGTGACTGCACTGGCCACACCTACGTCGTGTACATTTGTGAACGGCCTCGGCAACCAGTTGGGATATGGCGAGCGCCAGGGCGCGGACTCCAACCGTCCCGAGTTCGAGTCGAGACTTGTAGTACAGTGGCAACTCGACAAGGCGCCTGGGGTTGCACCAGCACAGTTAGTTGTGTCTGGCTTCTCCTCCCGTCGTGAAGCGGTCGTTACGCACGCTTCAGAAGCCGCTGCCAGCGCTGCCTTGCCTGCAAGCTACCTGGCTGCGTTCCCTAGAGGAGTTACGAACTCGAGCGATGGCTACGGTATCCAGGTCGGCGGCAGCCTTCCAACCCGCTGGGCCACTCTAACCGTCAGTGCATACCAAGGCGCTGACCTGAGATTCTTCTTCGGTGGGCAGCTTCTCTCCAATTACAACGACACCGCTGGGCTGACGGGCTTGCACTCGGTTCCTTCCGTGGACGCCTCATCAACGGTGGTCTTTGGCACCAACGCCGCGGGAACCGTCGTGGTTGCCCCGCAGCGCTCGGTACGAGGCTATGGTGGTTTTGCCGAGCTTGGATTCCCACTGTCGCGCTGGTTCCATGCAGACCCAGCGGGTCACAATGCAGGATGGCAGCTCTTCCTGCACGCTGGAATTGATCAGGCAAAGAAGGCTGACTTCATCAAGGCCAAGGAAATCACCATTAACAGTGCCGGCCCCCAAAAGAGCACTCTGGGTGCCGCCACTCTGTATTACAAGTTCAATCGCTGGTGCCAGTTTGCGTTTGAACAGTCTGTCTACCAAAGCTACGCTCTTCCGAACCTTGCTGGAGTTTACACCGCTACAACGTCGGTGGCCGGACATCCACAACAACGGTGGAGAGATAACAGGTCAGAATTTGGACCGATCTTCACCTTCTAATACAACCCTCTGGACTGGAATGGACGGACGCAATTGCCGTCCATTCCAGATGTTTGGTATCTTTGATCGCCTAATGGATTCGATTGGCTAGTCTGCGCGGACCCAAGAATGGATGTGACTATGAAGCGAAGCCTGGTTTGCTTAATGTTAGTTTTTCTACCCGCTGCTTTAATTGCGACCACTCATTCATCCGATGAGAATTCATCCATCATGATTACAGTGCTCAGGGCGAAAACTGGTCCGTTGCAAACTAGCTCCTCAACGGTTTACGTAGGCTGCGGCCAAGCTGATTACTCTCCCAGTTGCATGCATTCGGCCGAACACTTTGTGCAGAACATGATGGTTGTACAAAGCGAAGACGGGAAGACGTTCACGATCGCGTGTACAATTGAGAACAAATGGTCGAACTGCATCCCGTTGCCAGTGGGAGAATCCTTCCGGGCACAAGTGGGGAAAAACGGAGTGTCCGTTTTTTATCTCGGTTCTAAAGGCCAGCTACGTAAGCAGCAATACAGGGTCTCCCCGGAAGCCGCATTTGATGCGCCCCCAGTCGGAAATTAGGCCAAGCCTCTTATAGTGCAGAAATTCTTCGGCGCCACTGAGGTGAGCAGTCGCTCGAAGCACATCTAGCATCCCTCTCACCATCCCTCCTTCCGCCGCGGTGTTTAGCAGACGTTCGGTGAAGAGGCGTGCCAGGGTCTGCAGCTCCGGAGCGCTCATTTCGCATCACTCCGTTCCAGCATCTCGCGCAAGCGTTTCAGCTCCTCGGGATCGATCCCCTCATCCCGCAAAATGTTGAGCACCCGCGTCTCTGAGAGTTGCGGAAAAAGCGCCCGACCAGATGCCGAATCTCGGAACGTGTAGCCTCCTCGCGAGGGAAAAAGAAAGCAGAATAACCAAACGCCACGCCTTCCGGCGAACCGTGCGGGCCTGCAATGCGTCTGACTAAGGTTACGTTCAGCGCGAGCATCGGTGGCCGCATTGCGAGAGCTGGGACAATACGAGGGAATGAGTCAGCACGCATTACGTAGCGCAATGGTTATTGCCACCATGTGCGTCCTGATTCTGAGCTTCACAACCCGGTTCGTAACTCCTCTTACTACCTTTTTGACTCTGTCCACATCCAAGTCACACATGGTGCGATCCTTTGACCGCCGGACAGTCGAACCAAAACGGATGCACCCCGACCAGGTAATTCATCGGGCATCGTCGACGATCGATTTCGGCATTGTTCCATTCACCTTTTTCGAATCCTGCCTCCCTCCGGCAGAGTCGCGTCTTCCCGGTCGGGTATTCACCGAAGGCCTTTACGTTCGGCCTCCTCCATACCCTGCATTCCTTGTGTTGTAAGTTCTTTTGGCCGCACGGCTCTCGCGCCGGTATTGGGCGCGTCAGCTCCCTCCGGAAGATGGTACGTATGGATCTTAAAACCCCGGTTTATGGCGAGGATCTTGAAGCTCTCCGGAGCATAGACACTTGTACGCTCTCGGATGCGATTGAGACGTTTGAGGTGAGGCTTCGGAATACGGGGTTTGCGAACGCCAGCGTTCAGTGCATCTTTCATGATTTTCCGCCCATGGTAGGCTACGCGGCTACGGGCCGTCTGCGCACGGTTGAGCCTCCAATCGCGGGAGGCTCGTATCACGACCGGCCGGAGTGGTGGAACAGCATTCTCCAAGTACCTTCGCCGCGAATCGTAGTGCTGGAGGACATGGACAAACCGCCGGGCGCCGGCGCATTTCTCGGCAGTGTTCACGCGGCGATATTAAGAGCACTCGGTTGTGCCGGATACGTGACGGATGGTGCGGTTCGGAAGCTGCCGCGCGTACATGAGCTCGGATTTCAATTATTTGCCGGAAATGTTGCCGTCTCTCACGCATACGCGCACATCTTCGACTTTGGCGCGGTGGTAAAGATCGGCGGTCTTGAAGTACGTCCAGGCGACCTTCTGCACGGGGATCGCCACGGACTGTTGAGCGTTCCGAGAGAAATTGCTTCGCAGATTCCCGCGGTCGCCGCGAGGTTACTACAAACCGAGCAGAAGGTCATTGACTTCTGCGACTCTCCGGAATTCTCAGTAAATACGTTACGGAACGTACTTAAGGATCGAAGTTAAGTGTTTAGCGAGATTGCTGGCCGGAATGCCAGAGAGGCTAGTGTTTGGACCTTCTCAAGAGACATCGAGATGGAAACTGTTTCCGGGCATGCCTACCGGACCATGTTGCCTGCGTCTACGTGGCTCTCGCCGTATTGGCGGCGCTTGGATCGTTATCGTGCAGACGTAGCGAACAAGTACGGGCAAGCTCAGCGGTACCCACGGTCGGCGTGACGGCGGTGGAAAAGAAAACGCTGAGCCGAAGCATCACATTATCGTCTGAGTTAGTGCCGTTTCAAGAGATCGACGTGTTTGCAAAGGAGTCCGGCTACATAAAGACCTTGAACGTCGATTATGGGTCCCATGTAAAAGCGGGTCAGGTGATGGCGACGTTGGAGATTCCCGAGTTAGAAGCACAGTTGCAGGAGGACCAAGCGGAGATCAGGAACGCGTCTGACCAAGTGGGCCGCGCGGAACACGAGTTGAGACGCTACATCGCTCAATACAATGCGTTACATCTTCAATACTCGCGATTGAACGAAGTCTCAGAAAGTCGGCCCGGCCTTGTGGCTCAACAAGAGGTGGATGACGCGCAGGGCAAGGACATGGCGGCTGCGTCTCAAGTGGATGCGGGCAAGGCCTCGCTGGAAGCAGCGCAGAGCCGGCTTTCCGTGGTCCGAGCCAGGCTGCTTCACGATCAAACATTGTTCAACTATTCCAAGATCGTCGCACCGTTTTCGGGCGTGGTCACCGATCGCTTTGCGAATCTCGGAGCGCTCATGCAAGCCGGAACGAGTTCGAGCACGCAGGCAATGCCACTGGTGAGGCTGTCTCAAGACGATTTGTTCCGCCTGGTCATTCCTATCCCAGAGGCCTACGTTCGCTACATTCATATGGGCGACCCGGTGGATGTACGCGTCCCTTCTCTCAATCGGACTTTTCCCGGTAAAGTAGCGCGCTTCTCTGTCGACGTGAGGGAAGACACGCGCACCATGCACACGGAAGTGGATGTTTCGAATCCCGGTCGCGTTCTTATGCCCGGCCTCTACGCCGAAGCTGATGTCGCGCTCGAGCATCGTGAGGATATTCCCACGGTGCCGTTGCAGGCGATCAAACATGAAGGGGACAAGACCACCGTGTTTGTTGTGGATCATGCAGGGGAGGTGGAAGACCGGCAGGTAACACTGGGAATTGAAACTGCCACGGATGCCGAAGTTGTTTCCGGTTTAAACGCGGGCGAACAAGTTGTAGTCAGTGATCGCAGCGGGCTGAAACCAGGCGAGAAAGTTCACGCCCAGGTTGTGCGGATCCTGCGCTATCAGGAACCGAAGTCAGAGTAGAGATCCACGGTTGCAGTGGATGCTGAGAGTGAGAGCTAATGTCAGGCTTTTCGATACGTAATCCTTATTTCGTCGTCGTGATCTGCCTCGCACTGGTTGTCATTGGTGTTACAAGCCTGGCGCGGATGCCGGTGGATTTGTTTCCAACGATCAACCTGCCGGAAGTGGTCGTAGCTACTTTTTACTCGGGAATGCCACCCCAGGACATCGAGACCGATATTACCGATCCGCTGGAGCGATTCTTCACTCTGGCCAGCGGCATCGACCATATGGAATCGCGTTCACTTCTCGGCGTGAGCATTATTCGGGTCTATTTTCAACCGGGAACAAGCGCGGACGCAGACGTTACCGAGCTCTCGAATCTCGCTCTGGCTGATCTCAAGCGCCTGCCTCCTGGCACCCTGCCTCCGGTGGTTTTGAAGTTCGACGCCTCCAGCCTGCCCGTCTGCCTGGTGACCCTGAAAGGGCAGAATCTGAGCCAGACGCAACTCCACGACATAGGCCAATTTGCAATCCGCAACCAGATTGCTGTGGTGAAGGGTGCGGAGATTCCGCCGCCGTTCGGTGGAAAATACCGTCAGATTATGGTCTACGTCGACCCTTACAAACTTTCGTCACGGCAGCTGAGCCCAATGGATGTGGTGAACGCGGTAAACGGTTCCAATCTCATTCTTCCTGCCGGCGACGTAAAAATGGGGCCATACGACTATTACGTGTACTCGAATAGTTTGGTCACAAACATGACTCAGCTAGGACAGGTCCCCGTGAAGACCGTTGGAAATTCATGGGTGACGGTCAACGATGTAGGTGCGGCAGAGGACGCCAACCAGATTCAATATAACCTGGTGCGAGTGGATGGGCAGAAGTCGGTGTATCTCCCGATCATGAAGCAGGGCGGCGACACCAATACAATCCAAGTCGTGAATGGCATTCGTGAGATGATCGGTCATCTCTTCGATGTCCCCAAGCAGTTGATCGCAAGTGTCGTGTTTGATCAGTCAGTATTCGTTAAAGAAGCGATCCGGACCCTGCTGCATGAAGGGCTGATCGGTCTCTTTCTTACCAGCCTGATGATCCTGGTTTTTCTCGGAAGCGTCCGCGCAACCACAGCAGTGTTTCTATCGATTCCTCTTTCCGCCCTGGCTACGTTTGTTGTTCTCAACATGAGCGGCAATACGGTGAACACTATGATCCTGGGCGGCTTGGCGCTGGCTTTTTCGCGCATCATCGACAATTCCGTAATCTCATTGGAGAACATTTATCGTCACCTGGAGATGGGCGCCTCCCCCCTGACCGCCGCGGAGGTTGGTGGCTCAGAGGTTAGCCTTGCTGTACTGGCAGCGACGCTGACGACGGTGGTGGTCTTCTTCCCTGTTACTTTTCTTTATGGTGTAAGTAAGTTCTTGTTTTCGGCCCTTGCTCTGGCGGTGGTGATCTCGTTATTTGCCTCCTACATTGTTGCCATGACGGTGATCCCGTTGTTCTGTTCACGTTTTCTCAAGGCTGCGCCACGCGCGACTCAACAAAAACATGAAGAATATGAAATTGAACCCACTGCAGCAGCCGGCCGCTCCCGCTGGGAGCGGTTCAATGCCGGCTTCAATCGGATGTTCAATAAACTGCTGGACTCTTATGAATATTGGGTAAAGCGTGCGCTGATAAAACCGGGCCGCACGGTTGCCATTCTCATGGCCCTGTTTCTCGTAAGCCTTGCCATCTATCCGCTTCTTGGGTTGGCATTCTTTCCAAGAACTGACGCTGGCCAGTTCACCATCAACTTAAAAGTTCCGACGGGAACTCGCATTGAAGTTACCGAGCAGTATGTCGCAAAAGTGGAAGACCTCATACGCCACGTCGTGGATACAAAGGACTTCAAAATGGTGGTATCCAACATCGGCGTAGTTCCGGATTTTTCGGCGCTGTACACCTCCAACGCAGGACCGTACACCGCTACCATTCAGGTGGCTCTGAACGAACCCCATCGCGTAAGCAGCTTTGAGTATATGGATCGAGTGCAGAAAGAAATGACGAACCGGATGCCGGAGGTTCGGACGTTCTTCTCCAGTGGTTCGATGGTGGATGCGATTCTGAACACAGGGATGCCGGCGCCGATCGACGTGCAGGTAAGCAGCCCAGACCTGAATCAGATCTATGGAGTCGCGCAGGATTTGGCTAGCCGAATACGGCAACTGCCAGGCGTCGGCGAGGTCTACATTCCACAGGATTTGAACTATCCTGCGCTGAGATTGGATGTGGACCGCGTACATGCGGCCGAACTGGGGCTGACGCAAAAAGATGTCGTGGACAATGTCATCACTGCGCTCAACTCCAATTACATGATTGCGCCTAACTACTGGGTAGATTACAAGACTGGAAATGATTACTACCTGACGGTTCAGTTTTACGAGAAGGGCCAAGCGGCGATCCATGATTTTACTGACCTGACCAATATCCCTCTCCGTGGTCCCAATGTAAAAAAGCCGACTACGTTAGCCAGCGTTGTTAGACTGCAGAATATCGAAACACCCACAGAGATCGATCATTACCAAATACAAAAGGTAGTGGACGTGTACGTAACTCCATCGGGCGAAGCTCTTGGAAAAGTTGCAGATGAGGTAAAAAACGTTATCGGGCAGACGGCGCTTCCGGAGAACGTCCGACTGAATCTGCGCGGCATGGTGCAAGGCATGCAGGAGTCCTTTCGCAGCTTTGCGATTGGCCTGTCGCTCTCAGCAGTGCTTCTCTATCTCATTCTCGTTGCCCAGTTCAAGTCATTCAAAGATCCCTTGCTCATCATGCTTGCGATTCCAATGGGATTTGTAGGTGTCCTGATTATTCTTCCCCTGACCGGAACGACCCTCAACGTGATGTCTCTGATGGGAGTGTTGATGCTAGTCGGGATTTCAGCTTCCAACAGTATCTTGATCGTTGAATTCGCCCATCGTTTAGAAGAACAGGGAAAATCGGTGGAGGAGGCCGTGATCACAGCCTGCCGCGTGCGCCTGCGCCCCATATTGATGACGTCGCTGGCTACCATCATGGGCATGGTTCCTATGGCTCTTAAATTGGGTACGGGAAGCGAACAGTATGCCCCATTGGCGCGCGCCATTATCGGAGGCCTGACAGCATCCGTTGTTCTTACAGTGTTTATTGTTCCGGCTGCCTACTTGCTCGTGTATCGCAATCGCCGGCCGGTAACTGGGTAAGAAGCAGGCGGAACTTTCGTTGACGACCGGTCTCCGGGTCTTCCAGCGAGAAGACTTACGAGGAATTCTTTGCAGGCACTGAGCAGCAATTTAGAGAACAGTTGAAGGCGGCACCGGCGACTGCCGCTCCAGCCATCCCAAGGAAATGAGAGTATCCGCCCGAGTTCACAGTCAGATGAATACCAAAACCTGTGATTCCACTTCTGGTCCTAATCTGCTAAGATTGTGCATCTGCGGGCGTGGGGCTGGCACTCTTGAATTCCGGCAATTTCGCCCCGATGAGTGGCTTTTGCTTCCCATCGTGCGTTCCCCACCTGTAGATTACGACGCTAACGACGATGTTGCGCCTCTTCGATGTTAGCGCATTGTATGAGTTGCTCGTCTTTTGATTCTTGCGATGAACTCTAAAACCGCAGCTTGCCGAACTTCGCACGCAACACTGATCCCGTTGTTTTTGATTGTCGTCGGGATATTTGTTTGGGGTGTGCAGTATAAGCTCTCGCTTTACGACCCGCCTGGTAGTCCGTCTCGATCCATTGCACAAGCTAAGCTGCTATCGCCCAATGAGCGCACGGACATGGTTCAAACTGCCGCGCAGATTCATCCACGAACACTTCCCCCCTCACCGACATCGCTCTTCCTGAATGTTCTGACCGCTGCAGTTTACCTTGGGCTTCTCCGTCTGCCGTTGGTTCGCGCTAAAGCATCGGCTTCTCAAGACACGCGACCTAGTTGCGATGCCCTCTCCAGCTTCTTTTCGTTTCGCCCCCCTCCAGCATTCACTCTCGCTCAATAAGCTCCTCCATCGCAGCAAATGTTGTCCGGCACTTTTTGGATTGCAACATTCGTACTTTGCTGTGGGAGCCACTCTCAGCCTTTAATCTGATTGATAGTTCAGAGGTGACTGCAACATGTACAAGCGATCTCTCATGATCATTCTCGGAGCCGGGACTTTGCTCGTGCTCACGGCTTTGGCCTTCTCCTTTATTCACAGCAAAGCAAAGCAGCCTTCTTCCACGCCGATACCAACCGCTCTGGTTATGCCCGCCACTCGCGGCAATCTCGCCAGCACGCTTACTGTTGCGGGCCAGTTCCAGCCTTACCAGGAGGTGGAACTCCATGCGAAAGTTTCGGGCTACATTCGCCGCATCAATGTGGATATCGGCGATCACGTGCGCAGCGGAGAGGTCATTGCGACACTGGAAGTGCCGGAGTTGAACGCGCAGGTTGCCGCATCGCAGGCTACCATCCGGCACAACCAGGCCGAAATTGAGAGAGCCCAGAACCAAGTCGCGCTTGCTGAGGCAAACTATGCTGCCATCCACATAGGTAAAACGCGTCTCGCAGAGGTGGCGAAGCAGCGTCCAGGGCTGGTTGCCGAGCAGGAGTTGGATGATTCTCTTGCGAAGGATCTGGATGCGCAGGCCAAAATCAATGTCGCCAAGTCTGCATTGAACGCGGCAAAGGAGCAACTCGAGGTCTCGCGTGCCGAGAGCGAGCGCATGACGGCGATGCAGGGATACTCTGTCGTCACAGCTCCTTTTGATGGTGTAGTCACGATGCGTTATGCGGACGTGGGCTCGCTGATTCAAGCAGGCACCTCGTCGAACACGCAATCGATGCCGGTGGTAAAGGTTGCGCAAAGTGATCTGTTGCGCCTGCGCATGCCAGTCCCTGAGAAGGATGTTCCTTATATTCAAGTGGGCAGCGCGGTTCAAGTCAAAATCCAAGCCACAGGTAAATCCTTCACCGGGAAGATTGTGCGATTTACCCGTGAGTTGGATGTTTCTACCCGCACGATGCTCGTTGAGGTCGATGTTCCTAATGCAGATCAGACCCTAAGCACAGGAATGTTTGCGGAAACCTCCATTGTTCTCCAACAGCAAAACAATGTGCTTTCGGTTCCGGAATCCGCGGTCGTGAAAGATGAGGGACAGCCGTACGTTCTAATCGTAAGCGCCGACAATAAAGTCGAAAAAGCACCTGTCACGCTTGGCATTCAAGGCGCAGATCGCATCGCCATTGTCGGTGGGCTAACTGACAAACAGACGGTCATCGTATCCGGACAACAGAACTATCAGATAGGGCAGAAGGTTCTCCCTAAGCAGATGACAATTTCGATGCCCCAGCCGGAGGACAACCAGTAATGTCCTCTTTTGCAATCAAGTATCCGTTTTTCGTCCTCATGATGTGTTTGTCGATCATCGTGGTGGGCCTCACGACCATTGTGCGCATGCCTGTCGATCTGTTTCCAGAGGTCAACATGCCTGTTGTCGTCGTGGCCACGTTCTATGCAGGTATGCCGCCACAGCAGATCGAATCGGATATCACGAACAGCTATGAACGATTCTTTACGTTAGGCAGTGGAATCGATCATATCGAGTCGCGCTCGCTGCCCGGCGTCAGCCTGATTAAAATCTTTTTTCAGCCCGGAACGGATAGCAACGCAGCAGTCAGTAGTATTTCCAATCTTGCCATGGCAAATTTACGGCGGCTGCCGCCGGGAACTCTGCCACCCGTGGTTCTGAAGTTCGATGCTGCCAACCTGCCGGTTTGTCTGATTACGCTGAAGGGTCAGGGGCTGAATGAGACGCAGTTAAAAGATCTCGCCCAGTTCAGTGTTCGCAACCAGGTGGCAAACGTCCCCGGAGCCTCTGTGCCACAACCCTACGGCGGGCGCTATCGGCAGATTATGGTGTACGTCGATCCGCTCAAGCTTGAAGCTCACCAGATGAGCGTGATGGATGTGGTGGATTCACTCAACAAGTCCAACTTGATTCTTCCGGCAGGCGATGTGCGCATTGGCAACAAGGATTACAACATCTATGCCAATAGCCAGGTTCCGGTGGTGGACGAGATCAATGATCTGCCGTTAAAGACCGTAGGCAAGTCTTCAGTGATGGTGGCCGATATTGGCCAGGCGAAAGATGCCGGACAACTACAAACCAATATTGTTCGCGTGGATGGCCAGCACTCTGTCTATATTCCAATATTGAAACAAGGTGGCAACTCGAACACCATCACCATCGTGAATGGAGTGAAAAAGGCTGTTGAGAATCTACTGGATATTCCAAAGGTCTTAAAGACAGACGTCGTCTTCGACCAATCCAGCTTCGTTAAGCTTGCAGTCAAGAATGTGATCAACGAGGGAACGATCGGACTCTGCCTGACAGCGCTGATGATTCTGCTTTTTCTGGGCAATGTACGGGCTACGATTGCTGTTCTGCTATCAATCCCTATCTCCTGCCTGGCAACATTCATGGGGTTGAATCTTGGCGGCAGTTCGATCAATACCATGGTGCTGGGCGGTCTTGCGCTGGCGTTATCCCGGCTGATTGATAACTCCGTCGTCGTACTCGAAAATATTTTTCGCCATATGGAAATGGGCGAAGCGCCTGCCGTTGCGGCGGAGCGCGGTGGCAAAGAGGTGCAACTGGCCGTGCTTGCTGCGACAATCAGCACCAGCATCGTCTTCTTCCCCGTCGTTCTGCTTTTCGGGGTGAGCAAATATCTGTTCACCGCATTGGCGCTTGCTGTTGTGCTCGCGCTGGCTGCCTCCTATCTGGTGGCCATGACGGTGGTGCCATTGTTTTGCGCAAAGTTCATTACGCTTGCGCCTGAGCATCAACATCATGTTCCTCCTGATGGTCCGATTGAGATCGAGGAAGACTTGGAATCAGGTACGATCACGCCAAGCAGAATCCAAGTCTTCCGAACCATCGTTGAGCGATTCAATGCAGGCTTTCGCATCCTGCAAGACAAGTACGACACGGCGATTGCAAAGTGCCTGGAGCGTCCGGTAATTGTGGTCGTGGTTTTCAGCCTGTTCGTGGTTTGCAGTTTTGCCCTGTATCCATTCCTTGGCAAATCTTTCTTTCCGCGCACCGATCCCGGCCAATTCGTGGTCAACGTCAAAGTGCCGGCAGGAACCCGCATTGAGGTCACCGACGATTACATTGCAAAGATGGAGCAGGACATTCGCAGCGTGGTTGCTCCGCAAGATCTCAACATGATCGTCTCAAACATCGGCATCACTCCGGATCTTTCTGCAATCTACACGTCGAACTCCGGCATGCACACGGCGTTCATTCAGGTCAGCCTGAAGGAAGAACACAAGACAGGAAGCTATGCCTACATGCAAAAAGTTCGCGAAAAGCTAGCGGCGGACTTCCCGGATGTCTCGACCTACCTTCAGGCCGGAGGCTTGGTCGATTCGGTGGTCAACCAAGGCAAGCCCGCTCCAATTGACATTCAAATTGGCGGAAACGACCTTCCGCAGGCCTATGCGATCGCGCAGGCCACTGCCGCCAAGGTGAAACAGCTCGACTCAGTGAATGACGTGCTGATTCCTCAGGATCTGAACTACCCCGGACTTGAGTTGAACATCAATCGCGAACGTGCCAGCCTGCTTGGCATCTCGCCAAAGAATGTGGTGGATAACGTCATCACCGCGCTTACCTCCGACGGCATGATCTCACCCAGCTTTTGGGTTGATCCGAAGAGCGGTAACAGTTACATGTTGACGGTGCAATATCCAGAATCACAAATTAAAACCTTGACCGACTTCAAACAGATCCCGTTGCACTCGGCAAGCAACGGCAACACGACTCCGCTGGAGTCGGTGGCGGACATCAAGAAAATCAATACTCCGACCGAGGTGGATCACTACCAACTGCGTCGCGAGTTTGATATTTACGTCATGCCGAAGGAAGAAGATTTGAGCCGCGTCTCTCGCGAGATTAACTCGATCGTCGGGCAGATCCAAAAGCCCGATGGAGTCACGATCAACAGTCCGCGGTGCCGTTCGCGACATGGATCAGTCTTTTTCCAGCTTTGGCATCGGACTCATCCTCGCGGTGGTTCTGGTTTACCTGATTTTGATGGCGCAGTTCGCATCTTTCTCCGATCCGTTTGTCATTCTGCTGGCCGTTCCACCAGGACTTTCAGGTGTACTGATATTCCTGCTGCTGACCGGCACGACACTGAACGTAATGTCGTTGATGGGTGTTGTTATGATGACCGGCATCGCCGTATCGGACAGCATCTTGATCGTGGAATTTGTGGGCACTCTCCGAAAAAGTGGCATGGAGCTGAAGCTTGCCCTGGCCGAAGCGTGTAAAGTACGTCTGCGGCCAATTCTGATGACCACCATGGCAACCATCCTCGGACTGATTCCGATGGCTCTTGCTCTTGAGCCGGGGAGCGAACAATATGCGCCGCTGGCACGGGCCATTCTAGGCGGGCTAACCGTCTCAGGGTTGGTCACTGTTTTTCTGGTGCCGACCGCATATCTGCTGATCCATCGCAATGAAGAACACGCCTTGGACGAATACTACCCAGAAGAACTTTCGTCAGCCGCGCAGGAGGAATCGCTATGAGAGTCACGACGAACCATGAACCTCTCACTGCTCACAGTGGCCTTGTTCTGCTCTGGACTGCACGCGCATGCCAGCCCTTCAGCATTACCGGATGCGCCGCCGGCAAAGAATCCGCCGGCTCAGACGACCGGGCCAGCGGCATCTCAGACGACACCAACTCCGTCCACCGGAAATTCTCAACTTCTAACGCGTCAGCAGGCAGAGCAAATCGCGCTGACCAACAATCCTGCCATCCACATCAGCCAGCTGCTAGCCAAAGTTCAGCACCAGTTTGTGCGTGAAAGACGTGCCGATGAACTACCGAACTTCACCGGCAATTTGACTGTTGTGGGCGCGAACAGTGGAAGCAGACGTTCGACGGGCTCGCTGGACGCGTCCAGGCTGCTGAATCACGCTGGCGAAGGCGTGGCACTGCGCCAGTTGATCACCGACTTCGGACGCACCGCCAATCTGATCGCCTCAGCAAAGCTCCAGGAAAAAGCTCGTTTGGCCGACGCAGAAGCCAGCCGCGAAGAGATCGTGCTGGCGACCGATCAGGTTTTTTACCAGACACTCGAAGCGCAGGCAACTCTCAAGGTTGCCATGCAGACGGTTGCGGCGAGGCAAACATTGACGGATCAAGTCAGCGCGCTTGCCGCGTCAAAGCTGCGCTCTGACCTGGATCTCAGTTTTGCGCAGGTCAATCTATCGCAGGCACAGCTGCTCCAGTTGGACGCGCAGGATAACTTAGACTCGGCAAAGGCGGCTTTGAGCGCGGTTCTGGGCTTTGATACACAGATGGACTATGAACTCATCGATGATTCTATCGCCCTGCCGCCGTTACCCCCTGACTCGGGCGCTCTCATCGCGCAGGCCATAGCAAATCGGCCGGATTTGCAGTCACTGAATTACAGTGAACGTGCTGAGCAAAAGTTCAGTAAGGCCCAGCATGAACAGCTGCTCCCTACAATCACCGCACTTGGAGAGGTGGGCCAGACTCCTATCGGCAGTCCGCAATTTTTTACTAGTAACTGGTATGGCGCTGTTGGGGCAAATCTTAGCATTCCGATTTTTGACGGTTTCCGCTTCAGGGCGCAGGCGGCTGAGGCGAAGCTGCAGGCACAAGCGGCTTCAGAGCAGACGCGTGCTCTTCGTGATCAGGTGGTTCGCGATGTTCGCATCGCATGGCTCAATGCGAATACCTCTCTGCAACGCGTGACCGTTACCGCGGCACTGCTGCAAGAATCGAATACCGCACTCGACCTTGCCAGTACGCGCTACAAGTTCGGACTCAGCTCGATCGTCGAATTAAGTCAGGCCCAACTTCAGCAAACCGAAGCAGCAATCAGCAACGCCAGCGCGCGGGCACAATATGATCTGACCATTTCCGCCTTGAACTTTCAGATCGGAGTTCATCCCTGAGCTTCGCTTTTCCGTGGCGGACTGCGCTTTGTCATCCAGACCGCAGTCCGCTCCTCGCAGTTATGTTCCTGTAAAAGATCCCTCCTAGAACTGCCCCTGAAGACCTCCGCGTGCCTCGTCCTGCATCGGCCCGCCGGACTGGATGCGTACCATTGCAGACCACTATTGTTCTTTAGAAGATCATCTAAATCACAATCAACCATGTTGCATTGCGCGCGGTAAGTCTGGCACTTACGAGAACAGGAGTGCGACTATGAAAAAAACAATATTGCTTTTGTGTGGTGTGTTTGCGCTTTCGGCTGTTTTGGCCGCGCAAACCAATATCGCTGTCGGCACCATCATTCCGGTCAAGCTGAGTTCTACGATTGAAGCGAAGAACTGCAAGCCCGGAGACAAGGTCACTGCAAAAGTTGTGCAGGAGGTTCCGTTGTACAACGGCGCCAAAATAAAAGCGGGCAGGCGGGTTATCGGCGAGGTTCTGGCAGTGACTCCACCGCAGAATTCCCGACCCGCATCGATTGAACTTCGCTTTGACCAGATCGAGATCGCCGGGAGGATGATGCCAATCTTAACCAATCTCCGTGCAATCGCGTCGCCTGACGAAGTACGTTCAGCTCAGGAGCCAACTGCTGGAACGGATCGCGGCTCAATCGCGCAGTGGGACTGGACGACGAGCCAGATTGGCGGAGATGTGGTGTACCGCGGCGGCGGGCCGGTGGCAAGCGGTGTGGAAATCGTTGGAACCCCGGTTTACGAAGAACCATGGGGTGTCCTGGTCCGTGTCTCCTCCAGCCCAGGAAGCCCTTGTCGGGGTCCGATTGCGGGAAACGACAACCCCCAGGCACTCTGGGTGTTTTCACACGACGCATGTGGAGTGTACGGTTATGACTTCACGGTCGCGGACGCGGGTCGCAAGACAGGTAAGATCGTGCTTGAATCCCAGAATGGCGGCCTCCGCATTCAGCGCGGCACCGCCATGCTGCTTCGGGTAAATGGGGACGCACATCTCACGCAAAATGAGGTTGTCTCCAAGTAAGCAGGTTTTGGCCAGAGACGAAAAAAGGAGGCGCCATTTAAGCGGCGCCTCCCTGTACTGCTTAACGGTTGTTACGGCAGGTAGTAACGGATCGAGGTGAAAGCCATGTTCTCGTTGGCCTTCGGGGCCGTGGTGGTCGCTCCAGCATTCGTGTTCACACCACCCCAGGTGTTCTTGTAGGTGTAGGAATACTGCATACCGTAGCGGAACGAGCCGTATGCGCCTTTATAGATGTTGTACCAGAAGCCTCCAGTGGCCTGCATCACGCTCTTCATGAGGGCATTGCAGGTGCCGCTGTTCGCAATAAAGCAGCTGGTGTTGTTCACGGCGCGTGAACCGCTGAAAATTCCGTAGCCAGTTGCTGTTGCTCCGGTTCCGTAAACATTGCGGCCGAGGTATTCGTCGCCGGCGTAGACATAGATGTCGAGCTTCGGCATCGGATGTGCTTCGATACCGGCGATTGCCTGCAGGTTCTTGATCGTGGAGAGCGAGCCATCTTGCCGGTAAGTTACGTCGGCATTGGAAGAGTCGCCGTACCGCGCACTGCCGCGGCCCACCAATCCTTCTGCGACGAAGTCCACCTTCTTGGGCACGATGGGGATGATTGCGCCCGCACCAAGTCCACCACCAAGCGTGAGCTGGTTGCTGCCAAGCGTGGTAGCAGTCGCATTGATACGGTCACGGAAGAAGCGGCCCACAGCCTTGATTTCGAAGTGGCCGAAGCGGGGATCAAACGTAATCTTGCCGATTAGGTCTGGTGCAAGTGCAATCGTGTAGTTGTTTCCGTTGCCAAGCGATGCGGTACCCGCACCGGTCAGGATCGGCGTGGCGACGGGAGCAGCGGGGGCAACTCCGGCAACCAGCACAGCCGGATTTTCAACCGAGAACGCGATCGTTGCCTTGTTGTCGCCGAAGCTCTTCGCCACACGAGCGGTGGCAAGGCGGGCAAAGGTGAATCCCGGGACGTACTGTGCGTCGATCGTCGCCGGAACCCACTCGGCGCGTGCTTCAGCCCCTTTTCTGTTCATGGCGAGCAAGCTCCACGTCTGACCGGCCGTCACAGCCCATCCGCTCACTGCAACCTTTCCGAACAGTTGGCGCTGGCGAAGGTTGAAGCTGTTGCTCTGGTTTTCGTTCGCGGTCGGAGCTGCACCCAGGAAGTCCACTTCGTAGTACCCAGTCAGCTTTGCCTTACCCGCCTGGCCTTCAGCCAGCAACGTCGCACGGGACTGACGCGCCGTAAAGCGCCACTCGGTCAGGTGCGAAGTAGGAGTAGAAGTGTAGGGAATTCCGTTGAAGGAGCTGAGGACGTCGGTGGTTTCGTCGTGCTGACGCCACACCGATTCAGCCGCCAGGAAGCCGCCCGGCGTGAGCTTGACGCCCTTGTAGGAAATGCTCACCGGATGTTCCAGGTAATCGACCTTCTTCTCGGTCTTCTCAACTTGCTGTGTGGTGGCGTTCAATGCCGTCTTCACATCGGAAAGATCGGCCTGAACCTTCTGCACCTGCACATTGTTGCTCTCAACCTCAGCGGCCTTGGCTGCTGCCTTCTGCGCTTCCTGCTGTGTCGCTGTGAGCTGCTGCTGTGTCTGCTGCAGCTGCTGCTGCGTCTGCTGCAACTGCTGTTGCAGCTGCTGGGTCGCGGCCTGTTGCTGATCGACTGCTTCCTTCAGCTGGCGCACTTGCTCGGCCGTCTCATCTTTTTTGGCCTCGACTTTTGCGGCGGCGGCTTTATGATGCTTTTTTGTAGCCTTCTTGGCTGGTGCTTCCCCAGCCGACGGCGCCGGCGCTGCCATGCACATGCCGGATAGGGCGATAACAGCTACCGCTTTGTAAAAGTTCTTCATTGTTCTCGTCGCTCCAAAGTATGACTAGATTCGCGCTTCCCTCTTCCCAAAAACGGGCAGCAGGATGCGAGACAAAGTTGTAGAACCGATCAGATCCGAGGAAAATTTCCCCGAACGCAAAAACTCCCTAAGATTGCAGAGCTGGTTAATTGTAAGGTGAAAGACGCGGGAGGTGTAAGTACACAGTTGAACAACACCGTCTTCACCGGAAGCTTTCGTGATGGCAGTGGATTCAAGAAAACGATGTTTATTCTTCGTGGAAGCCCACTGATCAATGCCAAACTGAGCAAAATCCGGCAGAATCTTCCATGCTTGAATCGTCTTCATGAATGTCCACTCATCGGGCAGTGAAACGTTGAGTTGAGTTCAAGACACAAGTAGCGCGGCAGTGAGTCACCGCGCCCCGCGGCCCAGGTTATTCCTTCGCGCCGATCATGCTCCGTGAGTTAATAACTTCACCGCAGCGGAGCATACACAAGCGCGCACACCATCAGCTTCAAATGCAGGTTGCCGAGTAATTTCTCACTTACGAGTATCAGCTCTGGAACATTACTGCGCCATTAAGGCATTGTGAATTTCTGATGACAGAAGCGCAGAAAAATTCATTGGCGTTCTTGCGCGAGCTCATAACGCGTGAAGGCCCGCTGCATGAAAGGATGCGCGTGACGCATGTGCATGATGAGAGGCGCAGAGTCGCCCGCGCGGGGTGCTGGACGAGAGCTATCGTTGTGGAGCCGGGGCGTTGTGCGTAGAGGTTTTCGCGGTGGCGCGGCGTAGCGAGAGCGCAGTAAGTTTGCGCATCAGATTCTGAAAGGTAACGATGCCGACCAGGTAGTCGCCATCGACGACGGGAATCATCGCCAGACCGCTGCGTCCAATGCGGCGCAACACGGCGGCCAGCGACTCCTGCGGGCCGGCGACGAGATACTCACGGCGCATGGCCGATTGCACGTAGCCGTTGCCTTCTTCCTCGATCGACGCGGCCATCTGCTGACGGCTGATGACGCCCACCATATGCGTGCCGCGGACTACGGGGAACTCCTCCTGCGGCGGCTCTACGGAGCGCTGCAAGGCATCGGCCAGGGTCTCGGCCGGGGAGAGCGTGATGAAGTCGGTGATCATTACGTCCATGACGCGCACCCGCTCCAGCACCGCCTGCAGAATCATGCTGCGGTCTTCCATTTGAGCTGCCAGAAAGAGAAAGACTCCCGCCATCATGATCCAGAGATTGCTGGAATTGGAGCCCAGGAAGACCACTCCGCCGCAGAGAAACAGCGCCAGAGAAAAAAACTGTCCGATAGAGACGGCGCGCCGGGTGGCCGTAACCTGATCTCCGCTGCGTGCCAGGAGCGCGCGCAGAATGCGTCCGCCATCCAACGGATAGGCGGGCAGCAGGTTGAGCGCCGCCACAAAAAGCTGTGCCCAGGCAGCGCTGCGCAGAAGATTGAACGGAGTGAGCCACGGAAAGGTGAATAACTGCACCTGCGGCCGGAAGATGAGAATCGAGGTTCCGAGAAAGATCGCAAGCATCAGGTTGACGAAGGGTCCGGCGAGCGCGATGCGAATTTCGCGCGGTGCATCCAGGCCGCGTTGTGCCTGCTCATCAAGCAGGGCAACGCCGGTGATGGGCAGCAGGACCACACTGCGCACGCGAATTCCGTGGCGCGCCGCAACCACAGCGTGGCCAATCTCATGCACCAGCACCGCAAAGAGCACCAGCAGCATCAGAATGAAGCTGCGCAGCCCCACCTGCGGGCCATGTCCGCCTTCAAGAATCCACACCAGACAGAGCATCAGCGGAAAGCTGAAGTGCATGCGGAAGTGGATGCCGAAGATGTCTATGACCGGAATGGACCAACGCCTCATCTCATTTGCCTTGTGCCGGAGGAACCCGTTACTAATACACTACACGGCCAAGGGCCGGGTGTAGAAGAGGGCGATGAGAGTGATTGCGGGAAAGTTTCGCAGCCGGACGCTAAAGAGCCTGGAAGGCCTGGAGACGCGACCTACCTACGACCGGCTGAAGGAGACCCTGTTTAACGTGCTGGCGTCGGCAGGAATGGTGGCTGAATGCGCCTGGGCCGATCTGTTTGCAGGCACCGGAGCAGTGGGCATCGAGGCCCTGAGCCGTGGCGCGACCTCGGTACACTTTGCCGAATCCAGCGGCAACGCAGCGAAAGTGCTGCGCCAGAACCTGGCATCGCTCGGACTGGAAGCTGAAGTCGCCGAGCGCGATGCAGCCGAAGCGCTACGCCAGTGGGACAGGGCCGGAAAGCAATTCGATGTCTGCTTCCTCGATCCTCCCTACCGTTCTCACGGCGCCTACGGTGAGGTTCTGCGCACGATTGCACGCGGAACGATGTTGCCGGAAGGCGGAATCGTGGTGGCCGAGCACGAGAAGAGATTCGATCCGGGCGACGGCGAGGGCGACCTGAAGCGCTATCGCCTGCTGAAACAGGGCGAGAGCGCGCTGAGTTTTTACCGTCGAAGCACAGAAGCCGTCAGCCAGCCCAACGGGTGACCGCATCTCCGCTTTACGAGCTCACATTACGATGTCGTCGGGTCGAACCAGTGCGTATTGCATCTCGTTCAGCTCCTTGCGTACCAGGTTCAGTCCGAAGACACAGCTTTCAAACTCTTGCGAGAGCCGCCCAAACAGCGGCGCCACCTTGCGGTATTCCATCTGATCAAACTTGCTGACGATAAAGTAGCTCTCCTTGCCGGCGTGCACAAAGTCGATCATGCTTTCCAGACGTTGACGGCGCAGGCGGAAGCGATTGATCGACTCCGGAAACATTCCGCTATAGAACAGCGTGAAGTCTCCGATGTGTTTTCGCACCTGGCGCTCGCGGTCGAAGGAGGTTGCCGCTTCGCCGAAGACGGGGTCGCTTTCAAGCAGCATCTCGCCGACATCGTCGAGCGAACGGCCTTGTGCATTCTTAAGTGCGTACAGGTTGCGGGTGTCGCAGAATTCCGTGATCAGGTTGGCGACATACGCCCAGATTTCCTCGTCACGCAAGCCCACCTCGTTGCCAAAGTGCTGGGCAACCTTCTCCGACAAAAGCAGACGTAACGGATGCCGCTCGCTGATCTCTCCCATCATTCTATCCCCTTGAAAATGAGTGGCCTTCACCCAACCCTTGCTTCTGGGGCTGCCTGTTGCCGCCATGCTCATATTGCTTAGTACGGTTAGACTGCACTGACAAGAGAAAAGGTGCCGGGGAGGGAAAGATTGGCAGTCATCCGCGCGGAGTGCTGATAAAGCTTCGCTCAAGGGAAAAAGAAAATACTTATCCCGCAATATTCTTCTTGACTACACTGCTGTCCTCCCGCTTAGGAACGAAGATTGCGTGAAAGCCCAGGGCGAAAGTCGAACACAAAGCGAAAAACAGACTGGACAATACCGTTAAAGACCACGCACTCTCGTCTATACTTTCAGAATCACTGCTATGTCTTTCAGATACAGAATTCTCTTCGTAGACGACGAGGAACGACTCCGTGACATGGCCAAGGCGATCCTGGAATCGCAAGGCTACGAAGTCTTGTGCGCCAAAGATGGATTCGATGGACTTTCTGCTCTGAAAGACTCGCTCCCTGATCTTGTGATCTCTGACTTGCAGATGCCGAACATGAACGGATTCGAGTTTCTTTCCGTGGTTCGTCAACGCTTCCCGCATCTGCCAGTCGTTGTGATCAGCGGAGAATTCAGCGCCGTCGATGTGCCCAACAGCGTTTTAGCCGACGCTTTCTTTGAAAAATCGCAGTACACGCCGGATCAACTCATCGCGCGCGTCGCCGGATTGGTGCGCAATGCCCCAATCCGCCCGCCTGTGGGGACGCTGCATACGCCAGTCTGGATTCCTCACACAGAAAGTGAGCGGGTCGCTTTGACTTGTACGAGTTGCTTACGAACATTTTCCGTTTCGACACCGATTGCCGCCGGCACTCACAATGTCGCCTGCACGTTCTGTTCGTCCACCATTAAATTCCGCTTGTCATAGAGCCGCGTTCGGGCTTAGGTGCGCAGTCCACACCAATCCTCGGCCACGACAATAGAGTTGCCGGGATGGTAGGGATCGTACTTGATGCTGGCCGCAACGCCGATGCGGCAGGAATGCAGATCGAGTATCTGACGGAGGTGGGTCACCTCCTGCGAGCACTCGTACTGCACCCCAGCTACGTCGTAGGTGTACATGACCATCTGCACCGTGTGGCTGCCTTCGGGACTGAATTCCTGCACGTCGAGCACGGTTCCATCGGTGATGCGCCCCTGCGCGCTAAGCCGTTGGCGTCGCAAAGCCTCACGCTGTTCCGGAGTTTTCTTGTGTCTGCCCAGCCACACCAGGGAGGTGGCCGTAGCAATCGCAACGGCTCCAGTGAGGGTGCAGGCGTAGATGCGAAACAGTGTCATGGAAAGGCGCGGTCCAGCGCATGGTGGACCGCTCTCCTTCGACTTTACTACGAAAACAGTGCACATTGGCAGAGCCGAGCTCGCGTGACCGATGTACGCGAGGCCAGTGGCCTACCGTCATTTCGAATTCACGCGCGAGTCGCATCCAGGCCGCCACTTGTCGGCAGCGCCGTTCGTCAGCATTACTCGTCAATCACCGGGTTACGCAGCGTCCCTACACCTTCGACGGTAATCTCGACGACATCTCCGCTCTGCAGTGGGCCAACGCCCTCCGGCGTGCCGGTAGCAATCAGGTCTCCGGGCAGAAGCGTGCAGAACTGCGAGATGTGGTGCAGGATGCGATCGACGGAGAACATCATGTCGCGCGTGTTGCCGTCCTGACGCAACTGGCCGTTGACGCGGGTCTGCACCTGGATGCCGTTCGAAAGATCCAACTCCGTGTTGACGATGGGGCCGAAGGGGCAAAAGGTATCGAACCCTTTGCTGCGCGTCCACTGGCCGTCGATCTGCTGCAGGTCGCGCGCGGTCACGTCATTGACCGCGGTATAGCCGAGGATGTACTCCCTGGCGCTTTCGCCCTCCTTCATCTTGTAGCAGCGGCGGCCGATCAGGATTCCGAGTTCGCCCTCGTGATCTACCCTTTTGCTGAGCGTGGGGCGAACGATCTCGCCGCCGGGAGCCAGCAGCGACGAGGGCGGCTTGCTGAAGATCAGCGGTTCGGTCGGCATCTCATGATCCAGTTCGCGCACGTGCGCGGCATAGTTGCGGCCCACGCACATGATCTTGCTGACAATGGGAAACGGAGTCAGCAGTTTGGCACGTTCCAACGGGAACGGCTCGGCAATCGTCTTTCCGGAGCCAGGCTCCGGCAACACGATCCGCTCCGGCACGCCCGCCGCGCTGAGCTGCATCTGCGGACTGCCCAGCTCGCTGATGATAAAGTCCTGGCCATCGCGGGTCTCCACCAGGCCAAAACGCGATCCTTCCATTCCAAGAAAACGGCAGACTTTCATCGAACCTCCATGGGCACTGTCTCCTCGGCTGGAGCCGATTGCGCGCTCTGATTCCCACGCACATCGACCGCCGCGACGGTATAGTAATACGTTTGTCCGGGTTGAACATCATTGTCTCGCCACGCCGGAGCCTTGACCATGGCAGGAGTGACGACAACGAAATTGGAAGACGCGCTTCGTCGATAGACGATATATCCAGCTAGATCGCTCTCCGTGTTCGGTGCCCAGGTGAGGTCGATAAACGGCTTCTGCCCCACGCTGCTAAAGACCGCCTGCAAGCCGCTGGGCACCGCGGGCGGGAAAATGTCACGCACCGTAAGCTGCACCGGAGCGCTGTCATCGCCTTCGACCTCCGTGGCAGGTTGTCCTGGGGTTGCGAGCACGGTCACGGAGGCGATCTTGTAATCGTACATTTGCTCCCACTCAAAGTTGCGGTCGCGGGCCTCGCCTTTGCCAGCCTGGTAAGGGAGTTCGCTGATGAGGGCAAACTCTGCCTTTCCGCGGCTTCGCCGGTACATACGCAGGCGGTAGGAGATGCCCGGGGAGGGCGTTGGGTTGGTCACCGCATCCCACTGCAGCAGCGGCCCCTGCGCGTCGAGGGTGGCGTGGAAGTCAGCCGGCGTCGGCAGGGTGGTAACCAGCGGAACGCGCACCTGGTTGGATAGTCCGGCCGAGTGGCCGCGTTGATTGAGGACCTCGACGGTGTAGGTCGCCTCATTCTGCGCGCCGATCAGCGCGGGCGGCAGTACGTCATCATAAGAAACAAGCGGACGGCGCGCTCCAGGGATCGTGGTGGCCAGCTCGCTGCTCTTGATCTCCTTGACCACCTCGCCGCAGACGTTCGTAGGAAAGTGATTGATGATCCGGCAGATGCGCGTGGTAGTGGGCCAGCGCATCGCCTGGTGATCGGTGGTCTCGCCGGGAGGCGACCAGGTGAGGATGACGCGGTCGCCCTTGCGGGTGGCGGAAAAATTGTCCACGGTTTGCGGCAGGCGCAACGAAGGCGGCTGCGGCATGCCCGGCGCGGCGCAACCGGCGACCACGGCAAGTACACAACAGCAGAGGGCGAGCAGGATGGAAGTCTTCTTCATCGAACGGTTCAGCGTAACAGAAAGCGGCAGCCCTCCGCATTCGAGATCGAATCGCGCAAGATCGGATCGCAGGTCAAAAGCAGGCGGCTTCTTTTGCTCCTGTTGTACAATTCCGGCGATCAATTCCGGCGATCAATTCCCGCGACGAAGCGCTGAAAAAGGAGAACCTGTCGAGATGATCTTCGACGCTCACCTCCACGTCATCGCGCCCGGCTTCGAGCTGATCCCGAACCAAGGCTACACGCCACCATGGTTCACCGCCGCCGACTATCTAGCGGTAGCCCGGTCGCTCGGGATCGTCGGCGGAGCGGTGGTCTCCGGCTCGTTTCAAGGCTATGACCAGAGGTATCTGCGGGACGCTCTGTCACGGCTTGGGCCGTCGTTTGTTGGAGTCACGCAGCTTCCCCGCGATGTTCCGGATGCAACCATCCTGGAGCTGGCAGGCTGTGGCGTGCGTGCGGTCCGCTTCAATCTGCGGCGCGGCGGTTCGGAGGGCGTGGACGCGATGGAGGCAATGGCGCGGCGCGTCTTTGAGCTGGCGCACTGGCACATTGAAATCTACGCCGATGCGCAGGACCTTGCGCCGCTGCTACCCATGCTGAATTCATTGCCGCAGATCGTCATCGATCATCTCGGACTTTCGCCCGAGGGACTGCCCACGCTGTTGAAGCTGGTGGAGCACGGGGCGAAGGTGAAAGCAACCGGCTTTGGCCGGGTCACGCTGGACGTTGCAGCCGCCGTGAAAGCGATTGCGTCGGTGAATCCGGAGGCGCTGGTCTTCGGCACCGACCTACCTTCCACCCGTGCCCTGCGGCCGTTCTCATCTGCCGACATCGAGCTGATCCAGAACGAACTCGGCCCGGAGCTCGCGCGGCGGGTCCTCTACGAAAATGCAATTGCGTTGTACCGTCCCGCAAGGCAGGCGATTGCCGGAGTCGAGCCTGTCTAGTACAGCCGCTCCTGCCGTTTCATGTTCCCAAAGGTTCCGATATTCGCCAGGGAAAACGAAAAGCGGTACTGGTTTTCGACGTTCACGCCCGGCACGTCGATGTGCCGGTACTCGGCGCTGATTCCGCAGCAGTCCCAGTTATAGCTGCTCTGCACGGCTGCGTACTGGAGGAAATCGAGGTTCTCATCGTATCCCATGCTGAAGGCGCCGGAGAAACCGCGCTTATTCGGATGCCCGTAGCCCACCAGATAACGGAACTGGTCGAAGGTCTGCGGCTCGTTGGCAAAGGTCTCCGCTGGCGGTTCGGGGGGCACATGGAAAAACGAGTAGCTCACGCCGACAAAGTACTCGCCCAGTCGATAGTCGGCAAAGACCGCGTTGGAGTTAACGCGGCCCTTTACGGGATCGTAGTCCAACTGCCACTGCACGTCGGTATTGGCCGAGGTCTCGATCCGTAATTTGCTGACCACCGGACTCCAGGTTCGCGGTGCGTCCAGGAAGGCGATGCCGGTCAGGTCCTCCGTGGTGGTAAAGACGTTACGGCGGCCTGTGACCAGCGCGCCGCCGAAGGTTTTGTCGATGTAATACTTCTGCTTCACCTCCCAGCTCAGCAGCTCGCGCGTGGTCTTGCTCTCGTCCTCGCAGTGGGGACGCAACTCGGTCAACCCGGGGATGTAGGCTGGAGGAAGCTTTTCCTTTCCGGCGGGCGGCTGGACGGGAGCCTCGCAACCGGCCTCGTGATGAGTGGAGCGGCGGCGTCCGTAGATGCGCTGGATAACGTCGTACTCGAACTCGCTGGTATTGCTCAGGATGTCCTGCTGGTCGAAGCGGATAATATTCTGGAAATTGTTTATGCCTGTGGTGTAACGATACGTAAAGATCGGCTCGATGACGTGCTTGAGGCGGCGGCCAAAGATCTCGCGATTGACAATTTTCTCCATCGCAGGAGGACGCAGCTCGACCGAGGATTCGACGTCGCGGCGGTTGATCCCAGTGCCGCTCGCCACACCCAGAGGATTGGCAACCGTCACCCCCGAGAGCTGTTGTGTATAAAACGTGTCATGCACGGCGACTTGGGGCCGCAGATCCCAGCCCATCCACTGCAAAGGGAGCGCGATCCCCGGATGGATGTCGAGACGCCCGACTAGATTGGCGGTGACAAAGCCTGGCTCACTGCGCTGCAATCCGACGCCGCTGGTATCCACCCCCCAGACGAACGGTGACGAAAAGACATGCTGTTCGAGTCCGTTGAGCTCCACCATCGGCACGTGAAGAATCTTGATCTGATCGGAGAAAGCGCCGGTAGCTTGGTTCTGGTAAAAATTCTGATAGCGACTCGCGCTCGCGTTCAGCGAGAGACCGGCAACATTGTGCGACAGGAAGGCGACCGATCTCACCTCGGAGTTGACGGCCTGCGAGTAGGTCTCGGAAAAAGCCTGCCGGAAGAGGAATGAACTGAGATAGTCGATGCTGGTGGCGGCGCGCCAATGATCGGCGCTGGTATCGCCGATCAAGGTCACTTCCTCGCCCCCCTGGTCCTGGTTGGTCACAGGAGCGCCACGGTCTTGCACGCCAAAGTAATGGGCTTCCAGCGAGCTGTTCTCCCCAGGCTTCATGCGGATATGCACCGTCTCGCTCCAGCCGCGCAACGAGAAGTACTGCGCTCCGATCGTAATATCACTGGAACGGTTGATCGCCCAGTAAACCGAGTCGCCCAAGATAAAACCTTTGGTGGAGGATTGGCCGATCTCCGGCAGCAGGAATCCGCTGGTGCGTGCCATTTGAGTGGCCGGCACCTTGTTATACGGAAAGTAGAAGATCGGCAGCTTCAATAGGCGAAAGCTGGCGTGATAGAGCTTGGCGTCTTCACCCGGCACCACGTCGATTTTTTCCGAGTTGAAAGTCCACGTTGGAGTTTGCTCGGCGCAAGAGGTGATGCTGCCGTGCGAGACGATGTAGCGGTCGCGCCCCACCTTTTGCACCTCCCGGCCAGCGATCACGAACGGATTGCTGGTGGTCAGCACCACGGATTGGCCGCGCGCCACGGCGCCGAAGGTTCCGGCAACGTCGTAAAAGGTTCCTGTCTCAGACCGCACATTGTAGCTGGCGTGCGAGGCGGTGATGTGTGCGTCGTGCGATCCGCCCTCGAAGACCACCCGGCCGTTGGCTACAACCTCGCCGGTGGCAGCGTTATATGTGCCATGTTCGGCGCGCAAAACGTAGTTCTGAAACGTTATCTCCACATCGCCATCCGCCTTGTACAGGTCGCCCTGCTTCTCCTGTTGCCGAGCCTTGATCGTAACCTCCGGCGAGCGTTGCGGCGCAACCGCTCCATCGGCAGCCGCTCTATCAATGGAGGAGAACGGAGGCAACTGACTGGTAAATGCCAGGGGAGCGATCAGCAGGTGACTTACAAACGTGAGTGTGATAATTCTCAGAGTGCGAAGGGTCATCGGGTGCGTTTTGCCGGTTCACGTGGTGCAGAAACAAGTCCCGGTTGCAAGTTAGCACGCGCAACCGTCCGCCACAAAGTCGAACGCTTCGGAAAACCCTCGCCGCTCTGCTATTCCCACAATTCGCCATGGACTGTCCGCTCTGCGGTACGCCATGCATGTGCTCCGTGCCCTCCGCCCCCACCACAGCCAAAGCCGTGGACAGCCCCTCTGTCCCCAAACCCGTGGACGCAAGGCCGAGAATGCATTCAGACGAGCCGATTGAAGCCCGATTTGTAAACCATCCCAGCGGAGACGATACCAGCCACGCCATGGCGGACGAGGCTTGGCGCGCCGAACTGGCCTCCCGCGTTTCCAGTTACCGCGCCCGCCGGAGGCGCAAGAGCGCGGTGGACGATTCTCCGGCGCTCGACTTTGGTCCGGCCGCCGGGGCACAGCTCGGAGCGGAGTTCGGTGCACAGCTCAAAACCCAGGGGCTTGCCCCGCAGAACATCGGCCCGGCGAGTCACGCTAGAGCCAGCCGCTCCCTGCAGGGTGCGGAGCCGCGCCCCCCAGCCCAGCCTGGGCGGCACGCCATCGACACAAACTACTATCGCCGTCTGAACGCCGAGTCGATGGCGCAAGTCCCCGCTATCCAGATGGGCGCAACCGTCGCGGCAACTGCGCCAGAGGTGTATGATTCCGGCTTCGAATTGCGAAATGAAGCGACCGGTGAACGGAGCAGTGCGGCCGAGAGCGACGATCTCGTGCGCCATCCCCTGTCGGACACGATTGGCGACCCGTCGGCCAACGATCCGGCGATTTGCGAAGCGGCGCTTGATGCGGCCCTGAACCTGGAAATTCGCCCAACCGTCACCGCCGATCCGTCTCTCGACCGCTATTTCATCTCCGAGACCGTTCCCGAGCCGAAGACCGCGCCTGAGGCGCCAGCCGAGCCAGCACAGGGAAATCTGATCGTCTTTCCGCGCGCGTTGGTGGAGCCGCCGCTGCTGCCGCAGCCCTCCCGCGATGAGCTTGCCGAGCCCATGAACAGCCGCCCACGCATCCTCGAGGTGCCGGAGGACATCATGCCCATCGTGCAGGGATCGCTCTTCCCGGAGATCCGGCTGGACAGCGATTTCGAGGAGGATGCGAGCATCCGCCAGCCTGAGATCGAGGTTCCATTGCAGGTGGCGCCGGTCTCAGCCCGCCTGATGGCTGGCCTGACCGATTGCGGCGTGGTGATGGCCGCCGGCCTGCTCTTCGCCGCGATGGCCTACCGTGCGCTTCCCGGCATTCCCCACAGCAAGCCCTTCTGGATGGCGCTGGCGGGCAACGACACTGCTGCTTTGGGCTGTCTATCAGTCTCTGTTCCTGCTCTATGCCGGGCGCACGCTTGGCATGAGCATGAGGGGCATCCGCCTGAGCACCTTTGAAGGCCGCCCGCCGCAATGGAAGCAGCGTGTCCGCCGCGCGCGTTTTATCTTCATTTCTTTCGCCGCCGCAGCCCTGGGCTTTCTCTGGGCCTTGGTGGATGAAGATGCGCTCTGCTGGCATGACCGCATCTCGCGCACCTTTCCCACCACCGAGTAAAGTTTCCGCCGAATGCAGAACAGCGCGGCCCCGGGGCCGCGCTGTTGTTGCGCGAAAAAAGACTCTCAGCTTACTTCGGGCTCTCGTCCCCGTTTCGCGCTTGGCAGTTCTTTCTTGAGCATGCCGAGAATTTCCTCGCGCTGCGGACCGTGCAGGCGCTCTTCGAGACGCTCCAGGGCCAGGCCCACGATGTGGTAGTGATGCAGCGGACGCAAGCTCCGGGTCCGCGCTCACCTCCAGCCAGATTTTGTGCAGAAGTTCCAGGTCCTGGGCGCGCAAGCGAGGCGTGTGCGGACCAAGGAAATACTCATGAACGGTGTGGTCGGGGCGTTGGAATCTCCAGCACGAGGTTGGGACGCGGCTCCGGCAAACGTTCCCAGGCATCGCCGGTCAGTTTGCCCTGCTCATCGACCGTAAGCTTGTTGGAGAGGCCGCAGACGATGCGCGAGGACTCCAGCCGCTGCGCGGTCTGCACAATTCCGTCGAAGACATCGGCCGTGGGCACCACCATCAGCGAGACGTGCTTGCCCTGCTTCTCCGCCAGCTCCACGACCTTGGTGAACAGTTGCTGCTCGTATTCCTCGAACAGCTCTCCGCTGTCAACGCTGGCATTGCCGCTGAAGCTGTGTTCGCGGTGGTAGATGCGCGCAGTCATCACCACCACGTCCTGCTTGGAAACATCCGTGTTGTGCAGCAGGTCATTCAGGTAATAAAGATTGCGCGGATCGCGGATGGCCACCAGCACGTTACCGGGACGCACCTTCATCTCCTCGCGATCGATCAGCGGCTGCTCGGCGACGCGGAACTCCTCGCGCATCTCATGATGCTCGCCGCCGCGCAGCTTGTGCGTCATCTTCTCGGAGAACGTGAAGACGCCGAACAAGAAGAGCCGAGAAGCTGACCCCGGCAATGCGTCGCCAGCGGTTTCGTCATCAGGTTGATCAGCGCGATGGCAGAACAGCAGCACGGTAATCAGCGCCACTCCGACGGGAAATTCCACCGAGCCGATCCGGACGTTGCCCGGCACGCGGAAATCACGGTGCGCCCGGCTCGGTAAAGCGCAGCACCAGCACCGCCAGGACTTGAAGGCAAAAGCTCCAGATGACCCCGAAGGCGTACAGCGCCGCCAGCAGATAGACGTTGCCGCGGCTGGCGATGATGGTGACGCATCTGCAGGATCGGCGATCATATTGATCAGCCGGTGCGAGGTTCCGTACTTGCTGTGCGGCTTGCGGAACCACGGCGTCAGAACGCCGTCCTCACTGATGCGGTTCAGCACGCCGTTTGCGCCCACAATTGCCGTGTTCACCGCGCCGGAAAGAATCAGCACGCCGACCAGCACCACAAAGCCCTGGAAGATGAGCCTCAGGTTATAAGGGCCGGCCATGTACATGGCCAGTCCGCTGATCAGGTTGGCAAAGTACTCCGGACGCTTGTTGTCCGGGATGATCATCACCGCGAAAAACGAAACCAGCGAGGTGAACAGCAGGCTGTAGACAAAGATGACAGCCCCGGCCTTCTCCAGATTCTTCAGCTTGGGATGTTCGATCTCGCGATTGACCTGCGCCAGCGACTCCTCGCCGCTCATGGCCAGCACCGAGTGGCCGAAGCCGACCAGCATCAGCACCAAGGGCAGCATGGTGAGCAGAGGGAAGTGGGAGAGCCAGCCCAGGGTGTCGCCATGGGAATGTTGTGTTGGCGGCCAGGATCGAGTGGCTGGTGGGCAGTGGCGGCAGGTGCCGCATCGCGGGATGCATGATCAGGGTGATCGAGCACCAGACGATCAGCATCACCACCATCACCGTGGTGACCTGCATGATGCGCATGGCCTTCTCGCTGGATTCGTGCATGCCCTGGATGTTCTTCCACCAGAAGTAAATGGTTACCAGAACGCCAAATCCAGCGGCAAAATAATCACCGTGCCAGCCTGCCATATTGATCGGGTGGCCGAGCCGTGTGGAAAGATCCGACACGAAGCCTGCTAGATATTGTCCGGCGGAGACCGCGCTGATCGGGCCGGTAAGCACATAGTCAAACAGCAGCGCCGATACCGAGAGCTTGGCCAGCGAGCCGCCCATCGCTTCTTTGACCACGCGATAGACGCCGCCGCGCACAAACATGCTGCTGGACTCAATATAGAGGGCGCGCACGGCGTAGCTGAACAGCATCACCGCCAGCACGAACCAGGGGGCGCTCTTGCCGATAACGTTCTCCGTGTCGCCGCCCACGTAGTAGGCCGAGGACGCCAAGTCGCTGAGCACGATGGCCGCCGCCCGCCAGAAGGAGATGAAGCTCAACATCACGGTGGTGGCGACAAACACCTTGATCGCCGGGCGTTTTCCGACACTGAAGGGGGTCAGATTCCCAGAAGTAGTTCCCATATTTTCAGGTGAGCTGATTCAGGCGAATCCCTGAATGCGGCTCATATTCTCGCCAATCAGATCGAATTAGAGGTTCTTCCGGAACAACAAGGCATCGGCGCGACCTGGCGCTCTGTGGCACAGCGCGGGCATGGCGCTGGCCGCTCTCCCTGGGATTTCCAGTGAACGTTGATAATAGAGTAAACGGGACCCCGGAAAAATGTAATAACAATCTTTAGGGATCATTTAGGTATGCTTTAGGGATTTTTTAGGTGGGCTTCGACGCAGGCCGGGGTTCGAATTCGCTTCAGTGCTGGCCGTTTCCGTTGCCGTCGATCAAGTCTTCCTCATCCTTCACGGCGACGGCGACGGCTGTCTTCTTCCAGCAGCGGCTCCAGCGGAATCGACTCCAGCAACACTACCGCGTGCGCAATTGCGGCGTTCTCGCCTCCGGTGCCCTCCGGCGTCTTGGCCTTGATTCCGACGCGGGAGGAGGGGACATTCAGCAGCTCAGCCACGCGGGCGCGCAGCTTCTCCGCGTGCGGAACGATCTTCGGCGCGGCCAGGATCATCGTGGTATCGAGGTTGACGACGCGGAAGCCCGCCATCTCGATCTGGCGCAGCGCCTCTTGCAAAAAGAGCACCGAATCTGCGCCCTTCCACTTCGCCTCGCTGGGCGGAAAGAAGCTGCCGATGTCGCCCGCGCCCACCGCACCAAGCAGAGCGTCGGTGATCGCGTGCAACAGAACGTCGCCGTCGGAGTGCCCGGCCAGGCCGTGCGTATGTTCCAGCCTCACTCCGCCAATGACCAGCGGCACGCCCGCTTTGAATTCGTGCGAGTCATAGCCGTAGCCGATGCGCATGCTCATTTGCTTACGCCCTGGGATTGGCGCAACTCCTGCGAGAGGAAAAATTCCGCCAGCTCCAGGTCCGCCGGAGTCGTGATCTTGATGTTACGAGCCGACCCCATCACGACGTGAACCGGATGCCCGGCGCGCTCCAGCAGGCTCGCCTCGTCGGTCCCTTGGAAGCCTTCGATCCGCGCTTCGTTGAAGATTGGACTGAGCAGTCCGTAGCGGAAGCCCTGCGGCGTCTGCGCCTGCACGATCTGCTCGCGTGGAATCGTCGCCTCCACAACTGCACCCTCCGCCCGGCGCTCCACCCGCTTAATGGTGTCAATGGCCGGGACTCCGGCGATCGCGGCTCCGTAACGCTGCGCCTCTTCGATGACGCCCGAGATCGTCTCCTGCGAGACAAACGGACGCACCGCATCATGGATCAGCACCAGGTCGCCTGATTCAGCCGGGAGTGCGTCCAGCACATTACCCACCGATTCCTGGCGATGCTCGCCACCCTCCACCAGATGTACCGGCTTACCCAGCCCGGCGCGGTCGAGCGTAGCTGCAAAACTGTCGATCTCCTGCCTGCGCATGGCAATCCAGATCGAGTCCACCTGAGGGGCTGCGGCAAACTTGCGCAATGTATGAACGAGAATCGGAACTCCGTCGAGTTCCAGGAATTGCTTGGAGCGCAAAGGCGTCTGCCCGGCATGAGGAACTCCCATGCGCGTCCCCAAACCGGCTGCGGGAATGATTACAAAGACTTTCATAAGCGGGCTGCCAGTATAACGAGCACTGCGTTCAACATCAAATCAGCTTCGCGGCTCGCTTGTAGAAGGTGCGAATTACTAACTTCGGCGGCGATGCAAGAGCGCGAGCCTAGGCCCGCGCTCTATATCCCTCTGCCGCCAGATGGTTCAGTGTGACGACTCTTCTTCCGGAGCTGCGCTGATCACCTGAGTCCCATGCTGCTCCGGCGCTGCTGGTTGCGGGTTGCTCTTGCGCAGGTCCGGCGGACGCATTTCGGGCTTGGCCATTCCGGTCATCCCGCGCTCGTCAAACTTGCCGAAGATCATCTTGCCCGCAGTGGTCTGCAGCACGCTCGTCACCGAGATATCAATGGTCTTGCCGATCATCTTGCGTGCGTTGTCCACCACCACCATGGTTCCATCATCAAGATAGGCTACCCCCTGGTTGTACTCCTTGCCTTCTTTCAGGATGAAGACCTTCATGATCTCGCCCGGCAAAACGATGGGCTTCAAGGCATTGGCCAGTTCGTTGATGTTCAGCACATCCACGCCGTGCAGTTGCGCCACCTTATTCAGGTTGAAGTCGTTGGTCACGATCTTGCCCTCGTACAGCTTGGCAAGCTCGATCAGCTTCATGTCGACTTCGCGCACCGCCGGGAAATCGTCCTCGACAATGGTCACCTGGATATTGGTGAGTTTCTGAATGCGTTGCAGGATGTCCAGCCCGCGACGGCCGCGGTTGCGCTTCAGCGAATCAGCCGAATCGGCAACCAGTTGCAGCTCGCGCAGCACAAAAGCCGGGATGGTCAGCACACCATCCATGAACCCGGTTTCGGCGATGTCTGCGATGCGCCCATCGATGATCACCGAGGTATCGAGAATCTTGTAGCTCCGGCGGGTTTGTTTCTCGCCGCCAAAGATGCCGCCCAGCGCAGCCAGGTTCAGCAGATCGCCCTTCGCCCCGCCGACGATCAGCCCCACGTAGGCCATCACCAGCATCACCATCAACTGCAGAAAGCTCTGCAGGTTTCCCAGGGGAACCGCGTTGCGGATCACGACGCTGAAAAGGTAGGCTCCGATGATGCCGAGGACGCTGCCGAGGGCCGCCCCGATCAGCCGCTTCAGGCTGGTGGAGCGCAGGCGCTTTTCAAACAGAATCACCGCTCCGCCGAGCACCAAGCCCACTGCGATATTCACGAGCCTTGGGCCACCGAAGGGCTGCAGCAAATAGCAAGCCAACCCCACAAGAACTGCGAAAACACATCGAATTATGACCAGATCCAATCGGCCCTCCCTGAAGGCCCACCATCGACTTCAACGGAAGATCCGGTCGCGCAAGAATCGGCGCGGTGCCACGAATTGCTCCCGTTTCCACCGGCAAAAGGCCCGCCGGCGCGAGTATTAAAAATTATTAAAGAACCCGGAATAGAGATGCCCGAACCCAACACCTCGGTGCAACTGCGCCGAAGAAAAGTAGGGGAAGTATATACCAGCTACTCAGGAATTCTCGCTTTGTCTCACATAGAGCGCAGACCTTATCAGGCTCTGCTCCGTCATGCAACCTTGCGGAACATAGGTTTTTAACAGTACCTCACTGGTAATCGGCTTGGCTACGTTTCTAATTGTAAAACAGCGCGGCACAAGGCACTTTGGGTAAGCGGCTTGAATGAGCAACTTGGATAAGCAGCTTAAGTGAGCAGCCCCGGTCGCCATCGCCGCTCCGGGCGCCACAAACTTTGTACGACTGTAGCCGCCCCGCAAGGGGAAGATGAGCGGCTAAGTTCTCCCATCAGCAAGCGGGAGACAGGAGAGACCGGCGCAAACATTCTCGGGGGAGAATCTGCGCCGGTTTTTCTTTTTGGACTCCGAACGCGCTGCGACAGCAGCCCGGAAAAGACCGCCAACCCCTCGGTCTTCCTCCGGCGCGTCTTCCTCCAACACCTCTTCCAAGCCCTTCTTATGCTTCTCTCCGCGCAACTCCGCCTTCTTTTTCGCATCTGGAATCGCACGGGTTGACTTGGGCGCGCCGATATTCACGCGGGCTGCATCCTTTATGGCCTTCACTTTGCTAAATGTCTTTTTCTTCTGCGCCATCGTCTCTCTCTGCTCTTGGTCAAATTGTTTAAGAATCATTCTTAAAAAAGAATCTCTCTTCTTCTGCTCACATCTATTCTCGTATGGCACATGCTTTCGAGACCGATTTTCAGCGACTCTGCCACCGCAAGGGGCTGGCTGTCACCCATCAGAGGCTGGTGCTCTACCAGGCTCTGATGCAGATGACCGACCATCCCAATCCCGAGCAGATCTTCGAACGTGTTCGCCTGGAGCTTCCGTCCATCTCGCTGGCAACGGTCTACAAGACGCTGCACGCCTTTCTGGAAGCGGGAATGATTCGCGAGGTCAGTCCTTTTCACGGCTCGCTGCGGATTGAGCCGGACGTGGAGCACCATCATCATTTCATTTGTATTCAGTGTCACGACATTATCGATCTCGCGCCCAATGGAGTCGATATGTCACCGCTGAAGAATTCTGTTCCCGACGGCTTCCATATCGAGCAGGTAGCGATGGAGGTCCGGGGTTTGTGCAGGCGCTGTCTGGAGAGCAATCTCTCCGCCCCACGCGCCTGAAACGTAAAGCCGTTTCACGCTACATAGTTCGCAATCAAGGAGATTACTCAATGCTGGGTGTCGGAGAAAAGTTCCCGAATTATTCGCTTACCGCAGTCGTCAGCCTGGAAAAAGGCAATGAATTCACCACCATCACCGATGAAAGCTACGAGGGCAAGTGGAAGGTTTACTTCTTCTGGCCCAAGGATTTCACCTTCGTCTGCCCGACTGAAATCTCCGGCTTCGGCAAGCACGACAAGGACTTCAAGGATCGCGACGCGCAGTTGCTCGGCGCATCCATTGACTCGGAATTCGTCCACCTCGCCTGGCGCAGAGATCACGACGATCTGCGCAATCTTCCCTTCCCCATGCTCGCGGACATCAAGCGCGACCTGACCTCCGAGCTCGGCATTCTCGACCCGGCGGCCGGGGTTGCGCAGCGCGCCGCCTACATCGTCGATCCCGAGGGTGTGATCCGCTTCGCCTATGTCACCGACCTGTCGGTGGGTCGCGAGCCGAAGGAAGTGCTGCGCGTGCTGGATGCCTTGCAGACCGACGAACTCTGCCCCTGCGGCTGGCAGAAGGGCGAGGAAGTTCTCCGCGCTTAAAATGGTTTTGTCTGCTTAGTTCGAGAGCAGGCGCGGCGGCCGGATGCTGCGCCTGCTCTCCATTCGAGGAAAACCTATATGCCCGCCCTCATGACGATCGAAGCAATTCTCGAAACGCTGCCTGACTACGCCAAAGACCTGCGCCTCAACTGGTCCACCCTGGCCAACGCCACCGAACTGACCGACAACCAGAAATGGGGTTGCTTCATCGCTGCCGCCTACGGGGCGCGCAGCCCTCAACTGCTGGCCGCGGTCGAGGCCGAAGCCGCCGCGCACGTCTCACCCCAGGTGATCAACGCCGCCAAGGGAGCGGCGGCCGTGATGGGCGTGAACAACATTTACTACCGCTTCCATCACCTCACCAGCAACGAAAAGTACGCCACTATGCCCGCGCGATTGCGCATGAACATCATGCGCACCCACGGTGCCGATCCCGCCGACTTCGAGCTCTGGGCGCTTGTGGTCTCGGCCATTAACGGCTGCGGCACCTGCGTCAGCGCGCATGAAAAGGTATTGTTGGGAAAAGGCATCACCGAGGAACTCATCCTCGCCGGAGTCCGCATCGCATCCGTGGTCCACGGCACCGCCGCCGCACTGGACGCACTGCGCGCTGAGTGAATTTACGGTAGCGAAGATGCAGCGTATGCTTCCGCTCGGGTAATTCTCGCTTCGGGATAGTTGGATACAAGGCCTGTTCTCGTCAACAATCGTGGAACTTGGCCTTGAGTCGGCGTAAGGTGTTCCTGTGAAGCAAGCGATTATGAAGATCGCAATCAGTTGTGCCGCTTTCCTGTTGATTATCTGCGGGGCATTTGCCGCATTGTGGGGCTGGGATGTCGGGCAAGACCGGAAACACACTGTTACGGTGCTGACCGAAACGCCCGTCTTCGTTGGCAGCGGAAATGAACTATGCGATGTTTCCCAACTCGCGCTCGCCAAAGAAGGAGCGGTATTTCAAGCCAAGAGAATCAGGTACTGGAAGAACTGCGCGACGGTCGATGTTGTTCTGGCAGATGGTCGAAAAGGATATTTTGTGCTGGGTGTCGGGCGCGTATCAGTTGACCCACCACTGCAATAGGCAACGCGAAATCGCCAAGTATCCAACAATCCCGAAACGGAACCTCCGAGGCCGCACAAAAATTGTTTCGGGGGCCGGAAACATCCCTAACTGATCGCTTCAATTGTCCTAAAACTCAGATCGAAAATATCGAATCAATTATTCTCCGCAGCCGTCCGGCCCAGCCACCGCGCCTGCCAGAACCTCGTTCGTCAGATGTTCGCGTCCCGCCTCCAGCGCCCGTTCGTTCATCTCCGCCAGCTTGGGATTCTTAACCAGTCCGCTCAAGACCTCGCGTGCCGTTGTAAACGGCAGGCAGCCGGAAGCCTCCAGCAGCGCGCCCAGCATCACTACGTTGGCCACCTTGGCTGAGCCAATCTCGTTCGGCAATCTCATTGGCCGGAACGCACGCCACCGTCACGCCATCGAATTTCAAACCTTCCGGCAAACTGCGGCCGTTATAGAGCAGCAGCTCCGCCAGGCTTGACCGTCGCTCCGAACTTGCGCAGAGAGGGCTCGTTCATGGCCACCAGCGCCTGCGGCTGCGAGATCAGCGGGGTGCCGATTCGCTGGTGCGAAAGCGTTACATGGCAGTGCGCACTGCCCGAGCGCATCTCCGGACCATAGCTCGGCAACCAGCTCACCTCCATCTGCTCCCGCATGCCCATCTCGGCGATCAACTGGCCGAGCAACAGAGCGCCCTGTCCGCCAAAGCCCGCGACCTTAATCGTCATGGGGAATGGTTGTCGCGCCGGTATCTTTCGCGGGTATGTGGTGCTCGACCTTCGCCTGCTTGCCGGCAATACCCAGCAGTTCGGCGACGCTTTTCTGCGGCACGGCCACCGGCACAAACTACCGGCTTGCGGTCGCGGAAGACGCCGAGCGGGAACTGTTTCGCCAGAGTCTCGCCGACCCAGCGCCGCGCCACCGCCGGCTCCATCTTCATAATCGTGGGACAGGGCGAAAGAATCTCGATCATCGTGAACCCAGCGCCCTGCTTTTGCAGCTCCAACGCCTTCTTCACCGCCTTGCGAGCCTGCAGGATGTGCTTGCTGTCGCACAAGGCCACGCGCTCCACGTAGACTGGCGCCTCAAGGGTCGAGATCAGTTCGGCCATCCTGATCGGAAAGCCATCGCTGTTGGCGCGCCGTCCCCACGGAGTGGTGGTGCTGGCCTGCCCGACCATGGTGGTCGGAGCCATCTGGCCCCCGGTCATGCCGTAGATGGAATTGTTGACGAAGAAGACGGTGATGTTCTCGCCACGGTTGGCTGTGTGTATGATCTCCGCCGTGCCAATCGCAGCCAGGTCGCCGTCGCCCTGGTAGGCGACGACCATCGCCTCGGGGTGCGCTCGCTTCAGACCCGTAGCCACGGCCGGTGCGCGTCCGTGCGCCGCCTGCACATTTCCGGTATCGAAATAGTAGTAGACGAATACCGAGCAGCCAACCGGGCTGACCATGATCGTGCGATCCTGCACCGCTAATTCGTGGAGCGCTTCGGCGATCAGCTTTTGCGCTACGCCATGCCCGCAACCAGGACAGTAGTGCGTCTGGTGCCGATTCTCATCCTTGCGCTCATAGCGTTCAAAGTAGACCGGCGGCTTGGACTTCACAATCTTGTATTCACTCATCGCCCATCCCCCGGCACTTCATACCTGCACTGCCATTCGCGCGAACAACTCCGCCTTGCACTCTTCGGGCGAAGGCACGTTGCCGCCCACCCGGCCATAAAACTCCACCGGCCTGGCGCCGTTAATGGCCAGCCTCACATCTTCCACCATCTGTCCGGTAGAGAGTTCAAATGCCATCACCATCGCTGCGAGCTTGGCCGCATCCGCCAGTGCCCGCGAGGGAAACGGCCACAACGAAATTGGACGGAAGAGTCCCGCCCTTACCCCCTGCTCGCGAGCCAGATCGACCGCCGAGCGCAGCACGCGTGAGACGATGCCGTAACCAACCACCAGCACTTCGGCATCTTCGGCGCGGTAGCTCTCCCAGCGGCACTCGTCGCGCTCACACTGCTTGTACTTGTCCTCCAGATGGCGCACGTGAGCCTCCATCCGATCCGGCGTCAGGTGAATGGAGGCAATCAGATTGGGGCGCGTCCCGGCCGTTCCGTCCACCGCCCAGGGCTTTTCCGGAAGCGACGCCTCGATCAACTCCAGCTCCAGCGGCTCCATCATCTGTCCGACAAATCCATCCGCCAGCAGGACCGCCGGGTTGCGGTATTTATCCGCCAGCTCAAAGGCCAACATCGTCAGGGACGCCATCTCCTGCACGCTGGAGGGAGCCAGCACGATGTTGCGATAGCAGCCATGCCCACCGCCTTTGGTCATGGCGAAATAGTCGCTCTGCTCCGGTCCAATATTGCCCAGCCCCGGCCCAACGCGCATGATGTCAGCAATCACGCACGGCAGCTCCGCGCCAGCAATGTAGCTGATCCCCTCCTGCATCAGGCTCATGCCCGGACCGCTGGAGGCGGTCATCACCCGCTGCCCCGCCGAGGCCGCGCCGTAGGCCATGTTGATCGCCGAAACTTCGCTCTCCGCCTGCACGAAAGTTCCACCTGCCTGCGGAATCAGCAGTGCCGCATATTCGGCAATCTCACTTGCGGGCGTGATGGGGTAGCCGTAAAAGGCGCGGCAGCCGGCCATCAGCGCCCCCTTCACCATCGCCACATTTCCCTTACATAGCTGCCGCATTGGCCACCTCGCCCTTCTCCACCACCCGGCGGTACACCTTGATCGCTCCGGGCTCCGGACAAACGTAGTAGCAGATACCGCAGCCTGAGCAGAGATCGCCCTTGAGCTGCGCCGTGCGCACTCCGTAATGATTCAAATCCGGACTGAGTTCCAGTGCGTGTGCCGAACAGGACTCAACGCAAAGACCGCAGCCCTTGCACTCATCCTGATCCACTTCAACTTTGCCTCTTGCTTCTCCGGCCACCTTCACCTCACCGCGTCGGCAAAATCTGTTGGTCCCAGTCGCATCTCGCGCAGGTGCTGAGTCAGCTCTTCGCGGAACTTGGGATGGGCTATCTGGATGAGCGCCTCGGCGCGCTGCCGCACGTTCTTTCCGTGCAGATACGCCACTCCGTACTCGGTTGCCACATAATGCATGTCGGCTCGCGTCGTCACCACGCCGGCGCCGTTGCTGATCTGTGGCACAATCCGCGAGACCGCTCCGTTCTTTGCCGTGGAGGAGATTGCGATCACCGGCTTGCCTCCGCGGCTGCGTGCGGCGCCGCGCATAAAGTCCAGTTGCCCGCCGAAGCCGCTGATAAACCTGGTGCCCACCGAATCCGAGACCGCCTGCCCCGTAAGATCGATCTCGACCGCGGAATTGATCGCGACCATGTTATCGTTTTGCGCAATCCGGAAGGGATCGTTGCAATAGCTGTTGGGCTGAAACTCAAATAGCGGATTGTCGTCCACGTACTCATACCATTCGCGGGTGCCCAGCGCAAAACCCAGCACAATCTTGTTGGGATTAATCTGCTTCCTGGCTCCGGTGATCACGCCCTTGTCGATCAGCGGAATTGCGCTGTCCGTGAGTGTCTCGGTGTGGATTCCAAGATCCTTGCGGTCGCTTAAATAAGGAAGGATTGCGCTGGGGATTCCGCCGATGCCAATCTGCAAGCAGGCGCCGTCGTCGATCAGCGTTGCCACCTGCCGTGCAATCAGCCTCTGCTCCTCGGTGGCGGGCTGCGGGATCACCTCGGGCAGAGGGTGCGAGCACTCTACGATGGCGTCGAACTCGCTGACGTGCATGAACGAGTTGCCGAAGGTGCGCGGCATCTGATCGTTGACCTGGGCAATACGGATTCGTGCGCAACGCGCCGCCGTCAGCGTCGTCTCTACGGCCACGCCCAGGCTGCAGTATCCGTGGCGGTCCGGCGGCGAGACGTGCAGCAGCGCAACATCCAACTCCACTTGGTTTCCGCGGAAGAGGTCCTCGATCTCGCTCAGGTGTACCGGGATGTAATCGGCGCGCCCCTCCTGCACCGCCTGGCGCATATTGATGCCGATGAACAGTGCGTTGTGCCGGAAGCTCTCGGCAAACTCCGGCCGATTGTAATAGGCCTCTCCAAAGCCGAGCACGTGCATCATCTCGACATTGCGCAGCTGCCCCGCGCGGCGTGTCAGCGCCTCCAGCAGCACCAGAGGAAACGCTGCATTTCCGTGGACATAGACGCGCATGTCGCTCTCAACCGCGAGCACGGCCGCCTCCGCCGTCATCAGCTTTCTCTTGTATTCACTTTCCCACGCCATCACTGAAAATGACCTCGCTGAAAAAGAGCCTCATACTCTACCAACGATCCGCGGACCACCCTGCGTTTGTCTGGCTCTACTTGTTCAGCGCTACTTGTTTATCTCTCCCAGCCGTGCCTCGCGCACTTGCTCATGGCCGCGCACGGCGTAGTAAAGCGCCCGGTCAAAGAACTGGTCCACCATCTGCATCAATTCCAGTACCGCGAAGACCTCAGAGGGATCGGAAATGCCCTCCAGGTCCTTCAAGTAATCCCATAGGTTTTCCTTGACCAGCACGATGCACCACAGCAACTGGCTCGCCGGAACACTCTGTTCTGCGCGCCGCATACCGATCGTCGTGTAGTTGCGCTCGATGTCCTGCTCCGTCTTACTCAGCAGCCATTGCCCAAGATTCGCATAAACCCCGGTAACCAGCCTCTTCAGCTCTTCGGAGGACACACGGGTGTAAGTTCCGCAACGTTCCGAGCTCGCGATCTGATCTCTCAGTGTCTCTGCAAGCTCCTCGGCATGGCTCTCAATCAATCGCATCAATCTGTGAGCAAGTAAGCTCATTGCTGCCTCCGTCTCGTTCGTCGGTTCAGGTTGAAAGAATTCCACTCCTCGGCCACACCATGGGAGCGTCTAGTCTGTTCGTTTCGCAGGACTACAGCCGTGATTCGGGTCACCTGCGCCTGTGACTCGAATCACGACAGCAACCCGTGTATGTTCAGCAGGTTAGCCCCGTATTAACTCGCCTTCCTGCCTCATTGCGTAGGTTTATAAACAGGCAAAAAACCGCAGTCTGCCTCCCCAGAGGTGAGTTGCTCGCATTCGGCGGCGGTATCAAATTCAGATTTGCGGGTACGATGCTGCCTGGTAAACCCATTACCAGATTGGCGGCTTTAGTTACGGCGACCGGAGATCCTAAAGATGTGCAATGGCGAGTCGCCGCCCTGCTTTAGGCTCTCCCTCGAAAGCGTATGATTTCGCGCCGGTCGCGCTTCGAGGGGCGGCCCTCGGGAAGCGTTTCGAAGTTCCTCAATGCCTTGCGCTCCTCTGCCGCCTTCTGGCGCAACTCCCGGCTCGCCTCGCTTTCGCGGTAGAGCGTCTGCGCGACCGGGGCCGGACCGCGCACATCGCTCAATTGCAGAACCTCTATTTCAAAGTCGCCGCCGTCATTGGTCACTCGCAACCTGTCGCCAACCCGAAGCTCTCGCGCGGCTTTGGCGGGTTGGCCGTTGAATTGAATTCTGCCGAGTTCACACGCGCGCGCGGCCAGCGAGCGCGTCTTAAAGAATCGCGCGGCCCAGAGCCATTTGTCGATTCGCACCGAGATCATCGCTCTATTTTGCTACACCCGGCCGCCTCTTGGAGCGTTGGGTTGAAGGGATTTGAAGTAAGCAGGAAGGTGCACGATTCGATAATGCCGCATCCAAACAAATCTGTATGGGGCAAACGGGCGCGAACTGGCGGGCAATGGGTACTTACGCAAGAGCGACATTGATTCCAATAGGCGGGTTGGCGACCTGCGGCACAGCCACTGCGGCTTCGGCGAAGTCCAAGCCGCACGATCTGCTGGAGTTGTCGGTAGGATATGCGATGGTTCTGCTTGCGGTGTGGACTCCCCAACCATTGCAAGCTGTGTTCTATTGGACTGGGCTGGCCTGGGTGGCGCTGGCTACCGCAATGTCGTCCGACGGATGGAGCGCGATGGGGCTGCGCTTCTCGGGTTTCCTGCGTTCGCTGTGGGTGGTCGGCGCCGCCCTGGTGCTGGCGTGGATTGCGGGCTGTGTAGCGGGCTGGCTGCATACTTTGCACCTGCCGGGAGGCCCTGTCCTGTTAGTGAAGCGTTACTGCGGTTACTCGATCTGGGCCTTTCTGCAGGAGTTTCTCCTGATGGACTTCTTCCTGCTGCGGTTGTTACGGCTGCTGCCTGGCAAAAAGATGATGGCAGTGATGGCGGCAGCGGGCCTGTTCTCGGTAGCACACCTGCCGAATCCTATCCTGACGCCGGCGACAATGCTCTGGGGTATCGCCTGCAGCCTGCTCTTCCTTCGCTACCGCAATCTCTACACCTTGGCGATGGCCCACGCAATCTTCGGCATCTGCCTCGCCACCACCATCCCTACTGCTATCAACCACAACATGCGGGTCGGACTCGGCTATCTGTACTATCGCCCCCCGGTGCGAACTATCGTCCCCGGAGCAGCATCAGCGCAGCCAGAACGACCATATCGTGTCCACGCAGGCATGGGTAATCGCTGAGGCCGCGACCCGGCGCTGCTGGCGCCACGCCCGGCCATAGAAGATTCCTGCCACGGCCGCCAGCAATACGTAACGCCAGTTAAAATGCACGCTGCGCTTGTTGAAGTGTGCCAAACCGAACAGCACGGAGGTGAGCAGAAGCGCCGCACGCGCTCCGACGCGCCGCTCCAGAAGGTTCTGAACCCATCCCCGAAAAAAGAGCTCTTCGGGAACCGCGATGAAAAAGAAGGTAAAGACGAATGCGCCGATCAGCCCCGGCAACGGCGGCCAGTATGGATGCAGGCGCAGAAACCCGATCCTCAAGCCAAGGGCAATCGCGATCGGCGCATAAAAAACGCACTCGCGCAATCCAATGCAGAGGTCTCGCGGGCGCAGACGCAGATCAAATCCAACTCCATCGAGCCGTCGCAGCGCCAGCAAGCCATAAATTCCCGCATCCAGCAGCAACATTTTGTTAAAGATGGCGAGGTGCGCGGGCCAGGCGTGCTCAAACCACCGAAGATCGACTGCCAGCCCCACGGTGGCGAGGACCAGAAGGTCACGCCAGTTGCCGCGTTGAGCGCAATCGACGCGGCGGGCCTGCCACATTAGCGTTGAGAGCGCGACCGGCAGCAACGCGTACAACGCCAGCCAACCCCAATGGAAGCTTCCGGTCGAGCACGCTACCAGCAGATAGGGTACGCACAACACAGCCGGTCCGATGAGACGGGCCGCCGTCGGGAGCCTCTCCGTCAGCCCTGCTACACGGTTGGCAAAGAATGCCGCCGTCAGAAACGGAAGCATGGTTAGCAGCGCCGCGATCATGATGGCCGGATTGAGCATCGAAGAGTTCATTCACAGCTTCTTGCGGTGTGTGCTTAGAGCAATTCCCTAGTTGCCGTAGCCCGATACTGCTCTCGCCTTTAGGTTGTCATTCCGAGCGCAGCGAGGAATCCCCGCACCGCCCAAATCTGCAATGCCGCCCCAGAGTCTCTTCTGCCTCGAACTGCCTTTGACGGTGTACACCTTCTGTGGAACCGCCCTAACAACAAGACAGATTACCGCATGCCCTCCAGCAAAGCCGAAAGAACATTACGGACCATATGGCCAACAGTCGTCGGCAGGGACCGGGCGCCTTTTGGGAATACCAGGGCTGAGAACTGAGATGGTAAGTGCAAAGGGATGTGGAAGCAGAAAAGAACAGCAGCTCCCCCGTTTTCTTGACACGACTTTGTCGGAGCGCGAGAAGCTGTCAGCGGCGTTGCGCTCGAATCCTGAGCGCCACGCCGGTGGCACCGATCCCAGGCTCAACCGAAGTTGATGGGATGTTTGCCGAGCCAATGCGAGTCACGCGTGGAACCGATTCTGCGCATCGCTCCCCGTGCCATTCCCGAAGATAGTTGGCGCGTCTCCCAAGCTACACCGGCGGTAAAACCGACGAAGCTGCCGACGACTCCCATAGCGAGGACGGCGGTGGTGTTGGGCTTGTTCCGCTGCGCCAGCAGACCACAGAGCGCGCCGAAGCCCGCACCCATCACCGTGGGAGCCCAGGATGCACGCGCGGATCGCGAGAAGATCGCGCCCACCGGCTCTCCCTGTAGCATTGAATCCCGTGCCGTACGCGCACCCTGCCACCCCGAGTCGGCGAGATCACGTCCGTACTCCACTTCCGACTTTAGCCAATCCCCGAATTTCACCGCCATATCACCCTCTTTGATGCATAAAACATTCACGAGCTAAGTTGATAGTAACTCTGACCGTGCGAAGTGGCGCAGAAAAAATTCCTCTTTGCGGGCGGTGGATAGCTCCGGGAGCGCCCGCAAAGAGGAAGAAATGAATACCGGTAGCCTTCCGCCCGAAACTGGGCGGAAGGCCTTCCCCGGAAGAGCACCTACTTACTGATGCACCATGATGCCCTGATAGAGTTGCGTCGAGTTGGTGGAGAACAGGTACATCGTATTGGCATCCACGGTGTAGATGGAGACGGGGATGTTGGCGATGAATCCGGTGCCGCGCCCAAGGGTCGGGTCGATGGTGTAGGTGCCGCCCGTACTCACGTCAACGCTGATACCAGCTACGTCGGTTTGGGTATCGATGGTGCCGGAAACGTTTACGGCGCCGTCGGCGCTGAAGTTTCCGGTGGACTCGAAGCTTTCAAGGGTTCCGTTGCCGGTATTAAAGTCGAAGCCGACAAGGTTCTCGCCATAATTGCCCGTGATGCTGGCGTTGGTCAGACCGAGGGTCTGCGCCTGCATGCTGCCAGTCTCAAGAAGCGTGGAGCTATCGGTGAGAACAACGGACAGCCGAGGCGAGACCTGCCAGCCCACCATTTCCAAGCTGGAATTGCTGAAGGTCAGGTTCGCTTGCCAGCGGCCACCGGCGGTGACGTTGTAGGTCCCCGTGAAGGCGAGGGCGGTGGAAAGAGTGCCGCCGTCATTGAAGTCTTCGACGGCATTGGCGAGATTTCCGGCACCATCCAGAGTAAAGCGTCCGGTCTCCTGTGCCGCGTTGCCGCTATTGTCGATTCCGGAGATGCTGAAGACCTGGTCACCCGTGAAGGCCGCAGTGGTGCCGGAGACGGTAGCCGCCTGCATGTTGGCGAAGCCGTGAAGGAAGAATTTCGGATCTGTGCTGAGCAGCTCGACACGGCTGGGCGAAACATAATAGGCGATAAAGTTGTGGCTTCCCTGGGGACTGGAGGTGGCCGCAGTCGAGTTGGGGGTGACGTAACCCAAGGTGCCGCGGCCATTCGCGGCAGTAAGGCTGTAGATGCCGCCGGAGACGGCGAGTTGCGCGCCGAACATGCCTGCGTCGTTCTCGTCGATGGTGCCACTGCTGACGCTGCCCGCGCCATTGAGGGTTAGCGAGCCAACCGCTCCATAGACAAGCCGGTTGACGTCCTCGCCGTCGAGGCGGAGGACGTACGGTCCGGTGAGCGTGGTGGCTGGGGTGGATTGCGCCTCGATGGTGCCGATTGCGTCGAAGATCACGCTGTTGGAGGTGGTGCCGTCCTGGAAGAGATTGCCGACTACCGGGGAGAGTAGCGATGAGCTGGAGTACAGAACAAACCGGTAAATGACTTGGCCAGAAGCTCCGTTGAGAACAACCTGGCCGCGTCCGTCCTGATTGACGCTATAGTTGCCGCTGATCGGTTCGTTGAAAGTCTGTCCGCCGCCGTCGTTGATCGTGTCACGAACGCCGGAGGTGATGTTGCCATTGCCGTCCGCGCTGAAGATTCCGTCAACAGCATAGCTGTTTGTTGTGTTGGCGCCGTTGACAGCGAAGACGTAGTTTCCCTTCAGGCTGGCATTGGAATAGCCCGCGTTGTTTCCGCCGGAGGGGTTTGGAGGAGTGGCAATAAAGTTGGAATTACTACCGCCACCACAGGCTACCAGAGCTGTGAGTGCAACCAAACTGATCAGTGTGAGAAGCATTTTTCGCATAGCTATCCACCCTTGTAGAGGAATCTCTGCACAAAGTAGAACGCGAGTGCAGAAAGAAAGTTGCGCAATTTATTTAGAATAGAAAGATGGACAGCCAGTTCGTCACACTTCCGCCCACATCTCTCAATCGAGAACTATACCTGATCGGCTTTCGCATCGACCCGGCTGCCGAGGGTCCGCAGTTCTACACCTTGATTGGGTCCGAGGGCGAGAGCGAGCGCCCCATTACTAAAGACGGTCGAATACTCTTCTTCCACCGTCCGGCAGACGCTCTGAAGGCTTTGACCGCAAGCGACAACGGCTTCAGCGACGTGCGTCCGGCGCCCACGGAGTTGGAGCTGCTGTGTGACATCAGCCAGGCGCTCTATGTTGCCAACCAGGAAGACGAGGATGCGGATGGACTGCTCTTTGAGTTGATCGCGGTCTTCGACGACCTGCTGCGCGCGGTGAAGCTGACCGTTCCACCCGAATACACAATGGTGCTGGCGGCGGTTGCCGAACGGCTGGGCGAAACCCAGGAGTTCGCCAGCTTTCTAAGCGAGACCGGTCTGGCCCGCGAGAAATTGGAAGACGCGCTGCTGTGGTGCGTGGGAGCCGTAGCCGCAAAGAGTAGCTGGGTGGTGTAAAAGGAAAGCGAGCCTCATCGCTATCGAAGAATCATCCACTTTACGAAAAACCAGAACTCGTGCGCTCTACCGCCGTGTCGTTGCAATCTCCGGCTGGTGGCGCCTGGCCTGTGGCGGCGACTGAAGATGGTCGCGGATGAGATTCTCCTGGAGTTTGGCGAAGGCCGCCTCAGGAGTATCGACAAACTGGAAGAGGTTCACGTCCTCGGGCGCGATGGTTCCGGCATCGGCCAACGCCTCCAGATTGAGCACGCGATGCCAGTATTCCTCGCCATAGACGAGCACGGTCATCTTTTTGGCGAGCTTTTCGGTCTGCGCCAGGGTCAAAATTTCGAAGAGCTCGTCAAGCGTTCCGAAGCCGCCGGGAAAGACCACAAGCGCCTTTGCCAGGTAGGCGAACCAGAGCTTGCGCATGAAGAAATAATGGAACTCGAAGTTGAGCTCCGGGGTGATGTAGGGGTTGGGCTCCTGCTCACAGGGAAGGGCGATGTTGAGGCCGATGGTTTTGCCACCAGCCTCGCGCGCGCCCCGATTGGCGGCCTCCATGATTCCCGGGCCGCCACCGGTGGTGACAACGAAGCGATGGCGTTTGCCGGGCAGGGTGCGCGTCCAGGTGGTAAGCATCTTCGCCAGGCGGCGGGCGTCCTCGTAGTAATGGGCCATGTCCACGGCACGATTGGCGCGGTGGGTCACCTGCGCGTGGTCGTCAGCCAATGCCTGGCAGCCCGGCTTCGCGAGCAGCTGGACGGCTTCCTGGGCATGGCTGAGGCTGTGGAAACGGGCGGAGCCAAAGAAGACTACCGTGTCCTGGATCTTCTCGCGGCGAAAGCGGGCGAGAGGCTCGAGGTATTCGGCCAGGATGCGCAGGGGCCGGCCATCGGGCCCGTTGAGGAATTCGTCGTTGTCATAAGCGAGCCGTGAGCGCGTCGAGCCGCTGTTTTTCGTCTGATCAGGCATAAATGATGTTTGTCCCAGCCGGTTACCGGAGATCGCGATAACGCAAGGCGTCCCATATTCCCATCCCGACATCGACCACACCGAGGCCGGAGATCATTCCGCGGACAAAATTCTGATTGAGGATGAACTTAAGCAAGGGCCATCCCGCAAGCAAAGGGTTCTCGGTCCAGAGGCGGGTCCAGGGGAGCACGATGACCAGTAGACCGGCCCAGACGGCAATCACGACCTCGACCACGAGCAACAGGCGCTGCGCCCACACCGGCGGGTGGGCGTCTGACGGGACCAGTCGGCCGGGATTTTCCTCCGGCGCTGGCGGCTGTGAGGTCTGCTTCAGCGGTCCTACTTCCATCTCGATTCGATGCGTCCCTATCTTTCGGCGATAAATATAGCGCTGCCCGGAGATCTGCCGTTCCGGGCCACTTCCAACATGAACCTGATTCTACGCTGAAGAAAGCGAAACACCGAATGAGGATTGAGGTCAATGAAGGAAAAGGCAGCGGCAAAATCCCTTCGGGCACGATACAACCGCGCGCTACTTATCCTATCGTCGCCAGTTGTACGGCAGAGAGAAAATAACTATACGGCCGAGCGCAAATCGTGGATGCGGGACGCCACATCGCGGTAGTCGATGTTGGTGCCATAGACTTCCATGAAGTGGTCGAGCGCCTCACGCTTGCGCCCAGCCGCCTCATAGGCGCTGGCAAGTTCATAATTCAGGGCCGTGCGCGACTCTTCGTCAGCCGCCGAATCCAGGGCGCGTTGGAACCACTTGAACGAAGCCTCCGGAACGGACTTCTCGACAAAGCAGGTCGCCAGCCATATATAGGCCTCCTGGGCGCGGGCCTTGCTCAATCCCGCTCCGGCCATTTTGCAGACCTTTTGCAACTCACCGATGGCCTCATCCAGCAATCCCATCTCGCGGAAGGCGATGCCAAGGTTGAAATGAGTCTCCGGATCGTTATCCTCCTCCTGCGGGTTGGCCAGCTCCCGCTCGAAGCTCTGCAGCAGATCGCCAAAAACGCTGGGGGTGAGAGTCGCCTCGGGTTCTGCCGCAACTTCCTCGGCAGCAACCAGCTCCGGCACCAACTCCGGCTCATCCTGCGCGCCAACGGAGGGAGCCTGGAAAAGATCGTCTTCCTCCAAGGCGTACACCGGTGCCGCCAACGGAAAGTCAGGCGGCACAACCGGGATCTCTGCCGTAGGCACAGGAGACGGCAGCGGTGCGGCGGGCAGCTCAACAGGAATGGCCACCTGAGGCGCCGGGCGGGGTGCCGGAGCCTCGCGCCGGGGCTGTGGTGCGGGAGTAAAGCTGTCCCCCAAAAAGGCATCGAGCTCAGCTGCCAGCGAGCTGAGGGTCGGCGCGGCGGCCGGAGGCGGCGGAGCTTCAATCGACAGCTCCGGGAAGGCCGAGACATCCGTGCCTAGCTCAATGACCTCGACGGGAGCATAGCGCGGCTCAGCTGCCGGAGATTTAGCTGCGGGATTTTGGCCCTGCAGCAATTGGCTGCGCAGCATGGGCAGCTCGGGGTGCGTCGGGCAGGCCGTGGCCAGGCGGGAGATCGCGGTCTCAGCCTCCGACCAGATCTGTTGCGTCAGGCAGAAATGCACCTCCTCGAGCAGCTCCGATACATGTGGGTCCAATACCTGTGCGGAGGACGCGGCAGAAAACTCCTGCGCCGGAGGCGGCTCCGCCGGTACCGGAGGGTCCTGCCACACCGTCTCCCACTCGCTGGAGAGATCAATCTCCTCGGCATTTCCGCCGGTGCTGTCGAGATCCGCTAATAGGTCAAAGTCGGGCGCGGTGAACTCTTCGCCATCCTTCGCCTCCCAGGTGGTGGTCTGATCGGAGCCGGCAAGATTGGCGTAATAAGCGGCCGCTTCGGTCTCACCCAGGCCATCCAGCACGCTCTGCATGGTGCTGTAGCAATTGGCGGCCTTGGAACTCTGCCCGTCCTGCTGGTAGAGCATGCCCAGGGTGTAATTCAGGCGCAGATCCCCGGGGGCGCTCAGCAACGCCAGCTCTAATGCATCAATGCCGCGCTTCTTGGAGGAGAAAGAATCGCAGAGTTCGGCTTCGGTGAGGGCGGTGGAAATCCGTTCTTCGATCTCCGGTGGATAACTTTGCGGAGGCAAAGCCGGCTCGCTGCCGGTGAGGAACACTTCCAGTGAGCGAGGCTCGTCGTCCGGCTTGCTCCCGGCGGGTACGGCGGGTGCAGTCGTGTTCAGACGGGCACAAACTTGGCGATAGCCCTGAATGTGCGCGGCATTCTCCGGCTCCAGCTCAATCAGTTCCTTGTAGGCGTCGCGAGCGCGCTCGAACTGGCCATTCTGCACACAGGCGTGGGCCTGAAGTTCGAGGATTTCGGCGAGCATCGAGCTTTCGCCCGCGAGCTGAAAGAGGTTGTACAAGGTTTGCAGAGCCGCCGGGTCGGTGCGTACCCGCGAGACGGCGCCGTGCAGATGCGCCATCACATCTTCCTTGTCATGAGCAAGCACCTGGGTCGAAAACTCTTTGTAGAGGGCGAGAGCCTGAAGCGTTTCGTTCGCCTTGTAAAGACGCGAGGCGATCTTTACTACGCCATCGGGATCCTGGTGAACCGAAACCAGCTTGCGGCAGACGGGGAGCGCGTCGTCAAGTCTTTCCAGCTTCAAGTAGGCGGCCAGAAGATTGCGCAGTCCGTCGGCTCGCGAGTCCAGATCGGGTATTGCCTCGTAAAGCTCGGCAGCCCTCGCTGCGTTTCCCAGCTCCAGAGTGACCTGGGCGCGGAGCTCCTGGGCGCGGAGGTTGTCGCGATCCATGGCGATCAGGCGTTCCAAAACCTTCTGCGCAGGCTCGAGCGCCTGGCGCTCGATGAGTGTAGAGGCCGAGCGCGAAAGCATCTCCCTGGCTTCTTTTTTCTCGCCGCCTTTGTCCATCAGATCGGCTGTGCGCGTGATGACCTGAACGTTCTCCGGATCGAACAAGACGAGCTGCTTGAGCAGCCGCAAGGTTTCCTTGGACTGGCCCTTGCGGGTGTAGGCCTCCGCGGCCTGAAGCAGCATGGACCTTGCGTCGCTGACCAGACCCTGCTTGCGGTAAAGCTCGGCCAGTTTCTCCATCGCGGCAAGGCCGTTGGGATCGAGCTTGGTGATCTTCCTGTACATCGCGATGGACTTGGGAAGGTAGCCGTCGGCAGCGTAGGATTCACCAACCACACGGAAGCGCTCAATCGCTTTTTCGTTCTGCCCGAGCCGGGCGTAGATGTCGCCGACCGTATTGACAATGGCAAGGTCGTTCGGCTCCACCTGCAGAATCTTTTCGTATTCGGAGATGGCGTTCTGCAGCTTGTTCTGCTGCAGATAACGCTCGGCGTTGGCACGCGATTTTTCTTTGTTAAAACCGAATCCGAACATGATTGCGCTCCGATGCGTCTGCGTCGTACGCAGGAATCACCACTGTATTCGGCTTACGGTAACACAGCTTCAGCACTGCCTGAAACCATCCGAAGCCGCGAATTGCAGTTTTACGGGCATGTCCCAATGGCGCTACCGCCGCGAACAGATGAAACCGCCGGGAGGCCTCGCATCCTCAGCTGTTAAAAATTGAAAAATATCACTCGTTCAACCTGCAATTTAGCTCTGATCACTACTTAGGACGAAAATCGCATAACTACTTTCCTTTTTTATTCAGTTACTTACGTAGTTCACAAGGTTTTCTGGATGCGCATTCTGAATACAGAGTGCTACAATGTCCGCGCTTTATGATTTGGAAGGACGCAAGCGGTAGACGCACCCTGACGGCGACAAAAAAGCGCTGCTCCGGAACACATCTGCACACGACATCCCTCCGATTCACTCAGCCTGATTTCAATTCAAGAAGGAACACGTAACACCATGGAACAAGGAATCGTTAAGTGGTTCAATGACGCGAAGGGCTTTGGTTTCATCAGCCGCCAGAATGGCGAAGACGTTTTCGTTCACTTCTCGGCTATCCAGACAAATGGCTTCCGGAGTCTTAAGGAAGGCCAGGCCGTGCAGTTCAACGTCGTCAAAGGACCCAAGGGATGGCAGGCGGAGAACGTTACGGCCGTTTAGTTTTGCGTCCGAAAAGTTCTGAGTGGGATGGGCAGCCAACCGGCTGCCCATTTCTTCTTTTTACCACTTGAGTACATCTCACTTGGGTACCCTTGCGCAGTGTAAGGCTTCTAAGTAGCATGATCTCTCTATCCGCTGATAGCGATGGGTGGACGCCCTTATGGCGATGCTGGGCTGCATTCCGTTTCCCGTGCGGCATTGGAGATTGGCTTGAATAAGAACCTGTTAAAGCAGTTTAACGATGTCAATCGTGAGCTCTGGCTCGTTCTTTCCTTGTTTGTCATTGCCGCGCTGTGTAATTTTCTGATCGCCAACCACGGCATGCTGCTTAGCTTCTATACCTTCCCCACATTGTTCTCCGCCTACTGCTATGGACGGCGCCACGCAACCCTGACTGCATTTGCCAGCGTCCTGCTCGTGGTGATCATCATGTTCCTCAATCCAAACATGTTTGGACATAGCTCGGAGGCGGTCAACTCGCAGTGGTTTGACATTGTGGTATGGGGTGGTTCGCTGATTGTCATCGCATTCGCCATGGGCACCCTGTATGACCGCAATGCGGCACGAATGCGCGAGTTGCGGGATACCTATCACGGCGTGCTGATGATTCTGCGGCAATTCATCTCCAAGGACACATATACCCAGAACCACTCCTATCGCGTCTCGATCTACGCCGCGCGCATCGCCGAGGAGATGGGATTCGACGACGAACGCGTCGAAGACGTGCGCGCCGCGGCCCTGCTGCACGATATCGGCAAGTTGGACATTAGCCGCGACATTCTCTACAAAGCCGCACAGTTGACCTCGACCGAGTACGAGCAGATGCGGGAGCACGTGACCCGCGGAGTGAATCTGCTGGAGCCGGTAGGAGGCTCATTGCGCCGGGTGCTGCCCATCATCCTCTCTCACCACGACCGCTACGATGGCAGCGGCTACAGCGACCGCTCGGGAAACGAAATCCCCTTGGAAGCCCGTATCCTCTCCGTGGCTGACGCCTACGATGCCATCACCAGCGACCGTCCCTACCGCAAGGGAAGTACGACTTATGAGGCACGTGAGATTCTGGAACGTGGCGCCGGCCGCGAGTTTGACCCGGACGTGGTTGCAGCGTTCGTCTGCGCCTTCCGTAAACAACAGATGGAGATTCCCGACCTGGTGGTCTAACCCTTTGCTCTGATTTGCGATACTCATTCATTACAAAGGCTCCGAAATTTTTCGGAGCCTTTGTAGTTCATCTCTCGACCACGCCAAGCACAACCGTTTAATCAGAATCTTCACCATGTTCCGGCTTGGGCTTTGGCCATTCCTGAGCAGGCAAGTCAGAAATATATTGACAATCACCGCTGAAAAGCGATGATAGATACTCCGGCTAGAGCGCCTTTTCGAATCAAAACCGGTTCAGCAAGTGGTTTCAGGAGCCCCAAAGCATGCCGCAGCGCAGTCTCGTCCTCGTCGAAAAAGCTTGGAGCCAGTATTTCGAAGGCGGCGAACTCGACCTGAAGACCGTGCGGCCCGAGGTGGCGAACTCATGGCAGCGATGCCGCAACCTCAAGATTGATCCCTTTCGACAGAAGCAGGACGGCGTCAACCAGTTGGAACTCCACCAGCGCCTCTACGCGAAGCAGCGCCTGATGAAGATCGCACGTCCGTTCATGGAAAACCTCTACAACTTCGTCAAGGGTTCGGGATTCCAGGTAATTCTCACCGACGAGTTCGGCTTCCTTTTGGACGTGCTGGGCGACTCGGAAATCATCGCCCAAACAAGGCCGCTGGATCTATGTCCTGGCGGCGACTGGAGCGAAGCCGTCAAGGGAACCAACGCCATCGGCACCGCCATTGCCGAACGTAAGCCCGTACAGATCCACGCCTGGGAGCATTTTTCGCGGCAGCATCATTTCCTCACCTGCTCGGCCGCGCCCATCTTCGATACCGACGGCACCATGATCGGGGTGCTCGATATCACCGGCGATTATCGCGTTGCCAACCCCCACACGCTCGGAATGGTGGTAGCCGGGGTCAACGCGATTGAAAACCAGCTTTGCCTGCAACGGGCAACGCACAAGCTCTACATGGCGTATCGCTATTCCAACACGCTGCTGGAAAGTATGTCTGACGGCCTCATCTCCATCGACAACAATGGCCTGATCACCGAAATCAATGCCAAGGCGGGCGAGATTTTCGGAGTCAGCCCTGGCTCCGTAAAGGGTCGGCACGTGGCGCAGGTTTACCAGCGTCCGCCGGTCCTGCAACTGCTCATCGACGGCATTGAGTACGTAAACAAAGAAATGATCGTCGAGCGCACGGGTAGAAAGATCCAGACCTCCGGCTCTCTGTTGCGCGACGATCGTGGCGCCATCATCGGCGCGGTTGCTGTCTTTCGAGAGAACACCAGCCGCCTTCTGCAATCGCCGCGCCGCCCCGCCCTTCCGGCTCAGCGCTACACCTTCGATGACATCATCGGACAAAGCTCGGCGATCACGGAGTTGAAGGAGTGGGCGCGGCTTGCGGCCAGCAGTCCTTCCACCGTGCTCATCAAAGGCGAAAGCGGGACGGGCAAGGAACTCTTTGCCCAGGCGATTCACAATGCAAGCGCAAGAAGGGACCGCCCGTTTATCGCCATCAACAGCGCCGCCCTTCCCGAATCATTGGTGGAAAGTGAACTGTTCGGCCATGACGAAGGTGCGTTCACCGGCTCCAGAAAAGGTGGACACGCCGGCAAGTTTGAAATCGCCGAGGGCGGAACCGTCTTCCTCGACGAGATCGGCGACATGCCTCTCGGCGTCCAGGCGAAGTTGCTGCGCGTGATCCAGGAAAAAAAGGTGGTACGCATCGGCTCCGCGCAGGAGAGGCAGGTAGATATCCGCATCATCGCCGCCACGCACAAGGATTTGCACGCCGAAGTCCAGCGCGGCACCTTCCGTCAGGATTTGTATTACCGGCTGAATGTGCTGGAAATCCGGGTGCCTGCCCTACGTGAGAGGCTGGACGACATACCTGCGCTGACCGCTCATTTGACCCGGCAGATCGCAGCAAGGTTGAATCGCGGCGAGATTCGAACCGACGTCCATTTTCTGAAGACACTCATGTCGCACACCTGGCCCGGCAATGTCAGGGAGCTTGAGAATACGCTGGAGCGGGCAATCGTGCGGGCAGGCGACGATCGAGTGCTGCGGGCTGAAATTCTCGACTTCGCCGCGGACGAAAACTCCAGCGCCTCGCCAGCCGCAGCCAAGCGGGACACTGCCGCGATCAAGTCCTTGCGTGACTCCGAGAAAGAGCTTATCTGCGACGCCCTGGCCGCCTATGAAGGAAACATCCGCCAAGCCGCAGCCAAACTCGGTATTGGCCGCAATACTTTCTATCGCAAGATGAAAGAGTACGGCATCAGCTTCTGAACTGAACTTCCCTGCCTGACCCTGCCGATCACGGACTCAAATTACGATTCAAGCATGATCGAATTGTTTGAAATCAGGCGTACATCCACCTCATCCCCGGCAGAAAACGATGTCCGCTCCGCAGGAAGCATCGCGATCCCATCCGCCCGGAGCAGCGTCTTCAACATGCCGGTGGTCTGATCGCCCGAGCTGAAAGCCAGCAGCTTGCCGTCGCGCGATTCCAGCCGCACCCGCAGAAACTTCACCGTACCCGGCTTTTTTGCAACGTCTTCCTGCAGCACAGCGCGAACATGGGGCCGCAAGATGCGCGTATATCCCATCGTCTTCAGGATTGCAGGCCTTACCAGCTCATCGAAAATAATCATCGATGCCACGGGATTCCCCGGCAGGCAAAAGATCATCCGCCCGTCCTTCACTCCGAAGGTAGTCGGGCCGCCCGGTTTGACGTCAACACCATAGAACACCTGTCGCATGCCCAGTTCGGCGAGTACCTCGCGCACCAGATCGCGGTCGCCAACCGACACGCCGGCGGAGGTGATAAGGATATCCGCCTGAAGTCCGACGGTCATCTTTGCTACATGACTCGCATGAGTATCCTGGGCAATGCCCAGCCTTTCAACGTGGGCGCCGCACCCCTTCACCGAAGCCGCCAGCGAGACTCCGTTGCTGTCGACAACCTTGCCTGCCACCACCGGCTCTCCCGCGGCAATCAACTCATCGCCGGTGGAGAGAATTGCAACCCTTGGCCGCCGAAAGACCGTCACGCGGCCTCTGCCGAACGACGCGATCATGTTGATCTCCGGCGCGCGAATCACCGTGCCCGACGGAATGACGAGTTCATCGCGATGCACATCGGCGCCCGCAAAGCGAATATGCTGACTCGCCCTTACCGGCCCTTGAATCGTGACGTACTCCTCACCGCCCTCCGCCTCTTCAAATGGAACCACCGCATCGGCTCCCGGAGGAATCTTCGCGCCCGTCATAATCCTGACCGCGCAGAGCGGCTCTACCTCGACCGTGGAGGTTGCGCCCGCCGGAATGAATCCCACAACGCGCAATCTTGCCGCGCCATTGCAGTCGGCCACCCGAACCGCAAAGCCATCCATCGCCGAGTTATCGCAGACGGGCATCTCGAACGGAGCAACAATGTCTTCGGCGGTCACCAGGCCCAGCGAATCGACCAACTCCACCTCTTCCGTGCCGAGCGTCTTACTGTGATCGAGAATCAACCGCCGTGCTTCTTCAAGCGTTGGCATTGCACTCTCCCTCTGCGCGGCGCAACGAAGCGGTGGCTGAAAAAGGCTCCGAAATCCTGCCGACCTTTCCCTCTTCGAGGTAAATCACTCGTCCTCCCAACCGCGCGCCGAGCCGCTCGTCGTGGCCCGACATCACGATGGTCATGCCCCGAGCCGCAAGCGAGGCGATCAGCGATTCCAGAATCTCCGCGCTCCCCCGATCGACGTGTGCAATCGGTTCATCCAGCAGCAGCACCTCGGAGCCGCACGCCAGAGCCCGCGCCAGTGCCACTCTCCGGCTCTCCCCGCCTGACAATTGCCGGGCGTTCCTCGAAGCAAATTCCTCCAGCCCAACCATCGCCAGCGATTCCTTTACCACGCTCTGCGCGCGCGCTTTGCTGCCCCCTCTTGCTGCCGGTCCAAATGCCACATTCTCGGCCACCGTGCCCGCAAACATAAACGGATGTTGATGAAGCAGCGTGACTCGCTTACGCAAGAGAGCGCACTCTTTCGCCTCCCATTTCACCGCAACGCCGTCGAAGAAAGCCTCGCCTCGGTCGGGCTTTGTCAGGAAGGCCATCACGTTCAACAACGTGCTCTTTCCGGAACCATTCGGTCCTGTCAGCAGATGCAGCCGTCCAGCAGCAAACGTGAGATCGTCCACACTCACTCCGACCTCATTGCCATAAAGCACTTGAACGGATGAGAGTTGGTATTTGGCGCTCATGTCCGGTAACTCTCTTGCGCGACGGTCAGGAAGATGTTGATCACAAACGACACAAACATGAGGATAACCCCAAGCGCCAGACCAAATGCAAATTCGCCCTTGCTCGTCTCCAGAGCGATGGCCGTAGTCATCGTGCGCGTGAAAAAACGTATATTGCCCCCCAGCATCATCGCCACGCCCACCTCCGAGATCACCCTCCCAAAGCCGGCAATGATGGACGCCATGACTCCGAAACGGACCTCGCGCGCCAGTTGAACCATGCTCTGCACTCCGCTGGCCCCCAGCGTCAGCGCGGTGGGCAGAATTCTCCGATCCGCGCCCTGCATTGCGCTCACCGTATAGTTGGCGACAATCGGGGTGGCCAGAATCGCCTGGCCGATGATCATCGCTCTCGGCGTAAACAGCAGTCCCAAAAACCCAAGCGGCCCCTGTCTGCTCAGCAACCCATACGCCAGCAGCCCAATCACCACCGTGGGCATTGCCATCAGGCTGTTCAGCACAACACGCACCGTTCGCTTGAACGGAAACTTGCCCAGCGCCACCGCGATCCCAACCGGCACGCCAACCGCGGAGGCAAAGAGTACGGACCAGATTGCTACGCTGAGAGATGTCTCAACCGCCGTCATCACGTCCCTGTCTCCGGAGAGGATCAGGGCAATCGCTGTTCGCAGCGATTCCGCAATTGAGCCCACTGTCTTACTTCCCCTTGAAGGTGAAAAACACCGGGTCGCCCTGCACACGGTAGCTGGCGATCACATGCTGGCCCTCGGCCCGAGTCACCCAATCAATAAATTTCATCGCAAGAGCATAATTCACGTGCGGAAATTTCTTCGGGTTCACCGCAATCACCCCATACGGATTGAACAATCCCTTGGAGCCCGTCAATGCCGTAACCTGCTCGACGGTAAGCTGCCCCTGTCTTCCAAAGTTCTTGTTCCCATCGAAGAGAATGACCAGGTCTGTCTTTCCATGTCGGAAGGCGTTATAAGTTCCCCGGTCGGCCAGCGTATAGCCGCGCAGCTCGGTCGCCATGTTGATGACCTCTCCCATGCCCTGACCTGCCGAGCGGTACCACTGCCCCGAGGGCGTGATGCCCGTGGCCGTCCAGATTTCCTTTTCCTTCTGGTGCGTGCCGGACTCGTCTCCACGCGAGATAAATACCGAGTGAGTTGTGTCGATTCGCTTGAACGAATCTGCCGCCGACCCCGCTTGCCTCACTCCCGCAGGGTCGCTGGCCGGGCCGATGATGACGAAGTCGTTATACATCACATCGCGGCGATTGACCCCGAAGCCGTCGGCGACAAACTTATCCTCCAACGCGCGCGCGTGAACCAGCACGACGTCAACGTCTCCCATCTCGCCAAGCTTCAGCGCCTTCCCCGTACCCACGGCGATGACGTCAACCCTGCAGTTGCATTCTTTTTCGAATGGAGGCAGCAGAACGTTCAACAAGCCTGAATTGTCGGTTGAAGTTGTGGTGGACATCTTAAGCCGGTCCTGCGCCGGTGCCACGGAACACAGCAATGCCAGCACGAGAGCGACAAGGCCAAACCTATCTTTCACGCTACAGGCCCTCCAATGGACCAGCGTTCGCCGTGAACTCTCAGCGGCCCGCAAACTCAGTTGCCAAGGAATCTAATTGCCAATGTACTTCGCATACAGGCTCCGGGCCACACCCACATCGGTTGTGCCCTTCACGATCGCGCGCCCGTCGGGAAACACCGTCAGATCAAAATTTTCGATCTGCGCTCTCAGCGCAAACTCGTTGGCCTTCACCGCGCCCACGGATTCCAGACGCGCAGCCAACTCCTTCAAATCCAGTTGGCGCGCCCGGTCATGGATCTGCACCGCGTTCCGTCCGCACAAGCTGATCGGCGCCCGCTGCTTGCCCATCAGGTAGCTGAATTCACGGCGTCCACACGCCGGACAGTCCGGATTGGCTTTCGGTTGCGAGGCCTGCTGAACCTCGCCCGCCCAGAGGTCAACAATGGTGATCTTGCCCGATAACTGGTCCTGGTGGCCGGTCAGGATGATAAGCGCATCCGCCACCTGCAGCGCTGCGATGGTCGCCGTAATCGGTCCCAATACACCGGCAGTTTCGCAGGTCGCCTGCGCACCGCTGGGCGGCTGCGGCAACATGCAGCGCAGGCAGCACGTCTGGCCCGGCACAATCGCCATCTTCATCCCATAGCTGCCCACCGCACCGCCGTAGATCCAGGGCACCCCATGGCTCAGGGCGAAGTCATTGATCAGGTAGCGCGTCTCAAAGTTGTCCGTGCCGTCCATTACCAACTGCACATCGCCCAGCAGGTCATCGGCGGTCGCAGGAGTCAGGTCGCTGATCGCCGCCTCAATCACAATCGACGAGTTGACTTCCTTCAAACGCGCCGCCGCTGCCTCGGCCTTCGGCCGGGCGTTTTCGGCATCCTTCTCGTCGAATAATAACTGGCGCTGCAAATTGCTCCACTCGATGTAGTCGCGGTCGATCACGCGGATAAATCCCACACCCGCCCGTGCCAGCAACTCGGCCTGCGCACTGCCCAGAGCACCGCATCCCACAATCGCAACGCGGGCCTCCGAGAGCCGGCGCTGCCCTTCCTCGCCGATCCCCGCAAAACGAATCTGACGCGAGTAGCGGTCGCGATCTGATGGAGCCGTCACTTTATCCATACTTATCCTCACGGAGGCGCACACCGGCGGGGCGCACCCGCCGCATCCTCACAGCCAACGCAAGTCGTTGCTGCCAACGCAAGTATATTCCCAAAGCCACGGAGTTCGCACCTGCACTCGAACGTGTATCTCCTGCCCCCGCGGCGTGGAAAGTGCCAGCAGTGGTAGTCTAATTTCATACGCAACTTTCATACGCATCAGTCGCGTTGTAGGATTTTCGCCATGGTCCTCAGGGATCTCCATCACCGTCGCATCCAATACCTCCGGCTATCGGTTACCGACCGGTGCAATCTGCGCTGCCGTTACTGCATGCCTGCGGAAGGAGTGCCCAAGCTTCAGCACAGCGACATTCTGAACTTTGAGCAGATGCACCGCATCGCCCGGCTGGCGGTCTCGCTCGGCATCGAGAAGATCAGAATCACCGGAGGCGAGCCGCTGGTTCGCAAGAACCTGGTCAGCTTTCTCGCCGATCTGGCCAAGATCGAGGGCCTGAAAGAGCTGGCGCTGACCACCAACGGCATGCTGCTGCCCGAACTCGCGCCGGAGCTCCGCCGCGCCGGAGTGCACCGCCTAAACATCAGTCTGGATTCCATGAAGCCGGACACCTACACCATGATCACTCGCGGAGGAGAGCTCGCAAAAGCCTTAAACGGAATCAACGCCGCCGAGCAGGCTGGCTTCTCGCCGCTCAAGATCAACGCGGTTGTAATTCGCGGGACCAACGACGATGAAGTCGTGAACTTCGCCGCCCTCACTCTTCGCAATCCTCACCAGGTTCGTTTCATCGAGTACATGCCGACCACGCTTGCCCCTGACTGGTCTGCGGCCTTCGTCTCCGGAGAAGAGATCCTCCGGCGAATCAGCAAGGTTTACCCGCTCCAGCCCTTGTCCTCCGCCGCCTCCGCAGGCCCTGCCAAGGTCTTTCGAATTCCCGGAGCCATGGGCACCATCGGTATGATCGCGCCGGTCTCCAGCCACTTCTGCGAAAGCTGCAATCGCATCCGCCTCACCGCCTCCGGAGCCATCAAGGGATGCTTATTCGGCAACGGCGGCGTGGATCTGAAACCCCATCTGAATGGCAGCGACGACGAGTTGCGGGCCGTGCTGACGCAGGCGATGCACAGCAAGCCGGACCGGCATCACCTGCTCGATCCCCAGCCGCTGGCCAATCCCTTCGCGATGTCGGAAATCGGCGGCTAGCCCATGCGTGATGTTGTGCTGCCAGATATCCGGCAGGATGGCTTCGCCGACCGCGTCCCGGTGGAGAAGGCCCTCGAGTGGGTCGATCGCCACCAACCCTTCGGCGATGCCGAACAGATTCGCCTCGAAGACGCCGCCGGACGCGTTCTCACCCAGCCTTTCGTCGCTCCCGCGGATCAGCCGCCCGCCGACCTAGCTGTCGAAGACGGTTACGCCTTGCGCTCCGCAGAAACGGTCGGCGCAGGCAGTTACAATCCTCTGCCCTTTCGTATTCAGGCCGCCAACCATGCACTCCAGCCGCTTTCTACCACGCTCGTTAGTTCCGGAACTCCGCTGCCGCAAGGTGCGGATGCGGTTGCTCCTTTCGATCTGGTGCGCGTCGGGCAGCAGACCGCCGAATTGATCGGAGCAGTGGCGCGAGGCGCTGGCGTAAGCCTGCAAGGTCGGGAGGCACGGCAAGCAACCACGCTGATCGAATGCTCCCGCCCGCTACGCCCTGGAGATCTCGGATTGATCGCTTCGTTCGGCATCAAACAGGTGCGCGTCCTCCGGCGTCCCCTGGTTCGTATCATCCTTGCCGGATGTAAACCACCCCAACCCGGCAATGCTTCCGATGCAAATTCTCCCGATGCAAATACTCCAATGCTGCGCGCCCTCGTCGCCCGCGACGGCGGCCTCATCGAACTCTGCGAACACGGAATCGCAGATCGCGCTGCCATTGCCGCTTTGATCTCGCGTCCGGGCGCGGATGTGGTCCTCGTCTGTGGACGCACCGGTGCCGGAGCTGACGACGAGGCGCCATTGGCTCTTGCCGCCGCCGGTACTCTTTCCATCCACGGCATCGCCCTGCGCCCAGGAGACTCGACTGGCATGGGTTCGGCCGCAGATGTTCCGGTGATCCTGTTGCCCGGCAGCCCCCTGGCTTGTCTCTGCGCTTACGATCTCTTTGCCGGACGCTTAATCCGCAGGCTCGGTGGACGCGGCTTACCGCTGCCTTATCCTGTTCGCCATGCCACGGTCGGACGTAAGATAGTTTCGTCCATCGGCAACCTTGAGCTTTGCCGCGTGCGCCTGGTTGCCGGGGAGGCCATTCCGGTAAGCTCGGCCGACTCCGGCGGACTTGCCTCCGCCGCCCGCGCCGATGGCTTCGTCCTGGTTCCAGCGACCCTTGAGGGCTATGCACCGGGAGCCTCTGTCGCCGTCTACCTCTACGACTACGACGCGGCCGAGAGCGTGGAAGGTGCTCGCATATGAACGCGAAGAACTCCAACCCGGCCCTGCTCCATGCGGCGCAACAGCACCAGTTTCTCGAGGTCATTGAGCGCGACGAAGCCGAGGCGCGCTTCCGCCGGCACCTCAACCTGTCGCCCCTGGGAGAAGAGCCTGTTGTCCTCGCAGAGGCGCTCGGGCGCGTTTTGTCGCGCGATATCGTCTCCAACGTCGATGTGCCGGGATTCGATCGCTCGAGGGTCGATGGTTTTGCCATGCGCTCGGCTGACACCGCCGGTGCCTCCGATGAAACGCCGCGCACCTTGCGGCTGAATGCTGAAATCCTTACCCCCGGCGTGACGCCGACGACCGGCATCGTCGAAGGATCGGCAACCATCGTCGCCACCGGCGGCATGATCCCGCGCGGCGCCGACGCGGTCATGATGGTCGAATACACCGAGGCCCGCGAGCAACTCGGCCAGGTAGTGATTGATGTCTTTCGATCCGTCTCCTCCGGCGCATTCATCGCCGCTGCGGGCGGCGACATTGCCCAGGGAGAGACCGTCCTTCGCGCCGGGCAGATTTTAACCTCTCGTGAGATCGGCTGTCTGGCGGCAATCGGGCTTGCCGAAGTCCACGTCTGGCGCAGACCTTCCGTGGCCATCTTTTCAACCGGCGACGAACTCGTCATCCCCGGAGAAGCGCGTCGCCTCGGCGGCGTCTATGACTCCAACAGCGCGATCCTTTCCACAGCGGTCGAAGAAGCCGGAGGCAAAGCGGTTCCGCTGGGCATCGCCCGCGACAATGAAAGTGAAATCTCCGCGATCCTGCAAAAGGCTCTACAGTGCGACATCGTTCTGCTCTCCGGCGGCACCTCAAAAGGCGCCGGCGATCTCGCCTACCATGCGGTCAGCAAACTCAAAGATCCCGGCATTGTGGTCCACGGAGTGGCCCTGAAGCCCGGCAAGCCCCTATGCCTGGCCGTCACCCATGGCAAGCCGGTCATCATCCTCCCCGGCTTTCCGACCTCGGCCATCTTCACCTTTCACGAGTTTGTTGCGCCGATCATTCGAGCCTTTGCCGGACTTCCGCCGGAGCGCCCCGAAACCGTGCGCGCCAAAATCCCAACCCGCGTCACCTCCGACCGCGGCCGCACCGAATACGTCATGGTCTCTCTGGTCCGCGACCTGGAAGGAAACCTCGTGGCCTACCCGACCAGCAAAGGCTCAGGATCGGTCACCGCCTTCGGCCAGGCCGATGGTTTCTTCGCCATCGCATCGCAGTCGGAAGCGGTTCCGGCGGGCACCGAAGTGGATGTCACGCTCATCGGCGCCCGTCATAAACTGGCAGACCTCGTCATCATCGGAAGCCACTGCGTGGGCCTCGACCTGCTCATCGGACGCGTCATCGGCGAAGGTTTTTCGGTTCGAAGTCTGAACGTCGGCAGCAACGGCGGGCTCACCGCAGCCCAGCGTGGCGAGTGCGATATCGCCGGCATCCACCTCATGGACCCCGCGACCGGCGAATACAACCGTCCCTTCCTGACCGATGGCCTCGAACTCGCGACCGGCTACCGGCGCCTCCAGGGAATCGTCTTTCGTCCCGGCGACCCGCGCTTTAAAGGGCACACGGCAGAGCAAGCCGCCACCGAGGCAGGCGCGGACGCTTCCTGCCTCTTCATCAACCGCAACCCCGGCAGCGGCACGCGGATTCTGATCGACCGGCTTCTGAAAGGCTCACAGCCCGCGGGCTATACCAACCAGGCAAAAACGCACAGCGCCGTCGCCGTCGCCGTGGCACAGGCCCGCGCCGACTGGGGAGTGGCGATCCGCACCGTCGCCCAGCAATACGGCCTCGGATTTCTCCCGCTCCAGGCTGAGCATTATGACTTCGTAATCCCGAAGAACCGAGCCCAGCGGCCTGCGGTGCTTCGCTTCCTGTCGCTGCTGCGCGACCCCGCGCTTCGCGCCGCTCTACGCCAACTCGGCTTCGAGTTGGAGGATGCCGCCGCGCAGCCCAGCGTTTAGAGCAATTCCCTAGCTGCCGTAGCCCGATACCGCTCTCGCCTTTAGGTTGTCATTCCGAGCGCAGCGAGGAATCCCCGTACAGCCCAAATCTGCAATGCCGCTCCAGAGTCTCTTCTGCCTCGAACTGCCTTTGACGGTGTACACCTTCTGTGGAACCGCCCTAGAACCGTCACCCAACCCCCACTCAAATTTTCTTTTCTCCCGAAATCATAAAACCCCTGCACCTGAGTGCGTGCTGTCACAAAAAGTACGATATGATATGTCGTGAATACGTGACGTAATCACTTGTATTTGACTCCAGAATCTTCGGCAGTCACCCCATTCGAAGCACCGCTGAAACCAAGATAAGAACATGACAAAAAGAGGATCTTCGATGAAAAGATTTGTGCTGTTCGTTTTTGTAGTTGCACTCACCACGCTCGCCGGCTTTGCGCAAGCCGCAAGCACCGGTCAGATCACCGGCGTCGTGAAGGATCCGAACCAGGCTGCTGTTGTGAATACCCAGGTGGTTCTCACCAATGTGCAGACCAAGGCCAGGTTCGCGGCGAATACCAATGGCCAGGGCGTTTATACGTTTCAGTCTCTGCAGCCCGGCGCCTACACCCTCGAGGTCGATGCCAACGGCTTTAAGCCGAGCGTCAGCCCGGAGCTCAACCTCGCCGCGGGCCAGACCCTCAACTCCGACTTTGCCCTGTCAATGGCCGGAAACACAGAGACCGTCACTGTCTCCGCCGGCTCGGTCGAAAACGCCTATCGCGTCGACAATGTGAAGCCCGGCAGTCCGCTCGGCACAGTGCCTATCCTCGACCTGCCTTACTCGATCAATGTGATTTCGCGCCAACTGATCGACGACACCCAGTCGAGAAACTTCAAGGAAGCCGCCAAGTACCTGCCCCTGATCTCGTTCCAGGAGATGCAGGGCCCCGAAGTTCTGCGCCCCGAGAGCCGCGGAATGCAGGGAACCAATATGCAGAACGACCGCAAGGACGGCATGGGTTTCGCGGTTACCACGCCCTCGGCGCTTGAGGAGTACGAACAGATCGAAGTCGTCAACGGTCTCGGTGGTCCGATGTATGGTCCCACCCAGCCCTCGGGTATCTTCAACTTCGTGACCAAGCGCCCCACCGACGAACAGTATCGCCAGATCGAGTTGGGCTATGAGGGCGATACGGTCGGGACGGTTCACGCCGACCTCGGCGGCCGCGTAGGTCCGAACCACATGTTCGGCTATCGCACCAATCTCGTCATCGCCGATGGCAGCGGCTACGTCACAGACAGCCAGCTGCGCCGCCAGTTGGCCGCCGTGGCCCTCGACGTCCGTCCCTTCGCTCATACCGTCGTCGAAGGCAATTTCAGCTACTACAACTTGTTCCAGCACGGATACCCCGGCTGGTTCTCCTACAATCCGACCATCTCTCCCAGCAAAACTTCGCCTTACACCATCCTGCCGGTGAATGCACCCGATCCGACTCGCCAAGGCTACGGACAATCCTTTGCCGGCGTGGATCTCAACAACCAAATTAGCGAAGTGCGGGTGAAGCAGGATTTCAGCCGGGACTGGCACTTGGTCGTTGGAGTTTTGAACCAGATTGCCTCCCGCGATATCAACACGCCGGTCAACTCGTTTGTGAACACCACCGGCACCACATCCGCGACCTACCTCGCGAATCCGGGAAATTACCAGTCGTTTCTTGCTAACTCCTTCTCCTCGCTGGCTCCGCGCTTCCAGGTTGGCAGCGATCTGGCATACGTGACCGGCAAGTTCAAGACCTGGAAGTTCGGCCATGAAGTCACCTTCGGAAGCACTGGTTACAGGTTTGCGTCCTGGTCACCTGTCACCAGCCCCGCAAAGACAGCCCTGTGCCCCGCCGGCCTTTCGGCGACAGCCTGCGCGAACTTCAGCACCAACATTTCCGATCCGCTTGTATATGCAGACCCCGGCGTCTGGTCCTACACCAAGACCAGCGCAACCACTGGCATCTACGTCTCCAGCGTCATCCATCAGCAGGGATTCAGTTTCGGCGACACCATCACGCTCTCTCCGCGCTGGCTCTTAAGAGGTGCTGCGAGCCAGGATTGGACCTGGACTAGCCTCTATACCGCCTCCAAAACCACCGGCGCGGTAACTGGCGCACCCGGCGACTTCCTGAGCCAGGGCGTTAGCCCCACTGGTAGCATCATCTTCAAGCCCCGCCCGAACATGAGCGTTTACGGGACCTTTGCCGATAGCCTTCAGGCCCCGGACACACCACAGGTGAGCACCTCCACCACGATCATCGTGAATGGCGCCAAAGCTCTTGCACCCTATCGCAACAAGCAGGGAGAGGTCGGCTACAAGCTGGTATTGCGCAGGATCAATTTCTCGACTGCTCTCTTCCGCATCGAGCGTCCCTTTGCAAACACGGTTGCCGATAGCACCCCGGGAGCCTGCGGCACACTCGCCAAGGGCCAGGTCTGCGACATCTACAAGATCACCGGCAACCAACTTAACTACGGCGCTGAAGCCATGCTCTCGGGCAGAATCTTCGATAGCCTTATGGTGACCGGCGGAATCACCGTGCTGGATCCGAAGCTCACCGACACCGGTATCGCCGCAACCAACAACAAGGACTTCATCGGAATCCCCGCCTACAAGTCCAACATCCTCGCCGAGTATCGCCTGCCGAAGCTGGTCGGCGCCTTCTTCAACTTCGACTGGCAGCATGTGGGCCGCCGTCCAATCGACGACATTAACAGCACCTACACGCCGCAGTTCAACACCTTTGATCTCGGTGTCCGTTACAGCACCAAGGTCCTTGGGAAAATTGCCACCTGGCGGGTCACGGCCAACAACGTCTCAAATGTTCACTACTGGTCGACGTTGGGTCCGGGCAGCATCACCGGTCTGGGCACCAGCGCCGATCTCGGCCACCTCGGAGAGCCGCGTCTGATCACGGCCTCGATGCGGTACGACTTCTAAATGGAATTCAGACGCTGTGTCTTCTTGGCGGCATAGCGTCTGACTTTTCTTTTGGACCGGACAGGAGAGCTTGCCCCGGTAAGCTCTCCTGATCGCGTCGCCGGTGCTTTCAGTCCTGGACCGAAAGCACGGGCAACACGATCAGAATTCACAATCAAGAAAGCCGATATGTCGAGATCCTTACTGCTGCAAGCTCGCGTTACTGCGTCAGCGTTCGTTCTGCTCACGTTTTCACTGGTTTCGACAGCCGTTGCGCAGACGGCCCCGGGTCAAACCCAAAGCTGCGTGCCGCCCACCAGCCAGCAACTCATCATCTATCGCGCCGGCAGCCTCTCGCGCACCTTCAAGCCCTTGGTGGCTGCCTTCACCTGCCAGACCGGCATTCAAGTGAAGGACGAAGCCGGCGGCAGCGTGGATATGGGCCGGAAGATCACCGCCGGAGGCCACCCCTGCGATCTCTACGCACCGGCCGATTATTCGGACATCGACCTGTTCATGAAGCCTGCCGGCTATGCGGATTTCAACATTGTCTTCGCCCAGGGAAAGATGGTGCTGGCGTATTCGGCCAGCAGTGTCGCCGAAAAGAAGCTGCCCCCCATCGTCGAAGCCGGCAGCGTTGAGTTCAATCCACCAAACTCGATTCCGAAGGCCGCGGCCGACTGGTACCAGATTCTCAACACGCGGGGAGTCCGAGTGGGAGGCGGGGTTCCGTTTCTGGATCCGGGCGCCTATCGAACTTATCTCATCTTTCAGCTCGCACAGGATCATTACAAGGTGGCGAATCTCTACAACGACCTGATGGAGCACATCGTGATTCCTGGGCCGCAGGAATTCTCTGCTGCTGCAAAGCCCGCATTGGGCAGGTTGTTCGACTTCCAGTTCATCTACGAACACAGCGCCCAGGTCATGGCCGGCGCCAATCCGGATTTTCGCTATGTGAACCTGCCCGACGAGATCAATCTTTCCGATCCCGCCCAAAATTCGTATTACGCCCATTCGGTCATCGTATTGCCCGGCCTGGGGACTCCGAAAAGCGCTCAATCCATTACCGTTCCGGGTACAAGGGTGGCCTGGGGAATCACCTTGCTCAAGGACGCTCCGAACCGGGAGAACGCCGTCAAGTTTCTTCAGCTTCTACTCAGCCCGGCTGGCACTGCCATGCTGAAAGACAATGGGCCTGCGCCCATCTCCCCGGCCCTTGTGAGCCGCAAAGATTTCCGCAAGCTTCCCGAATCGCTGCGTCCGCTCGTAAAAACAACGGACAAATAGCCAAGGGAGGGATATAGTTTTAAGCACTTTGATCGCAACAGGAAAGTCAGCTTGGCGGTTTGAGACGGTTTTCTGAGCCGGCTCGCCCTCAGCACAGACCTTTAGGAAGCACCCCGTATCGAGGGCGCTCGATTGCGCTGAATTGTCGTGCTCGCATTCAGGTTCATTTTGGAATACAATCTGGCAAGTCTGTGGGGCATAGCGGGTAAGAAATAAATTCCAGTGCGAATCCACAGGGCTAATGTGCGCCCTGCCCGCGTCTTTGTTCGCAGATGCAACGAATGCTCCTTGTCTTTAAGCGGGAGCGGAAGCGAGCGAGATGAACAAAATACTGCGTATCAACATGTCGGATCTCAGCGCGAAGATAGAGGAAGCACCGGCAGCTTACGCCGGGCTCGGCGGTCGCGCTCTAACGTCAACCATTGTTGCCGCGGAAGTACCGCCGACCTGTCACCCAACAGGACCAAACAACAAGCTGGTGTTTGCTCCCGGCATGCTGACCGGTACGATGGCAGCAAACTCGGGCCGCTTCTCTTGCGGCGCCAAAAGTCCGCTAACCGGCGGCATCAAGGAATGTAGCTCCGGCGGCACCGCCGGACGGCAGATCGCGAATTTCAATTACTACGCGATCATCGTTGAGGGCCAGCCCAAAGAAGATAAGTGGTACAACATCCACGTCACCAATGATGGCGCGACAATTTCGGAAGAAACCGAAACGGTCGGGATGTGGAATTTCGAGCTGATCAAGACGCTGGAAGCTCGCCTTGGCAAGAAGCCGGGCCTGATTATGTGTGGGCCCGCCGGCGAGATGAAGATGAACATCTCCAACATCTCGGTCAAGGACTCCGATGGCCACATTCGCAGCTTTGGCCGCGGCGGCTTGGGCGCGGTGATGGGCTCGAAGAAGATCAAGTTCATCAGCGTTTCGGATGAGGGCGGCTCCAAGGTTACGATTGCCGAGCCGGATAAGTTCAAGGCGGCGGCAAAGATTTTCGCCAAGGCGCTGCTCGACCATCCGGTCAGCGGGCAGGGGTTGCCGCAGTATGGCACCTCGGTGCTGGTCAACATCCTGAATGAAGCCGGCGGCCTGCCGACCAAGAACTTCACGCAGGGCCAGTTCGCGGCACATGACAAGTTTTCGGGCGAAACCATTCGCGATACCATCCTCGCCCGTGGCGGCAAACCGAAGCACGGGTGTACCGCTGGCTGCGTTATCCAGTGCTCGCAGGTGTACAACGATGACAAGGGCGACTATGTAACCTCCGGCTTTGAGTATGAAACCGTCTGGGCACTGGGCGCTGACTGCTGCATCGAGGACCTGGATGATATCGCTCGTGCCGATCACGTGTTTGACGATCTCGGCGTGGACTCGATTGAGACGCCAGTGATGCTTGCCGTGGCTATGGAAGCCGGCATTCTGCCTTTTGGAGATGGCAAAGGTGTTCTACGCGTACTGGCGGAAGAAATTGGCAAGGGTACGGCTCTCGGCCGCCTCCTCGGTAGTGGAACAGCTGGGGTAGGCAAAGCCTATGGCATGGCTCGCGTTCCTGTGGTCAAGGGTCAGGCCATACCGGCATACGATCCGCGTTCGGTCAAGGGCATCGGCATCACCTATGCAACCACCACCATGGGTGCCGACCACACCGCCGGATATACCATCGCCACCAACATCCTTAACGTCGGCGGACACGTCGATCCGCTGAAGAAGGATGGTCAGGTTGAGCTCTCGCGCAACCTGCAGATCGCAACCGCGTCCATCGATTCCACCGGCATGTGCATCTTCATCGCCTTCCCGGCGCTCGATATCCCCGAGTGCCTCCAGGCCCTGATCGACATGATCGGCGCCCGCTACGGAATCCAAATGACTGGCGACGATGTGGTTGCGCTGGGCAAGCGTATTCTGAAGACCGAGCACCAGTTCAATCTTGCTGCCGGCATGAACGAAAACGACGATCGTCTGCCCGAGTTCTTCAACCTCGAACCGCTGGCACCTCACCAGGCACTGTGGGATTTCAGCAACAAAGAGATTGACGAGTTCTGGAATTTCTAAAACGGGCTGCAATACCGGAGCGAAACTTCCGACCTCTGCTCCGGTATTGCAGTAAACTTAGCCGGTGAAACTGATGCAGATTAACGTGAAGCTCTTCGCCTACTTTCGTACGGGCCGCTTTGTCTCCGACACGCTGGAATATCCGGAGGGAACCTCGGTTGTTGATATTGTCCGCTCCCTGAAAATCCCCGAGTCGGAGATTGGCATCGTTATGGTGGACAATAAGCACGGTGAGGTCAATGACCAGCTTCGGGACGGAGCCAGGCTTTCGCTTTTCCCGCTGGTCGGAGGGGGTTAGTACCCCACCGCAATATCGCGGGAGCCCGCTCCCCGTTTTGTGAGAAGGTTGAGCTAGTTCAAATAGGCTATCGAAAGATAGCCTCGAATTGTGAAGCACCGCACAGCTTCCACAACTTCCAGGAGCTACCCTCAGCCTAGTTTGACATGTGCAGCACCGAAGTATCTGGAGGTTTTTGATGTTTGAAGGACTTATGCAACCGATGCACCTGATCGTGATTCTCTTCATCGCCCTGCTTGTATTTGGCCCGAGCAAGCTCTCGGAGCTGGGCAAGGGACTGGGACAGGGAATCAAGAACTTCAAGGACGCTGTGAATGACGGTAAGGACAGCGTTCCGGTGAAGGATGCTGGGGCAAAGAAGGACGGCCAGGCCGCCGTTTAGTCAGCGCTTCAGATCAGATCGCGGTATTGCTCAAGCGCAATCCTGACCAGCTGGCCCCGGGTGCGAACGCCCGTCTTTTGGAATAGCTGTTGCAACGTCGCTTTTACGGAGCTCTCCGATACCTGCAGACGGTCGGCAATCTGTTTGTTGGCCAATCCCTCGAAGACACCCACAAGCACCTGCTGCTCGCGCTCGGTGAGTTTTCGCGTACGCGGCAACTCCTCCACGGTGGCGCGGCCCGCGATCCTGTGCAAATAGTCCTGCTCGAACCAGACTTTTCCGGATAGCACCTGCCGAATCGCGTTGACGAGCACCGACGGCGGGTCGTGCTTGAAGAAGACGCCGGCAATGCCGTGTTTCACCAGATTCGCGGCACTCCCCTCGTCGACCCCAGCGGTGACCAGCAAGACCTTTCCGCCATACCCGATGCTCTCGGCCACGCGCATAAAGTCCATGCCGTCACGCTGGCCAAGATCGAAGTCCAGGAGCACGAGGTCCACGGCGTTTGCGCGCAGAAATTCTGCGGCTTCGTCAATGGTGGCGCAGCCGCCTTTAACCCTCAGGTCCGGTTCGCTCTCCAGAAAGCGGGCCACGCTCTCCCGAAACAGAGCGTGATCGTCCACCAGCAGAATGTTTGCCCGCTGATCAGTCATTGGCAGCCTCCTCGGCCTCGCTCACCCGCTCCAGCACCACAGCAAAGCAGCAGCCACGCTCACGATGTTCATAGATGAGCTCGCCCCCGAAGCTCTTTACCAGTGCGCGCGAAACATACAGACCCAATCCGCTGCCCTTCGCGTCTTTCTGAAACGGACGGAACAGATTCACAGGATCGGCGATTCCCACCCCAGTATCTTCGAATCGCACCGCGACTGTCTCCCGTTCAACTGTCGTCGTGATGGTCATGCGTTTTGTTTCGACGCTTTCCATCGCCCGCATGCTGTTCTTGACCAGGTTCAGGAATACCTGCATCAGCCCATATCGATCGGCCCAGATCAAGGGAACGGCCCCGGTCTCCTGCCACTGCATTGCAATGTCGTTCTCTTGGCCAATCGTATCAATCAGCACCCGCAACTCGTCGAGCACGGAGGTCAATTCGATCACCGTGCGCCGTTGCTCGATGCTTCCGCGCAGCTCCATGGCTGAGATCTGTTCCAGCCCATGAATCAGCGTTCCCAGCGCCTCGAAATCAACATTGCCGCGCAGCTCGCTCACCTTCGTCAGATTGTTATGTACAACCAGCGCCGCGCCGCATAGATTGCGGATCTCGTGAGAGACGGCGCTCATCAGGATTCTGGTGTTGGTCAGAAGGTAGTCGAGGTTCAAGTCCTCGCGACTGCGCAGCTCTTCCGAGAGATCGACGAAGATGGCGGCCAGTCGTGTGCCGGAACTCGACGCATAAGTCGAGAACCAGACTCCGGCGAGAAAGACCTCCCCGTTACTGCGGTGTCCCTTGCACTGCAGAGTGGTACGAAAGTTCTTCCCACTTCTCGATTGCACGGCGGCATACAGAGCAGGCAAATACGCGCGGGTGTTCTGCCCCTGCAAGGACGGCCCTCCGGGGGCAAGCATCTCCTGCGCCGCTTCATTGGCCAGCAGAATGGTGCCATCGGCGTCCAGCGTGATGATGGCTGCGGGGCTGCTTTCCACCAGCACATGCAACTGCTCCTCGGCCTGTTGGCGTGCCCGCACCTGGGTTTCCACCTCGTTCAAATGTTCGAGAACCATCCTCCGGTTCCGCAACAACTCGGAGATGAACAAGCCGGCGCCGATGAATCCAGCCGATGAGAAGATCAGCCGCGGCCAGGCCTCGCCGGGAGGCAGGTTGCTGAACTCCTCCTGCAACAATGCACACAGGAGGGCAAAGCTCACGGTCTGCGTGCGAGACAGAAATCCGCCCGCGATCATGATCGGAAACAGGTAAAGGAAGCCCAGCGAGACGTATGGTTTTGTCCACCAATCCAGCGCAGCGACCACCACCACCATCACCGCCGCCAGAATCAGCAGTCTTCGCCGGTTGACGGGACTGTAGATGGAAAGCGCCGCTGACAGTTGCATCTCGTTCTCCTGGATACGAACACTGCTATCCAGAACTATCTCATATTGGCCATCAGGCGGGCCGGATCACACAGCTCTCACTTCCTGCGCAAGCTGGGCAAGCGAGGCCTTCGCGTCTCCGTAAAGCATGCTGGTCACGGGGTTGAAGAACAGAGGGTTTTCCAGGCCGGAGAAGCCGCGCCCCTGGCCGCGCTTGAGAACGATCACCGACTTCGCCTTGTCCACCTCAAGGATCGGCATTCCGGCAATCGGGCTATTGGAGTTATCGCGCGCGTCCGGGTTGACCACGTCATTGGCCCCGACCACGATGACAACGTCGGTCGATGGAAACTCCGGGTTGATCTGATCCAACTCGTACAATTCGCCGTAAGGAACATTGGCCTCGGCAAGCAAAACATTCATGTGTCCGGGCATGCGTCCCGCCACTGGATGAATCCCGTACTTCACGGTGACGCCGCGCTCCTCCAGGGCAGACGCCAGTTCGCGCACCGCGTGCTGTGCCTGGGCGGTGGCCAGTCCGTAGCCAGGAACGAAGATGACCTTGTTGGCGTAGGCCAGCCGCATGGCCGCGTCATCCGCCGTAATCTCGTGCATCTCACCCTTGGTCCCCGGGCCTGCGGCGTGTCGTACCGCGCCAAAGCCGCCGAACAATACGTTGGTAATGGAGCGGTTCATCGCCTTGCACATCAGGATCGAGAGGATGAAGCCGGAGAAGCCGTCCAGCGTACCGGCAATGATCAGAATGTTGTTGCCCAGCACAAAGCCGGTGGCGGCAGACGATAATCCGGCATAGCTGTTCAACAGCGAGATCACCACCGGCATGTCAGCCGAGCCAATCGGGATCACCAGCATGACGCCGAAGAAGAGTCCGAGGGCAACCATGCCATAGAAGTAATGCGATGCGGCCACATCATAAAGCGAGTAGCCAAAGCAGCCCGCCATGCCAAGAAAGATCAGCACATTGAGGTATTGCTGTCCCTTGAACTGCACCGGGGTTCCCCGGATGACGCCCTGCAGCTTGCCGCAAGCGATGAACGAGCCGGTGGTCGTCAACGAGCCGAGCATCACTTCCAGTCCCAACGCGCCGCGCGTAAATAGCGGCATCGTGTTGGCGTGCATGATGAACTCAGCGATACCAACCAACGACGCGGCAATCGCGCCAAAGGCATGCGAAAGCGCGGTTCGTTGTGGCATGGCCGTCATCGGAACCCAGATCGTAAAGGCCATGCCGACGACAGAGCCGAGGATCAGGCCGGCAATGATCCATCCATAGAAGTGGATGTCATGGTGGAAGAGCGTACCGATGATGGCGGCGGCCATGCCACCCTCGGCCAGGAACATGCCTCGGCGCGCCGTGTCCGGGTGGCTCAGTCCTTTCAGGCCGAAGATGAACAGAATCGACGCGACCAGATAAGTGAACTCAAGGATGTAGTTCGGGCTCTGCGCAACCTGCTGGACTGCCTGGCTTGCGGGGTCCATTTATTTCCGGACCTCCCTGCCTTTTACATCCTTGCGAAACATCTTCAACATGCGGTCGGTGAGGCCAAAGCCGCTGACCACGTTGACCGTGGCCGTGAAGACCGCGACAAAGCCCATCAGCGTTGCCATGGACGCATGCGCCCCCGTGCCTCCCACGAGCAGTCTGTGCCAATCAAATTTATAGGAACCGGCGATGACCAGCGAGCCGACCAGCGAGATACCGGAGATAGCGTTTGTGGCCGACATCAACGGCGTATGCAGCAGCGGCGGAACGCGCGAAATCACCAGATATCCCACAAACGCGGCCAGCGCAAAAACGTATAAAGCAGAGATCAGAACCATTGGATCCATGGCTTCCGACCCGGATGGTTGACTGACTTGCATGGCACCCAGCACCAGTGGATACACAATGTCCCTCTCTCTGCGGCTAGAGCAATTCCCCTTGTTGCCGTAGCCCGATACTGCTCTCGCCTTTAGGTTGTCATTCCGAGCGCAGCGAGGAATCCCCGCACCGCCCAAATCTGCAATGCCGCCCCAGAGTCTCTTCTGCCTCGAACTGCCTTTGACGGTGTACATCTTCTGTGGAACCGCGCTAAGCGCGAGCCTTCAACGCAGCCGCCACGCGTTCATTCACGATCTCGCCGCGAAACGCGACACAGGAACCTGCAATGATCTCGTCGGAGCCGTCGATCTTCACCTCGCCGTTCTTGAGAATCAATTGCAAAAAGTTAAGCAGGTTGCGCGAGTACAACATACTGGCATGAACCGGCACCTCCGCCGCAAGATTGGCCGGGCCAAAGATGGTGACGCCGTGATAGACGATGGTCTCGCCGGGCCTGGTAACTTCGCAGTTCCCCCCGGCCGGCGCGGCAAGATCAAAGATGATCGAGCCCGGCCGCATCCCTTCCACGGCCACCGCAGGAATCATCAGCGGAGCGCGCCGCCCAGGAACCTGCGCCGTGGTGATGATAACGTCCGTCGTCTTCGCCGCCTTGGCGATGGCTTGACGACCCAGTTCCAGTGCCTCCGGGCTCAGCTCCTTGGCATAGCCGCCCTTGTCTTCGGTCTGCAAACCACCCAGATCAACCTCGATGAACTTGGCTCCCAGTGATTTCACCTGCTCACCGGCAGCGGCACGCACATCGTAGGCCTCCACCACCGCCCCCAGGCGGCGCGCCGTCGCGATGGCCTGCAATCCGGCAACTCCCGCGCCCAGCACCAGAACCTTGGCCGGAGGAATCGTTCCCGCAGCCGTCATCATCAAGGGAAAAAGTTTAGGAAGGTGATTGGCGGACACAATCACCGCCTTGTATCCGGCAATCGTCGCCATCGACGAGAGCGCATCCATCGACTGAGCGCGGGTAATGCGCGGCACCAGTTCCATCGAGAACAGCGTAACCCCGCGCTCGACGGCCACCGCCAGCGATGCCGGGTCCTCCAACGGGCGCAGGAAGCCGATCATCACGCTGCCGCTTTTCAGCTTCTCCTGGTCCTCGGCGGGCAATGCGTTTACGACAGGAACAACGTCGGCGAAGGCGAGAAGCTCGATGCGTTGGCGTGAGATGCTGGCGCCCGCAGCCTGGTAATCCGTATCGCTCGCGCCCGACTGCAATCCAGCTCTGCTTTCAACCGCAACCGATACCCCTTTTCCGGTGAGCGCCTTCACCGCATCCGGCGTAAGCGCCACGCGACTTTCGTCCTCCCTCGCTTCTCGCAAAACTCCGACAAGCAACACTGGCCTCCGTCACGTTGTCAAAACATTCGATGCTACAACGAACGGGGCTGATTCGCACGCGCCAATTCACTCTTGGATTCTGGAATATCCCTCTTTGGCCTGCTTGGTTCAGCGGCTTGGTTCCGCCGTGCAGCCGGTGCCCTGGCTTTGCCTGATAAGTTCTGCAAAACATCCGCTTTTCGGGCGAGCAGGTTCGTTAACGGTTCTGTTTTGGGATAGTGAGTGCCTTGGCGATTTTTCGTTACGTATTCGAAGTTTCATCTATTCTGGAATTTCAAAACGGTTTTAAGCAGTTTGTGGACAGCGCAGGCTGAGAAACCGCGCGCTCTGGAGAGATGCAATGAAACCTCATCAAAAATGGAATCAAGTTGCAATTATTGTGGTCCTGGCTTTTATGCTGGCCGTCTTATCGGGTTGCGGTACCAGCAACAGCACGGTCGCCAGCGCTGTTTCCGGGGTGGCAGTGGCCGACACTAACAATTACCGCGTTCTTATCTACCCCACTCCGGTTACCACAAATGAAAGCGCCACCATTGTTTTGGGCCAAGGCGACCTCACGCATGGAAGTTTTAATTCGGTGGCGGCGAACACACTGAATGGTCCCGCTGCACTTGCAAAGGATGCAGCCGGAAACCTCTATGTCGCGGATTCGGGGTACTGCCGCGTGCTGCAGTACCAGCCTCCATTCACCAGCGCCATGAATGCCAGCCTAGTCATTGGGCAATCCAGTTTTGCCTCCACACCCAACTGCACAGATACGGCCACCGGCATGGGTAGCACCAGTTCGGTTGCAATCGACGGCAAAGGGAATCTCTGGGTTGCGGACGTATCGAATGCTCGCGTGTTGGAGTATGTGCCGCCGTTCAGCAATGGCATGGCAGCAACACTCGCCATCGGCCAAACCAGCACTGGCACCGCTACCATCTGCTATGAGCAGGCTCCATCGGCCAGCACGCTCTGCGACCCGAGCGCACTTTCTTTTGATTCGAAGGGAAATCTTTGGGTATCGGACAGCAACTTCAACCGTGTTCTTGAATTTGTGCCGCCGTTCTCGACAGGTATGTCTGCCAGTCTGGAACTAGGCCAACCTCTCGCGACGGCGTTCACCTCCAGCGTGACTCAGATTCAGATACCTTCAGCTAGTTCGCTCACCTCACCGGTTGGATTGACATTTGATTCCAAAGGCAATCTCTGGGTGGCGGATCATGGCAACAACCGCGTACTGGAGTACGTTGAGCCATTCACCAGCGGTATGGCCGCAACCACGGTCGTCGGCCAGCCGAATTTCACGCAGGTCGCGGCGAACCAAAATGCAACGAATTCGGCAGCGAACACTTTAAGCAGTCCATTTGGAGTTTCCTTCGACTCTAGCGGAAATCTCGTGGTGACGGACGCCTATAATAATCGAGTTTTGATTTTTGCGCCCCCGTTCAGCAATGGTATGAGTGCAAGCTCAGTCGTCGGTCAGCCAAACTTCAGTGGCAATGATGCCAATCAAGGCGGTAATAGTCCGGCCGGGAATACGTTGTTCCATCCGTCTAGCGCAGTGATGTTCTGAAGGCCGCAAACCGCGGCCGTGTTCGAGACGAAAGAAGTCGCATGAGAACAAGAACCTACACAGCCCCTTTTTTGACTTCCCAATGCGCGGATTGTTGGCGCAAACAGGGCAAGTATTCCACAATCCCGGAACGGGATAGTGAGTGCCTTGGCGATTATCTGATAGCTATCGAGCGAGTGCGGCTAAATCACTCTCCGGAGCGACGCACACAGCGATTAACGTACACTGTCTCCGTAGCTCCGGAAGGCGGGTGGCCCATATAAGCCCGCATTTGGCTTATGTGGGGCTGTTGACGTTGTATTTGCTTCGCTTCTTCTTCGGGATTGTGAGCTACTTGGCGATTTCACGCCAACAGACGGCCAGCGGGCCGCAGCATGAGCTTCTCACCGCTCTATTCGTCGTAGAGTAGCGGAAACGCACTCTGAACCTGTGCCGCAACCTCGCGCGCAGCTTCAATGTTCACCAGCGGTCCCTTGTTCATCCCCGGACAGTAGCTCGCGGCCTCGCGCCGTTCCGCAGGGTCGGCCAGCAGCTCCGGCCAGTACGGAAACGAGCTGCACTGCAGCGGCTTCACCGAATGAACCGAGCAGCCGTCGGCGCGCAGAAACGGACACAGCTTGTGACGCTGCTTGCGAAAGCGCAGCAGTGGCGCCGTGCCGCAGAGATAACGCCGCCTGAACTCCGCACGCGTGATGCCGAGATGCTCGGCGAGACGTGCAATATCGTCGCGGGTCACATACACGAAGCCCTTCTGCTCACAGCAGCGAATGCATCCGGGCTGGCACTGGAAGCGCATGACCAGAGTGTACCCTGAATCCGGAAGCCGATTCGAGAGAGTGAGCGAAAAGCCCTGTTCGCGACAGCTACCCTGCGATGCGCTCAAAACCTCCCTGAACGAACCTCAGAGCAAGTTTATATTCCACGTGGCAACAATTGCCGCCGCATTAACCTCGTAAGCCAAAGCGGAGAGAGAACATGCGAAATCTATGGCGGATCGTGGCGTTGACGATGGTAGTGCCCGTACTTGCGATGTCGCAGGTAAAGGTTCAGAAGCTGGCAGTGACCGGTTATCCGAGCAGCGTTCCGGTGACGCAGCTCAATGGAAAGAACTATGTGGAAGTCGAAGCATTGACGCAGCTGGTGAGTGGATCTCTGAGTTTTCATGGAAATCAGATGACGTTGTCGCTGACAGGAAGCCCGGCGGCGGCAGAGGAAAATGTTAGTTTTTCCAAGGATTTTCTGCGCGCTGGAATTGAGGAGATGAGCACGATTCGCGAATGGCATACCGTGCTGACGACTGCAGTCGAGAATCAGTTTCCGGTGACACCGGAGGTGATGGGTCCCTATGAAACAGCGGCGGCGAAGAATCTGCGGCTCGCGCAGGTGGCGGCAACGACGGATGCGGATCGGAAGGCGGCGGAGTTGATCACGACCGAGTTTCAGAAAATGAAGCAATTGAGCGACGGTTTCCTGGCGCAAAGGGCAGCGGCGACTTACATCAATGCCGACGCGCTGACGAACAACACATTGAATCAGACCGTGATCGCCTGCGGAAGATCCCTGGGAGCAATGGCGGCGAGCGGGCAGTTTACGGATGACGGTACATGTCGATGAGAAAAGGGAATTCGAACGAAACTATGAACAAGCAATTGGCCGTATCGACCATCGGCGCAAGCATGCCTCTCGTGTAATCCCCGGACAGCTCGCGGCCTTGCGCCGTTCCGCAGGGTCGGCCAGTAGCTCCGGCCAGTACGGGAACGAGCTGCACTGAAGCGGCTTTTCGTTTCAGCTCCGCCCTGCCATCATTCGCAACAGCCACGGCACAAACATCGCGAGCACCGAAACAGCCAACCCCGCCACGGCCATTGCCAGCGATGCCGTGGCTGCCTGCAGGTCGTGTTCTTTCAGCAGACGCGCGGTGCCAAATCCGTGCGAGGAGGTCCCCATCGCCGCGCCCATTGCAAGGTGGTGCTTCACTCCGCAAAAGCGCAGAATCTCGGGTCCCATCAGAGTTCCAATGACGCCGGCCACCAGCGCCATCGCCGCTGCAATTTCCGGAAACCCGTGCAATTCGCGCGCAATGTCCATTGCAATCGGCGTAGTCACTGACTTAGGGATTGCGCTCGCGATGAACTCTTTCGGTGCGCCCATCCATGCCGCGCAGAATCCCGCCGTGGCCATGCCCACGACCGACCCGGCGCCAATGGCCGCTGAAAGCGGCACCGCAGCCGTGCTCAACTTTTTTCCATTCTTGTACATCGGCACACCCAGCGCAATCACTGCCGGTCCCAGCAGATAAGTGATCATGTCGCCGCCGATCGCGTAGTTTTCCAGCGGAATGTGCAGCACCTTTATCGTCAGCATCAACCCAAAGCATGTTGTGATCAGCGGATGTGCCCAGCTCAACTTCTTTTGCAGAAGCAGCCCCGCCGCATAGAAGATTAAAGTAATGCTCACGCCGAAAACCGGGGAAGCCGTGAAGGTATTCATTGCGCCGCCGCGCCTTTCCTGTGCAGCAGAAACTCAGCCACCAGTCCGGTCGTCAGCATGACGGCCAGCGTGCTCACCACAATGCTCACCAGCAGCGCGGCCCAGTTCGCCTTGATCATCGGAGCCATCCGCATGGTCAACACCGTCATCGGAACAAAGAACAGCAACATGTGTTTAAGCAGGAAACTTGTCGTGGATTCCACCCACTCCAGCTTGATCCAGCCCAGAAACAGTGCAGCGGTAAACAAGACCAATCCAATCACCGCGCCCGGCATTGGGATACCGAGTGCGTGAACCACTGCACCTGCAAATTGAAACGCCGCTAAAATCGCAAGACCCCGCATGCAAGCTGGAGTACTCTAACTGGTATTACCAGTCAACTATGTGTTACGTATGGTAGGATGCCAGGATGATCGCCTCCGAGCTCTCCTCCTTCGCGAAAGTTCGCTCCACCCGCGCCTACGAACATATCGTGGAACAACTGCAGCGCCTCATCCTTGGCGGAAAACTCGCGCCGGGCACCCGTCTGCCCTCCGAACGCGCCATGATGTCCGAGTTTCAGGTCAGCCGTCCGACGGTGCGCGAGGCTCTCAGGGTCGCTGAAAGTATGGGCCTGATCTCCGTGCGGCCCGGCGATCCCGGAGGCCCCAAAGTGCTCGGAACTCCGAGCCTTGGAGTCACCCGCGTCTTCGACAGTCTGCTTCAGTCGAACTGTACCTCTGCCTTGGAGCTGCTGGAGATGCGTATTGTGCTCGATTCTTCAGCAGCCGCGTTGGCCAGCACCCAGCCTAAAAGCCGCCTCGCCGATCTGCGTGAGGTGCTTCGCCAGATGCAGACGACGACAGACCTGCATTCGTTCGCGGAGTTGGACACGCACTTTCATCAAGCGATCATCGTGGCAAGCGGCAATCGTCTCTTCCATCTGGTCTTTCAGGCTCTGAAAGATCCGATCCATTCCCTCATCGAGAGTAGCCTACGGTCTTCTCCCAGGCAGAGCTGCAGCGAAACCTTGCGACATCACGCCGAAATCGTCGATGCCATCCAGAACGGCGAGGCACCGCGGGCCGCCAGTGCCGTGCGCACCCACCTCATCGAGTTCTATCTTCCCGTTCTGCCCGCTCCGGATAAAGTGCGCATCAAGGCCTTCATGCGAGCGATGGAGGCATAGCCACGACTCCGTCCGAAAGCCAAACGCTTTCAATCTGCCGAGTCGAATTCCACCAAGCTCGAATCTAAACAGAGTAGGATTGTATCCGCATTACAAGGAGCCTGGCTTTGGCGAAAGTTCTCATCATGCTGGTACGCATACTCGGCTTGGCGGCCATCGTTGTCGGAGCACTTCTCTGGAGCGGGCGCCAACAACTTCTCAAGCCACACATCGGCCTTGGCTTTGCTGTGGCCACGGTGGTATTCGTGCTCGCCATCCTCGCGATGCTAAATAAAGCCGTAGTTCCAGGCATTCTGGGCGTCGTCTTCGCCTTCCTGCTGCCGGTCATCGGATTCATGCAGCTCCCAATCACCTTGCACACCATGGGAGCGATTCAGGCGGCGCACATCTTTGTGGCCCTGGCCGTCATCGGTGTCGCCGAGCGGCTCTACGCGGCAATCCAGCGCGGCTGAGAGTCCATCGCCCGTTAAGCTACGCTCATACGTGATCACTGCTTGTGAAAGATGGCGTGGTTCAGATCCGGCCAAAATTCCTGGCAGCAGCAACCCCACCCCAAAGTTTTCGTCCGTCTGGTCCGCAAAGTTATGCCAGTAATAGCGTCCGTAAGCCGGAGCCCCCCGCGTGGAACTCCGTGGCAGGAAGCTGGCGGGCCGCCTAGAGCAATTCCCTAGTTGCCGTACACCTTCTGTGGAACCGCCCTAAGCAGCCGTCGGCTTCCTGTCACGGAGTGCTTCTCGTCACACAGTAATGTGACAGCCAATACCTTTCGTGAGAATTTGCTTGCACCAAGGTTTGCACAATCATTACTATCAAATCAGGAACCTTCCTCAATCCACGGCGGTTTATCGCGTCTGTCCGCGCGTTAGAAAAATAGCGAACACATGAACATAGGCGAAACGATCCGTAACTTTCGTATGCAGAAGGGTATGTCACAGGGTGACATCGAGAAGCGCACCGGCCTCCTGCGCTGCTACCTCTCCCGTGTCGAGAACGGACACACCGTCCCTTCGCTCGACACCCTGGCCAAAATCGCCGGCTCGCTGGAGATGCCGCTCGGGCAATTCTTCGTGGAAAACCCTGCCGACAACGGTGCCAACGGCAAAAATCTGCCGCAACTCAGCGAAGAAGAGGTACGCTTCCTCTCCCAGATCCGGCGCTATTCCGGCAGTCTGAACGACAGCGACCGCAAGCTTGTGTTGGCAATGGTAAAGAAGATGGCGGTCACCACCGGACGGTAGTTCAGCCAGCCGCAGGCACACCAGGAACTCACGCCTCAAGGTAGAACCCAGGAGTATCCCGCAGATTCGCCCGCGCTAAGCTGCGCTCGGGCTCTCGGTCAAGGCAATCACCGCCAGCTCTAGCCGGTCCCGCGCGCCTGTCTTGCTGAAAATGCTTTGCAGGTGCCGCTTCACCGTGTTCTCGCTGATCTCCAGTTGCACCGCGATGTCCTTGTTTTTCATTCCCCGCGCTACCAGGTACGCAATCTGCTTTTCGCGCTCGCTCAGGCGGTGCAGGTTGGCGGCCCGCTCCTGCTGGGTCTCCACGGACATGGCCATCAACACTCCCTGCGCCACATCATCGCTGAACGCCAGCTCCCCGTCGGCCACGACGCGGATTGCCGCAAATAACCTCTCCGGCGTATCGCCTTTCAGGACCAGCCCACGGGCGCCCAGCCGAACCACCTGCACGTAATCAGGCTGGCTCTCCGAGCCTGTCAGCACCACGCTGGCGACCTTCGTGGGAGCGCGGTCGAGCTGCCGCAGTACCTCGAATCCGTCCGTCCCGGGCATAAACAGGTCAAGCACCAGCACGTCAGGATGCTCCTTCTCGACCAGTTCCAGGGCTTCCGCGCCATTGCTGGCCGTGCCCACAAGCTCAAAATCGCGATGTGAGGAGAGCAGTGCGCCTAGGGACTCACGCAGCACAGCGTGGTCATCAGCGATGGCAACACGAATTTTTTCGCCACGAAACATGGAAAGTGAGATGCGAGTTAAGGCCTAGTCCGTCGTACGTGGGAGAACAAATTATTTAACCCGATGGAAATATCTCGCCAGTGACTGCCCAGCGCAAATGGGCTCTGCCCCTTCGAGAGGGAGCACTTAAGCCTGATTATGCTATATTTCGAGACCATGGCGCCTGCTTTCATCTTGCTTCATTTTCATGGCTGCCATCGTGTGAACGCGTGACTGTTGATGAGGAATTAGGGCTGCTGGAAGATTCCTTCCGCCGCCTGAAAGTCGAATACGACATCTACTTTGCCGGAGGCTCCAAGAAGCCCCCGGCGGGCAATGAGATGCGATTCAACAACCAGATCCGGTACCATGTTGAAAACACTCACCTCTCCTTCGCCCAGCGATATCGTCTGAACAACGTGGCTCAGAGATATACGGTGTTTAGTGATCTCTGGCGACGCAAGTCCAAGATCAAGGACGAGGGCTACCGTCGTCCACAGGACACCTTGCTTGGGGTTGGCGGCTTTGGCCACCTCGAAGCCCCTGGCGCTCCTGCCGTGGTGGCCGATGGCGAGCCCGAGAGCTTTCTGCTCTTCACCAACGATGTCATCGAGGTGGTCGCGCTCTATGAAGCTGTTGTGCGCGCACGTGAAGTTGCCGGGCAGCCGCTCGGCGCATTCGATACCTTCGCTTCTTTTGTACAAAACAAATCCACTCAAATTCGCGGGCAGTTCCAGTGCGAGGCCGTCGAGTACACTGTAATGGTGCAGAGTGGGCAGGTGCGGCTCAAGGCGCGCGCCCGCAAAGACATCTAGTTCCCGTGCCGTCCCCGGGGCCATTGCGGCCCGAACCGGATTGCGCAACTCACTGAAACCCGCACTGGCAGCCGGAGTGTGCCGTCTGTGGCATGGCTGCCAGGCTTTTGTGCCTCATCTTAGAGCGAAAAAATGGAGCGAAAAATCATGGCTAAGATCAAACGTGCCATCCTAAGCGTCACCGATAAAACAGGGTTGGTCGAATTTGCCCAACGCCTTGCCGCCCACGGGGTGGAGCTGATCTCCACCGGCGGCACCGCCCGCGTGCTGCGCGATGCAGGGCTGAAGGTGCGCGATATCAGCGACCTGACCGGCTTCCCGGAGATGCTCGACGGCCGCGTCAAGACCCTCCACCCCAAAGTTCACGGAGGCATCCTGCACGTGCGCTCCAACCCTTCGCACGTCGCAGCCGTCAAGGAGCACGGCATCGAACCTGTCGACATGCTGGTGGTAAACCTCTATGCCTTTGAAAAAACCGCAGGCAAATCAGGCGTTCACTTTGAGGAAATCATCGAAAACATCGACATCGGCGGCCCTTCCATGGTGCGCTCGGCGGCCAAGAATTTTCAGGATGTTGCCATCGTAACCTCGGCTGCCGACTACGAAGCCATCGCCCGTGAAATGGAGCAGAACGCCGGCGAGCTTTCGCTCAAGACCAAGTGGGGACTGGCCCAGAAGGCCTTTGCCACCACCGCCGCCTACGATACCGCCATCGCCAACACTCTCGCCGAGATCACCGCAGATGATGCCGGGCACTTTGACATCAGCCAGATCGGCACCAGCGAGCACTTCCCCGAAACCCTGCGCCTCCAGTTCCAAAAGGCCTTCGATCTCCGCTATGGCGAGAACCCGCATCAGAAAGCCGCGCTCTACTCTGACTGCAGCGGCGAGGGCGTCGCCAATGGCCGGCAGCTCCAGGGCAAGGAACTCAGCTACAACAACATCGTCGATCTGCAGGCTGCATGGGACTTGGCCCAGGAGTTTACCGGACCGGTCTGCGCCATCATCAAGCACACCAACCCCTGCGGCACCGCCACCGGAGCCACCCTGAAACAAGCCTACCTCCGCGCACTGGAGTGCGATCCGGTCTCTGCCTTCGGCGGTGTCATCGGCGTCAACGGCATCATCGACGGAGAAGCCGCTGCTGAGATGGCCAAGCTCTTCGTCGAGGCCATCGCCGCGCCCGGCTTCACTCCGGAGGCCCGCGAAGCCTTCGCAAAAAAGAAGAACCTGCGCCTGGTCGAGATCGCCGACCTCAAGCAGAAATGGGTGCTCAAGAATGTCTCCGGCGGCGTGCTCGTGCAGGACAACGACATGTATCCGCTCACCGAAGCCGACCTCAAGGTGGTCAGCAAGCGCCAGCCTACCCCGGAAGAAATGCGTGCCATGCTCTTCGCCTGGAAGATCTGCAAGCACGTGAAATCGAACGCTATCCTTTACGCCCGCGATGGCCAGAGCGTTGGCGTTGGAGCCGGCCAGATGAGCCGGGTTGACTCGGCCCGCATCGGCGCCGAGAAGGCGGTGCTGCCGCTGGCCGGAACTGTCGCCGCCAGCGACGCATTCTTCCCCTTCCCGGATGGCGTCGAGGTCATCGCCAAGGCCGGAGCTACGGCCATCATTCAGCCCGGTGGCTCGGTGCGCGACCAGGAGGTCATCGACACCGCCGACCGCCTGAATCTCGCCATGGTCTTCACCGGCGTCCGCCACTTCCGCCACTAGAAGTCTTTGCGCGGCACGGCGAATTTTTGAGGTGTCAAAGCGAGGAATCCCAGCACCCCTCAAGACTCCCGTGCCGCCCAAGAGGCACTTCGGCCAACCCCGGCGGTGTATGTTCACAGGGTGGCCCACATCCGCCGAGCTTCGCAACCGGAGCGGCGTCTGTTGCCGCGTACCCGGCTGCGAAACCGCTTCCGGCGAATGTGGGATTCGCCCCTCGTGATTCGCATCACATGCGGAATTTCCCCCTCTCTGATAAACTTTAACCTCAATGTCCTCTCCGAATTCGATCTTCGTCCGTGCCTGCAAAGGTCTTCCTACTGAGTCAACGCCAGTCTGGTTCATGCGCCAGGCGGGCCGCTATATGGCCGAGTACCGCGAAGTCCGCAAGCACCACTCCCTCGTCGAAATCTGCAAGCAGCCCTCGATTGCCGCCGAAGTCACCATCACGGCCGCCGAGGCTCTGGGCGTCGACGCCGCTATCATCTTTGCCGACCTTCTGCTTCCCCTGGAAGTCATGGGTCTGCCCTTCCACTTCTCCGCCGGAGAAGGCCCCGTGATCGAGAAGCCTATCCGCACCGCGGAAGACGTAAAGGTTCTCACCACCAACGGCGCCCCCGAGCTGATGTATGTCTCCGAGGCAATCGCCGAGTGCGTCAAGCACTGGGGAGACAAACTTCCCTTGATCGGCTTCTGCGGAGCCCCCTTCACCCTCGCCAGCTACATGATCGAGGGCGGTGGCTCGCGCAACTACATCGAAGTCAAAAAGCTCATGTACAACCAGCCCGCGGTCTGGGACGAGTTGCTGCGCAAGCTCAACATTGTGCTCGCCGCCTACGTCGCCGACCAGGTCAAGGCCGGTGCCGACGTCATCCAGATCTTCGATAGCTGGGTGGGCTGCCTGAGCGTTGAGGACTATCGCAAATACGTTCTGCCGCGCACCAAGGAATTGATCTCCGCCGTCAAGAAGACAGGCGTGCCGATCATTTACTTCGGCACCGACAGCACCACTCTGCTGCCCTCCATGAATGAGACCGAAGCCGATGTCATCGGCCTGGACTGGCGGGTTCCACTCGATGAGGGTTGGAAGCTGCTGAACCACCGCCCCGCCGTGCAGGGCAATCTCGATCCCGTCCTGCTCTTTGCGGAATGGGACGAGTTGAAGCAGCGCGCTAAAAACGTTCTGGATCTCGCGCAGGGCCGTCCCGGACACATCTTCAACCTCGGTCATGGCATTCTGCCCGCTGACTCCGGTGGAGAACGTGAAGAACCTCGCCAAGTTCGTGCAGGAGTATTCGGCGCAGCACCGCGGCGCCGTCACCGGAACCCGATAGTTATGCCGAAGCCCGCCGTCCTGCTGCTCGCTCATGGAACTCCCGATTCTATCGAGGAGATTCCGGCCTACCTGGCCAACGTGACCAGCGGACGGCCGCTTCCGCCTCTGTGGTCGCGGAGATCCAGCACCGCTACTCGCTGATCGGCCGCTCTCCGCTCACCGAAATCACCATGCGGCAATCCGCGCTCATCTCCCAAGAGCTGGGCTTGCCGACCTACGTCGGCATGCGCAACTGGACCCCCTACATCCGCGAGACGCTTGCGCAGATGGCCGCCGACGGCGTCACCCAGGCCATCGCCATCTGCCTCGCCCCGCACAACTCGCGCACCAGCGTCGGCCTTTACCGCAGCGCCCTGTTGAGCGAAATCGGGGCCATGGGTGGCCCACATCCGCCCTCTTTTGGCGAATGTGGGGTGAGCGCCAGCGCAAGACTTCCCTTTACCGTGGACTTTGTCTCCGAGTGGCACGCCGAACCGCTGCTGATCCGCGCCTTTTCGGAAAAGCTGCGCGACGGCTGGTCGCGCGCCTGTCTGGAAGCCAATGCGCCCGTGCCGGTTCTCTTCACCGCGCATAGCGTCCCCGTGCGAACCATTGAAGCTGGAGACGACTACGAGCGCCAGACTCGCGAGACCGCCAGGCTGGTCGCCGCCAGTGTTCCGGAGGTCGCCGGAAATTGGCGCTTCGCCTTCCAGAGCCAAGGCATGAGCGGCGGAGAGTGGCTCGGTCCCACCGTCGAATCTGTGATCGAAGAGTTCGCCGCTGCAGGCCACAAGCATCTTTTCGTGCAGCCCATCGGCTTCGTATGCGACCACGTAGAGGTGCTCTACGACGTCGATATCGCCTTCAAGGATTTTGCCGCCGCGCGCGGCATCGCGCTCTCGCGTGCCGAGTCGCTGAATGACTCCGTGCTCTTTGCCCGGGCCGTCGCGCACCTTGGCGCGCACACGCCTTGCGGTTGCGGCTCAGCCGGGCCGGTAACGCAATCCGGCATAGAGCCGAGGGGTGGCCCATTCAAGCCCTCTGTTGGCTTGAGTGGGGTAGTCTCCCGGACATTGGGATCAGCAGCATGGCAGCAGATTTATAGGGGTTTTTTCATGCGTATTGCAATCATTGGTGGCGGCATCTCCGGACTCAGCGCCGCCTATTACCTGGAGAAGGAGCGCGTCGCCGGAGCGCCGCTCGAATACTCCCTCTTCGAATCCAGCGACCGCCTCGGCGGCGTCATGTTCAGCGACAAGATTGGCGATTGTGTCGTCGAAGGCGGCCCCGACTCCTTCCTCACCGAGAAGCCCTGGGCAAGCCAGCTCTGCGCCGAACTCGGCATCGCCGGCGACCTGATCGGCTCCAATGATTCGCAGCGCATCACCTACATCCTGGTCAAGGGACGCCTGGTGCCCATGCCCGATGGCCTGATGTTCATGGTGCCTACCAAGCTGATTCCCACCGCGCTCACATCACTGTTCTCCTGGAGCACCAAGTTCAAAATGCTCGGCGAACTGGTGCATCCTCCGCAGGCCGGTGCATAAGGACGAAACCGTTGCGCAGATGGTGGAGCGCCACTTCGGAGCCGAGGTCGTTGACCGTCTTGCCGACCCACTGCTCTCCGGCGTCTATGGTGGCGACGCCGCTTCCCTCAGCGTGCGCGCCGTGCTGCCCAGGTTCGTCGAGATGGAGGAGAAATACGGTTCCCTCTGCCGCGCCATGCTGGCGGGCCGCAAGAAACTCGCCGCCATGCAGCAGGAAAAAGGCTACAAGCCCAAGCCGCTATTCAGTTCGCTGAAGGGCGGCATGCAGCAGATGATCGACGCCATCGTCGCCCGTCTCGATCCGCAGAGCCTGCGTACCTCCACCGCAGTCAGCCAGCTTTCGCCCCAGAACGGCGGCTGGGAGTTGATGACTCCACGCGGCACGGAGTTCTTCGATGCGGTCATCTTCGCCACCCCCGCGCGCATTGCCTCGACGATGCTCGCCAGGGTTGACCCTCAACTCTCCGACGACCTGGGGCAGGTTCAGTACAGCTCCTCGATCACCGTCACCCTTGGCTACCTCCGCGACGAGTTGAAATCCTGCCCGCCGGGATTCGGCTTCCTCGTTCCTCGCAGCGAAGGCACGCGCATGTTGGCCACCACCTTTGTACACACAAAGTTTCCCTTCCGCGCGCCGGACAACAAGGCGCTGGTGCGCTGCTTCCTCGGCGGATCCAAAGACCAGGGCGTACTGAAGCTCAGCGACGAGGAGATCACGGCAGTGGTGCGCAAGGAGCTCAAGCAGATTACCGGGCTCACGGCCGATCCGTGGTTTGTGAAGGTGTACCGCTGGGACCGCGCCATGGCGCAGTACACACCCGGACATCTGGAGCGCATCGAGCGCATCGGCGCAACGCTCCAGGCAGATGCAGAATCTCTCGATCGCCGGAAACTTCTACAAAGGGATCGGCGTGCCGGATTGCGTCCGAACCGGCAAGGAAGCCGCGCTGCATATGGCCTCCCTGGCCCGCAAAAAAGCTCAGGCCGTAAAAGCGTGATCGAAGACCGGAACGGCTACCTTTCTGGATAATCCTTTCCGCAGCGATGTTGATCAGATTGGCAATCGTTGAGGCAGTATGCTCAACGATTGCCTGCTTCGTCACCCAGCCACTCCCAACGATTCACGCATAAGTTAATGGTCTGCTCCGGAAAACCTGCTCAGGCACTTCCCTCTCGCCTTGTGGACGCCGTGTAGGCTACCATCGTTGGCGATGCCGCGAATTCTTATCGTCGAGGACGAGCTACACCTGGCGCAGGGGCTGCTGTTCAACCTGGAGGCCGAGGGGCATGAGGTCTCGGCGGTAGAGAACGGCGAGGCGGCGCTCGAAATCCTGATCGGCCGCAACGAAGCGTATGACGTGGTGGTGCTCGACATCATGCTGCCGGGAGTCAATGGCTTTGAGGTCGCCGACCGCCTGCGCGCGGCTCGCAACTACGTTCCCATTCTGATGCTCACCGCGCGTTCACGTCCGGAGGATGTGCTGAATGGCTTCGCCTGCGGGGCCGACGACTATCTTCCCAAGCCGTTCGAACTCAGCATCCTCATTGCCCGCATTCATGGACTACTGCGGCGCACGCAATGGCAGCGCGAACTTGCGGCGCAGCAGCGCCAGCTAGCCACACTCCCGGCGACCTCCGAGGCCGGCAGCCAAGCCGACCCAGCGCCGACGGGCAACCATGATCCTGCACCCAGAGGCATCGCGGCTCCCGCGGCTCACGACGTCTTTACCTTCGACGGACGCACGCTCGACTTCAGCACACTGGAGCTGAAGTCCCCGGCGGGAAAGATTCAACTCACGCTGATGGAGGCTTCGCTGCTGCGCTACTTCATCGAGCATCGCAACCAGAACGTGAGCCGGAAGCAGATTCTCGAAGAGGTCTGGGGGCTGCACGAAGACACCGACACCCGCGCCATCGACAACTTCATCGTTCGGCTGCGCCGCTACATCGAGGACTCGCCCGGCGTACCGAAGTACCTCATCACGGTTCGTGGCGTGGGCTACCGGTTCCTGCCTGAAACGACCGACTAAGCGCGAGCGAAGAAAATACTACCAACGATCGCCCCAACCCAGGCGCTTCAATCTGCGCCAATCTTCCTTCTTTGAGCGCGTGATGGTCGTAGCCGCGATCTCGCCTTCACGACAGAGCGTGAGCTGCGTGTATCCGCTGAAGATTTTGGGATGACGCACGATGCGAGCTCCCGGACTCTGTAAGTCCGTGCTGCGCGAGAACGCAATATAGCTGAACTTTTCGTCTTCGTGGCCGAGGGTCGCGTTCTTGACGCGGCGATGTTCGGCCGTGCGCTCGACGCGAGCGGCGAAGTGGCACCAGTCGCCGCCGCTGGCCATGGGACAGGCGAGCGCGTTGGGACAGGGTGCGGCGATGGTTGCGCCCTGGGCCAGCAGGCGAGTGCGCACGGCAAGGATGTTGGCAAAGCCTACCTTGGTTCCCGGTTCGACTACGACGAGCAGTTTGCCGGTTCGCGCCCAGGCCTGGCGAATGAACTCGGAGCGCTGCGCTTCAGGCAGTTCGTTGAGCGTGTAGGAGCAGATGACCAGATCCCATGTATCTTCAGGGGAAGAGGTGGTGGCAGAGGAGGCGGTGGGAGCGGTGGGGATGTTCGCAGTGAGATCGCCCTGGAGCCACGCGGTTTTTTGCAGATCGGAGCGCGGAGCATCATTCGGAGCCCAGGCACTGAGGCGGCGGGCAATTTCGATCAGCCTGGGATCGCGCTCAACGGCGGTAGCGGAGGTGATGGTAGGAAAGACCTGCAGGGCCGCCCAGAGAGCGCTTCCGGGACCGCTGCCGAGATCGAGCACGGTGCGGATTTCGGTATCGTAAACGTCGGGCGCCTCCGGTCCCACATTCGCCAAAGGCGGGCGGATGTGGGCCACCCTCAAACCCTCGCATGTCCAGGTGAGCGCCGCGACGGCGGCGGCGAAGGTTGCGGGCACACGCACGGCAAGGTAGGCGGCGCGCTCTTCATCGTCCTTAAGCGCGCCGGGTGCGCCGCTCTGGCGATAGCACTCGCTGAGACGCGCGGAGGCCGCTCGCAGTTTCGCACCGTCGCAGCGGCTCAATTCCTGCTGAATAGCTTGGCGAAGCGCGGGGGGCAATTGCATCAGCGCGCCTTTGCAGGTGCGCTGCTAAGGGTACCGCTCCGGTCACTAGAACTGGAGGGTACGCGGCTAACGCCGCTCCGGCCGCTGGCGCTGGCCCTGCGATAGGCGATGACGTTGCGCTCGTGCTGCTCGAAGTTGGAAGAGAAGTGATGGCGTCCGGTGCCATCGCCGGCGGCGACGAAGAACAGGTACGGAGTCTGCGCCGGTTGCATGACGGCGCGCAAGGAAGCCGCGCCGGGATTGGCGATGGGGCCCGGCGGAAGCCCGGCAAATTTGTAAGTGTTGTAGGGCGAGTCCGACTGCAGATCGCTCTGGTAGATGGCGCCGCGATAGGTCCCGGTGAGCAGGGCGGCATAGGCCACGGTGGGATCGGCGGCGAGGGCCATCTTTTTCGCGAGGCGGTTGGCGTAGACGCTGGCGACCTCGGGGCGCTCGTCGGGGGCGGCGGTCTCCTTCTCGACGATGGAGGCGAGAGTGACGAGGCGATGCGTGTCTCCGGCGAGGCCGATGGTTTGCGCCTCTTTCTGGAAGCGCCGGACCATGGCCGCAGCCATCTCTCGCATGGTCATGGTGCGGGTGAACAGGTAGGTATCGGGGAAGAGATATCCCTCGAGCGACTTGGCCTGCGGATCGATGGCGCGAATCAACGCGGTGTCGTGCGTGGCGACGTCGAGGAAGTCCTGGCCTTTGCCGAGTCCTGCGGCTTCGACCGCAGCCGCGATGTCGAAGATGTTGTAGCCTTCCGGGACTACAACGGTGTGCACGAGCACGTCTCCGCGGGCCATACGCTGAAATACTTCAAGGCCGCTGGCGGCGCGGTCGAAGCGGTATTCTCCGGCCTTGAGCTTCTTCTTCGGCAGTGCGTAATGCAGCAGTTGGAAGGCAAAGCGGCTGCGCACGACTCCGGCGCGCTGTAGTTCGGAGGCAATGGAGCTGGACGACGAACCGGACGGGAAGAGCAATACCTGCGGCGACTCGGGAGCAAGCGGGATCACCAGGGCCCAGGCACACCAAAGCGCGGCGCCGAGCAGGAGAGTTGCTATGGTACGAAGCATATGTTGCTAGTGTAGATGAGCCGTCAAGCAGAGGCGACAGCCGCGAGATTGATTGCGATTGAATCGATTGCGATTGAAAAGCCTCCGGGGCGGCACGGGAGGTTTGAGCGGCGCTGTCATTCCTCGCTGCGCTCGGAATGACAGCCTAAGAACCAAGGTCAAGACAAGAGCAGGAGCAAAAGCAACAAGGGCAAAGGCAAGCCGCACCAGGGTCTGGTCCTGCTATTTAGCTGAGCTTTTTCACCAGCAGTTCGTTGAGGACTGTGGGATTGGCTTTGCCTTTGGAGGCCTTCATGACCTGGCCGACGAAGAAGCCGATCATGGTGGTTTTGCCGGCGCGGTACTGCTCGACCTGCTTGGGGCTGGCGGCCAGAACTTCATCGATCATCTTTTCGATCTCGGCGGTGCCGGTGATCTGCTGCGGCTTCTCGCGCTCATAGATGACGGGGAAATCAACCTTCTCGTCGAAGGCGTGGTCATAGAGCTCCTTGAGGATCTTGGAGCTGATGGTGCCGTCCTCGAGGAGGTCGGCAGAGAGGCGAGCCCCGGCCATGGTGATGGGCGAGTCTTCGAGCTCGAGTCCGGCGGCTTTGAGGCGGCCTTGGAGTTCGCTGATGACGAGGTTGGCGAGACGCTTGGGAGACTTGGCTTGTTTGGCTTCGGTCTCAAAGAGCGCAGCGCGGGCCTGGGTGGCGGTGAGGGTTGCGGCATCGCCTTCGGTGAGGCCGTACTCGGCAATGAGGCGCTGGCGCTTGGCCTCGGGAAGCTCAGGCAAGGTGGCGCGGATGGCGTCCTGCTGCGCCTGATCGACGATGAGCGGGAGCAGGTCGGGCTCCGGGAAGTAGCGGTAGTCGTGAGCCTTTTCCTTGGAGCGCATGGTGTAGGTGCGCCCCTCGCCGGGATTGTAGAGACGCGTCTCCTGCTGAATGGCGCCGCCCTCTTCGAGCACTTCGGTCTGGCGCTCGATCTCATATTCGAGTGCCTGCTTGACGAAGCGGAAGGAGTTTACGTTTTTGACCTCGACCTTGGTGCCGAGCTGCTGCTGGCCGCGCGGACGGATGGAGATGTTGGCATCGCAGCGGAGCGAACCCTCTTCCATGTTGCAGTCGCTGACGCCGGTGTAGAGGATGATCTCCTTGAGGCGGGTGAGGTACTCGTAGGCTTCGTCGGGGGTGCTGATCTCGGGCTCGGAGACGATCTCAGCGAGCGGGGTGCCGGTGCGGTTCAGGTCCACGTAAGTTTTGGAGGCCGAGTCGGCGAAGCCTTCATGCATGGACTTGCCGGCGTCCTCTTCGAGGTGGAGACGGGTGATGCCGATGCGCTTCTTTGTGCCGGCAGCGGTGGTGACCTCGATGCAGCCGTGCTCGGAGAGAGGTTTGTCGAACTGGCTGATCTGGTAGCCCTTGGGAAGATCGGGGTAGAAGTAATTTTTGCGGGCGAAGATGGAGGTTTCGTTCACGTGAAGGTTGAGCGCCTGGGAGGCCTTGACCGCGTACTCGACCACCTGCTGGTTGAGAACCGGAAGCGCGCCGGGCATTCCGAGGCAGACCGGACAGACGTTGGTGTTGGGCTCCGAGCCGAAGACGTTGGGGCAGGCGCAGAAGATCTTCGTTTTGGTCAGGAGCTGGACATGCACCTCGAGACCGATCACCGTTTCGTACTTGGAGAGAACGTCTACCGTTTTTTTTGCCGCGATCGCCATATGAAATCTGATTATAAACGGCGGTGGGTGCAAAGTTCAGGTTTCAAATGAGGCTCGCGGAATTCGAGGGCAGTAAATCTCGGAATTGCAGGGCAGTAACCAACATTGCAGGGCAGTAACCCGATGGCCGACTCAGCGGTTGGGTCGTAAATTGCACTCGGTCCCACCATCCACCCCTCCCCGTTACTCCTTGATCACCCACCTCGTCACCGCCGGATGTTGCTGAAATTGTAGAGAATCTCACCTACAGGGCCAGCCAACCGGATGCCATCCATTACCATCCCAAAGCGGCTCGGCTTAACGGGGTAGAACGTCGCATGAAGCTTCTTCTGGGCGTCCTCGGACATACCTGCCCAGGCTCCGGAGATCCTTCGGAAATTGACCAGGCTGGCAGCCAGCTCAGGGTTGGTCAAGGCCTGGTCTGCGTCGTCGGTGAATCGCGTCGCCGAAGCCACCAGCGGACCCACTTTTTCCACCTGATTGTTGGTGGTTAAGAGGAGGGCGCTTGTGCGCTCGAGCGTGGTCTGTAACCGGGTGCCAATCGGCATGATCTGCGCGCGCGTCGCAAATCCCAGGGCACCCCATTCCTTGATCGCGTCCTGGGCATCGCCGATCGCGTCGTTGGTGTGCACAGAGATCTGCTTCCAGTACTTTTTTTGCTCGATGCTGGACTTTGCCATCTCATCTGAGGCGACTGTCGCGCCCTTCAGAATGATGCCTACGCTCTTAGCTGTGGGCGCGATCTGCTCACGTACTCCGCGCGCCACGTCGCCAGAGTCGCGGATGGTGGCCTTGCTCTCCAAGGTCGCCGAGCGCAGCGGGGAGAGAACGTAATAGATTGCAGCCACAAAGAGGAGCGCGCCACAGGAGTAGAACAACGTACGCGAGAAGTTCACCAGCTTATGCATTCAACTCTCCTCTGGCACCATCGTGCCGATGTCTAACGACGTTACTGCCCTAAATACTCCACCTTCACATGCAGCGCGTACTGCATCGGCATTGCCCCGCTGGATGCGTAGTTTACTGTGTAATAGTTGATGGCACCCGCGCCTGCATAGACCGGCGCAGTTCCGGCCGGACTGCCGTTATTGCCGTTGAGTCCCACCGTGTTTTGCGTCTGCCCGCCATAAGTGAGCGTAACGGTCTTCTGTACCCCAGTGTCGTTGTCGTAGAAGTTCATCTGACACGTCGGCAAAGTCGATGACGTCGTAGCCGCCTGCGTCAAAACCACATAGCAGGAGAGCCTGTACCAGCCGGGACTTCCTGATGGAACGGTGTAGGCGACGGTCTGGCCGACATTGGCCGCAAGCCCGGTGCGATTGATTGGCGACCCTACAACCGACTCCGTGGCCGCCGCCGCATGGATAGTTCCGTCAGCGTCAACCGTGGTAGTCGTTCCATCCGGCTTTACGAGCCCCGCTGCCAAAACGGTGGCTACAGACGGAAGCTGATTTGTCAGGGCAAGCGTACCTGGGCCGGGTAGCGTGTAATACGTTGTCGCCGTCGGCAGGGTAAAGAACGCTGGCCCCATCTGGAACAACAAGGGCTGCCCTGCGATTCCGTTGTAATGACTACAACCCCAGGTGGAAGATGGAGAGCCTCCGGAATACTTCGGAGTCGCGCCGCACTCCCACTGGTCGGCTACAGGGCCGGGAACCGTGCTGTCCCATTCCGAATCATTGAAGTACATCGGCTGAGAGATATACGTCGCGCTTGAACTAGCCGTTCCCTGCGGGTTCACATAGAACGTGTTACTCATATAGTGATATGAGTTGTCCTGTGTTGTTCCGGTAAACGTGGGGCTATTTATCGCCCCGCCGCCAACGCTGATCTTACCCGTACTGTCCTCTGTGATCGAACTTCCATCTGGATACACAAGTCCCGGCGTTGCAGCTACTGATCCACTAGGAACCGTTCCCGTCGCCGGCACCGCTAAATGGCCGTACGGAATATCGCGTGCGGAGCTGTCATTGTTCGCATCGGTAACAAGAGTCCGAGTGACACCATGAGCAGCGTCCACCACCCCATAGGTCCACTTGTTTGAGCCCCAGAAGAAGTATTTCTGGTTCAGTAGCCACACGTTACTGCTGTATGGGTCAACAAACACCGCAGCTGTGTTTGCGGATACGGTAGATGCTGGATGAGCCTCAAGGTAATCCACCGCCAGGCTGCCCACGCGATAGGTGTTCAGGCAGTCATAGCTCCCCTCGCAGAACATCTGGTTGATGTGAAGATCGGAGTTCGCCTCCACCTGAACCGAAGGTACCGGCTTGACCGCGCTGCTGCTCGCAGAGGCAGTGATCGGTGACGTGTCCTGATACAGAATTCGTCCGTACTCCGAAGCATCCCCAGCGTTGAAAGTCAGCACCCCATTGCTGCACTCGGCGTACTGGCCCATCGCCGGAGTTGCGCCACAGCTCAATCGCGTAAATGAACAGAACGACGGACCGCAGTTCTGATACCTTCCGCTGTAGCTGCCGGTGATAAGCACCTGCGATGATCCCGGCACAAAGCCGCCGATGAACGGAATGGTAAAGACGTTCCCCGTTGTGTAGGGAATGCGAATGTCAACCTGTCCCAAGAGTCCGGTCTGGTTGTTATTGCCCGCATCTACGAAGTCGAACGCACCGGTTCCCATCATGTCGATATTCGGCCCATTCAGCGTAGATGCGCAGGAGAAGTGGTCCGTGTTGATGTTGCTGGGCGCAAGTTGCGCCACGCATCCCCGGCCCCAGGCGTGGCCTGCACCAGCGTTCCGAACCGAGCTTCCCTGTGCCTCGGCAAAATACAGCCCGCTCACATAATTGTTGACCACATTAGTGACAACCGCCTCCGCGCTGGCGTGCGTGTTCACCACTGTGGCGACGAACTGCGTCGAGCTGGTGATGCTGGTCGGCGTGACAATCTCGAAGTCTGCGCCCGCTCCGAGCCACACTTGCGAACCTGCCCCAGATGTCGCCATGCCGCTAGTCGAGCCCACGGTGATCGTCTGACTTCCAGTTGCAGGGATCGCCGTTGCCAGCGTGGTCGAATACAGCTTGTTCCCATCCACCTGGACCGCAATGCTGTCCACTCGGCTTCCGAACGCAACATTGGAGGAGATTGTGCCGCTGGTTGCAGGCGGGTCGATAAACCAGGCGAACGTCTCCTGCGCGGGCTGCGTTGGCACGGCCCCGGATTGAAGCTCCAAAACTGCCTGTCCGTCGTAGCCGCCACTGTTACCACCCGTCCAGTACGTCACGCCATAGCTGCACGTCCACGGATGCGAAATCAGGTAGGAGAGCGTCTGAAACTGAATCGTTCCCGCGCGGGCATGTTGCCCCGTATAGGTCATCTGCGATCCATTTCCGAGATAGGGAAGCGAATTGCAAGCCGAAACTAGCGCCGGGTAGGAGTCAGCCGCGGTGTACACATACGGAAACTGGCTGCTAAATGTGCTCAGCGCCGGTGCTGCGCCCCACCACTCCGGATACACAACGGGCTGAAACGAAAACACCACTGAGCCCGCCCCGCCAAATATCTTGTAGCGTCCGGCAACCGGCTGCTGTGCGAAGGTCAGAATCTTCCCAGAGGCAGGAGCGGTTATTCCGCCCTGATTGAGCGTCCACTGCGAGTTCAACACGAGGTTCGCGTTGATGACGCACGTTCCAGCGGTTGGTCCTAGTACGGTTTTATTTAGTGCATCAGCGGTTGCAAATGCCGCCGAGTCGTCGGTTGTTCCGTCGCACTTGGCGCCATAGCCCATCACACTTGGCACGCCATTTACGCTCTTACAGTTTAGGTTGCCCGAGCCGTCCGGTTTGCAGTTGGGGTCAGCCGTTTGCTTGTTCCCGAGATCGATAGACAGGTTCGCGACACCCGACTCCGGAATCGCCGGAATATCTGCTGCTACCAGATGGCGCAGTGCGGCTGGATCGCTCGTGCCGCCGGATGGGTCGGTGGCTAAGACCTGATTTGGAGTCCCGCTCGGAGTTGTCCCCGCTGGCCCCTGTGGCCCTTGCGGCCCTCCGGAAGTACTCGCTCCGGCCCAAAGCACTTGATAGGTGCCAGTGCTGGCGTTGGTGCTCTGCACGATTGCCACGCCTGGCGCCGAGCTGCTGCCGGTATCGTGACAAGCTCCGCCCGAGCCAATGGTGATCGTGTGATTCACCGTGGTCGCGTTGTCGAAGGTGCAGAGCGGCAGGCCGTAATTCGCAATGTACGCGACGCCCGAGGTACCGCAACCGCTGTCGCAGATGCCAATCACCAGGTTCAATGGGTCGGTGGACTGCGCGATGCGAGCGGTGGTCGAGGTCGCGCCATTGCCAACGGCGAGATAATACTGCTCCGTCCCCATCGAGGTGTCGTTCGAAAAGGGCAAGTCTCGCCATCCATTCACGACGGTCTGCGCCAAAAGCGAGATGCTGAAGAGTAGGACGATGACAAAAGCTTTCAAGACTTTCATGGCTCTCCTAGAACCCATGGGAATTACAGCCGTGTGCCGTGTTGCTGCAGCGAATGGCGTTGATGCTGAAGCCGATTTCGAGTAAGGGGACGATGCGCTTTAAGGGCGTCCATCGCGGATATCTCCGCGCGAGGCGCGCAGTGACGAGGGCAAGCAACGGGCCGGAAATGATCAACATGCTCGCTGCGCCCGTGCAGTTATTGGGCGTTCCAATTCCATGTTCCTGTGCGCCTTCGCTCAAATGAATGCAGGTTTGAATTGCATCAGCGGTATGAAGGCCGTTGACCGCAATGGCCTCAGCCGCATCGAAGCGCGTCTGCGGGAAGCAGGCCACACTGAGTAGCGCAACGACCGTAACAACAAGAAGCGATCTCATTGCACCCACCAGTTGTAGGTGCTCGCGGTTGGCGTCCCTGCGACCACCGCGCACACTTCGACCGTCAATTGATTTCCCGAGGAAATGTAGCCGCGCCAATAGAAACCTGAGCCCGGATAGGTATTCGGTGAAGCGCCAGGGCGTCCGGCAGAACCGGCGTTCAAAGCTACGACCGTGGACGCACAAGCGCCAGCCGCTAATGCCGATCCGCCAAGGCTCGGTGTAGTTCCAATCTGGCCAGTGTTGTTTGCGAAATTCCACGAGCTATGCGTGGTTCCGTCCGAGGTGAGCGAGATAGTTTGGCCGGGAAAGATGCCGCCGCCCATAAGGTAGCCAGTGCCGGCATTGTTATGAAACCAGATCCCCTGATCGTAAGACGACGCATTGTAGATGGTGATTGTTGCTCCGCTATAGCTGTCCGCGTTCGGCATTGCGAACACATCCGTACAACAACCGAATCCAGCTGGAATCACGTTGTAGCCTGGAACCGGGATTAAATCGCCGCCACTGAAGACGTGGGTCGCCGAATATCCACTTGGCCCCATCGGCCCTGTCGGACCTTGCGCGCCGGTTGCGCCTTGCGGTCCGGTCGCGCCCTGTGGGCCTGTCGGTCCGGTTGGGCCGGGAACCGTTGACGCCGCGCCCTGTGGCCCTGTCGGCCCGGCCGGGCCGGTGCCGCCGTTCACCACGCAGAAGCCGCTCGCTGCCACCGCAAAAGTCACCGTGACGTTATAGGTCGATGGGTTCACGGAGATGCTGCCGGGAGCAATCCAGCGCGTGTTGCTATCGAAGCAATCCACCTGCAACGCCGCAGTGGCATAGCCATGCGAGACGCCCAACATCGTGACCGTCGTTTGCGCTGTGAAGTGCTGCGTGTACGGGATCCGAGAGCCGCCGCCTGAAGGGCCTTGTGGCCCAGCCGGTCCCGCTGGTCCACTCACAACCGGAGTGCCCGGAGCACCAGGGGGAATGAAGTTATCAAGGTTGCATGCACTGCCGCTGCACCAGGAAGCCGTTGGCGAGGGCTGCAGACACTCGTAGCCTTTGTCGAGGACCGTCTGCCCGTTGCTGGTGTCCTTCACCGTGAGCTTGATACACGGGTCAGTCTGATTCGTTGCGGCGACATTCGGCAGCAGGATCGACAGCGCTCCTGCAACGACCGGCACGCACACAGCGCGCCGCATCGTCTGGCCGCCTCCGGCTGCGCGGAACGAGATCGGATTGCCCAGGTTGTCCGTCGGCAAAAAGCACGCTTGCCCAGCCGCGAGGTTCGTTCCCGCAAGATTGGGGATGCTCGTTGACGTTACGGTCATCTGGTTCTGTGCCAGCGCGGGAAGCGTGATCAGGAGCAGTGCGACGATCGGGATAAGTTTTCGCATCACAGTTTCGTCTCCATTAGAAAGAGCTCGGGGGCCATGGATTTTGAGGAATGGAGGTTGCACCCACGCCATCCGCGCTCGGCGTCTGCGTCGAGCCGCAGTAGATATCGCCGATGTAGACTGCGGCCTGCATGGCGGCGACCGAGGTCACCACATAAAAGGTCTGCTGCATCACCGAATACATCACCCAGTACCAGGTGGAGAGGGCGAGGCCAGGAAAGGCAAAGCCAAACACGGTGGCGAAGGTTACGCCGTCAGCCTTGACGATGGTGACGCCGCCCTCCACTCCATCGATCACGCCAGCGGCGCCATAGACGCGAACCGTAGCCGCGGTGAACGGAGGCCCTCCAGTGCCAACGCTGTCCACGGTGGCGTCGGTATTGACGCCCTGCAAAGAGTTGTTGAAGAGACCGCCAACTGGGTAGGGGTATGCAGCCACCGCTGAGACATCTTCTTCCGCAAGGCCGAGATGGTTGAAGCTGGTCGCCTTGATGTACGCCGTGGTGCCAACGGCTGAGGCCGGAAAATTAAGTTTCGTGACTGCATCATCGCAGCGCAGAAACCTGCACCCCGCAGGATGGTCGATCACCGGGCTGCCATAGACGCCGCGTTGAATGCCAGTGAGCTGATACAGGTTGCCGCTCACCAGGGCGGCCGTCTCGTAGCTGATAAGCTCCCAAAGCCCGTAGTTCACGGTCCTCAGGATCCGCCCTGGAAGGCGGCGCGTAATCAGCGGCCCCTCCACCCAACAGAGGGTAAGGAAAGCATCGCGATCAGCGGCCGACGCGCTCAGCAGTGCTCCGCCAGACTCGCCAAGATCGACTGTCAGCGTATTGACCAGGTCCAGCGCAGAGGAAGGGAGTGGAACTGCCGGAACCAGGGCAGGAAAGTCGGCAGTGAGCACTCCCATGCGGCATGGCCCGGACTGGCCGGGAAGCACGTTCTTATAGGTGGTTCCGTCCGGAGAGAGGTAGACGTGGCACCCGCCCCAGTTCGCAAGGGTTGCGCCGGAGAGGCCGAGCCACAACTGATATTGCCCATCATTGATAGGGTCAGGCGCTTCGAAGATGATCGGCGGAAGAACGCTTCCAGGTGCCGCGTCGCGCTGGGTACCGGAGCCGCCGGGAGCCTGCTTCGGATGGAGCGTCGCGTTGCAGCTTCCCCACACGACCGGCTCAGCGGTCCACTCCGTGGCACCGGTCTCGGGATCTTCGTCATACTCTTTCAACCGAAAAGGCTTCTTAACCCATCCAAGCTCGACACAGGTGATGGTCACAATGTCCATCTTCTCCAGCAGCTCGTATTGCCAGCCGAGCTTAAAGGTAACGGTCATGGTGTCGATCTGTGTGGCGCGCAGGCGGATGTGGTTGACTACGATTGCGCCCACGGTGGGGTCGCAGATGAAGTCGTACTTACGCGGGCTCTCGGGAATAGGACCGAAGCGGAAGACCAGTGAGCTATCGCGGTCCTTGATTGGATTTGTGTTGTAGTCGAGCGTGCGATCGAGGATGTCAACTTCGAAGATGTTGGCGAGCGTCTCGGGATCCTCGCGTTCCACCTTCAGGGGCGGCTCGTCTTCCTCGGCAAGAAAGTCGTCGTCATCGAGGTCATATATCGGAGTCAGGTCCGGGATATAGCCCTTGCCGTTGCCGGCCAGAGGCGTGTCGCCGTAGGGAATGAACTTATAGACGCCGTCGCTCCAGCTCGCGGCGATGTTGGCCGCTTCACAGAAATCCTGCAGATAGCTTGCCGCCGTCTGCTGCTTGTCCATGAGGGGCGAGAAGAAGATTCCGGCCGCGACGCAATAGTTGATTACCGCGTTCAGGTCGCCGATCAGCGCAGGTGGAAACCCACAGCCGCCGTCCGGATCGTCGAGCACCAGGTGAATGCATTGATCGATCGCTGCGTCCTGGATGCCGCCGCCGAAGATCCCCGGTCCAAGCAGCTCGAAGTTAAGATTGTTGAGCTGGCCGCTGGAGCCAAGGTCAAAGGCCTCTGCAGCCACATGGCATGTCCCGGCATAGGAACATGCCCGCCCAGGATTCGCGGACGCCATGTATGCCCATGGCGACTGCGGCCGCGATCCGCTGAAGAACTCGAACTCGTTGGCAAGGTTGACCGTCAAACCGTAGGTCAGCAGCGCGTCTTTGTCGGCATCCGCGTAATTGAACAGGTAAGCGCGGGTTGCTCCAGAGCCAGTGATCTTGTATTGGCCCTGCGCCGGATCTCCGCCTACCTTCACCATTGGCGTGTAGACGTTCTGCGTGGTGTAGTAGCCGTCACCAACGCCCGGAGCGCCTCCGCTCTGCGGAAGCCCTGTGCCAGGGTCGTAAGCAGGCACCCATACCTGTTCGGTCGTGATCAGCGAGACGCCAACGTCGTACGACCACTCCAGCGCTTGTTCAGGGGTGTAGCTTCCGGGGGCGCCGGAAGGAATTGAAAACGTCTCTTCCACGTTGCCGTTGCCGTATTTACCCTGTCCATCCCAGATCAGGCCGATGCCTATGCACCCAGGAGACATGGCAAGCGCAATATCCACGGCGGCTTTGTAGTCGTACGAAGTTGTGCTTCCTCCAAAGCTCGAACCGCCTCCCGCCGACTGCTTCTCGGTGATGGCCTGGAAATTGGTCCAGTCGATCAGCTTTCCGGCTACGCGGGTTGTGCCGCGAAGTGCGGGAAGCACAACACCATAGATCGCCGACTGCGCGCGCAGCGTCATTACACTCGGGGCGGATTTCGAGTTCGAGTCACCGAACATCGGACACCTCCCCAGGAAGAATGACGTAGGCTTTTACCTTGCCCTCTTCGACCCGCTTTGCCATGTATCGATTGCCCAGCGCGTTCACCAGCACAACTCCACGGGAGACGTGAGCGTGAATGCATTCCGGCCACTCGGCCACAATCACGCCGTGCGAGTAGACGCGCGCGAAGTGGAAGAGGAGAAAGTCGCCTGGCAGCGGCGTGCGCTCCGGAGGCGGTGGAACTTCCTTCCAACCGTTTTCGCGAACCATGCGCTCCACAAACTCCAGGTAGCGCTCTTCGTCGCGATGGGCCGCCCAGTCGAGTGGGTAATAGGGGACCTCTGGAATCTCCGCGAGAATGCCGGCCTCGTGGTAAACGGCCAGCGGGAGCATCCCGCAGTCCACGCCCGCGCCCTTCACGCGGCCCATAGAGTGATAGGGAGTGAGGAGCCAGCTTCGCGCGATGGAGACAATCTTTGCGCGCAGAGCGCCTGCGTTGCTCATATCGCTGTCTCCGGAGTGGGAACGTAAGGCCAGCCGCCGAACTTTGCCTGGTTGGCGAACTTCGCCTGGCAAGTCGCCTGGGTGTAATCGCAGCCGGGATAGGCGGTGAAGGTGTCGCCGGTGGCCAGCGCAGCGATGAGCGGCACGTCGAGCTGGATCCCGTTGGCGAGCGCGTAGGTGCGGATCGACGCGGCCAATCCTTTGTTCGCGCCCGAGGTAAAGACGACATAGCCGTTATCGAACCACTGATCTGCCTGCGTCAGTTGCGGAGCCTGCAGGAGCATCGGAGTGCTGCCCGCTCCCGCGACACAGGCAACGCCCTGCGTCGCGGGATTCAATCCGCACCGCGCATCAAAGACCTGGTAAGGGCAGCCGGGGCCCATGATCGTGTTCGGCACCTGACGCTGCAGCCGCTCCAGCCAGCTCACGCAATCGAGCGTCACAAGTTGGCGCGCAATCTCCGAGGGCTTGGAGACAAAGCCGCTGAACTTCCACACCGGGCCCCATGGCGGAAGTACGCCCGTCTCTTCCCAGAAGAGCCGCTGCACGAGGATCGTGGCCTGATCGAGCCATCCAGCAGCGGCCAGCATCTGCATGGTCATGCCGCGCAGCACGCTGAAGAAGTTGCCGTCGTCATCGGTGCCGAGAAGGAAGTTGAGCTGCATCTCGTCCACATCGGTGCCAACCGCGCTCTTGATGTTGCCGCGCTGCGGAATGACTAGGCCGCAGCCAAGAAAGCGCGTGCCGCCAATCACCACGTCCGCATCGAAGTCGGTGTAAGTGAGTACATCGCCGGTGGTGAGCGTGAGTGTGAAGAAATCGCAGAATGGCAACTCATCGATACCCAGATCGATGCACTCCTGCAGGAACGTCACGAGGCTGGCGTCGGATTGCTTCATGGTTTCACCGTCACAAGCGGCGTATCGACGGCCCAGTAGCCATCGCTCCAGTTGGTGAACTCGATCTCTTCGGCGTCGAAGACGCAGCGATAGGCAAAGGTGAAGTCGGCAGTGACGAGCGCCCCATTGGCAGGGGCGGCCGAAAGTTGAAACATTCCATTGCCGAGCGCGGTGACGTCCACTGGATCCAGCTCTGCGCCAGCGACGTAGATAGTGGGCGCTCCCTGTGGCGAGTACATCGACTGTGCCCAGATGCCAAGATTGCGCACGAGCTGGAAGATGGTGGTCGCGCCGTCTCCCTTGAATTGCAACTCACCCTCGCGCGTGTATTGCTTGCGCTCGCGGCAGTTGACGCCCTGAAACAAAAAGCTCTGGAAGCCGCCGCCGTGATAGTTGAAGAAGCCAAGCATGGTCTCGAAGTCGGAGTACACGGCCGAGCCGTCATCGCTGGGATTACCCGCATCCTCGGAGAGAAATCCCTGATCGGAATAGCTGATTGAAAACTTCACGACTGGCTGGCTGGCGAACTGCGCCCGCACCGAGCGCCCGCTGCGGGCTACCTGCTTACCAAAGAAGTGGTGAGGCGTGAGCTTGGTGCCCCAACCTACGCCGCTGAGTAAAGGAAAGATCAGGTCACTCACTTGATCCTCCCAAGATTGCGCATGTTCATCGCGCGCGAGACTTCCTTGAAGACTTGCCCGCTGTTACGTCGCAGGACTCGCGACATCGAGCGCCCATCAAGCGCCAACATCTTGCGATTGTCGTGATAGTGAACATCCGGGGCGCCGCTGCTGCCGCCGCCATCGCCGCGTTGCAGGCCGCCGGTATTCACAGCTTGATTCACCTGCTGGAGCATGGATGTTGTCGGGCCAGTCAGCACACCTTCGCTCTGATGGACCAGCGCCACACCCGTCTTCGGCATGATGCCGCCGTAGTCGAAAGCCGCCATTGCCGTGAAGTCCTCGCCGATCGCGAGTATCCCCGCAGCAACACCGGGAGCCATGGCAGGGCCCACAATCGGGATTGCAGAGATCGACGCCAGCGCGGCCGCGGCGGCTACCGCCGCATAGCTCTGGGCCGCCATCACATTCGTGAGAGAGGTGGTCGCCGCCATTGTGACCTGAGCGGTCTGTTGAGCCGCCAACGACGCGGCATCGACCCCTGCCTTTGCGGAAGCGGCGGCCGTGTGCTGGGCTACGTCGGAGGTATGGAATACAAGGCTCGCTGCCTTCATCAGAAGGTGCGTGGCAATCCACTTCTCGCCCATCTGCTCGAAGACCTTCACCGTACTCATCGCAACGGAGTTCCACTCTTCCTTCATCCCTTGCGTGAAAGTCCGCTGATGCATCATCCAGCTGTTGACGCCACTAAACACGGTTCCGCTGACCTGAGTGGACCACTGCCTGTAGGCTTGTTCGGACTGCTTGAGCTGCGCTGCTTCGTCCTGAAGCTTCTGCTGCGCTCCCTTTTGCTCAATCTTTACCTGATCGTTCAGGTCCTTGAGGTAGGCCTTGTCGTCGCCGGCGTCGATCGCCAGCTTCGCGGCGATGTAGGCGCGCTCAATCGCCAACTGCTGCTCATGGAGCGACTGCAACTGCTGCAGCTCTTGTTGGGGATTGATCTGACCGGTCTCCGCCTGGCCTTTGACTCGCGTCTCCTGCACAGCAACATCGCCGAGTCCCTTATCGCGGGTGTTCTGCGCCTTGAGATCGTTCTCCTCGCGCAGCTCGCGGGCCGCGCGGGCTGCCTCCGCCATGTCTTCCTTCTGCTTGCGGAAAAACGCTTCCTCATCCCCGGCGCGCTTCTGCGCCTCTTCATCGAGATCCTTCATCGCCTCGGCGTGGGCCTGCTTGATGATCTCCGCAACATGAGAAAGGTCCGGTTTGAAGTTCGCGGTCACATCTCCACCTGGCATCGACTTGACGACGTTGTCCAGCCCGGCGTCCTTCAGCTGCATTTGCAGCGCGGCCTGCCTCTCCAACTCGCGCTGGGCTTGCGCAGCCCTCTGGCGAGCCTGCTCGGCTTCCGCGCGCGCCTGGGCAGCCTGATCGTCCGCCACCTTTTTGTAAGCGTTACCAAAGTCGTCGACGCGAAGCTTCGAGGTGGCCAGCTGCTGATTCAGAAGCTCAGCCTGTCGCTGCAGCTCCTGCGACTGCTCCACGGTCTCAGGCGAGACTTCTCCCGGAACCGACATCTGCCCCTGCTCGGTGTCGACCGTCTGGGGAGTGGAGCGCTCTTGTACTTGCTTCTGGGCGTTGGCGCGCTGGGCGGCTTGATTTGCCTGGATCTGGTTCAGGAGCTGCTGCTGGTGCGTCTTCTCGTCGTCGAGATCCCGCTGCCGTACCTGCGATTCGGTATGCGTCTGGACGAAGATGTCATTGCGATACTGCGCTTGCTTGCCGGCCTCGTCTGCGAGCTGCTTGTTGAACACCAGCTCCGCGTCGTAGGCTGCCTTCATCTCCTTGGTGAAGATTGCAGCGTCGGAGATCCACTCGCCGAGCTTCTCCCCAATCTTTTCGGCGATCGCAAAAAATGCGAAGGCCGTGACCAAGGGAAACACCGCGCTCATCCCGGCCGCCAGAATTGGCGTGCGGCTGATGATCGCTTCCATTCCGCGGCCGAGGCCGAGGCCCATCGTGCTCGAAAGCATGGTGGCCTGCATGCGCGCGGAGACCATGCCCGCGCTCGCCTCGCCCATCGCTGCCTTGACTTCGCGCTGCGTGGCCGCCAACTGACGCGCCGCTTCCGCGGCCTCGCGCTGGGCTAGTGCCAGGTCATTGGTGACGCGAGTGGTGAGCGGGACCTCGCCGGTGGCAATTGCCTTGAGCGTGCTCTTGACGATTTGGCTGGCAGTGTTGGCTTCGATCGTCGCGGCGGCGAGTTCGGACCAGGCGTCCTTCGCCTGCCTTCCCGCGGAGGTCATCTGCGCGGCGGCATCCTGCGCGGCGGCACCGGCCTGCGCCATATTGCCGCGCAGGGCCGATACGTCCGTGTTAACCGCGATATTTACGCCAGGACTCGCCAACGGTCACTCCCATTTTCTGCTGCATCTGCTCCGCCCACTTCACCAGATCGGTAATGCGCGTCGGAGCTTTTTCCCCTGCCACCAGACCTGCCCCCAGAAACTTGTTCAGCCCTTTCGTAGCGTCTGTGTCGATCTGCCGGTTATGAGGCGTCGTTCGCGCAGGAGCCTCATAACTAACAAAGCCGCGAAGCAGAACGTGTTCCGGAGGCCATTGTTCCCAATGCTCGAAGGTCTCCCAGACATCCGGCATAATCATCTGGTCGATCACAGAGGGCACCTGCTTGAGCCCGGTGGCTAGTTGCCCGCGAAGGTACGGCCAATCTATTCCGTGGCCTTTGCGGGTTGATCTTCCCCCTGGCTGGATTTCTCCCTGCCGAGGCCGTTGAGTTCCAGACATTCGCGCAGCAACTGCCGCGCGTCCGGATAAGGCAGCGCGTTGATATCGTCATCGCTAAGTTGCAGTCCTCCCGCATTGTTCAGCGAATAACGCAGCAAAGAGGTATTTGTGGTGTGCGCATCCACTTCAGGCTTGAAGATCTCTTTCGACTGGCCGAAGGTCAGCGGCGCGATGTTGTAGTTTGTTTCTTCGATTGGGACGGTCTTGATCTTCATCTCTTGTTACGGAGAACGGAGCCGCTAACTGATGCGGCTCCGGTTTGCTCTGGCTTCTCCGTGTCTCCTCTCGATGCGTAATTTTAAAAACGTAAAACGCTTGGTTAAGCGAGGTCCGAGTAGATATGACCCCAGACATCGGTGGCGTCGGCCATGGCTTCGAAGTCGAAGGTGGCGATCCAGAAATCTCCCTGCTTGGAAGGAATGCCGATGTCGCTGGCAACGCAGTCATTGAGATCGAGGGCGAAGTACTTGCCCTTCGTGTCCACGTTGTAGACCAGCGCCTTGAACTCCGGTGCGTAACCCTGGAACTGGTTGGCTAGCGTGATAGTGGTGCCGCGCGCGGCGTTGGTGTATGTGTAGCTGACCAGCACCGTCTTTCCAGCATCGGCGACGTTGAGGACGTAAGCACCGCCGCTTACCTGGTATTGACCGGGGGCGGGGGCGACAGCGCCTGAGCAGAGCAGCGGAGTGCCGTCGGCGTAGGAGAGGCCGTAATCGGCGGCAAACGTTGCTGCGTTGGTCACGGCGATGGAGTTCGCCACGGCAGCGAGGCACTGGAAGACTGCGGTGCCATCGGCGTTTTCCGAACCGAGCACCGTCTCCAGCGCGGGAGGGGCAGCAGCGGACTCGCCAGCCGTCACGCATTTGTAGGCATAGCCGCCGGATGAGTAGAGCTGGCCCACGGCGTAGTTGGTATTGTTGGCGCGCGCAGCTGGAGCCGCCGCGCCCACCACCTGGGGTTCGCTATCGGCGACCAGCGTGATCCCTGCCACGGACGGGCAGGCGAAGTAAAGCTGGTTGAGCATGTTGGGATCGAGCGCGCCAAGCTTGGACTTCACGGTGATATCGACCTCGCCGCGGGCAACCCGCACCGGGGCCTGCTTCTGGCCGCGCAGCTTCTTGTTCGTTCCCTTGATGTCTACCTGGACATCCTGCAGTACTCCGAAGCGGAAGGGCGTGGGATTCGCCTGAGCGGCGCCGCTCGCCACTGGCACGCCGTAAACAACTCCTGACCCAAAGGGGCAAATCATCGATCTCTCTCCTCTACGTGGTTTGTGTCATGACCTGAATGGTGATCTCGGCGTGATGACAGAGCACCGCGCGTACGCCGAAATGGCGGAAGTCGATTGTCTTGATCTTTGGCGTCCGCGTCCTGAGAGCGGTCCCGTTGAAATACCCTGGAAACTCCGAGTCCTTGTGAATTGCCCAGAGCATTGCGGTGGTCAGCGCGTCGAAAGTGTCTTCCGAGGCGCTCGCATCCTGCACCGCGTAAAACGCGTGAACTGAGATCGCGTCCCACTCCGCGCTCAGGCTCGGCATGTCGCCTTTGCTCTCCATGTCGGCCGAGCTGCGCGAGATAAAGCAGCAGTTCAATACTCCGTTGGCTACGAACTGAGCCTGCTCGACCGCCTCAACGTTTACCGGACGCATGCGCGGATACACCTTTCCGATGCCTTCCACTGCCTGAAGCACCGTTGCGATCCGCGCCTTGATGTCGGTCAGCGCCATTACTTGCCTGCCTCCGCCATCACGTCGGCGCAACTCGTCCAGTCCCGCTTAATGCAGTCCTGCGCCTGATGGAGTCTCATCTCGCGCTGATCTCGCGGTGCTGAGCAGACAAAACGATGGAGCTGGTTCTCGATCACGTCCTTGTGCCGCGCCTGAGCGATCGGTTGAGGCCACAGATTTGCGGCTACGTTGTCGCCGCCGATCTCCAATGACACCAGGTGATCGATTTCATAGGCCGCGCCGGGGCAATCCTTTGCCGCATATACCGCACACACCTGCTTTTTCTCCGCCTCGGTGACATCGCGGACGCTCGCCGTGTGAAAGTTCGGATTGCAGAGCTGGTCCACCGTGACCTTGCGCGTTATGCCTGGCGTAGCCGCGCCTGGAAGAGCCATGCCGTTGCTGGCCTTGCGATATTGTGCGGCCGCTGGAACGGACAGACTGAGGATGAGCAGCATCACGGTTTTCATGAGACCAACCATAATGTGCAACTCGCGTTTGACGTGGACGCTCTGGACACTTTGCGACAGCTTAATGTTTGGGTCGCGAAAGCTTCGTTTTTACGAGGGGTGTTTAGAATCCTGCGTGTTCAAGCGATTCGGCGATCTCGCGTTCGAGGATGCCCTGCGCTTCTTCCATCAGCTGCTGATAGGCCTTGTCGTACTGTCCTGCCGGGAGTGTGCCGCGCTTGGCGATCTTGCGGGCGATGAGAAAGGCGATCGAGCGCGCGGTCTTCTCGTCGGTCGCGCCGAATTTCTTGATGACCCAGGGGATCAGCGCTTCATAAGGCGGAAAGTGCGGCTTGGTCCCGAAGTTGACCGGTGCCGCATAGATATCTGCTGGAGGGCCGTTTGAGATGATCTCGGTGAAGAGGTCCGCGTTCTGCTCCAGGTGCGGAAAGACGGAGTGAGCCAGGTTGCCGGTGGCGCCGACTGGCGTCCCTTCAACGACGAGGCCCACTCCGCGCTCTCCGATCTTCTCCATCCCCGACAGGATTCCAGCGAGGATCGCGTCCTCCGCGCCCTCGATTGCCTGGTCGATGCCGGTGATTGTGATTTCCATGTCCTACCTCGGTCTCTGATGCGTCAGGCGGTTGACGCCGGGGCCCATGAGCTGAGTCATTGGCGCGATCACCATGGCGGCTTTGGCAACGGCATCTTTGACGCCGTCTTCTTCGATGCCGAAGAAAGCGCAGTAACGCTTCCGCGCCGCCTTGGCCAGCGCCAAGTACTCCTGCCCCTTGGTGCGGTAGTTCACCATGTCGGCAGCAATAGAATTGTCGCCCGTCTGCGCATAGATTGCAGCCAGGCCCTCGAAGCAGTAGCTCGCCGCAAGATCGATGACAGCGTTCTCGTCCTGGGGATAGATTGTGGAGGCGTCCGGAGCGTGGCGCTGAGTGAAGGTCATACGCACAACTTCGTCGGCGGCCGGCACGTCCACCAGCAGGCGAACCACCAGCGCGTCGGGCGAACGGTACATCGACCACTCGAAATCTTCCAGGCATTCCGCCGGCACTTGGCCACCGGGATATTCGACCTGGGTGATATAGGAGAATCCGTCTTCGTATCCTGCGGGCAATGGCAAGTCGCTTGTGGCGTTGCCGGGGACATCAACGACCTTATTCAGCGGGTGATCCTTGCTGTATCGCTGCAGGATCGCCTGCTGAATGAATGCCTGGATCGAAGCGACCGGCAGCTTTCCGGCCTGGTCCTGAATTGCATTGCTGACGCCTGTTTGCAGATCAGAAAGCTGCACGGTCATGCTCCTTTACTGTTGAACGTAGGTTAGGACGCCGTTGAACGTGGGAGTAGTTCCCGCGGCCACGATGCACACCTGTGCTCCCTGGGGAGCCGCGAAGAGCGCGCCGCCTGTGCCCATGATGACGCCCTGCCCAACCGTCGCAGGAATGCTCATTGCTCCGGTCAGATTAGCCGCACCGGTATCACAGGCCGTAGTGGTCTGCGTGCCACTCTTGAACTGCATCGTGGGTGTGGTGCCCGAGGCGTAGGTTACTGCGATCCCGCAGATGGTCGTAGTTTTGAAGCTGTAAGACGGGACCAGCGCGGTCGTACCAGTTGCCGAGATGGCAATAGGAACCGACTGCTTGGGGATGCCAGGAGACTGGCACGGATCACCGAGAGCCGTCTTGCCCTCGCCCTGGTAGGCCTTGAATGCTCCGTAGATCGAGAACGTAGCCGACGGAGTATTCGTGCCGCCGATGTTCCACACCACCCGCATCCAGCGGCCGAAGCCGTGGACCCGGACGAGCTGCGTCCCGGCAGCCGTAAACTGCGGTGCCATCTGGAGCGGAGTGCAGTAATTGGTGGTCGAGTCCTGGCAATCCTGCACCTGGACATCCAGCGTGGGGTTCGTGCCGGCTACGGCCGTTACCTGAATGGTGAAAGCCGCGCCGGAATACGCGCCCACGTCAATAACCGGAGAAGCGCCGCTCGTGGTCTCAGTGACGCCAGTGGCGTGGAAGTTGTATTCCTTCAGGAATCCACTCGTCGCGTCGATATAGCCCACCTGCGCATGCGCGAAGCACGGCACCAGGAGCATCATCAGCAGCAACGCAAGAAGCCAGCCGAACGCGAAATCCTTGGCCGGAGAAGCAACAGTGAAAAAGTTTTTCATCGCTCTGTCCTCTTTGTCTTATGTTCGAGTCTGTCCATCGCCTGCAGCCGAGCAACGCGCGATCGCGCTGCTGGCTGCCGACGCACGGGTTTAGTGTTGGGCGCTGTAGCCGACGCCGCGGAAGTCGATGTTCGCGTATCCGTAGACGTGCTTCACCTTGTACTGGATTTCGTCCTTGCTGAAAGGAACGGAACCATTCGACGGGTTGTTGTTGATGTACATCTGCGGCGTCTCATAGCCGCCCAGGAAGCCGACCTCGATGCACGGACACTCCGCAGGGAAGCAACCGAAGAACCAGTCGTTGGCATACTGCAACAACTCGTTTTCGACAATCCCTTCGTCGTTGACGCCGAATTTGTGGTACCAGGGATTGGCCGAGAACGTGCCCGGACCAGTGGGCCAGCTCTCCGATTGATTGATGGCTACGGCCGTGCCCCACAGATCGGGATGGATCATCAGCCACTGCAAAGGCAGCGCCAGCGGCTTGTTGGAGTCCTTTTCCGTCTGCAGCTTCAGGCCGCCGCGTGCGACGGTGAGGTTGTTCGGAGTCAGAGGCAGTGCATAGAGGTTGTTATGGCCCGCGTTGAACCAGCTCAGGCCATCCGGGTTGAATGCCGGATTGTTGATGAAGAAGTTGGTCACCCGCTGCTTCAGCGTGCGCCGCGCGGCGCGCGCCATACGTCCGGGGAACTGCGCGATCTTGCCGAGATCGTCGTTGCGGATCGTCTCCTCGGTGATCGACAGGAGGTTTCCCTTCTTGACCACCGTATAGCTGATCAAGTCATCCGTCGGTTTGGTGAACTCGGTGTAGTTGCCGCCTTCGAGCACATCCACCAGGTCTCCAAGGTAGCCCATACGAACCCGGTTCTGCGTTTTGTAGTCGCTCACAGTCGTAGTGGAATAGAGATTCTCCACGCCGCCCATGGGGACTTCGGCATAATCCTGGATCAACCGCTTAGTCATGGAGTTGAGCAGGATGTTCGGGAAGTCGGTGGACTGGATGTTGTCCGCGGCTTCGCGAGCCTGAAAGAGACCGCCGCGGAAGTTCAGATCATGGTCGCCGGTGATAGTCACATATCCAGCGGTGAGCGACGGCGCCCCGCGGAACTTGAACGGCTTGGCTCCGGCCGCGAGTGCTTCCTTCACGCCAAAGGTCGCATCCATCGCCTTCTGCAACGCATCGGCGCTGCTCTCGCCAACTTCGATCGCGCCGTGGACGCGGCCTACGTTGCTGAATGCAGCAAAGGCCTCGCGCGTGCGCTTGATCTTCGCGTCGAGGATCTCGGCAGTGATCGTTTCGGGGCTGGACTCCAGCACGCCGGCGAGATACTCCCTCACCAGGCTCGCTGCTTCCGTCGGCAGCTTGGATGCCGCCAGCTTCTGGTCGATCAGGTTCTGTGCCTGAAGCTTCTGCGCCATCTTCAACGTGGCGTTTGCCTCTGCTACCATATGGGTGGCATTGGCTTGGTTGTTGTTTGTGGTTGCGGATTCCACCGCCGCTTCGGTCACCTTCACCAGGAAATCGGCGAGTTTGTCTTCCGACAATCCCTCCAACTCCGTGGTGAGCGCGCCGGCGCGGGCGGCATCTTTCGCCCGGAGAGCTTCCAGCACCTGCAAAATACGCTTCTTCATTGCGTCTCCATATTCCCGGCCCGCCTCGGCGTTGCCGTGAGTTTGTCGTACAGCTTGAGTTTGAAGTACAGAGATCTCGCTCAACGTCGCACGCGATGCAGCCACGAGAAAGCGGCCGCGTGCACCCGCTTCCACGCACAGATCGACGCTCGACAACTTTGCGAGCTTGCCGGAGATCATTGCGTCCCGGCCCTCAACCTTGCCCTTCTTGAATCCGATCCAGGCGTTAATTGAGAGCGCGAAGAGTTCGCCGAGCTTGCCAGCCTTGCGAGCCGCATTAAACTTGCTGGCCAATTCGGTCTCACTCTCCAGCAGGTGAAGGTTGGCGGCCGCGCTGTTTCCTTCCAGCCGTCCACCATCGAACCAGCCCGCAATCCGGTCCGGTTCGTTGGCGCCATCGCCTTGCAGGGGATGCCTGCGTCCGAACTTGGCGTTATTCAGCGCCTCGGCGATCTCTGCGACCGTCTCCGGCGTGAAGTAGTGGGGGCTGGCCGAGCCATTCAATGTGCCGCCGCCCCAGCCCGCCTCGATTGCAATGACGGGATAGACCAGCGGATCACTACAGTCGGACTCGATAACAAAGCGAGCCGCTTGCGCAACAGGAACGTAAGCGGTTTCGACCTGGATCGGGTCCTCGAAGGTGTAGCTGTCCGCGGAATCATCGGCCGAGTACTTGATCTGGTACAGCTCGCCATCCGGTCCCCGCGCTATCACATAAGTGGGGAAGGTCTCGACGATGCGGTACTTCGACCAGCCGTTCTCATCCGTGCCGAACTTCTTGTCCAGGGCGCGGTCAATCGCGGAAAGCTGGTCCTCGATCGACTCGCCCGCCTCTGCGCCGACGACGCCCACTTCGGCAACCTTTGCGGCTTCCTCGCGCACCAGGTGCACAAGGCTTCGAACGTCCCCGCCGACAATTAGTATTCGTCGCTTCATCGCTCCCTCCCTAGGCGCGCTTAAACTTTCGGAGCAGGCGGCGCCGCCGGCTTTGCCGGGGCCGTGAACTGATACTTCTTGCCATCGGCAGTGATGACGCGGAGGACGCCATCAACGACCTCGCGCTTCAATACGAGGTATTCCGGAAGAGCCATCGCACCCGCATAGTCCTTCACCTCTGGAACCTGAAGCAGCCGGTTGGCCTCGCGGAGCGCAAACTGCGCCTGGACCGCAATCTGGTCGGGATAGTCGGACTGGGCCTTCTTGAACGCCGCCGCGTAGGCCTTCTTCCACTCATCCTGTTTTGCCGCCGGGAGATGTTTCGGGGCGGCCGGAATGCTGATTTCATCTGCCATGGTCGTACTCTCCTTGTCCTGCGAATTACGCGACCTTGATCGCGATTCCAAGCTTGTCTAACAACGCTTTGTGTCCCGCCGTCGGCTTGAGCACATCCGCATCGAAATGAGGAAGGCTCAGGCAATGGCAGAAGATCGTGTTCGCCGCGGAACCGCTCGGGTCGCGCGGATACATCAACTGCTCCGGGTCCGCACCAGGCAGCACCGGAATCTCAAAGGGCTCACTCACGGCCTTGATTTGTCCATCGGCCATCATGTGGGTCAGCCGGGGAACGCGCGCCACCGGAATGTGCTTCCACTTCTTCTTCAGATCGGGATGGCGCGTTGCCATCTGCTCCATGCGCGCCTGTCCGCTGATCCCATGGATCCGCAGGATTTCGTTCTCGGCGATCATTGAGGCGCGCTCCCCAATCTTGTCGAAGAGGCTTACGCGCCCGGTTGCTCCGAGGCCGCGGCCGATCTGCTGCACGATCTGGTCCCAACTCTGACCGCCGAGGAAAGCGCGCTGCAGCGCCGCGTTAATGTCATGCGCCGCCTGGCGGGAAAGGTTCGTGATCAGGTCCGCCGTGTAACCCTGTGCGATCGACAGCGTCATTGGATTCACATGGCCCATGGCGATGGCCTCCAGTCCCACACTCACCAGCGGCTGCGTCACCGCCTCCGCGCCCATCCGAGCCGCGTGCGACTCGGCGGAATCCATGAAGGCTGTGGCATCCGCGCGGAACTTATCCATCGCAGAGTCGATCGACCGCTTCAGTTCGGTGAGCTGGGCAGCCGTCCAGCTCGCCGGATCCACATCCGCCAGCCGGCCAAGGATCTCGCGACGGGCTGCATCGAGCATCTCCAGGACACGGGAGCGGGCAGCCGGCGCCAGATCCTTCGTCTGGGCAATCAGCTCGTTCACCTTCGCCGCGAATTCCTGGTTTGCGTCCATTCCTAAGCACCCACCCGCGCATATCCGTTCTCGAATGCATGCGCAGGAGAAACCGAGGCGTATCCGTCCTCGTATTGCACGTAATAGTCGCCCACCCGAGGATGATGTTTTGCGATAAAAGCGCCTGGCACTACGCAGTTGAGTGTGTATGCCGTGGGACCGGGGACGAAAAGCACCAACACGTTCCCCTCAATGTTCGTGATCTTTGCCGCGCGGACCTTTTTGTGACACTCGTAGGTTGGCAGGACGTGCTCGACGGATACACAGCTCGGATTTTGCTCTTGATCTGCCATTTCTCTCCTCCAATTTCAGAATTTCCGTTTCACGGGTTAAGGTTGTCGTGCCTGATCCCCGTGTGAGGCCTCACAGCGCCACTTCCTGCGATTTACTCCGGCATCCAGCTACTCACCTACCCGGAATTCGTCCTAGGGCCGTTTCTGCGCGATTTCCAACTCGTTGCCCTGCATGACTTTCCGGGTACGCTGTTTGCTTTTCAATTGACAACCACATCTGGCTGCTGTAACGGGACGCCACCTCCGTCCTGGTTCTGCTTCTGGATTACGGTCGCCGCAGCCGGGTTCTGGGCCAGCGCAGATGCCAGCCTCGATTGCGGGACCAGGTTGTTGATATCCCGCGCCTTTTTGTCCTGCAGCTCCTGCTGTGCCTGCTCGTACTCGTCCTGCGGATCGTCCACATCCGTACCGATCTGGGTCAGAACATTGGCAAATGCCCGCGCCGCCGTCACGCCGCGGATCCAGCCGCGGTCCTCGGCGACCGCCAGCGAAGTGGTCGCCCCTTCAAGGATCTGTGCGCCCTTGGCGAAATCCTTCATCAGAAGGTCCGGAGTCTGGATGGTGAAGGTTTCGTCTGCTTCCTCAGCCAGCGCGCCGTGTGCTTTTGCCTGGGCGATGACGAACTTCAGGATCTGCGTCGTGTTGCGAATCACCAGGTTCTGGTGCTCTGTGAGAACCTTCCCGGTGGGGCCGTCCATCTCGGCCGCCACTGCGCGATTGGCATCGTTCGGGTCGCCCATCCAATGCGGAGGCAATCCCGCGCCGCCGCAGCCGTAGTGCTTCACATTGCGGATGGAGTCGCCGAAGTCTGAGCCCTTCAGATCGGGGGTCGTCGCCTCGATCTTCATTTTTTCGTTATGGACCTTCACGCTGCCTTGGCGCGGCGGCGTGCGGCTGAACTGATCATTGAACTTCTGCAACTCGTTCTCGGTCGCACCGGTGACAGTCACATCCCAGATGAACTGATTGAGGTAACGCGCCCGATCGGCGAAATCGAATACCATCTGGTCGAGCACGTCCACCCAGTCCGCCAGGGCGAACAGCTCGCTGATGCCGCGGGTTCCCATCTTTGCTTTGTTGATCGCAAAGTAGAACGTGTCGCCGATCAGCCGTCCATAAGTGGGAGAGCTCACGTCCTCGTCCTGGCGGATGATCGCCAGCTCACGCACCGCTGGATCGCCCGCTCGCGCGCAGAGCTTGACCTGGGTGGGGATCGAGATCTCGCTTTGTCCATTGCCAGTTTGCAGCAAGCCGTAGCGGATTGAGTCCACGTTGGCGGCATCGATATAGCCCAGCCGCACAAAGCCGTCCACTGGGTTCACGGCCACAGGCAGGCACAACTCGCCGAAGATCAGCTTCTCCCGCGTCCAGTTCGAAAGATTGTTCTCCAGATCGTTGATCGGGTCATTCCAAAACCGGTCCACGATCTCCTGCGTGCGCTTGTCCTCGCACTGAACCTGGAAGCCCTCACCCACGATGAATGCCGTAATCATGCGGATGATCTGCTTGGCGAATAGATTGGTGACAGCCAGGTAAAAGCACACCTGCTGCATCCGCTGCTGCATGAACGGATTCAGGTCGCGTAGGGTGTTCGGCGAGGTGATGCGCTGAAAGTGAACATCCTCCCCGTCGCCCGAATTCATGGTGAACAGCATCGGGCCGACAACTTCCTTAGTGAGCGCCGGAGGCGCCACCGATGGTCCGGCAGCCAGCGTCTGGCGCACTTCGGAGAGATCAAGCAACGTCATTCCCGCGCGCTCATGCACGCTTGCTCCGCGGCGTCTCGTAAGATTCTTTAGCGTCCAGCCCATATCGACCCCCGGTCGCTGCCGCGGTTTCTCGCCGCGCGCGATCCCCATTCCTGTCCATCGCCGTTATCGAGTTCGTCGATCTCGGGCTGCTGCATCGCCTGTGTCATCGCTCCGCGATCGCGGCCGTGCGCCTCGGTCGAATTGCTCGACGCCATAGCGGGCTTAAAGCCACGCTCGCGGGCTAGTGATACCGCCATCGTGAGTGCATCCGCCAAATCGTCTTTGATCTTTCCTAGGTAAAGGAGCTGGCTAATCAGCTTCTTTTGCGTGCCATCAAGGCAGAAGCGGATCGTGCCGTTTTCAACCAGCGGAGAAATCGACACGATGCGGCGGAACTTGTCCTGGTCGGACTTGATCTCAACTACCGGGATGTAGCGCTGGGTCTCGCGTGAGACCTCCTCGACGTGCTCCTTCAGCGCCTTCTGATACGCCACGGTCTCCACGCCAAGCGCAATCGGCTGCTCTTCGTCGAAGCGCTGCAGGACAAACCGCCATTGCTCCGGGAACGAGAGCTTTTTGCCTTCCGCGCGAAGCACCAGGATGTAGCCGCGTTCGTCAATGCCAACCGTGACGCTGGCAAAGTCGTCGGCCTTCTCCCTTTTGCTGATTGCCGGATCGATGCCGGTGAGCTTTACCAGCTCTTTGCCCTCAATCGACGCGCGGGTGAAGGCATGACGAATGATGTCGGCTTCCTTAAAGCTCGCCGTATCCGAGCTCACCGGCTGATTGCGGAACTCCTGATTGAATTCCGTAAGACCGATGTCTTCTTCCTTCGCAGCGAGATCCGCGGCGGACCACTTCGCCGACCACAACACGGACTCCGGAGTCCGCTCCTCATCGATCGCCTCGAACTTCCGCTTCAGGAACTTCTTAAACTTATCCTTATCCAGCAGGTGCGAGAGGAGGGAGTCGTAATGGAGAATGGTGCCGATCGCAAACACCTGGCAGCTTTTGCCCAGGTTTAAAACGACGTTCTTAAACCACCTTTCGAGCTTCAGCCGGTATTCGGGATTGTCGATGTGATCGTCGTCTTCCAGGTCATCGCAGATCACCAGATCCGGACGGTACATCCGCTGACGCAGGCCGCGCAGCGATTGTCCGGCGCCGCGTGCGCTCAAGCGCGTCCCGGTCGCGGTGATGATGTCCCGCTCTCCCCACTTGACGGAGTCAACCAGGTCGCCGAAGTTGGCGCGCAGCTCGTCGTTGCTTTCGAGCTCTACCTTCACCGCGCTAAGCAACAGAATGGCCTGGGCTTCGGTGTCCGAGATGAGGACGATGAATTTCCGGAGCTTGTAGCAGATGCAGTACAGCACGAAGAACAGGGAGATCACCGTGGACTTGGCGTGCTCGCGGGGCGCGGCGATCGCGGCGCGCTTCGTCGTCAGGGCAAGCTGATAGATCTCCTTATGAAAATCCGCCGGCTCGATGGCGACGCCCGTCTCCTGGTCCACCATGTAATGAGCCAGATACTTCCGCACAAAGCGCTCAATGTCGCTCGCGAGCTCCCACGCCGCCTGGAGAACATCCTCAGGCTGGGAGGGTTTAACCTCTCCCGGCGCGGCTTCAACCTGGAATGCGGCGCGGAGTGTTCCGCGCGCTTCCTCAAGCCGATCGCGTTTCGATTTGTTTTGCGTACGCTTCTGCGCCATGTGAGAACTCGGTAATCAATTCTTCGCGGATCGGGTCCAGTACTTCGCGCACTCGCTCGCGGGTGCGCAGCTTCTTCAGCAAATCCTGCGCGATGTTCAAGTACATCTCGCGCGGATTGAAATCGGCGTTCTTCTCCTGTTGCATTGCCAGTTTCTGTTGCTCGACTGCCAACTTGGCCTTGTCTAGTTCCGCCTTCTGCAGCTTCGTAAGAAGAAAGAGCAGCTCGCCCAGTTCCTTACGGAAAGCCTTGGAGTCCGCCGCGTTGGCGGAACTCGTCAGCATGAAGACCTGCTCGGCGAGTGCGTTTTTCGTGGACTCAGTCAGATCCTCGAAGGTTCGCGCCGCAAATGCCTCGGCTATCGCGCGCGCCTTCCCGGCATCCCGGTCCACCTCGGCGATCCGCTGCTCGAACCGAAGGTCATACCAGCGGTGAAGATTCGTGTGTGGCAGCCGCAGGTCCGGGAAGATTGCCCGCGTTTCTGCGTCTGCCTGTGCCCACTCCTCCCACTTCGGAGACTGGCACTCGATCTCCTTCCAGGTACGCCCGGCGATTCGCTCGGCGCGGATGCGGTCCTGGATTGCCAGAGGCAACCGGTCGATCTTGAGAGGCTGGCGAACCTTCCGCGCCTCTCCCGTCTTGGGGCGAGGGCTCACTTCGTTTGCACCGTATCGTCTGGGATATAGCCGTCGATCAGATCGCGGCCGATGGCCGTGATCTCGATGTTGAAAATGAACAGGCGCTCGTCGTCGTCACGCATCTGGCTGTAGCGGAGATAGTCGCGATCCTTGAGATCCTGAAGGATCGTCAGCACGTCATTGCGGCTGAATTGATAGCCCTCGCGCTGCAACGTGCCGCGAATCACCGTCGAGGTGAGGCGGTTGCCCTGCCTGCGCTGGTTCACGTAGACAAGCGTCAGGATCAGTCCGCGAAGCTGCCGCGCTTCGATTGCTCCCAGGCGCTGCTCATCCATTGCCGCTTCCTCCTGCACTTTGGCCCTTGGCCCTCTCTGGCTGGCCGCGCTTAAGTGACTCCACCTTGTTCAAAATCTGTTGCGTTGTGTAAGCCAGGTGATCCAGCACCAATTCCCGCTCCCGGTCCCGCTCATCTTCCTTCTGCGAGATCCGCTGCATTGCGTCGGCCATCGACTGCAAGGCCACGGCGTTGGCCGTAGCCGCCGTAACGAACTGCCTGCCCCAGGTATTGATCGTCGAGTGGAGCAGCTCCATACCCAACAGCACGATCACGAACAACGGTCCCCAGCGCAGCACGGCTTCCACTACAGGCTTTGCCTCGGGGCGCGCCACCTGCAAGATCACCGTCAGCAGAGCCACTCCGCTGCCCGCTCCCAGTCCAATGACCACGGGGCGCGAGAGCCTCGGTTCGTTTGGCGTGATCTGTGCCGTTGCCATCAGTGCGACTCCTGACCTGGGACTGGAGGAGGCGGGAAGCCTTCGCAGTGATGGTCTATTACGCCGCCGTCGCTTTTTATGACACCGCCTTGCACGAAGTTCACCGGGCCGCCCGGAAACGAAGGGACTCCCGGCTTCCACTCCACTCCCGGCGTCGGAGCTGTCGCGGAGCCCACGGCTGATTGCCCAGCCGAAGGGTTTGGCGCTGGCTTGTCATTCACTGCCAGCGCATCGCCGATTACCTTGAATACCTCGTCGAGCGCGAGTTCGGGCTGCTTGCCCTTGGCCGCCGCAATGACTTGGCCGAGATCGCCGATCGCGGTGAGGACCTGCGCCTGATGGCGATTCGCCCTGTCACCTAAGCCGACGAATCCAGCGGCCGTCATGATGCAGTACATGCCCATCTCAACAAATCCGCGAAGCACAAGCCAGATGCCTAAGGCCGCCAGGGCCATTGCCGCGATGTACGTCTTCTTTCCGTTCAGCCAGTTCATGAGGCCCTCGTTCGAGCGACTTACCTTTAAGAACTCCCCGCTTCGGCAGGTTCTCCAGAAGCGGGGCTGTGCATTGCGGGGCGCCCGGATGTTCACTCGTGGGCGCCCCTGGTCAATTTCTAGGACGTCAGCGTCTCGGGCGCGGCCGGGGCCGGGGCGAGACTGGCTTCGAATGCGGCAAGGTCAGCCTGAGCCTGTTTCACAGCCGACTGTGCGGCAGCGAGGGCGGAAGCCTGCGCGGCCTGGGCCTCTGCCAGCTGTGCGTTGGCAGTCGTCAACGCTTCGTTTGCGTTATTGGCAGCGGTAATGGAAGTCAGGCAGTTGGTGAAATCGTTTGAGAGAGTCTGCGTGTCCGCCGAAGCGGGGGTGTTTGAAACGCTTGCCATAACTACTCCTTCTCGGTGATACGGTTTGTACAAAGTCCGGTTAAACAGATTGCAGGGAGCTACTTTCCGAAGACCACAGCCAAACCGGACGCGTAGGTGACGCCGTTCGGATGGCCGAAGCCCGGCGCATTGAAGTAATCGATACGAATTGGCGTGACGAGAAACTTCCCACTCCCGGTCGGGTCGTATTTAATTCCCCCACCCACAAAGGCGGAGAAGTGCGATTTACCCACGGAGGTGTTCAGCACGTCGCCCACAGCAACCTCAAAATACGGCTGCAAGGTGTTCGGAGGAAGCAACGTCTTGGCGAAGGCGCTGGCGAGGTTGGGCACATATTCCATTCCGCCGTAATAGCCTTCCAGGTTGATCCCTGGGGCCAAGATGTTGTGCTCCGCGAGACTGATCGCTCCGTAGTCTCCCCGCAGGAATCCGAGCGATGGCGAGATGTCTGTTGCCGCCGAAGTCTGGCCGCCCAGGCTCACCGCGAGAGCCTGCGTGGAGGTAGTGAAGGTAAGGCCGGGCTGCGCAGGCGTAGGCGTGGACGTGGGAGTCACAGACTGCGCCAGCATCGCGCCGGCCATCAGGATCACAGTGACTGCGAGCATTGCGGGGTGCTTAAAGCTCTTCATGCTGCTTGCTCCTTCACCGCGCTGGCCTGGGTAGGAGGCTCGGGCGGCGCGTCGTATTTCGCCAGTCCGTATCTCCGGATCAGCGAAGTGAGGACCTGCGCATAGGTCGGACTTGTCGAATATCCGCAGGCTTGTAGTTGAGCGGCGAACGCCACTGGGTCATGGCAGACTTCCATCGCCGCGTGGTAGCGAGGCTCGGTGGCGATCAGCTCGCCATGGCGGACAAACGAATCTTCAATGGACGCGAACTTCTCAAAGTGCGCGCCCTGCTCGATGTATGGATGTCCGTCTTTGAATTCTTTGGTGGGGAACTCGACGTAGGGCTCAGTGCCGCACGCCTTGATGCCGAAGAAGTTGTTCGCCTGCAGCGCACATTGCGACTGGCCGCAATTACCGAACTTGTCGCTCGACTCAAGAATGCATTGCGCCAGCGTCACCGACGCGGGCTCGCCATACTTTGCCTGCGTCGCCTGGGCAGCGGGTGCCCACTTATCAATCCACGATTGCCGTTCCTGCGGTGTCATGAGGAGACACTAATTCGGAGTCACTGGATTCAGTGGACGCTCTGGACACTTTGAGACATATTAAGTTGAAGGCTAAAAGAGAGGGTGTGAATGCTATTTATTGAAAGTAACTTTGATGGAGATGCCGTGGCGATTGAGGATCGCTTCGTACTCTTCCTTCGTTTTGCGTGGGCTTGGGTACCACTTCCTCGTTTCCACCGTAGGGCACGGGGGAACTGGCGAGCAATCCAATAGATGCTTAGGTCTCCTTGGCATCCAGGAGGTGCAGTCCTGCAGGAGCTTCAGCGGGAGCCGCTCGATGCCAGGCTTGAATGGATCTACGTCTAAAGGAAGATCCAGCTCATCGCTCATCTGTATGCGGCAGTGGCATTCCCAGTCCAACGGTTCACGGATTATCTTCCAGACCGGGTCGTTTGAGAGTGCGGCAAACCCCTCAAGTTGCGCGTGCCGCGACCGCCTGCAGTTATCGCCGAACGTCTTAATCTGAAAAAAGGAAACAGAGTTTGCAGTTATTCGTTCGCGCCGTTGCCGCGAGGCACGCGCGCGAAGCGAACTCAAAGCGGTATAGAGCACAGTATGAAACCACCAGCGATCGATCGCGCGTATTTCCTGCGGCGTGGTGTCTGCCGTCCTCCACTGTTCAATGGATGCGGAGGATGCCGTTAGCTTCACCTGCTCCGCGAAGGCTATCACGAGGTCCGGCCTCGGTGAGACGCCGGCATGCTCCAGGCCACACTGGATCAGCTTTAGCAGTTCGACTTTCTCAGACAAGGCCACGACTGCCCCCTATTTTTTCGGAGGCGGGGGAAACCCCACCCAAAAGATGACCCTGCCAAGAATCTTCCATCCTGGAGACTTTGAGAGCAACACCGGCTCATAGTGGGGACTTGTATGTTGAGCAAGGAGAAGCGGCTCACCGTCTACGATGCGCAGCCATTTCACGGTACATGCGCCGCGCGGATCGCGCGCAAGGACCATGCTCCGCGCAAGCTCCTTTGGGTCGCGGGTGTGGACATCAACCGCGACCAAATATCCGTGTTCTACTACCGGGCTCATCGAATCGCCAGCGATTCTGATCAAGACAGTCTCATCCGGGTGTGGAATCAAATACCTCGGAAAGAGAAGTCGATCCTCCACGGCCCTTTCGTCAATTACGCGGGCCGGGCCAGCCGCGGCAGCATCGGACAGCAGCTTTAGTTCAACGGCATCTGAATACGGCAACGGCGCGGGCGGGTCAATGTAAACGATCTGCTTCGCCTTCTCAGCCTCTATCCCGACCCGCGACCAGAACCACCAGCACTCCGAGGGAGGAGCCACGTTTCCCATCTGGATGAATGCTTCCGCGCTCGGGGTGTTTTCGTTTCTCTCCCAGTTAGATACAGCAGCAGCGCTGACGCCGAATCTGCGACCAAATTTCGCCTGGCTATCTCCTAGCCACATACGAAGGTCATTGATCCTCTCGCCGTCCGTCTTTTCGTCTACGCGCACACTTTTCCCTTGACTTAACATCAAGCCACACTTTATAAAGAGCCTCTGTATGGCGCGCCCTAAGTTGGCTCTTAACGATAGCAAGAGACGAACGCTTCTCAAAGCCCTTCGGTATCGGGGGGTCATTCGCGAGGTGTCGTCTTCAATGTCCAAGGATTACTCCCACGTCCGTCGCGTGGCCCTCACCGAGCGGCGCTCAAAAAAAATTGAGGCAGCCTTGATCTCCGCCGTGCAGCGCTTCGAACGGCAGCTGAAAGAGACGGCAGCATGAGCTCCGAAGCGGCTTTTGGCACCCGTGACTACCTAACCCTCAATCCCCTACGTCCCTTTTCCTCTGAGGAGGAAAAATGGTTTTGGCCTCGTTTGCTTCGCGACGCTCGGTGTTCTAGAGAGGACGCGGAACGCGTGGTTGCGCCTTTGTCTCATCGGCGGCGCGAGCCTTCCAAGCCGGGAGATTGGCTGATTGCTCGCGAGGGACGCAGACTCCTGAATGAGCTTTCTTCGCCGGAAGTGCAGACGGCGCTTGCCGAAAAAGCCCGCTGCCGCCGTGTCGCCGAGCGGCTCATGTATTCCCCTCTCTACGTGGAAGCAGTGCTCCACGGCTGGAAGAAGTCCAAGCGCATATCTCAGGCACTGAAGGATGAAGCTGAGCGGGAGTGTTTGGCATGAATTCTTCACGCACACACTCTGCTCCTTCGCTTCGAGGTAAGTCACTGACCAATTCCCAAGCTGATTTGGTCAGCGACCTGTTTTCGCTCAGCACAGCTCCGCTACCGGGCTCCCTCGACCTGGATCACGTTGTGCGCAGCATCGTCACTGAAGTTTTGAGGGCCGGAAACAAATCGCGTGAGGAGGTTGCCGAAGAGATGCAGACGCTGCTCGGCCGCCCGGTCACTGCGCGCATGCTTTACAACTTCACCTCCGACACAAAAGAACTGCACCGTTTTCCACTGGCTTGGATTGCCGCCTTCTGCCATGTGACCGGTGACGCCCGGTTAGTCGATGCGGTACTGCAATGCTCCGGCCTGCGCGTGATGACGCCCCGACAGGCGCGGCTCGTCGAATTAGCAGAGCGCCGCCTCGATGCGCTTGCTGCTAACACCCAGGTGGATCTCCTTGAACAGCAGATGCTCGCCGAGCGCGATCAGCAGGGAGGCTTGCGATGAGCGTCAATGAGATGTGGATTTCTGTGAAGGAAGTCAGCGAGGTTACAGGGTGGGCGCAATGTACGGTCCGCAGACATGCGGCTGATGACCACCTCCGTTCCAAGCGAGCAGATGCGCCCGGTAAGAACGGTAAGCGCGAGCGCCTTTACGCCGCTTCGTCATTGCCGGCGCAATTTCAACCGAAACTCCTGGAGCTCTGCCTTCGCAAGGCGGCGGGCGATCATGCCCTCCAGGCGGCAAACCTCTGGATCAATGACGGAGTGGATCCCTCGAAGTCCACCGCGCTGGTAGTGCGGGGCCAGCAGTCGCTCTTTGCCGGTCCGGTGCTAATGATGCAGTCGCCGGAACTGGCCGATCTCAATGACGAGCAGCGCGAGACGGCGCGTGCGCGCTTCGCGGTAGTGTCCTCCCTCCTCGAATGGCGAGATGGCGCGATCGCGCCCTTCTCCACCCAGGACGGCCGCGAGATCCGCACACTCGACAACCTGGTCGAGTACCACGCGGCCGTGCTCGGCGTGAACGCACGGACGATCTACAAGTGGCTTGCCCGCTACGACAACGGCGGCACGACGCCGCTCCAGAAGTTCAAGGCGCTCGCCGATCGCGGCCGCGCCGATCGCGGACTGTCGCGCACCTTGGCGAAATATCCGATTGCCGCAGAGTACGCGCTGGTCAAATACCTTGGCCTGGCGCCGAGCCAATACCTAGAAGCGGCCCGCGAGCTGCGGCTGCCCGAGCAGTCCGGCCTCGACTACACCATGCCCCGCTATCACAGCGAGCGCCTCTCTATCGCCCAGGTCTATGAGGGCATCGAGCGCGAGTGGCCGTCCTGGTACAACCACGGGTCGAAGCCGCCGTCCTATACGACGATCTGCACATTTATTAAGTCAATTCCGGAGTGCATCAAGGTGTGGGCGCGCGAGGGCGAGGAAGCCTACGAAAACAAGTGCGAACCACACCTAAAGCGCAAATACGACATGCCGGTGAACGCCATTTGGAACAGCGATCACCGCATCCTCGACATCTTCGCGTGGAACGATTTCTTCCCTGAATTACTGCAGGAGCGCGGCTCCTGGATGCGCGTGTGGATCACCACGATCGAAGACATGCGCTCGCGCCGCATCCTCGGCTGGTGCTTCTCGGTCAACCCCTCGTCTCGTTCGGTGGCCGCCGCAATGCGGATGGCGGCCGAGCGTTACGGATTTCCCGGCACAGTGATTGACGGCCGCGACGGATCGATTGACGACGGCATCTTCTACGTCGATAACGGCAAGGACTTCAAACTCTGGGAGAAGACGTTGCAGGAGAACTTCGGCCTGCGCTGCCAGCGCACCAAGACCTATCGCGGCCGCTCGAAGCCGATCGAGTCCTGGCACTCAATTATGGGAAAGCACTTCGATCCGCTCTTTGGACCTGCGTACGCGGGAAAGGACGCCAAGGACCGAAACGAAGAGAACACCCTGGCTTTAAAGCAACACAAGCTCTGGCGTGACGGAAAGGTCGGATCCACGCCGCTGCCTCCCGTGTCGCATGTCATCGAGATGTTCGGCGCGTGGGTTGAGAACGAATACAACGAGCACGAGCACGGCGGCCATAACATGCAGGGCCTTTCGCCGCGCATCATCTTCGATCGCGAGTTGCCTCCCGAAACCCGCAAACCGGTGGACGTTGCGCAAATGGAGCCGCTGTTCTGGCAGCGAGAGTCGCGCAAGGTAATCAACTCGCAAGTCGAACTCTTCAAGCAGACGTTCGAGGCTGCCGATGCCGAATCCGCCTTCCAGCTTCGCCTTTACAACGGACGCTATGTCCGCGTCGCCTGCAACCCGGACGATCTTGCGGTCGCGCTCTGCTACGAGGAGGAGGGACCGGATCATCGCTTCATTGGCCGTCTGCGCGCCCAGCAGATGCTTGCGCACAACCCCGTCTCGCGCGATGCCGTCGCCACGATGGAGCGCGAAAACGCCCGCTTCAAGAAAGGTTTGAAGTCGTTCGAGCGCACCCTTACGCGCCGCGCTATTGCCGCCGGAATCGCCACCGAAGCCGACTCTCTGGCCGCGCGCGTGGCCGTCAACGCTCCCCGCCCCGTCACTGCCCAATCGATCACCCTTGCCGCCTCGAAGGCGGCTCCGGCGCTTGGGCCCGCAGTTCCCAGCGCGGCTGATGCCGCGAAACGCTTTTTGTCCCAGGAGGACTGATCCATGGCTCATTCGCGCCAATTAAAAGAGGCGCTTGCACTGCTCGACCTTCCCGGCGAAAGGGAGATGTGCGCACGCGTGGAAATTTTCATGCTGCGCTCGGGATTTACCATCACGGATCTCGCCAATGAGATCGGCTATTCTCCTGTCTCGCTGAGCCTTCTGCTCAATGGCCGTTACAACCTTCACTGGGAGCGCGACGCGAACACACGCCTGCTGCGAGCCAAACTGCTGGACTTTCTCAACTCGGCGAAGTTCCCGGAAGCAAACCCAAAGGGGAAGCTGTACCTCACCAACGCTCACAAGCTGATCGAAAAGGCATTTCACCGCGCACTCAATTACCGCGCCGACAATCATGCCTGGGCTTTCTGTTTCGACGGCCCTCCGGGGACGCTCAAATCGACCACGGCGGAACTCCTTGTACGGAAACACATGGAGGCGGAGGCAAGCAAGAACGGCCACGGCAGCCGTGCGTACTACATCTATTGTGGCGATCACAACTCGCCCCAGGAGCTGCTGAAGAACATCGCGGTGGAAGTGGGAGTCTCGGCGCGCGGCTATATCGACCAGCTCATCAAGAAGATTCAGTTCAAACTTGCCGATCGCCATGCCGTCTTCATCTTCGACGAGGCACAGCATCTTCCGAAAGACACGATCGAGCGGATTCGCCAGCTCCTCGACCGACCTCCCTACATCGGAATGTTGTTTTTGGGATCGCACGATCTGCAAAAGACGTTTTCTAGCCTGCACATGGAGCAGTGGCGCAGACGCCTAGTTGAAACCGTTTTTCTTCCGGGCCTGACCCGTGCCGAGGCCGAAGAAATAATCCTGAGCGAATTCGGCTTTACGCCAAAGCGCAAGCAAATCGACGGCCTCATCGAAGACTCGATTGTCCCCGATGATCGTCGCCCAGTTGGCGCGGCGAGCGACGGCCAGCGGCGCTATGAATACGAGCGCGTCTATTGCGGACGCCGCTATGAAGCCTACCTCTCCGCGGGTGCGCTCTTCGCTGCGATCGAGCAGGCCAAGATCGAGCTTAAGGAGGCTAAGTGATACAGCAGGAGATTTGCGCCAAGGTCCAGGCTCCACGCGGCGTTTGCCGCTATTGCGGATGCACCGATGAACTCGGCTGCCTGGATCCAGTGACCGAACAGGGGTGCTACTGGACCGACACGCGCCACACCATCTGTTCGTCTCCGGAGTGCCGAGCTAGATACGTTGCGCTGCAGCCCGAGATGCTCAAGGCGCTCCATAGCCGCGCCTGCGTCTGCAAGGGCTATAAGGCGCGCGGCCAGGCATTGTGTCCGGTCTGCTGGGGGCTGCTGCCCTGGGAGATGAGCGCAGAGCTGTACGAGCCGCTCAGTCGCGGTCTCTCTGCATATTACGCCGAGGCTGTGGCCTTCCTTGCGGCCCTACGGAGCGGGCAATGAGCCACCTCTCTCGCACCGACCTTTTCTTGCTTCGCACCGTCCGCCGTCTCGGACGCAACCCGCGCTACCGCGCCCTGGAAAACACGCTATGCAAATGGTTCCTGATTCTGTTCGCCGCAGTGATCGGCACGCACATCATCTTGGCCGTGGCGCATTCGCTGGGCTGGTAGTGGCCGCGTCGCTCGCCGCGATCTTCTGGGGCTGTCTCTATGCCGCCGCGCGTGCGCTGGCAGGAGGCCGCTAGTGGCCATCGAGCGCAATAACAGTCCGCTGTGCACGATCTGTAGGACGCAAAAGCAGCAGACGAATCACTGGTGGCTGATCTTCCTCGGCGGCATCGAGATCCACTTTACCGCGTGGGACGACACGCTCGCCCTCATAGCCGATGGCTGCACCTGTGGCGAGGCCTGCTCGCACAAAGCACTTTCACGCTGGTTCGAAAACGAAACCCTTACCGCACCGGCCGCCGTTGCAGAGCCGGGCATGAATGGAGAACAAGCCTGATGTCTGAAATCACCGTTTCCAACGTCACCGAAATGATACCCGCCGTGCCGGTTGCTCCCACGCAGGAGCAGATCGACGAGCTCGCCAAGCAATACTTCCTCGCCCTCGAAGTCTGCACCAAGGCCGAAACCTGCTTCAAGTCGATTGAAAAGAAATGCATCGAGCAGGTTCAGACCTGGGGAATCGTACCCGCGAAGGCCGAGAACTCGCGTCGCCTGGACGGTCAGTACAACACGCTTACTGTGACCGTAGGCAACACGACCTCTATCGACGATGCCCGCGTGCAGCACCTCAAGAACGCGCTCACGGCCAATAAATTCGGCGCGATCTTCGACAACCTCTTCAAAGAGCGCACCCGGCACGAGGCGGTCAAGGGCGCGGCCATTGCAATCCTCGCCGCCGGCATGCCGAAGCGCCTGACCGAGAAGATCTCGACACTCTATGCGCGCTGCTTCTCCACTGAAAAGAAAGCTCCCAGCCTCAAGGTCAAGCAGATCGTGGAGAAGCCCGAAAAGAAGCCGCGCGGCAAGAAAGGCGGCAAATGATGCTGAAATCTCCCCGCGAGCTCGCATTCGTGCGCAGCGCGACGGAGCAGCTTGAAATAGGCGCCAATGACGACTGCACGCAATGCAAGGCGCTCGATGATGCCTGCCCGGAGTGCCAGGAAAGGACAGACGTCCTGCAGAAGCTTATTGACCTTGAGTCGCTCGTTGAGACGGGAGTGTCGGGAGTCATAGTCGTCGAGGCGCACCTGCCGAAGTCCACGAAAGGCGGCAACTGATGCGCAAGGAGCTGAGAGCCCGCGTCGGACGCCGGGGACGGTTCTCGGCTACCTTCCGCCGCTTTGGCGTGCGCCGCCATCGCGAGCATGCCGAGCGGACCGCGCTGCTGCTCGACATACGCGATGAGAGCGGTGCCATCGTGGCCGACCACATCTGGGTGCTGGTGGGCGTGCACTTCGGCAATCTCAATCTCACGCCCGGCGACGAGGTCTTCTTTTCGGCGCGTGTGACCAAGTACCGCAAACGCAATCCGGATGCGATCGACGACGAGGATCCACCGTTCGTCGAAGACTATCGCCTCTCGCATCCATCAAAGGTTTCCAAGCTCGGCGCCCCCGTCGTGCGTCCGATGCCCTTATTCGACCAGGGAGAGCAGGCATGAATGAACAGCCAGTTGTAATTGATTTCGACAACTTAGAAGCGATCTTCCGCGCCGCTACTCCTCCGCGCAGTAAGTGCCGGGGCTGCGGAGCAACGCTGCGCGCTAAGAACGAGGCGCTGGGAATCTGTACCCCATGCCAGAACAAACTGGACGAGTTAGCCGCCGGTTGTGCCTCGGGCTACAAGGAATGCGCAACGCCGAAATGCAATAACGCCGTAGCAGGTTCCGACACACACTGCTGGAAATGCAATCGGTATCGGAGAGAGGCATAGCCGTGGCCATGAGCGGGAAAGCTTACGAACTCATCTACGCGCCCGAGCCTGCGCATTCTCCGCTGCGGATGCAGTGCAAGAGATGCAACGCCGCACCAGGACAGAAATGCAGGAAGGCGGCAGGCGGCTATATGACGGACATCTTCCACGATGCGCGCAACTCTGACTTCAAGCAGCTCCGCGAAGCAGAAGCCAAGATGCAGCAGTGGAACACGAAGTACGGAAAGAAAGAGGAGTAGCTAATGGATTCACAGCAGCAGTTCGCATTCGCCCTGGACCCGGTTGGAGCGTTAGAGGTGCTGATCAGTCATCTGCTCTTCGGCCCTGCGCCGCTCGATGGTAAGGAGCGCGAACTGCTAGCGATCCTGCGCTATCACAAGAGCGTCGCCAACCCGCGCAAGCTGGAGGATTTGGCGGCAGCGCTCCAGTTGACGCCGCGCGCCATCAAGCAGCTCGCCAAGGAGCTCACCGAGCACCATGGCGTGCCGATCGGTGCGCTTCGCCAGCCTCCCTACGGATATTTCCTCTGCGTCACTCCGGACGACTACGCCGCCGCGCGCAGGCCCTATCACCACGAAGTGCTCTCCCTGCTCCGCAGGCTGAAGCCACTCAACCCAGACCAGCGGCTGCTCGAACTCTACGGGCAGCTGGAACTGGCAATTCAACAGGAGAAAGAATCCGCATGAACCCAGAGCAGCCAACGCAAGTAATCGAGGCACAGAACGAGGCCGAATTCATCGCGGTTCTCAAGGCTATGACCGACCGCCATGGCATCCTCCACATCTCGGCCGACACGCTGATCCCTCAGTTGATTAGAGGCCAGCGCGCGATCGAGATAAGTGAAATCACCATGCGCTACATGGATCGTGCGGAGAAGGCAGCGGGCGCGAAGAATTGGAGCGAGTTCATGGCCTCTTTTGAGGATTATCTCAAGGCCATACAGGCATTCAACGCGCGACACGTCACGCATGCCGCGGGGTTGGTGCACTGATGATCGTCCAGATATTCGAGCTTCGCTGCAACGACTGTAACGAGCGCTTCGAAGACCTCTTTGACTTTGCTATCTTCTCGCACGCAGATGTGCGCGCAGAGGCCAAGAAACGCGGCTGGGCGCGGAAGCGCGACCCGCGAACGGGCGATCTGCAGGATTTCTGTCCGCAATGCAAGGGGAAATACTGATGAGCCACTCGGACAAGGTCGATGTCTGTATGAAATGCAAGCGGACCCGCGAGGAGCATATCGGCTCCACGGAATGCAACTTCCCAATCTTTATTGCCATGGCGGTTGTCGGAACGGTCGCGAATACAGACCGCAAATCCGCCCGTCGCCGTTATTTTCACACGGGGATGGAGATCGGCGCGCTGGTCGAAGAGAAGAACGCCGCCTACGGCAACAGCGTGGCGAAGTCGGGCGAGTTCCTCAAGCTTCTCTATCCGAATGGCATAAAGCCCGAGCAGTACGGCGACGCGCTGCTGCTGGCGCGGATCTTCGACAAGCAGATGCGCATTGCGACGAAGAAAGATGCGCTCGGCGAAAACCCCTATCGCGACATCGCGGGCTACGGCATCCTCGGTGCCACGGAGGAGACCGCGAAATGAAATGGCACGACTGGATCTTTCTCGCCGTGGTCGCGGTCAATCTGGCGCACTTATTCGGTTTTCGTCTGCCTCGTCTTCCACGCCTGCACGCGCCCTACTGGCTGCAGCGTCGAGGCGCGGACCGTGTCCGTGGCGCGTGCGCAAATTTTGAAGACTGTGACGTGTCCATCTATTTCCTTTCCCCCGCAGAGGCGATGTATTGCTGCAAGACGCATGGCTTGATCTGTCTTCACACCGACCCGTCGTTTATCTCCGCCCTGGTGAAGGAATTTGGAGATCACGGCTGTGCGTACGGGAGTGGGCAATAATGCGCAACCTGCAGCAGCTGCGTAACCAGCACGAGGCCAAGCACCCGGCACACACGGCGGTCAGTGAGGAGACATTCCGCCGGCTGCCTTCGCATGTGCGCCGCTGGTATGCCGAGCGGGCGAGACAAGGTTGCAGACCACTCACCGAACTTGCCGCACGCTGCATGGTCAACGATTTCCTCGCAAGAGGCTACAGCCACGGCGGCTGGCGTTCGGTGGATGGATGGAAGCTACGCCGCAAGCCGCTGCGCGAGTATCTCGCCATCGCCTGCCTGGCACAGCAGCCAGAGAAAGTGACGGCAAGTCATGGGCTGTGAACACGTCAAGATCGGTGATACCTGGGCGATTGTCCGATTCAGCGGAAAGCAGAAACACTTTTGCGAGTTCTGCCACGAGCGCCCGGCGACGAAGCTCTGCGATGCAAAGTTGGAGAACGGAAAAACCTGCGACGCCGCGATCTGCGACCACTGCACAACGAACGGCGGCAAAGACATCGACTACTGCCCGCGCCACAAGCACGAGGCGAAGCAAGGAGCGTTATTCGCATGAAAGACAGGTTGTTTCTAGTGAAGTTCCTAATAGGCGCAGGCTTCGCAATCGAGGGCCATATGTACGCCAGAACTGGATTCGCGGCCATCGACCGGGCAAAGAATGCCATTATCACCTGCCGTCGCGATGAGTATCTCCGCAATGGTGCTTCTCGCGGATCCGCTGAGACTGCTGCCGCGAATATGCAGGAAGGGCTGGAGCAGGACGACTGTTATCTCCGACAACGTGACGTTGCTGATGCTGAACCATTCCAAGGTTCTGACCGCCTCGCATATCTGGGACATGAAGCGGAAGAACTCAGAGGTGGGTGCGTGAGCAAACGCCGGAAGCCAACAAAGGAAGACCGCGAATTTCGACATACGCTCGCTGCGATACGCCAAAGCACGGCTATTCTCCGCGGAGCGCGCGCCATCCGGGTGAACCTGAGCAGCGATGAGATTGTAGACATCTCCCTGGCGCTGTCATTCTCTGTGCTGTGTCAACAAATGAGCCGTGAGGAAGGCTACGCGTTGGCCCTGCGCTTCCATTCTGCGCGAAACCGCGACAGCGAGTCCGCCTGGTTGAAGAGCCTTTTTTATCCGCATACAGCGGACCCTGCTGCATCGGAGGATCAGTCATGACAACTGTAATTCTGTTTGTGTGCAAGTCGATCTGGCACATCAGTGTTCCCGTGTGGCTATGGTGTTTCGTAATTTTCTACGACATCTGTCGTTTGGAGATCTGACATTGACCAAAATTACCAAAGGCCAACTTACGCGCGTGCAGGTGCTCTATGCGCAGTTCGCCGCGCGCTCGCTCGACGCCGGTACCTCGCGCGAAGAGCGGATCGCTTGGGCGAGTCAGCAGCTCGGCCGAACGATCAAGAGCTTCTCCGACTTATCCAAAGATGACGCCCACAAGTTAATCGACACGCTTCAAGGCGGACTCGGAATCGCACCATCGCCACGCCGCCGGCGTCCGCGCAGTAACTCGCAGGCTGCTGGTACCGAGGGCCGTCGCGATGGAGCGGCCAACATGCGCACCTTACCTACGCAGCAGGATATCGACCGCATCCAGAACGCTCTTACGCGCCTGGGCTGGTCTATGGCTCAGTACGAGGCATGGCTGCGTTCAACGCGCTCGCCGCTGGCACGCAAGATGGGTAAGACGCGCGTCGCTCCAATCGACATTACTCTGCGCAGCCTGCACGATTGCAACCGGGTTTGGTGGGCTTTGAAGCAGATGTTGAAGGCACAAGGAATGTGGAAGTAAGTAGCAGGGACTCAGGGGATAGCTAAAGAGATGAGACTGTGCGGGCACTGCGGAAAAGCATTAGTAAATGAGAAGGGCAACGCGGTCTACAACCGTTATTTCTGCTCGCCGGATACCTGTGGCAAAGCCGATCGCGCGGAGCGTATGGCAGCCAAGCGGGCCAAGGAAAAGGGCGAGATGGAGCGCCGCATCGAGCGCGCGATCCGCGCCCACTGCAAGCAATGTCCCTCGACGGTCAGAGTCGCAGAGCTGGAGGAATGCGCCCGGCGAGACGCGTTCCAGATCGCCGCGCTGAAGTCTGCCATCGAGACAATGAAGAGACAGGTCAAGGACGGCAGGGAGCTGCGTGTGGTGGGCGAATGAGATACCGCGCCAGCGATTTCCTTCCATTGCCGGAGGTGGCCAAAACACTCGGCTGCTCCCGGCAGACAGTGTACCGGCTGATCGAGAGCGGCGAACTGGAAGGCATCCAGCTACGCGACCACGGCTGGTGGAGAGTTTCTGGGCGTTCGCTGGATACCTATATACAGCGGCGCATGGGCAAGCGGCCGTCTGCCGGGAGCGCGAAGCGCGTTGCTCGTCAAGCGTTCAAGAAGAAGCAGGGAGCACCTACACGATGAACGGACAAATCAATCTTCCGCTGAAGCATGAGCGCTGCGTTTCACCAGGCCGCGCAGCGCAGATCCTGGCCTCCTCGCTGGGGCACGGCTACTCGCGCCAGTCGGTCTATCGGCTGATCGAGAGCGGCGAACTGAAGGCCCACCGCGTACGCCAGGGAGGCCACATCTGGGTCGAGGTTGATAGCGTCTTGGCACTGATCAGCCGGACCCTTGCCGAGCCAGCAATATGAGCTTCGACGGCGATGCGGGAGAGTGCCTCATGGGTTGCAAGTTGGTTAATAGATTTCGTTGTGGATTTCCGTCCTGGAACGGCCGGATTCTGTGCGCGTTGGATTTTCGTTCTTTTTGCGCCGCTTCTTTCTGTGCGCGTTGGATTTTCTCCCGCCAAATCAGCGACTTACAAAGCTTGCTCAAGCTGTCTGATCATGTGCGCGTTGGATTTATGCTCTTCGAAGCGATTATCAACAACTTACAGACGGAAAAAGGCTGTTTCCGGCCCTCTCACTGCCCCGTAATGTTGAACTCGCCATCCCGCCGCCGCGCCGCTTCCGTCCCGCCGCCCGCGCTCGCAAGTGCCTGACTTATCGGGATGTTGCGCGCCGAATTCCCGCCGCATCTCTCCCCTTCCCGCTGCTTCCCCTTACTGCCCTCTAATTCTGTTACCCTCATCAAAGTTTCAGAGGTTTCAGGGTCTCAAAGTTAAGAGCAGGAGAGGTTTTCGGCTTAGCGTTTACTGTTTGCCTAGCGGCACCTCGAAGTACATCAGTTCGCGGGCGCGGGCGTCGGTGACTCCGGTGACGAAGAGGCGCGCGCCCTGGGCAGGATTCTCAAGGTCGCCGACATCGAAGAAGAGAAAGCCCTGCTGTCCGGAGTGGGGCTCGACGGCGCGGGCAGCAAACGAGGCATGCTCGAGCTCATCGCGCTCCTGCTGCGAGAGGCCACCGTGGGCTTTGTTCTTGCCGGGCAAAGGGATGGGGAACTGGTCCTCGGCGCGCGAACGGGGAGCGCGGACCGAGGTGAGTACGCGGCGGAGATCGTCGAGCGAGTAGGGATCGGCTTTGGCGCGGTCGCGGGTGACCAGCTCGAAGTGGGCCTGACTGAGGACGATGGACTGGTCTCCATCGTTGGTGAAGACGATGAGAATGGGCAGGACCGAGTGCTGAAGCATGGCGGGATGAAAGAGCGATGCCTTCTGCGGCGTGTCATAGGGCTCGGCGCCGAGGGTGAGCTTCTCCTGCGGGTGCGCGTCGCGGCAATCCATGGTACTGGCCGGGACGAGCCTGGGCATGACGAAGTCACGGGCAAAGGCGGCGAGGACGAGCGCGGTGAGGAGGATGGCGGCGAGCAAGCCAGTTCGCTTCATGCGGGGAATTATAGGACGGGAGAGAAGGATTCGTAAGCTGCGGCGTCTGATCCGGCTTGAAAACGCACGATGAGAGACACTGCTCTGCTCCTGTGTCAGCATCGTTATGAACGTCTCTAATCTACAATGGCTGGCGTGTACTTTCTCTACAGTGCGACGCTGGCTCTGCTGCTGATACTGACGCTGCCGTGGTGGCTGGTGCAGATGCTGCGGCTCGGCAAATACCGGGCAGGACTGCGCGAGCGGCTGGGCAGGGTTCCGGCGCGGCTGCGGCTGGGTGCCGAGGATGCAGAGGCGGGGCGGCCAGTGGTGTGGATTCATGCGGTAAGCGTGGGCGAGGTGCTGGCCATTGCGCCGATGGTGATGATGCTTCGAAGAAAACCACATCTGCCGACTGCGGCAGATATGGGGCACCGCGAGGGGTCTGGCGTGCGGGGATACCGGGTGGTGGTATCGACGACGACGCACACCGGGCAGCGGTTGGCTCGCGATAAGTTTGGCGCGCAGAACGTCTTCTATTTTCCGCTCGACCTGGGGATGTGCATCGGGCCGTATTTGCGGGCGCTGCGGCCGGAGCTTGTGATTCTGGCGGAGACCGAGTTCTGGCCGAACTTTTTGCGGCTGGCCAAGGCAGGCGGAGCGCGGCTGGCGGTGGTGAATGCGCGTATCAGCGACCGCTCGTTTCCGCGCTACCTGCGCTTTCGTGGACTGCTGCGCAAGGCGCTGGAGCCGGTGGATCTTTTCCTGGCGCAGAGCGAGGGCGACGCGGAGCGGCTGCGTGCGGTGGGGGCGGCGGCGGAGCGGGTCGAGGTGACTGGCAATTTGAAGTTCGACGCCGAGCCGCCGGTGGAGTCGGCGACGGTGACGCAGCTGGGCGAACAGTTACGGGCGTCCGGCGCGCCGATTCTGGTGGCGGGCAGCACGGTGGAGAACGAAGAAGAGCACGTGCTGAAGGCGTTCGAGATGGTTCTGGTGGAGCATCCGGCGGCCTCGCTGGTGCTGGCGCCGAGGCACAAAGAGCGCTTTGAGGCCGTGACGCGGCTGCTCGGCGAGCGCCGCGTGCGTTTTGTGCGCCGCTCGGCGGCCGATGCGGCCGCGCAGGACCTTCGCGGAGCCGTGCTGCTGCTGGACACCCTGGGCGAGCTGGCGGCGATCTATCGTTACGCAAACCTGGCGTTTGTGGGCGGCTCTCTGGTGCCGCGGGGCGGACACAACATCCTGGAGCCGGCGTTTTTTGCCCGGGCGATCCTGACCGGCCCGCTACACGGAGAATTTCCGCGATATACTCTCGTGCTTCGAGAGCCGGAGGGCGGTGGTGCGCTGCACCACGAAGAATCTGGGCATCACGTTTCTGCTGCTGCTGCGCGAAGGCGCGGAGCGCGAGGCGCTGGGAGAGCGGGCGCAACAGGTGCTGATGGAACAGCGCGGCGCGACGGCTCGCAGCGTGGCGCGGCTGCTTACGCTGGTAGAGAAAGGGCGCAGATGATCTCCGATCCGGCGGGCTGGCTCTTTGGACAGATCGTGCGGATGCGCAATGCGCGCTATGACACGGGGCGAGCGCCGGTTCAGCGGCTGCGCCTGCCGGTGATCAGCGTCGGAAACATCAGCGTGGGCGGCAGCGGCAAGACTCCCTTTGTGCAGACCGTTGGGCGCTGGCTGGAGGCACAGGGGATTGCGTACGACATTCTTTCGCGCGGCTATGGGCGCAGCTCGCAGGGAGTGCTACGGGTGGAGGCCGAGCTGACGCAGGCGGGTACGGGCCAGCAGACGGCCCTCCGGTCGCCGACGCAGGAGGTTGGCAAGGCAGAGCTTTACGGAGACGAGCCACTGCTACTGGCGCGGACGCTGAAGGCTCCTGTGTTTGTGGGGGAAGACCGCTATCAAGCCGGGATTGCGGCAGAGGCATTCGGCGCGCAGTCTGCGCGGCCGCCGCGGCTACACATTTTGGATGATGGCTTCCAGCACCGGCGGCTGCACCGCGATTTCGATCTGGTGCTGCTGGCGGAGCACGATTTGCGTGGCACTCTGCTGCCGTTTGGACGCTTGCGCGAACCGCTCTCGTCGCTGGCACGGGCGCATGCGGTGGCGGCTCCGGAGGAGCTAGCGGCGCTGCTCACGGAGCCGAACATCTGGCACATACGGCGGCGGCTGGTGCTGCACGAGCCGGCTCCGACGCGCCCGCTGGCCTTCTGCGGATTGGCGCAGCCGAGGCAGTTCTGGCAGTCGCTGGCCGATATAGGAATTTATCCAGTTGGAACGTATGCGTTTGGCGATCACCACCGCTACAACGCCGAGGACGTTGCGCTGCTGCAGCGGCTGGCGCGGCAGCACGACGCCAATGGATTTTTGACGACGGAGAAAGACATGGTGAAGCTCGATTGCGCGGGGCTGAAGCCGATCACGGCTCCGGCGCTCGTCATTGAGGTGGAGAATGCGAACGCGCGTTTTAGCGGGATGCTGGAGGCGGCGGGAGTGCGGTAACAGGTGTGCAATAATTCGCGTTATGCTGCTCGTTCTTGACATCGGCAACACGGAAACGGAAATCGGAATTTTTCCTGTGCGGGAGGACGGCACGGTTGCGCCTGAGTTGGCGGCGCAATGGCGGATCTCGACCTCGCAGAAGCATACCGCCGACGAGCACGGGGTGCTGATCCGGCAGTTGTTTGCCATGCGGGGGCTGGAGACGGGTGGCGGTTCGCGGGATCATCGTGGCCTCGGTGGTGCCGCCGCTGGAGTCGATGGTGCGGCAGATGTGCGAGCGCTACTTTCCGGTTAAGCCGACTGTTCATCGAGCCGGGGATCAAGACGGGAATGCCGGTGCACTACGACAATCCCGCCGAGGTGGGGGCCGACCGAATCGTGAACGCCATCGCCGCCTATGAGAAGTGCAAGCAGAGCTGCGTGGTGGTGGACTTTGGGACCGCGACGACCTTCGATGCGGTTTCGGCGAAGGGCGAATATCTTGGAGGGGTGATCGCGCCGGGGATCGGCATCTCGGCAGAGGCGTTGTTTGTACACACCGCACGGCTGCCGCGAGTGGATATCAAGCGGCCGCCGCACGTGATCGGCAGCAACACCGTACACTCGCTGCAATCCGGGCTGTTTTATGGCTACGTAGGATTGGTGGATGGGATTCTGGAGCGCGTGCTGAGCGAACTTGGGCCGGCACGGGTGATCGCCACCGGAGGCATGGCGCAGTTTATCGCCAGCGGCTCGCGCTTTCTCTCCGAGATCGACGACGCACTGACGCTGACGGGGCTGCGCATCGTCTGGGAGCGCAACCTGCACAGCCGCAGGAAGTAGACTAGAAGCAGGGTGATGGCAGAGGTGCCTCCGAGGCGGCGCGGGAGATTTGGGCGGCACGGGGATTCCTCGCTGCGCTCGGAATGACACCTCAGAAACAAGGGCAAGAGCAAGGGCAAGGCTCGTCAACAGGACCGGGGCAAGCTAATCCCAGGGCTCATCCCTAAGCTCATCCATAGAAAGCATCGAGCCGAGCGTCGATTCGTGGAACACTTCACATATTTCTCCGAGATTGAAGAGCACTTCCAGCGGCGGCGCGGAAGCATCCTCATCTGCTCTCCGCTGGACTGGGCGCTGATGGAGATGTGGAAGGAGGCGGGGAGTTCCGCTGGAGGCGGTGCTGCGAGGAATCGACGCGGCCTTCGACAAGTATGACCGCCGGGCGAAAAAGACGCGCAAGGTGAACTCGCTGGCGTATTGCCAGCAGGAGGTTCTGGCGGCAGTGGAGGAGCTGAAGGAAGCGGCGATGGGCTCGACGCGCGACCCGAAGGCGACGAGCATCGCCAATGACGAGCTGGCGCGGTACTTTGAGCGCAACGCGCAGCAACTGGCGGGGTGCAAGCATCCGGCGGCGGCCGTGCTGGCGCTGACGGCGGAGCAGGCGGCTACGCTGCGCGGGTTGGCCGGGGAGCTGGCGACCGTCCCACATTCGCCAAAAGAAGGCGGATGTGGGCCACCCTCAGAGAGAGAGACTCCTGCCGACCTGGAAGAGCTGGAGCGGCGGATGACGGTAATGGAAGAGAAGCTGTTTGCGGCGCTGTGGAGCCATGCCAGCGACGAGGAACTGCATGGAGGCGCGGGCGCAGGCCGAGCGCGAACTGGCTCCGTACCGGGGAAAGATGAGCGGGGCGCAGATCGATCAGCTTCTGCGGCAGTACGGCAACAAGCAACTGCTGGAGCGGCACGGGCTGCCGCGACTAAGTTTGTTCTATTTGTGAGGCGGAGGAGCGTTCCTGAGGTCGAATCTCAGACGGGGGATGATCGTTGCCGGAAGCAAACTTTGGTTATAAGTCTTGAGGTCGAATCCAGTGTCGCATTCCGGTTCTCGGAATGATTTCTTTCTTCTGCTGTGTGAAACCGTTATGCTCATACGGTGCAGTTCACTATAGAAAAACTCATCTACGGCGGAGACGGGCTTGCCCGCATCCCCGCCAGCGGCGACGAACGACGCGGGAAAACCGTCTTCGTCCCCTATGTTCTTGCCGGAGAATCGGTGGAAGCCACGGTGGTCGAGGAGCGCAAGGGCTACATGCGGGCCTCGCTGGACGAGGTGTTAACGCCCTCGACGGCGCGGGTTGTGCCGCCCTGCCCGCACTTTGGAGTATGCGGAGGCTGCCACTACCAGCACTCCGACTACACGGCGCAACTGGAAGACAAGCGGCAGATATCTGCAGGAGACGATTCTGCGTGGATCGAAGTTAGCGCTGCCGTACATCGAAGTACACTCCGGCGAGCCGTATGGCTTCCGCAATCGCACGCGGATGAAGATTGTAGTGGAACCGGAGTTTGCGCTCGGCTACTACCGTCATGGCTCGCACGAGTTGGAGCCGGTGCGCCATTGCCCGATCAGCTCGCCGCTGATCAACCGGGCGATTGCCGCGCTCTGGGAGCTTGCGCCGGAGGCGGCGAGCTATCCGTCGTTACGCGAAGTTCAGTTCTTTGCCAACCACGATGACAGCGAGATGTTGGTGGAGCTATTGATCCATCACGCGACTACGCCGGTATTGCTGGCGAAGTTCGCCAAGCTCTTGCGGGAACGGATGCCGGAGATTGCAGGAGTTGCGGTGTTTGCCAGCGGAGCGTTATCCGATCGAGCCGCCGAGGGCGATCTGGAAGATGGCAACATTGAAGTCTCGCGCCGGCTGAGCCGTGCTGGAGCGCCGTACATTGAGGGTTCGGCGAGCATGACTTACAACGTGGGGAGCCAGAGTTACCGGGTCTCGGCGGGATCGTTCTTCCAGACCAACCGCTTCCTGACCTCGAAGCTGGTGGAGCTGGTGACGAGGAATCGCAGCGGACGCGCCGCGCTCGATCTGTTTGCCGGAGTGGGACTGTTTCACGCTTCCGATCTCGCGCAACTTTGAGCGCATTACTTCCGTGGAAATTGCGCAGAACTCGTATGACGATCTGGCGGCCAACGCGGCGGTTCCGCATATTCAGGCGGTACACAGCACAACCGAGGATTACCTGAACGCGGCGCGGGGACGCTGGGACTTTGCTGTTGTCGATCCTCCGCGTGCGGGACTGGGCGAGCGCGCGGCAAAATCACTGGCGGCGCTTTCGATTCCGCGCATTGCGTACGTTTCGTGCGACCCGGCTACGCTTTCGCGCGACCTGGTGACGCTGCTCGGAGCTGGATACCGCGTCGAAGAAGCCCATCTTGTGGATCTGTTTCCGCAGACCTATCACATGGAAAGCATTCTCCATCTGGCTCGCTGAGAGCCGGTGGGAGAACGAGAGGAGCATTATGTACGCACTGATTCTGATTCGTTACCGGCTGCCGATGGAGGAAGTCGCCAAGATTACGGACGAACACCGCGCCTATCTGCGGGAGTTGAAGGCGCAGGGAACGCTGATTGCTTCGGGTCCGATGGACCCGCGCACGGGAGGAGCAATTCTGGTGCGCGTTCCGGATGACAACGCGCAGCAGCACCTCACCAGCTTGCGCGACGGAGATCCGTTTTACAAAAAGAATGTCGCCAACTACGAACTGATTCCATGGAACGTGATGATCGGGAAAGAAGATCTGGATAAGCTGTAGGTTTCAAAGTTTCAAGGTTTCAGTGTTTCAAAGTTAAAAGCAGAAATGCGGGTGGCTCGCTTTGGCCCCCGCACGCGCCCTAAGTTATTTCCGGCGTGTTCACGATATGTCCGAAAGTTCGATCAGCCCGGAGACATCTCGGCGCCCGCCCGCCGCTCCGCTGTTTGCCGCCACGGTTGCGTTTTCCGGGGGCATCCTTCTGCAGAGCTATTGCTACAAACCTGCCTCTCTTTATTTCATTTGCACGATGGCCTTCGCCCTGTGCTCACTGCTGGCGCTGCGTTTCGCCAGAAGCGGACGACGGGAGGTACTCGCATACGGCGGTGCGGTGCTGGCGTTTCTGCCGGCGGGAGCTTTGTTCACCGCCGCGCACCAGTCACGACCGTCGCCTGTAGCAACCGTGCTGAACTTTGCGAGCGGCGAAGAGGTGACGCTGACCGGATATGTGGCGCGCCCAGGTTCACTGCGCAAGGGACGCGACGTTCACGAGTCGCTCGACATGGCGGTTGAGAAAGCGCAATTCGACGGCGATCCGCCGCGAGCGGTGACCGGCATCGTGCGCCTGAGCCTTTACGTACCGGGCGCGCGCTCCAAACTTTCATGGGAGACGGGAGAGGATGGTGCGGACGAATCAGTGGCAGGCGGTGGCGGGTACGCGGCAACTGACGCCGCTCCGGCCGCAGACGCGAAGGCCCCGCCTGTCTTCGACTACGGACAACGGCTGAGGCTGAGAGCCAAGCTTCGACCGCCGGTGAACTTCCGCAATCCGGGGAATATGGATTACGTTGGCTGGCTGCGCGGGCAGGGAGTGGCGGCGCTGGGCTCGGCTAAATCGACAAGTATCGATATTCTTCCGGGCGTGGAAGGCAGCCGCATGGAGCGCGTCCGATGCCGCGTCCGGCGCAGTGTGCTGGAACGGATTGAGCGGCTGTGGCCTGTGCGCCTATGCAGGCTTGTTCCAGGCGATGGTGCTGGGAGAGCGCGGACTGGTCGGGCGCGAAGAGCGGCTGGATTTTCAGCGCAGCGGGACATTTCACCTGCTGGTCGTCAGCGGGATGAACGTGGCGATCTTTGCGGTGTTTCTGCTGTGGCTGATGCGCCGGCTGCGCCTGCCCGCGGAGTATGCGATGGTCGCGGCGATTGTGCTGACCTGCAGCTACGCCTGGCTCACCGATTTGGGCGCGCCCATTCTGCGCTCGGTGCTGATGATTGCGGCCTATCAGATTGCGGCGCTGCTCAATCGCGATCGCGCACCGCTGAACACAGTTTCCCTGGCGGCGCTGACGCTGCTGGTATGCGATCCGCAGGAGCTGTTCGACCCGAGCTTTCAGCTTACGTTTATTGCCGTGCTTACGATTGCCGGGCTCGGCGTGCCACTGCTGCGGCGGACGACCACGCCGGTTCGTGAAGCTCTCGACGGCATCGACGACCAGAGGCGCGACCTGACGTTGAGAGCCGGAGCAGGCGCAGTTCCGGCTGGATGTTCGCGCGATCTCCGCAGGCCTGGGGCGTTTGATTGGAGAGCGGCTGGGGCGCAGGCTTGTACTGGCGCTGATCTATGCCGCGCTGGCGATTGCGGAGCTGGCGATGCTCTCGGCACTGATGCAGGCCGCGATCCTGCTGCCGACGATCTGGTACTTCCACCGGGTCAACGCTCACGCGCTTTGGGCTAACATGGCGGTGATTCCGCTGACCAGCCTGCTGATGCCGGCCTCGATGCTGGCGGTGGCGTTCTCCTATGTTGCGCACTGGATGGCTGTGCCGTTCGCACTGGCCGCGCAATGGGCGTTGCAGGCAATTCTGTACACCGTCCACTGGTCGGGAGGAGCACAGAGGCCCGAGATGAGGGTGGCGATGCCGGCGGTAGAGGCAATCGCGGCGATGGTGGCGTGCTATGCGCTGGCGCTGCTGCTGGCGCGGCGGCACCGGGTGCTGGCAGTGGCTTCGCTGGCGTTGCTGGCCGGATCGGCATGGTTGGTATTTGCGCACCCGCGCCGCTTTGAGCATAAGCCGCATGAGCTGGAAATTACCGCCATCGACATTGGACAGGGCGACTCGTTTCTGGTGGTGACGCCGAACGGGCGCACGCTGCTGCTGGACTCCGGCGGGTTGCTGGGGATGAGCCGCAGCGATCTCGACATTGGCGAGGACGTGGTCTCGCCGTATCTATGGGAGCGCGGAATCGGCCATCTGGACGCGGCCGCCTTCAGCCACAGCCACTCGGACCACATCGGCGGGATGGCGGCGATCCTGCGCAACTTTCATCCGGACGAACTCTGGTATGCGCCCAACTATCCCTCGCACGAGGTGGAGTCGCTGTTTGCGGCGGCCGATGGATTGAAGGTTCGGCGCATCGAGCGGCACGAGGGAGACGAGTTCGAGTTTGACGGAGTGCGCTTCGAGGTTCTCTCACCGCCTGCGCGACTGGGAGTTGAAGCCGCGCGGACAAGACGATGCTTCGATGGTTCTGCGCCTGAGCTATGCGGGGCACAGCGCGCTGCTGGTTGGCGACATTCACAAGCGCATCGAGAAGAGGATGGTGGACGAGGCAGAGGAGCATCACGGGTCGCTACACGCCGACCTGCTCAAGGTGGCGCATCACGGCTCGACGACTTCGTCCTGCGAGGAATTTCTGGATGCGGTGCGGCCCGAGTACGCAGTGATTTCGTCGGGAATACGAAACCCGTTCCACCATCCGCGCCCGGAGGTGATCGGGCGGCTGGCAGAGCACCGGACGAAGACCTACCGGACGGATATGTTCGGGCCGGTCACGTTCTTCATGGACGCAGAGGGAGTCCACGCGAGCGTGGCGCGGTAAATAAAAAGGAATGGATCAACTCCGGTTTTGGCACACCCCTGGCCGGTGCAGATAAGTTCCCCACGCCGGGCCAGAAACCTCTGGAGCTATCACTGGATTGCGGAGAGCGAGATGTGGTGTAATGTCCCGAGCTTCGGAGGAATCATGAAGAAGCAGAACCACAACAAACTGGGAACGGCTAAGAGCCTGGCCAAGGCGCATTTTGAGCTTGAGCCAGACATAAAGCATATCCACCTAATAGAGCCGTTTAACGATCAGGATCCGAGCGACCCAATCAAGCTCTTAGAGGTGGTCGAAGGTATGATTGAGCGTGGTATTGAGCCGATCGGATTTACTGCCGACCCGGCACGCGGTATCGGGTATCCCTCGATTGTAGTCGAGATATCGCCAGCTGAGTACGCTAAGTATAAGGCTGCCTCAGAACACAAGCTCGGGTATCGTGATTGGAGAATTGGAAAAGAACTACAGGTGCGTTGAGGAACGACCATGTCAGCGAACGACGATAGCTGGGCTAGAGGTTACGCGAAACAGGCGCTGTCCGATCTTGATGCTCGTGAATCGCTATGTGGAACGAAGGCTCATAAATGCCACCGACTTCATTTTCTCCAGATGGCGGCAGAGAAAGCGTGCAAGGCTTATTCCATCAAATCGGGGCAGCATGGCCATGTATGCGTTAAACAATATCTTCCCCTTTGGTACACAGAAATCGCAAAGGCAAGTAGCGGGGATAAAGCATCTGGCTGGCGAGATCGATTTACTGGCGCCAGCATACGACATGGAAGGTCTTCGCAAAGACAACAGCGAGTACCCGTGGGATGATGGGATGGGGATTCGCATTCCGTGTGAGTACAGCTTTCCGAATATCGACGATGGGCCTGGAAGTCGAGAAATCATTTCGTTACTCAGGCTTATCCGGGAGGCTTCCGAATCATTCAGCCGATAATTGTGAACGCATAGCAGTTCCCCAACTCAACTTAGCCGAGGTTTATCCTAGGGCTTCGGTTTCGGTGAGGCCCTTGTTCTGGTATTGGGCGAGAATTTCGCGGGCTTCTTCGGCCTGGTCTTCGCGGACCTGGAGCTTCACGCCTCCGACGCCGGGCAGAATATCTTGCGGGGCATCGAAGTTGGTCATCAGGACTTCGATGCCGGCGGACTCCAGAAGGCTCTGCACGACCATGGCCTCGGATTCCTGCTCGCTCTCAAAGATATCGACCAGCGCTTCGTTTGGCTCTTCTCTGACGGTCTCCGGCATAAAATCCCTCCTCGTACACTTGGATGCAAACTGTTCAGCCTGATACCGGCAGGAGTTGAGGTCAATTCCAGAAAAGTGGGCGCGGTGGGCAGATTTTTCCGGTACCGTGAGGCCGGGACGCGTCATCGAACACTAGAGTGCAAGCCGGAACGAGGAGGGTAATGAATGGAACAGAAGACAGCCGATTCCGCCGAACAAATGGACGAAGTGCGCCGCATCCGCCGCCTGCAAGTCATGATGAGCCTGGTAATGCAGGTCATCGCGCAGGACCCCAAGCTTACGATTGAGGAAGCCTCCCAGATGGTGGCCGACTCACGCACGGCGGCGCTGGCAATGTTTCCGGGCAAGGAACTGGCCTATGACCTGCTGTACCGCCCACGCTTCCAGCGCCTGATGAGCGAACGCTTCCGGCTGCAATAAATGGGCGCGGTCAGACAGATGTGGCGCGGGCCAGTGTAACGGCTGAAGTTACTTTTCCGCTCGGGTGGTTTCCAGGCGGGTGAGGCGCAGGGTGAGGGTTCCCCAGAAAAGGCGGGAGCGCATCTGCACCGGCAGATGCGAGGCGTCATCGGTGTACCAGACCCAGACCTTTCCGCGCCCCTTCAGGGGGCCGTCGCCGGAGTAGACGGCGACACGAACGGTGTGAAAGGTGCCAGCGTCGGTTTTAACATCCTCGCGCCCTTCGACAACGGCGGTCACGTTGATGCTTTTACCTCCGTCATTGACCGGAAAGAGCAGAACGGCACCAGGCTCCAGGCGCTGCGCGCCGAGGTAGTAGATTCCGGAGAGCACGTCGGTGACGCAGGCGGGCGAGTCGGTCACCTGATGCTTGGTTTCGCCGTTGCGGAGGTTGCGCTCATCGAGCACGCTTTTGCCGTGGGCGCCGTCAAAGAGGAGGGTGGTCTCACGACGGTGCAGGCCCTCTTCGGAGTGCTTCAGGATGCGGTCCGAACAAAAGGTTTTGCGGTCGAAGTATGACTCCAGGCGGTCCTCCACGCGGTAGAGGACGGCCACGGCACCGGCGGCCTCGGCGGTTCCCGTGACGTGTTCGAATTCGCCGTTCTGCTCGATTTTGAGGGTTCCGGCGCCAGCCTTCCAGAGCCGCCACTCGGCATCGTAGTGCAGGGTCTGGTTATTGGGAAAGCGATAAAGCTCGCGGACAGGCTGGATGGACGGCGTGGGTGCGGAGGAGATTGAGGCCTGCTGCGCGGTGAGGATCGGGGCCAGTGCCGCGGCCAAGGTCAGGAGCAGGATTCGCTTGAGGTTTCGCATCCGCTAGCGTGCCATCCAAATCGGCCTTGCTACTTTCAGGGCTACCAGGGCTGCAATCACCGCCACGGTACCGAGCAGGGCATTATATTCGCGATGTTTCCAATAAAGCTCAGGCGAGAAGCGAGAGCGGCCTTGCGTGCCTGCCCGCAGCCTGGGCAGCAGCCTCGGTACTTGGGCACGGTATTCGGCGTAGTTGGCGAAGTGGGCGCTCAGAAAGCGCTCTTCGCCACGAATGACCGGAATGTAGATGGCCGCGAACATGATCACCAGAGCCAGAGCAATCTCCCAGCGTAATGAGGCCAGGGCAAAACCCACGGCAATTACGATCGATCCAAAATACAACGGGTTACGGGTGTAGGCATAGGGACCGGTGGTAGCAAGCTCCTCATTCTTTTTGACATGACCACTGGATATGGCTCGAACCCAGACCCCGGCCAGAGCTACGGCCGATCCGGTTGCGAGCGACCACCACTCGGGCCGTGCGCGCCATAGAAAAAACGCCGCAAACAGAAATCCCAGCGGCACACGAATTCTTTTGGCGACACGTCCCCAGTCCATAACCAGCCTTTTCGGAGTTGCTTCTGTATTCTACGGCATTGATGGAGCAGGTGGCGGGCGGAGGGCGTTATCGGGGAGAGTGGAATTCGCGGAGATCAGGAATCAGTCCAGCAGTGCGTCAATCTCGGCCATGACGCGGGAGACGGTGATCTTCTCCAGTCCGGCGTCCTCGACGCGTTTGTGGCTGTAGCTGGTGATGCTTGCCGGATCGCGCAGGACTCTGGTACCCGCCCAGTAAGGGCCGTTTCTGGCGGGATCGGTGGGGCCGAAGAGGGCGACGGTTTTAACGCCCAGCAGGGCTGCCAAGTGCATGGGGCCGGTGTCTCCGCCGATGAACAGATGCCCTCGACGAGCCAGCGCCATCAGTTCGCTGAGCGAGGTGGAGAGCGCCACCGCACTGCCGCCGCTGGCGGCTGCGGCTTCACGCGCAAGGTGGGCTTCGCCGGGACCGTAGTTGATGATGGGGCGCAGACCGCGTGAGGCGAGCCGCGATGCCAGCTCTCCGTATCGCGCGGGCGCCCACTGCTTGGCGCCCCAGCCCGCACCGGGATTGAGGATGGCAATGGGCGAGCGCAGGAGTCCGGCGGATTGCAGCATGGCGTCGACGCGGGCTTCACTGGCTTTGTCGCGCGGCAGCAGTGCGGTACCCGGATTGAGAGTCGCGGTGGCGCGGGAAAGTCCGATCTCCTCCAGCCAGGTCTGCATCAGCTCCAGGTTCTGCTCGATTACATGCGCGGCGCGGCCATCGGCATGGGAGTCGTAGAGCCAGCGGGCGAGGCGCTCGCGGGGCTGGCGGAAGCCGAGCGTGGTCCGGGCTCCGGAGAGTTTTGCGAGCACCGCCGACTTGATTGCGCCTTGCAGGTCGAGTGCGGCGTCATACTGGCGCGCCTGCATGCCCTGGATGGCGGCCTGAAACTCGCGCCTGGTCTCCGGGTTGAGGAGGCGCTTGCGCCAGCCGCGGGTGTCAACCAGATGCACCTCGTCAACCAGCGGACGTCCGGCACCGCGGGAGCCTGCCAGTTCGACCTCCGGGGCGCACAACAGCTCGCGCCAACGCCGTTCGACGACCCAGCCGATGCGCGCCTCGGGCAAGGCTCGACGCAGCATGGCCACGGCGGGCAGAGCGTGAAGCACGTCACCCATTGCGCCCAGGCGCACCACCAGCGCCTTGGGCTTTGGATGGGAAGACGCTAGCTTTGAGTGGGTACGCTTCGAATGGGCAGGCATCACTCGCAAACTCGCCCCAGAGAGAAATGAAGCCGCTGGGAAGTCGATAGCAGCGCGTTACTATCTGGAATTTGCCGCCTCATGAAAGTTATTTTCCTATTCTTCCCAACAGCTCGGTGGTGGAGTGGTCCTTGGGATCGCCGACGATCTCGACGCGACCGCCGTAGGCCAAGACCTCATCGCGCTCCGGCACGCTCTCGCGAGTGTAGTCGGTTCCCTTCACCTGGATGTTGGGCTTGATCTCGCGAATCAGGGCGCGAACATCGGGCTCATCGAAGATCACGACGGCGTCCACGCATTCGAGAGCGGAGATGATCTCCGCGCGCTCCCGCTCCGGCATCGCCGGGCGTCCGGGGCCTTTGAGCCGGCGCACGCTTTCGTCCGAGTTGATGGCGACGACGAGTTTTCCGCCCAGAGCCTTGGCTCCGCGCAAGTAGCGCACATGGCCGACGTGCAGCAGATCGAAGCAGCCATTGGCGAGGGTCACGGTTTCGCCGGCGGCACGCCAACCGGCGACCACCTCCGCCAACTCTCCGCGCTCGACGATTCGTCCCAAGAAATGCTCTCCAGCGTTGGTGTGTTCTGCATCCCCACATTCGCCCGGGCACCCGCGCGTTGCCTGCATCCCCACATTCGCCGCAAAGAGCGCGGCGGATGTGGGCCACCTGTTGCTGCGGCGGTTACTCCAAGGCCGCGAGAAGTTCGTCGCGGCTGACGGTTGCGGTGCCGCGCTTCATGACGACGATGCCGCCGGCGTAGTTTGCCAATTTTGCCGCGCTGGCCGAGTCGGCACCGGCAGCGAGGGCGGCGGTAAAGGTCGCGATCACGGTGTCGCCTGCGCCGGTCACGTCCACCACCTGATTGGAGCCGAAGACCGGAATGTCCAGCGGCGCTTTTCTTTTCTCAAAGGCGGTCATGCCATCGCCGCCACGAGTGATGACCAGCGAATCGAGCTTCATCTGACGGATGAGCGCGGCGCCGGCTTCGAGGAGCTTTTCGCGGCTGTCGCCGATCTTGGTGCGCAGAGCGTCCTCCACTTCCCCTTCATTGGGAGTGGCGGCGGTGATGCCTTCGTAGTCCAACATGCGATAGCGGCTATCAAGCGCGACCGGCGTCTCGCCGAGCGCGCCGCGGGCGCGAACAAAGTTGAAGAGGCGGGGCGAGACCGCGCCGTATCCGTAGTCGCTGAGCAGCACGGCGTCGGCGGCGGGCGCGTACTCGCGCGCGGAAGCCACTAGTTCGACCAGCGCGGGATGAGTATCCGCCAGAACCTCGCATTCGCGGTCGATGCGCACCACCTGCTGGCGCGACGAGTGCGCGAAGTAGGCGAGCACGCGGGTCTTGGTGGTGGTGATGTGCCCCTTGAGCTTGGAAATTCCGCTGACTGAGATTTTGTTCTTGCGGAAGATCTGCAGCAACGCCTTGCCGGCCTCGTCATCGCCGACCAGCCCGACGGGCAGCGCGGTAACGCCCAGCGCGGCGAGATTCATCACCGCATTGGCGCCGCCGCCGGGAACCAGTTTGCGGTCGCGATGCTTGAGGATCAGCACCGGGGCCTCACGTGAGACACGGGAGATCTCGCCGGAGATGAATTCATCCGCGATGAGATCGGCCATCACCAGCACGCTCGCTTTGGAGAAGGACTCGACGATGCGGCGAAGTTTTTGCTGCTCGGTCAGGCCGGAATGGTTGGAGTGCTTCTTGGAAGCTGTCTTTTGTGTGCGCGCCATTTCACAAAGATTCTCTCATGCCGCGTGCAAATTGCGGAAAGAGAGCGCATAAGGTTCGGAAGGATTGCGATTCACTCCGGCTCTGGTTGCGCCAGGAAGCTGGCAACCATTTCGGAGGCGGGGGTTGTGACTGCGGGGCCGAAGTTCTCCAGCCATTGCATTTCCGGATCGCGGCGGAACCAGGTCAACTGGCGCTTGGCGTAGTTGCGATGACCCTGCTGGGCGCGCGCGATGGCCTCTGCGAGAGAAGACTCGCCGCGCAGGTGCTCGGCCGCCTGCCGGTAGCCGAGCGAGCGCATGGCGAAGACCTCGGGGCCATAACGCTCGAGCAGGCCGCGAGTCTCTACAAGCAGGCCGTGCTCGAACATCTCCGCGCAGCGCCGGTTGATGCGCTCGTAGAGCGCACTGCGCTGCGGGCTGAGGCCGATGCGCAGCACGCGGTAGCCCTGGATGGGATCGCGGCCCTGGCGCAGCAACTCGCTCATGGGACGCGTCGATGCAGCGCAAACCTCGATGGCGCGAATCAGCTTGGGCTCATCGTTGGGGTGGATGCGGGCTGCGGCTTCCAGGTCAAGGCGGCGCAGCAGACGCCAAAGTGCAGCGGGGCGCTTGCGGCGGCGCAGCCTTTCACGCAACGGTTCGTCGCGCTCGGGGCCGGCAAAAAGACCATCGAGCATGGCACGCAGGTAAAGGCCCGTACCTCCGCAGACGATGGGGAGGCGTGCGCGTGCGGTGATCTCACGGACGGCGCTGCGCGCCAGTCGCGCGTACTGGCCGGCGGTGAAATAGGCGTCGGGTGAAACGACATCGATTAGGTGGTGCGGCACCTGAGCCCGCTCCTGGCGCCCAGGCTTGGCGGTGCCGATCTCAAACTCGCGATAGATGGCGACGGAGTCGCAGCTGACGATCTCCCCGCCAAAGCGCAGCGCGAGGGCGAGAGCGAGCGAGGACTTGCCGCTCGCGGTGGGACCGGCGATTACGACCAGTGGAGAGCGGGCACCCTCCCCACAACTGGCATCTTCTTCCCCGCATTCGCCGAAAGAGGGCGGATGTGGGCCACCCGCGAAACGCTCAGCCGGCGTCATCGCACACCGAAGACCTGATGCAGGAAAAACGGAAAAAAGCGAAGGGAGGCGAAGACCATGATCACGGCCAGGACCATCAACAGGCCTAGCGTGTGCGGCGTCTCCGGTTGGCGATTGAGAAGTGGCATCGCGCTCATTTTACGTGAAGGCGAAGGCGAGCAGCCCCGAGCAAACGGGGCCGCTACTGATATTGTTCCATCTCGCCGGTCTTGGGGTTGTAGAAGAAGGTGATGCGGAGCGCCAGGTAGGGGCCGTGGAATTCCTGCGGCAGGGGCGAGAACGGGTCCGAGGCGGTAATGCCTCCGTAGGCGGCGCGGTCCAGAGGAACGTCTCCCGATGGCATTTCGACGAAGAGGCCGGCAACCTTGCCGTTTGGCGTGATCAGGAAGCGGATTGCGACTTTGCCATGCTTGAGCAGAGGGGCGCGCGCTTCCTCGGGAATGAGGGTGTACCAGTTGCCCTTGATGGATTGCAGGACGCGAGAGAGGTAGGGGCCAAAGTCCACGCCTTGGGTGTCGCTCAGGATATCAAACGGCCCCATGGCGGCATTGCGGTCCGCCGGTCCCATTCCATAGCCGGTGCCACCGCCGCCTTTGCCTGAGCCGATGCGCGTGTTCCGGGCGGCCTGTGCGATAACATCGCCGGCGGAACCGGGCATCCGGAAGGGATTCTCGGCAGGCTGCGGCTGCACTCTCGGCTGCTGAAAGGTGTTGGTCGCCGATTGCGGGTTGGAAGACGGCTGTTGCTGCGGCATGGTCGGTTGCGGTGCCGGCTGCGCCGATTGCGGACCCGGCGGCCTCTGGAGTCCGCGCAGACGCGCTTCGTCGCGAAGTTGATCGAGGGTTTTGCTGTCGATTCGCGGATGGGTGGTTTGGGCGATGCGGTTTTTGTCGCTCAGTTTGTTGGTATGAACTTTTGGCGGGGGCTTTTGCGCGTCCTGCGGCAACGCCAGGTAGGTCGGCTCCTTGGTTCGTGCCAGATCCTCGGCGCGAAGCAGGTGCGGCTGGGCCCAGTTGGGCAGCCAATCCGGCGAGTAGATCACCAGCAGGACCAGACAGATGTGGACGACGACCGAGATCCAGAAGGCTTCGCGCTTGCGCGAGCGCGCCAACTCATCCTCGAGCTGCGCCAGCGCGTGCGGCGCAAAGTCGGAATGATCCTCCCCGACTTCGCGCACCGGCGCCCGCTTCAGAAGCTCAGGCTCGGGCGGCGCAGGCGATGGCGGCGCTATCTGATTGTTGCCCGGGGTCTCGATGTTGGTGCTCCTCAAGCTATTTTGATGAGCGGACGGGCCGCCGCAGACTGGAGTTGCCGGTCCGGCTTTGCCCACGGCTCAAGCTCTCATCCAGCTTCCCTTAACTTTGTTCGTACAACAATTTTCGCATCGGACCGGAAATCAGATCTGGCTAATCGGCCCGGTTCCACTTGCGAAACGCGCGGTCCGAAGCTATTTTCCGCCTGCCCCCGGAGCCCCGCCGGCAGCTCTGAGCATTGCCGCAGCCACCTCGTCCAGGTTTGCGCGTTGGTGGTGCTCGGCCATTTGCTGCTGAATCTCGATGGCCAGCGCCAGGGCCGCACGTCCGTCCTCCAGAGTCACCTCGGGAGTGGTGCGCTGGCGTACGGCTTGCAGGAAGCTGCTCAGCTCGGCCCGGAGCGGCTCCTCGTCGCTCACCTGCGGCTTGTAGGGCGCGATCTGGGGCATACCGCCTGCGGTCGGCTTCACGTTCAGGGAGAAGACATCGCGCCGCGAGTAATCCAGCGAAACGTACTGGGCGGGCTGAAAGAATCTGAGCTTGCGAACCCTTTCGGTGCTGATCCGGCTGGCGGTGAAGTTTGCGACGCAGCCGCTCTCGAACTCAACCCGGACGCTGGCGATATCCACCGTGCCGGTCAAGACCGGCAGCCCGACGGCGCGCAATTCGCGCACCGGCGAGTTGGCCATCTTCAGCACGATATCCAAGTCGTGGATCATCAGATCGAGCACAACATCCACATCGAGCGAACGTGGGGTGAAGACGCTAAGGCGGTGTACCTCGAAGAACATGGGCCGGGAGAGCAGTGCCCAAGTCGCCCGCACGGCGGGATTGAAGCGCTCGAGGTGGCCGACCTGCACGACACGCCCATACTGCTTGGCCAGCGCGATGAGGGCGTCGGCTTCGGCGAGCGAGAAGGCCAGAGGCTTTTCGATCAGCACGTCAACGCCGCGCTCCATCAGCTCGCGCGCGGCGGGCAGATGCGCAACGGTGGGTACGGCGACACTGATGGCTTTGATCGCCGGAAATGCGGTCAGCATCTCGCCGACCGAGCCAAAGGCCTGTCCGCCGAACTCGGCGGCGACGGCCTGGGCGCGCACGAGGTCGGAGTCCACGACGGCGGCCAGTTCCACGCCCTCACCTGCAAGTTCTTTGTAGACCCTGGCATGATTGCGGCCAAACGAGCCCACGCCCACTACTGCTACCTGCAGCTTTTGGTTATTCACAGCTATGATTCTCGCAGATGCCGAGGCCGGGGAAAAGTGCCTCGGCAGCAGCATAGGTGTGCTGTAACAAATCTTCACCCTTCGCGGCGGCTGCCGAAATCCCTTACAATCGCCCGGAACGTGTCCTCAAAATGCGTTCTGGCGAAGCAGGTTCTTGCGAATCTTCTTCCGAAACTTCTTCCAAAACCCAGGAGCCGATCTCGCATGGCCGCCAAGCCCAAATTTGCCAAGAGTGTTTCATCCCAGACTCCGGCCTCGCAGCCAAAGCTCTCGCATTACGACGCGGCGGGACGGGCCACCATGGTCGATGTTTCGGCCAAACTGCCTACATCCCGGAGCGCCGAGGCCAGCGCGCGGGTCGTAATGAGCCCGCGGGTTCTCGCCGCCCTGCCCAGCAATCCCAAGGGCGACCCTTTCGAGGTTGCCCGGATTGCCGGGATACAGGCGGCCAAACGGACATGGGAGCTGATACCAATGTGTCACCCGGTAGCCCTCAGCTTCGTAGATATCTCGTATTCCTTGTGCGAAGATGGCGTTGATCTACTCTCCCGGGCCTCGACAACAGCGGGTACTGGTGTGGAGATGGAAGCTCTTACGGCGGTCTCGGTGGCAGCTCTTACGATCTATGACATGTGCAAGGCTTTAGATAAGGGAATCGAGATCCGTTCTATACAACTGGAGCGCAAGAGCGGCGGCAAGAGTGGGCAGTACCGGCGTCCACCCCGTCAGCCGGAGCACCGATCCTGACGAAATGGAAGTAGGCGTTATGGGCAAGACGACAAAAGTTCTGCTTGTGGACGACAATCCGGCAATCCGCGAGATGCTGCTGCGGTCGCTCTCGCCACTGGCGACGGTGCAGGCCTGCAGCAGCGCCGCAGAGGCGCTGGCCTGGGCCAAAAAGCAGACCCCGGACCTGATCATCTCCGATTACCGCATGCCGGGCTTGACCGGCCTGGAGCTGCTGGCCAAGTTGCGTACTTTCCTTCCGCACATTTCGGTGTTGATGCTGGCGTCGCGCGCCGATATCCTCGGACCTCTGGCCGGATCGAGCGCCTGGGTGGAAGAGTTCATCGAAAAGCCATTCTTTGTCGACGATGCGATCACCCGCATCCAGCGCGTGCTCAATCGCATCATGCTCACCAAGACCGCGCAGGCAAGCGCTGCCGACTCCAGCAGCGTCCGCGGCACACTGGGGCAGATGTCGGTGGTAGACCTGCTGCAAACTTTCGATATCGGGCAAAAGAGCTGCCGCCTTGAGCTTCACCATGCGGGACAGAAGAGCGAAATGCACTTCCGGAATGGCCAACTGGTTCATGCAACGTTCGGCGATCTTAGCGGAGAGGCTGCGGTTTACGCCGTTGTCGGATGGACCGAAGGCATGTTCTTGATCAACTTCGAGCAGTCCGACTGCCCGCGCACGATCACCCACAGCACGCAATCGGTACTACTGGAAGCGCTGCGCCGTTTCGACGAAGCGCAACGGGACGCCGCGGTGGAAGCGACCGAGACGAAAGCTCTTGAGATGGACGCCTTGCCGAAGCCGGGACGCGGAGCGGTCTTTACGCCCACCCTGGCACCTGCCATGTAATTCTGTGCATCTTGCCCTTGCCGGCCGCTGAGTGCCACTTTCGGAGCAAGGGCAAGGCAAGCTGTAACGCTCCTCTCAATTGGCTGCGATATACTCCACTCTCGACAGCTATTTTCGAGAGGCTACCTGACCCACGCGATGCCCGTTTTCCATAAAGCCTTACTGCTGTTCAATCCCGTCTCTGGCGCGCACCTGGAATTTCGCACGGCAACCATGCGCCGGATCGCCGAGATCTTCCGCCGCGCCGGAGTGGAAGTTGTGGTGGAAGCCACGCAGGCACGCGATTCTGCGGGCCGGCAGGCGCGTGAGGCCATTCGCAACGGATGCGACGCGGTCTTTGCCTGCGGAGGCGACGGCACTGTCTTCGAAGTTCTGCAGGGAGTGGCCGAAAGCCCTGCAGTGATGGGCGTGATTCCGCTTGGCACGGGCAACGTGCTGGCCCACGATCTGGGACTGGCGGTGCGCCCGGAGCGGGCGGCGGCGCAGATCCTCGAATTCACCCCGCAGACGATTTCGCTGGGACGGATTCAGACGGCGGGGCGCTCACGGTTTTTCACCGTGGCCGCCGGGGTTGGAGTTCACGCCGAGCTGCTCTACCGCGCCAACGCCCGGGCAAAGCAACGGGGCGGATACCTGGCCTACTACGCGCATGGAGCCCGGCTGCTCTTTCGCCACGCCTTTGTGCCCTTTCCAGTGGAGATTACCACCAGCGAAGGCGAAACAATCCAGACTTCCGCGCTGGAATTGGTCGCCATGCGAGTGCGCTCTTTTGGTGGGCCGCTGCGTCACTGGCGTCCTGGCAGCTGTCTGCTCTCGCCCGACCTGCGCCTGATGCTGCTGCGAAATCCAAACCGGGCAAGCATACTGCGCTATAGCCTGCAGGCGCTCACTGGTCTCGCACCTTATGACGGACTCGATAAGCCGGACGCGGATTTTTCTTTTGTCTCCGCCAGGAAGGTCACCTGTACGGCTCCGAGTGTGGGAGCTTCGCGGCTCCGGGTGCAGGCCGACGGCGAGCTGCTGGGGCCGACGCCGACGGAAATCTCGATCATCCCCAAGGCGCTGACCCTGTTGATTGCACCCGATGCAAACTGGCAGCAGGCCTCCGCCACGGCGAAATCCGCCAACCCTCTTTGACTTGGAGCGCGAACCTTGTCAGCCTCAATGGTCGATAAGAAAGGCAGGTCATGGAGCCCGTAACCCACCTACTTACCGGGGCCACACTTGCCCGCACGGGCTTTAATCGCAAGACGGCGCTGGCCACGGTGACGATGACGCTGGCCGCCGAGGCAGCCGACCTCGACATTCTGGCGTACTTCAAGGGCTCGGCCTGCGGATTCATCCAGCATCGCGGCATCACACACACGTTTGTTGGAATCCCGGTGATCGCAGGGCTGGTGGTTGGCCTGGTGTGGCTGGTAGATACGCTCTGGCAGCGCCTTCGAGGTGCGCACAGGCGGCCAGAGGCGTTGCCGCGCCGCTGGGGATGGCTGTATCTGTTTGCCTGCATCGCGGGGCTCTCCCACATTCTGCTGGACTTTACGAACAGCTACGGCGTGCGGCCGTTCTATCCCTTCCGGCGCGAGTGGTATGCCTGGGACATCGTTTTCATCGTTGAGCCGCTGATGCTTGCGGTGCTGATCGCGGCGCTGGTGCTGCCGTGGATTTTTGGGCTGGTCGGCGAGGAGATCGGCGCACGGCAACGCGGCCCTGGCGGTCGCGGCGCGGCGATTGCGGCACTGCTTTGCATTGTGGCTCTGTGGGGAGTGCGGGACTTTGAGCACCGGCGCGCGCTGGCGGCTCTCAATGCCCTCGAATATCACGGCGAGCCCGCCACCCGCGTCGCCGCTTTTCCTTACATGGTGAACCCATTCCAATGGACCGGAGTCGCCGAAACGTCGAAGGCCTATATCTCGATGAAGGTCGATTCGCTTCGTCCGGAGGTCGATCCCGGCAACCGTGCTCTGAGCTACTACAAACCCGAGCCGACGGAAGCGGCAGAGGCGGCGCGCAAGACCCCGCTGGGCCGCGCCTACATCGAGTGGGCACGATTTCCGCTGGTTCAAGCCGAACATCTGGACACGACCGGCGAAGAGCTGGTGCACTTGGGCGACGTGCGTTTTTTCTATCCCGACGGAGGCCGCCGCCCGTTGCAGGCTTACGTACTGCTGGACTCGCACCATCACCTGGAAGCTGAGGGCTTCGAGGCTTCGAGGCGCTGAGGGCGGAGTTCCCTTTGGCTCAGCTTTTTCTGGCTAGCTCCAGAAGCGCCTGCCCTTCCACCCGCACGGGAAGCCATTGCTTCATCCGCTTTGCGCCCAGGCTTTCGTAGAACTCGATGGCGGGAGTATTCCAGTCCAGCACCAGCCATTCATAACGGCCGCAATTTTCGGCCACCGCGGTTCGCGCCACGTGCAGCAGCAGCGCTTTGCCAATGCCTTTGCCGCGATATTGAGGCCAGACGAAGATGTCGTCGAGGAAAATTCCGGAGCGGCCCTTCCAGGTGGAGTAGTTGTAAAAATAGAGGGCAAAGCCGGCCGGAGTGCCTTGCCATTCGGCAATCACACAGTGGAACTTCGGGTTGGGGCCAAAGCCATCGCGCAATAGATCGGCCTCGGTGGCCTCGGCCGCCTGCGGCTCGTTCTCATATTCGGCCAGCCCGCGAATCAGTTTTAGCATCGTCCCTACGTCTTCGGGCTGAGCTTTGCGAATCAGCAGCATGCTTGTCCTCCGCATGAAATTTGGCTTTCCGAAGTCTAACCCATCGGGGCTTTCAGGGCGGGCGCTCGTTTGATTCTATAATTCTATTGTGATAGAAATATCGATATGAATACTAAACCGACAGAAGACGAGATCACTCGCTTTGCAGATATGTTTTCCGCAATGGGGGCCGGCCCACGCCTGCGGATTATGCGCGTTCTGCTCTCGGCCCACCCTGAGGGCATGGTGGTGGGCGATATCGGCAATGAGCTCGGCATTGCTGCGTCCACGCTTTCACACCACTTAGACAAGCTCAAAAACGAGGGACTGGTGCGGGTGCGGCGGGAAGGCACGTATCTCTGGTATTCGGCGAATGCGGAGGCGCTTCAGGAGCTTTTGGGATTCCTGTACGCCGAGTGCTGCACCCGCAATAAGGCAGTAAAACCGCAGGCGATTGCGCGCCTGTGCTGTTGAGAGCGGGATAAAGCATGGCTAAATCGGCGACTTGTGGTTTGGGATTCATCGATCGTTATCTGACCGCGTGGATTTTTGCGGCAATGGTGCTTGGTGTAGTGTCGGGATGGCTCGTACCCGGTATCGTTCCGCTCCTGAACCGCCTCAGCGTAGGCACCACTTCCATTCCAATCGCCGTCGGGCTCATCGTAATGATGTACCCGCCATTCACGAAGGTGCGCTACGAAGAGTTGCACCTGGTCTTCCGCGACAAAGCCATCCTGCTGCTTTCGCTTGTACAGAACTGGATCATTGGTCCGATCCTCATGTTCGTGCTGGCAATTGTCTTCCTGCGCGGGTATCCGGAGTACATGGCAGGACTGATCATGATCGGTCTGGCCCGCTGCATTGCCATGGTTATTGTGTGGAACGAACTGGCCAAGGGCGACACGCAATACGCCGCCGGACTGGTGGCCTTCAACTCGCTCTTCCAGGTTCTCTTCTACTCGGTTTATGCCTGGATTTTCATCACTGTTCTTCCTGCCAAGCTAGGGCTCCACAGCACGATCGTAAACGTGTCAATCGCAGAAATTGCGCGGAGTGTTTTCATCTATCTCGGCATCCCGTTCCTCGCCGGACTCGCAACGCGCACGGTGCTGCTTCGCGCCAAGGGCCGCGAATGGTATGAAAGCAATTTCGTGCCGCGAGTAAGCCCGCTGACTTTGATCGCTTTGCTGTTCACTATCGTCGTGATGTTTTCTCTGAAGGGCGAGTACATTGTTCGCCTTCCTCTGGACGTTGTGCGGATCGCCGTGCCACTGCTGATCTACTTCGTAATCATGTTCCTGGTTTCGTTCTTTATGGGACGGAAGCTTGGAGCCGGATACGGGAAGACCACTACGCTGGCGTTTACGGCGGCTTCCAACAACTTCGAGTTGGCGATTGCAGTCGCGGTTTCGGTCTTCGGCATCAACTCCGGAGCAGCATTCGCCGCCGTGATCGGTCCTCTGGTCGAAGTGCCTGTCATGATCGCCTTGGTAAACGTCGCGTTCTATTTTCAGCGCAAATACTTTGAGCTGCCAGGCTCGGCCTCCCAAGCTAGTTCGGCTGCTTCGGTAGCAGTCTCCCTTCCTTCGCAGAGAGAGGAGATCAATGGGCAATAAGAAGCGAGTGCTGATTCTCTGCACCGGGAACTCCGCCCGCAGCCAGATGGCGGAAGGACTGCTACGGCACGATGCCGGGGAGCGTTTTGAAGTCGAGAGCGCGGGCACCAAGCCCAGCTCCGTGCGGCCGGAGGCTATTGCAGTCATGCGCGAGCTGGGGATCGATATCTCCGGTCATCGCTCGAAGTCTGTGGACGAATTTGAAGGGCAGAAATTCGACTCCATCGTCACGGTCTGCGACAATGCGCGCGAGTCCTGCCCGCTGTTCCTCGGCAGCGGCCCGGCAGAGAAGCTGCATCGCAGCTTTGAAGACCCGGCTGTGTTTGACGGCTCAGAGGAAGAACGACTGGTAGTGTTCCGGCGCGTACGTGACCAGTTGCGCGCCTATCTCGCCGAGTTCGCACGGAAGGAAAACGGCTCCGAAAGTTCATGTCCGGACCGGCGCTGATTCGATTACTGCCGACCGCGGTTCAAGTGACTTCGGTGCTTACTGCTTTGGATTTTTCCTTGCTGCGGCATGTTCCTCATGATGCAATGTAGCGGAGATGGACGGCCCTCAATCATCCACGGCTCAAGAGATTATGCAGGAGTTCTGGCTCTCGCTTTATGATGCGGCCAATGCTCCCGACACGCGAAGCCGTGACATTAACCTGTTGCGCGCCTGGGGAATCTTTCGCTATGCCCTTGGCGGCCCTACAAAATGCGAGGGGTGCGAGGCTCCGGTGCGTTTAGCGATTCCGCTTACCAGCCAGCGTGTCAACGGCGAGTCGCTGCAGCACGCCTGTCTGTGTACGAAATGCACGTTCCAGGAGCTGCAACGTGCCGAGCGCATTGTCATGCAGGTTGGCAACGCCCGCGTTGAGTATTCGCAGGAAGACGGTCTTCAGGCATAAAAACGCTGTCCTGACTCCACGTTCTGTTGCGATTTAATTTTGAAGCTGCTCGGCCTCGTTCACAATTTCATCGATGACGTCGCTCGCCTGCTTACTGGCGAGTGTGTTGTTGTTGGCGAAGATTGAGAAGACGAGGCGCTGTCCACGGGAGGTGGTCAGGTATCCGGAGAGAGCATTGACATGATCGAGGGAGCCGGTCTTGGCTTGCAGGATTGCGGTCGCGGGCAGGCTATTGAAGCGACCCGACAGGGTTCCATCCACACCGGCACGGGGCAAGCTCTGGATGTATTGCGCGCCCCAGCTTTGCCCTGCCGCGTAACGCAACAACTTCGCCGTGGCATGGGGCGAGACAAGGTTCTGCCGCGACAATCCTGAGCCGTCGTAAAAGGCATACTCTTCGGGGAGGAGACCGGCCTGCGACAGGAAGCCGCGCAGAACTTCGAGTCCACCGGCAGTGGAGGCGCTGCTCCCTTTCTCGTGTCCCAGCAGACGCAGCAACATTTCTGCGTGAAGATTCTGGCTGACCTTGTTGATCACGCTTATGTCCAAGCCGAGCGGCAGCGACAGATGCTCGGCCAGCACTACCGGGGACGGAGAGACAGGCGGTGCTTCCACACCTCCACCCAGGGGCGGGTTGGGAGCAATGGTGCCGAAGCTCGCCACCATGTGGCGCGCGCGAGTCTGGCCATAGAGCGCGACGCCGCGCTTTTCCAGCAACTCCCAGAACAGGTGCGCGCAGAACTCCGCAGGCTCTTCGACCGCCAGCGCCTCACCGGCGCCTGGATCGTCCTGCGGAATGTCGCCCCAGACCTCAAGACGGTTCGAGCCCGGCTGACGCTGGATGCCGATTTTGCGCGGGCCGCTACCCGCAGGAGTTGTGAGCACGCGATTTTCGAGCTGATAGTACTCAGAAAATGGCGATACGCTGACGAAGGCCCGCTCGCCGACGCGCTCCGCCGGAAGAACGTTCAGGAAGACCACGTTATCGTTGATCGCCAGGGCCGAAACCGGAGCGCCAAACTGCCAGACCAGATCGCCCAGCGACCATCCTTCGCCAAAACGCTCATTGGCGAAGAAGCTGTCGTCGGCAACCACGTCTCCGTCGATCACCTTCACGCCGCGCGCCACCACTTGATCGGCAATCTCCTCCAGCACATGAGTGGGAGGAAGCGGGCGTTCGGTCTTCAGAAGATAAGGAAGGCTTCGCCCGCTCAGATTGGGGTCGCCGCGCCCCACCAGCACGAGGTTCCCGCTCAGCCGCCCGTACTTGTCCGGCAGGGTCGCAGACTCGACCGTGGTGCGAAAGCGGTAGTCCGGGCCGATGAGCGCCAGCGCGGCCGCCGTAGTAAACAACTTGGCGTTGGAGGCGGGCGTGAAGAGCCGGTCGGCATCGTGCGAGTAAACGATGCGGCCGGTGTCCAACTCCTCAATCTCTATGCCCCAAAAGCCGCGCGCTACCTCCGGACGCGCGAGGATGGCATCAATCCGCTTGGCTATCTGTTTGTCTTCGCCATGATGGCCGCGTTGGGAGTGTTGGGCGGCGAGCGCAGCCAGAGTGCAGAGCCAGAGCATCAGCCCGGTGAACGCAACCCTTCGCAAGCAGCGATAAAGCGGCATTTGCAGCATACGATGCGAATTCTAGCACCGTTCTGGTTGTCGGCAGAGTCGCGCTGAAGTCAGCGCGGTGGAAGAAGCAGGTTGTCGATGAGGCGGGTGGAGCCGAAGAACGCGGCCACGGCCACGAGTGCGCCCTGTGCGATATCGTCGAGCGGGTCGAGCGTATCGGGATGGACGATTTCGAGGTAGTCGAGTTTGGCAGCGGGCTCGGTGGCGAGAAGCGCAAGCGCGGCGGAGCGCAGTTTCTCCGCGCTGCGGGTACCGGAGTTGGCGCAGGCCTCGACCTGCTGTAACGCGCGATGCAGCACGAGCGCCTGCCGCCGCTGCTCCGGAGTGAGATACACATTGCGCGAGGAGAGCGCGAGGCCGTCGGCCTCCCGCACGATGGGGGCGACGATCAACTCCACGTCCATGTCGAGGTCGCGCACCATGCGGCGCAGCACGGCGACCTGCGCTGCGTCCTTCTGGCCGAAGACGGCATAGTCAGGCTGCACGATGTGGAAGAGCTTGGCGACAACCGTGCTGACCCCGCGAAAGTGCCCGGGACGCGAGCGGCCATCGAGTTTTTCGCTCAAGCCTTCGACGTAGACGACGGTGGTGGCCCCGGCGGGATACATCTGCCCGGTCGTGGGAGCGAAGACGATCTCCACACCTTCGGCTTCGAGGCGGGCACAGTCGGCTTCGAAGGTGCGAGGGTATTGGCTGAAATCCTCACCGGCTCCGAACTGCAATGGATTGACGAATATCGATGCAACGACAAAGGGGGCGACGCTGCGCGCGCGGCGCACCAGCGAGAGGTGGCCCTCATGCAATGCGCCCATGGTAGGGACGAAGCCGACGGCCGAACCCTGAATCCTTGCGGCGCGGCTGGCGGCCTGCATTTCGCGAATGTCGCGGATGATTCTCATTTCTTATCTGAATCCTGTTTGGGCCCGAATGGGGCTGCCGGTGGCGTCGCCGATGGCGCTGCAGGCTGAATGCGCCAGCTGTGAATGACGTTCTGAAAGACCGGTTCGAGCCGGGTGAAATCCTGCGGCGCGCAGCGCAGTGCAATCGAGTAGACCAGCCCGTCATCGCCCTCGATCAGCACGACGGCCTCGGTCGTTTCGGTTTGATTGGATTCGTCGTGCAGGCGGACGCGGAGGAGCTCGGCGCTGCTGCCGTTGAGGATGAGCCGGCTACGCTGCAATGTCTCAGCGGAAGTGAAGGAGCCGTCGGGGGTAAGCACGATCTCGACGAGCGAATCCAGCGGTGGCGCATTTCCGTCCTTCTGCGGAGGCACATCGATGCCGGCGATCGTGAGCTGCGGCCATGCGGCTGAGTCAACTCCGGGGTGCGGTTCGGCAACGACGAAGCCGAGATCGTCGAAGATGTCGCCAAGGCGCTGCCAGGCGCTGGGGACAGTAACGCAGAGGCCGACCGCGGCCACGCACTCGCTCCTGCCTGTGGCGGAAGCGGCTTTGCGGGCGTGGGTTGTGGATTGGGTCGCGGACTGAGCAGCGGCCGTGCCGAGGCCGACCGTGCCGAAGCCAGCACAGAGCAGAATAGTGGTGATCAGCGCCTTCCTCATTTTGCTTGCTTTTGCTCTGGGACGGGATTGGCTTCGGTGTCGTCAAGGGCTTCGCCGCCGATCTGGTCCTGGGTCTCGCGCGGGAGATGGTAAGAGTGGGCATCGGCGGGAAAGACATGGTTGCGAACGTCATCACGGTAGGAGTGAATGGCCTCCGAGATGAGTTCGCCGGCATTGCAATATTGGCGCACGAATTTTGCCGGGGCGCTGAAAGCAAGTCCGGAGAGATCGTGAAAGACAAGGATTTGGCCGTCGCAATCCGGTCCTGCGCCGATGCCGATGGTGGGGGTGGCAACCTCGCGGCTGATACGGGCGGCAACTTCGCGCGGAATGCCTTCGAGGACCAGCGCGGAGACTCCGGCTTGATCGAGCGCGGCGGCGTCGGCGAGCAGCGCATCAATGGCCTCCGCAGTTTTTCCCTGGACCTTGTACCCGCCCATGCGGTGAACCGATTGCGGAGTGAGTCCGATGTGCCCGATGACCGGAATCTCGCTGGCGATGATGTGGCGGATGATCGGGACGCGGGCAGTGCCGCCCTCGATTTTGACGGCTTCGGCGCCGCCCTCCTTGACGAAGCGCACGGCGTTGTCCACCGTTTTGGTGACGCCGGCGTGATAGGAGCCGAAGGGCATGTCGGCGACCAGAAGCGCGTGGCGCACGGCCCGGCGCACGGCGCGAGTGTGATGCAGCATCTCATCCATCGTGACCGGCAGCGTGTTCTCGTAGCCGAGCACAACCTGGGCGAGCGAGTCTCCGACGAGAATGATATCCACCTGGGCTTCGTCGGCGAGGCGGGCGGTTGCGTAATCGTAGGCGGTGAGGGATACGATGGGCTCGCGTTTGCGCTTCTTTTCCGCGAGGGTTTGCACGGTGACGCGATGGCGGAACTCGCCGGTGGTGACGCTCATGACTACTCCTCCAGTGTGGCTCCGCCGGGCGGATGCCGCCTGTGCGCCGAAGCGCAGATGAACAGCGCCCGCGGCCAGCAACGCGGCATCTCCCGTTGTGCGCCGAGGCGCAAATGGCCGATAGGACGAACCGGGGTGATTGTAGACGCTGCGAGAGTCAGAGGCAACCGCGGGGAGCTTTCGGGCCTCGCTAATCTGACAGTGCCGACGACGAGGGCGGCGAGGGAGTAAAATGCGGGCGCGCTGCATCACGGGCCAAGGTGACGTTGCGGCGAACGGGAGACGGATCTATGAAAGCCGCCGTGCTTACAACTCCGGGCAGGGTTGCGGATCGGCCTTTGCGTATTTCGGAGGTGCCGAAAGCTGAAGCAGGAGCGGGACAAGTATTGCTGCGGGTGCTGGCCTGCGGCGTTTGCCGGACCGATCTGCATATTGTGGAAGGCGAGCTGGCTCCGCGGCGGGAGAGGTTGATTCCAGGACACCAGATTGTCGGCGAGGTTGTGGGCGGCGCGACCCACGAGCTGCCACTGGGCGCGCGTGTGGGTGTCTCCTGGATTGGCGGAACCGACGGCGAGTGCTGGTACTGCAGACACAATCGTGAGAACCTGTGCGACGCGCCGACCTTTACCGGCTATAGCGTGAATGGTGGGTATGCGGAATTTGCGGCGGCGCGCGCAGACTTTGTCTTTCCTCTTCATGAAGCCTTGGACGCCTTGCACGCCGCCCCGCTGCTGTGCGCGGGAATTATCGGTTTCCGCAGCCTGCGGGTGGCCGGAGTAGAGCCGGGAGAGCGCGTCGGACTCTTCGGCTTTGGAGCTTCGGCGCATCTGGCCATTGAGGTTCTGAAGAGCTGGGGCTGCGAGGTTTACGTTTCGACGCGCGGCGCCTCACACCAAAAGTTGGCCGAGTCGCTGGGAGCAAAATGGGTTGGATCGGAGGTGGACCGGCCCCCTGTGGAGCTGGACCGTGCAGTTACCTTTGCTCCGAGCGGCGACGTGGTCGTGGCGGCGCTTGCCAGCCTTCGAAAGGGCGGAGTGGTTGCGATCAATGCGATCCACCTTGACCGCGTTCCGGAGTTCGACTACGACCGGCTGCTGTGGGGCGAGCGGCAGATCCGCAGCGTCGCCAATATGACGCGAGCCGATGCACGCGACTTCCTCGACTGCGCAGCGAAGATTCACCTTCGGCCCAAGGTCACAACCTTTTCGCTGGAGCAGGCAAACGAGGCGCTCGCGGCGATCAAGGGCGACGCCATCGACGGAGCGGCGGTGATTGTTCCGTAGGACGGGATCGGGCAACATTTGTGGATTCCCGAAAAGAAGCGAATTTTTACTGGATACCCGACGCCTTCAAGGCTTCCGCGTACTTTCGATCCGTGCAGAGAATGTGATTGTCCAGCCAGTCGCGCAGGAAATACAGGATATCGATCGTGATGCTGGTGTTGCCATTGTTGTACTCGGCTGAGAACTTCTCTACCTTTATGGTGAGTTCGCGGTGTTCGATAATATGCGCCGGAAGGCCATCAAAAGCCGCGATCCGCATCGCGGATTCTTCGGCGGCAAAGTGCTGCCTGGTGTAATCCGTCAACTGCTGCAGCACGCTTTGAATCACGAAGCGCCCTTGCCCTGATGCCATGGCGTCGTTGAGTTCGTTCAAGAGGGAAAACAGCTTCTTGTGGTCCGCGTCAAAGCGCTTCACGGAAACGGAATACTCGTGCTTCCATTGGAAAAGTGCCATGAATCATAATCTTTCAGCAGCCGACCATGCTGCAAGTTTGTTCTTACGAACTTAATTGTTCTCCGTCTTTTCTTTAGAACAACAGCTGCCTAGTCGCTATCGGCGTCCTGCTGGCCCAGGGGAAGAAAGTACTGGGTGCCTTTGATGGGCTCGCTGACGCGTCGCAGGAGGAGTTGGAGGTCTTCGCTGCGCTCGACGAAATCGATCTCGGCGGTGTTGACGACCAGCAGGTCGCTGGCAGAGTAGTGGAAGAAGAAATGTTCGTAGGCCTTGACGACCTCTTCCAGATACTCGTCGCTGATGGCACGCTCGTTGGAGACATTCTTACGGCGGAGTCGCTTTCGGAGGACATCCACTGGAGCCTGAAGGTAGATGACCAGGTCGGGGGTGGGGAGTTCGGCGCGGAGGAGCTTGTAATAACGGTCGTAGATGCCGAGTTCCTCGTCGCTGAGGTTCAGATTGGCGAACAGCTTATCCTTTTCAAAGATGTAGTCGGTCACCACGATCTTCTGCGTGTTGCGCGTGGCGGCCAGTGGGCGGAGCTGCTCGAAGCGGCGGATAAGAAAGGCAAACTGGGCCTGGAAGGCCGAGCCCGGCTCGCCCTCGTAAAAGGCTGAGAGAAATGGATTCTCCTCGGACTCCTGCACCAGTTGGCCGTGGAGTTGCTGGGCGAGAAAGCGGGAGAGAGTGCTCTTGCCGACGCGAATCGGACCTTCTACGGAGATGTATCGGGATGGTTCGAAGAAATTAGCCATGGTAGAGAAAATCTGTACCCGCGCTGTTCAGAGACTCACGTGAAGGATAGCGCGGGGCACACGGTGCGAGCAACAGGATTGGCTCGGCGGAGGACAGATCGTGCGCGGCGCGGGAACAGGAGTGCGGGCTCAGAACCCTAAAGGGCACAGAAATGGCGGAGCGGAACAGGATAGAATCATTGCGATGATTGGTTACGTTGCGGGAGCTTTGGCGGCCGGCGCCGCCACCTTCGCCGGAATGCACACGATGGTTCCGTGGTCGCAGCTCTATGGTGAAAACTTTAGCGGACTTCAGGAAGGTTTGAAGGTTCTGGCGCTGACCTATGACGACGGACCGAATGATCCCTGGACGATGAAGCTGCTGGAGGTGCTCGATCAGCACCAGGCGCCAGCTACGTTCTTCATGTTGGGAGAGCGCGTGCGGGAGCGTCCCGAGATTGCGCGTGCGGTTTACGCGGCAGGGCACGCGATCGGCAATCACAGCCTCACGCATCCGAACCTGATCTTTGCGAGCGACGCGAAGCTGCGGCATGAGTTGGACGAGACCTCGAAGGCCATTGAAGAAGCCACGGGCGAGCGTCCATTCCTGTTTCGTCCGCCCTTTGGGGGGCGCAGACCAGGCACGTTCAAGATGGTCGAGGAGCTGAAGATGTTTCCCGTGATGTGGCGGGTGACATGCTTTGACTGGTCAGCGACCTCGCACGAGCAGATTTTGAAGCAGGCGCGGCGGCAGATTGCGGGCGGAGAGATCGTGCTGCTGCACGACGGCGGACACCTGCGGATGGGCGAAGACCGCAGCCACACGGTGAAGGCCACCGGCGAGTTGCTACGCGAGTACAAGGACAAGGGATATCTGTTTACGACCGTGCCGGAGATGATGCAGATGCGTCCGGGAGTGCAGGTGCCGTTTGGAAGCGCTGCAGGATAGGCGAGCCGGGAATGGTGCGGCGGCTTTCGGACCGTTGTTTTGCCCAAAGAATTGGCCGGCCGCGAATCCTTTTCGCCGGGCGAGGGCTCTTCACTCATAGAGGGTGAAAATGAGCACGATGCTGACAGTTGCGGAATTGAAGGATGAGATAAGCCGCGGGCGGCGTCCGCAGATGATCGACGTGCGCACGGCGTCAGAGTACGCCAGCGGACATATCCCGTGCACGATCAACATTCCGATGGACCAGTTCGAAGCGCGCCGGAAAGACCTGCGGCTGGAAGATGGACTGGTGCTGGTGTGCAAGGCGGGCGCCCGCGCGCAGATAGTTGCTGGCTGGCTTGGCACCGATGCAGCGGCGCGAGTGCTGGAGGGTGGGACCGACGCATGGACGCGCGATGGGCTGGAGGTGGTGACTTCGGCCAAAACGCGCTGGTCGCTGGAACGGCAGGTACGGTTGGTGGTGGGCTTGTTGGTGCTGAGCGGAACGGTGCTGGCGATCTTAGGAGTTCACGAGGCGATCTGGCTGGCGATGTTTATGGGCGCGGGGCTGACATTTGCGGGCGCAACCGACATCTGCATGTTGGGAATTCTGCTGGCCAGGATGCCGTGGAACCGGGCTCGCGCAAACATCGCCAGCGCTTCCAATCCATGCTGCGGATAAAAGCGCCGAGCGCCCGTAACCGGAGCAGCATCTGCGGCCGCGTACTGGGCTGCGAAGCCGAAGAACACTTGCGCTACTCTTTTTGCGAAATAATCACCAGATGAATTTCCAAGAGCTGGCGAACGAACACAAGGACGCGGTGTACCGGCAGATGCTGCGGGTATGCGGCAATCATGCCGATGCAGAAGACGTGCTGATGGAGGCTCTGCTGAAGGCCTACCGCAGCCTGGGACAGTTACGCGAAGCGGCGGCTTTTAAAGCGTGGCTCGGGCAGATTGCGCGCAGGCTGTGCTGGCAGTTGCGCGAGCGCGAGGCGCTGGCTCCATTGCTGCAACTCTCGGCGCTAGAAGACGAAGGCATGGAATTAGCGTCGAAGAGCGAGGCGCTGGATGTGGAGTTGGCGCGGCGCGAGATGAAGGTTCTTCTCTGGCAGGCGATCAACGCAATGCCGCCGGAGGCTCGCGAGGTATACCTGCTGCGCGACGTTGAGGAGTTGAGCGGCGAGGAAGTAGCGAAAAAGCTCGGGATTACAGTCCCGGCGATGAAGAGCAGGTTGCATCGGGCACGGCAGGCACTGAGAGAACGGCTGGACCAGATTCTATCGGCAAGTGCAAGCCGTCCCTAAAAGAACGAGATTAAACGAGGAGAAATCATATGCTGGAAGTTTCGGTAGAGCATCTGGGATCGGTGCAGTTTGAGATCAAAGCGCGCAAGCACTCGATTGTGTGCGATCAGCCGGCGGAAAACGGCGGCTTCGACGAGGGTATGACTCCGCCGGAGCTGATGCTGGCCTCACTGGGCTCGTGCGCGGGATTCTATGCCGCCGACTACCTGAAGCGGCAGAAGCTGACGGCAGAGGGCACGAAGGTCCGGGTGACGGCCGAGAAGGCGAAGAACCCGTCGCGGCTGGATAACTTCAAAATTGAGGTTGAGGTGGCCGCCGGATTGAGCGCGGAGCATGTGAAGGGCATAGAGGAGGCGGTGCATCGCTGCCTGATTCACAACACGCTGACGCATCCGCCGAAAATTGAGCTGGAAATCAAAGGGGCGGCGACAGTCGCAGGCTAAGCTTACTTGGCGCGGCTCTCCCGCAGCTTGCGGGATTTTTCCTCCACGCCTCGGGCGAGTTGCTCTTTGTAGGCGATGAGCTTTTTTGCCAGTCCGGGGTCGCCGGTGGCGAGGATCTGAGCGGCGAGGACTCCGGCGTTGGTAGCGCCGGGCTTGCCGATGGCAACGGTGGCCACTGGGATTCCGGCGGGCATCTGCACCATGGCCAACAGCGCGTCTAAGCCGCCGAGCGAAGTGGCGGCGATGGGAACGGCAATCACCGGCAGGATAGTTTCGGCGGCAATGACCCCGGCAAGATGGGCGGCGCCACCGGCTCCGGCGATGATGACGCGCAGGCCGCGAGCGGCGGCATGGCGACTGAATTCGCTGGTGCGCGCCGGGGAGCGGTGGGCGGAGCAGATGTCGATCTCATAAGGAATGTCGAAGAGATCGATGGCTTTCGCGGCCTCGTTCATGATCTCAAGGTCGCTGTCGCTGCCCATGATGATGGAGACTACCGGCTTTCGTTCCATAAGCTATTCTCTCGTTCCGAGCGTTGTAGTGGAATTCGGGGCAGGCATACTGGTTGAACTGCCTCCGAAACCGCGCGGTTGATTTGAGCGGCGCGGGAATTCCCCGCTCCGCTCGGAATGACACCACAGAAACACACAGCAACTCAAAAAGAATACATCAACGCTGCAACCGTTAACGTTTTAGGCGGCGGTGGGCGATATCGCTGCGATATTGCATCCCGTCAAAGCCGATGCATCCGACGGCCTGATAGGCGCGGGCGACCGCGGACTCCAGGGTGGTTGCGCGCGCGGTGACTCCAAGGACGCGTCCGCCCGAAGTCGTGATCTGGCCGTCGGTGAGGCTGGTACCGGCGTGGAAGACCTTGACTCCTTCGAGAGCATTGGCGCGCTCGAGTCCGGAGATGGGCTTGCCGCGTTCGGAAGTTCCAGGGTAGCCACCGGCTGCGATGACGACACAAACACTGGGATCGGGACTCCAGCGGAAGATGCCGTCGCTGACGCGGCCCTCGATGCTAGCCTCGAAGGCTTCGAGCAGATCGCTATCCAGACGCATCAGGATGGGCTGGGTCTCCGGGTCGCCGAAGCGGCAGTTGAACTCGAGCACCTGCGGGCCTTTGGCGGTCATCATGAGGCCGCAGTAGAGGATTCCAGTGTAGGGCGCGCCTTCTTCGGCCATCCCCTCGATGACCGGCCGGGCGATGTGGCGCAGCAGCCACTCGCGCATGTTGTCGTCGATCAGGCCGGAGGTGGAGTAAGCGCCCATGCCTCCGGTGTTCGGGCCAGTGTCACCATCGCCGATGCGCTTGTGATCCTGCGCGGCCACCAGCGGGGCAACGCGCTCGCCGTCGCTGATGACCAGGAAGCTGATCTCCTCGCCCTGGAGAAACTCTTCGAACAGGACGTGGCGGCCAGCCTCACCGAGCGAGCCGTTCAGCATGGCGGTTGCGGTCTGGGCGGCTTCTTCCCTGCTCCCGGCGATGACGACGCCTTTGCCCGCGGCGAGGCCATCGGCTTTGACCACGATGGGAGCGCTGAAGTTGCTGAGCGCATCCTTGATCTCGGAGACCTCGTGAACCTGCACATAGAGCGGAGTGGGGATGCGATGGCGAGTCATGAAGGCTTTGGAAAAGCTCTTGCTTGACTCCAATTGCGCCGCAGCCTGCGTGGGGCCAAAGACAGGAATATCGCGACGGCGAAGCTCATCGACGACGCCGAGCATGAGCGGAACCTCGGGACCGACGACGACGAGGTCGGGGCTCGCCTTGACTGCGGCCTCAATGATGGAATCCAGACGCGCAAGATCGCAGGGCAGACAGGTTGCCTCCTGCGCAATGCCGGCATTGCCGGGGGCGCAGAAGACCTGCTGCACGCGGGGTGACTGCTTCAACTTCCATACCAGCGCGTGTTCGCGGCCTCCGCCGCCCAATACGAGAACTTTCATGACATCTCCAACGAGAAAGGGTATGAGGTTGCGGCGTGTTAAGTCAAACAATTTGGAAACAGGCGCAGCTTTCAGAGATTCGGGCCGAGATTCGTGATCTCAACAAAGCGCTCCATTTGCGTCAGGGCAAGCGGGCTGTTAAGTTTTGACCATGGAGCACATGTGCAGCCAATGTGGAGCGGTGGTGAAGGACGGATCTCCCTTCTGCCCGAATTGCCGCGCGCCGCAGATAAAAGTTCCGGTGCGTCCGCCTACCGCACCGGCAACCGAGCCGCTGCCGCCGGGCACGCCAGAAGATGTGCAACCTCCGGCAGAGCCGATGGACAGCGAGCGCAATGTGCTTGGCATGCCGCAGCCCGAAGAACCCCATCGATCGCCTGAATCGGGGAATGTGGAGCCGAATAAGTTGAGCTGGCGCCCGGCCCTCAGTTCGACGCTGGTGGCAGGCATGCTGGCCGTCGTCGGCACCTCAATTCCGATTGTTCCGCTGATGATGCTGTGTACGTTTGCCGCAGGCGGATTAGCCGTGACACTGTACCGCCGGAGGGCGAGCTATGGCGCGGTGACGCCGTGGATGGGCGCGAAGCTGGGAGTGCTGGCCGGAGGGTGGGGATTTGGCCTGCGCACCTTGCTGAGCACGGTTGCGCTCTTTGGCTCTCGCGAACGCGCCGAAACTCGCAACATGCTCCAGCAAAAGCTGCAGGAAACCGCGGCTGCGGCCAGCGATCCCGAGGCACGACAGATGGCTGAGCAGTTCCGCGGCTACATTGCCACCGACCACGGCCTGATTGTCGTGGTTCTAGTCTTCCTGGCGATTGCGGCGGTCTTCTTCCTGATCTTCAGCGCCCTCGGCGGAGCGCTGGGTGCGGCGCTGTTCGGGCGCGAAGCCGGGCGCAAACACTCGTAAAACGAGCCCACGAGCACTCGGTGCTTGCCGCGAGCTTACTAGGTCGCGTATCATCGGGCAGATATGAACGTCATCTCACGGCCGCCTCACCTTCGTGAAAAAGGGCAGATCATGTCTGCCTCCGAAATCGAGCGCACGCTGGTTCGTCTGGCGCACGAAATCGTAGAAAAAAATAATGGAATCAAAACCCTTGGCCTGATCGGGATTCGCCGCCGGGGCATTCCGATTGCGGAACGCCTGGGAAAGCACATCGAGCGCATTGAGAAGTCTGCCGTGCCGGTAGGCACGCTGGACATCACACTTTATCGCGACGATCTTTCCACGGTGGGTCCAAAGCCGGTGGTCGAGCCTCGCCCGATCGGCTTCAATATCACCGATAAAGACGTTGTGCTCTGCGACGACGTGCTCTACACGGGGCGCACGGTGCGCGCCGCGCTGGATGCGTTGTTCGACCAGGGCCGCCCGCGGAGCGTGAAGCTGCTGACCCTGATCGACCGCGGACACCGCGAGCTGCCGATTGAGGCGAGCTTTGTGGGACGCCGGGTGCAGACCACGGATCAGGAAATTATTGAAGTTAAACTCACCGAGACGGACCAGATGGAAAAGGTTCTGTTGGTGGAGCGCGTGCAGGAATCTGAAGGCTGAGCGAAGGACCCCATGAAAGCCAAGCTCCGGTCGCTGCTCGGGATCGAGCCGCTGGATTCGCGGCAGATCCTCGAAATTCTCACACTGGCGAAGCGCATGAACCCGGCACGGCCCCGTCTGACTCTTCGCGGCCGCCGGATCGCCCTTCTTTTCTACGAAAACTCAACCCGCACCCGCACCAGCTTTGAGATCGCAGCCAAGGCGCTGGGCGCATCCACCGTGGTCATCCATGCCACGAACGCCAGCATTGAAAAAGGCGAGTCGCTGAAGGACACGGGACGGACGCTGCAATCGATTGTGGACGCGATCGTGATGCGGCACCCCAGTTCGGGTGCTCCGGTTCTGCTCTCGCGGCTGATCGATATTCCGATCATCAATGCGGGCGACGGAATGCACGCGCACCCATCGCAGGCGCTGCTGGACGCATTCACCATCCTGAACCACAAGAAGAGCCTGAAGGGGCTGAAGATCGTCACGATTGGCGACATCTTCCATAGCCGCGTGGCACGCAGCGACGCTCATCTCTTCAGCAAACTCGGCGCGCGCGTGGTGTTCTGCGGCCCGGACGTGCTGCTGCCCGAGACGGCGCGCGAACTGACGCCCGGGGTGGAGATCGTGCGCGAGATGGAAGAGGCGATTCGCGGCGCCGACGTGGTGATGATGCTGCGCGTACAGCAGGAGCGGCTCTCCGGAATGCAAATCAACGTGGATGAATATGTCCGCCGCTATCAACTGACCCCGGCCAAGCTGAAGCTGGCAAAGAAGGACGCGATCGTAATGCATCCGGGGCCGATGATCCGCGGCATGGAGATGACCGACGAGGTTGCCGATTGCAAGCAGTCGGTGGTACTGGAACAGGTACTGAACGGCGTAAAGGTGCGGATGGCAATCCTGGCGACCTTGTTGGGAGGAGCGCAGGGAGAAAAGCAGGGAGGAAAGCAATGAGCACGATCCTGCTGCAAGGCGGGCACCTGATCGACCCATCCACGGGCTTCGATGCGCCGGCCGATGTGTTGCTCCGCGATGGCCGAGTAGAAGAGGTTGCGGTACCGGGCCAGGCGAAAAGCATTGCCGATGAGACGCTGAACGTAAAAGGGCTGATCGTCGCTCCCGGCTTCATCGACCTTCACGTACATTTGCGCGAGCCGGGACAGACGCACAAGGAAAACATTGCCACCGGAACCGCGGCAGCGGCGGCGGGCGGATTCACCTCGGTTTGCGCGATGCCGAACACGCGTCCCATCAATGATTCGCCGGCGCTGACGCGATGGATGCAGGACGAGGAGCGCGGTGCGGTGGTGAACGTCTTCCCTATCGCCGCTGCAACCCTGGGAAGCCTTGGCGAAAAGCTCAGCGATTACAGAGGACTGAAAGAAGCCGGAGCGGTGGCTCTGAGCGATGACGGCAAGCCGATCCTGGACGACCACATCATGCGCGAGGCGCTTGCGCTGGCCGCTAAAGTCGGGCTCCCGGTGATACAGCACGCGGAAGACACCAAGCTTTCAAACGGCAATCCGATGAACGAGGGAGTCACGTCCTTCAAGTTGGGACTGCGCGGCCAGCCCTCGGCAGCGGAATGGCAGATGGTGGAGCGCGACATTCGGCTGGCGAGCCAGGAGGGTGGACGCTTGCACGTCGCACACGTCTCCACCGCGAAGTCGCTGGAGATGGTACGGCTGGGACGTGCCTCGCAGGTGCAGGTGACGACCGAGGTCACGCCGCATCACTTTATGTTCACCGAAGAAAACTGCTTGAACTATGACACGCGCTACAAGATGAATCCACCGCTGCGCTCTGCGGCAGATCGCCAGGCCATCCTCGCCGCGCTAGTCGATGGAAGCATCGATGCCATCGCCACCGACCACGCGCCGCATGCTCTGTTTGAAAAGGAAGTGGAGTTCGACAAAGCGGCTTTCGGCATCACCGGGCTGGAGATCGCACTGGCGGCGACGATTACGGAGTTGCAACACACCGGCAAGATTTCCTTGAAGCGTGTGGTCGAGTTGCTCTCGACCAATCCGGCGAAGATCATGGGGCTGAGTGGCCGGGGCACGCTGGCCGAAGGCTCGGTGGCCGATGTTACCATCTTCGACCCCAAAAAACGCTGGACCTACGATGTGGAGAAAACGCACTCGCGTTCGCGCAATTGTCCCTATGGCGGAATGCAGTTCTACGGCAAAGCGCGCGCCACAATCGTGGCCGGCAAGCTTGTGTTCAACGAACTGTAACCGCCGCATATTTTTTAGCGGTGTCATTCCGAGCGGCGCGAGGAATCCCCCGCGCCGCGAAAATCTCCGGTGCGCCTCAATGGCACTTCGATCAGCCAATCTTCACTTTGGGCTGGCGGTGACAAAAGCGAGGCCAGAGTCAACTCCCCCACTCTTGCTGAACCGTTGAAACTTCGAAGCCTGGCTCTTACGAAACATCGACGATAAAAATGCACTACAGTAGTACTTCCAGCCATGCGCGATGTTGACTCCATCCTGACCTCGATCTTCGGACTCGAGCAGTTTCGCCTTCAGCAGCGCGAGATCGTAAACGACGTACTGGCGGGCCGCGACTCGCTTGTAGTGATGCCGACCGGCGCGGGCAAGAGCCTCTGCTATCAGCTTCCGGCCGTCTCTCTGCGCGGGCTCACGCTGATCGTCTCGCCGCTGATTTCGCTGATGACCGATCAGGTTCGACAACTGCGCACACTGCGGATTCCGGCGATGATGCTGTGCAGCGGCCAGAGTTGGGATGAGCAGCGCGAGGTGATGGCAAAACTGCGCGACGGATTCCGCGGACTGCTTTACGTCGCGCCGGAGCGGTTCAGCGCGCCGGGATTTTTTTCGATCATCAGTCAGCGCGCGTTGTCGCTGCTGGCCATTGACGAGGCGCACTGCATCAGCCAGTGGGGGCACGATTTCCGTCCGGAGTATCTGCGCCTTGGCGAGGTGCGGAAGCAACTGGGCGCGCCGCTGACCATTGCGCTGACCGCGACCGCAACGCCAGGGGTGCGCGCCGACATCGTTCGCAACCTGGAGCTGAAAGATCCTGCGATCCACGTTACCGGTTTCGACCGCCCGAACCTCAGCTATCAGTCGATTGTCTTCGCCAAGGCGAAGAACAAGCAGGAAGAGCTGATCGACTATCTTGCACAGCAAAAGGCGGGCGGCATCGTGTACTGCTCCACCCGCAAGCAGGTGGACGAAGTCACGTCGTTATTGGGAATCAGGCTGCGAGGGCGGACCGTGGTGGCCTATCACGCGGGCATGGACCAGGAGGCGCGCGGCAGCAACCAGCGCCGCTTTATCGATCACGACGACGCAATCGTGGTAGCGACCAATGCGTTCGGCATGGGCATCAACAAGCCCAACCTGCGCTACGTGATTCACTACAACCTTCCGGGGAGCCTGGAAGCCTACTACCAGGAGGCGGGACGCGCCGGGCGCGATGGGCTGCCCGCAGAGTGCATCCTGTACTTTGCCGTGGCCGATGTGATGACGCAAAGATTCTTCATCGACAAGATCGGCGACACCAACAATCAACTCACCGCCAAGGATATTGCGGTGCTGCAGAAGCGCGCCAGCAAGCAACTGGACGCCATGCAGAATTACGCGCGATGGGAGCGCTGCCGGCGCCGCCAGATTCTGGAATATTTTGGCGAAGAAAAAAGGCCGGAGAACTGCGATTGCGATGTGTGCCGCGCGGCCAAGCCCAAGCTGAAAATGACGGGGCGGGCGGCAACCGTGGCCGCCGACGCCGCGCCATCTCGCAGCACGCCGCAGCCTGCTCGGGCCGCGGCCCTGGAGCGCGCAATGGGTCCGGTGGCCTTGGCTTCGGATGATGTGCGCTTTGCGCGGATGAAGGAAGTTCGCCGCGATGTTGTGCGCGCTCTGGGAACGATGTTCTTCCAACATCTGCCGGACGAGCTGCTGCGGAGATTGATCGCGAGTCCGCCGAAAACTGTATTGGAGTTGCGGGACGATTTCGAGGTACACAACAAGATCATTGAGAACTTCGGAAACAGAATTCTTTGCACGCTGAACGTCGTTGCGGAATCGCCTTCAGAAGACGCGACTGCCCCACGCGGAAGCCCCTGTCGTGCGCAAAGCCTTCGCGAAGAGAGGAGGAGCACGCGCCACGGGCGAAGATTGCAGCGGCCAAGGAAGTTGCAGGCGGCAAGGTGGGAGTTCTGCATGGGCGCGCGGTGGAAGCTCAGATTTGAGCGGCTTCGCACGCTTCGGCTTGAGTTGGCGCGCAAGAATAATTGGCCGGCATACTGTGTGCTTCAGGATGCAACGCTACTGGAGATCGCAAGATCGCAACCACGCACGATGCGCGAGTTGCTGGAGATCAAGGGCATGGGGCCGAAGCGCGCAGAGAAGTACGGCAAAGAGCTGCTGGCAGAGCTGGCAAAGGAATAATTCAGCACGATGCGCGCAACCGCTGCGCGGGTGAGTTGACCTGCAGTGCCACCCTTCACAGAAACTTTCTAGGGCGGTTCCATCGAAGGTGTACACCGTCAAAGGCGGTTCGAGGCAGAAGAGACTCTGGGGCGGCATTGCAGATTTGGGCGGTGCGGGGATTCCTCGCTGCGCTCGGAATGACAACCTAAATTAAGCCCATGCGCTTGCCGACCCTGCCGAGTACTTCGAGAGCCTGGCTGAGTTCTGCTTCCGTGTGGGTTGCGGTGACGATGGTGCGAACGCGCGCCTTGCCCTCCGGAACGGTTGGAAAGACGATACCGGTGCCCATGACTCCCTCTGTCAAAGACTGCTTTGCTGAACTCCATGGTGGCGCGTCCATCGCCGATGATGATGGGAGTGATGGGAGTTTCACTGGCGGGGGTAGTGACGCCGCCAATGTTGAAGCCAAGCCGTCCGAGCTCTTTCTTGAAGAAGCGAGTGTTCGACCAGAGTCGCTCGATCAGCTCCGGCTCGTTCTCCAGCACGTCAAAAGCAGCAATGCAGGTGGCGGCGACCGCCGGCGGATGCGAGGTGGAGAAGAGGAACGGACGGGCGCGATGATAGAGATATTCGATTAAGTCGCGCGTGCCGCAGACGTAGCCGCCGAGCGCGCCGATGGCTTTGGAGAGCGTGCCCACCTGGATATCAACGCGGCCGTGCACGCCGAAGTGGTCGATGGTGCCGCGTCCGTTGCGCCCCAGGACGCCGGAGGCGTGTGCGTCATCGACCATCATGATGGCGCCGTATTTTTCAGCCGCGTCGCACAAGCCCGGCAGCGGCCCGATGTCGCCATCCATGGAGAAGACGCCGTCAGTGATGAGCAGTTTTTTGCCGGGAAGTTTGGCGATGCCGGCGAGCTGCTCCTCGGCGTGCGCTACGTCCTTGTGGCGAAAGACGAGAATTTTTGCGCGCTGAGAGACGGCAGCCATCGATGATCGAGGCGTGGTTCAACTCATCGCTGATGATGTAATCGTCTTTGGTGAGCAACGATGAGACGGTGCCGGCGTTGGCGGTGAAGCCGGACTGAAAGACGACGCAGGCCTCGACGCCTTTGAAGTCGCGCGATCCTCTCCTCCAGTTGCATGTGAATCTTCATGGTACCGGCGATGGTGCGCACGGCGCCCGAGCCCACGCCGTACTTGCGCGTGGCCTCCAGCGCGGCCTCGCGAAGCTTGGGATGGGTGGTGAGGCCGAGGTAGTTATTGGAGGCTAGATTGATGACCTTGCGCCCATCAAAGTGGCAGACCGCAGCCTGCTCGTCGTCGAGCACGCGCAGTTTGAAATACGTGCCCTTCTGCTTCAGGGCGTCGAGTTCATCCGAGAGGAACGCCAGCGGATCGATGCGGGTTGCGGACATGATTTCCCCTTCCTGGGCGGCCTGTGTTTGCGACTGTTGTAAACACAACGCAGGTTGCTGCAAGCGTTATTCTTTGGCTTAGATGATTGCGTGACATTACGCTTCGACGCCATGCTGCCAGGCAGCATCTAAGCCAATATTTTCAATTCGCCGTGCAAGATTCGGAGCACGTGAATATGAACAGAATACGCATCGGCACTTCCGGCTGGGCCTACTCCTCATGGAAGCCGGACTTCTATCCGGCAAAGACACCGCCAGCCAAGTTTCTGAATTTTTACGCGACCCAGCTCAACTGCGTTGAAGTGAACTACACCTTTCGCACCCGGCCCGCACTCGATACCCTGAAGAATTGGTGCGAATCCACTCCACAACATTTCAGCTTTGCCGTCAAAGCGCATCAGCGAATCACGCACATCAAGCGGTTGAAAGACGTCAGCCGCCGACATCTCCAATTTCTACGATTCCCTGCAACCCCTAGCTTCTGCGGACAAGCTCGGGCCTGTACTCTTCCAGCTTCCTCCGTTCTTGAAGAACGACGAAGCACGTCTGCGAGCGCTCTTTGAATGCATTCCCAAACACACGCGAGCCGCCATTGAGTTTCGCAATGACAGTTGGTTTACTGACAGCGTCTTCAACCTTATGCGCGAGCACGACATCGCCCTCTGCATTGCGGAGAGCGATGAGTTGCAAGTGCCTGAGGTGATTACCGCCAGCTTTGCCTATTACCGGTTCAGAAAATCCGAATACCCTGAATCCGCACTGAATCAAATGGAGAGCCGTCTGGCCAAGACAGCCGAAGAGTGCGACGTCTATGCGTTTCTCAAGCATGAAGAAACTCCTGAAGGAGCGCTGAATGCTCGCCGGTTGCTTCAACGCCTGGAGCGACGCGTTCATCGCATCGCATCCTAAGATGCAGGAACACGCATGGCGTAATACGCATGACGTAACACGCATGGCTACGATGCGCCCTCGATGCCGTCAACATAGAGCAGAATCCGGATGCAGATCGAGTTTGCCGGACTTGAGCAGCGCCGTTACCTGGTACCAAGTCTTGAACATCTTGCGCCCGTGGACGGGCAAGAACAGATTGCCAAGTCCCGAACACCTGAGCCTTCAGAACCCCGCATTTTAGCATCGCAATGGCAGGAAGACTTGGCGGTGCGAAGAAGGCGCACGCCAGAACATTCGTCAAGCGAAAAAGACGAAAAAGTGTTGACATTTCGAGCAACTCGCCACAAAATCTTGGACTAGTACTTGATCGCATCCAAGATGTAGACATGGTCAGCAGATTTGCAATGTTTCAAGGGAGAAGGTTCCAATCAAGTGCTGCGGGGTGACCAGCAGTTCCATCGAGGTGGCTAGACCTCGATTTCTCCATGCCTCCGGTCTCCGCGTTGTTTGCGGAGACTTTTTCATCTGCGCCGATTCAGGTGCGCCGCATTGAAGCAGTCCGGCGCACGTGTTACAAGAACCATAGCGGGAATTCCGATGCCAACAGCAAAACGCAAACACTCCAAGACTCAAGCCGAAGTCGTCATTCCGGAGAAGATTTATTTCCGGATCGGCGAGGTGAGCGAGTTGGCAAAGCTGCCGACGTATGTTCTGCGTTTCTGGGAGACGGAGTTTTCGCAACTGAAGCCGACGAAGAGCAGCACGGGCCAGCGGATGTATCGCCGCAAGGACGTGGAATACGTGATGCAGATTCGCAAGCTGCTTTACGAAGACGGATTCACCATCGCCGGAGCGCGCGAAAAGTTGCGCGAAGAGCTGAGGTTGGACCGCCTGCCAGCTCAAGCGCGGAAGGGGCCTGTGCACGAACCTCAAGCCGCTCTGTCGTTTCTTGCCCCGGAAAGCGGCGCCCAAGGCAAACAAGAACTGAGCCGCCTCCGGCAACAGCTCCGCGAGCTTCTCGACCTGCTCTCCTGAGCCGGCAAGGCGCACGGATCGACTCCAACTCACCCACCTCACCGAACTGGATTAGGTTGGCGTCCCGGTAATGTAGGCCTCCAAATGGCGGATGGTTTCTTTTTGCTCGGTGATAATCCAGTTCACGAGATCGCCGATCGAAATCATGGCGAGGAGTCGCTCCCCTTCCATTACCGGAAGGTGGCGAATACGATGATCCGACATGATCTTCATGCATTCGCCGACGGTGTGATCGGGTGAGACGGCGATGACCGGAGAGCTCATGATTTCCGACACCGTGGTTTCCTTGGAAGCGCGCCCCTTCAGGATCACCTTTCGCGCATAGTCACGCTCGGAGACGATGCCCGCTACCTTGCCAGCGGAGATCACTAACAACGCGCCGACCTGTTTGTCTGCCATCATCGCAATGGCCTGGTACACAAAGTCGGTTGGAGCGACGGAATAGACGACTCCACCCTTGTGTTTCAGGATGAAACGAATCGACTCGGAGAGCTGCATTCGCCACCTCAAAGAGCAACGGTCACTTCAAGACCAACCATCATACGCCGATTTCCAAAGCGGGCAATGCGGAATGTGAGACGGATTAAAACGCACGCCTCCCGGCAGCCCACCTTTGATCGACTCTAAAGGGCAGCGCTGATGCTGCATTACTTTGGTTATCGCTTAGTCGTCGAATAAATAGCGAAAAGGGGTTGCATTGTTCCCGTCGAGATTGCAGAATGCGTGGACCAGAAATCCCGACTACAAACGTAGATAGGAATGGCGCAGGCGTCGAATCCCTCGATTGCTGCGATTCGTTATCGCGCCATAAAGGAGAATGAGATGTACATAACAGTGCGAAGGTACGAAGGCGTCTCCGACCCCCAAGAAGCGGCGAAGCGAGTTAAAGCAAGTTTCGTGCCCTTCATTTCAGGACTGCCCGGTTTCATTGAGTACAAATGGATTGACCTTGGGCAGGGTGTGATGCTTTCCATCAGCGTCTTTGACACTCTTGCGAATGCAATCGACGGGAATCAAGCGGCGGTGCGCTGGGTGCAAGCCAACTTGGCTTCAGTTCTGCCACAAAACGCCCGAATTGAGAGTGGCAAAATCGTCGCCCACGCGTCCATGAGCAAAGCCGGTATTCGCTGTTGAGCACAATCCGTCCTGCACGCTGGGAACTGTCCAAGTGATCTCATGCAACAGCTTCCAAGCGCCTGAGGCGTTCGTCTCGGGCGCTACCTTCGCAATATCGCGGTGGGGTATTTCAGGAATATTTCATAAACTGCTTCTGACGGCGTGCTCAGTCCTAACGCGCTGAGCGCATCTGGATTCAGACTAGATGCTGCCCTCTGGCGTATTTTGCATGAACAATGGCGCGTTTTGCATATCGGAGCACGCGGCGCGCATCTAGACTAGGCACATGTTCAACGCAAAAGCCTACTCCGCTGCAAGTGCGACATCGCCGCTGGCCTCCACCACGATCACGCGGCGTGATCCAACCGAACACGACGTACAGATCGAAATTCTCTACTGCGGCATCTGTCACTCCGATCTCCATCAGGTTCGCAACGAGTGGAGCGGCGTGATGCCCACCGTCTACCCCTGCGTTCCCGGCCACGAGATCGTCGGCCGCGTCACCAAGGTCGGCTCCGCGGTCTCCAAGTTCAAGCCCGGCGATCTCGCCGCGGTCGGCTGCATGGTGGACTCGGACGGCACCTGCCCCGAGTGCAAGGCAGGGCTCGAGCAGTTCTGCCCGAATTTGACCTTCACCTACAACTTCCCCGACAAGCATCTGGGAGGCGTCACCTATGGCGGCTACTCCGACAGCATCGTCGTCGACCAGAGATTCGTCCTGCGCGTTCCCTCGAACCTCGAATCTCGCCGGAGCCGCTCCTTTGCTTTGCGCCGGAATCACAACCTACTCACCCATGCGCCACTGGGGCGTCACCAAGGGCAAGAAAGTTGGCGTGGTCGGTCTCGGCGGACTGGGTCACATGGGCGTGAAGTTTGCCCACGCGCTCGGAGCCCACGTTGTTGTCTTCACCACTTCACCGGGCAAGAAGGAAGATGCACATCCGCCTCGGAGCAGATGAGGTCGTCATCTCGCAGAATGCGGACGAGATGCGAAAGCACGCCGGCAGCTTCGACTTCATTCTCGACGCTGTCTCCGCCGACCACGACATCGGCGCTTACATCAACCTGCTGCGCCGCGATGGCAACATCACGCTCGTCGGCGCGCCGGAGAAGCCTCTCGCCGTTTCCGCATTCGGCCTGATCATGGGCCGCCGCAGTCTCTCCGGCTCTCCCATCGGCGGCATCGCCGAAACCCAGGAGATGCTCGACTTCTGCGGGCAGCACAACATCACCGCCGATGTCGAAGTCATCCCGATCCAGAAGGTCAACGAAGCTTACGAGAGACTGCTCAAGTCCGATGTGAAGTACCGCTTCTCCATCGACATGGCTTCTCTCAAGTCTGAGTAAACCGAATGAATAAGCACTTTCGCGTCTCTGGCAGCACCTTTTCGAAGTTGGAAGAACTGGGAGTCCGTGCCTCTGCGGTCCTGCGCAGAGCCGGGCTTCCCCAGGGTTTTATCGATCAACCGCGCGTGCTCCTCAAAACCGAGGAACTCTTTGCCCTTTGGCGTGCCGTGGGCGAAGTCAGCACCAATCCCGCGATCGGCCTCCAGCTCGGCACAGAAACCAAGATCGGAACGATTCCAGCCCATGGCTCTCGCCGCTCTCTCGACAGAGAACTTCGGTGCAGCCATGGAGCCAAATCGCTCGCTACAAGCAGCTCACCTGCCCGGAAGAAATCCTGCAGGAAAAGGACGACGAAGAGTGGAGCATCCAGTTCCGCTGGCTCCTGGCCGACGAAGTCGAGCCTCCGGTGCTCAATCGACATGCTGCTTCGCTTGGGTGCTCTCGATCGCTCGCCACGGCACGGGTACGCGCCTGTCGCCGCTGCGCGTGGAGTTCGTGCAACCTCGCTCGCACGCGAAAACCATTGAGCGTCACTTTGGCTGTCCTGTGGTCTGCGGAGCCCCGCGCAATGCCATCGTGTTTCGCGCCGCCGACGCTCGAGCGCCCGTTCGTTACTCGCAATGCCGAGCTTCTGGCCATGCTTGCGCCGCAGTTTGACGAAGAGCTGAAGCAGGAGAACGGCGACGAAAACTTCGTCGAGCGCGTCCGCATAGCCATACAGCAAAAACTCACCGGCCGCCGCCCCAACATCGAGGACATCGCCGATGCGCTTCATATCAGCTCCCGTACTCTGCAGCGGCGTTTGCAAGACGAAGGGTCCAGCTTCCAGCGCGTCTTAGAAGAAGCTCGTCACCAGCTTGCTCGCCACTATCTCAACAACTCCGTCCTCGAGCTGAATGAAGCTGCCTACCTTCTCGGATACGAGGACGCAAACTCCTTCGTTCGCGCTTTTCGCACTTGGGAAGGAGTTCCACCCGCTCGCTGGCGCGAAGAGCAGCGTGCAAGAGCAGCGTCATAACCAGCGCTCTATTTTAGGAAGGAGTAGTCAATGCAAAAACGCAAACTTGGAAAAAGCAATCTGGAAGTGTCGGCCATCGGACTCGGCTGCATGGGAATGAGCTTTTCCTACGGCCCGCCCAAAGACAAGCAGGAGATGACCTCTCTTCTCCGTGCCGCCGTGGAACGCGGCATCACATTCTTTGACACCGCCGAAGTGTACGGCCCGTTCACTGAACGAAGAGCTTGTGGGCGAAGCCCTCGCTCCGTTCCGCGGGCAAGTGGTGATCGCCACCAAGTTTGGGTTCGACCTCAGTCCTAATTTCGATCCCCGGGGAATGAAAGGAGCGCCGGGCCTGAATAGCCGGCCGGAGCACATCAAGGAGGCCGTCGAAGGCTCGCTCAAGCGGCTCAAGGTCGAGACCATCGACCTGCTCTATCAGCACCGGGTCGACCCGAACGTGCCGATCGAAGACGTCGCCGGAGCGGTGAAGGAACTGATTCAGGCAGGCAAGGTCAAGCACTTCGGACTTTCCGAGGCAGGCGCAAAGACGATTCGTCGCGCGCACGCAGTCCAGCCGGTCACCGCTCTCCAGAGCGAATACTCGCTGTGGACGAGAACCCCCGAGAAGGAAGTGATACCGACCCTTGAGGAACTCGGGATTGGGTTCGTGCCGTATAGTCCTCTCGGCAAGGGCTTCCTGACGGGAAAGATGAACGAAAACACGACGTTCGACAGCTCCGATTTCCGCAGCACTCTCCCTCGCTTTACGCCGGAGGCTCTCAAGGCGAATCAGGCCCTGATCGATCTGCTCGGCAGCATCGCGGAGCGGAAGAAAGCGACTCCTGCTCAGATCGCACTCGCTTGGCTGCTTGCGCAAAAGCCGTGGATCGTTCCGATCCCAGGCACGACGAAGCTAAACCGCCTCGAAGAGAACATCGGAGCAGCGGCAGTCGAACTGACGCCCGACGACCTCCGCGACATCGATAGCGCCGCCTCAAAGATCAAGGTAGAAGGTGCTCGGTACCCGGAACGCCTGGAGAAAATGACCGGTCTGTAAGGGACAAGATGAAAACGAAAGCGAGTGGACAACCACAAAACAAACCATCAAGTGAGTGAATACAGAATATGGAAATCAAAAGAATTGGCTCGCAAGCCTTCTGTCAAGGGACCGTCAGAATGGTTCACTGGCACGGTACGAATCGATCCGCTTTTTCAGGCACCCGATCCGGCACTTGTCCAAGGCGCCAGTGTAACCTTCGAGCCGGGCGCGCGCACTGCATGGCACACGCATCCGCTCGGTCAGACTCTCATCGTCACGGCTGGCTGCGGCCGGGTACAGCGCGGGGGCGGCCCGATCGAGGAGATCCGGCCCGGTGATGTGGTCTGGTTCTCGCCCGGCGAGAAGCACTGGCATGGGGCTGCGCCGAACACGGCCATGACGCACATTGCCATTCAGGAAAGGCTCGATGGGAAGGTTGTCGACTGGATGGAAAAGGTCAGCGACGAACAGTATCAGGCCTGATTACTGCTTTATGATTCGAGCATTCAAGAAATCGCCAATACGACGACGCAGCGAACCTGCAAGCACTGGGTCTAACGAGGTAATGTGAAAAGACGCATTGCCCAGCCGCTCATGCGAACTCGTCGAACCAGTGCTCGCAGTATTTCTCATGGTTGCCGACATCACATCGTCAGAACCACGCGGAACTCTGCCTTGCCGCTCATCATTCGCGCGTAAGCCTCGGCCGCTTTTTCTAGCGGATACGTTTCAATCATCGGACGCACGCCGGTAAGTTCAGAAAAGCGCAGTGTGTCTTCCGAATCAGCTGGTGTTCCCGCGGCCCAGCCCTGAATTGTTCGGCTTCCATTAATAAGCTGTGACGGCGTGACCTCAATGGGATCGAAGGCCACACCGATCACCATGAGTTCGCCGTTCGGGCCCAGGCCGTCGATCAACTCTGACATCGCTTTCGAACTCGGGGCCGTCGCCAAAATCACACGTGCGCCACCCAGTTGTTGCAGTGCCTGTGCCGCGTTCATCGCTTTGCTGTCGATGTACACGCTCGCTCCTAGTTTCTTTGCGAGTGCCGCGTTCTCAGACCCGCGCCCGATCGCCACGACCTTATAACCAAACTTGTTCGCGAATTGAATCCCGAGGTGCCCCAGACCGCCGATGCCCTGCACCGCAACAAGGTCGCCCGGGAACGCACCACTGTGCCGCAGCGCATTGTAGGTAGTAATTCCGGCACAGAGCAGCGGTGCTGCTTCGGCGTCATTTAGAGTTTCGGGGATCGCCACCAATGCTTCCACGGGAGCGAGCATGTATTGCTGGTATCCGCCGTCATAGCTGATGCCCGGAATTTTCAGATTCCGGCAATTGCGAAAATCTCCACGCCGGCACTCGCGACACGTACCATCATGACCGCCGTGCCAACCGACACCAACGCGCTGCCCCTTCTTCCACGCGGAAACACCAGCGCCCACTTCATCGATGATGCCTGCGACTTCGTGTCCTGGAACGCGGGGATACTGAATTCCAGGCCAGGAGCCTTCTTTCGTAAGCACGTCACTGTGGCAAACACCACAAGCCTGCACCTTGATCAGCACCTGTCCTGCGCCCGGCGTAGGAATCTCGCGCTCGACGATCTGGAAATCCGCTCCCGGACTGGAGACCTGCGCCACTTTCATTGTTGCTACTGCGACTGTTGTTGACATAAATCCTCCTACGATTTTTTAGTGATTGTTGAAGACCGCTTACTTCCACCTGATGAGGCGAGAAACACTGCTCGCCGCGCTCAACGTGTCGCGGAGGTGCGCGCTGCACGAGAGAGAGCCTTTGCGCCCCCGTGAGACGCAAACGTTTTGCTGAATGTCGGGTGCGATTCACGTCGCAGCAGCGGCGTTGCCCCGCGGTGAATACCTAATCGTTAACACAGCAATAATTTACGAAGCTGCCACATACTGCTGAGGAGGGTCAGAGCCGATCCCGTAACCGGCTCCTCTTCGCGGTGGCCTTTGGCGCAAAGGTTCGCACCGCGCTTCGGCAGTTCTCGAATGCAGCAATAAGAATTTGTGACGGTAGGCCAAAATGGAATCGTCCAAGGTTGCGCGATGGCTCGCAGGAAGGTTTCCGACAAATTATTTCCGTCCAGCTAATTTCCGAGCACGGTATCGTGTCCTTGCTGGTGGGGAGTACTGCGAAGAACCGGAGCTGGCACAGCCAACTCCGGGGAGATGCGTCCACCTAGCGTGCCGCGCAGTTCATATTGCAATTGCGAGGGCTTTTCGCGTGATATAGGATTCGACCATAAAGCAATCAGCCTGAAAGAAGAGGCTCCCTATGGAATGCAAATGCGGATGTGGTGAGAGCGTGTCCACTGCGTCATTCAGGCCGGACACGATCAGAGGTTGCGTATATCTTTGGAGCAGCGAGCAGGGGGCCTCGAAGCGCTCCGTGAACTGGTTGAAGCCGCGGAGCGGTTTCGCGTCCGCTACCAGCGTGAGGAGCTTCTGGTGTCAAGGCCGGAGTAAAAGTAGGCCAGTGTGGCGGAGTAAAAGTGAGCCCGTGGAGTTAGCAGTTGCTTGAGGATTTGCCGGGAAGCAGGGTGAGGTGGATCAGCGGCAGCCGGAGGGTGGCTCCCGCTTGCGGCGGCTTTGCTTGAGGCGGTAGCTCTCGCCGTTCATCTCCAGGATGTGGACGTGGTGGGTGAGGCGGTCCAGCAGGGCGCCGGTGAGCCGTTCGGAGCCGAGGACCTCGGTCCACTCTCGGAAACGGCAGATTGCTGGTGACCAGCGTCGAGCCGCGTTCGTAGCGCTGGCTGAAGATCTCGAAGAGCAGCTCGGCACCGGTCTTCGACAGCGGCACGTAACCCAGTTCATCGACGATCAGCAGTTCGTAGCTCGGCCATTTGCTTCTGGAAGCGCAGCAGCCGCTTCTCGTCGCGGGCCTCGATCAGCTCGCTGACCAGCGCGGCCGCGGTGGTGAAGCGAACGCGATGGCCGCGCTGGCAGGCCGCCAGGCCGAGAGCCAGCGCGATGTGCGTCTTTCCGGTGCCGCTGTTGCCGAGCAGCAACACGTTCTCGCGCCGCAGTCAGATACTCGCAGCGCGCCAGTTCCAGCACCAGCGCCTTGTTTAGCGCCGGGATGGCGAGGAAGTCGAAGCTGTCCAGGCTCTTGACCACCGGGAACTTCGCTTGCCGGATGCGGCGTTCGGTGGCCCGCCGTTCGCGGTCGAGTAATTCCAGCTCGGTCAGCCGCAGCAGATAGCGCGGATAATCTGCACTCTCGGCGGCGCACTGCCGCGCCACCTTGTCGTACTCGCGCAGAAAGGTTGGCAAGCCGCAACTGCTTCAGATGATGTTCCAGCAGCACCTGCGGCGTGTCGGCCGTCTGAGGCGTTAGCGTTCATCGCATCGGCTGCTCATGCTCCCGGACCTCCGCCAAGCAGTCTCATGTAGTCGGCCGCCTGCGTGGTTCGCACCTCGGCCAGCGGCAGATGCGGATAGTTCTGCCATGTCCAGCCGCGGCGGCCTCGCTCGATGCGGCACAGCAGCAGATGCTTCACGGCGTCGAAGCTGATCGTGCCCAGACGCAGCGCATCCACGACGGCCCGTGACCTCCGCGAAGAGAAGTCTCCATCAAGCGCAGCACCTGCATGTACTCCCGGTTGCCGCCCTTGTTCAGTCGCGCTTCCAGCAGCCGGCGCAGCGGGCGAAGCACTCCGGCAACTCCCAGCCCGCCAGCGGCGCGGCCTGGTCCAGCGCCCGGGTCTTCTGCTCCAGCAGAGCCAGATAGTGCAGCGGATCGAAGACCATATCTTCGCGCTGGTAGCTGCGCTCGGTGGCGGGCAATCACCTCGCTGCCGCAGACGATCACCACCTCGTGCACGTAAGCCCTTCGACCAGCACCTGGCGGTGCCCGTACTCGGTCGGCACCGAGTAATCGTTGGTGCGATAGCGCACCAGCGACATCGAACTCACTCGCGCCACACGCTTCTCGCAGGCTTCATACTCGCCGCCGGCAGCGGCAGCAACGCCGCCCGGTCGCGCTCAAAGCGTTCTCCGATCGTCTCCCTGGTGGCCGCGCAGCCGCCGCTCTCGGCGCTCCCGGCACTCGGCCTCCAGAACCGCTCGTTCAACTCCTCCCAACTGCCGACTCGCGGAATCGGCACCAGGAAGTTGCGCCGCGCGTAGCCGACCAAGCCCTCCACCTTGCCTTTGTCGTTGCCCTTCGCCGGTCGTCCGAACTTCTCGGCGAACAGATAGTGGCTCTGCAACTCGGAGAACGCCCGCGTCTTCTGCCGCTGCCGTCGCCCAGAATCCGCGCCACCGCCAGCTTCGTGTTGTCGTAGAGAATCCTCGTGGGAACGCCGCCGAAGTAGTCGAAGGCCCGAACTGGCCTTCCAGGAACGCTTCTGTCGTCTCGGCCGGAAACGCCAGGACGAAGCAGTCATCCGAGTGCGGCAGGTCGACGCCAGGAAGTGCGCCTTCCGCTTCACCACCGGCGATCACCACCGCCTCGCCGAAGTCGGCCTGCGCCTCGCCCGGCGCGTGGGTCAGCGGAATGAACATCTCCTGCGCCGCAGCTTCGCCGAGCGCACGTAGTCCTTCACGATCGTGTAGCCGCCGGTGAATCCGTGCTCCGCCCGCAGCCGATCGAAGATCCGCTTGGCCGTGTGCCGCTGCTTCGCGCGGTGGCTCTTGTCTTCTTCCAGAATGGCGTCGATCACGCCCAGCCACGGCCCCAGCTTGGGCCGCTTCACCGGCTGCTGCCGCCGGTAGCCCGGCGGAACCGAATATCCCAGCATCTTCTGCACCGTCACCCGCGCCAGTCCAAACTCCCGCGCTACCGCCCGTTGACTTCATCCCTCCACCAAAACCGCCCGCCGCACACGCCCATAGATCTCCACTTGGTACATCCCTCCGGTGTTCCACGAGCTTCGCTGCTTTCACAATCCACTTCATGAAACCAAAATCCGGCGGTCTACTTTTACTCCGCCGCACCACGCCGCTCTCGCGGCGTCGTGTGGCCTATTTTTGCTCCGGCGCGCAGAGAAATGCCGAAAAATGAGAGAATCGCGGTTCCCACCAGTTCTACCGCCGCCAGAAACAGCGTTGTGTTGATCGCAATCCTACGCGCCAGATCGCGATAGACCCTCGGCGGGGCATTCCCTACGAGCCCCAAGAAGACCAATGCAGATCCCATTGGGTTGATCAACGGGAGGAGTGCACTGAGTGCAAGCGCGAAGAATTTGATCAAAAGAGCCACGCCACAACAGCTTAGCAGGGACGCGACTGCGTGGCCTACTCCCCCAGTGCTAAGTCTTCCCTCTGCTAACGTGGAAAGGGGTAGCCTTTGGCCAAAGCGTCCTGTAATTCAGCGTCGTAGCCGTAAATGTCACGATAGAAATAGGCATCTCCGTTTTCGCGCACGGCAGCGGTCACGTAAATAATCAGCACTGGCAGAGGCTTCGTGAGGTTCACCCTCAGATCGTTCTGCTGACCATGCATAGCCTGCTCCACCCGACCGAGAGTCCATTCTGGTTTGTCCCTCAGGGCCCAAGCCGCCAGTTTCGCCGGTTCTTTCAGGTGAATGCAGCCGTGGCTGATGTCATGATCCATAAATTGATCAAAGTCATCATTCCCGGCTGGGATGTCGTGGAGAGTCACGCTATATTGATTCGGAAATATGAGCTTCACTAATCCCAAGGCATTGTCTGGACCCGGCTTCTGGCGTACCAGGAGCCTGCCTGCACTGATCTGCTGCAGAACTTCAGCCGAAATCTTCCCGTCGGTAACTACTTTTCCATCTGGGGCAATGGCCTCAAAATGGTCTTCCGAAAAATAGTCGGGATCGTTCTCGATATTGCGAACAATTGCATCCTGCTGGATGTCGAGCGGCACATCCCAATACGGGCGGAAAACCAGATATTCAATCTTGTCCTCAAGCACCGGCGTGGGGGTATACTGCTGGCCCACATCCACGGGCATCGTCAGAGCGATCTTGCCCTCATCATTCAACGCGTACAGACGAAATGCCGGGATATTTACAATGATCGGCGGTTGCGAGAAGTCATACCGCAGCCAGCGGTAACGCTCCAATGCCAACCGTATTTGCTCAACGCGGTCACTCAGCGGGACATTCAATTCAGCGAGAGTGCCTGGCGGTGAAGCTCCACGAACTGTCGGCGACGCGCGTAGGTTGCGGGGACTCCCACACACGATAGCGCGTGCCATTCTGCTCAATGTACGCTATGACTTTCGAAATGCCATGGGATTCGCGGACATGGACACCGACGGGCGTGGCTTGTCCGAGGGTTGCGACTTGGCTTGTGAGGTCCACTGTGGGGGTGGATGGTGACAAGGCAAACAAAATTGCGACAGGCAACAGGACAGTGACCGCAATACCGATGACAAGTAGTTTTCGCACCTCGTCAATGTAGCTGCCGTACTTCGATTTTCAAACCGGGGGTTACACCTATGTCGGCGTGCTGTTCTGCTGAATTACTACCGGTGCACTTGTGCGGGCCGGAGCCAGAAGAACCGATTTCAGCCGCGCGAGGAAACCGCCCGTCTCGGGGTGCCCCGCGGGTTTGTCTTCCGCACGATCCTTTGCAGTGCAAAAGGCCCTGCCCTTGATGAAAGAGGGCGGAATCGATCATCCTGACCGGCTCCGGGGGGTCTGGCAGAAAGGTATCCCGGTCTATGCGACCTACGGAGCAACAAAGGCAGCTCTGCGCTCGTTCGTGCGCACATGGACGGCAGAGTTCGCCGGCAAAGGAATCCGCGCGAACATGATCAGTCCGGGCCCGAACGAGACGCCTAGTCGCCCTATTGATGAAGTCCGCTCGCCAGTATTTTGGATCCGCATCCGAATTTCGCGCGCAGTGGCTACCAGAGATCGAAGCCAGAAACAATGCCGCGAGAGCCGCCGAAACGAAGATCGCGAAAGCAGGTGTACGGGAATTGCTCACCCACTTACGCGATCAAGGCCCGCAGCTCGACGTCGCTCTCAATGATTCGAAATCACTCGCCACAGAGATACGGGAAGCGAAGCGGGCCAAAAATGCTGACCACATCGCGCGGTTACCGAAAGCAGCTCAACGGCCTGCTCAAGCGAATCGATCCTTCCAAACGGCTAACCCTAGCCAAGATTGGTGGCACGCTGTTCAACCGGGTTATCAGTACAAGCGGCAACCCAAGACAAAACGGTGCATTACCATTCGCTCAGGCGCAGTTTTGCAACCTGGACATTTCTTCGGCTAATGCTCAGTGATTTCCGGGAAATTCCGATCATCTTCCCAGATTTGCCAAATTGGAGTTTGACCCGCGAGTGGATTCGAGATTCCAAAGTTTTTCGGCAACAGCTCTATGGCAACGACGTCGTCTCCAACGACCACTCGTGGGCTGTGGCCAGCTTATTGGGCCATTCCTCGCCAGAGGTGAGCTTTGAACACTACATTCACTGCATGGACATCCTCTCTCCGCTTTTCCTCCGACAAAGCGAAGTGTTTGGGAGCTACTCAGACCTGAAGCTAAAAGAGGCTACCGGACTACCTAAGTCGACTATCAGCGATTGGTGGAACAGGAAGAAGGCCGCAACAGTCCCGATCTCTCTCAAGGATGACCTCGCGAGGCGCTTATTCGAAGATCGGTTTGGCAAGCAAATTCCGGTCGCAGACTTGCCTGCTTTGCAAGTACGACAGCGCCAGCCATGGATCAATGCGTCTTACGACCTGCTGTATTTTCGCGGAGTGCTACACGTGGCGCTCTCTGACGCAGCGGCATATACCGGTTTTGAGACATCTTCGGCAACTCGCATCTTGGATGTCGCCGCCGAGTTCAGCTCCAGGCGCTTCCTGGGTTCCCAGAAGTTCGCGTATTCAATGATGGGGCGGATGCCGCATTTCGTTGACGAAGCGGTAGAGCCGACACGGTTAGATTGCCCTCTGAAGCCTCGAGCAAGAGCTTCCAAGAAGCTAATCGACAAGCTCGCGTTGCTCTTTGAGCCGCAGATAAGAGTGCACAGTCACCTGCTCGGCTACTGCGCGCGACAGACTGCCGACATAGCAGGCTCTCCACTTACTGTTTTTAGCATCCCTAATGATCCCCGAATCAAGGAGTACATTCGCTTTCTGAGAGATATTGGAGTCAAGTGGAGTGCCCGGCGAATTCTGTGCCAGTTTGAATTATCAGAGATGCTGGTAAGAGAGGAGCTTGTTATGGCGCGAGGAAAGAAGCATACGCCGGAGCAGATCGTGAGCTTGTTGCGGCAGATTGAAGTAGGCGTTGCCAACGGAAAGACGACCCCGGCGGCATGCCGCGAGGGCGGGATCACCGAGCAGACGTACTATCGGTGGCGCAAGGAGTATGGCGGCTTGCAGGTCGATCAGGCGCGGCGGCTGAAAGAGCTGGAGCAGGAAAACGGCAAGCTGAAGCGTCTGGTTGCGGAGCTGAGCCTCGACAAGCTGGTGCTGAAGGACATCGCCTCGAGTTGTGTTGATGCAGCAAGCATCTGTTGCTGCCAATCTCCTGAAAACACAAATGGATAATGCCCTTTTCGGCGACTCTCCAACTGCAGGCGTTCGCGGAGGGAAAGTGTGCTCCGGTTTCAATCCACGCCCCCGCGTGGGGGGCGACATGCATCGGATCGTGACGAACAGCGGCTCAAACTCGGTTTCAATCCACGCCCCCGCGTGGGGGGCGACGCAATCAGTCCAACGAGCTGATCAACTACATGAGTTTCAATCCACGCCCCCGCGTGGGGGGCGACGTGGCAGCGATCATCGATCGTCTAGTTTGGTTTCGCATGTTTCAATCCACGCCCCCGCGTGGGGGGCGACGGTATGGGAGCACGTCCCCGGCGTGCTGTCGCATGCGTTTCAATCCACGCCCCCGCGTGGGGGGCGACCTCGGTCGCGGCCCGAGCGCGATCGACATGCATTGTTTCAATCCACGCCCCCGCGTGGGGGGCGACGCCAGGCAATGCTTCGGACGCCAGCGCGCAGAGTCAGGTTTCAATCCACGCCCCCGCGTGGGGGGCGACCAGCCATCGGATCGACGGCATCGCATGTCGTCAGCGAGTTTCAATCCACGCCCCCGCGTGGGGGGCGACGATACGTAGACCCGATGCACGGCTCGAATCGTACAGGGTTTCAATCCACGCCCCCGCGTGGGGGGCGACGTCATCAGTGCAGCTCGATGACCGGCTGACTTCGATGGTTTCAATCCACGCCCCCGCGTGGGGGGCGACACGACGCAGACGTTGCTCGACGCGCTGGACATCCGTGTTTCAATCCACGCCCCCGCGTGGGGGGCGACCGCAGCCAAGCCGCGAGCGCTGGCAGCGATCGCGGCGTTTCAATCCACGCCCCCGCGTGGGGGGCGACCGACTACGTCGGCGACCTCAGCTGCCGGTCACGCGATGTTTCAATCCACGCCCCCGCGTGGGGGGCGACGCAATCCGCCGGTTCATGCTTCACGCGGCTCCGTGTTTCAATCCACGCCCCCGCGTGGGGGGCGACGCGGATTCGAACTGCGATGAGCTCGCCTGCATAGGTTTCAATCCACGCCGCGTGCTTCAGCAGCATCGTTTCAATCCACGCCCCCGCGTGGGGGGCGACCATGCGGACGCGATCAACGGTCTGACTCTGACGTCCGTTTCAATCCACGCCCCCGCGTGGGGGGCGACGACCGGATGCGTCAGGTCATGCTCCCAGCTCATCCGGTTTCAATCCACGCCCCCGCGTGGGGGGCGACATGGCGTCATGGACTCGCCGAATGCGATCAGCAGACCGGTTTCAATCCACGCCCCCGCGTGGGGGGCGACGACGCTCGGATCGCATGGTCCACGATGTGCACGTGACGGTTTCAATCCACGCCCCCGCGTGGGGGGCGACTCGCAGTCGCTATGCCGACGTCAGAGCCATAGCGAAGTTTCAATCCACGCCCCCGCGTGGGGGGCGACGTCGCCTGGGCGACCGTCGATCGCGCGTATGAACATAGTTTCAATCCACGCCCCCGCGTGGGGGGCGACCGCCTGATGCGTAATCGGCGCGGTGCTGCATCGATGCGTTTCAATCCACGCCCCCGCGTGGGGGGCGACTCTGCAGCGATCGTCCAGGTACGACGTCACGGCGAAGTTTCAATCCACGCCCCCGCGTGGGGGGCGACGTACGAGTCGTCGGGTCTACGACGCTGCAACGGTCGTGTTTCAATCCACGCCCCCGCGTGGGGGGCGACGTCGAATCCGGCGTACGCCGTAACCTGTCGCTCGACGTGTTTCAATCCACGCCCCCGCGTGGGGGGCGACATCGTCGCAGAGTTGCACGCCGACAGGTTGTCGATAGTTTCAATCCACGCCCCCGCGTGGGGGGCGACGGCACCCGGCGACGGCGGCTCGACTCGCGTCTCACGTGTTTCAATCCACGCCCCCGCGTGGGGGGCGACACAGCAGCGCTCGATGCTCGAGGCAGTCGGCGATCCAGTTTCAATCCACGCCCCCGCGTGGGGGGCGACGCAGGCTCGCATCACGGCTGACCAGCTCGAGCTTCGTTTCAATCCACGCCCCCGCGTGGGGGGCGACTTCATGCGATTCGCAGGCGCATCGAGATCATGGTAGTTTCAATCCACGCCCCCGCGTGGGGGGCGACGCGAGTCGAATGCATCGCCGGATTCGACGCGCTGGTGTTTCAATCCACGCCCCCGCGTGGGGGGCGACCGGAACGGCGATCGCCGATCACTTGATGATCCAGCAGTTTCAATCCACGCCCCCGCGTGGGGGGCGACAGCACGCGCTCGACGGCAGCGCACGGATGCTCAGGTTTCAATCCACGCCCCCGCGTGGGGGGCGACGCAGCTTCGTCGGACTGATGCCATGACGCTCGCTACGTGTTTCAATCCACGCCCCCGCGTGGGGGGCGACCAGGGCTGAGCTGAGCGTGCAGTCCGGATCTGCGAGCGTTTCAATCCACGCCCCCGCGTGGGGGGCGACGTCGATCGCCCAGGCGAGCTGCACGGCACGCTGGAAGTTTCAATCCACGCCCCCGCGTGGGGGGCGACGACGTGCGACCTGCATATCGCGCAGGACTTGCTCAAGTTTCAATCCACGCCCCCGCGTGGGGGGCGACGCTGCGGTCGTTGCCGATGCTGCCGAGGCTACCGTGTTTCAATCCACGCCCCCGCGTGGGGGGCGACGCGGCGGATCGGACGCGCATGCCGACGTCATGACGCGTTTCAATCCACGCCCCCGCGTGGGGGGCGACGTTATCGGGCTGATGACGGCACTAGATCGGCGACGCGTTTCAATCCACGCCCCCGCGTGGGGGGCGACGATCAGGCGATGCCGATCGATGGCAGCCGTGCTGGTTTCAATCCACGCCCCCGCGTGGGGGGCGACGCTGCCAGTCCGGTCGTGCTACCGGTCGATCTCGATGTTTCAATCCACGCCCCCGCGTGGGGGGCGACGCCGACCTGCATGCTCCGCGATGCTGCTTGAGTGTTTCAATCCACGCCCCCGCGTGGGGGGCGACCGTGACGCAGGCGTCGACAGTCGGCGACTAGAGCGGTTTCAATCCACGCCCCCGCGTGGGGGGCGACGCGACGGCTCGCAGCAGCTGACGCCATGTGCGAACTCGTTTCAATCCACGCCCCCGCGTGGGGGGCGACAGAGCCGGCTCGATCGCATCGCTGTCCGCGCACCGTGTTTCAATCCACGCCCCCGCGTGGGGGGCGACGACGACGGCTGCCGACGACTCATCGGCTTGGACGGCGTTTCAATCCACGCCCCCGCGTGGGGGGCGACGCATTGACGCATGGCGCTGCCAGTGCGATCGCATCGTTTCAATCCACGCCCCCGCGTGGGGGGCGACCACGCAACGGCATGATCCGCGGAGCTTCTAGCCGTGTTTCAATCCACGCCCCCGCGTGGGGGGCGACGGCCAGTCAGTGCCGTAGCCGGTCACAGCCCAAGCGAGTTTCAATCCACGCCCCCGCGTGGGGGGCGACAGTATAGCGCGGCGGTGGTGCGATGCGCGACTCACGGTTTCAATCCACGCCCCCGCGTGGGGGGCGACCATACAAGCGCGGACGATGGCGCCAGCGTACGTCGTGTTTCAATCCACGCCCCCGCGTGGGGGGCGACGTCAGATCTGTGACGTCGGATGGCTTCGCAAGTACGTTTCAATCCACGCCCCCGCGTGGGGGGCGACGCAGTCGAGCGCCGAATCGATGACCGTTGAGGCGAGTTTCAATCCACGCCCCCGCGTGGGGGGCGACCGAATTGACCGAAGAGCGCTGACGTGCGAGTACTTGTTTCAATCCACGCCCCCGCGTGGGGGGCGACAAGATCGGCTACCGTCTCTGTCGGGCGACGCTGCCTGTTTCAATCCACGCCCGCGCGTGGGGGGCGACTGTATCGCTACAAGTGTAATGGAATTCACCATTTATGGGGCACTCTGCGCGAACCGAAGGAAAATTCTTCTGCGTAGCAATGGCACCGAAAGCGGTATGCGGGTAATCTGCTTTAATTTCAGTGCACTAAGAGTCGCGCGAACCTGCCGGGGATTTCACGAGGGCTTGGGGTTCGCGCTAAATGATGAGGGGGCCTTGAGGATCGTAGGTGGGCTTGGCGCCAACGTGCTCAACGCGATTATGCCAGTTTGCGCCCAGGAAGTAAAAACGTAAACTATCCTCCTCGGGATCAATTTCGCGCTCCAATGCCGCACGCAAGGTGGTCCACTTTGCCGGGTCGACTAGGCACTCAAAGACAGAGAACTGCACGCGCTGTCCGTGGTTCTGGCATAAACGGGCGATGCGGCGCAGACGTCTTTTGCCGAACTCGCTCTCGGTATGGACATCATAGGTAACCAATACCATCATGGTTTATCTCCAGAAGTACGGCGGGTAGGCATCTAAATCTTCGCGCACGTGCCGCGCGAGCAGAAGTGCCTGCACGTAGGGCAACATCCCAAATGGAATCCGTTCATCGATGAAAGGATGCGCGATCTCCTCCTGCTTGCGCTTCTGCCAAGCTACGAGCACTTCCTTGCGGGTCCCATCGTCCATCTGCACCGCTCCACTTTCGCTTCTTTTGAATCCCTGCGGGTTGATCTGCTTGCGGTTAATCAGTGAGAGCGCCAGGCGATCTGCAAGGATGGGACGCAATTCCTCCATCAGGTCGAGCGCAAGACTGGGGCGGCCTGGACGATCCACATGCAGGTATCCAACACACGGATCGAGCCCCACGGTTTCAAGAGCGGCGGCGACATCGTGCGATAAAAGCGTGTACAGGAATGACAAGAGCGCGTTCATGTTGTCCAGCGGAGGCCGACGGCTGCGTTCATGGAAAAAGAACGCTTCCTTGGAAATAAGTATCAGTTCATCGAACCTCGAGAAATATATTCGCGCAGCATCGCCTTCGAGCCCGCGTATCGTCTCCAAATCGGTGGCGCGTTCGATGACAGGCAGCAGGCGCACTAGTTCTCCCGCCGCTGATGATAGACGCTCCGCCTTAGACGGATCACTGTGATCACGTGCCCCACGAAGCAGCACGGTTCGGCAGTTCGTCACTTTCCCCAGCACAGCGCACCGGGCAATAGTGGCCGCTCTCTGTACGTCATCTGCCAAACGATACTGTTGCCGGCGAAGGAGAACATTGCCACGCACCGCTCCGGTCACACGCGCCAAGAACCTTCCATTCTCAGAAAGGAATGAAAGGGCAACGTCGCGCTCGGCGCAGAGGCCCATCAGAGGGGGCGAGCAGGACACCTGTCCGAAACAGATGATGCCAGACAGCGTGTGTATCGGCAACCTCAAGCGGTTCTCCTGTTCCACACGCACGAGCACGCACTCGCCGTCACGCGCCAGATAGGAGCCTTGCGTGTTAACAAACAGCGTGTTTAGCAGCGGACGCAATTCAGCCCTCCTTGAGGATCTGCGCGATATTCCTCGAAACGTAAGCTAATGCGCCACGCTTGCGATCTCGCATCTGCGGCAGACAGACATCTCGTAGCGAGCAGTTCGTGCAGCGAGGATCATTCACCGGCGGCGGTGTAACTCCTGCCTTTTGCAGTTCGTGCAGCCGATTAGCCAGCCGCTCAGTTTCAGCACGCAGATCAGGCGCAAATCTCACCTCCATACGGCGACGTGGCTGTCCGTAAAATAAAGCGCCACCCAGAACTTCGCAGCCCAGCATCTCTTCCAGGCAGAGTGCCTGTCCACAGAGCTGGACTTCATCCCAGCGGCCGGGTTTCGGGCGGCCATGTTTGTATTCGACTGGGAACGGAACGACAGCGCCACCAGGCTGCCGACGAAACTCGACGACATCGGCCGCGCCGATCAGTCCCAGCCGCAGCGAGCGAAGGCGGAGTCCGCGGCAGATACGAATTCCATCCCGAATCTCGTCCGCGCCCTCATGGGCACGCTCGTGCAACTGGCGGCCCTCGGCGGTAAGCCGATTCTCCGCCCACTGTTGTTCCAGATGAATCAACCCCCACTGCCGCTCACAAAACGCCAGATGTTGAAGCGCCGAGAGCGGCAGCAGGTCATCTTCCGAATAGAAAGTCATCGATCCCTCGGCGGTCAAAAACCGGGTATGAGCTCTGGCTTAAGTCCTTCCAGAAGGCTCACTTCGATTTCTCCGCTCGGGTTAACCGTGACCGACCGATGGACCTTGGCAGACGAATACTGTCCGGTTTTGCAGTTGTGCTTCCACCAGACGACCTTGAGCACTTCCATGCTGCCTTCGGGTCTGGCAGACGATGCATCATTCTCGAAGAGCTTTGGAAGAATGGACTTGATGGCGTCGGCATCTTCATTGGTAAAGCCCGTTCGTTCGGCAAGTTGCGGGTTCATGCTTCCATAAAAAACATACACACCATCATCTACACGATGTTTCATTCCCATGGTGTCAGAGCCACGTTTCGTGCCGTCACCATCGCCGCTGACACTTTTAGTGATCTGCGTGCTCGTAACATCGACAGGGCTGATGCTGAACGCGGACTGAACTGAGACAGGACCACGGATCGGAATAGAGACACCGGCGTCGCCATTCTCTTCCTCACCTTTGCCCTTCGCCTTCTTGGCCAACGCGAATAGTTGCCCGAAAGCCCGGACATCAATCCAGGTGCCACAGGCAAGTTTGGCGGTCTCCAACGAGCCAAATTTCTTACCTAAGGTGTTCTCGGCACGTTCGCGCAGGCTTTTGAAGCCGTCCGTTTTGCGATCATCGGATTGAACGAAGATGGCAGCACCATTTTCAGCAAGGCGATCACGCATCTTGCGTTTGAGACATACGTCGCTGATTTCGCCCAATCCGTTGTAGTCCGTGCGCGGGCGATTGCCATTAAGAGGATCGCCATTAGGGTTTGCATGTTTAACGTTGAGTACAACTGCAAAATCGATCTTGTTCTGCAGAACTTCGCTCATGATTTCTCCCCTTGTGAATTACTCTTGAACGGCTTCTTCACTGATGAAATCTGGTTTTTGCCAGAGCGCGGAGCGCTGGCAATGATAGCCGAGCAAGAACTCTCCTGACAGCTTGCTGTCGTCCGTGAAGTCTTGACCTTTGAAGTTATTCATGACGTCGTCTATCAACCCCTTCAGACGAATGAGCACGCTCGGGCGTTTAGCGTGCAAACGAGTCTCATACGGGCTCAGCGACAGCTCGATATTCCGCCAAGTCGAAGTCGGATGTTCAGCGAATCGCTGCATCAGGCGTGCGGCATTCGTGTCCCGATTCTCTCCTGCGACATGAAGCGCCCTCTGCTCGAGATGATCAGCAATGGCCAGCAAACGTCCAAATAGATAATCGCGTGATGTACGGTTCTCTTCGAGAGACATCTGGTAGTGATTCTCCTTTCGCTGGCCTTTGTAGAGGCCACAGGCAATGCCAAGACACTTTTCCCAATCCCAGGACTTTAAGCCAACACGATTGCACGCGCGACGAACCACGGAATCTAGCAAATCGCGGGGTAACTGCTGACCGTCCACAATGCAAGGAAGAATACGTTCGATTGTGGCTTTACGAAGCTTCTCGTCGAGCCTCTTCCCAAATGAGGATTCTGCTATATCCCGTGGAGCGGGAGCCCCGATGAAGCGCAGTTCTTTTGAGAAGTTCTGGTGCCATGCGTGCAATTCGTGCCATTGCAGAACACGCTGCAGGAATTCCGACCCAGTCAGCTCCCGGTAAAAGGTAATGGCCATGCGTCCCGGAGTGGCCGAGTCTAACCCCATCACGACCACACCATCGGCTCGACCCAGTTTCGCGCCATACCCGGCGATAAGCTTTCTTAATTGCCGGGCGAATAGCTGTCCTGCGTCCCCGGTATAGGAGGCGTCAGGTTCTGCCGGCGCGCCCAAGAACAGCTGCGCCGTATTCTTCAGCGGGTCCGGGATTTCGTGACCGCCAACCGACCATGACACAAACACCTGATCGCCGCTTCTTGCATCGTCACTTTGTCGCGAAATGAGCCAACGGAGGGCGTTGTGAGCTTTCTGCGTAACCTCGAAGCCTACGCCGCACGCCTCCTCTCCATTTACAAACCGTCCTCTAAATGTGTAGTTCGAATTGTCATTGGAAGAAATCAGCTTCGCGCCGTCAGCACCGTGCCGCAACCGCTTGGGATGGCTGCGAGCCAACTGCGCCATCTTACCCGTCACCATGCACAATCCAGTGTCGGGATTCTCTGAGGCATCAAATTGCATCCAGGCCTTCCGTACTGCGGAATCACTGGAAACGAGCGTCAGAGCGTCACCCGGAACCTCGACCCTCCAGCGAACGAACGCATCGCCCTGATCGCGCTTGCCGCCCTTCGGTGTCAGCATCCGAAAGAGAGCTGGCACGGGTTCATTGGTAGCCCACTCGGTCAGTAGCTTCCTTCCACTTGCGTCGCAGTGCAAGAGGTGTTCCTGTACGAGATCTTCTACGACCGTTCCCTTTTCTACGTAGTTGAGGACAGCTTTCACCTTTGGGTGACTGTAATTAGAATTGCACCAAGACCTTAGCAATTGGAGGTATTCGGAGTGAAACGACGTCTTCTCACCACCAAACGCCAGATAGTCACCCGCGCAGTACTGAATCTTGTCGCAGAGTGGATGCGGCGGGGGCTTGATACCTACGCGACCGGCAGACTCCTCTGTCGCGGGAATGATTGTCTCCTCCTTCAAAACCTGCTTGGCCCTCAGGAAGTTTCCGGCTAAATCGAGAACAATTTCAAGATGTGCCTGCTGAACAGCGTGACTGATCGGCATCAACGGTTCATTCTCGAACTGCGGTGCCCCGTCACAACATTCATAGGTTTCATAGAGCTTTTCGATCCAGCCCATCTCAGCCCTCCAATCTCTCAGCTTCGACATCCACGTCAAGCAGATTCTGGCCGATACCAAATCCTTTTGGAGTCATTGCGTGCACTGCTTTCCGGATCAGACACTCTTCCGGTCGAGCAAACCGAATGACTCCGTTGACCATTGTTGGCTTCCAGAAGCGCGTTGCGAGATTGTGCTCCCCGGTTTCATCTGGGTAGTCGAATCCATGAAACATCACACCGAATGCAAGCTCGCCATAGCCGTCATAATCACCATTGCCTGAACCAAAATCACAGGGTTCGACATATCCCTGGCAGTCGCGCGTACCGAGGAAAATGTCTTGCCGTCCACCGCGCTCCAACATTCGCTGCGCAATCTGAAAGTGCTTGTGCTCGTTTTGGTCTTGTTTGAGTTCTGGACGATGATCATTCCACTCAAAATGAGCACGTACTTGATACTCAACACTCGGGATTCCAGAACTCGGATCGGGGTCGCCGGTCAAGAACGTGTAAATAGAAAGATCATGACTTCCGCCCCCGTACTTCAAAGGCTTCGTGCCTTTTGTCTGCGTGCGAATGCGCTTCATGACTCGCACCTCATCGACGATCCAAATGAAAGTCGGCTTCCAGTAGATAGACTTCGCAATTCCCTTCAGCGCCTCGTAAGTGGGAACGTGGTAAGAGCACTTCTCGCCCCCCACTCGCGTCAGAGGGTCGGTGAACATCGCGTATCGGCCCCAGGTTTTGAACTCAATCGTGTTACGACTTTTAGACATCATGCATCTCCATCAAATTGACGGGATATTCAGACAGTCCGAATTCTTTATCGTAGTATCGAGAGTCCAAGTAGAGAATTCCTGTGCCCGCTTGAACCTCATGAACAGCATTCGCTTTCTGAAGGCGCTGCAGCACGTGTGGGAAAACGTTGACTGTAAACTGCTGCGCACTCTTCAGAAGCTCAAACTGTTTTTCCAGCTCAAATGCAGCGCAAAGATCAGAGATTACGTTCTTCCCGTCCTCAAAGGGAACGATCACACCTTGCGTAGGAGCATCGATTGCTTGAAATGCCTCCGCAGCGGACATGAAGGATTGACGTAAATAGTTGACTGGTACTAGGCCAGCCGATGCAACAGCCATAGTGTTTTCCGACAACATGTTCAGCAGCGAATCGTCCCGTGTGATTCCGTTTCTTCCAGCTTTCACCGGATAGCTCATCTCCTTTCGCCGCTCGAAGAAGTAGTAATGGAAATAGAGTTTCATTGCCTCCGGAGATAGAACGTCCCGCTTCCCCGAGTTCGAGAACCTTGCAAGCTCACCTAGTACTCGTTCTGCTATATCTTTTCCGATGCGAATGTCGGGGAGCATCTCTGCCGGATCTTCAGCGGGATTTACGACATGAACGCGCCCCTTGGATCTTTTTCCGTGGCGATTGCAGCGTCCCGCAGCTTGCGCAATGGAATCGAGTCCGGCAGTAAAACGAATGACCGAGCCGAAATCCACATCTACTCCGGCTTCAATTAGCTGGGTGCTAACGCAAAGCAATTGTTCCCCGGAGCCGAGCCTCTCGCGTATTCGCGAAAGGCTAGCCTTTCGATGGGACGGACACATGTTGGTGCTGAGGTGAAATATGGGGACATCAGGAGCGGATGCCTTGGAGAGGCGGTAGATAGAACTCGCGGCTTTCTTGGTGTTCACAACCACGAGACAGCTTCCGCTTTCGTGCAGTTCCTGTGCCGCCAACTCTGTCACCTGTTCGTTCTTCCATCCGCCCGGCTTGCGCTCATCTAGAACTTCCACTCGTGAGAGTTCTCTAAAGAGAGACTCGACTTCGGGCACAATCTCAGAACCGGGACTTAGCCGAAGTACCCCCTTGCACTCATCGACCCTGCCGAGGAGAGGTTGGGTTGCGGTACACAGCAGAACGCTGCTATGGCAAGACTCAACGAGAAAATTCATAGCATTGTTAAAGAGGTGAACACACCGGACTGGCAACGTCTGTATCTCGTCGAAAACGATGACAGAGTTGGCCAGTTGATGCATTCGGCGAGCTCCCTGAGTGCCCGCTCCAAATAGCGTCTCAAGCAACTGGACGCTGGTAGTGAAAACTACGGGGGCATCCCAGTTTTCCGAAAGTATCTTATTACGCCATGTCTGACGTTCCGGAATGAGGTTCGATTGATGTTCGAGAACAATGCTTCCGGGAGTTGCGCCGTCCCGTTCGTCTTCGAGGATCTTGCGAACCTCTTCGGCATTTTGATCAATGATGGACGTGAACGGAATCACAAAGATAATGCGATCCATCCTGTGCCGCGCGGCGTGACTCAACGCAAATCGCAGACTTGCGAGTGTCTTTCCTCCTCCCGTGGGCACCGTCAAGGAGAATATCCCGCGACTTCGTTCCGCAGCGCGGAGACAGTGGTCGGATACTTGGCGCCGGAGTTCATCCACATGACCGGCGCAACTGAAACCTGCCAGTTTTTTCTCCAACCTCTCCTGTAGGACAGGCCAGCCCTCGTATCGCCCATGTAAGCGTCGTTTAGCAGAGACAGGATGCTCGAAATCCGCCGTATCGATTCGATCAGCATCAATCAAGCAGCTGAATAGGTAGCGAACGAGCAGCCCGACCTTGAAATGAATGACTGTTTCGCTCTCTTTTCGGCGACAAATCTCCGCAATCAGCTTCCTAACAGTTGAGATGAGTTCTACGGAGTGAAAAAGATGCTCACAACCCTCCAATATCTCTTGTTCTGCCCGTGTCGACGCTTCGTCATGGTGTGATAGCGAGTCAGATTTACCCACCCTCTTCGACAGCAAATCCGTACCGTCTGCATCGAGACAGTCGATCAGTCCAGAATGATGAGAAGCGACACAGATCGAAAAAATTTCGCCTACAATCCTCTCAACGGCTCCTTCCCGCTTCTGAAGCTGCCTCCATATCGTTTGTGCACCGGCAGTAGAATGGTCTATCTTTCCTTTGGCTTTTCGAGGATCGATGTAGCTGTCGTCCTGATCCTGCTCAAGCAGGCCAACTGCCGAACGAAGATAATTCTGAAAATTTGTGCTGTACTTCCCTAGATCATGAAGCAGACCAATCAGTTCGCCAGCGGGACCAATCTCTATTTTTTCAGCAAACTCACGAGTGAGCGCAGACACATTCAGCAGGTGCTGCAATAGCGTCTGCGTCTCTCCATTCTCCCTGTGATGGGCAATAACCGTGGATGCCGACACCTTCATCTTGAGCTACCCGATCAAGAACATTAAATAGTCCACACTCTGCCACTTCATTAAGAAAGCACATTCAACCGAGCAGGGGATTTACTCGTCCGCACTCAAGGATGCAGTCCAAGAAAAGAGAGGGCGCAATGTTGCCAGAAATTGGGACAAAAATCATTTTGAAGGATACCAAACAAATTTGTATGTCTCCAGTAACTAATCCGGCTCACGCGATGGAGGAGGGCCGTCGGCATCGGGTGAAGAGCGGAACCTGGCGACAAATTTATACATTCATGACCACCTCAAACGGCGATTTCTGATCACCCATTTTCAGCAACTTGCCGGGGCCTTGCGGCCCCCCTTCGTGGCCAGCAGCATTTTTCGCTGGAGCAGGGCGCGCGATTCCGTGCGCGCCTTTGCCACCTGAGACAGCGAGAGACCTCGATCACGGTCGCGAAGAATTGCGGCACGATCCGAGTCGAGCGGTCGGCGCCCGATCTGGCGGCTTCGAGTTTGGCACGCCGCATCCCCGCTAGCAGGCGCTCGGTGACGAGATTTCGCTCGAGCTCGGCTATGGCGCCGATAATGACGACGAGGGCGCGACGATCGCATCAAGAACCGCGTCGAACAGACCACGTTCCAGCGGTTCGCGGTCCCTGACGGGGAAATGTAGAGAGTTAATTCCGGGATTTTGCCGAATTACCGGTTCTTCGCACAAGGGGACTACGATGCTGAGCTCAAAGGGATTTGCCCGGAAGATATGCTCCGCCTCGAGGCGACCTCCGAAGAAGAGACGCTTCCAAATCCTGGTCGGTCATTGATGTTCATTTTTCTGTTTTGGTGGATACTGCGGTCGTGCCGCTGCGCATGAAAACTTGCGAATCGGAAGTGATTGCCCTGCAGGAGATGTGCCCGCCGGAAACGGCGTCCGTGCAGGGCGAGGATTCGTTCAGTTGCGGACTTGTTGCTCCGCGACCGCAATCGCTTTAGAGAGCCACTGAACCGCGAGTTCAGCATCCTGCAATGCTTCCACAAGCGACCCTCGAGTGACATCCAGATGGAGGCCACTCAGCATGTTTCTTTTAAGTCGAGAGCGGAGTTTTGCTCGAGTAGGCTCCATCGCACACGAGCTGAATCCGAGAGGGGTGTAACCTTCTCGTTATCAGGACTTACCGGAGACGTCTTGACAATTGCACTGGAGACCAGTGGCCGCCCGAGAACACAACTCTTGCCCCCACGGGAGGAGCACTCGGAGAATATGAGATCTATAGGTTCCTCTCTCCAGTAATCACAATCTTGCTTTCGCTCTGGTTTGTGGTGCATGTGGAGATCGTCCACGTGAACCGTACGGAAGTTCGATAAGCGATTCGAAACGGCTGGCGGCCGCAGCACTTACCCACTCACGTAGCCGCCTGGTTTGAAAATGATATGGACCAGACAGTCTGAGAGGTCCGACTCTGTCCAAATTCATTCGACCACAACTGGCGATTAGCGGCTGCTGGCGCGGGCTCGCCGTGACCGCGCCGCCGGCTGAAGCTCATCCCCCGGACTCACCTCGCGTTCAATTCGGTATGAGGGCGGAATAAGCTTATAGACGCCGGTGCTCAGCTCGGCGGAATCGACGGGTGCGGACAGCTCTGGAGAAGAAATGGCGGAGGGTGAGGGATTCGAAATCGCATGCGCCTATGAATCAGTAAACTCCATACACGTCTTTAATAATGTGCAGAATAGCTGGATTTACAGTCATTGCAGGTACCAGCTTCGGCGATAGACACTGGCCTCGATACCCCCGTAAGTACCCCCGACATCCCTTTCTCTGTAGGTACAGACAACAATGCGGGCATCTGTACGTACAGATGCGTACCCGGAGGTACCTCCGCGCTTGGGGATTGAGTTTGGTTGGGAAGGATAGTGGGATTGAAGGCGGAGCGACTGATCACGGGCGACCTAGAGCCTTGGATCTTCCGGTGAGGAGCCGAGAATTCCGGTCACTGGTCCTGCCCGGCACATTTAGCTTTGGGTGCTTTCTCTGTTCGGCGGACTGGAGCAAGCTCGACCTTCATCACCGCCAGGCTCACGCTCCATGCTTCAGGTTTTAGGTAAAGTTCAGGAATATCGAGCTTCAACATTCGGAGAGCCTCGCACAATTCTGGGCCTAAGATCCGGACTGTTGAAGCGAGCTGGCTGGCCGAAGTTCCGGGATGGATGCCCGAAATAGATTCTTTCATTGCGCCACCTTGGCGAGAAAGAATGTCGGGGCGTGGCGCGAAGCCGTTGCCGCCGTGTTGGCTGTCACGTGCCTCCTTTCGCAGCTGAATGAATTCCTCGACCTCCGAGGCAAGCCACCGTGAGCCGCCGAGTTGAATCGGCCTCGGAAACTGGCATGAAGCTCTATCATACAAACATCTCTCCTACGGCTGCGAGTGAAGCTCTCGACAAGTTCGAGAAAATGCTGCCAGCGGAAACACGTCCGTGCTTCCTGGAATTCCTGGATTTCTGCCGAAACCACCGAGACGAGATCTGCGGGTTCTGGGGGTGCGGGTGGTCCAACGCTGAGGCCGAGGCGCAAAATGGTGTGATCAACAAAATTGACGAGCGTGGGTACGGACTGACCTTTGCGGAGTTGCGGCGTCGCTGGCTCTATGGCAAGAGCACGAGCGCGACCCTGGAACGCCACCAATCATCCATCCGCTCCGATGCAAGCAACGAGACTGGGCCGAAGAAGAAGGAGATCCGCCAACTCCGCACTCTGCCATTGCCGGAGCCGGTCCGGTGGTAGGTCTGGGTGGACAACCTTGGCTCTTCGACCCACCTTCGGAGCGATGAGGCATCCCGCTTTTCACCTCGAACGGGTCTACGTAAACGGGGCACCGTGGGGGACCTGCATTCACAAGAGCAATGGCCAGCGCTTCCCAGCCGTCAGTCAAAGACCAAACATCCGGGCGCCGTAGGCGCTCGAAACCACTCTGTCGGCCAAGATGCCTGAGGAAGCTCGACGCAAAACATGGTTGACAGCAACCATCATTCCCCCAGCGCCGGGGTTTGGACCCGGGGAATCATGGTTGCTGTCTACCGTAGGCTATTCAAACCTGCGACGGCAAGGTCGCAGACCTGCGTCGATTTTGGCCGTCCGCCCCCGGACAACAGAGGGCTGTGGAAACACACGTCTGTATCGGTGAGTATCGCCAGGACCGCTCTACCACGAAGGCCACTGGAGCCTCTGTGGCTATGTTATTGGGCACAGCTGGCCATCAATCAATCTCCGTCGGTCCTCAAAATCCGCAAAATGCTGAGCCGAGGGTGCCGACCACTCTCATAATTCGAGAGTTGATCGAGAAGCCTAATGGCCGCTACGGCGTCAGTTGCTCAAGACCCACCCCGCTGCTCTGACACCATGAACACGTACGCCGTGTTCTGAGTCATCAGCTGCGAGGATATCTGGCGTTCCCCACCATTCTTTGACATCCTTGCAACATGCCTATCCAGATGAAAGCGATGCTGCGAACTGGGGTGCTGTTGCTGCTCGTCGCAGTAGCGCCCCTGGGGCAGGGGCACAGCATCACGCGCTCCGCTGCGCTCGACGAGGCCCTGCGCTCGGCGTTCTGGAATCAGAGGGGTGCTGCGGTTGTGCTCCGAGTGCAGGACGCGCGGGTGCTGGCGGCGTATGACATTCCTGTTCTGACTCGCCGACTGGCGACGCCAGGATCCAGCATCAAACCATTCACGCTGCATTTTCTGTTAGAGAATCATTTACTCAAGAACTCCGATCGGATCGCCTGCCAACGGACACTTACGGTCGGCGGCATCCGGCTGAACTGTTCGCACGCCGAAGGGTGGGGAGCGTTTAACGCAGAGGAGGCGCTGGCCTTCTCCTGCAATTCGTATTTCACGGAGGCGGCGAAACATCTGCCCCCGGGCGAATTGGAACGCTACCTGCGAAAGTTGGGCTTTGAAGGCGTCACTGGCCTGATGGCAGGGGAGGGAGAGGGGCGGATTGCTCCCGCTTACACCCTGGAGAGCCGGCAGCTACTGGCGATTGGCGCTGTGGGGATCGAAATCACACCGCTGGAGTTGGCCATGGCGTACACGCGCGTTGCGCGCTGGCACAACGCTCCAACGGCGGCGCAGCGAGTGGTGCTCAACGGACTGGCGGGCGCGACCGATTACGGGCTGGCACAACTTGCGCAAGCGAAGTCCCTGAAGGTCGCAGGGAAAACGGGGACGGCATCGAATCCGGGCGCAGCGAGCACACACGGATGGTTTGCCGGCTCGCTCCAGCAGACAGGCCGCAGATCGTGGTGGTGGTATACGTGGAGCGCGGGCGCGGCAGCGCAGAGGCTGCCATGATCGCGCACAGGATCTTTGAGAGCTGGGAGAGTGGAGTACGGTGAGGCGATTGGTGCTTGCGCTGGGGCTGTTGCTGACGCCGGTTTGCTTGGCGCAGCAGCCCGATATCCGGCTGCAGGTCTTGTCGCTGTACAAGATTCGGGAAGCGACGGTGCATCCGCTGGATGGGGCAACACTGGACGGGAAAACGCTGCGATGGTGCGCGCAGTGCGATTCGACTCCATGGAAGCAGGCGCTGCACGTTTCCGCTGTCGGTTCGCGAGTCAGGAACGATAAAGATGGAAAATCTGCCGTGGGACTGTGGCTGGACGGCGGAACTCGCGTCGAGTTCGATGGTGCGCCGCCGCGCACGCCGCGCACGCTGCGCACGCCGGTAGAGGTTCGCGCGAACGCCGGCACGCTGGTCTTCATTACGCGGATGACGGTGGAAGAGTACACCGCTGCGGTGGTGCAAGGCGAGACCGCGGGAGATATGCCGGCGGAGGCGCTGCGGGCAATGGCTGTGGCAGCTCGCACCTACGCTACGCATTTCCGCGGACGTCACAAGGCAGACACTTTGATTTTTGCGACTCAACCCATTGCCAGTTTGTGAATGCAAACGTCGCTCCGGCGGTTGTGGCTGCGGCGGAGCAGACGCGCGGTGAGTTGCTGTGGGATCACGGCAAGCCGGTCGCAGCTTATTACCACCAGGACTGTGGCGGGAAAACCGAGGCGGCAAGCAACGTCTGGCCGAAGGCGGATGGGGCCGGGAGCGACACGCTCAACGATCCCTACTGCGTGAGGGTCTCGAAGCCGTGGCGGTCGGAGATTTCGCGCCGCGATCTAACAACCGCGCTAAAGGGCTCTGGCCTGCGCGTTCCACAGCAATGGGAACAGATCCGAGTCCTGCGGCGCACACCCTCGGGACGCGCTCAGATGCTGCTTTTGGTGGACGGAGGTCATGGGAACGGCGTTCCGGTGGGCGCGTGACTGCGCTTTGCGGTGGGCCGAGCGATGGGCTGGGGTCTGCTGAAGAGCGACTTGTACGAGGTCGCTTCGGTGGGCGATCACTTTGTTTTCACCGGACGTGGCACCGGGCACGGCGTGGGCCTGTGCCAGCTAGGCGCGGCGGAGATGGCCCGCGAAGGCAAGAGCTATCGCGACATACTCACGTTTTATTATCCCGGAGCGGCCATCGGCGTGGCAGCCAGCGGGATCGTGTGGAGAAAATCACCATCCGCGCGGCTGGACGTTCTTGCCGTGGACGATGACTCCGCCACAGTCCTCAACGCGGCAGAGCGGGCCTTGGCTTGGGCGGAGTCGCAAACACGGCTGCACGCCGCATTGCGGCCCGCGGTCTACGTTTATCCCAGCGTTGAGATGTTTCGCAACGCGACCGGTGAGCCGGGATGGGTGGCGGCCAGCACGCGCGCAATAAGATTCGTATGCAGCCGGCGAAGGTCTTAGGCACACGGGTCGAGAAGATTCTGCGGCACGAATTCGTTCACGTATTGCTGGAGTCGAATGCCGCTGCGCAGACGCCGCTATGGTTCCGCGAAGGGTTGGCGATGCTGCTAGGCGGCGATGCGCCGACGGATGCGCCGACACTGACGCCGCAGAGGATGGAAGAGATTCTGAGCCAGCGCGGCGACTACAAAAATATGCAAGCCGCGTACGCTTCCTCACTCGACACTGTTGCTCGGCTGGAGCAGCAATATGGGCGCAGTGCGCTGATTGGTCAGTGGGCCAAAGGGCGGCATTCCCTCCGGGGTTCTCGACGGGGAGGTTCGCGCGCAGGAAGCTGCCCACCACCGCTGATGCCATCAACCACGCGAGGACAGCCAGCGCGTAGACCGTGAACAGGCGCAGCACCATGCTGACGGTTTCTTTCGTGAGACCATGCGAAGGGATATAGCTCGCGAGCAGGCGAGGAAGCAAGACTCCGATCAGTGCGGCTACCGCAATCGCCAGCCAATATTTCACCCGAGCATACACTCGCAGTGCAGCCCAAAGGCCGCGACGGCTAAAGCCGGAGGCGGACGCCGCTGAGAGGAATGGCAGAAAGAGAGCCGGCAGCACGAACCAGATGAGCACCGCGAACTTGATCTGCACCCACTCGTGGAAGCGGACCTCGCCCACGCTGCGTTGCAAGACGTGAGGCAGGCGGGTGAAAAAGTATCCGCTGATCTGCCACGACTGGTCCGAGTAGTTGCTCGCCCAGTTCATCAGCACGATAAGCACGACGAAGAAGACCGCGCAGGCGGGTATGTGGCGTATGCTGGCGCGGAAATCGCTGCCCAGGGTTTCACGCACGGGGGTGAGTCCGGGGTTGGGGCTGGCGTGCCGCAGTGCAGCCAAACGAAGGTGAAGCCCACGGCCAGCCCACCGAGAGCGGTGACAAGCAGTTGCCATGCGTGGGCTTCCGGAATCAGCAGCCACAAGGTGGCAGCAGCGAGCAACAGAGCATTGCCTGCGAGGTGTAGTGCGAGGAGCCTCCAGTCGGACAACGCAGCAACCGCAGATCGAATCAGTGCATGCATTACTTCACCTCCATTGTGGCAGGGTCCGTAGTTGAAAGAACGTTGGGCTGATACATGGGCTGGACCGACGCCGGACTGATGCGGAAGTTCCCGGCGTTTGTAACTTTCACGAGGTAGAAGTACTCGCGCACATTGTTGCTGAACCAGGTCTGGAAGATCACCGCGCGGTCATCATGGAACTCGCGGCGGTCGTACCAGTTTCTCCACCAAGCAGGTTTCTGGCGTAGTTCGTAGAGGTCATCGTGTTCGACAAACTCGGTGCCGGCCCCAATCGGGTCCTCGATCATGAGGTACTTCCACTTGTCGCCGGTCACAGTGACCTTGATCGCCAGCAGGTCGCCGGTCTGCACCGGGCCTGAGACTGGAGAGAGATCGTAGACGATCTTTTCGCCGGAGTTTCCGCTGGTCATCTTGAAGTACTCGCGCATGATGCTGAGTTTGAGGCCATTCCGGTTGTAGAGCGCGCGGTCGGTAGAGTAATAGGAACCACGCGCCTGCGAGTAGAGCCTGCCGGCTCCACTCTTGCGAACTTCAATGTTGTTGGCATCTGCCACCGCAGAGTACGGAAGGTGAGCGGTAGCGGAGACGCCCGATGTCGCATCCTCTGCGGTGAAGTGGCGGGTTAACGCCTGTTTGCCGTTGACGTAGAGCTCGGCATCGAACGATGCGTTGAGTTCCTTGCTCACCTTCAGATATTCGGTAACTCCAAAGAGCACCGTCGCCGTCTGCTTGGTCGACTCCCAGTAACCCTCGTTGCGGTGCCGCATCATCCAGAGCACTGCTTTGGGCAGGATGGGATCGTTTGGTGAGAGCTGGGCCATCAACTTGACGGCGTAGGCGGTTGCCTCGGCGCTGTTATCAACTTCAATCTCCAGCAGGTTGTCTAGGCTGGAGGGCCAGTAGAAGCCGTCGCCTTCCTGTTTGTCGGTGTCGCGCAGCAGTTGCGCGGCTTCGCCGGCCCGGGCGTCTCCGCTCAAACGCAGGGCGAGTCCGGCCAGTGCTATGCCTTCCGAACTGAGTCCAGAGTGCGACTCCCAAACCTTATCGAGCGTGCCGCGGTCGCGCTCGCCGGCCTGTGCGAGCGCGTCGACGACATAGGCGCGCAGGTCCGGAATCATCCTCGGATGTTCCGCCAGCATCTTCTTAAGATAGTTTTTGCCGTTCTGGAACGCTGGTGCTTTTACCTCATATCCCGCCACCTGTGCCTGTGCCATGCCGGAGATGACGTAGGCAGACATGAACACCATGCTGTCGTCGTCTTTCCACCAGCCCCAGCCGCCGTCCGCATGCTGGAAGCCGTAAAGGCGATCGAGGCCAGCGTCAACCTGACGCTTGAGCAGAGCGGGATCGATGCGATTGGGCACCTTCAATTCGCGCAGAGTGTTGGCCACCACCACGTTTGGCAGGAAGCTTGAGCATAGTCTGTTCAGTGCAACCATAGGGGAACGAAGTGAGGTACTCAAGGCCGTCGAAGATGGCTCCGGCGAGGGAAGGCGAGAGCTCAACGTCGATACCGCGCGCGCTGGCGTCAACGCCTGCCGGGAAATTGAGCGCCGATTCAGCGCGTCCAGTGGGATCGCCCCGATCGTCCCGCTACTGGCGAGCGTCTGCTTCACGCCGAAAGGAACGACCAGTAACGAGATTTCCATCGCATCCGACTCTTCGTTGGTGAGCACCTTGGCCAGCAGTCTGGCAGAGTTTTGGCCCGGCTTGGTGCGCAGCCGCCAATCCAGCTTCGGCTTCGCCACGCTGCGGAACGCTGATCTGCTGGGTTGCTCCGGACACAATATCCAGCCCGATCACATCCAACGACATACGGACGGTTTTCTCCGACTCAAGATAGTTGTGGACGATGGTGGAGACGGTCACCTCATCGCCTTGGCGGAAGAAGCGAGGCACGGCGATCCGAACCATCAGGTTCTTGCGAACGAGAATCTTATTGGTTGCTGCACCCGCCTTGGTATCCATGGTGATTGCGCGCACGGTGGTGCGCCATGTCGTTAAGGAATCCGGGAAGCTTAAATGGACGGTGGCGTGGCCGGTGTCATCGGTATGGATCTCTGGCGACCAGAATGTGGTGTCGGGAAATGCTTTTCGAATCTTTGGGCTGCACGAATTCGTTGGCCTTGATCTGTGCCAGGGCCGGATGCTCTCTCCCAGTTCGCGGAGCACCTTTCATTCCGGCGATGGGAAATGAGCGTTTGCCGGCTTCGCCGTGGAAAATGAATGTGAACGACTGTTCGGTCTGCACGCCGCCGTAGCGGTTTTCATAGAAGGCACTCACGATGTTGCCCGATGATTCGGGACGGACTGCGTAGATCGCGTCATCGACCACGCCGAAACTTAGCTCGGCCTTCACCGGGGCACCAGTGGCATCCTTCACAAGCACGTTGTAGGCCGCGGATTCGCCGGGCTGGAACTGCTGCTTCGATGGAGTGATCTCTATGTTCAGCGTGCGCTCGACAGGCGGGACCTTCTCATTCTTGCTGCCGCTGTAGAACCTGTCATCGTCAACCATGAATCCGTTGACGAAGAAGTTTGGCTGGCTCTGTTCGGTGATCGGGACGTCCACCGCGGTTTCCGCCAATCGGCAGGAACGATGCGGCGGGTCATTAGGGTTCGGCCTTCGGTGGTCACAAACAGGGTTGCTTGTGGGTTAAATGCTGCTGCGGGCCGCCCATCACCACCAGGTGAGCCACGTCGCCCACTTTCTAGGAACTTTTGTCGGCGATGACCTGAAGTTGTTGCTGATTTCCCTCTTCGCCCCATGTGGATTCATTCTTGCCTACGATCCACAGCCGGTCTCGCGCTTCCACCTCGCGCTGCTCGGGAGTAACCGCAGTGACTCGAAGCACGGTTCCGTTGCCGCTCTCCAAGGCTGAAACACTGAACCGCGCGTAGCCGTCGGCCCCGGTCTTAGCCGAGTTGGTATAGATCGTGGTATCCGCCTGTCCATAGTTATGACGTAGCAGTTCCACTTTTAATCCGTCTGCACGGGATGCTGATCGTAGTCGAGCGCATGGACAACCACCGGAATGCTGTCGCCCACACGATAGATATAACTAGAGGTTGAAGCGTTGAGGTGGAAGCTTCCATAGGTTGCGAGAAGGGCATTGTGTCCAGCCACCTCGCGATTTGCCGCGTCGGTGACTCGTGCCTCAATGCGATAGTCTGCGTCAACTTTTGCCTTGTTCTGAACCTTGGTCGGTATGGTCACGACGAGGCGTCCATTGGCGTCGAGCTTGCCCTCCTGCTCGAGCACCTGCTCACCAAAAGTAGTCGTCGCTGTTGCCGCCCTCCTCGTAGCGTTCTCCGAGTCCTCATCGTCGGTCCATGCGCGCTCTGTGAACGACGTATTTCACCTTCGCATTGGCCACCGGCTCTCCAAAGTAGTAGCGCGCCTCAATCGTGGCCTTGACGCTCTCACCCTGCAACACGCGGTTGCGTTCGGGTGTCACCTTGACGAAATACTCCGGCTTTTTGTACTCCTGCACCTCGAAGCTGCCGCCAATGCGAACCTGGGTACCACCGATCATCGCAGAGATGTAGTAATAACCGAGGGCCGCTGTCTGCGGGAGTCCAGTGTTCCGTTCAGGCTTCCAAAGGGCGAGAGCGTGTAGCTTTTCTTCAGCACTTGGTTGCTTGCGGAATCCGCGACAGTCACTTCGACTTGGCGCTCAGAGGGAATGAGTAGTTTCTCTCCAGAGCGCTTGCGCACAATCGCCTTGAACTTACGAGTCCTGGGCGATACACTGGCCGGTAAGTATAGAGATCGCCGACCCGTCTTGCATGGGATACTGCTGAGGTTCAGCGAGTATGGAGCCACAATGGCGACGTCGTCGCCGTGCTCAGCCAATATCCAATTCGAGCTATAGCTGCTCTCATCCTCACCCGAGGAAGTCTCTTTGCCTTTCACCGCTACTGCGGCTTCACCCATTCCGTCGCTTCCAGTACTGAAGTCGGCGACTTTGTTCTTCTTGCTCCATACGGAAACCTTGACGCTGGACACCGGCTCGCCTGTCTTGCGATCCACGGTAAAGGCGACGACCTGTCCGGGAGCGGTTTTTGTAATCAGCGCCATCTGCGATACGACGATCACGGTATAGGCGCGAAGGTGCCATCGGTGGCTTCCACGGCGTAGAGCCCGGGCTTCAAGTTTTCAAGCGGGAAGTCCGACGACTCGCTACATACTTTGGCGGCAACTCCATCCGCCAACGCGCAACAAGCTGTTGGGAGTTCAGAGGAACGCCGGCAAACCCGGCGCTGCCGGTCACCCTACTGCGCTTTGCCTTGCCCGAATGCCAGTCGCGGATTTCAGCCCGCGACTCATCTGAAAACTGGCCGCGGAAGAGTTACGTATCCAGCGCCAGCAGCGCCTCTTCCAGTCGTGGAACTTCTCCAGCCAGGTGCGCTGATCAACCCCTCCCTCGGTGAGTAGTGCCTCACGCCGAACTCGTGCAGGTCATCCAGCTTTGCGAAGAAGGCCGCCGGATCCTGCACCTTGTGAACTCGGAATTCGAGGACGTCCACGTTGTGCGCATAGACGTTTACTTTTGGCTTCTGGTCAGGCCGGAACGTGCGGTCGCTGGAAAGCGAAAAAGTACACCTCTTTCGACTGCGCGAACGAGAACAGCGAAGAGATTGCGACCACCAGGAGGACGAGGAGAAAGCGAAGTTTGCGATTGATTTGGCCCTCGCAATATGTTCCAGCGGTAGACTCCAAGAAAGTTGGGATTGTTGATTTCCGGGCGCCAGCGCGCGTTGGGGTGGACCAGCAGCGAAGTCAAACTGACGCGCCGAATCTCGCCCGGCCATTTGCCCTCGGGCCCGGTGTGATAGACCACCCACTGGTTGCCATCGCCGAAATGGCTGCGCCCAATGAAGATCATGGAGTGGAATGGTGAACTCTGTTCGAACTGACGGAAGAAGATGAGGTCTCCGGGCTGAGCGAGACGAACACGCGGGTAAGAAAATGCGCATTTGCGACGATCAGAGTCTTTGCATCGGCAAATCTGGCGAATGTTCCATCGTTGAGATCCGCCGGAGTGAAGCTGCCGTCCTTCACGCGGAAAATGCGCGGCCCGAGCGGAGTGTAAGGGTAGGAATACTTTGCATGTCGATCCTGCTGGCAATGCGCCGAGATTCGAGTCTGAGGCCCAGGTGGAGTCGTGATGGCGCATCGCCTCGCGATAGGCGTAGCGCAGAACAGCGGCGCATGATCGATCTTGGGGGGCAACCTGTCTGCTGAGAACGCCTGGTGTTCGGCCAGCAAGGTGAACCAATGGCGAAATGCTGGGATCCTGGGAGCGGTAAAGCGGGAAAAGTCGGCGTGCCATCCTGGTAGTAATCGCCGTTCGCCAGCACGGTATTGAGAGTCACGCGTGAAGGACGCAGTGCCGGGCCGCTCAGTTCGAGGGTAAGGCGTCCGGGATTCACGCCCGGGATGAACTCGATCGCCATTTGCTTGTCCGCCCTTGAGGCGATCCCAATGACTCGCCCGCGCCCGTCCTGCTCAAGGATCCGCGCTGAGACATCCCAGGGCTTCAGCACCCGGCCACCTTCCGTGCGGACAAACAGAATAATCCGCGAGTCGCCATCAGCAACAATTGGCATGAATGGAACGTCTACCGCCAATTGCGAAATCTGGCGCGGCCCGCAAGCTACCCCAGAACACAGAACGAGAATGAAAACGGAAACGCCCACATGTCGCACACGTATTCCAGGCACATAGATTAAGTGAGCTGAAATTATGCCAGCAGGAAGTGGTTGTGTATAGGCGCGAGGATGTTTTCATCTCCCATCTGCAAAAATGCCGAAGGTTGAGAACGATGTTCAAAACAAGTTTGCATTGCAGTAACTTTGCCTTTGGTGCGCTTGCCCCGGAGAAGGCCGACCACATTCCGGTGACTTGTCAATTCGAAATCAACACAGTGGCAGCGGAGCCAGATCGGTAATGGAAGGCGAGTGTCACGGTCTCCCTGACGACCTGCGCTGTGCCGGACGGATGATGTGCCGGATTCTACTCTCTTTTAACTTTGACGGCCGCGAACCAGGCGCCATCATCGTACCCCATCCACCGACAGCGGAGACTGCCCCGCTGCTGCCGGAACACCGCCAAAACGACGTTGCCTGCACCTGAATTCCTGTACAGCGGTCTCCAAATCGATGGTGTCAAAATCGGGCCACATCGTGTCCGTGAACAGAAGTTCAGCATAAGCGGATTCCCACAGCAGGAAATCTGAAAGACGCTTTTCACCGCCGGTGCGAATCAACAAATCGACCTCTCCGCCTTGCCCGGTCAAAGCCCGCATCAGCAAGGGTCCGAGCAAATCGGGTGAGGGTGGTCCTTGGTGCGAGAGAGCGGCAGTCGCGTCGGCAGCGGCACGCGCAATGGAATCGCGCGACGAGTAGTCGATGGCAACCCGCAGAAGAAGGCGGCGCCCTGCGGCGGTTGCGCATTCGGCAAGGTCGATCTCGCGCAGCACCGATTCTGCCAAGCGATCGCGTCGGCCGATGACCTGGAGCCGCACACCGCTCTGCTGCAGTCGCTCGGTCTCTAGCCGCAGGAAGGCCCGCAGCAGCCAGAAAATGCCCTGCACCTCCGAAGCCGGCCGCCGCCAGTTGTCGGAGGAAAACGCATAGAGCGTGAGGCGACTGATGCCCACCTCCAAGGCGCGCGCCACAACCCGCCGCACCGCGGCCACCCCGGCGCGATGTCCAGCGATGCGAGCCCAGCCGCGGCGCGTCGCCCAGCGCCCGTTGCCATCCATAATGATGGCCACGTGCAGTCCGTCGCGCTTTTCATTTTGCATGGTGACGGTTACCTTGCACCGCAGCCTCGGTTTCGGGAGCTGCGTCCTTCGGCGGCGCAACTGGGACAACGCGAATCACCGCGAAGCAGCGCTGCAGGCCGCTTCTCAATCGAGCGTGTGATCTTCTCTACCGAGTTCCTGTTCTTCGGTGTCGCCCTTGGAACCAGCCGGCCCTGCGGTTTCGGAAGTGCCTCTTACCGGCAGCGAGCTATACCAGTCGATCTCGCGGGTGAAGTACATGGCAGCTGCCACCGCCAGGAAACTGGCAATCGCGCCCACCAGCAATGCATTGTCTTCGAGCCGCAACAGCATGTAGATCAACCCATAGAGCAAAGTAAAGCTGACCAAAGCTCTGATTCCCTGCAACCTGCTCGAGAATACCCATCCCGCATTGGCCGAAAGCAGCACCACGGTGGCAGTGCCGGCCAACAGGAAGCCGAAGTCGAAGCCGATTCTTTCGGCAAGGGCCAACAGGAGCAGATAAAAGATGATCTGGGCTATCCCCACCAGAACATATTGTGCGGAGTGAACGCGCTTGCCGGTCGTAACCTCAAATACGAAGTAGGAGAGGAATAGCAGTCCCAAGAACAGAGCTGCATATTTGAGGGATCGGTTGACGGACTGATAGGGATCCGCCACTTCGATGAATGAAACAGCGAGCGCCGTTAGGTCGAGCCCGGTGATGGAGTCGCTCTGCCCTTCGGCACGCACCCCGCGCGCGATGAAGGGCACAGACCACTCCGCGGTGAAGCCATTCTTGGAGACGGTCCGGGTGATGGGCAAAAATCCTCCGTCAAATCCTGGACTTGGCCAATCTCCCTGCATGGTAAGTTGAGTCGTCTTGCCGTAGGCAAGTACGGCAATGCGCTGCGCACCGGAAAACCTCAAGGCGGAGGTTACATCGAATTGCGCATTTGGCTTGGCAATGCCTTCGGCCTTCGCACCGAACAGTGTCAGCTTGCTGTGTTCGCTCTGATCTCCCCCGATGGATATGTCCTGCGCAATCTCGGCCGGGACCAGCGTCACGGTTCGTCCATCCGCGGTCAAGATGGCGTCGGCCAGAGCTCCCCGTGCATCGCTGACCCCAACCACGATCTCGGCACGGCTCCAGTCGAGTTCGGCGCCTTGCGGGACCGCAGCGGGCACTGCGGTCAGGTCGAATGTCGCGTCGAGCTTCAAATCCGCTTGGAACACCGACACCTTGAAAAGCGAACGGCGTCGCTCTTCCGTTGCGGCCTTGACCACAGCCGAAGCTCGCGCCGGAAACACCAGGTACATTCCGTGCTTTACGGAATCACCGGCGATTGCGGCGGAATGCTGTAGGGGATGGCAAGGGTCGGCCCGAGGAAGGTTTGCTGGCCGCCTACATGGCCACTGACCTCTCGAATCACGTCTGCCGCTCGCTTGGTCCTGTCTTCCACCAACCCGCCAACAAAGAGCGCGGGGATGGTCATGAGTAGAGCCAGGCCGCACACTACGATGAGTTTCACTCCCATGGACCGGGACTTGATCCTGGCTGTCAAGCCCGATTGCAGTATCGAAAAGTCGCTCACCGGTTTCTCTCGTCGTTCTGGAAAGATACTTTGCAGCGCAAAGTAACTGCGCAAAAAAAAGCCTCAGGCCGGTCGAGGCGTAAGGCCGCGTATCAAACCGGACGCCGATTCTTCCTTGCTTCCCTTTGCCGCATCCCGCACCACTTGCTCAAGCGTGGAAAGATATTCTAGATAGCGCTTGCGGCCGGAAGCGGTGATGCGGCAGATCGTCTGGGGACGGTTGTGGTCATGTCCCTTTAGAATCTCGACCATCTGGCATTTTTCCAGCACGCTCAGATGCCTGCTCAAATTGCCGTCGGTAAGAGCGCACAACTGTTTGAGATCGCCGAAGGTCAGTCCTTTGGGATTGCTCATCAAACAAGTAAGTACGCTGAGCCGAGCGCGCTCATGGATCACTCGTTCCAGTCCTTCGTAGGCGAAGCGCGCTTCGCTCGGGTGATGCTTAGCTTTCATCGCCACCCTCATGAGAACTGAAGAACAGAATCCCCGCGACTAGCAACTGCCCTGCTCCGTAGGAAATCCCCATCGTCCAGGGAGAGAGCGCGCGGCTGTCGGCCAACAGACGCTTGCCAGCCCGCTCAGCAGATACCAGGTGCCCGCTGCCACCATGGGGCGCGGCAGGAAACGACACGATGCAAACACGCCCAGGCTGAACAGGACCTGCCAGAGTCCAGGAAGCATCCACAGAGTACTCGTGGAGTGCCCGGCGACTTTTGTACCAGTGTGAATGAGAGAAACTGGTATGAGAGGAGCCTGGAATGGCACGAGGGAAGAAGCACACGCCGGAGCAGATCGTGAGCTGCTTCGGCAGGTTGAAGTGGCAGTGGCGAACGGGAAGACGACGCCGGCAGCCTGCCGAAAGAGGCGGGATCACCGAGCAGACCTACTACCGCTGGCGCAAGGAGTTCGGCGGCCTGCAGGTGGACCAGGCGCGGCGGCTGAAGGAGCTTGAGCAGGAGAACGCGAAGCTGAAGCGGCTGGTAGCGGAGCTGAGCCTGGACAAGCTGGTGTTGAAGGACATCGCCTCGGGAAACTTCTAAGCCCTGAACGACGGCGTTGTGCGGTGGGCCATGCGTGCGAGCATGGGATGAGCGAGCGACATGCGTGCCAACTGGTGAATCAGCCACGCGGCACGCAGCGCTACCGGCCGACACAGCGTGACGACGAAGATGCACTGACCCGGGCCATCATCGCGCTGGCCAGCCAGTATGGCCGCTACGGCTACCGCCGCATCACGGCGCTGTTGCAAACGGCAGGCTGGCAGGTTGGCAAGGACCGGGTCGAGCGCATCTGGCGTCGCGAAGGGCTGAAGGTTCCGCAGAAGCAGAAGCCACGAGGCCGGTTGTGGCTTAACGACGGCTCGTGCGTGCGGCTGCGGCCGGAGCGCGCCAATCATGTCTGGTCCTACGATTTCGTCAGCACCTTTACCCACGATGGAAGGACGGTGCGGATGCTGAACCTGATCGATGAATCACACGCGGGAGTGCCTGGCGATCCGCCCCGAGCAGGCTGAACAGCGCGAACGTGATCGAGGCTCTGGCCGACGCCATGGTGATGCGGGGCATCCCCGAGCACATCCGCTCCGACAATGGCCCGGAGTTCGTGGCCCAGAGATCTGCGCAAGTGGCTGGCTGCAACCGGAGCGAAAACGCTGTACATCGAACCCGGCTCTCCCTGGGAGAACGGCTACTGCGAGAGCTTCAACTCGAAGCTGCGCGATGAGTTCCTGAATGGCGAGATCTTCTACTCGCTGAAGGAGGTGCAGGTGCTGGCTGAACGCTGGCGCGTCCACTACAACACCGTAAGGCCGCACTCTTCGCTGGGCTACAGACCACCGGCACCAGCAGCATGGCTGACCGAAACAACACGGGGCATGGAAAAGTGGAAAGCAAAGAACGCTTCCCACTTTTCCACGCCCCCGACTGCGGCGGCGATCTAACTAACTCAAACGCTGCGCTACACTAACAATCCAACTGGTACAAAAGATCGGGCAGGCCACCGACAGTATCGGTACTGCACAGGAAGTTAAGGGATCGCCCTGTTGGACCCCGTTGTGGTGGGCCGGATGCGGCTCAACCTGGTGATATATTAGCGACCGGGTGGCCTGCAGGTGGACCCGATGGTACGGGTCACGTTGGATTCATAGTGACGCCCGATAATCAGGGCAGGAGGTTCGCATCCGCTGCCACGCATGCCCCGGATTATTGGCCAGCAGGGATGCCTTTTACAAATGGCACGGTACCCTGACAAACTATGCTTCCGACTGCCTGATCCTTATCACAACCCGACGAGTCAGGGCCTGAAGGGTGATTCGAAAGTAAAGAGGTTCACATGCTACTGAAATCTATAGCATTTGATCAGATGAGATGGCGTTTGCTTTCGTTTCGAGTGTTGTCCGCTAGCCTTTACGCCGCCACAGCATGGTTCGTGTTTGACCACGGAACGTATTTTATTGCCGGCGCGGAAAGCGCCGGAGATGTGAACAGGATTTATTTGTCCATTCTCAATATGACGTTGGCAGGAGCGTTAGCTTTAGCACTTGCATCCACACTGACGATTGTTGGGATTCGATGGGCCGGGTTAGTTGCATTCATCGGGTGCCTGCTGCAAATGCCATGGTACGTCAATGGCTTTGCCGATCTTATTATTCCTCACCTTCCATTTGTTTACACTCGCGTCCATGTTGACCCACGCACCGTCAGGGCTTGGTGGATGGTTGGGGCATCAACTGCTATTTCGATCTTGATGCTGTGTCGACACTCGCGCTTTTGGAAAAAGAAGGACCAACACCGGTAAGAGGAGAGCATAAAGGACGGAGCGCTCGAAGCCGTGGCGTGATCGCATTACCGCATTACTGAGTGGCCGGCGTGGATTGGAATCAGTGGTCAGTTCGGATTGGAATCACGCTTCGGCGGCACGGATTTCACGCGGCACTATTCCGTCAGAATTGGTGGCTCCATTCCATCAGAATCTGCAATTCGGCCTGCCCGAAATCAATTCCATACGTCCGGAAGATTTGGCACCTCCCGTAAAACGCTTATCCTTGGCCATCTCGCATCGCATTCTTAGAGATTCATTGGCTAGCATCCGGCACGGCTTCAGCGAATACGACGTCCTTCCCATCAAGATGCTGGGGGCGCATTCACCTGACGTGATCTGCACGGATTTTCCGGCCGTTTTGGAGTGTAAGGCATCTTTTACCCAGGGAGGAGCGTGGTGGGCCTCGCTTTTGGGCACTCGGAAGGATGCCTAAGAACGACGTCCCGAATATCTCCGCGTTCGGCATGCCTTGGGGATTTGATCTGGCCGTGAACGCCGAACTGCGCACGTCTCAAGCTGTGATGCGAAAGCGGATCTCGGCGGCACCAGAAGAATTCGATGACTACTCAAAGTTCACGGGGCATCGAACTGCAGGCGTTGCTAAAGCTCGAACACCAGCCGCGCTTCTATTACTGGGTTTCGATCGCAGTGCAGAATCCCGGATATTGGAATGCCGGCTCTCTGCTCGATCTATATGGCCAGTCGAAAATGAGTACTTGCGCCTGAAAACAGACTGGACGCAGTGGCTACTCGCCAACAATACGCACATTACTACCGCTCAAGCAAAACACATAGAACGCAACAAGCAGCTCAACCTCGCTCTTCGCTTGGTTCGCCATTTTCCAGTAACAGACTCGCTCTGGAATATGCGATATGAGCAGCAAGTTGAGCATCTCGTTTCAGAGTGCGAACGCATAAAGCCGCTCATCGACTTCTTCCAACTGTGAACTCATCCTGGACTCCAGGGACTTGGGATGAGGGCAGATGCGGACAGCGCAGGGCCTTATGCGACAGGCTGTTGTGCATCCTTTATATTATTTTGGTTACGCGACGAACGCTAAGACATCGGCTCATGCTGCTCGCCATTGCCGATATTGATAGTTACCGCTCCACGTCTGCGACTGCACAATGCACTCGCGGTGATGATAGTCGGCTCGGCTGAATAACGTAGTTAGACATTCACACACCACACTTGGATGCCATCCCGCTCGAGCTCTGGTAAACGTTCATTCCGACTATAGCCGGGGGACATGAAGAACACGTAGCGATGCGCCTCTGGCCGGGCCGCCAACTTGCGCAGGTCTGCCGCAAGTTTCCCATTGTTGCTCGGGTTAACCGCCGCGAAGGTCTCGGCTTCGACCAAGCCTTCGACCTCGCTCATGGTGTCGAGTTCAAGACAGGCATGCGCGCCCGGAGCGAGGCGGAATCCGCCAGCCTCCGGATGCAACCGCAGAAGCTGGCGTGCCGCAGCAACAGCCACTGCGAATGTCCAGCTCTGGTTTATCTGCTCCACGATATTCAGGGCATGCCCGGCAATTGGATGAACGCCGACCGCTTCGAATTTCATGCGGCGCAACATGCAGAGCGGATCGCCGGACTGCGCGGCAAGCCAGGCCTGGGTTTTGCCGGCGCCGCCAATCCGTTCCATCAGGCGATCGGCGTCCGCATCGTTGTTTACCTCGAGATAACTGTGTACGATCGGGGCGGCAGGGGAAACGGCCAGTTCGCTCATTCGGTTTCCGCCTCCGCCGTCCATCCCAAGGTCGACGGATCTGCTCCGGCTTCATCTTCGAATTTGAGCCCTTCCACCGTCAACGGAAACCAACCCCGATGTCTGGTCTAGGAGCGTATCGCGCTGGACCTTCGCATCACAGGCCCACGTGGCCAGACTGCGATTGTGTGCCAGCTTGCATCGCCGGCTACGCGAGGTTTTTCACGTGAGAGTCGGAGTCCGCAGCGATTCCGCAGTCAAGAATTGCAAGCTTACGCCCGCAGTATATTTTTGAAAATATACTTTATTGATTCTATATTTCTAAAAATATATCCATTGCAGGTGATGCCGACTTTGAATATATTTTTACAAAATATAAGCCAGGGACATATATTTTTAGAAATATACCGTGCAATTCGCCGTCTATATTTTGTAAAATATATTTTCATGAGCTATTTTTTTAAAAATATAGGGAACAAAATTCGTGATGAGCGATTGAGACGAGGGCTCACCCAAACTGAGCTTGCATCGCGCATACACATGCCGCAGAGTCAACTTTCTCGAGTTGAGAAGGGTGCCAACGCACATCTATCGACGTTAATGGAGATATCGCGAGCACTTGATCTCGAGCCGATGCTAATTCCGAAGCGCATGCTATCCGCAGTTAACCACATCATCGGATACACAAGTTCCAGTGACATGGAGGCGCAACAACCTCCCTCCCTGATTACTCATGACGAAGACTAAGGCCAAAACCACGCGTCCAAGTACTCTAACCGTGAAGCTGGGCGAGGCTGCAGTCGGCACGATCACACAGCTAGGCGGCTTTGACCGGAATCTGTTTGCTTTCGACGAGGCGTACCTCACGGATACGCAGCGACCCACGTTAAGCCTCAGCTTCCTTGATGTAGAAGGTAAACCCAAAGTCACTGAACAGCTCACCCGAAGCAAAGTTCCACCATTCTTCTCGAACCTCTTACCCGAAGGCGTCCTTCGCGAGTACCTGATAGAGCGAACCGGCATACCGTCCGAAAGAGAGTTCTTATTGTTGTGGACTGTCGGGAAAGACCTGCCAGGAAACGTCGTTGTGGAGGACATCGAGGGGCGTCCATCACCACCTCTTTCAGAGTATCTCGGGGGCAAGCCATCGCTCACTGCGAATCGCGAGATCGGGCCTCTTCCCCGCTTTTCCTTGGCGGGAGTGCAACTGAAGTTTGGTGCAGGGAAACACCATGGTTCGAAGGGCGAGCGCCTCAGTATTCCTGCTCAGGGGCTTGGCGGAGATTGGATAGTGAAGCTACCGTCCCCACAGCACGATTTGCTGCCTGAGAACGAGTACTCGATGATGACACTTGCGAAGGAAATTGGTATAAACGTGCCCGATTTTGGATTGGCAACTACCAATCGGGTAGAAGGAATCCCGGAAGAGTTCTCGAACGTCGATTCGAGCGCCTATTACATAAAGAGATTTGACCGGACGGCGGAGTCTCGGATACACATTGAGGACTTTAATCAGATCTTCGGCCAGTTCCCCGCACAGAAATACGACAACCAAAGCTACAACACAATTGGAAAAAATATTCATAGAATTCTTGGTGAGGCAGATTACCGAGAATTTGTACGAAGACTCGTTTTCAGCATCCTTATAGGCAACATGGACATGCACCTTAAGAATTGGTCAGTCGTGTATCCGGATGGCCGCACACCTAAGCTCTCACCTGCCTACGACTTTGTATCAACAATCGTATACCCCAGGATTGACAAGACGTTGCCTCTGTCGTTTGCGGGCACAAAATACGCAGAGGAAATCGACGAGGATCTGCTCGCAAGTTTCGCCGCAAAAACAGAGGCGCCGCACAGCTATGTTCTCGAAACGGCAAATGAGACCGTACGCAATTTCAAAGATGTCTGGACATCTAGGTCGAAGGATCTGCCTTTGCGGAAGGATTGGAGAGAGATGATCACAACCCGTCTAGACACCCTGCCGCTTACCAAACTGGGATCGGGCGAAATCACCCCGAAGAAGAGGCGTGGTCGACCTGGGCGCCATTCGGCGTCATTGGGCTAGCCGTCAGCCGCGGGCCACGGGCGGCCTGTCCGGGTGTCGTGGTTCCGGGCACTACTTCGCTAATCTCTTTTCAGGCGTGTCGCCCTCAGTCGTCGCGAGAAGCGGATGGACTCAGCCGGCGATTAGCGGCTGCTGGCGCGGGCTCGCCGTGACCGCGCCGCCGGCTGAAGCTCATCCTCCGGACTCACCTCGCGTTCAATTCGGTACGAGGGCGGAATAATTTTATAGACGCCGGTGCGCAGCGTTTCATCGAGAAAGTCGGCCCAGTCCTGCATCATGTAGGTTCGTGGGACAAGATATTTCGCATAATCGTAGGCGCCGCTGACCTTATCTTTTTTCAAATGCGCCATTTGCGCTTCGATGTGCTCGTGCACATGGCCGCACTCGTGCAGAATTGTAGATGCGACGCTCCTGAAACCATGGCCTGTCATTAGGTCCTTGTAACCCATTCTTTGGAGCGCCATACGAATTGTCCCGTTACTCATCGTCGGGTTCTTTGGTCCCTGACCAGGGAATAGATATTTGCTCTTTCCTGAGACTGCGCGTACGAGTTCCAGAACCTGGAGGGTCTGGCGCGCCAGCGGAACGATAAGGGGCGACCTATGACCTTTCATGCGCTCCAACGGGATCTTCCAGCGCTTCCCCTCAAAATCGATTTCCGACCATGCGGCTTCGATCAACGGCGTTGTTCGCACAAACGTGAGTGCGATCAGTTTCATTGCCAACCGAGTGAGAGGCGTTCCCTGATAGATTTCGATTTTCGTGAGCAACTCCGGCAGCTGCGCGGGTTCGATGCGAGCGAAGTTCTTCACCGTGTGCGACCGGAGAAAGTCAGAGGGCCGGGTGTCGGCGATCGGGCTGCTTTCTATGTAGCCTTTCGCGACCGCGAAGCGAAGGATCTGTTTCATCTTCTGAAGCGCGCGCCGGGCAAGATCCTCGGCATCACGATCGTCCTGAATTCCAGAGACGATCTTGACCAGGGCTGCCGTCTTCAACTGATCGATTGGGGTCTCGCCGATGGCCGGCAAGATATCTCGATCCAATCGCGTTTTCACCGTCGCGACGTAACGTGCACTCTTCTTCTTGCTCCAGGTCTTCAGCCATTCTTCTGTGAGGGCGGCAAGGGTGGGCATCGAGGATTCTCGCTTGCACTCCTCCTCCTCGCGCTTCTTTGTCTGCTTCGCGGCGGCGGGGTCGATTCCGCGACGCTTCAGCGCCCTGGCCTCTTCGTGCAGTTCCCGCGCCTGAGCGACGGAAACACTCGGATACGGCCCGTAGGACAGCAGCTTCTCCTTGCCATTGAACTCATAGGACCATCGCCACAGCTTTCCGCCATTGGGCTTCACCACCAAATAAAGTCCGCTTCCGTCACTCAACCGGTACTCTTTTTCGCCCGGTTTCGCGTTCTTCACTTGCCGATCATTGAGCTGGTAGATGTTCATGGCTTACGGTCCGAAATGCCCGCCTAAAGCGATACCCCCCGCTTTCAACTGGGACGCGAACTAAGAATACCCCCGCTGATACCCCCGGTCAAATTTGGATAGCCATGGAACGGGATGGACAGGCGTGGAAAGACACGCGACCAAGCTCAACAATCTAAAAGATGTTGCTCGGCGGAATGGACGGGTGCGGACAGCTCTGGAGAAGAAATGGCGGAGGGTGAGGGATTCGAACCCCCGTTACGGTTTCCCGTAAAGCGGTTTTCAAGACCGCCTGTTTCAACCGCTCACACAACCCTCCGCGGTGGGGAATCGTGCTCGTTCCTCAGTGTACCGCACCTTTTACATCCTGGGACGGCACCGGCCCTCGCACTTCTGCTGTGCACAGCCGCTACAGAGCTTTCGCAACGCCTAGATTACTCTTCGATAGAGCACCGAGTAATGCCGGAACCTTGCCGGCATGTGAGAGCCGACGGAGGCGAGCGCCACAACCGCAAGCAGGATCGGGAGCCGCTCCTTCCACGCGAACGGAATGCAACATAGCAACCCCAGCTTGACGAAAAGAAGCAGCCCCCAGCCCTCAAAGGCGAAGTGCAAACTCGGGTAGGCCTCGAGAAAAATCATACCCAAGCCGGTCGCGAGCGCCACATAAAGCAACGGCCTGAGTGCGCTGACCGGAGCGCCAAAAGCGTGGCCGCCAACCAACACACTGGTCGCCATCAGGTGTGCCGTTCGCAGCGTGACCTTGTATAAACGGCCATACGGAATGGACCGGGGCTGCTCGGGCGGAAAGAGTCGATAAAGCCAGCCTTCGTTTTGCATGTCACTCTCTTGCTTGAGAAAGACACGGTCCTCGCGCATTCCGTGCCTTGCTCTACTACGGCTCCGTGCTAGAAGTTTGTGACCAGGCGAAGGGCATAGCTTCGCGGAGGCGCGATGGCATTGCCGGAGAACAGACCTCCGAAGTCAAGCACGTTGAGCCGGTTGTTCAGGTTCTGAACATCGGCCTGCAACCGCACCGTACGATTTTCTTTCTTGTACAGGTCGGCCCCCATGGAAGCATTGATCGAAAGCAGAGGACTCACGCGTCCGCGATCAAAATTTAGACGATCCACAACCCCTTGACCGTATTCCTGAACGGCCAGTTGATATGTGCCTTGAAAATCAAATGGCAACCCGCTGCCGTACTCACTTCCCACCGCCGCCCACAACCGCGAGGCGATCTGATAGCGGACGCGGGCGCGAAACGTGTTCCGCTGGTCCTGCGAGTCGGGAAAATGTCCTGTTAGCTGAGTCGTCGCGCTGACCGCCTCCTGACCCAGAAACAGACCACCTGTTACCGGGAACCATGCATTCCCTACGGTGTAGGAGTAACTGACAAAGCCCGAGAACCGGCCCCAGCGCAGCACCTCCAATTTTGCCTCTGCCCCGTATATAATGGCCTTACGGAAGGCGATGGGGAAGCTGACCGCAGTGCTCAGTATCTGATCGTCGTCGGCGTAGTTGTTCACGTCCCGGCGAAAGTAGTTCGCGTCCAGCCGGAGTTTCTCTAAGAACGCCTTCGACAGCCCCAACTCATAATAATTGCCGTGAGAAGGTTCGACGGGCAGCCGCAAAATGCTGGGGTTCAGAGACTGCACCGCCGTAGAACTCGATAAAAGGATGTTCTCGAACGACGGGGTTTGGAAGATCCGGTCGTAGGAGGCGTGAAGATTCACGCCAGTAGAGGGGAAATAGCGCGAGACGGAGAGCCGTGGACTCACAGCATTCTGGTTCACCAGCAACTGGTAGTGATCCCACCTGAGTCCCGCGTTTACGCTCCAGTTGCCGAGACGGATGGCATCCTGCACATAAGCCGATTGCTCGAGATCCGGACGGCTGCCGCTATATGCAAAACTGGTCGGCGTGCCAGGGTCGAAGATGCCTAGCGTAATAGGGCATTCGGGGCCTGAAGCTGCACAATCGGGGATTACGTCGCTGAAGTTTTCGTGCAAGAAGAAGTTGTCGGATTCAATGCCCGCCTTCCACTCATGCCTGCCGCGATGAACCGAGACGCTCCCGCTGAAGTATCCTTCTCTGAAGTCATTATGCTGGAACGCAATGATCGGCCAGGACAAGGGGTTGGAAGTTAAATCGTTGGAGTTATCGCGAACCATTCCGCGCAGCCAACCAATAGCATCCGATGAAAACACGTGCTGGTAGGAGACGCTCCCCATGGTTTCAAAGTTGTCGCCATACTGTCGCTGTCCCCCGGTGATCGGTACAAAGCCGGTATCATCGGCGTTCGGCACCAGCCCGCCATTCTGCTGTACCAGTTCATTTGGGATCTGATAGCGTGCGAGTGAATGGCGGACGACCAGGCTCAAACGGTCTTTCTGCGTGAGGTCCCGCTCGTAGCTCATCCCAAAGCTTCCCGTAGTGCCCTTGTTGGTGTAGTTCTCAGGAACCACCGGATTCAGATAATGGCTCGTCATGTTTCCGGAGGCGCTCACGCCGAAGGTATTTTTCTTCCAGGAATATTGATCCTCGCTGTCGATTCCGGCTGTCTCGAAGCTGCCGCCCGAAAGCGCGAGTTGTCCGTGGAGTCCCGGCTGTGCGGCCTTGAAGGTATTGACCTCGACCACGCCGCCCATCTTTCTGCCGAATTCCGCGGGAAAACCGGCGGTATAAATCTTGAGTGACTCGACATCATCGGCTTCGAGTCCTGCCCCGAAGCTTGGCGACCGGTTGTCGGTGAGCGGAATCCCGTCCACCACAAATTGCGTCTGGTATTCCGATCCACGTGGATGGAGGACCGCATTGCCTTCGTAGAGCCAACCCGGCTCTGAGTTCACCAGATCCTGCAGCGAGCGGCCGGGCAGCGAGGTCAATCGAGTATCAATTGTCTCCGAGCCAATCTGATTGACCGAACCCGCGCGATAGGGATCCATCAACGTGGCCGTCTCGACAACCTTCAGCGATTCTGAAGCCGCAGCCACTTGCAGCCGGACCGCAAGATCTAAAGGAAGCGCAGAACGCACATCCACCGACTCGGAATCCGGAGCAAAGCCCTCGCGCTTGATCTGAATCTGGTAGATTCCATAGGGCAATCGCTTGACCTCCAGATTGCCATGATCATCCGTCGTGAATGTATGGCGATACTCGTTGCCTTGGCTGGCCAGTTCAACCACGCTCTTCAAGCCCAATCGAGCGGGATCGGTAACCTTCAGGCGCAACTCCCCGATATTGCTTTGCGCAAGCATGGGAAGCGCCCACAAAAATACAGCGATAATCAGGACCTTTTTCATCTAAATTGACATCCAGTTGGTCTTTTTCAGAGTTGCAAAAAGTATACCCCAGACGCTGTGTCCCTCCTGGATCGTTACTTCAGGTGGTGTAACGGCAACCTCTTCTCGTCGGCGGCGCGGGCCAGAGCGAACGTGCCGAGCGAAAGTTCGAGTGTGGTAAGCAATGAGTTCTTGGTTGCGGGTATACGTGGCCGTCGCGCGGCGCTATTAAATCTTTATAAACAGAAGGGAGTGAGAAACTTTCGTCTCTCACTCCCTTCTCAACAGCATAGTTTTGCAAGCTCGCCGACATGCGGCGGCAAGCTAACTACTTCTTCGGAAGAGCGAAGACCCAAACCACGCCGCCCTGCGGAACATCCTTGGTGAACTTGGCGTTGATCTCGCCAGTCCAGATCGGGATCGCGCCGCCGAAGCCGGAGACGGTCGCAACATACTGCTGTCCGTCGATCTCGTACGTGATCGGCGCGCCGACCATGCCCGAGTTGGTACGGAACTTCCACAGCATCTCACCGTTCTTCATGTCCAGAGCGTAGAAGTAACGAGTCGCGGTACCGCCACCGAAGACGACGCCACCAGCAGTAGCGACGAGGCCGGACCAGTTCGGATCCTCGAACTCATGGGTCCACTTGGCCTTGCCGGTCTTGACGTCAAACGCCTTGACGAAGCCGCCCCCGCCCTTGGCGCCCGTCTGAACGTACATGTGGAACTCAGCCTGCACGTACGCCTTGTAGGGAGCCCACTCGACGTGCGGAAGGTCCTTAATGGTTTCGCACCAGAAGTTGCCCGAAACATAAGCGGTCTCGGTGCTGGCGTCATAGGAAGGTACGAGGTAGTTGGTGCCGCCAAGGAAGGACGGGCAGACGTCAACGAACCGGCCATTGTTGGTGGAAGGATCCTTAGACGGATCCCAAATCGGGTGACCGGTCTGCGGATCAATACCCTTCCAGGTCTTGATCGGCATGAAGGCCTCGGCGTACTGGAACTTCAGGTTGTTGATGGTGGAGCCCGCCTGCGGAACGCGGTCGAGCATGTAGGCGTAACCATCTTTGTGCGTGGTGAACAGGCCCTGGATCTTTTTGCCCTTCACGGTCACGTTGTCGATGAGGATCGGCTGAGCGATGGTGTCGTAATCCCAGAGGTCGTGGGGAACGAACTGGAACTGGCCCTTGATCGCGCCGGTTTCAGCATCAAATGCGATGATCGAGGAGCTGCCGATGTTGTCGCCAGAACGCGCAGCGCCCATCCAGGGTCCTGGGTTACCGGTCGGCCAGTAGATAAGGCCGGCCTTTTCGTCGTAGGCACCGGTGGTCCAGGTGGTGCCGCCGCCGTGCTTCCAACTCTCTTCGCCGCCCCACGTATCGTTGCCGGGCTCAGCAGGACCAGGAATGGTGTAGGTGATCCAGTCGATCTTGCCGGTCTCGGCATTCAGAGCGATAAGGCGTCCGCGTGCGCCGAATTCACCACCGGCCATACCGCTGATGATCTTGCCTTTGGCGACGAGCGGAGCGTTGGTGATCGTGATGCCATCGGAGTAGTCGGCAACCTTCGTATCCCACGCCACGGCACCGGTCTTTGCATTCAAGGCAATGACGTGAGCGTCGATGGTACCGAAGTAGAAGTTGTCACCATAGAGCACACCGCCCTTGTTGACGACGTCGCAGCATACGACCGACAGGGCCTTATCTGGAATGTCCCGCTCATACTTCCAGATGAACCTGCCGCTTCTGGCATCTAGGGCAAACACCTTGTTGTACGAGGTGGTGATGTACAGGATTCCGTCGTGATAGACCGGAACGACTTCGTGGCCGGCAGTCAGGCCGGTCGAGAACGACCAGATCGCCTGCAGGTTCTTGACGTTGGCTGTAGTGATCTGCTTGAGCGGGCTAAAGCCGTGTCCGTCGTTCGTACGGCGGTACTGTAACCATTCCGAAGCGGGCGGATTATTGATCATTCGCTGCGTCACCGTCTTATACGGACGGTTCGAGGCATCTTCCTGGCTGAACGCTGGAAGTGTCGCGATCGGAGGGACCACACAGGCGGCTAACAATCCGCCTAGAATACCTCTCATCTTAATGCGCATACTCCTCCTCAAAGTGTTTGCAATTGATGTTAGTTACTACACAGTGTTACCCCCTTTGACGCCGACGTATCCGACGAATATGTCGGCGACAACCAGTTTGCCGCCATCCACCTTAATGCGAAGAATCGGGAGCGTCCGCGAAAACTGCACCGCCCGTATTGATAGCTCCCTTGAGTGGATCGAAAAGCGCATCGTAACACGGGCAAAGGAACTGCTTCTTCTCCTTATCTGTTGGGAGCCGCTTTATTTAGCAAACTCTGAAAAAATAGGAATTGAGTTTCATGGAGTCGAAGGCGAACTTTTGCAAAGAAAGACGGGATCTGCTGAAGTCCGCCTGCCGCATTGGCTGCGCGGCGGCGTTGGGAAGGAAGGGCAGATAGCTCCGCCAGGATGCGGCGGGCGGCAACTTCGAGGGACTTTGGGAGCTGTGCGCGAGCCAGCATCTACGCCGCCGGCTCGGCGTACAGCTCCTTTTCCGTTGTGACGGACTGAGTGGCGGATGTATTTCCGCCCCTCGCCGTAGCTCCGAACACAGGTCCCCGGGCAAGCACCACCGGAGCGAAGGTCATAAACCCGATTGCCTGTGGCATATGGGGACACCTCAAGAAACGGAAATTTACGTACGTTAAGGACTGCTGAAGGCGCGATTCTGGGGCTAAACTAATGTTAGCGATGCGATCCATGTCGTGGATCGGCGTCAAGCGAACCTAAGGCATGCGCGGAGGGGCCGGGGCGATTGCCTTGCCCCAGCTGCGTGGTCGGACGGTGTTACAGGAAGTACTTGCTCAATATAAATACGATAGCTGAATCATTTCATGAAATGGACGGATGGAGAATATGGATTCGAAGTTTAACCAGGAAAGACGGGATCTACTGAAGGGCACCTGCGGCTTTGTGTGTGCGACGGCTGTAATGTCGGTTGGTGTAAGCGTGCCGGCCTATGCGGACGCTCAAAAGGATGCGCCGCAGGTGGGCGATGTGTTTGTCTTCGCTGCCGGTCCGAAGAAGGGCAGTGTCGTGATGGTAGACGATGTGGTTCTCGACGCAGTCCCGCTGACGGTGATGGCGAAGGACCCCAACGGAGCGGTTCGCGATGGCGATAACTTCACAACACTGCTCTACCGGGTCGCGAAAGACAAGGTTCCGGCCGACATGGCGCCCGACACCGTTGACGGCATAATGGCCTATTCGGCGGTGTGCACGCACCAGGGCTGCCTGATGTCCGAGCTGCACAAGCCCAGCGAGGCTGTCAACGCCTTCGGTTTCATCTGCCCCTGCCATGACGCGATCTTCGATCCGCTGCAGGAGGGCAAGAACACCGGCGGCGCAACTTCGGCTACGCTGGCCTACTTCCCCATCAAGTCCGACGGCGGCAAGATCGTGGTCAAGGATTTGCCCAGCGCCCACGTGGGTGTCAAGAGGGGCAGATAGCTCCGCCAGCATGCGGTGGGCGGTAACTTCGAGGGACTTTGGGAGTTGTGCGCGAGCCAGCGTCTACGCCGTCGGCTCGTCGTACAGCTCCTTTTCCTTCAGTCCTGTTCGAGGCGCAGGTTGTTGGTTACCTGGAGGACGCCCGAAACTCCCTTGGCGCACAGGGCCGCCGCATCCTTGTCCAGCTGGTTGTCCACCACGCCCTCCAGCCGCACCTGGCCGCCGCTGACGATGATGTGAATGCTGGGCATCGCCGACCAGGAATACCGCGACAGCGTGCCCCTGCTGTAGATGGCGTTGGCCACCTCGTGGCGGATGCGGTCGTCCACCGGCGAGGGCGTCAGCAGTCGGATGTGGTCGATCACCCTGCCGACGCCGTCGATCTCCCGGACCGCGTCGATGGCGTCGCGCTTGAGGCCGCCGCTATACACGTCGCCCAGCAGCTCCACGGTGTTGCCGTTCACGCGGAAGGCAAGCCAGTCCCAGATGGAGTAGGCGGGCCGCATCACCAGCAGGTGGCGCACCTTGCGCGTGATGCGTTCTTCCTGGCTGCCGGGCGCATTTTTATACTCGGAGGCAGGCAGCGCGGGGATGGCCTCCGGCTCTGTGACCGGCGCGGCGGTATCGGCCGCCGCGTTTTCAGCTGCGTTTCTGGCAACCCCGGCCGGATGATTCTCGTTGTTTTGCTGCGTGGGGTTTTGTGCAAGAACCGGGACGGCCAGCAAGAGCGCAGCGGCAAGGATGTAGGGCTTTCCTATCGTCATATAGCCCCTTATTTTATCGAGTCGAGCGCGGCTTGTCCCGCCACCTTTTGATCTTCAACGTTGACACCTTGACGCCTTGCAACCCGCCGCCTTAGTTCCCATGAAGCACGTCATAGATTGGCAACAAAAGACCGCTCCTCTTGATTCCGTAACCTGTGATTTCAGAAGCTGAGATGTTTGTTGGCGCAAACGGGCAAGGGCCTCAGGATCTCGAACTGAGATAGTGAGGCCCTTGGCGACCTATCGCCAACAATTCTCAAATGCGATCGTTATGGATCGTATGCCCACCCCACATCTACACCTTGCTCAATAAGCATGCGGCGGTACTGCCTGCTCCGCGCATTGATGCTGATCCCAATGCAGTCATGGTTTGGCGCTTGCCTGCAACAATAAGGCTCTGACATCGTCGTGCTCTTTCGCCACACTCAGCGCGTCATCGCCACGATTCGTCTTCGCATTGACATCGGCCCCCGTGGCGAGCAGAGCCTGCACCACTTTAACGTGGCCATACATGGAGGCCTCGATCAGCGCATTAAAGCCGGTGCTATCCTTGGCGTTGACATCGGCTCCCTTGGCGAGCAGCGCCTGTACTACATCAACGTGGCCTTTCGTGGAGGCCCATATCAGCGCAGTATCGCCATGGTTATCCTTGGAATTTACGTTGACCCCCGTGGCGAGCAGCGCCTGCACCACGTCAACGTGTCCATCCATGGAGGCCGCCGTCAGCGCGGTGATGCCTTTGCTGTTCTCCTTGGCATCGACATCGGCCCCCTTGGCGAGCAGCGCCTGTACTACGTCAGCGTGGCCTATTCCGGAGGCCATAATCAGGGCAGTATCGCCATCGTTATCCTTGGCATTGACCTCGGCCCCTTTGGCGAGCAGTTCCTGCACCACATCAAGGTGTCCGTTTGCGGAGGCAAACATCAGCGCGCCCCCCCCATTTTTATCCTTGGCATTCACATCGGCCTTGGCGTCGAGCAGCGCCTTGACACGCTGCAAATCACCATCCTGGGCCGCCGCGAAAAGATCTTTCTCCTGCGCACTGGCCTGGGCGCCTGTTAAGAGGCCGACCAACACCACCAGAATGCCCAAAATCAGCGGACGCGTCCGTAATCGTGTCACTTTCGACGAAATCATAAAACTCCTTCATATGGTTATCCTGTGCAGGCGTTCTCTGCTGTACAGGGTATATTTCGTTGCGCCGGTTTAGCTCTCGTCAGAGCGCCCGAGTAGCTTGGTTGCCCATCAGTAAATCAGCTTCAGGCCGAACTGAAGCTGCCGCGACGGGGTAGCCGTGGACGTGATCTGTCCTGCCGTGGGGCTGATCGCTCCGTTTGAAAATACAGTCAGGTTTGGCGTGTTGAAGTTCGTGTGGTTCAGCACGTTGAAGCACTCCGCCCTAAATTGCATCGCAACTTTCTCGGTAAGCTTCGTGTCCTTGAGCAAGGAAACATCCATGCCAACCAAACTAGGACCGCGTAGAGTCCCTCGGCCCAGGCCGCCATAGGTTCCCGGCGCAGGCAGAACAAACGCGTTCGGATTGAACCACTGAGTTGGATTGCCCTCGACCATCGAACCCGTAAAGATCGAGTTCAGGGAGGGGCGGTCGGGATTTCTTGTGTCACCGTCGCCGGAGACGTTCGAACCGACCTGAGGCGTCAAGGGGAAGCCGCTCATCAGCGTGGTAATGGTGTTGACCACCCAGCCGCTGACCAGTTTATCCGTGACTCCGCCGGCATTCGCCAACCAATACTGCCCGTGTCCAAATGGCAGCTCGTAACTTCCCATCAGGTGCACCTGATGAGTCATATCAAACGCTGATGGTCCCCAGTCCTGCCGCAGCTTCAATCGATTCAGGACCATCTGTGCCTCATTGTTCGCCTGTGCTCCGGTCGGCGACGAGTTTACATCAAGGTCCTTCGACCAGGTATAGTTGGCGCGGAATTGCATGTGCCGTGTGAAGCGCTTGGTAACGTCCACTTGCAGAGCGTTATAGCTGCTGGTGCCGATGGTGTACCAGAAGAATCCGCCGCCCAGATTCGGATTGGGACGCGTCCCGACCGGAATATAAGTGGCACCCGTGGCGATAGTGCTTGTAACCGTCGCAGGCGAACCGCTGGTAGCGACGCCACCCGCAGTGCATCCGAGCGGGTTGGCACAAATTTCGGCCGGAATGCTGTTGGGATCGATGCTGATCAGTTGGTGGTAGCCAAACGATCCTTCATACCCAACGCGAAGCGAGATGGTGCGAGTCAGTTGTTGCTCGACCGCCAGGTTCCACTTCTCCACCGTCGGAGTTTTCGCGTTCGCCTGCACCCCCACCGGAGCCGCCTTTGTGCAGCCTACCGTAGGAGCTCCCGCGGTACCGCAGAATTCAAGTGGCGCACCGGGGTTGATCGGCGTGAGATTAGTTTGAGAAATCGTGCCATTGAAACCGTTAGGGCCGGCGACACTGTTCAGTTGGAACGCAAGGGCGTCCAACAACGAATAATACATTCCGAATCCGGCGTGGATCACAGTGGTTCCGTGTCCCATGGGATCCCATGCCAGCGCAACCCTGGGACCAAAGAGCCACTTCGCATTGTTCTGCGTGAATGCCGAACCGCCGATCCGCGTCTGGGACTCGAGCGCCCCATTCGCGCCGACAATATAGTTCGCAGCCCTGCCCGCCTCCTCATTCCAGCCGGTGGTGAATTCGTGGCGAAGTCCAACTTCAACCGTCAGGTTGTGCCGCAACTTGATCGCGTCCTGCACGTACCAGGCACCCATCAGGGTTCGCCAGCCCAGCTCCTCCGGCAGGGGTACCGCCTGAAGAGTGCTTACCTTTCCCTGCAGGAACGACTGCAAGCTTGTGAACGTAGCTTGTCCAAACTGACGCGAGGCAGTGTCCTCATTATCCTGCAGCCGCTGCAACGAGGCTCCCACGGTGATCTGATGAATGCCCTTGCTGATCTGCAGGCTGTCCCCGTAGGTGAAAAGATTTCTGCGGTTCCATACGTTCGAGGCGTTGTTCGGACCCGCCGAGGTGATCACGCCGGCGCCCGTGGTGGTGAGGCCACCGCCGACGACGATACCGCCCGGGCCGCGCCCAGTGACGAAATCAAGAGCCGGAGAGTAAGTGGCAAGGAACGACGGCGCGGGCGCAGAACCATTTGCAAAAGCCGCGCGCGAGAAACCAGCCGTAAATGTGTTGATGACACGCGGCGACAGGATGTGCGTCTCCTGCACGCTGACCACCTGGCTGCCGACTGCCAAAGCCGATGAGAACAGCGGGTCCGCCTGCGGGACCATCGAATTTCCTTCATCGTCGGTATAAGCGGCCGAGAGCGTGTCCCGAGGGCTGAGGATGTAATCGAGCTTTAGAGTCCCGAAATTTTCATTGATCGATAGCGGGGGATTGTTAAACGATTTTGCGGTTCCTCCGCCCAGATCCACATTCGGAGTCGGCCAGAAGAGGTTCGCATACTGCAGCATCGTTGGATTGAGGCCCGGAACGGGTGTCGGGGTGCCAACTGCTTGGCCGGCGGCGCAAGGGATTCCACCCTTGGCATTGTTGCATGGCAGATTACCAAGGCGAGCCTGGGCATCCGGCACAAGGCTGACGGTGGTGCCGGTTATAACGCCTCGCTCGCGGAAGCCTTCGTAATTCCCGAAGAGGAACAGCTTATCTTTCTTGATCGGGCCTCCCAAGGAAGCGCCGAACTGGTTCCGCTTGAACTGCGGCGCCGGACCTTGGTCAAAATAGTTGCGCGCATCCAGATCGTTGTTCCGTAGAAACTCGTACAAAGACCCATGCAGCGCATTGCTGCCGGACTGGGTCACAACGCTGACCTGGGCTCCCGAGCGCTTTCCGTACTCCGCCCCATAGCTACTGGTCTCAAGGTTGAACTCACGGACCGCATCGATTCCCAGCAGGTACCCGCTCACTCCACCCGGGGTCGCCTGCAGTTGGCTTGATCCGCCGTATTCCACTCCATTGAGTAAAGTTTCGTTATCCCCCGGCTTTTGCCCGTTCACGGAGAACGCTTGTCCGTTGCTCGTTGTGGTGTTGACGCTTCTCATCGAGGAGTAATTAACAGTGCCGGGATTGAGGGTAATCAGATCGTCAAAGCTCCGGCCGTTGAGCGGCAGCGTTTTTATCTCATGCTCTTCTACCACCCCGGAGACGGAAGCGGTTGTGGTGTTGACCACGGGAGCCTCTTCTGAAACCGTAACCTGCTCGGCTGTGGCCGCCACGGATAGGCGCAGGTTCTCCGACAATTCCTGGCCTACAAGAAGCCTGATTCCCGTCCAGTCCACGGTCTCGAAGCCGCTCTTCCCTACGATCAGCTCATACATCCCGACGGGCAGGGATAGGATCCGGTAGCTTCCGGTCATATCGGTCGTTACAACCCGCGTTGCGCCGGTCTCCATATGCTTCACAGTGACCTTGGCCTCGCTCACGGCAGCCCCAGAAGTATCTTCTATTTTTCCGGAAATCGCGGCGGTGGTCACCTGCGCCCACCCTGCGACCGAAAATACCAAGAGCACCAGACTTGCAAAGCAGAAACACTGCAACCACCCCCGCCAACTCCTGAACCAACCCATGCTTTTTCCTATACCTCTCGTGGCGTCCCGCGCCGTCGTTGATCACGTCTCTACAGATCTCTATGGACTGAAAGGAGTGATACTCCTTTCAGCGCGTTGCTCTGGCGGCCATTATTTGACCCCCACCATTCTGCCGTTCGCGTCACGTTGAATGACTTCATCCGACGAGTACTTGGTATCCGTAAAGCTGCCAGAGACGCAGCGGAAGCTGGTGAATCTGCGCTCACCCTCCGGCGTATCGCGGCCGCGATTCGAAACGCGAACCGTATTTGCCCTGGTCATCCAGGACCCCCCGCGCAGAATCACCTCCCCGGAGTAAGGTCCAGGAAGATCGGTCGTCCACTGCCACATGTTGCCTAACATGTCATAGAGATGAAACGCGTTGGGCTTTTTCTGTGCCACTGGGTGCGAATGGCCGAAGCTGTTGCCCTTGTACCAGGCAATCGCATCCAGATCGTCCGAGTAACGCGGCCCCGTGGTGTTTGCCCTCGCCGCATACTCCCACTCGGCCTCGTTGGGCAGCCGCATCCCCACCGCGACGCAGTACCCGTACGCGTCAATATAGTCAACCTTCTCGACCGGAAATTGGTCCCCGTGTTTGTAGAAGCTGGGATTCTCTCCCGTGACGCGCTCGTAGGCGCCCTGCGTCACCAGGGTCTGCCCCATCCAGTAGCCATGATCAATGGTGATCTCGCGCGGCTTCTCGTCAGGGTCGCAATTCGTATCACCCGGCGAGCAGCCCAGCGTGAATTTTCCCGGCGGAATCCAAATATAGGTAAGGCCATCCGTGGGGTTTACCCAGGAAGTCCCAGCAAGGGTATTGGGGTCGATTGGCACCGCCGCACCGGCCTTGAGCTGCGGCCTTTCGCGATTTGGATCCCTTGCCCCAAACGGTGAATCCGATTCTTCCTGCCGCGAATCCGCCTGTCCCTGCGTGGACTGCGATTGAACCTGAGCTTCGGGCGCGGCCTGAGCCATCAAGGTCACGACCGGGAGTGTGAACACCACCCCGGCCAGAATTGAGAGTAATAACGGTCGTTTCATGGAGATACCTACTTTAATTTGCCTAGGCGGCAAGAATGAGGCAAGCCAGCCCATCGGCCAGCAGCATGGTACAGACTGAGAGGAGTGAAAAGCTTTCGCTTCTCACTCCTCTCTCCGCATCAGAGTGCGGCAGTGCTGCCTTGCATTGCGGTACTAGCTACTACTTGGCACCCTTGAGGGCGAAGACCCAAACCGCACCACCCTGCGGGGTATTCGCGTTGAATTTATCCCTGATTTCGCCGGTCCAGATCGGAATCGCACCGCCGAAGCCAGAGACGACAGCAACATACTCGACTCCGTCGATCTCATACGTGATCGGCGCGCCGACCATGCCTGAGTTGGTACGGAACTGCCAGAGCCGCTTGCCAGTCTTCTGGTCCAGAGCGAAGAAGTCACGGGTGTCGGTGCCGCCGCCGAACAGAACGCCACCAGCATTGGCGACCAGTCCGGACCAGTTGGCATCGGTCATGTCGTGCTCCCACTTAATCTTGCCGTTGGTCACGTCGATGGCCTTGATGAAGCCGCCGCCACCCTGGTGGCCGGGCATCACGTGCATGTGGAACTCGGCATACACGTAGGCCTTGTACGGAGCCCAGGGCTGAATCGGGGTGCCCTTGATGGTCTCGCACCAGTAGTTGCCCGAGATGTAGGCGGTCCTGGTGGCCGCATCATACGACGGCACCAGGTAGTTGGCTCCGCCCAGGAACGACGGGCAGACATCGACCAAGTTCGGCGTGGTCGAATCCTTCGCCGGATCATAGATGGGATGCATCTTCTCGTCGAGGTTCCCCTTGGTCCACGTAATACCCTCCATGAAGGGCTTCACGTAGACCGGCGGAACATTCTCCCAGTCCTTGCCGCCGTAGTGACCAAAGTGCTTCGGGTCACGGTCGATCACATATAGGTAGCCGTCCTTGTGGGTTTGGAAGGTGGCATGTACCTCTTTGCCGTCCTTCGCGAAGTCCACCGCGAACGGCTGCGAGATGGTGTCATAGTCCCACATGTCGTGGGGCATAGGCTGGTACATGCCCAAGATGTGGCCGTCTTTACCATTGAAGGCGATCAGCGAGCTCGATCCGGCATTGGCGCCCGGACGAACATAGGCCGCCCAGGGTCCGGGGTTGCCGGTGGGCTGCCAGAAGATGTCGGTCTTCGCGTCATAGTAGCCGTTGGTCCAGGTGGTGCCGCCGGAGTGCTTCCAGGTATCTTTATCGGCGACCTCCGCGCTGGCACCCCAAGTGTCGTTGCCGGGCTCACCCGGACCAGGAATGGTGAAGGTCTTCCAGGCGAGTTTGCCATCCGTGGCGTTGTAGGCGGCCAGGAAGCCGCGGGCGCCGAATTCGCCACCGGTCATACCGGTGATGATGTTGCCGTGGACCACCACCGGAGCGTTGGTGATGGTGGTGCCTTCCGCGTAATCGGTAACCTTGGTGTCCCACGCGACCTTACCGGTCTTCGCGTTCAGCGCAACCAGGTGGGCGTCGATGGTACCAAAGATGAAGTTGTCACCATAAAGCACGCCGCCCTTGTTGACGACGTCGCAGCAGACAACCGAAAGGGCCTTGTCTGGAATGTCGCGCTCATACTTCCAGAGAAACTTGCCGCTGCGGGCGTCCAGAGCAAACACCACGTCGAAGGACCCGACGACATACAGGACACCATCGTGATACTGGGGAACGTCTTCGTGGCCTTTGGTCAAGCCGGTCGAGAAGGACCACAGCGGTTGCAGGTTCTTCACGTTGGCAGGGGTGATCTGCTTCAGCGGGCTGAATCCCGCACCGTCGTTCGTACGGCGGTACTGCAACCATTCCGAAGCAGGCGGATTGTTGTACATCTCTTCGGTTACGGGTCTATACGGCCGGTCCGACGCATCCTTAAGCTCCTGTCCAAAGACAGGGACCGCTGCAACTGTCAGAATGACAAAGCTTGCAGCTACTGCAGCTAGCAAACCCCTCTTCATTGTGCCCTTCATCTTCACGTGCATACTCCTCCTCAAAGTGCTTGCAATGATGTTAGTTACTACAGTTCAACCTCGTTGAATGTCAGCGTATCCGACGAATACGACCGACTTGCCGTCGACTACCTTGGTGGGCAGAACCGGGAGCGTCCGCGAAACAGCGCCGCCCGTCCATTTACCGCGCCCTGCAGCGGATCGAAAGTCGCATCGTGACATGGGCACATGAACTGTTTCTTGTCCGCCTGCCAGTCAGAACGTAACTTTCCACCCCCTGAACTTGTGAAACAAGCGCATTCAATATACCGCAAGATTTGTGCAAGATGGCCTGTAATTCTGCTGCTTATGCAATTCCATCCCAGAATTGAACCCAGTCCGACTAAACGCCGGACTGGATTTCAGCACCTCACCCCGCGGTTGTTGGGTCGATGATGGCACGTACCTGTGAGATCCGGTTGGCAGGAAAGCCACCGCGCTTTGCATGCTCGCGAACCAATTCCTCGTTCGCCGCAATATAAACGCAGTAGATTTTGTCGTCGGTGACGTAGCTCTCGACCCACTGGACCCGTGGGCCCATCTCCTTCAACACACTGCACGACTTCTGTGAAATGTCTTTCAGAGTTTCTGCCGAGAGGCTACCGGCGCCGGGGATCTCGCGCTCAATCACAAACTTCTTCATTTCCATCCTCCTTGTGAATCCACAGCGAACCAGAAACCAGACGAACGATTTAGAAGAACGCGATGGTACCCAAAGCGACTGAATCCGAGGTTGCGATACCGCCACCCTGAGCCTCAGAACGCGTATGAGTATATTCCGCGACCATGTTGTTCCACTTCGTCAGTGCATAGCGAAGCTGGCCGACCCACGATCCATTGCATCTCACTAGGCCGGGGAGGTTATTAACTTTGTCGAGGCTGTTAGCCGCGCTCAGAACGCTCTGACCGTAGCTGGCGCCAATCGTCGTCTTCTTGGCAAAGGTGTAAGTTCCCTGGACGTAATAGCCTTGGGAAGGACGGGTCGTCGTTTTGGTGACGCCGTTTCCATAGGCGGTACCGCCCAGCATAAGACCCGTAATTCCGATCCCTGTACCGTTGTAGCCATAGGCCACCAAACTAGCTCCACCAAGCCCGAGCTTCAGGCCGTAATCGACGCCGTATGCGCGAATGTTCTGCCCAGGCTTCAAATCGGACGCAGCAGCGAAGACGGCGTTGTTCTGTTCCAGGCTCTGAGTGAGGCCGTTGACCCAGAGGCTAGACTTCACCCGACCCTTGGAAGGCACCTTGTACGTAAACTTGCCCTGGAATTGCGGCTGTCCATGGCCGTTGAGCCCGGCGACGCCAGAGGTAAAGTCGCCCGCGGCAAACGCAGCGGAGACGATATCATCCAGGGGCTGAATGATCGCAAATTCAGCATGCGCACCGCCGTGGGTGGGCGAAACATAGGTAATCTGCGGCAGGAAGTCCGTGTAGACATAGCCCACACCGATGCGGCCCAGAGTGACGCTGCCCGGCGCTACGTTGCCGTTTGGCGTGCCTGCCCCCAAAAGGGTGAAGTCATTCAGGATGGCTTCCTGGCCGAAGAGGCCAAGGTCGCGGCCAATCTTAAGAGTCCCCAGGTGGGGCTTGCCTACCGTTACGAACTGCTGACGGAAGTCGATGCCCGGGGTGCCCAGAGCGTTCGGGGCGCCATTTCCACCAACGTTGGTGGAAACCTTGCTTCCGAACAGAGCGCTGGGTGCGAGGCTCTGGATTTCTGGCCAGATACCGAAGAACACGGCAGCGTCCCAGCCATGGTCCTGCGTCGAGATCTTGAAGGACAAGTCGCCCGGCAGCAGACCGTTGCGGATCGACGAGCTGGGCTGAGCGCCAGTGCTGGCCGAGCACAGGACACAGCCACCATCGTTAGGAGCCGTGTTGTCGGCGCGGTCGTGGACATAGAAACCATTGATTTCGCCGGAAATGCTGACATCGAATTGTCCGACGTGGAAACCGACTCCGCTGTCCATGGCGGTAACGACTTTAGCGGCGGTCTGATCAGAAGTTTGTGCGAAGAGCAGGCTAGAGAAACATAGAACGAGGCAGACTACTACCGCGAAGCAGCGGCTGTTTCTTGGCATTACGAGACTCCCATTCGTTTGGAATTGTTGGCATTCACAAGTTTTCTGGTGGTAAGGAAACAAGCCAGTCGTGCATTGACCCAGTTCTCACCCCGGTGTTCGCCTGCTTGGTAACCACGAGAAACTTGCCACGCAGATACACGGACAATCTTGCCGATTGCTGGAACTATGGATGGAAGTGTTTCCATCCTCCCCCTTGTTGTGGACGAGTGAAATAACAGCAATCCAAGTTCCAAAGCACAATCTCCGTATCCGCCTTCGCTTAGTAATGTCGCCAGGTTGGTATACGTCGAGCAAGTGAGTGTTATCCACGAGTGCCGAACATCGTCTCTTATCCAGAAATGAGAGTCTGTGACCAGCATCACACGATTTTGTCCGGCGAGGATCCCCGCTGCTAACGCGAGAGCCGCAATCATGCGGTCCCGACACAGTTACTCACAGACGCAACAGGCCAGCCACAGCGATAAAGTTTTGTTGTGATGAGGAGCTTCCCGAGGTAGGCCAGCGGGACCGATAGAGAGCCAGGGCTCTCCTCATAACGCCGCAACGGGAGAGTTGACTGGCGATCACGATCCAATGTGACAATCCTGTTCAGTTGCGTGCGGACAGACTAAGCCGGTTCTACAGCCTTGCTGCTCTCCAACCACTCGGTCTCCACGCTGGGCGGCCGTACAAGCGTCTGCATCACTACGCAGTACTGCTCCGTCTTGTCGCGCAAGGCGCGGAGCTGATCCACCGTGGCCTCGGGAGCAACCACATCAAAGCTTACATTGATCCGTTCAAATCCGACCGGCACTTCTTTTGAGATTCCCAACGTACCGCGGAGGTCCAGGTCTGCCTTTACCGTGACTTGGATGCGTTCGGTTCGAATTCCCATCGCGGAAGCGACCATCTGACATGTAATCTGCGCACAAGCCGCCAAGGCCCCCAGCAGAAGGTCGCCGGAACAGGCGCTCGTACCCGCGCCTCCGACTCCGGTATGAGCCTCGGAGCGATAAATTGCGCGTCCAATGTCGACGGAGCAGGCGATCGGGCTTTCAGACTGGCCGCTCTTCGCCGTCAGTGTGACCCGCGACGAATCGGCATCGCTGCGGTATTTCTCTTTCAGCGATTTTTGAAGCGTTTTAAGATCCATCCAATCCTCGCTTGAAATCAATTTTGACTGGTACTGCCTGACTTCGAGCTACTCAATATACACCGGCTTCGATCCGTGCGCGGGGGCTTGTACTCCGTTTGACCATCGCAAGATCAGGTTGTCTCAGAGCAAACATTTTTTCTTTGGCATGGCCCGAATTGAGCCCCGAGTCAGTCGGGAATGCATCCACATGTTCCGAACAGGAACACACAATCGCTCCACGATGGAACATTGTTTTATTGTGGAACCATTCTGAATGTGGAAAACTTTTCTTGGCCAAGGCTGCCAGGTCAGTTGCTTTGCGCAGCACCGGGTGCACCAAAGCCGGCTTCCGATCCAGGCGGGGTATAATCGTACACGATAGCGTTGGGATCGGGTGATTACCGCCCGGAGAGCTTACGCCGGCCGTGCCGGAGAGTGCGCTTCGGGGGGAGGAAAGTCCGAACTCCACAGAGCGGTGTGCCGGATAACGTCCGGGAGGATGGCTTCAAGGCCATCCGACGGAAAGTGCCACAGAGAAGATACCGCCTCGCAAGAGGTAAGGGTGAAAAGGTGCGGTAAGAGCGCACCGGACGTTCAGTAATGAACGTTGCATGGCAAACCCCACACGGAGCAAGACCAAATAGGGACGGATGGATTGCACGTGCGCTCGCGCACGGCGATCCTGCGAAGCGGCTCGCTTCGCCAAACGTCCGGGTAGGTCGCTTGAGCGGTGTGGTAACGCGCCGCCTAGACGAATGATCGCCACGGCAGCAATGCCGCACAAAATTCGGCTTATAGATCCCGACGCTTTCTTTTCAAAGTTACAAGAGCACACAATTTAGCTCAGTGCTCGATGTGGAACCACGGGTGGGTGATGACCTCGCCGAGAATCAGCAACAGGGTAGCCACCGAAGTGCCCACTTGTATCCAGCGTGCGCGGCGTTGCCGGGCAGTGAGCGGTTGCAGGCGCCACTGCGCGGCTGGGTTTCGGCGAATGCGATCCTCGTTCCAGAGCAAAAGCAAATTGAGCACCGCGAGAAGGCCGGCAATCCACAAGATGGGGAGGCGGAGTGCTTCGCGGTGGAATCCGTGAGCCGGACCCGATGCACCGACTGCCAGCAGTGACGTGATGCCGAGCAGCACGCGCACGCCGCTGAGCGCCGCCGCGGCCACGCAGAGCGACTGCACGGCCGCCAGCACCAGTGAGGCCAAGCCAATCCACACGCCGCGAAATTTTCCCGCGCCCTCGTTCTCCACGCTCGAATTGTAATCGCTGGAACGCTGCGTATTCGGCACCACGCCCCGCTGCCCCGCTCTCAACAGAAATACCTCCGCTTGCAAAAACTGATATCTACTCGGACTCGGTCACATCGATCGTTTCCTGCAATCGGCGGTGCAGGCGCTCGCCGAAATTGACCGGAATTTCAAACGTCCGCTCGTCGCCCAACAGCACCAGAATGTTGCGCGTCGAGTCGATCACCGCCGAGCAGTAGCGGCAATGTGCAAGATGCCGCTCAATGGCCTCGCGGACTTCCGGTGTCACCGATCCATCGATGTAATCGGAGACCTGCGCCCATACGTGCTTGCAATTGATCTTCATCTTCCACCAGCTTTTCGGGTCAGCCAGCCCATCAGTCCGCGCTGCTTGGGCGCTAACTGGGGTGCGAGCAGCTTCTGCATCGTCAGTCGCGCACGAAAGAGGCGAACCTTTACCAGCCCTTCGTTCGCGCCCGTCGCCGCCGCGGTTTCGGTAATGCTCATCCCTCTCACATCGCGCATCATCAGAACCTCGCGGTACTCTGGCGAAAGTTGCGCCATCGCATCGTTGAGCGCCTGCCGCAGCTCCTTACGCTCCAGTTGCCCGGAAGGAATATAGCGCCAGTCAGCGAGCACTGCGGGTGTGTAGTCGCCCTGTTCTTCGTCACGGTCGTCGAGGGAGTCAAACTGCTCGCCCTTCGTCTGCCGGTAGCGGCTACGCGCCTCATTTAACGTGATCGCCATCAGCCAGGTACTGAACTTCGCGTCACCGCGGAAATGCTTCAGTCCCTTGTAGGCCTTGATCACGGCTTCCTGCGCAATATCTTCAGCGTCGGCCTCGTGCTGCACAATCGAATAGGCGGCCACGTACAGCCCGCGCTCGTAGGGGCGGATCAGATCGTGAAACAATTCGCGCTCCCCGGCCAGGATGCGAGCGATCATGCCGGCCTCACGTGCAATGGTCTCCAAAGCCGCTGCTTTCTTCCCGTCTTTTTCCGCCGCTGAACTCAATCGCCTGCCTCGCACCGCCGGGCACATGCTGCACGTACTTTGCTAAGGAGAAGACTCCGCGCCTCCTCCAAAGTTACACCCGCATCAAAAATTAATTTGCTGGGTTCCTGTAATTATCAGCCGGTCTATCGCATCGAGCGTCTCAACAACGCTATGCTGCCGGCTTATGCAGGCTACTCTCTCCATCGGCGACTGCGGCTCCGGAATGGCCGTTTTCTTCCCAATGCCTTTCTAGAAACTGAATCAGGGTTTCCAGTGTGATCGCACCCAGGACATGTTGCACATCATCGCGGCTTACAACTGGCAGCAGACCGGGATTTTGCGCCAGGCGGTCGAAGACTATTTCCAGTGAATGATCAGGATGCACATGCCTGTAAGACGAAATCAGAAAGTTACGGACCTTGGCATTGACATTGCCGGATTGCAGCTCTCGTTGGAACCGATCGCGGGTGAAGAGACCGGCAATGATCCCATCATTGCCAACCATGAAGCACTGTGCGTTCGTCGTGGCCGTCATCCTATTGGACGCGTCTGCTACCGATACATCCGGCGGGATCATGATGAAGTCGCGTGTCATGACATCCCGTGCCCGCCACAGTGCAGAAGGCGCTCGCGTACCTGACCCCGGCAGATGCACGTGGTCCTGCTCAAGCAACGCGTGGTACAAGGGTGTCGGCTGGAACTGCCGCGAGATCGAAAAGCTGATCATGTTGGCCACCATAAGCGGCACCAGCACCTGATAGTCCTGAGTGAGTTCGAAGATCATGAAAACGGAAGTCATCGGAGCACGAATGATTCCAGCAAACAGAGCGCCCATGCCGACCAACGCATACGCGCCCGGATCGCTGGCCGGAAACGTGGCAAAGCGGTGCACAAGCATTCCGACCGCACCGCCGGCCATTGCTCCAAGGTAGAGAGTGGGCGAGAAGATGCCGCCGGCGTTGCCCGAGGCATACGAGATGATGGTCGCCACCAGCTTCATCACGCACAACAGGAGCATAGTTTTCAGTAACAGCCCACCGTTGAGAGCCTGGTTCACATACTCATATCCCACGCCGAGCACTTGCGGAAAGAAGATCAGAATGATCCCGATCATCAAACCGCCAATCGCAGGCTGGTAAATTCGGCTTCGGACCGGCATCCGGAGAAAGAGCTCCCGGGTGCGCAGCAGGCCTTTGCAAAAGGCCAAGGACACGATGCCGCCTATTACACCAAGAGCCACATACGCGATCAGTTCAGCCGGATTGGAAAGGCGGTACTCCGGAACATGAAAGATTGGGCTGTTGCCAAGGATCGAGCGTTCGACAATGACCGCTGAGACCGATGCCACAACAGTCGACCCAATCAAGGCGGCATTCATGTCTCCGATAATCTCTTCCAGTGCAAACAACACAGCTGCCACAGGAGTGTTGAAGGCGCCGGCCAGAGCTCCAGCCGCAGCGACCGGCAGCAAGCTTTGAACGCGGGCGGGCGAGAGATGGAGCCATCTCCCGATGGCGGAAGCAAGGCTCGCTCCGATCTGCACCGAAGGGCCCTCGCGTCCCATCGAGTGCCCGCACCCAATGCAGAGCGCGCCGGTCACGAATTTTCCGAAGGCAATTCGACCGGGTATGTACCCCTGTTGGAGATGATAAGCAGCTTCCGTTTGCGGGACGCCACTGCCCCGAGCCTCTGGGAAGTATTTTTTCAGCAGAAATCCTGAGAAGAAGCTTCCCAAGGTTGGTACAAGGATGAAACGCAACACCGAAGGCGAGATGCCAAACAGCAGATAGGTCGTACCCCTGATGGCGAGTGTAAATAACACGGCCAACAATCCGGCGAGCACACCGATCAGGATCGAGAGGATAAGAAAGATCTGGTTCTCGCGAAAACGCAGACGATCCCGGAGTGGAAGCCCAGAGATGTTCATTGCACATCCCCGTGCCTGCGCCCGATCAACAGTAATGCTTCATCCACGTCGGCTGCTGTTCCGCACTTGGAGTGAGTCGCTACTTCAATTTGGCAAATGAGTTTCAGGCCAGATCGCGCCAACCCAGGGTCGTGGAGAAGCTCGCTGGGAGTCAGACTTGGCATCATTGCGACGGCCTGCGCCCTGAGCGCTTCCAGCTCTGTGTCTCCGGTCAAATGGCATTGATCGAGCCGCTGGAGAGATTGGCCGAAATCCGTCACAAGCCTTTTCTGGCGCTCCCGTGGCGTGAGATGATCCGCCAGCGGATCGTCCGATGATACCCTTCGGAGAATCGAGAGAAGATGGAGAACGCGCGGGGAGTTCGGATCTTCCGCGGCTGCGCTCTCTAAGTATCGACGGGCTTCGTCATAATCTCCCAACCGGACGGCTGCCTCCCCGGCCCCGGCCAGTGCTGCCGCGTTGTGGCGGTTCAAGCGAATCGCCTGGATGAAATCATTCAATGCATGGTGGGCGTCGCCTGCTTCGAGGAACAGCTCCCCCACCCGGGTATGCCAATCGGAGGTCTCGGGGAGATCGGCATCGAGGACGAGCAGCTCGGCATCCGCCAGGTTCTGTTCGTGGTGATCGAGAAGAAAACGGATCATTTCAAGGCGAATTTGTCGCCGTCGCTCGTCGACCTGAGCTCCCACCAGCAAACCGTCCAGCGCATTGTGGTAGTAGCGCAAAGCATCTTGAACGTTTCCGGTTTTTGCCGCCAGTCTGGCGAGACGAAGATTGACTTCTGCATCGTCTGGATTCGACTCGCGCAGGCGAAGTAATGCCTGCTGCGCCTCCGCATCATGCTTGGCAGCGAGTAGAGCATCCGCCAAGGCCAACATATACGTGCGGTTCTCGCGGTCATTTGCAGTTGCATTCCGGAAGGATTCGATCGCGCTTTCGACTGCCCCCGAGGAGAGCTGGCGCTGTCCCTCCCGATACCAAGTAGCCGCCACCCGCCTGTCCAACTTTTGCTCCTGGGCGGCCACGGCCCTGGTAATGAAGAAGAGGCCAACCGTGCACGCAACCAGAGCTGCGATCAGCACGATATCCCTATGAAGGGCGCGGATTGTTTGCTCTTCACTCACTTGCACTCCAGAACAGCAGATGAGTGCGCCGTTGGGCCACGCCACAATCTTAAGCGCGCAAGAGCCTTGAAGGAGGACGCTCTCAATGCTGATAGATGCCCGGAAGCTCTCAAGTGGGTGTCCAGTTACAAATGAGAGGTATCCACCAATCACCCAGTCGTCATCAAACAATGCGGGGGACTGCCGCTGGAGGAACATACAATGAGCACTGCCGAACAGCTTTGGATTCCATCCGTCCGCTTGAAGAACATCCTGCTCGCTATGGACTTCTCACCGGCTTCGATGTTGGCTTTTCCCTTTGCCGCAAGCATCGCCAAACACTACGGTGGCAAGATTTTTCTGGCACATGTGGTTCCCGACGAGGATTACGGGGCAGTGCCGTCTTCTTCACACGCTGCGCTCACGCGAATGGAAGCCGAGTTAGAAGAGGCCCTGACCAGCCCACTTGGCAATCTTCACGAGATTCCCCATGCTTTTCTTTTTGATCATGGCAACATCCGTTCAAGGCTTCTGGCAGCCGCAGAGAGGTGCGAGATAGATTTGATTGTGATTGGCACTCCTGGCTGGCGGGGCATCAAGAAGTTTTTGAAGGGCTCGACCGCCGAGGAGATCGCTTCTTTAGCAACTCGACCAGTCCTGACGGTTGGTCCCAAGGTTGCTCGCATATCGCACTTCAAGCGCATCCTCTATGCGACGGATTTCTCAGCGGCCTCGGCACACGCGATGCCCTATGCTCTTTCGCTGGCGCACGCCTACGATGCATCGTTACTTTTCCTGCACGTGAACGACTGGAGTAGTAGAGAGCCCCCGGTGGATGCCACGCCGAAGACGTTCGAATTCGTCCGTGACCAGCTACGCAGATCCGGCTACGGCAAGGCCATGGAAGAACGATGTCAAGTGATCGTTGACTTCGGCCCCCGCACCGATCTGATTTTGGAGGTTGCGAATAATCGCGAAGCGGAGCTGATCGTCATGGGGCTCCATGCAGGCGGCGGGATAAAGACCTGGATCGCTGCTCACCTGCCTGGATCGACCGCTTACGACGTCACCGCGCAGGCACCCTGTCCTGTTTTAACTGTGCCTCTCGTGAAAGAGTACTGATCCCGTAGCGCGCATCCGCAGCGGCGCGGCGCATCAACGCCTTTTGTGCTCGGCCACAACCTGCGTATACACCTCTATCATTCTTCGCACCGACGCTTCCCAGGAGAAGCGCTGCGCCTGCTCGAGGCCGGCGGCCTTCATGCGCTCGCGCAGAGCCTGGTCGGTGAGCACGCGTTGCAGAGCGCGGCTGATCTCGAAGACGTTTTCCGGATTCACCATCACTGCCGCGTTACCCACCACCTCAGGCAGCGCCGTACAGTTCGAGGCAACGACCGGCGTTCCGTGCGCCATTGCCTCCAGCGGCGGCAGGCCGAAGCCTTCATACAGCGATGGAAAAACAAACACCTTGGCCATGTCGAAGAAGATGCGCAGCACTTCGATGGATACAAAGCCAAGGAAGCGCACCTCATGCTGCATGCCGCTGCGTATGACGGCGCGGCGTATGTCGGGATTTTTCGAAACCTCGTCGCCGATGATGATCAGCTTCAGATCCGGATACGCGCCTTCTTTGGCCAGCTCTCCCTTGAGCGCCGAGAAGGCTTCGATGATTCGCGCGACATTCTTATGCGGGCTGATTCGCCCGGCATAGAGCAGGAAGGGCGAATCCATCTGGTATCTTCCGCGAACCATCGCTTGTTCGGCGGGGGTGGAATGGCCGCGCAGAAAAGTCTCATCCAGCGCGTTGTAGACCACCTCGATCTTCGACGGCTTGACGTTGAAGTAGCGGCTCACATCGCGCTTGGTAAAGTGCGAGACGGCAAAGATACGCGCGGCGTAATGCATCACCTGCCGCGTGAGGTAGGAGTGCGTCATGCGCCGCATTCCGTTGTTGGTGCGCGCGCGGTACATGTAATCCAGCAGATCGTGCACGGTGATGACGTAGGGAGCCTTGGTAATCAGCGGACGATAGAAGGTGTGCGGTACATGGATCAGATCTACCTCGAGGGTGTTGATGACGCGGTGCATCTCGACGTAGTTGGCGAAGGTGGTCTCCGGATTCTGCAGCGGAAGCAGATGGAAATTTTCCGGCAGCGCGCCCAGTTGTTCAAAGCGCGGCTCAGCACCCACGAGAAAATATTCGTTGACGGAATCGATCCGTCCCAAGGTGCGCACAACATTGTGGATGTAGGTGGCGAGACCGAAGTCATACATCCTTCGAATGTCGATGGCGATGCGCATGGTATTAAGTGTACTCGGAGCGGGGCGGAGGCGGGACTGGAAAGCTCGCTTCTCGGGACAGACGATTGGCGAATCCGCCAATCGTTTCGGGGGCCGACTGTACTGAAGGGTGAATGGTTGCGAACGATTGCTATTGCGGTTACGGGGCGGCGAGTGCAAACGATTGACATTCTCGTCAATCGTTTGCGCTACAGATGCCAGACGGCACGGCCGAAGCCGTGCCGTCTGGTCAAAATGCAAAACTGAAAACTACGCGTGCAGGGTCTCGGGTTCGTGCTCCTTGCGGCGCTCGGGATAGAGCGGGAACTTCTCGCAGAGCTCAAAGACCTCGCCGCGAATTTTCTTGAGGGCAGGGACGTCGTTGCGCTGCTCGAGGGCACGGGCGATCCAGAGCGCAACCTGCTTCATCTCGGCTTGCTTCATGCCGCGGGTGGTGAGCGCGGGAGTGCCGAGGCGAATGCCGCTGGGCTTGAGCGGCGGATTGGTATCGAAAGGAATCGCGTTCTTGTTGACGGTGATGCCGGCCAGCCCGAGTGCCTTTTCGGCCTCGCTGCCGAACATACCCTTGCTGAAGACATCGACCAGCATGAGGTGGGTGTCGGTTCCGCCGGAGATGATGCGGTAGCCTTCCGCGGCAAGCGATGCGGCGAGCACCTTGGCGTTGGCGATGACCTGCGCGGCGTACTCCTTGAAGCCTGGCTGCAGAGCCTCCTGGAAGCAGACGGCCTTGGCGGCGACGACGTGCACCAGCGGCCCACCCTGGCATCCGGGGAAGACCGACTTGTCGATGGCGGCGGCGTACTCCTGTTTGCCCAGGATCATTCCCGAGCGCGGGCCGCGCAGGGTCTTGTGCGTGGTGGTGGTGACGATGTGGGCGTGCGGCACCGGAGAAGGGTGCACGCCACCGGCGACGAGACCGGCGAAGTGAGCCATGTCCACCAGGTAGAGGGCGCCGACCTTGTCGGCGATCTGGCGCATGCGGGCGAAGTCGATGGTGCGCGGGTAGGCCGAGCCGCCGCCGATGATGAGCCGGGGCTGCTCGCGCACGGCGATGGCTTCCATCTCGTCGTAATCCAGGGTCTCGGTCTCACGGGTGACGCCGTAGCTGATGACGCGGTACATCTTGCCGCTGAAGCTGAGCTTGTGTCCGTGGGTGAGGTGGCCGCCGTGGGCCAGGTCGAGTCCCATGATGGTGTCGCCGGGCTGGATGACGGCAGCGTAGGCGGCCATGTTGGCCGAGGAGCCGGAGTGGGGCTGGACGTTGGCGTAGTCGGCTCCGAAGAGCTGCTTGGCGCGCTCGCGGGCGAGGTTCTCCACCACGTCGGCGAACTCGCATCCGCCGTAATAGCGCTTGCCGGGATAGCCCTCGGCGTACTTGTTGGTGAAGACCGAGCCTGTGGCTTCGAGCACGGCTTCGCTGACAAAGTTCTCCGAGGCGATCAGCTCGAGACCTTCATGCTGGCGGTTCTCCTCGTTGGTAATGGCCTGGGCGATCTCGGGGTCCACTGCGCTGAGGGGACGCGACATCGATGAATTCGACATGAGAGCTCCTGTTGAGACTGTCTTATTAGGGTACGACGGAAGGGGCGCGGGTGGGAAGAGCAGGGTCGGAATCACCTTCGCCCAAGGCGGGGGGATTGATAACAGTTAGGTAATAGACGCTGGCGGGTGGCCCACATCCGCCTTACGCCGCCACCATTGGAGCTAGCTTCTTGCGGCGCTTCTTGGAGGCTTGCCAGAGGTCGTACTGCGACTGCATTCCGGTCCAGAGTTCGGGGCTGGTGCCGAGAGCTTCGGAGAGGCGCAGGGCCATGTCGGCGGAGATTCCTACGCTGCCGTTGAGGATGCAGGAGAGCGAGGCGCGGGTGACGCCGAGGTGGCGGGCGGCAGCCGTGACGGTCACGGTGCCCAGATACTCACGAAGCACTTGACCGGGATGGGGGGATTGAACATCTGCATCTGCGTTAACCTCGCGCAAACATCATACGCAACAGCAAACCCCGAAGCACGTCCGGGTCCGCGCGTGCTCAGCCCCACATTCGCCAAAAGAGGGCGGATGTGGGCCACCCTCAGCTCACAAACATGACAAGGCAAACAGCAAACCCAGAAGCGATTCCGGGCCTGCGCGTTCTCTGCACCCCACATTCGCCAAAAGAAGGCGGATGTGGGCCACCCTAGGGCTTTGAGCGTAGTCAAGCTTACGCTTCCACCGCGTTTCTGTTGTCTGCCGTCCACTGGGATTCGATTTCTACTCCACATTCCTCGCGTAGTGCGTAGTGGCGGAAGCTGCTCCACTTCCAGGCTTCGGCCTTCTGCACAAGTTCGCGGGTGACTGGGTTGCGATGGATGTAATGCAGCTTCTCGATGAACTCCTCATAGTCTCGAATGTTGCGGTCGTAGTAACGCTTCTGCCAGAGTGGAGAACGCCGTCCATCGCGCTCGCGATGTGCCGCCGTGCGCAGGGATGAGGAAAGCTTCAGGGACTGAATCGCGATGGCAACCGTTCCGCTTTTCGGCTCCGAGATCAGCAGGTGGATATGTTCGGGCATCACGACGAAGCCGTACACCCGAAAGTGATATCGCACGCGCGCTCGCTCAAGAGCGGCCACAAAAGCGTTGCAAGTCTCCGCTGCTTGCAGGTGGGGACGTCGTTGGTAGCAGGTGAAGGTGACAAAGTGCGATTGCCCGGAGTGGTGAAAGCGCTTGAGTCCGCTCGGCATGAGGAGCAGTGTATCGCGTTACTGGGATTCGGCATTCGGCAAGATTTTCCAAAGCCACATCAGCCTATCGGTACACGTGAAAGAGAAAAGGGCGTCCGGTTTCCCGGGCGCCCTCGGTTGCGTGTGGCGGATTGAGTTATAGACCGACTTCGGCGTGGACGAACTTCTCGTTTGGAGTCGAGAGTTTGAAGGCGAGTTTTTTGCACATGTTCTGCATGATGGTGTCTTCGACCAGCATGTTGCAGAAGACGTGTTTCAAGCCTTCTTCCCGGGCGATGTCGAGCTGGCGTCTCAACATTTCGGTGCCGACTCCTTTGTGCTGGAAGTCGTCACGAATGACGACCGCCATCATGGCAGAGGCGGTGCCGTGTTGCTTGTTCATGCGGCTGACGGCGACCAGCTCCGGCTGTCCGCCGGCGTTCTTTACCTCGGCGACGAGCGCCATTTCGCGATCGTAGTCGATGAAGCAGCGGTGGGTGAGGCGTTCGTGGCCGGTGCGCTGCACCAGATCCAAGGGCTGGAAGTAACGCATGGTAACAGTGCGTTCGCTCAGGCCCTCATGGAACTTCACCAGAGCGGGTTCGTCTTCGGGACGGATCGGACGGACAGAGATTTCAGTGCCGTTGTCGAGCTTCCAGCTGCCGACGTACTGGTTGGGATAAGGGCGGATGGCGGTCTTGGGCAGCGACTCCTCAGTCATCTCCGGCCCATGCAGCACTACGCGGGCATCGAGCGCGAGCAGGCGCTCGGGCGAAGCCAGGAGCGGATTGATGTCGATTTCCTTGATCCAAGGCTGCTCGACTACGAGCTGGCTGAAGCGGACGAGGAGATCTTCCAGGGCCGCCATGTTAACCGGCTTGCGGCCACGCACTCCTTTGAGCGCCTCGTAAATCTTGGTCTGCTCCATCATGCGGCGGGCCAGGGTACGGTTGAGCGGCGGCAGGCCAAGGGCGCTGTCCTTGTAGACCTCGACCAGTTGGCCGCCGGAGCCGAAGAGAAGCACCGGACCAAACTCGGCATCGACCGAAGACCCGAGGATGACCTCGTATCCATCGAGCTTCGCCATGGGCTGTACGGTGACGCCGAGGAAGTGGAAGGCTCCGGCTCTGGCGTTCACCGATTCCTCGATGGCCTTGTAAAGCGTGCGGACGCCCTCCGCGTTACGCACGTTGAGGTGCACGCCGCCGACGTCGGTCTTGTGGGTGATGGTCTCGGAGTGAACTTTGAGCACCACCGGGTAACCGATCTCGTTGGCCGCGGCCACAGCTTCCTCCGCGGTTTTCGCGATGCGCGTCTCGGTGGCGGGAATGCCGTAGGCTTTCAACAGCTCTTTCGACTCGAACTCGGTGAGGAGTGTGCGGCCTGCTTTGCGCACGCTGGCGATGAGGTCGGAGGCTTTCTTGCGGTCGATCTGCTCCGACTGGTTTTGGGCATCCGGCGTCTCATAGAGAGCCTTGAGGTTGGACGAATACTGCCACATGTAATTGAACGCCGTGCAGGCAGCATCGGGATAGGGGAACGTGGGAATCCCGGCGCGATCCAGGATTGCTTCACCGGCAGCCACCATGGAACCACCCATCCAACTTGCCAGAAATGGCTTGCCGAGGGAATGGGCATAGGGCTTCAGGTCTTCGGCGATCTGGGTGGGATCGGTCATGCCCTGCGGGGTCATAATGACCAACATGCCGTCGATGTTCGGGTCCTTGGCTGCGACTTCCAGCGCCTTGGTATAGCGCTCTGGTTCGGCGTCACCAAGAATGTCTACCGGGTTGCCGTGGCTCCATGCGGAGGGCAGGAACTCGTTGAACTTGGCCATGGCCTCGGGCGAGACTTCGGCGAGTTTGCCGCCGCCCCTGGAGAGCGCGTCTGTGGCGAGCACGCCCGGCCCGCCGGCGTTGGTGACGATGCAAAGGCGGTTGCCCTTGGGACGAGGCTGCTTGGCAAGGACTTCGGCCATGCTGAAAACTTCGTGGATGTTATTGACGCGGAGCACACCGGCGCGGCGGAAGGCAGCATCCAGAACCGCGTCAGAGCCGGCGAGAGAGCCGGTGTGCGAAGCGGCGGCCTTGGCGGCCTCGGCGGAGCGCGCCTTGATGACGATGATGGGCTTAATCCTTGAGACCTCGCGGGCAGCGCTGAGGAAGCCGCGTGCATCGCCGATCGACTCCATGTAAGCCACAATCGAAGTGGTGCCGGGATCGCTGCCGAAGTAGGTGATCAGATCGCCCCAGTCCACGTCAAGCATGGAACCGATGGACAGAAAGGCACTGAAGCCAACCTGGGTTTGAAGCGACCAGTCCAGCACGGCGGTACAAAGCGCGCCGCTCTGGCTGATGAAGGCGAGATTTCCGGGACGGGCGACGGTGTGCGCGAAAGTGGCATTGAAGCCGGTGATCGGGTTCATCACGCCGAGGCAGTTGGGGCCGATCAGACGCATTTTGCCCTTGATCGTTTCCTTGATCTGGCGCTCGTACTCCACTCCCGCCGGTCCAATCTCCTTGAAGCCAGCCGAGATGATGATTGCGGCAGGAATTCCAAGTGCCACGGCTTCGGTCATTATGGCGGGGACGCTATCGGAGGGAGTGGTTATGCAGACAAGATCAGGACGCTCGGGAATATCCTGCAGACTCTTGTAGGCGCGAACGCCGAGGACGTTGTCGCGCTTTGGGTTAACCGGGTAGACGGTGCCGCCGAAGGGTGAACTGATCAAATTGCTAAGAAGATTTCGGCCCACACTGCCAGTGCGCTCGGTGGCGCCGATCAGGGCAATCGACTTGGGCTTGAAGATCGCATCGAGGGAAAGATTTTCGGATCGCGACATTTCATGCGCCGGATCGATCAGAAGCCGCGTCGCGGCGCCCGTCTGATTTTCGTTGTTCATCTTTTTGATACTCCTGATAATTTTGATAAAAGACTAACGATCACAGCTACTTCCGTATCGGCTGCCAAACCAGTGAACTCATGCAGCCGTTAGCGTTCACCCGCGGCACCACTGCGAATGCAGGCGGATTGGCACGTCCGAGCCTGCTTCCGGGTAACGCCAAATTCCGGGACGTACACAATACCATTACTATTTCAATTCCGGAAAATTCAGAGCTCAAAAAGTTCGGCGGGGGCCTTAGCAACCGGCCGGGTCGCTAAGGCGGCTTAATCGGGCCCGATTTACGGGCGGTGTGGCTTATCTTGTGACCCGGCCACCTTGCCTGGCTCGGCCGTTTCCGGGCTTTCTGTACCGCGGGGAAGGATCTCGCGGAGCGCCCAGTCGATGCGGTCGAGGGCGTCTCGTATTTCCTGATGCTCGGGGATGCTGTGGGAGTTAAGTTCAGCTCGATAAAGAATGACCGTCATGGCGTTTCGGATGTGATGGTTGAGGTCGGCGATGATGGCGGCATATTGTTTCTGCCGCATTAGCTCGCGCCGCGTATCCCGTTGTCGCAGAAGGAAAAAAATAGCCAAGGCGGCGAAGATTCCCAGCAGCGCGTCGTCCAGGGAAGTCTCCTCTGCATGCAGCCCCGCGCTGGCCAGACCGGCATCGACCAGGTACACGGTTGCAAACACTCCCAGGCCCGTCAAAAGGGGGTAGATGTACTTACTCGACATCGTGTCCTCCCTTCCCACCACAGGATGGAGATCTACGGAATCGAGTTTGCCCGACTAAGGGCGGAACTTTTCAATTTCGTGAATTTTTTCCAGGCGGCCGGAGTGGCGGCCTCCGGAGAACGGGGTGTCCAGCCAGGATTGCACGATCTGGGTGGCGCCGCTTTCATCAAGGATGCGGGCGCCGAGGGTGATGACGTTGAGATCGTTGTGCTCGCGCGACATCTGGGCCTCATACTGACTGCTGATGTTGGCGGCGCGGATGCCCGGGATTTTGTTGGCGGTGATGGCCATTCCGATGCCCGAGCCGCAGACGAGGATGCCGCGCTCGGCGCGTCCGGCGGCGACGCTTTCGGCAACCCTAATCGCGAAGTCGGGATAATCCACGGAGTCAGCGGCGTTGGTGCCTTCGTCGATCACGTCATGGCCGCGTGCGATGACGTATTGGAGAATGCGTTCCTTGAGGAGATAGCCTGCGTGGTCGGCACCGAGAGCGATTTTCATTCAGATATTGTATCTGCTCGCATGGTTTTGGTTGAAGGATATCGGCGCGAATCTGGTGCACCCGGCGTTTTAGGGCGGTTCCACAGAAGGTGTACACCGTCAAAGGCAGTTCGAGGCAGAAGAGACTCTGGGGCGGCATTGCAGATTTGGGCGGTGCGGGGATTCCTCGCTGCGCTCGGAATGACAACCTAAAGGCGAGAGCAGTACTTTCCGGACGTGGCTATGAGGTGGATTGCAGGGATGCGGATTCGAGGGATTCGTCGTTGGAGTAGGCGCGGTTGAAGGCTCCGGCGACGAAGCGGGTGACCAGGTAGCCATCCATGTATTTGTAAGGGGTCTCGCCGAGGGTGTAGTGGCCGCAGGGAAGGCAGCGGATCTCGGCTTTGAGCTTGCGGCTTCGAAACTCCTCGGCGACCTTGCGGCTGAACTCGGGGAGGAAGGTGCGGTCGTAGGCGGTGTGGATCATGAGCACCTGCTTGTGCCAGCGCTCGAACTTATCGAAATAGCAGGCGGGGCTGACACAGGAGAAGGCTTGGCGCAGCTCGGAGGCGTTCAAGACCTTTTCAATGCCGGCGCGGACGTGGCGGGTGGAGAAACCGGTCCAGACGACGTCGCCGAAATAGGTGGAGGCGTGGTTGAAGATATTGACCCGGAGGCGCGCGTCATGGGCACTGGCATTGAAGGCATAGCAGGAGCCGAGGCTGGTTCCGAGCACGCCGAATTCGGTGTAGCCCTGCTGCTCCAGCCAATCGAGGCAGCAGCGGATGTCGATGACGGCCTGGCGGGCGGCGTGGATGGTGCGCCCGAGGTTGGAGCTGACGGAGTAGTCGGCGCGGTGCAGTTCGGCGGGCATGCGGATGTCGTGATAGGGCATGCTGAGACGCAGGGTGGAGACGCCGAAGATGCGGAAGAGCTTGGCAAAACCATTGTGGCTCAGGGCATCGCCGTTCCACTGCGGGATGATGATGATGGCGCGCTTGGGCTTGCCTGCGGCGGACGGCGCGGGGAACCAGCGCGCGTTGGCCACGTCGTTCTCCGGATAGGGAGAACGGATGGGCGAGGTGAAGCGCAGAAACGAACCGAACTGTCCGGCGTACTTAGCGTCATCGACTGCGGGATTGGCACGGCTGCCGGTTCCGTGGACGCGGATGGGGCGCTGCTCGACGCGAAAATCAAGGGGAGTTTTGTAGGCGAAGAATTCGTCGCTATGGGCGACGAGCTGGTCGTTCAGCTCGAAGAAGTAACGCTTCTGGGCCTCGGGCGTTGAACTCGCGAATACCCCACATTCGCCAAAAGAGGGCGGATGTGGGCCACCCTCGAGCGGAAAATCGGCGGTCCAGTCCAGGCCCCACTCGAAGGGACGCACGACGCGATTGCTGTCGCGGGTTTCGAGGCGGTACTCCCAGTCGTTCATCCAGCGTGCATAACGAGAGCGGATCATAAGTGTTCGTATGAACATTTTATCAAGCAGGCGGGAGTGAGGCGGAGAGGCTGGCAGCCAGAGGTGGGTGGAGAGAGCTGAAAGGCTGCAGAGCCGGGGCTAATGGGAAAGGAGTCGAATTCCCAGATTCGCCCAAAGAGGGCGGATGTGGGCCACCCTCACAGTCAAAGGCAAGGTCAACTGCCCCACTCAAGCCAAAGGAAGGCTTGAATGGGGCACCCGCCTTTTTATTCGACGTAGACGCGGGGGACGCGGGGGGAGAGGCCGCAGAGGATTTCGTAGACGATGGTTCCGGCGAGGCGGGCATAGTCGTCGGCTCCGATGGAGCAATGCAGGCTGCGGCCGATGAGCAGGATTTCGTCGCCGATGGCAGCCTCAGGGATGTCGGTGACGTCGATCATGGTGAGATCCATGCTGATGTTGCCGGCGATGGGGGCGTAGTGGTCGCGCAGTATGACCCGGCCACGGTTGGAGAGATGGCGGCTGAAGCCGTCTCCGTAGCCGACGGGAATGACGGCGAGGCGGGTGGGGCGCGAGGCCTGCCAACGCTGGTTGTAGCCGACGGGGGTGCCGGGGGCGATGTCGCGGAGGGCGATGATGCGGGTCTTCCAGGTGAGGACGGGGCGCAAGGGCAGCGCGGCTTCGGGATTCAAGGCTGCAGGGCTTAAGTCGCGGCTCGATTCGCCGTACAGTTCGTCATGCAGCTTGGCGCTTAATTTGTCGCGTAATTTGCCGGGTAATGTGCTGCGTAATTTGCAACCCAGATCGTAGCCGTAGAGCGCAAGGCCGGGGCGAGCCATGTTGTTCCAGCTCTCCGGACGGGCGATGGTGGCGGCGGTATTGGCGAGGTGCCGGTAGCGGGGATGAAGCCCGGCGTCGGCGAGCAACTGAATCGCACGCTCGAAGTCGGCGCGCTGGCGTTCGGCGACGGGAGAGTCGAGGACCTCGGATTCGGAGAGATGGCTGAAGACTCCCTGCAATTCGACTACGGGCGAGGCGGCGAGGCGGGCGGCGAGCGCGGGTAGCTCGGCGAGCGAAACGCCGAGGCGCGCCATGCCGGTATCGACCTTGAGATGCACGGGCACCTTGTGAGTTAGGCCAATGGCGGCAGAGGCGCGCTCGATGGCTTCGATGTGTTCGAGGGTGGCGATCGCCGGAGTGAGATCGTGGCGCAGCATGGATTCTTCTTCGCCGCGCCAGAAGCCGGTCATGACGAGGATGGGCAAGCGGACGCCGGCCTCGCGCACGGCGATTCCCTCTTCGGTGGAGGTTACGCCGAGCCAGACGGCTCCGGCCGCTTCGAGAGCGCGCGCGGATTCGATAACGCCGTGTCCGTAGGCGTCGCACTTGATGACGCAGCAGGGAGTGACGCCGGGGCCGAGATGGCGCGCGATGACACGATAGTTTTCAGCCAGCGCGGAGAGCGAGATTTCCGCCCAGTTGGGACGCGTGTTCACCGAGAATTTCTGCTGTGTAGATGACAAGACGATCCGACCTTATGGATTCAGTATAGCTCGATTGCGGCGAGGGAGACGTTACTGAAGTTGTTGGATGACGGCGATGTGGCGTCGGGTATCCGGTCAACGGCTTCACTTAAGCCAACAGAGGGCTTGAATGTGCCACCCGCCGGAAAATCGTTGCTGGTTGAAGTGCCTATGGAGCAGCACGGGAGATTTGAGCCGCGCGGGAGCCCTTCACTTCGTTCAGGGTGACACCTATTAAAAAAGGAGCGGCACGGGAGCTTTGAGCAATGCGGGGATTCCTCGCTGGCGCTCGGAATGACACCTTCGTTTCAAACGCACTTTGTTTTGAGCCCCTTTGTTTTACTCGTGCAGCCACTCGGAGCGCAGAAGGGTTTCAAAGCGGGTGGAACCCTTGATGAAGGCGAGCTGGATGGTATCGGTGGGGCCGTTACGCTGTTTGGCGACGATGATTTTGGCTTTGCCTTCGAGATCGGGATTGTCGCGGTTGTAGTACTCGGGGCGGTAGATGAACATGACGATGTCGGCGTCCTGCTCGATGGAGCCGGATTCGCGGAGATCGCTTAATTTGGGTTCGGCGTCTTTGCCGCCACGGCTCTCCGGGGCGCGGCTTAACTGCGAGAGGGCGATGACGGGAACCTTTAGTTCCTTGGCGATGGCTTTGAGTCCGCGTGAGATGGCCGAGACTTCCTGAGTGCGGTTCTCGTACCGGCGGCCGCCAGGCGCAGAGGCCGACATGAGTTGCAGGTAATCGATGACGATGAGGTCGAGGCCATCTTTGTCCATGGCCTTGCGGCGGGCCTTGGCGCGCAGTTCGGTGAGCGAGATGCCGGGGGTGTCATCGATATAGATAGGCGACTGAATCAATTTGTCGAGCGCGCTGCGGAGCTTGCCCCAGTCCTCTTTGGCGAGAAAGCCGGTGCGCATTTTATGGGCGTCGACGCGGGCCTGTGAACACAACATGCGGTTAAGCAGAGCTTCCTTGGACATTTCCAGCGAAAAGACGGCGACGCTTTTGCTGCCGAGGACAGCGGCGTTTTCGGCGATGTTGATGGCGAAGGCGGTTTTGCCCATCGAGGGGCGCGCGGCGATGATGATCAGGTCGGACTTCTGCAGGCCGCTGGTCATGTCGTCGAGATCGGAGTAGTGGGTCTCGAGGCCGGTGATGCGTCCGCCGCGCTGGAAGAGCTTGTCGAGATCGCCGCCGAAGGACTCCATGGCGATGGTCTTGATATCGGTAAGCTGCTGTCCGCTGCGCTCCTCGGAGATGTTGAAGATGCTGGACTCGGCGGAGTCGATGACCTCGGCGGCGGTGCTGGCCTGCTCGAGGGCTTGCGAGATGACGCCGTTGGCGGCATGGATGAGGTTGCGCAGCATCGCCTTGTCGCGCACGATGCGGACGTAGTGCTCGAGCGAGGAGCGGCGCGGCACGCCGTCGGTGAGAGAGGCGAGGTATCCGGCTCCGCCTACGGCTTCCAGTTCTTTGTAGCGCAGCAACTCCTCGGTGAGGGTGACGATGTCGATGGGGCGGTTGGTCTCGGAGAGATCGGCGATGCGCTGGTAGATGCGGCGGTGGGCATCGAGGAAGAAGTGCTCGGCGCGCAGAGTTGAGAGGGCTTCGTTCTGGAGGTTGTTGTCGAGCAGAATTGCGCCGAGGATGGAGCGCTCGGCCTCTGGACTGGCTGGGAGACCGCGATCAAGACTGAAATCAGTAGCAGGCATAAAACAGCGAAACCTTATTAAAGAAAAATTGCTGGCTGAAAGTTAGGCCCGGAGAAGCCAGCCGCCTCTCCGGGCCTTCAACGTGTGCAGTACTGCGTGTGGTGACCCGCTTCCGCCGCCTTTGCGGAAACCTGGAAGCCTGAACAAGAGTGGACTCTGGGACATTGGTCCGAAGAGGCTCGTGCCCGACTCCCCTTCCGTCTCTGGAGCGGCGACCCTGTTGCCAAGGGGCGATGCAGAGAGCGCTGGCCCGGTCCGCGCCACCGTCGGCGGCGATTGCTCGCGCCGTTGCCGGTGGCAAAGCTCGCGTTACCGCAAGCCCCGAATCCTTGTGCCATCGTTCTGCAATGCCTTTCGCCGCTGTTCAAGCCGGGAAGCACCACGCAGCGTCATACACGGCGTTGCGTTGAATCCAGAGTGCAACAGCGGCGGCGGAGTGGGGATTAAAAATGGCGGCGGCGCTGTGAGTATGCTGTGTAAATCTCGAAAAGCTGTGAATCGCGGTGGAAAACCCGGTGAGAGACTGGGGTGATTAGGGCGGTTCCACAGAAGGTGTACACCGTCAACGGCAGTTTGAGGCAGAAGAGACTCTGGGGCGGCATTGCAGATTCGGGCGGTGCGGGGATTCCTCGCTGCGCTCGGAATAACAACCTAAAGGCGAGAGCAGTATCGGGCTATGGCAACTGGGGAATTGCTCTAGCGCTAGGGCGCGGGCTCGGGCTCAATGGTGTTGCGGAAGCGGCGGAAGAGACGCAGCGAGGCATCGACGGTGTTGTCTTCGCGCTGCTTCTCTTTCAGCGAGGATTTAGGTTGCTCGGTGCCGCTCCAGAGGACGACGCGGTCATGGGCGTCGAGAATGGTGAGACGAATCTGGGTGGCATCGCCGGACGAAAGAGAGCGGCTGGGCGGGGGCGCGCCGTGGCGGCCGTCGCCGGCACCGACGCTGACGCCGGTGTCCGAGGTTGGAGCGTTGATGGAGACGATGAGGTCGGCCTGTGCCGGGTCATTCACCACGAGGTAGCGGCCCCAGCCCTGGAAGGCATCGCCGATGACATCGTTGGGAAGGCGTCCGCCGGCGTGCTCGATGTAGATGCTGCGGGCGGCGAGAAGGCGGGCGTGCGGGGCTATGGCGGCGGGTGGCGCGGGAGCTTGCTGGGCGAAGGCGAAGGCGCAGAGCAGGAGCAACGCCGCCGGCATCACTCCTGTCTTCATCACCCATAAAGACGCGATGCGCATGGCAGAGAGCAGTGTGTTTCGCGTCATACTTAGGTACACCTTCGAGAGATATTTTGCCATAGCGCGGAGTAGAGCAATTGCGCGCGGAAGATCCCGGCGACGCTTTTCGTGCAGGAAGCATTTGTGAACTCGGAAATTGCGGCTGGGGGGCTGGTTGAAAAGCTTGAAACGGCGCGGGAGATTTGAGCAGTGCGGGGGTCCTTCGGCTGCGCCTCAGGATGACACTCTAAACCCAAGGACAAACGCAAAAGCAAGGACAACAGCAAGCGCGACCTTGAACTTTGGAGTTCCGATTCTGCGGGTACTTCCGATAAGCTTTAAGCGGCAACTATGCTGAAACCTTTCTTTCATCTCGCCGCGTATCTGTTTGCGCTGCTGGCCTTGTGCGGGCTGGGGTATCTTGGGCTTTCGCTGTGGAGCGAGTGGCGCTTTCTGCGGCGAAGGACCGCGGCGCGTCGGCGGCCGCTCGGAGAATACACGCCGCCGGTGAGCATCTTGAAGCCGCTGCGGGGCAGCGACCGGCAGATGTATGAGAGCTTCCGCTCGCATTGTTTGCAGGAGTATCCGCAGTACGAAATTATCTTCGGGGTAAACGACGCGAGCGACGCGGCGGTGGCCGACGTGGAGCGGCTGCAACGCGAGTTTCCCGCGCATGACATCAGGCTTGTGATCTGCTCCGATGGACAAGGAGCCAACCGCAAGGTTGGCAACCTGGCGCAGATGATGCGCGAGGCCAAGTATGGGCACATTGTCATCAACGACAGCGACATTCGCGTGGAGCGCGATTATCTGCGGCGCGTGATTGCGCCGATGGAGAACGCGCCGGCAACGTCTGATGGAGACGGGCCGACGGATGGCTCGGCGACGGGTACGCGGCAGCAGATGCCGCTCCGGCCGCTGGCGCCGGTGGGTTTTGTCACCGCGCTTTACCGGGCGGAGGGCGGACGCAGCATTGCGTCGCGGATGGAGGCGGTTACGATTGCGACCGACTTTGCCGGAGGCGTGCTGTGCGCGATGGAGATGGAGGGCGGACTGCACTTCGGACTGGGCTCGACCCTGGCGTTTCCGCGCGCGGCGGCCGAGGCCATTGGCGGGCTGGAGTCGCTGATGGATTATCTGGCCGACGATCATGAGTTGGGGCGGATGATCTGGGAGGCGGGATACGAGGTTGTGCTCTGCGATTCGGTGGTGGAGACGTTTCTGCCGGAGTACAGCTTTGGCGCGATGTTCGAGCATCAGTTGCGCTGGGCTAGGACGATTCGCGACCTGCGCAAGTGGGGCTACATTGGAGTGCTGCTGACCTTTGGACTGCCGTGGGCGATGGCGGCGGCGCTGTGCGCGGGCGGGACGGCGTGGTCGCTCGGGCTGCTGGGGGTGGTGGCGGCGGCTCGGTTTGCCTCGGGATATGTGCTGTGCGGGCCGATCCTCAATGACCGGCGGACGCTGCGGGATCTGTGGCTGATTCCGGCACGCGATGTGGTGGGAGTTGCGATCTGGTTTGCGAGCTTTGGGGGAAATACGATTGTGTGGCGCGGAGAGCGGTTTTATTTGAAGGATGGAAGGCTGACGAGAGCGTAGGGGCGAGGTTTCAGGGTTTCATGGGTTTCAAGCAAAGGTAAGGGCAAAGGCAGGAGCAACAGCCCCACACAAGTAAGCCGCCCGGCGACCCCACATTCGCCAACAGAGGGCGGATGTGGGCCACCCTGTGAGGTTTCAGGGTTTCAAGGGTTCAAAGCAAAGGCAAGAGCAACTACCCCACACGAGCCGAAGGATGGCTTGTATGGGCCACCCGGCTGCTCACCACCCGGAACTTGTGTGTGCCGAGCGGATTTATTGGGGATCGGTGGCGCGCTGGATGGAGATGATTCTGCCGCCGGGGGTGAAGCGGTAGAGTTCGCCACGCCAGTGGAAACTGCTGCCTCCGCAGTAGCTGCTGACCCAGAGGATGAAGCCGAGGAGATCGCGCAGGGGATAAAGCCAGCATAGGCTAAGGGAGCGGGGATCGCCGACGACGGCGTATCCAACGACGAGGGATTGGAGGATGCGGTTGAGCAGGCTGCAGGCGAGGAGCGCAATGCCGAGCGCGGGATGGCCGAGCGCGGCGGCAGCGAAGAGGCCCAGGACTCCGAAGGGAACGGCGAAGGTGAGGCCGGTGCCAAAGTGCCCCTTGGGGCGCGAGTAGCGCGTGCTCTGCATCCAGCGCACCTGGGCGGCATAGGTTTTGCGGAAGGCATGGGAGCAGAGAACGTGGCCGATGCGATAGTGCGAGAGCACGACGCGATATCCGGCGGCGTAGACGCGGTTGCCGAGGACGAAGTCATCCGAGTAGTACTGCGCGGTGGCGGCGATTCCACCGATCTTCTCCAGCGCGTCGCGGCGCACGGCCATCACCGGACCGAGAGCGAATTGCATTCCCTCCAGCATGTCGGCGGTGATTACGCCGGAGGACATCTCCACCGACATACCCAGGGCTTCCAGGCGAGACCAGAAGCCGGGCGCGGGGACGCCTGCGTAGAGGCAGGTGACAAGGCCGTTGGCGGGATCGAGCAGAGACGGGATCACGTTGCGCAGGAAGTCAGGACGGACGAGGACATCGCTGTCACTGATCACCAGAAAATCGTTGCTGGAGGTGGAGATCATTTTGTCCAGCGACCAGACCTTTGCGCTGGGCCACGGCGGATTGCCCGACAGCACGACGCGGGCGGCGACCTGGGGATAACGCGCGCACAGGCGCTCGACTACGGTGAGCGCGGGGTCGTCGGCGGTGCGGCAGCCGAAGACGAGTTCGAATGCGGGGTAGTCCTGGAGGAAGAAGCTTTCGAGGTTTTCTTCCAGGCGGGGCTCGTCACCGTGCAGCGGCTTAAAGATGCTGACAGCGGGAAGCGCGGAGGCGGAAATGGAAGCGATAGCCTTTGATTGCGCTCGCGCCAGGCGCAGGTTGCGCACGGCGGCCACCAGAACCATGCAGAGAAAGACAGTGGAGGAAAGCGTGCCAAGCAGCGCGAGAACCATCAGCAGCCGCCAGAGGAAAAGAGCAGGCATGGCATCGCCGAGCAGTTGGCAGGCGGCCGATAACACTGAATGCGTCATTGCCGGGTACATAATTCCTGGGTGCATGATTTCAAGATAATTCATTGTAGCTGAAACGTGATGGGTCATGCTGCCGGTTCTTGCCGCCGCTACGCACGAAGGTGCTATGCAGATTATACAGAGCAGAAAATCCGGCCCGGATGATCCGGGCCGGTGAGAGTGACAGCATGGGCGCGGCGATCAGGCGCGGCGAGAGGCTTGCGAAATGTGGAATGCGGGCAAGAGTGGAGGATGCCCCCTCCCGTCCCCACAATCGCCAACAGAGGGCGGTTGTGGGCCACCCGCCCGCGTCTTGATAATCCACAGCCACCCTTATTTGAGACGGACTTTCTTCATCTTTCTGCCGACGCGGAAGATGATCTCTGTCGGGAACGGGGTTTGCAGGTAGAGCTCTTTGTGGGTTTCGCCGTCAATTTTGACCGAGCCTGCTTTGAGTTTGCGCTGGGCGTCGCTGTTGGATTCGGCGAGTCCGGCGCGGACGATCACCTTGTCGAGCTTGATGTTCGCGATTCCGCCGGTGATGGTGCCGACCTCGGCGGCGTCGATCTCAAACTCTTCGAGGTTTTCCGGCACTTCATCTTTCTGGAATTGTTTTGCCCAGTTTTCTTCGGCGGCTTCGGCCTCGGCAGGGGAGTGGAAGTCGGCGATGATGCGCTTGGCGAGATCTTTCTTGGCGCGCATGGGATGGAGCGCACCGGCGTTGACGTCGGCTTGCAATTTTTCGATCTCGGGGATGGTGAGGTCGGTGAGCAGTTCGTAGTATCGCCACATCAGCGAGTCGCTGATCGACATGAGCTTGCCGAACATCTCCTGCGCGCTTTCGGTGATGCCAACGTAGTTGCCGTAGGACTTCGACATCTTGCGCTCGCCATCCAGGCCCTCAAGCAGAGGCATGGTGAGCACGATCTGAGGCGGGTAGCCGTAATCCTGCTGGAGCTTGCGGCCCATGAGCAGGTTGAATTTCTGATCGGTGCCGCCGAGCTCGACGTCGCTCTCCAGGGCGACCGAGTCATAGCCCTGCATCATGGGATAGAGCAGCTCGTGGACGCTGATCGGCTTCTCTTCCTGGAAGCGCTTGTGGAAGTCTTCGCGCTCGAGCATCTGCGAGACGGTGAACTTGGCGGCCAGGCGAACGAAGGCTTCGAAGTCGAGTTTGCAGAGCCACTCGGTGTTGTAGCGGACCTCGGTCTTTTGCGGGTCGAGGATCTTGAAGACCTGCGCCTTGTAGGTTTCGGCGTTGGCATCGAGCTGGCCGCGGCTGAGCGGAGGGCGGGTTGCGTTGCGGCCCGTGGGATCGCCGATGAGTCCGGTTCCGTCGCCAATGAGGAAGATGACGGTATGACCAAGATCCTGGAAGTGCTTGAGCTTGCGGATGAGGACGGTGTGGCCGAGGTGGAGGTCGGGCGCGGTGGGATCAAAGCCGGCCTTGATGCGCAGGGGCTTGCCGCTCTGCAAGGACTTTTCGAGGCGCTCACGCAGATCGCTCTCACGGATGATTTCGACCGAACCTTTGCGGAGGTAGGCCAGTTGCTCGTCTACGGGGCGGAATGAGGACATGTTGGAATTATAAGGTTTTCGAGATGCAGAGTTGCAATATTGCGAGACGTTCAACTCGGAGGGTCCAAGAGGTTTCGATTGGTGACCTGACGCTGCACAGCTGGTGCCGACATAGCTGGGATCCTTCGCTGCGCTCAGGATGCCCCCTCGATGAGGTGGGCTGTTATATTCAGCAAATGCTGAAAGTGAAATTGCTCTCGAAGACGGCCAAGGCGCCGACCATTGCACATCCGGGCGAAGACCTGGGGTATGACCTTTATGCGAGCGAAGCGGTGACAATTGCGCCGCGCGGAAACGCGGTGGTGCCGACCGGCATCGCGATTGAATTAACGACCGCAACGGGCGAGCCGCTGGGGGCGCTGCTGCGAGACAAGTCGTCGATGGCGGCACGGCGGCTGACCTGCACCGGAGGCGTGATCGATGCGGGGTATCGCGGTGAGGTGCGGGTGCTGATGGAAAACCTGGGCGACGCGGCGGCAGAGATCCATGCCGGAGACAAGCTGGTGAACCTGATTCCCTACCCGGTGCTAACGACTGCTGTGGAGGTTGTGGAGGAGCTTGCGGAGAGCAGGCGGAAGGCAGGAGGGTTCGGATCGAGCGGAAGAAAATAGAGCGGCGCAAATTCGGCGCGTGTATACTTGTGGATATACGTTGGGAGTGGAGGAAAGATGCGCGGTCGGCTGACGAAATGGGGAAACAGTGTCGCGGTGAGAGTGCCGAAACGTGCTTTGGAAGATGCACAACTCGCCGAGGGAGACACGCTTGAGCTTGTGGTGGTTAAGCCGGGCGTGATTTCGTTGCAGGCCACGGAGAAACGGCTGACGTTAAAGTCTCTGCTCGCCGACATTACCCCTGAGAACCGTCACAGTGAGACGGATTGGGGCGGCCCGGTTGGGAACGAGCTGTGGTGACGCGGGAATATGTGCCGGATGCGGGTGATTTCATCTGGATCGACTTCACACCACAGGCCGGAAGGGAGCAAGCGGGACGGCGTCCAGGGCTGGTGTTGTCACCTGCGAGCTACAACAGCAAAACGAGCCTTGCCATTGTGTGTCCGGTAACAAGTCACGTGAAGGGCTATCCCTTCGAAGTTGAGCTGCCCCGAGGAGCGAAGCTGCAAGGGGCGGTGCTCGCGGATCATCTGAAGAGCCTGGATTGGCGACAACGCCGCGCCGAGCGCGCGGGCAAAGTTCCAGAGGCGGTATTAGAGCAGGTGAGAGAGCGGCTACGGTTACTGCTGGGGTTCTGAACCAGAACCATTGCAATAAGCTTCCGCCAGGATCTTGCCGAAGGAAGCAAGTTTCACATTTCGCGGCTGCAGAAGGTAAAATTGATTGTTCGCCGGTTCTGCGCCTTGCGCGAGGCCGGTCCGCCTGCAGAGCAGAACAAACGAGAAGCGAATTCTGAAGGAGCCTCACCCCCATGGCGATTATTGCCACGCAAATGCGTCCCGGCATGATTATCAAGCACAACAACGAACTGCACTCGGTCTTCACCGTGGAGCACCGCACTCCGGGCAACCTGCGCGCCTTCATCCAGGCCAAGCTGCGCAATCTTCGTACAGGCGCCATGTTCGAGCACCGCTTCCGCTCCAGCGATGCGATCGAAAAGATCGTGGTCGATGAAACCAAGATGGAGTATCTCTACAACGACGGCGATAACTACTTCTTCATGGATATTGCCAATTACGAGCAGACGGTGCTGAACCGCGATACGCTCGGCGACTCGGTGGACTATCTGACGCCGAATTTGCAGATTACCGTGGAGTTCTTCGATGGCAAGGCTGTCGGCATTGATCTGCCGCAGACCGTGGAGCTGACGGTGATGGAGACCGAACCGGGACTGAAGTCGGCAACGGCTTCCTCTGTGACCAAGCCGGCCAAGACCGAGACGGGGCTGGTAGTGCAGGTTCCGCCGTTTGTGAATGAGGGCGAGAAGATTCGCGTGGATACCGCCGAAGGCACTTACCTTTCCCGCGCATAAGATCAACGGCGGCTTCGCTCGTAGGAGTGGGGACGAAAGTCGTAGGAACCGGCTGAAGTGCCTATGGAGCGGCGTCGCAGATTTGAGCTGTGCGGGGATTCCTCGCGAAGCTCGGAATGACAACGTAGGGGCAGGAACAAAAGCAAGAGCAACAGCGGACTGCCAAGAGCAACAGCGGACGGGCAAGAGCAATCGCGAAGTGCGATTTTGCGAATGGCGACTAGGAGAGCGATGGCTTCTACTCGGGGGTTCCGGCGATACCTAGTTACCGGCCGTGTGCAGGGCGTGGGCTTCCGCTGGTTTGTGGAGCGCGAGGCACGGCTGATCGGGGTTGGCGGATGGGTGCGCAATCGCGATGACGGCGCGGTGGAAGTGCTTGCTATCGGGAAGCAACGCGCAGTTGGGCTTGCTTTACGACAAACTGAAGGAAGGACCGCGCGCCGCCCGCATCGATCAGGTCGAGGTCGAAGAGGCTGCTCCGTTTCACGGATACGACACATTTCAAGTGGAAGATACCCAGTGATCACGACTACGCCCCAGACGATTACGGTTGCTGAAGATCTGAAGAAACTCATTCGCGAGATTCCCGACTATCCCAAGCCGGGCATTCTCTTTTATGACATCACCACGCTGATCAAGGACCGCGCCGGCTTTGCCCGCGTGGTGGACTTTATGACCTCGCCGTACCTGGACAAGAACGTGGATCTGGTGCTGGGGATGGAGGCACGCGGCTTTATCTTTGGCCCCGCGATCGCCTACCGGCTGAATGCAGGCTTTATCCCGGTGCGCAAGCCGAAGAAGCTGCCCGGCGAGACGGTGAGCTACAGCTACAACCTGGAGTACGGAACCGACTCGCTGGAGATTCATAAGGACGCGATTCAGCCCGGACAACGGGTGCTGATCGTGGACGACCTGCTGGCCACGGGCGGTACCGCCGAAGCTACGGCAAAGCTGGCCATCAAGTTGGGGGCAGAGATCTGCGGACTTAGTTTCTTAGTGGAGCTGGACTTCCTCAACGGACGCAAGCGGCTTGTGCCTTATGACGTTTTCTCACTGCTGCACTACGATAAGTAAGTAGAAGCGCGAAGAAGATTGTAATGAGCCCGGTGATTTTGCCGGGCTTTTTGCTGTTTCAGTGCAGAGTTGTGAGCTATGACGGTCGTGGACGACGCAAGTAGGTGATCGCGGTCACTGAAAGGCGGAGAAGTAAGGTATTAAGCTCGGGCCGTTCAGGAGCTGCCAATGGCAAGCGCAATGATCATCGATGCCCTCTTTTGTATTCCGCAGAAGGCTAACGTCATGCAACTCGCCGACTGCGTTCCGTTCGAACAGGATCTTACACCGCTGATGGATTCCGGCGGGATCACCGGGGCGGTACTTGCTCACTGCAACTGCTGGCAATGCCAGCATCACTGGAACTGCGCCGACCGGAGAACGCATTCGCTTGTGAACGCGGTGCGGAAGAGTCCGAGGCGGTTGCGCGGCCTTGCCGCCTACGATCCGTTGCGGATCGGGGAGAGCCTGCGATGGATCGATGAGGCCCTGACCGAAGGCGGACTGAGCGGTGCCTTTGCCGAGGCTGAATGCTGTGTTCCCGCTTTGGACGGGCCTCGTATGTATGCGCTTTACGGGCTTTGCGCCAGGCTGGGGGCGCCGATCGTGCTTGGCTTCTATAGCGCCGGGCGCTGGATGCAGCACTTGTCACAGGTGGAAGTAGTGGCGGCGGATTTTCCTGAGCTCAATATTCTGCTGGCCGCGCCGGCCGGTGCGGAGGCCGCGAGCATTCTCGGGCTGATGCGGAGCTTTCCGCGCATCTCATTTCTGCTCTGCCCCGAGAACATCGATCCAGTGTTGTGTGAGTACATTGAGCTGCAAGGGCGTGAGCGCGCACTGTTCCGTTCGTCCACGCTGGGGTGGCCTGCGGCGGTAGAGCGGGCGCTCAAATTGGCGCTTAGCCCGGCAGCGATGAGGGCTTATCTTTTCGAGAATGCATCGCGACTGTACGATTTTCCAGTGGGGGCTGCGGGGGATGTTGCGAGCCGAATGAAGTAGGATTCCGCTTCGCACGCCGATTGCCAACATTTCGCAGCACGACCCTTGCGCGACTGGCTGCTCTCTCATAGCATTTATCTCACTACGGTGCCGACCTGCAAGGTTAGTGATGGGGCGGAACACCACTGCGGACCGATATTTCTAAATCGGGTGCCCGACTCGACAATTGGCTCGGTGTGCTGATCCCCAGTTGGATCGGCCTAATGGGCCACGGAGGGCGCCCACCTGGTGAATCGGGTTCACAGCAACCCCGCCACGCACGGCTACGCGGGCCGGTACCGTTAGCTTTTCGGGATTGCTTTTCGCGCCGTCCTTTTACGATCTCTTCATTTGACTGCGACCGAACTGCAGGCGTCTCCATCTACAATAGAAGCGTGTTCCCACATTTATTTCATATCGGCTCGTTTGCGGTGCCCACGTATGGCTTTTTGGCGGCGCTGGGCATGATCTCCGGCCTGTCGGTCATTTTCCATCTGGCGCGCTTTCGCGGCCTTGATCCCGACCAGATGTGGAATCTGGGCGGCATTGCCGCATTCAGCGGAATTTTTGGCGCCAAGCTGCTGCTGATCCTGCTCAATTGGCGCGAGTACGTGGCTGAGCCGGGACGAATTTTCAGCCTCGAGACGCTGCAATCAGGCGGAGTTTTTTCAGGCGGGCTGCTGCTGGCCATCGCCGTTAGCTGGTGGTATGTACGGCGGGAGAAGATTCCATTTCTCTCGGCGGCCGACGTGTTTGCGCCAGGAATCGCGCTAGGCCACGTCTTTGGACGCCTTGGCTGCCTTTCGGCGGGATGCTGCTATGGCCGCGAGACTCACGTTCCTTGGGCGATTACGTTTCACAATCCGCTGGCGGCTGAGATCTCCGGCACGCCACTGAATCGGCCGCTGCATCCGACGCAGCTCTACGAGTGTGTGGCCGAACTGATCAACTTTGCTGTCCTGTACTGGCTTTGCAAGCGCAAGAAGTTCGAGGGCCAGGTGATCTCGCTGTTCATGATCGTCTATGGGATTGAGCGCTTCATCTTCGAGTTCTTCCGGGGCGATCCGGGACGTGGCAATGTGCTGGGCGGATGGTTGAGCGGGACGCAACTGATTGCGCTGGGACTGGTGGTGAGCGGCTTCTTGATTTATCTACGACGCACTCCTCTGCGCTCGTTGCAGTCGCCTGCGACGGCAACGCGGAAGTCGGGAGCGCCGACGTCGTCTCCGGCGTAAGCGGCTGAACCCACATTTGCAAGCCCCACACTCGCCAAAAGAGGGCGGATGTGGGCCACCCTCCGTATCCCTGCTATCCTCAAGAGAATGGCGCGCAAAATCACACACCCTGTTCTTACATCTCCCGTTGAGGCTGAGCCGATCGACTCCGAAGAGATTTTGACGGAAGCCGAGGCGGACGAAGAAGCGGGCATTCCCACGGTTTTCCATGCATCCGAGGAGGACGCCGGGCTGCGTCTGGACCACTATTTGGTGGCGCACATTCCGAATGTGAGCCGGGTGCGAGTGCAGCAATTGGTGGAGCAGGGTAAGGTGCTGGTCAACGACCGCCCGGCCAAGGCATCGCTGAAGCTGAAAGGCAACGAGCAGATTGAAATCACCGGGACGGTCGAAGCCGCTCCGCTCAAGGCTTTTGCCGAGGACATTCCGCTGGCGGTGGTCTTTGAGGACAAGGAGCTGGCGGTAGTCAACAAGCCGGCGGGGATGGTGGTACACGCCAGTTCGGGAAGCGCCGAGGATGAACGCAATCACGGGACCCTGGTGAATGCGCTGCTATTCCGCTTCCGCAAGCTGAGCGAGATGGGCGGCGAGCTGCGCCCCGGCATCGTACATCGGCTGGACAAAGACACCAGCGGCCTGATTGTGGTGGCGAAGAACGATGTGGCGCATCGCAAGCTGGTGGAGCAGTTTTCCTCGCGGCAAGTACATAAGACTTACATTGCGATGGTTCACAACTGGCCCAAGACGGATACGGGGACGGTGAATGACCCGATTGGACGCGATCCGCGCAACCGCACCCGGATGAGCACGAGCGGTATCGACGCGCGCAGTGCAATCTCGCACTACAAGGTGGTTGAGCGCCTGCTTACGCCGTATGGGCGCTTTGCACGGGTCGAGGTGCGGATCGAGACCGGTCGCACGCACCAGATTCGCGTACACATGGCGTCGATTGGGCACCCGATTGTGGGGGATACGCTGTACGGTGCGCCAAAGGTTCTGCTGCCGAACACGCTGGCCCGCGAGCGCCAGGGAAATGCGATCAGCTCACGCACGGAGGCGAAGAAGGCGCGCAGTCGCGGCGAGAGCGCAGCCACGCTGTCACTGCCGCGCAATTTTCTGCATGCCGCGCACCTGAATTTCACCCACCCGAAGAGCGGGCGTGCGGTGGAGTTCGACGCGCCGCTCCCGGAAGATCTTGAGGCGTTTCTGGAGAGGCTGCGGCGGGTGGCCGAGCCGGGGCATGGAACCGAGAGCCGAGGATGCGGCTAAGCCGCATGAACAGCCGTGACCACGCTACCAGAGACTTTGGTCACAGACAACGGAAATCGGTGACCAACGGTGACCGTCACTGACCGTCACAGCGGGCGGTGACGGCGATCACAATTGTAGCTTCGATGGGGGAGTGGCAAGGGCGGCAATGATTGGCGAGCGAAAGGTTACCAGAGAGTCAATAGCCAGAGACGGCGCAACCCGCATGAACAGCGGCCGAAACAGAGATGCCGTGTCCAAACGGGCTGCAATCATCGCGATGGCTGGGCACGAGCCCCCTCGATGCCTTGCCATTGCTGAAAGTTATAGCAATTCTAGGGCCAAACAGCAACTCTCGATTCGCACGCGGAGGCGGTCAAGGGCGCGCGCAGCGCGCCGCCGAAGGCGGGCGAAGCCCCTTGAGGGCCGGAGCGTGCGGCCTTCCACAATGGAGCGTGGTAGGCTTGCACGTCCCTCTGTGCAAGCCCACCTAATTGAGCCAGGTTTGGTTTTGGGGTTGGGGTTGCCGTTGCGGTTGCCGTTGCGGTTGGATGCATGGCTGGGAAGCGCGGCAAACGGGGCTGCTGCGAAGCCGCCAGCGGACATGAGCGCCGACCGACGCAATGATGGCCGGAGCGAACCGCGCCGTGTGTGCGAAGCCGCGAGCGAAGCGATGCGGGCAGCGCGGGGGCCGGAGCGACGAAGGAGCGTAGGGTGGCCGCGCTGACACACATGCCAGACATGCGGGGCGCGGGGGAGACGACGGTGCACCCGGCAACGGGCGCTACGCGCGGGGGAGAAGACGCGCGCGCCAGCGCGCCACCTCAGCGCCATGTCGTCCGGAGCGCAGCGACCCGCCTTTGACCTTGGATTGCTGCGTCCGAACGGTTGGCTATCGGTAAATGGTTGACTGCAGCAGCGACGCGATGCCCGGTGCATCACGGATGGCGTCCCCTAGCGCGGGCCAGCACTCAGCCACGGAGCTGCGAGCGTTGACGAGCGCATCCGATTCGCTATCGCCGGAAACGGTGCCTGTGAGTCGCCACGTGGTCTGATCAGCAAGCCAGAGCGTGACCGTCCAGAGGCATCGGCCTTTGTGTGGGCCGAGCGGTAGGCGGCTCACTTGGGTTGCTCAGCGAATAGTGGATTGGTGACGTGCGCCACATCGGCGGCTTCCGGTTCCGATGTTGGCAGCTCCATAGCTGTAGCGATGGCCTGAATGACGCCATCAATTGCGGTAGAGGCGGCGACGTGCAGCGCCTTTTGTTCCTTGAGAGCAGCAAGCAATCCAGCGGTTTTCATAGTGGCAATACTCCTTTGAATGGGTTGGACACAGAGCGGGGTTTGCGCTTTGGGGGTTGCCCGACGCGCGGGTGGAGTTGCGCGAGCAGACGGCGTGCGACCTGCAGCGAGTCGATTCGAGCCGCAGTTAGCTCGGCCCGGTCACGCTCATCGACGGCAACGCGGATGCACGAATTGAGCACGCGAATTGTCGCCAGCTCGTCATGCAGGGCTTGACGAAGGTCACCGTTCGGCATCGGTCACCTCAGCGATTGCAGCGGCCAGTGGAGCGTGTTGTGTCTCAAATGGCCGCTGCAGATAGTACGCCGTGGAGTAGAGCGCATCGTGACCGAGAAGCGTTTGCACCACCCGCAGATCATGAGTGACGCTGTACGCCTTCTCTGCCATCGTGCGGCGGAGATCATGGAAGGTGTAATCAAGTGGCAGTTGAGCGGCTTCCAGAGCGTGACGCAGCGCCCGATACGCCGTGCTGTAAGAAACGGGTTGACCGCGTAGCCGAGTAGCGAAGCTACCCGCGCCACGTGGCGCGCTGCGAAGCAGCGCGGCCAAGCGGCCACTGACGGGAATGTGGACGGAACGGTGCCCCTTGGTTATGACGCCAAGCATTTGCTTCTGAGCGTCGTAGTGATGAGCGCCCACGGTGACCGCTGTGACCGCACGCAGCGCGCAATCGTGGCACAGCAGAATAATCACCTGCAGGAATGGTGGCGAGCAGCGAAGCAACGCCTCGACTGCCCCATCCGGATACACGACCGGACGCGGCGATGCGCGACGGCCGAGCCCGACTAGGGCGTGAATTCCATGCGGAGCGCCGAGGAATTCAAAGCGTTTGAGCAGGGCGCGAAGCGCCCGCATTATGCCGTAACGCGTCGAGTGCGCGAAGCCTTGAGCTTCGATGGAACGGACGGCTTCGCTGACTGTGTGGCCGTCGATGGCTTCCGGTGCTTGACTTCCGGCGATGGAGATGAGGTGCTGCGCCGCGACGTAGCGGGCGTGGCGGGCGTGGCTTTCTTGCCCTGCGACTTCCGCCCGTAGCAGATGGGCGATGCTACGGGCGTCAGTTTTTTTGGCAGTGACTTGTGCGCCCCTTCGTGGGCCAGCGCGAGTGCGCGAGTGGTGAACGCAACCCGATGGCGCTTGCCATCGGTGTAGTAGTCGGCATACCAGATAGAACCGCGTTGATACACGGCAACCTTCCGGACACGGCACCATTGAATTTGCCCGGACACAGCCAACGCAAGCATTGACATAGAGGCTGCGGCGGGTGGCCGAGCCGGGCATGGCCCTTCGACCCTGCCCTGCCGGGGGTTTTCCATCTGGCTGAATTGGGCGGGCAGAGGCCGAAAAGACACTCCGGCGTTATACACTGGAAGGTATGAATAAGCTGGTTACGGCCCTGTTTGCCGCCGTTCTCTTGCTGTGCGCGGCGGCTTCAGCACAGAACTCAGAGCTGCCCTCCGCTCCTTCGGCAGTGCAGCCGCGTTTTCCTGGAGCGCCGCCGCAGCCGGCGGCTCAGCCGTCTCAGGCGCAGCCAGCGAGTAAGGCTCCCACCGCCGATTCCTCTACTGTTGAGCTGAAAGATGTGCGGCAGCCGAAGCCAGCCGCGGATGTGCCAAGCGCAGCTTCATCCCACACCGGGGCCAACGCTGCGGCCGAGCCGCGGGGCAAAGAGGACGGGGCGGGGAAATCAAGCGCGGCCGCACCGCTGTTTGCACCGATGAACAGCCAGCCCGCGACTCCGCAGCCGGAAAAGCCGCTCGCCCCGGAGGATACCGGCGAGTTCCGCATTGGAGTGAAGGTCCAGCTGGTGAATCTGATCTTCACCGCGACCGACAAGCACGGCCACTTTATCAAGGACCTGAAGGAGACGGACGTTCGGCTGCTCGACGAGGGCAAGCCGCCGCTTCGGATTGCGGCATTTGAGAGCGAGAGCGGACTGCCGCTTCGGGTTGGGCTGTTGATCGACGCCAGCAATTCGATCCGGGAACGCTTCCGGTTTGAGCAGGACGCCGCAGTGGAATTTCTGAACCAGGTGGTGCGTCCTAATTCGGACCAGGCGTTCGTGATCGGCTTCGACTCGATTGCCGACCTGACCCAGGATTACACCGACAATACGGATGCGCTGGCGCACGGGGTTCGAGTGTTGCGCCCGGGCGGCGGGACGGCGCTGCATGACGCGGTTTACCAGGCATGCGAAAAGCTGGCTAACACGCCAATGCGCGGGCCTTCGCGCCGCGCGATCATCCTGCTGAGCGACGGCGACGACAACCAGAGCCGGCACACCCGCGAGGAAGCCATCGAAATGGCACTCCGCGCCGAAGCCATTGTCTATGTGATCGACACCAACACCACGGATGGGAACAGGAAGGGCGACAAGATCCTGATGCGCTACGCCGAAGCTACCGGCGGCCGGGTGTTCTTTCCACTGCGCCTGGAAGAGGTCGCCAATGCGTTTAGCGAGATTCAGGACGAGCTGCGCAGCCAGTACGTGGTGGCCTACAAGCCGCAGAACTTCGATTCCGACGGACGCTACCATGCGATCGCGATTGATGTTCCGGGGCGGTCGAATGTGAAGCTCCGCGCCCGCAAGGGATACTACGCACCGAAGAGCGCGCAGTAATGGCGCGTTCCCACATTCGCCAACGGAAGGCGGATGTGGGCCACCCTGCGGCGTTCTTGCTCCTTATTTGGGATTTTGCTTCATTTCGACCTGCACAAGATGGATCTCGGTAGTGCCTGCGTTTTCCACGGCGTGTGTCAGTGGCCCGAACGAGACGGCTGTATCAGCTTTGCCCTCGCGTATTGCCGTTTTTCCGTCAGGAGATGTGGTCTTTATCTTGTAATCGGTGAAGTAGTAGACAACGTTCGCCGGATGGGAATGCATTGCTACTTTCTGTCCGGGTTGAAGTCGAGCCTCAAGCACGCGAACTTGATCGTTGTCGAGAAGTACCTTGTGGGTCTCTGGCCCTCCGGCAACTTTTGTCACGTCCTGGGCGAGAACCGTTGAGACCGCCAAACACACAACGCACGTCAGCAGAAATATTCGGCGCAACTTTACCATGTACTTGCCTTTCCTGGCTGCGAATCGGCAGCAGGACGGGGCAGATTCCCCGGCGCGAGACAGGGTTGCCCGGCGCAGTATCGATGGATCGCCGAGTAGCTCACATTTCGGAATACGAAACCTTAGGTCGGTTCCACGGAAGGCGCACACCGTCAAAGGCAGTTCGAGGCAGAAGAGACTCTGGGGCGGCATTGCAGATTTGGGCGGTGCGGGGATTCCTCGCTGCGCTCGGAATGACAACCTAAAGGCCAGAGCAGTATCGGGCTACGGCAACTAGGGAATTGCTCTAACCGTCAACAACCCACATTCGCCAAAAGAGGGCGGATGTGGGCCACCCTGAGCTGCGCGGATCGATCCCGGAATCACAGCAATCCTTATTCTTTGGGGGCGTAGTAGCCTTTTCGGGCCTGGATCTTGTACTCGGAGCTGGTCGGCTTGACTTCCAGCTTGCGGTATTTTCCGTCGGTGGCGGTGTTGGTGGGGACGTAGCCGACCATGTACTGGCTGCGCAGTTCGATGCCGATCTGGTCGAAGGCTGCGCGCAGCTTTTTGGGATCGCTGCCGACGTCGATGACGCGCCCGCCGGTCTGTTCGGTCAGTTTGTGCATCTCGCTGTCGCCGGAGCGGAAGTACATGCGGTCGGCGATCATGATGACGTAGACGATGACCTCGGATCTTTGCGCGGCTTCAATGGCGTTGTTCAGAGTCTCATCGCTGCCCTGGTCGCCGCCGTCGGTGAGCAGCACCATGGCTTTGCGTCCGGCTTCCTTCTGAAGCTTTTCGTTGGAGGCGAGGTAGACGGCGTCATAGAGCAGCGTTCCCTTGGGGCGAGAGACCGGGATAGTGCCTTGTCCGGCACCGGCGATGCCTCCCGCACCGCCGCCGCCTCCGTCGTTGATCTGGGTCTTTTCCATGGCGCGGCGGAGACGGGCAGCGTCACTGGTGTAGTCCTGGATGAGGTCCACCGTGATGTCGAAGTTGATGAGGAAGGCGAGGTCCTTGGGGGTTAGGACGTCACGCAGAAAGGCTGCTCCTACCTCTTTTTCCATGGGCAGCACGCGGGTCTGGCTGCCGCTGGTGTCGATCAGCAGGCCCAGCGTGAGCGGCTGGTTGGAGTTCGTTTCGAAGTACTTGATGGTCTGAGGCTTGCCGTCTTCGCTGACCTGGAAGTCTTCTTTCTTCAGGTTCGGAATCAGCGCTCCATGCTTGTCTTTGACGTTGAAGTAGATGTTGACTACCTGTACGTTGACCTTGAAGTTGGTGACGGGTTCGTCCTGTTGTGCGGTTTTGTCCCGGATTTTGGGAGTCTCAGGGGATGAATAGCCGTCGTCCTCAGGGGCATTGGACGCCTTGGGCGGCTCTTTGGGAGGACGTTGCGCCTGTGCGGCGGGCCAGGACATCAAACAAAGTGCAGATACGAGGACGGCGGATATTGTGAATTGCCTTAGGCTTAGCATAGATTCTCGAGCGTCCTGCACGTAGTCTAGTATGTACTTACCTACAGGACTACTAAACATTAGTTGCTTGTGAGAGTGAATCTGTAGTATCAAAATGTGATTTATGCGGGCGGTTTAGCAATTCTGGAGCCGACTAGCAGTTTTTCGCGGAGGGTTTCCCAAATGCGACGCCCAGGGCGTTCTGCAACATTGCTTTCGATTCTTCTTTCGGTTTGCCTGGCTGGAGTGGCGCAGCAGGATTTGCCGGAGGCTCCTCATCCACAATCCGCGAACCCACACCCAGCGCTCCCGCCAGCCCCGGTCAGCCCGTCTGACCAGACACAGGCGCCCAAGGGGGAGGCGAGCTCGGCCGATACGGCTGCCGAGGCCGAAAAGGAAAACGCGCCGCCTCCGTCCGCTCCGGTGGGGCGCGTGGTGCCGTCCAACCGGGTGGCCAACACGCCGAGCAGTGGATACGACGAAACCAAAGCCACCCTCAAAGTCTACGTCAATGCAGTGCCGATTCCGGTTACGGTGAAGGACGCCACAGGGCGGCTGTTTCCGGGGCTGACAAAAGAGAACTTTTCAGTCTACGAGAACGGCGTAAAGCAGCGGATCAACTTCTTTACCAGCGACCCTTTTCCGGTCGCCGCGGCCGTCATTATCGACGTAGGAATGCCGGAGATTGCGCTGCGCAAGGTAAAGGAAACCTTCCCTGCGCTGGTCGGCTCCTTCAGCCAGTTTGATGAGATATCGATTTACACCTATGGGAACACGGTGAAGCAGCAGCAGGACTACGTCTCTGCGCTGGGCGAAACCACCACACATACGCTGACGCGCGTGGACGAGCTCCAGGGACGCGGCGCGGGGCCGGAGCTTTACAACCCGACGACAGTGGGGCCGACGGTGAATGGAGAGACGTTCGATCCGGCCAAGCGCGGCCAGATTCAATTTGCCCCGCCCGCGGCCGCCGAGCCTTCGCGCGTGCTCAATGACGCGCTGGTGACGGCAGCCAGGGATCTGGGACACCGGGCACGGGCGAAACGCCACGTCATCTTCATCGTCTCCGACGGACGCGAGATGGGCTCGCGGGCCAACTATAAGGACGTTTTGAATGCATTGCAGGCCAACAACGTAAGCTTGTACGGTGTGGCCATCGATGCCTCCGCCATGCCGATCTATAGCAAGCTGGAAAAGATTCACCTGCCGAAACAGGGCTACGGCAACATTCTGCCGAAGTACGCCTCGGCTACGGGCGGCGAGATATTCAGAGAATTCACCAAGGAGTCGTTGGAGTCCGCCTACGGTGGCGCGATGGAGGAGGCGAGAAGCCAGTACACGCTGGTGTATAACTCGTCGCCTGGGGCGTCTACCAGCTATCGCAAGATCGAGGTTCGCGTCAGCGGCTACGGTAACAGCCTGAAGGTGTATGCTCGCGACGGCTACTATCCGGTGGCGCAGCCGCAGTAGGAAAGGTGAGGTTGCACCCCGGTTTTCAGCGCGGCTGGGGTGCGATTTCAACCTCGCGCCGCACCGTATGCACTGAACCACACACTTTCGTAACAAAACTTAACCCGTCTTCGGTACTACCGGGACGACTGCTGGCGACAATCGACAAAAGTTGGCACCTCTGGTGTGATATAACCCAAGTGTCTGCCCTCCGCACCGGCATTTGCGGAGGCGGCAACGGAATCGGAACTCCCCGCGCAGCCTTGGCTTTTGGAAGGATGCGACCGATTGCGACGGACTGTTTTTCGGACGGCGTTTCTGGGCACGGTTGAGGAATCATTGAGCTTTATCAATTTCGCCGCGCGCGAGATTAACTGCAAAATCGTCTACTACGGCCCGGGCTTAGGCGGGAAGACGACGAATTTGCAGCATATCTTTGACAAGACGGGCGAACAGCAAAAAGGCAAGATGATCTCGTTGGCGACAGAGACGGATCGTACGCTGTTTTTCGATTTTCTCCCGCTTGATCTGGGCACGATTCGCGGCTTCAAAACTCGCTTCCACCTCTACACCGTCCCCGGCCAGGTGTTCTATGACGCGTCGCGCAAGTTGATTCTGCGCGGCGTGGATGGCGTGGTGTTCGTGGCCGATTCGCAGGCGGAGCGCGCAGACGCGAACGTGGAAGCTCTGGACAATCTGGTCAGTAATCTGAAAGAGCACGGATACGATTTCGCGACGATCCCCTACGTGCTGCAGTTCAATAAGCGCGACCTCCCCAACGTGCTCCCGGTTGAGGAGATGAAGAAACAGTTGGTCCGCCGCGAGGAACCGGTCTTTGAGTCGGTCGCCTCGCAGGGCCGGGGCGTCTTCGAGACCCTGAAAGAGATTGCCCGGCAGGTTCTGGCCGAACTGAAAAAATCCTGATCCGCATTTTCTTTCCCGAAAAACCTCTTCGCTTTCCCTCCGCTGGCTGTCCTGGGCGTACACCGCAGCATAAAACGGTATCGCTTTCACCCTGCGCCAATCGCGAGGGCAAGGAAATTCGCAAAATTTCACTGTAACTTTTCCGGCGCTTTTCAATCGAACAGTTTACGAGCAGGTACGTCCGAAGTTGAGAGCCAGCGCCGTGAAATTGAAAATCGATTCGCCGAAGCCGTCTGAGATCACGCCGAAATCGCTGTACCTGGACCGCCGCCGTTTTCTGGCCGCAGCCGCTGGATTCGGAGCCGTGGCGCTCTCGGGAAAGAGAATTGCCGAGTTGCTCTCGCCATCGGAAGAGGCGTTTGCCGGAAACGCGCTGACGGCCTCGAAGAGCCCGATCAGCACCACCGGAGAGAAGCTGACTCCCTACCAGGACATCACGCATTACAACAATTTTTATGAGCTCTCGACCGATAAGGAGACGCCGGCAAAGATCGCGGACAAGTTTCATCCACAGCCGTGGACGGTGCAGATCGATGGGCTGGTAGAGAAGCCGCAAAAACTCGACTACGACGCTTTGCTCAAACTGGCACCGCTGGAGGAGCGGGTGTACCGGCATCGCTGCGTAGAGGGCTGGTCGATGGTGATTCCCTGGATCGGCTTCCCGTTGAAGGTGCTGCTGGAGCGCGTGGAGCCCAAAGCAAAGGCGAAGTACGTGGCCTTCACCACCGTACTGCGTCCCAATGAACTTCCGGGACAGCAGCGCGACGTACTGAAATGGCCGTATGTGGAAGGTCTGCGGCTGGACGAAGCGATGAATCCGCTCACCCTCTTCACGGTAGGGCTGTACGGAGAGACGCTGCCGAACCAGAACGGCGCGCCGGTGCGGGTTGTGGTGCCCTGGAAGTACGGCTTCAAGAGCGCGAAGTCGATTGTAAGAATCAAGCTGGTGGACTACATGCCGCCGACCAGCTGGAACGAAGCCAATCCGAACGAGTACGGCTTCTATTCGAACGTAAATCCGCAGGTGGATCATCCACGCTGGAGCCAGGCAAGAGAACGCCGGATCGGCGAGATCTTCAAGCGCGACACGCTGATGTTCAACGGCTATGGGGACTTTGTCGCGGAGATGTACAAGGGAATGGATCTGAAGAGAGATTTTTAGGCGGTCCCGAACGGATGCAAAACGGGGGATCGTGCAGCTCCGTGTTTTGCTTGCAGAGAGCGAACTGATTCCCACCTTAGCCGCGCAAAGGCGGCGCGTCGAAGGTGGGGCACCCGGCTCTGCTTTTGATTGCAGGCAATAAAACTGAAAAAGAATTTCATCTTGCGTTGTAACTTCCCTTCCTCCGGCGAGTCAGATGGGCGCAACAAGGCAATTCGGATCGCGCGGCAAACGCTGACTGCGGGACAACCATCACAACCTGTCCGAAAGGGAAAACTCAGATGACCAAAGCTACGATGAAGTCTCTGCTGATGACCGCCGCCATGTCTGGCCTGCTGACTGGCGCCACCGCGGTTACGGCCGCCACCACCAACACTAACAACTCCGGCGCAAATAGCATTACGCGCGCAATGGGCCTTTCCGCTTCGTCGAGCTTTGGCGATACGGACAAACATTCCTGCAAAGGCCAGAACTCCTGCAAGGGACAAGGCGGCTGCAAGATCGGGCGACAACGGCTGCAAAGGCAAGAACTCCTGCAAGGGCAAGGGCGGTTGCGCCACCCAGTAGCTCGGGTGTATGCAACGTTAAACAGGCAAGTGAAACCTCGGGGACCGGCGTGCTCCGGTCCTCCTGTTCTCTCTCGTTCTCCACAACAAAGGTGCGCGACATGCCGGCAAATCGATTCAACGGCTTCACCGAATACGGAATTGGAATTGGGCTGCGAATCCCGCATTACCAGCACATTCTTGAAAAGAAGCCAGTGGTGGACTGGTTTGAAATCATCTCGGAAAACTACATGATCGACGGCGGACGGCCGCTGGCGATCCTCGATCAGATACTGGAGCAGTACAAGGTTGTGCAGCACGGAGTATCGATGTACTTCGGCTCCAGCCAGCCGCTGAACCGGGAGCACCTGAAACGTTTGAAGGGGCTGGTGCGGCGCACCGGAACGCCGTGGCTCTCCGACCATCTGTGCTGGGGGAGCGTGGATGGACGCTACACCCATGACCTGCTTCCGCTGCCCTACACGTGGGAGGCGATGAAGGTTGCGGCGAGAAACATTCGCATGGTGCAGGACTTTCTGGAACTCCCGGTGGTGCTTGAAAACGTGAGCAGCTACGCCGAGTTCCACGACTCAGAGATGACGGAGTGGGAGTTTCTGACCGAAGTGGTGGAGCGCGCCGACTGCGGGATTCTGCTGGACGTGAATAACATTTACGTCAGCTCGATCAATCACGAGTTCGATCCGGCAGAGTACGTGGACTACATCCCTGCCGAGCGCGTGGCGCAGATGCACATTGCGGGACATTCGCGTTACGAGCGCTTCCTTCTCGACACTCATGATCATCCGGTAATCGATCCGGTATGGAAGCTCTACGAGCGGGCTTTGAAGCGGACAGGGCCGACGGCAACGCTGCTGGAGTGGGATGATCGCATTCCTCCGTTTGAAGAAGTTCACAATGAGGCGCTGAAGGCGACCCAGTATCTTGACGCGGTGATTGTGGCGCGGACGGACGAGGGGCAGCTGGCAGGAGCGCGACCATGACCGAACTGCTCGACTTCCAACGCACCCTGGCGCGCGCGGTGATGCAGCCACTGAGCACAGGCGATACCATGAAGCGCGCAACAGGCCGCGGCGCTAATCGGGAAATCCGCGACGCAACCGCGCTGGTGAAACCGAATTCGCGCCTGAGTAGCTTTGAGCGGCTGGAGATTTATAGCCGCTCCTACTGGTCCCGGGTGCTGGATGCTTTTGGAGAGGATTTTCCGGGAGTGCGCGCAGTGCTTGGCGCAAAGCGATTCGACCGGCTGCGACGGCGCTACCTGGCGGATTGCCCGTCCGAGTCTTTCACCATGCGCAACCTGGGAAAACATCTGGCTGGGTGGATGCAAACGAATCAAACGCTGGCCGGAGCGAATTACGGCATCGCGCTGGACATGGCCAAGCTTGAGTGGGCGCAGGTCGAGTCGTTCGATGCCGCTGAGCACGAGCGGTTGAGCCCTGCCGACGTTGCCGCGCTCGCTCCTGAGAGTCTGCTGCAACTTCAGCCGCACTTGCGATGGATCGAAGCCGGGCACGAAGTCGATTCGCTTTTGCTTGAGATTCGCGAGGCCGCCGAGCGCAGGGGCGGCGTGCCGCGCGCGGTCGGGCAGAGGCGGATCGCGCGCGCGAAGTCCGATGGCCACGTCTATATTTCGGTGCATCGCTTTGAGCTTGTAGTTCACTACAAGCGCATCGATGCTGAGATGTTCCGTCTGCTGAGCGCGCTGGCGGGGCGAGCATCGATTGCCGACGCCGTCGAGTTTGCGTACGCGAAATCGCCGCTTACGGCGGAACAATGCCGACAACACATTGAAAGCAGTTTCGCTCTGTTTGCCGCACTTGGCTGGTTCTGCAAATCCGCCCCACCAGAGAGCGAGGAGGCATCATGACCATGATCACGCGCACATTCGCCAAAACCTATCGCGGGTTCAGCACGTTGAGTTCCTGGGCGCAATCACCATTTCTGCTCTTCGTGCGCCTCTACTGGGGATGGCAGTTCATGCAGACGGGGTGGGGAAAGCTGCACAACCTGGCTCATGTGACGCAATTTTTTGCTTCGCTGGGAGTTCCCGCGCCGGGGCCGACCGCATTGTTTGTCTCCTGCACTGAGCTTTTCGGCGGCGCGCTGCTGATTTTGGGACTGGCCTCGCGGCTGACGGCACTGGTGCTCGCTGGAGATATGCTGGTCGCATTTTTCCTGGCGGACCGGGAGGCACTGATGTCGATCCTCAGCGACCCCGGAAAATTCTACAGCGCTGCGCCGTACACATTTCTTTTCGCCTCCGCACTGATACTGATTTTTGGGCCGGGACGGTTCGCGCTGGATACGCTGATTGCGCAGCAATACGATTCGGCGCACGCAGCCGAGCAGGGCCGCTCACTGCATTCGACGACCCACGCAGACGCCGCCTGATGCTCGCATAGCACTTGCCTCGCATAACGAACTCAGCTGTGCACGATCTGCTGCATGAGTGAGAGCAGATTGTCGGGCTGGCTGGCGTGAGATTATGATGGCCGGTTATGATCAACCCGGCCACCCGAAAGATTCTGGACGTGCTGACCGCGAACTGGCAAGCGGAGATGCGCAGCTTCCATACCTACAGCACATTCTCTGAGCGCGATGCGGACCCGATCCGCAAGCGCATTCTGCGCGGCCTGGCCGATGCTGAGGCACGGCACGCATCGCTGTGGGCAGAGCGAATTCTTGAACTTGGCGGCGATGTGCCGCAATACGACGGCGGCGCCGCGGGCGATGCCGACACTCTGGCGAACCGCGTGGGCGGCCCGGGAATGGCGCTGCGCCGCCAGGAGATCGATGAGAGCCGCCACATCGCAAGTTACGGAAGGCAACTGGAAGAACTTGGCGATCAGCCGAGTATTGAAATCCTGCATCAGGTCATTCAAGACGAGCAGGAGCACTACCACGAACTTGGCAGTCTTATCCGCGATCATTACCCGGCGTCGGCCGTCGCCGAGATAGCGGCCGATCCTAAAGTCGGAAATCGCTGAATTGCTGGCCAAGCGCGCGAACTCCGGCAAGCAGGCCGCCGGTTGGATTGGCGACGCAATCTACGGAGTGAACGACGGACTGGGCGCGATCTTCGGCATCGTCTCGGGAGTCTCCGGCGCAACCCTGGGCAATTCCCATTACGTGCTGCTGGCGGGAATGGCGGGCATGGTCGCAAGCGCCCTGTCCATGGGCTCCGGCGCATACCTTGCAGCCAAAAGCGAAGGCGAAATCTACGAGGCGGAGCTGGCACGTGAACGCGAGGCCATGCAGATGAACGGGCTCGAAGCGCGCGAACTGCTCTCACTGTATTACCAGGTCAAAGGCCTGCCGCAGGCAGATGCTGATCGCGTCGTGGAGCATATCGCCAAAGACCCTGAACAGATGCTGCGCGCGCTGGCCGCCGAACGCCTGAACTCAACCGAAGAGGCTTTGAGTAATCCGATGACCTCGGCGTTCTCCGGCGCACTTTCGACCGCTGTCGGCGCCTTTGTCCCAATCATTCCATTCTTCTTCCTGAGTGGATATCCGGCGGTGATCACCTCGGCTGTCATCTCGCTTGCGGCGCACTTCGCGGTGGGTGCGGCAAAGTCGCTGATCACGGTTCGTTCATGGTGGGGCAGCGGATTTGAGATGACCGCTGTCGGTGCGCTGGAAGGCATCGTGACCTACGTCATCGGAATCGGATTGGGCAGGCTGGGCAGCTAAATGCCGCGGCGCAATCGCATGCCGATTGCGCTCTCTCCGGGGACAACGCTCGCAAGGGATTGCGCAATCAGCTTGGAATGCTGTGCACCTTAGTCGATCGATTTCGTTGCTAGCCATCCTGCTCAGCGAGGTAGGCGGCAAAAACACTGAAATCCGCTTGATTTAGGAAACGAGTCGCAACGACAGAAACGGCTACTAGGCTGTTGAAGCGCTGGATCAAAAGGCCCTGGCGGAGATTGCAGAGATGATGAAGAGGAGTCAGGCAAATACCGAGAGGTGACTTTTTGCGCAGGCTTGCTGCTCTGTTATAATTTCTTCAACGCGATGAAGATCGCGTCTTTTCGACAGTCGGGGAGTGGCTCAGCCTGGTAGAGCACCTGGTTCGGGACCAGGGGGTCGGAGGTTCAAATCCTCTCTCCCCGACCATTAAATTCCTAAAGAATCATTGTGTTACATTCGTCACTGGTTCCGGCCAAGCCGGAACTTGGGTCCATTTGGGTCCAATCAATTCTTCCACCCTCTGCACTGCCTGCCGCGCATCTGCCGGAACCGAATGCAAGTACACCTCGCGCGTAATCTCTGCTGACGAGTGTCCGAGCAAAGCCTGCAAAGTTCCGGGCGATGCCCCCACCGAATCCAGCAAGGTCGCATTGACGTGGCGCAACCAATGCCAAGTCACCCCGTCCAGTTTCAAGTTCTCAGCGGTCGGTTTGAGTTGGCGGTTGAGCAGATTGCGGCGGCAAAGCGGCGAGCCGTTCCGCGCCGTGAAGACGAGGCCTTCGGGATCGCAGACTTCCGGTTTGCGAGCCTTTAGAATCTCCGCGCCTTGGGTGCCGAGCGGAACCGTTCTCCGGCTGCGCTTCGTCTTCGGATCATCGAAAACGCCCTCATAGACAGTCTGCCGGACCGCCGTAGCGAAGGGCGTTCGACCAGTGTGAGATGGAATCGCTGTGGATCGCACTCTTCCAGTTCTCTGCATAATTCCGTGTCAGACTTGGGCACCCAAGGCATCTTCAGCCCTATCACGTTCACGTCTCTGATCTCGCACCCCAGAGTTTGGACATTCGCTGTATCGCTATAATGAAACGGACAGGCCACTGTGCCGAATGCGGCCGAGCTAAACGAACGCGCGCAGACGAACTCAATGGGTCAGTTCCGGTCAGGTGCCTTCGGCATAGACACGCTCAGGGCCATCAGGGAGACATGACGAAAGCCCACCAACATCCTCTTGAAAAGATCATCGAGAGTCGAATTGCCATCATCGACGGAGCGATGGGCACGACGATCCGCACCTATGGCATGACGGAAGCAGACATCCGCGGGGAGCGCTTCAAGAACTCGACAAAAGACCTATTGAACAACGGTGACCTCTTCTCCCTGACTCAGCCCAAGATGATCTGTGATATCCATCGCCGGTTTTTGGAGGCTGGCGCAGATATTATCGAGACCAACACCTTCGGCGCGACCAGCATCACGCAGAGCGAATTCTTCGTGGACGATCCGCGGGAGCACGGCGGCAGGAAGGATCCTGCGTTCTATCAAAAGATCATCGACGATCCGTTCCTCAACGGATTGGCTTGGGAGATCAATGAGAAATCGGCGCGGCAGTGCCGTGAATGGGCCGATCGTGTCGCCAACGCTACCTCGCGTCAGCGGTTCGTGGCAGGGGCCATAGGGCCGCTGACCGTGTCTCTTTCGAATTCGCCCGATGCGGATGATCCTGGCTTCCGAGTGGCCACCTTCGATCAGGTGAAGACCGCCTACATTCAGCAGGTGCGCGCTCTCATCGCCGGCGGCTCAGACCTGCTTCTGGTGGAGACCATTTTCGACTCTCTGAACGCCAAGGCGGCACTCGTCGCCATCCGTGAGGTGTTCGATGAGGACGGCAAGGAACTGCCGGTGATGATCTCGGCGGCGGTGGGGCGTGGCGGCGAGACGATGATCTCCGCGCAGACCATCGAGGCGTTCTGGAACGCAGTGCAGCACGTGAAACCGCTGTCGGTGGGACTCAACTGCTCTCTCGGCCCCGATCTGATGTATCCGTTCCTGGCCGAACTCTCGGAGAAGTCGAGCGCGGCGATCTCGTGCTACCCGAATGCCGGTTTGCCGAATCCACTCGCAGCGACCGGCTTCGATCTGGGGCCGCCGGACATGGCCCGTTATTTGGGCGACTTTGCTCGGAGCGGGCTGATCAATATTGCCGGCGGCTGCTGCGGCAACACACCCGAGCACATCGCGGCGATCGCCGGAGCGCTCGAAAGCTTGCCTCCGCGGAAGCTGTGGACGACATCCACTGTTGGCTCATCCTTCGCCGGCGAGAGCATGAGCGTGGCCGATGCCGGGGCTACGGAGCCGAAGCCGCTCCGTCTGTCGGGATCACAGCCATTCACCCAGCAGCCTGGCGTCTACATCATGATCGGCGAGCGGACCAATGTGGCTGGTTCGCCCAAGTTCGCCAAGCTGATTAAGGAAGGCAAATACGAGGAAGCGGTGAGCGTAGCCCGGCAGCAAGTTGAGAGTGGTGCCAACGTCATCGACATCTGCATGGACGAGGGCATGATCGACGGCGTGGCAGCCATGACACGCTATCTGCAATTGCTGGCGAGCGAGCCCGAGGTCGCCAAGGTTCCCTTTATGGTGGACTCTTCAAAATGGGAGGTCATCGAGGCAGGACTCAAGTGCCTGCAGGGCAAGGGCATCGTGAACTCGATCTCGCTGAAGGAAGGCGAGGCGAAGTTTCGCCACAACGCCGCCACTGTCCTCAAATATGGCGCGGCGGCGGTGGTGATGGCCTTCGACGAACAGGGACAGGCCGCGACTTACGAGGACAAGATCCGTATTTGCGAGCGCGCCTACCGGATACTGGTGGACGAGGTCGGGTTGGCTCCCGAAGACATCATCTTCGACCCGAATATCCTCACCGTTGGCACCGGAATGGAGGAGCACAGCAACTACGCGGTGGACTACATCAACGCTACGCGCTGGATCAAGGCCAACCTTCCGCACGCGAAGGTCAGCGGCGGCGTCTCGAATATATCGTTCAGCTTTCGAGGCAACAACAAGGTTCGCGAGGCCATGCACTCCGCGTTTCTTTATCACGCCATCGCGGCGGGGATGGACATGGGCATCGTGAATGCCGGGATGCTCGAGGTGTACGAGGAGATTGAGCCTGAGCTGAAGGTGCTGGTCGAGGACGTGCTGCTGAACCGCCGTCCCGACGCGACAGAGCGCCTGGTAGAGCATGGCGAAACCCTGAAGCTGAAGGGCGCCGGCGCGGTTGTAAGTGAAAAGAAGGCCGAAGAATGGCGCAGCGGTACGGTCGAGGAGCGTCTTTCTCACGCGCTGGTCAAGGGTATTGACGCCTACATCGAGATCGACGCCGAGGAAGCCCGCGTCAAGCTGGGCCGCCCTCTATTGGTGATCGAAGGCCCGCTGATGGCCGGCATGAGCGTGGTGGGTGATCTGTTCGGAGCCGGCAAGATGTTCTTACCCCAAGTGGTCAAGTCTGCCCGAGTGATGAAGAAGGCCGTGGCGCATCTGACGCCCTTCATGGAGGCCGAGAAGGCGTCGATGGCTGCGGCGGGCCAAGTGGTCAAGGCGCAGGGAAAAATCGTGCTTGCAACGGTTAAGGGCGACGTTCACGACATTGGCAAGAACATCGTCGGCGTCGTCCTCGCCTGCAACAACTACGAGGTAATCGACATGGGGGTGATGGTCTCCTGCGAAAAAATCCTCGAACGCGCCAAGGCGGAAAAGGCAGACGTGGTCGGCCTCAGCGGCCTGATCACGCCGTCTCTCGACGAGATGGTTCATGTGGCCCGCGAGATGGAGCGACAGGGTTTCAAGTTGCCGCTGCTCATTGGCGGGGCAACCACGAGCCGGGCGCACACGGCCGTCAAGATTGCACCGCACTACAGCGAGCCTGTGGTCCACGTGCTGGATGCTAGCCGGGCGGTGCCCGTGACGACCAGCCTTCTGAGTGCCGAGGGTAAGTCAGCGTTCGTGGCGCAGCATCGCGCCGACTACGAAGCGCTCCGCAAGGCCCACTCCTCGCCGCGCCAGAATGTCGTCTCCCTTGAGAGTGCTCGCAAGAGGCGGACTCCGATCGAGTGGCGTGCCGAAGACCTGCCCGTCCCCGCGTTTACCGGGGTGCGCGTGCTGGACAACTTTCCTCTGGCGACGCTGCGCGATTTCATTGACTGGACGCCTTTCTTTCACACCTGGGAGCTGAAAGGCGTTTACCCCCGCATTTTCGAGCACGAGGGATACGGTGCACAGGCGCGCCAGATCTTTACCGAAGCCAATGCTCTCCTGGATGTCATCATCGAGAAGAACCTGCTCACGGCGCGCGGCGTATACGGCTTCTTTCCCGCCAACGCGGTGGGCGACGATGTTGAGCTGTACACGGACGGCACACGCGAAACGGTGCTCGAGCGATTCCACTTTCTGCGCCAGCAATCCAACAAGGAAGGCAGCGAACCGTGTCGGTCGCTTGCCGATTTCATCGCGCCAAAGGAAACAGGGCTGCCCGACCACATCGGTGCTTTCGCGGTTACCAGCGGGATCGGCCTGAAGGAGTTGTGCGACCGGTTCAGGGCCGAGCACGACGACTACAACGCGATCATGGCGGAGGCCCTCGCCGATCGCCTGGCCGAAGCTTTCGCCGAATGCCTGCACAAGCGGGTGCGCGAGGAATGGGGTTATGGTTGTGAAGAAGGCATGCGCAACGAGGATCTCATCCATGAGAAGTATCGGGGGATCAGGCCGGCTGCGGGTTACCCGGCGTGCCCGGATCACACCGAGAAGGGCACGCTCTGGCGTTTGCTCGATGTGCAGGCGAAAACCGGAATGCTGATTACAGAGTCGTTTGCCATGTGGCCCAACTCGAGCGTGAGTGGGCTCTACTTCGCCCATCCGAAATCGCGATATTTCGGCCTCGGCAAGATCGACCGCGATCAGGTCGCCGACTATCACGAACGCAAGGGGATGAGCGTGGCAGAGGTCGAACGCTGGCTCGGGCCCAACCTGAACTACGACCCTGCGGAATAACAACATGTCATTCGCTCTGGATTGGTCCTTGCTCAATAAGCGGAAGCGAGCACGTTCGACTGCCCCATACAACTCGACAATACAGCTCCAATTCCGCAATCTTCGAACGTATGACAGCCGGATTGCACAAGTGGCTTGACACAGCAACTGCAATCAGCATACTGTCAGTAGCGTTACGGTCCCCAGGGAACCCAATATCTAGGGCTAAGAGGGAAGCCGGTTCCGTCGTTTCGACCAACCCGGCGCTGCCCCCGCAACTGTGAGCGAAGAGCTGCAATCCACTCATGTCACTGCCTCCCTAGCGAGGTGGGAAGACCGGATTGCCGCAGCGATCCGCGAGCCAGGAGACCTGCCGTAGCACAAGAAACGTCCACGGGCGGGGTGTCCCGGTGGGTCGCTTGCTGGCCTTGGCCTCCGCCATATTGCGCTCCCGCAATGCGTCCGACCGGAATCCGCCGTCCCGCTTGAAAGGGATTGCTGATGTCTGTCGCCCCCGTTCTTCCGCCACGTACTGTTGTCAAGCGTAGCGGCGTAAACGCGCCGTTTGACGGTACCAAAATCTGCTCCGCCATCGAGCGGGCCGGCAAAGCCACTGGCGCATTCGATGCCGCCGAAGCCCAATTGTTGACGATCCAGACCCTCAAAGTTCTCTCCCATCGCTTCCATGACCGCAGCCCGCACATCGAGCAGATTCAGGATGTGGTCGAGCAGGCGCTCATCTCCGCAAATCACTTTGCCACGGCGCGTGCCTACATCGTCTACCGCGAGCAACGCGCACGCTTGCGAAGCGATCACCGCACGCTGGTCGATGTGGCTTCTTCGATGAATGAATATCTGGAGCGGGCGGACTGGCGCGTAAACGCCAATGCCAATCAGGGCTACTCGCTGGGCGGCTTGATTCTGAACGTCTCCGGCAAGGTGGTGGCCAACTATTGGCTTTCCCACGTCTATTCGCCGGAGATCGGCCGTGCCCATCGAGAAGGCGACCTTCACATTCACGACTTGGACATGCTGGCCGGTTATTGCGCAGGATGGTCGCTTCGCATGTTGCTGCTGGAAGGGCTCAACGGCGTTCCCGGCAAAGTGGAAGCAGGGCCGCCAAAGCATCTGTCCAGCGCCGTCGGCCAGATTGTCAACTTCCTCGGCACGCTGCAAAACGAGTGGGCTGGCGCGCAGGCATTCAGCTCCTTCGACACCTATCTGGCGCCCTTCCTTCGCAAGGACGGCCTAGCCTATGCCGAGGTGCGGCAGTGCATTCAGGAGCTGGTCTATAACCTCAACGTTCCCTCGCGCTGGGGCACGCAGACGCCCTTCACCAATCTGACTTTCGACTGGACCTGCCCCGAAGATCTGCGCGATCAGATCCCTGTCATCGGCGGCAAAACCATGAACTTCACCTATGGCGATCTACAGCAGGAGATGGACATGATCAACCGCGCCTACATCGAGGTCATGACCGAAGGCGACGCCAAGGGACGCGTCTTCACCTTTCCTATTCCGACCTACAACATCACGCCGGATTTTCCCTGGGAGAGCGATAACGCCGAGTTGCTCTTTGAGATGACGGCCAAGTACGGCCTGCCCTACTTCCAGAACTTTGTGAACTCCGAGCTGAAGCCGAACATGGTTCGCTCCATGTGCTGCCGTCTGCAGCTCGACCTGACCGAACTGCTCAAGCGTGGCAATGGTCTCTTCGGCAGCGCCGAGCAGACCGGCTCGGTCGGCGTCGTTACGCTCAACTGCGCGCGGCTGGGTTATCTGCATCGCGGCGAAGAAGCGGCGCTTTTTCAGCGCCTCGACGAGCTGTTGGAGATCGCCCGCACCAGTCTGGAGATCAAGCGCAAAGTCATCCAGCGCCACATGGACAACGGTCTCTTCCCATACACCAAGCGCTATCTCGGCACGCTGCGTAACTTCTTCTCTACGCTGGGCGTGAACGGTATCAACGAGATGATCCGCAACTTTACCAGCGACGCTCACGACATCGCCTCGGAGTGGGGCCATGCCTTCGCCGTTCGCTTCCTCGACCACGTGCGCACCCGCATCGTGCAGTTCCAGGAGGAAACCGGACATCTCTACAATCTGGAAGCCACGCCCGCCGAAGGCACCACGTACCGTTTCGCGCGTGAAGATCGGAAGCACTTCCCGGACATTCTGCAAGCTGGCGTCCCCGAAGAGCCGTATTACACCAACTCCAGCCAACTCCCGGTTGGCTTTACCGACGATCCCTTTGAAGCATTGGAACGCCAGGAAGAGTTACAGCGCAAATATACCGGTGGCACCGTGCTCCATCTCTATATGGCCGAGCGCATCTCCTCGGCGACCGCGTGCAAAAAGCTGGTGCGCCGCGCTCTTGAAAACTTCCACCTGCCCTACATCACCATTACGCCAACGTTTTCCATCTGCCCCAAACACGGCTATCTCGAAGGCGAACACGCCTACTGCCCCAAGTGCGATGCCGATCAGATCGCCCGCAAACGGCTCGCTGCCGCCCGGTAACAAGAAAGGAAAGCACCATGCAAACCTCGTCCGCCGTCATCAATCAGGAAGCCGAAGTCACTCTGACGCTAGAAGAACGCCAGCCCTGCGAAATCTGGACTCGCGTAATGGGATATCACCGCCCGGTCTCCTCATTCAACCGAGGCAAGAAAGGCGAGTTCCATGAGCGTAACTGCTTCCGTGAAGATCCCTCCCAACTCGGCTGAGCTGCGGGTTGGCGGGCTGGCTCGCTTGTCCACATGCGATTGGCCAGGCGAGCTGGTGGCCACCGTCTTCTGCCAGGGCTGCTCGTGGAATTGCGCCTACTGCCACAATCCGCATCTGCGCCCAACGCAAAGCGAGCCGCATATGCTCTGGCAAGACGTCTTCGCGTTCCTTGAAGGCCGCCGCGGTCTGCTGGACGGCGTGGTTTTCTCCGGTGGTGAACCCACGCTTCAGCCCGCGCTCCTTGATGCCGTGCAGACCGTCCGGAGTCTCGGTTTTCGCATCGGCTTGCATACCGCTGGTATGTTTCCAGAACGGTTCGCGCCCTTGTTGCCCTGGATCGATTGGGTGGGCTTCGATGTCAAGGCTCCCTTCAGTGCCTACTCCCGAATCACCGACGTGGAACAGAGCGGCGACAAGGCCCTTACGAGCCTTCGCCTGCTGCTGGCAACCGGCGTTCCGTGTGAGGTTCGCACCACTTATCACACCGCGCTGCTGACCCCGGCCAACATGCTTGAACTGCGCGATCAACTGCTCTTGCTCGGCGTGACGCACTACGCCGTGCAACGCTTTCGCACCGCAGGCGCGCGCACAGACTGCCTGCCGCCGCCTATCCCAGACCAGTCGCAGTTCAGCCTGCCGCTAGGCTACGGCGATGGTTTTCGCAACTTCAGCTTCCGATGAATTCTGCTTGCCATAACCGTCGAGCACTGCTGTGGATCTATACCTGTGAGGCGATGTCCCGTTTGGCGCGTGCCAACTCCATCTCCGGAGGCGCTACCCATGAGCGTCCGCACCGGCATGCTCCGCTCTCAATCGTCGCAGGGAATGCGCAGAGCTAGCAACTTCTGCGCTGGCTTCTCTCCGTGTACGCAAACGCAGTGCTGGATACAGCGGTGAACTTCTGATGGAGGCCAGTTTCGGAAAATTGGTTCTCGCTGCTGCGCTGGCTCTGTCCATCATCTGTATCTGTGTGCTGTCGCGATCCGCACATGCAGTACACAGGGCTCTAGCAGCACTGAACTTTGTTTCGCAGGTTGCGGGAACAAAGCTGAAGCCAGCGCAAAGCCGAACGACGATCGGTGCAGCGCGATTGCGTCCTCAAGGAGGTTCCATTCCTGTGGGGGCGCGCTTCCAACTCAGATACACGGATGCTCAGATCGACGCTATGACGGGTCTGGCCGCATGGGAGAAGACTTTACTCCATCAATTGCATGAGTATGGTCTGTATGTTCTGGACACAGGAGGAAACGGATACATCACCTATAAGTGGGAGTCACCGACGCAATATACGAGCTTTGGCGGGACACCTCCCGGAGCAGCGTGGGTTAAAACAAATCATCCTCCTTCAATCTGGAAGCCTAGAGGAATCAGTTGGGCGACCGATTTGCAACTCGTTAATCCCTGCTATGCAGAAGCTACTTGTTAGACTTTGCATATATTGGTTGCGCCAAAAAAGAATTAACCCGGAACAGAACGCGGCATCAACATAAGTACCAAAGTCTCGTAAAAACCGAGCAAGAGGGTGTTTTCGGGTCGGCGGATGGCAAACATTCTCGGACCGCAGCGTGAGTTGCCCTCAATTCAATTCAAGCCCTCTGCTGGCTTGAATGGGGGGACGTTCCACGATGGGGCAAGCATAGCTGACCACTAATCACCAAGGCGCTCAGTAATCGCTTAAACAAACGTAGTCTGTGAAACGTCACCAGCCCCGGAAGCGAAGAAAGTTCTAAAGTCGTCCTCTAAAGCCGACCATTCAAAACCGCTCTATCTTTTCAGTAATTTACAAGCGAACCCATTTCTCACTTTAGAGCTAGTCGCAGATAGGTGGATACAAGCCCTGTTCTCGCCAACAACCCAAATTCTTCGCCGCCAATCCAACCGAGCGGGGCTACTTGCGGGCAGCACATCGTTCCCAAGAGGTATGACAGGATGCGTTGCAGGAACGATTGGGTTTTCATTGGGTGCTTATTCTGGTTGGTCGGGTCAGCCACGGCAAGCACGTGCGAACTACCTGTGGGCACAACGCTGTGGCTTCGGCTCTCGACTCCGGTTTCAAGTTATTTCTCCAAGCCGGGGAACCCTGTTTCCGCCATTCTGACCGAGGACTTGGTTTGCGGAGATGCCATCGCCGTTCCGGCCGGGACGAACATCGAAGGCCAGGTACGCGCGGTCAAGAAAGTTGGTTGGGGCGTTCGTCACGAAACGGCCTCCCTCCGAATCGACTTCAACCAACTGAAGTTGCCGGACGACTCTACCCTTGAACTCAAGAGTCGCGTGTTGGAAGTCGAGAACTCCCGCGAGACGGTGAAGGACGGAGTTATCCGCGGGATCCGTGGCACCGACACACCGCAGGGGCGAATCAATAGCCGCCTCGAGCATTTACCCACGTGGAACCCGTACTCTGATGCCTTTCTGATCGCCTACAAGGCGGTGTTTCCGATTTTTCCAGAACCTGAGATTTGGTACGGACCTGGAACTGACATGCGCGTGCGGTTGGTAACGCCCTTGACCGTGCAGCCGTTGTCAATTCCGCTTCCACCTGCTCCAACTATGGAAGAAGGGCGCGAGTCCAGTTCGATTACCGCCCAATTGCCGAAGCGCGTTTCCACGCTCAAGAAAAAGGATGCCGACGTGGTGAACCTCGCCTTTGTCGGTTCACGCGAGCAATTGCAGTCTGCGTTTCAGGCGGCGGGTTGGGTGGGCAGCGACAAGCTATCCAAGTCGTCGTCTATTCGGGAATTCGGCGCTTTTCTCAATCGAAGCAGTTACGCCACCGCACCGATGCGCGCCATGCTTCTCGCGGGCGCGCCGCCAGACATGCTCTGGCAAAAGAGCCTTAACACTTATTCCAAGCGCGATCACGTTCGCATCTGGCGGTTCCCAGAGGCCGCCGCCGGAATACCCGTTTGGGTCGGTGCGGCTACACACGACGACGGAGCTACGCTCTCGCTGCGTAATAAGCGGTTTATCCATAACATCGATCCCGAGATAGACCAGGAACGGGCAAAGATTGTCCGCGATCTTAAGACGGCTGGATGTGTCCAATCTGTGCAGTTGGTCGAGCGGCCTGACGTTCCGCATTACCTGCTGAACGCCGACGGAGGCCCAGTGAGAACCGATGGCAAGGTGGCGTTCGTTCAGTTGAAAGATTGTTCTGAGCCTTCGCAACCGGTCGCCTTGAAATTCAAGCCGGGTAACAAGGCCTTCCGCTATTTGCGCTGCCAAGTGCTCACTTTTCGCAGCGACATCTGGCGAGCCAACATTGTCTACGGCACCTACGACCTGATCCGCATGGTTGGACAGACCGCCCACGGTATCGAGAGGGCGACCGTGGCTCGCCGCGAGGCGCGCGCAAATCGACAAATAGCGATTGCGAGTCCTGCTGTGGTGCAAACGGCATTCCGCGGCAAAGACAATAGCGAAGTTGCGGCACCCAATCAGCGATAAAACTTTGATCGCGATGGCTTGGCTAAAAGAGATAGTTCAAACAAGTTTCGATGGCCGCCGGAAGCAGTTCCACCGTGATGTTCAACCTGAAGTCAACGAACTACGCTGGGACGGTTGCGCTCGCAGCCAGCGACAACTCACAGATTTCAGCAAGCGCACCTTCGGTGGCACTGACCAATGGCGGGAGCGGAAGCTCTATCTTGACGATCAAAACTCAAGCGAGTGCAGCGGATCACGGACCCGCGATTCCGTGAAATGGCCGTGGCGCGGTAGTGTTCTGCACGGTGCTGCTCGGTCTACCATTTGGGGTTCACCGGAGACGCGCATGCGCGGTTTTGTTGGCGGCGCTGGCAATCTCGCTTGCGGGCTTCCTGATGGCGTGTGGCGCAACCAACTCGCAAACCTCGAAGCTGTCACGGACGTACATTGTTACCATAACGCCAACGGGATCAGGCGCGGTGACGAACCCTACGCCGGTAAACATTGTGGTGACGGTTCAGTAAGGTAAACATGAGAGGCGAGGGCACGCCAGAGTAGGAGTGTCCTCGCTTATCTTGCACGGGTTCACTGCTGCAGGATCTGAATCGTCTTGGGATGAACCTGCTGCTGGTTCGAGATCGCTTGCGTCCCATCCGCCCCCTAAGGCTTTGACCAGATAAACCGAGCTGACCATCTGCTGACCAAGCAGTTGCGTCGCCAGCCGCTCGTTGGAGAGCAGCGTGCTCTGCGCGGTAATCACGTCGAGGTAGGTGGTAACTCCTCCGATGTAGCGGTTATTGGCGAATGTAAGTTCGCGACGGGCCTCCTCGACGGCGGCGGCCTGCGTGTTTGCCGCCTGCGCGAGGGTCTGCAAATTGCTGAGGCCATCCTCGACCTGCTGAAATGCGGTCAGCACCGACTGGCGGTAGTCGGCCACAGATGCGTCATAGGCCGAACGCGTGGCCGCCAGATTGGCGCGGTTGCGTCCGCCCTCAAAAATGGGTTGCAGGGCATCGGCGCCAATCGACCAGAAGAGGCTGGAGGCACTGGCCAGCGTGGTAATGTCACGACTCTGCAAGCCGCCCGCGCCGCCCAGCGTGATGTGGGGATAGAAAGCCGCGTGCGCAATGCCGACCTGCGCGTTTGCATAGGCGACCTGGCGTTCGGCGAAGGCGATATCCGGCCGCCGCTCCAGCACATCGGAGGGAACTCCGAGCGGCAGTGGCGGCGGCGTGGCCCGCAAGGGCGCGGCAGCAACGTTGAAGCTCGGTGCCGGCTGACCCGCGAGCACCGCGATGGCGTGCTCGTATTGCGCACGCGACTGCCGCACACAGCGCAAGCTGGGTCAGGGTCGCATCGAGCAGCGCGGCTTGTTGCGCCACTTCCAACCCGCTGGCGATGCCGCCGTTGTGACGGTCGTTCACCAGGTCCAGCCCTTTGCGCTGGTAGCCTACGTTCTCCTCTACCACCTGCAACTCGGCGTCGAGCTCGCGCAGGGAGAAGTAATCGGCAGCCAACTCGGCGGTCAGCACCATGCGCGCGTTCTCAAGATCGGCGGCAGAGGACTGGAGGTTGCATTCGCCGCCTCGACCCTATGCCGCACGTCTCCGAAGAGGTCGGCCTCATAGTTGATGACTGAACGGAACCGTGAAGACATTTTGCGTGTAAGAAGTGGCAACCAGCGCGCCGTTCAATGGACGATTCGCTCCTGCGCCTTCACGTGCCAGCGCTGGGATCGGTGGAGAGCTCGGGGAAATAGTCCGAGGTGGCGACGCGAGCCAGCGAACGCGCCTGCTCCAGCCGGTCCCGCGCAGCGAGCAGTGACTGGTTGGCCTGTATGAGTTGCTGCTCGTAGGCGTCGAGCGTCGGATCATGAAAGACCTGCCACCACGCGCCCTTTGGAATGGAATCCTTGGGCGCGGCCTGCTGCCATGGAGGCTCGGTCTTCCACGCCGTCGGCACTGTGGTCGTGGGCGCGGTAGCTGCGGGCCGCTGATATCGCGGTCCAACTGCACATCCGGCGGTCAGCCCCAGAAGCGCAAGCCCGAGCGCAAGGGAGGCTCGTTTTGTGTTATGACTCGGTTTGCGATTTGCCGTGCGATCTGCGGTGCGCGTTACGATTCGCTTCACGACGCGCTCCCCTTCTGCTTTCCGGCCTCCGGTTGACCATGTTCCTGCTGTGCCGGCGAGGGCTGCGCGACGTGCACAGGTTGACCTTCCTCCAGCGAGTCGGGCGGATTGATGACGATCTCGTCGCTCACCGCCAGTCCGCCCAGAACTTCAAGCGTAGCGCCGTAATCGCGGCCGATGCTGAGCGGGCGCAACTCTATCTTTTTGTCCGCTCCGACCACAGCCACCCGCGGGCCCTCGGCGCGGAAGAGCATGGCGTTGACCGGAACCGTCAGCTTCTGCACGTTGGAGCCGACCGCGAAATGCACCTGACCATAGGAGCCGGGCAGCAGGCGGCCATCGTTGTTGGACACATCGACTTCGGTGAGCAGGGTGCGCGTTGCCGGGTCAATAGCCTCGGCCGTGCGCGCCACCACCCCGGTAAATTTCTCACCTGGCATCTCCTGCAACGTGATCGTGGTCTTAACGCCAACTTTGATGTACGGCGCATACGCCTGGGGGACGCTGGTGAAGACGCGAAGGGTATCGACTTCGGCCATGTCGAAGAGTTCCCGGCCGACCGGCTCCGGCATTGATCAGCGCGCCGGGATCCACGTTGCGGCGAGTGAGCACGCCAGTGAATGGGGCATACACGTTCTTGAACGATTCAAGCTGCTCAAGGCGGCGCACGTTGGCGTCGGCGGCGGCCAGGTTTGCCTTGCTCTGCTCGTATCCGCTGCTCAGCTGGTCGGCCTCCTGCTGTGAAACCGAGTCGGTCTTGCGCAGGTTCTCCCAACGGTCGGCGCTGATCTTTGCCATCTCCATCTGCGACACAATCTGCTGCCGCGAGGCGCGGGCCTGGTTCAGCTCCTGATCCACTTCCGGAGTGTCGATCTCGGCCAGCAGCTCGCCTTTTTTCACCCGGCTGCCAATATCCTTGTACCAGCGCACCAGGTAGCCATTGGTGCGGGCGAAGATGGGTGATTCCTTGAATGCCTGAAGCGATCCGGGCAGCACCAGTTCCGTGTCCGGCTTTTCCGCCAGCGGATGCACGACGGCAACCGTTGGCACCGCGCTCTGCTCGGTCGCGTTGGCCAGCACCCGGTCATGATTCACACGCTCCAGCAAGGTGAAGCCCCCGGCGATCAACAATACGAGCAGGGCCACGCCGATCATGAGCAGCGCCTTTCGCGGCGGCGCCGGCGGCAGTTCGGGCGGACGCTCGATGCCCGGATGCTGATGCCTGGCATGTTGCTGGATCGCCTCGATCTCCTCATCGCGCTGAGCCTGCGAAACGTGCGCGGGATGCGCCGTTCCTTGGGACGCGGGCTGCTTCAATTCATTCTCTTGACTCATGCTTAACTCCGAATTCACGGTTACTCCTGCTCGAGGCGCGCACGCCGCGCTTCCCGGCGGCCATGGAAAATTGCAAAAACGCTTGGCACAAAAAACAAGGTAGCAACCGTGGCGAATAACAGCCCCCCGATCACGGCCCGTCCCAGCGGGGCATTTTGCTCTCCGCCTTCGCCCAAGCCCAGCGCCATCGGAACCATACCGATGATCATGGCCAGGGCGGTCATCAGCACCGGCCTCATGCGGGTATATCCAGCGGCGATGGCGGCCGGAATCGCCGTCAGGCCCTCGTCCATCTGCTCGCGCGCAAAGCTGACCATCAGGATCGAGTTCGCAGTGGCAACGCCCATGCACATCACCGCGCCGGTCAGCGATGGCACGCTCAACGTAGTTCGAGTCAGCAGCAGGAACCAGCAGATTCCAGCCAGCGCGCCCGGCAATGCCGAGATGATGATGAACGGATCAAGCCATGATTGGAAATTGATGACGATCAGCAAATAGACGAGCAGGATTGCGCCGAGAAGTCCAACGCCGAGGCCGATGAACGAGGAGCGCATGGTGCTGACCTGGCCGCGAAGCACGATCTGCGTGCCGCGCGGCAGGTGTCCTTTGAAGTCCTGGATGATCCTGTCGGTTGCAGCCGCTACTCCGCCAAGGTCGCGGTCCTGGGTGCTGGCATAAACGTCGATCACCGGCTGCACGTTGTAGTGATTCACCACCGCGGGACGTACTATCGGTTGCAACTGCACAAGGTTGCCGAGCAACTGTGAGCCCTGCTGCGAGTTCACCGGCAACGCCATCAGATCATCGATGCTGGTCATGCGGTATTGCGGCGACTGCACCGCGATATTGTAGGTGACCCCGTTCTTCGGATTCAGCCAGAAGTTCGGCGCGGTCTGAAAGCTGCCGCTCAGCGAGACCAGAATGCTCTGCGCCACGTCTCGCGCACTGAGTCCTACCTGGTTGATGCGGGTGCGATCCATCTCGACATGCAAGGTCGGGTCAGAGAGCAGTTGCTGCACGTGCACGTCGGCAGTGCCCGGGACATGCCGCATCCGGTTGGCGATCTGCTGCGCGATGGCATAGTTGCTCATCATGTCTGAGCCGATCACCTGAACGTCGATGGGAGCCGGGAGTCCGAAGTTCAAAATCTGCGTGACGATATCAGCCGGCTGGAAAAAGAACTCCACTCCAGGAAAGCGCTGGGGCAGCACCTGGCGCAGGCGCCGGATGTGGTCCGCTGTGGGATGGTGATGCTCGGGATCGAGCGAGATCAGAATCTCCGCATCGCTGCTACCCACGGTTCCCGATGAACTATACGACTGGTTGATGCCGGAGTTTGGCAGGCCGATGTTGTCAAGGATCGTTTGAATCTCGTTGCCAGGAATCTGCCGGTGCAGCTCGGCTTCAACCTCGTCGCAGAGCCGCGCCGTCTCTTCTACGCGCAGACCGGGGCGGGCGCGAACATGCAGGCGCAACAGGCCGGCGTCCACCTTCGGGAAGAAGTCCTGCCCGAGGAACATGAGGAGTCCGAGCGAGAGCACACAAAATAGCAGGAAGAAAGTTACAAAGATACCGCGATGCTCCAGCGTGGTCTCAAGCAAGGACTGGTAGCCATGACGGAAGTTCTCAAACCCGCGCTCAAAGCCGCGCTGGAAGCGGCCCATCATTGTCTTCGGCGCCTCTGCGCGATGCTCATGGCCGCGCATAATGTACATCACCAGCGTAGGAATCAAGGTTCTGGAGAGCAGATAGCTGGACAGCATGGCAAAGCTGACGGCCTCCGCCAGCGGCACGAACAGGAAGCGCGCCACGCCGCTGAGGAAGAACATCGGAATGAAGACGATGCAGATGCAGAGGGTGGAGACGAATGCGGGCACCGCAATCTGCTGCGCGCCGTCCAGAATGGCCTGCCGCATCTCCTTGCCCAGTGCAAGGTTTCGCTCAATGTTTTCGATCTCGACCGTCGCATCATCGACGAGGATGCCGACGGCCAGCGCCAGACCTCCCAGGGTCATGATGTTCAGCGTCTCGCCGATGGCGGCCAGGATGATGATCGAGCAGAAGATGGAGAGCGGAATCGAAATGGCGATGACGATCGTCGGGCGCCAGTCGCCGAGGAACAAAAGAATCATCACCGCCGTCAGGGCCGCAGCCAGCAGCGCCTCATGCAGCACTCCTTTAATCGAGGCGCGCACGAAGAGTGATTGATCGAACAGGGAGCTGATCTTCAGCTCCGGTGGAAGCGACTGTGCTGCCAGGGGGACAATATCCTTGACCCCTGCGACGATCTGCAGCGTGGACGCCTTGCCGTTTTTATAAATCGACATCAGCGCGCCGCGGTTGCCGTCCTGGCGCACGATGTTCGTCTGCGGCGCAAAGCCGTCCCGAACATACGCAACGTCGCGCATGTACAGCGTGGCGCCGTTGCTGGTCTTCACCGGCAGTTCGTTCAGCTCCGCGATGGTCTGCGGAGTGCCGTTCATCTCCACGTTGTATTCCAGCGGCGCCCATTTTGGTGGTGCCGGTGGGAAGAATCAGATTCTGCGCGTTGACGGCGTTGACGATGTCAATCGGCGAAAGGTGGTACGACTGCAACTTCGGCAGATCCAGGTCCACCTGAATCTGCCGGATCTTTCCGCCATAAGGATACGGCGTGGCCGCGCCCTGCACCGTGGCCAGCGGGTTGCGCAGAAAGTTCTGCCCAAGGTCGAACAGTTGCTGCTCCGGCAAGGTCTTACTGCTCAACCCAAGCTGGATGATCGGCGTGGTGGAGGCACTATAGGAGATGACCAGCGGCGGCGTGGTGCCCGGCGGCATCTGCCGCACCGCGGTCTGCGAGATAGCTGTGACCTGCGCAATCGCCGTCTGAATGTTTGTGCCGGGGCGGAAGAAAACCTTGATGATTCCCAGGCCATACACCGACTGCGATTCCATATGTTCGATGTTGTTGACCGTGGTAGTGATACCGCGCTCGGAGTTGGTGACGATGCGATCGGCCATGTCCTGCGGAGACATTCCGGTATAGAACCAGACCACGGAGACAACTGGAATGTCGATCTCCGGAAAGATGTCAGTAGGCATCCTCAAAATCGTGAGCGGCGTCAGCAGGATGATGACGAGCGCCATCACAATAAACGTGTAGGGACGCCTTAGGGCTAATGCGACAATCCACATGGATTACGATTCACTCCAGAGTTCAACCGGGCGCGAACAGGCCAAAAACAAAAATCCTCCCGTTCAGCATACCGCCTGAATACGATACTATCCGTATTGATTCGAAAGTCAAATGATAATTATGCTAGCATCTTGCCATGGGGAAGACAGTAAACAACAGTGAAGCCGTCAGCACCAAGCGTCCCCCGGGGCGCCCGCGCTGTGAGCGGGCGCGCCAGGCGATCCTGAGCAGCACGCTGAAATTTCTCGAAGAAAAGGAAAACGGATTCGCGGATTTGACGATCGAATACGTAGCCGCCGAGGCCAGTGTCGGCAAGGCTACGGTGTACCGCTGGTGGCCCAACAAAGCCGCGCTGGTGGCCGACGCATTCACCGGCAGCGTCACGCAAAAACTCCGTTTTCCTGATACCGGCTCGGTCAGCAAGGATATGAGCCAGCAGATGCGCCAGGTGGTAAAGATTATGCGCAGCCGCCGCGGCCACATCCTCTCCGTGATTCTGGGCGCCGGACAGAGCGACGCAACCCTGGTCGGCGCATTCCGCGACCGCTTTCTTAAGCCGCGACGGGCCGAGGCGTACTCCACCCTGCGCCGCGGGATTTTACGTGGCGAACTGCCCGCGGATCTTGATCTCGACCTGGTGCTCGATGCGCTTTACGGCCCCATCTACATGCGCTTCCTGATCGGGCATGACACGCTGACACCGGAATTTGTGGATCAGCTTTGCAGGCTGGTGCTCGACGGAGCCATGCGCCAGAGCAGCCGCAGCGCCTCCGCTGAAAAATGAGCTGCGCAAAAAACCCGCCGGAGCGGGTTCTTTGTTTCCTGATCTGCGTTGCCGGTTTCTCGGCTACTCGCTCCAGCGCTTGAACACCAGAGAGCCGTTTGTTCCTCCGAAGCCGAACGAGTTCGACAGCGCATAATCCATCGATGTTTTCCGAGCCTTGTTCGGAATGAAGTCCATGCCCGAGGTTCGCTCATCCTGATTTTCCAGGTTGATGGTCGGAGGAAGCATCTGGTCGCGCAGCGCAAGCACCGTGATCCCCGCTTCCAGTCCGCCGGCACCACCCAGCAGGTGGCCTGTCATGGACTTAGTGGAACTGATCGGGACATTGTATTCGCCGAATAAATTGCGGATTGCGATGGCCTCCAACTCGTCCCCGATGGGCGTTGAAGTACCGTGCGCATTCACATATCCGATATCGGCAGGAGTGAGCTTGGCGTCGCGGATGGCGTTGCGCATCACACGGAAAGCGCCGTCGTGATCGGGAGCGGGCGAGGTGATGTGATAGGCATCGCCGCTCATACCATAGCCTGCAACTTCGGCATGGATTCGCGCGCCCCGCGCCTTGGCGTGCTCCAACTCCTCGAGAATCAGGATGCCGGCGCCTTCGCCCACAACAAATCCGTCGCGATCCTTGTCCCACGGACGGCTGGCGCGCTGCGGCTCATCGTTGCGGGTTGAAAGCGCGCGCATGGAGCAGAATCCGCCCACGCTCATCGGCGTGATCGCGGCCTCGGCGCCACCGGCAATCATCACATCAGCATCGCCACGCTGGATGATCTTGAAGCTGTCTCCGAGGGCGTGAGCGCCAGTGGTGCAAGCCGTAGCGCTGGCCAGATTCGGGCCCTTTGCGCCGAAGCGAATGCTGACCTGTCCGGCAGCGAGGTTGACGATGCTGGCGGGAATAAAGAATGGCGAAATCTTTCGCGGTCCGCCCTCCATCAAGGCTGTATGCTCGCGCTCGATGACGTCAAAACCGCCAATGCCGGAGCCAACGTAGACGCCGATGTTCTCGGCGTTTTCCGGCGTGACCTTCAGCCCTGACATACTCACCGCTTCGGTGGCCGCGGCCAGCGCGAAGTGAATGAAGCGGCCCATCTTTTTCAGTTCTTTTTTTTCGACAAAGTTCAGTGCGTCGAAGTTCTTGACCTCGGCCGCGATCTGGCAGGCATACTGAGCCGTATCAAAAAAAGTAATCGGCGCGACGCCGCACTTGGCGGCCACGAGGTTCGTCCAGACCTCCTCCGTGGTGTTGCCGACACCGCAAATCAAGCCAAGACCAGTGACAACCACTCGGCGACTCAAGCTTACTTCCCACCTTTCGCGTGTACGTTGACGTAGTCGATCGCATCCTTCACGGTTTTGATCTTTTCGGCATCCTCGTCCGGAATTTCAACATCGAAGGCTTCTTCAAAGGCCATCACAAGTTCGACAATGTCCAGCGAATCCGCACCGAGGTCGTCCTGGAAAGAAGCGCTGGCGGTGACTTCGGCTTCATCGACCCCAAGCTGCTCCACAATGATCTTTTTGACTTTTTCGTCGGCGGAAGCCATTCAACTCTCCTTGAAAAAAGAACGGCATACGCCGGGCACGAATGCCCGGCGGTCAGGCTACGGTGGCCGTTCCTTCATTGTACCGAGGTGCGCGACTAGCTGTTTTACTTTGAGGCTTTGGAGTGCGCGCTGATGTAATCGACCGCGTCTTTCACGGTCTTGATCTTCTCAGCGTCTTCGTCCGGAATTTCGATGTCAAAGGCCTCCTCGAAGGCCATCACGAGCTCGACGATGTCCAGCGAGTCGGCGCCCAGGTCGTCCACAAACGAAGCAGAAGAAGTGACCTCGGCTTCATCCACACCCAACTGCTCCACGATAATCTGTTTTAATTTTTCTTCCACAGCAGCCATTTTGTTGGCGCCTCCTATAAAAAGTTGAGCTGTCCGGCCAAGGGTTGCGCCATACCGAAACATTCTATGTGCCGGACAATGCCGATTAGCATCCTAACTGTTCGTTTTTATGAAGGTCAATGCGCAATTGCTGCCGAGGAGCGCGATTCTTGCGATTCAGGGCGGCGGGCGGAAGCTGGAATGACACTATCCAGCCTGGCTTGAATGAGTTCTACTGAGATCATGCGAGCTGTCGTGCAGCGGGTTTCACGGGCCAGGGTTACGGTGGAATCGCGCTCAATAGGGCAGATTGAGCGTGGATTGATGGTGCTGCTGGGCGTGGGCGCCGGCGATGGCCAGAGCGATGCGGAGTACCTGGCGGAAAAAATTTCGGCGTTGCGGATTTTTAATGACGACGACGGAAAAATGAACCGCAACGTGAACGAGGCAGGCGGCGCAGTGCTGGCGGTAAGCCAGTTCACGCTCTACGGCGATGCGAGGCGGGGAAAGCGGCCAAGCTTTGACGGGGCGGCGCGGCCAGAGCAGGCTCGCGCGCTGTTCGCGCATTTTGTGGAGTGCGTCCGGGCACTCGGATTGCGCTGTGAAACCGGGCAATTCCAGGCCGAAATGAAGGTGGAGCTGGTGAACGACGGCCCGGTCACGATCCTGCTGGACTCAAAGAAGAACTTCTAACTACATACGTTTCAGTCAATCCTTCTTCGGCGCATTGTTACCGATCTGCCAATCCTTTCTGGGATTTCACCTTTGGGCGGCCAATGGGTTGGCGAGTTGGGTACTCTTTCGCCGCTACGCCATTCACTTAGTCGACAATGGAACGCCGAAATTCGTGAAAAGTTGGTCTGCACGGGGCAGATGGAGGAATGAAATCAGGCGACCTCACTTTGTGGGCTCATGGGGGGCGGCTTGGACGCCGAGGATGGCGTCGGCGATGGCGAGGGCCTCGATGGCCGGACGGACGGCGTGGACGCGGACGATGTGGGCTCCGGCGAGGGTAGCGGCGACGGTGGCGGCAAGGGTTGCGGTGTCGAGTGAGGCGGTGTCCAGGCTTCGGAGATCCGGGGCGGCGGAAGGGAGTGGAAGCGGTTGCGGGGGATCGCTCGATCCCACATCCGCTGACTGCGGCAGATGTGGGGCACATGCGAGTTCGCTGAGGCGCGCGGCGACGGCGCGCCGGAGGAAACCTTTGCGCGAGACTCCGGCGAGCAAGGGAAAGCCGAGGAGATGGAGCTCCGCGAAGCCAGCGAGCAGGGAGTAATTCTCGTCGAAGTTTTTGCCGAAGCCGAAGCCGGGGTCTAGGAGGATTGAGTCGCGGGGGATTCCTGTGTCGAGCGCGTGAGCGGTACGATCGTGGAGTTGCTTGCAGACGAGTGAGACGACGTTGGGCACCGCGTCCAGGGTGCGCCACTGGTGAGGCAGGCCGCGGGTGTGCATGAGCACGGCTCCGCAGGGGTGGGCGGCGAGGGTGGCGGCCATTGCAGAATCCCAGGTGAAGCCGCTGACATCGTTGACGATCTCGGCTCCGGCCTGGAGGGCGGCGAGGGCGACGGTAGATTTATATGTGTCGATGGACAGGATGGAGCCGGGACGCTGGCGCCGGATGGCCTCGATGACGGGCAGGACGCGGTCGATCTCCTGCTGGGCGGAGACGGCTCCGGCGAGCGCGGGCGCCTGCGCGGTGTCGGTGGGCACGCCGGGGCGGGTGGATTCGCCGCCGATGTCGAGGATGTCGGCGCCTTGGTCGAGGAGCGCGAGGCCGTGAGCGATGGCGGCCTGGGGATCGAGATAGCTGCCACCGTCAGAGAAGGAATCGGGCGTGACGTTGAGCACGCCCATGACGAGCGTGCGCTCCCCAAGTGGAAGTCCACGGCGGCCGATATTCCATTCGAAGCGGGGACGCATGGTGGGCATTGTATCGCGGCGTAGAGCAACTGCAAGAGGTCAACAGCCCCACTCAAGCCCAACTGCAGGCTTGGGTGGGCCACCCGCCGACTCTGGGCCACCCGCCGGGGGCCACCCGTCCGCAAAGCCCCACATCACCAACACCCATTGTTCGACTCAGAATTAGTCCTCTCGGAGGGCCGCTGCTGCACCCGCAAAAGAGTTGAAGCGTGAGCGAAAGGTTTCAGCTACCGCGACAGGAAATGGAAATGGTGTTGCATCCCGAGGACTGCGCTTCCGACGATGATCTGCAAGGCGGTGGAAGCGACAAGCCGGAGCAAGATTTTGCCGGAGAGGCGTTTGAACACCATAGGAACACTGCTCAATGCGCTGACCATGGATGCGACGACGGTCGCCGATCCGGCCAGTTCCGGGGTAATCTTTGCGCCGGCACAGAGGTTTGCGGCTGCCACAGTGGCGCTGGCACCACTTACTACGCCGCTGATGGCGCTGGCGGTCAGAAAGCCGATGCTGCCGAAGATCCTTACGGCGAGTGTACCGGCGGCTTCGATGGCGATAAATACGGCCCCGTATACCAACACCCTTTTCAAAGAGATGGGCGAACCCAAAGCCAGTTGTTGACCAGGCTCGTCTTCTGCCTTGCCGGCGCGCAGCAACAAGGCGACACATGCCATGGCGAAGAGCGGGCCGACGGCGGTGAGCATCGCCCGCGGCGCGAACAGCGCGAGCAGGAGAACGTTGCGGGCGAACATGGCGACGGTGGTGAGTAGGACTACCATCACCGTGGTTCGGGAGCCAGCGACGATGCGCGTCAGTTCGGCGACGGCGGCGCGGCTGTTGACCAAGCCGCCAAGGACGGCGGTCCAATACAACCCTCGCGTGCTGTACAGGCGCAGAAGCACGTAATTGACGAAGGCGATGCTGGCGATGACGACGACCGCGACCCACGCTTGGCGCAGATTTACCAGTTCCCAAGGGTCAACGAAACGGTCGGGCAAGGCTGGGTAGATGACCAAGCCGATCAAGCCGAGGAGCACGGCGCCGCGCAGTTCCGCGATGCTGACGCCCCCGGCGAACCTGCGCAATTCCAGCTTCCAGGCGAGCAAGAGCGTGGTGAGGATTGCCGATGCGACCGGAGTGAAGGTATGACCGAGCCCGACCAGTACGCCCAAGGCATAGGTCAACAGCAGCGCGGCAGAGGTGGTGATCTCCAGCGAGCCGCTGCCGATCATGGTGCGAGCATTGAGGAAAGCGATCAACACGATGACGCCGCCCATGGCAGCCAAGCTGTAGGCTGGCGAGATCAGCACACCCAAAGCCCCGAGCAGCGCCGTCAGTCCAAACGTGCGTATCCCGACATCCTTGCTGGCAGACTCCCGCTCAAAGCCGACGAGCATGCCGACGGCAAGAGCAATCGCGATTTTGATCGCGACTGCGTTGGGCGGAAAGCGCGTGACCTCCTGGAAAGTGGCCGACATAAAACCTCAAGCGAAATCAATCTCACCGTCTCAGGGCGCAGGTGGGGCGATCGGCAATCCAACGGTTATAACGCAAGTAGGCACCTTTCGAGCAATGTTTTTTCGGGAAGGATGGAAGCTCGGTTCGCTTGCAGACGGATCAGCGCGTTGCGAATAGGCTCGCGGGTGGCCCGCTCAAGCCTTCCTTTGGCTTGGGTGGGGCAGTTCGCGGGCATCGCATAGCGTCCCTGCCTTGCGCTCACGCCGATTTGCCATCCATTCCGATTCGATCGCCACGCGGCCTCCACAGCCGGTTGCGTAATGACGGCAGCTGCCACTCCCACTGCTCCGGACGCTCGCACAGTCCGCGGCTGACGGGGTTGCGATGAATATAGCGCAGCTTCTCCAGGAACTGGCGATAGTCCCGAACATTGAAATCATAGTAACGAGGTTCCCAGAAGTGCGCGGCCTCATGCTCGATCAACCGCCGCGCCACTCCCTGCTTGAGCGACTGGATGGCCACTGCAAGCGTCTGCCGCTCCGGCTCGCTCAGCAGCAGGTGCACGTGCTCGGGCATCACCACGTAGCCGTAAACGCGCAACCCGTAGTCGCGCCGCACCCGCTCCAGCGCCGCCTCAAAGACGCGCGGCGCACCGGGGGCGGAGAATGATTCGCGCCGTCGATGGCAGCCGAAGGTGACAAAATGACTTTGCCCGGATTGCTGAAAGCGCTGAAGTCCCCACGGCATGAGCGGGAGGATATCGCAGGTCAACAGCCCCACTCAAGCCCAACTGCGGGGCTTGGGTGGGCCACCCGCCGCACACTTCTCGTAGTGAACTGCAATCCCCAGAGTTGGAACTGAGCCAACTCTGGGCCACCCGCCCTTCACAGAGATACACAATTGACTGCCGCTGTCCGGAAAGCGGCGAGCTAGGGTACGCGCCTGCCGGAGACGAAGGAGTTGCCGGGGATGATGAAACGCCACTCGTCGATGGGGGCGCGGGTGACGTTGATGCGAGGCGTGGCCGAGATAGCCGCGGGGATGTAGCCATCGTCTGCAATGTAGAGGCCGCCGGCGGCGGGTGAGCAGAGGTCGCTAGCGTTGTCGCGCCGGCGGGTGATGCCGAGGGCTTGGGAGAGGCGTCCGGGGCCGGAGGTGAGCAGGCGAAGCCGGGAGAGGCTGGGCGCGGCGGCGGAATGAGAGTCAGCGGAGCGAGCGCGGGAGGCCATGGTGAGTCCTCGGTGGGCGGCCATTTGCTGGAGGCCGCTGACGGGTTCGAGAGCGCGGAGGAGGACGCCGCATCCGGTATCGCCGGGAGGCTGGCAGCTGACGTTGGTGCAGTAGTGATTTCCGTAGATGAAATAAATGTAGGCGTGGCCGGGCGGGCCGAAGAGGACGGCGTTGCGCGGGGTTTGGCCTCGGTAGGCGTGAGCGCCGGGGTCGATGGCGCCGAGGTAGGCTTCGGCTTCGACGATGCGTCCGGCGAGGAGTTGGCCTGCGTCTGGGTTACTAGATTCGCCAAACGCAGCTTGTTTCCCGCATTCTCCTTGTCCTACACATTGTCCCCCACATTCGCCAAAGGAGGGCGGATGTGGGCCACCCTCTTCAGAGCGGCGGATGAGCAGTTTGCCGAGAAGTTCGCGGGCGACGGTGCGAGGATCGCGGGCGTAGAAGTCGCGGGGGAGTGGAGTGAGGCAGGTGAGGTCGAGGGTCGTCATCTGTTTGCAAGTTTGAGTGCAGGGCAACTGCAAGGTCCACTCCCACACCCAAACAAAGAGGGCTGGATGGGGCGCCGGACTGTTTGAGCATTTAGCATACAGTCCCCCACATTCGAGTACCCCACCTTCGCCAAAAGAAGGCGGATGTGGGCCACCCGGTCATTGGCCGGTCATATTGGTTGGATATCGGCTTTGGCTATTTGTGAGCTTTGGCCTCGGCGAGGATCTGTTCGGCGTGGCCTTCGGGTTTAACCTTGCGCCAGACCTGGGCGATGGTGCCGTCAGGGGCGATGAGGAAGGTGGTGCGCTCGATGCCCATGACTTTTTTGCCGTACATGTTCTTTTCCTTGAGGACGCCGAAGAGTTGGGCGACGGATTTATCGGCGTCGGCGAGGAGAGTGTAGGGGAGCGAGTATTTTTCCTGGAACTTCTTCTGCGCTTTGGCGGTATCCGGGGAGATGCCGAGGACGGTGAGTCCGGCGCGGGTGAGTTTGCCGTAGTTGTCGCGGAATCCGCAGGCCTCGATGGTGCATCCGGGAGTATTGGCGCGGGGGTAGAAGAAGAGCACGATGGGTTTACCCTGAAAGGAAGAGAGCGTGACGGGCTCTCCGTTTTCGTCGGGCAGAGTGAAGTCCGGGGCTTTCTGGTTGGCGTCCATGACCATGTATCTATACCGCAAATTGAGGCAGGCCGTCACGCTGGGGTCGGCGATTGGTGGTGATTGCGTGCGGATTGCAGGCACAGTTCCGGGCGCCGCAGCCGGAGCGGAAGACGCCGCGGGCGGTGGGGGTTCTGGAGACGTTTAAGAACGGATCGCGACGGCTGGTTCCGGTGACGTTCTTCTATGAAAGGCACTACTACGACGCGACCTTTTACCGTGCGACTCCGGTGCCGTTCACGCTGTATCCGGAGACGGTGTACGAGGTGCAGCAGTTCGGCAAGGCGATCGGGACGTTTACGGTGCTGAGCGCTACGCAGAACTCGGTACAGAGCTCAGACGAGATCGCGACGGGTTGGTTCGGCAATGGACGCTACAGGGCGGCGGATGCGACGCGCTGGCGAAGAAGAAGGCCTCAGCGCCGCATCGTGTGAGCTGGAAGACCCCTCGAGGCCGGTGCTGCACCGTCGCGCGGGAAGCGAGGGCGATAACCCGGTGGCGCATCCGGCGTCGGCGGGCACAGGTGATTCCAGCGAAGCTTCCAGCCAAGCCCAGGCGGAGGATGATCCGGAGCGGCCGAAGCTGCACCGCAGGGAAGATTCGGGGAGTGGGGCTGCGGCTCCGGCCGCGGCCGGCACGGGCTCGACCGGTGCGGCGAGCGGCACGGCGGCGACGGCTGCCGGAACTTCCACAACTTCGGCCGGGGCGACGGCGGGAGCGGAGCCAACGGTGGCGGAGCTGACACCGAGCGACGACCCGGAGCACCCGGTTCTGCGGCGCGGCAAGCCGGCGCAGGAGCAGGGCGGACGCGATCTGCCGGAGTTTCATCCGGTGGACAAGCCGGGCGGGAGGCCAGCGGCGGGCGGTGCCGTGGGCCGGGCGAGCGAGGAGGCGGTGACGCGACAGGTTGCGGTGAGCGATGCGGGGCCGTCGGAGGCGCAGTCGGTGATCTACGTTTGCCGCGAGGAGCAGCGGAAGCAGATGGAAGCGGCGGCGCGCGAGCTGGCGGAGGCGGAGCTGCGCAGGGTGGCGGCACAGCGCGGCCTGGTGCTACCGGCTCCGGCGAAGGCTGCGAAGGGGAAGACGGCTTCGACGAAAACGGGCGCAAGCAAGAAGACCGCAGCGGCGGAGACGGCTGCAGTACCGGAGCTGAAGCTGGAGGACGAGCAGTTCGTTCCCTACGACCTGGAGTACAACAACTATGCGACGGTGGTCTACTCGGGGCGCTATGTGCAGGAGGCCGCGAGTGCGAAGAGCTCTACTGCGGGGGGCGCGGCACCGGCAAACGCAAGCACCGCGGAAGCGACCGGTGCGAGTGCGAGGAGCTGGGTGGTGACGGTGATCGGGCGCGAGGACGAAGGGAAGCTGGTGAAGCTTTACAGCGCAGTGAGCGACCCGAGGGAGCGGGATTTGTATCCTGAGGTGCGGCTGGTGGACGCGGTGGACCCGGAGGGATATGGACACTATGGACTGCTCTTCCGGGAGCAGAAGCGTGATGGGGTGAGCTGGCTCCTGGGACGCGCGACCGGGTATGAGCTGCAGACGGTGTTTGAGACGGCGGTGCGGTGAGAGGCACTGTTTTTGGGATTTCAGAGGAAGCAAAAAAGAGAAAGTCAACGACTTGGGGAAAATCGATTGCGGGCGGAGAAGCTTGAGACGGCGCGGAATATTTGAGCAACGTTGGGATCCCTCGCTTCGCTCGGGATGACACCTCATCTAGAGATGCGCCGCTAGAGGTTCCATGCGTCGCTCCGGAGAGCGGGCTAGAAAGCAGGAATCCGAGGAAAGCGCGAAGTGTCCTGCGAACAAATATTCATGCATCGCGGAGGAGGGCTGGGGAATCTGAGCAGGAGATAGTTGTTGCAACGAGTAACACGAACGGAGAGAGCGATGAAGCGATTGACGTGGCTGTTGACTGCGATGCTGGCGATGAGTTCGCTGGCGCTGGCGGCGGATACTTACACGATTGATGGGGCGCACTCATCGGCGGCGTTTGCGGTGAAGCATCTGGGGCTTTCTACGGTGCACGGGCGCTTTACGGATGTGAGCGGCACGATTCTTTTTGACGCGCAGGCGCCGGAGAAGAGTTCGGTGACGGCAGTGATCAAGAGCGATTCGCTGACTACCGACAATACGCAGCGCGACAAGCATCTGAGGTCGCCGGAGTTTTTCGACACGGCAGAGTATCCGGAGATTCGCTTCCAGAGCACGAGCATTCGCAAGGATGGCGACGGGTATGTTGCAGTGGGCATGCTGACGATTCGCGATGTGAGCAAACAGGTGGAAATTCCGTTTACGCTGGCGCAGGGCAAGGGGCCGAAGGGCGAATCGCGGCTGGGGGTGGAGGCGGCGCTCAAACTGAATCGCTTTGACTACCACGTGAACTGGGATTCGACGGGGACGCTGGTGGGCAAGGAGCCGAAGATCGAGCTGAACGTGGAGGCTGTGAGGTGATTCGGCTGGAGAGGAATTAGGTCAACCGCAGGAATTTTTATTGGGCAACAAATACTCCCGGCGTGCGTGCCCGGGAATTTTTTTGTTGGGGCCGCGACTCCGACGGGGACTCTATACTTTGGGTATGAAGGCTTTTGCTATGAACAACGAAGAGATGGAGACGGATGGGCGGCTGGGGCGGGCGCTGGTGGCGTTGCTGGAGCGAGGCTCGGGCGGGCATAACACAGTAGTGCTAAGCGCGCGCGAGTGGGCCGCAGCGGCAGGGGTGGCCACGGGCGAGGCCTGGAGGCTGGCCGAGGAGTTGCGCGCGATGGGCGTGGAGGTGGAAGGCTCGGCTGCGGAGGGCTGGAGGCTTGTGGGCGAGGCCGACCTGGCGCTCCCGGAGCTGTTGGAGCCGAAGATTGAAGGGACGATCTTTGCCGGAGGCGTGCGCCACTTTGCGAAGATCGGTTCGACGAACGCGGCGGCGATGCGGGCCGGGGCCGAAGCCGTGGCGGCCAGCAGTGGAGAGCCAGACCAAAATCAAAGACCCGCATCTGAAAGCCCCACATCTGCTAACAACGGCAGATGCGGGGCACCGGCATCGGTGTGGCTGGCCGAAGAGCAGACGGCGGGCAAGGGACGCGCGGGGCATGTGTGGAAATCGAATCCGGTGGATGGGATTTACTGCTCGGTGCTGTTGAGGCCGCGGCTGGCTCCGGCGGAGGTGATTGTTTTGTCGCTGGCGGCGGGGCTGGCGGTGGTGGACGCGGTGCATGAGGTGACAGGACTTTGGGGCGATCTGCGCTGGCCGAACGATGTGCTGATGGGCGGACGGAAGTTCTGCGGCATTCTGACGGAGTTGAATGCGGAGGTAACGCGGGTTCGCTACGTGGTGGTGGGCGTGGGAATGAATGTGAACAATGCAGAGTTTCCGCCGGAGCTGGCGGAGATTGCAACTTCGCTACGGCTGGAGGCAGGGCAGAAGTTTTCGCGGGTGGAGCTGGTGGCAGCCTTGCTGCGGGCTCTGGACCGCGAACAGGCGGCGCTGTGCGCCGGAGCCGGGGTGGGTGCGGCGCGGGAGAACATTCTTCGGCGCTTTGAAGAACACTCCTCGTTTTGCTGCGGCTGCGCGGTTTCAGTGGAGGAGGACGGCGGGTATGAGGGCGTGACGCGGGGGCTGGATGAGCGCGGATTTCTTCGGATTGAGACGGCGGAGGGGATGCGCACGGCGTTGAGCGGGGGAGTGAGGAAGAGATAGGGAAGATCAGTGTATAGTCCCGAGGCACTTTGGAAAGTATGTCATGAGACTGAACAAAAACAGCAGGCGAACGTGGCGTGGGGAATCAAGAGCAAAGTCAACGACGCCCTAGCTGCCAACTGCGGCAGATAGGGGGCACCTGCGGGCGTTCGGTTGAGTTGCCTCTGGGGCGGCACTTGAGATTTGAGCGGTGCGGGGATTCCTCGCGGAGCTCGGAATGACAACTCAAGAGCAAGAACAAAAAATCAGAAGAACAAGACCAAAAAGCAGAAGAACTCCGTTAGAAGTGGAAGCGGGCGGCGAGTTGGATTTCGCGCTCGCGGTAGAGGGTGTTGGCGGCGGCGATGGGGGTGTTGAAGTTTCCATCGTATCCGAGGGTGGAGTTGAAGACGGAGTAGAGGGTGCTGCTGCGACGGGTGACATTCTGGTGATTGAAAAGGTTGAAGGCCTCGGCGAGGAACTCCAGGTTTTTGCTCTCGCCGAAGTGGATGCGGCGTGAGAGGCGCAGATCGGTGTTGTAGAAGTTGCCGTAGCGGAAGCTGTTGCGTCCGAGAAAGGGCAGGCGCTCCTGTCCGCCCGTGCCCATGAATCCATAGCATCCGGCACAGGTGTGGATGGTCTGCAAGATGCCTCCGACATAGCCTCGGACGTTTCCGTCGGCGTTGCCGCTGATGTGATCGCTGAAGGGCTTGCCGGTGGAGAGTCTGCACGATGGGCGCAAGGGTCCAATGGTCAAGCGCGGCGTGGGCGATGCCGCGCGAATGCCGGAAGAGGCGCGGCGACCAGAAGAGGCTTCCGGTGAAGCGATGGCGGATGTCGTAGTTGGAGGTGCCGTAATCGGGGCGAGCGACGAAGTGAGTGACGCCATCGATAGGCGTAGGTGAAGGGGATGGGGCTGAGGGTGTTGTTGTAGGTGGTGTAGGTGGTTGAGTTCTGATTGAAGTCCAGCGCGTGCGACCAGGTGTAGTTGAGGCGGAAGTCCAGGCCCTTGCTCATATGACGGTTGAACTGCATCACCAGGCCGCTGTAGGAAGAGTTCACGTTGGAGCGAATCTCGGTGATGCTCTGGAAGTTGGGATTGAGGCGGGCGGTGTAGACGGGGACGGTGAGGGTGTGTCCGTAGTATGGCCCCAGCGCGCCGGGGGTGTAGTAGTCGCCGGCGAAGTTGTAGGTGACGTCGGCGCGGCTGGAAGGGTCGAGGTTGATGTCGATGAAGTTGGGCAGCTCGCGGCCGAGGCTGAGCAGGTAGGAAGCCGAGATGACGGTGTTGCGGGCGAGCTGGCGCTCGAGGATGAGATCGGTCTGCTGAATTTGCGGGGTTCTGCATGTTGTGGGCAAAGACGGCGACGTTGCCGCCCTGGGCCGGGCTATAAGGGTCGGCGGGGCTGGTGAGGGGAAAGACCGGGCCGTTCAGGCAATTAGCGGCAAACAGGTAACAGGCTTTGTAACTGTAGCTGCGCTGCGCTGCTGCGGTTCCGGTGTTGGTGATGGCGGAAGAGATGGTGGAGTTGCTGATGCGTCCGTAGTAGATGCCGTAGCCGCCGCGCAGGGCGGTTTTGCCGTCTGAGGTGAGCGCCAGGGCAAAGCCGAAGCGCGGGCCGAAGTTGTTGTTGTCCGAAGGAAACGAAGCGGTGGCGGGGAGCAAGGGATTGGGGATCTGCGGATGGGGCAGCACCTCGCGGTCATATCGCAGGCCGAAGCTGAGGTTGAGGCGGCGCAGGGCGCGCCAGTCGTCCTGGATGAAGACGGCACCGTCAAAGGTATGGAAGGCGAAGGCTGAGGCGCCGAAGCCCTGGGTGTAGCTGCTGTATCCCTGGTACAGGGTGCCGGGGTTGTTCTGCCACTGGTAGAGATCGGCGAAGAAGTTGGCGCGCCAGTCGTAGTTGTAGGTGCCATTGGCGGCGTAGAGATTGTTCATCTCGTCGTGGACGAAGTTGGTATCGAAGCCGAACTTGAGTACGTGTCTGCCATGCCACCAGCTCACGGTGTCGGCGAGCTGGTTGCGGTATTCGTCAGGGAGGGCGCGCTGCGGCATGGTGGCGGGGGTGCCGAAGGTGAAGCCGGTGGTGTCGGCGAGCACATTGATTTCCGGCGCAAGGCCGTTGGGGCCGACCGGTTCGCCGGGAGCGGGCGGCTGCGGGAGTTGGGATTCAAAGTCGCGGCCCGAGGGAGTAGACGCAACTGATTGAAGACATGATCGCCGAGGATTGAGGTGAGGCGCGCGGTCAGCGTGTCTACCTTGACGCCGCTGAAGCCGAAGCTATCGATGCCACGTTGGACGACCGGCGCGGTCTGCACTCCGGCGGGTGAGTTCCAGCGCAGAAGGTTATAGCTGAGCGCGAGGCTATGGTGCGGGTTGAGGTGGTAGTCGATCTTGGCGAGCGCGACCTGGTGATCGGCAGTGCGGGGGACGGGCCCGAGGAGGTTTGCGAGGTAGTTGATTCCGTTGCTGAAGGCGTTGATGGCGACGATGTCCGGGACGCCGTAGGGCATTACGTTTCGGGTCAGGGTGTAGAGCTCGTCGGTGGAGACAGACTTGGACCAGAGTGCGATTTGTGTTGTTGAGGCCCGCATAGTGCGAGGCGATGACGCAGGGTTTGGCGAAGAGGACGGATGGGTCGGCGGCGGCGGCGATGGCCGGGAAGTCGCGGCGCTGAGCGTCAACGTTGACGAATAAGAAGAGCTTGTCCTTGAGGATGGGAGCCGCCGAGTGATCCGCCGAACTGCTGGCGGCGGTCGAGGGGCTTGATCGTTTCGGGTCGTCCAGTCGCCGGGAGAGAGCTGCACGGGAACGACGGTGAAGGCGTTGGTTGCGCCGAGGGCGTTGTCTCGGAGGTAGTAAAAGAGCTGGCCGTGGAGGTGGTTTGTGCCGCTGTGGGTGACGGCGTTGATGACGGCTCCGGCGGCGCGGCCGTATTCGGCGGAGAAGTTGGAGGTGTTGACCTGGAACTCGCGCACGGCGGCCTGGCTGATGACATAGCTGATGCGGGTGCGTCCGCGCTCTTCGCTGTAGAAGGCCTGATTGTTGTCGGCGCCATCGACGGTGCTGTTGTTCATGAGGCCGCTGATGCCGCGAAAGCTGATGAGGCCGAAGTCTCCGTCGAGGGTGGTTGTGGGGGTGAGCAGGGCAAAGTCAGACCAGCGGCGGCCATTGCTGGGAAGGTTTTCGATGGCCGCGTCACTCACGTTGCCGGCGAAGTCGGGCTGGGAGGTGTTGACGGCCGGTGCTTCGCCGCGAACCTCGACGACCTCTTGCGCCCCAGCCAGAGAGAATGGAAGGTCGACCTCGGTGATGCGCCCGACCTCGATGGTGACGCGCGTTTCGAAGTCGGCGAAGCCGCCGGCTGCGGCCTTGAGCGAGTAGTCGCCGGGCTTGAGTTCTGGGATTCGAAATGCGCCGGTGGCGTCGGTGCGGGCCTGGAAGCGCTCGGCGGTGTCGGCGCTCTGGACAGTGATTTGCGCGTCGGAGACGGCGATGCGGTGCGAGGCGTCATTGGCGGAGGCATGCGAAAACCAGGCGGTGCCATGGACGGCTCCGGAGAGCGAACTTTGCGCGATTGCGGATGAGCCAAAGCAGAAGAGGATCGCGAGCAAGAGGCTGAGCCGGAGCTTTGATACGCAAGTCGTGGACACGTACACCGTCCTGAGCAGGCATTGTCCGAGCCGTGGCCGGGTGCGGCGCGGGGTCGGAAATGACAGCAATTCTTTAAGGAAAAGACAGGCGATTACAGCATCTTTAAACAGCAGTGTCACGAGCAAAAACATTGCTGAAAGTTATGGGAGCGGAAACAGGGGCGCGGGCTCAAATGGCCTGTGGTGAAAAAGCCGCTAAATACGCTGGTGCGGCTCGTGATAGCCTTACGGGAGCGCCGGCTCCGGGTGGGATTACTTTCGTACTTACTTCAGCCTTCCAAAGCTGGGCGCAGCTTGCCTATGGGCCGCATTCACGTCCTCTCCGAACATATCGCCAACAAAATCGCCGCCGGCGAGGTGGTGGAACGTCCGGCTTCGGTGGTGAAGGAGCTGATCGAAAACTCTTTGGACGCGGGGGCGACTCGGCGTCCGGATCGAGATCGAGGCCGGAGGCCGCAAGCTGATTCAGGTGACCGACAATGGCTGCGGCATGGTGCGCGACGATGCCCTGCTGGCCTTTGAACGCCACGCCACCAGCAAACTTACTCACGACGACGATCTGCTCTCGATTGCAACGCTGGGGTTCCGCGGCGAGGCGCTACCTTCGATTGCCTCGGTGAGCCGGTTGCGAATGGAGACACGCGAGGCAAGCGAGGCAAGCGGCACGGTGGTGGAGATTGCGGGCGGACGGATTTTGACGGTGGAAGAGGCCGGGCTGCCGGAAGGAACTTCGATCAGCATTCGCGACCTGTTTTTTAATACTCCGGCGCGGCGGAAATTCTTGAAGGCGGAGTCCACCGAGCTGTCGCACATCGCATCGCTGGTGACTCATTACGCGCTGGCGCATCCGGAGATGCATTGGGAGTTGCACTCGATGACGAACGCGATGCTGGTGGCTCCGCCGGTGGCGACGCACTCGGAGCGCATCTACCAGGTGTTCGGCAAAGAGACGCTGGACGAGCTGATTCCGCTGGCAGCGCAGATCAGGCTGGAAAGAGTTGGGCTGCCGGAGCCTCCGCCGTGGCGGCGCGAGCCGGAATACGAGCCAGCCACGCCGGGTGAGTTGCGCCTGCACGGCTTTACGAGCAAGCCGGAGATACAGAAGCTGAATCGCAATTCGATCTTCATCTTCGTGAACGGGAGGCTGATTCGCGACAAGGTGGTGATGCACGCGATTGTGGAAGGGTACCGCAACATCATTCCGCCGACGGTGTATCCGGTGGTGCTGCTGTTTCTTGAGATGCCCTGCACGGAGGTTGACGTGAACGTGCATCCCTCGAAGACCGAGGTGCGCTTTCGGCAGCAGAGCTTTGTGCATGACTTTGTGCGCGACGCGGTACGCTCGGCACTGATGGCGGCGCGGCCCGCACCGGCCTTCGCGAGTGAGATTCATGCCGGGCCCTCGGCGCGGGTTGCGCTTACGCCGGCGCTGCCGGGGAGTGCGGAAGAAGCGTTTCAGACGTTGGGAACGGCTCCGGGGAAGATGCCGCTTTCCACCTTAGCCGCGCAAGAAGCGTGCGTCGAAGGTGGGGCACCCGAAGCTGGCGGTGAGGCGGACGGGTTTTCCGTATTTTCGCTGATTTCCGAGGACCCGGCGCGGCGCAATGAGGCGCTGCCGTTTCCTGGATCGATGATGGTGGAAGGCAATGGGGCGATGGGGGCGGTGCGGATTGCTCCGCAGAGCTTTGGGGGAGAGGCGGCACAATATGCGGGCCAATACGAGAGACTAGAGGCGGTGCCGGAGACAGCGTCGCGCTGCGCGCTGCCGCTGGACGGTATGGACGATGCGATGGATCTGTCGATGCTGGGCACGCTGAAGCCGCTGGGACAGATTCGCGATTCGTTCATCCTTGCCGTCAACCCGCAAGGGCTGTGGATCATCGATCAGCATGTGGCGCACGAGCGGGTGCTGTTCGAGAAGATTCTGGAAGAGCGCGGGCGCAAGCAGGTGGAAGCACAACGGCTGCTGATGCCGATCATCGTGGAGCTGCGGCCGGCGCAGCAGGCGATCTTTACCGAGATTGCGGAGGAGCTGCAACGGAACGGCTTTGAAGCCGAGCCGTTCGGGATCAGGACGGTCGCGATCCAGTCGGCTCCGGCGGGGATCAGCGGGGATGATGTGGCGAAGATGTTGCAGGAGTTGCTGGAGCAATTTGAGGGCGAGGAGCAGGCGCTGAATCTGGAGAAGATTCGCACCCGGATCGCAGCCTCGATCGCCTGCCATGCCGCGATCAAGGTGAATATGCCGCTGGAGACGGCGAAGATGGAGTGGCTGCTGGCGGAGCTGGCAAAGACGAAATATCCGATGAGCTGTCCACATGGCAGACCGGTCGTGCTGCGGTATTCTGTAAAGGACATTCAAAAGGCTTTTAAACGGATTTGAGCGATTGCATGTTCGATTGCATATGTGAATCGCACCTCATTAGCGTTAGAACAAACCCATTGAGCATTAGTAGGTCGCATTAGTAGGTAATCATGACAGAGCAGGAATTGCAGGAGCTACGCGACGCCAAGTGGCGCACCAACGGGCAGCCGATCCGTACCCAGGACGATGCGCGCGAATTTATCGAGAGCGTGGGCTTTTGCCTGATGTACCCGCTGCGTCCGGCGGTGCTGGTTCCGACGTTTATTGGAGCCTGGGCCGGAGCGCATGACAATCTTCCGACGTGGCAACACGCCTTCGCCGATCCGCGCGCCAAGGATGCGATGGAGGTGATGGTGCGCACCTTGCGCCAGAAGTTCGCATTTGAGGCACCGCTGTTCGGAGACACGGATTTCCTGGTCTCAGCCTCGGTGTTTCCGTACTTCTACGGCCTGGTTGGGGACCGCAACCCGCGCGCGGCGATCAAGACTGGGAACCGCTCGGAGTATTCGCCGCTGGCGGCACACGTTTTTTCGGTGATTCAGAAGGACGGCCCCATCACCAAGAGCCGGATGCGAGAGATTCTGGGCGGAGAGCTTTCGGAGGCCGCAATCGACCGCGCGCTGGCCGAGCTGTCGCTGAAGCTGCGGATTACGCGGGTGGATTATCGCGCCGAGCAAGGCGCTTACTGGGACGTGTTGCTGCGCTGGTGTCCCGACGAGGTGCGCGAGGGGATGAATATGTCCATCGCGGAGGCATTGACGGCGCTGGTCTCCAAATACATGGAATGCGTGGTTGCAGCCGAGCAGGTGGAGGTCGAGGAGTTCTTCAGCACCTTCATTGGCCGGGGCCGGGTGCGCGAGGCGATCAACGCATTGCTGGCGGCGCGCGAATTTCAGTTCACCCATGTAGGTTCGCGCTCGATGCTGCACATACCTCCGCCGAAGCCGACGATGGCCGCGCCGCGGCGGCTGGTGCGACCGGGGCAGCCGATTGCACGGAGACCGCGCCCTGGCAGCGCACCGCGACCGCTGGCGCCGATGTTGGATCGAGCGGGAGCTGAGATTTCCCCGGAGAGTAAAGCGGCTGGGGCACACAATCCGCCGGATTCCGAAAAAGAATGAACGACATACCTAAGCTTGTGATTGCGATCGATGGGCCTGCGGGAGCAGGCAAGAGCACCATTGCCTCCCGGCTGGCCAAGACACTGGGCTACATCAATCTTGAGTCGGGTGCGATGTACCGGGCGCTGGGACTGAAGGCGATTGAGGCAGGGGTTGCGCCGGAGGACGGCCCGGCGCTGCTGACACTGGCGAAGCAGTCCAGCATTGAGCTGGTGCCGGCAGAAGATGGCAACCGGGTGATGCTGGACGGGCGCAACGTCTCGGCGCGAATTCGCGAACGCGACGTGACCGATGCGGCCTCGCGCGTCTCCACCCACCCGGAGGTGCGGCAGTGGACGGTGAGCCGGCTGCGAGAGATGGGCGCGGGCGGAGGAGTGATCATGGAAGGACGCGACATCGGCACAGTGGTCTTTCCCGATGCGGAGGTCAAGATCTTTCTGGACGCTGAGCCCAGCGTGCGCGAAGAGCGCCGCGTGAGCCAGGTGAATGCGCAGGACGATCCGGCACACGCGGAGAGATTGAAGCAGGCGCTGCGCGAGCGCGACCGGAGGGACACGAGCCGCACCAACTCGCCGCTGAAGGCCGCCGCAGATGCAGTCCATATTGATTCCAGCGCGTTGAGCATTGAAGAGGTGATTGCGCGCGCCGAGCAGATTGTGGCGGAAAAGCTGAAGCGGCAGCGAGTGTGAGGCAGGCGGCTGCGCCCGCATAGCAGGATTCGTTACGAGGAAGGCTCCGGCGGATGCAGCCGGAGCCTTCTTTTGCGCGCGAGTTATGCGGGTTAGAAGTGGAAGCCTAGTTGGCCGGTGTAGCTTCGCGGGGTTACGTAATGCGTCCCGCTGAAGGTTGAGAGGAAGTTGTAGAGCGCGTACTCGTTGGCCAGGTTGATGACCGTGAACTGAGCGCTCCACTTGTATCTGTCTCCGTTGAAGAGGTTGTCGTGACCGAGCGCAAGGTCGAAGAGGTTGCGCTGCTGAATGCGCGGAGGGTTTTTGTCGGGATTCTCGGTGCCTGGGGCTGGGATCTTGGTGAGGGTCGATCCATACTGCGAGGCCGGGCACAAATTCGCCCCAAGGCTCGAGCTGAGCGGCATTGTCGGAGTGGCGTGGACTGAACCGCAGAAGAGCCCGCCCTGGAACTGCTGATCCGGGGTCAGGTTCGAGACGTCCACCACGGTGTCGCTGCCTGCCGGACCGTTGGCGCAGTTGCCCCCGGCGCAGGGAACCGGTCCCGCTACCAGACCGCTGTCATAACGCCAGTTGAAGCCCATCCACGGGCCGCGCTTCCAGGGCTGGTATTGAATGTGAGTGGTCTGGTTGAACTTCTCGTCGTGATCGATGCGGAAGACGCCCGCAGGAGCCGAGGGAGTCGCTCCGGCTCCGCCGACCTGAGGAGTGAAGAAGCGCGCGGCGACGCTGGAGAAGACAAACAAGGCTGAGAATCCATGAATGTTCGGCACACTGAGCCGGCCCGCGAAGCCAGGAATCTTGGAGCGCTCCCATTCCACCGGGAAGGTGATCGGAGTGTTGCCCAGCACGCTAAAGTCAAAGCCGTGGTGGGTGTACTTCCAGATGTACTCACCGGAGAAGACCATGTATTTGCCCAGGGCCTGCTGGAGGCCGGCGTGAAATTCGTTGCGCCAGCCCGGACTCAGAGGCGTGAGATTGGTGGAAGAGCACATGAGCAGCGGGTTCAGGACCGGGTTGGCGCATCCGACGCTCGACAGCACCAGGTTCTCGTTGAACGGAGTTTCCAGCAGGCGCGCGTAGGAGACGCGAAGAATCGTGTTGGTCGGTTTGACGTTGTAGGCTATACCCAGCCGAGGCTCGGCTTCGCGATCCGTGGTCAGTCCGTTGTAGAAGTCTCCGCGGATTCCGAGGTTGAAATTCCAATTGCCCTTCGTGATCGCATCCTGAACGTACAGAGCCAGTTCTTTGACGTCGGTGTGGCCGTTGAAATGGTAGTAAGTTCCGCCGCGGGTCAGATCATAAGGCGCCAGTAAAGGGTTAAAGGTGGGACTGGCCGGATCGTTAAAAGTCGGATCGACGATTCCGAGGTTGTCGTGCTCGTTGAGGAAGGTCTGCTCGTAGTTCGCGCCTAGCTTCAGGTTGTGGATACCTTTCACATAGGAGAGGTTGGAGCGAAGGCCCGCATTCAGAAGGGTACGATTCTGGCCAACGCTCTCCAACTGCAGATCGGGCGCAAAATCCGCAAACGGATTACCGCTCGGGTAGTAGTTGTATTGATCCCGGCGGACGTAGGCACCCAAGGTAAACAGAGTCGAGTTGCTCAGCAGGCGCGTCCATGCCGGAGCGATATTGAAGGTCTTGATCTGCGAGCGCTGGTCGGCGGGGCCGACCGGCAAACCATTGGGGCCGAGGCCGCCGTTGTCCACCACCAGCCCGTTCCAGGCGGTGGCGTTCTGCTGATCGAAGGAATTCGGCGTCTGGAACCAGGAGCGGGTGAGTTGCAGATTGGTGTGGATGGAGTCCTTGTTGGAAAACTGATAATCCACGCGGTCGAAGAAGTTCTCTTCATTTCCCTTGGCGTGCATAATGACGAACTCAGGAGGATCGAGGAAGCGTCCGGTATTCAGGCCGTTGGCGGAGATGAAAGTTCCCCCAGTTTTTGCCTCCGTAGCCGAAGTCAAAGCCCACACTGGAGGTGCCAAAACTGCCGTACTCGGCGGTCACGGTGCCGTGCGGCGTGGTCATCCCCTGGCCGGAGCGCGTGGTGACGTCAATGACCAGGCTGGTCTTGTCGCCATACTCGGCCGGGGGCGCGCCGGAGATGACCTCCATCGACTGGATCGAATCCAGCGGAATCTGGTTGGAGAAGACCTTGCTCTGCTGATCCGTGATCGGCTGGCCATCCACCGAGAACGAATTCTCCGCGTGATCGCCCAGGCCGTGAAAGAGGCCGTTGGAATCGGCGGCGACGCCCGGCGTGGCCAACGTCACCAGCGAACTCACCGAGGACGAAGCGCTCTCGAGCGGAAGCCTGTCGATGATGTTGCGGTCCACGTCGGTGTGAAAGGTTGGCGTATTCTCCAGCAGGTCTTCGGCGCCTGCTTCCACGGTCACCGACTCAGCGGAGCTGGCAACCTCCATTTTGACACTCAGACTGATGGGAACCGACGACCTCACCTCGATATCGTGGGCGTAGGGCGCAAAGCCTTGCCTGGTAACCGTCACATGGTACGGATTAAACGGAACATTGGCGAAGGAGAACTTTCCTGCGCTGTCCGTGGTTGTGCTCTGGGAATATGCGCTTACCGGATTGCGGATTTCAACCGTGATATCGGGTATCACTGCCCCGGTGGGATCCACTACCGTCCCGGTCACCGAGGTTGAATTTCCTGATTGCGCGAATAAACCTGCTGCAAGCGCCAGATAGAGAACAGCCACAAACGTCGCGGCGGACGACCGCCTGCATGAAGCCAGCATGAATTGCCTCCGAAAATCGAAAGGTTGCAGAGTAAATCCAAAATGAATGGTGATTCTTTGCGAAAACCTAGACTTGCGGAGGTGGGCGAACCATCCGTGCAAAGGCGATCAACCGCTGCCTGGGAGCAGCAACCGGCTCCGCCCGAAGCGTAGCGACGACAAGCAGCGCGGTCTGCGGCGGCAGCGCCGGAGCCTTTGGAGAAGAGGAGAGAGCAGCGACACAGATCGTACATCTTGCCGACTCGTTGCAGTCTGAGTGATGATGCGCAACAAAGGCGGTCGCCGACCATAAGGTCAGCAACAGGCAAAGACACGCACTCCACTTCCAGATCGAACGCATAACGGCTAGACCGCAAGCTCCTGTTTTCCCTTATATCACGAGGACAAACCAGAGTCTCTCACGTCTTAATGGTGCTTAGATGCAGCGTCACAGGAATGAGAGGCCCGAGTTCGCTCCGCCGCACTTACTGCCGACGGGCAGCGAACCTCCAAGCCCCCATTGTGATATCCGTCACACACGGTCGTGTAGTCAATCACGGTTCGAATAAGTGCGCTCATGACACCGTGTAGTGGACACTGGCAAGGTTTGCTTAGGCGTACTCTTGTATTTCAGGGCTCCTGTGTGATGATTCTATGCGTCGATGACGAACCCTTGGGATTGCAGGTTCGCAAGATGCTGCTCGAATATCAGGGTTATGAAGTGTTGACCGCGCCAGATGGGCTCGAGGGCCTACGAGTGTTTGCCGCCAATCCAATCGCGGCAGTCGTGCTGGATTATTCGATGCCGGGGATGACGGGCGCCCAAGTCGCGGCGGAGATGAAGCGTCTTAAACCGGCGGTGAAGATTCTCTTGCTCTCCGCCTACGTCGATCTTCCCGAGGAGGTTCTGAAATGCGTGGACAGACGAGCCGTCAAGGGCGTAGCACCAAGCGCTTTTCTGGAAGACCTTCGCCTGCTTCTGAGTTGCTAGAATCGCCTTTGCACGTTCGTTCCGATTCTCGCATCCCAGATAGATCGCGCACAGTTTAAACCTATGGAAGAGACGAATTTCAAAGCTCTGTTAAGGCGGACCGTAGTGGTTCCCGTAGTCGCGTTGGTAATTCTCGCGGCATTGCTTCTATGGGGGATTCAATCCTCAAAGAGATCCGGGCAATGGGTGGACCACACCGACCGGGCGATCGGCGCCAGCCAGCAGTGGATGAAGCTGGCCTTAGATATGGAGACCGGTGTTCGCGGATATCTGATTGCCGGGGACGAGCAGTTTCTTCAGCCGTACAACGAAGCGAAATCAATCATTGATTCGAAGTTCGAGGCTCTCAATCAGTCGGTTGCTGGCAATCCATCCCAGCAATCCCGGCTCGCAGCGATTCGCAGCCGCCTTGAGCAATGGCGCACATCTGCGGAGCGTGCCGTTGAGTTGCGCCGCAACCACGCGAGCGTAGACGATCAGACTCTGCTGAGAAAGCAGCTGATGGATTCAGTGCGCGCGGAGCATGACGCTTTCGTCGCGGCTGAAGAGCGCTTGCGCGACGAGCGGGTCGAGACAGCGCGGCATGAGGCGAGGCTGCTGACAGCTACGTGCTTACTGCTAAGCCTGGGCGTGGGCGGCATGCTCGCGGTCTTCACACGACGGCAGATCCATTTACTTGCAGCAGAGTTCCGGAAATCGCTGGATCTTGTCGAGGCGCGGGCAGAGGAGCAGAAGAGGGTCGAAGAACAGCTCCGGCAAATCAATCGCACACTCAAGGCGCTCAGCGACTCGAATCAGGTGCTGCTGCATGCTACGGACGAGCCGGAATTGCTGCGAGAGGTGTGCCGGATTATCGGCGAAGACTGCGGTCATGCCATGGTGTGGATCGGCTTTGCCGAAGATGACGAGGACAAAACCGTCCGCCCCGTCGCTTCTGTCGGCTTGGATGAGTCGTACCTGAAGAGCCTCGGGGTCACCTGGTCCGATAGCGAACGTGGGCGCGGCCCCGCAGGCACTGCGATCCGCACTGGGCGGCAGTCGATGTGCCGCAACATGCTGCAGGACCCGGCATTTCTTCCCTGGCGCAAAGGGGCCGTCGTGCGCGGCTATGCTGCTTCGGCGGCGCTTCCTCTCAGGGATGGCGACAAGGCCTTTGGCGCGATCAACATCTATTCGCGGGTGCCGGATGCGTTCTCGGATGAAGAAGTCCGTTTGCTGACAGAGCTGGCGGACGACCTCGCTCATGGGATTGTTACGCTGCGCCTGCGCGCCGCCCACGCGGAGGCGGAGGAGGAGCAGAAGCGATCCGAGGAGCGCGTCAAGCACCTCGCAAGTTTCCCCGAGGAGAATCCCAGCCCTGTTTTCGAGACCGATTTGGCCGGGAAGGTCACGTATGCAAACCCAGCGGCGCTGCGGCAGTTTGCTGACCTCAAGGAGGCCGGCACCGGGCATCCTGCGCTGAAGGAGTGGCCTTCGGTCCTGCGATCGTTGCAGGCCAGCGGGAGACAATCGATGGTGCGCGAGCTTGATTGCGGCGGCTCCGTCTTTCTCCAAACCATTCACTATTTACCAGAACTCAAGGTAGTGCGAGCTTATTTTGGCGACATTACCGAGCGCAGACTGGCCGAGCAGGCGATGCGTAAGCAGGCTGAACTGATCGACCTCGCACATGATTCCATCATGGTGCGGGAGCTCGATGGCAGCATTCGCTTCTGGAACCACGGCGCCGAGCAGATGTACGGGCACTCCAAACAGGAAGCCATCGGCAGGATCTCCTACGAGTTGCTTCGCACTGTGTTTCCCAAGCCACGGGCCGAGATCGAAGCCGACGTTCTGCGATTGGGACGCTGGGAAGGGGAGCTCACAAAAACCGCGCGAGACGGCACCCTCATCACAGTTTCTAGCCGCTGGGTAGTGCAGCGCGACAACAACGGCCAAGCCACCGGCATCATGGAAATCAGCAATGACATTTCCGACTACAAGCAGGCCGAGCAAGCCCTACGCTCAAGCGAGCAGCGTTGGGCGACTACTTTGAAGAGCATTGGGGACGCGGTGATCTCCACCGACGCGGTTGGCAATATTGATTTCATGAACGAGGTGGCCGAACGACTTTCAGGATGGTCGTTGGCGGAAACCAAGGGCAAGGACCTGAGCGCTGCCTTCAGCATCATGCAGGAAATAACACGAATCGTACCGGAGAGCCCGGTGGCCAAGGTGCTCCGTTCAGGGAAGGTGGTTGGACTGGCAAACCATACGGTGCTGATCCATCGTGACGGCAGCGAGATCCCCATCGAAGACAGCGCTGCCCCGATCCGCAACCGGAGTGGGCAAATCGAAGGCGTCGTGCTGGTCTTCCACGATGTTTTGGAGCAGCGCCAAACCGAGAAGGCCCTGCGCATCAGCGACCGCCTGGCCACCACCGGAAGGCTTGCCGCCACCATCGCGCATGAGATACACAACCCGCTCGATGCGGTCTCCAACTTGCTTTACCTTATCGCTCACAGTACTCAGGAAGAGCTGACGCGGCAGTACGCGACTACGGCCAGCGGTGAGTTGGTGCGAATCACACAGATGACGCAACGGATGCTGGCCTTCCAGCGAGAAGCCGCCAAGCCGGTGCCGGTCAAGATCGGCGAGGTTCTTGAGAGCGTCGCCGCCCTGTATGAACGAAAAATCAACTCGGCGAATATCAGCCTGAAGCAACAGATTGACTTTGACGGCCACATCCTCGCCTTGCCCGGAGAGCTGCGACAGATGTTCGCCAACCTTGTGGGCAATGCCCTCGAAGCCGTCGCTCCGCGGGGCGGAACCATCACCGTGCGGGCCTACCCCTCGTGCGACTGGCGGCGCCAACGCCCCGGACTGCGCGTGATTGTTGCCGATGACGGCCCCGGCATACCCGCCGAGGTTCGCGCAAAAATCTTCGAGCCGTTTTTCACCACCAAGGGCGAGAGCGGAACCGGGCTTGGACTGTGGATTGCCTCGGAGATCCTGCGTAAATACGATGGAAGCTTGCAACTGCGAACCCGCACGGAGCCTTGGCTCTCAGGAACCTGCTTCTCGATCTTCCTTCCGTATGCGACGGAGGGCGAAGAGGCCGAAGTGCCGGAAGTGAGCACCTCCAGATAAGCGCTGAGCTTCAAGACTCCAGTTTTTTCCAGGTCGCGAGCATCTTTTCGAGCACGGTTTTCCCGTAGTCGGGATTGCCCTCGGGATCGCCTTCCAGCTCCAGCACCAGCGCCGGGGGCTGGGGAGCCGTCCGCAGCAACTCCATCGTGCGCGGAAAGTCGATGCTTCCCTGGCCAGGCCAGAGGTGTTCGTCCTTCACGCCGTGATTGTCGTGCACGTGAACGGAACGGATCAGGGGCTTGAGGGTTTCGATGGCTGCCTCGACGCCGGATCCCAGGTGGGCATGGCCAACGTCGAGGCAGACACCGATATCGTCATAGTGCAGGGTACGGATCAGCTCGACCAGCTTCTCCGGCGTGGTGAGCTCGTTGGGGATGTTCTCCACGAGCAGGCGTACGCCGAGGGGCTTGGCAAAGGCTCGCAGATGCTCGATGGAGGTCAGCGCGCCTTCGAACTTGTGCTCATCAAAGGCTTCGCCGGCGTTTCCGACGTGCAGCACAAGAAAGCGGAAAGGAACCACTTCGGCGACGGCGATGGCGCGCCGGATTTCGTCCATCGCTTCGATCCGCTCTTTGCGCTCCCGCCCGGCAATGTTGAGCGGCGCACTGTCCCAACGGCCCCACTCGCCAGAGGGGAATAACGGCGCATGCATGGAGTGGAAAGCAACCCCCTCCCGCGAGCCGAACCAGGAGGCAATCTCGCGAAGCTGGTGCGGGTTGTCGTAATCGAAATGGCCGCGCATGGCGAAGATTTCAATGCCTGCAACTCCGCCTGAGGCCAGCCTGTCGAGGATTCCGGGGTGAAGCCGTTCTCTGATATGGATGTATGTCGAAATTGCCTTTAGCATTCGCTTGCTCCGCTTTCTTTTACCATCCTATGGCACTGCCGCCGTTGCGTGCGTCGCTCGCCCCGAGGCGCTCGCCGCTCTTCCAGTCGATTGCCACGCACTCGGCATCCCCCCAGGAGCCGGTGCGATTGATCTTATATCCCATTTTCGCCAGCAATTCGAGAGTATCCGGTGAGAGCTGCCATGCCTCGACCCGCAACTCGTCGGGCATCCACTGATGATGAAAGCGAGGGGCGTTGACGGCGCGCTGAATATCTTCGCCGAAATCCACTGCGTTGATCAGCACATTGGCGACGGTGGTGATGATCGTGGGACCGCCCGGCGAGCCCAGAACCAGCAACAGCCGTCCATCCTTCACCAACATTGCCGGCGTCATGGAGCTTAGCGGACGCTTGCCGGGGGAGATCACGTTCGGCTCCCCCTGAATCAGGCCGTGGGAATTCGGCACTCCTACTTTGGATGCGAAGTCGTCCATCTCGTCGTTGAGCAGGAAGCCGAGACCGGGCAAGGTTGCGCGCGAGCCAAACGAGTCGTTGAGGGTGGTGGTGACCGCCACTGCGTTGCCCGCCTCGTCCACGATGGAGAAGTGGGTCGTGTTCTGCTTCTCCGGGCCGATGTAGGGGAGATGCAGCGCCGCCGATTGATCCAGTTGCGCCATGCTCGGCCGCTGCAGCTCCGCGCTCTTCGAAGCCTTCGTGAGGTCAATCGACGAGCGCCACGCCTCCGCGTACTTCTTGTCGATCAACTGCGCGACGGGAATGTCCGCAAAGTCCGGATCGCCGAGGAAGACAGAGCGGTCGAAGAAGGCGCGGCGATACGCCTCGGCGACCAGGTGCAGATGCAGGGCGGAGTTGCGTTTCGCCGCGTGCAGGTCAAAGCCTTCGAGAATGTTCAACGTCTCAATCAGCGCGACGCCCCCGGACGAAGGTGGCGGCGCGCTGTAAATGTCATATCCGCGATAGGTTCCATGCACCGGCACGCGCTCTACAACCTTGTAATCGGCCAGGTCGGAGGCAGTGATGAGACCTCCGCCCTGGGTGATTGCCGCGGCGATCTCGTTGGCCAGCGGGCCGCGGTAAAAGTCGTCAGGATTGCCTGCGATCCGCTCCAGAGTACGCGCCAGCTCCGGCTGCTTCAGGATTTCACCCTGCTGATAGAAGTGGCCGTCGCGCTGGAAGATCCGCCTGGACTCGGGATCACGCGCCAGCTCCGCGTCCTGAAGGATGGAGGATTCATACTGCGTCACCGTGACGCCGTCGCGAGCCAGCCGAATCGCGGGCTCCATCACTTTGGGCAAGCCTAGCTTGCCCCAGCGGCGCTCGGCCTCGACCAATCCGGCAACCGTGCCGGGCACTGCCGCGGCGCGATAGCCGAAACGGCTCTCCCCGGTCACATTCCCTTGCTTGTCCAGATACATGTTGCGCGAGGCCGCAGCGGGAGCCTTCTCGAGAAAATCCAGAAAGTGCAGTTCGCCCTTTGCGCTGCGGTAAAGCATGAATCCGCCGCCGCCAAGGTTGCCCGCCACAGGATGCACCACGGCGAGCGCAAAGCCGGTAGCGACCGCCGCATCGACCGCGTTGCCGCCCTCGCGCATGATTCCGGCTCCCACCCCTGAAGCCTCCGGATGCACACTGGCCACCATGGCGTGGCGAGCCCGAACCGGCTGAAAGCCGTCGGCCCAAAGCGGTTGCCGGACCAGCACGAGACTGACAAAAACCAGAACTGCGGTGCGGCGGAGATTGGGGAGCGTGAGCATCCTGTGGCTTCCAACGCTAACCCAAGCAGGTGAACTGGTCAAACTCAGGGTCTGGCGGAGCTTGTCACGGAATCGCTAGGTGGTTCCCGTGCCGCTCCTGGCTTCGTCGAGTTTCACCCGGGCGGTCTGCCGCTTTTTTCCGTGGTAGTAGACGATGGCGACGAAGTCGCCGGAGCGATGGTTGTTCATCACGTGGGCGATGTCCTGAGTGTTTCTGATCTCCTGGCCATCCACTTCGACGATGAGGTCGCCGCCGATGATGATTTCATAGTTGCCGTAGTAGACGCGCTGATTGCCGCCTTGGATTCCGGCATGAGCGGCGGCAGAGCCGGGAACGACCTGCATGACCAGAACACCGGAGTCAGAGGGCAGGGCGAGCTGCTCGGCCAGTTCCCTGTCCATGGGCACGGGCAAGGGGCGGATACCGAGGGTGGGACGGCGGACACGGCCAAACTGCACCAGGTCATTGAGTACGGACTTGGCGACGTTGATGGGAATGGCAAAGCCGACGCCGGAGTTGCCGCCGCTGGCCGAGGCGATCATGGTGTTGATGCCGACAACCTCGCCGTGCGAGTTGAGCAAGGGGCCTCCGGAGTTGCCGGGATTGATGGCAGCGTCGGTCTGGATGGCTTCGTCAATGTAGGTTCCGTCGGGCTCCTGCACCTGGCGGATGGAGCTGACGATGCCGCGGGTCATGGTTCCGTTGAAGATGCCGAAGGGATTGCCGATGGCGAGCACCTTCTGGCCAACCTGGAGGCCGGAGCTGCTGCCCAGAGTCACAGGCTGCAGGTTGGGGGCCTTGATCTGGATGACGGCGAGGTCGTGCGATTTATCGGCTCCGATGACGGTGGCCGGGTAGTGCTTCTTGTTTTCGAGGATGACTTCCAGCTTCCGCGCGCCTTCGATCACGTGATAGTTGGTGAGGATGTGGCCTTCTTTGTCGATGATGAAGCCGGAGCCGGCGCCCTGTTGAGCTTGCGGGCCAAAGAAGAAGTCATAGGAGACGGAGGTGGAGGTGATGTTCACCACGGAGGGAACCACGCGCTTGTAAACGTCTACGTTGTTCTGCTCCTCTCCGTCGAGCGCAGGCGCGGCCTGAGCCTCGGTAATGTGAATGGGTTCGTGTGGGACCCAGGGGGTGGCAGGGCCAAAATTATGGCTGGTGTAGAAGAAGAAGGCTGCGGCGAGCAGCACTCCGAGGGCAAAAGGTCGTAGAGCTTTCATAGGCGGCGCTGATTCAATGGCACTCGATATTAATGGTGTACCTAGTCATTATAGACGCGGGAGTTGATGGAAAGTTGCGTTTCGGTTCAGGTGGAATCGGTGGGCAGGGCGAAGCGTAACGGAATGGGAAGAGGTGTGGCAGAATGAGAATGCCGGCCGGGTTGGGGCTCGGGCCTAAGCGGCCGGGAATCGAGAGACATGGACCGCGAACAATTCCACAAAATTACGAAGGCGCTGGCCGATCCACGGCGCTATGAGATTCTGTCGCGGATTGCGGGGGAAGAGGAGCTCGCCTGCAGCGATATCCGGTGCCAACTTCCGATTACGGCGGCAACACTCTCGCACCATATCAAGGAGCTCTGCAACGCCGGGCTGATCTCGGTTCGCAAGGATTCCAAGTTCATGCACATGAGGCTGCGGCGCAAGACCTGGCGCGAGTATCTGAAGCAGTTGGAAAAGCTATAACATCCTTCCGGCGAGCACGCCGGAGTAGCTCTGAGCAGTAAGCCACGAACAAAATTATGTAACTTTCGAAGGCTGCGGCTCGTCTATCTGATAGTTCGATCGATATCTAACTGTCACACGGGCGGGAGTGGGTCATGATGAGGTTACAGGGAAAAGTTGCGGTGGTTACGGGCGCCTCCAAGGGAATTGGAGCAGCGATTGCGACGCGATTTGGCGAGGAAGGGGCAAGTGTAGCAGTACACTATGCCTCCGACCAGAAGGGCGCAGAGAAGGTGGTAGCAGCAATCGAGAAGGCGGGAGGAAAAGCGTTCGCCGTACAGGGCGATCTATCCAAGCCCGACGATGTAAAGAAAGTATTCGAAGCGGCGGGCGCGGCCTTTGGCAAGATCGACGTGCTGGTGAACAACGCCGGGGTCTTCGAATTCCGGCCCCTGGCGCAAGTGGACGCCGAGCACTTCCACCGGCAGTTCGACCTGAATGTGCTGGGGCTGCTGCTGGCGACGCGAGAAGCGGTGAAGCTGATGAACGGCAGCGGATCGATCATCAACATGAGCTCAGTGGTGGGGGAGACAGCGGTGGCGAATGGATCGGTCTACAGCGCGACGAAGGCCGCGGTGGATGCGATTACGCAATCGCTGGCACAGGAATTAGGAGCGCAAGGGATCCGGGTGAACTCTTTGCAGCCGGGCGTAACGGCGACGGAAGGATTCTATGCGATGGGCGACGGCAGCAAGGCGTTCGAAGAGCTGGCTCTGAGCCGGACACCGCTGGGACGGCTGGGCCAGGCAACCGATATCGCCGGCGCTGCACTGTTCCTAGCTACGGAAGATTCAGGGTGGGTGACGGGGGCGGAAATTCTGGTGAACGGTGGATTGCGGGCGTAAGGAAAACAGTTGCGAAGACGCGAGCCGAGATGGCTCGCGTCTTTTTGTGCCGAAGTTTGGTGCGAGGAGCTGTTAAGAACTGACGCGTGCGTGGGTAGAGCGGCGAAGACTGCCCGGCAACGTGCGTTCACGGGGCTGGGCGATCTGGCGGGGCTTGGTGGCCGGGAGATTCTGAGTTGAGGTCTCATCGGAGCCGGGAATGTGGAAGCGCTCCATGAGGCGCAGCAGGTGTTGCGACATGCCGGCCATTTCGTCGGCGGAGAGTGCCAGTTGAGAGGAGCTGGAGCTGATCTCGCGGCTGCCTTCCAAGAGACTGTCCAGGGTGCCGACGACCTGCTTAGTGGCGGCCGCCTGCTGTTCGATGGAGGAGGCCATCTCCTGGGTGAGCTGGTTGAGATGGCTGGTGGCGCGGGCAATGAGGTTGGAGCCGGACGCCTGCTGCTGGGTGGCATCGCCGATTTCGCGGGCGTGCTGGTAAACATCGGCTACGGCGGCGGAGATGTTGGCGAAGGACTGGCGGAGTTCGGTGGCGAGCTGGAGGCCCTCGGTGACGGCCTTGGTGGATTCGAGGACCTGCCCGTCCGACTTTGCGACCTCTTTTTGGACGCTGACGACGATCTCGGCGATCTCGTGGGCGGACTCGGCGGAGCGGCTGGCCAGCTTGGTGAGTTCGCCGGCGAGGACGGCAAATCCGGTGCCATGCTCTCCGGCGCGGGCGGCTTCAATGGCGGCATTGAGGGCGAGGAGGTTCGTCTGCTCGGCTAGCTCCTCGATGAAGGAGGAGATGCGGCTGATGGTCGCGGTCTTCTGTTCGAGGAGCTTGCTGTTTTCCATGGTGACCTGGTTGACGGACTCGATGCGATGGAGGCCGCTCTCGGTGCGCTGCATGGTGCTCATGCCATTGGCGGTCTCCAGGCGGGAGCGGTCGCAGAGCTGAAGCAGGCGGCTGGCACCTTCGGCGATACGATCAACGGAGGCGGCCATCTCGTCGATGGAGGCTGTGCTTTCTCCGACCCTTTGCGACTGGATGCGGGAGCTCTCCACCATGTTGTGGAGGTTGACGCTCATCTCATGCATGGTGCCTGTGACCTGATTGACGCGACCAGCGGCGCCTTCGCCGACTTTGGCGAGGCGCTCGGAGGCGCCGGCGAGCTGGCCGGAAGATGCGGCCACCTCGATGGCGCGCTCGCGGCTTTCGCGGACGAGGGTTTCGAGTCCATTTCTCATGCGCACGAAGGCGTGGCCCAGTGTGTCCTGGCCGGAGCGGGGACGAATCTCGACCGAGAGGTCGCCGGAGGCTATGGCCTCGGAGTAGTCGGCCATCGCTCGCAGATAGGCGACCATCTCGGCGAAGCTGCGGTCGAGGTCGCCGATCTCATCGTCGGAATCCGTGGCGAGCTCGCCGATTTCGAGGTCGCCGGATGAAATCTGGCGGGCGTGGGAGATGAGAACTGGAACACTGGCGAGGCGGCGGCTGGCGAGGACGGCGGCGGCAATCGCGGTGCCGGCGATGAGGACGCCGATGCAGATGGAGGTGATGAGGGCGAAGGCGGCAACGCTGGCAGCATGGCTGCGCTCGCGATTGGAGGCCGCGGCGACAACATCGACCAGTTCGCGAGCGCCGGTGCGGACTTTTTCCGACCAAAGCACGGAGTTGAGATTGATGGAGAGCGAGGCCTGGTGGGCACCTTCGTCGCCACCCTCCTCGAGGCGGAGATAATTGTACTGCTCGCGGCGGGTCTCCTGGAGATTGGAGAGGAGCTGCGAGAAGCGGTTCTGCGCCTCTTTGGAGCGAAGCTCGGGGTCGAGACCGTTGAGGGCTCCGGTAGCGGTGTCGATGTCGGTCCAGAGGTGGTCGATCATGGTGTGCAGGCGGGTGGTTTCATCGGGATCGTTGTTGAGGCGGGCGATGATATATCCGCGCAGAGCGCCGTTGATCTGGCTGACGGCGGAGAGGATCTCGTAGGATGCCTTCATCTCCTGGGTGCGGCACTCCGTGAGCCTTTGCGTATGAATGATCTGCCCCATCTGCCAGAAGGTGAAGCAGGAGCCGACGGCGATAAGACCGATGATGAATTTGAATCCAGTGGACAGCTTTCCGGCAATTGTGTTGCTCACGGCAATCTCCCATGAAGCGGGTAAACGAGAAAAAGAAAGACGGGTTGCGACGGCAACGTGCGCCCGGCCGTTGCCTTCCGACAGGCGGTCCATCGCTATGCGTAAGAGCGAGTCTTAGGTAAGAAGCTAAGGTAGGAATGAGAACGAGGCGTTACAGTTGGGAGAAAATTAGAAGCACTGCCGCACCGAAGTAACACCCGATCGAAGTACACACCCACATCTGCTAACTACGGCAGATGTGGGGCACCGAGTGATTGGTATTAGCCTTGGAGAGCGGCTTCCGACTCCTTGGCGCGGCGGAGTTTGGCGGCCTTTACGGTGTTGCTCATGAGCATGGCAATGGTGAGCTTGCCGACGCCGCCGGGAACAGGGGTGACGGCCCCGGCCATGCGGGTGACGCGAGGATCGCAATCGCCGATGAGGGTGCTTCCCTTTTCGGCAAACTGCTTTTCGCGCTTCTCGTCGCCCTTGAAGAAGCGCTCGAAGAGGACCGGGTCGGTGATGTGATTGATGCCGACGTCGAGGATGGTGGCGCCGGGCTTTACGAACTCGGTGGTGATGAAGCCGGGACGTCCGATGGCAGCGACCAGGATGTCTCCACGGCGGCAGACCGCAGGCAGATCCTTGGTGCGCGAGTGGCAGACGGTGACGGTGGCATTGGCGTTGAGAAGCAGCATCGCCAGCGGCTTGCCGACGATATCGCTGCGCCCGACGATCACCGCCTCCTGGCCTTCGATGGGAATGTTGGCGCGGCGGAGAATCTCCATGCATCCGGCGGGGGTGCAGGCGATGAGGCCGGGACGCTGGGTGCTGAGATTACCGACGCTGACGGGATGAAAGCCATCGACGTCCTTCTCCGGCGAGACGGCAAGGAGGACGCGCTTGGAGTCAACGTGGGCGGGCAGGGGAAGCTGGACGAGAATGCCATCGATCTCATCGCGCTCGTTGAGCTGCTCGACCAGGGCGATGAGTTCTTCGGTAGTGGAAGTCTCGGGCGGAGTGATCATCTCGCTGAAGATGCCCAGCTCCTCGCAGGTGCGAACCTTGCTGCGCACATAGGTTTGAGAGGCGGGATTGCTGCCGACCAGAACCGCGGCAAGACCGGGACGAAGGCCAACTGCAGCCAGTTGGCGCACCTCTTCGGCGACCTCGGCCTTGATTTGGGAAGAGTACAGGCCACCGTCGAGCACGATTGCTGGCATAAAAAACCCCCGAGAACGAACTGAAGTAGAGACTATAGTGTACCGGGATTGGCGTGGGGATGCGAGTGGGGGAGGATAGAATGGCAGTTATGATTCCCGCAAAGCTGGTGAAAACCGTTGTATGCCCTATCTGCCATGGCGAATTTCGATTTAATGCAGAATTAACAGAACTGCGTTGCACGGAGTGCGGCAAGCGCTTTCGGGTGGAGGACGGCATCCCGGTGCTGCTGCCGCAGGAGGCGGAATAGGAAAAATTAACCGCCAAGCTCTCAACTTTTGGGAGCTTCGTCCGATGAAGAGGGTATGCCGGAGATGCGGGCATGAAAGATGTGGGCAAGGAACGAGGATGGTGTCCTTGCCCGGATCCAAATCTTTGGCCGCTGAGTAGGGGCCAAGCGGGCGGTGGTAGTGAATGTCTGCAATGAAACGCGACCTTCCAGATTTTAACGGGTTACCACTATGCGGAGGGAGCCCGATGAATTCCGAAAAGTTCTCGGTTCTGGAGGTCGCGGAGTTGCGCATCGAGTTGATCCAGAGTGGATTGGATGCGCGCGACGCGGCAGAGCTGATGCAGAGCTTTTTGGCGGGTCGGGGCTACGGAGTCTCTCTGGAGGCGGCACGGGCGGCAGCGTTTACCGTGGAGGGCTCAGGATGCTCGCTGGAGATCATGCAGCGGGAGTTGAACCGGATCGCCATGGTGCAATAGCGAGGCGCGGCGGAAAAGCAACAAAAAAACGCTGGCAGAAGAGCTTGAGACGGCACGAGAAGTTTGGGCACGGCGGGGATCCTTCGCGGTGCTCAGGATGACACCAAAGGGAGAACACCAAAGAGAGAAGGGACGGCGACGGAAGCCGCCCCTGATGCGTTATTTTTTGGTTTTGCCGAAGGTGGTCTGGACCGGGGCACCGATAGAGGCGAGCAAATCTTTGGCGGCTTGCGCGTTCTTGCCGTCCGGCGCCAGCGCGAGGTATTTGTTGAGGGCCTCGGCCGTACCGGGTGCGGCGACCATCTTGCCATCCTTGCTGAAGGTCGCTTTGCCGAGAAGGTTGACGCCCTTCTGGTAGTAAGCGTCGGCGCGGTTGGGGTCGGCGGCGATGGCTTTGTCGAAGGCAAGGTTGGCTTCGTCCGGCTTGCCCTGATTGGTGAGGACCACACCCTGGTTGAAGTAGCACTGGCTGGCGATGGAGTGGTCGAGTTGAGCCGTCTTGTCGCACTCGGCCATGCTGGCCTCGTTTTTGCCCTGCCGGATCATGGCCAGGGCGAGGCCGCTGTGGTAGTCGGCGAGCGACTTCGAGGAAGCTGGGGCAAGCGCGATGGCTTTGCTGTAGGCGCTCTCGGCTTCAGGGTACTTTTTGTCTCCGAGGTAGGCGTCGGCCAGCGAAGCGTAGATTACGTCGTGAGTCTGGTCCTGGGCTGCGGCCTGCTCCATGGTGGCCACGGCTGCGTCGTAGTTTTTGTCCTTCTTTTGCTGGGCGGCCTGCTGAAGCAGGGCGTTGAGACCCTTGATCTTGTCGTTCTCTTTCGTCATTTTTTCAATTTCCTTGCGCTGCGCCTCGATGTTATCGGATTGCTTGGAGGCGTCCGCTCTCAGCTTGGGGAAATCAAAGTCAAAGACGTTTTCCTGGCCGGTCTGGATGGGCACCTTGTCGAGGTAGAAGAGCGGCTTACCATCGGAGCCCATAAGGGTGATCTTGTAGTTTCCGCTGCCTGCGGCTAAGGTGGAATATTGGCCGTGGCTATCGGTTTTCGCGGTGACCTGGCGGCCATTGTCGAGGTTTTTGAGCTCGACGGTGGCACCGGAGATGGCTTTGCCGGAGTCGTCCTTGCAGATGCCTCTGACGGTGATGTTGTCTTGCGCGAGGGCGCCGGCGGTGAGGGCCAGCACCAAAGCCACGAGTAGAAAGAGTGCGCTGCGCTTTATCATTTGCCGCCTCCAAGCGGAGAACCGTGCCGCGGCGTGCCGAAGTCAGACGGCGGGCGACGCCAGATACGGGATGGGATCCGTGCTTCCGGCAGTTCGAAAGGCGCGCAGACGCAACGCACAGCTCTCACAAATTCCGCAGGCACGATCTTCCCGGCTATAGCATGACCATGTTAAATCGAAGGGCGCATTGAGTTCCAGACCCAGCCTTACGATCTCCACCTTCTTGAGCGCAATGAGCGGAGTCTTGATACGAATGTTGCCCTCTTTGGTGCCGGCCTGAATGAGCCGGTTGAAGGCTTCGTAGTATTCGGGACGGCAGTCGGGATAGCCGGAGCTGTCCTGCTCGACGGCTCCGATGTAAATGTCGCCGGCTCCGAGAACCTCGGCCCAACTGACCGCGACAGAGAGGAAATGAGCGTTGCGGAAGGGAACGTAGGTGATGGGGACGTGAGAGCCAATCTCAGGGCCGGCGTGGGGCACGGCGAGATCGGAGTCGGTGAGCGCCGAGCCGCCGATTTGGCTGAGCGCCTGGTTGCGCACGACAAGGCGGCGATGGATGCCAAGGCGCTCGCAGATTTCGGTAAAGGCGCGTTGCTCGCGAGCCTCGGTGCGCTGGCCGTAGGAGACGTGCAGGGCGGCGACGTGCTCGGCGCCCTTTTCCCGGACGGCGAGAGTGGCACAGACAGCGGAGTCCATGCCGCCGGAGAGAGTGACTACGGATTGGATGGAGTGGGACATGGCTTTCAACCTTCCGAGAATAACTTTAGAGCATTTTTGCAGAGGGCGTATGGGGTACGGATGCCAGTCAATTGTCTTGAGCACTGCTTAGAGAATTGATGGGTTGAAAAACTTGAGACGGCGCGGAAGGTTTGAGCAGTGCTGGGGTCTTTCGCTTCGCTCAAGATGACACCCTAAAAACAAAAGCAAGAACAAAGACAGGCAGAGGGCAGGAGATGTGGATCGTGAGCAGGCTTATACGCCCTTCAACTGCGGCTCCCAGATGAATTTGTGGATCTGGAGGCCGAGGCGTGCCTGGAGATTGTCGGAGAGCATCCAGTCGGCGAGCTCGCGCGGATCGAGCAGGCAGTTCTCGGCGCTGCGCGAGCCGGTGGCATCTTTGCGGAAGGCGGGCGAGAGGATGAGTCCTGGTTTGGATGCAGCGCTGGATTCGGCGCTATTGGACTCCAAGCTGTGCCGGCGAATGAAGTCGCGGGCGTACTCGTAGTCTTCACGCGAGGCGAGGACGAACTTGAGTTCGTCGCGCAAGGTGAGGGTGGCGAGGTTCTCCAGGCGGAAGCGCAGATGCTCGCCGCTGCCGGGACACTTCACATCGACGATCTTGTGGACCTCGCGGGGGACGAGTTCGAGCGGACGCTCGCCGCTGGTTTCCAGCAGCAGTTGGTAGTTCATGTCGAGAAGCTGGCAGAGGAATGGGACAAGCTCGCGCGCCTGCAGCATGGGCTCGCCGCCGGTGATTTCGACCAGGCCGCCGGATGGGGAGAGGCGCTGCACTTCAGCGAGAATCTCGACGGCAGACACTTTCTTGCCGCCGGTGAAGGTGTACTCGGAGTCGCACCAGGCGCAGCGCAGGTTGCATCCGGCCAAACGCACGAATACGCAGGGGAGTCCGGCGAAGGAGCTTTCACCTTGCAGCGATTTGTAGATTTCGATGATGTGCATGGGGCCAAGTTTCAAGGTTTCAAAGTTTCAAGGTTCGCTTGCGCCTTCCCCACGTTTATTCGTAGTAGGTCGCGATCGAGGTGTCGGTCTCCCAGATGGTGACCTGCTTGACGCTGACGCGGCCATTGGTTGTCTGCTTGAGTCCCTGGTTGCACTGGTCGAAAAAATATTTGGCGAGGTTCTCCGCCGTCGGATTCAGGACGGTGAAGGGCTCGATGTCATTGATCATCCTGTGATCGAGGTAATCGACGACGGGCTTCATTACCTGCTTCAATTCCTTGAAGTCAAGCAGGAGGCCGGCGTGATCGAGTTCGGCTCCCTTGAGAGTGACACGGACGCGATAGTTGTGGCCGTGCGGATTCTCGCACTTGCCTTTGTAGTTGCGCAGGTAATGACCGGACGAAAAAGTGTCTTGCACGGTGACTTCAAACATGAATCTCCAGACAGGATGCAAAGGGCATCCGTTGCCCTTGACGTTGCACCGGGGCGCCCTCGCGCGAATCGAGAGAGGGACACGGCGCAGGTCTCAAGGGGGTGGCGCGTATTTCTATTATACGAGGGTGGGAGACAGGTTCAAAGTTTTAGGGTTTTAGAGTGGTAGCTGCCGACGCTTAACAAATTGAAACACAACGTGAAACTTTAAAAGCTGTTTTCTATGGAGTGTGGCCCATTAGAATACCGGAGATGAGTTCACCAAAATGGAAGCTGGGCACGCTCCGCGCCGGGGAAGACGTGGCGTGGAGCTGTGAGCCGAGCTATGCGCGTCAGGTGTTGGGCGGAGTGGAACGGCTGGTGATTGCGCCGGGGACTTCGCCAATGCCGCTGCTGCGCGAGCTGCTTCCTCTGCTGCCCGAGCCGCTGTGGGCGCTCTATGTGTTGGTGACCCCGCGCAGCGAGGCGGCGGCGGGACGGTATCAATCGGCCAAGCCGCACGGGCGCAGGGAAATTCTTGCCATGCTGGACCGCTTTGGAGACTACCTGGCCAGCGATGGACGGCACAATCTGTGGTTGGCCGCGCCTCCGGCCGGACAACTGGTGCTGGATAGGCATGAGGTAATCTACGCCTATGGGCCGACCGCGGAGATCCAGGCCCGGTTGAAAGAGAAAAGCTTCGGAGAGGTGGGGATGATTCGCACGCCGGTGCCGCACTCACACCACTTCCACGAAGAGCTGGACGCGGAGGAGCACGCGATTCTGGGCTACTGGGAGTGGATACACTCGGAGCTGCAGGAGACGGATGATTTGTGAGGGGGGGAAAGGTTTCAGAGTTTCAAAGTTTCAAGGTTTCAAAGAAAAGGCGCCGGCAAGAACAACTACGAATTCAAGAGCAGCGCTCCGATAAGCACCCGCGAAAACTTTGACACCTCAAACTTTGAAACCTGCTTACTCGTGGCTGCAGCCGAAGAACTCTTCGACTTTGCGGATGTCGGTGGTGCGGGCGTAGGCGGGGAGGCTTTGGACGAAGACGCGGCCGTATTGTTTTTTCAGGATGCGGTTATCGAGGAGGACGAGCAGGCCGCGGTCGCTGAGGGAGCGGATGAGCCGTCCGAAGCCTTGCTTGAGGGTGATGACGGCGGCGGGGACGGAGTAGTCGAAGAAAGAGTTGCCGCCGCTTTCGTCGATGGCTCGGCCACGGGCTTGGACGATGGGGTCGCTGGGGACGGCGAAGGGGATTTTGTCGATGATGACGCAGCTTAGCTGCTCGCCCTGGACATCGACTCCCTGCCAGAAGGACGAGGTGGCGAAGAGGACGGCGTTGGGCGTGGAGCGGAACTGCTCGATAAGGGCGGTTTTGGGCGCGGAGCCCTGTAAGAGCATGGGGTAGGAGAGCTGGCCGAGAAGCGCGTCGTGGACCTGCTGCATCTGGGCAAGGCTGGTGAAGAGGCAGAAAGCGCGGCCGCGGGTGATCTCCAAGAGCTGGCGGATGCGCATGGTGGCCTTTTGCGCGAAGTCGGAGTCGCGCGGGTCGGGCATGTCGCGCGGCACGTAGAAGAGGGCCTGCGATTCGTAGTCGAAGTGCGAGGGGACGATGAGCTCGCGGGCGCCTTCAAGGCCGAGGCGGCCTTTGATGTACTCGAAGCCGTTGGCGACGGCGAGGGTGGCAGAGGTAAGCACGATGGAGTCAAAGCGGTCAAAGAGCGCCTGGCGCAGGATGGCTGAGACATCGATGGGCGTGGCCTGGAGAAAGACGTTCTCCGCCTTGGCGAACTTGCCGCGCCCCCCACGTCGTTCGATCCAATAGACAGTGTTCTTTTCGCGGCTCTCCATGAGAAAGGAGAGCTGGGCGTGGAGTTCGTCGGTGCGGCGGATGAGGTTGTGCACCTCGTCGGGCTTGTTGGGGATGGCCTGGAGCTCGGAGTGGAGCTGGCGGATGGTGTTCTTGAGGCCGATGAATTCGCCGCCGCACTCTTCGAGAAACCCCTCGCGATTTTCGAATGAGAAGCGGCCATCGCCCTCGGGGAGCAGGGAGAAGAAAAACTGCGAGCGCTCGCGCACGCGTCCGGAGAGCTGGATGAGATCTGTGGAGACAACCTTTTTTTCGCGGATGGTGATTTCGAGGTCGCGCAGGAGGTCTTCAACCTTGAGGTTGGAGACAGAGACACCGAAGTAGCTGGTGGCAACGTCTTCGAGCTCGTGAGCTTCGTCGAAGATGACACAGGCGGCCGAGGGCAGGACTCCGGCGTCGGGAGCTTTTTCGGCGGCGAGCTTGACCGAGAGGTCGGCGAAGAAGAGGTGGTGGTTGACGATGATGATGTCGCTCTCGGCGGCCTCGCGGCGCATGGCAGTGATGAAGCAGCGCTCGAACTCGCCGCACTTGCTGCCGATGCAGTGCTCGGCTCCGGCGTTGAGCTTGCCCCAGAGCGGGCTGCTCTCAGGCAGGGTAGTGACTTCGGCGCGGTCGCCGGTCTCAGTCTCCTTGTCCCAATCGAGCAGGGTGCGGAACTCGTTGATCTCATCGAGGCCGTTGAGGATGGGCTGGCCGGTGAGGTCGTAGAGCTTTTTGCGGCAGAGATAATTCTGGCGGCCCTTCATGTAGCAGACCTTCAGGCGCCTCGCAGCCGGCGCTCCGGCCGCAGGCGCCGGCGGCTCACCTTCCTTAGAGTCGCCAAAGAGAGCGCGCTCTAAGAACGGCACGTCTTTGAAGAAGAGCTGCTCCTGGAGGTTCTTGGTTCCGGTGGAGACGATGACGCGCTTGCCGCTCTTGATGATGGGCAGAAGGTAGGCGAGGGTTTTGCCGGTGCCGGTCCCAGCCTCGACGATGAGATGGCGTTTTTCGTCGATGGCCTCTTCGACGGCGGTGGCCATGGAGAGCTGTCCACGGCGGAATTCGTAGGCGGGATGGCGCTGCGAGAGCACGCCTCCGGGGCCGAAGAACTGGTAGAGCGAGAGGCGCGAAAGCTCGACCTGGGGTGCGGAGGAAGAGGCGGATTGGGTGGGCTCGGGCACTGACCCCTATAATAGACGTTGCGGCCGATGTGGCGAGGAAGAACCGTGAGCAGACATTCACGAATGCCGCAAGAGAAGAGGCGCGGGGTGAAAGGGCACCCGCGCTCGGGTCAGAAGCCCGACAAGGTCACTGCGAAATCGCTCCCCGGTTGAAATTCCCGGCGACGGCACTGAAGTTTGAACTGTACTGGGATTCCTCGCATAAAGAGCTCGGAATGACACCTCTAAATTTAGAATGACAACTTAAGAAGAAGATCAGGATTAAAGTGGCGAATATTCTGCAAGACGAAGACGAGGGTCTGCTGGCCATCGTGGGACGGCCCAACGTGGGCAAATCAACCCTGTTCAACAAAATGGTGGGACGGCGGCGCGCGATCGTTGGCGACGAGCCGGGCATCACGCGCGACCGCCTTTACGGCAAGGTGCGCTGGAACGGACGGCAGTTCCGGGTGGTGGATACGGGCGGAATTGTGCCCGAGGACAAGGACCTGATTCCCTCTGAAATTTTCCGGCAGGCACGGGTGGCGCTGGATGAGGCATCGGCGATTGTGATGGTGACCGACGTGCGCACTGAACTGACCGGGCCGGACATGGAGCTGGCGCGGCTGCTGCAGAAGCTGGGCAAGCCACTCTATCTGGCGGTGAACAAGGTGGATGATCCGAAGCTGGAGGCCGAGGCGGAGAACTTCCGGCGGCTGGGGATCAAGAATCTGTGGGCGATCTCGGCGGAGCACTCGACCGGTGTAGCCGAGCTGATCGAAGAGCTGATGACGGTGATTCCGACGATTGCCGAAACAGAGGACGAGAAGCGGCTGAACAACTTCGCCCGCCGCATTCTTCCGCGCGATGATCGCGATGAGGATGAAACGGCGCTCGACGAGATGCGGGAAGAGGCCAACGAAGAGGACGATGAGCTACTCGGATCAGACGAGGACGCACTGGAAGAACGGCTGCTGGAGACGATGCCCAAGGAGATCAAGATCGCCATCATCGGGCATCCGAACGTGGGCAAGAGCACGCTGCTGAACCAGTTGACCGGAGAGCGATCGCGCGATCGTCAGCTCGATTGCGGGCACCACGCGCGACGCCATCGACGAGGTGGTGGAGCACGGTGACAAGCGCTACCGGTTCATCGATACGGCGGGCATCCGGCGCAAGGGCAAGACGCACCTGATGGCCGAAAAGATGAGCGTGGTGATGGCGCGCAAGCATCTGGAAGAGGCCGACGTGGCGCTGATGGTGATCGACGCGGTGGAAGGCGTTTCCGCGCTGGACGCAAACATTGCCGGATACGCGCATGAGTCCGGGCGCTCGGTGGTGATCGTGGTGAACAAGTGGGATATGGTGACCACGGCGCGCGCGAGACGGCAAGCCTCCGGCGGACAGCCGCATTTATGAGGAGCAGGTGCGGCGGGCGCTGAAGTTCCTGGACTATGCGCCGGTGATCTTTGTGAGCGCGATGAACGGCAAGAATGTGAAGCGCGTCTTTGAATCGTGGAGCGGGTGGCGCGGCAGCGCTGGCGCCGCATCACCACCGGCGAGATGAACCGCTTTCTGAAGACGGTGGACTTCGAGCGGGCCTCGGTTCCGGCACGCAACAAGATCAAAATTTTCTACATGACGCAGGCGGCGGTTGCGCCTCCGACGTTCGTTCTGTTTACGGATAGGGACGTGAAGCTGCACTTCTCCTACCAGAGATTTTTGGAGAACCAGATTCGCGAGGCGTTCGAGTTCGAGGGCACGCCGATCTGGATGAAGACCAGTCCGAGAAAGCGGAGGGAGTTTGTGCCGAGCGTGAAGAAAGAGCGATAGGGAAAAGTTCGTTGGTATGGGAAGCGCGGGCCGATGGCTCGCGCTTTCTTTGCGCGCTCGGGCGCGAAGCTACCGCAGTTTCTTTTCTCCGTTTGATTTGATCAACAACGAGAGCCTACTTAACGAAAAGAGCATTGAGTGGGCCACCGCCCCGACCATACTCACCGCCGAACAAAATCGATTGCTGGTTGAGGTGCCTCTGGGCCGCACGGGAGATTTGAGCGGGGCGGGGATTCCTCGCTTTGCTCGGAATGACACCTCGGCGGGTCGGGCAGCGCGTAGTGTCAGCGTGAGCGTTCAGGTGTACGTTCAGCGCGCGGGAAGAACTTCTGCGAGTTGCTGGCGCCATGTGTCGAAGGCGGCGAGGGCGCGCTCGCAGACCATCTGGTGACGGAGTTTTTTGTCGCGCACTTTGCGCTTGGTGGCTTCGTCGAGTTGCTCCAGTAGATCGAAGGTGATGTTGGCGGGCTGGAAGTTCTTTGGGTCGGCGTTGCAGATGTAATGGACGAGCGAGCCGTGGGCGCTGGCTCGGGGCGCGGCGAGGCGCGGCGCAAAGTCAACAGCCCCACATTCGCTAACGGTGGGCTGATGCGGGCCGCCCGCGGTTTCATTGGCGAGGGCGGCGGCGGTGAGTCCGGCGAGCAGGCCGGTGGCGATGGATTCGACGTAGCCTTCGACGCCGGAGATTTGCCCGGCGAAGAGGATGCGCGGGTGCTGCTTCATCTGCAAGGTGGGGGTGAGCAGCGCGGGGGCGTTGATGTAAGTGTTGCGATGGATCTGGCCGTAGCGTAGGAACTTTGCGTTCTCAAGGCCGGGGATCATGCGCAGGATGCGGGCCTGCTCGCCGAACTTGAGGTGGTTCTGAAAGCCGACGAGGTTGTAGGAGTCGGCGCGCAGGTTCTCCTGGCGAAGCTGAACCACGGCGTAGGGGATGTTTCCGGTGTGCGGATTGCGGAGGCCAACCGGCTTCATGGGGCCGAAGCGTAGGGTATCCGGGCCGCGGCGGGCAATCTCTTCGATGGGTAGACAGCCCTCGAAGTACTGTGCGGTCTTCCAATCGGTGTCCCAGTCGTGACCGTTGGCGGATTCGGCTGCGGCGAGGGCGGCGATGAAGGCCTCGTACTCCTCGCGCATCATGGGACAGTTGATGTAGTCGGCGGTGCCTTTGTCATAGCGCGCGGCCATGTAGACTTTCGAGTGGTCGATGGAATCGGCATCGACGATGGGCGAGATGGAGTCGTAGAAGAAGAGGCGGCCGGAGCCGCTGAGGCGCTGGATTTCAGCGGCGAGCGCGTCGGAGGTGAGCGGGCCGGTGGCGACGATGGTGACGCCATCGAAATCGGCGTCATTGGAGCCAAGCGAGGTGACTTCCTCGCGCACGACGCGGATCAGGGGCTCGGCGGCGATGGCCTCGGTGACCAGGCGGCTGAATTCCAGGCGGTCCACGGCGAGCGCGTGACCGGCGGGAACACTGGTGCGGCGCGCGATCTCCATCAGCAGCGATCCGGCGTGGCGCATCTCCTGCTTGAGCAGCCAGGGGGCGGAGTTTTCGCTATCGCTCTTGAGCGAGTTGGAGCAGACGAGTTCGGCGAATCGATCCGTCTCATGCGCGGCGGTGGTGCGCAGAGGGCGCATCTCGTGCAGCGTGACGGCGAGGCCGCGGCGGGCACACTGCCATGCAGCCTCAGGCCCGGCCAGACCCGCTCCGATGATGCGAATGGGCGTGCGCTGCGAGCTGGAGTGCGAATTAAGCAAGGTCAGTTTCCGTCTCCGGGATCGTGCGCGATTTACTGAGGCGCACGATGAGAACGATGGCAGCCACAATGGCGGCGATGACCGCGAAGGTGAGGCCGCGATGATGCTGGAAGGCGGCGACCAGGAAGCTGAGAATCTCTGGACCGTATGCAATGACCAGCACACCAAGGATGATGAAGCGCAGCAGCCGTCCGACGAAGATGGAGAGCAGGAAGTGCAGGTAGCTCATCTCGGTGACGCCGGCCATGAGTTCGAAGACCTTGAAGGGAAAGCCGGGAGGCATGAGCGCAGGGATGATGAGCGCCATATCGCCATACTTTTCCGAGAGCGCGTGCATGCGGGCAAAGCGCTGCTGGCCGATCTTCTTGACCACCAGCGCCTCGCCGCCCTTGTAGCCGATGAGATATGGGACCGTGCTGCCGATGGCAGAGCCGAGCGAGGCCATCACCGCGAAGCCGATGGCGTGCCGGGGATCGATTGCAACGTAGTAGCCGATGACCGGATCGAGCGGAATGCCGAAGAAAGAAGCGTCGATAAAGGCGATGAGAAAGACGGCCTTGATGCCGCCCAGAGGAGCGAGCACGGCCATGATCCATGCTTTGTAGTGCACGAAAAAATGTTTGAGAGCTTTCAAAAAGTTCTGCTGTCCGCGCTGGCTCGGGCGACGAGGGTGGACGAGCAACCCGGAAACCGCCGCAAAGCTGCGCAAGGAGTATGTATCGATTGTATCAAGGCCGCGAGACCAAGGCAGCCGCCGGCGCTTGGCCCTATAATCTCGGCTGTATGACTACGCACGATTCGCCCGCTCAACAAGCCGAACAATTACGCGAAGAGATTCGCCATCACGAGCATTGTTATTTTGTGCTGGATGCGCCCGAGATCAGCGACGCCGAATTCGACGCCAAGGTGAATACGCTGAAGGCGATCGAGCAAAAGCATCCCGAGCTGGTGACGGCGGATTCGCCGACTCAGCGAGTGGGCGGCAAGGCACGCGAGGGCTTTGTGAAGGTGGCGCACTCGTCGCCGATGCTCTCGCTGGATAACGCAACCAGCGAAAAAGAGCTGCGCGACTGGACGCGGCGCGTGATGGAGCTGGCGGGCGCGAACGAAGTCGAGTACGAGTGCGAGTACAAGCTGGATGGGCTTTCGATGGCCCTGCACTATGAGGCGGGTGATGGCGGGGGCGCGGCAATCGACGCCGCTCCGGCCGCAGGCGCGCGCTTTGTGCGCGGAATTACCCGAGGCGATGGAGCCGTGGGCGAGGATGTTACGGCCAACCTGCGTACGATCCGCTCGATTCCGCTGACGGTGACGGCCGAGCAGTTGCGGAGGGCGGGGGTGGCGGCTCCGTTTGAAGTGCGCGGGGAAGTGCTGATGCCGACGAAGTCGTTTTTGGCGATGAATGAGCAGCGCGAGGAGCAAGGGCTCGCTCCATTCGCTAATCCTCGCAATGCGGCGGCGGGCGCCGTACGCGTGCTGGAGCCCCAGATCACGGCGCAACGCAAGCTCGATTTCTACTCCTATTTTCTGCTGATGAATGGGCGCATGGCGCGTACTACGCAGTGGGAGGCCTTGGAAGCCTTGAGCACGGCGGGGTTCAAGGTGAATCCGAATCGCCGGGTCGCGCGCACGTTTGATGAGATATGGAAATTTGTGAGCGAGACGGAGGCGGCGCGCGACAGCTTGCCCTATGAGATCGACGGAGTTGTGATAAAGGTGAACTCCACCGCGCTGTGGCCGCAGGCTTGGATTCACCGGCAAGGCTCCGCGATGGGCGATTGCCTACAAGTTTGCAGCGCGCGCGGCGGTGACGCAGATCGAAGACATTCTGGTGAACGTGGGGCGCACCGGCAAGCTGACTCCGGTGGCGATGCTCAAGCCGGTCTTCATCGGCGGCACTACGGTTTCACGCGCGACGCTGCACAACCAGGACGAGGTGGAGCGCCTGGGCGTGCGCATCGGCGACTGGGTGATGGTGGAGCGCGGCGGCGACGTGATCCCGAAGGTAACGCGGGTGGTGGACGAGGACGGGCACCGCAGGCCGCACGACGCGCGCGAGTTCCACATGCCGGACGTTTGCCCGGAGTGCGGCGGACACGTGGTGCGCGCCGAGGGCGAGGTGAACCACTTCTGCGTAAACGCGAACTGCCCGGCGAAGCTGCGCGAGTCACTGCTGCACTTTGCCTCGCGCAGGGTGATGAACATTGAGGGCCTGGGCGAGGCGCTGGTGGATCAACTGCTCGGCAAAGGGCTGGTACACAACATCGCGGATCTGTATTCGCTAAAGCAAGACGATCTGCTGCAACTGGAGCGCATGGGCAGGAAGAGCGCAGAAAATGTGCTGCGCGAAACTGAGGCCTCGAAAAAGCTCGGGCTGGAGCGGGTGATCTTCGGGCTGGGAATCCGCATGGTGGGCGAGCGCACGGCTGAGTTTTTGGCCGAACACTTCGGCTCAATGGACTCGCTGATGCGCGCGAGTGAAGAGGAACTGTTAGAGGTGAACGAGGTAGGCCCGCGCATCGCCAGGAGTATTCGCGAGTTTTTTGCCGAGGAGAAAAACGTAAAGCTGATTGAGCGCCTGCGTGCGGCAGGGCTGACCTTCACCGGCGAGCGAAAGGTGCGCGGCACCGCGTTGGCCGGGCTGACGTTTGTGTTGACCGGGACGCTGCCGACGTACTCACGCGACGATGCCAAACAGATGATCGAAGACGCGGGCGGCAAGGTGAGCGGGTCAGTAAGCAGGAAGACTAGCTACGTGGTCGCGGGCGAGGATGCCGGATCGAAGCTGGACAAGGCCAACTCGCTGGGGGTGAAGGTGATCAGCGAAGCGGATTTGTTGAAGATGCTGGCGTGAGGCGGACGAGATGAGATTCGCGGCAGTTGATTTTGAGACGGCGAGCGGCGCACGGACAAGCGCATGTTCGCTCGGGATTGCCGTGGTTGAGGATGGCGAGATCGTGCGCCGGAGGGAGTGGCTGATCCGGCCTCCTTCGCTGTACTTCAGACCTCTGTACGTACAGGTTCATGGCATCACGCCGGAGATGGTCGCCGGCTCACCCGGATTCGATGCGCTGTGGCCGGAGATTGAGCGCGAGTTTGGCGACCGGACGCTGGTGGCTCACAACGCCGGGTTTGACATGGGCGTGCTGCGGGCGACGCTGGCGCACTACGACGTGTGGTGCCAGAGGATGCAGTTTCTGTGCAGTTGCGCGCTGTCACGGAAGTGCTGGCCTGAGCTTCCACGGCACACTCTGGGCGCATTGGCGCGCGAGTTTGGAATCAGCTTCCGGCAAGGCTCGGGGCAACACAATGCGGAAGAGGATGCGGTGGCTGCGGCCCTGGTGGTGCTGCGGGCGGCCGAGGAGTACAGCGCGGGATCCGTCGAAGAACTTCTGCAACGTACGAAGATTCGATTCGGCGAGGTCTCTACGGGAAAATATCTTTCCTGCCGCCGCATTCCCATGCCCCGCACGAAGAAGCGAGGGAGCACGAAGCTGCTGTATGTGCCCTTAGAAGCGGCTGACTGAGACGAATTCTTCTGCCTCTCTACACATTCGCCGCGCCTCACACCCGCGCGCATCATGGAAACACCTTAACTCCATGAAAAGCGCTTAAGTTGCTATTTCCAAGAGCTGAATATTTATTTTTGTTTGCACCGAATGATGCTGGTCGAATACGCTATGTACACCAGCAAAGAAACAAGTTCACTTAGGGGTTCGGGAAACATGACGTCGAAGTTTTGTAAAGGAAGACGGGATCTGCTGAAGGGATGTGCGTTGGTAGGGACTGCGGCATTTGTATCGGCCGGGGGAAGTCTGAATGCATTCGCCGCGGGTGGGCGCGGCCTTCAACCGCAACCGCCGGGAGCACCGCAAAGAGGCGACACGTTTGTCTACAGCGATGGCCCCAATAAGGGAAAAGAAGTCATGGTGGCAGACATCGTGCTTGACGCGCCTCCGATCACAGTGCAAGCGAAAGACGAAACTGGAGCGGTTCGCGAGAGCGAAAAAGCCACAGTTCTGCTGTACCGCGTCGCGCCGGAGAAATATCCCGTCGATATCAAGGGAGATACGGTGAACGGCGTGATTGCTTTCTCGGCCGTGTGCACCCATAAGGGTTGCTTGATCACGGACTGGGATGCAGCCGGCAAACAGTTCGTCTGCCCTTGCCATAAAGCTGCATTCGATCCCATCCAGGGCGGCACGAACACCGGCGCTATGAAAACGCGCGACCTTCCACAAATTCCAGTGAAAGACCACGACGGCAAACTGATGATCGGCGACGCTATCGTCTCCTGGATCGGCGTCAAGAGAACCTAGCCTTATTTTCTCAGCGCCTCGCGGATACGGCGGGCGGTCTCTTCGATGGTCTCGGGCAGGACACGGGTTTCGGCGATGACGCTCATGAAATTGGCGTCGGCGACCCAGCGCGGAAGAACGTGCATGTGGATGTGTCCTGCCACACCGGCTCCGGCGGCCTTGCCGATGTTCATTCCCAGATTGATACCGTCGGGCGAATAAAGCTCGCGGAGAATGCTTTCCATGCGCTGGGCGAGCGCCATCATCTCGGTATGCAGCCTCGGGGAGCAGAATATCCAGCCGATCGACATGCTGGTAGGGAACGATCATGACGTGGCCGGAGGTGTAGGGGAACGTGTTGACGATGATGAAGCAGTGCTGGCCGCGGTAGAGGACGAGATTGCGCTCATCCGCGTCCAGATTGGAATCGGGCGCGGGTGCGCGATCGCAGAAGATGCAGGACGGAGCACGGTCGGTCGTGGTGATGTAGGCGTAGCGCCAGGGTGTGAAGATGTGGTCCATACAGGGGAGAGTAACAAAGTAGGAGAAGTTTTCCACCGCCAAAGTTGCGAGTGCTGAAGCGGGACGGAATCAAACTGCTTCGAGCGCCAAGAAAGTTGGCGAGCGGAGGCGAGTGGGGCAGGGCGAAGCTGTTCGAGCTTGGTAAATCTTGATCAATTCTTCATAATTTCGATGGCCGGGGGGTTTGACTCCATTCTTGGCGATTGCTATAGTCAGAACAGTCTCCCTGTGCGGGCATCTTCAGCAGGGAGGTCCGGCCGCTGGTTGTTCAAGCCTGTGCAAGCAGGTTCCATTCCAAACAAGAATGCCCAGCAGTCCGTAATTATATTTTCAGAAACCGCGGCCGTGCTCACGCAAGCCGGGGTAAACGTAAATTAATGGCCTTCGACGATATCCGCGACGACTCTTCTATAGCTGACGAGCAGCCTCAGGACACCGGTTTGCCAACGGACAACACCCAGCCAGCCGAGCAACACCGCCCAATCTCAAAAACCTTGCTGGAGAAGCCTGCCGAGGGCGCCTCCCGCAACCCACAAAACGAAACCATGACGGAAGATTTCGCAACAGCACTCGAGTCGTTCGAGCAAGAGCAAGCCGAACTCGCCGCTAACGAAGACCGCGTCCTTAAGGGCACGGTGGTTAGCATCAACAGCAACTACCTGGTAGTGGACATCGGGCTGAAGTCCGAGGGCGTAGTGCCCTTGGAAGAAGCCAAGGACCACGACGGTAACTTAAAGTTCCAACCCGGCGACGCCATCGACGTAATGGTCGAAAAGGGGCACACCGAAGAGGGATATGTAAATCTCTCCTTCCAGAAAGCCCAGCGTCTGCACGCGTGGGACGAGATCGAAAAAGCTCATAACGACAAAGCTTCCGTCAAAGCTCGCGTCATCGACCGCATTAAGGGCGGTCTGACAGTGGACATTCTCGGCGCACGCGCGTTCCTCCCTGGCTCCCAGGTGGACGTTCGCCCGGTACGCAACCTGGACGCCCTGAAGGGCCAGGATTTGGAAGTCCGCGTAATCAAGGTGAACAAGAAGCGCGGCAACATCGTGGTCAGCCGCAAGCAGATTCTGGACGAAGAGGTGACCGCCAAGCGCGACGTCACGCTGACGCACCTGGAAGAGGGCGCGGTGCTGACCGGCACGGTGAAGAACCTGACCGATTACGGCGCGTTCGTGGACCTGGGCGGCATCGACGGCCTGCTGCATATCACCGATATGAGCTGGGGCCGTTTGACTCATCCGCGCGACCTGGTCAACGTCGGCGACCAGATCCAGGTAAAAGTTCTGAAATTCGATCGCGACAAGCAGCGGGTTTCGCTCGGCTTCAAGCAGTTGACGCCCGACCCGTGGCTGGACGCCAGCGAGCGCTACCCGATCGGTGCGCGCGTGCATGGCCGCGTGATCAGCGTGACCGACTACGGCGCATTCATTGAACTGGAGCAGGGCATCGAAGGCCTGGTCCACGTCAGCGAGATGACCTGGTCAAAGCGCATGAAGCATCCCTCGAAGCTGGTGAACGTGGGCGACCAGGTGGAAGCCGTGGTGCTCAACGTGAATCCGCAGGAGCGCCGCATTTCGCTCGGCCTCAAGCAGCTTGATCTGAATCCCTGGGAGAGCCTGCACGAGAAGTTCCCGGTGGGCTCGACCGTAGAAGGCAAGGTCCGCAACCTGACTGACTTTGGCGCCTTCATCGAGATCGAAGACGGCATCGACGGTTTGGTACACGTCAGCAACCTGAGCTGGACCAAGCGCGTTAAGCATCCTTCCGAGGTTCTGAAGAAGGGTGACAAGGTGAAGGCCGTGGTCCTGGCCATCGAGCCGGACAATCGCCGCCTTTCGCTGGGCGTAAAGCAGCTGCAACCCGACGTCTGGGAGAGCTTTTTCGAACAGCATCGCGTCAACGATGTGCTGAAGGGCAAGGTTCTTCGCCTTGCGAGCTTCGGCGCCTTTGTCGAGCTGGCGGACGGAGTCGAAGGCCTCTGCCACAACTCGGAAGCATTGGACGCCAACAGCCAGCAGATCATGATGGAGCCGGGCCAGGAGTTCGAGTTCAAGATCATCAAGATGAACGCGGAGGAGAAGAAGGTGGGATTGAGCATTCGCGCCGTAGGCGAGGAAGCAACTCGCGCCGACGTGGAAGCCTACAAGCATCCGCAATCTTCGCCGGGCACCTCGACGATCGGCGAACTGCTGGACTGGAAGCGCGGTTCGAACGAGTAAGCGATTTGATGTAAGGAAGAGCCGCCCGCGGGCGGCTCTTCTGTTTGCTCACAAGAACGAAATCGCCGTCCCTGAATATCCGGCACGTACGGAGACGTGGGCGCAGAGACGAAGATGCAAAAGCTCGAAGTTGGGGGACGATTTGCGTGACGATGTTGTGCGACAAAAGTAGCCTGCATCGTCAACACTGGCGCAGCTGGAACAGCCCGAGGCCTGAGCCGGCACCATCTTAGTAATCGGCTTCCTCGTCGAGATCCTTGGAGTCCTCTTCGTCGTCTAAAGTCTCATCGCTGATCTTGGTCAGCTCCAGAGGCTCGAGACCGACCACCTCAAAATCAGTGCCGCATTCGGTACACGACAGGATTTCGCCTTCATCGAGTTCGCTTTCATCAACATCCAGATCGCTCTCGCACTCTGGGCACAGAACCATAACTTCCTCCACTTTGTGTCTTGACCGGAGATGCTTGGAAGCGCAATGTCCCCGCGCATTTATATTTAGATTCTCTTTCGCGCATCGTCAAGTCCTGTTCTTCACAGAACTGTACGGCGCGAAAAGATTGGATGCCCCAGATGAGAGTAGGGAGCATTATTTCCTGCGGCAAAGAGGGATGCCACTGCGGCCGTGCGGTGCGTGCTCCAGAAAGGCCAGGGCTGGAGTCGCCTGCAGCTTCGGTTACGGAGTAGAATTTCGCACAGCGGCATTGCGTCCCCGGGTAGAACAACGGCATCGAATGTTGAGGTTTGTTGGTTTTGACTCCTGACGGCAAAGCGTAGGCAAAGAACTACTCTGCCGTGATATGACCTCTCCGCAAGAGGCGATACTGCAGATGCTGGTTTCCAGATCACAGAGTGCCTTGCCCGAAGGATAATGTTGTATACGCAGTTCGCGCTTACGCGGACCGGCATCGCACAGTTACGGCGCATCCACGCCTAGCGCGGTGACGCAGAGGAGAATTATGGCACGCGGTGGACCTGTATCGACGCTCGGATTTCCGCCGTTTACGCGCGCGGTGAAGGCACTGATCATCGCCAACGTGGCGGTATACCTGGTGATGTTGCTCTCAAGGCTGACCGTGCCGGGGCTGGCCGTCTGGGCGGATAACTACTTCTATCTGCGTCCGGATGCGGTGGTGCATGGGCAGCTCTGGCAGTTGGTCACCTATGCGTTCTTCCACGATCCGCACTCGGTGTTGCACCTGCTGTTCAACATGCTCGGACTGTGGATGTTCGGCGCGCAGTTCGAGATGGACTTCGGCACCCGGCGCTTTTACGAGTTCTACTTCTGGTGCGTGGTGGGTGCGGCGCTGACCACGATTGCGGTGGGCGGGCTTGGAATTCTCGCCTACCACTCTGTCCCGATCCCGCTCTTTGCCATCATGGGGAGCATCTGGCACACGGCTACGATCGGTGCGTCCGGCGGAGTCTACGGACTGCTGATCGCCTTCGGAATTTTGAATGGCGACCGGCAGGTCTACCTCTTCCCGTTTCCGGTGGCGATCAAGGCGCGCTATATTGTGGCGATCTGGATTTTCATCGCCTTCGTGAGCGCCTTTGGCGGGGCAAACGGCGTCGCCGAATTCGCACATCTGGGCGGCGCGCTCTTTGGCTGGATTTATCTGCGCTTTGTTCCGCGCTACGGACTGGAGATCGCAGCGTCAGAGGGAGTCTTCGGACTTCGCAACCGCTATTACAAATGGAAGCGGCGGCAGGCGGCGAAGAAGTTCGAGGTTTATATGCGCAACAGCAACCGCAAGGAGTACTTCGACGAGCACGGAAATTACCGCGGCCCCTCGGCTGACAAGAAGGACGACGACTCGGGCTGGGTGAACTGAGACGGTAGAAACCGCCTGCAAAGGCACGACAGGAGCACCGGAGATCCCGGTGCTTTTATTTTTAGCGCCGATGGCACGCTATTCGAACGCCATGTCTGCCCGGCCTAAACTCCGCTATCGAGGATGTCCTCGACGATGCCTTCGCGGGTGGAGAAGATCGGCTCGAGTTCTTCGTAGGTGGTGGTGATGCTCGCGAACTCGGGAAACCTCTTCCAGTAGCGATGGACGTCGGGATCGTTGACGGCGGACGTCGCGGGCCTCATCAGAGAGCCAGATGCGAATGTGGACGAGGATTCGCCGGATTCTTCAAGTCGCGAAAGAGGATGTCGCGCGAGTACTGCTTGGTGTACATCATGCTGTAGAACTCGCGGAGAAACTCAAAGGCCTCCAACTCTTGGCCTGGGATGCGGTTTCAGAATCGCCATGGAACGGATTGAATCTTTCATCGCTCGAAGTCCTTTGTGTTAGTTTTCTTCGATCTTGCAGGCTTGCCGCTCGCCTTGTGCGAGCGCGCCGATTCGATGCAGGCGGATAAAGTTCGTGGAGCCCGCGGTCACCATTCGAGTTCCTGCCACGATGGCCACGACATCGTCCACGTCGGCCACCTTGGCGCGCCGCAACTCGGTCTTCGGCGGCCTTCAGCATGGCCTCCACGCTGTGCAGCGCCTTGGCAGGAACGGGCCGCACTCCCCAGTAAAGATTGAGCCGGTTGCAAACCTCCGGCACGTGCGAGAAGGCATAGACCTCGGCGCGGGGCCGGTACTTGGAAATCAGTCCGGCAGTGTTGCCGGATGGTGGTGAAGACGGCGATGCCGCGCATATTCAACTCCTCGGCGACGTGGGCCACACTTTCGCAGATTGCCTCGGGGATCGTCAACATCTGAATCTCGCGGCGGCGTGGGATGGCCATTTTCCGGATGTCGGCCTCGGCCTCCACTACGATGCGCGCCATCATGCTGACGGCCTCGCGAGGATACAATCCGACGGCAGTTTCGCCCGAGAGCATGACCGCGTCGGTGCCGTCATAGATTGCGTTGGCCACGTCGCTGGCCTCGGCGCGGGTGGGGCGCGGATTCTGGATCATCGACTCCAGCATCTGAGTGGCGGTGATGACCGGCTTGCGCCAGTGCAGGGCGCGGCGGATGATGCGCTTCTGCATGACGGGAACCTTTTCGGGTGCAACTTCCACGCCGAGGTCGCCGCGTGCCACCATGACGCCCTCGGCAATCTGCAGAATCTCTTCGAGGTTCTCGATGGCCTGGGGCTTTTCCAGCTTGGCGATGACCGGAGTATCACGGCCTGCGGCGGCGATGATCTTTTTGACTGCGCGGATGTCGGCGGCAGATGCGCACGAACGAAATCGCCACCGCATCGACGCCGACCGAGAGTCCGAAGGCGAGGTCTTTCTTGTCCTTGCTGGTGAGCGAAGGCAGGCTGAGGACGGCGCCCGGCAGATTGATCCCCTGATGCTCGCCCAGCAATCCGCCATCGACCACCTCGCAGACCACGTCATCGCCCTTCACCTGAAGAACTTTGAGCGAGAGTGCGGCCGTCGGAGAGAAGGATTCGCGAGCCGGGCTCGACCTCGCGCGCCAGCAATCTTAAACGTTGTGCCCAGGCGCTCGGCTGTGCCTTCGATAGGCTTGTTGGTGATGGTGACGCGCGCTCCGGGAATCAGTTCACCGGGGTGTGATTGCGCAGCGGGCCGGTGCGGATCTTAGGGCCTTGCAGATCCTGCAGGATGCAGACGGTGCGGCGCAACTGGGCGGCCGCCTTGCGCAGCGAGCGAATCCGCTGCAGGTGCTCGTCGTGGCTGCCGTGGGAGAAATTGAGGCGGGCGACATCCATCCCGAGCGACAGGAGCTCGCGAATCCGCTCCTCGCTGCTCGAGGATGGGCCGAGGGTGCAGACGATCTTGGCGCGCCGCCGCGCAGACTGGCTCCAGTCGATTCTCTTCGGCGAGCAACGTCTTCAGCGTTCCGGTCATTCCGACCTCCGATCCCTGGTAGCGTTGCGCTTGAGTTTGGAGAAGCTTCCAAACAGATAACGCGGATAGCGCACGGCGTTAAACTCCGCCCCGATGAGGATCAGCAGCGAAACCAGGTAGAGCCAGATGAGCAAGGCGATGGCGGTGCCCACCGAGCCATAGATGACTGTATAGTCCGCGTAGTGGCGCAGGTACCAGCCAAAGATCGTGGTGGAGGCAAACCAGAGGCCGGTGGCCATCACTGAGCCGGGCACGACCCGGTGCCAGGGCTGGGTGCGGGGCAGTCCGTGATGGTAGATCAGGGCGATGACGGAAATCGTGGTCAGCAGCGCGATCAGCCAGCGCACCAGCATTCCCATGGCAAGAATGTAGAAATCAAGCTCGTGAGTGGCGTGGAAGGCCAGCCAATTCTCGATCTGCGAGCCGAAGGCCAGCAGGAAGCTGGCAAAGGTCATAGGAATCCCAGCCATGAAGACCAGCAGGAACGAGACCAGCCGCTCATTGAGGAGATTCCAGGTCTTGGGCAGTCGTAGGCCCGGCGGAAGCCTTCCATCCAGGAGATCATGACGCCGGAGCCGGTCCACAGCGTGATCAGCGACGTGGTGATGATCATGCGCAGCGGCGCGGGCTTACGCCCTTCAAAAAATGTGAGCACCGAAGAACGCGTGCCCGTGGGCATGATTCTGCCGATGGCAAAAGAGATTTCGCGGACGAAGCTAAGCGTGCTGTGCGAGGCAGTGAGAATGGATGCGAGGAGAAGAGCGGCAGGAAACAGGGTGAAGATAGCGGAGTACGCCGCAGCCTTGGCCACGGCAAACTGGTCATGCTCCAGCATTCTCAGAAACGCGATCTTTACCTGCTTTAGGAAGCGCAACATAGAAGGCGCAGTGCCTGGATTCTCCGGGCCACAGTTGGCCACAGTGATTGTACTTGACGGCCAGCAGCTTAGGCGGGGCGAAGCGGAATGTGCGGTGCTTTCTGCTAACGTGAGCTGAACGCCGCAGGGCGCGCTGTTTTGGCAGGGACGAGTCGCGATAATTTCCGCTTCGGGATAGGTGGATACAAGGCCTGTTTTCGTCCACAATCTGGAAATCGCCTTTCATTTCGGCGTAAAGTGCTGGGCGTGAGACTCACTACTGTTGCGACAGTCCTGTTGGCCCGCCCGGGCCGCTATCGGATCCCTGCGGAGGCAACCGGCTGATTGGCGGCAACTCGTTCGGCGCTGAGCATCCGGCTGCGCAGCGACAATGCGTCCGCGTTTCTCGGATCGATCTGCAAGGCGTTCGCAATCGCCTGGTCTGCTTGCGGATACTGGCCCGAGTTCAAAAGAATCTCGCCGGAAAATATCAGGCAGCGCAGCTTCAGGTCGCTGTTCGTGGTGACCTTTGCCGCCATTTGGTATTGCTCAAGGGCTTCATTCAACTGATATCGGCTGTAGAAGATTTCCGCTAGGTTGACATGGCAAACGTCGTACTGCTGAAACGCCTCGCAGGATTTTGTGTAGCGCTGGAATGCGCTGTCGATTTGACCGGTAGAGAGCAATTCCTCGGCCAGAAATTCTTCGATGTACGGGCTGGGTTGTGGCGCCATCTCGCTGGCCCGCGTGAACAACTGCACGCCGTTCTGCCAATACCGCAGAACCTGTGAGGCAGTGCATGCGTATCCCACGAGCATGACCGCAGCCAGTAGGCATGCCAATTGCGCGGCCTTGGGGAAGCGGTCGACGATTGCACCCAGTCCCCAGGCGATCATGATGAAAAGGCCGATGCAGGGAAAGTACGCATAGCGGTCGGCCATCGCCTGGCAGCCAACCTGAATGATTCCGATCACTGGTATCAGCGTCACAAGAAACAGAGCCCATCCCGCGAGAAGATAACGCGCCCGATGGCGAAGGCGCAGTACGACCGCAGTGATCAGAGCCAGAATCGCCAACGCAGCAATTACGCGAACCGGCGAAAGGGACCGGCCCGGGTGCGGATAAAGAACCGCAAGCCCGGTGGGCCAGAGCATCTTTTGAATGTAGGTTGCGTAGGAAACCACGGCGTTGCCCAGGCGGTATTGCAGAGGCAGGTGGCCAGGTAGCAGGAACAGCGCCGAGTTCGGACGCTGCGCCGCCATCGTTATGAGCGAAGCCACCGCGCTCATAACAAACAGCGGAATCTTCTCAATAACCAGCGCCTTCCATCTCTGCAGAAACGGGCGGTCCGGGTACCGTTCAAGGGGCCAGTAATCAAGTATCAGCAGGACCAGCGGGATGCTGACAGCCATCGGCTTGGAGAGCAATGCCAGTGCGAAAGCGCCCAGAACGGCAAGATACCGTTTCACATTCGAACTGCGGACATACCAGCCGTAGGCGAGCAGGGTGAGAAACGAGAAGAAGGTGCAGAGGAGGCTCTTGCGTTCCGCCACCCACGCAACGGTCTCCACGTTCAGCGGATGAATGGCAAGCAGTGTGGCAACCAAGAGACTGCGCCACATCGAGCCAGACAGTTTCTGCAGCAGACAGAAGAGCAGAACAACATTTGCCGCGTGAAGCGCGACGTTCATTAGGTGGTGGGCACCTGCGTCCAGTCCGAACAACTGGCAATCCAGCATGTGGGAGATCCAGGTGAGCGGGTGCCAGTTTCCTTCTGCAAATTTTGAAAAGGCCCATATTACGTTGGCGGTGCTTAGGCCGGTATTGACGTGGGGGTTCCCGGTGACATATGCGCGGTCGTCGTAGAGCAGAAATTTGTGGTGCTGAACTGGAGCGTAAACAGCGATGGTGGCCACAACGACCGCGACGTATAGCAGAACGGGCTTCTGGCGGAGTTCCTCTGTTATTTGGCCGAACCGAGACAACGTCATCGCAAAACCTCCATGAATTCAGTCCAATTTAACTGACGCAAACAGGAAAGGTGTTTCTACGATCATAAAGCCAACTGCCTAAACCTCAAAAAGGAACTCCGGGGCCAGAAAATTGAATTGGTGGTGAAGAAAGGCGAGACTCTATTGAATTGCTGTGCCGGGAACCGTTTCCGTTACCCAACGATTTCGAGGCGCAAAAGAAGGGCCGCATCCGAAGATGCGGCCCGATGTTTTGTTGCTTCGTGCGGTTTAGCCTTCGGCGGTGAGTTCTTCCGCTTCGTTCTCGCCCTCGGTCCGCATGAGTTCGAGGTTGCGTTCGAACTCCTCCTGCTCCTTGCGGATCTCTTCCTGGACGTTTTCGGCAGCGGCTTCGAGCTCCGGAGCCAGTTGCACGTTGCGGTAGTACTCCATGCCGGTTCCGGCCGGGATCAGGCGGCCGACGATGACGTTCTCCTTGAGACCGCGCAGGCCGTCGATGGAGCCGGTGATGGCTGCCTCGGTGAGCACGCGGGTGGTCTCCTGGAAGGACGCCGCCGAGATGAAGCTGTCGGTGGAGAGCGATGCCTTGGTGATGCCCAGCAGCAGGGCTCGCCCGGTGCAGGGCTTGCCGCCTAAGGCAATCACGCGCTCGTTCTCCTCGCGGAAGCGGAACTTATCGATCTGCTGTTCAAGCAGGAAGTTCGTGTCTCCCACGTCCTCGACCTTCACCCAGCGCAGCATCTGGCGCACGATGACCTCGATGTGCTTGTCGCTGATGGCCACGCCCTGGAGACGGTAGACTTCCTGAATCTCATTGACCAGGTAAGCCTGCAGCTCCTTTTCGCCAAGCACGGCAAGAATGTCATGCGGGTTGAGCGGGCCGTCCATGAGCTGTTCGCCAGCCCGGATACGCTCGCCTTCCTGCATGTTGATGTGGATGCCGCGGGGAACCGAGTATTCCTTTTCGGTGCCGTCGTCGGCGACCACATAGATCTTGCGCTGGCCCTTGGCAACTTCGCCGAACTTCACCACGCCATCGATTTCGCTGATGATGGCGGTTTCGCGCGGCTTGCGGGCCTCGAACAATTCCACCACGCGCGGCAGACCGCCGGTGATGTCCTTGGTCTTGGTGGTTTCGCGCGGGATCTTCGCCAGCACATCGCCGGGCGAGACCTCGTCGCCATCCTGCACCATGAGGTGAGCGCGCGAGGGCATCAGGTAACGCTTGTTGCCCTTGGCTCCCTTGATGACCAACGCCGGCTGGCGCTTTTCATCCGGGGAATCGACCACCACGTGGCGCGACAGGCCGGTGACTTCATCCACTTCTTCCTGCAGCGTGGTGCCCTCGATCAGATCCTTGAAGGCAACCGCGCCGCCGATTTCGGTGATGATGGAGAAGGTGTAGGGGTCCCACTCGAGCAGGATCTGCCCGAGCTTGACCGCATCGCCTTCGGCCACCTTGAGGCGTGCGCCGTAGACCACGGCGTAGCGCTCCTTTTCACGGCCCTTGTCGCCCAGCACCACGATGGAGCCGTTGCGGTTCATCACCACCAGGCTGCCATCCTTGCTGCGTACCGTCTGCAGGTTGATGAAGCGCACGGTGCCGGTGTTCTTGGCCTCCTGGCGCGACTGTTCCGAGACTCGCGATGCGGTACCGCCGACGTGGAAGGTACGCATGGTGAGCTGGGTTCCCGGCTCGCCGATGGACTGCGCGGCGATGACGCCGACCGCTTCGCCCAACTCGACCAGACGGCCCGAGGCGAGGTTGCGTCCGTAGCACTTGACGCAAACACCGCGCTTGGACTCGCAGGTGAGCACGGAGCGGATCTTGACCCGCTCGATGCCTGCCGCCTGAATGCCCACGGCGAGATCCTCGGTGATCTCCTGGTTGATCTCGACGATGACGTTGCCTTCGTAGTCCTTGATCTTCTCCAGCGAGACGCGGCCCACGATGCGGTCGCGCAGTGCTTCGATCACGTCGCCGGCTTCCACGATGGAGCCCACGTAGATGCCATCGGCAGTGCCGCAATCGTACTCGCTGATGATCACGTCCTGCGAGACGTCCACCAGGCGGCGGGTCAGGTAGCCCGAGTCGGCGGTCTTCAATGCCGTATCGGCCAGGCCCTTACGTGCGCCGTGTGTGGAGATGAAGTACTGCAGCACGGTCAGGCCTTCGCGGAAGTTGGCCGTGATCGGGGTCTCGATGATTTCGCCGGAAGGCTTGGCCATCAGGCCGCGCATACCGGAGAGCTGACGGATCTGCTGTTTGGAACCGCGAGCGCCCGAGTCGGCCATGACGTAAATCGGATTGATCACGCCGGCCTTGTCGCGCTTCTGCATGTCGCCGAACATCTCGTCGGCCACCTTTTCCGTAATGCCGGACCAGATTTCGACGACCTTGTTGTAGCGCTCGCCCTGGGTGATGGCACCGTCCAGGTACTGCCGCTGCACGGCAATCACCTGGTTCTGCGCATCGCCCACCGTGGTCTTCTTCGAGGCCGGGATGACCATGTCATCGATGCCGATCGAGAGGCCGGAGCGGGTCGCCGACTGGAAGCCCAGGCGTCTTGACCTCGTCCAACATGCGGACGGTGGTCTCCAGCCCGAACTTCAGGTAGCAGAAGTTCACCAACTGGCTGATGCCCTTTTTCTTGAGCAGGCCGTTGATGAAGGGCATCTCGGGTGCGGCCACACGCAGGCGGTCATTGAGAATCGCGCGGCCCACCGTGGTGTTGATGAACTGACGGTTGAGCTGCACCGGTTCGGTGTGAATGATCTCCTGATCGTCGTAGGCGGTGGTCAGATCGACGACTTCGCCGCTATAGCGCAGGCGGATCGGGGTCAGGGTCTCGACCTCGCCGGCCTCGCGCGCCAGCAGCACTTCTTCAATGTTGGCAAAGGCGCGGCCTTCGCCCTTGGCGTCCACCTTGGCCTTGGTCAGGTAGTAAATGCCGAGCACCATGTCCTGCGTCGGAACCGTGATCGGCTGTCCCGAGGCGGGCGACAGAATGTTGTGCGAGGCCAGCATCAGGACGCTGGCTTCCACCTGCGCCTCTGGCGAAAGCGGAATGTGTACCGCCATCTGATCGCCGTCGAAGTCGGCGTTGAAGGCGGTGCAGACCAGCGGGTGAATCTTGATCGCCTTGCCTTCCACCAGCACCGGCTCAAAGGCCTGAATGCCGAGGCGGTGAAGGGTTGGAGCGCGGTTCAACATCACCGGATGGTCCTTGATGACCTCTTCCAGGATGTCCCACACGATCGGTTCCTGCTGCTCCACCATCTCCTTGGCCTGCTTGATGGTGCTGCAGTGGCCGGTCTGCTCCAGGCGGTGGTAGATGAAGGGCTTGAAGAGCTCGAGCGCCATCTTCTTGGGCAAGCCGCACTGGTGCAGCTTGAGGTCCGGGCCGACCACGATGACCGAACGGCCCGAGTAGTCGACGCGCTTGCCCAGCAGATTCTGACGGAAGCGTCCCTGCTTGCCCTTGAGGGTGTCGCTGAGCGACTTGAGCGGACGGTTGTTGGCGCCGCGCAGCACACGGCCACGGCGGCCGTTATCAAACAGCGCGTCGACCGCCTCCTGCAACATGCGCTTTTCGTTGCGCACGATGACCTCGGGTGCGTGCAGGTCCATCAGCTTCTTGAGGCGGTTGTTGCGGTTGATCACCCGGCGGTACAGATCGTTCAGATCCGAGGTCGCAAAGCGGCCGCCGTCGAGTGGAACCAGCGGGCGCAGCTCCGGCGGAATGACCGGGATGACGTCGAGAATCATCCACTGCGGCTTGTTGCCGCTCTTGCGGAATGCCTCGACGACTTTGAGGCGCTTGGCGTATTTCAGGCGCTTCTGCAGAGAGGTCTCGGTGCGCATCTTCTCGCGCAGCTCCACCGAGGCGGTCTCTACGTCGACGCGCTTGAGCAGCTCCTTGATCGCCTCCGCGCCCATCATGGCCTTGAAGCCGGTGGCGCGGAACTGCAGATCGAGTTCGCGGAACTTGACTTCGTCCTTGATGATTTCGCGCTCTTTGACCGGCGCTTCGCCAGGTTCGACGACTACGTAGGCCTCGAAGTAGAGCACGGATTCCAGGTCGCGCAGAGAGATATCCAGGATGTGCCCGATACGGCTGGGCAGACCTTTGAAGAACCACACGTGCGAGCAGGGGGAAGCCAGCTCAATGTGGCCGAGGCGTTCGCGGCGCACCTTGCTGAGCGTAACTTCCACGCCGCACTTGTCGCAGATGACGCCGCGGTGCTTCATGCGCTTGTACTTGCCGCAGAGGCACTCCCAGTCGGTGACCGGGCCAAAAATACGGGCGCAGAACAGTCCATCGCGCTCCGGTTTGAAGGTTCGGTAGTTGATCGTCTCCGGCTTGGTTACTTCACCGTGCGACCAACTGCGAATCTTCTCCGGCGAAGCGAGCTGGATCTTGATGGCGTCGAAATCCGCAATGTTGTTTCCGAGATCGAATGGGCTCGAGCGGTACAAATTGCCTCCTCACCTGGAGCTTCGGTTCAGCGTCCAGGACTTGCGGCCTTGCGCGGCCGCCTTCGGCTTCCGGTCGTCGGTTCCCAGCCGTTGGCCGTCAGAGCCAACTGTGTGCGAACCGTGATTTCTTCCTGCCCGCTGCCGGAAGCGCAGCTTGCAGGTTCCACTTATGAGAGCGAGAGGGGCGGCGGACGCTGACTGACGATCAGCGGCCGCCGTCTATATCGCTAGTCGGCCACAGCCGGAACGGGCTGCTCGACCGGAACGCGCGGCTTCACCTTGACCAACTCCACATCAAGGCAGAGCGCCTGCAATTCGCGGATCAGCACGTTGAACGACTCGGGCACGCCCGGCTCAATGGCTGCTTCGCCCTTGACGATGGCCTCGTAAATCTTGGTGCGGCCGTAAACGTCATCGGACTTAGCGGTCAGCAACTCCTGGAGAATGTAGGCCGCGCCATAGGCTTCCAGCGCCCACACTTCCATTTCGCCGAAGCGCTGGCCACCGAACTGCGCCTTGCCGCCCAGCGGTTGCTGGGTAATCAGCGAGTACGGTCCGATGGAGCGTGCGTGAATCTTGTCATCGACCAGGTGCGAGAGCTTGAGCATGTAGATGTAGCCGACCGTCACCGGCTGCTCGAAGCGGTCTCCGGTCATGCCGTCGTAGAGGAACGTCTTGCCCGAGGTCGGCAGACCGGCACGCTCCAGCAGCGCCTTGATTTCCGTCTCCTTCGATCCGTCGAAAACCGGCGAAGCGAAGTAGCAGCGCTCTTCCATGTCGCGAGCAATCTTGATCAGCTTCTCGTCGTCGATGCCGTCGAAGTCGGGCACGAACGGCATGTCGGCGAAGAGCTCGCGGATCGCCTTGCGGGCCTGCTCCGCGCCGTCGCCGTACTCGGCCAGCAGTTCGGTGAGCTTCTTGCCGATCTCCGCGCCGGCCCATCCCAGGTGCGTCTCCAGGATCTGTCCGACGTTCATACGGGAAGGCACACCGAGCGGGTTAAGCACGATCTCCATCGGAGTTCCGTCTTCGAGGTACGGCATGTCCTCTTCCGGCAGAATGCGCGCGATGACACCCTTGTTGCCGTGGCGTCCGGCCATCTTGTCGCCCACGGAAAGCTTGCGCTTCATGGCGACGTAGACCTTGACCAGCTTGATGACGCCCGGCGGCAACTCGTCGCCCTTTTGCAGCTTCTCGATCTTCTCGCGGATGATCTTGCGCAGAACGTCGATCTGGCGCGAGGTCATCTCCTCGATTTCATCGATCTGCTCGTTGACCCTGCGGGTCCTTATCGTTCAGCTTGATGCGCTTCAGATTGCGGGTCGAGATGCGTTCGATGGTCTCGCGGTCGAGAACCACGTCCTTGGTCAGAAGGCGCTTGTTGGTGCGCTCGTCGTGCAGATCCGCCTGCACCACCTTGCCGCCCAACAGTCCATCCAGACGCTTCAGCCGCTCGTCGGTCAGAATTCGGATCTCATCCGAAAGGTTCTTTTCCAGACGCGCCACCTGCATCGACTCGATCAGCTTGGCGCGCTCGTCCTTTTCCTGCCCCTTGCGCGAGAAGATCTTGACGTCAACCACCGTGCCCTCGATACCCGGAGGACAGGTCAGCGAAGCGTCGCGAACATCGCCGGCCTTTTCGCCGAAGATGGCGCGCAGCAGCTTTTCTTCCGGCGTAAGCTGGGTCTCGCCCTTGGGCGTTACCTTGCCGACCAGAATGTCGCCTGCCTTGACGCCGGCGCCGATGCGGATTACGCCGCTCTCGTCCAGATCGCGCAATGCGCTTTCACTGACGTTGGGGATGTCGCGGGTGACTTCTTCCGGCCCCAGCTTGGTGTCGCGCGCCTCAATCTCGAACTCTTCGATGTGGACGGAGGTGTAGTAATCCTCCTTCACCATCTTTTCCGAGACCAGGATTGCGTCCTCGAAGTTGTAACCGCGCCAGGGCATGAAGGCCACCAGCACGTTGCGTCCCAGAGCCAGCTCGCCGTTGTCGGTGCAAGGACCGTCGGCAATCACCTGACCCTTTATTACGCGGTCGCCCTTCTTCACGATCGGGCGCTGATTGATGCAGGTGTTCTGGTTGGAGCGCTTGAACTTGGTGAGCTGATAAATGTCGCTGCCCACCTCGCGCGAAAGCTGCATCGGATGATGTTCGCCTTCGACGCGCACGATGATGCGCTCGGAGTCCACCGAATCGATGATGCCGGAGCGGCGGGCCAGAATCACCGCGCCGGAGTCGCGCGCGGTAACACCTTCCATGCCGGTGCCCACAATCGGAGCCTGGGCGCGAAGCAAAGGAACCGACTGGCGTTGCATGTTGGCGCCCATCAGGGCGCGGTTGGCGTCATCGTGCTCAAGGAAGGGAACCAGCGACGCAGCCACGGAAACCAGCTGCTTGGGGCTGACGTCGATGTAGTCCACCTCGGTGCGGCTGACCAGAACGAAGTTGCCGGCCTTGCGGGCATTCACCAGCTCGGTGACGATGTTGCCGCGCTCATCGAGCTCGGCGTTGGCCTGCGCGATGACCCACTTGTCTTCCTCCCATGCCGAGAGGTAGAAGGAGAACGGCTCGTGCTCGATCGGCTTCTTCTTCTTCGCCTTCAGCTCGGCGTTCATCTTGAGCAGTTCGTCCTTCTCGAGATGATCGCCGACCTTGTAACCGCTGTCGCCGGCGTTGAGCACGGTCACGTGATCGATCACGCGGCCATCCTTCACGCGGCGGTAGGGCGACTCGATGAAGCCGTAGTCGTTGATCCGCGCATAGCAGCTCAGCGACGAGATCAGGCCGATGTTCGGGCCTTCCGGGGTCTCAATCGGGCAGATGCGGCCGTAGTGAGTGGGGTGAACGTCGCGCACTTCAAAGCCGGCGCGCTCACGCGACAAACCACCCGGTCCAAGAGCCGAGAGACGGCGCTTGTGCGTGATCTCCGACAGCGGGTTGGTCTGATCCATGAACTGCGAGAGCTGCGACGAGCCGAAGAACTCGCGGATGGCGGCCATCACCGGCTTGGCGTTGACCAGGTCGTGCGGCATCGCCGTCGACATCTCCTGGTAGACGCTCATCTTTTCCTTGATGGCGCGCTCCATGCGGACCAGGCCGATGCGGAACTGGTTCTCCATCAACTCGCCGACCGCGCGGACGCGGCGGTTGCCGAGGTGATCGATGTCGTCCACCGAGCCGATGTTCTTGCGCAGCTTGAGCAGGTAGCGGATGGTGGCGTAAAAATCGTCCGGCTCAAGGGTGCGAATCTTGCGGTCGGTGGCGTCTTCGTTGTCAAACAGCTTGATGTTGAACTTCAAGCGTCCCACGGCGGAGAAATCGTACTTGCGGGCATCGAAGAACATGCCGTGGAAGAGCGCGGTCGCCGTGTCCAGGGTTGGCGGATCGCCGGGACGCAGCTTGCGGTAGATTTCAATCAGCGCTTCCTGCGGAGTCTTCACGGAATCGCGGCGCAGCGTGCCGCTGATGACCGTGCCCACGTCGTCGCGCTCGGGGAAGAACAGGTGAACTCTCGGCGACGCCGGCGTCGATCATCTTCGCCAGCTTGTCGGCCGTCAGCTCGTTGTTGGCCTCCAGCAGAACCTCGCCGGTGTTGGTGTCCACTACGTCGGCGGCCGTGAAGGCGCCTTCCAGATCAGCCAAGGTCGATTTCGACTTCGCTGATCTGATTGGCGTGCAGGTTCTTCAGAATGCTGCCGGTCACCTTGCGTCCGGAGTGGCGATCTCCTCGCCGGCCTTGTTCTTGACGCTGTGCGTGAGCTTCATGCCGAGCAGGTTGGTCGGGCGCTCCGGCATCCGGATCAATCGTCCAGAACAGCTTCTTGTCCTTGAGCGCAATGCGATCGACGGTGTAGAAGGTGCGGAGAATCTCCTCGTCCGTGCGCAGGCCGAGGGCGCGCAGGAAGATCGTTCCCAGGAACTTGCGCTTGCGGTCGATGCGGACGTACAGCACGTTCTTCTGGTCGTACTCGAACTCGACCCACGAGCCGCGGTAAGGAATGATCTTGCCGAGGAAGTAGGTGCGGTTGTTGGCGGTCTCAAAAAACACGCCCGGCGAGCGGTGCAACTGCGAGACGATGACGCGCTCGGTGCCGTTGATGATGAACGTGCCGTTTTCGGTCATCAGCGGAATGTCGCCGAAGAAGACTTCCTGCTCCTTGATGTCGCGGATCGTCTTGTTGCCGGTCTCGGCGTCCTTGTCGAAGATGGTCAGGCGCATGGTGACCTTCAGCGGCGCGCTGAACGTCATGCCGCGCTCTTCGCACTCCGGCACGTCATACTTCAACTGCATGGCCACCGGATCGCCGCACTTGGAGCAGAAATCCGGGGTATTGGCGTTGTAGGTGCCGCACTTGGTGCAAAGCACTTCGCCGGGATGGAACGGGTCGGTGACAACCGTCGATCCGCAGTTGCGGCAGGTGGTGCGCAGGTGGTTGAGCCCTTTCAAATGGCCGCACTTGCACTCCCAGTTGCCGATGGCAAAATCCACGAACTCGAGCTGTGAGACGTTGCGGAAATCGGTGATCGGAAAAACAGACTGAAAGACCGCCTGCAGCCCCGCGTCGTCGCGCTCGCTGGGCAGTTTGTCCATCTGCAGGAAGCGATCATAGCTGCGCTTCTGAACTTCGATCAGGTTAGGTATCTTGATGGTCGCCGGAATCTTGGAAAAATCGAGTCGTTTACGGTTGGCGATTTTCTTCTCTGCCATTGGAACTCCTCAGGGTAGCCACACCCGTCTGTTTGCGGGCCCCGGCGCCGCGCTCGCCGGGAGGCATTACGTGCGGCTGTTTTACCGCACTGGAGATGCCGGATGATGCACGGCAACTCCCACAAAACGTTTCGCCATCCAGCCGCGAACCGGACAGCAAAGACCTTGTCAGACAGTACTGGACTGCACTCGTATAACTACGGAATCCTTTACGAACGGAGGTTGCAGAGGGGCGCCACCTTTTGCAGCAATTGCCGCCACGGCCGATGCGCTACGAATTTCTACACCTGGTGCGGGCAAAACAGAAATATCCCGAAGGACAGTCTTCCCCTCGGGCGCCGATGACAGGCGTCTGCCACTGTTTGCCCCGCGTGCGGGGGCCTCCGGTGGATTCCACCGGAACACAAATTGTAAGTTTCCCGCGCCAGTTCTCAGAGCCTGTTCTTCAGCTCACTCCACCCCGGAGCCGGAGGATGCAAGTGGCTGCCGCCGTTCGTCTCTCCTGTACAGCCTCTTCCGCTTGAGGCCGCACCGTTCCTCGCCTTGGAATTCTGCGGTCCACAGAGATGTGGATGCCCGCTCCGCTTCCCAGGCTTCATCATTTTTCAGTGCGCCCGCTCCAACGCACCAAATCCTGAATTCGACATCCGGAGCACAACGCGCTCCGGACGAAATTCGATATCTTTTAATTGTACAACAGAAAAGTCCGGCTTTGGGAACATCGAGAGCTACCCAGATCGTAACATTCCGGAAGCAAGAATAAGCGCCGGGGTGGGAGTTCCACCCCGGCCTCTCTCATTGGCTACCGTAGATTGCTGGACGCCACATGGCTGTAGCCACGGCGTGTCCGGCGCGCTACAGGGCCGCAAAACTACTTGACTTCGACGGTCGCGCCCGCGTCGACGAACTTCTTCTTGATCGTCTCGGCTTCTTCCTTGGTGACCGCTTCCTTGATCGGCTTCGGTGCGCCATCGACCAGGTCCTTGGCTTCCTTCAAGCCCAGGCTGGTGACTTCGCGGACAGCCTTGATCACGTTGATCTTGTTGGCGCCCGCAGCGGTCAGAATGACCGTAAACTCGGTCTGAGCTTCGGCCGCCGGAGCCGCCGCAGCAGCAGCGCCGCCGGCAACCATCACCGGAGCAGCAGCCGCAGCCGATACTCCAAGGGTCTCTTCCAGTTCCTTCACCAGCTGCGCAGCTTCCAGCAGCGACAATCCAACGATCTGTTCTTTCAAAGCAGCCAAATCGGCCATGATCCTATCTCCATTTAAAGTTCGAATTTCGTTGTGGTTCGGCTATCTCCGGCAGAAAACCGCGGTTCTGGAGTTCTCGGGCGGCCACCACGCAATCCCTGCGTTGCTTCGACCCGCGCCCCGCCACTCCCGGGGCTCTCCTGCCGCTGCCCCAGACAAGGCGGCGGACCGAACCTGTTTCGCACAACAGATAACACAAGCCGTTAATTCACCGGAGGGCCGACAACGGGCGGCCACCCGGCGTGGCACTGGCCGGAACGAATTCCCGCCAGCGCCTGAATACCTTCCCAACGCCCGGACGAGCCGGGCAGAGCGCGACGAGTCCGGCAACTAGGCCGAAGCCTGGTCGCCGCCCTGGAACTTGTTTTCCTTGACGCCCTGGTCGATGACCACTGCGACCTTGCGTCCCACCCCGGCCAGAGCCGTCGCCAGCCGCGTCGCCGGAGCATTGAGCAGGAACAGCAGCTTGCTGTACAGCTCGTCCTTGGACGGCAGGCTCGCCAGTACTTCAATCTGCTTGATGTCGACGACCTTGCCCTCGACCACGCCAGCCTTGAAGCTCAGCTCGGGATTGTCCTTTGCGTACTTGGTCAGTGCCTTGGCCAGGGCGACGACGTCTCCCCTGGGTATAGGCGATCGAGGTGCGGCCCTTCAGAGCCTTGGCCACATCCTCAAATGCCGTGCCGACCGTCGCGCGCTGGGCGAGAGTGTTCTTCACCACGCGATACTTGGCGCCCGCTTCGCGGATCGACTTGCGAAGCACGTCGTCCTGCGCCACCGTCAGCTTGCCGTATTCGGCGATGAAACCGTTGCTCACGTCCTTCAACTCGACGGCGAGCGTTTCTACTTGCGCGATCTTCTTTGCCTTCGTAACTGCCATTGCCGCATCCTTCTCAATCTTGTCTGGGGCGGGAACTCCCGCCGGCGGCCTCGCGGCCACTCAAACTGCTGAAAGGCTTACGCCTTCACCTTTAGCGCCGCTTCCAGGGCCACCGTGTCGAGAGCGACACCGGGCCCCATGGTGGAGCTGATATAGCAGCCCTTGATGTACTTGCCCTTGGCGGCAACCGGCTTGGCCTTGATCACGCTGCTGATCACCGTCCGCGCATTGTCCACCAGCTTGTCGGCAGTGAACGAAATCTTGCCCACCGGAACGTGAACCAGGGCGGTCTTATCGGTGCGGAATTCGACCTTGCCGGCCTTGACTTCCGCCACTGCCTTGGCGATATCCAGGGTTACCGTACCGGTCTTCGGATTCGGCATCAGGCCGCGCGGACCCAGCACCTTGCCCAGGCGTCCCACCGAACGCATCATGTCCGGCGTGGCGATCACGGCATCGTAATCGGTCCAGCTTTCCTTCTGAATCTTTTCGACCAGCTCTTCGCCGCCGAAGATGTCGGCGCCGGCGGCTCTCGGCCTCACGCAGCTTTTCGCCGGAGGCCAGCACCAGCACGATCTTCTTCTTGCCCAGACCATGCGGCAGAACCACGGTGCCGCGAACCATCTGATCGGCGTGCTTGGGGTCTACGCCCAGGCGCAGGGTCACGTCCACCGTCTCATCGAACTTGGCGAACTTGATCTTCTGCAACAGGACGACTGCGTCGTCGAGGGTGTACGCACGCGCTTCTACCTGCGCGCGCGCCTTCTCGATATTCTTGCCTGATTTCTGTGCCATTCCTACTCCTGTCTCCCACCGTCCCGAGCTTGCCGACTCTCCCGCCGTGGCTTCAGATTCCAAAGCCCTGGCGTTCTTCGAGTCCCCCGGGCCGGCGGCTATGCCGGGCGGGGCCCTGAACCGTGGTATCTGCGACCGGGGATCTGTGTGATCCACGGAAGAACTTCCTAGCGGCCGGAGCGGCATTCCTGCCGCGTACCCAACGCGCTTTACTGCATCCAGGCGCAAGCGCCCAAAACTCTTATGCGGTGACTTCCAAACCCATCGAGCGCGCCGTACCCTTCACGCTCTTGACCGCAGCTTCCAGCGAGGCGGCGTTGAGATCCGGCATCTTCTGCTTGGCGATCTCCAGCACCTGCTTTTCGGTCACCTTGCCGACCTTGTCCTTGTTCGGCGTGCCCGATCCCTTGGCGATGCCCGCGATCTTCTTCAGCAGGACCGCGACCGGCGGGGTCTTGGTGATGAAGGTAAAGGTGCGGTCGCTGTACACGGTGATGACGACCGGAACGATCAGCCCGGCCAATTCCTTGTTCTGCGTGCGCGCGTTGAACTGCTTGCAGAATTCCATGATGTTGACCTGCGCCTGACCGAGCGCGGGACCAACCGGGGGAGCGGGAGTCGCCTTGCCCGCTTCAATCTGCAGCTTAACCGATCCTGTGACTTTCTTTGCCATTGCGCTAAACCTTCCTTATTGCCTGCGCCACCCCGGGTCTAGGATTTTCGGCCCGGCGTTATTCACGACTACTTCGGCAGCACGCTGAAAATACTTCGTTAACTGAGAACCTTCTCCACCTGGCCGAATTCCAGCTCCACCGGAGTCGAGCGGCCAAAGATGGTGACCATGACCTTCAACGTCTCGCGATCCTCGTTGACCTCGTCCACCACGCCGGTAAAGGTTGCAAACGGGCCTTCGGTGATGCGGACCGTCTCGTTCTTTTCGTACTTGATCTTGAGCTTCGGCTTTTCCTTGCTGTCGGCGACGCGGTAGACGATCTGCTTCACCTCATCGTCGGAGAGCGGCGTAGGCTGCTGGCCCGTACCCACAAAGCCGGTCACCCGCGGGGTCGACTTCACCATGTGCCAGACTTCGTCGTCCATGTCCATCTCGATCAGAACGTAGCCGGGATAGAACATGCTCTCGCGCGTGTACTTCTTGTTGTTGCGGATCTCGGTGACGGTTTCGGTGGGAATCAGAACCCGGCCCATGCGGCCTTCCAGTCCAAACGCCCGAATGCGCGATTCCAGCGACTCCCTCACCTTGCGCTCAAAGCCCGAGTAGGCGTGGATGATGTACCACTTCATCCTCGGATTTCCGGCCGGTCTCCGCCGACTCCGGCGTCGCCGGAGTTGCGGGTGCGCCGATCTCCGGAGTACTTCGGCGTCTCTTCCGGTCCGTTGCTCTCGTTCTTTAGAATATCTTCCATAGTTTCCCTACGCCCCGGCCAGCCTATCCTGCCAATATGACATTTTGTCACATTATCACTTGGGCGGTGCGGCGGGCCCTCGCTAGTGTGTGCTGAAGTACTTGAAAATCTAGTCCAGCGCAGCGTCCGATCAAACGCTGTCCACGATCCAGAAATAGACGCCGAAGATGAAGACCGTGATGATCACCACGATCGTCGTCGCTTCCACTTCCTTGCGGTTCGGCGTTGTCACCTTGCGCATCTCGTTGCGGACATCGCCGTAGAACGATCTGATGCGCTCGGGCAAGCTCTTGACCTGCTCCATAAAACTGGGCTGCGCGCTTACCACTGCTGTCTTTGCCATTGCAATCCTGCTTTCGCTCCCCGAGAGCCCTGCGGGCACCCTCTGAGCCGCTCACTTCTAAATTCTTTCGCCATCATCCAATCACACAAATCATGGCAGGGGCGGAGGGATTCGAACCCCCAAAAACGGTTTTGGAGACCGCCGGTTTACCGTTGAGCCTACGCCCCTGAGTTGCCACCGGATCTCTGCGCGAAGCCCCGGCATTCACCAGGGAACCTTGCCGCAGGCTGCTTGCCCGCCGCCAACGCCTACTTCACTTCGCGATGGTCCGTGTGCTTGCGGCACTTGCGGCAAAACTTGCTGAACTCGAGACGTTCGGTTGTGGTCTTGCGGTTCTTAGTCGTCGAGTAATTCTTATTCTTGCACGCCGTGCATTGAAGCTGAACAATTTCGCGAGCCATTGTTGATTCCTTTCGTCTACCCGGCAGAGTCCCTGCCGAGCCTTGTCCGGGTCCGAGCCCGGATATCGGCAGGCGGCTTTTCAAACCGCCCGCCGAAGTCCATCTTGAGCACCGCAGCCGGAGTAGCGGTTTTGCCGCTTACCTGGCTGCGAAGCTCAATCTACAGAATTTCCGAAATCGTACCGGCGCCCACCGTGCGGCCGCCTTCGCGGATCGCAAAGCGCAGGCCTTTTTCCATCGCCACCGGGGTGATCAGCTCGATCTCCAGGGTCACGTTGTCGCCCGGCATCACCATCTCGACGCCTTCCGGCAGCTTCGCAACTCCGGTCACGTCCGTCGTCCGGAAGTAGAACTGCGGACGGTAGCCGTTGAAGAACGGCGTGTGACGTCCGCCCTCTTCCTTCGACAGAATGTAGACCTCGCCCTTGATCTTGGTGTGCGGCGTGATCGAGCCGGTCTTGGCCAGCACCATGCCGCGCTCCACGTCGTCCTTGCCGATGCCGCGCAGCAGCAGACCGGCGTTGTCGCCCGCCATGCCCTCGTCCAGCTGCTTCTTGAACATTTCCACGCCGGTCACAACCGTCTTGCGGGTGTCGCGGAAGCCCACAATCTCGACTTCCTCGCCCACCTTCACCTTGCCGCGCTCGATGCGGCCCGTGACCACCGTGCCGCGGCCCGAGATCGAGAAGATGTCTTCAATCGGCATCAGGAACGGCTGATCGATGGCACGCGCCGGCAGCGGAACGTACGCATCCACCGCCGCCATCAGCTCATCCACCTTGGCTTCCCACTCCGGCTCGCCGTTCAGCGCGCCCAGCGCCGAGCCGCGAATCACCGGCAGGTCGTCGCCCGGGAACTTGTACTTCGACAGCAGTTCGCGGACTTCCATCTCCACCAGGTCGATCAGCTCGGGATCTTCCACCGCATCGCACTTGTTCAGGAAGACCACGACGCAGGGAACGCCAACCTGGCGCGCCAGCAGCACGTGCTCCTTGGTCTGCGGCATCGGACCGTCGGTCGCCGCAACCACCAGAATCGCGCCGTCCATCTGCGCCGCGCCGGTGATCATGTTCTTGATGTAGTCGGCGTGCCCCGGGCAGTCCACGTGAGCGTAGTGACGGTTGCCCGTCTCATACTCCACGTGCGCCGTGGCAATCGTAATGCCGCGCTCGCGCTCTTCCGGCGCATTGTCGATCGAGTCAAACGAGCGGAACTTGATGTTCGGATTGTGCTTTGCCAGCACCTTCGTGATCGCCGCCGTCAACGTCGTCTTGCCGTGATCAATATGCCCAATCGTTCCAACGTTCACGTGCGGCTTGCTGCGGTCAAATTTCTCTTTCGCCATTGCTTTATGCCCTAGTAGTTACGGTAGATTTTCGCGTCTTCTCGCGCAGACCCGAATCGACCGCTTCAATCGCGGCCAAGTTAAACTTGCGCAACTGCCTGGTTTCCGCCCTGGTTGCTGCCCTGGGCTCCTGCTTGTTTCAGGACTCGGCAATTCCGCATACCACTGGCTGGCCTTCTCCGAATCCGCCAACCGCTCCAACACCTTCGCCGGGCACCGCAAAATCGTGACCCGCCCAGAATGGCTCGCCGAACCCACAACAGCCCTCCGCAGGGGAGGGCCGCGCCTTCGATTCGGCCTTGCTAAAAAATGGAGCTGATGATCGGGATTGAACCGATGACCTCTCCCTTACCAAGGGAGTGCTCTACCAACTGAGCTACATCAGCATTTACAACTTGCAGTATATACGACCTGCGAAATTCATGGAGCGGGAGACGGGAATCGAACCCGCGACCAACAGCTTGGAAGGCTGAGACTCTACCACTGAGTTACTCCCGCCCGCTACAACTCACTCTTGCCCGGAACGGCTGCGCTCTTCCAGCATCTCACGTCGATGATGAATCCAGCTTCGAAAAGCGAACAACGCCAGAACCGCCAGAGCTATCCCGCGAACACTGATATCCAGCAGCGGTGTCCCATCGGGACCATTGACCACGCGAACCGTTTCCGGGCTCAACGTAGTCCACTCCAGCACACCCAGCAACACAAACGCGCCCATGGCAATCCAAAACCGCTTCGCTCTTGCCATCTCGCTCATTCCATCATAACCTGCGCCGCTACAAGGCGCGCTCCGACAGGAGAAAAAATGGTGCACAGGGGAGGATTCGAACCTCCGTAGACCTAAGGCCGACAGATTTACAGTCTGTTGGTTTTAACCGCTCACCCACCTGTGCGTGATTCGCCGATACAACACCGGCGTGCAGATCGACGCCGCGCAACTTCGGTTCCGCGCTAACTTTCAAAGACCCGAACGGGCGCTTGAGCCCATCGCGAATGCATCGCCAAACCGAGCTTCGCCGCACGCAGCAAACGCTCGTGCGTTCAGTTTCTCGGTAGATCCTTCGGGAGAGCGCTTCTCTGGAAAAGAGGACCGCACTGGGATCTTGCCTGATCGCGCTTCCGCCGGCACGATGAGACCAAAACTTGGAGCTGGCGAAGGGATTTGAACCCCCGACCCTCTGATTACAAATCAGATGCTCTACCAGCTGAGCTACGCCAGCCCACCAAAGCCGCTTCCAACCATACCGCACCTGCTGCGCTTCGGAAACTGAACCGGCGTCCGGGACTCCAAAGCGAAGATAGCATGCCACATCGCCTTGCGCAACTCGCGTTGCAACTCGCGCGCAAATCGCGTCCCAGAACCGGTGCCTGCTGCTATCACCCAGTGCCGCCGGCAGAGACTCCAAGCCCTGCCGGATGCTATGATTCGGCACCAAGCATGATATTACCTGAAAAGCATTCGAGTGGCTACCAGACCGGCCAGGCAGCGTGCGCCGGCAACTTCATCCCGCCTGCTTCCGCCAACTCCGGCACAAATTCCTCTTCCATCCTCCTCCGGTACGCCACCCAGATATGAGAGCCCGCCGCCGCATCTTCATCGTCTCGCTTTGTGTGCTGTTGGTCATTGCCGCCATCGGCGCCGCCGTTCTGCTGCGCAAGCGCGCCGCCCCGGAAGCCGCGCGCCTGCTGCCTGAAGCCGATGCTGTGATCTACGTTGACTTCGGCACCGTGCGCAGCCTCACCGCCTTCGATCAGCAGCCGTTGCCCAAACTTGCCCCCGGCTACGACGAATTCGTCAAGAATACCGGCTTCAGCTTTGAGCGCGATCTCGACGAAGCCGCCATGGCGGTGCATCGCGGACACGGCACAACTCACGGCGCAACGCGATACACCGAGATCCTCGTCGGCCACTACGATCAATCAAAGCTTGCGCAGTTTCTGCGGCAGCACTCGCGCGACGTAGAAAGTTATCGCGACGTCGATGTCTTCTCCATTCCCATCGAAGACCGTACCCTGCGCGTGGCTCTGCTGGCCATCGACACCGTAGCCATCTCCAACGTCGAAGACCCCGACGTCGTCCACGGCATCATCGACCGCTTCAAAAAAGTTGCGCTGCCCTTTGGAGGCCCCAGCGCTCGTGCGCACCTACTATCCCAAGGTTCCGCTCGGCAGCCTGCTCTGGGCCATCGCGCGCATTCCAGGCTCAACGCTCAAGCCTAACGCCGCGCCTTCGTTCACTCTGCCCGGCGGCATCGATATCGGACTTCCCCGCGACAGCGATGTTGTGGTCTCGCTGCGCATGTTGACCACCATCCACGCCCGCGCCGACTTCTACACCCACAGCGAGGAAGCCGCGCGCAACTTCACCGACCAGATGACGACGTTTCTCGCCGTCTTCCGCGGCATCCAGGCCAACACCGCGGCCGGTCCCGGCGACGCCGACGTGAAAGCCGTCTTCGACTCCATCAAAGTCACTCAGAACGGCGACCGCGCCGAAGTCCTCGCCACCATCCCTCCCGCTTCCTGCGCAAACTGGTCAACGAACCCGCGCGCAATGCGGTGCAGGGCGAGCCCGCAACAGGCGCAACCAGCAAAAAGTGATCAGGCTGACGGAAATCTGAGCGGCGCCCTATCCGCCCCATCTGTGTTTCAATACCTCTCGTGCTCCTAGAGCTTCGCAATCTCACCGTCGAGTTCCCCTCGCCACAAGGCCCGGTGGCCGCCGTGCGCGATCTCTCGCTCTCGCTCGACGCGGGACAGACCCTCGCCCTGGTCGGCGAATCCGGCTCCGGCAAAAGCGTCACCGCCCTGGCCATCATGGGACTGCTGCCGCCGCAGGCGCGACTCTCCGGCTCTGTGCTCTTCGACGGCCGCGAGCTGACCACCGCCCGCCCCACCGAGTTGCAAAAGTTGCGCGGCGCGCGCATGGCCATGATCTTCCAGGAACCAATGACCGCGCTCAATCCCGTCATGCGCGTCGGCGACCAGATCGCCGAGGCCGTTCTCGCGCACGGTGGTGCGATTGCGGCTGCAAATAGTATGGGTGGCCCACATCCGCCGAGCGCCCGCGACCGGAGCGCCATCTTTCGGCGCGTACCCGGCAGCGAAGCTGCTGTTGGCGAATGTGGGGCTCGCAAACCCATCACTCGCGCCGAGGCCCGCGAGCGCGCCATCGAGGCTCTCCGCGAGGTCGCCATCCCCTCGCCCGAGCGCCGCTGGCGCGACTACCCGCATCAGCTCTCCGGAGGCCAGCGCCAGCGCGTCATGATCGCCATGGCCATCGTCAACCGCCCCGCTCTGCTCATCGCCGACGAGCCCACCACGGCGCTCGACGTCACCGTGCAGGCGCAGGTTCTGGAGCTGCTCGCCGACCTGCGCCGCCGTCTCGGCCTCGCCATGCTCTTCGTCTCGCACGATCTCGCCGTGGTCGGCCGCGTCAGCGACCGCATCGCCGTGATGTATGCCGGAAGGGTCGTCGAAAGCGGTGCCGCGCGCCAGCTCTTCGAGCGTCCCGCCCACCCTTACACCCGCGGCCTGCTCGGCTCCATCCCCACCCTCAAGACCGATCGCAACCAACCGCTGCGCGCCATCGAAGGCGCGGTCCCCACGCCCGGCGGTCTGCCCGCAGGGTGCTCGTTCGCCCCGCGCTGCCCGCTCTGCATTCCCGCCTGCGAGGCCGCCATGCCCGAGCTGGTCACCATCGCCCCGGCCATCAGGCGCGCTGCATCCGGGCCACGGAAGCAAGCCGGGGCTCATAGTTCCGCGCATTTGCCCTACACTCGCGCCGGTCAACGTCCCATTTCTGCATCGCATCCCATTCCGTGGCAAACTGTTCATTCGCACGGCCGGCGTGCAAAACATTTATGATCCTGTGCGGGGGTTGCCGCCCCGATCGGAGGACGCATGTTTGGATTCACTCGCTACAACTACGAACGCTTTCGCCGCGAGATGCTGCAAAGCAAAGGCTCTGACCGCTGGGGCCGCGCTCCCGAGCCGGGCGATGAAGCTCCGGGCTTCGAACTCCGCTCGCTTGGCGGCGAGTTGGTCAAGCTCTCCGAGTTCAAGAACTCCCGCAACGTAGTTCTCACCTTCGGCTCGGCCACCTGCCCGCAGACTGCGGCTTCTATCGGCGGCCTGCGCTCGCTCGCCCGCGAGTTCCCGCGCTCAGAGGTCGAGTTCCTCTTCGTCTACGTGCGCGAGGCGCATCCCGGAGTCGAGCTACCCGCGCACCGCTCGATGGAGGACAAGGTCGGCGCCGCCCTGTTGCTGCGTGAGCAGGAGCAGATCGACTTCCCCATCCTCGTCGACGAACTCGGCGGCGAAATTCATCGCCGCTACGGCGCGCTGCCCAACGCATCCTTCATCATCGATAAGAGCGGACGCATCGCCTACCGTTCGCTGGCCAGCCACGGCCCTTCGCTCGGCGCGGCCCTGGAAGAGTTGCTGGAGCGCGAAAAAGAGCGCGGAGTACATCATGCCGTGGTCCACGGCGGCGAAGACGCCATCACTCCCTCGATGAAAACTTTTCTCAACGCCTATCGAGCCATCGAGCGCGGAGGCTACGACGCGGTAGTCAACTTCCGCGGCGAGCTCGGCATCCCCGGCCGCATGGTTCTTACCGGAGGCCGGATGGCGCGCCCCATGACCGAGCACCCGGCCATCACCATCACCAGCATGGCCGGAATCATTGCAGCCATTGGCTTAGGCCTGTGGGCTGGATACGAGTTGCGCAAACGCCGCCTCGCCAGCCAGCCTTACAATGCCTATCGCGGCATGGAGCGCCGCCGCACCGGCGAAGACGACTACACCGCGGTGGGAATTTAACGCAAGAATTTTATGAGCAGCAAAAAGGCGCGGAATCGAATCCGCGCCTTTCGCATTCCTATTCTGAGCTTCAGCGTTGGCTCTTGCTTTGAAACCTTGCAACCCTGAAACTTTGAAACCTGTTCCTACTTCAGCAACTGCCGGATCACATACTGCAAGATCCCGCCGTGCTGGTAGTACTGCACCTCCTGCGGCGTATCGATCCGCAGCGTGGCCTTGAAGCGTCTTCACCGAGCCATCCGCAGCCGTAGCCTTCACCTCCACCGTCTTTCCCGGAGCAAAGCTGGCGAGCACCGAGTCCAGACCGACGATCTCGTAGCTCTCCTCGCCCGTAAGCCCGAGGCTCTCGGCGGTCTGCTCCGGCAGGAACTGCAGCGGCAGAATGCCCATCCCCACCAGGTTCGAGCGATGGATGCGCTCGAAGCTCTCGGCGATCACCGCGCGCACGCCCAGAAGCAGCGGGCCCTTGGCCGCCCAGTCGCGCGAGGAGCCCGAACCGTACTCCTTGCCCGCAAGGATGATCACCGGCACGCCTTCGCTGCGGTACTGCATCGCCGCGTCGTAGATCGTCAGCTCCTTGCCGCTGGGAATGTGCTTGGTGAATCCGCCCTCGATGTGCGGCACCATCTTGTTGCGGATGCGCGTGTTGGCAAAGGTGCCGCGCATCATCACCTCGTGGTTTCCGCGCCGCGAGCCATAGGAGTTGAAGTCCACCGGCTGCACTCCGTGCCCGATGAGGTACTTGCCCGCCGGACTGTCTTTCTTGATGTTGCCCGCCGGCGAGATATGGTCGGTGGTCACCGAGTGGCCAAAGTGCGCCAGCACCCGTGCGCCCTTGATTGCAGCAACCGGCTTCGGCTCCCGCGTCATCCCCTCGAAGTACGGCGGGTTCTGAATGTAGGTCGATTTCGCGTCCCACACATAGGTGTCGCCCGCCGGAACCTTCAGCCCTTGCCAGCGCGCGTCGCCATCGAGCACGGTCGCATAGGAGTCGCGGAACATCGCGGAGGTGATCACCTTCTCCACCACCTCATCCACTTCCTTCTGCGTCGGCCAAATGTCCTTGAGATACACCGGCCCGTTCGACCCCGTGCCGATCGGGTCATGATGCATGTCGATCAACTCGCCCGCCAGTGCAAATGCCACCACCAGCGGCGGCGACATCAGGTAATTTGCACGCACGTCCGGGCTGATGCGGCCTTCAAAGTTACGGTTCCCGGAAAGCACGCTGGCCACCACCAGGTCCTGCGAGTTCACCACGTCGCTTACCTCCTGCGGCAGCGGTCCCGAATTGCCAATGCAAGTAGTGCAGCCATAGCCAACAAGGTTGAAGCCAAGCTGGTCCAGATACGGCTGCAAGCCGGCGGCATTCAAATACTCGGTCACCACCTTCGAACCCGGCGCCAGCGAGGTCTTCACCCACGCCGGACGCTTCAGTCCCTTCTCCACTGCCTTCTTTGCCACCAGCCCCGCGCCCACCAGCACATACGGATTCGACGTGTTGGTGCAGCTCGTAATCGCCGCAAGCACCACGCTGCCGTGATGCACCGCCGTGGCATAGTCCTTCGAGTTCCGGTCCGCGCGCCCTGCCGCCCTCGTTGCCAACCTTTGCATCCGGCTTCAGCAGCGAAGGCAGAGCCTCTCAAACGAAGCCGCCGCCTTCGACAGCTCCACCCGGTCCTGCGGACGCTTCGGCCCCGCAATCGAGGGCTCAATCTTCGCCAGGTCGATGTGCAGCACATCGGTGTATTCGGCCTCCGGCGAGTCTGCGCGTATGGAAGAGTCCCTGCTCTTTGAAGTAGGCCTCCACCAGCGCAATCTGCTCGTCGCTGCGTCCGGTCAGCTTCAAATAGCGCAGCGTCTCCTCGTCCACCGGGAAGATGCCGCAGGTGGCGCCATACTCCGGACCCATGTTCGCAATCGTAGTGCGGTCGGCCGCCGTCAGCGTTCCCAGGCTCGGTCCAAAGTACTCTACGAACTTGCCCACCACGCCCTTTTTGCGCAGCGCCTCCACCACCGTCAGCACCAGGTCGGTTGCGGTCGAGCCCTCGCGCAGCTTGCCGGTAAAGCGCACGCCAACCACCTGCGGAATCAGCATCGAAGCCGCCTGCCCCAGCATGGCCGCCTCGGCCTCGATTCCGCCCACGCCCCAGCCCAGCACGCCCAGTCCGTTCACCATCGTGGTGTGCGAGTCGGTTCCCACCAGCGTGTCCGGATAGGCCACAGGATTCTTGCCTGCCTGCTCCAGCACAAACACCACCCGCGCCAGATACTCGCAGTTGATCTGGTGCACGATCCCGGTGTCGGGCGGCACAATGGCGAAATTTTTCAGCGCGCCCTGTCCCCATTTCAAAAACGCATAGCGCTCCTGGTTGCGCTGGAACTCCAGCGCCGCGTTCAGGTCGAACGCCTGCGGCGTGCCGAACTCGTCCACCTGCACCGAGTGGTCGATCACCAGCTCGGCCGGTTGCAGCGGATTGATCTTCTTCGCATCGCCGCCCAGCCGCGCCATGGCGTCGCGCATCGCCGCCAGATCCACCACCGCCGGAACCCCGGTGAAATCCTGCATCAGTACCCGGCTCGGCATAAACGAAATCTCTTGCTCGCTCTTGGTCTGCGGAGTCCACCCGGCCAGCGCGCGAATCATCTCCGCCGTCACCGTCGAGCCATCTTCGCGGCGCAGCAGATTTTCCAGAAGAATGCGCAGCGAAAATGGCAGCCGCGCCGTTTTGAACCCATGTTGATCCATTGAGGAAATGCGGAAGAAGTCGTACTGCTTGCTGCCAACTCGAAGAGAAGAACGGCTGCCAAACGTGTTCATAGGATCGCCTTCAGTGGGGATTTTCGGCCGTGCGCAGGCACCCCCGCGCCGGCCGTTTTGTGGCCAGCTCCGCTTCCGCAAAGATCCCTCCGCAGAAAGCGGCGAAAACCGGACGCGTAACAGTGTATGACGAACCAGCGAAACAGGGAATCACCGGAGGCCTTTTCTTTTTGCTGCCGCTTCCAGCCCCATTCGCCGCCCTCGCACAGCCTTCCCGACCCGCTCTGATAAAATTGGGGTTTATCGCTGAGGAAATTTCTGTATCATGCCGCACGAACTGCCAAAGGCTTACGATCCCGCTGAGATCGAACAACGCTGGGCCGAGTACTGGGTCCGCGAGAATCTCTTCCACATTGCCACGCCCAAAGACGGCACCAACGTCTTCTCCCTTCTGCTGCCGCCGCCAAACGTCACCGGCCGCCTGCACATGGGACACATGCTCAACCACACCGAGATGGACATTCTCGCCCGCTGGCAGCGCATGTTGGGCAAGGACACGATGTGGCTGCCCGGAACCGATCACGCCGGCATCGCCACCCAGATGATGGTCGAGCGGCAGCTCGCCAGCGAGGGCATAAAGCGTCAGGATCTCGGGCGCGAAGCCTTCCTTGAGCGCGTCTGGCAGTGGAAAGAACAGTACGGCGGATACATCCTCGAACAGATGAAGCGCCTCGGCGACTCCGTCGACTGGTCGCGCGAATTCTTCACCATGGACGAGCAGCTCTCGCGCGCCGTGCGCGAGGCCTTTGTGCGCTTCTGGGAAGAGGGCCTCATCTATCGCGGCACCTACATCGTCAACTGGTGCCCGCGCTGCATGACCGCGCTCAGCGACCTTGAAGTTGTTCACGACGAGACCCAGGGCAAGCTCTGGGAGATTCGCTATCCCGTCATTGGCCTTCCCGGCGAATCCATCGTCGTCGCCACCACGCGTCCGGAGACCATGCTCGGCGACACTGCCGTTGCCGTCAATCCGCGCGACGAGCGCTACGCCCACCTGCACGGCCGCAAGGTGATGCTGCCGCTGGTCAACCGCGAGATTCCCATCATCTTCGATGAGCTTGCGCAACCTGAGTTCGGCACCGGAGCCGTCAAAGTCACGCCCGCCCACGATCCCAACGACTTCGAGGCCGGCAAGCGCCACGGACTCGAAGAACTCGTCATCATGGACGAGACCGCGCACATGAATGAAAACGCCGGCCCCTACAAAGGCCTGGAGCGTTACGCCGCGCGCGAGGCCGTCGTCGCCGATCTGGAAGCCGCCGGAGCGCTGGTCAGCGTCAAAGATTATCTGGTTCCGCTCGGCAAGTGCGACCGCTGCAAAACCGTGGTCGAGCCGCGCATCTCCACGCAATGGTTCCTTGCCGTCAACAAGCAGACCAACGATGGCCGCGCCATCGCTGGCGCAGGTGGCGCGCGACGTGGTCAACGACGGACGCATCCGCTTTACGCCGGAAAACTACAAGGCCATCTACCTGCAGTGGATGGAGAACATTCACGACTGGTGCATCTCGCGTCAGCTCTGGTGGGGCCATCGCATCCCCGCCTGGCACTGCGCGGACTGTCAGCAGATCACCGTCGCGCGCACCAATCCCGCCCAGTGCGCGCACTGCGGCAGCACAAACATCGAGCAGGACACCGATGTGCTGGACACCTGGTTCAGCTCCGGCCTGCTGCCGTTTTCCGCCCTTGGCTGGCCTGCGAAGACGCCCGACTGCGACGCCTTCTATCCCACCTCTACGCTCGTCACCGGCTTTGACATTCTCTTCTTCTGGGTCGCCCGCATGATCATGCTGGGCTGCCATCTTGATGGACGAGCAGAAGCCCGACAAGCGCGACATCGTGCCCTTCCGCGAGGTCTACATCCACGCCCTGGTGCGCGATGCCGACCGGCAGAAGATGTCCAAGACCAAGGGCAACGTTGTCGATCCCATCGGAGTCATCGAGAAGTTCGGCACCGACGCGGCGCGATTTACCCTGGCCGCCATGGCCGCGCCCGGAACCGACATCGCCTTCAGCGAAAGCCGCACCGACAGCTATCGCGCCTTCGCCAACAAGATCTGGAACGCCGCCCGCTTCCTCTTCATGAACGTGGATCGCGCCGCGGAGAACAACGTCTGGTCGCTCAGCGAATTTGCCGCCGAAAGCAGCACCCGGCATTCGATTGGGCTGAAGGGTTTCGCCGCCGCGACACTCGAAGACCGCTGGATTCTCTCGCGCTTCAATCGCGTGACCGGCGAAGTTTCCGCCGCGCTCCGTGAGTATCGCTTCCACGAAGCGGCGCACGTCATCTATCACTTTTTCTGGGACGAGTATTGCGACTGGTATGTCGAGTTGCTGAAGCCGCGCCTGCTCTCACCCGACCGTGACGAAGCCCGCGCCGCCTTTGCCAACATTGTGCGAGTCTTCGAGGGCGCGCTGCGCCTGCTCGCGCCGTTCATGCCCTTCATCACCGAGGAGATCTGGCACGCGGTCTACGATGGCAAGCCGCCGCTGAAGTCAATCGCTCTGGCCGCCTATCCTGAAACCGACGCAGCGCAACTGAACTCCGACGCCGAGCGCGACATGTCGATCCTGCAGGACCTCATCGTTTCGGTGCGCAACATTCGCGCCGAGTTGAAGGTCCCGCAAAAAGAGTCGCTGCCAATCGAGATCTTCGCCAACGCCGAAGTCCGCGCCATCATCGAAGCCAACGCCTCCGCACTGGAGCGGCTGGCCAATGTCTCTGCATTGACATTTGTCGATGAATCGCTGGCCAAGGCCACCAACTCCCGCGCCACCGCGCGCTTTGAGGTGCGCCTGGTTTACGAGCAGAAGATCGACGTTGCCGCCGAAACTGCGCGCACCACCAAGGAGCTTGAAAAGCTAGAAGCCGAATTTCAACGCAACCGCAACCAGCTTGGCAATGAAGCCTTCCTCGCCAAGGCTCCGGCAAAGGTTGTAGAAGGCTTGAAGACGCGCCGCGTCGAATTGGAATCGCTGATTCAAAAATCCAAGGCAAGGCTCGCCGAGTTGGGCGTGGCAAAGTAATGGAAAGGAGCGCGAATGAATTGGAATAGCAGGCGGATCACCGCCATCTTATCGAACGCTTTGCTCGAGGATCAGGCCACCCGCGACGCAACAACCCTGGCGACGATTGATCCGCAACAGAAAGCCATGGCAACCATTCTGGTCGAAAGAGGATTGCGTGCTGGCTGGCGTCGCATCCATACAGCGCATTTTTGAAGTCTTTGCCGAACTTGAGGGCGAGTCTCGTGCCTATCCCGAAGTAAGCATTCCTCAAGAAATTTTCGATGGCGTCCCTTTGCGCAAGGGCCAGGCCATCGCCTCCATCCGCCACAATGGCCGCGTGCTGCTCAACTGCGAGCGCCTGATCCTGAATCTGCTGCAGCATCTGAGTGGTATTGCCACCATGGCCCGCAAGTACGTTGACGAAGTCGAGGGCACCGGCGCTAAAATTCTCGACACCCGCAAGACCGTGCCGGGCCTGCGCCTGTTGGAAAAATACGCGGTGCGCTGCGGTGGCGGCTTCAACCACCGTCTCGATCTCTCCGATGGAATTCTGGTCAAGAACAACCACATCGATCTTGCCGGCGGCGTACGCATCGCCATCGAGCGAGCGCTGGCAAATCGCAAGGGCGAGCAGACCGTCGAGGTGGAAGTTCGAAACATGCAGGAGCTGGAGGGCGCTCTGAAGTACGGCGCTGAGTCAATCCTGCTGGATAACATGAACCCGGCGCAGACCCGCGAGGCTGTAGCCCGGATTCGTCAGGAGACCCGTGTCATGAAAATCGAATCTTCCGGTGGAATTACTCTCGAGAATGTGCGCGAATATGCCGAAGCCGGAGTGAACTATATCTCCGTCGGCGCTCTGACCCACTCTGCCCGTTTCGTGAACCTGAGCATGAGAATCCAGCCTGCCTGAAGCCGTTCGTATCACCAAATAAAACAGGGGGCACGGAACCATCCGTGCCCTCACTCTTTTCACCCGCGTTTCGCTCTAATCGTTTCGTGCCAGTTCACGCACAATTGCCGCAACCAGTAAAGGTTTGAAGCGGTCAAACACCAGCTCGATCGCATGATGAATCCGTTCGGCTTCATTCAACCGGGACGAAACTCCCGGCGGGGAAGAGATTGCCGTCATCGACGGCTCGGGCTCCTCGGGCTCGGAATCGATCGGAGCCGGCTCAAGTGGCTCTTCCACTGCGGGCGCGGATACCAGCGGCGCGACCTCAACCGGGTGGCTCATAGCCATCTGTTGGGGAATCTGGGGCTGTCGAAGCTCGGACCCGGCATCGTCCAGAGGCAAATCCAGCGCGGAAACGAATATTTCTGTCGCGGTCTCTGGCGCGGGCTGCCGCGACTCGCCCTGCACAGCTTCGCTCGGCACGGTGCCTGTTTCATGCGGCACAGCTTCATGCTGGAAATCTTCACGGACGGCCTGCGATGCGTCCTGCGCCGGCTCCGGCACAGCTTGCAGGATCTCGGCAGAAGGTGCCGGTCCATCGGCTGCTGACGGTTCAGGATCAACTTCGGTGCAAACCTGCTGCACTGCCGCCGGAGCAACTTCTCTTGTTGCGGCCTCAGGCGGTGGCGCCGTCGGGATGTCGTCCCCTGCATTCGCTATCGGTTGGCTCGTCTCAGGCTTCCCGGTCTGCGACCACTCCGCGGGGGCCAACGCCTCGTCCAACAACTCGGGCAGTGGCTCAGGGATCGCCTCGAGTACGCTCGGCGGTGCGCTCTCCGTCTCACTTTCTAACTGTGCTTCCTCCAGCGGGTTCGGGTCGGATACCTGGACTTCGTAATGCGCTTCGATCTGCGTTGCAAAAGGAGTCGCGGAAGGGATTACAAAATCAGTTGCATCTTCAAGGAGCGCATCGGCGCTACTTGCCGGCACCGCAACTTGATCGAGAGGCAGCGGCTCGGGCGAATTGAAAAGCGCCTCAAATGCCTCCCTTCGAGCTTCCTCCTCAGGCGAAAGCTGGAGTGCGTTGAAAGCCGAGTCAGTCTCCTCTGCACCCGCCGCTACGAATTCCGAAAAGTTCTGCTCCGGAGCATCCAGAATGCCCAATCCCGACACACCCGATGAACATAGAGCCTCCGGCAACTCCACGAACGGATCAAGCGCCGTAAATTCCGAACCAGAAGATTCCAGCTCAACCATCGCCTGCGAAGCGAAGGCAATCGGCTCCGGAGCGACTGGCGACTGCGGGCTGGCGGCGCCAACCTCGACACTCGACGTTACCGGCTCAGGCGCTGAATAAGCAGGCGACTCGGTCTCCAGATCAAATTCGCCGACCCCAGACGCACCATTCCCAGCCGCGGCTTGGGATTCAGAGGACGTTGCGGAGGGCGATCCGGAGGAGTCGATCACAGAGGCGCTGAACGGTGTGGGCTTGGCATCCGGATCGAATGCGAGGCTCGCATCGCCGTTCGGATCATCGCCGGCGAGAAGAGATTCGCCGCCATAGACGCTTGATGCCTGCGCAGTCCCTTGCGTATCGAATGGCTCCGCATGGCCGCCAACCCCGAATTCGGCGTTGGCGAATATCGGCTCGTCCAGCTCCTCTTCTTGGGATACTTCCACGGGCGGCTCCGCAGTGGCCGCTTGATGAGCGGCCAGCGGATTCAGCAACGCCATCTCTTCATCCGTCGGCCCGCCCTGCTGCGGAGCATCGCCCTCCACCATCGCTGGCTGGGGCCTTGACTGAAGCTCCGCCTCAACCGCCGCGCCGGGTTGCGATTCCGCAAGCGGCCCTCCGATCAGGCTGCGAACCGCGGAGATCAGCTCGGCGGCGGCAAACGGCTTCACGATCACCGCATTGGACTGGACCTGTTCGCCATCCTCGGGACGGTACGGCTCCAGCTTACCAACGGTGAGGATGACCGGAACTGCGGCCGTCGCGGCACTGGAGCGCAGGCGCTTGCAGATCTCCAACCCGGTATACCCAGGCATAAAAATGTCCAGGATGGCGATATCCGGTACCGCGTCGCCAATCTTTCGCAGCGCCTCAAGACCGTTGCTGACCGTCACGACGCCGTAGCCGGCATCCATAAGAATCTTCTTGCCCATGTTCTGGGCGGGCACACTGTCATCGGCAAGCAGGATATTCAGGGGCACGTAGTAATCCTGGTACAGAAGAAGTTGGAGGTGAACTAAATGCCACGTTAGCGCGTTCCCGCAGGCAAGGTCAATGGAGAGAGCCTTTTTCTCAATCAGAAGGGAACGCGAAGGCCCGCCCGATAGTAATCTCGAGCGGGCCAGATTCTGTCCTTCCGTATGGAATTAGAACGGAATAGGGATATGGAAATGGTGCTTCTTTTTCACCTTACGGCTCGAGGACGCATTCTTGGGATCGTCCTTGGCCGGATCGGTGGACGACGAGGTATTCGCAGCCGCTTGGTCCGTTGAGCTCGACGCGCTCTCATTCAGTTGGGAGGGCGCGGGTGCAGGAACGTCACTGGCATTCACCGCCGGCTCCGCCGAGCGCGGCGCAGGCTGATTCTCCGCGATCTTGGCGCCATCCGTCACCGGCTCCATCGAGACCTTGCCGCTCCCCGACTTGGCCTCCATGTCAGGCTGTCACGACGGAATTGATCTCGCGCACCAGCATCGGCGCGTCCGTCTCCTTCGGATCGACCATGGTAGGCTCGCCGACCCGGGCGGCCGCGCTCAGATCCGGATGCTTGCCCATGTTGGTCACGAAGCGCTCGTAGCGGGTTTCGCGGGTGCGGCTCGCCAGCTCCTTCTTGTTCAGAGCAATCGCTTCAGGCGTGGGCGTCGGCACCGGACGGCTGATCGCCGCCAGGCGGTCGCGGGCATCCTGATAGCGCGGCATCGCAGGATAGCGAGTCACAATCCTGCTGTAAGCCTCGGCCGCATTGTCCAGGTAATCCTTGGTCAGCCGCTGCTTCTGTGCGTCGGAAAGCTTGGCGGCGCGGGTGCGCGTCCGCCTGCTGCTCATAGGCCTGGCCCAGCACGTACAGTGCCTCATCGGAGCGGCTGTAAAGCGGATAGGTGTCGGTCAGCGTCTTGGCCCGCGCAATCGCCGCCAGCAAGGCCTGCCGCGCTGGAAATAGAAGTGCGCGATGCGGAACTCACGCTCGGCCAGCACCTCCTGCACCTCCAGCAGACGCAGGCGCGCGGTGTCGGCCAGTTTGCTGTCCGGATACTGCAGCAGCAGCTGGCGGTACTCGTCCTCAGCCCGGCGGGCGTGCGTGTAATCGCGGTCCGGCTTCTCCATCTGACGGTAGTGAATGTCGGCAATCTTCAGCTGTGCTTCGGCCGCCTCCGGCATGTTGGGGAAGAACGTAATGAAATCGCGGAACTCGGTCTCGGCCTGCGCCAGCGCCGCCGTGGTGCCTTCCTGGTACCAGGCTTCGCCCACCGTCAGCTTGGCGCGCGCCACGTACTCCGAGTCCGGATAGGTGTTGATCAGCGTCTGCAGGCGTCATGCGCGCCACATCGTACTTGTGCTCCTTCATCGCCTCCATGGCGCGGTCGAAGAGCACCTTGTCCGGCTGCTTGGAGTTGATTTGAGCCAGCGGGTTGGCGGCCTTCTTGTTGCTGCAGGCCACACCGGTCAGCAGGCTTGCGGCCAGCAGCAGGGCGATGAAAACGCGACGGAACATGCCGGAGACACCTCGGTAGAACTTTTGAATCAGCGGTTAAGCCTTCCGCAGGGTGGCCGAACGGGCGGCCTGCAGAAGTTGTTGAACGTTATGGCCGGAATCGCCGCGGCCAAAGACGGCATTGCCGGCAACCAGAATCTCGGCTCCAGCTTGCACCACCGCACCTATGGTATCAAGAGCGATGCCGCCATCGACCTCAATACGGAAGCCAAGATGCCGCTGGGCACGCAATTCCGCAAGATGGCGAATCTTTCCCAGGGTCCGGGGGATAAATTTCTGTCCGCCAAAGCCCGGATTCACCGACATGACCAGCACGTAATCCACAACGTCCAGAATGTCGGTCAGGGTTGCCACCGGCGTCGCCGGATTGATGACCACTCCGGCCAGCGCACCGCGCGAGCGGATGTGTTCCACCACGCGGTCCAGATGCACGCAGGCTTCCTGATGCACGCTGATCCAGTTGGCTCCGGCGTCCACAAAGGCCGGAATGTAGTCGTCGGCGTTCTCGATCATCAGATGAACGTCCAGCGGCACCTCGTCACGGTACATTCCGGCGCAGCGCCGCCACCACCGGAGGGCCAATCGTGATGTTGGGCACGAAGTGGCCGTCCATCACGTCCACGTGCAGCACGGTTGCCCCCGCGTCCAGCACGGGCTGCACCTGCTCGGCAAGGCGGGCAAAATCAGCCGACAAAATCGATGGCGCAAGCTCGATCAAATTGTTCTCTTTCGTCCAGGGTTTGCTGTGGAAAATTTTAACATGCGAGCCGCGTGGCGCGGGAACAGGTCGCCCGCATCTGCCCTTCTTTCGCGAATGATGGACCGATGGCCCGGCGGGCATACCATTCAAGCCCGCTTCTGGCTTCGAGCGTGGCAGTTGGGGAACAGGTGGCCCCGCATCCCGCCCTCTTTTGGCAAATGCGGGAAAGCTGGTAGGCTTCTTGACATGGCGCTGCTGGAAGCCGAACATCTCACCAAGATCTACGACACCGGCGACGCCTTCGGGCGCCGCCGCCGCAAGAGCTCTGTGCGCCGTCGATGACGTCTCGCTCTCCATCGAAGCAAGGCGAAACCCTCGGACTGGTCGGCGAGTCCGGCTGCGGCAAAAGCACCCTCGGACGCATGCTGCTGCGCCTCATCGAGCCCACCAGCGGAGTGGTGCGCTTTGATGGCACCGAGATCACCTCGCTCGGCGCCCGCGCCCTGCGCGAAACCCGGCGCGAGATGCAGATCATCTTCCAGGACCCCTTCGGCTCGCTCGACCCGCGCTTGACCGTCGAGGAGATCGTCACCGAGCCGCTGGCCATCCACGAAGATCTCGGCAAGCCCATCCTGCGCCAGCACGCCGCCGAACTGATGGGCGCCGTCGGCCTCGACATCAGCGCCCTGGGCCGCTATCCCCACGAGTTCAGCGGAGGCCAGCGCCAGCGCATCGGCATCGCCCGCGCCCTCGCCCTGCGCCCCCGCTTCATCGTCGCCGACGAGGCGGTCAGCGCCCTCGACGTCAGCGTCGCCGCGCAGATCGTAAACCTGCTCAAGAGCTTGCAGAAAGAGTTCGGCCTGACCTACCTGTTCATCTCGCACTCCATGCCGGTCGTGCGCTACCTCTCCACCCGCATCGCCGTCATGCGCCACGGCAAAATCGTCGAAATCGGCGACACCGAGCAAATCACCACCGCCCCCCGCCACGAGTACACCCAGGAACTGCTCCGGGCCGTCGAGCAGTAAGCCTGGTGTGGCCCATTCAGGCAGTCTTTCGGGATTGCGTGGGCAGTTGACCTTGAGCCAAGACTTTTTCAGTCAAAACAAAGAGGAGGCGAATTCGCCTCCCCTTTGTTCTGCTAAATGATTTACTACTTCCCTGGGCCGGCCTGGGTCGCCTTCACACCACGCGGGTTGAAGCGCGCCAGCATTCTCGCCTTCACGTCCAACGGCTTACTGCCCTTCGCGGTCACAAGGAAGCTGCCGTACTTGGTACGGGCAACCTCGGCGTTTGCGCCCTTCCCAACAGCGGCTTGCCGCCTGATTGCACCAGAGGCCGCGTTGATGGAAAGCGGCGCGGAAATAGCATTCGCATACGCTAGTGGGAAACCGCTGCGATTGGGGCTGCTGTTGTAGTTGGCACGCGAGTCCGCGATCGCACCGATCTCGAATTTATAATTGAACCCTACAGCCAGAAGCCCAGGCGGCACGGTGACCGAGGTGAATGGTGTGTAGAGATGGCCATCGCTGCCGGGCTGACACGAACCGTCCACGCAATAGTAGTAGATCTCGTACCCGGCAGGAGTTAAGCCGGTTGGAGCAGTCCAGCTCAATGTAACAGTATCGGTATTACTTGAGGCAGTCGCGAACAAGCTTGCGCCATTCATCAACGGGTTTTGGATCGCAGACATCAACGGGCCAAATCCGTTCGCCGGTACGGTTGTAGTGGAATAGGCGTTCGAGAACCCGTCCCCATAACCATTCGCAATACTGGCGTGTGCGGCTCCTGAGTAAACCTGCAACCATGTTGACGGATATGGGTTGCTGTACGCAAACGTGCCGGCGTCAATACTGGACGTCAACCCCGCATTCGAAATGACCTCTGCTAAAGTCAGCCACTCCGAAGTAGAGCGGTCAGTCACGAAGGGCTGCACCTGCACGCTAATCTCATTTTCGTCAGGTGTGGCCACTCCAGACCCAACGTTCGTGAAATCCGCTGCCCAAAGATCCCCACGGATTAGGAAGTCGAATGCCTGCAGGTTCGCGGTCGCGAGTGCCCCGGTCACGCCTGTGGTGCTGTCAGCAGGCGCTGCAAGGCTGGGAAGAGACACTGCTGGTCCTAGGACGTCACCCGAGAATCCGCTCGCCAGCCCGGTCATTGGCTCCATCTGGGAAATATAAGTCACGTCCCCCGAAGTAGGATCGATCGGACAATATTCAGTCAGAGTCCCTGAGAAGGAGGCAGGAGAGCCGGGTGCTAGATCTTCTGATCCGTCGTCTACCCCGCCCTGATTCGGAACTGTGACTTCCAGGTAGCTCCAATCGTCGGCCAGTGAATCCAACCCAGTGAGATTCAGATTCAGTGCTGCTGTGTTGTCGCATGTTACAGAGGACATATCCCGTCCACTGTAATCGGCGCCGAGATCAAACGTGCTGCTATTCGTCCAATAATTGTAGCTGTAGCCGTACCCATCGTTGAAAGCCAGCCAGTAATTGCCCGCCGGCACCCCCGGAATCGTAAACGTGCCGGTGCTCGTGCCGATTGTTCCCGGGATCGTCGTGTACGTTCCATCTCCATTCGGCACCACGGCTGAGAATGTGTAGCTGGATAAATCCTCTGCTTTGGTCGTGCTGCCGTTTGCGCTCCAATAGGTATCGATCTGGCTGACGTAGATGGTGCCGTTGGGGTTCACTGTCCAGGATTGGGTGTTGCTTCCACCAGCAGCCGAGTTCGCAGTCACCGTGAAAGCGTTGGCCTCCCGCGATTGAGCCGACGTCGGAGTCCAGGTGAGAGTGCTGCCGTTAAGCGTTGCGCCGTCGGGCTTACTGGTCAGCGTAAACGTCACATCGCTCGCCCCAGTGGGATCGGTGGCGGTGATCGTATAACTGTAGAGAGCACCTTCGCTCGCTGCAGTAGGAGCGCTGCTGGTGAAGGTCGGCGCCGGAGCCGTAACCGTAATTGTGGCGGTGTCAAATGCTGTCGAGTTTGCCTGGCTGGTCGCGACCACGTGGTAGGTCCCGGCCTTGGCTGCCGCCGTATATTTTCCCGTGCTGTCAATGGAGCCGCCATTTGTTTCCGTCACCGACCACGTGACTGCCGTGTTCGAACTGCCGGTAACGACTGCCGTGAACGTCTGCGCGGCGTTCACGCTAAGTGCCGGTGTCTTGGGAGTGATCGCGACTGTAACAGGAGTCGAGCTTACAGTTTTGCTCGTAGATGATCCGCCGCAGGCGATGAGCGTCAAAACCATGATTGCGATGGCGCTGGTCAGCGCAAAATTCAATACGCGAGACAGATGAAAACGGTGAGTAAATTCGGACATCGAGCCCTCCAGACAACTAAGTGAACAGAACTCAAACCACCATTGATTCGCCAATTGCAAACAGAGAGACGCAAATAGACAGCTGAATGCTTGAGAAACAAAGGTCCGATCAGGATGACATTTTCAGAGTAGGTTGTCGATGACTTTGCAACGAGGTCGGGAACGAAGGTAATCAGTGAATCATGAGAAGAGTAATTACACCTGCGCTGGGAGTTGGCGGTGGGTGGCCCATTCAATCTTCTTTCGGCTTGAAGGGGGGAGCTGACCTTGCTCTATGGCCCGTGCGCGGCTCCGTTCCGCGATCATCCAGGCATAGCTGGCGACGCTTCTTATGTATCTTGGTCTTACCGACTGCTATTTCTTCCCATCTCGCTGCAGTCTCCGGTACACGTCGCTTTTGCTGATTCCCATCTCCTTCGCCACCCGCTTCATCGCCGCTTTTTCATCGACCTCTTCGGTCTTCATCAGCTCGCGGACGCGGGTGCGCGCGTTCTTTTGCGCAACCACCGGCACGCCTTGCTGCTCCTCGGCCCGGCCCAGCAGTAGAGTGATCTCTCCGCGCACCTCGTCGCGCTTCTTGAAATCTTCCAGCGCCTCGGCGGCCGTGGCGCGCACAAACTCCTCGTAAATCTTTGTGACCTCACGCGCCACCACCACCCGGCGATGCGCGCCCATCACCTCGGCCACATCCTCCAGCGTTCCCAGCAGCCGGTGCGGCGCCTCGTAAAAAATATGCGTCCTCGTGGAGTGTTGAATCTCCTCCAGCAGCTTGCGCCGCTGCCCCAGTTTGGCGGGTAGAAAGCCGTGGAAGACAAAGGAGTCGGTCGGCAAGCCGCTCGCCACCAGCGCGCTCAAAAACGCCGAAGCCCCAGGAATCGGCACCACCGGAATCTTGTGCCGAATCGCCAGCGACACCAGACGGAAGCCCGGATCGGAGACGCCGGGCATTCCCGCATCGCGTCACCAGCGCAATCGAGTGCCCCTGCTCCAGGTGCATGATCAGCTCCGCCGAGCGCGTCAGCTCATTGTGCTGGTGATAGCTGATGGTGCGGGTTTCAATGCCGTAGTGATTGAGCAACTTCGCCGTCTGCCGCGTGTCCTCGCAGGCAATCAGGCCGACCTCCTTGAGGATGCGCAGCGCGCGCAGCGAAATGTCCTCAAGGTTGCCGATCGGGGTGCCGACCAGGTAAAGCGAGGGTTGGGTTGCAGCCATGACTTCTTCTCCAGAACAGCTTTCCACCGGCACCAGTACGCGGCGCCAAACGCGAAGTGTACCAGAGACGGCGCTGCAAATTGACGCATCACCCCGTCGAACCTAGAATCAAAGTATTCACAACAGGAATCAGCGCGCCGTGCAACTGTCGACCGGCGCGGTCAATCCGAAGGAATCATGCCACTATACGAATACCATTGCAGCGCTTGCGGCCATCGCTTCGAGCGCATCGTGAAATTTTCTGACGCTCCACTGACGACCTGCCCGAAGTGCGGCAAAGAGGCGCTCGATCAGTTGATCTCCGCCCCCGCTGTGCAATTCAAAGGCTCCGGCTGGTATGTGACCGATTACGCCCGCAAGAGCGCGCCCGCCTCGTCTTCAACCAAGCCGGAGACCGCTTCAGCCGGCAAAGACTCCGGCGCGACCACAACCTCAGGCGCCACGTCCACTTCCGGCAGCGCGGATCAATCCGCAAGCCCCAGCACCAGCACTAGCAACGCTGCGGGCGGCAGCTCAACCGGCGGCGCCCAAAATAGTGGAGCAAAGGACAGCGCCTCCAAAGGAAGCAAGTAGCGCGTGCCCGGTGGCCCACATCCGCCCGCTGTTGGCGAATGTGGGCTGAAATGGCTCACGCCGCCTTGCGCCTTGGCTTCTGCGGAACCTTTGCGCCGGCCCTGCGAGCCTCCGAGAGCCCGATTGCAATCGCCTGCTTCCGGTTGTGAACCGTCTTGCCGCTGCGCCCACTCTTGAGCTTGCCTTCCTTCATCTCCTCCATCTCTTCTTTCACAAACTGGCCGGCCTCAGGACTGTACTTGCGCCGCGCGCTGATCTTCGTCTTCGTTCCTGTCTTCTTTTTGCTATCCGCTGACTTTCGGCCGGAACTGCCTCGGGTGCTGCTCTTGGTGTTGCTTTTCGTTGGTGCCATTAGGTTCTAGCCTCCTGTGCCTATGAGACGCGGCTCAGGGCAATACTGGTTGCGCGGTTACGATTGACGGGCGCTTGAGGACTATGGGACGCAATGTCCGTTCGCACAGGATGTTTTTCCGCATCGATCTGAAAAGCAGGGTTCCTCAGCTTCGCGCCGATGCTTTTTCGCGCCAAACCTGGAAAGCAACAATCTCCACTTCGCAAGCCTTTGCCTTGTTCTTCCTGGACGCAGCTCACGCTAGCTGCGGCGCCTCTTCTTGCGACGCAGCTTCCGCCTCCCTGTGATGTACCTCAAAGGCCAGGCTCCCATCCTTCGAATCCGCCACAACGTGATCCCCGTGCAGCACCTCGCCATCGAGAATCTTCATCGCCAACGGGTCCTGGATCAACCGCTGAATGGCCCGCTTCAGCGGACGCGCTCCGTAGGCCGGGTCGTACCCGGCGGTAAACAGCGTATGCTTGGCGGAGTCGGTAAGTTCCAGCGTAATCTTGCGCGGAGCCAGCAGCTTCTTCAAATCCTCCAAACGCAGATCCACGATCTTCGTCAGCTCCGCGCTTCCCAGCGGGCGGAAGACCACAATGTCGTCAACCCGGTTGAGGAACTCCGGCTTGAAGTGTCCGCGCAATGCGGCCATCACCTGCTCAGTCGCACGCTTAAAGCGCTCTGGCGAAGTCATATCTCCCGCCAGCGACAGCGATCCAATGTTCGAGGTCATGATGAGGATCGTGTTTTTGAAATCCACCACCCGTCCCTTGCCGTCGGTCAGCCGCCCATCGTCCATGATCTGCAGCAGCACGTTGAACACATCCGGATTCGCCTTCTCGATCTCGTCAAACAGCACCACCGAATACGGACGCCGACGCACCGCCTCCGTAAGCTGGCCGCCCTCCTCGTATCCCACATAACCCGGAGGCGCGCCGATCAGCCGCGCCACCGAGTGCTTCTCCATATATTCACTCATGTCAATGCGAACCATGGCGTGCTCGTCGTCGAACAGGAACTCCGCCAGCGCACGGGCCAGCTCCGTCTTGCCCACGCCGGTCGGGCCAAGGAAGATAAACGAGCCGATCGGACGCCGCGGATCGCTCAAACCTGCGCGCGAACGCCGGATCGCGTTGGCGACCCTCTCCAGCGCCTCGTCCTGCCCAACCACCCGCTGCCGCAGCCGCTCCTCCATCTGCACCAGCTTCTTCACCTCGCCCTCCAGCATCTTCGCCACCGGAATCCCCGTCCAGCGGCTGACAATGCGTGCCACGTCTTCCTCGTCCACCTCTTCCTTCAACATGCGCGAGGGGTTCTTTTCCGCCTCTGCCGTCAGCTTCGCCAGCAGTTGCTCCGCCTTGGGAAGCTCGTCATATTGCAGTCGCGAGGCGCGCTCGAAATCGCCGCGCCGCGCCGCCTCCTGCTGCTGCAGCTTCAGCTGCTCGATGGTTTCCTTGAGCCGCTGCACCTCGGTAATGCTTTCCTTCTCCGCGCGCCAGCGAGCCTTCAATGCGTTGGTCTGCTCGCGAATCTCCGCCAACTCCCGCTCCACCACCGCAAGCCGCTCCTTCGAGTTCGGATCGCTCTCTTTCCTCAGCGCCTGGCGTTCGATCTCCAGGTTCGTGGCTCGCCGTTGCAGCTGGTCGATCTCGGTCGGCATCGAGTCAATCTGAATCCGCAGCGAAGCCGCCGCCTCGTCGATCAGGTCAATCGCCTTGTCGGGCAGAAAACGGTCGCTGATGTAGCGATGCGAGAGCACCGCTGCCGACACAATCGCCGAGTCCTTGATGCGGACCCCGTGATGAACCTCGTATCTCTCCTTCAGTCCACGTAGAATCGCAATCGTATCCTCCACCGAAGGCTCGCCCACATACACAATCTGAAACCGTCGTTCGAAGGCCGCATCTTTTTCGATGTACTTGCGGTACTCGTTCAGCGTGGTGGCGCCGATGGCGCGCAACTCACCGCGAGCCAGCGACGGCTTCAGCATGTTGCTGGCGTCGATTGCGCCCTCAGCCGCTCCGGCCCCCACCAGCGTGTGCAGTTCGTCGATAAACAAAATGATCGTGCCCTCGCTCTCCTCAATCTCCTTGAGCACGGCCTTCAAACGGTCCTCGAATTCTCCGCGATACTTCGCGCCTGCGACCATCGCACCCAGATCGAGAGCCACCACTCTTTTGTTCTTCAGTTGCTCGGGAACGTCTCCCCGCACAATGCGCTGCGCCAGGCCCTCGACAATCGCCGTCTTACCCACGCCGGGCTCGCCGATCAGCACCGGATTGTTCTTCGTACGACGCGACAGGACCTGAATCGTGCGCCGGATCTCTTCATCCCGCCCAATCACCGGATCCAGCTTGCCCCGCCTCGCCAGCTCCGTCAGATCGCGCGCATATCGCTCCAATGCCTGATACTTCGATTCCGGATTCTGGTCGGTCACCGTCTGGCTTCCGCGCACCGCCGCCAGTGCCTTCAGCAACGTCTCCTGCGAGACTCCCAGCCCGCTCAACAACTGCTGCGCCGGATCGCGCTTCAGCCCCATGAGTCCCAACAGCAGGTGTTCGGTCGAGACGTACTCGTCCTTGAAATTCGCCGCCGACTTGAACGCAAGATCCAGCAGCTGCGACATTGCATCCGACAGCCCCGGTTGCGCCGCCGCATTGGCCAGCTTCGGCAGTGCGACGATCTCGCGCGCCGCCTGAGCCTGCACCACCTGGGCCTGCACCCCGACGCGTGCCAGCAACGGCACAACAATACCTTCGCGGTCTTCCAGCAGTGCCGCCAACAGGTGTAGCGGAACCATCTCCGGATTACCGTGTTCGCTCGCGATCTCGCTAGCGCGCTGTACCGCCTCCTGCGCCTTGACCGTCAACCGATCCCATCGGATTGCCATAGGAATGCTCCTTCGAGCCGCCGCTTTCTGTGCCCATTCAACTCGATCCACTCGCCGGCGGCGGAAATCTCTAGTCCGGAAATTCAGAAGGGAAGCGGGAGGATTCCGTTTTTTGAACCCTTCCCACGCTCTCCCATTTGGATGCCTGCGCTCCGGCCTCCGGAACCATCGCATCCCACCCCTTCAGTCTGTGTGGTTGGCCTGGCGTCACAGGCCATCTCCATACAAACTCAGATGCATTGCTACTACGAACAGAATCATGAAATATGAGTGTTGTTATGTCAAGATATTTTCTAAATCGTGCTCGCAATTTTCTATAGAAATGAAACTCATTGCTGCTCAATAGCTTAGAAGAGATACACTGGCCGCAACCCGCCGCTAGCAACTGAAACCCGCACCACCTCACCTGAATCTTGCCGTGCGATCCCCAGCCGAAAACGGTTACGATGTACCATGCCCTGCAAGACGATCAATCTCGAGGAAGGCCGCCCGACCGTGAACGTTGGCCTCTTGCGCCTCGATCGAGCCCTGGTCAGTGCCCGCGCAGAAGGCGTGCCGCTCCTCAAAGTCATTCACGGATACGGCTCCAGCGGGGTCGGCGGAAGGCTGCGCGAGGAGGTTTGGAGCGCGCTCGACCGCTTCAAGCGCAACGGTCTCATCGCCGGCTTCATCCCCGGCGAAGACTTTCGCCTCTCCAACGAGGCCAGCTGGGAGCTGATAAAGCGCCACAAGGCAATCAAGGAAGACCGCGACCTCGGCCGCGCCAATCGCGGCATCACCATCGTCATCCTTTAGCTCATGAAAGCTGAAAAAGCCGGCCCCGAAATGGGCCGGCCTCCGTTGCGACAAACCGAGACTACTTCGTCTTCTTTGCCGGAGCGATCGCGTCCTTTACCGCCTTGCCGACGTAGAATTTCACGACGGTCTTGGCCGGGATCTTGATCGGATCGCCGGTCTGCGGATTGCGGCCGATGCGCGCCTTGCGAGCCGACTTCTTCAAACGGCCCAGGCCGGGAAGAACAAACACGTCGTTCTTCTTGGTTTCCTTCACGGCGATTTCCGCCAGCGTGGTCAAAAACAGTCCAGCGGTCTTGTTGCTGGTCTCCAGCTTTTCCGCCAGAAGACGTACGAGAGCAGTCTTGGTCAAGCCTGCAGCCATGTTGGGTATTCCTCCTTGAAAGATGAAGTGCGACAAACACTTCAATCCCGCACATCTTAACTCAGTGATTTTGCGGCCGACAAGCATTTTCGCCTGATTTTATGCGGGTTTTTCCACAGGCTTGTCGTTTTCGCGCTGTATTCATGCACCTTCCGGCCTTTCCGCCCTACCCAACCGATTGTGTATTGCCGAATCCAGCCGCTTATCCATACTATCTATTGTGGCGTCCCAACGGTGCCTTCGGCCTGGTTTCGCCGCCCCGCCGTCATAATTGAGCACGAGATATTTTCCTGCCGGAGCGCACGAAAGTACATGGAGCAAGTCTTCCTATCACTGGGTTCGAACCTTGGCGACCCGCTCGGCAACCTGCGCCAGGCCATCGCCGCGATACGCGAATTCGCGCCGGTCGTCGCACTCTCCGATGCCTTTGAGAGCGAGCCTGTCGAGTTCACCGCTCAACCTTGGTTTGTAAATGCAGTAGTCGCCCTCCGCATGGAGTCCTCCCCGCAGTCCCCCTCCGCCGCCGATCCCGACGATGCTCTTCCGGACGATGCCCCGCAGCGCCTGCTCCAGCGTCTTCTTCTCATCGAGCGCGCCATGGGCCGTCAGCGCGCCCCCGGCGAAGTTCCCAAAGGGCCGCGCCTCATCGATCTCGATATCGTCTTCTATGGCAGCCGAGTAATCCGCACTCCGGAGCTGACAATTCCGCATCCCGCCATGCATCTGCGCCGCTTCGTCCTGCAGCCTCTGGCCCAGATCGCGCCCGAGGTCGAGCATCCGATTCTGCACCGGAGCGCGCAGCAACTTCTTCAGTCTCTGCCTCAGCCCGGGCCGCTGGTGCGCAGGCTCGCCGCATTGCAGCCACCGGAGGAGAGGCCGCAGAAGTAGATGACTCATCTCGCCGAATTGAGCACCGAGAGTGTAGAGTGTGTGGCAGAGCGCCGCTGCCCGCCGCAGCCCTCGCCCCGAAAGCTGGAGGATGGTTTATTGCAAAGTTTCAGATCGCATTGCCGTCGCCACCCCCATCCCGCTCTCTTCATCGTTCTCTCTCTTGCTCTCTGCCTTGCACTCTCCGCGCCGCTTGTCGCTGCGCAGGATCCCGCCTCTTCACCCAACTCCGCTTCGCCCAACTCCGCCAACGCACAGCTTCACCTGGCCCAGCAGCAAGGCAACGCCGAAACCGCCATCCTCGACTGGGTGCTCGCCAACTCCGGCCCGCTCACCGGTGACACCCGTGCCGGAGCCATGCGCGTCGCCTTCACCATCACTCCTGCCGAAGGCTGGTGGGACAAAGCCGGTGGCGGCAAACTCGCCTGGCACGAGCCGCCCGCCGGAAATATGCATCTTCGCATCTTCGTTCTCGACCTCGCCGACGGACGCCTGATCCCTGGTCTCACTCTGCGCGCCACCCTCATCGACGCCAATGGCAATGAGCAATCCGCACTCGCCGATTTCGGCTGGTATCCGCTGATCAACGCCTACGGCGGCAACGTTCCCATCGTGGCCGATAGCAGCTACACTCTTCGCGTCGCCATCGACGGTCACTCCGGTGAGCACTCCGCGCACCCAACCATCGCCGAATTTGCCCCAGTGCAAATCACGCAGCCAATCGCGGCGCCAGTCACGCAGTCGACTGCGCAAGATGCTCTGCCGCAACTTCCTCTGGCGACCGCCACGGCCTCGGCTCATGAGGCGGAACTGCTCAGGCCCTGCAATGCGGCGCTCACCGCTGCCATCACCGCCCTCTGGCAGCAGTCCGTTACGGAGCCGAGAAGCCCGACGACGACTACTTCGTCGGCTACGCGCTCCACTTCCACGGCTCAGCCGTTCCCCTCGCCGGTTCCGCGCTTCACTTCAAAAGTCTCTCCCGGCTTGAGTTGCTCGCCCGCGATTCGCGCACGGGACGCATCATCCCCGGCCTCCAGCCGCAGGCCACGCTCATCGCCGAAGATGGCGAATCCTACGGTGCAGGCGAGATGTTTTTCACCTCGTATCCCTGGCTCACCCATTACGAGGGCAGCGTCCGCATCCCCCGCAAAGGTCTCTACACCCTGCGTGTGCACTTCGGTCCCCCAGCTTTCGGCGCTGGGGCCGCCAGGGCGATCGCTTCGCCGCCCCTGCCGATGTGGATTTTGAAAACGTCTCGTTGAAACCAGAGAAGAAGGACTAGCCTTTTGAGCGCCGCACAGCATCCCGAGGAGATTGCGGCTCTAGTCTCCGGCTACATCAGCGAAAACCCCTCTGCCGTGGTCGTTGAAGACGGCAAGATGCTCTTCGACTTCTCCTCCGCCCGTTACTCCGCCGCGCCCGAGCGCGACCGCTGCCTCTTGCAGATCTGGTCAGAGGAGAGCAACATCGTCCGCCGCGCCACCAGCGCCGAAGTCAAAAATGGAATTCTGAAGCTCTCTGTCGTTCGCTTCGGCCAGGCCAAGCCCTCGCGCATGGAGATCTGCGCCAAAGCCGAGCGCCAATCGCCGTCCGCGCTCAAAGCCATGCGCGCCGCCTACCGGCGCACCCTCGAGCGCACCGTGGCGCAACTCTTTCCCGGTTGGACGCTCGATCGCCTCACCACCTCCGCCGATCTCGAGCATTCCTTCGGAGCCGTCTGCGCGCGCGGCCTGCTGCGTCGCGGCCAGGATCGTATCGCCCTGGTCGGCTGCGGCGAAGGTGAGTGCCAGGCCACCATCGACAATTCCGTCGCGGTTGCCGTCCTCTGGCTCGACTACTGCCGCCAGCATCTGGCCGCCAACTCCCACACCGCTGCGCTCGCACTCTTCGTTCCCGAGGGCCGCGCCCGCACCGCACAACTGCGCCTCTCGCACCTCAATCGCGAGGCCGCCCAGTGGCGTCTTTTCTCGCTCGACGAGCACACGGCCCAAGCCGAGGAACTGGACCTTGCAACCGAGTTGAATCTCAGCACCCACCTCGTGCAATGCTTCAACCCCGCGCAAACCCTCGAGCGCTTCGCTCAATCCGTCGCGCAGCTGCGCGCCCTCTGCCCGCAGGCCGAGGCCGTCGCACAAAGCGCCTCCGCCGTCAGCTTCCGCTTTCATGGACTCGAATTCGCCCGCGCCACACTCGAACCCGACCATCACTTCCGCATCAGCGAGCGCATCGTCTTCGGTGCCCCACCCGCCGAATACGAGTGGAACGAGGACACCGAGCCCCTCTTGCGAAAGTTGATCGAGCGCCTCCTGCTTAAGCGGGTAGGCCGGGACCGCACGCACCCCTTCTATCGCCTGCAGCCCGAGCGCTGGCTGCAATCCGTGGTCGAGCGCGACATCACTCAGCTTGACGCGCGCCTGGATCACACCGAGTTCTACGCGCAGGTGCCCGCCTTTGCCGCCTCCGACCGCGCCGTCATCGACCTGCTCGGAGTCACCCGCGATGGCCGCCTCGCCGTCATCGAACTCAAGGCCGCCGAGGATCTCCACCTTCCCGTGCAGGGTCTCGACTACTGGGCGCGCGTCCGCCGCCACCATCAGCGCGGCGACTTCCAGCGCGCCGGATACTTCCCCGGCCGCATCCTCTCCGAGCGCGACCCTATCCTCATCCTCGCCGCACCCGCCCTCCACGTGCATCCCTCCACCGCAACCATGCTGCGCTACTTCTCCCCCGAGCTGGAGTGGAAGCTGGTCGGCCTCGACGAACGCTGGCGCGACGGAATCCGCGTCGTCTTCACCAAGCAGAAGGAGTCGAGCACCGTATTGTGAGAGGGATCATCCTGATTGTGAGAGGGGTCATCCTGAGCGCAGCGAAGGACCCCAGTGCTGCTCAAACCTTTCGCGCCATCTCAAGCTTTTCAACCAGCTATCGATTGTTCTCTCGAACCGCTCCCGTTACAGCCCCGCCTCTCGCGCGCGAAAACTCCAGTAATCCCCCGCCGTCTCACTCAAGTCCCTCGCTGGCTTTTCTCCCTTGAAGACCCGGCCCACCGCTCGCACCACTCTCCGCATCGGCAGCGCCCCATGCTCGTCTTCAAAGAAAATCTCACCCACCTTGTTCGTCCGGTAGTACCAGCGCTTCAAGAGCGCCAAGTGCTCCATCCACTCCTGCGCGCTCTTCGGAGCCATCGGCTCAGCCGTGCGCAGCAACTCCTTGATGCGCGCCTCCATGCTTTGCGATCCAGCGCCCGAAGAAAGCGGGTGCCCCACATCCGCTATCTGTTGGCGAATGTGGGGCTCCGGAGCCGGGTTCGCTTTCGCGGCTAAGGTGGGAGGCAAAGAGACATCCGCGCGCTGTAACTCATCCGCTGCCCGCTTCGCCTCGGATTTCGGAGCCCGCGCCCGCAGGTCGAACGCAATCGGCCCTTGCAGCACTCCACCGGCAATGCGGAAGAGCGCAATGTGCCCGGCCAGATGCGAGGGTTGCAGCAGCAATCCATTCAGTCGGTCGATGCGATGCACGATCTCTGAGATCCGGCTGCGCACCGCTCTTACTTTTTCCAGCCGCACGTGTGCCGCCGCGGCCGCCTCAAACTCCAACCGCTCGCTGGCCTCGTCCCGAGCCCGGCTGATCTCCACCAGTAACGAGTGCCCGCCGCTTTCGAGGTACCGCTCCACCCGCGCCGACTCTTCCGCATAGCGTTCGTCGCTGCACCCCTTGAAGCAGGGCGCCAGGCACATCTTCATCTCGGAATACACGCAGCCCGGAAAACTCGGGTCCGGTGCAAGCTCCTCCGTGCAGCGCCGCAACAGAAAAAAATCCAGCGAGTCGTTCGCATACTGCTCGGCCTCGGCTCGCGAGGCAAACGGACCGAAGTACGCGCTCCCCGCCCGCAGCGAACGGATCCGCGATGTAACCGCAACCCGCGGATAAGGATTTTCGCGCAGCAGTTGTACCAGCGCCGCAGGCCGCAAATGTAATCGCTCGGCGTACTTTGCCGGAAACTCCTCCCGCATCAATCGGTACAGCGCAAATCCCGCCTCGAAGTCTCCGCCCACCTCGCAAAACTCCACCGCACGCACCCGCTCGCGCAAGGTCAACCGGCGTCCTTGGATTGCGCTCTGGCTTCCGTTCTGGGTTCCTCTCTGCGCAACTCCCAGCAGCCGCTGCAAACGGCGGCGCAGGTTCGCCGTCTTGCTCACATAAGGCTCGCCGCCAGGCTCCTTTGCGCGCAGCACAAACACCGCCGGCGAAGCGGGAAGCGCCGCAAAAAACTCGGCGTCGTGCTCGGCTGCGAACTCAAGACCTGTCAACACAGCCGACAGTGTATCGCGAAGCCAGCACACGCGCCCCACCTTGCTTTCGTTCCGCGCCAGCCTGCTTTTATTCTTTTGCTTTTCGTTGTCATTCCGAGCCCCGCGAGGAATCCCCTCACCGCTCAAATCCCAAGTGCGGCCCCGAGGCATTTCAACCCGGAGCTGACAGGGCGGCCCACAATTCCCAATCAAGAACCGCTTCCAAAGCGCCGATGTACTTTGTGACGCGCCGGACGTCCGCAGGCGGAGCGAAGTCACTGCCCAGCCGCCGCGGCCGTTTGCCCGGCTACGCGCAGAAGAAGGTGGGAGAAATGCCAGTCATATCCGTGCCGCTAGCGCACGCAAATTCGAAAAAAGACTTGAGCGCAAAGCTCTGGGAGCTCTGCCGTTTTCTCTCCGCGTTTCCGAACATTCAGATGAGTCAACAGGAGTGTGAGGCCCTTGCCGTCGCCGCCATCAGCGGCCATCCCGAGGCCGAGTTCATGATCGGCAGCGTCTTTGATGCAGCTGACGAACACGCCCGCGCCATGGAGTGGTATCACCGCGCCGCCACCCGCGACTACCTGCCCGCCATGTTGCAGCTATGCGCCGTGCGTTAGAAAGGCGCAGTGCGTTTCGGCGCTAAGGTGGGAATCAGCACCTTCGATCACTTCTGAGCGTACTGCGCCTCGCCGTTGCCGAACGACCAGTCTTCCCGGTGTACTTCCACAAGGTTGATAAAAACATCTTCGCGGCGCAGTTGTATGCCCTCGTGCAAGCCATCCGCCACCGCCTTGTAGAAGCGCTGCTTGGTCTCCACCGATCGCCCCGCGCTCAGCGTAATCTGCACAAAGATGCAGTCGTCGCTGCGATGAATCCCAAGATAGTCACGGTCGAAACTCAACCCGGTCGTCGTATGTTCCGTAATGATCAGAAAGCGGTCGTACTCGGGCACGTTCAACGTCTCGATCATTGCGCGGTAGATTATGTCGCCAACCCGCACCAGGTACTCCGGCGTATTTCCCGCAAGTAAATCGATTCGCACCAGTGGCATCTCTCACTCCCATCTGCGCTCAGCGCAGGCTGGCGCTCTTGTACTTCATGCGGAAATCCTCGCCCTCCACCCGCACCACGCGGCACATCTCATGCAGACGCGAGCGCATGCGTTCACCGATTCGGTCGCCCAGCGTCTCCTCGCGTGTGGCGCGCACCACTCGTCCCCTCGGGCTCGGCTCCCGCCGGCGGCAGGTCCTTGTAGTTGGTCGTGATGATCGTGGTCCGTTTATCGTTGTAGCGCGTATTCAAAATATGCGAAACCGTGTCCCAAACCCACTCCGTCGGCTTGGCCGCGCCCAGCTCGTCCAGCACCAGCACATCGGCCTCAAACACCGGACGCAGGACCTCCATCTCCGTCGCCTGCACCGAGCTGTTATAGGAGTTCTGAATCTCCTTGAGCAGCTCGCGATAATCGTAGAACAAGCACGCCGTACTCTTCTGAGCGATCAGATCCTTGGCGATGCCCACCGCCAGGTGCGTCTTCCCGCAGCCAATCGGCCCCATCAGCAGCAGCCCGGCGCTCTCCAGTGGAAACTCGGCGACGAATCGCAGCGAGGCCATGTGCGCTGAGGCCAGCGAGCGGAACGGCCCTTCGTGCTCGAAGTTTGAAAGCTCGCAGTGCCGGTAGCGGCGTGGAATCCGCGCCGCCTCCAGCAAACGCTGGCCGTGTTGTTGGAGGATGCACTCGCAGCGCTTAGCCTGCTCCACCGTGCGCCCATTGTGCTCCACGGCAACCATGCGCCAGCCCGTGCCGGAGCATACGGGACAGCGGGCGGCAGCTTCACTTTGCTTTCCAGTCGGCATACCAAAAGCTTGAGGCAGCCGCGCCAAGGATGCAAGGCCTAACCGCCTCAACTCGCACGAACTCTGTGCGGAAGCTGTGGAAACGACGAGCGCCCGCAGCCCGGAGCAGCACGCTCTTGCCTTTGAGGTGTTATTCCGAACGCAGTGAGGAATCCCCGCTCCGCTCAGATCTCCCGTGCCGCCACAAAGGCACCTCAACCACTCATCTGCCTGACGGAAACCATGTTAGCCCTCGTTTGGCTAACGTGGGGAGTTGATCCTGGGTGCCCCATATCGTCGGGCGGGTGGCCCACATCCGCCCCGTATTCGGGCGAGTGTGGGTGGACAAGCCTGTTCCCGAATCGCGAATGTGGGGAACGAGCGTAGCAGACACGCCCCGCTCCCGTCTCACCGCTCGCCATCCCTTCGCCCCAGTCGCCCGTTCCAGCCCGCCATCGAGTCCAGGTTGTGAACTCGATTGCCGGTCTCTTTTTTGCGCCACCCTGCCAATAAAGTGCAACCGGAGTTCTCCGCCCAGCCTCTAATCCCCAAGAATGGACGGTGCGCGGAGCAACGCTTCTCGGGCGTACCGTGTCCCTGACCGAACCCGTTGTCCTCTGGCCCCAGGCATTGTGGGCCCTTCCTTCGAACCGGCGTCAACCAGCGCCGCGTTCAAAGTAGCTCGATTCACTAATCTGAGCTCAGGCGGAGTGTGTTCCAGCCGGCATAACGCGTGTCGGTCGGCTACACTTTTTGCTCATTTTGGTGGCAGCGCAGGATCGCTCCTGCGCCGACGCGTCTTACAAATTTATCTCCCGGGGAAGGACACCAACGCGAAAGGGTACGAAGTGCGGCAGGACGCTAAACGCCGCAGCAACCAGCAAGCGGATCATCATCTGGATAAAGAAGGGGAACAACGACAGTGACTGCAAACTATAACGGCTTCGACATTACCGAAACTTGGAAGACCGACCCGCGGTGGAGCGGCATCGAGCGTACCTACACCGCCGCCGATGTGGATCGGCTGCGCGGCACCATTCGCATCGAGCACACCCTCGCCCGCCTCGGCGCCGAGCGCCTTTGGGAGCTCCTCAACACCCGCTCCCACGTGCAGGCCCTCGGCGCAATGACCGGCAACCAGGCCATCGAAATGGTCGAGGCCGGACTCGACGCCATTTACGTCAGCGGCTGGCAGGTCGCCGGAGACGCCAACTCCGCCGGACAGGTCTATCCCGATCAGAGCCTCTATCCCTCCGACTCCGTCCCCCAGCTCTGCCGCCGCATCAACAACGCTCTGCTGCGCGCCGACCAGATCTGGCACCAGGAGGGCAAGAACGGCAAGCACTGGCTGGCTCCGCTCGTCGCCGATGCCGAAGCCGGATTCGGCGGAACCCTCAACGCCTTCGAATTAATGAAGGGAATGATCGAATGCGGAGCCGCCGCCGTTCACTTCGAGGACCAGCTCAGCTCGGCCAAAAAATGCGGACACATGGGCGGCAAGGTTCTCGTTCCCACCCAGGAAGCCATTCAGAAGCTGATCGCCGCGCGTCTGGCCGCCGATGTCTGCGACGTGCCCTCCATTATTATTGCTCGAACCGATGCCAACGGCGCCGGGCTCATCACCAGCGACATCGATCCTCAGGATCATGCCTTCCTCACCCACGAACCCCGCACCAACGAAGGCTTCTACCGCATCCGCAGCGGCCTCGACACGGCCATCGCTCGCGGCATCGCCTACGCCCCTTACGCCGACATGATCTGGTGCGAGACCAGCGAGCCAAGCCTCGACGAAGCCCGGCGCTTCGCCGACGCCATCCACGCCCACTTCCCCGGCAAATTGCTGGCCTACAACTGCTCGCCCTCGTTCAACTGGAAGAAGAAGCTCGACGACGCCACCATCGCCAGCTTCCAGCGCGAGTTGGCCGCGATGAACTACAAGTTCCTGTTCATCACTCTCGCCGGCTTCCACGCCCTCAACTACGCTGTCTTCGACCTCGCCCGGGCCTACAAGCAGAGCGCTATGTCCGCCTACTCCATTCTCCAGCAGAAGGAGTTCGCCGCTGAACCCGAAGGCTACCGCGCCGTCAAGCACCAGCAGTTTGTCGGCACCGGATACTTCGACGACGTCGCACAAACCATCGCCGGAGGTCTCAGCAGCACCACCGCTCTCCACGGCTCCACCGAACAGGAACAGTTCTGTGCCAGAGTGGATTGCGTCGATCGTATTCCACCGAGCACCAGCTCCATCCAGCCGCCACGGAACAGTAAGTTAAACAAGATAACCAGACAGTGAACCTGACGGTGCCCCACATCTGCCGCAGTTAGCAGATGTGGGGCACCGTTGGCCTTGTTCTTGTTTTGCTTTTGTTCTTAAGGTGTCATTCCGAGCCCCGCGAGGAATCCCCGCACCGCTCAAATCTCAAGCGCGGCCTCAGAGGCACCTCAACCCGCACCTCGCGCTTCTCCACAATTCCGGGTTGGATCGCCAACCTCACCGGTTTGCTTCTCCCCGCCGCATTCTTTAGACTTGAATCTCTAAAAATATTTTCTGCATTGCGCCTTGTACACGCGAGCGGAGACCTACCCTATGTCTGAAATTAAAGTTCAACTCCCCGACGGCAGCATCAAGGAAGTTCCCCAGGGCACCACCGCCCTCGACATCGCGAAGTCGATTTCGCCGCGTCTGGCCGACGCCGCCTTGGCCGCCAAGCTCGCGCCACTTGCAGATAACGGCGCGAACCCCGCCGCCGATGACACCTTTACCGTCGTCGATCTCACCCGCCCCATCGAGCAGGATTCGCGCCTTCGCCTGCTCACCGAGAAAGATCCCGAATCGCTTCAGGTCTTCCATCACTCTTCGGCGCACCTTCTCGCCGCCGCCGTGCTCGAGCTCTTTCCCGAGACCAAGCTCGGCCACGGCCCGGCCACCGAGACCGGATTCTTCTACGACTTCTTGCGCGAGACTCCCTTTACCAACGAAGACCTCGCCAAAATCGAGGCCAAGATGAAGGAGATCGCCGACCGCAACGAGCCCTACGCCCGCGACTTCCTCGACCGCGACGAAGGTCTTGAGCGCTTCCGCACCGAAGGCGACTTCATGAAGTGCCACTTCATCGAGCAGTTCACCAAGCCCGATGAAAAAATCTCGCTCTACAAGACCGGCAAGTTCGTCGACTTCTGCCGCGGCCCGCACATCCCCTCCACCGGCAAGATCAAGGCCTTCAAGCTGCTCAACATCGCCGGAGCCTACTGGCTCGGCAAAGAGGGCAATCCCCAGCTCCAGCGCATCTACGGAACCTCGTTCTACTCCAAAAAAGAAATGGACGAGTACATGCGCCGGCTTGAGGAGGCCAAGCGCCGCGATCATCGCGCAATCGGCCAGCAGCTGGACCTCTACTCCATTCAGGATCTCGCCGGCCCCGGCCTCATCTTCTGGCATCCCAAGGGCGGACTCATCCGCACCATCATGGAAGACTGGCTGCGCGCCGAGTATCTCAAGCGCGGCTACTCGCTTGTCTTCACCCCGCACGTCGCCCGCCGCGCCCTCTGGCAGACCTCCGGACACGAAGGCTTCTACGCCGAAAACATGTTTGACACCATGGAGCTCGACGACGCCGAGTACCGCCTCAAGCCCATGAACTGTCCCTTCCACATCCTTATCTATAAGGACCAGCTCCGCTCCTACCGCGACCTGCCCGTCCGGCTCGGCGAGCTCGGCACCGTCTATCGTTACGAGCGCTCCGGCGTGATGCATGGCCTCATGCGCGTCCGCGGCTTTACCCAGGACGATGCGCACATCTTCTGCACTCCCGCCCAGATCGAAAGCGAAGTGGAGGGCTGCATCGACTTTGCTCTCAGCGTCCTCAACACCTTCGGCTTCGAGGAGTTCAAGGTCGAGCTCTCCGGATGGGACCCCGAGGACAGCGCTCACTACGTCGGCTCGCCCGAGCAGTGGGAGCTGGCCCAGAACTCTCTCAAGACCGTGCTCGAACGCAAGGGAATTCCCTACAAGTTCATCCCCGGCGAAGCCGCCTTCTACGGCCCCAAGATCGACGTCAAGCTCGTCGATGCCATTGGCCGCCTCTGGCAGCTCTCCACCGTGCAGTTTGACTTCAACCTTCCCCAGCGCTTCGAGCTCGAGTACGTTGGCGAAGACGGCCAGCGTCATCAGCCGCTCATGGTCCACCGCGCTCTCTACGGCTCGGTCGAGCGCTTCTTCGGCGTCCTCATCGAGCACTATGCCGGAGCCTTCCCGGTCTGGCTCTCGCCCACCCAGGTCGCCATCGTTCCCATCGCCGAGCGCCACATCGACTACGCTAACAAGGTCGCAGACGCCCTCAAAGCTGTCGGCGCCCGCGTTCATGTCGATGGGCGCAACGAAAAGATGAATGCGAAGATCCGCGAGCACGCCTTGCAGAAGGTTCCGTTCATTCTCGTCGTCGGCGACAAAGAGTCTGAAACCGGCGAGGTCAACGTGCGAGTCCGCGGCCAGGAAAAGGGCGAGGCCAGCGTCCCTATCGCTGCCTTCACCGCCCGCCTCCAGCGCCTCATCGAATCCCGCAGCACCAAACTCGATTAGTTCGGTTTCAATTCGCTTCAAAACGATAGGCAGGCTCACCGGCCTGCCTATCGTTTTTGCATCTCGCTCTTGCTCTCGCACTTGCTCTTGCTCTCGCACTTGCTCTCGCACTTGCTCTTGCTCTCGCACTTGCTCTTGCTCTCGCACTTGCTCTTGCTTTTGCTCTTGCTTTTGCTCTTGCTTTTGCTCTTGCTTTTGCTCTTGCTTTTGCTCTTGCTTTTGCTCTTGCTTTTGCTCTTGCTTTTGCTCTTGCCTTTGCTCCTAAGTTGTCATTCTGAGCGCAGCGAAGAACCCCCGCGCCGCTCAAATATCCCGCGCCGTCCCAGGCTTTTCAACCAGCCATCTCGTTTTTCAACCATCCCCCGAATTCATCAACGCCGAAGCACATCCATCACTCATCCTCTTCCCAGTCGAACAGCAGCGCCATCTCCAGCGGTGAGACAACAAGATCGGCCCGTGGGCCAACCGCATTTGCAACGCACTGCTCATAGCTGGGCGGGATAGGCAGAAGTGTGGGTTCAAACTCCACCGGCTCTACACTCATCAAAGTTTTCCTCCGCTGACATCCTCCCCCGCATCCGCCCAACTTCCAAGCCCAACTTCACCTCGTGAAATTCATTCCGTCCCACTATGGCCTTCGTCTCAGATTCAGGAAATTGGGATTTTGAAGCTTTGCAAAAAACCTGCCCAACTCAGTAACAAGACGTTAATGAAACATATCGTATTTACCGCAACCCGCAGCTACCCAGCTGTTCAGCCCTGTTTCACCCCTGAATCTCGATTTGGCTTGTAACAGAAAAGCTTTTCTCGCACACTTACCTTCCACCTCAGAGGTGCTCATCATGCAGGAGCAGGAGCAAGCCTTACCGAAAAAGGAAAGTGTCCGGGTTTTGTTTGTCGATGACGAGCCCAGCCTTATCCTCACAATGCCTGCGATCTTGCAGCAGCACGGATTTGACGTGGTGGCGTCGCAAACAGTCAATGAAGCTCTGGCGCATATTGCGTCAGGTCATCCGTTCGACGTACTGATTTCCGACCTGAATATCGGCAGTCCTGGTGACGGTTTTACGGTGGTCAGCGCAATGCGCCGGACACATCCGAAGTGCATCACGCTAATCCTGACCGGATATCCGGGGTTTGACACGGCACTGGAAGCCATCCGGAGCCAGGTGGATGATTACCTCATCAAACCTGCCGCCATCCCAACTTTGATCAATCTCATCGCGCAGAAGCTAAAGAACCCCGTACCCGGCACGGTTGCGACCACCAAGCGCATATCCCAAGTTCTTCGGGAGAACGTTTTTGAGATTACGCAACGCGCACTTTCAGCGATGAAAGCCGACCCTCTGCTGCGAGTTCTACCGCTTGCCGATGAACGGCGGATTGAATTCACCCCCCGCACGGTGGAGGAGCTGGCAACCATGTTGGAATCAAACGAGCCAGAGCAGGCGGAAAATTATTTTATTCAGGACGCGATCGCGCGTGGGGCAGAACGGTACAAGCAGGGCTACACCTTATCTCAACTGGCGTCTTACGTGCGCGTTGTGGAGCACGCCATTTACGACGTGATTCATGAGCACATGCTATCGATCAACCTGAGCTATTTCATGTTCGATCTGAAGCGCCTGAACGACAGCTTAGGTATTCAGCTTGAGCACGCGTTGATGGCCTATGATGAGGAGCGGCAAAACGGTAGGCAGCCGCGGCCTCTTCTGTAAACAGGGTGGCCCACATCCGCCCTCTTTTGGCGAATGTGGGGCTCGCGGAAATCTGGGCATACGACGCATTCTCACCTGGCGACACGCGGAGATGTGAGGCTCACGTTTGCACTTCCGCTATCATGTTGCCGTGCTCAACTGCCTCGAACGCTACCTGCGCAAGCATCGACTCGTCCATCCCGGCGAGCGCGTCGGCCTCGCCGTCAGCGGCGGAGCTGATTCCGTCGCTCTGCTGCGGGCCTTTGCTGAACTCGCCCCCATCCTTGGCGTAGTGCCCTTCGTCCTCCATCTCAACCATAATCTTCGCGGCCCGCACTCGGAGGCCGATGCCGCCTTCGTTCGTGAGCTCGCCTCCCGCCTGTCGCTCGACGCCACCATCGAATCCGAAGATGTCGCCGCCCTCGCCGCGCGGCTTCATCTCTCTATCGAAGCCGCCGGACGCCGCGCCCGCTACCATTTTTTCCAGCGCGCCGCCGCCGCCAATCGACTCGACTGCATTGCCACCGCCCACACCCGCGACGATCAGGCCGAAACCGTCCTCCTGCGTCTGCTGCGCGGAGCCGGAACCAGCGGCCTCGCCGGAATCCATCGCTCCTTCGATCTCTCCCAACTATCTCCCCAACCTCAGGCATCACCATCTCAGGCGTTAGTACATGAAGCCTCTGCCTGCGATGCGCCCTCGTCTCCGCGCCTGATCCGCCCGCTGCTCTCCATCACCCGCCGCCAGGTCGAAGCGTTTCTCCGCTCCCTCGACCAGCCATTTCGCACCGACGCCTCCAATCTCGATCCGCGCTTTCTCCGCAACCGCGTGCGCGGCGACCTGCTGCCTGCCCTCGAGTGTGACTACAATCCGCGCCTCCGCGACGCGCTCTGCGAAACCGCCGAAATCGCCGCCGCCGAAGACGCGTTCCTCGATTCCCTGGTCTCCTCCATTCTGGGTTCGGAGGCAGACCCGGAGCGCGGCGTCGAATTGAAGCTTCTGCACGCGCAGCCCCTCGCCCTGCAACGACGCATCCTGCGCCGCCTCTGCCGTCCTCACGCCCTTGCCCTCGATTTCGCGCAGCTCGAGGCTCTCCGCGAGTTTTCGCTCGCCGGACGCGCCGGTCGCCTCAGCCTGCCGCGTGGATTCGCCGCTGAAATTGTTCGTCAAGAATTTCTTCCGCCGCGCCTCTCGCTTCTTGCGCCCAAATCCGCCGCTGCTTCCAAAAGCGAGGTAGTTCCAGACTCTTCCCGCGCCCAGGAGACCTACTGCCTTGAGCTCGCCGTACCCGGCACAATCTCGCTTCCGGGCTTCTGTCATGGCGAGGACATGTACATTCGTGCAACTGTTTTAAATCCCAAATCCAGTGCTGGCCTATATAATTGCGCGAGTTTTCTCTGCCTTGCGCGGACTGGCAGTATTCTCACGATTCGCAACCTATGCCCAGGTGATCGCTTTCGTCCCGTGCACAGCAGCGGCGAACGTAAGATCAACCGCCTCCTGCAGGAGCGATTGATTCCTCCCGCGCTGCGCAGATGTTGGCCCGTGGCTCTGGCCAATGAACGTATCGTTTGGGTTCCAGGATTGCCCGTCGCTAGCCAGGCCGCCTGGACGCCGGGGGATGGCGAAGCAGTCGTACTCGGGTTACAGAACGGAAAGGGTACGGTGCTCTATGTGTGAACCAACTGTGGCGAATCACGACGTGAACGATGCCGCGAATTATCCGATTGTCATCTCCGAAGCTCAATTGCGTAAGCGCATTTCCGCCATGGGCCGTCAGATTTCCAGGGACTACCAGGGCCGCGGCGTCCATTGCGTCGGCATCCTGGACGACAGTTTCGTCTTCGTTGCCGACCTGGTTCGCGCCATCACCTGCGATGTGCACTGTCAATTCATCAAGCCTCACATTCGAGGCATTTGCGGCAGCAATCTCGCGAGCAAGCGGATCGTCTATGCCCCGGAGGCCGACATTGACGGCCAGCACGTCCTGCTCTGCCAGGGCATAGTCCACACCGGCCAAACAACCGATTTCCTGGTCCGCAACTTTCAGGCCCGCGGCGCCGCCTCGGTAGCCGTCTGCGCCCTCCTAGACCGCCACACCGCTCGCCGCGTTCAGCTTGAGATTCACTACTGCGGTTTCTTGGTCGGCCCCCAATGGCTTGCCGGATTTGGCCTTGGCTCCCCCTCCTTGAACCGCAATCGCCCTTTCCTCTACGCCGCAAATGAGACCCGTCGCTAGTGGCTTTTGTACCGCCGAAGCTGTATACTTTTTGGTTAATGGGAGTTCTCACTGTTGTACTTCTGCGTACCCCGCTCATCCCGTTCCGGCAGGCCTTGTTTGCGTGTGGCGCCGCAAATGATACGGGAATGTCAAAAAACGTTTAAAATTCAATGTGGCGGAAAAACCTGCTTCCGGCAACCCGGACGGGCATCTAATAGTTGAGTCGTCTTTTGTGAGACTTTTTTTCGTTCTAAATTAAGAGGAGCTTTTCGGTGAATTCGACGGTCAAACAGGTCGTGTTCTGGCTCGTGATTCTGCTTTCTGGCGTACTGCTCTGGTCGGTTGTCAAGAACAACAGCACCGGAGTCAAAGAGCATGAAATCAATTTTTCTCAGTTCTTGTCGGAAGTGGATCAGGGCAAAATTAAGGACGTAACCGTCTATGGTCCCGAGGTTCGTGGCGACTACCGCGATGAGAAAGCGGGCTTCCACACCACCGTTCCGCCCAATTACACCGACATGTACAAGTCGCTGCGCGACAAGGGCGTCAACATCACCGTCAAGGATGTCAGCGGCGGCGGTTGGCCCAGCTGGCTCCTGCAGATGCTCCCGCTGGTGGTCATCCTAGGCCTCTGGTTCTTCATGATCCGCCAGATGCAGTCCGGCGGAAACAAAGCCCTGTCCTTCGGCAAGAGCCGCGCCCGCCTGCTCTCCATGCAGCAGAAGAAGGTGACGTTTAAAGATGTTGCCGGCGTCGATGAAGCCAAGGAGGAGCTCCACGAGATCATCGAGTTCCTGCGCGAGGCGCAAAAATTCCAAAAGCTCGGCGGCCGCATCCCCAAAGGCGTGCTCCTCGTCGGACCTCCCGGAACCGGTAAAACTTTGCTCGCCCGCGCTGTCGCCGGCGAAGCCAACGTTCCGTTCTTCTCCATCTCCGGCTCCGACTTCGTCGAGATGTTCGTCGGCGTCGGCGCAAGCCGTGTCCGCGACCTCTTTGAGCAGGGCAAAAAGAACGCTCCCTGCATCATCTTCATCGATGAAATCGACGCTGTCGGCCGCCATCGCGGCGCCGGACTCGGTGGCGGTCACGATGAGCGCGAGCAGACCCTCAACCAGTTGCTTGTCGAGATGGATGGCTTCGAGTCTAACGAGGGCGTCATCCTCATCGCCGCCACCAACCGTCCCGACGTACTCGACCCCGCGCTGCTCCGGCCCGGCCGCTTTGATCGCCGTGTCGTCGTCGCCCGCCCTGACGTGCGTGGACGCGAGGAGATTCTCCGCGTTCACACCCGCAAGATCCCCATCAACGACGACGTCGATCTCTCGATCCTTGCCCGCGGCACACCGGGCTTCAGCGGCGCTGACCTTGCCAACATGGTGAATGAAGCCGCTCTGCTTGCCGCCCGTCAGAATCGCAAGACCGTGCTGATGTACGACTTCGAACTCGCCAAAGACAAGGTGCTCATGGGCGCCGAGCGCAAGTCCATGATCCTCACCGACGAGGAGAAGAAGAACACCGCCTATCACGAGGGTGGACACGCCCTGGTCGCCGCCAAGGTGCCGCACGCCGACCCCTTGCACAAGGTCACCATCATCCCACGCGGAATGGCCCTGGGCGTCACCATGCAGCTGCCCATCGACGACAAGCACACCTACGACCGCGTCTATCTTGAAAGCCAGCTGGCGATCATGATGGGTGGCCGCGTCGCCGAGGAGATCTTCCTCAAGACCATGACCACCGGCGCCGGAAACGACATTGAGCGCGCCACCGAAGTGGCCCGCAAGATGGTCTGCGAGTGGGGCATGAGCCAGCTCGGTCCGCTCACCTTCGGCAAAAAGGAGGAGCAGATCTTCCTTGGCCGTGAGCTCTCCCAGCACCGCGACTACTCCGAGGAGACCGCCCGCGAGATCGATGCCGAGGTTCGTCGCTTCATCGATGCCGCCTATAAGACGGCCTTCGATGTCCTCGACAGCAACCGCGACATCCTCGAGCAGATCGCGCAGGCCCTGCTCGAACGCGAGGTCCTCGACGCCAACGAGTTGCAGATGATCATCCAGGGCAAGGCGCTTCCCGCTCGCGTTCCGCCGCCGTCCCCCGATGACTCCGGCAGCGTGCAGCAGGTTCTTCGTCCGGAGCCGAACCGCCAACCCGGCCTCAGCCCCGGCGAGCGCCCCAGCCCCGCATAACATAACCAAACGCAAGCTCGAAAAAGGGTGGCCGACATGGCCACCCTTCATTCTGCTTTTATGTATTGATATATGCCGATATATTTTAGCGGACTCGCACGCCACGTACTCCAACACACCAGCATTGGCACGCAGGAAAGCAGATATCGTAGAAGAGTGTCGCTTATTGAAGAGGTGTCATCCCGAGCGCAGTGAGGGATCCCCGAAGCGTCGAACTCTCCCGCGCCGCCTCAAGCCTTTCAACCGGCGATCGACTTCCCCGCTCGCAAGAAAACGCCCCGTTCACTCTTCCGGCAATACATAAGGCGCGTCCATTGCGATGTTAGCTCTTCTTCTCGCTCTCTTTTTTCTCGCGTGCGCACTTGCCCTTCTTGCAGCAATCCATCTCTTTTGTCATCTTGCCGTCTTTGTTTTTCTTGCAACATGCCATCTTTCCTTCTTTAGCATGCATGCAAGCCGGATGATCGGCGGGTTTGTTGGCATCGGGTGCCGCTGGCGCAGCCGTCTGCGCGCACATCGACGCCGCGCCCAACACCATCACCGCCACAATTCCACGTATCGTCATTTCTGTTCCTCCCACTTTCAACCACGCGATTATATCCCCCATCCATCTCTGCCCGCCGTGCACTCACGGGAATCTTTCGCTACAATTCCTCATCTAACACCCCGGCAGCACTGCCACCGGAGCACGCATTTGCACCGCACTGCACTTGGCGATTTCGAACTTACCGTCATCACCGACGGCCTCTACTACCTCGACGGAGGCGCCATGTTCGGCGTCGTCCCCAAGCCTCTCTGGGAAAAAAAGATGCCCGCCGATGCGCAGAACCGTCTGCATCTCGGCATGAATTCGCTGGCCATCCGCACCGGTGATCACACCATACTCATCGAGACTGGAGCCGGCAACAAACTCCCCGAGAAGACCCGCCGCATCTTCGAGAACGAGGAGCGTTTGCTCTCCAATCTCGAAGCCGCCGGCTTTGCTCCCGATGACTTCGACATCGTCATCAACACTCATCTCCACTTCGACCACTGTGGATGGAACACCGTGCGCCGCGCCGATGGCGCCATCGTTCCCACTTTCCCGCGCGCCCGTTATTACTATCAGCGCGGCGAGTTGGCACACGCCCACCAGCAACACGAACGCGACCGCGTCAGCTATCTCACCGACAACTACGATTCGCTTGTCGCCAGCGGACGCGCGATCCTGCTCAACGGCGATGCCCGGATCGCGCCCGGCATCCGCGTGCAGTTATTTCCAGGCCACACCGAACATCACCAGGCAGTCATCATCGAGAGCCAAAACAAAAAGGCCGCCTATGTCGGCGACCTCATTCCCACCTCTGCCCACCTGCACCCAACCTGGGTAATGGGGTACGATCTCGCACCCATCGACTGCATCGACAGTCGTCACCGCTACTATCGCGATGCGATCCCTCAGCGCTGGCTGACGATCTTCACGCACGACCCCGCAACACCCTGGGCCTACGTCTCACGCGACTCCGCAGGACGTTACATCGCAGAGCCGGTAGAGCCGATCCAGGATGCGGATCATATCTCCACCACACCCTCTTCCGCCGCCAGGTAGCGCTCTATCTCGGCTTTCACGCGCTCGGGAAGATCCACGAATTCCATACCCAGGCGGAAACCACGCCGGTTCCTCACCACTGCGGCTATGTCGAACTCTTCTGCCAACGTGGGCAGCAGCAGCTGAACCCGCACCATGGTTCCAAGCGGCAGTGCTTCGGCCGCGTACACGCTCATGCCGCCCACACTGAGCTCATAAGTTCGCACCACGAAACTCTCTGTCTCGGGCTGATCCCAACGTCGTATTTTTATACGAATATCGACCTTGATTCGCTTCCATTTCCGTGTTGCCGCTTCCACACACGCACCTCATAGCTTCCAGATGAACTCGTACCGCTCACCCCTTGGTGGCGTAATCATTTGCGAGAATACCCCAGCGACGCTGGTATTTCCGCAACAAAGCCATGCTGCTCTCGCCCACGCTAACAAAACTGAAGCCATGGCGAAAGCCAACTTTGTTCCGCGCTTGAACTTCAGTTCTAAACACCCCATGTACTGTTGGGAACTCGAACTCGACGATGAATGAGCTCCCCTCCGGAATCTCTACCGGAGAGATCAATCCCACTCCACCCTCCGAAATATCGAGTGTCCGAGCGGTGATCTCCCGTTCATCTGCGCTTAACTTCGCGCGCACATCCAGCGAGTACCGAGGATGTTTCCGTTCGATCGCGTAGCGCGAGGACGACATTCCGGCTTCCCTCTTACGAATGCGTATTGAACTCACGACTACGAACTGCTCTCAGCAACCGCAGCACTCCTCACGACCACTCTCCGCGCCGCGAGCACCGGATTCTTCTGTCTCCATCGCGGGCCGCGCAAAGAACACATCCACTGCCCCTACAATCTCCTCGGCGCTCTTTGCCTCGTAAATCGCTTTTCGCAGCTTTGCCCCGCCCTCCACTCCGTGGGTAAACCACGAAGCAAACTGTTTCATCTTGCCCATTGCATCCGGGAAGCCCTCCGCGATCAGCATTCCGAAGTAGCGGCCTATCATTCCATAGCGGTCGGCCTTGGAGGCGACGCCATACCGGCCCTCTGCCGTATATTGCGAAATCTGCCGGAAAATCCATGGATTCGAGGCCGCAGCCCGGCCAATCATCACGCCGTCGCAGCCGGTCTCGGCCACCATCGCGCGCGCGTCCTCCGGAGAACGAATGTCCCCGTTGCCGATCACCGGAATGGAAACCAGCGACTTCAACTCCGCAATCCACCGCCACTGCGCTTGCCCACTGTATCCCTGCTCGCGGGTGCGCGCGTGCATCGCCAACGCATCCAGTCCGCAGCCCTCGGCAATCTTTGCCAGCTCGCGGAAGACCAGCTCGCTCTCGCTCCATCCCGCCCGGAACTTCACCGTGAACGGAATTTGAACCGCGGCGCGAACCGATTCGAAGATCTTCTGAATCACCGGCAGCTCGCGCAACAGTCCACTCCCGCCGTTGCACTTCACCACCTTCTTCGCCGGACATCCCAGGTTCAGGTCCACCAGATCGAAGCCAAATCCCTCCACCATCCGTGCAGCCTCGGCGAGCGACTCAGGATTCGAACCGAACAGCTGTGAGGAGATCGGATGCTCGTCCTCATAGAAGTGCAAATAACGCTTCGCCTTCTTGTCCTTCTTCCGCACCACGCCATCGGCGGAGGTGAACTCCGTCATCAGCAGTCCGCACCCATCCATCTCGCGAATGAAACGCCGGAAGACCGTGTCCGTGATCCCGGCCATCGGCGCCAGCACCGTCGCCGGAGCGATCTCGACCTTGCCGATCGCGAGGCTGGCGGGAACCCGCACTCCGGCGGGTGCTTCATACGTCTGCGGATTGTCATAAAACTTCTGCACAAGTCCATTGTATCGGCTTTCCCGTCTCTGCCGATGCCTCAACCTAACTCCCGCCTTACCGCGGTAATCGTCTCCCCTGTGACTCTCGTTCTGGGTCATTTACGACGCGACTTTCAACGTAACTTCCAACGTAACCCAGCGCATTCAAACCCGCATCCAATCCAGAGCGGAGCACCGGCTTACCAGAGGAAGATGACTACCTGCACACAACCCGCTCGCGATACCCAGCCAACAACCCGCACTCCCGTGCATTCGCTTCTCTTTGTGCTCCTCGCCATCGGACTTCCCATCCTCACCGGCTTCCTCTGGCATCAGGGATCGGACAATCCCATCTGGCCACTCGTTCGAAACTCTCTTGACCGCTGCGAGCTCCATGATGCTGCACTCTCGCCGCTCTCTCCGGATGGGCTCTACCGTGCGCGCGTGGTTCAGGCCACCTGCTTTGGACGCTTTGCCGAAACCCTCGTCTTTGTCACTACTGCCGAAGAAAGCTGGCCGCCCCGCACCCTCGACCCCAATCGCGCCATCCTCGAAGTGGCGGGCCTCCGCTCGCTCGATGCAATCGACTGGCAGGAGAGCTCCGGCGATGGTCCCCCGATCCTGCAACTCTGGTTTGCTCCCGGTGCGTCGGCGAATGAGATTCACCGCCTCGAGCGACACTGGCGTGCGCTCACCATCCTGCCCCGCATCAGCTCACCGGCATCGGGCGGACGCCTCGACTACTAGTCAGCAGATAGCAAAGCCCCCGCCGAAGCGAGGGCTTTCAATTCTTGCGCCGAGGGCGTCTTCACCCCAACAAGGATCGCTTGCCGGAGACCCCGACCACCCGCGGGATCAATTCTGCTTGGCTGGTTCCGCTTTGCCTTCGTTCTTGGCATACTTGCGGCGGAAGCGTTCGATACGGCCAGCGGTGTCGAGCACCTTCTGCTTACCGGTAAAGAACGGATGGCAGGCCGAGCAGATTTCAACGTGGATGTCGCCACGATTGGTGCTGCGAGTCACAAAGGTCGTGCCGCAGGCGCACTTTACGTGGATCTCTTCGTATTTCGGGTGGGTTGCTGCTTTCATGTATCCTCATCCGTCTGTTTGAACAGACTCTTTAGTGTAACCTGCGCGGCGGCCGCCCGGCAACCATGCGGGTATGCACCGCGCTCAACTCAAATGGTCCAGTCGGAGCTGGACCATTTGAGTTGAGCGCGGCTTCTCTATTTGCTGGCGTTGGCCTCGTGGAAGCCGGTGCGGCCGGGAAGGCGGACGAGCTATTTTTGCCAGGGGCGCAGAGGGCGCTGGGCTGGCGGGAGATCACGGCCGGCGACGCGATCATATCGGTAACTGGCGCTGACGCTTCCGAGGCCTTCGTTGTAGAGGCTGGTATAGCCGAGAGCTTCTTTGAGTTCTTCGCTGAAGCGATGCAGGGCGTGGAGGCGATCGGCTGTGGCCGGGATCTCAACCTTGCTGGTCTTGAAGAACTTCTGGTAGCCGCGATCGATGAGTTCGGCAGGCTCGCCGCAGATGAGCACGGCGGGGAAGCCGACGATGCGGGCGCTTCCATCCTTGGCAACTTCGATCTGGGCGGCGCAGTCGTCCTTGCTCACGGTGTAGACACTGCTGCCGGAGGATGGATTGGTGATCTGGAAGCCCTGATCGGAGAGCCAATGCAAAGCGTTCTCAAACTTCCGGGTGACGATCTTCAAGGGAGCGAAATGAGACATTCTGAACCTCGCGGATGATGGCCAGCGGAGCGGACGCCAAGCGCCGGGCGTTTAACAATGTCGCACAGTGGAGGCAGGTTGGGCAACCAGCTTCCGTACGGTGAGAGGATCAGGGGCGGCCGCCGGGGTTCCACCCAGGTTTCCAGCGGGTGCCGGCGAGCCACTCGATCGGGGCGATCATCGACTGGATGGCGCGGGCGAGTCGGTCGAGGTCGATGTGAGCGAGATCGTCGCTGGGTTGATGGTAGTGGGCTCCTAGGCCATAGCTGGAGACGGTTTGGGCGACGATGCCGCGGCGGGCGAGGTTGAAGTTGTCCGAGCGCCGGAAGAAGTGCTCGGCGGGATGGGGGTCGGCAACGAGCGGTGCGCCATGGCTGGCAAGAACTGGTCCGAGGTTGCTGCGCTCCCATCCGGTGAGCCAGAGCTGATCGGGAGCGAGGGCGGGATCGGGGAGGCCGATCATCTCAAACTCAAGGTTGGCGACGATGGAGGAGAGCGGAACGGGCGGGTGTGCGAAGAAATACTGATCGCCTTGGCCACCGGTCTCCTCGCTGCCGAAGCAGGCGAAGACGATAGTGCGGCGTGGGCGCGTGTGGAGCGAGGCGAGGACTCGCGCCAACTCGAGGACAGCGGTGGTGCCGCTGGCATCGTCATCGGCTCCGTGATAAATGACCTCGCCGCCTTCGGGAGTGGCGCGGGTGCCGAGGTGATCGAGATGCGCGCTTAACAAGATGGTTTGACGGGCGAGCGCGGGATTGGAGCCACGGAGCAGAGCGATGGCGTTATAAGTCGTCTGGCCGGAGGGGAGCGGGACGAATTGGACCTGCGCGGCTTCGAGGCCAAAGGACTGAAACTGCGAGGCAACATAGGTGGCAGCGACGAACTCGTCGTGCGTGGCGCTGCCGCGTCCGCGAAGAGCGTCTGAGGCGAGGAAAGACATTTCGCCAGCGACGTGGTTGGCAATGGAGCGGTTTTGGGCGAAGAGAAGAGTGGATGAGAGCAGAAGCAGGCAGGCGAGGGCGCGCAAGCGGAAGTGGAGCATAGCTATTTTATGGGCGATGGCCGGAATGGAGGCAAGCGGGGTGGGCTGCTACGAACGATCTGTGCTTATGCAAGTTCGCCAAGCGCCTGTTGGCATGAACGTTCCCTGATTTCTACGCAGGGTAGAGCCTTTTGTCTTATCTAAGCTGCCTTGCTTGCAACGCCTCCGATGTAGTCGGAAGCAGGCTGGCTTCCTTTCGATTTTTGGCTTCTATTCGTTGCAATTCTGGCGGTGAGCAGAAGAGCGGACAGACTTAATAGGACCGCCATGGTTGCCTGCCAACCGCTTTCGACCGCGTGGTTGCCCATAATAGTAAGGGCCAAGAACACGCATAGCAGGTGGACACAGAAGACCGGAAGCGATGCCTGGCCAAGCATCACCAAAGGCCGGATCGCCAGCGGCTTCAGAACGGACTGAAAGCGGATGGCCAAGGTAGCGACCGCGGCGAAATCAATAATCCGGCCAACACCGAAATCCCATTTGTTCAACAGGAATGCAAATTTCCTGACATCGAGAACCTCTGCCATGTCCATGTAGCGCAGTACAAAGAAACAAGCCGCTACAATCGCCGCTACAACAGTCATTCGTTGTGCCCAGGCTTCCAGATGTAAATCGCCCTTTGCCCAACGAACTCCTAGCCACAGGCCGACGATCCACCAGAGTTGCCAAGCCCAAAGATCAAACGCGCCCATCTGATTCAATGCAATGTGCAGATCGAAGACGCGCATCATCCAGTGATATACGAAGCCGCGAAGTCCGAATTGCGCCAACAACCAGAGCGCGGAGGTGCCAGCGAAGATGTACTTCCAGCCAAATCGCGAGGCGATGATCAGCGCAATGGGAGTGAGGGCAAGGAAGATAATGTAGATTGGCAGGATATCTAGCAGCGGCGGCCTGTAGAGCATGAATGCTGCGTCGGTGAAGGCGTGGATGCGGCCCGCGGAGAAATAGAAATCCAGCAGGTTGTGCACCGCAGGCCGGTTGCCGTGGGCGGCAATCGGCGCTTCTATTACAAACGCAAAACTGAGTAGTAAGAGCTGATAGCAGTACAGCCGTCCGGCTCGCATCAGCAACTTGCGGCACATCGCGCGGTAGCTTTCGCGCTCAGCAATTTGAAAATAGATGCGGCCCGTAAAGAGCGCGGAAAGGAAGATGAACCCTTCGGTGGCCGCAAAATATCCGAACGGCTGATTGACGTATTTGCTGAGAACCGTCGGCAGATGAGTGAAGGTAATCCAGACCAGCATCAGACCGCGAAGTGCATCGAGTTCTACTATTCGTTTTTGCATCCGGTACCGCTACGCCCAGCGAGATCATTTCGTATCACTCATAGACGCGAAATCAGAGCGCATGGACGCAAATCAACAGCGCACGGTACAGGGCAGCCTGAGGGCAATTTTCCGGGCGGCTTTGAACGTTAACGATTCTTTACAGGGGCGCTGGTGCGTTCGGTTCTATTCACTTTGCCGTGAACCTGGCGAAGCCGCGGCAGAACTCCTTTAACCCATCAAAGTCGAGATATTGCTTTGCGCTCGTGGAATGCTTCAAATAGGCGTCCCAGAAGGCAAGTGTCTCCAACTTCGTGCATTCGAACACTTCATTCTGAACACCTCCGCGCTGGGAAGAAGCTGCGAAACCCATGTGTCTTCCGCCAGCGAGTTCCACCTTGTATTTATTGCCGGGAGGAGCCATTTGGTAGGCCTCGCTCCGCCAGACAGGCGCTTCGCCCCACGCTCCAAAGTCGAGCGATCCATACATGAGAAGCATCGGTAAATGAAGGCCATCCCATGAACGAGCCGTGAGTCCCATGCGGCCTTCCCCTTGCGGCGACAACATCAAGATAGCTTTCACTCGATCGTCTCGAAAGCTCTGCGGCCCATCTCTGCCCGGCATCGAAATCGTGGTGCCCCCGATCAGCGCAGCCGTATAAGCACCGAAGGAGTGTCCACCGACTCCGATATGCCGGCGGTCAAGTTTTCCGTTCAACTGAGGAACAAGCTTCTCAATGTCCGAGAAGGAATCGATGATGAACGAGATGTCCTTAGGGCGATTCTCCCAACCTTTGGGGTCGGTGATTGCATCCAGCAGTGTGCCCCGGAATCGATTATCGGCGACCGAATCGCCATGTGACGGATGGATGCTGACGTATCCGAAGCTTGCCCAGTAACGCCCAAGCTCTGCGTAACAATCCTTCGATGCAAGTGCACCATGGGAGAAGATGATTACGGGGAATGGCCCGGGACCGGATGGGTAATAGATTTGCAGCGGCAGATCTTTATCGCGGGCTGGATCGTGCAGGACGCGCTCAGCCGTAAGCACGTGGTAGGCGCCCGGACTGAGACTATATTGACCCCAAGCTGTCCATGAACATAACAAAACTCCGATTACAACGATTGCTCTGGCCCACGTACGACCTTTGTTACTTAAAACCACATTCCGCCCCAAAATACTGCCTCAGCTCACGCACCAGCGGCTTTGCCGCAATAGCCCTGCTTGTATTTTATTCAGCAGAGATAGACCTGTTCAACTCACCTTCGCCTAAGCTGTCGAGATTCGCGGATCGGCGACTCGGAAATTGAGTTGAGATCGCGTTAGTTCTTGATGATATAGATGTCGAGAGATCGCCAGTTTACTCACAATCAACGGAGGACGTTGAGAACTTCCGGCTACAGCGAGCGAGGATGGCTGTCATGCCTGCATACATGGGGTTTCGGGTGACTCGGAACGGCCCACGCTCGACCAGCGATCGAAAAAGGGCGGCCGTCGGGGGCGCCCTTTGCAGCAATGTGGGGCGATTGTTATGCGCCTTGGAGCATCATGCTTTGGGCGGATTTGAGGGCATCGGACGTTCGTGGATGATCATCCAGGAGGTGCCGAATTTGTCCCTGAGCATGGCGAAGCGGAAGGCATAGAAGGTCTCCTGGATGGGCATGAAGATTTGGCCTCCGTCGGCGAGCAGGGCGTAGATGTGCTCGGCTTCCGGTGTGTTGTCGACCGAGAGTGAAAGATAGACGCTGCGCATGGGCTCGAAGCGATCAGGCGGTACGTCGCTCGCCATGAGTTGGGTTTCGCCCAGAGTCATGCGAGCGAAGAGAATTTTCTGCTGCCAGGCGGAGGGAACCTCGCGCGGATTGGGCTGGTCGGCATGGGTCATCATGGTTATGATTTTTCCGCCGAGATGCTGTTCGTAAAAGCGGAAAGCCTCCTCGCAGTTTCCGCCATAGTTGAGATAGGTATGTAGCTTCATCGCGCGCCTCTTCCTTTCGGGGAATTAGATGCATCTACATGGAGCCGGTCTTTGGCCCTTTTGTGACTCTTTCGCGGATGTTGCAAGCAAGAGCTAGGCCATTGACGTAAAGCGCAATGGTTGAGCGAGCGAAGTTGCGCGTAGAGGCAATCGTTTGGGGAGATTGCCTGGGGCGGCAATGGATGCACTTGTGTGTTGTCGGAAGAGTTAACAGGGCGTTTTCTTGCGAGCGGGGAAGTCGATCGCTGGTTGAAAAGCTTGAGGCGGCACGGGAGAGTTCGACGGTTCGGGGATCCCTCGCTGCGCTCAGGATGACACCTCTTCAATAAGCGACACTCTTCTACGACACTGCCTTCCTGCGTGCCAATGCGGTGTGTCGGTTATGTGGCGTGCGGGTCCGCTAAACATATATCGACATATATCAATATATGAAAGCAGAATGACGGGCGGCTGAGGCCGCCCGTTTCGTTTCTCCTGGCTTTACTTGGAAGGGGTGAGCATTTCGAGGACGCGGTCGAAGTCTTCGAGGGATTTGTATTCGAGGACGATCTTGCCCTTGCCGCGCTTGTCCTGGATCTGGACGCGGAGGCCGAGGGAGCGCTGGAGCTGCTGCTCGGCTTCGCGGACGTTGGGGTCGAGGACGCGCTCGGGCTTTGGGCGCGGCGGGCTCGGGGTGCATGAGGTTGTAGACGGAGCCCTCGACCTGGCGGACGGACATGGAGAGTTGGACGGCGCGCTGGGCCAGTTTCACGATGGCTTCGGGCGAGTCGAGGCCCATGAGGGCCTTGGCGTGTCCGAAGCTGAGTTTGCTGGATTCGACCAGGTTCAGGACCTCTTCGGGAAGCTTGAGCAGGCGGAGGAAGTTGGCGACCGAGGAGCGGTCTTTGCCGGTGCGCTGCGCCATCTGCTCCTGGGTGAGGTTGAACTCGCGGGCGAGGCGCTCGTAGGCGCGGGCCTGCTCGACCGGATTGAGGTCCTCGCGCTGGAGATTCTCGATGATGGTGATTTCCATCGCCTGCTCGTTGGAGAGCTGGCGGACGATGGCGGGGACGGTCGTTTTTCCGGCGCGCTGCGAGGCGAGCCAGCGGCGCTCTCCGGTGATGAGCTGGAAGCGTCCGGCGTGCTGGCGGACGGTGATGGGCTGGATGACTCCGGAGACCTTGATGGACTCGGCCAGTTCGTTGAGGGCAGTCTCGTCGAAGTGGGTGCGGGTCTGGTAGGGGTTGCGGTCGATGAGCTCGAAGGGAATCTCGCGCACGGATTCGCCGGCGGGCTGCTGGGGGGCAGCGGCTTCTCCGGGTATGGCGGCCTGGGTGCCTCGCGCGGCGGGAAGAAGGGATGCGAGGCCGCGTCCGAGGGCTTTTCGTTTGTCTTGGGTTGGATTCACTGCTTTACCTCACTGTGAGCGGATTCGGAACTTAGTGTCTTGCTTTCCCACCTTCTTTCCCACCTTAGCAGCGCAAAAGCGGCGCGCCGAAGATGGGGCATCCAGCTTTGCCGGGTCGGATTCACTGCTTTACCTCGGTGGCAGACGGTTGATGGGCGGCGCTGGTGCGCTGGTTGAGCCGAAGCAGAACTTCGGTGGCTAGTTTGAGATAGCTTTCGGCGCCGCGGGAGCGCGGATCGTAGAGGATCGCGGGTTTGCCGTGGCTGGGAGCTTCGGCGAGGCGGATGTTGCGCGGAATCGAGGTCTCGTAAAGCAGTTCGCCGAAGTAGGTGCGGAGCTCGCTGGAGACGCCCTGGGCGAGGTTGGTGCGGTCGTCGTACATGGTGAGGACGACGCCCTCGACGCAGAGACTGGGATTGAGGGTCTGGCGGATGCGCTCGATGGTGTCCAGGAGTTCGCTGACACCTTCGAGGGCGAAGTACTCGGCCTGCATGGGGACGAGGACGGAGTCGGCGGCGACCAGGGAGTTGAGGGTGAGCAGGTCGAGTGCGGGCGGGCAGTCGAGGATAACCACGGCGAATTTGTCGCGGATGGCTTGCAGGGCGTGGCGGAGGCGGTATTCGCGGAATTCGGCGTTGACCAGCTCGAGATTGGCTCCGATGAGCTGCTTGGAGGAGGGGATGATTTTGAGCTGCTCGAGTTCGGTGGGCAGGAGGAGTTCGGCGGCTTCGGCGTCGCCCATGAGGAGGTGGTAGGTTCCGAGGCGCTCGGCGTCTTTGAGGAGTCCGAGGCCGGAGGAGGAGTTGGATTGCGGATCGCAATCGACGAGGAGGGTTGGGACGCCGCTGGAGGCGAAGCTGGCGGCGAGGTTGATGCTGGTGGTGGTTTTCCCTACTCCGCCTTTTTGGTTGGCGATGGCAATGACCCGAGACATGGTGACTCCGCAATGTGGACAAGGTTGAGGGTAACGGGTTGAGGCGCGGAGGGCAATGGGGGAAGGGCTGTGCAGGGTTGTGGATTTGGTGGATAAGTGCGGAAAGCTGTGCAGAACTGGGCGGTGTTCCACGTGGAACGTGGGGAGGGAACATCCGGTCTGTACTGGAGAGTGGAAGTCCACGGGCACCAGAGTGTTCCACGTGGAACGCTGGGGAATTGGGATTCTGCTCAGGCGGTCAGCGATAGCGGTGCCGCGCTGGGGTTCCGGGTTGAGGTGACTCTGAGGCAGCGCGTGAGATTTGAGCAGTACGGGGATTCCTCGCTGCGCTCGAAATGACAACTTAGGAGAAAAGGTAAGAGCAAGAGTAAAGGAAAAGTCAACAACCCCACATTCGACAAAGAAGGGCGGATGTGGTCCACCCGTTCACCCGAGTGTTCCACGTGGAACATCGCAGGAGGGGGAGCAGCTAGGCGGATGCTTCCCAGGTGAGGAGGATGCGCTGGCCGGAGGAGGGGAGGTGGAGTGTGGAGCTTTCGCCGGGGGGCAGGAGGGAGAGTGCGCGCTGGCGCTGGGCCTCGCCGATGAGGATGGCGAGGCGGCCGCCGGGGGCGACGAGGCGGGAGGCGGCGACGAGCGCCTGGTCGAACTTCTCGACCGCGCGCATGGTGACGAGTCCGGCGCGCTGGGCGAGGGATTCGGCTCGGGCGTTGAGGACGGACAATCCGGTGAGCTGGAGAGCGCGGCCGACCTCGCGGAGGAAGGTTGCTTTCTTGCCGTGGCCTTCGATGAGGGTGAGCTGCAGTCCCGGAGCCCAATATTTGAGGGGCAGGCCGGGAAAGCCGGCACCGCTGCCGAGATCGAAGACCTCTTGGCGAGAGTCGCGGGAGAGGAGCGAGCGGGCGGCGAAGAGTGACTCGCCGAAATGGCGGACGACCATCTCCTCGGGAGAGCGCAGGGCGGTGAGGTTCATGCGCTGATTCCAGCGAGTGAGCAGGTCGAGATGGAGGCTGACGGAGGCGAGCAAGGGGTCGTCGAGTTCGTCGGCGGGGATGAATGGCGCGAGCAGGTCGAGGAGGGTGGAGGAGTCCATGGTGAATAGGATAAATGGAATGTGCTTACGGGAAGTCAAAAGCTGCATGGGGCGGTATTCGGCAACTACGCGGAAGGATACATTGACATATGTCAATGTATCTAGGAATGGCAAAAGCAATTGCGGGTTGAGGTGCCTGTGGGTCGCGCGAAAGATTTGAGCGGTACGGGGGTTCTTCGCTTCGCTCAGAATGACAACTTAAGAGCAAAAGCAAGAACAAGGGCAAGGCAGACCGCTAGGTAGAGGGTATTACTTCCCACCTTAGCCGCGCAAAAACGGCGCGTCGAAGGTGGGCACCCGCAGCAACAGCAAAAGCAGGGGCGAGGGCGAGGGTGTGATGCTGCGGTTTGCCTCCTAGAAGCCGGGGTGGGTTTGCTCGTCGGCGTGGGGGATGAGTTGGCGGTAGACGTCGTCGGGGATATTGGTTTGCCAGTGGTGAGTGATGCGGGCGAGCGAGACGCCTCCGAAGAAGAGGGCGGCGAGGATGAGGGCAGCGGCGAAGGGTTCAAGCGTGCGGCCTTGCCAGCGCTGGGCAACTGGTTGGGTCTTCTCTGGCGAGGGCGACGGGGAAGTTGCATCTGCTAACTGCGGGACATGTGGGGTGCCGTCGAGGGCGGTAACGGGCATCTTGGCGAGCGCGGGCGCTTGGCGCGGCGGCAATGCGAACTGCAGGGCGTTCTGGGTGGCACAGACGGCGACGCACTCGAGGCAGGCGGTGCATTCGATGGAGCGTACCTGGATGAGGCGGTCGACGGGGAGATCCATGGGGCAAGCCTTGGCGCACTTGCCGCAATCGACGCAGCTCTGTTCGTCGCGGCGGATCTTGAAGGGGCTGGCGAGCGAGGCGAGCGACATGACGGCGCCGTAGGGGCAGGCGTAGCGGCACCAGAAATTCTTGATGAAGACGGAGAGCAGCATGAGGACAAGGACGACGATGAGCGCGGTGGTGCTCATGCGCACGAAGAAATGCAGCATTTTGACATCGGCGAGGATTCCGTAGGGCTGCACCATGAAGTCTTCGAGGGCGATGGCGCTCATGTTGCCGATGATGACGATGAAGAAGGCCATGAGCAGATACTTGATGGAGCGCAGAGGAATATCGAGCCAGCGGGGAAGCACGAGGTTGCGGCCCAGGAGCTTGCGGCCGGCTTTCCATAGGTATTCGGAGAGGGTTCCGACGGGGCAGAGCCAGGCGCAGAAGGCGCGCTTGAGGATGAGGCTCATGGCGGTGAAGATGAGGAAGAGCACCATGGCAGCGGGGTGAATGGCGGGGATGCGGCCGGTGGCGAGCAGGTAGCGCACGTTCATGAGTCCGGCGATGGGGAGCCAGCCTTCGACTCCGGCGGGGCGGGGAAGGTGCGAGCCGGTGGCGCCGCTCTCGAAAAAGCGGACGAAGAGGTAGAACTGCACGCATAGGAAGACGTTGAGCAGGATGAAGAGGCTCTGCACGATGAGACGGAGGCGCTGAGAACGGTCGGGCGCGGTGCGGCGAAGATGAGGCTTTTTGGGTGAGGAGTGCGTTGGTTCGGGATGAATGAGAGTCGGCATGATGACTGTTCTTAGAGTAGGGAGAGGAGGGGTGGTTCGCTATGACTTTCGTCACAAGGGGTGCAACTGCAAAGACAAGTGCTCGTGGAGTGGAGTGAGTTGCTTCCCACCTTAGCGTCGAAGAGCACGACGCGAAGGTGGGGCACCAGCGCTTTACTTCGTGAAGGACAAAGAGCAAGAGCAACGAGCAAAACGATTGCTGGTTGAAGTGCCTCCGGAGCGGCACTGGATATTTGAGCGGGGCTGGGATTCCTCGCTGCGCTCGGAATGACACCTCTAAAACAAAACTTCTAAAAATGCAGAATGACACTTCCCCCGCAAAATCACCCGGCAAGGGCGCTAGAAGCCTTCGAGGACGATTTTGCCGATGGAGGCGTGGGACTCGATGGCGGCGTGAGCGTGGCGGAGATTGGCGGCGTTGATGCGCCCGGAAGTTGCGCCGAGGGTGGTGCGGATGAGTCCTTCATCGACAAGTGTCGATATTTGCTCGAGGGTGCGGTGCTGCTCGATGAGGTCGGAGGTTTGGAAGCTGGAGCGGGTGAACATGGACTCCCAGTGGAGGGAGGCGGACTTCAGCTTGAATTTGCGGACATCGATGAGGTCGGGATCGTCGATGAGGGCGAAGGCTCCCTGGGGTGCGATGAGTTCGACAATTTCGTCGAAGTGCTGATCGGTGTGGGTGAGGCTGATGATGTATTCGAGATACTGAATGCCGAGTTTGCGGACCTCGTCGCTGAGCTTTTTGGAGTGGTTCACGACATGGTGCGCGCCGGCCTTCAAGACCCATTGCTGGGATTCGAAGCGCGAGGCCGAGCCGATGACGGTGACTCCGGTGAGCCGGCGGGCGAGTTGCACGAGGATTGAGCCGACGCCGCCGGAGGCTCCGATGATGAGGAGCGAGCCGGCCTGCTGAGGCTTGCCGAGCGGGATGCGCAGGCGGTCGAAGAGCAACTCCCATGCGGTGATGGAGGTGAGCGGGAGAGCGGCGGCCTCGGCGAAGGAGAGCGAGCGTGGTTTGTGGCCGACGAGGCGCTCATCGACGAGATGGAACTCGCTGTTGGTGCCGGGGCGGAGGATGCTGCCGGCGTAGAAGACCTCGTCGCCGGGTTTGAAGAAGGTGACCTCGGGGCCGACGGAGTCGATGACGCCGGCGCAATCGAAGCCGAGGATTTTGGGCTGCGCCTGGGTTCCTTGCTGCCTCATGCGTACCTTGGTGTCGACAGGATTGATGGAGACGGCGCGCACGGAGACGAGAAGGTCGCGTGGGCCGGGAGCGGGTTTGGGAAGCTCGAAGTCGAAGAGAGAATTGGGATCGGAGGGAGGTAAGGACTGAATGTACCCAATGGCTTTCATGAGTGCTCCTTACGGAAAAGGGATGTCTCCGGCGAGGCGGAGGATGCAGTGGGAATTGTATCGCTGGTGGGAGTAAGTCAAGAGCGGCACTCGAATCAAAGGCAAGAGCCGATGGACAGAACGAGGGCGCAAAGCAACAGCAAAATCGATTGCTGGTTGAAGTGCCTCAGGAGCGGCACGGGGGATTTGAGCGGGGCGGGGATTCCTCGCTCCGCCCGGAATGACACCTCAACCTTAGCGACGATAAAGCCGACGCCACAAATTGGGCACCCGTGGCTTACTTTCAGTGACGATTTAAGAACGAGGGCGAAAAGCAACAGCAAAATCGATTGCTGGTTGAAGTGCCTCAGGAGCGGCACGGGGGATTTGAGAGGGGCAGGGATTCCTCGCTCCGCTCGGAATGACACCTCAGAAATACTCGCTTGCGTTTAGTCGCCGAGGGCGCTGGCTTGTTTGCGCTGGCGGGACTGGATTTCGATGTAGACGTTGAGGAGGGCGACGGCGGCGGGGGTAACGCCGGGGAGTCGCGAGGCTTGGCCGATGGTTTGCGGACGCAGGCGGGTGAGCTTCTCTTTCATCTCGCGGGAGAGGCCGCTGACGGTGGAGTAGTCGAACCAGCCGGGGATGGTTTTGGTCTCGGCTTTCTTGAGGCGCTCGATGTCCTTCTGCTGCTGGAGGAGGTAGCCGGCGTATTTGACCTCGGTTTCGACGGACTTCAGCTCGATCCAGATGGCCGAGGGGAGTTTGTCGCAATGACTCAGCGCTTCGCGATTCCCACATTTGCCAAAAGAGGGGCAGATGTGGGCCACCCGCCATCCGGAGAGTCAACAGCCCCACTCACGCCAAAAGAGGGCTTGAATGAGCCACCCGCGTCGCGTTCCCCGCATTCGCCCAAAAGCGGGGAGGATGTGGGCAACCCATCGTGGTCGAAGAACTGCGGTGCGAGCTGGCGGCAGATGGGAATGAGATCTTCGATGGTGACTTCGGGACGGCGCAGGAGTTGGGCCCAGGTTTGTCCGGTGACGACGCCCACTTTTTCAAAGAGCGCGGGGGGAAGTGGGAGTGGGGATTGTCCCCCACATTCGCCAACAGAGGGCGGATGTGGGCCACCCGAAGGGACGCGCTGGGTTTCGAGCTGCTGCTGAAGGTGTGCCATGCGCTGCTGCTTGGCCTGGAAGTCTTGCCAGGCGTCATCGCCGATGAGGCCGACGCGGCGGCCATGGGGGGTGAGGCGGCGGTCGGCGTTATCGATGCGCAGGTGGAGACGAAACTCGGCGCGCGAGGTGAACATGCGATAGGGCTCGACGGTGCCCTTGCTGATGAGATCGTCGATGAGGATGGCGGTGTAGGCCTCGGTGCGATCGAGGGTGAGCGGCGGCTCGGCTTTGACGGCGAGGGCGGCGTTGATTCCGGCCATGAGGCCCTGGCAGGCGGCTTCCTCGTAGCCGCTGGTGCCGTTGATCTGGCCGCCGAGATAGAGGCCGCGGATTTTGCGGGTTTCGAGGGTGCGCTCGAGTTCGGTGGGGTCGATGGAGTCGTACTCGATGGCGTAGCCGGGGCGGAGCATCTCGGCGCTCTCAAGTCCCGGGATGGAGGCGAGGACGGCGAGCTGGACCTCGACCGGGAGCGAGGTGCTCATGCCGTTGAGGTAGATCTCGTAGGTGTTGAGGCCCTCGGGCTCGAGGTAGAGCTGGTGGGTTTCCTTGTCGGGAAACTTGACGATCTTGTCTTCGATGGATGGGCAGTAGCGCGGGCCGGTGGAGTGGATCTGGCCGCTGTACATGGGCGAGCGATGGACATTCTCGCGGATGATGCGGTGGGTTTCCGTCGGTGGTGTGGGCGATGTAGCAGAGCACCTGGGGCTGGGTGATGCGGCGGGTACGGAAGCTGAACGGGGTGGGATCGGGGTCGCCCGGTTGCGGCTGGAAGCGCGAGAAGTCGATGCTGCGGCCATCGAGTCGCGGCGGGGTTCCGGTCTTGAGACGGCAGGTGCGGAGGCCGAGAGCTTTGAGGTTTTCGCCGAGAAGGATGGCGGCGGCCTCGCCGTTGCGTCCGGCAGGATAAGTTTGCTCGCCACAGTGGATGAGGCCGTTGAGGAAGGTTCCGGTGGTGACGACGACGGCACGGGCGGAGATGGTGCGACCGTCGCGCAGGCGCAGGCCCTGGACTCGGCGGGAGTCACCTTGGCCATCAATGAGTAGCTCGGCGACTTCGGCTTGCTTGATGCGGAGGTTGGGCTGGGTCTCGAGAACCTGCTTCATTTTGATGCGGTACTGCTGCTTGTCACACTGGGCGCGGGGCGACCAGACGGCGGGGCCGCGCGAGGTGTTGAGCAGGCGGAACTGGATGCCGACGGCGTCGGTGACCTCGGCCATGATGCCGCCGAGAGCGTCGATCTCGCGAACGATGTGTCCCTTGGCGATGCCGCCGACGGCGGGGTTGCAGGACATCTGGGCGATGAGATCGGCGTTGAGAGTGAAGAGGGCGGTGCGGAGGCCCATGCGCGCCGCGGCCATGGCAGCCTCACAGCCGGCATGTCCGGCGCCGACTACGGCGATGTCGAAATGTTCGGAGAAAGACATGGAGCGGGGTGAAAACCTTTAATAGCTATTTTAGCAAGTCGGACGGGGTGAGTTGGTTTGCGGGCAATCCTGCAATGGCACGGTTATTTAAGATGCGATTATTGCGCTCTGCGCCGTTGGGCCGCTGCCTGCAAGGTCCGGAACAGGTTCCACAGGAACGCGCAGCTACCGCTGAAGATCGCAACCGGAATCGAGATGTGCCGGTAGGCCAGGGACATATCCGGCGTTGTATGCTTCAGTGCGCTGGCGATGACCAGGGCGATGATTCCGCAAAACAATGCAGCGCCCATACCCAGCCCGCTCCACAGTACAGTCAGCAGCACCAGGCGAATGGTTTTCATCAGCGTCCACACCAGCCAGTTCGGCCGCTTCATCGGCTCACCCGCCACCAGCGTCTTGCTTCCGCGCGGCTCCATTTCGCTGACTCCTCACACTTTCCTCCTTCTTACGGTACTGCCGGATATCGCCGGAAGCCCGGCTGCGCTAGAATGATACTTCGCTATGTCCCACACCCAGCAAGCAACCACGCATTCGCCCGCCGAAGTATTAAGGCTCTCCCCCGTGCAGCAGGCTCCGAACGGAATCTGTTACGCCTCCAGCGGTGAAGTCAACCTCTCCTCGGACGAGTTGCAGCGCATGGTTGGCGCTGTTCCGCAACCGATTGCAGCGGTACTGACCCGCAAGGCATTCTACTTCGTTCCGCTCACCGTTGCCGATGGCGACCAGACGCTGATTGCCGACCGATACGATGTGCTGCTCAGCGACCGCGCTGTCTGCCACCGGAATCTTACGCTCGGCGATGCGCAGTGCGTCTTTATCTCCACCCGCCTGATGGATGATCGCTTCTCGGTCGCCTTTGAGTTCTACATCAACATCGCTCATGCCTTTGCCGAGCAGACCGGATTCTCGCAGGACTTTGCCGACCTGGTCTGGAAGCAGGCAGAGGACAAGGTGAAGGGCGAGACCTCTCTGGACGCCAACGAACTTCGCAAGATTGTCACTTCAAATGCGCCGGATGCGGAGAAGGCGCGCCAGGAGTATTTCGAGACGACGTTTGCCGACGCCATCGCAATCTATCTGCTCTCGCTCTACCTTGACGTGGACTATTACGAGCTGCGTGAGCGCGACTATCCGTTGCTGGCTCCGCCGGCTTTGGCCGAGCGCCTGCGCAAGGTGAACGAGTTGTTTCCCGTCGCCGCGCGGCTTCGAGTTCAACATCTTCTACAAGCGCCGTCCCGAGCAGCGCTAGAGCGCGGAGCACAGATGATCGCCCATCTTCGCGGAACTCTTCTCGCCACCACGCCGGGGCACGCTATCGTGGAGTGCCACGGCGTGGGGTATGAGGTGACGGTTTCGATGAACACCTTTACGCAACTGCCCGAGAGCGGCAGAGACGTATCGCTGTTCATCTACACCCATGTTCGGGAAGATCAGATTGCGCTCTTCGGGTTTCATCTCGCGGAGGAGAAGGCGCTCTTTGAAAAACTTCTCTCGGTCAGCGGCATCGGCCCCAAGCTCGCGGTCAATATCCTCGGCGGGATGGACACCCGCGAGCTGGCCGGCACCATCCGGGGCGGCGATGCGACGAAGCTCACGCGCATGCCCGGAGTGGGCAAGAAGACCGCCGAGCGCATGGTGCTCGAACTCAAGGACAAGCTGGCGGAATTCGGAGTGGCTCCGGCGGCGCCTCGTCCGCGGCATCGGCTGGAAGAGGATGTGCTCTCGGCGCTGATCAACCTCGGCTACCAGCAGGCTGCCGCAGAGAGATCGCTGGAACAACTCGGCCCCGCCGACGGACGCAGCTTTGAACAACTCTTCCGCGCCGCGCTGGGGCAGCTCGCACGGTAAACGCGGTGTTTCTGGAACAACAAGGCGGTAATCTGAAAAAACTGGCTCAGTATCTCACGGTGAGATACTGAGCCAGTTTCGGGTAGTCGAGAGAAAGGTCAGCGATCTTACTACTTGCCTGTGGCTGGGCTGATGACGGTGTCCACCTCTGAAATCCGATCCGCCGGGAAGCCGCCACGCTTTGCATGTTCACGGATCAAGTCTTCATTCTCCGCGCGATAGATGCAATAGATTTTATCGCCAGTGACGTAGCTGTCCACCCACTGAATATGCGGCCCCATCTCCTTCAGCACTCCGTTCGACTTCTGGGAGATATCCTTCAGTTGTGCCTTTGAGAGGCTGCCCGCTCCAGGGATATTGCGCTCGATGACGTAGGTGTGCATTACCACCTTCTTCTTGGGCGCTGGCTGCGCCGCTTGTTGCGCAAACGCGCTGGCGCTTGCCACGACCGTCATCAACACCGCCAATGCCACCGCTGCAACCAGCTTGTGTCCGGACTTCAGCAGACCCTGTCTTTCTTCGTTCAACGCTGACTTCATGAGAGAGCCCTCCTTCAATTTAACTTCCTTTGTGCAGCATTCAGTCCATTTGTTCCCCACATTCGCCCAAAAAGGGCGGATGGGGGGCCACCGTCACAACTGACAACCAAACTGGGAGCGGCTGCAAACGTATCCCTCGATTCACAATCCGTAATTGAAGGGTCGAGCAATCCGGCGTGATTCATCCAGCAATCACTTCTTCAAGATGCTTCCCAGGCAGCGCCTGTGGATCACATCGGAAGGCTTAGATTTTCGAATTCAGAGCTGCACCCCGTTGGCTGGGCTAGTATCCTTTACTTACTTTACCAAGGAGTCTGTGAGATGCGTCACGATGCGCTGTGACCTGATGACCTGTAGAGTGCAATCGCCTATCCCGCGGCGGTTAGGGCGGTTCCACAGAAGGTGTACACCGTCAAAGGCAGTTCGAGGCAGAAGAGACTCTGGGGCGGCATGGCAGATTTGGGCGGTGCGGGGATTCCTCGCTGCGCTCGGAATGACACCCTAAAGGCGAGAGCAGTATCGGGCTACGGCAACTAGGGAATTTCTCCAGGTTTCGATTGAGCGGTACGACAAATCCGCTTGTATGCAGAAGCCCGCGTGTTGGCTGGCAAGCACGGCGGACGAACTCAGCTGAATCCAAGAACCGGATGCGGTATGTACATTTCCTCGAGCGAGGCGATCTCCTCCGGGGTCAAGCGCACGGAGAGCGCCGCTACGGCGTCGCGAAGATGGTGCGGCTTGGAAGCGCCGACAATCGGCGCGGTGACCTCCCGCTTGCTGAGCAGCCATGCCAGCGCGAGCTGGGCGCGGGGAATGCCGCGCTTCTCGGCGATCTCTCCGAGGCGGTCTACGATCTTGCTATCGGCCTCTTCGGTTTGCGAGTACATCTTCGCTCCGAACTTGTCGGTTGCGTAGCGCTCGGTGGGTTCACTGTGCCAGGGGCGGGCCAAGCGTCCACGCGCGAGCGGGCTCCAGGGAATGACGCCGATGCCCTCGGCCCGGCAGAGAGGAATCATCTCGCGCTCTTCTTCGCGGTAGAGCAGGTTGTAGTGATTCTGCATAGAGACAAAGCGAGTCCAGCCGTGAAGGTCGGCGAGATAAAGCGCCTTTGCGAATTGCCAGGCAAACATGGAAGACGCGCCGGTGTAACGCACCTTGCCCGCCTTGACCACGTCGTGCAGCGCCTCCAGTGTTTCCTCGATGGGCGTTTCGTAATCCCAGCGGTGGATCTGGTAAAGGTCAACGTAGTCGGTCTGCAAGCGGCGCAGGCTCTCGTCGAGTTCGAACACAATCTCTTTGCGGGAGAGGCCGCGGCCGTTGGGCTCCTCGCGCATGATGCCCTGAACCTTGGTGGCAATGACGACGGCTTCGCGCCGGGTGTTTGCCTTCAGAAATCGCCCGAGCACCTCTTCGCTTGCGCCGCTGGAGTAAACGTTGGCGGTGTCGAAGAAGTTGATTCCAAAATCGAGAGCCTCGCGAAGGAAGGGTTGGCTCTCTTGTTCGTTCAGGGTCCAGGCGTGCCGCCCCGGCATCAGATCACCCGAGCCAGGAACGCCATAGGTCATGCAGCCGAGACAAATGCGGGAAACCTTCAAACCGGTTTTGCCGAGATTGACGTAATCCATGACTCTCCCTGTTCCTGTATACCAGTCTACATGTATACGTGTCGCACTCTTGACTAGTCCACACGTCTACGTGTATACATGTGGACGTGAACACTATAGCGATAGTAGCTCAAAAGGGCGGTGTCGGTAAGACTACCCTCGCAATCCACTTGGCCGTCGCGGCAGAGCGGGACGAGAAAACCGCAGCCGTCATTGACCTTGATCCTCAAGCGAGCGCTGCTACTTGGAGCGACGTCCGCGAAGGGGAAACCCCGGCCGTTGTGTCCGCACAACCCAACCGCCTTTCTGTCGTTCTGCAGGAAGCCGAGCGATGTGGCGCAGAGTTTGCCATCATCGACACTTCCCCAAATTCCGAATCCGCATCTCTCGCTGCAGCGCGGGCGGCTGATTTAGTCCTGATTCCGTGTCGTCCCCATCTGTTCGACCTGCAGGCCGTCACTACAACGATCGAACTTGCCAGAATAGCCCAAAAACCATTTGCTATCGTGCTTAACGCCGTTCCCGCCCAGGGCAGGCTCGGCCAGGAAACCGCCGCAGTCCTTCAAGGGCTCGGCGTAACCACCGCACCTATCCTGCTCGGCCACAGGGCCGCCTATTATCACTGTTTGACCAAAGGACAGGTTGCATCGGAATACGATCCACTTGGCAAGGCGGCAGAAGAAGTCTTTGCACTTTATCGCTGGGTGACAGCACAGTTGAAACTGCAATCGCGACCCTTAACCGATCTGCATGTGCGCGTGTAGCCGTGTATGGTGGTAGTCATGTACGAGTGTATACATGTGTACCGACGAGAAAACGCTTATGTCTAAACCATCACTCAAGGATGCGATGAGTCGCGCGGCTCGCCGTACGCCATTTGGCCGCGCTCCCGAACTGCCACGTGCCGAGGTAGTACAGGAACCCACGGTCGCAACCGAGCACCTAGCGCCACAATCTCCATCAAGGCCCAAGAGTAGGGTAGGTAAGAAGGTAATCAGCGGATTCTTCGATAAAGAAGTATCCCGCCAGCTCTCAAAGCTAGCCATAGATCAGGACCGTACCAACGAGGCTCTATTGCGCGAGGCGATTAACGACCTGTTTGCGAAGTATCATCTGCCAAGTATGGCGTAATATTTTGGTTTTTCGCATTGCGATACAAAGCAGGAACGGCGGCCAATGTTCGCGCATTGGCCGCCGCTCTGCATGCTGCTGCTGGTGGTCTTAGATATCGAGATTCTTCACGTCGAGTGCATTGTCCTCGATGAACTTGCGGCGGGATTCCACGTCTTCGCCCATCAGGGTTGTGAAGATGGTTTCGGTTTCCGCAAGGTCCTCGAGCTTCACCGAGAGCAGGGTGCGGCGCTCCGGGTCCATGGTGGTCTCCCATAGTTGCTCGGCGGACATCTCGCCCAGTCCTTTGTAACGTTGGATCTGATAATCCTTGCGTCCCTGTTCGAGGACGAAGTCGAAGAGTTCGCGGACGGTCTTCTTTTCGACCGGCTCACGCGAGCCACCCTTGGGGGCAACGCGAGTGGGGGCGGCACCTTTGATGGTCTTGCCCTCGATCTTCTCGGCATCGGCCTTCTCGGCGGCTGAGATGGTGTCGTCGGCCTCGTCCTTTGCGGCTTCGATGTTCTTGAGCCACTCGATCCGGAAGGGCGGCTTCAGGAACTCAGCGATCTGGCGGTAGCGCGTCATCATCTGCTTGTACTCGGGGCTCGAGATGAGTCCCCAACTGATGGCGTGCGGCGTGCCCTGCGAGGTGACAAAGCGCACGTCCCAGAGCTCGTGCTCCTCATCGAAGTGAGTGGAGACCGACATGAACTGCTCTTCCTTCTGAATGGCCTTGAGCCGCGCTTCAATGTCGGCGATGCGCGTAGGCACCGCGTCAGGCGCGCCGTGAAATTCTTCGCGGTGGGCGAGTTCGAACTCGGGAAGCATCTCGGTGACGCGCGGGTTGCGAATGCGCTTGTCCACTTTGTCCTGCGAACCGAGGTACTCGTTGAGGCGGGTCATGAATTGTGTGAGCTGCTTGGACTCAAGGCGGGCTCCGCCATCGCCATAGCTGACCACCAGGCCGTCAGAGGCGCGCTTGATCATGACCTGCACGAACTCCGCATCGTTCTTGATGTACTGCTCGAAGCGGCCCTTCTTGATGCGATAGAGCGGCGGCTGCGCGATGTAGACGTTGCCGCGCTTGATGAGCTCCTGCATGTGGCGGAAGAAGAAGGTCAGCAGAAGAGTGCGGATGTGGGAGCCGTCCACGTCGGCATCGGTCATCAGAATGATTTTGCCGTAGCGCACCTTGGCTGGATCGAAGTCCTCTTTGCCGATGCCACAGCCGAAGGCGGTGATCATGGCGCGGATTTCCTCGTGGCCCAGCATCTTGTCGTAGCGCGCCTTTTCGACGTTGAGAATTTTTCCCTTCAGCGGAAGGATCGCCTGGAAGCGGCGGTCGCGTCCCTGCTTGGCGGTGCCGCCTGCGGACTCGCCCTCGACGAGATAGACCTCGCAGCGCTCCGGGATCGCGCTCGGAGCAGTCGGCCAGTTTGCCGGGAAGGCCGCCACTGTCGAGCACGCCTTTGCGGCGGGTAAGATCGCGAGCCTTGCGCGCAGCCTCACGCGCACGCGCGGCGTCGATGGCCTTGTTGATGATCTTGCGCGCGACCTGCGGGTTCTGCTCGAAGAATGCACCCAGACGCTCGTTGATGAAGGCCTGCACCGGGCCAGCGATATCGGAGTTGAGCTTGCCCTTGGTTTGACCTTCAAACTGCGGCTGCGGCAGCTTGACGCTGACCACTGCGACCAGGCCTTCGCGCACGTCGTCGCCGGAGAGATTCTCCTTCAGGTCCTTGAACAGACCGAGCGACTGTCCGGCGGCGTTGATGGTGCGGGTGAGCGCCGAGCGGAAGCCCTGAAGATGGGTGCCACCGTCCACGGTATTGATGTTGTTGGCAAAGCTGAAAACGGTTTCGCTGTAGGCATCGTTGTATTGCATGCCGATCTCAACGGCGAGGCCGTCCTTCTCCGTTGATTCCATGTAGATGGGCTTTTCGTGGAGAACGTTCTTGCCTTTGTTGAGATGCTTGATGAATTCGGCGATGCCTCCGCTGAACTTGAACTCGGTGTGCTTGGCCTCGCCGGTCTTCTGGTCGGTGGTGCGCTCATCGGTGAGGGTGATGATGAGGCCTTTGTTGAGGAAGGCGAGTTCGCGCAGACGATTGGCAAGGGTGTCGTAGTTGTACTCGGTGACGGTGAAGATGGAGCGGTCCGGGACGAAGTGAACCTTGGTGCCGCGGCGCTTGGTGGTGCCGGTTTTGACCAGCTTCGTAGTGGGAACGCCCTCGGAATATTCCTGCTCCCAGATGGCGCCATCGCGGCAGATCTCGAGATCGAGCTGCTCGGAGAGCGCGTTGACGCAGCTCACGCCGACGCCGTGAAGACCGCCGGAAACCTTGTAGGTAGAGCTGTCGAACTTTCCTCCGGCATGCAGTACGGTCATTACAACCTGAGCCGCGGGAAGACGCTCGCCATCCACGTCCATTTCATCTACGGGAATGCCGCGGCCGTCGTCAACGACGGAGATCGAGTTGTCGAGATGAATCGTCACGTCGATCTTGCTGGCATATCCAGCCAAGGCTTCGTCGACCGAGTTGTCAACAACCTCATAGACCAGATGGTGCAAGCCCATCTCACCCGTGGAGCCGATGTACATAGCGGGACGCTTGCGAACCGCTTCCATGCCACCGAGAACCTTGATCGAATCGGCGGTGTAACCGGATTCGGCTGTGGTTGCGGTCTTCTTGTTGAGTTCTTCCACGGAGGGCGTTGTCTCTTTCTCGACTTCAGTTGTTGGCTTTGAGGACATTTGTGGTTTCCAGGGATCGTTGTGGCTCGGGCAAGCGAGAAGCGTGCCGGGAGCCCAGGGGCGACGAAGGCAGAGTGGCAGAGCGCAGACACATGTCCGCTCGCTTGGTCATGCTCATTGCATTAAGCTTCGAGGGATAACCGGTTCGAATCGTCGTCACCTGTACACATTTCAACTGCATTCATTTTAACACGAATGAGGTTTCTTTGTCGTCTGTAACAGACTGATTGCACGAGGTTTAGATTTGGTTTTTGCGGAGGCGGGACGGGGCGGGCAGGGAGAGAACAAAAGGGAGGGAGAAGCCTCCGCTCGGACACGGTCACCGCGCGCATCCATCACCTCAGGCGTACTTATTGTTCGGCTGCGATCGGTCGGTCCGAGACGACAAGGATGCCATGTTCCGCGAGTGCGTTGACGAACTGCACCACGTCGACATAAGCCTGCTCAAGGCTGACATCGAATTCCGAGCACAACTTTTCCTCGACGATGCGGGACAAAGGGGTGCAGCCGTCGGCGGCCTCCCAGATGATTGTGCCAGCCGAGTTGATGCTGAAAAGTGTGGAGTCCAGGGCGGACATGATGATCAGTTCATCGCCCAGGACGCGAGATGCGATCGCGGAGCTCTTCGCAATGTACTTATCGGCAAAGGGCATATGTCATCCAATCAATTCCCAAACCCGGTGGTCTGGGAAAAACGAAAGCTGAAAAACCGGCACCGCCTCGACAAAGGCACAGGCAGACTGAAACACCAAACGCACGAGTTCCGGATCGTGGGCAAAGAAGAGGATGTTTCTCATGAGGCGCCGGACAGCCTCTGCCGGGTCCACCGCGCTTACCCTATTCTCCTCGGACTTTGCCAACAGGTAAAGGGCAGCGATTGGAGCAGAAATGTTCTTGCCGTGCTCTCCGAGTTCGCCCGCGAAGGGGGTCCCGAAGGCGACGTACTGCGCCCCAACCTTGCGCACGTAGGAAGCTTCATCGGTAAGCAGCGCTACGTCAGAGGGCGCCAGCCGGGCCATCGTGGTTTTCCCAGCCTCGGATAGACCGGCGAAGAGAAATGCCTTTCCGTTGCGCACGCCACTTGAGGCATGCAGAAGGAAGCCTCCCTCGCGCGCCAAAAGGAGTGTATGCACGATTCGCAGAACCGCGTCGATAGAGTACGGATTCGCGACCTGGCGGATGCGTCCCTGCCGTCGCTCCGGGTTCCACTCAGCCCGGAAATCGCCTCGCTCCAGTAACCATTCTCCGTTCTCCCTCCAAACTCTTACGTTGGCGTCCGGATCGAACGAACCTGGAGGAACCAAGTCAACGTCGAAGACGAACTCGGCCTGATGCCCGGTCTTGACGTAATCGACGTAACGTTCCTTCAGAAGCTTCATGAAGTCAGGGTTGTCCGTACGCAGGACGATCGGGAGACCACCAATTTCAATGGCCACTTCGTGACTTTTATGAGCGGAGAGTGGTTGCATGGGTAACGTGCCTTCTACAAAATTCCACGCCGAGTAACTGATTTGCACATTACCTTGGGGAGCAGGAATGTGGTTTTCTGGATTGACCCGACCCGGCCATTAATGAATTCTTAGAATGACACCGCCGCAATCGTACCAGAGTTTTGCGTGCGTTTCTTCATGGGGATTGTGAGTGGCTTCTAAGATGAATGAAACCTTAATGTCTTCTCGCGATGAGTTGTACTGCGAAATGGCCGCGGAAGTTCTCCGCGACTGGGGGACATTGCAATTCCGAGCGCTGGGGAGCAGCATGATTCCCTCGCTGTGGCCAGGCGACATTCTCAAGGTGTGCCCCGGAGAAGTTGCAGATGTTGAGGCTGGTGAAATCGTACTCTTCTCCCGCGAGTCTCTCTTAGTTGCCCATCGCGTAGTTCGGAATTGCGGCTCCGCACTGATCACGCGGGGCGATTCCCTTCCTTTCACAGATCCTCCCGTCCGATCAGAGCTGCTGGGGCGGGTGGTTGGTCTAATTCGTGATGGCAAGGAGATTCAGCTTCAGCCTGGGCTGTCGCCTCGCTTACGTCTGCTTGCATACCTGGTACGGCATTCTTCATGGTGCATGCGCCTGTGCGTCCGCTGGAAAAACCGGAGGCATCTGAACCTTGGCCAGCGGGCGGAGCCTGAGTATCTGCGGGAATCGCACGCAATGAGCTGCGAGGGATGATCCAATTCGCGCCCGTCGTCAGTGAGCCCACATGTTGCTCGCAACCCCAACTGCGTGTGTCCAGGTCATGGAGAGAAGTGGCATCATCCACAACTTGCGCTGGGGTAACTTGCCCTTGAGCATTCTGCTTAGCAGTAGCTCACTCATGTAGATGGGTACGTTTAACCCATACATGCGCGCCCGGCTTGGATCTGAACCGAGGAGTGGATTTGCCTCACGGCAGCTGTTCCCAGCGTTCCGTACGCAATTGGCAGTTAGCTCGATGTCGGCCACCATGGTAGCTGCTGATAGCGTCGCGAGAACTGCAAAGGAGCGGTTAAAGTTCGATGGCTTGCCCTGGGGCGCAGCTCCTATGAAAGTTTCTCTTGGAAGGGGTGCCTCTATCAGCTCCGCAGTTGGTGCGGGGACCGGCTCTGCCAAGCTAACTCGCATGATAGGAGTCATTGATTGGGCCCTCACACCGATCGCACAGCACAGGAGCAAAACAGCGCAAACGCACTTCATGTTTCCTCCGCCCCGAATCGTGAGTCACTTCACTCATCGGCGTTTGAAGTGAGATTCTTGAGCAGGGGATGTGGCATTTCTCGAACCCGCGGTGAGGATTTGCAGGTACAGGTTGGGACGCGCAGCCGGAACCACTAACGCGGACGCAATTGCTATCTCGCGGACTTGAAGTGCGTCTCATTCGACAATAAGGATTGACCGGTGCAGCTACCCTGGATCACAATCACGAAATGGAGGCATGTTGCGTAATGGCTATCTGTAACCTTCGCGCGGTGATGTGCTGCATGATGGCGCTGCTGCTTCCAGTTTCTATCTTGTCAGCTCAGAACTCGCCTTCGGGAAGAGCAATTCTCACGCCCAATGGCATGGTTACCGTTAACGGCGACCTTGTAAATAACTCGTCGGCTCTGCTGGGTAGCGAAGCGATTACCACGGGCCCGGAGTCGGCTGCCCATATCACCTCATCTGGGTCTGACATTTTAGTGGCCGCGGACACGAATGCATCCTTCGCGCACGACTCCATTCAATTAACCTCCGGTGCGGTTTTGATTACGAGCCGCGGAGGAATGTCTGCGCAGCTGAAGAACATGAAATTCACTCCGACAAGCCTAAGCGCTTTGACGAAGTATGAAGCGCACATCTCCGGCTGTGACGTGACTGTCAGCGTAAGAGAAGGCAGCATTACTCTGCCCGATGGGCATGTCCTTGATAAGGGTCAGAGCTTTCAGGGGAGCACCAAGCCTTGTGAGAGAGCAATCGCCACCGCGGGCAAACACATACCATATGCTGTCTGGGGGTTGGTAGGGGCCGGTGGAGCTGGAGCCGCAGCGGGAGTGGCGCTCCTTAATTCGGGTAAAGCGAATTCGGGTAAAGCGGCCGCAGTGAGTCCTTCCCGGCCGTAGCCGTTTTCTGCTGCAAGCGCTGCCTGATCCTGTCGGCACACCCTGGCGCCGCCAGCCGATGCAAAGAGCCAAATCAAACCCTCGTAAAAACGCACTGGACCAGGCCGATCTGCGTGACGCACACACAGGTTGCAGACCAAGATTGTCCCGGAAGTAACACCCACGAGTAATCTGGAGCCCTTGCGTAATGGGTGCTAGCATTTCATCCATCTCAGGATCCTATTTTTGTCACTGTTTTGTTCGAGAAGGGAGACTACATTGGCTTCGGTGTTGCTGTTCTCCTTTCTTGGCTCGATCCTTTTTTCAGCGCTTCTTACGTGGACGATTCGCAACTTTGCTCTTAGACGTGACTGGGTGCGAGCTTCGCTTTCCGCGCGACATATGCACCCGGTGAGTATGCCTCGGCTTGGGGGCGTTGCAATTGCGACCGTGGTGATCACCATGAGTTGCGTTGCCATGTATATTCTGCTGCCGCTGCAGGATGCATCGATACGTTCGATGCGCCAGATGTTGGTGGTACTTTCTGCTGCGTTCATTAGTTTTGTCATTGGCCTGGTGGACGATTTTCTCGACATCTCTGCATGGTCGAAGATCGCGGCTGAGATTATTGCGGGCCTTGTACTATGGGGCAGTGGAATTCGAATCCTGCATTTTGCTTCTCTCTTCCACAGCCATCAATTCGGGGCCACGGCGTCTGCGTTGCTGACGGTTTTCTGGGTATTGTTGATCAGCAATGCTTTCAATTTAATCGATGGATTAGACGGACTTGCGGCCGGCTCCGCTTTATTTTCAGTGGTCACTGTATTCGTAGTTTCGCTGATCACGCATAACGCGATGCAGAGCCTGCTGGCAGTGATTCTGGCGGGTGCGATTCTCGGGTTTCTGCGCTACAACTTTAATCCCGCGACCATCTATCTAGGAGACTGCGGAAGCTTATTTGTCGGAACTCTCCTGGCTGGGCTGACTCTGACCGGCATCACGCAGCAGAAGTCTTCGACTTTAATCGCGGTTGCGATTCCTCTGGTGGCATTTGGACTGCCGGTGGTGGAGACAAGCGTTTCGATCATCAGGCGCTTTCTTAGCGGACAACCAATCTTTTCGGCTGACAGGCAGCACATACACCACAGACTGCTGAGCCGCGGCTGGTCGCATCGGCGAGTCGTGGTGGCACTCTATGCGGTATCGGCTCTCTTTGGGCTGCTGAGTCTCGCGCTGCTGACTCCGGGGCAGGCTCCACTCGCGATCGTGCTCCTGGTGATCGGGATTGGGGTTGTGGCAGGCGTTCAAAAAGTTGGCTATCACGAATTTGTCGAGATTGGCCGGGTAGCGCGTCGCGCGTTAGATCAGAAACATGTCATTGTCAATAATCTGGCTTTGCGGCGTGGGTCGGAGAAATTGGCCGGATGCAATGATTGGCACGAGATGATCGGTATTCTGCAGGATACATTTGCGGACAACGACTTCGATAGCTTCCGACTGGTCATCAAGGCGGAAGAAGATGACGCAATCGCCTTGAGCCATCAATGGAACCGAGCTGTGCAGCGATTCGATGAAGAGACAGAAGCTGACACGCAATGGTCACTCAGTTTGCAGTTGGCGGTGTTAAAGGGTAAGTGGAATGGCTCTCTGGAGTTGTTACGAGTTGATAGCAGCGCATTGCTTCTCGATGTCAATCTCCTGACAACCGAGTTCAGAATAGGGCTGGAAAGAGCCTGTCAGCGGGCAGTAGCAGTGAGCGAAGACGTTCAAAAGCGCTCGGCCTTTGGCTATTCTCAGTGCGATGTCCAAAGCGCTGTAGCGGGTGTATGAGGCTGACTGCTAACGAGTCAAGGCAAGACCAGGGCGGTTCCACAGAAGGTGTACACCGTCAAAGGCAGTTCGAGGCAGAAGAGACTCTGGGCGGCATTGCAGATTTGGGCGGTGCGGGGATTCCTCGCTACGCTCGGAATGACAACCTAAAGGCGAGAGCAGTATCGGGCTACGGCAACTAGGGAATTGCTCTGACGTTCCTGAGTAAGCGAGTTCCACCTTCGATCCCATTCTTTTCCAGTGATGGCAATGTGCGGTGCCTCACCAGGCGCCGCATAGGAATCGCTTTGCGAGCCGGGCGATGCGTACCGGCCCATAGAGCCAATGCGTGCCGCGCGGGAGACGCGCCAATCGCCACTCAGATGAACTGGGCGTCAGAAGCAAGCGTAGGAATAGACGGAACCTGTCTGTCCAGCGTTCGCGCAGATTTGCGGACATTCTAAAGTACGCCAGGGTCTCAGTCCGATAGCTCTGAGCACCATGGATGGCATGATCGAGCAGTTTGGAGGCGATCATGGGGGCGGCGGAATCCTCTGCTATGAGCGCACTGAATGGCGCCGGAATCGGCACGCCGCTCACGTCAGCGGCCAAAAGTACGGCAACGGCAACGATGCGAACCAAGTGATGTCGCCTAGCAAGCTCTGCTACCCGATTCGCATCCACCGTTCCTGAACTGAGGAGGGACGCGATATCGACCACCCAGTCAAGTCTGATCCATAAGTGTTTTGCGCCGTGAATGGAAAGCGCGAGGAACATATCTTCGGGTGCAAGAGTCTTGACTGGTGAGCCGATAACCTGGACGGTCACGGCGCGACGGATCATGTCCTCTAAAGGGAGTTCGAGCGAGTAGAAGCGGGGGGCAAGTGCCCACTGCAATTCAATCAAGAGCTCGTTACGGACAAACCCGCACTCGCATTGGGAGCGCAAAAATGACGGTTCATGGATGATTGAAATGTCTTCGGTGGGTGTCCAGCCAGCCGCTTGCAACGCAATGCAGGCTCGGTTGACGTCCCCGGGCAAGAGCAAGAAGTCGAGGTCCGCGTAAGAGCGCATGGTCACATTTGAGTAAAGGAGGGACGCTAAAGATGGACCCTTGATCGCCAGTACGGGAATTTGGTGATCGGAAAAGAAGGTACCGATTTGAATGAGTGCGGCAGCGAGCCTGAGGGCTTTCGCCCCCGTCTCGCGACCAAGTGCATCGAGTGCAGGAGAGGCTTGAACTCTAACGCCACGAAGGTGCAGGTTACGGCAAACCAGTGGGATGAGTGCATGATGATCGGCGAATTCGAGTACCTGGTTCCAGTCGAGGTCGATTGGAGATTCAACGAGCGCCTGGGGGCGGAGATGTGCGGTGGCGGTGGAGAGCACGAAGAGGCAAGCCGGGGAGATTCCGGAGACTGATGCAGGCATATCATCCATGTCATGCCCCTCGCGCTCAAGGTTCGTATCCACCGCTGAGCTATCTTAACCTTACCCTGCGTTTCACAATCAGCGGCAAACGGCGTGCCGCGTCCCGCACGCCGCGGAAGCCGCTACCGATGGGAAAACCTGAGGAAGCAGCACAACATTCAGGTATATTCATTCGCCGATTGTTGCTAACATATGGCCACAATCAATGATTCATTCTAAACTGCGCCGCCATCTTCGGACTGCCTCGGCTACGCTGTCGGTTTTGATCCTGCTGGGGATTGCAGCCTCTGCGCAGGAGCAAAGCGACAGGGGTTTGAGCACGCTGCAAGCACAACCCGGCGCGCGGGCAGCATCATCGGCGGCAGCTCCGGAGCCGACACAAGTTGCGGACGCTACTCCAGACAGCCGGACTGCCAAACTCTCCACGGGAGTTGTTGAGGACATTCGCTCACGCGAGGCTCGCATCAGCCCAGGCGACATCGTTGAGGTGAAAATCTTTGGCGTGCCTGAGATGAATCAAGAGCTGCGTGTCAGCAACGCTGGGAGCATTCTTCTTCCCCTCATTGGTCCTACCGCGGCTCAAGGGCTGACCACGGGCGAACTCGAACAGAAGATCGCAGCAGAACTCCGCGATGGCGGGTTTATGAATGATCCGCAGGTTAACGTCTCAGCGAAAGAGTTGCGTTCGGCAGGAGTTTTGGTGGCGGGCGAGGTTGGGAAGCCGGGCATCTACCCGGTTTTTGGTAGCTGCCGTCTCGCCGATATGATCGTGGCCGCGGGAGGCACGACTCAACGGTCAGGGCGGCTTATCACCATCACCCATCGCGATCAACCGGAGAAGCCTGTCAATGTGGACATGGCCTCCGCCAGCTCGTACCGCGATGTTGAAGTCTTTTCCGGGGACAAGGTGGAGGTCGCGAGAGCGGGCGTGGTATACGTGTTGGGAGATGTGGCTCGTCCTGCCGGGCTGGTGCTGGAAGGGGATGGCCGCATGACGGTACTTGAAGCCCTCACCCTTTCTGGTGGAGCAGGCAAAGATGCAGCGATGAAAGGGACTCGAATTATCCGGAAGACTTTTGAAGGCGGCGTACAAGAGGTCCCCGTACCATTGAAGGAGATACTCAGAGCGCAGAGGCCGGATATGGAACTCCGGGAAGGCGATGTACTGTTCATTCCCGCCAGCAAGAGTCAGGACTACTGGCGAAACGCAGGCGCCATACTGCAGGCGGCGACGCTAGTCGCAATCTTCCGCCCGTAACAAGTACCCCGCTTGCTTAGGGCGGTTCCACAGAAGGTGTACACCGTCAAAGGCAGTTCGAGGCAGAAGAGACTCTGGAGCGGCATTGCAGATTTGAGCGGTGCGGGGATTCCTCGCTGCGCTCGGAATGACAACCTAAAGGCGAGAGCAGTATCGGGCTACGGCAACTAGGGAATTGCTCTAGCACGCTTATTACTGGTATTCCGGGCTCGGTTGCGATGTCAGCGTTCGTGGCCGCGCTCCGGTTCACGGTGCGGTTGGGCCGAAGCTAATCCCGCGAGGAACGCAAAGGCTGCGGCATTGGCTGGAATCTCTAAGTTGAAATCGAAGAGACTGTGGACGAGCAGCGCAATGCACGCAATCATCGCCGCCAGAGTCACGGCTGAGAACCAGTCCTGCCGGCTCCGGCGAAGCTGCCGAATCGCGTTGCGAAACACAAGGAATAGAAACGCCGCCGCGCAGAGTACTCCAAGCAGTCCTGTCTCCACCGCTAATTGGACATAATCGTTGTGCGCTGCATTGACAAAGAGATTGGTCGGGAAGCTGCGCACCTGGGGATAGACGGTTGTGAAAGTACCCAGCCCAGAACCCAAAAGAGGATGTTGCGCCACCAGCTGCAAACTGTCGCGTGGAATCTGCAGGCGCATTGCGTCAGTGGCTTCCATAACCGATCTGCTTGCCAAGCGCTCGCAGGCAAAATAGGCGACGAATACCGAAGAGAGAATGGCCACAACAAAGATGGTTTGCACTGCCCTGCTAGTTTTTCGGCGGCTCGCATAGTAGTGACAAGCAAAGACCATCACAGCGACGAGAATCGAAATGATGCCGCCGCGCGATTCCGAAACAAAGATCGAGGTGAACATCACCAGGCTGCCGAAAGCCGCGAGCAGGCGGAAGTTCCGACGCAGGCTCGGTGCGGTGGAGATTACGAGTCCGAAGGGCAGTAACATCTCCATCAAACCGGCATAGTGATTGCGATTGGTATAGCTGCCGAAGCCGGTTCCATGTGTTTTTACCACCCCATACAGCAGATTGGGAGGAGCGAGCGATCCCTGGACCATGGCGAAGGTTGCGTAGAGCGCGCCGAAAATCGTAATCCCGATTGCCATGCGCTTTCGTGCTAAAGGATTGCCGGATAGTTCGGATGCGGCGAGAAAGAAAACGCCGAATGCAAGCCACTGCAGCAGTTGATAACGGCTTGCATAGAAGTAGGCTGTGCGCCCCGAGGCCAATTGCAGAATCGGCAGTGACAGAAGAAGGATGGCGGGAATCATGGCAGTATTGGTAAGCCTGATTCGCCCGAGCGCCATCTGACGTGCTGCCCACAACACAAATAGGAGCGCCGCCCCGCACTCAAGAACGCAGATTGCCCACTCCTGCACGGCGCCAAAGGCCATCACCGAAAAGGTCAGCATTCCGCAGGCGGCAAACAAAATCACCTGCTCGCCCGGCGCCTTAACTTGTTGCCTGGCTACGGCAGGTCGCGGGTTGGCATTTGCGGTGATAAATGAAGACGGCACACTCACTCCTTTACGACGCTGTCCTTCACCAGGCGCACATCGTCGATGATGATTTTGCCTCGAATGAGGGTCCCTGCCGGGCGCTTCAACTCCAACGAAACGAGAGAGGTCGATAGACCGGTATGGAAGGTTCCGCTGATCTGGCGCCATGGGGTGGAGCCGAGAATCTCGCCGGTGGTTGCGAACGGTTGTCCGGTGAATGCGTCACTGACAACCGCCGATAGGCCATGTGCGCCTTCCAAGTCCTCGGCCTTATATGCCAGAGAAAATGAATAGGAGGCGCCAGCTTCGACTGGCACGAGTTGAGAAATGCCAGCCGTGCCCGTGGTGCTGGTATCGAAGGTGACCGCCAGACTGTGCGCGCCCTGGTAGCTCTCTCCGGTAGTCACCTCGACTGAAATTTTGTCCAATGGAATGATTCTCCAGTCAAAGCCGCCGTCCAGGATCTGTTGTTCAAATCCAGAGTTCACTACCAGATTGTAGCCTTGCGGCAAATAGGAGCTGATTTCAGGGCTGATGATCGCCAGTTCCCGCCAGGCGCGAACTGCGTCAGAGACGCGATGCTGTTGGAGAAGAGAATCCAAGTATAGGAAGCTGGGCTTGGCAGAGGTTGTTTTATCGAGAGCAATAAAATGGCTCCACAACCGATCTGCGGCAGCAGTCTCATGGTGCAATAAAAGGTAACGCAGGAAATCGCTGTAGACTCTTGCATCGGGGGGCAGTGCGACGGCAACCATGCGATCTACATCATGGGTCGCTTGCCAACACAATGTTGTCGCGGAAGATTGGTACTCCGAAGATGAAGCAGCGGCAGTTCGGAAGAGAGGAAGGGCGCGCTCTGGATCGGTTGCAGCAAGGTACAAGTTGGCGGCCTCCCAATTTACGGAAGGTGTAGTTGGGTCAACCCGCAGAGCATTGTCGATTGCGCTCGTTAGTTGCGTACGATCATTTGCAAGGAGGCCAAGGCGAGCAATTTCGAGGTAGTAGCCGGCTAGGTGGGAATTCTGCCGTATCGCTGTGTTGTAGGCACTGAGCGAAGCAGCGGTGTCCTGGTCAACCAGTAGATGCCAACGGCCCAATCTATACCAATAGTCGGAATTGTTGGGTTCCAGAGCCACGGCACGCTCGATCTGCCATTGCTGCACGCCCTCGGACCAGGCGTGGGCTCGGACTGCCCGCGAGCTCAGATATACAAACTCTGCGGTCGCAAGAACCACGCAGCAGCCAAAAAGCAGCATTCGAGCAGTCGATCTCAATGAGATCTGCATCGACACTCCAGCGCTACAGGTCTTTGGCACCCGCGCTCGCGCCTACATGCGATTTTTCGCTGTAGTAACCGGCTCCGTGTCCATATCCGTAGTAATACCTGTAGTAAGCGTATTCCTCGCCGTTCACATTGAAAGCATTCAGTACGACGCCCATCATAGACACATTTGCGTGTTGTAAGACATCGAGGGAGCGGCGCAACGCACCCTTGGTTGTTTTGCGCGAACGAACCACAAGCAGGACAGAGTCTGCGAGCACCGCCATTAGAATTGCGTCGGTCACCGAGAGTACTGGGGGCGAGTCGATGATGATGTGGTCGTACTGTGAGCGAAGGCGATCAAGCATATCGCCAAAAGCAGGCAGACCCAGCAATTCGGCGGGGTATGGCGGCCTGGGGCCGGCAGGTAAAACGTCCAGATTTGGGATATCGCTGGAGAGAATTTGGGGGCGGTCCTGATCGGTTCCCGCCAACCACGTGCTCAATCCGGCAGTGTCTGATAGTTTTAGCGCTTGATGAATGCTAGGCCGCCGCAGGTCGGCATCGATAAGAAGCACTCGCGATCCGGATTGCGCGAGCACCGTGGCGACGTTGACGCTCGTCGTAGTTTTGCCATCCTGGGGCATCGCACTGGTCACGAGAAGAATCTTTGAACTTCTGCTCTTGGATGCCAGCAAGATGGATGTTCGCAGCGCTCGATAGGCCTCGGCGATCTCGGATCTGGGCCGCGTAATGGAGAAGATTTCGCGGTCGCTGTGCTCCGGGTATTTTGTTGTATGCCCGCCTAACGCGAACGAGCTGGGTTTGTTGCTTGTCCGATGGGTTGGGATGATGCCCAAGGCCGACAACGATGAAACCAATTCAGCTTCTTCTGGGGTTCGCACCGTGTTATCGAGACTTTCCATTATGAAGACGGCCATGACCCCCAGGAAGCACCCCATCAAGAGGCCGCCCATCAAGCTTCGTGGCATGTTGGGTGCATACGGTGCGGTTGGAACACGCGCCTGATCGACAATCTGAATGTTGCTGGACCTCAGTCCTGCTGCGACTCCAGCCTCCTTGAGCCGTTGAAGCAGGCCATCGTAAAGGGTGCGGTAGCTTTCTGCATTCTGCTTCAGAAGTGAATACTGAATTTCACTTTGATTAAGCTGATTGGCATCCTGCTTCTGTTTCTCAAAGGCTGCCTGCAACACCTTTTCGTGTTCCAGAGCTTCGACGTACTCTGCCCTCGCCCGGGCCAGTGCACGTTTCAACTCGGCCTGGGTCTGATTCTGAATTTCGGCAATCTGAGCCGAGAGCTCTTTCGCCTTCGGGTAGTTCGGGCCGAACTGCGCTCGAGTGGCGGCCAACTGAGTACGAAGGTCGGCTTCTTTGGCGTGGAAAGCTTCCAGCGGATCGACCTGTTCCTTTTCGGAGTGCAGCAATTCGGGACTGCCCGACAGTGCCGTGTGATAGGCAGCTTCCTTTTGTATCCGCTGTCCCTCCACCGTGGTTAGAGCCTCATTCAATTGCTCAAGCTTGGAGGTGACGATGTTCTCTTTTTCGCCCAGTCCGACGATACCGTGCTCTTTTTGATACTCAACGAGTTTTTCCTGGGAGATCTCCACTTTCAATTGCAGGTCGGCAAGTTGTTTCGTCAGCCAGTCCGATGTCTGCGCAGTGGCGTCAAATCGGGCTCGCAGGTTCTGCTCGATGTAGCTGCGGATTAACTGGTTGACAATTTCGGCGGCGAGCCGGGGATTGTGATTCGAGTAGTGGATCTCCAAGATGCGCGTGGCCGGCACTGAAGAAATGCTCAATCCACTGCGAAAGGCGCCTAGAAGGGCCGTCTGCCCGGCAGAGTCAATTTCTAGTGAATTCTCCATGTGCCTGGCCGGCGAACCGCCAAATTCGGGGGAAGTATCCAAATGCAGAGCTTTGATAACCGTGTAACAGGTGGCATCGCTTTGCAAGACCTTGATTTGTGTTTCAATGTCGACGGAATAGTCGCTGCCATCGTTTTCGTCGATCACGAACTGCGGGTCTTTTGTTCCGAGATTGACTGCGCTCTCGCGGTTTACCGCGATGCGGCCGACGGCGGAGTACATCGGCTTCTGGCGCGCGGTGATGAGCGCCACCAAAGCAACTGAAACCACTATCACGCTGATAACGACCCAGCCGCGTTTCCTCAGGATTGTCCAGTATTCGAGCAGAAAGGAAGCCTGAGGCGCCAACGTGGCCGAGGTGCCACTCACGGTGAGGTTCGCCAGCTCCCCCGCTAGATGATGATGCGAATTACTTTTGAAATCCGGTGGGGAACTGTCAGGCCTCATATTCCGGTCTCTCCGTCCAGACGTTGGCGGCGTTCTGTGAATGAGTCAGCAAGGACCGACCGCAACCTGAGTGGGATACCGCCGATTGTAGCATTACCTTCCGCTGATTTCGCAGAGAGTTGAGGTAACGACGGTGCAGTTTGATTCAACGTTTTCCTCTTTTCGCGATGCCTGTCACTAAGGTACACTTCGGGCAAGAGCTCCAGTCTGAAGGTTTTTCGCGCGCCATGCCTATGAGCACAGCTGCATTTGAGGGAGAGTCCCGCCGCGTCACCCACATCCAGCCTCGTCGCCGTCTGCGCGTTTTGGATCTGCGGAGCCTGTGGGAATACCGCGAACTGCTTTATTTCTTCTGCTGGCGGGATATTAAGGTTCGATATAAGCAGACGGCACTGGGCGCGACCTGGGCACTGCTTCAGCCTTTCCTGACAATGCTGATATTCAGCGTCATCTTCGGACGGTTTGCCAAAATGCCATCCGACGGGGTGCCATATCCAATCTTTGCCTACTGCGGACTTCTTCCCTGGCAGTTGTTCGCCTTTGCACTGTCTGAAACCAGCAACAGCCTGGTTGGCAATTCACACCTTATTACCAAAGTGTACTTTCCGCGCCTCTTAGTGCCTGTTGCCGGCCTTTTGACTGGCTTGGTGGACTTTGCGATCGCCTTCGTTTTGTTGATCCTGATGATGGTGTATTACCGCCTTCCAATCCATTCCACGGTTCTGGTTATCCCATTTCTGCTACTGTTTGCGATCGTCTCCTCGCTTGGCGTTGGCTTGTGGTTATCCGCCCTCAGCGTAAAGTATCGCGATGTGCGGCACATTCTGCCTTTCATCACGCAGTTCTGGCTTTATGCAACGCCGGTTGCGTATCCTAGCAGCCTGATCCCGCATAAGTGGCGCTTTCTGATGGGACTCAATCCGATGTCCGGGGTGGTCGAAGGATTCCGCTGGGCGCTTCTTGGTACTGCACAAGTCGACCTTCGGCTTATGGCGGTTTCAGTTTTGTCCGTTTTGATACTGCTCGCGGGTGGATTGGTTTACTTCGACAGCATGGAGAATACCTTTGCCGACCTGGTGTAGACGATGAGCGAGACCGCGATTCGAGTCGAGAACATCGGTAAGCTGTATCGCTTAGGGGACTCTAAGCAGAACAGCACCTTGCGTGAAACTATCATGCATACGCTGGGCGCTCCCGGCCGCGTGTGGAAACGCTTATCGGGACCGAGGCCCGCGTCAAAGTCGCAGGAGTGGCTCTGGGCGTTGCGCAACATCGGCTTCGAAGTGAAGCGCGGAGAGTTGGTCGGCGTCATTGGCCGAAACGGCGCGGGCAAGAGCACACTGTTAAAAGTTTTGTCGCGGATCACGAGCCCGACGGAAGGCTTCGCGGATATCACTGGCCGTGTCGGCTCTCTGCTGGAAGTGGGTACCGGGTTTCATCCTGAACTGACCGGACGCGAAAACATTTTTCTGAACGGCGCGATTCTTGGAATGCGCAAGATGGAGATTGCGCGCAAGTTCGATGAGATCGTAGCATTCTCTGAGGTTGAGCGGTTCCTCGATACTCCCATCAAACACTATTCCAGTGGCATGTACATGCGCCTTGCTTTTGCGGTGGCCGCACACCTGGAAACGGAAATTCTAATTGTCGACGAGGTACTAGCCGTAGGCGATGCTGAATTTCAGAAGAAATGCCTGGGCAAGATGGAAGATGTCAGCCGCGGCGGTCGCACGGTCTTGTTCGTCAGCCACTCGATGCCGGCGATTCAGCGGCTATGCAAGCGCGGCATCCTGCTTTCGAAAGGCACGGTCGAGTGTGATGGTCCGGTGGCTGAGGTGGTCGAGCGATACCTGTCGGTGCATGCGTCCGGTGCCTACACGGCCGCCGCTGACCCTTCCATTCCTACCATTACCGCTGCCAGTGCAGCGTGGTACGAGGGCGAAGGGGTAATTCGACTCCGCACTACATTCGAATCGCCATTTTCCTTTACGCCCTACCTGGGGGTCACGCTTTTTGATATGGTCGGCGTACCGATCTTTGGCACCAACCCCAGGATTGACCCGCCGAATGTGAATGCGCCGGCAATGTCTGGGGGAACGATCGAGTTGACGATCGCTTCGGACAATCTTCGTCCGGACGCGTACACCATATCGCTATGGTTGGGAGATCACTACCATGACTACTGTGTGGTTGAAAATGCGATCAGTGTCCAGGTGAATGGCGGTGCTCGCGATCCCAACCAGCCTGGGCGAGCACTGATCGGGAGCATGCGGCTTCCCGTCCACTGGAAGTATGAGACGGACGCTGCGACAATAACGGACTCGGCAACGTCAGCATGGAGCGGCGATTGAAGTTTGGTGAGTAAGTTTGCGATCTAAAGCGTATCGAACCCGCGTGCTTGCGCTTCACACAACCGCTTCTCTGTATTTTCCATGAGAAAAGACCAAAGCTGCGAGTGAGTTGTCCGCGACCTGAGCACCGCCTTCACAACTTTCGGATGACGCAGACAATAAGCCATGAATGTGGCACGTTGTGTAGCGTTTGCGAATTTTGTAAGCGCTCTTGCTCTTGTGCAGATCATGCCTGCGAAGAAGAACCTAAACCAAGTGTCGCGGTTCTTCTGGTCTGTACCTAACGAGTGCCAGATGTCGCGCAGCGTTGCTTCCTTGAAAGGAACGTGCTCGAAGATGCTGGCAGTCAGCAACACAGGTGCGATCGTGGCGTCCAGCCGGTCACTGCTTCTATTGGTTGTCGGCCTGATCGCGAAATTGCTTAGCGGTTCATGAAGAAATAAGAAGGGATGAGGAAATGCTCGTTCTCGAACGACTTCGGTCATTGCGAGACTTGTCTCTTCTGGCACGATGTAGTCGGATATATTCGCACTGCGGCAAAGTAATGCCGCGTTTCCGATTCGGTTCCCAAACAGGTTATACGCTATAGGCCAGTGGTGAAGCTTCACTTCATTCGTTGGCGGCAAGAACGTCCCGAGGTCAGTCCAAGTCGCGTCGGACTCCATCTGCCATTTTCGTGTGTTCGAACCGATGACGTTTACGGTGGGGTGCAGGTCCATCACTTCGATCAGGCGTTGCAAGTAGTTCGGTTCCCACCAATTATCATCTTCCAGTAGCGTAACGTATGAGTCCTCAACGGGACGAAAAACCAAGTTGAAAGCTTTCGTCCCCCCGAAATTCACCGGATGATTGACCACACTCATTCTGGGATCATTCACCTCGGCGACGAGTCTGTCCGGAGACGAATCGGTAGGATCGTCATTATGTATTTCGCATGTCCAATCGGTGAACGTTTGCCGAAGCACGCTTTGCAAGGCCCGAACAAGCAACTTGGGTTGCCGATAGGTCAGCAGGTATATGCGGCATCGGTTGGGCATTGGGGTCATTCTATGGCGAGTCATGATCGGCACGCAAACGAAAGGGGTCGAGTGCCAGGACCGTCGCATCTTACTTCAGAGCATCGGCTTCCCCTTTTACAGATGCGCTGTCCGAAGTAACTTTCCAGTAAGGTGTTACAAAATCTCCGTTCGCGTTTCTTGGCGTGCCAGCAAATCTTTCGCGTTTAGGCGAACGGAAGTAGCGGAGCCAGTCCTGCACGTGCAGGCCGGACTGCCGGAAAGCGAACCATGCAAGGCTGAACTTGCCTGCGCGCAGATCGTGATAGAGCCCCTTTACCAGACTCCAGGTCCAGTTGATCTTTGCAATGTGCCGCCCGGCGGAATCCAACGGACAATCTTCCGCATTCAGCGCCTCCCAGACTCGTCTGTTGATGATCGCACGGTCGCGCGCGGCCATGGGAGTTGCCAGGTGCTGGCCTGCATGCACTCGATACCAGTAAAGACCGGCAGGGATGAGAAGCACATTGTCTGTTTTGCACAATCGCAGCCACAAAGCCAAGTCTGAATGTGGTCCGGCCAGCTCGAAATACCCAAGTTTTGCAAATCTGTCGCGACGAAATATCACGGAGGGAGGACCTGGGCCGAACATTCCGTATCCATGGAACTCACGCTCATAGCACAATTGCGGCGTTAACAGCATGGGCAGCGGACCACCCTGCCATTCTCCCGAGAGCGCTACGGTTGCTTCGGGGTAGGCGGCGAGCGTCTCGACCATGATCGCAAGGCAGTGAGGGTACATCGCGTCATCAGAGTCGTGGTATTTAATGAACTCGCCGTTTGCCAGCTTCGCGGCGCGATTGCGATTGGGATAGTCTCCCAGATTGCATTCATTTCGAACGACTTGGATACGTGAGTCGCGGGCGGCATACTCGCGTGCGATCTCCACGGTCCGGTCTTTCGAGCCATCGTCAACGATGATCAGTTCGAAATCGGTGAAGGTCTGGACGAGCACGCTCTCGATTGCCTCCGCGATAAAGGCTTCGCGATTGTACGCGGTCATCAGTACGCTAACGCGTGGGGGCATCGACAAGGTCTCTCCTGGTTACGGAGCGTACCGCACGCACCGCGAAATTGGGAATCCACGGTTGATCGAGCCGGCTGCCGTATTGGAGTGTTTGCCGCGGGCGGCGGTTGGTGCGGGGCTCGGCATAGCTCTCATATAAGCGGTCATACGCTTTGACGTTTTCACGGATGTCGAAATTGTTAACTGCACTTCTCCGGGCTTCATTGCTCATATTCTCCAGCATCGTGCGGTCTGAAGACAATGACGAGATGGCGGCTGCGAACTGCCGGGTGTCCCCGATTGGAACGCGAAAACCAGTGCAACCGGGAATCACGATCTCCGGGATGCCACTCGGCAAATCACTGACGACAGGTACGACGCCTGCGGCAGCGGCCTCCACCAGACTGACCGGAAAACCTTCAGATTGGCTCGGCATGACAAAAACGTCGCTTTCCAACAGGCATTCTCGCGCGGACTCATTCGGGATCATCCCAGTCCAGCGAACCTCAGGGTTCCATGCCCACGCCTCACGTAAAAGCTTTTCGTCCGGCCCAGAGCCGATCACCGTCCATTCCACTTTCGCGTTCAGGCGGTGCAGCTCGCGATCAATTTCCGGCAGGTCAAGTACGCGTTTCTGCCCTGCCATACGTCCGATGAATACCGCGCGGAGTATACCTGGGCGTGGCTTCCTGGAGCGAGCCGGTATTGTGACGCCATATGGAAGCTGTAGCACCGAATTAGACCGTTCCGGTAAGAGATTCCTAAGCTTGGCAGCCATGTGTTTCGATGACGCCACAAAGTAATCAATGATGTTGGCGTTTTTGCATGCGAGTTCGTAATAATAGTCGTAGTCCCCATGCATGAGCATCACGATCATCTTCTGCGGGTCGTAAATTGAGAAGGCGGCTAACTCCAGAAGGTCGTTGGTGACCACCACCCCCGGCCCGCGGGGAATCGCTCGCATGAGTCGGCGTGCGACCGAATACAAGTTCTCTTTTGGTAACTGGTGGGGAACAGAAATCTGGTGATCGGCGCCAGTAAGCAAGTTTGATGCCGGGCCGCAGTACTTGGACCTGGTCAACACGGCATGGGTTTCAAACCTGTCCGAAGTGCTGGAAGCTAGCAGATTGCGTACATATGCAAATACACCGCCATCCAAGTCGGGCAAAATATATGTGAGCGTAGGGCGCATAACGGAGCTGAAAGGGACTATAGCATTCAAATGCTGGAACAACCAGATAGGAAGCTTTGCGGGTCACCTGGCCAACTGCGGAATAGATCAGCCTTGGATCTTAAATGCGATTGTGAAGCTACTGCGGAGCAATCGATAAGGGATTTGCGGTAACTGGCGTTTATGGCACTGAAGAGCGGGACGGACGCATTCATCGCGCATTGGTGAAAGGCCTTAGATTTCAGAATGAAAATTGCACACGCGCTGGGCTGGTATTTCCCTGAGTCGATTGCCGGCACTGAGGTCTACGTGAATGGGTTGGCGCAGCGTTTGAAGAAGCGCGGCCACGAAGTACACGTAACGGCACCGTTGCGTGGGCTTGAAGACTCGCGCGAGTATGAGCACGAGGGGATTCCAGTGTTTCGTTACCCACTGCGCGGCGCAGCCGCCACTCGTGACGAGTGCCAGACACGGGAGTCTACTCGCGGCAGCGAGGTTCTGCTGGCGTGGCTCGCCAAGCAGCGTCCCGACCTCCTGCATGTCCATACCTTGTTGCCTGGCATCACCGTCTATGAGATCGAGGCCGCGCGGGCGATGGGAATCCGAGTCGTTGCAACCAGCCATCTGGGGAGCCTCGGTTACTGCTGCCAACGCGGAACCTTGATGCGTTGGGGTCAGAAACTGTGTGATGGCCAGGTGGGCGCGTTCAAATGTGCGGCATGCAGCCTTCATGCTGCTGGGATGCCGCGAGCGCTGACTTATCCAACAGCGGCTCTCAGCACATTGATCGGCGGCACTGCGGGAAAACTACCAGGCCGAGCCGGTACTGTGCTCGGAATGGCCGATCTCATACGGCACCAGCAAAGACTCCAGCGGCGGCTATTGAATGCGGTGGATGCGTTTGTACTACTGAATCGGGCGGCGTTTGATCGGGTGCTCCTCAACGGCGCGCCGCGCGAAAAACTGGCTATCAACCGTCTCGGCATAAGCAGTGCGATGGTTCGCAAAGCCACACCGGATCTTTGTCCTACGGCGTTGCCGGTCCGTTTTGGATACGTCGGCCGCTTCGCGGCGATTAAGGGCATTCTCGAATTAGCAGAGGCATGGCGGGCGTTGCCTGAAGATCTTCCGGCGACTCTTGAATGGCTTGGACCAGTGAATTTTGACGAAGCGCGGGCACTCGTGAATCGACTGAAGGAGATGTTAGGCCGCGACGATCGAGTGCGCTTTGCAGATGCCGTGCCAGCCGCGCAGGTGGGCGACGTCATGCGTGGCATTGACGTATTGCTGGTGCCCTCGAAATGTTTCGAAGGCGGCCCAACGGTGGTGCATGAAGCTTTTGCAGCGGGTACGCCAGTAATCGGCACACGGATCGGCGCCATGCCGGAACTCATTCGAGACCGGATCGACGGACGGTTGCTAACCCCGGGCAGCGTTGCAGAGATCACGGCGGCGATTCGAGAGATTGCAGCCGATCCTGCGAAGACCGTGGATGCATGGAGACGGGCCCTGCCCATACCGCGAACGATGGATGACATTGCCGACGACTATGAAAAGTTGTACCTCAAAGTAGTCGAAGATAGAAACCGCAACGGGGATTGCACGGTAGTCACATTTTAAGGTGAAGCGCTGCTTCAGCAATGCTAAAGTTGGACTCACACCGACATGTCGCGCATAACTGTGATTACTGCCGGGCATCTGTCTACCTGCCCACGAATGCTGAAGGCCGCCGAATCGCTGGCCGCGGCTGGGCATGAGCTGCGTGTGGTGAGCACCAATTTTGTAGATTGGGGAAGCTCGGCAGACGTGGTCTTGCGCGCTCGCCTCAGGATGCCGTGGAGGGTGGTGGACTACTCACGCAGTACCGGCAACTGGCTGCGGATTCGTGCTGGTGTTCGATATTTTGCGTGCCGCAATTTGTGCAAGGCATTTGGACCGGAGCGACAAACTGCCTCATTGCTCGGCCGTGCCACTACCAGAGTCCTGTCGGAGTTGGTGAATACGGCGGCAGAGACTCCAACCGATTTTGTCTACGGTGGTGGAAGCGCTTTGATTGCCACTGCGCTCACTGCGAGGCGCTTAAAGATTCCGTTTGCGGTGGATTTGGAGGATTTCCACGGAGCGGAACACTCGACAGCAGACGCGGAAGGCGCTTTTTGCAATCGGCTGGCACAGGCCGCGGAAAGAATCGTACTTCGAGATGCGGCTTTGCTTACCACCGCCAGTGACGCTATCGCAGACAGCTATGCCAAGCGATACGGCAAACGACCGCTGGTGCTTAACAATACCTTTCCATTGCCGGCGCGCGCGCCTGAATTCACACCCGTGGGAGCTGAAGGCCTTCGCCTGTACTGGTTCAGCCAAACCGTTGGAGCGGGACGGGGATTGGAAGATGCGATTCTTGCGGCAGGCATGGCCGACATTGACTGTGAGTTGCATTTACGAGGGAAGCCAAGCGATGGTTATCTTGACCGTCTATCGACAATGGCGAAAGAGAGGGCGCCCAGGCTGAAATTGTTGCATCATGCCACCGAAGCTCCGGACCGGATGGTGGATCTGTGCCGCGATTATCATGTGGGCTTGGCACTGGAGATCTTCGATCCGCCCAATCGCGCGATTTGCCTGACGAACAAGGCCTTCACTTACATACTTGCGGGACTGGCGGTGGTGTTCACCGATACTCCGGGGCAGCGAGGATTGGCGAAGGATCTCGGGCCGGGCGCATTCCTGTATTCTCCGGGCGACATTGAAATGCTCGCGCAAGCACTGAGACTCTGGGCGACGAGCCCCACAACGTTGCTGGCCGCACGCCGCGCTGCATGGGCATCGGCTTGCCGACGCTGGCACTGGCATCATCCCGAAGAAGAGGGAGCCCTGCTGGAAGCGGTGCGGGAGGTTCTGCGATGAAAACGCTAAACATAGCCGTTACGGTTGACCCTACGCTCCCGGTTCCTCCGATTGAGTATGGCGGCATAGAGCGTGTGGTGGAATTTGTGGTGAATGGGCTGGTAGAACGCGGTCATACCGTCACGCTGTATGCGCATCCGGAGAGTCACTGCAAGGCGAAGCTAGTCCCTTATGGAGTACCTCCGCACTTCTCGAAGCCGGCACGCATACAAGAACTTTGGCAAGTCGGTTCAGGGTTGGCGCGGAAACTGCGGCATCTTGACGCCATCCTTAGTTGGGGAAGACTGGCCGCGCTATTGCCGGTATTGCCCAATCGTAAGGTCGTCAAGGTACAACGCTACTGCCGCGATGGGGTTCCCTGGCGAAGCGTACGAATTGCGGCCGCGCTGGCGGGCTCTTCGATTGCCTTTGCCGGAGCGTCTCGCAGCGTGTATCGCCTGAAGGGACAGAGTGAGGGATATGGCCGTTGGATTCCTGTGCATGACGGTGTTGACGTAACGAAGTACAGGCCAGTAACGGAGGTTCCCGCTGACGCACCCTTGGCTTTTCTGGGACGGATTGAGCGCTTCAAAGGGGCGCACAACGCCATTGAAATTGCCAGGCGCTCCGGAAGGCGATTGATCATTGCAGGTAACAAGGTGACCAGCGGCCCTGATGGACATTATTTCGACGAGATCGTCGCGCCACATATCGATGGAGATCAGATTTGCTATATAGGCCCAGTCGACGATGCGGGAAAGAGTGAACTGCTCGGTGGGTGCGCCGCGTTTCTGATGCCGATTGAATGGGAAGAGCCATTCGGTATCGTGATGGCAGAGGCGATGGCCTGCGGAACGCCAGTGATTGCGTTCAATCGGGGAGCGTGCCAGAGGTGGTACGCGATGGAATCAATGGCTTCCGTTGCCAGGGAATCGAGGATGCCGTCGCTGCCGTGGCGAAATTAGGCGAGATTGATCGCCAAGGGGTGCGCACTGACTGTGAGAAGCGCTTCTCGTCTGACTTCATCACGGGTGCATATGAGTCATTGTTGCAGGAGATGGTGGAGGCTCGCGGTAATCACAAGTGAATTGCGTCTCAATCGGGATGGTGTGCCTAGGTCATCGTAACGCGCTTGGCGCTACTAACAACCGATCAGACGGCTCGGCAGGACAGCAGAGGGCTTGTTGCTTTGACAAAGACCGCGTCGCCACTGCGCAAGCGGCGATGAGAGATGGGGGAGGCGAGGGAGGCGAAGTCATAAAGTTCAAATCCGTGTGCCCGCAAGAAAATTGAAATGTCGAGAAACAGTGGAGCGGTTGGGTGGTAGAAAGACACCTCGGTGAGTACCACCTCGGCGTCGTGCAATAACTTCCCGGCTCCGCGCAGCGCAACCAGTTCATGCGTCTCAAGGTCCAGTTTAAGCAGTGTCCGGTCTAACGGCGTAACGGCCACCAAGTCGTCCAACGTGTTCGCAGGAACGCAGATCGTATCGTCGCGTTCGCCGGGCGAACAAACGTAAGCGCCTGTGTTACCGAGTCCGTCGCCAGCAATATGCATAGCCGATACTTCCGGCTGCGTCACCGCGACCGTGTGCAGGTGGCCGTGTATTTCCTGCGCCAAAGCGCGAAGGCCGGTATGACATCCTGGCTGTGGTTCGATGAGGTGATAGGTTGCGGCAGGAAAAATGCTGAACGCCATGCGAGTCCAATCGCCCATGTTCGCACCGGCATCCACGATGACTCGGGGGGCATACCCGAATGACTGCAGCAGGCTTAAGGCGTCCGCGATGACGTTAAAGCGATTCGACGGCACGCGAGAGAGATCGTAACCGAACGAGCGGAAAAGTTTCTTCACATGATGGCGCATAAGGCAAAGGTACAGAAATGGCTCCACAGAGGGAAGCCGAAAGTTTCGGGAGCCCAAGAGCCCACTTGCACGGGTGAATCACTTACATAACGAGAATAAGAGCAGCGGGTTCGATGCGGGCCACCGGACGTCGTCGGCCCTAGTGATTGCGAACAGGATCGGCGCCGTTTAGAATTGCAGCTCCGTTCACGATCAAAAGTATGCCTCGAGTCGCGCAGAAAGGCTCGACTTTGTCCATGAAGACTGTCGCCATCATCGCGCCTGATTTCTGCCCAAGCAGCATGCCGCCCTCGTTGCGGTCGCGATTTTTCACGGACCATCTGCGCGAGTTTGGCTGGGAGCCGGTGGTGATCGCCACGGCTCCAGAGTTTTATGAATGGAGTACCGATCCGGAAAACGAACGGCTTCTGCGGGGCGATTACGAGATTATCCGCACGGCGGCGTTGCGAGCGAGTTGGACGCGAAAGCTGGGCATAGGCGACCTCGGGCTGCGTAGTCTTTGGCACACCTGGCGCGCGTTGAGCGCGCTGGTGAAGCGGCGTCGGGTTGATATGTTGCTGATCACCGTTCCGCCTTTCTATCCAATGATTCTTGGCAGGCTGGCGAATATCCGCTTCGGACTGCCTTATATCATCGATTACCAGGACCCCTACGTAACGGATTACTACAAGACGGTTGCACCCGAGCAACGTCCACCCAAATGGCGCATGGCACGCGCGGTGGCCGGCATGGTCGAGCCGTTTGCGATCCGGCGTGCTGCCCATCTGGTTTCAGTGGACGCGGCTTATCTTCAGGATCTTCCTGATCGCTATTCCTGGATCAGCCCGGAAGATATTACGGGCATTCAACTAGGAATCGAACCAGCCGACTTTGTGCATCTGCGGGCGCATCCCAGGAAGAATTCAATCTTCGATCGCAACGACGGGCTGCGTCATATCAGCTATGTGGGGCGCGGCGGGCCTGACATGCTGCAGGCGTTGCGCGTGCTGTTCCTATCTGTGAGAAAGCTCGCTGAAGTTGATCCGGAGCTGATGCGTCCAGTCCGTTTCCACTTTGTGGGCACCAACTATGCGACCGGCAACATGATACGGGAGCTGGTGATGCCGCTGGCGAGCGAGTTGAAGGTGGATCGCTTTGTCGACGAGCATCCAGGACGCGTGGCATATCTGGAGGCGCTCCAGATTCTGCTGGATTCGACAGCGCTGCTGGTGCTGGGTTCGACATCCTCTCATTACAGCGCGTCTAAGCTCTTCCCTTACATCCTCGCGAACCGGCCTTTGCTGCCGATCTTCCATGCTGCCAGTAGTGTCGTCCGTATCCTTGAAGAAACCCGAGCGGGCCGTGCGATTGTTTTTGACGATGAGGCTTCCCTGGAAGAGGCGCAATCGCAGGTGGAATTCCGTTTACGGGAGCTGCTCGGTTGCCCGCTGGATGCGCAGCCTTCCACGGACTGGGAGGCATTCGAGCCTTACACCGCCCGTTCCGTATGTGAGGCGTTGGCGAGAGTCTTTGAGCAGGCTTATACTGTAATCCCCAGTAAAACCTAGGCCTGACCACTCGGCCGCACGGCAATGATGAGGCTATATGCGAGTCTTTCGGCGAAAGTGTATCGAGAAGCTGAGTCACCGACGCCACTCTCCGGCCGATCTGATAAAGGCGCGCAGGGCAGACGCATGACCAGGGCAGAGACTGTTGATCATGATCGACTCGATCCGCAATGCCACCTCAATTCGCAATGCGTCAATCCGCAATGCGTCGATCCGCAATGCAAGGGAATTCCGCGGCTCGCGATTCTGGCCACTCACCCGATCCAGTACCACGCTCCGTGGTATCGCGGGTTAGCCTCGGATGGAAGACTGCAGATCAAGGTTTTCTTTTGCCATCAGGCGTCGCCGGAGCAACAGGCTGACGCTGGTTTCGGCGTGCCTTTTGAGTGGGACGTTCCCCTTCTGGATGGCTACGAATACGAGTTTCTGACAAATGTGGCAGCTCACCCTCGCACTTCGAATTTCAACGGATTGGATGTGCCTGGAATCGGTGATTCCCTTGAAAAGGGAACCTTCGATGCCGTCTTGGTAAACGGATGGAATTACAAAGCGGCGTGGCAGACGATTTGGGCGGCGAAACGACTCGGTCTGCCTATCCTGACGCGCGGAGATTCGCATCTGCATACGCCGCGCTCGATGCTGAAAAACTGCATAAAGAAGGTCACGTATCCACTTATGTTGCGTGCGTTCGACGGGTTTCTCGAGGTTGGCGAGTGGTCACGTGAGTATTACCTCTCCTATGGGGTGCCACAGGACCGGGTCTTCCATGTCCCACATGTGATCGATGAAACTAAGTTCCGGCCCAGAGATAAAAGCACTCAGGCTGATCGCGACGCGGTTCGTAAGGAGTTGAATCTGCCGGACGAGGCAGTTGTATTTCTTTTTGTTGGCAAGTTCATCGCGTTGAAAAACCCAATGACGTTTCTGCGCAGCCTTAAAGCCGCATTCGGAGAGGAACAGACAATCGCCGGGCTGATGGTGGGTGACGGGCCTTTACGGCGAGAGTGCCAGGAGTTCGCATGCAGCTCGAATCTGCCGGTTGAATTTACGGGATTTTTGAACCAATCGAAATTGGTGAATGCTTTCGTTGCAGCTGATGTTCTGGTAGTTCCGTCAGAGCATGAAACGTGGGGACTCGTGGTGAATGAGGCTATGCGCTGCGGACTGCCCTGTATTGTCAGCGATCAAGTGGGATGCGGACCGGACCTTGTGGCTGAGCACGGCACCGGTGAGGTGTTTTCGATTCATGATGAAAGCGCGCTGGCTTCCGCGATGATGCATTATGCCCGCAATCCGGAGCAGCGGCGTGCGTGCGGCGTGCGCGCCCAGGCCTTGATTCAGAACTATTCCATTGCCTCCGCAGTGGAGGGCACGGTGAAGGCGGTTTCGGCCGTGAAGAGAGGTTCGCGCGCATGATGCCTGCTGCCTCATTGGCACCGCGGCCAATCCCGATCCAGAATGTTCCTCGGCTTCCGCTGCCGGTCAGAATTGCGTTCGTTCCGGTGCTTCTGATTGCTGCACTCTGGGCATTCTCACCTCAGCCAATCGGCCCCATGGCCTTGGCTTACTCTCTCGGATTGGTGGTGCTGCCCTGGTGGCCGTATTGCATCTGGCAGGAGGGTGATCAGCGGCAATTTCCATTGTTCTCCGTGATTGGCCTGATGTACGTGATCGCCTATGTCTTTCCTCTCTATCTAGGTGAGCACCTGGGAAAGACTTCGTTTGGTCCGCGTGTTCTTTCTCCCGATGCGATTGACAATACGATGCTGCTCGCTCTTCTGGGAGTGTCCGCGCTCGCGTTGGGAATGGCCGTGCGGATACCTGGACAATTTGCGACTGAATGGAAGCTGGAGTTCAACGAGAAGCCGCTGGCGTGGAATTATGTCCGCCTGGTGTGCGCTGGGACGGCGCTTCTGATGTGTTTTTCCAACATCGGCGCATTAGGCGCGGGAGGACGGCAGGCTCTCGTGGACCTGGAAGGCGTGGTGGCGATGGTGGCATTGCTGATGCTACTCCGTCGCTATCTCCGGGGAATGTCCGAAGGCGTGGACCGGATCATAATTATCGGATTTGTAATTTTGTGCCTCGGCCAAGGCGTCGCCTCCGGATGGCTGGGCTCCGCCGTTTGGTTCATTCTCGTGATGGGAGTGGCTTATTTCGATGTGCGCCGGCGCGCCCCCAAGGCAGTCATAGCTGGGCTATTAATCGTCATCCTGTTCCTCCAGCCAGGCAAACCTGAGTTCCGCAAACGGTATTGGCATGGCATTGGCAATTCGGTGGGCACCTCTGGCGAGCGAACAGCTTTCTGGCTCAGCGCCTCGTTACATGCCTGGTCAGAAGCCCTCGACCACACAGAGAAGCGAGGCAAACTGTTCGGTGAGACGGTGTCGCGCGCATCCTTGTTCGAGCCCACTGCCATGGTTGCGCAGATGACACCGACGCAGGTTCCGTATCAGAACGGACGCCTGTACAAGTATCTTGCTGTCACGTTGATTCCGCGCTTCCTATGGCCGAACAAACCGAGTTTTAGCGAGGCGAATCAGTTCTATCAAGTCGCATACGGAATTACAGACCGCAGAGATCTGAACAAAGTTTCGATGTCTGTTGGAACGCTGGCGGAGTCTTATATCAATTTCGGATGGTTCGGACCTCCGCTCGTGATGTTCCTCATTGGCCTGCTGTTGAATGCGATACGCCGCTATTTTCTGGATTCCGAGCAAGGCGAATTTCTTCGCAGTCTGGGAATTGCTTTACTGCCAACCTTGTTGGTGGTTGAGAGCCAGGCGGCGCAATATCTGTCAGGCATTCTTCAAGCAGTGGCGCTGACGATCCTAATTTTTTCACCAGTGTTGCGTATCGGTCGTTCTGTCAACGGAACGAGAGAGTTCGTTTAATGCGCGTGCTACACGTCACTCCCTATTTTGCGCCTGCGTTTTGCTACGGGGGGCCTCCGCGTACGATTCTAGGACTCTGCCAGGCCGAGCGACTGCTTGGTATTGAGGTGACGGTTTTCACGACAACTGCTTGCGGCACGGCGTCGCTACCTGCTGCGGTTGAAGAACCGGCCAGCTATGAGGGGCTTCCGGTCTTTCGCTTTCCGCTGGGATTGGCCGGACGCTTTTTCCATACCCCGCAACTGGCGAAAGCGATCACCAGTCGCGCCCACGATTTCGACCTGGTGCACATCCATTGCCTCTGGAATCTTACCGAATGGAGCGCTGCGCATGCGTGCCGGGCTGCGGGAGTGCCTTATGTCATCTCTACACGGGGCATGCTGCTTGGAGCGTCCCGCCGCCATCGGTCGTGGCGCAAGAAGATTTTCTACCCCGTCATCGAGTCCCGCATTCTACGCCGGGCCAGGTTCCTTCATGTGACCTCGGCAGAAGAGGCAGCAGAGATTGGGAGACTAGGCGTGCAGCGCACGGTTCTTGAACTGCCGAATGGCGTCGATGTTCCCGGCGATCTCTCGGAGTACCGTGGTCAGTTTCGCCAACAGTATGCGATCGGAGGAGACTGTCCGATCGTCGCGTGGATGGGACGCATTCACCCGATTAAACGGCTGGACCTGCTCGCCCTGGCCTTTGCTCGAGCACGGTCGATTGTGCCGAAGTTGAAATTGGTCCTTGCAGGTCCCGATGAAGGCGGCCATCGTGCCAAGGTTGCTTCCCTGTTTGCCGGCTCCGGAGATGCGGTGATCTGGACGGGTGAGCTTGCCGGCGAGGACAAGTTGCGCCTGCTTGCGGATGCCAATTTGCTCGTCGCCTGTTCCAGCGTGGAAAGTTTTGGAATGAGCATTGTTGAAGCCATGGCAGCGGCTCTGCCAGTGGTGGTGACACAGACCTGCCCCTGGCCGCAGATCGAACGTGAGGGTTGTGGACGGTGGGTTCAGCACGATTCGGAGAGCATCGCCAGCGCGGTTGTTGAACTGGTCACTGATCCATCGCGCGCGCGTGCCATGGGCGCCAAAGCGCGGCGCTTTGTTTTGGAGAACTACACCTGGGAGTCCGTCGCTCGTGGCATGATTGCGGGTTATGAGCGGGCCCTGGTTTCGAGACGCAGGAGCCATCCGTGAACTCTGTGCATTCGCCTCAAGCGCTGCTTCTGACTCCGATGTTCAATGGACGCGACGGCATTTCGCTGGTGTCCCGCGTTGCGGCCGCTGCTCTCGTCTCGCGAGGCGTGACCGTAAATGTATTCAGCCTGTGCAAGGAACCGAGCACGGAAGTGTCTGCGGGTATCACGATTTGGGACGCACAGAACAGTCGCTCCAACTTTGTTGCCAAGGTCGCAAGCTTTGCGTTGCGCAGCGCCTCCGCTGAGGACCGCGTGCTTGCAATGCATGTGAATGTGGCCGTTACGGCGGTGCCATTGGTTTTGCATGGAGCTAAACTCTCGGTTTTTCTCCACGGCATCGAGGCCTGGAAGCCGCTACGTCTGCGGGAACACCTGGCCTTGAAAGCTGCTTCGACCGTGCTTGCAAATTCCGTCAGTACGGTGCAGCGCTTTCGCGAAGCCAATCGCCGATTCCATGATCTTCCCGTTGCGGTATGTCCTCTCGGAATCGCCCCTCTGGATTCTCCGGTGAAAGGCCCCTCGCTGAAGCCGGGGCGCTTCGCTCTGATTGTGGGGCGCCTAGTCAAAGAGTCCAGCTACAAAGGCCATGACCAACTGCTGGAACTGTGGCCAGCGGTGCTTGACCGCTTCCCCGGCTTCGACCTCGTGATTGCGGGGGATGGTCCTGACCGGCCTCGTCTGGAGGCAAAGGCTGCAGCCACGGGGCTGCACGAATCTGTGCATTTCATGGGACTTGTAAGCGATGAGGAATTGCAACGGCTCTATCGTGACTGCGAGTTTTTCGTAATGCCGAGCACGGGAGAAGGATTTGGTTTGGTTTATCTGGAAGCGATGCGTGCCCGCAAAGCCTGTATTGGCGCCCCGGGGGCCGCAAGCGCCATCATCGAAGACGGACGAACCGGAATCATCGCGGAAAGCAAATGCAAAGATGAGTTACTTGCTGCACTTCTTGCACTCATTGACCAACCGCAGCGCACCGCACAGATGGGGAATGCCGGGTACGAGCGCTTTCTGAACAATTTCACCGCCGATCGCTTCGGCGACAGCCTAATGGCGGCTCTGCAATGGGGGCATCTGGGGGCTGCGAAATGTGCGGAATAGCAGGCGTGAGCTATCGCAGAGCGGCGAAGATCGAAGGCGCAAAGGCTGCGGTAGAGCGCATGGTAGGGGAGATGCGCCACCGCGGACCCGATGATCAGGGCTCGGAGATGGTCAGCGACGGAGCCGGCAATGTTTTCATCGGAAACACGCGTCTGGCGATTCTCGACCTCAGCCACGCCGGGCATCAGCCGATGCACGATCCTGAAACCGGCAATTGGTGCGTGTTAAACGGCGAGATCTACAACCATCTGGAGATCCGTCAGGCGCTCGGCGATGTGCGCTGGCGGTCAAGCAGCGACACCGAGACAGTGTTGCGTGCCTACGCCGCGTGGGGCGTCTCATGTGTGGAGCGTCTGCGCGGAATGTTCGCCATTGCGATTTACGATGCAGCGCGGCGGAGCCTGTGGTGTGTCCGTGACCGTCTGGGGATCAAACCTTTCTACTATTTCACTGGAGCGGATTTTTTTGCTTTCGCCTCAGAAGTGAAGGTACTGCTCGGCTCTGGACTGGTGCCGCACGAACTTGACCGCGATGGGCTCGCCGCCTACATGCGCTTCGGCTCAGTTCTTGAACCGTTGACTCTGGTTCGAGGGGTCCGCTCGTTTTCTCCGGGGCACTGGATGGAGGTCTCGGATGGCGTAATTACCCGCGAGCACGAGTACTGGTCCTTGGCCAACTCCGCAGCCAGGAGTTGCACGGATGGACGGGAAAGCACTCGCGACCTGCTGGAAACCTCCGTTCGTGAGCACATGCTTTCCGATGTTCCTGTCGCCTGCTTTCTCAGCGGGGGAGTCGATTCTTCGGCAATCACCGCCTGTGCAACGCTGCACTCCTCGGAGCCTCTGCGTACATTCACCGTAGCATTCCACGGGACGACGATGGATGAATCCTCCGACGCCCGGGCCGTTGCCGCTCGCTTCGGAACCCAACACACCGAAGTGCGGTTGCCGAATAGCGAGGTTGCCGCGGAGGTGCCATTGGCTGTCGCATCCATGGACCTTCCCAGCATCGACGGCGTGAACACATTCATCGTTTCTCGCGCGGTGCGCTCGCGTGGAATCAAGGTTGTACTCTCCGGACTCGGCGGAGACGAACTGTTTGGCGGATACCGCAGCTTTCGGCTCCTTCCTATGGCCATGAAGTGGGCCGGTGTTGGGGGACTCATACCGCGGCAGTTTGCTGCATGGTTTTCCGGAGGCGACCGGGGATACGAAATGATGCGACCGGCGCTCTCTCTCGGTGAGCGCTACGGTGTGCTACGTGCGCTTTGGCCAGAGACGGAACTCAGGCGAATGGGAGTGCCCGCATCGGCGGATCTGATTGAGTGTCCCGACCCTGGGCTGCCGGTAAACACACAGGTCAGCCTGCTGGAGCTGAGCGTTTACATGCGGAGTGTACTGTTGCGCGATTGCGACGTGATGAGTATGGCGCACTCCATCGAACTTCGAGTCCCCTTTCTGGACCATCGCCTGGTGGAGCATACATTGGGTCATCACGTGGCGGGCAAGGGCAGGAAAGACGATCTCCTCGAGGCATTTTCCGATGTGCTTTCTGCTCCTACCCTGGCGAGGCCCAAGCGAGGGTTTGAGTTGCCGATGGCTCTGTGGCTTGGCGGCGTGCTACGGGAGTTTTGTGACCAAGGGCTCGCGGCTCTGGATCGCGAGGCGGTTTTGTCCGTACCGTCCTCCGAATTCAGGAGCCGCTTTTATGCAGGAAAACTTTCCTGGCCGAGACTGTGGCAACTTGTAGTGCTCGGCCACTGGTTAGAACGCTTCCGAAATTCCCGCCCTGCGGAAGGATCAAGATGAAGATTCTCCTTCTGAATCAAGTGTTCTATCCCGACGAAGTTGCGACGAGTCAATACGCCTCCGACCTGGCTGCTGCCTTGGCCGCCGAGGGGCACGATGTAACAGTGCTGTGCAGCGCCCGTGGATACGACGATCCTTCGCGCAGCTTCCGCAGCCGGGAGGTGTGGAGCGGGGTTAAAATCGTGCGGGTCGAGAGCACCAGCTTCGGCAAAGGGGCGAAATGGCGACGCGCGGTTGACTTTGCTTCCTTCATGGTGGCTTGCGTATGCCGGCTGCCTCGGCTGGGCCGCTTTGATGTAATCGTTGCGCTGACCACGCCGCCGCTGATCTCCGCTCTCGGAGCCACCTGGAAACTTCTGTCCGGCGGACGCCTTGTCTCCTGGATCATGGACCTGAATCCGGATGAAGCAATCGCGGCGGGCTGGTTGGATGCGTCCTCCAAGACGGCACGCCTTCTTCTTGCAATCCAGGACTTCAGTCTTCGCCACTCCGATGCGATAGTGGTTCTCGATAGCTTCATGCGCCAGCGGCTTATCGCGCATGGTACGGATGTCGATAAAATCGCCATTGTTCCACTCTGGTCACAGGACGACTTTGTTTACTTTGATGACAGGGGACGCCAGAACTTCCGCCGTCTGCAGGGATGGGAGAACAAGTTTGTGGTGATGTATTCCGGCAACCACAGCCCATGTCATCCGCTTGACACGTTGCTTGAGGCGGCACATCAACTGCGCGAGCGCGAAGACATCGTGTTTGCCTTCGTAGGAGGTGGCAGCGAGTATCGCAAGATACAAGCGCGCAAAACCGCGGAAGGATGGAGAAATATAGTCTGCCTGCCGTATCAATCCCGCGAAGCTCTCGCCGCGTCGCTTTCTGCCGCTGATCTGCATGCGGTAGTTATGGGAGAGGCCTTTGTGGGCATTGTGTCGCCATCGAAGATCTACAACATTCTTGCGGTGGGTGCGCCTGTGCTGTACATCGGGCCGGCGCAGAGTCACGTGACCGAACTGTTCCAGACAACCGCTCGCTCGCGCCGCCTTTACTCAGCCAAACACCTGGATGTGGCGCTGGTTATGCAACATGTACTCGGTGCAAGGGAACGAGGGTTCATCCCGCCCATCTTTGACTCTGAGGCCGCGATTGGGCGGAAGATGTTGCTGCCGCGAATGATGGAAGTTGTTACCGGCATGGAGCACCCATCAACCGAGGCTGACAAAGCCGTTACCGAGACTGCCGGTTCATCGCTCTCGTGAGAGACAGTCGGACGTGCCGTTTTCGGGCGCGCAATTCTTGTCCTGTTAGGATTGGATTTTAAAATGAACATTCTTGGAATCAATGCTTATCATGCCGACGTCTCTGCCGTTCTGGTTCAGGACGGCAAACTCGTTGCAGCCGTCGAAGAAGAGCGTTTTCAGCGCGTGAAACACTGCTCCGGCTTCCCGCAGCATGCGATCCGCGCCTGTCTCGAGATGGGCGGGATCAAGGCGTCCGAGATCGATCACATCGCAATTTCTCGAAATCCGAGCGCGAATCTGGCGCGAAAGGCGCTTTTCGTCTTACGAAACCACCCCGCCTTGAGCCTGCTGCGCGATCGGATAAACAACAACGGCCGCGTGAAGGACGTCTGTGGGGTCATCGCCGAAAAGCTCAGTCTTGAGGCTGGTCATGTTCGCAGCCGCATGCACTGGGTGGAGCATCATCCGGCACACCTCGGCAGCTCGTTCTTTGTTTCCCCGTTCGAGGAAGCTGCGGTTTGCGCGATCGATGGATTTGGCGATTTCGTCAGTACATCGTTCGCGATGGGGCGCGGCAGCAAGCTCGACGTGCTGGACAAAATCTTCTTTCCCCACTCGCTCGGATTGCTCTACTTGGCGATTACCCAATACCTCGGATTCATGCGCTTCGGCGATGAGTTCAAGGTGATGGGCCTGGCCCCCTACGGCAAGGCCAAATATGTCGACCAGCTTCGTCAGCTGCGCAAATTGACCGACGATGGGAGGTTCGTACTCGATCTCGCCTACTTCCGGCACTGGTCACATAACATGAACATGACCTGGGACGAGGGCGAACCGACGATGGACCTGGTGTTCACGAAGAAGCTCGAGGAGTTGCTGGGGCCGGCAAGAAAAGCCGGCGACCTGCTCGATGCCCGGCATGAGGATATGGCCGCATCGCTCCAGGTCGTACACGAAGAGGCAGTGTTTCACGTGCTCAATGGCCTGCATGCCCGCACTGGGGCCAAGCGGCTGTGCCTAGCGGGCGGCTGCGCCATGAACAGCGTCGCCAACGGCAAAATCCGCGAGAACACGCCCTTCGAAGACGTGTATATCCAACCTGCTTCCAACGACAGCGGAACCGCACTCGGCGCTGCGTATTACGTCTGGAATCATACCCTCGGCCAGCGCCGCGTCTTCACCATGGAACATGGCTACTGGGGTCCGGAGTTTGCAGACGCCGAGATTGAGAACAGCCTCAAACAATGCGCCACCGAGCTGGAAGCGCAGCGTTGCACGGTGCGTCACATTGAGGATGAATCCGAGCTGTGCGCCTGGACGGCACAGCGGATCTCGGAGGGCAAGGTCGTGGGATGGTACCAAGGGCGCATGGAATGGGGAGCTCGCGCTCTGGGCAACCGCAGCATCGTCGCCGACCCACGTCGCGCAGACATGCGCGAGATCATTAACACTAAAATCAAGTTCCGCGAGAAATTCCGCCCGTTCGCTCCTTCCGTCGCGGAGGAGTTTGTGCACGAGTACTTTGTCGGTGCCTGCCCCGACCCGTTCATGATACAGGTCTACCCCGTGCGGCCCGAAAAACGAACGGTAATACCTGCGGTTACGCACGTGGATGGCTCAGGCCGGCTGCAGACGGTTGCCGAGAGGGGAAACCCGCGTTACTGGCGATTGATTCAGGCGTTCAAGGCAGTGACCGGGGTGCCAGTGTTGCTGAATACTTCGTTCAACGAGAATGAGCCCATCGTTCTGAAACCGACCGAAGCCCTGAGTTGTTTTTTGCGCACCCGGATGGATGTCATTGTTCTAGGCAACTATGCGGTTTTTAAGTCTCTATAGACGTGACTGGGATTGCACATCGGGGGCAGCAGCGGTACACGGGCCGGGTCTGCGCAGGAAGCGTGGTTCCATCCGACATTCAGTCCAACGTTATCGCAGCGGGAATCCCGCTCGTCCAGTGCGTTAGCCTGCTAGAACAGATCCTTATTGACCGCCACGGGTATCGAAACTACGATTGTATAGTGACCATTAGGACAGTCGTTTAGGAATGGCACGCTGTTGGCAGAGACGCAGGCGCAGTTGCAATAGAGGAGATCATGTCCGACGAGAGCAAAGAAACAAAAGTACCGGCGGCCTCGGAGAAGAAGCCGTACGTTAAACCGGCGTTCCGGCATGAAAAGGTTTTCGAAACCATGGCGCTCAGTTGTGGCAAGGTAAGTGTGACACAACGGCAGTGCTCATCCTATCGCAAGTCGTCTTAACTACGGTGAGTTGCGCCAGTTCCGCCGAACGACAGCAACTGCGACTACCACCCTCTGGCGTCGAGATCCTCCCGCGCTTATCTAACATCAAGTGAACAGTATTGGTAGCGGCCCGACTGACACTCCGGTTCGCGCCTGCGACTTTACGCAATCCGCCGACGATGGTCCGCGCATGTCGCCTTCCATGTAGGCCAGACCGGGACAACGTGTACACGAACCAGCATGCGAGCACGCCGAGCAGGTTGGCAGGTCTCGAACGCGGATGGATCGGAGCTCTTTCAACGCTGCCGAATTCTGCCATATCTCAGCGAAGGTATTTTCGCGCAGATTGCCACACTCAATTGGAAATTGTACGCAGGGAAAGAGAAGACCGCGTGGCGAGATGTAGGCGGAGGTGTGTCCCGCGCTGCATGAGTAGCCATCCAGCACGCTGCCATCCACAGGGGGCGGGTGGGCGCAGAACTCGCCTACGTCTCCTACCAACTCCGGAGTATGAAAGCATTCCTCCAACTCCCGGCTTGAGAGACCAAGATTGACAATGGAGCTGTCCCCGTCCAACTTCGGCGTGATTGTAGGTTCGATATTGAAGCCGACGCCGAGCTCTTCCGCCAGTTGACGCAGCTCCAGCGCGTCGCCAAGATTTTGCTTCATCAGCACATTTGAAATGAGAACCTTCAACCCTTGCGCTTTTAAGAGCCGGATTGCGTTCAACGAGCGCTGGAGCGATCCGGGCAGCTTGGTGATTTCGTCATGGATTTCGGCCCGGTGCGAATAGATGCTGATCTGAATCTGTTCAATGTTGAGCTGGCGAAGACTTTCCGCTTGTGGGGGCCCAATTAGGATGGCGTTCGTCTTCAACTTGACATTGAAGCGCAGGGAGCGGGCATACTCCAGAATTTCGAAGCAATCCAGGCGCAGGAGAGGCTCTCCGCCACTGATCGTAAGAAAGAAGACACCGGCATCGGCCAATTGACGGAGCACATCTTTGATTGCGGTGGTGGTCAGCTCCCCTTTGCCTTCGTGGTCGAGGTAGCAGTGCACGCACCGTTCGTTGCATCGCCAGGTAATATCCAAGTGGACGCTCAAGGAAGTGCCCAGTTGGAATGCCTTCCGATTCAACTCCTCCATCAGGCTCATCGGCTCAACTCTCCCTTGGATCGCCTCTTCGCAATTGTAGAGTAGCCGTTCTCTAAATGCTTGCGCATGAGGACAGCGAAGTGGAAGTCAATCTGGCGAAGATGTTCTGGTCATCGACGTTGTCGTGACGTTGGTAACCGGGACGCGGGTATCTGTGGGTGCCCGGATGTATGTTTCTGGATTGACTTGAGTATTTCAAGCACCTTAGCATCAACATCTTATACGCGCCATTAGCGAACGAATCCACGCCGGGACCAGCAGAGAACAGTGGACCCGGCTTGAGCGGCGTTGTGTTTCGGTTTTAACGGCTGTGTTCATGCGCAACTGAAATGGTGCGGCAAAAAACCTCGTGGTGCTGGAGTGTCCGGATGGCTTGGCGATGCAATTCTAAGATTTCACCAAACCCAATGAGTTCTCAGCGCCGTATGTGCGTCAAGGTCGCACTGTTTCTGGGCGTTGTGGGGTTCTTCGGCCTTGGCTCTTCGCTGCGCGCACAGAACGCTCCGAGTCCGGAGGCCGAGACGTCGATGGCGGATCCGGTGGTGCAACGCAACATCGAGGATTGGGTTATCCAGGGGCGAGGTGTACCCGACGATTGGACTCACCACCATCTCGTATTCTCCGATCCCGGCACCGAGAAACAGGCCATTGAAAACGGCACATTCGAGCGCTGGCTCGAAGTTTCCAAAGAACCCCGCTTCACTCTCTCGCAGGTTAAGCGCAGCAGGGGCGCGAAGGCGCTCCTAGGTCAGGATGTTTCCGCAGACGTGGCGCCAGACCGGAGGATCGGCGTCCCCGTGAGACCGGTTGTAAGGCCGGAAGCGACCGTGAGAAAAGACTGGAACGTACCGATAGGCGGGGTAGCGGCGAGCGGGACGGGCACCGTCACCACGAACAGTGCCGTCGGCACCTCGACAGTGACGGTTGACGGGCAGGTCTTGACGGCAAGCGCGCCGACGACCGCAAGCGCCACAGGAACCTTCACGGGTTTGCCGGGCGCCAGCCAGGTCGTGACGATCACAAACGGTTCCAACGCGTTAAGCCTGACGACCAGCGCGACCACAGCGACGGCCATCGGCACGGTTTCCGCTGCGCCCACGTCTACAGTTGCTCCCACGATTACGTTAACCAACTCGGCGGGAAGCAGTGCCAACACATTAACCCTGACGAACAACGGGACAGGGGCGACGGCCACCGGCACCTTCTCGAGCACCGGCCCTGCAAATGGCCAGACGATTACCATCCAAGCTGGGTCGAACACGCTTACGCTGAGCTTATCCGCGTCCGCAGGGACGCCTGGCACGGGTACGATTACTGTGTCGAATTCTATCGGCTCTGCGAACGGCGACACCGTAACGATAGGGAATGTGGTGTACACGTTCGAGGAGTCGACCTCGGCATTTTCCGGCTCGCAATTTACTGGCTCGCAATATTATTGTCAAAACACGACCTCGCCTTGTGTGTGGTGGGGGACAACTGCGACTAACCAGGCGCAGGCCCTCTACGCCGCGATCGTGAATGACCCGACACAGTGTCCGACGGTCGCCGATGGCCTCTATGGCAACTGGCAGTACGGGTGCTACTCGTATATAACGGCGCCGAATCCCACTGTCACGGCGACGTACGTGTATCCGGCGGCGGTGATCTCGTTGATTAACATTTCAGGGGTCAGTGCACCGTTTCTTACCACTTCTACCCAGACAGCCTTTACGTTAACGGCGACCGGCGGCACCATTCCAAGTGGCCCGAATGCTTGCACCAGTTCGACCGCGGGCGCCGTCAGTCCGAATTCCACTCCGGCCACCATGGCTTCGTACCTGGCAGCTGCCATCAATAGCTGCGAGAATTCGTACCCCGCGGTTGGGCTCACCGCATCCGTGAATGGAGGCGCAGTCACAATCACCGACACGACGCCGGGGAGCGATGCCACCAACTTTATATTAGGGGGAACGGCCTCCAACTTTGCCTGGGGTAGTGTGACGGCAGGCAGCGTAGGCACCAATGGCTGCACCAGCGCGACTACCGGGACTTTTGCCACCGGCAATACCACGGCGGCGGTAGCCTCCAATATTGCCGCTGCTATCAATAGCTGCAACAGTTCGTACCCCGCAGTTGGCGTTGTCGCGAACTATACGTCCGGCAACAGTACGTTTGCGGTCAGCAACCCGGCTCCCGGACCTTTCCTTACGGAGTCCGGATCGAACCTCAGCGGCCTCTTCTCGTGGGGTACTGTGGTCACCGGAACTGCCGGAACGAATACGTGTACGAGTTCGACCTCCGGAACTTTCGCCGCCAGCAATAGCACCACAACACTGGCGTCGAACTTGGCCGCGGCGATTGCCGCCTGCCCCGCTGCGGCGGGAGTTACCGCTACTTCAAGCGGGAGCGCCGTTACCATCACGGCGCGCACCACCGGGTCGAGTGGAAATAGCATTGCGATCGCGGAAGGTTTATCGAACTTTACCTGGTCTGGTTCTACCCTCAGCGGCGGCATAGACGGCACGACTACCGGCACAACCTTTGCGTATTGGTCGGGCGCCGCTGCGGCTAGCACGGCGCAGTTGGCCGCCAATCTTGCTACGGCCATCAACGCAAATTCCACGCTGAACACAGTTGTGTCCGCCACTTCGAGCGGCAGTGTGGTTACGGTTGCGGCCCTCACGCCCGGGACGGCTGGAAACAGCTATAACACCCAGGTAAGTAATTTCGCCGGTTTCGCCTGGGCAGGCGGGAACCTCACTGGCGGCGTTGCGGGCGCCACTGTGGAACCGAACATGTCCCCTGCAAAATACTCGTTTAGCACCACCATGGCGAGTTGCAGCGATTTTGTGGTTTACCCGACAGGCACGGCCGGTGCGACAGGCGGGGCGAGTATTGCCGCGTTTTCCAATCTTTATACGGGTGGATGCACGGGCACAGTTCCGTCAGCATATTGGGCCTATAACACGGGCGGCATGGCCACCACTTCGCCGGTGCTCTCCTTGGATGGCACACAAGTGGTTTTCGTCCAGGTCAGCGGCGGCAATACGGCAAGCCTGGTTCTCCTTAAGTGGGCGGCGAATACTGGGACGCTCACCATGCCTGTGACCCTTACGAGTCAGACGGCTTCCGCTTATCAGAGTTGTACAGCACCGTGCATGTTGACCTTGCCCTTTAACGGCAACCATACCGACACGTTCTCCGCGCCGTTCTACGATTACCTCGGCGATATCGTTTACGTGGGCGATGACAGCGGCTACCTCCACAAGTTTACGGGCGTGCTTAACGGAACCCCAGCCGAGGTGACGACCACTTGGCCGGTGAGACTGAGCACGACGAGCAAACTGTCATCCCCTGTCTACGACGGCACCGCATATGTGATTGTGGGCGACTTTGGAGGCATCCTGCATTCCGTGACCGCAGCGACCGGAGCCATACACGGCACAACGGTCAGCGTTGGGGACGTTATTGCCGACGCTCCTCTGGTGGATGGCAACGCTGGGAAAGTCTACGCGTTTGTCACCACGGGCAACGCTACTTATCAACACAACCACAACGCTGTGTTTGAATTGCCGACTAATTTCACCTCCATTAGCAATCCGACCGCTGCGGTCTTCGAGCCGCTTGGGACGGGCGCAACGGGGTATTACCTTTACGCCGGCACCTTCGACAACGTGTACTACTCGTCGGCAGCGCATACAGGGAACCTTTATGCGGTAGGAAACACTGGCACGGCGGGCGGAGCAACGCTGTATCGGATTCCCGTCACTGCCTCAGTGATGGGAACTCCCGTTTCCGCCGTTACCGGCCTCAACAGCACCTTGAATCCGTTCCCATCTCCGGTTACCGAGTTCTGCAACAACGGTGCGAGCGCATGCACCGCCAATACAACCCAGACGACTGCGGGCACGGACTATATTTTCTTCAGCGTTAACCGTGGGGCGGTGAGTGGCTGTACGAACGCTACTGGAAACGGCTGCATTTTGTCCTATAACGTAACCAATCCTTCGGCGATCGCTCTTTCCGGCACCGGTTTGAACGTTACAACGCCTGGTACGAACGGTTGTTGGGCGACGGGTGGCATTGTGGTCGACAACAGTGTGCCGACGGGCACCTTGGCAGGCGCTTCACAGACATACTTTATAGGCCTAGGCAGTAACGCCGCAGGTGGTCCCACCCTTGGCACCAAGACCAGCACCAACTGCACCGCTGGGACCGCAGGTACGATTGCAGCCACACAGACGTCGCAGTCGAACCCGTAAAACGCATGGTGTGGGCGGAGCACTGAACAAAGCTGCCTTGTCGAAGAACGGAACGGTGTACAGGGCAGCCAGGACATTCGCTGCTGCGCAAGCCTTATGATGTGGCAGGTAATCCACGGCCTCGCATCTTCGACAACACGAACCAGGAGTCACGAAAAGCAGGGAGACTCGCGCTCCTGAGTGAAGACGAGGAGAGCTTTCAGCAAGTTGACACTTCCGTCTTGTTAGTCTCAGATCCTCATCGGCATGACGACGTAGCGGTACTTGTAATCCTCGACACCCTCGGGGCGGAGCTGGCCGGCCGATTGCGAGTCCTTGAACTCGATGCGGACGTTTTCGCTGTCGGTGGCCTTGAGGAATTCCACCAGGTACTGCGAGTTGAATCCGATGGCCAGAGGATCTCCGCTGTAATCGGTTTCAATCGAGTCCTCGGATTCGCCGGTCTCGGTGGAGGAAGAGGAGACGCGAAGCTCATTCTTCTCAAAGCGCATTTTGATCGCGCCTGAACGTTCGTCGGCGAACTGGGCGACGCGCTGAATGGCTGCCTGCAGGTCCACGGTGCGGACGCTGACGCTCTTGTTGTGCTCCTTGGGCAGCACCGCCTCGTAATTGGGGAACTGGCCGGTCAACTGGCGCGAGGTGAGCAGGCGGGAGCCGAGACGGAAGAAAAGGGTGGACTCGTCTTTGGCAAACTCCACAAACTCGATCTCAGGGGCGTTCAAGCAGTGAGAGTAGCTCAACCATTGCCTTGCGTGGAATCAACGTCTTCAGCTCGCCTGTAATGTCGAAGGAAAGGCCTTCCTTCATGATGTGCGCCAGGCGGTGTCCGTCGGTGGCGACCATGGTGATGGACTCGGGCTTCAAGACCAGCAGCGCACCATTCAGGGTATAGCGCGATTCCTCGTTGGAGATGGCAAAGACCGTCTTTGCAATCAGCGTTCGGAAGGTTTGAGCGGGAATCCTGATCACACTGTTGATTGGGAATACCGGCACGCTCGGGAAATTCGAGCGGGCCATGCCAACCATCTTGGTGATGGAGCGGCCGGAGCGAATGTTGACCCAGTGATTCTCCAGGAGCTTGATGCTCACGTCACCGTCGCCGAGCAGCTTTACGTAGTCGTAGAGCTTGCGGGCAGGAATCGTGCAGGCGCCTTCCTTCTTGACTCCAGCCGGGCAACTGGTGCGCAGGCTGAGATCCAGGTCGGTGGCCGTGATGGTCAGCTCGCCTTCGGCGACTTCAAAAAGGAAATTGGACAGGATGGGGATGGTCGTCTTGCGCTCGACCACGCCCTGAGTCGCAGTGAGTTCCTTTAGCAAGTCGGATTTGCTGACCGTGATCTCCATGGCGGTTCCTTGAGCGATCGCTGTCTCTGGCATATATTCCCCAAAACCTTTCGCTGGCTATAACTTGCAGTTATATCAAATTAACGCTAACAGAAACCAGCAGTAATCGCAGACAACCTGAAAAAGTGCAAATACTACAGAAATTTACCATTCTTCGGAACTCAGGGCGAGAAAGAGCTGGGAAAAAGAACATTTTCGGGAAACAGCCCGATCGATAGAGCGGTGGGAAGATAGGTTTTTGGCAGTTGTGCACAAATTCCACAGCGATTCCACAGCGACCGACTTCCTCCTCAGAAAGGCAGGACGACCAGGAAACTCTCGAAGTTTTAGGTGGTTAAAGAATCGGATCGCGGTTGAGTGGCTCGCCGGATCGCAGAGCTCTGTGACTTTAGCGAAGTTCAGGATTTATTTCGTGCACCCGGCGAGAAGTTTTGCAAACCGGTTTTGCTTCTGCTCTTAAACAAGCTGAAAAGAAAATAATTACCAGCAGTAGCAGTAGGCGCCTTGGAAATGTGGAAAAGCTGGAAACTCCTTTGTTCGTATGTCTTTGAGAGGAAAAATGGCGCGGAAAAGAGGACTGCGCGGGGGAGTGCCAGGTGGATAGAAAAGAGACAGGAGAGGAACCGGCCGGATTGTTCACACGGCTGCACAGAGCTTCCACAGGCTGAAAACAGGCAAAAAAATGCCCGGGGCACTGGGAAGTGCGGCCCGGGCCTGTAGTTACCTACAGTTAGCTGCTCAACTGCTCTGTGAGTTTGTTGAGCATCCTGTTTAAATCCTTGTCATCCTTGCGCTGGATATTGATCTTCTCAATCGAGTGCAGCACGGTGGTATGGTGTTTTCCGGCAAATTGGCGGCCGATCTCAGGCAGCGATGCCTCGGTGAGGTTCTTGCAGAGATACATGGCAATCTGGCGCGGAAAGACAATCTGACGCGAGTTGTTTTTTGCCTTGATCTCGGGGACACGCAAGCCAAACTGCTCGCTGACCGCCTTCTGAATTGCCTCGATCGTCACCTTCCGGGTCTGCTGGTCGATGATGTTCTTCAGTACCTGCTGCGCGGTGGAAAGATTGATCTCCGCACCGGTCAGGGAACCGTAGGCGACCAGGCGAATCAGCGCGCCTTCCAGCTCGCGCACGTTGCTGCGAATGTTGCTGGCGATGAAGTGGCAAACATCATCGGGCAGGAGGACGCTCTCGCTCTCGGCCTTCTTCTGCAGGATTGCCATCTTGGTTTCAAGATCCGGAGGCTGAATATCCGCGATCAGCCCCCACTCAAAGCGTGAGCGGAGGCGATCTTCGATTTCGGCCAATTCCTTGGGCGGACGGTCGCTGGCAATGACGATCTGACGGTTGGTGTCATGCAGCGCGTTAAACGTGTGGAAGAACTCCTCCTGGGTGCGCTCTTTGCCGGCAAGAAACTGAATGTCGTCGATCAGCAGCACGTCAACGCCCCGGAAACGATCGCGGAAACTCACCATCCTGTCGTGCTTGATGGAGTTGATCATCTCGTTGGTGAATTTTTCCGTGGAGAGATAGACGATGGAGCTGTCGGGTTGACGCAGCTTTGACCTCGTGTCCAATCGCCTGCATCAGGTGGGTCTTGCCCATACCCACGCCGCCGTAGAGGAAGAGCGGGTTGTATGCCTTGCCGGGCGCGGTGGCGACGGCGAGGGCGGCAGCATGAGCGAACTGGTTTCCGCCGCCGATGACGAAGCCGCTAAATGTGTAGCGGGGGTTCAACTGCGCGGCGCCATCAAAATCAAAGCGGGACTGCGCCGGGCGCAAGGAAGAGCTGCCGAGTCCGCCGTTGTGGCGAACCACGGGAGCCGGAGCGGCTTCCGGCTCCGCAGGGGTGGCAACGAACTCGACGTCGTCGTAAGTCAGGCCGAGCTTCTCAATGGCTTCGAGGATCAGGTCGTTATAGCGCTCGCCGATGGTACAGAACTCAGGGGAGGGAACGACCACAAAGAGCTTGCCATTGGCGTCGTGGCTGAAGCGAGTGGGCTTGAACCACGTGTCATACGAGTGGCGGTTGACCTTTTTTTCCAGAGCATCCAGGATTTGCATCCACGGATTCGATGTTGACGTTACCAAAGCTGACATTATGCCGACCAACCATTGGTCCAAACTCAAGCCGCGAGCTCCCCTGCCTTACACATTGTGGAAATGCTAAGGTGGCGGCCCTGCTGGGGCTTGGCTGGACAGATTTTTAAATGTCGTCGCTGAACAGGCTCAACAACACAGGCACAGAACCTGTGAAGCTGGGGGGTGCGGAGCGTGAACGACTACTTGTACTCGCGGCTGGATCAGGCCCAGAAAAACAGCAGCCGCAATCGGATACTAGCACGAATACAAGGCCTGCCAAAGAGCAGCTCCACACATATTGCCTGCGACGCAGTGTACTCACTTTTGGCCTTTCGATGGCACTTCGTCAAGAGGGAAATGAGCCAATGCAGCAAAGAATGTGCAGAGAGGCGATATAAAAAAGGAACTGTGCTGTCGCGAGGACTCTCTGGCCCTCTTTCGAGGCAGTTTGGCCGAAGAGGCATCCTTCATTTATACTTTCCCTTTGCTCATCGATATTTCTTGAAGCAGGAGCAGTCAGTCAAATGCCTAAACGTACATTCCAACCCAACCGCCGCCGCCGTGCCAAAGTGCACGGATTCCGGCAGCGGATGAAGACCAAGAGCGGCCAGGCCGTACTGTCGCGCCGGCGCGCAAAGGGACGCAAGCGCGTCTCCGTCAGCGCCGGATACCGCGATTAACCTACGCAGACCACGCCCGTTCCTGGCTCACAGAAAATGCTGAAACAGCCATTCTCTCCAAGCAGGCAGCTGAACTATGGCAATTCTGAGAGGTGAGCGGACCGAAGGCGAAAGAAGCAGAACCGCGAACGCCGTGGATGACAGCGTGAGCGACACACCGAAGGGTAGTTTCCCGAAGGCCGTGCATTTGCTGAAGCACTCGGATTTTCAAAGGGTGTATCAACAGGGACGGCGCCACTTTTCAGGGAACATGACCGTCTTTTATCTGCGTGCCCAAAGCCTGCGCGGCCAGATCGATGCTGCTCCCGGGCCGGATCGGGCCGGGACAGAGGAGCCTCTGTGTGCGCAGGCATCGGGCGGTGTGCGCATTGGGTTCACCGTCTCAAAGGCTTTGGGCGGGGCGGTGGATCGCAACCGGATGCGGCGACGCACCCGGGAAGCAGTCCGGCGCCATCTGCCGATGCTGGAGGAGATCAGCGGCGCGGTGGACGTGGTGATCAATCCCAAGAAGAGTCTGCTAGGGGCGGAGTTCCCGAAGATCTCGCAGGAGATTGAGCGCGCCTTTCGGGTGATCCGGCAGCATTGCCAGGACAAAGCGGAGAAGGGTGCAAAGCGGGAGGAACGGCAGGGATGAAAAAGTTCATGCTGATCTTGCTTGCGGCCTATAAGCGCTACGTCTCGCCGCAGTTGCCGGTTGCCTGCCGCTTTACGCCGACATGCTCGGAGTACGCGGCGGAAGCGGTGACCCGGCATGGTGTGCTGTGCGGCGGATTGCTGGCGCTTTGGCGTCTGCTGCGCTGCCATCCCCTGGGCGGGCGCGGCTTAGACCCGGTTCCAGAACACATCGGCTGCCGCGGCGCGCAGGGCGCTCCGGCGGCCCGTAGTCATTAGAATCGTAGCCATTAGAATCAAGGCGCGCGTACTGGCAAGAGGCCGGACGCGCAAGATCAGGATTGTGAAGCATAAATTGGCGGCCGCGGCCGCGCAGATCGGCATACTACCTTGAGCGAGTTTCAGAATCCGCAGAACCAGCCCGGCATCGATAAGCGCGTGATGATTGATCTTTGCCATTACGATGCTGCTGTTGGTGGCGGCTCAGCAATATCTGGTCAAAGCACCGCCGCCAGCGAAGCAGCAGCAAACGGCACAGAATGCACCGGCCACGCCACCTCCGGCAAGCGCTGCGAGTGCAGCCGCTCCGGCGCCTGTGGCGTCAGCCTCGGCCGTGCCCGCGCAGAAGGCCGCCAACGAAAGCACTACCGTTATCGAAAACGATCTCTACCGCATCACCTTCACCAACCGTGGCGGATTGGTCAAGAGCTGGATCCTGAAGAAGCATACAGACAACAGCGGTCACGAGCTGGAGCTGGTGCACGAGCAGGCCGCCGCGCAATATGGCTATCCTCTTTCGCTCTGGAGCGGGGACGAGCAGTTGCGGAATACGTTGAACAGCGCACTTTACGTTGGCAGCGAAAGCGGGAGCGGTAATTCGAAGGACCTCTCCTTTGAGTACTCCGATGGCGACCTGGTGGTGAAGAAAGAGTTCCACTTCGACAACACTTATGTCATTGGCGTCAAGACGAGCGTGCGAAGGGGAGCGAGCTACGTGACGGCTCTGCCTGCGTGGCCGGCCGGATTCGGCGATGCCACCGGATTGCCGAGCTATGCCGAACAGCGCCTGGACTACCTTCCGACCGGCGAAGATGTGAAGCGCCTGAAGCTGGACAAAAAGGGAAGCTCGATCAGCGGCGGACGCGTGGTGACAGGCAACTCCCAGTGGGTCGGAGTCTCCGATGCGTACTTCGGCGCCATCTTCCTTCGCGCGCAGCCCCCGAACACCGCCTTTGCCGAGCTGCGCAATTCAATCGAGATACCGAAGGATCCGGCGAATCCGCAAGGTGAAAAGGTCAAGGCTGAGGTGCTGGGCGTCGCCGTCGGAACCCTCAGTGCTCCGTCGGACGTGCGCCTGTTTGCCGGCCCCAAGGCAGTCGATGTGCTTGAGTCCGTACACAGCGCCAACGGCGTCGATCTCCACGGCATGCTGGATTTCGGCTTCTTCGGGTTCATTGGTCGGCCGCTGTTTGCATGGGTCCGCTGGACACAGCAGCACTGGACACCGAATTGGGGCTGGACGATTGTTCTGGTCACGGTGCTGATCAACGTCGCGCTGCTGCCGCTGCGAATCTCGCAGATCAAGTCTTCGATGAAGATGCAGAAGGTCGCGCCGCAAATGCAGCAGATCCAGGAGAAGTACAAGAAATACAAACTGGATGATCCGCGACGTTCGGAGATGCAGAAGGAGATCGGAGCTCTTTACAAGCAGCACGACGTCAACCCGGTGGGCGGATGTCTTCCGGTGATCATCCAGATGCCGTTCCTGTTCGCCTTCTACACCATGCTGCGGAATGCGATTGAGTTGCGGCACGCGGGCTGGTTGTACCTCAAGCGATCTCTCTGCGCCCGATCCTTACCACATCATTCCGATCGCGACGATCATTCTGATGGTGGCGTTGCAGCGCATGATGCCGGCCACGGGCATGAGCAAGGAGCAGCAGAAGATGATGAACTTGTTCACTCCGGTGATGTTCGCCATGTTCACCTGGTCGGTTGCTTCGGGACTGGGGCTGTATATTATTACGGGCTCGGCGGTGCAGCTGGTGCAGCAAGCAATCATGAACCAGACGGCGATGGGGCGCGAGATGCGCGCAATCGCTGAGAAACGTGCCCTGAAAGCAGCGGAAAAGAAGCGCTAATCGGTCAATGAGTAACGCCAAGGAGTAAACCATGGCAATGGAAGAAAAAATAGCTGCGGCGAAGCAGATCAATGAATTGCTGAACAAGATTGTCCGGCTGAGCGGCTTCCGCGTGAAGTACCGCATCGCGGTGGATCCGCCGGTGGATCAGGGCGCGGAGTGGGACCGGCCTGCGATCCTGGTGGATTTCTCCGGCCCGGACAGCGGGTTGCTGGTGGCGCGAGGCGGCGAGCTGCTGCACGCGCTGGAGATGGTCACGGTAGAAGCCGTGGGCGATATGCTGGACGAGCACGAGCGGATCAGCTTTGATTCGATGGGCTTCTGCCAGGCACGCACCGACGAGCTGGTGATGTCTGCCAGGGTTGCGGCCGAAAAGGTCCGTCACAGCAGCGCGCCCTATGCCTTCAGTCCCATGAACAGCCGTGAGCGCCGGGTGGTGCATCTTGCGCTCCGCGATGAAGAGGATCTGCGGACAGAGAGCGAGGGCGAAGGCGCGGCGCGCCATCTGGTTGTGTACCCGAAGAACTACAAGGGCAAGGCTCCGGCGTCGCCTGCGGCGGGCCGCTCTGCCGCCCGGCGCAGAGGCTAAATCAGCTCGACGCGAAGCTACAATTTGAGCCCCGTTGCGATTCGATGAGAATATCGCAGCGGGGATTTTTTCTGAGCGGGAACTGTTAAGGATTGAAGGCCATGAACCTGGACGACACCATCGTCGCCATTGCAACGCCACCGGGACGCGGCGGCATCGGCGTGGTGCGCCTGGCCGGCCCTGAGTCGAAGGCCATTGCGGCAGCGATGGTGCGTCTCCCCGCAGGACGCGAGCTGGAAGCCGGCCGTGCGCTCTTCGCCGAGTTGATCGAGATTGAAAGCGGCGAACGCATCGATGAGGTGGTCGCGACCTGGTTCCAGGCTCCGCATTCCTACACCACCGACGAGATCGTCGAGCTTAGTTGCCACGGCTCGCCCGTGGTGTTGCACCGGGTGCTGGAGATGGCGATGGCGCAGGGTGCGCGGTTGGCCGAGCCAGGCGAGTTTACCCAACGCGCTTTTTTGAACGGCAGGCTGGACCTGATCCAGGCCGAGGCTGTGCGCGACCTGATCGAAGCGCAGACTTTATATCAAGCAAAGGTGGCCGCGCGGCAGATGAAGGGTTCCTTGTCGCGCGTTCTGTTGCCCATTAAAGAGAGGTTGATCGCACTGATCGCAAGGCTTGAAGCGGGGATCGACTTCGCCGAAGACGATGTAGCCGTAATGCCTGCGAATCAGATTCTGGCTGCGATAGAGGAAGTGAGCGCGTTGCTGCGCGGCTTGGACGCGAGCTTCGCTTTTGGGAAGGTTGTACATGAGGGATTGACACTTGCAATCGTGGGCCGTCCGAATGTGGGCAAGTCGAGTTTGTTTAATTGCCTGGTTGAGCGCGAGCGCGCGATTGTCACCGCGCTTCCTGGAACCACGCGCGACCTGGTGACTGAGACGGTGACGATTGGCGGAATTCCGGTGCGGCTGGTGGATACTGCGGGAATTCGCGAGGCCATGGATGAAGCCGAACATATCGGCATTCGTAAATCGATGGAGGCGCTGGCGGATTCCGACCTGGTGCTGGTGGTGCTGGATGCAAGCGACGAGCTAAACGAGGTAGATCGCGAATTGCTCGCCGATGTCGCAGGTCGTGCGGCGATTGTGGTGCGCAACAAAGCCGACCTGGGAGAGCGCGGCTGTGAGCTTTCGCTGAAGCTGCCGGCACTCCGCACCTCGGCGGTGACCGGAGAAGGAATTGGCGAGTTGCGGGCGGAGATTCTGCGCACCGTTCGCGGAGGCGCGGCCGAGGATGGAGGCGCGATGCTGACCAACCTTCGGCAGCAATCACAGGTGCGCACGGCCTTGGAAGCTTTGACCTCCGCCGACTCCTCGGTGCGCATGGCCATCCCACACGAGATGGTGCTGCTGGATCTCTACAGTGCACTTCGAGCCCTGGATGAGCTGACGGGTGCAACCACGGCCGACGATATTTTGAATCTGATCTTTTCCACCTTCTGCATCGGAAAATAGAAGTAGGTTATTGCAAACAAACAGTGACAGGGCACATGTCCTGCGTGGCCGTTTTGAGTGTATTAAGGCGGTCCCACAGAAGGTGTACACCGTCAGTTCGAGGCAGAAGAGACTCTGGAGCGGCATTGCAGATTTGGGCGGTGCGGGGATTCCTCGCTGCGCTCGGAATGACAACCTAAAGGCGAGAGCAGTATCGGGATACGGCAACTAGGGAATTGCTCTAGCGCCTGGTTATGCTTGCAAATACCAGGGCACGTTGATGATGTTGATGCGGCGGTCCCCTCCCAGAAGCAGCATTGCTGTCAACACTTCGCTGCGTTGGTTGTGCAGGAAATAGTGGTACCAATGGCGCTCGACCATCGTTGAGATCGCAACCGCAATGGTCCGATGTTGATTCTCCTTTTCGACCTGTAACACGTAGTCCACTACGGGCTGCAACACTAGCCGATAAGGGGAACGCAAGGTAATCAGATGCGGAACAGGAGCTCCCGCTTCGCGAGCCGGTTGTTCGACCGTGCTCTGCCACTCCGCGGCAATACTATCGTCTTCATCGCAGGCGACATGTATGGCTTTCACCTCCGGAGAAAGCGTCATCGCAAAGCGCAGAGTCTTCTGGGTCGCCGCGTTCCATCGCTCGATGGGCACAATCACGATCGGCGGGTGCTGGTTATTATTTCGAAGCAGGCGCCCTCGGGCCTCGGTCTCCCGTGTCACCAGCTGATAGTGACGCTGCACACGCGTCATCAGCAGGATCGCCGCCGGCAGCAACAACACCACGATCCATGCGCCTTGCGTAAATTTGGCGGCGACCACCACGATCACGGTCAATCCGGTTGCGGCCGCTCCGATGCCGTTGATCAGCAGGTGATGCAACGATCCGTTATTCTTTCGCCAGTGTGCCACCATCCCCGCCTGCGAGAGAGTGAACGCCAGAAAGGCTCCCACTGCGAAGAGAGGAATCAGGCGGTCGGTTACACCTCCGAAGATGATGAGCAACACAGCCGCCAACGCCGACAACACACAGATCCCTTGTGAGTAGACCAACCGGCGGCCTCTCGTCGTGAGCGAGTGCGGCAGGTAATCGTCCATCGCCACTGCGCGGCACAACCGCGGAAAGTCAGCAAACGAGGTGTTCGCGGAAAGGCAAAGCACCAACAGAACGGAGAACATCGTCAGACCGTACAGCACGCCCCTGCCCGCCACCGCCGCAGTAACCATCGACAGGACGCTCTGGTAGCCCGGCTGGCCGGGGTCGGTCGCCGATATGCCGTAGTAGTACACCAGGGTTGCGATTCCTCCCAAGAGTCCGATCAAGGTCAAAACAATGATGGTCAGAGTCTTGCGCGCCGCGGGCACCACGGGCTCACGGAACGCCTGCACACCATTGCTCACAGCCTCCACGCCGGTCAGGGCGGTGCAGCCACTGGCAAATGCCCTCAGCAATAACCAGAGTCCCACGGCTCCCGCTCCTGCGGCCGCCGGCGCATGTGGAGGTGGCGCCAGAGCGTGGGGATGTCCCCCTGATACGATCACCCGTGAGACACCGATTGCGATCACTACTCCCAACGTGCCGACAAACAGGTAGGTGGGCGCGATGAAGGCGGAGCCGGCTTCGCGAACTCCGCGCAGGTTCACAATGGTCAGGATAGCCAACACGACCAGACACATAACCAGGGTGTATCTTTGCAGCGAGGGTACCGCCGAAACCAGGGCTCCGATCCCAGCTGAGATTCCCACGGCCACGTTCAGGAGGTAGTCGATCATCAGCGCCGCCGCTGCCAGCAGACCTGCGCCGGGGCCAAGGTTTTCATTCGCCACCGTGTAGGAGCCCCCGCCGCCGGGATACGCTGCAATCGTCTGCCGATAGCTGAAATAGACGATCAGCAGGAGAACAATGATGGCTGCGGTCAAGGGAGCAACATAACGTACGCCCGCGAGGCCAAGGGGCAATAGGATCGTCAGTGCCGCCTCCGGCCCGTAAGCGGCCGAGCTTAATGCGTCCAGCCCAAAAGTCGGGACACCCTGTGCCGGCGTAATCCTCTCCCCCTGGTCCTCACTGGACGCCAGCGGCCTCCCAAACAGAAGATCGACAAATCCCATCGAACCCTCGCATCACAACGCCAGAGACAGTGACGAACATCGGAGGTAACAGCCTACCACGCTGAATAGAGATGAAAGGGGGAGGGGCCTATCGCCAGGCACAGCAGCTTACTAACGTTCACGTCGCATCAGAAGGCCTCTACAAACCGTGTTTGCACCACACGCGATATTGGCTCGAAAAACGTTTTCGTCCATCTGCGTATGAGCGAAAGCTCACAACCGGGTTCCGGGAGAAGCCAAACTCAAAGCCACCTCTTCGAAGGATGATCCCAGCGGAATTGAATGCCCGCGAGTTCCGATACAGTCCTAAACCAGCAGCTACGGCCGAGTAGCTCCAGTCCAAAGTGATCGCTTTTTGAAGCCGCCTGAAATCTTGACGAATATACTTTCACTTCTCATGGCGCCTGGCGAGATTAGGATTTCGCGGTGACCAACAGAAAGTAAAATTCCCATGGCTCAAGCTCGACATAAAATCCTCGATCGACAATCTCGGATCCATCACGCGGCGAATATCTCTTACCGGAGAGCAAATCATCGAAGCACAGCGTTTGTCCTCGAAAAACGCTCCATGGCGTGCGAATGCGTGCGTCGCTCTTGCAGTCAGAAAGATTTATTGCAATCACATAACGACGGCCGTCCGTCTCCCAGCACCAGGAAACAATATTGCGGAAACTTTGGTTGTCGGGCCATCCCTCTTGTTCGCACAGCTTCCAAGTTCCGCTGCGGAGCGCGGCTTTCCTCACGGAATTCAACAGTGTGCGGTAAAACGTATGCAGCTCCGGGTCGACCGGCTCCTCTGGCCTGCGGCCAAGATGAACCGACAATCGCGTGCGAAATCCGTCAAACTGCCCTTCGTGAAGAAGCTTGGCACCTGGCAGTGTCATGAGCACGACAGCAGCAGCGCGATTCTTACGAGGGGGAAACACAGCGGCGGCACGCGGTTCGTCGTGATTCTCGAGGAATCGAATCATATGCAACTGGTAATTGATGTCGGCCAGCATGTGACCTCGGACTGCTTCGGCAGAATCGTGCACCAAGCGGTCATACAGGCGCTTGTCGTAGCAATAATCGAATCCGTTCTGTATCAGTTCCCACTCTAAGTCCCAGTAAGCCTCGGCAATGAACATAAACCCGGGATTCTGCGCGCGAACCTTGTCGATTACATCCCTCCAGTATTCCGTCGCTGGTGTATTCCCAACGCGATTGGCCCAGGTGTTGCCAAACACCTTGTTGAGCATGAGCATCGCCATGTCGCACCGGACGCCGTCGCATTGGCTCGCGATGTCGTTCAGGGTGGCTACTACCGCGGAGCGCAAACCGGGGTCAAACGCATTGAGCTGAGCCGTGTCGGGCCAGGGCGCGAAGTAAGGATCGCGACCGCGCGCGATGATTGCCTTTCCCGTTTGAAAAAAGGCGGCGTTGTCAGCGCGGAGAGACTCAGCATTTCCTTGCACAAAGAATTCAGGATGTTCCGTGACCCAAGGGTGATCTGGAGCAACGTGGTTGGGCACGAAGTCGAGCAGAAGATTCAGGCCTCGCGAAGCCAGTTCCTTGCGCGCAATTGCCAACGCCTTCCTGCCGCCTAGGCGAGGTTCCACCACATAGGAACATATGCAGTAGGGAGATCCGGAGACATCTGCTTCCGAGAAGTCGGGCAGAATCACTCGATACTCCCGGTTGAGCTCAGGATTGTTGCGCGAAATCTTTGTTCCCGCCGGGCTTCTTGCCCATACTCCCATGAGCCACACGCCGTCGGTGCGCAGGTCCTTCAGTTTGTCCCATTCGTTTGGTGGAATCGAACCTAGGTCCAGTTTGGTATTGTATTTGCGTTCAAGTTGCGTCAGCCAAGCCCACGCATTGATCTCATAAACCACAGGTTGGTGTGGCCACATCTCCGTATCCTCCCAGTCATTTGGGATCTGGTCAGCGGGCAGCCGATATGGCCTTAGCTGTTCCTTTAGAACCGGACTGCTGCCGCCGCATGTGTTTTCTACTCGGTTTCCGGCTGGAAAGATTAGGATTAACGCCGTTGGTCAGGTGTTGCCCGTCGTTGAACATCTCTTCGTTAGCGAAGTATTAAATTAGGAAGCTGGCCCGTGGTGGAAAGGATCGCTGGGGAGAATGAGCATTTGCTGATCCGAGCCTCTGAAGGCAACCACCATGCAACTGTTCGGGACTACCCCCAACTCCAATTACCAGAAGCTCGGGGTTCATCGGGGCACGCCAGACGCGATTGTCAGTTCGTAAGCCTGCTCTATTAGGCGGCCAAAATGGAATGTGAATGGAATCGTGGATAGACTGTATGCGTTGCGAAGCACTAGCATCGTTCTTCTGACAATCCTATTGGGTGGGATGGTTGGTCTGGGAGTACAGGCACAGACTATTCCGAGCCAATCGGCTCCCGCTCCACCCTCTTCCGAAGCTACGGTGGCGCCTGCGATCTGCACACAACCCGCCCTCCAAGGCCACTTGCCCCCTGCAACTGGCCGGATATCCGACGGAAGCATTCATGGAACTGTGACTGACTCCACCGGAAATGTCGTTGTGGGCGCTCCAGTCACGCTTGAGGCCGATCCCTCCAAGGTACAACGCACGCTGCTCACCGACGATGCCGGATTTTTTAATTTCACCGGCCTCGAGCCAGGAAAGTTCGGAGTCACAATCACCTCGAAGGGATTTGCGCCCTGGGTGGGCTCCGATATTGATCTGCCGCCTGGCGGGGACTGCGAACTGGTACGGGTTGCGCTAAAGGTAGCGTCGGTGAACACGGATGTTCAGGTGGTTTTCTCTCAACATGATCTGGCTGAAGAGCAGCTGAAAGCGGAGGAGAAGCAGCGCGTACTCGGTGTGTTCCCCAACTTCTATGTCAGTTATATCTGGAATGCCGCTCCATTGACGCCGAAGCAGAAGTTCCGGCTTGCGCTGAGAACTTCGATCGATCCAATTACCTTTGCGCTCTCCGGAGTTATCGCGGGGATTGAACAGTGGCAAAATTATTTCAGCGGCTATGGCCAAGGCGCCCAGGGTTATGCGAAGCGTTTTGCCGCTTCCTATGCCGACGGCTTCATTAGCACCATGATCGGCGGCGCTATCCTGCCATCAATCCTGCATCAGGACCCGCGCTACTTTTACAAGGGCACCGGGAGCATCCGCTCGAGGGCGTTTTATGCCATTTCAACTGTGGTTCGTTGCAAAGGCGATAACGGGCGTTGGCAGCCAAACTATTCGAGCGTGCTCGGCAACTTAGCCTCTGCGGGAATCTCGAACCTCTACTATCCTTCGACCAATCGAAGTGGAGCCCAAGTCACAATCGGCAATGCGCTGATCGGGACTGCCGAGGGCGCAATCAGTACCTTGCTCCAAGAGTTTCTTCTTCGAAAGATTTCACGAGGGGTTCATGCGTCGCCCGGTGCCCAGCCTTAGCTCCTTCGGTAGCAACCGTCTTGCCGCCCGAATAGATTCCAGCCGAAGCTTACTCGTGACGCAGCGCCTCGATCGGTTGTAACTTGGAGGCCCTGCTAGCGGGAATGTACCCAAATAGAATGCCGGTTGCGCATGAGGCAGTGAAGGACACAACGATCGAGGCGACGGAGATCGGGAAGCGGAAATTGTATTCAGCAGGAACCAGCGGATCGACAAGGATCTTCATGCTGACAACGCTGAGGATTCCCAGCAAGGCGCCGATTCCGCTGATGAGCAGCGCTTCGATCAGAAACTGCAGGAGGATATCAGTCCGTTTGGCGCCGACGGATTTTCGTAGTCCGATTTCTCGCGTGCGCTCGGTCACGGTGACCAGCATGATATTCATGATCCCTACGCCGCTGACAATGAGTGCAATGCAGGCGACCATCAACAGCACCGCCGTAAGCGCCATCGACATTTTGCGGGCGGCGTCGAGCATGGCCGAAAGGTTCTGCACGTTATAGATGGCACTCTTGCGATGCCGCGATTGAAGCAAGTGTTGGATCTCTTCCGTGACCAGCGGGACGGTTTGCGGAGAATCAGCCTGGGCGTATAGAACCCGCAGGTATGCGGTCCCTTTATAGTATTTAATCAGCGGAAACGGAATCAGCACCGAATCGGATTTGATTTCTGACTCCCCGAAGGTGGCTACCCGCTCGCGGACGATGCCTATTACGGTGAATTGTAGCTCCCCGACGCTGATGGTTTTTCCGATCATATCCTCGGAAAAATGATTGGCGAGGTTTTGCGTAATCAGACAAGCCTTGGCAGGGGTGTTCATATCCACCTGATCAAAAACGCGGCCCTTGAGGATGAGAAGGTTGCGGATCCTTTGGAAACCTGAGGTGACTCCTATGAAGCCAACGGGTAATTCCTTGCCGTTTACGACCACACTCTCGTCTGGAATATCGTGGGTTCCGGCCGCCTCAACGACGTGAGGAAGTTCGCGCACAGCCTCGAGGTCAGGAATCGTGATCTCGTCGGCAAGGGAGGATTTAATCTGGCTGGGGGGATAGGCGTAAATCAGGTTCGATCCCACGCCTTCAATCTGTCCGATAATGTAGTTTTTTCCGATCAGTGCGACGGTGACAACCAGCACGACGCAGGCGCTGCCGATCATGACGCCAAGCATCGTCAACGCGGCCTTCACCTTGTTGACGCGCAGCGCGTCGATGGCGACTCCCCAAGTTTCGCGATTGATCATTTCAATGACACTTAACCCGAAACATTCAGATGTCACAAGTCTGCGACTCGGACGTTCCCCAGTGTTTCCGCTCTGGCCCTGCGCCCGCGTAGGATCGTCAACCGGGACGGGCCAAACACCATATTCAGTTCATATCATCATTGCAGCGCGACACCCAAGTACAGTAGAGTTTTTGAAATCATCGGAGGATGCCTTGGATGTTCATCCAGCCACGAGGCAAGTCGCGCTCCATTTACAAACCCGCGATTATATCAATCAATGCGTTCATCTCCATTAGGACCGAGCGTTTGAACAAGGGGCTCCTATGATTCAGCTTCGAGACGCTCCAGTGGAGGCAACTTGGACACAGCTACGGGAAGCTGAAGCCGATTCCTGCGGTCGTGCTCGCCTGCTTTGGGCTGTTTTGACGGCCTTGGCTGTGCGCCTGGTAGTTGTTGCATTCGTCTATCAAGGGTTTTTGGAGCCTGGGCGCAATCACTGGGAGTTCGGCTTCGAGATGGGAAAGATCGCGAATTCAATCGCGACAGGTCACGGATTCAGCAATCCCTATTGGATCGATACTGGGCCCACGGCCATGATCACTCCCGTTTTTCCCTATCTTGTGGCATCTATTTTCGCGTTGTTTGGCGCCTACACGAAGGCCGCGGCGCTGACGGTCCTTGCCCTCAATAGCCTATTTTCGGCGCTCACCTGCATTCCAATTTATTTTCTCGCCAGAAGGAGCTTCGGGCTTCAAACTGCTGCCGGGGCGGTTTGGGCCTGGGCGTTTTTCCCTTACGCGGTCTACTTCTCTGCCAGCTCTATGTGGTATCACACCCTGGTCGCTTTGCTTCTTACGCTGCTGCTCTTGACCGCTTCGTATCTGGAAAGCTCGACTCGCATTTGGATGTGGGCAGGCTTTGGATTTCTCTGGGGTTTCGCGGCGCTCACCACTCCGGTGGTATTAGGCGTTCTGCCGTTTCTAGGTGGATGGCTTTGCTATCGGCTGTCACGACAGAAAAAAAGCTGGAAGATACCGGTAGCGACCGCTGCCTTTGCCTTATTCGTCACCATTGCACCCTGGCTGGTTCGCAATTATTTGGTATTCCATCAACCTGTATTCCTGAAGGATAATTTTTGGATGGAGGTTTGCGTTGGCAACGTAGGGAACGCTCTGCACTGGTGGAACGAAGCTGTTCACCCTGCGGGTAGTAATGCGGAGATGTCGGAATTCCGCCAACTGGGAGAACAGGGTTACATGGTTGCGAAGCATCAACAGGCGTTAGCCTTTATTGGGAGCCATCCGGGAATTTACCTGTGGCGCACGCTTCGACGCATCGTATACATGTGGACTGGTTTCTGGAGCCTAAGCCCGGAATACCTGCGTGGAGAGCCGTTCGATTTGGCGAACATTGGTTTCTGCACGGCGTTCACAGCTCTGGCTATGGCGGGTTTACGCAAAGCATTCAGTAGATCCCGGGAGGCGGTGATGCCGTTCGCTCTCGTCTTGCTTGCGTTTCCTTTGGTTTACTACCTCACACATTCGGAGATTCCGTATCGGTTGCCTATAGAACCGGAGCTGGTGATTCTGGCCTCGTTCGCCGTGGTCTCCCGTCAGAGATCTATCCTCGACCTATTGTCTTTCGGTAAGAGAAAGTGATTTAAGCCGCTGGTTCGGTTATTTATAAGGATGTAGGTCTTCTGAATACCGCAATATTTACTACCTGTGCCGCCCGATCAAACGGCTGAGCTCGAAGAAAGCACTGGAAGCCGAGTGCTTCATGGCCAGGGAGCTTTCGATGCCGCAGGTACAGCCCGGACACTCGCGGCGAACCATCGCCGCAGCCTGGCGAGCGTAAGCCTCCGACGCCAGGATGCTGGCGAGGCTGTCACGAAGAACATTTCCGACCGGTTTGAGCGGGTAACAACCGGTCAAGACGTCGCCATTCGATAACACAAACACCTGAAGGTATCCGAGAACACAAGCGGGTTCCGCGACGCTCTCGTTGTTGTAATACTGCGTGATGTAATCCACCTCGTAGGCGGGGCGTTTTGCTTTGTCTCGCAGGAACCGGGCGATTTCAACCACATCTTTTTGCTCCGGCCACAGGGAGGAGATATCGGCATCCTTCAAAAAGTAAAGAGAGCGGCTCAGAATGTTCAGGTCAATGCTCGCACCTACACTGTGGGCCACATCCGCAAGCGTTCCCAGCTCGGCGGCGGAAAGTTTATTCAGGGTGATGGAGAACGAAACCTCCTTATTTCGAAGCAACTTGACGCCTTCCATGGCCAAATCAAAATAACCACGGATTCCCCGGATGTGATCGTTGGTGTCTTTGAGTCCGTCAACGGAGACGGAGATATTCGTAATCGGCGAGGCGTTTATCTCTTTGTGAAGCTTCTTGAGGAGCAGCCCGTTCGTCTGAAGGACGATGCGCTTAAACGAGGAGGAATTGGCCTGCTGCAAAACCTGAAAGAAGTCTTTCCTGAGCAGCGGTTCGCCCCCGGTGAAGCGCAACGAGCCAATGCCGGCGGCAGCGATCTGGTTGACGAGCTCAATGGCGCGATGCGTGTTGAGTCCATCTTCCCACCGCGTCTTCCAATAGTCACAGCTGATGCATCTGGCCTGGCAATTCTCGGTTAGCTTCACATGAGCGGCCAGCGGCCGAATGGTTGATGGCAGGAACCTGGGGGATATCTGGCTGCCCAACCATGCTTGCGCGAGGTATAAAGCCTGCGACATAAATAAAATCCTTACGAAAGGAATTTTCTCGCCAGCACCGGAACGCTGATTCTACTGGTTCTCGACAAAGTGCCGCAATGCAGGCAAGGCGCTACGGAGTGCCATTCGCGCCGATTCAGGGAGCGACACAGCATCCACGTTCTGGGATAGTGAGATGCTGGGCCTGTTTGCGCTAACTAACTTTTGCCGCGTCCTTAGCGGAGTAGGATCTCGGCTGTGCCCCCCGCCGCCAATCTGATCCACTCTTTTCCAAAATGCATGGTTATTAAGAGCAGCGGCCGGGATCGTCACCGCAACATAACTTAACCCAAAGACTTCGCAACTCTTTCCGAGCTCTTAGGTTCTAGCCAGAGTACCTTATCCAACGTTGGAGGATGTAGATGAAAGTCATTCTCATCGTGTTAGTTCTTGGTTGTGCTTCCGCGTACGGCCAGGACGCCGGGGCCTTCGCTGCGCAACAAGCAGAGCAAGCCACGCAGCAGGCCATGCAGGCCGCGTAGCAAGCCAATCAACAAGCCATGCAAGACACGCAGCAGGCCAGTCAACAGGCCATGCAAGACATGCAGAATGCGATGCAAAACTCCGGACCGTCCGTCGCCGTCACCGCACCGCCAACTTTTTCCGTCAATGCGGGCGCGATAGCGACTGGAACCACGGTGCGCATCAAGTGCCGCACACACTATGCAGTTATCTACTACACCACCAACGGCTGGACGCCGACCACCGCCTCGCGGCACTATAAAGGCCCGATCGCCATCCACACCACCACTCAATTGCAGGCCATTGCCTTGGCACCCAATATGATCCGCAGTCCGATCGCCAGTGCCAAATACATTGTGAGAGGCGCTCAAACGCCAACCCAGCCGCTGGCTCTCTCCGCTGACGGAGTGCTCCATGCCGGAACCCGTCTGCATCTGGTGACCGGCTCGACTGTCAACTCGAAGACCGCGCAGGTTGGCGACAATCTCAAACTGCTGCTCGATCAGGACGTTATGGTGGACGATGTCGTCGTGCTGCCGAAGAGAACCCCGGTCGACGCCACCATCACTCAGGCAGATCCGGCGGGCCACGCCGGGAGACCGGGCGATGTTTCCTTCGAGGTTCAATCGCTCACCGTACGCGGAGAACAAATTGCTCTGAAGGGCGGCGAAACCCTGGAGGGCGCAAATCACTATCGCAAAACTAAGGGTTTCTTGCTTGTTCCAGTCGTCGGACTCGCCAGCTTGGCGATTCGCGGCGACGAGGCGGAGATCAAGCCCGGAATGACGCTGACCGCCTCCGTGCCGCGGATACGCCGCTGCAGCCGTGACGTTCGCGGCCAGACTTCCGACGATAGAAAGTACACGGCAAGGGGATGAAGCAAATCAGCGGCCCGAGCTGCGCGGTTCAGCATCTCTGGAAAATGCCCGTGTCGTGCTCTCGCCTGGCGCCCCTACGCTGGAGTAAGTGGTAGAATAGGCGCTCACAGCAGTTTGCCTTGCCGGGAGTGAAGGAAATTGTGTGGCATCGCTGGATTTACACATAAGAACGGTGCTGCGAACCCGGAGCGCATTCGTGCTGCTACTTCGGCCCTCATTCACCGCGGTCCAGATCAACAAGGCGTCTTTGAATCAGCGTGCGTTTCGCTGGGCGCCACCAGGCTTAAAATTCTAGATCTCGCCTCGGGCGATCAGCCGATCCTCTCCGAAGATCGCGACAACGTCATTGTTTTCAATGGCGAAATCTACAACCACTTGGAATTGAGGCGCGAGTTGCAACAACTCGGCCACCACTTCCGCTCCAACTGCGACACGGAAACCGTGTTGCATGCCTTTCTGGAGTGGGACGTTCGAGTGCTTTGCCCGTCTGCGCGGCATGTATGCCGTGGCGCTCTGGACGGAGTCGGCCAAACGTCTGCTGCTGGCCCGCGACCGAATCGGCATCAAGCCGCTTTACGTCGCTCAACGCGCGCAGGATCTTTTTTTCGGCTCCGAGCTAAAGTCGATCTTAGTCCACCCCCAGATTGAGCGCCGCCTGAGCATGGCGGGCCTTGATTGCTACCTCTCGCTGAACTATGTGCCCTGCCCGTGGACCCTGATCGAGGGAATCACCAAACTGCAGCCTGGACATTGGCTGGAGTGGCAAAACGGTGCAATTCGGAGCGAGCCGTACTGGCAACTTCCAGCCGTGGCGCACGAGAGTATCCACACACTGGAGAGCGCCAAGGAGGAGCTCGATTCGCTGTTGCGGCAGTCGATTCGCGAGCATCTGCTCTCCGATGTGCCGTTGGGAGTGTGGTTGAGTGGAGGCATCGATTCCTCAACCATCGTCCACTATGCTGCCACCGAGCGGGGCTCACGTCTCAAGACGTTCTCTATATCATTTCTGGGCCGCAGCTTCGACGAAACGAATTTCATTCGCCAAGTCGCGGCCAAGTACGATACCGAACACACTGAATTCGACTTAGGTCCCGAAGCTGACTTGGAAGGCGCGATCAGCGAGTTAGCATACTACTCCGACGAGCCCAACGCGGATGCTGGCGCTCTGCCGGTCTGGTATCTTTCGCGGCTTTCAAAGGCACAGACTACGGTTGCTCTCAGCGGCGAAGGTGCCGACGAGTTGTTCGGCGGATACCTGACATACCGGGCCAACCAGTTATCCGCACCCTGGCGGCGATTGCCTGCGCCACTGGTACGCGGCGCGCTTTCGTTAGCCCGCCATTGGCCTGTCTCCGACGAGAAGATAGGCTTCGACTATAAGCTTACGCGCTTTCTGGAGGGCTGCCTCCTGCCTGCCGATCAGGCGCACGTGTATTGGAATGGTACTTTTTCCGAGGCGCAGAAACGCGAGCTCGTGCTCGCCGACAGACCCGCAGCACTGGATTGCATGATGGGCGAGCTGCGCGAGGCGAGCGCGAATGCTCCCGACGTTGCACCCTATCTCTGGTTTGACCAGAAGTACTATCTTCCCGACGACATTCTGGGCAAGGTAGACAGAATGAGCATGGCGCACGCACTGGAGGTGCGGCCGCCCTTCCTGGACCATCGCATCGTCGAGTTTGCCGCCTCGCTGCCGGATCGCTGGAAAGTTCATGGGTCACGCCAGAAGTTCATCCTGAAGGAATTGATGAAAGACAAATTGCCGGCCGCTGTTTTGAGCCGCAAGAAAATTGGCTTCGATATTCCAGCGCACGAGTGGCTGCGGGGACCGCTGCGCTCGTTGCTGGTCGATACCTTGGAAGCCGGTCTGTTGGCCTACCCTGGGCTGTTTCGGGCAGATGTTATCGACAGGTACTTGCGTTGTCATCTGGGGAGAAAAGCGAATTATGGATACCACTTATGGGGCTTATTGATCCTGTTTCTGTGGATGAAAAGGTGGCGAATCGAAGCGCCCACGCCGATGACAGTCGAGCATGGGGTTCGGACTCAAGCCGGCACGTTTACCTGATTGTCCTGATATTTGCGGCGGCGGTTTACCTGGCAGGCGTAGTGTCTCCGCCGTCGTTGATGGATGACGTGGACGCAGTGCAAGCTCAGATCGCGCGCAACATGCTGAGCTCCGGGGATTGGGTCACGGCGCGGTTGGACGGTGTCGCCTACCTGGAGAAGGCGCCGCTGATCTATTGGGCAATGGCCGGGGCCTTTCGTGTTCTGGGCCCCTTCGACTGGGCGGCGCGACTGCCGGTTGCGCTCTCGGCCATCGCGTTGTGCCTGCTGACCGCTGCCTTCGGGAACTGGGCCTTTGGCAAGCGCGCCGGACTTTACGCCGGGTTGTCGATGGCGACTTGCGTCGGGCTGTTCCTGTTCACCCGCATCCTCATACCAGACGTCATGCTGACACTGACAACGGCGCTGGCGATGTGGGCCTTTCTGCGCGTTCTCGATCAGCAGGAACAGCATCCGCACCTCTGGGCCTTGATACTGGCGGCGAACCTTGGCACGGGCTTGCTGCTCAAGAGCCTGATCGCGGTAGTTTTTCCGATCGGCGCGGCTCTGCTTTACCTTGCCATCACCCGCCAGCTTTTTTCAGTGGAGGTGTGGAAGCGCCTACGCCCGCTGAGCAGCCTGCTGGTGATTCTGTTGATTGCGGCACCGTGGCATGTGCTGGCAACGCTGCGCAACCCTCCCTATTTTGCTTTTGACCTGCACAGCGGCCCCGGGCAGTATCATGGCTTTTTTTGGTTCTTCTTTATCAACGAGCAGTTGCTGCGCTTTTTGAACTTGCGCTATCCGCGCGATTACGACACGGTGCCGCGCCTGTATTTCTGGCTATTTCACCTGTTGTGGCTCTTCCCGTGGAGTGTCTATCTGCCGGCCGTGATCCGGCTTTCGTTCCGCCCAGTGGATCGGGCCGGACGCACCCGCTTGCTGGCCCTGTGCTGGGTGGGCTTCGTGCTGGTTTTCTTCACCTTCTCCACCACGCAGGAATACTACTCGATGCCTTGTTATCCGGCGCTGGCGTTGCTGCTGGGCTCGGCCATGGCGGCCGGTGGCGCGTGGGTGCGATGGGGAACGCGCGCACTAGGGGTGCTCTCGGGGCTCGCTGCGCTGGTATTGCTTGCCATACTGTTCGCGGTGAGGGGAATGCCGGCGCCCGGCGACATTGCCGGCGCACTCACGCATCAGGCGACCTACAAGCTCTCACTCGGGCACATGCAGGACCTTACGCTATATTCATTCGCCTATTTGCGATTGCCTCTGGCGCTGGCTGCGGTCGCGTTTCTGATCGGCGTCGTTGGGATCACGCTGGGCGCCAAAGCGCGCGCGAATAACGGGAGTAATGAAGGGCTTGGACTGCGCGCCGTTATTTCCACGGCGATCATGATGGTCTTGTTTTTTCAGGCTGCACACCTTGCCATGGTCGTCTTCGACCCCTTTCTGGCATCGCGGCCACTGGCGCAGGCGTTGGAAAGCTCACCGGCGGGCACACTCATCGTTGATCGCCACTACTATAAGTTTTCGTCCGTGATCTTCTACACGAACCGGCGGGCGCTGTTGCTGAACGGGCGTTACCAGAATCTCGAATACGGCGCCTATGCTCCCGGAGCGCCGCCGGTATTTCTGGACGACTCGCAGTTCAGCCAGCTGTGGCACCAGGGTGAAAGATACTACGTCGTTGCATACGAATCGCAACTGCCACGATTCGAAAGGCTGGCAGGAGATGCGGGAGTCGTAATGGTACGACGCAGCGGAGGGAAGATGCTGTTTACCAACCATCCGCTGGGGGCAACCGGCGCACAGCAAAACGGCATGAGTGTGTCACCGACAGCAGTAAGCACTACGATCGCAGGCGGTTTACTTGGCAGGAAAATTTCGGAGGAACGATGAAGATCGCGATACTTGGAGGCGACGGTTATTGCGGGTGGGCCACTGCGCTCTACCTTTCCGCAAAGGGGCACTCAATTGCAATTGTCGATAATTTTTTGCGCCGTCAATGGGACCATGAGCTAGGAGCTCAAACGCTGACACCGATCCGGCCCCTTGCAGAAAGGCTGCGCGTATGGGACGGCCTTACTGGCCGCCGCATCGAATCGTTTGTTGGCGACGTCAACGACTACGATTTTCTGGCCACAGTTTTCCGGCAGTTCGAACCCGAGGCAGTTGTACATTTTGCCGAGCAGCGGTCGGCTCCTTACTCCATGATCGACCAGAAGCACGCGGTTTTCACCCAGATCAACAATGTAGCCGGGACCATCAACGTTCTGTTCGCCATGCGCGAATTTCAGCCGGATTGCCACCTGATCAAACTGGGAACGATGGGCGAATACGGAACGCCGAACATTGATATCGAGGAGGGCTATCTCACGGTCGTGCACAACGGGCGAACGGACGTGCTGCCCTTTCCCAAGCAACCGGGCTCGTTCTATCACCTCTCGAAGGTACACGACAGCCACAACATCATGTTCGCCTGCAAGATCTGGGGGCTGCGCGCGACCGATCTGAACCAGGGCGTTGTCTACGGCACCACCACCGATGAGGTGGAACTCGATGAGGCGCTCATAAACCGCTTCGACTACGATGAGGTCTTCGGCACGGTGTTGAACCGTTTCTGCGTGCAGGCGGCGATCGGACATCCGCTCACGGTTTACGGCAAAGGCGGGCAGACCCGCGGCTTTCTCGATCTGCGTGATACCGTCCGCTGCGTTGAACTCGCCTGCATGAATCCGGCCTCAGCCGGGGAGTGCCGCGTCTTCAACCAGTTCACCGAACAATTCTCCGTGCTGGAGCTGGCGCAGATGGTGCAGACCGCGGGCGCAAAGCTGGGACTGAATGTCTCCGTCGAACACCTGCCCGATCCACGAGTGGAAGCCGAAGAGCACTACTACAATGCGAGGCATACCAAGTTGCTCGAACTGGGGTTGAAACCTCACCTGCTATCCGACTCGCTGCTGGATTCCTTGATGAACATCGCCATCCAATATCGCCAAAAAGTGGACGCCTCGCTGATGCGGCCGAGGGTGAACTGGCGGCAGGCAAGCAACCGGCAGGTTTCCCCAGCGGAGTCGCAAACACCCGCAGGCAATCGATGGCAGGTAGCGGCGGTCGGCACGGCGCCGGACGTCTGTGACAAGTCGTGACCAGTTCTTAGTCCCTAGTTGTTTGCGGTTCCTTGGTTGAAACCGCAAACGGCTATTGGCAGGAACTCAACTCGACAAAGAACGGACTATTTCGTTTGCGGCACATCCTCCAGTTGAACATTGCCGCCGACCGGAACGAGTTCGCCATTGCGGATGCTGTAATCGGCGTTGCGCCAGCGAATGGTGTTGCGGGTGAAGCTGAACAGCCAAATTCCGCACGCCATCGCGTCCCAGACGGGGATCAGTGGCAGCTTCATCCACAGCGACGGCTGTTTCAGCCCGCGTATACCGATCAGCCACGTCATGAGGACGCGCAAAAAAAGGTACGCGCCGAAATAAGCACCAGCCACGGTTGCCGACGGATGCAAGGCAACGGCGGCAATCGACCAGGGAAGTCCCAGGGTGAAGATCAATCCCAGATGTCCCCATGGCCGCATGTGACGCATCACCACCATCCAGCGCAGGCGCTTGTGGAAGAGATCGCTGAGAGAGCGATAGTCTGCTACGGTTGTGACCGCATAAGGCAACAGCACAACCTCATATCCCTGCTCGGCGATCAGGCGGCCCACCAGCATGTCGTCAGCCGGACGTTCCTCGATGGCCTCGTAGCCTCCGAAGCCCGAGAGGTGAGTGCGGGTTGTGGCAATGGTGGGCCCGAGCGCGAATTTCACGCCATCCAGATATTTGGCTACCAGAATGCCGGCATAAAAATCCGAGGCCATGCCGATTGACTGGATGTGGTCCACAATCCCCGTCTCCAGTATTGGTACGTAGAAGCAGGTTACGGCGCCGACCGTCTCAGTTGCCAGGGGTGCGACGACCGTGCGCAGATAATCCTGATCGACGCGGACATCGCTGTCATTGATTACCACGACCTCGTGCTGCGCTTCAGCGACCAGGCGGGCGAGTTTGGCTACTTTGTCGTTGGCGGCGTTGCGCCCCGATCCGTAGAGCACGCGGATCGGGCAGTCTGGAAAATCACGGCGCAGCTTGTCCAGTATGGGAAGTACGGGATCGGTGCGGCCGTCCACACAGAAGACGATCTCGTAATTCGGGTAATTCTGCCGACAAAAGCTGGCGAAATTCTCATACACGTCGGGATCCAGGCCGCGGATCGGTTTCAGAATGCTGACTGGAGGTAGAAAGCTCTCGCCGGCCGCCAATGGGATCTTTCCCGCAGGAACTTGCCAAAAGAATCGGCACGAGCAGTAGACGGCGATAAGGTAATAAATAAAGGGAAATGTGGCGACGGCAAGAAGAGAATAGCGGAAATAAGAGACAACCATCCAACCCCCTCCGGCGAACTGCCTGGGATATGAATCGTAACAACCGGGAAGGCTACACGCTTAGTAAAGTCCCGTTTTGTGGCGTAGGCCTTTCGGCAGCCTTCGAGAGCATTCGCATTTTCGCACAGTACCTCGAGGCACGCCATGTCATGGATCACCATACGCGGGCTGTCGATATTAACCGAAGTAGAATGCAGTTTTGTAAATGGTCATCCCTGTCTTGCCCGCATACACGCAGCCAGCGCCGCCTGTCCCAGGCTGATCCCGCCGTCATTGGGAGGGACGGCGTGATTGGTCCAGAGTTTGACAGAGCCATCGGTAAACAGAGACTTCAAGTCTTCCAAAAGCAACTCGTTCTGGAAGACACCGCCGGAGAGAGCGACCGTATCGAGAGCGTGGCGATGGCACAAAACAAGGATCGAATCTCGCAAGCCCTGAGCGATGCCAAGCTGAAAGGCACGGGCTATCTCCGCAGAAGCACGTCCGGCAACGCGATCTTGAACAATCGAACGAAGTAGGGGACGGAAATCCAACTCCTCCCCAGTGAAGGGGAACGGATACGGCTCGAGGCGCTGCGCGCTGCGCGCAAGGTGCTCAAGCCACATTGCGGCTTGTCCTTCGAAGGTGATCTCGCGAGTAAAGCCGAGAAGAGCCGCGGCAGAATCGAAGAGCCGGCCCATGGAGGTCGTCGCGAATGTTTGGACGTTGCGGCGAATCAGTTGAAGCGCGCTTCGGTATCGCTCAGGGAAGTTGAAGGGCGGGGCGGACATATCCGGCAAGTTGTGGAGTTGAGTCAGAAAGCCGGCGGCAGCCTGCACCGGGTACTGAGCGGCAGCATCCCCGCCAGCAAGAACGGATTGACGGAGGTGAGCCACACGCTCAAATCCCTCCGCAACGCTGCCAACAAAAAACTCGCCACCCCAGATCGCGCCGTCGTCGCCGTAACCTGTGCCATCGCAACTGACGCCCAGAACGCGCGTCTCCCACGCGCCGCGTTCGGCCAACACTGAGGCCACGTGTGCGCGATGATGCTGCACAGCGATGGCTTCGCAAGCTGGAAGCTGTTCGGCGTATGCGCGGGAAGCGTATTGCGGGTGGGAATCGTGCACCAGGAGAATATCTCCCCAATCCGCCTCATACATTGAGACCAGATCGTGAATGGTCTGCTGGAAAGCGCGGAAAGCGTCGTACTGCTCCAGGTCGCCAATATGCTGACTGACGAAGGCCTGACCATGCACAACCAGGGTGATTGAATTTTTGAGATCGGCGCCGAGGGCGAGGATCGGACGCCAGGTGGGCAACTGCGCAACCGCGCCCGGCGCGTATCCACGGGCCCGGCGGAGAACGACGGGTCCAAAAACTCCGGCGCGCGCCACCGAGTCATCGACGCGGCGCGCGATGGGACGCTGACCGATCAAAAACGCATCGGCGATTGCAGAAAGTTGCTGCAGCGCATCCTTGTCTTCGTAAGCAATTGGCTCGCTGGAGCGGTTTGCGCTGGTCATTACCAGGACCGGTGGCGCTCCTTCGGCAAAGAGCAGGTGGTGCAACGGCGTGTACGGAAGCATCACGCCGAGTTCGTCGTTTTCAGGGGAGACACCGGCGAGCGTTACCTTTGCGGGTGCGAGCACGATGGGGCGAGCGACAGAAGTTAGAAGCGCCTCGGCCTCCGGTGAAAGCTCGACCAGAGCACGGGCGCTCGGGAGATCTTTCGCCATCAGAGCGAAGGGTTTTTCCTTGCGGAACTTTCGCTCACGCAACGCCGCCACGGAAGCCTCATTGCGCGCATCGCATGCGAGATGATATCCGCCCAGGCCCTTCACGGCGAGGATCTGGCCGGAGTTGAGAAGTTCGACAGCGCGGTGAATGCTCTCTGCACATCCGCGCGCGTCATCGGATGGAAACAGGTAATAGCTGGGTCCACAGGCAGGGCAGGCCACCGGTTGCGCATGGAAACGGCGGTTGGCCGGGTCTTCGTATTCCGAGCTGCAGTAGCGGTCCAGAGGCCAATCGTTCATTGTGGTTCTAGGCCGATCATAAGGAAGCCCAAGCACCACCGTGTAGCGCGGGCCGCAGTTGGTGCAGTTGATGTAGGGATAGTGGTAGCGCGGGTTTGCGGGATCGAAGAGTTCGGTCAGGCATTCGGCGCAGATCGCCAAGTCGGGCGAGATGCGCACGGTGGGCCGCTCGCGATGCTGGCTCGCTCGAATCGTGAACTCATTCAATCCCAGCGGTGCGGCGGGCTGCACTTCCACTTCCTCTATGCTGGCGGCGGGCGGAGGCTGCGCTCTCAAGTCCTCGACAAATGCCTTGAGTCCCTGTTCGGTTCCCTCAAGGTAAATTTCAACGCCTTCCTCGCCGTTCAGCACCCATCCGCCGAGCAGGTTGGCGCACGCAAGGCGATAGACAAAAGGACGAAAGCCAACTCCCTGTACCACGCCTCTTACTCGAATGGAGCAGGCTCGAATCGAGCAGGTGCGTGCCATTTCCTACTCCGAATCCACAATGCAGCTGAGACCTTGCCATCCCACTTGGATGACTCGGCCGTCCTCGACCAGCAAAGGTACATTGCGCTGGCCGCCGGCAAGTTCGTGCATTCGCCTTCGCGCATTGGAATCTTTTTCCACGTCATACTCGACGAACTCGCAACGGCGGAACTCAAGCCACTCACGCATCTCCTGCGTGTGCTGGCAGCGTGCCGTGCCGAACAGCTCAAGCGTAGCCATGATCGAACACCTCCAGGCTTTCGCGGATAATGTGGTAAATGGAAGCCTGCACCTCCTGAATGCGCGGGATGTAATCGCAGTGGACCACCACAGGAAAGTCGGCCAGCCCCCGGCGTAGGACTTCGCCACCGTCATAACCCAGCAGCGCGACGGTGAGCAGGCCGCGCTTGCGAGCTTCTTCAAGGGCCATCACGATGTTGCGCGAGCCGCCGCTGGTGGAGATTCCGATCGCAACATCTTCCGGCCGAGCCTGCGCGATGAGCTGGCGCATAAAGATCAGCTCGGTTCCCACATCATTGGCCACGGCAGTGATGTTCGCGGGCTCCAGCGCGAGCGAGATTGCGGGAATCGTCTTATAGCCATGTGGCGGCAGCACGCAGTCGATGGCCCAATCGTTGGCATCTGTGGCAGAGCCGCCGTTGCCGAACAGAATGAGCTGTCCGCCGCGTTGCAGACGCTCGCGGATGGCCAGCGCGGTGTTGCCGATCTGACCGGCTTCCTCGCGTGCTACCTGCTCGCGAAGCTTCGCATCGTCACCGGCCTTCATCCGAATGGAGCTTGCGACTTCCGTGAGCAACTCGCCAGTCGCTTGCTTTTCCGATCCCAGAAACGGATAGAGGAAGCCAGCCTGGCCGACATCACGCCCGAGTTCGCGGTGCTCGAAGAAGACGTGTACCGTTTCCCAGAGCGTGTGGTAGAGGATCTCAATCATCTCCTGATGGATGAAGGGATCATTGGTAGCGGCTTCGACCGCGTACGAACCTTCCGGGCCGGGCAGAGCAAACGTCATCGCTTTGCGGAACTCGGCATTCTGCAGTGCCATCCAGACTTCAGGATCGCCCTCGGGAGGACCGAAGCCCATGACAATATCCTCGGGACGAAGAATCGCCTCCAGCCAAGGTCGAAATGAAATGGACAGATCGAGCGCGGGGAGCGCGCGCTTGCCGACAATCACAGGATGGACGAATTCCACCGAGACGTGCTGGGCGTCGGTTGCGTACGGGCCGCGGCCGAAGGCAAGCAGACGGCCGCCCTGGAGGAAGCGCTCCGACATCGCGCGGCAGGCTTCGGCGAGGCGCGGCGCTTCACGGCTGAAAAACTGTTCCATGATCTGATTGCGTTCCAGCAGGCGCTCGTGAATGTAGGTTGCCAATTGAGATGTGGTTTGCATAGTCGTTTGCTTAACTTCGTTTGTCTAACAAATGCGCCTCTAACAAATGCGCGGCAAAGGATCTCCGACGAGCATGTCTACGATCCGGCTACCGCCATAGCGGGTGGTCTCCAGCACCGCGCCGGCGGGTTGCTCGCGCACCTCTCCGATGATTCGTGCATCCTCTCCACCCGGCGTCAGATGCAGCGCGTTGAGTGCGGCTGCGGCACACTCTGGGGCTACAACTGCCAGGAACTGGCCTTCGTTGGCGATGTGCAATGGGTCCAAGCCCAGCAACTCGCAGGCGCCGCGAACAACATCGCGAACCGGTATTTCTTCTTCAAAGAGCACGATACCCAAGCCGCAATCGCGAGCCAGTTCGTTAAGTGAAGTCGCGGCGCCGCCTCGCGTGGGATCGCGCATCCAGCGAATCGCCGGGCCCACGTTCTGCGCCAGCGCCTCGACCAGTCCAAGCACAGAACGGGTGTCCGAGCACAACTCGGCTTCAAAATCGAGTTCGCCGCGAGCCAGCAGAATGGTGATGCCGTGATCACCAATCGGGCCGGACAGTAAAACCTTGTCGCCGGGACGTACTGCGCCGGGATCGACCTTGATGCCGTGAAGTGGACGACCCACTCCCGTCGTCGTGATGTACATGCCGTCGGCCTTGCCGTGCTCGACCACCTTCGTATCGCCGCCAACGATACGGACGCCGGCCTTGCGAGCTGCATTTGCCATGGCGCGAACCTCGGCGGTGAGCACTTCGGTGGGCAAGCCCGCTTCCAGAATGTAGGTGCAGACGAGGGCCTCAGCCCTGGCGCCGGAGACAGCCAAGTCATTTACCGTGCCGTTCACGGCCAACTCGCCGATCGAGCCTCCGGGAAAACTCAGCGGCTTCACCACAAAGCTGTCGGCGGTAATCGCAAGCCCGAGTCCATCGAAATCCAGATGCGCGGCATCGCCCAGAAATTCCGCTGAAGCTCCGAAGAGCAGCGGAGCGAACAGTCCCTCGATGAGCCTGCGGCTGGCCTTGCCGCCTGCGCCGTGCGCCATCTCGATTTGCGGCTCGCGGAAGCGGACCGGCGCCTCGACGGCCGCATCCTGGTTCACACGATCCACGGTCACGCGATTCATGCTCATGCGATCGAGCTCAGAATGTTCACCGTTTGTGATTTGCGGTGTTCGTAGTTGTAGTACGCTGCGCATGACCCTTCCGATGAAACCATAAGTGCACCGATGGGATGTTCGGGAGTGCACTCACGTCCGAAAAGCTTGCATTGATGTGGCTTGAGCACTCCCTTCAGCACCTCCCCACACTGCGCAGCCTTGGGATCGGTGACGCGCACGCCGGGGACGCTGAAGCGCTGCTCGGAGTCGAACTCCGCATAGCTGTCGCGAATGCGCAGCGCGGATTGCGAGATAAATCCAAGGCCGCGCCACTCGAAGTATGGACGAAGCTCGAAGACCTCGGCCATCGCCCGGAGCGCCGCACGATTGCCCTCCCACGGAACCACGCGTTTGTATTGATTCTCGACCTTGGCTTCACCGGCCTTGAGCTGCCGCAGCAGCATGACGATGGACTGGAGCATATCCAGAGGCTCAAACCCTGACACCACGATGGGCTTGCGCTCGTTCGCCGCAATCCATTCATAGGGCCGGCATCCGATCACGGTGGAAACGTGTCCTGGTCCGATGAACGCATCCAGGCGCATATCCGGCGAATCAAGAATCGCGCGAATGGCGGGAATGATGGTCACGTGGTTGCAGAACACAGAGAAGTTGCGGATGCCCTCGGCTTTGGCGCGAATCAACGTCAACGCGGTGGACGGAGCCGTGGTCTCAAAGCCAATGGCGAAGAACATCACGTGCTTGGAAGGATTCGAGCGGGCCAGCTTGAGAGCGTCGGAGGGCGAGTACACAATCCGCACGTCCATGCCGCGAGCTTTGTGCTCAAGTGGACTTCCGTTGGTTCCGGGAACGCGCATCATGTCGCCGAAGGCAGCAAATATCACATCGGGCTCATGCGCGATTGACAGACCATCGTCGATCCGCCCCATCGGAAGCACGCAGACTGGGCAGCCCGGGCCGTGGATGAGCTCAATGTTCTCGGGAAGTACATCCTTCAGTCCGAAGCGATAGATCGCGTGGGTGTGCCCACCGCAAACTTCCATCATCCGGTAATGCCGACTGGCTCCTGCCAAGAAGCGGATCTCCTCAGCCGCCTTGGTGATCAGCTCCGGCTCGCGAAACTCGTCAACGTATCTCATCTTCGGAGTCTCCTGGCGGCGGGTCGTCCACGCTGTATCCCCGCACCTCTTGAATCGCCGCCTCGTTCTCTCCGAGCATTCGGAGCATGCGCATCTGATCGAGGGCGTCTTCCTCGCTGATTTTGCTCATCGCGAATCCAACATGGATCAGAACCCAGTCGCCGGGCACGGGACGGTCGTCCTGCAGCAATCCCAAATCAACTCTGCGCCGCACACCGATCACGTCCACCAGGGCTGTGTCCTGCTTTGCAGCGGCGGGTCCGGCGGTGTCTACGTCAGAAACCTCAATCACCTTGCCGGGGATGGCTAAGCACATATGGCACGCTCCCAATGAATCCTGATCACCTTCGGACGGCATGAGTGCAACCTGCTTGCACCAGATACTCCGGACGCTGTCGCCGGGTTGCGTTCCGTTCGTGCGCCTCGCGCTGCTCCGCTCAAGTCAACGGCTTGATTGAACGCTCGAATCCACGACGAAGATGCGCTTTAGCATGCGCTGGGTTGTGTAGGTAGCTGAGACGCATAGCTGAAACAGAAAGCCAGGTTGCATAGTCAACTGCAGGGAGCAGACACCAGCACAGAGATGCACACACAAAGCGCCGGTCCCACGAACGCAGAACTCATGGCCTCGGGTGCGTTTTTGTCTGCCTGACACGCAGCTCTCGCACGGGCATCTCATTCACGCTTTCGTGTCATCCCACGCCACGTTCTCGATGCTCTTGCGTCACCATTCAGAGGCTTTGCATGTATTCAGAAGATCCGCCTTTTATTGCTGCCGATGTGTCGAGGCTGAGACGAGGCTGATCGCCTCTCATCCGCGCTGACCGCCTTGCGACGGCCGACGCTTTTTTGCTGAAAGGAGCGCAACATGCCGGCAGACGTTCTTACGTTCGGCGCAAAGCCTGCGGTGAGCGATGTACATATCTTGTGGATCACAGCTGGCCTGAGTTGCGACGGTGACTCCGTTTCGGTAACCGCCGCCGAGCAGCCCAGCATTGAAGACGTGGTGATGGGTGCCATACCAGGACTTCCCAAAGTGCATCTGCACAATCCCGTGCTCGCCTACGAAGTTGGTGACGACTTCATGAAGTACTTCTATCAGGCCGAGCGCGGCGAACTCGAACCTTTCGTACTGGTGGTCGAAGGCTCGATTCCAAACGAAGACATTAAGGCTCAGGGATATTGGGCGGCGCATGGGCACCGACTCGAAGACCGGCCAGCCGATCACCACCTCCGAGTGGATTGATCGCCTCGCTCCCAAAGCCCTGGCCGTAGTGGGCGCAGGAACCTGTGCTGACTTATGGCGGTATCCATGCCATGGCCGGCAACCCCACAGGCGCGATGGGAGTGGCCGACTATCTGGGCTGGGACTGGCGCTCCAAGGCAGGGCTGCCCATCGTCAACGTTCCTGGCTGCCCGGTGCAGCCGGACAACTTCATGGAGACCGTGCTGTACCTGCTCTTTCAGGCTGCCGGACTGGCGCCCATGATTCCGCTCGACGAGCAGCTCCGGCCCACTTGGCTATTCGGCAAGACTGTACATGAGGGCTGCGACCGCGCCGCCTACTACGAGCAGGATGATTTCGGCATCGAGTATGGAACTCCGAAGTGCCTGGTGAAGGTCGGCTGCTGGGGCCCGGTGGTCAACTGCAATGTCACGAAACGCGGCTGGATGCGCGGCATCGGTGGATGTCCCGAACGTAGGCGGAATCTGCATCGGGTGCACCATGCCAGGATTTCCTGACATGTTCATGCCATTCATGGACGAGCCCTCCGGAGCGCGCTTCTCGACCGCGGCGCTGACCCTGTACGGCAAGATGATCCGGGCGTTGCGCTCCATCACCAATGACACCGTGAACGAAGAGCCCGAGTGGCGGCGTCGCGGTCGCAAGCTTATTACCGGCTATCACCCCAAACCTGGCGCCTACGAAGCATTCCCGCGCCGTAAAGCCGCTTGAGCGGAGAGGATGAACGCATGGGAACTATCACCGATGCATTGACTCGAAACTCCCGGCAAAAAGCGGAACCTGGTCGAGATGAACTGGGACCCCATCACCCGCATCGTGGGCAGCCTGGGCATCTTCACGAAGATCGACTTTGAGAACAAAGCAGGTCGCCGAGTGCTACAGCACTTCGTCGATCTTCCGCGGCTACAGCATCTTCATGAAGGGCAAAGATCCGCGCGACGCGCACTTCATCACCAGCCGCATCTGCGGAATCTGCGGCGACAACCATGCCACCTGCGCCTGCTATGCGCAGAACATGGCCTTTGGGGTGAAGCCGCCGGCGCTCGCCGAGTGGATCGTCAATCTCGGAGAAGCCGCCGAGTACATGTTCGACCACAACATCTTTCAGGACAATCTGGTCGGCGTGGACTTCTGCGAGCAGATGGTGAAGGAGACCAATCCCGGCTTATGGGAGAAGGCGCAGCACAAGCAGGCGCCCAATGCCGACAAGCATGGGTACCGCACCATCGCCGATATCATGACCGCGCTGAATCCGTTCACCGGCGAATTCTATCGCGAAACCCTTGATCATCAGCCGTCTCACGCGCGAGATGTTCTGCCTGATGGAAGGACGCCACGTGCATCCCTCCACGCTGTATCCCGGCGGCGTAGGCACGGTGGCTACGGTGCAGTTGTTCACCGACTACCTGGTGCGCCTGATGAAGTATGTAGAGTTCATGAAGAAATGCGTGCCGCTGCACGACGATCTGTTCGACTTCTGGTATGAAGCGCTTGCCGGGTTATGAAAAGGTGGGACAGCGCCGCATCCTGATGGGCTGCTGGGGCTCATTCAACAATCCGAATGTCTGCGATTACCGTTACGAGCATATGTCCGGACTGGGGCCGCTCCATGTTCGTTACGCCCGGCATGATCGTCGATGGCAAAATTAGTCACAAACGATCTCGTGGACATCAACCTCGGCATGCGCATTCTGCTGGGCAGCTCGTACTACGATGACTGGCAGAACGAAGAGACCTTCGTTCAAAGCCGATCCGCTGGGCAATCCGGTCGACAAGCGCCATCCCTGGAACCAGACCACAACGCCGCGGCCGCAGAAGCGCGACTTCAACGGCAACTACACGTGGGTAATGTCGCCCCGCTGGTATGACAAGCAGAGCGGTGACCATCTCGCGCTGGACACCGGCGGCGGCCCGATTGCTCGTCTCTGGTCCACTGCGCTCTCCGGCCTAGTGGATATCGGCTACATCAAAGCCACCGGACACAGTGTCCAGATCAACCTGCCCAAAGGCGCATTGCTGCCTGAGACCACCTTTGAATGGAAGATTCCGAAGTGGAGCAATGCCATCGAACGCGACCGCGCACGGACCTACTTCCAGGCCTACGCGGCGGCGGCGGCTCTCTATTTCTGCGAGAAGGCGATGGAAGAACTCATGGCCGGACGCTCCAAAACCTGGGCGCCCTTCAAGGTGCCCGAGGAGGCGATTGGCTGCGGATTCCACGAAGCCGTGCGCGGCGTTCTGTCGCACCACGTTGTGATACGCGACGGTAAGATCGCCAACTATCATCCGTATCCGCCAACCTGCTGGAACGCCAATCCGCGCGATGTCTACGGCACCCCCGGTCCCTACGAAGATGCGGTGCAGAACACTCCACTCTTCGAAGAGAACGGGCCCGAAAACTTCAAGGGCATTGACATCATGCGCGCCGTACGCAGCTTTGATCCATGTCTGCCGTGCGGCGTGCATATGTTCCTGGGGAACGGCAAGGTGTTGCAGACCCGGCACTCACCGATGTTTGGCCTGGCAGGTGGCAAATGAGCGGCATCGCCAGCAGCGAGTTCCAGGCACACACGGAGCGGATTGAGCAGCTGGTACAGCGTGTCTCCGGCCTCGCCGATGACGAGGCGCGCACCACCGCGCTCGAACTTCTGCAGTCGATGATGGACCTGCACGGCGGCCGTCATCGCCCGTATGGTCGAGGTGCTCAATTCGAGCGAGGCCGGTCGCGCATCGCTCGCCAAGTTGGGGAGCGATCCGCTGGTCTGCGGTCTCTTGGTGCTCTACGGAGTTCATCCCGTATCCCTCGAAGACCGCGTGGCCCGCGCCATCGAGAACGTCCGCCCGCAACTGCGCAAACATGGTGGAAGCGTGGAGCTGATCGCCATTGCCGACGCCGTGGTGCGGGTGAAAATCCAGAGTTCGGGACATGGTTGTGGTTCGTCGGTGGAGGCGCTGAAGAACACGGTCGAGCAGGCGATTCTGGAAGCCGCGCCCGAGGTGGTCGAGGTAGTCGTCGAGGGAGTGCCTGTCTCTGCCGCCGGCTTCGTTCCACTCAATCTGATCCAGCCCGCCATCAAAGCAGCCATCAAAGAGGAGAAAACGTATGAGGAATCCGCCGCCTGATATCGACGCCCACACCCCAGGAACCAAGCGGGGAGAAGAATGGGCCTTCGAGGGCCGCAAAGAACCGGGACGCGAGGGCAAGGGCCGTACTGCGCGCGACGCAACTGGCATCAATGCCGATAAACGCAAACCTATTGATCCGCGAATGCCGAACCTGCCGCCAGCGTAGGTAGAAACCAGGGAGGCACCGTGGCCGAGAACGCCGGGCGAAAAACTGCTAGCGAGTTCGCTCGAAACACTGCGGAGTTTTGTGCGCAAGCCGCGCGAGCGGCAGGCAGGTCTGCGAACTCTGCGCCGCTCCGCTTGCGCCTGCGCACCAGCACCTTCTGGAGTTGGAAAAGCGCACGGTGACCTGCGCTTGCGACGCTTGCGCCATTCTCTTCGGCGGCAACGCCCGGCAGCGTTACCGGCGCATTCCGCGCGATACCGGCGAGCTGCGCGGTTTCGTCATGGATGACCAGGAGTGGGAGAGCTTGCTGATTCCCATCAACCTCGCGTTCTTCGTTTACAACAGCGCTGCGCAACGCGTGATCGCGCAGTATCCCAGCCCCGGCGGCGCGATGGAGTCTTTGCTCGACTTGGAGTATTGGAACGCTATCGTGGATCGCAACCCGATGCTCAAGCACTTCGAGCCGGATGTGGAAGCGCTGCTGGTAAACCGCCTCGCCAGTCCTCCGCGGTATTACCGCGCACCGATCGACCAATGCTTCCGTCTGGTGGGACTGATCCGGACACACTGGCGCGGCCTCTCCGGCGGGAGTCAGGTGTGGCAGGAGATCGACCGCTTCTTCGCCGGACTCGTGCCGGCCAGCGATGAGGAGCAGCGTGCCTGACCTGCACTTCCAAATCGAAGGCGCGGAAGCCACGCCGAACGCGGCAACTCCGCTGCTCACCTTCAAGGTGCGCGTCACCGACTCCGAAATGCAACCTATCCACTCCATCGCTCTGCGCGTGCAGGTGCAGATTGAGCCCACACGCCGCCGCTACACCCCTGCCGAGCAGGAGCACCTGAAAGAGCTGTTCGGCGAGGCCGAGCGTTGGAGCAAGTCTTTGCACCCGCTGCTGTGGACGAACACGACTGTCAACGTCCCGGCCTTCGATGGCAGCACTCGTATTCGACGTGGGCGTTCCCTGCACCTTCGACTTCAATGTTGCGGTCACGAAATACATCTACGGTCTGGATGCGGGCGAGATTCCGACGACGCTGCTGTTTAGCGGGACGGTCTTTCACGCCGGGCGCATGGGCCTGCAGGTCGCGCAGGTTCCGTGGGATCGTGACGCCAGCTATCGCCTGCCGGTTCAGGTCTGGAAAGAGATGATGGATCTTTATTATCCCCACACAGCATGGCTATGCCTGCAGCGGGACGTCTTTGAGAAGCTGTACAAATTCAAAGCGCAGCACGGGATTCCGACCTGGGAACAGGCGTTCGAGCGAATGATTGAGTTGAGCGAAGAGGTGAAGTCATGAACCGCGAGATCACTAAGCAACAGACGGCTAAGAATGAAGTCGCCAGGAAGGTCGCCGACGCGGTGCTTTACGAAGGTTACATGCTCTACCCGTACCGCCCCTCGGCCATCAAGAACCGGCAGCGTTGGAGCTTCGGCATTCTCTATCCGCCCACCTATGCAGAGGTCCGCAGCGGCACAGAGCGCTGCCAGATGCATTCGGAATGTCTGCTGGAAACCTCGGGCCCCGCATCGCAGAACGAAACGCCGCACAAAGCCGTGCTGCAGCTCCAGCTTCGTTTTCTGCATCTGCTCTCCCGGCAAGTCGCAAAAGCTCCAGAACTCAATTGCATGACAGCCGGTTGGAAGGCAGCCGCTTTGAGCCCGTGCCTTCGCTCGTGATCGATGATCATCGGATCGAGAGTTGGGATGAAGGTGTGGAGCGCTCGGTGGAATTCGAATTCTCGCTTGAATCTCCGCCGCAGCAGCTGTCAGTTCCGCTTTCCCGGCAGCGGTGCAACGGAATTGCTGCGGGATCGTAGCGGACGGCTCGCCGGAATCGTGAGCCGCACCCAGTACGAGGTAACGGGAACGTCTCCGTCTTGTCGGAAGAAATTCGCGACGGCTTACTGAAGCTCACGGTGGACATTACCAACACCACCGGCCTTGGCCCCGATTACGACCGTAACTCTGCCTTGCTCTGCTCCCTGCTCTCGGCGCACACCATTCTTGCCGTGAACGGCGCAGAGTTCGTCTCGCTGCTAGACCCGCCGGAAGCTCTGCGCGATGTTGTGAGCGCGTGTAAGAACGTCGGGCAATTTTCCGGTGCTGGTTGGCGTTCAGCCTGAGCGTGACATGCTGCTCTGCTCGCCCATCATTCTCTACGACTACCCGCAGATCGCGCCCGAGAGCGCCGCCGACTTCTGTGACGCAACCGAAATGGACGAGATGCTCACCCTGCGACGTTATGACCCTTACCGATGAGGAGAAGAGATGAGATGCGCCTTGCCGATGAGCACTTCCGCGAACTTCTGCAGCGCACCGAAGAAAGCGCGCGCGAGCAACTGACGAGGACACATGGCACGATTCGCAGCCTGCGTCCGGTGAGTGAAAAACGATGATGGAGTGGGACGAGGATCGAAGAACGACGATTGGAAAAACGATTTTCCGCAAGCCTCCGAGCCGGAACATACGCCGGTCGAGAGCGTCACCATATTCGGAGTTGTGCTTCGGCCTGGAGACCGCGTCCGTCTCTGGCCCCAGAAGAGTGCCGACATATTCGACATGGCGCTCAAGGGCAAAGTCGCCATCGTTGAGGCGATTGAAGTCGACTTCGAGGACCGTCTGCACTTGGCGGTTGTCCTTGAGGACGACCCTGGCCGCGATCTCGGAATGCTGCGCCAGCCCGGGCACCGCTTCTTCTTTTCGCCCGAAGAGGTCGAGCCGCTGGGGCTCAACGGTGAGGCTCCGCATGACCACTAGCGGCAATGGCAAGGTACTGGTGGCGGGCGTGGGAAACATCTTTCTCGGCGATGACGCCTTTGGCGTCGAAGTCGTGCAGCGCCTTGCCAGCCGCACTCTGCCGGACAATGTCAACGTCGTGGACTTCGGTATCCGCAGCTACGACTTGGCCTACGCGCTGATGGAGGCATGGGAGTTGGTGATTCTGGTGGATGCGGTTCCAAGAGGCGGCCAGCCGGGCACCGTGTACGTCATCGAACCGGAGTTGCCGCAGTCGGGCGAGTCGCCCGCCGGCCTCGGTTTTGACGCGCACTCCATGAATCCCGTCAGTGTGCTTCAACTCGTCCACGCGCTGGGCGGCACGTTCGCTCGCACACTGGTGGTCGGATGTGAGCCGGCAAGCATCGGACGCCGATCAAGGCGGACAGACCGGTCTCAGTCAGCCGGTGCAGGCCGCAATCGATGAAGCAATCCGCATCATCGAAGGACTCATTGCAGGAGTTGGGAGATCAACAGCCGCATAGCCGAGAGGAGCTTTGAAAGGAGCAGATATGTCAGTCGCAAAAGCCGTGAAATGGGGAACCTTAGCCGCAACCGTTTACTCACTGTTTTTCTTTCGAGGAGACATACAGCGATACGTCAAAATGAAACGCATGTGAGCAAATGATGCGCACTCAATCAAGGGGGAAGGCCATGCCTTCTCCTGTGCCACACCCTGGGAACATCTTCGGGGCGTGATCTTCGTTACCCTGCACAACAAATTAATGCTACATTCAAACTTCGTCTGTAAAGTTGTGCCAGAGTTCGCGAGATCCGCGTCGGGAGATAGAGCTTGCTGTCTTGTATTGGTGCACGCGCGGCGAGCCTCGCCTGCCTTTCAATGCTGTTTTTCATTCCTGCATGGTCTCAGCAATCCGCAGCGGACAAGCTGATTGCCGAAGGACATTACGGCCGGGCGCGTCTTCTGGTGCAGGCGACGCTAGAAAAAACTCCTCAGGACATTAACGCCTTAGTCGCGCTCTCGACGATTCAGTGGGCGTTCGGACAATTGGACGCTTCGACCCGCACCGCAGAGAAGGCCATACTCGCCGCCGATGGAAGCGCGACGGCGCATGCCCAGCTTGTCAACACCTTGGGCGCTAAGTTGGCGAGCAGCAAGGTCGGGGCCATCGAAAAAATGGGCCTGTCGCGTCGTTTTCGCAAAGAGGCGGATCGCACCCTCCAGCTCGATCCAAACAATCTCTATGCCCACGAGGCTTTAGTGAGGTTCTATTGGTACGCTCCGGCCATTGCAGGCGGAAGCAAAGCCAAGGCGCGGCAATTGGTGGACAGGCTGGTGCAGTTGGACGGCATCCGGGGCTATGCGTTGAAGGCTGAGCTCGATGCAACGGAGTCGGATAAATCGAAAAGTTTTGCCGCCGTTCAGTCGGACTGGAAGCAGGCCGTAGCAGCGAATCCGGAGAGCTATCTCTCGTACATCGGCCTTGGCGCCTGCCTCGTTGCTGCCGGCAAGGACAATACCTGGAGAGCAGCCGAAGAGGAGGCCAGAAAAGCGCTGGCGTTGGATCCATCTCGCGCTGCCGCTTACCGTTTGCTGTCCGCCGTGTACGTTTCAACCGCACGCTGGGATGATCTGGACGCCAATCTGAAACGTGCCCGGGCTGCCGTACCAGACGACCTTGGCGCGGAGTTCATCGCCGCGCAAACCATCCTGGATCGCAATCTTGGATCGCAATGGACGCGAGCTGAAGAGTACCTGCGCAGCTATCTGAGGCAGCCCAGCGAGGGGCTTGAGCCAACCCTGGCGATGGCTCACTGGCGCCTCGGGGTGGTGTTGGAGAGACAAGGCCGAAAAAGTGCCGCTCTCAACGAACTCGAGATGGCGGTAAATCTCGACCCATCGCTGGACGGAGCGAAACAGGAGCTTAAGAGGCTGCGGTAATGCTCAACCCGCGATGCGCTTGAAATCTTTTTTGAACGCGGGGTCGTTGGAGTTCTCTGCGGCGGCGGCGCGGAGTTCATTGGCGGCATCGGCCAGGCGGCCCTGTTTTTCCAGCACTAAACCGAGCTTCCAGTGCGCGCTGGAGCGCGTCGGGGCGCCAGCCTCGGGTTCATGGCTCAGGTATTGCCGCAGGTAGCGCTCGGCGCGGGATAGGTCGGCATTGCTTTCAAGCAGCACCACAGCGGCGGAAAACAACGGCGCATGGTTGTCCGGAACCCGGCGCTCGGCCTCGGCGACCGCCTCGTCCAGATCGCTCCAGCGCTGCTGGTGGGCGTAGATGGCGGCCAGGTAGACGTAGGCGGCGGCACGGCCCGGATCGGCGTCAACCGCCTGCCGGGCAAAGTGCTCGGCCTCTGGATAGTGGCGGTAGCCGTCGCTGGCGAGGACCGAGGTCAGATCGATCAGGGCGCGATAAAAGCGCGGGTTCGCCTGCACGGCGCGGCGCAGGGGAGCCTCAATCTCAGGCAGCGGACGCTTCTGCATCTGCAGCAGTGCGGCTTCGGCGAGGCATCCATCGGCCTGGCTAATGCGGTAAATCCGCTGCAATGTCTCGCGAGCTTTAGCCTTTGAGCCGCCGACAAGCACCGGAGCCTGCTCGTAGAGTCCCATGGATTCTTTCAGGCATCGTATGTTGCTGGGATCGAGCTGGAGCGAGAGGTCGAGCTCATGACGCATCTGGCGCGCAAGCGGGACTCCGCCACCGAAAATTCCCAGCTTCAGAGCCTCGTCGCCGAGAGCGTCGGCGAGCTGGCAATGGTACTCGCTGCTGTTGGGCGCGGCTTCCGTGGCCCGGTGCGCGAAATCGACCGCGCGATCAAATTCCCCGTATGCGTCGTAAACCGCAGACATCCAGAAGAGTGCCTCGGCGTCACGGGGGTCGTGATTCAGACGCTCCTGGGCGACTGCGCGGAGCTGGTGGTAGTGCCCCTGCTCAAGCAAGCTTGCGCCGCCAGCCGCAAAGGCGAAGCTGGAAGTAAGAAGAGCGAACAGAAATGCCGCGCGGAGCCGGAGGAAATGAAGCATCAGACCTCATGAGGTGTCTCGCCCTGGGCCGCGGCATTGGACGTGGGTTCGGTCCTGACCGCACCATTTACAATCTTGCCGGTACCGGGGAGCGGGGCTGGCAAGTTCCGCAGCATGGCCCGGGGGCTCGGGAGACTTCTATATTAATAGAAGATTAACAGAGATTACGGCCAGTGTCTTTAACAGATTGATCCTGGTGAACCCGGCCCGACGGGTGAGTGCATGTTATCTTGATCTGTGGAATGTGCGTCGTGGGCATCCCGGCTCAGGCACGAATTAAGATAGATTACAGATGAAGCGAGTACGCCAACGAATCGCGAGTGGTCTGGCGCTTATGAAAGGGACTCATGAGCTGGTTTAAGCGGGAAGCACAGGAACTGGATACGAGCGGAGAGCGCAAAATGCGCACCGAGGGGCTCTGGGTCAAGTGTGACCAGTGCCGGCAGATCATCTGGAAGAAAGATCTGGAAAATAATCTCAACGTTTGCACCAAGTGCGATAAGCATTTCCGCATCAACACCCGGACCCGCCTTGCCTACCTATTCGACGATGGCAAGTACGTGGAAGAAGACGGCAACCTGGTGACCACCGACCCGCTGACCTTTACCGACCTGAAGGCCTACAAGGGACGCGTCAAGGCCGCGCAAAAATCGACCGGTCGCAAGGACGCAATCGTCAACACACGGGGCAAGATTGATGGCCGCGAAGTGATCGTCTCGGCGATGGAGTACGGCTTTATCGGCGGCAGCATGGGCGCCGTGGTGGGCGAAACGATTACCCGCGCCGTGGAAAAATCTCTGCGTGACCGCGTGCCGCTGGTAGTGATCTCCGCCACCGGTGGGGCGCGCATGATGGAAGGCACCATTTCGCTAATGACGATGGCCAAGATCTCGGCCGCTTTGGCGCGGCTGGACGACGCCAAAGTTCCCTACATCAGCGTGCTCACCGATCCCACCACCGGCGGGGTGACGGCGAGCTTCGCCATGTTGGGCGATCTGAATATCGCCGAGCCCGGCGCCCTGATCGGCTTCGCCGGGCCCAGGGTGATCGAGCAAACCATCCGGCAGAAGCTTCCCGAAGGCTTTCAGCGCAGCGAGTTTCTGGTGGGAAAGGGATTCCTGGACGCGGTGGTGCACCGGCGCGACATGAAGTCCTACATTTCGCGCGCGCTGGCCTGGATGGCAGCTGCTTGATGCGCACGGTACACTGCTAGAATCCGCTGACGGATTACTAGCGACTGCAAGGCCGTCCTGCGGGCGGCCTTTCGTTTTGGGCAGCCTGGACCTGCATCTTTTATGAAATTGCGCGCCGCACAACGGAATTCCTATCGCATGGTGCTGCTGATGCAGCGCCGACTGAGCGGGCTGCGTTATGCGATCCGTATGCTGATCAGTGGCGTGATCGTATGGCTGATTCTGGCCGCTGTCTTCAAGGTTGATCCTCTGTGGGGGCTGATCTCCAGCGTGGTGGTGACGGAAGTAAAAGTCGAGTCGGCCGTGAATGCGTTCATTTCGCGGCTGTTGAACACGGTGATCGGCAGCCTGGTCGCACTCGGATTCCTGAAGTTTGCCGGCGCTTCGGAGTGGTCGGTACTGGCGGCGATGGCCGTCTCTACCATCGTCTCTTCGGATCTGGTCAAGGTGCCGATCAGTTGGAGAATTGCACCCATTACGGCAGCGATTGTGATGCTTCCAGCCTACGCCTTGCACTCGCCCCATGCTGGACTCGCGGCGGCCCTGCAGCGCACCGGCGAGGTCATTATCGGCTCGGCGGTCGCCGTGGCCGTCTCCTATGCGACCGCGGGATTGTTCCGCTGGAGGCCACCCCGCGCCCAGCGCGAGCCCCTCCCCTAACAGCACGCAAGCCGGCAACGGTAACTCACTCAGTACCAACGGCTTACACGGAACGGCGGAGCCTCGGCGAACGTCCCGGCCGTGCTATAATGATCTGTGCTTCTCAGTGCTAATCTCCCACCATGCAAAGAGTTAGCGGCGATCGGGCTGCTGGAGACAGAGTCCGGCTCGACCCTGAAAACGTTGCAACCCGGTGTGTGGGAGCCGGTTGCGCCAGAGAAGTGAATCAGGATCGCAGGCGAACCCGCAAGAAGTGACGGGAGCCGCGCCGGTTTGGCGCAAGGGCGTATCCCAAAGGCAGAACCGGTTCTTTTAGAATCCCGGAAGGTATTTAGAACTACATGGCCGACGAAACGAACAATCCAAAGCTTCCGCTGGAAGGCGGCGGTGGACCACCCTCAAACATACAGCCCATCAACATTGAAGAGGAGATGCGGCGCTCCTATCTCGACTATTCAATGTCGGTCATCATCGGCCGCGCACTGCCTGACATTCGCGACGGATTGAAGCCGGTCCACCGGCGCATTCTCTATGCGATGCATGACATGGGGCTGCTGCACAATCGCAAGCACGTCAAGTGCGCCAAAGTGGTCGGCGAGGTGCTGGGCAAGTACCACCCTCACGGCGACTCCTCAGTCTATGATGCGACGGTGCGCATGGCGCAGGATTTTTCCCTGCGCTACCGGTTGGTCGATGGACAAGGAAACTTCGGCTCCGTCGATGGCGATCCTCCCGCCGCCTACCGTTACACCGAAGCCCGGCTCACCGCGATTGCAGCCGAGTTGCTGGCCGACATCGACAAGGACACGGTCGACTTCGTCGCCAACTTTGACGACTCAACCGTTGAGCCAACCGTACTGCCCTCGCGCATTCCAACCCTGCTCATCAATGGCTCCAATGGCATTGCGGTCGGCATGGCCACCAACATCCCGCCTCACAATCTCACCGAGATTCTCAGCGCGGCGATTCTGCTGGTGGAAAAGCCGAAGACGCAGCTCGAAGAGATTCTGACCATCGTTCAGGGGCCGGACTTTCCCACCGCCGGCTTCATCCACGGTCGCAAGGGATTGCACGAGGCCTACCGAACCGGACGCGGCCGCTTCCTGATGCGCGCCAAGGTTGCCGTCGAGCACCTGACCAAAGAGCGTGAAGCCATCATTGTCACCGAAATTCCATACCAGGTGAACAAGGCGCGACTGATCGAGCGCATCGCCGATCTGGTGAACGAAAAGACGATTGAAGAGATCAGCGACATCCGTGACGAGAGCGACCGCGACGGAATGCGCATCGTCATCGAACTCAAGCGCGGCGCGCAGCCGGAGATCGTACTGAACCAGCTCTACAAGCATACCCAGATGCAGGAGAGCTTCAGCATGATCTTCCTGGCCGTGGTCAACGGCCAGCCGCGCGAGATGGGCCTGGTGCAGGCGCTCCAGCACTTCATCGATCACCGCATCGACGTGATTCGCCGGCGTACCGCCTTCCTGCTGCAGAAGGCAAAGGACCGCGAGCATATTCTTGAGGGCTACCAGAAGGCTCTCGATCACCTGGATCATGTGATTGCGATCATTCGCGGCAGCCAGAACCGCGCCGAAGCCCGTGAGAACCTGGTGGCCTACTTTGGCGGCAAGAAGATCACCATCAATCTGACCGGAAGATTTCCAGAGGCCGATCCGGAAAGTCCGTTCAGCGCCAAGCAGGCCGACGCCATCCTGGAATTGCAACTCCATCGGCTGACCCGGCTTTCGATCGACGAAATCATCAATGAGCTTGAGGAACAACGCGAGCGCATCACCGAATACGAGTTGATTCTTGGATCGGAGAAGAAGCTGCGCTCGGTGATCATCGAAGAGCTCAAGCAGATCCGCAAAGATTACGGCGACGTGCGGCGCACGATCATTCAGGACGAAGCCAAAGAGCTACAACTGGAAGACCTCATTGCCGACGAGCAGGTGGCGGTGACGGTCAGCCATGCCGGCTACCTCAAGCGCACGAACGTTTCCACCTACCGGCAGCAGCGCCGCGGCGGCACTGGACGCAAGGGCATGAGCACGCGCGAAGAAGATTTCGTCGAGCACATGATCGCCGCCAGCACTCACAACTACATTCTTATTTTCACCAACACCGGCCGCGTCTACTGGCTCAAGGTGTATGAGATTCCCGACGTCAGCGCCGCAGGCAAGGGCAAACACATCGGCAATCTGGTCAGCCTGCAGCCGGGCGAAACCGTGCGCGCCTTCCTCAACGTGAAGGATCTGGAAGAAGAGGGCAAGTTCATCTTCTTTGCCACCCGCAAGGGCACGGTGAAGAAGACTCCGCTGAAGGACTTCTCCAACGTGATGTCGCGCGGCATCATCGCCATCGGCATCGATAAGGACGACGAACTGGTCTCAGCCCAGGTGACCGACGGACAGCAATACATTCTGCTCGCAACCCACCTAGGGATGGCGGTTCGCTTCGACGAAGAAGACGTGCGCTCGATGGGGCGGCCCGCCGTATGGCGTGCGCGGCATGAGCCTGGCCGAAAACGATTACATCGTCGGCATGGTGGTGACGCCCAAGAACGCAACCCCCGGTGCCGAGCACAAAACGCGCAAGAAGAATCGCGAAGACGAGAGCGGCGAACTGATGCCCAACCTGATCCTGACGGTCTCGGAAAACGGCTACGGCAAGCGCACTCCAGTGGACGACTACCGGCTGACCGGACGCGGCGCCAAGGGCGTCATTAACCTGAAGACCACGGCGAAAAACGGCAAGGTGGTGGCGATCCTCCTGGTAAGCGAAGAGAGCCAGGCGATGCTGATCAGCCAGTTCGGCAAGATCATCCGCATGGGCACGGATACGATTCGCGAGGCCGGAAGAGCCACTCAGGGAGTCAAGCTGCTGCAACTCGAGGGCGATGACCGCGTAGCTGCAGCCGTCGTGCTTCCCAAGGAAGAGACGAACGGCAATGGCAACGGCGATGAGCCCAGCCTCCTGCCCGAATAAGTGCTGAACGGATCAGGCCCGGCAAGCGCCGGGCCTTTTTCGATATACACAACGAGTGACTGCAGCATGCTTTGGCTGACCCGGTGCGCCATTTTTCGCGGGCCTCTCTGCGACGGCGCCGTCGGCTGGCAATATGCGTGATTTCACCCGGATAAGGTATGATCTGTAGTTCATTATTGAGGAAAACTTTGTGAGCCGAATTCGGCTGAACTGGCAAATCAAGACCTTGCTGCCGGTGGCGCTCGTCTTGCTTAACGGATTGCTCCTCTTCGTCCTGGTGACACTCACCTTGCAGGACCCGCTTCGCAATAGCGTTCTGGCCGTGGCAGTCGCCGGGGCGGTGGCTATCTGTGCGGTGCTCTTCATGGTTCTGGCGGTTGTGATTCATCGGCCCATGCTGGAATTGCAGAGTAAGATCGCTCAGGTGCGGGAAGGCGACCTGTTCGTGAATGTCGAGTTTGCGGATCGCAACGATGAAATTGGCGACCTTGGCCGCCACTTCAACGAGATGGTTCGACAGTTGCGAGAGAGCCGCGAAGAGATCGAGCGCCTGCATCGGACCCAGATGTCGCGCGCCGAGCATCTGGCAACGTTGGGCGAGATGGCGGCGGGCTTGGCACATGAAATTCGTAACCCGCTGGCCGGGATTGCCGGTGTCATGGAGATCGTCGGGCGTGATCTGCCGGCCAACTCCGCCGCGATTTCCGTGCTGGGCGAGGTGCGGCACGAGGTCGTTCATATCAATAAGATCGTCAGTGAACTGCTGGAAATCGCCCGTCCCAAGCCGCCGCTCTTTCAACCCGGAGACCTGACCGCCGTCGCCGAGCACGCCTGTCTCTTTGCCTCGGATCAGGCAGCGACCCGGAAGGTGACTCTGGAGGTGTGCAAAGGCGACCCCCTTCCGGCGCTGGAGTTCGATCGCGGACAAGTCCATCAGGTGTTGTTGAATCTATTGCTGAATGCGGTGCAGGCCTGCGGGGAAGGCGGCAGTGTCCGCGTGGAGTTCTCTTGCGATGAAAAATTCGCTACCGCGACTGTGATCGACACTGGTGATGGAATTCCTCCAGACGTGCTGCCGAATATCTTTCGGCCATTTTTTACCACCAAGGGGAACGGAACCGGACTAGGGCTCTCTCTGGCCCGTCGCATTGTGGAAGACCACGGCGGAACGCTGGTGGCTACCAGCGAACTTGGTAAGGGCAGCCAATTTGCATTAGCCCTTCCGAAAACCAGACCGAGCGAGTGAATAGCCTTGCGGAGTTCACGAATGCGTCTGCCATTCGCGCGCGTCCGTGATAACCTTAAATGCCATATTCTTGAGTAAACAATATAGATGGCGAGTGAAAAAGTTTTAGTCGTCGATGACGAAAAATTAGTCCGGTGGTCTTTGCGCCAGAAGTGCGAAGAGTGGGGATATCTGGTTTCTGAGGCGGAAACCGGCAACGATGGGCTGCGACTGGCCCGCAATGAGTCTCCCGACCTGGTCCTGCTCGATGTCCGTCTGACCGACATGAACGGTCTCCAGGTGCTTCAACGCCTGAAGCATGCCGGAGACGCACGCGCCGTTATCATGATCACCGCCGACCCGCAATTGGAAGACGTGAAACAGGCCCTGAAACAAGGCGCATACGACTTCATCGGCAAGCCCATCGACTATGACGAGCTGCGCGTCGCCGTCAAGAACGCGCTGGAAGCAACCCAGCTTCGCTCCGAAAACGAGACCCTGAAGAAGGAAGTCTTGCAGCGCCGCCGCGCCGCCTACCACGATGTTGTTGGCGAGTCGCAGCGCATGCAGGACCTGATGTCGTTCGTCAACAAAGTTGCCTCCAGTGAGGCCACAACGATTCTGATTCAGGGCGAGAGCGGCACCGGCAAGGATCTGATCTCGCGCGCCATTCACTTCGAGAGCCGGAGAAAAGACAAACCGCTCATCGTGATTAACTGCTCGGCGATTCCGGAAACCCTTATGGAGGCCGAGCTTTTCGGCCACGAGAAGGGCGCGTTCACCGATGCAAAAGCAATGAAGAAAGGCTTGTTCGAACAAGCCGATGGCGGCACGCTTTTCCTCGATGAAATCGGCGAACTCTCCGGTCTCCTGCAAGCCAAGCTGCTGCGAGTGCTGGAAGAGCAGGTCATTCGCAGGGTCGGCGGTGTGCGTGATCAGGAAGTGGATGTGCGCGTGATTGCCGCCAGCAACCGCGATCTGGAACGCGCCGTGCGCGAGGGGAGCTTCCGCCAGGATCTCTATTACCGCCTGGCGATCATCTCACTGTTTCTGCCGCCTTTGCGGGAGCGCCGCGAAGACATTCTGCCCCTGGTACACTTCTTCATCGAGCGCTATAACAGGCGCTTTCGTAAATCCGTACGCGGCATCACCCCGGAAACCCGCGATCTGCTCAGCAAGTACGATTGGCCCGGCAACGTGCGCGAGCTGAAAAATGCCATCGAACGCGCCATGATCCTCGAAGACGATGACCTGCTCCGTCCGGTCTATCTCCCCTTTTCCGTCGGTTCACCGCTCAGCAGCCTGACCGCGTTCGAAGTCTCCTCCGGAGGTAACGTCGCAGCCCCAGGCATCTCCGGCCCGTCGGGCGCGCAATCGGAGGTTCAGGTGGTTCACGGCAAGAACCTGCCCAGACTTTCGATTCCCGAAGGTGGTACCAGTCTGGAGGAAATTGAGCGTACGTTTGTCGAAATGGCCATGAACCAGGCCAACCGCAACCAGACCCAAGCCGCCAAACTGCTCGATATCAGCCGTGATGCGCTGCGCTATAAGCTAAAGAAATTTGGCTTTATTCACTCCGAAGAGGAAGAAGTAAGCACGCCTCCGCACTAACAGGCGAATTTAAAATCCGGAGCACGTGCACGTCTCTCCAGAAAGCAGCGGTAATCGGCTGCTTGTTACCTTCCGCAGCTCTGTCAGCCTGTACCATTCCAGATATCGAAGGTGCATTCAGAGTTGCGCAATCGGCCGCATGATCTGCGTCAATTGGCACAGAGCAAAGAGCAGGTGTTGTTCAATAATCGCTCAGCCGATCTCTAAGTGATTGAAAATTCATCACACCGCATCTCTGGTGTGTGTGTCTCATTGTGGCCCTCTGTGTGCCTTCATCTCTCTGTTAAGGAGAGCTTCGTGGAACCGACTCTGGTAGCAATTGGAATCAGCCTGCGCAGTGCCAAGTTGGTGACGCGTGAGCGATTTTTGCTAGACTCCGCTCAGAAGTTGGCGGCGTTGTCGGCGCTGGTTCGCTCCGAGGCCATCGATGAAGTCGTCGTCCTCTCCTCCTGCAACCGCACGGAATTTCTTGTCTGGACTCAAAACGCTTCCGAGGCTGCCAACTCGGTTCTGCGTTATTTGACTCGCTCCAGCAATTTAAAACTGGCGGAATGGTCGCAGTTTTACCGTCTGGTCGGCGATGCCGCCGTACTTCATCTCCTGCGTGTCACCGCAGGAATGGATTCGGCTATTTTCGGCGAAGCGGAAGCGACAAATTCCATTCTCGCGGCCTGGCAGCAGGCACAGAGGGCGGGCACGACCGGACGCTTTCTGGATGCGCTCATGTCCAAGGCCTTCAGCGTAGCGGGTCGAGTTCGCCAGGAGCTGGGAACTGCCTCAAACATGGCCACCGTGGCGGAAGCGGCGGTCGCGATCAGCCGCGAAGCGCTTGGCGATCTGCGGCAGCGCCGGGTTGTGATCCTGGGCGCCGGACAAATGGCTCTGGCCACCGTACGGGAGTTCCAGAGCGCCGAAGCCGGTGAGATTACCGTTGTGAACCGCAGTTTGGAGCACGCGCAGCAATTGGCCAAATTATGCAAGGTAAAGGCCGCTCACTCCGAAAGTCTTTGGGAAGAGGTTCTGCGGGCTGACGTGGTTGTCTCGGCCGCTGCGCAGCGGGTGCTCCTGACACGGGAGGGCTTGGAAGCCGTGCTGCCCGAGCGCGCGAACAGCACAAACCTCGTCGTCGTGGATCTTGCTGTTCCCCGCACCATCGATCCGTCTGTTCGCATGATGGATGGCGTCGCTGTCTACGACCTTGACGACCTTTGCCGCGCGATGGACAAGCGTGAGCAACGCCTGCTTATGTTGCCTGTGGCGGAGCGCATCGTTGCCGAACAGGCTGCGGGCTTCCGCAACAAGCTCCTGGCGGAGTCGATCCTGCCTACGATTTCAGCCATGCGCGAACGGCTGGACCTCATCTGCCGGCAGGAAATGGATCAGTTGAAGGAGCAATTCGGGCCATTTACCGTAGATCAGGAGGCTGCCCTGGAGGCGCTCTCCTCCCACATCACCCAGCGCATCTCGGCGACCCTCGCCCGCCAGTTAAAGCAGATGCCGGGGAGCCCCGAGCTCACCAGCGCACTTCAACAACTTTTTGAGATGGAAATGCAAGACCCAAAGCTGGATACACAGAGCGACTTAGACGGCCTCAGAGTCGGCAACTAATCCGCCCGCGTTTTCGCACCTTCCTCGCTCCTGCTCCATCGGCCTCGCCTCATAATTCCGCCCAACAATCGGTTCGTCAGAATCCCAAATTGAAAACAAACCATCTCGGTCTGCTCCGACATTTGGCGCTCCATTTTGCCTTCCCTCCTCGTGGTGCCTAACGGCTCGTCTGCCGTTATAAAAAACAGATTCATCACGCCGGCACTCTAGAAGTGCCCCGCACTGAAAGCCGCCCACGTGATTGTGTCCGGTCGTATCAGGAGAGTGGAATGAAGCGCATTGTCTGGCTATTCGTCTTTGGATTCAGCGTCGCGGCGGGGCTGCAGGCGCAAGCGAGCTGGTCCTTCAAGGGTACGGTGATCAAGATGCGAACCACCGACTGCATAGCTCCGCGGGGTTTTATGGCTTCGATGTCCGGAGGAGTTGCCGCGACAGCTGCTACCTGTCCTGAATACACGGTGATGAGCGACAAGGTTGTATACGTCGTAGTCGGGCGGCGCAGCGAAGAGTTCATTCCCCTGGCCGAGGACAAGGAGTTCCTGATCCGTAATAACCAGCTCGTCATCTTCTCCGAAGATGAGAAAACCAAGTCGCGCTTTGCGATTCAGCAGATGACGTTGCGTGCGGACTGGGATCGCGAGGAGCAGCGAAAAGAGCTCCAGGCGAGAATGATGGAGCGCAGCGTGAACTATGAAGTGCGCAATCCGCCTCGCGGCTCCGTGCTCGCCAACGCGAGATAAGATCGCCGCAAGTGCGTGCGATGCGCGAAGATTCCTCCCTTCGTGCATCGTAGCTTTGCGGCGCGTGCGCCCCGGACTCACCTGTGTCCGGGGCGAGTGTTCTTTCTTTGGCAGCTTATTTCATCATCCATCCTCGTCAAAGTAACTCCCTACTTACTCCAAAAGCTGAGCCTGGCCACTCCGCCGAGTTTGCCGCCGCCACAACTCTCTCCAGCGAAAGCTCGCGCCCTCTCTCGTTCTTTTAGCAACCTCAAACGCACAACAACACATCTGCGGTTAGGACATACATAAAGGAAACACATCGAGTGGCCGCAAGTTCCAGTGCGCTGGTGGTTCGTCAGCCGAAGTTTCCGAGGAGTGTGGGATGAAGCGGTTAACCCTACTGTTTGTTTTTGTGTTCGGGACCTTGGCTGCTGTGCAGGCTCAAGAACACTGGGCCTTCAAGGGTACGGTGATCAAGATGCAAATGGCGGATTGCATCGGGCATGGAATTGTCGCCGCCCTCGCCGGAATGCCTGCGCAACCGGAGAAGACCTGTCCGGAGTACACGATTATGACCGACAAGGTTGTCTACGTCGTCGTCGGACGGAAGACGGAAGAGTTCATGCCGCTTGCGGAAAACATGAACTTTCTGGTTCGCAAGAATGAACTCGTCATCTTCTCCGACAATGAAAAAGCAACCTCGCACTTCGCCATCCAGCGGATGACATTGCGTGGGGACTGGGAGCGGGAACAGATACACAAAGAGTTTGCCGCAGAGAGCAAGGAATTCGCCGCAAAGTGATGAATCCGGTGAGAACCACGAGCTGTGCAATCCTGCGGTAGCGGCCATGCTCTCTGCCACGTTCGAGATGAGTGCCGTGCGTTTTCGTGAGCCGTGCGCGACCCCTGTTGCAGCGTCTGAGTACCGAGCTTCAGAGAAAGCTGCGGTACTCAGACGCCTCGCTGTTTCTTTGGTTCGGCACTGGACTTCCTGCTGCGAGTTCCACTCCTCCTTCCTGCTCGGGACGATACTTTGCCTCTCGCGAACTGCTCTTCTGGCGCTCTAACTTCCCATATGCATTGACGGATGTCGCATGGCAATTCTGAAGAGAAAGTGCGAAATAAGCGGAGGACACTGCAGCGCGGAGAGCCGGAAAGGACAAGCTCTCCACCTCTGTAAATCGGCGCGCGAGAAGGCAACATCAGGCTACATGGACGACTCGAAATTACCGTTCCCTGCAAAGAACGAAGGAGTCCTCAATGCAGCTCTCCCCGCCGAGCCGGATCGTGATCATCTCGCTCGCATTGTTTGTGGTTGTCACGCTCTCTTCCATTCCGCTCTATGCTGCGGACCAAAGCGAATATACGATCCGGGCCAGTGCCAATGAAGTGCGGCTCGCCTTTGCTGCCTCCGACCGTCAGGGGCATGTCGTCAAGAGCCTAAGCCCTGCCGACATTGCGGTGGCCGACAATGGATCGATCATTCGTCACTTCCGCAGCTTCCGGGCCGCTTCGGAGAGTCCTCTGGATCTTGTCATTCTGCTTGATGCCAGCGGCTCGGTAGCCTCGCAGATATCACATGAGATCGACGCGGTAGAAGATTTTGTCGCGCACTCGCCTTGGGGAGAGAGCGACCGGATCTCGATCCTTTCCTTTGGTGGCGTTCAGCCGCAGCTGCTCTGCGCCCGCAACTGCAATGGAGCAACCGCGAGCGCCAAGTTGAGCGCTCTGCGCGCCAACGGCCTAACTCCGCTCTATGACGCGCTCATGCAAGCCTCGGAAATGCTGGAGCAAACGCGCGACTCCGAATCGCGTCAGGCGATGATTCTTTTCTCCGACGGCATCGATACGATCAGCATGCACTCAGCCTCGGATGCATTGGAGGCGGCTCAGAATCTCCAGTCGGCGATCTATTCGGTCAACTCCCGTAGCGCGAAATCCGCTCCCGGTAAAGGGGATGACGTGCTCAACTACCTCGCTGGCGCCACCGGTGGAATCAGCTTTCAGCCGGGGCAGAACGTCGCGGCGGTTCTGTGCGCGGTTCTCGACGATCTGCACAGCGGATATGTGCTGACCTACGACTTGCCGGAGCAATCCACAGGACAACACTCGGTGCGCATTCTTCCTACCCGCGATCCCAGGCTGCAGTTCCGCTCGCGCCTGGCCTACAACGATGCTGGAAACGAGTAGCCTTTCACGTTACATAGAAACGCTTCACCCCGGCCTCACTCCAAACAGGCTGTAGAGCAGGATGGCAAGCACCGTGAGGGTGATGGCGACATAGAGGTAATCGCGTTCGCGGGCAAAGGCGAAGGCGGAGAAGATCACCCGCGCGACGGGAGTGGCGATCAACAACAGCAGACCAAGCTGAATGATGGCGCGTCCACTGAGTTGCAGCACGCCATGGGCAATCCCGCCGAGCGTGCGCAGAGGCGAGAGATTTCCCTGAAAGTTGCGATAGCTGACGACGTCGCGCCCGTCTCGGACGAGATAGATGATCCCTCCGAGCAAGACGACGCCGGCCGAGAGCAAAACTCCCGCGCGCAGCAGAGTGCCGATGATGAGCTCGATGCTGGAATCATCCCAGCTTGCAGGGTTCGTCGGTTTCGCAGACTTCATAGCCGCCCCGTAATGCCGTTGAAGATCATCTCGATTCCAAGAGCTACGATGACCACGCTGAAAACGATGCGCAAGTATTTCGAGCGGGTGCTCACCAAAATTCGCGCGCCGAGCATGGAACCGGCGAGCACGCCGAGTACGACCGGCAGCGCGATGCCGGGATCGATGTATCCACGCGCAAGATAGATTCCGGCGCTCGCCGCTGCCGTGACGCCGATCATGAAATTGCTGGTCGTCGTGGAGACCTTGAAAGGAATGCGCATCGCCTGGTCCATGGCCAGCACCTTCACCGCGCCGGAGCCGATGCCGAGCAGTCCGGAGAGCGTGCCTGCCGAGAACATCAGACCGAAGCCCAACGGAATGCGGTGGACGGTGTATTGCTTCGGGCCATCGCGGGTCGGGTAGGAGCTATCGAGGCGCAGCGTCCGGGCAAGCCGGTCCTGCTGTTCGCTTACGATCTCAGCGGCCCGCGGCCGAACAGAGAGATAGGCGGAATAGAGCAGGACGCAGCCAAAGACAATGGCGATTGTCGAGGTGCCGATTCGAGTCGCGATAAGGGCTCCGACGATGGCTCCAATGGTGGTTGCGATCTCCAGAAACATTCCAACGCGCATGTTGCTGTAGCCTTCACGCACATAGGCAGCGGCAGCGCCCGACGAGGTTGCGATCACCGAGACCAGCGACGCTCCAATGGCGTACCGGATGTCGACATGAAAGACGAGGGCCAACAGCGGCACAATGACAACGCCGCCACCAAGTCCGGTGAGCGAGCCGAGGAGCCCGGCGAAAAAAGAGCCAAGAGCTACCAGAGCGGTAAAGAGCAGGACGGACATTACCGTGTCGTAGATTCAAAAAGAATGGCGGGAGATTGCCTCGTCAGGGCTGCGCGGACATTGACCTACACTGGTCAAGCATTCTTGAGCTAAACCTCCCAGACGAAGCCATCGAAGGTATGGACGTGCTGGAATCCGAGGCGGAGGTAGAGAGCATGGGCGCGCCGGTTTTCCTCGGTCACCGTCAAGGAGAGTTCGGTGAAGCGCCGCGCCGCGAGATCGGCATAGCAGCGGTTGACCATGTGCTCGCCAATGCCCGAGCTGCGATATTCCGGCAGGGTACAGACCTGGGTGATGTGGCCCACGTCCGTGCGCACGCGAGAGCAGAGCAAAATTCCGATCCGGCTCTGGGTGCGGCGGTTGAAGGCCACAAAGGACGAGGCAGGGTCAAAGATGCCGCAGCCCGGAAAGCGCACAATGTTGTTGAGAAAACGGAAGGAGCCGGCGATGCTGCGGTACTGGTCATTGACATCGCTATCCACATGGCCGTAGTAGGCGGAGGTAATGATGTTGGCAGCAGGCTGGTAGTCGGCCTCCGTCCAGCGATGAATTTCGATGTCGGGCGGAAGCGGGCACCTGGTCATCGAACAGGCCTCCGGGCAAGAACTTCCGGCAAACGAAGACTCGATCGGCTTAGCCAGAAAAATGCGGCGATAACAGCGGAAGCCTTCTTCCAGAAAAGGCGCGGTCAAACGTCCACTCGGATGGATCAGCAGTTGCGCCTCCACGCGATGAACCCCCGGAGACTGTTGCAGCGTGCTGATGCAGTTCCGGAGCAATTCCAGCTCAATGTCCTTACGGCGCTCGCGAGTGGAATCGGAGTCCTCAACGTACACATCCCCGATTACGCCCTTGGCTCCCTCATAGACGAAAAAGCAGTAGCCACAAACGCGTCCGCGCTCGATGGCCGCAAAGCCGGGCAGGATACGCGAGTCCGCGTAGCGAAGCACCATCTCTGCCGAGGAGCGATAGTCCCAGTGCAGAGTGTTTCGCCACACCGCCACCTCCTCTTCCAATAGCGGACGAAGGTCGGACGAAGCGAAATGACGAAGGTCGAGAATCTCCACGAAAACTCTCCAGCCACAGAACGGCAGATCCGCCCGCCTAGTGTAACGGATGCGAAGCGAAAAAGAGCATGAGATGCTCACTGACGGGTTTACCAGAAGAATGCAACCGTTCAGCTCATTGCGCAGGCGAGACTTCGTAGATCTCCATTCGCTGCGGACGGTAGCGGCCCAGCAATCGAAGGCTGCGCTTGGGCAGCAGCATGCCGAGAGCTGCCAGCGAACCCTCGCGTGTGACCAGTATGTGTGCCGACGCCGGGATCGCGGCGGGAAGTTCATATACCGCCGGGGAGATCTCCAGTCCCTCATACGGAGCAACCAGACGGTTCAGATAAAACGAGAGTCCGAAGGCGGTGTTGCGGTTCAGCCCGAAGGTCGCCAGAGGCAAGCCGTCCGGCTCATCCATCTCCTCCAGCATCGCGGCCACCGGGCGCGAGGACTGTGTCGCGTCCAGCACCGGGGCGACGCCCCGCAGCACGAAGCCGACCGCGAGGATGAACGGAAGCAGGGTGACGAATCGCCAGCTCGGCCATCCCCAGCCCTGCGATCCAAAGCCGAGCAGCGGCAGCGCCACCATCAGCAGGACAACGGTTCCGGCAAACGCGGCCACCATGAGGTTCGCGGCCGAGAGCGGCAATTTCAGCATCAGGCGCGGAGCAACGCAGAGAGACGCCGCCAGTGCGGAGAGCAAAACCGCATGCGCGCCGATCGAAACCGCGCGTGGACGCTCTCCATTGCCCGCGCGGCGATGCACCGCAACGGCGGCCAGAATCACGAGCGCCGGAATCGAGGGAAGAATGTATCCGGAAAGCTTGGAGTGCGAGAGCGAAAAGAACGCAATCGGGATCACCGCCCAGAGCAAAAGAAAAATCTCAAAGCTGTAGCCGGTCTCCTGGTCCGTGTCTTTGACGGCCTGACCTCCTGCCCTGCTGAATTGCGCGCGCAATCCTCGCAATCCATCGCTTAAGCCGTGGATCACCCAGACCGTCCACGGCAGAGTGGCAGCCAAAGCCACGGGGATGTAGTACCAGAAGGGCTGCTTGTGGCGATAGAGGTTTGAGCCGAAGCGGGCAAGGTTGTGTTCGAGAAAAAAGACGCGGAAGAACTCAGGATTCCGGAGCTGGACCAGCACGTACCAGGGCGCGACAACCGCGAAGAACACGGCTAGGCCGATGGGGTCAAGAGTTCGCAGCAGAGCCCTCGCCCTGCGCTGCGTCAAGCAGAAAGCGATCAGCACGAAGGCCGCCAGCGCGGGCGCAACCGGCCCCTTGGCGAGCATGGCCAGAGCGTTGAGAGCATAGAAGAGCACGAGCCAGCACCGAGAACGCGGCTGTTCATCCCACGCACGTTCCCCGCCCGCCTCTTTGTTCCCCGAACATTTAGTTAATGTCCTGAATTCGCCTTGCTCCCAGCCTGACTGATACCAGCAGTACCAGGCGAGCAGCGAGAGGCAGAAAGGTGACGTCAGCAGCATGTCGGTGGCGGCGGCGCGGGCAAAGCCCAGCACCAGCACCGAGGAGGCAACCACCAGCGCTGCGTCTAGCCGTGCCGCGAAGCGGATGCGGCGCACCATGACAAAGGTTCCGAAGACCAGTCCCGTTGCGGCCACCGCTGAGGGAATCCGTGCCGCCCAGTCATGCACCCCGAAGGCGGAGTAGGAGAGCATCTCTCCCCAGTAGAGGAGGATGGGCTTCTCAAGCCATGTGTGGCCGAAGAGGATCGGAGTGACCCAATCATGGCGGGCGAGCATCTCGCGTGCCACCTGCGCGTAGCGCGGCTCGTCTGGCCCCAGCAGTCCGAAGCCGGAGAGACGGAAGAAAAAGAAAAATCCGCACAACCCGGTGAGCAAAAGCAGCTCGCGCAATCGGTCCTGGCTTAGACGCATGCAGAACAGTGTAAATGCGCACTCCAGCAACACGCTAAAAAACCCGGAGGGCATCGCCCTCCGGGTGGCTTGCTCAGGACTCCTGCCCCGACAGGAGTCCTTTGCCGAGCACTGTCTACGCCAGGAAAAACTCTTTGGTGATCTCGATGTACTTGTCTGCCGGCAGATGCTTGGCGATCCCGCCGTGCGCCGTGCCGCCGTCCTGCGCCAGGGCCATGTCTCCAGCCGCCGCGTAGGCGGCCAGCCGCTTGGCGCTGTCGGCAACCAGGTTCCGGGCCATGTTGCCGCCGAGCAGGTTGCGGAAGTTGGTCTTCGCGTCCGGGCTCTGCACGGTCATCAACCAGCTGTTGCCGTAAGGATCGGAGGTCAGGCTCTCGGGGTGGCGAACCACTTCATCGTTCACATCGCTCACCGTGCCCTCGATCGGCGAAACCATTTCCACCAGTTCACCGTTCACGCGGAAGCTCCAAACCTTCTGTCCTTGGCGAATCCACTGGCCGCGTTGCGGCAGGTTGACTTCCTCGGCCTCGCCGATCAGCTTGGCGGCAAAGTCGTCGATCCCGGCGCGAACCAGATTCGGACTCTCGCCCAGCGCCCAGGCATGTCCCTGGTGGAAGCGGAGGTGCTCGGGAATCTCGAAGCCTGCAACCATCGGCTGAACCTTGCGCGCCCCGGCTTCGGCATGAGTCTGCAGAACGTACTCGGGAGCTTTCTTGTTGGTAATGCGCTCAACCACCAGGAAGATAACGAAGAGTGCGAGAACTAGGATAACCGTCATTGTCTGATCCTCCGCCCCATTCTCCGGGGCTCTGGTTTGAATTTTCGCGGCTCTCAGCTTTTTCCTGCTCGCCGCGTACGCACTCTGTAATGCAGTCCAGTGGCCGTCGCGGAAATGAGAATGTATCGTGCAGAAAAATAAGAAGGTTAACGAACGATCGAGAGCGATTGCAGAAATTCACCACAATCCCCCTTCGTTGTGAATCACAACACGGAGCAGAGCCATCCAGCTCGTGCATTGCTTAGATCGTCATTGCGAATCAACCACTTAGAGGGGATTCCGCGGAAAGAGAGGGATTTCGTTACAGTGATGTGCTTTGCAGCGGCAAACCAGTGTTTTCCACAGGCCAGCGATCTGACGGACCAAGTTATCTTCGGCGCGAGGGTCTTTGGCTTTGGGTGGATTCGTCAGGCCTGATCGCAAGTGCCGGATGATAGGCGAATCCGGGCTGTGCCGCGGCTTTAGAGCAATTCCCTATTTGCCGTGGCCCGATACTGCTCCCGCCTTTAGGTTGTCATTCCGAGCGCAGCGAGGAATCCCCGCACCGCCCAAACCTGCAATGCCGCCCCAGAGTCTCTTCTGCCTCGAACTGCCTTTGACGGTGTACACCCTCTGTGGAACCGCCCTAGAGCAGACGTGGCGCGCAGGGCGCGGGTGATCTACACTCGAAAGCTGCGTCCGTCCGCCGGTATTCAAAGCTGTGTGGTCTGGCGGTGTTGCGGAGTTTGGGACAGCGGGTGAAGGTTGAGGCTCTGAAGAGCTCGCGGTCGCCAGGGTGGCTTCAGGTAAGCGCGAAAAAAGGGGGCAGGATGGGGGAGAGCAAGGCAGCCGAGCGCCGCGAGGCGATAGAGATGCGCCGCATGTTTCCGCATTTATATGAGAAATTCAACCGGGACCAATGGGCGAGGCTGCGAGCCAACATGCCGCTGGAGATCAGCGATGAGGATCTGGATTCTCTGCGTGGATTGAACGATCCGGTGTCGCTGGAAGAGGTGGAGGCGATTTATCTGCCGCTGGGGCGATTGCTGAACATTCATATTGCAATGGCGACCGGATTGGTGCGGGTGAAGGATTCGTTTCTGGGGCGCCCGAGTCATCGGCCGACTTACATCATTGCGGTGACGGGCAGCGTGGCGGTGGGCAAGAGCACGTTTTCGCGGGTGCTGGCCGAAGTACTCTCGCGCTGGGCAGATCATCCGGCGGTCGAACTGGTGACCACCGATGGCTTTCTGTTTCCGAACAAGGTGTTAAACGAGCGCGGATTGATGGAGCGGAAGGGCTTTCCGGAGAGTTACGATTTGCGCAAGATGCTGGACTTTATGATCGGGCTCCGGCAAGGGGAGCAGACGCTGAGGGTTCCAGTGTATTCGCACGACGACTACGACATCGTTTCGAACGAGTTTCTGGAAATCCAGCGGCCTGAGATTCTGATTCTGGAAGGGTTGAATCTGTTGCAGTTGACACTGCTGGGAGGCTTGCGGACGCCGAAGATTTTCGCCAGCGATATGATCGATTTTTCGATCTACGTGGACGCGGAGGAATCGCACATTCGGCAATGGTACCTGGAGCGCTTCTTGCTGCTGAAGCGTACGGCGTTCCGGAATCCGCGGTCGTACTTTCATCGCTATGCAGCGATGGGCGATGAAGAGGCCAGGGCTTTTGCGACGGATGTGTGGGAGCGGATCAATCTGGTGAACCTGGTGAGCAACGTTGCGCCGACGCGGGAGCGGGCCCAGGTGGTGATGCAGAAGGGACCGGACCACCAGGTGCAGGAGGTTTGGTTGAGGCGGGTATAGGGCTTCACACTTCCCGCTTGCTGAGTATCTATCCATCTCGCGCGGCAGAGCTTACAATCCCCTGTTACGCCTCGCGTTTGCGGTGTGGGCACTCTGTTGTGCAATTCTTTACGCGAAGGCCAGGAAGCAGAGATGGCGGAAGCAGGCATGGCGACCATTACGACAATCGAACGACTCGGCCAGTTTGAAGGCCAGGAAGTCACGTTGCGCGGCTGGCTCTATAATCTGCGCGAGAGCGGTAAGCTGCTGTTTCCGATCTTCCGCGATGGTACTGGGCTGGTGCAAGGGGTGATGGCAAAGAGCGCGGTTTCACCAGAGATATTTGAGACCGTCAAGGGGCTGACGCAGGAGTCGAGCGTCATCATTCATGGCAAGGTGCGGGCCGACAAGCGCGCGCCCGGCGGATATGAGCTGGACCTGGCGAGCGTGGAGGTGGTGCAGAAGGTGAGTGAGGAGACGCCGTACCCGATCTCGCTGAAGGATCACGGGGTCGAGTTCCTGATGGAGCACCGGCATCTTTGGCTGCGCTCGCCCCGGCAGGTGGCGATCCTGCGCATTCGCTCGGAGATTGAGCGGGCGATGCATGACTTTTTTTACGAGCGCGGCTTCACCCGCACCGATCCGCCGATTCTGACCCCGGCGGCTTGCGAGGGGACGACCACGTTGTTCCCGGTGGACTACTTCGAGGAGCAGGCGTATCTGACGCAGTCGGGGCAGCTTTACATCGAGGCTACGGCGATGGCGCTGGGCAAGGTGTACAGCTTCGGGCCGACCTTCCGGGCGGAAAAGTCGAAGACGCGCCGGCATCTTACGGAGTTCTGGATGATCGAGCCGGAGGTTGCCTATGCGACGCTGGACGACATCATGAAGCTGGCAGAAGAGTTCATCACATTTATCGTGAAGCGTGTGCTTGAGACGCGGCGGCACGAGCTGAGCGTGATTGGACGCGACGTTGCGCCGCTGGAAAAGATCGAAGCGCCATTTCCCGCGCATCAGCTATGACGATGCGGTAAGTCTGCTCGAAGAAGGTTATGCCGAGGGCGAACTGGAGGCAAAGTTTGAGTACGGCAATGACTTTGGAGCGCCGGACGAGACCTATATTTCCTCGAAGTTCGATCATCCGGTGATGATTCACAGATTCCCATCTTCGGTGAAGGCCTTCTATATGGAGCCGGACCCGAATGATGCGAGCAAGGCTTTGTGTGTGGACGTGCTGGCGCCGGAAGGTTACGGCGAGGTGATCGGAGGTTCGCAGCGCATGGGCTCCTACGAGCGGTTGCTGGAGCGTATTCGGCAACACGAGCTGCCGGAGGAGGCGTTCCAGTGGTACTTGGATCTGCGCAAGTATGGCGGAGTGCCTCATGCCGGCTTTGGCATGGGGCTGGAGCGCGCCGTGGCCTGGATTTGCAAGCTCGATCATGTGCGCGAGACAATTCCGTTTCCGCGCATGTTGCACCGGATGTATCCGTAGCTGCCGCCCCACATTCGCCAAAAGCCGACCGGGTGGCCCACATCCGCCCTCTTTCGGCGAATGTGGGATTCAGCCAGACTCCCTGGCTATTCCTCCGGTTCGATAGGATGTATATAGAAATCGCCTGAGCATCTGAAGCAGAGAAGGTTGAGGTTCAAGATTGGACTCTCGTATGGTCAGCATTCCGGCGTCGTTCCCGGATGTAATCAAAAAAAAGATTCGCGTGATCGGCGTACCTTTGGATCTGGGACAGCAGCGCCGCGGGGTGGATATGGGGCCGTCTGCGATGCGGGTGGCCGGATTGCAGGCCAAGCTGGAATCGCTGGGGCATGAGGTGGAGGACGCGGGCAACATCAGCGTCACACTGCCCGAGCAGAAGAACTGCGGCGACGCGCAGGCACGCTATCTGCGCGAGATCACGGCGACGTGCGCCAGGGTGGCCGAGGAGGCGCTGCACGCTCTGGAGGAGGAGAGAACGCCGCTGTCGATCGGGGGCGATCACTCGATTGCAGCCGGCTCGGTGAGCGGGGTGGCGGAGTACTACCGGCGCGAGGGCCAGCACATCGGGCTGATCTGGATCGACGCGCATTCGGACATCAATACCCCGGAGACGTCGCTCTCGGGGAATGTTCACGGCATGCCGCTTGGGGCCTTGATGGGGCTGAGTGGACTGGAGCCGCTGGCCAAACTCTACGACTGGTCGCCGAAGGTGCGGCCGGACAACTGCGTGCTGGTGGGCATTCGCGACGTGGATATGGCGGAGAAGGAAAACATCCGGCGCTCGGGAATCGGCGTCTACACCATGCGCGACATCGACGAGCGCGGGATGCGCACGGTGATGGAAGAAGCGCTGCGCATGGCCGGACGGGGCACCGTCGGCTATCACATCTCGCTGGACATGGATTGGGTCGATCCCGAGGATGCACCGGGAGTTGGGACGCGCGTGCCGGGCGGCGCGACGTATCGCGAGGCGCACCTGGCGATGGAGATCATCGCCGACCACGGACGCATGACCTCGATGGACATCGTCGAGGTGAACCCGGTCATCGACGAATACAACCGCACGGCGGAGCTGGCAGTGGAGCTGGCGAGCTCGGCGTTCGGGAAGAAGATTTTGTAGGCGGCGAAAGGTTTCCGCGCTCGCCGTTCAGGATTGTGAGCGACTTGGCGATTATCTGCTTACTAGCCTCCACCAGATTTGCGATATAGCGTAAGTTACACCCCGACCGTCGCAGGTTGACAGTCGGAGCTTCAAGACACTGCAACTGTCCGCGCTCTTTCAAGAGCCGCAAGCGCGAGTTTGTCGTCCTTAGCCAGCCCAGCGAACGCGACAGCACACAGGATTGCCAACGCTTCAGCCCAATTCAGTGCCACTAGGATTTGGTTGTCGTCGAAGTGCGACCCGATACCGTTTTCGTTCAGCCGAGAGCCGATTTGCTGATAGCCGGTGTGAGTGAGGCTGTTTAGCGCCTTCCACGCCTCAGCTTTGCTCGTAGATAGCACTGCACTGTCGAGTAGCCCGGGCTTTTCAAGGGCTGCAATCATGTCGTTTATTGCCGGGAATTGGTCACGGCCAGCCTTGTCGATCTCACTGTCAGTGGCGTTTGAGCTAGCCACATGCCGCGTATATATGCCTCCAGTTGAGGTCGGACGAGCGCCAACGCTGAACCGTGAAGCCCTTCATCGACAAGGACAGTAATCGAGAATCCGTGCTCGATGGCAGCGTGAAGGCAAGCGGCCGATAAATGAGAGCGTTTACACGACTCCGCCAACCTGAGACCGTCAAGACGCCGTTGAACCCACAGCATTGACTCTATGCATCGCGAAAGTTTATTCCCGTTCATGGACCTCTTTAGAAGGAAAAACGTCAGCTTCGTTCTCTTCACGTCAGCAATTTACGCCAAATATGGACCGAGTTCCACGACAGTTGACGACAACAGGCCAAGTATCTCACTAGCCCGGATCATCAGCTGCAATGGCACGTTTTTGTCGAATTTTCCGGCCCTTGGTGTCCGCGGCGCAACGCTGCTTGCGCGAACCCTTATAATATGGAGTAGCTGAAGGAAGCCCTACATCTATGACAGTGAAGAAACTCCGTGTTGGCGTGCTTTTTGGCGGGCGCAGCGGCGAGCATGAAGTCTCTCTTTTGTCCGCCGCATCGGTCATGCAGGCCATGGACCGCAGCAAGTACGAGGTCGTGCCCATTGGGATTACCAAGCAGGGCCTGTGGCTTACGGACACGCACGCCGAACAGTTGATCAAGGGCGAGTTCACGGCGGCGGCGCGCAACAAAACCCTGCGCGCGGGCGATCCGTCGGCGACCTCGTCGGCTGCGGTATTGGCCAAGGGCGAAGGCGTCATTGTGCCTCCGGTGCCCTCGACGAATTCGATTGTGCCGTTTGAGACGCCGCGCGATCACGCGGCTCCACGGCCGATCTCGGTCGATGTAATCTTCCCGGTGCTGCACGGCACCTTCGGCGAGGACGGAACCCTGCAGGGGTTGCTGGAGTTGGCCGACATTCCGTACGTGGGCTCGGGCGTGCTGGGCTCGGCCGCGGGGATGGACAAAGACATCATGAAGCGGCTGTTCTGCGACTCGCGCCTGCCGCTGGTGAAGCATCTCACGGTGCTCCGCTCGGAGTGGGAGCGGCAGCCCAAGAAGATCGAGAAGATGGTGGACTCGGCGCTGAAGTATCCGGTCTTTGTGAAGCCTGCGAACCTGGGCAGTTCCGTGGGCATCAGCAAGGCTCACGATGCGAGCGAGCTGCCGGCGGCGATGAACGAGGCCGCCCGCTATGACCGCAAGATCATCATCGAGCAAGGTGTGGGGGGCAAGCGGCACAAGGCGCGCGAGATCGAGTGTGCGGTGCTGGGCAACGACGAGCCGATCGCCTCGATCTGCGGCGAGATCATTCCCTCCAAAGAGTTTTACGACTACGACGCCAAATACATTGATCCCGGCTCGGAGCTGCTGATCCCGGCACGGCTGGACCACACTCAGGTGCGCCAGATTCAGGAGATGGCGATTCGCGCCTTCCAGAGCGTGGAATGTTCCGGCTTGGCGCGCGTGGATTTCCTGATGGACCCGGTGACCGGACACTTTTATCTAAACGAGGTCAACACCATGCCCGGCTTCACCGCAATCAGCATGTATCCGAAGCTGTGGGCCGCTACGGGCATCGAGTACCCGGCGCTGATCGACCGGTTGATCCAGCTTGCGCTGGAGCGCCACGCGGACAAGAAGCGCAACCAGTATACGAAGGCCTGAACGGCGAGATTCAAAATTTCAAGGTTGCAAACAGAGGGCGGTTCCGGTTGAGGTTCTACAACTCCGGGAGCCGCTCTCTTATCTTGCATCTTTCTCCTGCCGCACTATAATCTAACTAACTGGTTAGTTAATTATGGCAGCATCCAAGATCAAGGCGGCAGCTCCACGAGCCCGCAATGCGGCGGCCAGCCGCACCTGCATTCTTGAGCACGCCGTTGCCGAGTTTGCGACGCAGGGCGTGGCGGGCGCGCGCACGGCGGCAATTGCCGAAGCTGCGGGAGTCAACAAGGCCCTGCTCTATTACTACTTCAAGGACAAGGAAAGTCTGTACTCGGCGTCGCTGCAGGTGGTTTTCAGCGGGTTGGTCGGGGATGTTCTGCCGTTGCTGGAGAGCCGGCTCTCGCCCGGAGAAAAAATCCTTCGCCTCGCGCGGGTGCATTTCGAGTACCTCATTCAGCATCCCAACTACCCTCGCCTGATCCAGCAGGAGCTTGCGCGCGCGGGGAACACCGGCGAGCCTTCCAAGGACTTTCGCGCCATAAGCACGGCGCACTTTATCCCTCTCCAGCGCGCCGGGCTGAAGGCGGTTGAGGATGGCATTGCTTCGGGCGAGTTTCGCAAGGTGGACGGCGTGGGCGTGCTGCGGGCCGTCTTCGCCATGAACGTGTTCTATTTCATCTCGGCGCCGATCATGCGATTGATGCGCGGCGCCGATCCGTTTTCCGCGGAGTGCATCCGCGGCCACATTGCTACGTCACTGGACTTTGTTGGCGCGTCACTATTCAGTGAGCGAAAGCGTGGAATCGAGCTGGCGAAGAAGATCGCCGCTGCCGCCTCGGCGCTGCCGCGCGAGCTGCGCGGGCAGGCGAGGGCGAAAACGCAGCCCGATGGTGCTGGAATGCAGCCCAGCGGAGTATGTGCGCCAGAGTATGGGTACGGCGTTGCCGGCCAAGGAAGGAAGGCGAGTCAGCGATGAATGCTAAGTATCGGGTTTTTGCCTTGCTGGGAGTTGTGTTTCTGCTCGCGCTGGGATTTTTTTTCTATAAGCGCGGCGGCGCCGAATTCGTTTTGATCGGGACAGTGGATGCGAACCAGGTGATCGTGAGCAGCAAGGTCATGGGGCGCATCGACCGCTTGCTGGTGGACGAGGGGCAGAGCGTCAAGCAGGGAGAACTGATCGCGCAGATTGATAATCAGGACCTCATGGCCGAGCGCGACTCAGCGCGTTCCACCCTCGTAGGACTGCGCTCGCAGGTACGCCAGACCAGTGAAACTTACGCCAGCACGCACGGCGAGACGGATTCGCAAGTGAAGAATGCCGCCGCCGCTCTGGAAGCGGCGCAAGCCTCGCTGGAAGAAAGCGAGGCCAACGAACGCCAGCAGGCGCTGGACACAAAACGCACGGTGGCGCTCGCCGAAGAGGGCGTAGCCAGCCAGCAGGATCGCGATCGCGCCGAGCAAACGTTGGCCGCCGACCAGGCCCGGGTACGCGCCAATCGCCATGAGGTGATCGCAGCACAGGCCACATTGAACACCATGCAGGCGCGAATCAATCAGGCGGCGGCGGCGCGGAGCAATATTGCCGCAACCGAGGGCCAGAAGGACTCGGCCTACGCCAAGCTCGCCGAAGCCGAAGTACGCCTCGGCTACACGCGCATTGTGTCGCCGGTTGACGGCATCGTCAGCGTGCGCGCCGCGCGTGAGGGAGAAGTGGTGAGCGTCGGCACGCCGATCGTCACCATTGTCGATCTGACCCAGACCTGGGTATATGCGGCGGTTCCAGAGACCGAGGCGCAGACGGTGAAACTGGGCGATAGCCTCGATGTGCGCATGCCGGGAGGCGAACGCGTTCGAGGCAAAATCATCGCCAAGGCCGCCGAAGCCGACTTCGCAACCGAGCGCGACTATAGCCGCTCGAAGCGCGATATTCGTACCGTGCGGCTGAAGCTGCTTATCGATAATCCGGGCGAGACTTATGTTCCCGGTATGACCGCCGAGGTTCTGCTCCCGCAGCGCCTTTTTGGCGGCAGGTAACGGAAATCTCATGAGTATTCTAAGCCGCAGCAAAGGTTTCCACGCCGGACACGAAGGGCAGGCGATTGGCGTCGAAAACATCGTTAAGAAATACGGTGAGTTCGAGGCCGTCAAGGGCGTTACCTTCGACGTGAAGGATGGTGAGATCTTCGGGCTGCTAGGCCCGAATGGCGCGGGCAAGAGCACGCTGATCCGCATGATGACCACGCTGATTCCGATCACCAGCGGGAAGGCGTTCATCGCGGGATATGACGTAAGCCAGAACGCCGATGCGGCGCGGCGCATGATGGGCGTGATCCCGCAGGCGATGACCAGCGACATCGATCTGACGATTGAAGAGAATATGAGTATTTACGCCAAGCTCTACGGCGTGCCCCGCGCCGAGCGGGAGCGCAACATCGATGAGCTGCTGGAGGCCGTCGACCTGGTGAAGTGGCGCGGGGCGCAGGTGAAGACACTCTCGGGAGGCATGCGCCGCCGCGCTGAGATCGCGCGCGGGCTGGTGCATAATCCGCGTATCTTTTTTCTCGACGAGCCTACTACGGGGCTCGATCCAGTCTCCCGTGTTGCGGTTTGGGAGATGCTGAACACCTTGAAGAGCCGTCGGCAGCTCACGATCCTGATCACTACGCATTACATGGATGAAGCCGACCGCCTCTGCGACCGCATTGCCATCGTGGATCATGGCAATCTGGTGGCGCTGGATTCGCCAATGACGCTGAAATCGAGCGTCCCGGGGAACAATGTGGTGGAGGCCCAATTCGTGCGCCCTCCGGCAGGGTGGCTGGAGCAGTTGCGCGGGCTGCCTGGAGTGGAGAGTGTGCAGGACCAGGGCGGCAACATGTATCGGATGTTGACCTCGACGGGCTCGCAAACCACTACGGGCCTGGTGGAGCTTGCGGTCAGGGCGGGAGTGGAGATCAAGACGCTCACCGTGCAGAACACCTCGCTCGACGATGTATTCGTTCACTACACCGGCCGTCAGCTACGTGACGAGCAGGTGAAGGCGTTCGGCTTTGTAATGCCCGAGCGCCCGGGGTTGCGGCCATGAACAGAATGTTTGCGATTATCGAGCGCGAGATGCGCAAGTTCTTCCGTTCTCCAACGCTGATGGTGACGGCGATGATCTTTCCGCTGGTGCAGCTCATCATTCTGGGCAATGCCTTTGGGGGAAAGATTCGCGATGCGCGGGTGGGAATCGTCGATGAGGACCACGGTACGCAGGCGGTTCGCATCCTGGAGGCCTTCCGCTCGGTGCAGGCGAATGTGCGCACCTTTGTCGCCGTGCCTTACACGGACGAGAAGCGGGCGCGCGAAGATGTACGGCAGGGGCGACTGGAAGGCGCGCTGATTATTCCTGCGCAGTTTTCGCGGCGCTTTTATGCCGGAGAAAATCCTCAGCTTGGCATGGTTGTGGACAACAGCGACCAGTTTATGTCCGCCTCGCTGGAAGACAAGATGCAGGAGCTTGTGACGGCGCTGAACGAGCCCGAGGCGACGGCCAAGCGCATCTCAACCGACGTTGCGCTGGAGATTATCGAACTCTATCCCTACATCGAATATCTCAAGTATCTGCTGCCCGGCTCGATCGCGCTGGCTATGTTCGTCTCGGTGATGATCGGCGGCGGGATGTTGTACATCGATGACAAAGCTCGGGGCGTGCATGAAGGGTATCTGGTCACGCCGATCACGCGTCTGGAGATGGTTCTCGGCCTCAATCTGGCGGGTGCGTTCAAAGCCATATTGGCCGGATGCACGCTTACGATTCTGGGCTCGCTGATTGCGGGGCTGGGCTCGTCCTTTGAGCCGAGCCGGGTGGCACAGTGGTTTCTGCTCGTCTGCGCTACTTCGTTTGCCTTCAATGGAATGATGTTTCTGCTCATGGTGCGTGTGGAAGACCCGCTGGTGCCGCGCGCGATGTTCGGCATTCTGAATACACTGCTTTACTTTCCGAGCGGCGCAATTTATCCGGTGCAGGCCTTTCCACCATGGTTGCGCGTCATCTCCTACATGGACCCATTCAGCTATGCCGTCCACGGATTGAAGGCGACGTTGCTGAAAGAGGCATCGTGGCCAGCCGTAACCCAGGACCTGGCATACCTGACGTTGTTCGGTCTGGTGAGTTTGGCGCTTTCGGTGCCGCTGTTCAAGCGCACGATGTAGGAAGGAAAGTTCTGAAATCTTGAGAGCGGGCTATGGGCGCAGCTCGTGCCAGATCCTGCTTACCTGCTGCACCGCATCTTCACGGCTGCCGCTGTTATTGATTAGGAAATCCGCAAGCTTGGCTTTTTCTTCTTCTGGCATCTGTGCCGCCATGCGCCGCTGCACCTCGTCGCGTGCGGCATCCGGGCTGATCGCGGCGCGTTCGGCAAAGCGCAGAATCTTTTGCTCCAGGGTGCAGGTCACCACGATTAGTTTGTCATAACGGTCGAGGCCTCCGGCTTCGATCAGGAGCGCGGCCTCGCAGATTGCCACGGCCTTCGGGTCGATGGCGCCGACCTCGCGCATCCAGCGGTCCTCAAAGGCGAGCACGGCAGGATGCACGATAGCGTTGAGTTCGGCGATGCGGGCGGGGAAGGCCACCGCTGCTAGTTTTGGCCGCGAAATGGTGCCGTCGCGCTCGAGGATTCCCTTGCCGAATGCGGCAATGATCAGGTCGTACATCGGTTCGCCGGAAGTCATTAACTGGTGCGCCACTGCGTCGGCGCGCAATGTGTGGGCGCCGAGGGCGGCGAACATCGCCAGAATTGTGGTCTTACCGCTGGCCATCCCGCCGGTTAAACCAACTTTGAGCATCCCCACAGTTTCAGGCTTCGGACGACGGAGTGCAAGGCGGGAGTGAGCCCGTAAGTTGGGGTATGATCCTTTGAAGCATGAAATTCCTGGCAGCGGTCACGTCGTCGCGCCCCTTTTTTCCTCACGAGGCAGCTCGTTTGCAGTCTCTGGCGGGCATGCCGCTGGCAGCGTTCTGGCGCCGCGCCGTAGCGTTCGTGATCGATTTTGCGATTGTTCTTGCCGTCTTTTTTCCATTTCTGATCGCCCGGGAGTATCTGGCAGTCAAGTCCTTTCAGCTCGCGCTTCAGGTTGAGTTACATTTTCATCCCCACGACTTTGAAGACCTGATCTGGCTGGTCATCTACGCGGGTCTCTCTGTGTGGCGGAGCAATGGCTGGACCGTGGGCAAGCGTCTGATGCGTATCCGCGTCATCTCACTGAAAAGCTCGGAGATTACTTTGTGGCAGGCGATCGAACGTGCGCTTGGCTACGGAGCGTCCGCCTTGGAAGCCGGCTTTGGATTCGTGCAATTTTTCATCAACTTCAACCGGCAATGCGTACACGACCGCATTGCCGAAACCATTGTAGTCAGCGAGCAGTCTGAGGGGCGGCGATCGGGCAGCGAAGAGATTAGGACTTAAGACATAGGACAGTGCCCGGCGTTTGACAGCGCGCGGGGTGCGCCCGTATCCTTGTAATCTGTCCTGAGGAGCGTTTCCCGCCGGGAGTAAGGGTGCTGTTACGGCTTGCGGTTTGAGCTGGCGAATCCCTTGCGTCTCAGTTGTTTAACGGCGGAGCGGTTGCTGTTTTTTAGCCGGGCTGGGCTTCGGGAGCATGTGGGATCATGAAAATTCGCATTCAAGATCTGGAATTCCGGAACCTGGAATTTGAGCTTCAGTTTCAGCCCGGAGAGATCGATTTCGGTTCTGACGTGCGGCAGATTGGCTCGCTGGAAACCAGTGGGCGCGCCGAGTTGATTCGTGAACACCATGGTGGGAACGAATCGATTGATGACATCCGTCTGGTTGGTAAGCTGGATGGGCGCGTAGAAGTTAGCTGTGCGCGCTGTCTGGAGCCGGTGGAGATTCCGGTTTCGCGATCGTTTGATCTGCTGTACCGTCCGCTGGTGGCGGAAAAAGGCTCGGACGAGGTTGCGATTCACGAGGCTGAAACCGAGATTGGCTACTACTCGGGCGAAGGCATGGATTTAGAGGATTCGCTGCGGGAGCAAATTCTGCTGGCGGTGCCGATCAAGACTCTTTGCCGCTATGATTGCAAGGGTTTGTGCCCGAACTGCGGAGCGAATCGCAATGAGCAGGCTTGCGGTTGCGAGCTGAGCAAGACAGATCCGCGCTGGGCGGCCTTGAGCGACCTGAAAGACAAATTGCAGTAGCGCCTTCGGGCGAATCGAAAGTTTGCGGCCCGATGTGGCCGCACGGAAATCGAAAGGTAGTTGAAACATGGCAAATCCTAAACGGCGACACTCCAAGCAGCGCACGGCACTCCGTCGCGCTCACGATCATCTTACAGCGCGCTCGATCAGCGAGTGCCCGAACTGTCACGAAGCCAAGCTTCCGCACCGCGCCTGCGCCAAATGCGGATACTACAAGGGCCGCGAAATCGTTGAGGTCGAAAAGGCCAGCTAGGCCTCGCTTCGCGAACGATGCCAATAACCATCGCGGTCGATGCCATGGGCGCGGACCGCGCCCCAAAGCCGGAAATCGAGGGCGCAATACTTGCCGCAAGGCAGTTCGACGTTCGAGTTCTTCTGGTAGGGCAGCAGGATGTGGTGAGCGCGGAGTTGGCTCACCATCCCGAAGCCCGTGCTTTGCCGATTGAGGTGGTTCATGCCTCGGAATTTATCGGCATGGACGAGAAGGCTGCGCAAGCAGTCAAGCAGAAGCGCGACTCGTCGATGCGGGTCGGGCTTCGCCTGGTCAAGGAAGGCCATGCGTCCGGTTTCGTGACCGCCGGAAACACCGGCGCGGCCATGGTCACGGCCAAGATGGTGCTCGGGGTTCTTCCCGGCGTCGATCGTCCGGCTTTAGCTACGGTGTTCCCCACGGCGGCCAACACCGCTACGATCATGTTGGACGTGGGCGCCAACGTGGATTGCAAGCCGCAGAATCTGCAGCAGTTCGCAATCATGGGCGAGATCTACTTTCGCGCGATCTTCAGCGGACGCTTTCCCACTGCCAGCCATCCGCGGGTGGGGCTACTCTCGGTAGGCGAAGAAGAGACCAAGGGCAATGATCTTACGCGCGATGCACTCCAGCTGATCAAGCCGCTGGGGCTGAACTTCCTGGGCAATGTGGAAGGCCGCGACCTGTATAACGGGCATGCCGACGTAATCGTCTGCGATGGTTTTGTCGGGAACGTGGCGCTGAAGGTCAGTGAAGGAATGGTGGAGGCGATTCGCGCGATTCTGAAAGAGTCGCTGCAGTCCACGCTTACACGCCAAGTCGGTTCGCTGCTGGCGCGAGGCGGCTTCAAGGATTTCAAGAAGCGCCTGGATTATTCCGAGTACGGCGGGGCGCCGCTGCTCGGGCTGAAGGGCGTTGCGATCGTCTCTCACGGCTCTTCCAACAGCAATGCGATTAAGAACGCGATTCGAGTTGCGGGTGAATTCGCGCGCTCGGGGCTGAACCAAAAAATCGAAGAGCAGATACGCGCAGCCGGTGTGCGCACCGGCGCGAGCCAAAAGGTTTAGCATTTGTGAATCTGTGATCGTGAGTCGCGTTAAAGCCACACCCAGAACTTTTGCACGGAGCCATAGATGGCACAGCGCATTCCCGGACTCGTATTGCTCTTCCCCGGCCAGGGCTCGCAGGTCGTGGGCATGGGCAAGGAACTTGCCTCCAACCACATTGTTGCGCGCCGGACCTTCGAGGAGGCGGACGAAGCCCTTGGGTACGCGCTCAGCACAGTTTGCTATGAAGGGCCGGAGGAAAAACTCCGGATGACGGAGATCACGCAACCGGCGATTCTGACTGCCTCAACGGCGGTGGCGCGGGTGCTTGGCGAGGCGGGCATTGTCCCGAGCTTTGCCGCCGGACACTCGCTGGGAGAATATTCCGCCCATGTCGCGGCGGGCACGATTCAGTTTGCCGATGCGGTTCGTACGGTTCGCAATCGCGGCAAGTACATGCAGGAGGCAGTGCCGGTCGGCGCCGGCGCGATGGCAGCCATTCTTATGCTGGCGATTGAGAAAGTCCGCGCCGCCTGCGCCGAAAGTCTCGCCGCATTCCCCGGCGAGGTGTGTGCGGCCGCCAATATCAATTCGCCAGGCCAGGTGGTGATCAGCGGCTCAAAGGCGGCGGTGGAGCGCGCGGCTGAATTGTGCAAGCACCATGGCGCCAAGCGGGCGGTGATGCTTCCGGTCAGCGCACCCTTTCATTGCTCGCTGATGCAACCGGCGCAGGATCGCCTGGCGGCCGATCTGCAGGTGTTGGCGTTCAACGCTCCGGAGATTCCGGTGATGTGCAATATAGAGGCGGCGCTGGTCTGCGATGCCGCGAGATCACGCGAGACGTTGACTCGGCAGGTGACCGGCACCGTGCAGTGGGAAGCTTCCATGCGCGCACTGATTGCACAGGGCGCCACGCAGTTTGTGGAGGCTGGCCCGGGCGCGGTACTGACCGGCCTGCTCCGTCAGATCGACAAGGCCCAGGACTGCCTGAACGTCGAAAACGAAGCTACACTGCATAAGGCGAAGACCCACTTCTCAATGTAGGCGGCGCTTCCAGGGCGGTTCCACAGAAGGTGTACACCGTCAAAGGCAGTTTGAGGCAGAAGAGACTCTGGAGCGGCATTGCAGATTTGGGCGGTGCGGGGATTCCTCGCTGCGCTCGGAATGACAACCTAAAGGCGAGAGCAGTATCGGGCTACGGTAACTAGGGAATTGCTCTAGGGCCCAAAAAGAAACAGCCCGCCGATGCGGCAGGCTGTGATATTGCCGATGCAGAAAAGGCTATTCCACCATCTCATCGGGAGAGAAGCCCAGGGTTTTGTCCTTAAGTTCCACCCGCACCGAGCAAAGCTGTTTGCGTTCGTTGACGCGCACGCCGATCACGACTCCGCTGGCGCCAGGACGGGGCCTTTGTGCGGCCACAATCTTGTAGCTGTTCACCTGACCCCACTCCCCGCCCGGCCCCCAGTCCCGGTAAAACGCATTGAAATCGTAACGTTTGTACCGGTCTGGATGCTGTTTCCAGTCCGGGTCGTTCATCCAAGTGGCGTAGGCACCCTCGTAGTTCTTCGCCTGCAACTGCGCGAAAAAGTGATCGACGCGGTGCTCCTCGGGCCAGTACCGGTTGAACCAGAGTACGGCGGCAATCGCGATGACAACAAGGATTGCGCTGACAATCCAGATGCGCCGTCGCCGGGCTTTGGCTTCGTCATAAGGTTGAGCGTTAAAGAGTGAGGTGGACATGGCTTAGCTACAAGCTAAGAACCCGAAGCGGGAAAGTCAACCTCGGCTGTTGGTTGGCGTCAGTTGGGCGGGTACGGGAGAGGCTCGCCGGAGCGGCGGGCCTCCCTTGTGGTTCGTGGTTAAATGTTCGGGCCGGTTCCGGTGCGCAACTGGTCGATGGCGCGTCCGGTGGTCGCCTTTACCTGTTCCACTCCGCGTTGCACGCGCTCGCGGCCCTGTGAATAACTCTGCTTTGCCGAGTCAGCCAGATCGTTGGCCCGCTCGCTTAGGTTCTCGCGGGTCTCTTCTCCGCTCATTGGGGCAAAAAGCACTCCTAGCCCAATCCCAAGCCCAAGCCCAAACAAGAAACTCTTCATTGTGCTCCTCCTCTTCGATGATGGGACCGCCTGGGGGCGGTTTGTCCCGCCGGACTGATCGCCCGGGCTATTTGCATTCAATGACAGGTGCCGCCCGCATTCTTGGCGGACCTTTGCACAGATGCGCCGCCGCGGCGAAGGTTTGCCGAGATTGGCCATCGTGTTCTGCGGTTATCGTGGGCTTCTCCGCATCAGCAGGACCGGGTTTTCGGTGGCGTGGCTCGTGCGCCCATAAAAGAATCCCCGGAGGATGAGTCCGGGGATTGGGTGAGCTTCGGATTTTCGGATTGCCGGGGGCCGGCTTATTGCTTCGACTCATCCAGGTGCGACTTCGCGATCTGTCCAATCTCATTCTTTGGATTATCCTTGGCGACCTGGTCGTAGACGACCTTGGCCTTATCGGGCTGCTGTTCAGAGATATAGATATCGGCGAGAGCGAACTGCGCGTTAGGCTTCGGCACGCTGGCAGTGGGTTTGTCGATGAGGTTTTGCAAAAGGTTGATGGCATCGGTATCGCGCTTTTCATCGCGATAGACGGAGGCCAGCGCGTACTTTGCGAGTGCGGCCAACTCCTTGCGACGGCTGTTGCTAAGGGCGCGAAGCTGATCCTCGGCAACCTTGTAATTCCCCAATTCCTTTTCGGTCAGCCCGGCGAGGTAGCGGGCGTACTGTCCCGATTCCGTCCAGCCGTACTGGTCACTGATGGCGTAGAAGGCGTTTTTGGCGGCGATCAGGCGCTCCTGATCGGTGTTGAAGGTGGTCATCGTTCCGGGCTTGGGCGTGCCCGGAGGCAGAACCGGAGCGTTGTAGACCACCAGCGCGCGTCCCAGCGCATCCGTCGCCTGTTCGCTGCGTGAGTTCACGTACCAGGCAATGCCGCCGGCCAGCAGCCCCACCACGACAAGGATGATGACAATCCTGATGATTCCGGAGCGATGCTCGACGACTTCATGTACGGCTTCCGCAGCAGTGGCGGCAAACTTATCCTGCTTCAACTCATGACGGGTATAACGCACGGGAGGTTTCCTTCGCTGATGGAGAACTGGTTGAGGAACCTGATGTTATCAGTCGGCGACCATGCAGGTCAACGAAGGCGGCCGGGAGTGCCGCCGCTTTTCGGTGTCTAAAAACTGCAGCACGGGGCAATGAGGGGTGTACCTGCAGGCGCATTGAAAAACTCAAGGCGGTTAAGCACAATAGCTGCGGAGTTCAACTCGGCTCGACTCGTACGGACAGGATATCCATGGTTTCCACTCTGGAACTGGACTGCGTCAGCAAAGCCTTCGACGAATTTGTCGCGGTCGATCGCCTTAGCTTCAAGATTCCCAAGGGAGAAATCTTCGGCCTGCTTGGGCCGAACGGCGCGGGCAAAACCAGCTCCATCCGCATGATGATCGGCATCATGGTTCCGGACAGCGGTGCGGTACGGGTCTTTGGAGAGCCGCTGAGCCGCCGCCTGCTGGACCGGGTTGGATATCTGCCGGAAGAGCGCGGCCTCTACAAAAAAATGAGGATTATGGAGAACCTGGTGTTCTTCGCCCGACTGAAGGGGATCAGCGAGGCGGAGGCACGCCGTCGTGCGCATCAGTGGCTGGAGCGTCTGGGACTTGAGGGCTGGAACCACTCCCATATCGAGGAGCTCTCGAAAGGAATGCAGCAGAAGGTGCAGTTCATCGCTTCGGTCATGCATGATCCGGAGTTCATGATTCTCGACGAGCCCTTCAGCGGTCTGGACCCGACCAGCTCGCTGGTGCTTAAGGATGCGCTGCTGGAGCTGAAGAAGCAGGGGAAGACAATTCTGTTTTCGACCCATCGCATGGACACCGTCGAGCGCCTCTGCGATTCAATCTGCCTGATCAATCATGGCCGCAGCGTTCTGCTGGGAGGGTTGCGCGAGATCAAGGCCAGCTATGGGCGAAGCAGTGTTCAGCTTGAGTATGAGGGCGAACTGCCGCTGCTGAGTGACCGCACTCTGGTTGCGAGCTCGAATGATTTCGGCAATTACGTTGAGCTGCGGCTTGCCCCGGGCGCCGATCCCCAGCATCTTCTGGAAGTTGCCATGCGCAGCGCGAAGATTCTCAAATTTGAGGTGATGGAACCTTCGCTGGAGGAGATCTTCATCGATACGGTGGGAACGGCCCAGGACTCCAGCAACGTGGTGATCAGTCATGCGTAAGGTTTTGCTCATCATACAGCGCGAGTACATCGTCCGCGTTCGTACCAAGGCGTTTTTGATCTTTACCGTGCTGATGCCGCTGCTGGTGGGTTCGGTGGTGGTGTTGCCAAGCAAACTGATGATGCAGAGCGGGGGTGCCAGGCGCATTGTGATCGTCGCGGCCGACAGCACGCTCGCGAACGCGATGAAGAGTGAGCTCTCGGCCTCGCGAGCCTCGGCGGACGGCGAGGTCTTGCAGCCGGACCGGAAGAGATCAGAGAATCCGGAGTTCAATGTCAGCGTACAAACCGCGCCCACGGAGGCGCTGCGCGAGCAGCTCATCGCGCGAGTCCGCGACGGCGAACTCGACGGCTTTGCTTGGATCGAAGCCGATGCGGCCAGGAGCCGCAAAGGAACTTACTATTCCCGAAATGCCGGCGACTTCATCGAAGCTTCGCTGGTAAGCCGGGCGCTGCGCTTCGCGATCAGTGAAGGCCAACTCGCAGAGCATGGCTTCTCGCCCGAGGCGGCCAAAACCTTGCTTGGCCCGGTGGCACTGGATTCGGTACACGTGGACCGGCAGGGAGCCAACCGCTCCAACGGATTGGGTGCGGTCTTTCTGCCCTATCTCCTGCTGGGCGCGATCTATGCGACCGTACTCATTTACGGCCTCTATGTCATGCGTTCTGTGATCGAGGAGAAGAGCTCGCGGGTGGTGGAAGTGTTGCTGGGAAGCGTGACCCCGATGCAGTTGATGGCCGGCAAAATCATCGGAGTGGGAGCCGTGGGGCTGACCCAGATCGGGATATGGGCAGCCGCAGCGGGCATCCTGGGAAGCGGAAGTTTTGCGATCGCTCACGAGCTGGTGGGAGAGAATATGAAAGACGCCCACATCTCGACCGTCTCACTGGTACTGTTTCCGGTGTTTTTCATCCTCGGCTACGCCACCTACGCCTGCCTCTACGCGGCCATTGGAGCGCTGGTCAACAGCGACGAGGAGGCGCAGCAGTTGCAGTTCCCGGTTACGCTGCCGCTTGTGCTCTGCATGGTGTTTGCCGCCGCCATCATTCGCGATCCCAATACGCCGCTTGCCTTCTGGCTGTCGATGTTCCCCCTTACTTCGCCGATTCTTATGTATGTGCGAGTGGCGGTGAGCATGCCGCCGGTATGGCAGATCGCAGCTTCGATCACCATCAGTCTGGCTTCGCTCTACTGCCTGGTGTGGCTCACCTCGCGCATTTATCGGGTCGGCATTTTGATGTACGGCAAGCGCCCGAGGCTGGCGGAGATTCTGAAATGGATACGCTACGCCTGATGGCGTGCCCCCGGCTGGCTAAAGGGCGGATGCAGGCGGAGTGATTGACTGCCCAGAGGACGTGACGCATGTCACGGCATGGTATGACGTTTTGGAGGATGATCTATGCCGCCGAGCGGGCCGGGCCGTTGCCGGATCACACTCAGATGGCAGACCGCCTGGCGCTTTCTGGTTCAATTCGCTTTTCTTAAGAGCTGCTTAACAGGAGAGATGCCGATGGATCCACAAATTCGTGGCAATCCGGGAGTTGTTGGATTGGCTGGTTTTGGAATTACTACATTATTGCTGCAATTTCATAACCTTGGCTGGTGTGGCAGTGGAGTTGTTTTCTGCACCGCGTTGATGTTTGGAGGCGGTGCACAATTGATTGCCGGCTTCCAGGAGTTCAAGGCGGGCAACAACTTCGGCTACAGTGCCTTTACCGCGTACGGAGCGTTTTGGCTCGCGCTTGCTTTCATTTTTTTGATATTGGATCTACAGGGATTGCCGAACTCAGTCATTGCCGGGCCGCTTAAGATCGGCGCCACCGACATTGGCTATTTTATGTTGGCGTACACCGTGTATACGGCGATTATGCTGATTGGATCGCTCGCGGTTCATCTCACCATGACTCTCACGTTTTTGACGTTGCTGCTGGGATTTATGGGGCTTGATTTGGTTTTCCTGCTGGGAATGAAGTCGGTGCTGAGGATCACCGCGATCGACCTGATCGTTTGCGCTCTGCTAGCGCTGTACATGATGGCGCACGCTATCTTCTCCCAGGTGTACGGCAGAGATGTTTTGCCGGTGGGTAAACCGCTCGTGAGCAAACCCGCAACCCGCTCACTCCCGATGAGCAGGACGGTGGGAGCTTCCTAAACCTGGCTTCCTGAATGCGGCATCAGGTGTGCGGGTGCATGGAGGCGAGGTTTCCAGGTTCTGCCGCAACCGAAAAAGCTCCCGTTTTCCGGGAGCTTTTGATTCATGCAGGCGAAGCCGGGTCTATTTCACCTTCGACTTTGCTTCGGCCATCAGGCTCTCCACCTTGGCCCGATCGCGGTAGGCGGGATCAATCTTCAACAACGACTCCCATGCGGCGATGGCGCCCTTGGGATCGTTTTTTCCGTTCATCTTGACCACGCCCACGTTGTATAGCGTCTGAGCGTGGCGCGGGTCGTCCTTGAGTGCCTGATCGAACTCTTTAAGGGCGCGATCCGGGTTACCGGAATAGAAGTAGGCGATGCCCATATCGGTGCGCACGTCGGGATTTCTCGGTGTTTCGTTGAGAGCGCGGGTGTAGTAGTCGATTGCCGGCGACCACTGCGAGGCGTCAAAGTAAATATTGCCCAGCTCTACGAGCGTCGAGACGTCCTTCGGATTCGCATTCAGCCGCTGCTGCAGCGGCTTGGTCTGGGCATCCAGGGTCTGCTGGGCTGCGCCGGCAATCGCCGAAGGCGGCAGGGTGGGGTTTGACATGGAGGTTGTGCTCGAACTCTCGGCCGGGGTTCCGGAGGTATGCAGCAGATAGCCGCCGATGCCGCCTAATATCAGCACTACGACGATTGCGGTATAAACCTGTGTGTTTGTCCAACCCGCGGTTTTGTTCGGGGTTTGATTCTTCATCGCGATGATTTCTCCGAGGCGCGCCGCTCAACCGATAGTGTTTCTTCCGCTTACGGGGGAAGTTGCAATGGTTTGCGCGTCTAATCGGGACATGGTAACTCGCCATCGAGCCCCTCGCCAAGTGGAGAGAACGCGGACGTCCTAGGGAACGCCCCACATTCGCCAACTGCGGGCGGATGTGGGCCACCCTCGTCCCCCACATTCGCCAACTACGGGCGGATGTGGGCCACCCTCGTGTGGGGGGCAAGCTCTATTTTTGCGGACTCTTCTTTCCTCCGAACAGACCTCCCAATCCGCCGATCGCGTCCTGCACCGCATTTCCGTTCTTCTTCTGCTGGTTGCTGGAGGCCGCTCCCGGAGTGCTCTTTCCGGTCAGCGTGTTCAGCACGCTGCTGGGACTGCCATGCACACCTGCCAGCACGCCCTGCGTAAGCTGTCCCGGGTTGCTAAAGCTGGGCAGCAAGCCTTTCATTCGCATCTGTGCCATCGCATTCAGGTCGGGCTCAACTTTCGGGCTCGAAATCGTTCCGGTCACGAGGACCGGAATCACGATCTCGCCGTTGTTGTTTGCCATCGCTGTCGTCATCATCCCGCCGATGGAGCTCCCGCCCACCTGCTGCGAGCTGGTCTTCGAGAGCACCGCAGTCGCTCTCAGGTTCAGCTCCTGGTTGGCCAGAGAAGCCGTTCCGGTTGCGGCCATTGTTCCTGCTTCAGTCAGAGCCTTGAGGTTGTTGGTCGAAGCTACCCCATTTTTCAGATCAAAGTCCCCCGTGAGGGAATCGACGTGGGTGCCTCCCTGGGCGACCTTGGTGGTCCCGGTAAACTTTCCAATCTCGCCCAACTTCTGAGCCATGTTGACCCCGGTCAGCAATCCGTCAGTCATGTTCACGGACACTTTTCCGGTCAGAGTTTTTACCGGGTCGGCACCCGGAGGTGGAGGCGCTAGATTCAGCGTAATCAGCAGGCTGTTGGCCGTCACGCCGCTCACCTTCAACTGCGTCGCTTTGAGGGTTCCCGCCACGCCCGGACCGCTCAGCGGCCCCTTTGCCGTGAGATCCGCAGTCAAACGTCCGCTCGGCTGCATATTCGGACTGATTGTCGCGCCAAACGCATCGGCCAGTTTCACGAGCTCGGCCAACGATGTGTTCTGTGTATTCAACTTGAGGTCGGCCAATGGCGGAGTTGCTTTCCTATTTACCGTGCCGTTGATTACGAATTGCGACGAGCCCACCTTTAACAGGGTATTGCTCACGGCGACGACCTCGGCGTTGAGGTTGTCGCTCGCATTCAAATCCATTTCAATGGGGAAGCCTAGCGGCTTGGCGCGCGCCACCACATTGTCCATTCGCACCTTGCCCGTGGTGGAAACCTTGCCTTCCTCATTCTTAAAGTGCAGGTTTCCGCTGATGCTTGCGTCGGTGTTGGCCAATGCGTTCGAGTTCAGATACTGCTTGATCCCGCCCAACGCTACCTGGTCCAGTTGCAGAGTCCCTTCAAACGGAGTGCTCACCAGCGTCGCGTCGTTGATTGGCCCGCCGCGCCCGTCGAGCTTGACGACCTCTTTGCCGCCGCCCGGGAGGTGAGCGCTCATGGCAATGTTGAATGGTTTACCTGGCGCGTAATCCTTCAGCGTCAGGTCAATGTGGCTGTACTCCATGCGCGGCTGTTTCTCTTCGTGATCGGTGATCGCTACCGAGCCATCGTCAATCTGGAGACGGTCTAATTCCAGAGGCTTACTCGGCTGCGCGTTCTTCGCTTGCTGCTCGTGATGGGTGCCGATCGACGAGAAGTTCCACGCCCCATCGGCCGCACGAATCAGCTCGACCTGCGGATGCACCAATCGCAGGCTGTCGACCTGTACCTCCCTGTGGAGGAGAGGCTGAAGCTTAAGGTGAATGTCCAGCTCTGCCGTCTGCGCAAATGGCATTCCGGAGTCGAACTTCGGGTCTTCTCCGATCACCGCGTTTTTTACTCTGAATGCAGGGGGAAACAGTTTCAGGTTCATCTGGCCCAGCTGCACGGTGCGGCCCAATCGTGTCTGCAACTCCGACTGTATGCGGTCGCGATAGCGGTTTACGTCCAACAGGCTCGGCAACACAACTAACACGGCCAGAACTACTACCAGCAGACAACCCAGCACGATCCACAGCTTTTTCATGTCAGCCTCGGAATCAAACAAATGATTCTAGAAGGCTAAGATGCGCTCTTCCGGGGTGAAGTGACCTGCCCTCGCCAGGGCTCCAACTCTTTCAATTTCACCTCGCGCATCGCACCCGAGCAGCGTACCATTGCGACTGAACTGTGGTTTTAGGCGAACGGCGGTGCCTGCGCCTGCTGTGTCCTTTTGTGCTCTGGTAAGCATTTCCTTCATCGGCTATGATTCGCAGCATCGTCTACAAAGCACGCGCCTGGATGGCATCTTCGCGCGCCTAGGATTTACCCGATGGCCACTATGAAACAAGGTGTCTCGCCCGCCCGCAGCCGCAAACTGCCGAGTGCCCTTTATTTTGAAGCCGATCTGACGGCGTGCGCTGCGGTGAAGCAGTGCACGCGCATTCATCACGCCAGCTTTGAGTCACTGGACTCGCCGCAGCCGGAGGGAGAGGTGGTCTTCGTGCTGGCGGATCAGGCGCTGTTTGCCGAGAACCTGAAGAATTTGCGTGCACCGAATGTCCGGGTGATCGTGCTCGCCGACGAGCGCCTTTCCGATCCGAGACTTGACGGCTCGGTGTTATGCCTATCTTCCCAGTAACACTCCTGCCCCGCTGCTGGAGCGGATGTTCGACAATGCCATCGATCACATGCATCTGGTGCAGACGCGGCGTGAGGCCAACGATAAACTCGCCCTGGCAAACTCGGAAATCTACGAGCTGAACCACATTGGTGCGGCGCTGAGCGCGGAACATGAAACCCGCGAACTGCTGGAATTAATTCTGACCAAGTGTCGCGAGATCACCCGAGCCGATGCTGGTTCACTGTACCTGGTAGAGGAGCAACAAGAGGAGGAAGAAGAGCAGGGGTTGGTTCGTGACCATCGCCAGACGAAGAAGTTTCTGCGCTTCAAGATGGCGCAAAACGACACCGTGGATGTGCCGTTTCGTGAAGTGGTGCTGCCCGATCAGCGAAAGCTCGATTGCGGGCTACGTGGCGCAGCACGGAACGGTGGTGATGATCGAAGACGCGTACGAGTTGGAGAGCTGGGTTCCGTACGCGATCAACAAACAGTTCGACATCGATTCGGGCTACCGCACGAAATCGATTCTTGCGGTAGTGATGATGAATCCGAAAAACGAAATCGTCGGAGTGGTGCAACTGATCAACGCCAAGCACAACTGGCGCGCGCGTCTTAACACAGCGGAGGACATTGAGCGCGAGGTGGTTCCGTTTTCTACGCGGCAGATGGAGATTGTCAGTTCGCTTGCCAGCCAGGCCGCGGTGGCGTATGAAAACAGCCATCTTTACGAGAACATTCATCGACTCTTTGAGGGGTTCGTAAAGGCCTCGATCAGCGCGATTGAACAACGCGACCCGGCCACCTCCGGACACTCGTTCCGGGTAGCGAACCTGACGGTCGCGCTGGCCGAGGCGGTGGATCGCGATTCCACCTATTTTCCCGACGTGAAGTTCACGCGCTCGGAGATGAAGGAGATTCGCTATGCCTCGTTGCTGCACGATTTCGGCAAGGTTGGCGTACGTGAAGATGTGCTGACCAAGGCGCGGAAGCTGTATCCGGCACAGATGGAGGTGATAGGCAGCCGCTTTGATTTCGTACGCCGCACATTGCAGGCCGAGAGCGGCGAGCGGAAGCTGCGGTATCTGCTGGAGAACGGGCGGGAAGAATATACGAAGCAGTTGCCGCAATTTGAGTGCGAGCTGGAGGAAGAACTGAAGGAGCTGGATCGCTTCATGGACTTCATTCAGAAGTCCAATGAACCCTCGGTGCTGCCAGAGGGAACGTTTGAAATGCTGAGCCAGATTGCTGAAAGGAAATTCCTCGACTGGGATGGCGCGGTACGCCCGCTGCTGACGTCCGGAAGAGGCACGCCTGCTTTCCATCCGGAAAGGCTCGCTGGATGAGAGCGAGCGCGCAGAGGTGGAGTCGCACGTGGATCACACCTACAATTTTCTCAAGCAGATTCCGTGGACGCGGGAGATTCGCAACATCCCGGAAATTGCGCGGGGCCACCATGAAAAGCTGAATGGCCGGGGATACCCGGGCAAGCTGGGAGCGGAGGAGATTCCGGATACAGACCCGGCTGATGGCGGTGGCCGATGTTTTTGACGCGCTGGCCGCCGCCGATCGCCCCTACAAGGAATCGGTCTCCGTGGAAGTAGCGTTGAAGATTCTGGAGCAGATGGCGCGCGGGGGTGAGATCGACGCTGAAGTGTACTCGCTTTTTGTGCAGGCAAGGGTGTACGAGCGCTGGAAGGTGGAGTGCTTTGAATACTAGAAGATCAACGACGGCCTAAACATCGCGTTTATTTTCGCGGTGATTGCATCAGGCTTCGTTAGGCAGAGGGGCGGCAACGGTCTGGTTGAGCCGTTCCAGATCGAGCACGGCCTGGCTGCCTTCTTCAAAAAACATCATGGCAAATTTGCGTCCCCACTCCAGCTGCTGCGCTGAGTAGGAGGATCGGCTGTACACGGTTTGGGAGTAGGTTTCATCCACAGCGTTGAGAAGTACGAGAAACTCCGCTTCCGCCTCCTGCAGTTGTTCGTTGGACCAGCCAAAAATTGGGCTTTGCGGTGAGATGGGGTGAACGACGGTCCAGTTTGCGGGGAAGACTGCGACGAAATTCCGCTCCAGTTCCAAGCTGTAGAAGCGCCGCACCCGCGTCCCGTTTAGTTTCTCGAACCTGCTGTGTATCACCAGCGCCTGGACGTTGAGCAACTGGCTGCGCCGCCCGTTGACGATTCGAAACTGAAAGCTGGTCTGATCCTGGTAAGGCGCGATGAGGGCCGTGCGGCTGTAGAGCAGGCGGGCATTGGGTCGCGAGAAGCGGGCGAATACCAGTCCGGTGGCCACCGCCAGAGAGAGCAAGCTGATCAAGGTTTGCAGCGCCACCAGCACATTGGCCAGGAAGCTGACGGGCACAATATTTCCGTAGCCCGACGGTGGCGAAGGTATGAATGCTGAAGAAAAACGCGCGCCAGAACAGAGGGCCTTCAAATGAGCCCTGCAGCGCGCTGGGACCAAGCGCGAGATAGCCGAACGCGAACAGAGCATTGATCGCCATGTACCAGAGGCCGAAGAGGCCGAAGAATCTCATCCAGCTCAGGTTGACCAGGGCGTGATAGCCGAACAACTTGTCGAGCCACCCTTCGTGCAGCCGGCGTACGTTGAACGATCCGTCGGGATTGAGAAGACGATAGTGTGGCCGCAGGGCAAGGCTGCCAAAGCCGAGATCGCGGTCGAGGGGGCGGTCGAAGGGGTTAGGCTGTGACGTGGTCCATGCAGAGGGCTGGTTCATGGCAGAGTCTCCGAATAGGGTACTTGATGCGGCTTTTCGGCAGCTGGGGTTCGCGGCACAACTCAGTGAGCAGCTCCGCACTCTAATTCCGGAGGGGGCGAGATTGACAGCCATCATCACGGACACCGCCAATTTTCTGCTGATCGCCGGGCTTGTGATCTACGGATTTACGCTCTTTGCCGATTATTCCGCCCGCGGCCGCTGGGCCAAGAATGTGACCTCATTGCTGGCCTCTCTGGGAGTTCTGACCCTGGCGCTGGCGCTTGCCATGACGCCGGCGAATGCGGCAATTCTGAATCGTGTGTCGCAGACGAAAGCGTCCAAGGTACTTCTGGGATTGAGCAGCTTCCTGCTGCTGCTGTCGATGGGCGCCTTTGGGCTGATTACGTATTCCCGGCCATTCCGGCTGCGGCATGAGAAAAAGATTGATCGCGAGCTGAACCGCGACCTTCCCAAAATTCCGTAGCCGATGCCGCCTGCGCGATGGCGAGCCCAAAAGACTATGCAAAATGGTGCGACAAACGGCGGCAACCGAGGGGCCTCGAAAAAAAAGATCGCTGATTTTGCCCAGTGTTTAGCGGGGTTGACCGAGATTGCACGAAAGTTGTGCACAGCAGGGCTTGCAAGCGGCGACCTGGTTTGTTACAACAGTTGAGCAGGGTACGGTGCTAGAGGCGCTGGCGCGACGCAGGTCGCGTTTGGATATTTCAGAAATTCAGATTACTTGTAGAACTATTTGCCTGCGAAGAGATTCGTGGCGCACCATTGGTTTGATTCCAACCTACAAGCCGACCAGCGACGGCAGCGTGGCTGCGAGAACTGCTGGCGGCGAGTTGCACAAAACAGCAAGGTTTGGTATAACTGGAAAGTCGATGAGCCGCCGCGACGAGATCGCGAGGCAGCCATCTGGTGTGAGTTGCAGAACTCAAGCAGTTTTGATACAATTGAACAAGTCGCCAGTGCGATGAGAATCGCGACGCCGGTCGATGGACTTGCCAAAGAGCTAAGTGCTCTGATAGGGTAAGGAAGTTGATTGTACAGCGAGTGGCGCTGAGGTTGACAGAATCGAAGTGATTCTGTTAGTCTAAGAAAGTTGCAAACGGCCCGGCGATGGGCGAGACGGGAACAGAGCTTCCTGGCAGGATTCAGCGGTAACGCAGAATACCTCAAACGATCTTTAATTTGAACGGATGGCTTTTTGCCGATGCGCGATTCATCGCAGCAAATCGGGAAAAGTCA
>CAWBEC010000001.1:0-1195000 GCA_963787715.1 uncultured Acidobacteriota bacterium | reverse complement strand
ACCGTGCACTACCGGCGTGAGCCGGATGTGTGGAGTAAATTTTATGGTCAAGCTACTAAGGGCGCACGGTGGATGCCTTGGCAGTAGGAGGCGATGAAGGACGTGGCAAGCTACGATAAGCCTCGGGGAGCCGCAAGCAGGCGCTGATCCGGGGATTTCCGAATGGGGAAACCCTGTACGGTGAACCCGTACAACGGCCCGATGAATACATAGTCGGGTACGAGCGAACCCAGGGAAGTGAACCATCTCAGTACCTGGAGGAAAAGAAAGAAACCTCGATTGCGAAAGTAGTGGCGAGCGAAATCGCATGAGCCTAAACCAGTCCTACCTTCGGGTAGTGCTGGGGTTGTAGGGCCGACAATAGTAGAGTTACCAATTCATTTGTTAGTCGAAGCCCTCTGGAAAGAGGGGCCATAGAGTGTGACAGCCACGTAGGCGAAAACAAATGAACTCGAAGTCGGTACCTGAGTACCGCGGGGCACGTGAAACCCTGCGGGAAGCAACGGGGACCATCCCGTAAGGCTAAATACTACCTACTGACCGATAGTGAACCAGTACCGTGAGGGAAAGGTGAAAAGAACCCCTGCGAGGGGAGTGAAATAGTACCTGAAACCGTGTGCCTACAAGCAGTGGGAGGGCTATGCCCGTAAGGGAATGCCTGACCGCGTGCCTATTGCATAATGAGCCGGCTAGTTATTCTTGTCAGCAAGGTTAAGCGGAAGCGAGCCGTAGCGAAAGCGAGTCCTAATAGGGCGTTAAGTTGGCAGGAATAGACGCGAAGCGGGATGATCTACCCTTGGCCAGGTTGAAAGTGGGGTAACACCCACTGGAGGACCGAACCGGTGTTTGTTGAAAAAAGCTCGGATGAGCTGAGGGTAGGGGTGAAAGGCTAATCAAATTCCGTGATAGCTCGTTCTCTCCGAAATAGCTTTAGGGCTAGCCTCGTGCGATTTGCAGTGGTGGTAGAGATCTGGATGGACTAAGGGGCTTTCCAGCTTACTGAATCCAACCAAACTTCGAATGCCATGGACAACCAGCACGGGAGTCAGACGGCGGGGGCTAAGCTTCGTCGTCGAGAGGAAAACAGTCCAGATCGCCTGCTAAGGTCCCAAAGTTCTAGCTAAGTGGGAAAGGATGTCGGAACGCCCAGACAGCCAGGAGGTTGGCTTAGAAGCAGCCATCCTTTAAAGAAAGCGTAATAGCTCACTGGTCAAGCGGTCCGGTGCCGACAATTCAACGGGGCTCAAGCTAGACACCGAAGCAGCGGATGCGTCGTAAGACGCGTGGTAGGAGAGCATTCTCAGCGGTTTGAAGCGAGACCGGAAGGACTCGTGGACTGCTGTGGAAGAGACCCTGCCGGCATAAGTAGCGATAACGGAGGTGAGAACCCTCCGCGCCGAAAGTCTAAGGTTTCCTGAGGAAGGTTAATCCGCTCAGGGTTAGTCGGTCCCTAAGGCGAGGCCGAGAGGCGTAGCTGATGGACATCCGGTTAATATTCCGGAACTCCCAAGATTTCGTTATCACGATGGGGTGACGCAGAAGGATAATCCCGGCCACATATGGCTATGTGGTTCAATGTATGTAAGCCTGATCTCGGTAGGCAAATCCGCCGGGTCTTAAGGGTGAGATACAAAGCAGTCCCGTACGGGGCAAAGGGGATGATTTCACGCTGCCAAGAAAAACCTCTAAGGAGAAATCTGGGGAACCGTACCACAAACCGACACAGGTAGACGAGGAGAATATCCAAAGGCGCTCAAGAGAACACTCGTTCAGGAACTCGGCAAATTAACCCCGTAACTTCGGGAGAAGGGGTGCCTCACTAGGGTTCATAGCCCGAAGAGGCCGCAGCGAATCGCGCACGGCGACTGTTTAACAAAAACACAGGTCTCTGCAAAGTCTAAAACGACGTATAGGGGCTGACGCCTGCCCGGTGCCGGAAGGTTAAAGGGAGAGGTTAACCGCAAGGTGAAGCTTTGAACTGAAGCCCCGGTGAACGGCGGCCGTAACTATAACGGTCCTAAGGTAGCGAAATTCCTTGTCGGGTAAGTTCCGACCTGCACGAATGGCGTAACGATCGTGCGACTGTCTTAACGAGTGACTTGGCGAACTTGTAGTACCGGTGAAGATGCCGGTTTCCCGCATCTAGACGGAAAGACCCCGTGCACCTTTACTATACCTTCACTATGAATTATGGACTTTGCTGCGCAGGATAGGTGGGAGGCTTTGAACTCAGGCTTTTGGGCTTGGGGGAGCCAACGGTGAGATACCACCCTGTGAATTCTGTGATTCTAACCTACTCCCGTTAACCGGGAGAGGGACATAGTGAGGCGGGTAGTTTGACTGGGGCGGTCGCCTCCTAAATTGTAACGGAGGCGCACGAAGCTACGCTCAGGCTGTTTGGAAATCAGCCGTCGAGTGCAATGGCATAAGCGTGGTTTACTGCGAGACCTACAAGTCGAGCAGTTGCGAAAGCAGGTCATAGTGATCCGGTGGTTCTGTATGGAAGGGCCATCGCTCAACGGATAAAAGGTACGCCGGGGATAACAGGCTGATCGGAGCCAAGAGTTCATATCGACGCTCCGGTTTGGCACCTCGATGTCGGTTCATCGCATCCTGGAGCTGTAGAAGGTTCCAAGGGTTAGGCTGTTCGCCTATTAAAGCGGTACGTGAACTGGGTTCAGAACGTCGCGAGACAGTTCGGTCCCTATCTGGTGTGGGCGTAGGAGATTTGAGAGGGCCTGTCCTTAGTACGAGAGGACCGGGATGGACGAACCTCTTGTGTTCCAGCTGTCGTGCCAACGGCATGGCTGGGTAGCGAAGTTCGGTTGTGATAACCGCTGAATGCATATAAGCGGGAAGCACTCCTCAAGATTAGATCTCCCAATCCAAAAGGATAAAGAAGGGCACAGGAAGACCACCTGTTTGATAGGCTGGATGTGCAGGCGCAGTGATGCGTATAGCTTACCAGTACTAATCGCCCGTTCGGCTTGACCATAAAATTTACTCTGCGCATGGAGCGCAACTGGCTCCCGCCTTGAGTTACCCAATGCTATTTGGTTGTGAGACATCGATCTCACGCTCTTTTAAAGTTTGGCGTTACGGAAACGAGATCCCTCGCGGCGAAGCCGTTCGGGACTCGGCTGTGGGCTCAGACGCCCGCAAACGCCTCAAGTTTCCGGTGATCATACCGCAAGGGAAACACCCGTTCCCATCCCGAACACGGAAGTTAAGCCTTGCTGGGCCGATTGTACTGCACGCGAAAGTGTGTGGGAGAGTAGGTCGTTGCCGGATTAAATAAAGGCCTCACGCCTCAAGCGTGGGGCCTTTTCCGTTTGGGATGAATTACGCACTGACAAATGGTCCAGCCGAACTGCATGGCATAATTCCCATTGTCCAATTCCGAGCACTGGGAATGCCGGCCAATTCACCTGCACCAGCGGAGTCGGTTAGCTACTGTGTTCAGCTTTGAATCCGCTGGTTCGATATATGCGCTTGAGTTACTGCGGTTGCAGTGGGGGGTTTAGGTGTTCTTCAATCTGGTGCTGGACCTTGCGACGGAATTCCAAGGGGTTGGCGACATGGCTGAAGGGTTCGTTGGTGCCGCCGGTGCCGCGGACGGTGATGCTGCCATAGCCCGACATCCGACCGAAGAGGGTCTGTTCGACGCCGACGCTCTCCACCTTTGCGAGGAAGAGCTCGAGGGTGCGCTTGGTTAGGAATCCGACTTTGATGATGATGCGTTTGTTGGTCACCGCCATCTCAGTTGCATTGCGGCGCATCATGGCGATGCCGAGGATCATTCCGCCGAAGAGAATTAGGATGAGTCCGGCGATGGCAGCAGCCTGAGCTTCGCCGCGCTCGGTGTGCTTGGCCGCAAAATCCCAGACAATTAAGGCAAGTCCGGCGGCAGAGAAGACTGCAGCCGCGACGATGGAGCGCAGGAGCACGATCCAGTGCAGGTGTGTTGTGTACAGAATGCGCTCGCCGGGGTTGAGATTGTTTTCGACGTAGCCCATGCGTTGACCTCCTGAAAGTCTCTTCGATGGTAACGCGTGTAGTCGAAACGTGCCGTGCACAAAAGGGTAGGGCCGCCAGAAATGTGGCGGCCCTTGGTAAATCGCTTGCAACCAGTATCGGCTAAGTGCGAAGTTTGGCGAAGACCTCGCGGGCGGCGGCGATGGTGGCGTCGATATCCTCGTCGGTGTGCGCCGTGCTGAGGAAGGCGGCCTCAAACTGCGAGGGTGGGAGCCAGACGCCAGAGTCCAACATTCCGCGGTGAAAGCGACCAAAAAGTTCGGTGTTGCAGGGCGCGGCGGTCTCCCAGTCGAAGACTGGGGCAGCGGTGAAAAACCACGTGAACATGCTGCCCACCTGGTTGGAAGTAAGACAGATTCCAGCGTCGCGCGCTGCCTGCGAAATGCCCCCGACCAACTTCGCGGCAAGAGCGTTGAGGCCGGGATAAATCGTGCTGCGGCCAGCGCACAAGGTTTTGAGCATGGCGAGTCCGGCGGCCATGGCCAGGGGATTTCCGCTGAGGGTTCCGGCCTGGTAGACCGGGCCGAGAGGCGAAATCTGGTTCATCAGTGTGGCGGGGCCGCCATAGGCGCCTACGGGAAGTCCGCCGCCGATCACCTTGCCTAAGGTGGTAAGGTCTGGCTTAATATTGTAGAGCTCCTGTGCACCACCGTAGCTGACGCGAAAGCCGGTCATCACTTCGTCAAAGATGAGCAGGCTTCCCTCACGCTGGGTTAGGGCGCGGACGGATTCGAGGTAGCCGGGCTTGGGCGGAACGCAACCCATGTTGCCGACGACGGGTTCGATGATGACGCAGGCGATCTGGTGCTTGAATTTCCCGAAGGCTTCTTCGAGCGCGGCAACATTGTTATACGGCAGGGCGAGGGTGTACTTGACGAACTCTTCGGGAACCCCGGCCGAGCCTGGGATTCCGAAGGTGGCAATGCCGGAGCCGGCTTTGACCAGCAGGGCGTCGCTGTGGCCGTGGTAGCAGCCTTCGAATTTGACGATGTACTTGCGACTGGTTGCGGCGCGGGCGAGGCGGATGGCTGACATGGTGGCCTCGGTGCCACTGGAGACGAAGCGCATCTTTTCCATCGAGGGAAAGGCTTGGATCACTGCTTCGGCGAGATCAGCTTCGGAGGGTGTGGAGGCTCCGAAACTGGTGCCCATGCGGGCGGCTTCAATGACAGCCTCGACGACCTGTGGGGGGCAATGGCCCAGCATCAACGGACCCCAGGAGAGCACATAGTCGATATAGCGGTTGCCGTCGGCATCGGTCATGCGCGCGCCGGCGCCGCTGACGATCATGGGTGGTTCCCCGCCAACGGCGCGAAATGCGCGGACCGGAGAGTTGACGCCTCCCGGAAAGAAGCTTTCAGCACGCTGCTGGAGGGAATGCGAGAGATCAAGTTTTCTGGACACGGAAACCAACCGGGGCGGAGTGGGTTTTAGAATTAAGCGCAACTCCGCAGAATTTTGCGACTCTTCAACATAGCAAAAACGCGGAAGCGCGAGCAACGTCACCTGCCGGGTGGAGCAGATGCGGTGGTTGTTCGGCGCGGGGCGATGAAGAAGAGTTGGTGTGAAAGGCAGCGGGAAGAATTAAGAAAGATGAAGAAACATACATCATCGTTGGTTCGATTTATTGCAGTTGCGGTGCTGCTGATGGCGCTGTGCGGCGCCATGCACGCCGAGGTGGGCCTCATGCTGGATGAGGCTCTGCGGGTTGGCTCCTCGAAGTGGACGGGCGCGGGACACTCGGCGGTGTATCTGTCCCGGGTATGCATGGTTTCGCCGGTGGAACTGAGATTGTGCGGGCCGGGCGAGAACGGGGTCGTGCTCACTAACTATCCATCGTTTGGCGAAAACCGCTCGTATGAGTGGAACGCAATACCGCTGAACGTGTACCTGTATGGAGTGGAAGACGAGTCGGCGCGGCCGTTGTACGCCAGCCAGTCGGTGCGCTGGATGCTTGAAGAGCGTTACCGCGAAAAATATATGGGAGGCCTGTGCACGGGAAGCTGCACGACGAATCCCAATGCTCTCTGGCGCGAGTCGGTGGCCTCGACCTTCATCCGCGATATCTACATGTTCTCGCTGAAGACCACGGCCGAGCAGGACCGCGCATTTGTAGAGAAATTCAACCGGGCAGCCAATGTGGGCCGCTTCAATGGAGTTACCTACAACTGCGCCGACTTTGCGCGCGCGGTCGTGAATACTTATTTTCCCGGCGCGGCAAAGCCCGATCACATCAATGATTTCTGGATAACGACTCCGAAGGCAATTGCAAGGTCCTTTGCTCATTATGGGGTGAGGCATCCCGAGCTGGAGTTTCACGTAGTTCGCTTCTCGCAGATTCCTGGCGAGTACCCGGTGAGCAAGGACAATCGCAAGGGAACCGAGGAACTGTTTCGCGCGAACAGGTGGCGCGTACCGCTGGCGGTATTACGTCCGTACGAACTGATGATATTCGCCAGCAGCTACATGATTACGGGAAAATTCAATCCGGAGCTGGAAGTGCGGCGGCGGCCGACAGAGGAAGTCGCCAGGGTCGAGACGGAGCTGCGGGAGGCTCGCACCTCGGACGATACGGAGCGGGAAAAGGAAATCAAGCAGGAGCTCCGGTCTTTGCGGGCAACAGCCTTGGGCACCAAGGAAGAATGGTCGGGCTACGAGGCCAGCATTCGCCAGTATGAGTCCGAGGCGATCGAGCAAGGCTATTCAAGCGATCTGGCGAGTTTGCGGAAGCTGCCGCAACGCACGGTTTCCGGGAGCTGGATAACCATGGATGCGCAGGGAGGACTGCTGCTGAGTCCGCGGGACGGGCGGTCTGGGGCGAAGGCCGGGCTGAGCGCGAACACCGTGAGCTTGGCGGATGCCCGGACAGGATATCTGCTAATGCTGTCTCGAGTGGATGCTGAGTTGCGCAAAACACCGAAGAATCGAGAGACGCTCGGCTTCTTCCGCAAGGATTGGGAATTGATGGAGCAGCTGCGCGGGCGTGTGGTTCCGGTTGTGTCGGGGACGCGGTATACGCAAAACGATGGAGCACAGTAGGGTTCAGTGGGACGGCTGCGGGCCGATATCATCTCGACATATTTTTTCCACTCCTTTTCGTGGATTCTTCTCTCATTCCCGCAGCCGACCCGAGTTGACGCTGAGCGACGCGAATGCGCGCTGTTAGAATGAAAAGGAAATGATCCTACCGTTCGTCCGTGAGCTGCTTACGGATGTCGAAGCGACCTCCAGTTTTCAGCGTGCAGCAACCCATTTAACGGGAGGCACGGGGCGTCTTCGTGTCTCCGGGCTTACGCCCACGGCGCAGGGCGCTGCACTATGCGCTGCTGCATCGAGCCTCAGCAAGGCCGCTGCTGCTCGTCGTGAGCGACAATCGGACGGCCGAAGAGTTGCTGCCGTTGCTACAAAGCCTCTGCGAGATGACGGGCGTGGCTGCGCCGGATTCGGTGGCATACCTTCCGGCACGGGATGTGCTTCCCTTCGAAAATCTGTCTCCTCACCCTGAAATTCAGGAGATGCGCGCGCGTGCGCTGTGGCGGATCGCCAGCGGCACGGCATCGCTGGTAATAGCGCCGTTTGCGGCGACGGCGATTCGTCTGCACAATGCCGAGTACTACCGCAATCTGGCTCGCATGGTGCGCCGAGGAGATTGGCTGGATTTGGAAAAGCTGGTGCAGCACCTGAACGTTGTCGGCTACCGCCAAACGGACATCGTGGAGCAGCAGGGCGAATATGCGCAGCGCGGCGGAATTCTGGATGTGTATTCGCCGGAGATGGAACGGCCGGTTCGCATTGAACTGTTCGGCGACGAAGTGGAGTCGCTGCGGCGCTTTGATCCGGTAACGCAGCGTTCGGCATTGAGCCTGGAAGAGGCCACGCTGCTGCCATTGACGGAAACTCCGGTGACCGAAGAGTTGCTGGCGACGATCAACGCGCGGCTGAGCGGAAGAACGGGTCAGCGGAAGCGAAGAGGCGCTGGAAGACGCGGCGCGCGCCGGCGGAGTGACGGTGTTTCCAGGCTGGGAGTTCTTTGCTCCGGTGGCGGGCGCGGAGAACACGATCTTCGACCTGATGGCAGAGGCCACAGTGGTGCTCGAGGAACCGGAGAAGCTTGCCGAGGACCATGACGGCTGGTGGCAGCGGGTGGTAGATGCGCACGAGCGCAGCGGGGTGGGAAACCTGGTGCGCCCGGAGGAACTGTACGTCACTCCCGAGGCCTGGCGCGAACGCGTGGCAGTGCTTCGCGGGCTGGATGTAGAGCGGCTTGGAATGGCTGCAAGCGATAGCACGGAGTTGGTGGAGTTTAGTTCGCGGCCCACGCCACGCTTCCATGGCGCGGTGCCGAAGATGCTGGATGAGGTGAAGAAGCTCTCTGCGGCGGGTGAGCGCGTGGTGCTGGCAGCGGGCTCCATGGGCGAGTTGGAACGGCTGGCGGATCTCTTCAACGAATATCAGGTGCCGTACCGTCTGGGCACGCGGGCCAAGGCGGCGAGTGTCAGCGAGGAGGCCACCTACTTCAACGATGAGAGCGCGGCGACCACGCTGATCCATGGCTATGTCCCGGCAGGAGTGGAATTGCCGGAGTCGAAGCTGGTGCTGTTCGGCGCCAACGATCTGTTCGACGATTCCGAGGCAGGCGCGCTAAGGCAGCCGACGCAGCGCTCAAAGACCTCGGCGTTCTTGTCAGACTTCCGCGATCTCGCGGTGGGCGACTACGTGGTGCACGTGGAACACGGCATTGGCCGGTACCAGGGCTTGCGCGAGATTCCGCAGGCGGACGGCTCGAAGGCCGAGTTCATGGTTCTGGAATACGCAGAAGGTGCGCGGCTGTACGTTCCGCTGACCCGGCTCGACCTTGTGCAGAAGTACCGTTCGGCCGAGGGTGGGCAGACGGTGCTGAACCGGCTGGGCACGCAGCAGTGGGTAAAGACCAAGGCTCGGGTGAAGAAGGCCATGCAGGACATGGCCGACGAGTTGCTGAAACTCTACGCGCAGCGCAAGACCGCGCTGGGATTTCAATACTCTCGCAGACAGCCAGTTCATGCGCGAATTTGAAGACGCGTTTGAATACAATCCGACCGACGATCAGACCGCGGCCGTGGAAGACATCAAGCGCGATATGGAAGGCCAGCAGCCGATGGATCGCCTGCTCTGCGGCGACGTGGGCTATGGCAAGACGGAAGTGGCGATGCGCGCCGCCTACAAAGCGGTGAACGACAGCAAGCAGGTCGCGGTTCTGGCGCCGACCACGGTGCTCGCCTTCCAGCACTATGAGACCTTCAAGCACCGCTTCGCGGCGTTCCCGGTGAACATCGAGATGATCTCGGGCTTCCGCACCTCGAAGCAGCAGAAAGAAATCGTGGAGAAGGTTGAGAACGGCAAGGTGGATATTCTGGTGGGCACGCACCGGGTGCTCTCCAAGGACATCAAGTTTCCCGACCTTGGCCTTGTGATCATCGATGAAGAGCAGCGCTTCGGCGTGCGGCACAAGGAGCGGCTCAAACACTTGCGCAAGGAAGTGGATGTGCTGACGATGTCGGCAACGCCGATTCCGCGCACGCTGCATATGTCGATGCTGGGGCTGCGCGACATGAGCGTGATCGAAACGCCGCCACGCGATCGCCTGGCGATCCAGACAGTGGTTGCGACCTGGGATGAGAAGCTGATTCGCTCCGCGATTGAGCAGGAGCTGGAACGCGGCGGACAAGTCTATTTTGTTCACAACCGGGTGGAGTCGATCTACGACATTTCGGCAAAGCTGCGCGAGCTTGCTCCCAAGGCGCGAATCCTGGTGGGCCACGGGCAGATGCGCGAGGGCGAGCTGGAAAAAGTCATGCTGGCGTTCATGCAGCACGAGGCCGACATTCTGGTAGCCACCACGATCATCGAAAACGGACTCGATATTCCCCTGTGCAACACCATCCTTATCAATCGCGCGGACCGCCATGGTTTGAGCGAACTCTACCAATTGCGCGGGCGCGTTGGACGCTCCAACCGGCGCTCGTACGCGTATCTGCTGGTGCCACCCGACCGCGAACTGAATGACCTGGCCCGGCGCAGGCTGGCGGCGCTAAAAGAGTTCAGCGACCTTGGCGCGGGCTTTAAGATCGCGGCTCTCGACCTGGAACTGCGCGGGGCGGGAAATCTGCTGGGCGGACAGCAGAGCGGGCATATCGAAGCCGTGGGCTTTGAGATGTACACCACGATGCTGGAGCAGATGATTCGCGAGTTGAAGGGCGAACATGTGCAGGAGGCGACTGGATACGGCGCTGAATCTGGGCCTGAACATTCGCATCCCAAACGACTACATTCGCGAGGAAAATCAGCGCCTGCGCATCTACAAGCGGACCGCGGCGGTAGAGGACGAAAAACAGTTGAGCGACGTGGCCAACGAGTTGCGCGACCGTTATGGCGAGCCGCCGGCGGCGGTGCAGCACCTGCTGCAATACGCACATCTCCGGTTGGAGTGCCAGCGGCTGGGCGTTGCCAGCATCGAGCGCAAGCGCGACCAGGTGAGCGTGAAGTTTACGCAGACGGCCGAAGCCGATCCGCAGAAGATTATGCAACTGGTGGCCAAACACAAGGGCGTGGTCTTTACGCCGCAAGGGATTTTGAAATTTTCATTGAAGGCGGCGCGGCCCGACGAGGTGTTGAATGGGCTGCGCAGACTGCTGGAAGGATTCGAGGCGGAGCCCGCCCGCGCATAAGTGGGTCCGAATTGAAGTGTGATGGAACGCCACTTGAGCTTACAATTATGTTTTTAGAACTTAGCCGCACCCGGTGAAACGATGAGTGTAAAAGTTCGTAAAGCTGTGTTTCCGGCGGCTGGCATGGGCACGCGGTTTCTCCCTGCGACCAAGGTGATGCCCAAAGAGATGTTGCCGGTAGTAGACAAGCCAATTATTCAATATGGCGTGGAAGAGGCGATTGCCTCCGGTTGCGACGAGATCATCATCGTGACCGGGCGCGGCAAAGTCTTGATGGAAGATCATTTCGACATCAGCTTTGAGCTGGAGCACTCGCTGGCCGAGCGCAAGAAATCCAGCCTGCTGCAGACCGCGCAACTGGTTGCGCGAATGGCGCACGTGAGTACGGTTCGGCAAAAAGAGCCACTCGGACTGGGCCATGCGGTTTTGATGGCGAAGACGATTGGTGGGCAATGAGCCGTTTGGAGTGATCCTGCCCGACGACCTTGTGGATTCGCCCGAGAATCCGTGCCTGAGACAGTTGATCGAGGTGTTCGAGGAGAAACAGGCTTCGGTGATTGCGACCCAGATTGTGGAGGGCAAGGCGATCTCGGCTTATGGCGTGCTGGATGCAAAGCCGGTTCCGGGATTCAATGGCCGTCTTTATGAAATAACGGACATGGTCGAGAAGCCGAAGTTCGAAGAGGCTCCCTCGAATCTCGCCATCATCGGCCGTTACGTGCTTACGCCGCGCATCTTTGAGATGATTGAGACCATCACGCCGGGTGCCGGCGGCGAGCTGCAACTGACCGATGCTATGAAGAAACTGCTGCGGCACGAAAAAATTTATGGCTTTGTCTTTGAAGGCAAGCGGCATGATGCGGGAGACAAGCTCGGCTTTCTGAAGGCCACCGTGGAGTACGCGCTGCGGCACGAAGATTTAGGGCCGGCGTTCAAGGAATATCTGTTAGCGCTGGATATCGAGAAGGCCTCACAGGGGCCTGCCTGATTGGGCGGCGACGCTCGAAGCTGAAAGCTGCGCAGGCCGGAAAGGCACGGTAGACGCTATGATCCAATTGCTCGTGAGATGGATTATTCACGCAGTGTTGCTGCTGGTGGTTTCCCGCGTTGTGCCTGGCTTTGAGGTCGACGGCTTTGGCTCCGCGATGATCGCGGCCCTGATGATCGGATTGGTCAATGCCACGTTAGGATTCTTCCTGAAAATCGTGACATTCCCGCTCTCGCTGATCACCTTCGGCCTGTTCCTGCTGGTGATCAATGCTCTGATGCTGATGTTTGTTTCGGGGCTGGTGCGCGGATTCGTGGTTCGTGGCTTTGCGCCTGCGTTCTGGGGAGCCTTGCTGCTCGCGCTTTTAGGAATGCTGCTGCGATGGCTCGCGGTTGCATATTAACGTTGCATACTAACTTAGAGCGAGCGAAGTGAGCGAACAACTTCGCGCAGATCAAGATTTTGCTGAAAGAGCCGTATCCCAGAGATGCCGGCTGCGCCAGCGGCGGCGCAAAGCGGGGCGCGTTTCATATCTACCCCTCCCAGGGCGAAGACGGGAAACGTTCTGCGAGCATCACCGGCTTCGACGCGCAGATCGGGATCGTCATCCTTGCGCGCCGCCCGGCGCAACTCCTCAACTCCAATTCCAACTTTGAGCGCATTTGCTTTTTCGAATATTGGCGCGAGTACTGCGAAATCAGCGCCGTGCGATTCGGCAAGCCGCACTTGTTGAGCGGAGTGGCAGGACACCGCGATGAGGAACTGCGAGGCGGGGCTGCTTTTTGCGGCCACTGCGCGCACGTCAGAGGCGGCGATATCCGTCCCCGTCAGATGTACGCCGTCTGCGCCGACGGCCAGAGCTACGTCGGTGCGATGATTGATCAGCAACCGCGAGGGACCTTCGCGCGCGGATGATATGCAGGACTTCGCAGGCGAGCGATTCAAGCTCGCGGATGCAAAGATCTTTCTCGCGGAGTTGAATGTAGTCGATGCCGGAAGCGGCGGCTTCGCGGATTGTGCGCAGAAGTTGTCTCCGGCGCTCGGCTTCGTTCCGGCGAACTGAGTTCGATCCGTAATGTAGTAGATCAGCACAAAAGAACTCTATCCTAGCGACGTGCCGTGGTGAAGCACACATTGTAATGAGTTCCAATGCAAGAAGAAACGGCTTCGCACGAAGGGCCTAGATCAATTGAGAAATTCTTCGTACACTATGGGACGCCTGCGGGGACCAGGTGCGCGATGCGTGCAGCAGCTCTCAATCCGGCGTTGATCCGAGCTTTGGTGATCGTGTTGTTCCTGGTGATCACGCAGATTATGCGGGCCGCGAAGAGGTCCAAGGCGGCGAAGTCAGGTACGCGGACCGGTGCGGGCACAGGGACACAGTTGGGGGATGCGCTGCGTGAGGCCATGCGGCAGAGAGCCGAACAGGCTCGAGAGCGAGAAAGCCAGCCGGCCTTGCAAGGAGAAGAGCCGCGACTGTTGGAACAACCACTCCAGCAGCCGCCGAAAATTGAGCCGGAGTCTTCCTTCATTCCGTCACTCCTCCTGTTGGCCCTGCTGGCGTGCCTATGCCTGATGGCTTATCGCTACTGGGCGAGGTAGAGAGAAAGACCACGTCTTAAGCAGATCGGGAAAAGGACAGGGAGCAGCAACGCATTATGCCCGCTGCGTAAGCGGAAATACGCAGCGGGCAATGTCAGTACGAGCGTTAATGTTCAGCCGTATCAACCCATCAACATGCCGCCGTTCACGTCCAGAACGTGACCGGTAATGTAGTCCGCCTCGTTGCTGGCGAGAAAGAGCACGGCGTTGGCGATATCTGTATCTGTGCCCTGGCGTCCAAGCGGAATTTGCGCCGTGATTGCCTCTTTCTGAGCTTCGGTGAGCACATCGGTCATCGCCGTGGCGATGTAGCCGGGAGCGACGGCGTTGACGGTGATGTTGCGGGAGGCGAGCTCGCGCGCCATGGAGAGCGTAAGGCCGATGAGTCCAGCCTTCGACGAAGCGTAGTTTGCCTGTCCCGCCGCGCCCATCTCGTCCAACGATAGAGGTGATGTTAATGATGCGTCCCCAGCGCTGCTTCATCATGTCGCCGATGACTGCCTGGGTCAGCAGAAAGGGGGCGCTCAGATTCGTGGTCAGGACGTCATCCCAGTCGGAGCGCTTCATTCGCATAAGCAGACGGTCGCGGGTGATTCCGGCGTTGTTGACCAGGATGTCGATCTTGCCGAACTGGGCGGAGATTTGCTTGACCGTAGACTTGATGGCGTCCTCGGAGGCCACATCAAGGGCAAAAGCAGCGGCTTTTCCGCCCTCGGCTTCAATTTGCGCTACCGCTTCTGCCAGCTTCTCTTCATTGCGCGCGGCCAGCGCCACGGCTGCGCCGGCCTTGGCCAGCGTCACGGCGCAGGCACGGCCAATCCCTTGAGACGCTCCAGTGACGAGCGCCACGTGTCCCTGCAAGGACTCCATAGATCACCTCGGTATGCGAATGAAAGTGCAAATGAGACTTAGCGGATTATATCTGACGCGACTAGCCGAGCTGACCGGAGATCTGCACTTCGGCGGATTGCTCGCTGCCGCTAGCGGCGCCGCCAGGCCCCTTGCCGGTCGGGGCATACAGAATTCTGAGAAATGGCGGGGGCAGTATGGTGGTGACCGCGGTCATGACGATGACCAGGGCGTATGCGCGTTGCGAGATCATGTTCAACTGCAGGCCGATGAGCGCGATAATCAGTGCGACTTCGCCGCGCGGCGTCATCCCGACCCCGACCTGCAACATGCTGCGCCAGCCCTCGCGATAAAGCGGCAGACCGCAACCGACGATCTTGGAGACTACTGCCAGCACAGAGAGCACGAGTGCCAGTACCACGACGGAGCGGGAAAAAACCGAAAGATCCAGACGCGATCCCATGGTGAAGAAGAAGAAAGGCGAGAGAAATTGATTGATCGCCTGGGCGCGCGGCTCCAGGTTCCAGCGCGGCGAATAATCCGCGAAGGCCAATCCGGCGAAAAACGCACCGATGATCGCCGCCATTCCAATGCGAGTGGCCGCCACCGAGAGCCCAAGGCAGAGCGCCAAGGCGAGGACGAGCGGAGCATCCTGGGTTTGCATCTGCTGGATCCCAGGCTCCAGGCGATCCACTACCTTAGGCGCAACGAAGATCATAAATACCGCAAAGCCAGCGGCTTCGATGGCGACCAGAGTAAGGTGCAACCACTGGACGCCGCCGTTACTGACTGTACTCACCAAGGTTCCCAGCAATAACATGCCCAGGATGTCATCAAAAACCGCGGCTCCTAGAATGATCTGCGCGGTTCGCGACTTATGTACATTCATATCGCGCAGCACCCGGGCAGTTATGCCGACGCTGGTAGCAACCATTGCCGCGGCAACAAAGACGGCCTCATGGGTGGGTTCGTGGTGTAAACGGAGAAAGAGGAAGCCCGCCACGAAAGGCAAAATGATTCCGGCTACGGCAACCCGAAGGCTCAGATTTCCGACGCGGATCAGATCGGTGGGCGAAGTTTCCAACCCGACGGTGAAAAGCAGGAACACGGCTCCGATCTGAGCGATGGAGTAAATTGTGTCGCCGGGCAAAACAAAGCGGGTAGCATAGGGACCGAGAATCACGCCTGCTAAGATTTCGCCGAGAACCGCCGGAAGGTGCATTCGCTCAAACAGCTCACCAAAAACCTTCGCCCAGACGAAGATAGTGAACAACTGCAGCAGAAGTGAGTCGGTTCCGTGAGGCATCGGGGCGGTTTCCGTGCTGCGGCGCAAGACGGCTTCAGCGCGGCAACGAAGTAACAACCATTTTGCGATAGAAATGGTGCGATTCAGCGAGCAAAATCGAAGGCTGCAGCAGGTTTTCGACGGATGAGCTATATCCGATCAGGCACTAGGGTGGGTGGGTTGCGCGCTGCTCCGATGCGCTTGAACAGGCATTCCGCTCGACTCAGGTTATGTACGGAAGAGCTCTCGATTTTTCACCATTCAGCGCTCGATTCATGCGATGTTATCGGTGTTCGATCAAATTTTCTGTCAATCTTATGAAGACAAAATGGCTGTACACTTTGCAATCCACGCTGGGAATCGCTGTCAGCGCTGTGTGTGCGATCGCCGTCGCCTTAGTTTTCTCCAGGACCCACGTGGAAGTTGGTAGCCCCATTCCTGTTTGCAGCCCTGCTGGTGCTGCTGGCGAGCCGCTTTGGGGCAATGGTCAGCGTAGTTGGATCATTGCTGGCTGCGATGATATTCGCCCAGATGCTGTTTTCTCCCCTACATTCGCTGCGTGTTGAGAACGATGCCGAGAGGGCTACTCTGGCGTGGATGATTCTGCTGTCAGTTTCAGCATCTTACCTTCTGTTTCCGTCGCGAAGCGACCGGCATGGCCTCTGATTCAGCGAACGATCTCGGGTGCCCACGCCAACATCTTGTGTGATCGAGAGAAGTGGCACAGATTCGGCTCTTTCGGCATTGCGAGACCGAGGGGCTCGGCCAAACTGTTGGCGCGGATCTCGACGCTGTGCCCGTTGCAATCCCCACGGCAGATGATGGATTTCGGCGCGGTAACAGCTTTGCGGTTCCACGAATACACACAATATCGTTCCGTGAGGAATTCATCCAGGCTGCTGCGGCGTGCCCGCCCGCCTTCGCCCACCGGAGAGTAGGTAACGTCGAACTTGACGGTACCGCCGATTACGGCGGGGCCATGCAGACGAGAGGAGCGGAAGTGAATCGTTTGCTCCGCCGGATTGCGCGCGTGAATGGTCGCACCGCTGATCTGGATCGCAGCGTGCCAGTAGGGCATGCGGAAGAAGATGCGGGCGAACCACACTGCCGAGAGATTCGCTGCGTCCACGCTGAAGTAAAAGAGCCCTGGCTTGCCTTGCATGCTGACGTAGGTACGCAGATTGACTTGGGGAAAGAACGAAAGGCCGGGCAGGGGTGGGACTCCGCTGGGACGCACATGGCTGGCGCAGCACGGTGAAACCGTGAGCCAGGCGGCACCGTCGTAGAGATCGAGCGTGAGGGCCTCCGGAACCAGGCGCCGCAGCGCGGGCGGGTCGATTGCGAAATGAGCAAACAGCAGGTCGTTCCAGCTTTGCGAGAATAGCCAATGGGCATCGGGAGGCAGCCACGGCCGATGCTCGACCGAGTAGAGCAGGCTGCCTGCGGTAACGAATTGGGTCTGAAACTCGGGCTCCAACACTTTTGGCCTCAGCAAGAGCGTAGCCCAATTCCGTGCTGCGCTGCACGGGAATCCACTCTAAACATCGATTTGCGCTGGCTTTTCGTGTTCCGATTGAGGCCAAGGATCAAGCCCGAAATTGTGAGTTGGCAATCGATTGAGCTTTGCGTCAAAATCAAGCGCTATGACTGCTCCCGCCTCCGGCACCAATTCCACCTCCGAGCCTGTTCCCGCCGAAACGCAAGTGTATTGCATCCATGGCGCTGACCCGGAGGTTCAGGCCTATGCCATGGCCAAGTACTCGCGTTCCTCGCTTTCGATGAAAGAGTCGCTGGCTGAGCTGAATGAGCAGAAGGCGGAGAAGTTTCTCAGCACCTTCTACTTTCAATACGGGCACCGCTCAATTGCCGATCTGGCGCACGTCGCCATGGCCATTGAACGGCTCTCACTGCTGGCCGCCACGCTGGTGGTGGACGAGACCCGCTGGGATGGACAGGAGCGCTCGACGCGGTACCAGGACTTCAGGAAGAGCGGCTACTATACGCCGGGATTCAGCGATGCCGCGGAGCGGCTTCTTTACAGGAAACCATTGAATTCCTCTTCTCCGAGTACCGCAAATTCAGCGAACTGAATTTCCAGTACCTGGTATCCCAGACTCCCAAGCCGGCGGAGATGACGCAGGAGGCCTACGAGCGCACCCTGCGCGCGCGCGCCTTTGACATCTCGCGCTACCTGCTGCCTTTGGCGACCAATACGTCGCTGGGCCAGATCGTGAACGCGCGGACGCTGGAGACGCAGCTCTCGCGGCTTCTCGGCAGCCCCTATGAGGAAGTACGCCTGCTGGGCGAACGCATGAAGCAGGCGGCGCGCGAAGCAGCCTGGGACGTAAATGCCGAGAAGCGCCGTGCGCTGGTTGAGGCGATCGCCGCCCAGGACGCAGCTCTGGGAGAGCAGGCGCGGGCAGAGTTGCTGCGTGAGATCCGGGTCTCACCCACGCTGGTAAAGTACGCCGAACCCAGCGCCTACGAGCTTTCATCCCGGCGAGAGTTGGCGCAGGCAGAAGCTGAATTGATGCGCGGGCTCACCCTTGAACCGGCTCCTGCGGTCGATCTGCTCGATGAAGAGCCGCTGGAAATCGAGCTGGCGACGACGCTGCTTTACGAACACTCGCGCCATCGCTACCGGCAATTGCGCGAGGCCGTAGCCGGGTTGAGTCCGGCGCGGCGCGAGGAGATCGTCGATCTCGGCATGCGCCATCGCGGCCGCCATGACGAACTGCTCCGCGCTTACTGCGCAGGACAGCAGTTCCGCTTTGACATTCTGATGGACATTGGCGCCTACCGCGATCTTCACCGCCATCGGCGCTGCGTGCAGATTCACCAGGAGTATTGCTTTGCGCACGGCTTTGAGACCCCGCGCGAGATCGAGGAGGCAGGACATGCCGAGCTCTACGGCGAGGTGATGCGGCGTACGGCTGATGCGGGGCAAAAACTCGCGGCCGGGCTGGCCGCACGCGGAGAGGCCCTGCAGTCCACGCAATATCTGATTCCGCTGGCCTACCGCAAGCGCACGCTGTTCAAGATGGATTTCGCCGAGGTGGTCTACATCAGCGAACTGCGCACCGGGGTGGGCGGCCACTGGAGCTATCGCAATGTGGCCTACCAGATGTACGAACGGTCGCGGAACGCTATCCGGCGCTGGCCAAGTACTTCCGGGTTACCGATATCCGCCAGCCGGTGGACCTGCTGCAGAGGTGATCGAGGGGGGAGGCGCAAAGAGGAGAGAGGCGGGGATTCATAACTGGCAGCAATGTTTTACGGCGGAAAGTGCGCTGGTCTTCTCCTTTCATTCCCCTTCGCACCCGCCCGTGCTATTCTTCCGGCAGTCATTCCCATTTATGTAAAATTGTTGCAGCCCACCCGCCGACAGGCGGCAGGCAAGGAGTGCTTCATGGCCGAAGACCGGTCCCACGCAATTGATCGTTGCGCTCTCTCAGATTGAAAAGCAGTTTGGCAAGGGCTCGATCATGCGCCTGGGGAGCAAGGGGCCCATCGTTCCCATCGCGGTGATCTCAACCGGCAGCATCTCCTTTGACGCCGCCCTGGGCGTGGGCGGAGTTCCGCGCGGCCGCGTCGTGGAGGTGTTCGGTCCCGAATCTTCCGGCAAAACCACCATCAGCTTGCAGATCATCGCCGAAGCCCAGAAGGCGGGCGGCATGGCAGCCTTTGTGGACGCCGAGCACGCCCTGGATCCCGCCTACGCCAAGCGACTGGGCGTGGACGTCGATAACCTGCTGGTTTCGCAGCCCGACTACGGCGAGCAGGCGCTGGAGATCACCGAAGCGCTGGTGCGCTCCGGGGCCATCGACGTGCTTGTGGTGGACTCGGTGGCGGCGCTGGTGCCCAAGGCCGAGTTGGATGGCGAGATGGGCGACAGCCACATGGGTTTGCAGGCGCGACTGATGTCGCAGGCGCTGCGCAAACTCACCGGTACGGTCAGCAAGTCGCGCACCTGCCTGATCTTCATCAACCAGATTCGCGAAAAGATCGGCGTTATGTTTGGCAATCCGGAGACCACCACCGGCGGACGCGCCCTGAAGTTTTACTCGTCGCGTGCGCATCGACATCCGGCGTATCGCTGCGATCAAGGACGGCGACCAGGTGGTGGGTTCGCGCACCAAGGTCAAGATTGTCAAGAACAAGACCGCAGCTCCCTTCCGCGAGGCTGAGTTCGACATTATGTATGGCGAAGGCATTTCGCGCGAAGGCGACATGCTGGATGTAGCGGTGGAGCGCAATATCGTCGAGAAGTCGGGAGCCTGGTACAGCTTCGAAGGCGAGCGCATCGGGCAGGGCCGCGAGAATACGAAGAACTTCCTCAAGGAAAACAAAGACATCTCCGCCAGAATCGAAGGTGCGGTGCGCAAGGCGCTGGGGCTGGACCGAGCCGCCGCAGAGGCACCCGCCGAGCCGCTGCCGGTTTCGCCCAAGGAAGTGGCCGCAGCCAAGGCGGCTGTGCCAAAGAAATAGAATCTGAAGACAATTCAAGAGGGGCGGAGTGATCCGCCCCTTCTCTCATTTCCACCCATGGATAGCGGGGAAATAGACTCCGCTACGCCTTACGCAATTGCTTCCTGGCTGTCTGTCACCAAGTGCGGCCGCGAATCTGCTGGCCGGATCCAGGAACTGCTCCAGTTTGGTGGCCTGAAGCATTTCCACAATCAGCGGGCTGGCGTGGGTGATTTTCACCTGCTTGCCCTTTTCTACGGCAATTGCCAGCACGGAGGCCAGACTACCCAGGCCGCCGCAATCTACGGTGCGGACTCCCGCCATGTTGATGGTTAGCTTGTCGAAGCCGCCCATCAACAACAGGGCGCTGCGGCGAAAAGCTTCCGCTTCCTTACCTCCAACTCAACTTCCCATGGCAGGCCATTGTTACGTGCTCGCGGCCGGTACGAACTTCCAAGATTAGATCCATTCACCGTTCCTTCGGTTGAATTCTCACTCTTACTTTGATGGATTTAAGCCTAGAGAGGGCTAGTTGCAGGCAGATGAATGGCAATTAAAGAATGCGTGAAGGGAGCGATTCCCGGAACAGGAATAAGCGGAATAGCTTCTAGGGCTGTACAACGATGTCGTTTCGGTAGGTTCCGGCGCGAACTTGCGGTCAACATTTTGATGATGCCAGTGGAGCCACAGAATACGTGCGGCAGCCATCACCGGAACGGCGAAATAGATGCCGACAACGCCGGCGATTTCGCCGCCCGCCAGCACCCCAAAGATGGCCACCAGCGGATGCACCTCGACGCGTCCGCCGAAGACGCGCGGCGAGATCACGTAATCCTGCAGGCCGCGCCAAACCAGCAGAAACACCAGCACCACCGCCAGATGGCCGTAGTTCAGTCCAAAGCTGACGGCCAGAATCAGGGCTGCAGCCACCAGCGGGCCGACAAATGGAATGAATTCCAGCAGGCCGCCCAGCGTTCCCAGCGCCCAGGAATAGGGCACGCGCATCAGCGTAAGCATGCAGAGGTATACCGCCCCCGAGATAGCCGCCACATAGAGCTGTGCGCGCACAAACTGCGACAGCATCTGGTCGAGATCGCCCATGATGCCGGCCAACAGCTCGCGGCTTCGCGGATTGTCCAGTAGGCCTTCGATGCTGCGCGCAAATCGGCTTTTGTCCTTCAGAAAGAATATGGCGAGAATTGGAATCAGCACCATCCAGAGCGCATTCCCGGCAACCTCGGTGAGCGTGGTACTTTGCGCGCTGATGGCGGAGAGAACTTGGCTGCGGTGTTCGACGATGAACTGCTGCAAGCGTGCCTGGGTCTCGCGGCTCCATCCACGCGCGCTGCCCAGCTTGGAAAGCGATGTTTCCGGTGGCGACTTTGTTGTAGAGCTCAGGAGCGGCTTGAGTAAGATGCCGCGCCTCCTCCATCACGCGTGGGCCTACTACCCGTCCCACGATCAGCAGGGCCGCGAATATGATCACGTAGACTACGGCGATGGCGAATCCCCGGTCGCAAATGGGTCCACTTCTGCGCCACCCCGATGAGCGGCTCCAGCAGGTATGCAAAGAGCATCGCAAACAGAAAGACCAGCAGCGGCTTGCGTGCCAGCCACACCAAGCCCAGTAGCGATGCCGTTCGTCAGGACCGTGAATAGAACGCGCAGCGTAGTCTTGTCGAGAAGGCTCATGAATTGGGTTGCCTTAGAGAACCGCCCCATTGTAGAGCATGGGCCGGATTTTGCAGAGCGCGGCGCACTAAGGTATCTGCGAGCCTGTGATGCCTTGCGCAGGCATTGTGATTTCCCGCCGGGCGGGCCGGCTTGGCCCTGACAAGTGCAGGAGATTGGGGCAGAAAAACTCCGCAACCGGTTGATTCGCCACTGCAACGAGGCATAAAATCGCTGGGCCACTCTGCGAGGAACCTTGAAGCGAGTCATTGCCATCTATCCAGGATCTTTCGACCCGCCGACCAACGGCCACCTCGACTTGATTCAGCGGGGTGCGAGAATTTTCGATGAGCTGGTGGTGGCGATACTGCGGAACTCCGAGAAGGCTCCGCTGTTCAGCGTGGAGGAGCGGCTGGAGATGCTGCATGAGTGCACCAGCCATTGTGCAAACGTTTGCTGTTGAGTCTTTTGCCGGTCTGCTGGTGGACTACGCACGAGATCGCGGCGCCCAGGCGGTGCTTCGCGGTATCCGGGCCGTCAGCGACTACGAGTATGAACTCCAGATGGCGCTGGATGAATCGCAAGCTCGACCCCAGCCTGGAGACGGTTTTCATGATGCCGGCAGAGGCGTATTCTTACCTGAGCTCGCGACTGGTACGGGAGATTGCCTCACTTGGCGGCACGCTCGGAGGGCTGGTTCCGGCCTCGGTGGAGAGCCGGCTTCGCGAACGTTTCAGGGATGCCCCGCTGGCTTCCAAGTAAATTTCGCCACCCGGAGTTCGGGGCGCAACACTCATCATCATACCGAAAGGAAATCCAGTGTCATCAACCGCAGAGCTAGCGCATTCACGGCCCGCATCGGCCGAATTGAAATTTCGGCCACCATGGCCATCAACAACGAAGCAACCACGCTGCGTTCGCAGGGAGTGGACCTGGTGGATTTCGGCGCTGGAGAGCCGCACTTCACCACGCCTGAGCACATCAAGCAGGCCGGCATCGAAGCCATTCAGAAGAACTTCACCAAGTACACGCCGGTGGCCGGAATCAAGGAATTGCGGGAAGCCGTGGCCGCTCGCCACAAGCAGGATTTCGGCTCCAACTACACGTTTGATGAGACCATCGTGACCACAGGCGGCAAGAGCGCGCTGTTCAACACCTTTCAGGTGCTGATCGATCACGGCGACGAGGTCATTATCCCCGTGCCGTACTGGGTTTCATTCAAGGACATGGTCGAGTTTTGCGGCGGCAAGTGCGCGTTCGTCGCCACACACGCCGAGGAAGGCTTCCGCCTGACCGCCGCCATGGTTGAGAAGGCGATCACTCCACGTACGCGCATCATCCTGCTGAACTCGCCGAACAATCCGTCGGGTGCGGTGGTTACGCCCGAGGATCTGGCAGCGATCCTCAAGCTGGCTGCCTCGCGCGGCATCTACGTGATGAGCGATGAGTGCTACGTGTACCTGGACTACACGGGCCGTCCGTTTTCGCTGGGCTCGCTGAAGGAGTACAAGGATTCGCTGCTGCTGATGGGCTCGCTTTCCAAGACCTATTCCATGACCGGATGGCGTCTGGGATTTGCCCTGGCGCCAAAGGCGGTGATCGGGCAGTTGCAGAAGCTGCAGAGCCAATCGACTTCGAATCCGACCTCGATTGTGCAGAAGGCAGGTTTGGCGGCGCTGAACTCCTCCCAGCAGTGCGTCGCAGAGATGCGCACCGAATACATTCAGCTTCGGGATCGCATTGTCGCTGGGCTTCGCACCATTCCCGGTGTGAAGGTAAATCTTCCCGAGGGCGCGTTCTACGCCTTTCCGGACGTCAGTGAGATCGCAGCGCGCGCCGGCATCAACACCACCGAGTTGACCTCGCGGCTATTGCGCGAAGGCCATGTCGTGGGTGTCCCCGGCGAGGCGTTCGGAATGCCCGGACACATTCGTATGTCCTATGCGACCTCCGCGGCAGAGATCGATCGCGGGCTGGATCGGGTGCGCACTTTCTTCGCTTCGCTGTAGCTTGAATTGTGGAGGAGTGAGATTCCGCCCCGGCATCTCATTCCTTCCCAGTTCCCATCCAACTGTTAGATTGCGCTACTCTGTCATCGGGGCGCTTTAAACATGCCGGCTACTCTTTCCATTTCTGATCACTCCGGAGTTTTACGAACGGGTGTGGGGGGCGCGCGATCTGCGCCCCTATTTCAACCGTGCGGTGGAAGCTGAGCCGATCGGTGAGGTTTGGCTGACGGGCGAAAGCTGCCGGGCTGCCACTGGCCCGCTCGCCGGACAGACCCTACGCGAACTGGCGGCGCAATACGGGGCCGAACTTACGGGAGACGCTTCGCCGCAAGCCACCCGCTTTCCGCTGCTCATCAAGTTCCTGTTTCCGCGCCAGAAATTGAGTGTGCAGGTGCATCCCGATGACGCGGGAGCGCGTCTGGCCGGTGAAGTCTGCGGCAAAACGGAATGTTGGTATGTGGCTCGTGCTGTGGATGGCGCCCAGGTTGGAGTTGGCCTGCGCGCCGGAATCAATCGCGAGATGTTCCGCCTTGCGATCGAGGCCAATCAAGCCGAGCACATGCTGAACTGGCTCGATGTGCACTCCGGCGAGATGATCTACGTCGATGCAGGCACGGTTCACGCCGTGGGCCCCAACTCCATCATCATCGAAACTCAGCAGAACTGCGACATCACCTATCGCCTCTACGATTATGGCCGCCCGCGTGAACTCCACCTGGAGCGCGGCCTGGCAGCGATCCGGGAAAAAACGCACGCGGGCCGGATTGAACCGCGGAGCGTGAAGTGCCACCAGGAGCTGATTTGCTCGCCGTGCTTCATCGTTGAAAAGCACAGGATCGAAGCTCCGGTGAGTCTTGAGGCCGAGCCGGGCAAGAGCTCGGTCCAGGTGCTGGTGGCATTGGAAGGCGGAGCCGTGGTTGAGTGCGACGGCTTTCAGCCGCTGACCTTCACGCGCGGTGAAGCCGTGATCATCCCTGCCTCGTCGCCGCCGGTCATGCTGCGCCCGCAGTGGAGCGCCGAGCTTCTCCGCATGCGCCTGCCCTCACAGACTGTGGCGGAGCCGCGCACAACTCTGCATATTGGCAGCACAACTACACATGGTTGATTTAGACATGGTTGATTCAAGGAGCCATTTTGGCGAAGACTCGTAAGCCGGAGTTCTACCCAATCATTCTGGCCGGAGGTCGCGGCACACGCTTCTGGCCCCTGAGCCGAAAAAAATTCGCAAAACAACTGCTGCCGCTTAACTCCCAGCAGTCCATGATTCAGGACACGGTGGCGCGGCTTCTGCCCACTGCCCCGAGCGAAAACTTCTGGATCATCACCAACGGCGACCTTCGTCCGAGCATCGCGCGCCAGCTTAAATCGCTGCCGCGCAAACAGATGATTGCCGAGCCTGTGGGGCGCAACACCGCTCCCGCCATAGGGCTCGCGGCGTTCATTCTGCATCGCCGGAATCCAGACGCGGTGCTGGGACTTTTTCCTTCCGATCAGGTCATTCAAAAAGAAAAGCAGTTCCGCAAGGATTTGCAGACCGGGATTGCTCTGGCGGCCGCCGGAGAGAACATCGTGGTGATGGGCGTGAAGCCAACCCGTCCGGAAACCGGATTTGGATACGTCGAGGCGGGCTCGGTCTATCGGGGCGGGGTGATGCGGGTTCGCTGCTTTCGCGAAAAGCCGCAGAAGGAAGTTGCAGAGCAGTTTCTTGCAGCGGGAAACTTCTACTGGAACAGTGGAATGTTCCTGTGGTCTGCGAAAACTCTGGTCAACGCGCTGCGGCAATATCTGCCGGCCACCGCCGTGCTGCTTGAAAAAATCGCGGCAACATGGGGCACGCGTAAGTTCGACGAGACACTTCGGAAGCTTTACCCAAAGTGCGAAGACAAGAGCGTGGATTACGGTATTCTCGAACCGCGCTCCGCATCCGGCGAAGAAGGCGCAAATATCTTCTGCATTCCAGCCGACTGGGGATGGAGCGACCTGGGTTCCTGGGCCGCGCACTTCGAGCATCGCATCGCACAAGGGCGGCACAAGGACAATGTCATCTCCGCCGACAACAACTTCGTCCTCGACGCTCACGGCAACTACTTTCACGCGCCCGGGAAATTCATCGCCGCCATCGGAGTGCAAGGTCTGGTGGTAGTGGACTCGGGCGATGCGCTGCTGATTACCACCGTGGAGCGGTCGCAGGATGTGGGCAAGATCGTGAAACATCTCGACCAGCAGAAGCAGTCGAAGCTGGTTTGACGATGAAGGAATGCAGCATGTCTCAGGAGATCAAGTTCGGCACGGACGGATGGCGGGGCGTGATCGCCGATGACTACACGTTTGAAAACGTGCGTCGCGTTGCCCATGCGATCGCCAATTACGTTCACCAGAACGAGGAGCCGTCGAAGGGAATTCTGGTTGCCTATGACACGCGCTTTGGATCTCGGCGCTTTGCCGAGATCACGGCCGAAGCCATCGCCGCCAGCGGCATTGGCGTGCGGCTTGCGCGTGAGATTACGCCGACTCCCGCGCTCAGCTACATGGTGAAGCAACTGGGCGCCGCCGGTGGAGTCATGATCACCTCCAGCCACAATCCATGGAACTGGAATGGAGTGAAGTTCAAAGCCAGCTACGGCGGTTCGGCCACCCCAGCGATCATGCGAAAAATCGAAGCGCTGATCGATACGAGACCAATCGAGGGCAAGGGCGGCAGCGTGGTCGAGGCGGATTTCAAGACCGCCTACATTGCGGCGGTCAAGGCCTTCGTCGATCTCAAACTGATCGAGCAGGCGAAGCAGAAATTTGCCGTCGACGTAATGTATGGAGCGGGGCGCGGCATCATCGCGGAAATTTTCAAGGAACTCGGCATCGATCATCTTGAAATTCACGGCGAGGTCAATCCGCTCTTTCCGGGATTGAATCCCGAGCCGATTCTGCCGCATCTCAGCGGCCTGCAGGAAGCGGTGGTCGCCAACCATTGCGACGCGGGCCTGGCCATCGATGGCGACGCCGACCGCATCGGCGCAGTAGCGGAAGATGGCAGCCTGGTGGACGCGCACAAGTGTTATGCGGTTTTGCTGGAATGGCTGCTCAAACGCAAGCAGTGGCCCGGCGCCATCACCCGCGCCTTCAACACCACACGAATGCTGGATCGAATTGCCAAAGCCTATGGCCGCGAACTGATCGAGCATGGCGTGGGCTTCAAGCACGTGGTTGACATCGTGCTGGGTGGCAAGCAGGTGCTGATCGGCGGCGAGGAATCCGGAGGCATTGGCATCCCGAGGTTTTTGCCTGAGCGCGACGGCATCTTGAATGCCCTGCTGCTGGCCAACGTGATGGCCGAGGAGGGCAAGACGCTTGGCCAACTGGTGGAAGATCTACAGCAAAAATACGGCCGCCACTACTATGGACGCCGCGATCTGCACCTGCCCCAGGCGGTGATAGACGACGCTCTGCGGCGTGCGGCTGCCAAGCCAGCCACGCTGGGGAAGTTCAAAGTGCGGCGCATGGAAGATCTGGATGGCTACAAATTTTTCCTTGATGCGCCCTCGTACGGCAATGGAGCTGAAGCCTGGGTGCTGGTGCGCGGCTCCGGCACTGAACCGTTGCTGCGCGTCTATTGCGAAGCCGCCTCGCCCGAGACGGTCAGTGAAATTCTGGACGCTGGTGTCGCCTTTGTCCACGAGCGCGCCACCAGCGCGTAGTCCGCTCGACCCGTGTGCGTCCCGGCGTTTGGCCGGGACACTTTATCGACATTTCTTATTGTTCTATAGGTTCCCGGTTCTGCTCGCGGATCGTCAGCTTGCCTACGATCAACTCGTCAATTTCCAAGTGCCTGATGCGTCCGCAGCCCATGGTCATGCGCCCGATCGCTACGACTCCGATGGCGAGGGCGCCCACTGCGAATGCCCCCGTGGCGAGTGCTCCGATGGCAGTAGCGCCCATGGCTACCCGTCCAACAGCCTTGCTCTTCTCTACCGCGTGTCCGCTTTTGCATTTGCGTCCAAACATCGTTTTTCTCCTTGCGATTCTGAGCTTCTTTGCGGAAGTCCCATGATTATGGATGACGATTTGTTATCCTCAAAGAGTGAATAAGATGGTTTTCTCCAACCTGGTGCACCGGCCGCTGCGCACCATGATCAGCGTCTTCGCGATTTCGATCGAGGTCACGCTGATTCTGCTCATTGTAGGCCTGTGCTTGAGCATGCTCAACGATTCCGCCGACCGGCAAAAAGGGATCGGCTTTGACGTTATGGTCTTGCCGCCGGGCTCCAGTTTCTTCACCGGCATCACCGGCGCTCCGGTCTCGATCAAAGTCGCCGACAAGTTGCGGACGCTTCCGCACGTGCGTAATGTGGCCCCTGTGGTCACGCACTTTATTACCGCGCCAACCCTGGAAATCATCGACGGCGTCGACCTGAATCCGAATTCGCCGAACGACTATGACAAGATGGGCCATCCATTCCGGTATCTCGCGGGAGGTCCGTTCCAGGGGCCGCAGGACATGATTGTAGACGACATGTTTGCGGATCAGCACCATACCAAGGTCGGCGACCACTATGAGGTGCTCAACCATGACTTCCGCGTCTCCGGCATTGTGGAGCACGGCAAGGGGGCGCGGCGCTATCTGCCGATTACGACCTTGCAGGAGCTGCTCGGCTCCGAAGGTAAGGCGAGCACGTTCTTCGTGGAGACCGACAAGCCCGACAACGCCGGCATTGTAGTTTCGGAGATCAAACAGGTTCCGGGGATGGAAGGCTACATTGCCCGCTCGCTGGCAGAGTACTCTTCGCTGATGACGGTAGGTAACATTCCGGGATTGAACTGGTTTTTCAATGTTGTGATTGGAATCTCATTGACCATCGGCTTGATCGTGATCTTCCAGTCGATGTACACGGCGGTGATGGAGCGCACGCGCGAGATTGGAATCCTTAAGTCGCTGGGTGCGTCACGCTACTACATCCTGAACGTGGTGCTGCGCGAATCGTTCGCGCTGGCGCTAGGAGGAGTCCTGCTAGGGCTGGCGCTCACCGCCATTGCAAGCGTGGCGATCAACTACAAATATCCGCTGCATCGCGTGGTGTGGGACTACCATTGGGTGCTGCGCGCAGCGACCTTGGCCATTGTGAGCGCGCTGCTGGGCGGGCTGTATCCGGCGCTCAAGGCCGCACGGAAAGATCCTATCGAGGCTCTGGCGTACGAATAGCCGCGGGCGCAGAACATCGCCATGCCCTGTTGAACCATGCCCCGGACGCCCTCCGGGGCATGACTCATGCAAGGCGAATGTGAGTTGCTTGCGGCAGCACGCGCAACCCGAAGGCCGCTGAATTCGTCCTATAAGGGTGCTCACCGTCGCTCAGTCTTCCGCGCTCGGCGCAACCGTCCGGGGCGGTCTGGTGGACTTTCATCTCTGGGCGCCGCGGCTTCCGTCGGTCAATCTTCGCCTGCAGCAGCATGAGGGCGCGGTATTTTCCGCACCCCAGGAGTTCCCCATGCTTGTCCTCGGCGAGGGGTACTGGGGACTGACTCTGGCGGCCTCGCCCGGTGATCGCTACCAATATGTGACCGGCTCGCTGGCCCTTCCCGATCCAGTCTCGCGTTTGCTTCCCGAAGGCGTCCACGGCCCAACTGAAATCGTGGATCCCGCTTTCCCGTGGACCGACCATCCATGGCGCGGACTTCCGCTCGCAGAGGTTGTTCTCTACGAACTCCACGTCGGTACCTTTACTCCCGGCTCCACGCTGGATTCCGCCATCGAGCGCCTCGATTACCTGCGCGCGCTCGGGGTCACCGCCATCGAACTGATGCCTGTGAACGCGGTCCCCGGTTCGCGCAACTGGGGTTACGACGGGGTAGGCCTCTACGCCGTGCAGTCCAACTACGGCGGCCCCGCGGCGCTTCGCCGCTTTGTTGACGCCGCTCACCAGCGCGGTCTTGCGGTGATTCTCGATGTGGTCTACAACCACGTGGGAAACGAGGGAAGTTACCTCGCGCAATTCGGCCCGTATTTCACCTCGCGCCACAAGACACCGTGGGGCGATGCCATCAACTACGACGACGAAGGCAGCCCACAGGTCCGCCGCTTCATCGTCGAGAATGCTCTCTACTGGCTGCGTGAGTATCACTTCGACGGGCTTCGTTTTGATGCCGTGCAGACGATTTGCGATGATTCCTCACAGCACATCGTTGCCGAGATCGCCGCCCGCGCCCACCAGTTCGGCGCAGCCGAAGGTCGCACCATCCTTATCATCGTCGAAAGCGACGAAAACCTCCCGCGCTACGTCCTTCCGGTGGAGCAGGGGGGCTACGCCGCCGACGCGCTCTGGAGCGACGACTTCCACCACGCCATCCATGTCCTGCTGACCGGGGAGCGCAAGGGCTACTATCAGGATTTCGCTGACCCCACGCTGCTCCCGCGTGCCCTGTCGGAGCCTTACGTCTTTCAAGGTGAAGCCTTCCAGTTCTGGCAGGGGCGCCCGCGCGGAGCTCCCGCCAACGGGCTCCCGTTGCCCTCTCAGATCATCTGCATCCAGAACCACGATCAGGTGGGCAACCGCGCCTATGGTGAGCGCCTTACCACTCTCGTGCCGGCGGGTGCGCGCAAACTCGCCGCGGCGCTGCTGCTGCTATCGCCGCACACTCCGCTGCTCTTCATGGGGCAGGAGTACGACGAGTCCGCACCATTCCAGTTCTTCACCAGCTTCGACGACCCCACGATCCAGAAAGCCGTCTCCGAAGGCCGCCTTCGCGAGTTCGCAGAGTTCGGCTGGAGCGATCTCCCCGATCCGCAGGATCCAACGACATTCGAACGTTCGCGCCTGCAGTGGTTGCAAGGCTCGGCGAATCTCGAAATGCTTGATTGGTACGGCAGCCTGCTCCAGCTCCGCCGCGAGTTCATTCTCCCGGCTCCGCGAACCGCCTCTGCCGAATGGAGCGCCGATCGCCTGCTCACCGTTCAGATTCCCGCCGAGTCTCCCCGGCTTAGGATCGCCGCCAGCTTCCCCGGCGAAGGACACATCCAGAGTGGCGGCGGCGGGCAATCCTCATCACCCCGCAAAGATTGGATTCTAAGGCTGGAAAACAATCAGGATGGCTACTGGACACAGATCTATGTGCGTGCATGAGGGCAACGCGGCGTAGCCTGTCTCATCGCAGCGCCTCTTCCAGCTGCCGCGCCGAGGCCAGCGCGAGCCAGTCCTCGCCCCAAGCCGCACTGATCTGCACCCCCACCATCGGCGCACACGGAATCGTCACCGTCGGCCATCCGAGCACGTTGAAGGGCCTGGTATTGCGCAACATCTTCAACTCCAGCGTGCGCGCCTGCGGCCCATCAAGCTCCTCCAGCAACGGTGGCAAGATGGGTGAGGTTGGAGTCAGCACCACATCCACCCCCGGCACACCTGCCCTGCAACGCTCGCGCAGCAACTCCAGCTCGCGCCGCGCCTCCACATAGGCCTCAACTCCAACCTTCTTTCCGTTGAGAATGCGCGGCAGGGTTCGCGGATCGTACAAGGCCCCGCGCTCGGCGACCCATTTCTCGTGGAAGGCCCAGCTCTCCGCGTTGCTCACGCTGCGATCCTCGCTGACCTCGATCTCGACCTCGCGCAAGCTCCATCCCAAACTGCGCGCAGCCTCCAGCGCCTTTTCAAAGCCGGCTTCCACTTCGGGCGCCAGCTCCTGGCAAAAATACTTTCGCGCCACCCCGCAACGCAGCTCTCCGCCGGGTTTCGAAGCGTCTTGCGCCCACTGCGGAGTCTCGCCCGCCAGCACTGAGAACAGTACGCCTGCATCTTCCACCTTGCGCGCCAGTGGCCCAACGTGGTCATACGACCACGCCAGCGGAATTACTCCCGTGACCGGGACCATGCCCCATGTCGGCTTAAAGCCAACCACGCCGCAACAGGCCGCGGGCAGACGGACGGAGCCCGCCGTGTCGGTTCCCAGCGCGCCAAAGCACATTCCCGCGGCCACCGCGGCCGCCGAACCCGACGACGACCCTCCACACACCCTTGCCCGGTCCAGCGGATTCCGCGCTGCGCCGAAGGCGCTGATCGCTCCGCTTCCGCCGTAGGCAAACTCGTGCAGATTGGTCTTGCCGACGATGATTGCCCCAGTCGCGTGTAATCGCCGCACGCACTCCGCATCGCCGCTCGCCGGAGCTTCTCCTTCCAGCACGCGGCTGCCTGCCGTGGTCCGCATCCCGCGAACGTCCATCAAGTCCTTGATCGCGAGCGGAACACCGCGCAGCACCCCAGCGCCGGAATCCGCGTTTTTATCCGCCTCTTCCGCCTCGCGCAGCGCCTCGCCTTCACGCAGGCTAATAAAAGCGCGCAACTCCTCGTTCTCGGCGGCAATCTTATCCAGAGAGGCGCGAAGCGCCGCCACGGCGGAGACTTCGCCGCGCTTCAATCGCGATCGCAATTCCATCAAACTCCAGTTCAAAATAAGTTTCGAATTCAACGAGGGGTCTGTCATCGGCTGTGCGTTTGCCCAGTTGATTTATGTGTGCTGGCGGTGTGTGGCTTCCTCGGCCACAATTGAGATCGCTGCCTCATCGGCTGCGGCGACCACCTGGGCGCGGTCGAGCATCAGGCACTTGTTTGCATCCAGCGCCAGGCAGCTTGCTCCGGCGCGCACCATCGTCTCAATCGTGTGAATCCCCACCACCGGCACGTCGAAGCGCATGTCCTGATTCGGTTTGGCCACTTTGATCACGGTCAGCGCCCGGCTCAGCGTACTGGCCTCTCCGTGCAGCCCTTTCATCAGCGCTCCGGCGCGCAGAATCGCCTCGTCGGTGCCTTCCATCGCCTCGATTGCCACGCATGCGGCTTCGGCAATCACCACTGTTTGTCCAATGTCGAAGCGCGCCACGTGGTGCCCCACCGCGCGGCCGTAGGTAATATTGGTCTGCTCCTGATCGTTGGGCGCGCGCCGGGTCAGCACTCCCGCCGGAGCCAGCATCGGCTCCAGCAGGGCGGTCGAGTTCTGCAGGTGAATTCCTTCATCGGCGAGCACCTTCGCCACTGCGCCAATCAGCGAATCCGTGTTGCGCGTCGTCAAGCTCAGCAGCAGCTTGGCCAGCTTCCAGTCCGGCTTGATCGCACTGAAAATCTGCTTGTGCTTGACCTGTCCGGCCATGATCGCTTCGCTGACGCCCGCGGCCTGAAAAGTTGAAATCAGCTTGCTCAGCTCGCCCAGGCTCAGCCAGTGCACCGCCACCGCGCCGCGCTTCTCAATCGCCGGGTCAGCCTCTTCGCGGATTGCTGCCACCACTACCTCATGGCCCTTGGCTTTTGCCGCATCCAGCACGAGGAGCGGAAACTTTCCATTGCCGGCAATCAATCCCAGTGGTGCACCCATCACACGCTCCTCAAACAGCTTCTCTTTACTCCATCTCTATCGGCGCATCGGAAGCCGTACTGCAATGGCATCGCATCCTATCACGCCGGTCAAGCTTAGATAGCACGGAGAATTCGCCAGCGCCTTTCGCCGAAACAGAAGCCGGAGCATTCAGCCCCGGCATCCCTGACTTCGACGTTGCTGTTCAACCTTGGAACTTTGAAACCTTGAAACTTTGAAACCTTCTCTTACTTTAGTATCCCGCGCTCGCTGCTGCGGATGAACTCCACCAGCAGCTTCACATCTTCGGTCTGCTCCACTTCGCGTTCGATGCGCTCCAGCGCCTGCGTGGTGTTCAGCTTGGCCGCCAGCAGAATCCGGAAGGCCCTCTGGATCGCGCGCACCCGCTCTTTGCTGAAGCCGCGCCGTTCCAGCCCAACCGCATTTGCGCCATAGGCGTGTACGTCGCGCACCGCGGAGGTCTTGGCAAACGGCATCACGTTCTGGGTGACGGTGGTGCCGCCGCCAATGTAGGAATGGGTGCCGATGCGCACAAACTGGTGTACCGGAGACAATGCTCCCACCACCGCCCAGTCTTCCACCGTGACGTGGCCGGCGAGCGTAGCCGCGTTTGCCATGATGACGTTGTCGCCGATAAAGCAGTCGTGCGCGATGTGCGCATACGCCATCAGCAGGCACTCGGAGCCGATCCTGGTCAGGCCGCCGCCCTTGACGGTTCCGCGATGAATGGTGACGTACTCGCGAATCTCGTTGTGGTCACCGATCTCCAGCCGGGTAGGGTCGCCCTTGAAGGAGAGATCCTGCGGCCCCATGCCGACCACGGCGAAGGGGTGAATGCGGTTGTGGCTGCCGAGCTTGGTTGGCCCGGTGAGCACCACGTGCGAAAGCAGTTCGCAATGCTCGCCTATCTCCACCTGCGGGCCGACCAGGCAAAACGGCCCAATCGTGCAGGACTCGGGTACGCACACGCTGGCGTCCACCACTGCGCTGGGATGAATTGCCATGCCTACTCCGCTGCCGACTCGGCTGCAGCTTCTGCTTTTTTCAGGTCCACCAGTCGGCAGGTCACCGTCGCCTCGCAGACTTTTTTGCCGTCCACGGTGATCGTACCTTCCATCTTGACGGCCAGCGAGCGCCAGACGATCACGTTTACCTCGATGCGCAGCTGGTCGCCCGGCGTGACCTGGCGGCGGAACTTGGCACGCTCGATCCCGGTGAAAACCGTCAGCATCTCAGCGCGATTGGGAATCTCGGTCATCAGAAGGGTCGCGCCAGATTGGGCAATCGCCTCAACCATGAGCACGCCGGGCATGATCGGATTGCCGGGAAAGTGCCCGCGGAAGAACTCTTCGTTAGCGGTGACGTTCTTGATGGTGACAATCCGCTTCTTCCGCTCCAGCTCGATCACCCGGTCAATCAGCAGAAAGGGATAGCGATGGGGCAGAATCTTCTGGATGGCAACGCTGTCGATGGGTAACTTCTCCAGCACTTCGGGCGTGAGGGTAGCGTCAGGGGTGTGCAATTCGCTCATGGAATGTCCTGTGGAAAGAATAAAGTATATCAGCCAGAGATGGTGAAAACGAAGCGCGACCCCGGGCACCGTGAGAATCGGTCGGCGGCATCTCATTGCATCGATCACCGCAAAATCGACAGCTCAGGAAATTTCATAGCTGCTAGAATCCCCTCCCCCACAAAAAGGAGATCACAAAATGCGTATCGGATTCCTTGGTCTTGGATATATGGGACGAGCGATGGCAGGCAATCTCATCCGCGCCGGTCACGAACTGATTGTGTACAACCGTAGCCGCAGCGCTGCCGAGGCGCTGGCGAAGCAAGGTGCCCAGGTAGCCGACACCCCGGCCAAAGCTGCCGGGCAGGAAATCGTCATCACCATGCTGGCCGACGACAAAGCGGTGGAATCCGTCGTGTTAGGTGAGCATGGCGTTCTCGAAGGCATGCAACGCGGCGGCTTGCACATTTCGATGAGTACCATCAGCCCTGCTTTATCGCAGCGCCTTTCGGCGGCACACGAGGAGCGCGGACAGCAATATATGGCCGCGCCAGTCTTCGGAAGACCTGAGGCTGCCGCCGAGGCAAAGTTGTTCATCGTTGCGGCCGGGACGAAGGAGGCACTGGCAAAGGCAAAGCCCGTCTTCGAGGTGCTCGGGCAACGCACGTTCACGGTCGGTGAGAGGGCGGAAGATGCAAACTACATCAAGCTGTTCGGAAATTTCATGATCACCTGCGTGATAGAGAGCCTCGGTGAGGTCTTCGCCGTCGCCCGCAAGGCGGAGATCAATCCGAGTACGGTGTTTGAGGTGCTGAGCGGCACGCTTTTCGGTGCTCCTGTCTATCACACCTACGGCCCACGAATCATTGAAGAGAAATTTTCGCCCGCTGGATTCAGATTGCCGCTTGGACTGAAAGATGTGCGACTGATGTTGGAGGCCGCCGAAGGGCTGGCTGTGCCAATGCCTTTCGCAGACATCGTGCGCGATCGTTTCCTCAGCGCGATTGCAAATGGGTACGGTGATCTGGATTGGTCGGCCCTGACGTTGGTGACTGCACAAAGCGCCGGATTATCACCGATGACCGGCAAAATCCGCTCCGACGATGTGGATTGACGATGCGGATTGACGCTGCGGATTAGGGACGCTGCGGATCAGGAATCGAGTCCGTGGGCACTCCCGTACCTTTGCGAACGGACGTGCGACTCGAGGTTACAATAGCGAACTGCACTCGGTGCCCATGCCAAAACCTTCACCATCTCCGCTCCTCTGCTCGCTCGCCGCGCAGCTTCCTGAGATGCTTTCAACCTTGCGCCGCTATGTGGAACAGGAGTCGCCCTCCGGCTCTGCCGAGGCCATTACGTCATTGGTTGCGCAGATTGCGGCGGATTTCGCTGCCCTAGGCGGACGCGTCCGGCAGTATAAGTTTGCGCAGTATGGGCCTGCGCTGCAGCTCGATTTCACTGGGCCGCGAGACTCGCCGCGCGTGTTGCTGCTTGGGCACACCGACACGGTTTATCCATTGGGCACGCTGCAATCCATGCCTTGGCGCGAGCGGCGCGGACGCCTCTACGGGCCGGGAGCGTTCGACATGAAAGGCGGCATCGTGCAGGCTCTGTTTGCGCTGCGGGCGATGCTTGAGCGCGGTCCTTTGCCGTGTGCGGTCACCGTGCTGCTGGTGCCGGATGAGGAGATCGGCAGCCCGGCTTCGCGCGTGCTCACTGAGCGGCTCGCCCTCAAGTCGAGCGCAGTTCTGGTGCTGGAGCCGGCGGCTGGAAACGAGGGCGCGTGCAAGACCGCGCGCAAGGGGATCGCCCGCTACACGCTCCGCGTCCACGGCGTGGCCTCGCACGCTGGGCTGGACTTTGAGCGCGGGGCTTCCGCCATTGTGGAAGCCGCGCACCAGGTCGCGGCCATCAGTGTGCTCTCGCGTCCCGCCAAAGGTCTTACGCTCAATCCCGGTGTGATCTCCGGAGGCACACGCTCCAACGTAGTGGCCGGTCTTGCCGAAGTCATTGTGGACGTGCGGTTCTTTAAAGCCGTGCAGGCGGCGCGGGTGGATGCTGCGATCCGCAAGCTGCGCCCTCGCGATTCGCGTTGCCGTCTGGAAGTGCTGGGCGGCGTCGAGCGCGGACCCTTCGAGCGCTCGAAGCAGACCGTGCGCCTCTACCGCATGGCGGCCCAAGCTGCCGGAGAGCTTGGTTTTCGACTCGGGGAGGCAGCAGTAGGCGGCGGCTCGGACGGAAATCTCACCGCGGCCCTCGGTATTCCGACCCTCGATGGTCTGGGCGCGGTCGGCGACGGAGCACATTCCGCCAACGAATTCGTAGTAGCTCGTGAAATGCCCCGCCGTAGTGCTCTGTTATCGGAGCTCATAAGAAGGCTGGCGACCGTATAAGGCCTTTCTGTCTTTGACTCGCGCTTCGACGTGACCTACACTTAGCTGCGTGCACAGGCAGCGGGCGCAGCGTTTCATTCACCCGAGCAGCCTGAGCGAATGGAGAAATTCAATGGGTGGAAAAATCGGCCTTCCGGAACTACTCGTCATCCTTGTGATTGCCCTCCTCATCTTTGGCCCCTCAAAGATCGCTGAGCTTGGCAAGGGCCTCGGCGAAGGCATTAAGAATTTCAAGGGTGCCGTAAAAGAGGGCGAGAACACTCCAAACGATCCCGAGAAGAAGTAGTCCCCCGGCGGTACTGGCCACAATCGAAATACCAGGGAAGCGCCTTTGCGTTAGAGGCGCTTTCGTCCATCGGTCCCACCTGTGCTTCCTCCCGCACAAGATCAAACCGAAGCTTTAATGGAGCCGTGCCAGCATGGAGCAGACCCTTGCCACCGGCAGTCCAACCACGTTGAAGTAGCATCCCTGAATTCGCGGAATCCAGCGCGAGGCTCCGCCCTGGATGGCGTACGCCCCCGCCTTGTCCATGGGTTCGCCAGATGCAACGTAGGCCGCAATCTCCTCGGCGCTCATGGACGAGAATTCCACCTCTGTCACCTCGGATTCGACCTCAGCCACGACGGTGCTGTTGCGGCCGCGCCGCGCCAGGCAGACTGCTGTGGTCACCTGGTGTGTGCGTCCGCTGAGCAGCCGCAGCATGCGCCGCGCGTCCTCGGCGTTCAATGGCTTGCCGAGACTCTCCCCGTCCACCACAACGGTTGTATCGGCACCCAGCACCAGCGCGCCATTGGGGGCCGATGCAAGCACCGCCAGCGCCTTTTCGCGCGCCAGCCGCCGCACATACTCGAATGGCTCTTCGCCCTCCCGCGTGCTCTCATCCACGTCTGCGGGACGAACCTCAAAGGAAATCCCGGCGTTGCGAAGCAGCTCTGCACGCCGCGGTGATTGGGAAGCAAGGATCAGCATTGCTCCATTCTACGAGACCCCGAATGAAGGCAGCTTTGGATCCAACCCGACTCAGCTGGAATCGGCGCGCAACGGCTGCCGGTGATCGTCTGCTTCCGGTGCTCTTCTACCGACGAAGAGTGAACGAATTTTGCCTCGCGGTGGCGCTTGTGTTCTCTGTGCTATACTGCGAGGGATCGGTAACGGGTTTGAAGGAGGGCGTGAGAGCGAGCCTCTGGATACTCGCGTGTCTGCCAGTGTTGACAGCCAGCTCTGGGATGCGCTACCGTTTATCTTTCGGCTGTCCTGCGGTTGCCCGCCTGACGGTACCCGTCGCAGCGGATTTTGTTGGTCTCACCGGCCGGGAATCTGCAAAGCGGTTCTGCTGACGGTTTTGCCCCGCAAGAACGTGCAGAAGTTCCCAGACCAAAGTCTTGGGTCTTCGACTCCCCGGCGATAGCCTGTTGGGGTGCGTAGCGATGCCTGTTGTGAACAGGTCAAGCAAAGCCGGGACGGTCTTCACATTAGCTGGTTTTTACATCTGGGAGAGTTTGGAATGTCAACCTATTTCCCCAAGGGGGAGATTGCGCGCAAATGGTACGTGGTGGATGCCGATGGGCAGACTCTGGGACGTCTGTCTTCGCGCGTCGCGCGCATCCTAAGCGGCAAAGATAACCCCCGCTACACGCCGTTCCTTGATACCGGCGACCATGTCGTTGTCATTAACGCAGCCAAGGTGAAGCTCACTGGGCTGAAGGCAAATGCCAAGGTCTATCGCCGCTACACCGGATTTCCCGGCGGATTGCGGGAAGAAGAATTTTTGAAGCGCCTGGTACGCAAACCCGAGCTGATTGTGCAGGAAGCCATTGAAGGCATGCTGCCCAAATCGAAGCTGGGCCGTGCCATGGCCACCAAGCTCAAGGTTTACCGCGACGAGAAGCACCCGCACCAGGCGCAAAAGCCTGAGGCGATTGCTCCGGTCGCGTAACCGCGATTTTTAAGGACTAACAACGAATGGCTGAACTGGTTCAATATTACGGAACGGGACGCCGCAAATCGAGCGTAGCCCGCATTTTCCTCCGCCCCGGCACCGGCGTCATCAAGGTGAACGGCAAGGGCTTCGAGGAGTACTTTGTGACCGACGTGCAGCGCATCATTGCGCGCCAGTCACTGATCCTTACCGAGACCGTCAGCAGCTTTGACGTGATTGCCAACTGCTCCGGCGGCGGTGTCACGGCACAGGCGGGCGCAGTCCGCATGGGTATTGCGCGCGCGCTGCAGGAGTTCAACCCCGAGCTGCGCGCCAAGATGAAGGCCGAAGGCTTTATGACGCGCGACGCGCGCCAGAAAGAGCGCAAGAAGTACGGCCAGAAGGGCGCCCGCAAGCGCTTCCAGTTCAGCAAGCGTTAAACCGCTGGCAGGCTCCGGTCAACCGGAGCCTGCAACGCTGCTCTGGCTATTTTGTTCGGACGTTCTTGTTCGATCCAGATTTTTGCCCTGCGCCGCAGGTTCCGGCGGCGCGCGGTGTTTTGTTGCGTGCGGAACAAAAAATCTTCCCGCTCCCGCTAATTCCGGGGCGGGCAACGGGAATTGAATTGCCTGGCGCACTGGTGGCGCAAGCAGGCAATGCAAATCCATCCAAGGAGGTTCAGTGGCCAATATCACTATGAAAGAATTGCTCGAAGCTGGTGTGCACTTCGGGCATCAGACCAAGCGCTGGAATCCGAAGATGAAGGAATACATCTTTGGCGAGCGCAACGGGATCTACATTGTCGACCTGCAGAAGACGCTGAAGATGTTCAAGGAAGCGTCGAAATTTGTGCAGGACAACGCCGCCGAAGGCCGGACGATCATGTTCGTCGGCACCAAGCGCCAGGCGCAGGAAGCGATTGCCGAAGAGGCAACGCGCTGCGGAATGTTCTACATCAACCAGCGCTGGCTGGGCGGCCTGCTCACCAACTGGGTGACGGTCCAGAAGTCGGTCAAGCGGCTGAAGGAACTGGACGAAATGGCGACCGATGGCCGCTATGAGCTGCTGCCGAAGAAAGAAGTTGTGAAGCTGGAGCGCGAGCGCAAGCACCTCCAGGCCAACTTGGCCGGCATTAAGAATCTGAACCGCCTTCCCGACGCGATCTTTGTCATCGACTCCAACAAGGAGCAGATTGCGGTGAAGGAAGCGCGCAAGCTTGGAATTCCGGTGGTTGCCGTCGTTGACACCAACTGCGATCCGAGCGAAGTGGACTACATTATTCCGGGCAACGATGACGCGCTGCGCGCCATCCGGCTGTTTGCATCGAAGATTGCCGATTCGGTTGTGGAAGGTTCACAGGCCGCCACCGACAAGCAGAGCGCTGATCTGGCCGCGGGCATCACGGCGAGCGAAGAAACAGCGGCTGTTGCCGGTGAAGTTTCCGCCGAAGCTGCCCCAGCCGAGGACCTCAACATGGAAGAGGTGCTTGGGAAGGGTGTACGCAAGGTAGAGACAGCGGCTGTTGCCGAGAGCGATTTAGAGGTGGAACCGCGGTAAGCGCCCGCGCTGCGGCCGGAGCGGCTCGTTTAAGCCGCGTACCCGATACCGGCTACACGCAACGGTGCCGTACGCAGCCCCAAAGGGGGGCATTCGCGAATATTTCGTGAAAAGCGACCCGCGCTGCATTCTTCGGCGCGGGTCGTTTTGCGAGAATCAGTATTGAGTTGATTTGAACGCAATCCAGGAGCCTGGGCTCGCCCGGCCGCACTGATCCAAGAAAGGTTTTTGCAATGGCAGAGATTACCGCAACAATGGTTAAAGAGCTCCGCGAAAAGTCCGGCGCCCCCATGATGGACTGCAAGAAAGCCCTTACCGAGGCCAACGGCGATTTGGAGCAGGCCATCGTGGTGCTGCGCAAGCGCGGCATGGCCACCGCCGCCAAGAAGGCGACCCGCACCACCAGCGAAGGCGTGGTTACCAGCTACATTCACGCCGGAGGAAAGATCGGCGTTTTGCTGGAAGTAAATTGCGAGAGCGATTTTGTCGCCCGCACCACCGAGTTCCAGGGCCTGGTGCATGACATTGCCATGCACATCGCCGCCGTCGATCCGCGCTACGTTCGCAAGGAGGACGTGACCGCCGCCGACATGGAGAGGGAAAAGGACATCTACCGCGCCCAGGCCGCCGCCACCGGCAAGCCGGCTGCGGTGATTGAGAAGATACGTGGAAGGCAAGATGGGCAAGTTCTACGAGGAAGTCTGCCTGCTTGAGCAGCCCTTTATCAAGGAGCAGAGCATCACGATCACACAGCTGATCGCAAACGTGATCGGCAAACTCGGCGAGAACATCTCGGTTCGCCGCTTCGCCCGTTTCAAGGTCGGCGAAGCGAGCGAGACGATCGCAATTGCCAAGCCGCTGGCCGCGGCAGGGGAAGCTGAGTAGCTCAACCCAGATTGGGAGTTCGAGAGGGGCGGAGCAATCCGCCCCATCTTTTTTGGGCGGCATGTACCACGATTCCTTGCGACGAACTCAAGGGTTGGGCTGACTCGCGGTACCGGATCATTTACACTCATTGAGGTACCGACTATGGCAGATCCCGTCTATAAGCGCATCCTTCTCAAACTCTCCGGCGAAGCACTGGCAGCGGGCCAGGGCTTTGGAGTTGATAACACCCGCGTCCATGAGATCGCAGCCGAAGTTGCCGATGTGCACAGCCTCGGCGTGGAGATCGGACTGGTAGTAGGCGGCGGCAACTTCTTCCGCGGCATCTCCGAACAGGCCAAGGCGATGGACCGTGTCTCGGCCGACCACATGGGCATGCTGGCCACGGTGATCAACGCGCTGGCCTTGCGTGACGCTCTGGAAAAGCAGGGGGTTCATACCCGCGTGATGAGTGCCATCGAGATGCATCAGGTGGCCGAGCCCTTCATTCGGCTCCGCGCCATCCGCCATCTTGAGAAGGGCCGCGTTGTGATCTTCGCCGCTGGAACCGGCAATCCGTTCTTCTCCACCGATACCGCCGCCTCGCTGCGTGCCATGGAGATCAAGGCAGACGTCATTATGAAGGCCACCAAGGTCGAGGGAATCTACGATCGCGATCCGTGCATGGACGTGAATGCGAAGATGTTTGACTCGATCACCTTTACCGACGTCTTGAAACTCGGATTGAGGGTGATGGATGCGACCGCGATCAGCCTTTGCCGAGAGAACAACCTCCCCATCGTCATCTTCAACTTGAACAAGAGCGGTAACATTCGCCGGGTGTGCCTGGGCGAGAAGATCGGCTCGGTTGTGGTCGCCTGATGGGGGCTAAACCCCGTGGCCTGATTTTCCAGTTGTCGGATTGAATCGGGGAAGCTACTGGTCTTCCCTCGGCTGGATTTGTTAGAGTACGCAGCACTGAAACGCCGGGTTTATAATCGGCTCGCTTGTACGGAGTACACCTATGGCTCAGATCAGCATGGCGGCACTGCCCGCCCTCAAAGAAACATTCGTGCAGCTTAAGACGCGCATGGAAAAGGCTGTCGAAGACTTCCGCAAGGAACTGGCTTCGCAGCGCACAGGCCGCGCGAACGTGCATATGCTCGACACCATTCACGTGGACGCCTACGGCTCGCAGATGCCTCTGACTCAGGTCGGCAACATCAGCGCACCGGAGCCGCAACTCATCACCATCACCCCCTGGGATACCTCGCTGACGGCGGCGATTGAGAAGGCCATCCGCAGCTCTGACCTTGGATTTAATCCGCAGAATGACGGCAAGGTGATTCGCGTCCCCGTACCGGCTCTTACCGAGGATCGCCGCAAGGAAATGGTCAAGCACCTCAACAAAGTTCTGGAAGAGCATCGCACCGCAATCCGCAACATTCGCCGCGACGGCAATGATGCGATCAAGAAGGCGATGAAGGACAAGAAAATCTCCGAGGATGAAGAGCGCGGCTCGATGGAGCAGTTGCAGAAGATCACCGACGATGAAATTAAGAAGCTCGAAGAGATGATGAAGGTGAAGGAAAAAGAAGTCATGCAAGTCTGAATTCTTTATTCTTTCTGCATCTTGCACTGTACAAAGCCCGGGAGATCCCGGGCTTTGCTGCGCCGCCTTGCGGGCCCGAGTCACTGTTCTTGGATTCGGCGCCGGCAATGCGGTTATAATCCGGCATGTCCCGCGTCGTTCATACCGCCTGCCCGCACGACTGTCCTGACGCCTGTTCCGTCCTGGTCACCATTGAAGATGGGCGCGCCACTCGAATCGAAGGAAATCCGGATCATCCGGTCACGCGCGGATTTCTCTGCGCCAAGGTCGCCAAGTACCTTGATCGCGTGTACTCGCCCGACCGCCTGCTGTATCCAATGAAGAGAATTGCCCCCAAGGGCAGCGCCGGAGCGCAGGCCTTCGAGCGCATCTCATGGGACGAGGCTCTGGATCAGATTGCAACTCGGCTCAAGGCTGCGGTGGCGGAGTTCGGCCCGGAGTCGATCCTTCCGTTCTCCTATGGGGGAACGCTGGGAGTGGTTCAAGGCTATGGGATGGACCGGCGTTTCTTTCATCGGCTCGGCGCTTCGCAACTGGATCGCACCATCTGCTCGGAAGCCGGCGGGGTTGCGCTGGCCAGCGTAAACGGCGCGAAGTACGGCATCCCGCCAGAGGACTACCGGCACGCCCGCTACATCATTGCCTGGGGCGCGAACATTCACGGCACCAACGTTCATCTCTGGCCATTTGTGGAAGAAGCCCGCCGCAATGGCGCAAAGCTGGTGGTCATCGATCCGTTCCGGACGCGCACGGCGCGAATAGCCGATTGGCACCTCGCAATCCGTCCCGGCACGGATGTTGCGCTGGCCTTGGGTTTGATGAACTACATCATTGGAAATAATCTGCACGATGCGCCGTACGTGGCAGCGCACACCATCGGCTTTGAGGAACTCAGCAAGCGTGCCGCCGAGTACACGCCCGAGCGGGTGGCCGGGATTACCGGACTCGACGCCGCCGAAATTGTGCGGCTGGCGCGCGAATACGCCGAGACCACTCCCGCGATCATCCGCCTGAACTACGGCGTGCAGCGGAGTGAAAACGGAGGCATGGCGGTGCGCGCCATCACCATGCTGCCCGCGATCACCGGGGCGTGGAAGCATCAGGGCGGCGGTCTGACGCTCTCCACCTCTGGAACGTTCGCACTCAACAAAGCCAAGGTACACCGCGCAGACCTGATGACCACGGCCCTTGGCCGTCCCGCGCGCATCCTCAACATGAATCAGTTGGGCAAGCTGTTGAATGACGCCAAACTTGCGCCGCCGGTGAAGGCTTTGTTCGTCTACGCATGCAATCCCGCGGCGGTCTGCCCCAACCATAATTTGGTGGTCGAAGGCCTGAAGCGTCCCGATCTGTTCACTGTGGTGCACGAGCAGTTCTTCACCGATACAACGGACTACGCGGACATTGTTCTGCCCGCGACTACCTTTCTGGAACACAAGGATCTCGTCACCTCCTACGGGCATCTGCATCTGCAACTTTCCGGCCAGGCGCTCGAAGCGCTGGGCGAGTCCTGTAGCAACGCGGAGTTGTTCCGCCGCCTCGCCGCTCGCATGGGTCTGGAAGATGAATGTCTGCGCGCCTCCGATGATGATTTGATCGACGATGCGCTGACCGTTACTGCGCAAAACGGCAATACCAAAATCGCCGGCCACGAGTTTCTTGCCGGCATCACCCGTGAGGCGTTGGAGCGCGAGCACTCCATTGCGCTGAAGGTTCCCCGCCGCGATGGCGTTTATCTTCCCTTTGCCGAGGGCTTTGCCACTCCCAGCGGCAAGGCTGAGTTATACAGCGACGCATTAGCAGCGGCTGGGCTGGACCCGGTGGCGGACTATACCGCGCCCGCTGAATCGCGGCACAGCGAGCAGGCCCGCCGGTATCCGCTGGAATTGCTCTCCCGGAAGCATGACAATTTCCTCAACTCCACGTTCTGCAATTTGCCCGGCCAGCAGAAGATGGAGCGGCGCTTCGAGTTGCAGATGAACACTGTGGACGCCGATCCGCGCGGCATATTGGATGGTGATTCCCTGCGCGTCCATAATGGCCGCGGCGAAGTGCGATTGCGCGCGCGGGTGGACAACAGCGTGCCTTCCGGCGTGGTCTCCGCCTACCTGGACTGGGCACGCGAGTCGCCGGACGGCAAGAGTATCAACGCTCTCACCAGCGACCGCCTGACCGACATGGGACGCGGCGCCACGTTTTACTCGACACTGGTAGAAGTAGAAAAGCTCTAACCACGTTTGCGATTCCCCAAGGCAGGATAGCGAAGGACTTCGGCTATCGTTGCGTTGAATGGCGTTGAGAGTACCCGACCCTGTATAATTGGGCCTTCCGCGCCCAAGATTTACGCATGAGGGTCTCGTCATTTTTTGTTCTCATTACATCTGCGCAACGCCTCGCCTGAAGCCGTCCCATCCCTAAGGGACTGCTCCAACTGGTTCGCATCTGCCTGGTATTCATGCTGCTTGGCGGCATGGCTTTCGCCCAGCAAGGCATTATCGAAGATATTCGAATTCACGGCAACCGCCGCATTCCGGCGGACACCATCCGTTCCCGCATGTTTACGCGTCCGGGCGATGTCTACGATGCGGCAGCCCTGGAGCGCGACTTTAACTCGCTGTGGAATACGGGCTATTTTGACGACATTCGTATCGAGCGCGAGGAAAGCCCAAAGGGATGGATCGTTCACGTTTACGTGAAGGAGAAGCCGACGATTCGCGAGATCAAGTACATCGGACTCAACGCGGTTTCGCAGAGCGATGTGCTGGATAAGTTCAAGGAACTCAAGGTCGGCCTGAGTCAGGAGAGCCAGTTCGATCCCACCCGCGTCAAGCGGGCGGAAGTGGTGCTGAAGGAGTTGCTGGCTGCGCACGGCCGCCAATTTGCAACCATCACCACGGAAATCCGCCAGATTCCTCCGGCCGCCGTCGGCATTACCTTCAACATTAAAGAAGGTCCGAAGGTAAAGGTTGGAAAGATCCGTTTTGAAGGCAACAAAAACGTGCAGACGCGCTATCTTCGCGACGCCATGCGCAACATGAAGCCTATCGGCATTCCGCACTCGCTCATTCTGGAGAACCTGTTTGCGCGCACCTTTGACGCCACCAAGCTAAGTGAAGACGCCGAACGCGTGCGCTTTGCCTACCAGGACAAAGGATATTTCAAGGCCATCGTCGAAGATCCGAAGACGAAGATTCGCGATACCCACGGCGTCGCCTGGTACTTCCCGTTCAAGTCGCAGAGCGGCAAGGTGGTGGACATCACCGTTCCGGTCGAAGAGGGCGACCGTTACCGGCTGAAGGAGATCACCTTCACGGGAAACAAAGCGATCACCAACACCGCCGCACTCCGCCGCTTGTTCAAGATCAAGGATGGCGAGTGGTTCAATCGCACCCTGATCAGCAAAGGCCTGGATGAAATGCGCAAGGCCTATGGCTCGCTCGGCTACATCAATGAGACCAATATTCCGGACACGGAGATTGACGAAGAGCACAAGGCGATCACGTTAAAGATCGACATCGATGAAGGCAAGCAGTTCTACGTACGCCGGATTGAGTTCTCCGGGAACACCACGACGCGCGACAAAGTGATTCGCCGCCAACTCGCCCTGGAAGAAGGCAATGTTTACAACTCCCGCCTCTGGGAGCTGAGCCTGCTGCGTCTGAACCAGTTGAGCTTCTTCGAGCCCCTGAAGCCGGAACAGGATTCGGAAGTTCATCAGGACGTTGCCACCAGCTCGGTGGATATCAACCTGAAGGTCAAGGAAAAGGGCAAGAACTCGATTGGCCTGAATGGCGGAGTCAGTGGACTGTCGGGACCGTTCGTCGGGCTCAATTACCAGACCAATAATTTCCTGGGCTTGGGCGAAAATCTTTCGGCATCGGCTTCCATCGGAAGCTATCAGCGCAACATTATGTTCGGCTTCACCGAGCCGTACCTGCTGGACAAGCCGATCCAACTCGGCTTCACTGTCTTCTCGCGCAATTACAAGTTTAACCAGGCACAACAGGCGAGCATCTCCAGCGGCCAGAAGCAAACTCTGCCCCCCGCGTATCTGAACTCGCTGCAAAACTATTCGCAGGCGAGCACCGGCTTTACGGTTTCAACCACCTATGCGGTGCCGCGCACCTTCAAGCGCTTCGGCCTGACATACTCGTTTGATACATCGAGCATCACCACCTACTCGACGGCATCGCAGGAGTACTTCCAATTCTTGGCCTTCCGCAACGTAGGCGGTCCGAATGCGCTGCAGGGGATCGTCACCAGCAAACTGGTTCCCAACTACAGCCTCAGCACCATCGATAACCCGCTGCGTCCCCATAGCGGCCACAGCTACTACGTCGGTCTGGACATTGCCGGCCTGGGTGGCAACGTCGCGGATATCCGCCCGATTGCCGAGTACAAACGGTTTATTCCCATGAAGGGCTTCCATCCCAGGAAGGAAGGCCTGCAGACCCTGGGCTACCGCATCCAGGGATCGTTCATCACCGGCTGGGGCGGCAAAACGGCTCCTCCTTTCGAACGCTTCTTCCAGGGCGGCGACACCGATCTGCGCGGCTTTGACATCCGCTCGGTCTCGCCCACCGCTCTTATCTCCGACAAGGTAACGGTGCCGGTGACGAATCCGGACGGCAGCGTACCTCCCGTAGATCCGAATAATCCGCGCCTTGGCGGTGCCTTCGTTACGGTGCCCATCACCCGCCTGGTTTATCCCGGTGGAGATACCAGTTGGGTAACCAACCTGGAGTACCGTATCCCCATCGTCGGGCCGGTGACCATCGCTTTGTTCAACGATGCCGGCATGAACATGGCGGTGCGCCAGTCGCAGCTGCGCCTGAGTGAGACACAGTTCAGCGAGTTGGATAACACGCCATTCGGTTGCCCGACCCCGGTGGCTCAAGCAAACAATTCTGTCATCTGCCAGGGCGCGCAGTTCCAGACCTTCAGCCAGAACATTACGCCGCTCCCTCACACCAACTATGTCCTGCGTATGTCCACCGGCTTGGAATTACAGGTGATTCTGCCTGTGGTAAATGCCCCATTCCGGCTCTACTATGCTTACAATCCCTTGCGCGTGGATACCCAGGCGCCGCAACCAAATATTGCGTGCAATCTGTTCCCGTCGGGCTGCATTTCCGGCACGGCGGGCAACACCACATGGCTGAATACCGTCGCGACCTATGCTCCGTCGTACTTGATTCGAGAGCCGAGGAAAACGCTGCGTTTCACCGTGGCCACTACGTTCTAGCGGATGTGTTCATTCTTGGGAAAGAGGTGTGAAAGCGCCAATTACAGTTTGACGCTCTTTTTCTCACAACCTATAATCGGCAACATCCGTCAGAGGAATTTTTCTATAGGGCTGGAGCTGATCAAGAGAAGCTCGCCCGTCTGGTAAAAAGGTTTCTGCGGAATCTCCGTAAGCTCCTAGAGGAGTTGAGGCTAATCTCCATGAATCGCAACTTTGCACGTTTGATCCCGGCAATGGCGCTGGCACTTATTCTCAGCGTTCCTGCGGTTGCCCAGTCTGCTGCCCCAGCGGCTGCCGCCCCAGCTCCCACAGCTCCAGCGGCTACCAAGGTCGGCATCATCAACATTCAGGCTGCCATTGTTAGCTCCAATGAAGGTCAGCGCGATTTCGAAACACTGCAGAAGAAGTTCGACCCAAAGCGGGTCGAGCTCGAAAACCTGAACAAGGAAGTTGACGAGCTGCAGAAGAAGTTCAACACCCAGGGCGATAAGCTCAACGATGAGGCCCGTGGCGACCTGCTCAAGCAGATCGACAGCAAGAAGAAGGTTCTCCAGCGCAACTACGAAGATGCGAACACCGACATTCAGGCGCAGCAGAACGAAATCGCCAATCGCATCGGCCAGAAGCTGGTTGGGGTTTTGGACAAATTCGCCAAGGACAATAACTACACTGTGATTTTGGATGTCTCCGGCCAGTCCAGCCCGGTTCTCTGGGCAGACAGCACCGTGGACATCACAAAGCCCATAGTGGATGCCTACAATGCTCAGTCCGGCGTTGCGGCTCCCGTTAAGGCTGCTCCCGCGGCGTCCGCCAAGCCGTCTGCTCCCGCTGCCGCCGCTCCCAAAAAGTAGACGAAATCGAACTTAGGGCCGCCCTCCAATGGGGCGGCCCTTTCTGCTGATGTGCACCGTTTGAAAGTGTGGAAAACGTGTGCAGAAATGCGGAGAATTTCATTGCTAACACCAGATTGCAGCCCAATGAGTCTGGAAACTCCCTGGCAAATGCAACATAACTAGCTTAATATCAGTAACTTGCAAGATATTTAAGAAAGTTCTTGACGTCGGGCCGCAGCCGTAAAACAAAAATTGCAATTAGGATGTTTTGCACACATCCATATTTGTGAATACAGCTTCCGCAGGTGATCGCGCGCCCGCGCGCATCATGTATTAACCCGAGTGCAACCGGAGAGGTGTAAGGTTAATGCCATCCGCATTCCTAATGGAGGAGATGGTGAAGAACGCGATCGCCGCTCTCTTACTATGCCATGTGTGTGGCGCAGGAGCTTCCGGTTGCCTTGGCTCACAATACAGAGCCGGGGCTTCTTACTAAGCTGCTGACTTCCTGGTTCCCTGCGCCCGGCCAGAGACGTTCGGATAGGGATAGCCGACTCCCGTAACGAAATCGAACTCGAGCAAAGTCTCGATCTGACCTTCCTCAAGAAGCTGCGTGATGTGATCCAGGAGATTGGCGATTTCGTCTTCGCTTTTGCCTTCAACTGCGTTCCAAAAACGCGGGGGATGAATCCAGATAGGCCCAACAGGTGCGGCGTTCATGTTTTCCTCTTCACAATCTCGTCAAATAAGCTAAGTTGGCGAAGGGAGACGCGTGCGACACCCTAAATCGTAGCATACCGCCCTTGACGCAGGTACTCACGCCTAACGGTTTCGCGTGGCTGCATATTCCGCCTCTTCCATTCCGCTGGCAAGCCATGATGTTTCCCCTCTGCTCCTCGACTCTAAGCACCTAGTCTTTCGTTTGGGTCCAGCCTCCTCTTCTGATGGATGCGCAACTGCGGAGGGCAGCGCAAGATGGTTTTCATGGGGGTTGGAATGGCAAACACATTGGTTGATTTCTCAAACAGCTTGGCTGATGCCGTCGAGTTCGCAGGCCGGAGTGTAGTCGGAGTTTTGGAAGGCGGTCAGCGCGGCGTCAGTGGAACCGCATGGCGCGCCGGGATTGTGGTAACCGCGGCGCACACCATTCACGGACGGCAGCAAGTCACCGTCGTTCTGCCGCAAGGTGAAACCATGACCGCGACAGTGGCCGGACGCGACCCCGGCACCGATATTGCGGTTCTAAAGCTCGCTGCAAACTCAGCGGAGCCGGCTCATTTCGGCAACGCCGCTGAGCTTCGAGTAGGGCACATTGTGCTCGCGGTGGGGCGGCGAGGCGAGGAAGGGCTAAGCACCAGCTATGGAGTGATCAGCGCGATTGGCGCGGCTTGGCGTACTTGGCAAGGGGGGCGTGTCGATCGATATCTGCGGCTCGATTTGTTGCCCTATCCCGGATTTTCCGGAGGGCCGCTCGTTGATGTGCAGGGGCGTGTTCTCGGGATCAATACCTCCGGGCCGCGGCGTTCGGTACTGACGATTCCGGCCGCGACTGTGGATATGGTCGTGACCCAATTGCTTGAGAAGGGACACGTCGCGCGCGGCTACCTGGGTGCAGGCTTGCAACCCGTGAAGTTGCCGCAAGCAGTTCAGCGCATGCTCGGCGACAAACGCGAATTCGGGTTGCTGATCCTGACGATTGCGGCGGATGGTCCCGCCGAACGCGCCGGCCTGATGATCGGTGATGTCGTGCTTGCAATCGATGGCAACGCAATCTGCGACACTGGCGACCTGCAGTCCATACTCGATCCGGAAAGCGTGGGCAAGTCGCTGCGCGCGCAAATACTTCGCGCGGGAAAATTAACAGAGATCAGCGTCACCATTGGCGAGCGGCCGCGGAGCGAGAGATGACACCAGAGAATCTAATTGCGTCCTCCAGCATCAGTGTGAACGTGGGAGAGCAATTTGCCGAAGTGGCAGAGCGATTACGTCATTGCACGGTTGAGGTCCGCGGAGAGAACGGGGGAAGAGGCTCGGGGGTAGTCTGGCACTCCGACGGGCTCATCGTGACAAACGCGCATGTGGCGGCCTCATCACGGCAAATGGTGAGGTTGTTCGATGGCCGCTGCTTCACGGCTGATGTAATTCATCGTGAACCGCAATTCGATCTGGCTTTGTTGCAGATCTCTGCAGAAGGACTCGCAGTGATCGAAGCGCGCGATGCGTTTTCGTTGCGCGCCGGAGAACTCGTTCTTGCGATCGGCAATCCAATCGAAGCAAACGGCGCATTCACCGTTGGGGTCGTGTCTGCAAGGCCAGGGCCGAAGGATCTTCTGGTGCGGGCGGATATTCGTCTTGCGCCGGGGAATTCCGGCGGTCCTCTTGCCGATGCGCACGGCCGCGTTGTAGGCATCAACAGCATGGTTGTGGACGGATTTGGAGTTGCGATTTCAAGTATGGCGGTGGAGCGTTGCCTGACTCTGGCAGGGGAGGCCGCTGCGGAGGTGGCATAATGACCCGCGTCCATCTGATCGCGTCCTCGCCGCTGGTTCGCGCCGGTTTAGAGGCGATGCTGCACGAAGACCCCGGCTTCGTAATCCTGCCCGCGAATTCTAACTCCGCCGACCATCCCGACGTGGTAGTGATTGAATTGGGAAGCACCGACCGCCTTCCTCGGCAGCCCGCGTTCTTTCAGGATGAGGCGCCACCGGCCGTCTTGCTCGTCGATCATCTCGGACGCGCCCAACTCCGGCGTGCTCTGCACTCCGGAGTAAGGGCAGTCCTGCCTCGCGACGCGGCGAAGCCCGAAATCATAGCGGCTATTCAGGGTGCCGTAGCCGGGCTGATCGTCGTAAGTAGTGAAGACATGGATTCGTTGTTGCCCGCCGATGCCGAAAACGTTGCTGCCGATTTCATTCCAGGCGAAGCCCTCAGCTCCCGGGAACTGGAAGTTTTGGCTGCATTGGCAGAGGGCCTGGGAAACAAGGAGATCGCTTCCCGGCTAAAGATCTCCGAACACACTGTAAAGTTTCATGTCCGATCAATCATGGGTAAGCTCCGCGCGGCAACGAGGGGAGAGGCGGTCGCGCGCGGTGTGCGAGAAGGTCTTGTCGTTATATAAAGACCGACTATAGCAACCATCACGGTTTGCTTCTAATCACTCCGCGGCCTTGGATGCCAACGTTTCTACTACTTCTATGTTTGTTAGCAGTTCCAGCGGCAGACCATGCCGCTCCATCAGGTACTCCGGGCTGTTATATGAAACCCAAACTTTCCCTTCACTGTCTTCCCATATCAGAATCTTCAGAGGAAGGTCGATGGCAATGCTGGGAGCGGCCAGCATCAGAGGCGTCCCTGCTTTGGGACTGCCGAAGATCAGCAATTTGGTAGGGCGCATCTTGAATCCTACCTTTTCCGCCTCTCCGCTGTGATCGATCAAATCGAACAAAGTAACTCCCTTGGATTGCAAGATATTCTTGAGTCTCTCCACCGTCTGTTCGACAGAGTGTTTGCTGCGACGATCAATAATTCCGCTGTTGGTTGCCGGAGTCATAACCATACATTTTTAATGTTTTCTTATGCAGAGATACGTTCGTCCTGAGTGCCTGAGCTCAGAAGAATCTGAGCTATTCTCGCTAACAGTTCAGAGGGATGTACTGGCTTGAGCAGAATCTGGAAATCATAGCCTTTCGCTCGCGCATTCTCCAGCATGCTTCCATATCCGGGATTCCCAGACATGAACAACACTTTGCAGAACGGCAGATCACGTAAAATTTCGATCGCCGCTTCGATGCCGTTGATTCCTCCCATCATGATGTCGCTCACGATGCAATCAGGTTGAAAGGTAAAGGCCACCTGAACCGCCTGCTCGCCGCTGTAAGCTTCGGCCGTTTCATAGCCTCGGTGATGAAGTATCATGGCGAGTGTAGAAGCTATTGCACGCTCGTCATCAACAACCAGAATTCTATGTTTGTCGCGTAGCAAATAAAGTCTCCCGGAGGAATGAAGCTTCTTGAAATCAGAAGAGTCACTTTTCCACGAATCAGTCGTAGCCTACCGCATAAGCTGCTTGCATTCCACGAACAATCTGAGCTGAGCCGCGCAACGCAATGTTTCAAAACAAATTGGCACTTCAAAAACTGATTGATATATTGGAACATATCGAAGTTGACCAACTTCGCTCCGATATTCCAGCAAGCGTGCGCTCCGAACTTGCGCGTAACTGACAGCATTGAGATGAACAATATGCTTCAAGCTCCGGCAGACGCTAAACCACCCAAGCACCGGAAGTTTCAGGAGCCACCAGCCGCTACTTCGGTGCAAGGCTGGCGCTTTCATCATGTCGGAATCCCCACCGACCTTCCACGTTCAGGGGAGCATTATCTTGAAGCCTTCAAGGTTTTCGCATCGGGTTTTGAAACAAGCCCGTACGGGATTGAGTGGCTGCGCTTTGAATCCGACAGTCCCGTCCCAGAACTCGTCCGTTCCGTCCCCCACATAGCTTTCGAAGTGGATGACCTTGAAGCTGCTGTTGCAGGAAAAGAAATCATCTTTCCGTCGTTTTCACCTTATCCCGGGGTTCGAGCGGCAATGATTCTCGAAAACGGCGCTCCCGTTGAAGTGCTTGAGTTTTCCTGAGCGGCACCCTCAAGGAAAGCGCTCAGTGCGCTGGAACAGGATCACCACAACCACAGATGTTTCGAATCGTATTCGTGGGTTAGCATCTCACTATTTCTATGGAAAGATTCCAGATGTGGGCTCAGCCATGGTGGGTCAACCTTCTGTTTCTCGTGCCTGCACTTTCGTATCTCTTCTGGCGGCGAAAAGGGTTACTGCTTAGCTCCGGAACCCTTTTGACGCTTGCATTGTTTGGCGCATCCTTCGGCTTCGTGGAAGCGGCTGTCGTGGTTTACCTGAGTTCTGCTGCGGGCGTACCTGGTCATAGCAGCAGCACAATATCTCAACTTTCAGACCCGTCGGCGACCTATCAGGAAGCAATATTGTCTCTCGCTCAATTTCCGCAGAATCTGCGCACCATTGAGGTCTTTCGGGAGGCTGCAACGATGATCATGCTGGTCAGTGTCGCATTGCTCGCGGGTTCAAAAGCCAGAGAGCGTTGGGGCGGCTTCCTGTGGACATTTGCCACATGGGACATAACGTACTACATCGGGCTATGGGCGACACTGCGATGGCCATCTTCCCTCAAAGACTACGACGTGCTGTTTCTGATTCCGGTGCCTTGGGTGTCACAGGTATGGTTCCCAGTGCTGGTGAGTTCTCTGACTCTGGTTGCGGTTGTCCTCTCGCCGAAAAAGCCCGGACTCTGATCACCTCAGTTCCGATGGGCCCACCTGACGTATCTTCGTTCACTGACAGCAGCCGGGAACCTTCTGTTCGGGGCTTTCTCCACGTACCAGCAAGCCCCTCAGGCGATGGCTTCGTCCTCACTCACGGTGCCGGAGCTAACTGCCAGTCTCCACTTCTCGTCTCACTCGCGACCGCCTTCTGCGAGTCCGGTCTGACCGTCCTTCGCTGCGACCTCCCATTCCGACACTTGCGTCCACACGGCCCACCGCCACGCGGCAGTGCCGAGCGCGATCAAGAGGGACTGCGGCATGCGGTTGAGGCAATCAGGCAGAAAGTTTCCGGGCGTGTGTTTCTGGGAGGACACTCCTATGGAGGACGCCAGGCGACGATGCTGGTGGCTACGGAGCCGGGATTGGTCGATGGACTCCTGCTGCTCTCATATCCCCTTCACCCACCCAGGAAGCCGGAGCAGCTACGGACAGATCATTTCCCAAACCTCAGGACACCTGCGCTTTTCGTGCATGGCAGCCGAGATGGATTCGGTTCGATAAAGGAGTTGACGGCAGCGTTGAAGCTCATCACGGAACGAACGGAGCTACTGGTAATAGCGGGTGCCGGGCACGAACTGGTTTCGGCACGGACGGCAGGAAGCGTGACGACAACCGTTGTGGAGGCGTTCCGGGAGTTTCTCGCGCAATGAGCAAGTCAGACGATGAGCGGACGACGCTCACAACGACGACGCCAACTTCGCCTGCGGGTATAAGTAATCCCGAGTGCATGTACTTTGCTGAGCTGCAATCGGAAGGAGCACCATGAACACGGCTCCTGATTCCCCCGCTTGCGTTTTATTGCGGAAGGTTAATTCACCGCCGTGCCTCTCGACAATGCCTCGGCTTATCCAAAGTCCAAGACCATTTCCGCCACTCTGTTTGGTTGTGAAAAACGGCTGGAAAAGGTTCTCTTGAACATCTTCTGGGATGCCACTGCCGCTATCCGACACGCTTATGCACACACGCTCATCTGTTTCGTCACGGGAAGCTTCATTGCTCACGCGCAAACAAATGTCGCCACCCTCAGGGAGCGCATCCACTGCATTCAAGAGAAGATTGACTAATACTTGACGCAACTCGGATGGAAAGCCAAACACATCTTTTGTCTCCGCGTATTCCCGTCGCACAGTGATACTCTTTTTCTCGAATCGAGCATGGTTCAAAGAAAGAACGCCGTCCAGCAATTCACAAATGTCTATCCTGACCGGTTGGCCTGTCTCTCGATAGAAAGCAAGCGTTTTCCTAGCCACTTCACTCGCTCGTTCCGTCTCTTCGAAAAGCATCTTTGCGTAATGGAGGGCCGTTTCATTTATCGAGCGGTCATTCGCCAACAGGTAAGCCAGATTCGTCATTGCTTCCAAAGGATTGTTTATCTCATGAGCGATGGAGGCGGCCATCCTGCCCGTAGCAGCCAATTTCTCCGACTGGATAAGAGCCCTTTGCAATCGATTTCGTTCAGTAACATCACGTGCGATCTTCGAAGCTCCGATGATTCGACCTTTGGCATCCCAAATGGGAGAGACAGTCAATGACACCTCCACCAAGTGACCATTCTTATGAAGTCTCTGCGTCTCGTAATGGTCAATGCGTTCCCCAGCGCGTAGCTTGCGAAGAATTTCGTGCTCTTCAACGTGTAAAGCGTCAGGAATGATTGTGAGCACGGAACGCCCGACAATCTCTTCTGCCTCCCACCCAAAGAGCCGAGCGGCAGCTTTATTCCAACTCGTGATGATTCCATTCAGGTCTTTACTCACGATAGCATCGTCTGAAGATTCAACGATAGCAGCCAATCGGACGCGCAATTCATCGGCGTGCAATCGGTCGGAGATGTCACGAGCAACCTCGGAGGCTCCAATGATTCTTTCTTGCTCATCTCGGATCGGAGAGACAGTCAAAGAGATGTTGATGCGAGTTCCGGTCTTCGATATACGAACCGTTTCGTAGTGCTCGATTCGCTCCCCGGAGGTGAGTCTCTTCAGAATGTCGTGTTCTTCTTGGCGCAGTTCAGCAGGAACGAGCTTAAAGATAGGTTGCCCGACAATTTCTTCCCAGGTGTAGCCGAATATTCGTGACGCAGCGGGATTCCAACTGGTAATGGCGCCATCCAAAGTTTTCGTGATGATCGCGTCGTCGGACGACTCAACGATTGCTTTCAGGCGGAATTGGCTCTCCTGCTCGGACGATAAACGAGGCAATAAAAAACTCCCGAAAAGCTGTGTTCTACACAGACTCAATGTTGGATGCAGGGTTCCTTGTCATGGCTGTAAATCGTTCCTATTGCGGGGTGTGAAATTCCATCTACTCCGATTCGTGCGGCTGCCATTCAAGCAGCATCTTTCTTTCTCTGCCGGACAACGTGGCCGCCAGCAAACTGCGTCTGAGAGGAGGAGGTGAGGGGCAGCCATGTACATGCTTTTGATTGAGGGAGAACTTAAGCCAGGTAAGAAGGACGAGTTCTTAAAAGTGTGGAGCAGCCAAATACTGCCCTTGCTGAAAAAGCAGGACGGGTTCATTGATGAATTCCTGACATTTGAAGAAGGTTCCCAGAAGGGTTGCGGCCTGGGATTCTGGAGCAGTCGAGCACAGGCCGAACATTATCGACGCGAAGTTTTCCCGCATGCGAAGAATTTTGTCCAGCACCTGATGCACGGCCATCCTATGATACGCGGCTTCGAGGTTGAGGCTGCGGAATCGCTCAAACTCGCTGGACTCAGGGCTGCTTGATTCCACAGGATATGCGTCCATCCATTTGAACCCCGGTTGCGTTACCTGGGTTTGCCTTTGACGAAATCGGTGGCAGAGGGTCGGCAAAGAACCAATGAGTCGTAAGCGTTACTTCATCCACCCGCTCTTCCATGGTGGCCCTGCTTCGTGCGATCCGGCTTAGAATGCCGTCAGTTTCATCTCGTCAATCCAGACGTTATACGGGTCCTGGTTCTCATCGCCGTCAAGCTCCACGGCAACATCGATGTCGGCGCCCGGCCAGTGAGGCTGGTTTCCCAACTGAAGGTTCACAGAGTGCGAGACTCCGTCGAGCGCCACGCTGACATAGTGAACGGAATTGCCCGTGCGAATCACCGCCCAGACAATATGGTGCCAGGTGTTCGCGGCAAATGGCCGGCATGGCACCTTGGTGGCGACCCATTCTGAAGTAGACCCATCCCAAACATTCCAGTGGCCGCCCAACGGTGCTCCGCCCTTGTAGTTACACTGGGTGCCGAATACCCATCGCCGCTGGTTGAAGCTCTGGTTTACGTCAAGCTCCAGGGCCTGCGGGTTCGTAGGTTTGTCGATCAGAACCCAGGTGTCGTAAACGAAGTTCGTGGCGGAGTTGCTGCCCCCGACAAAGGCATACCAATAGGCGTTTGAGTAAGGTCCGGTGCCGGCAAGAGTGAATTCGCGAGACGACCCATCCAGCGAGGGCGAGGATTGATTGGGGTAAGTGTCGCTGACCGCCATGCCGCCACCGCCGGTGCAGCTGCTCGCTGTACACCCCTGCCACACACCCCAGTTGTTGATATTCGAAACCGTACCCATGCCACTGGTGGAGGTTACTTTCAGAGTCTGACTGCCTGTGTGGTTCTTAACATCTGTGCCCGTCACCACAATCGTGTGTGTGCCCCTCGCCATCCACAAATACGCTGTGAAAGAGTACCCATACTGAAAGAAAACTTCGGTCCCGTCGACTGAAATCGCCATGGAACTCATGGGCGCGGCCGAGGAACTCGCGGAGATCACGAATTCCATAGGTGAGGGACCGCGGAGGCCGTTCGTCGGCTGAGCCACTGATACCGATACTTCTGCCAACGCCAAGGCACTGCTTGCGATTGCGATGAAGCCCAAAATCATTGTGCGCGCTAGATTCTTCACTTTGCAGGTCATGAAACGGACTTCCTGTCGAGGTTTTCTGATGAGCGCACCTCAGCGCAGGTTGGTTCTCTGCGCTTGGTAGACTTAATTTTGTCCGACTCACATATGCATCGCGCAGCGGTCAGGATGAAGGTCGCGAGCTGCTCTGTATCAGTACTGGATAACTTCAGAAGTAGGGTGTCTCGTAGCTCGTAAAAGTATTCTGCTGCCATCGTCAAATAGGAAGCACGCTTTTTCGCCTGGATAGGATCCTCGCCGAAAACCCTAGCGAAGTAATTCAAGTGAAGCTCCGGCCACCGTCTCTCCGAGCATCCAAGCATGTGGTTATTTTTGCGGAGGTGCTTATGTTGGAGAGAAGCTTCACAATTCCAGAGATCGTTTTTATAGCAGGAACCCGCGTTGCGCTTGGCGCAGGATTGGGCTTACTGATTGCGGGTAAACTTAGGAGCGATACGCGGAGGGGCGCAGGGTGGGCACTGTTGGCGGTTGGTGCTTTAACCTCGATTCCGTTGGTGGTAACTGTGGTCAGGAAGCCGCGGCTTACCGAAACCCGAGCTGCCTAGTCGGCTCGTTGCTGCTCCTCCAGAATTCTAGAATTTCAATCCCAACGCCTTCGTCGTGAACTCCACCAGCGGCGTCATCGTATGGCACGCAGCTACGAACACCTTCATGAATGCCGGGCCGCAGAGCTGCTCTTCGGAGAACGCCACCGACGCCACGAAATCCTTCCGCTTCAAATCCTCAATGAGCGGGTGCTCTGAGGAAAAGCCCTTGGGCGGCCGAATCAGGCTCTCGCCTTCAAGTTCCAGCCTGCGAGTCACCTTCTTCCACTGCTCCGGCTGGCTGACAATCGTAACGCGAATTTTGGTGAGGGCACGGGTATCCGGGTGCCAGACTCCCGCCGCCGCGAAACAGCCGTCCGGCTCCAGATGCAGATAGAACACTGGCGCGTAGGCATTCTTGCCGCTCTCGTGGGAGAAATGAATGCCGATGTGAGTCTTGAACGGAAGTTTGTCCGAGGAGAACCGGGTGTCCCGATAGATGCGGAACAGAGAGCCCCGCGTGGGACGAGCATCGGCGATGAAATGCGGACTGAGCCTCTCCAAATGAGGGGCAAAGCCGCCGATGAACTCCATGGCAGGATCGACCACCGCATGCTGGTAACGCGTTTTGTTCTTGGCGAACCACTCCCGGTCATTGTGACGCTTGAGTTGACGCAGGAACCGGAACAGGTCGGGTTGGAAGATGGTGCTGTTGGGCATCTGTCGGCTCACAGTCGGAAACACGCACCAGCTTACCGCACCGGAGAACCTGTGCGCCGATCTCTACTAAGCCGCCTTTGCTTTTATGGGTTGGTCATGCAGCATCGAGAGCAACCGTGCACGAAGTGAGGGCGTGTCACGGAGTCGATGAGATTCGACCGCATGTTCTACTGCTATTTTGAGCACATCTTCTGCGTCTCCTGAGACAACGAATTCACATGAAATACCTGCTGGGTACAAGCGGCAATCAATCACCTTGCGACTGGTGGCCATGACTCGCCTCCTATTGTGGTGTTGCAATAGCTTAGCCCCGTTCAGCGACAAGTTCAACGCTGTTGCCTGTGGGGAAATCCAGCCACAAAAGTTAAGGCCGGAGGGCTCGTTTAAGGAGCCTGTCCGGCCTGAAGTCTTCATCAGGAGGTTACAACAGATAGACGCGCATCCCACAAAAAGGTTAGCGACGCTTCGCCAGTAGGGCTTTCCTACTTGTGCGAGGCATCGGCGAATTTGTGGGCGCTCCGCCGGCCTTTTTAGCGGGTTATTGCTGCGAGGGCTACACGTGCGTTGGGACTCAAGGTAAAGGCGTACCAGGCTAAGATCCCCATCTCGGCCAGCACCAGCCCGGCGACGAGGCTTACGTACCCCATCCAGTATTTGCCTCGATCGCTCTGCACAATCTTCCAGAGAACTCCGCCTGACCACGCACCGTTGGCGATGTGAAACACCGTTCCCAGAATTCCCGCTAAAAGTAGCGCGATGGTGATGAAATTTACTCCCAGGGAGTTCCACAGATGAAACCCCGCCGCTGTGTTCACAAACACCGATAGCTCCTGCCCGCCAGTCGGGTGCGAGGCACTCCACCGGTTAAGCGGCGACGGCCACCAGCCACGCATGCTGCCGACATGCAGCAGCAGAAACGCCAACATCGCAAGCCCGGTCCACCGCTGCAAAAAATAGCGGAGCTTTCCACCGCGATCGCAGCGCTTGACGTCGTACCGGAGGCCTTCTTTTGCGATTAAGTACAAGCCGCTCCCGGCCTGCAGCAGCATGGGGATAAAAACCAGCAACAGCACCGCGCCCGGCAGGGAGGCAAGCGAGCGGTGAAGCAGGCTAACTGCGCCCTCGTAGTTGCGCGGTTTCAATCCAGTCAAGCCGATTGAAAAGTGCACGGCTACGAACAGCGTAAGCCATAACCCGACTGCGGCATGGAATTTTCTCGGCGGACGCAACGTGCCGCACTTGCAGCCCGGGTTTCCCGCTGGCTGCGCTTGCAGCAGAGGATGGTTGTGGGCCGTCGCAGAAGCACTTCCAGCAACCGGCGCCGCCTTGGCGAAACTTGCCTCATTCGTATCCATTGGAAAACTCCGTTAAAGACAGCGGAGCCTTCGGAGGCTCTCCTGATTCGCCGCTTGCTGGTAAGAGTGCAACCAAGGTGTCTGGCGCACAAGACAAAGTTTTTTATAGAGGTGATTTAAGAAACATATGAGGCTCTGCATCCCACGTTCGCGGTTGTCCCGAGTGATCTTGAAAGCGTGAGTTTCAGGTTTCGGAGAAGTTGGGATTTTTGCCCTCCAAGCCCAGTGAGTCTGATACGCCCGCTTTGGCGCGAAATTCCTATCCGGGATAGGATTTAAGGAAGGAGAGGACCGTGAGCGATACGAATGTAACTGGCTTGGCAGGCTCCCTGTCGCCTGCCGATACCGTCCGCGACCAAAAAACGATTCTCGGCCATCCGGCAGGTTTGTTCGTGCTGTTCTTCACCGAGATGTGGGAGCGGTTTTCCTACTACGGGATGCGGGCACTCCTGGTCCTATACATGGTGAACCATCTCATCAACGGCATCCATGCAGGAACGTCGCACGTCTTCGGCTTCATGTTTCTCCAGCACTCGATTGAGGCCGTCTTCGGTCCGATGAAGGTGCAGCCACTCGCCTCCCAGATTTACGGACTCTACACGGGGCTCGTCTACTTTACGCCATTTTTCGGAGGCATCCTCGCGGACCGCGTTCTGGGACAGCGCAAGACGGTCGTATTGGGTGGCGTGCTGATGGCGATTGGACACTTCCTGATGGCGATGGAATCGATGTTTCTCGCCGCGCTGCTTTTTCTTATCGTAGGCAATGGCTGCTTCAAGCCCAATATCTCCACCCAGGTCGGAAGCCTCTACGCCCCTGATGACCCGCGACGCGACCGTGCCTACACCATCTTTTACATGGGCATCAACTTGGGCGCATTCTTTTCTCCGCTCGTCTGCGGAACACTTGGACAACTGTTCGGCTGGCACTACGGCTTTGCCGCGGCGGGTGTCGGCATGATAGCCGGACTGCTGCTTTACCTCTGGGGGCAGAAGTTTTTGGCGCAAGACCAGCTGACGCGTGCCAAGCAGACCCACACCGAGCATGCGCCGCTTACCTCCGCGGAGTGGAAAGCGATTCTCGGCCTGGTGGTTCTATGCATGCTGAACGTTATCTTCTGGGGTGTTTACGAGCAGCAGGGCAACACCATCCAGCTCTTTGCCGACCGCAACACGGATTGGCACATCTTCGGGCGGGAGATGCCCTCCACATGGTTCCAGGCCATCAATCCGATGTTCATCTTTCTGTTCACGCCGTTGCTGAACATCTTCTGGGGTTGGCAATCGAAGCGCCGTAAGGAACCGGCGAGCGTTGCCAAGATGGCGATCGGTTGCGGTCTGCTCGGCATCTCCTTTCTGCCGCTGATCTACATTACGTCTGGAATGCGCCCTGATCAGCGAATCAGTTTCCTGTGGCTGGTCGGCTGCACGGTCGTTTATACGATGGGCGAACTCTATCTCTCGCCGATCGGCCTGTCTCTGGTGACCAAGGTCTCGCCTGCGCGCCTGGTCAGCATGCTCATGGGCATGTGGTTCTTCTCCAGTTTCCTGGGAAATTTTCTCTCCGGATACCTCGGCACCTACTACGAAAAAATGTCGCGGCAATCGTTCTTTTTTTGCTTGGCCGCGCTGGGTGTGACGGCCGGACTGGCAATCTTCGCCTTGCAAAGACCGCTCAAGAACGCGCTAGGCCATGATGTGTAAATTGCCATTGAACTAGTAATTATTGTCGGCAAGTCTTTCCCAGCGACGGAGAAGCCGGCCAACTTATCCTAGCCATTGCGGGTTGTGATATGTGCCATCGAAGTGGTGGATTCTCTCCTTGTCATCATGGATTCCCTCAGCTTGTTTTCATCCTGTGGCTTAACCGAACTCGCATTGCGCGGTTAGGGCCTTACAGATGGCTGTGTGGCGAGCGGGCCGTCGCTAACCTTTTTGCCGTCCTTCCAAACGGCGCGAATGGTCTGCGTGCTGTGAATGTCTTGCGATGGATCTTTTTCCAAAACGATGAAATTTGCCTTCTTGTCGGCTTCAAGCGTTCCGTACTGATCTGCGATGTGGAGTAGTTTGGCTGCGTTCAGGGTAGCAACAGAAATCGCCTGAAGAGGTGTCAAGCCCGCCTGCACCATCAGGATCAGTTCCATATGTTCGGCGAATCCCTGCGTTCGGACCACGGTCGCTCCCGAATCTGTGCCCAACGAGACAAGAATTCCGGCGTCATAGATTTTTTTCAGATTGCGCATCGCTTGTGGCAATGCGGCTTCCTCCTGGGCGGTCACCTTGTTTGCTTGCACCTTCGATTTGTACTCGGGGCTGGTAATCAACTCCAGCACACCCGGATCTAGTGCAGCCACGAAGAAAGGATCGTTGACCCAGTTTGGCGAATCTCCATAGGCAAAGGCGAAATCGTCCAGCGAAAGCGTAGGGATGTAAGCGACATGGCGCTTTTTCATCTCTGCAAGTAGAGCGTCATCAATGTCAGCGTCCCGAATGCTGTGCGCCAGAACATCTACACCATCCGATACCAGCAAGCGAGCATCCTGCAAGTGATAGAGATGCGCAGCAACTCGAAGTCCGTGTTTGTGTGCTTCGTCAATAATTGCGCCATAGATGTCGGGCGGCAACTTTGGATATTGTCCCCAGAAATCATCTACCCACACCTTGATAAAATCAGGCTTCTCGGAGGCCAGTAGCGCTACCTCACGGCGGGCTTCGTCTGGCGACTCGGGACGAAACACATTTGTAAAACCCATGGAAGCCGGAGGCACAGCATCTTTTTCACCAAATCCGATGCCTGCCGTATACACGTCAGCTCCCGGAAGCACGCCGCGGCGCGACTCCTCGCGAATCTCAGCGAAGCGCTTTCCATCCGTGCCCATGGAGAGTACCGCGCCGACCCCGTACTCCTGGTACCTCAACAACTGGTGACGGAAGTTGTCGTTGGTCTGGTTCTCCGCGGCTTGGGTGGTGCCTTTTGTAAGCCCAAGGTGCCCGTGCGTGTTGATGATCAGCGGCATGATCGTTTGACCGTGCAGATCGATGACCTTCGCAGACGATGGCGTGTGCTCATGACCGGCGGCAATCGACTGAATCCGGTCTCCTTTGATCACAACGGTTCTGTTGCTTTGGGCGGGGCGCCCGGTGCCATCTATGACCGTGACGTTGGTCAGCACAGTTTGTTGCTGTGCTAACCCGGTGGCACACATCGCTACTATAAGCACCATAAGGACTTCGACTCTGAGTTTTGCAATGCAAGACAGAAACCTGCTCTCAAACACCTGCATGCTCAGTCCTCCCGAAATCATCGTCTCCCACCTATAGATGAATGTTTTCATCGTCGTGCCGGATGCAAGAGTTTGCGATCCGGAACTCGTCTCCTCGGGAACGCGATTTCCGTTCGGGACACACTCCGTAAACGGGTCAATTGGCTTTGCTGCTCGCCAGTTTGCCGCAGCACGTTCGAGCTCGATCGACAGGCGATTGAGCTCAAACGCGGCGCGAACGGCTCGGACTGGCAACCGGCCGGCGAGAATCACTGTCCAAGGCCATACCAGTCCTCCCACTCAGATAAAGGGGGGAACTCCAGTCTTCAGTGGCTGCCTTTGCAAGATCGGTTGTTTCTAGCTTCCCACACTCGTTGAGGTTTCCATCTCAATCGCGCGCGGGAACAGAATGTTGTTTTCGAGATGGATGTGTTGGTGCAGGTCCTGCTCGAATTCCTTCAGGCCATCGAAAAACGCGCAATAAGTGGGACAGGCATCCTGGGGCGGATTGAATTTACCACTGAGATGCTTGATCTTTGCCAACAACTCTCCGGCGCCATCGTGCTCCTGCATCATCATGCCAATTGGGTTTGCAACTGTTCCGAAGCAGCCGTGCGGTCTCGCGCTGCCGGTGGCCAGGGCGCGTTCAAGGTTGGCGATATAGGGAAACAGAATCTGTTCTTCTTTCATGAGATGCTGCATCAGTTCCTGATCAAGCGCCTGCAATGCGGATTGAATTTCGGATAGTTCCATGTGATGGGAGCCATGCTTGGCAACGACTTTATCGGCAAGCGTGTCTAGGCGCGGGAGTTCCTTCTTTACATACTCGTGGTGCTGCGAGACGATGTGCACTATCAGGCTTTCAAGTGAAGCCCTACTCCAGTCCGTCAGCTCCTGGCTGGACTCTGACGTGGCTGATGCCAGCGCGGCGAGTACGGCGCCGATTTCGACATCCTGTTCCTTGCAGGCGATGCCGAGGGGCTTTCGCCCACCACAACAGTAATCGATTCCGAATTGTTCAAACACTCGTATCGACGATGGCTGGTTCAGCGCGATCTCACGGACGGTTTCAGTGACAGTGGGCATATCAATCTCCTTGAGTCCTGAAGATAAAAGAGCGCGAAGGTTATCGCAGCGACCAAAGTCACTTCCTGATTTTTCTATTGGTCCGACATTACTCCGCGAGTAAATGTTTTCCGCACTGACACAAGCATCAAGCGCGTCCTCGCGCTACTTCGCTCTCCGAAGCTCAGCTTCCATCTGAATACTGCGCGGGAATAGGGCATCGTTCTCAAGGTGTATGTGCTCTCGCAGGTCACTTTCGAATTCACGGTAAGCCTGAAAATCGCGCCAATGGTTCAGCTTACAAATCCGTACGCTTGCTCGTGGGATCCTAAATCCAGGAACATCACCGCGCCGGGTGAGAACAGGGCGACACGGTCCCCGGGCCGGATGACCGCCCTTAGCGGCCGGTACGCCCTCCGGTTTACGAAAATCACCCCAACCTCTTCTTCGGGGATGTCGAGCTGAGCTAACAAAGCCAGCGCCGGTATCTCGCTTTCCACGATAAAACGGCAGGGGTTAGCCCACCCTCTCTGCCGGAAGGTGTCACGCAGCAACATATTCCCGTAAAGCTCAATCGTGTTGGTCATCTCTTCTCCTCCGTTTCGCGGAAACCGTCGCCGCCAGAGCATCTCTTTTCTGCTATCAACCTTGATATCCGCCGAAGAAGAGATTGCCGATGACTTAAGTCACCCGAGAGAGGAGTAGTCTTCACCCGTCTACCGTACCGTCTATCGCCAAGTGAGCTGAAGGAAAATCTCCTTAGTGTGACTTTAGTCGCAGAGGTCCGCCCCTCCAGTCCATATGCTTGAGCTCGCTAAGTGAATTCAATCTCCATCTATCAATGTGAGACTTTGTCACGCCTGCGGTATTAGGTGTGTTGCAGGAAAAAACCTAATGGCAATCACTGAACCAGAACAGGACCTAGCCGCGATTCTGAACTAACCCGCTTTGCGCTTGGTAAGCCCCGAACGCCACGGGCTCTGTGCTTCGAGAGGTTCTGGTCAGGGACACGAAAGGAGAGCAATGCGTAGAGCGTTTTTTTATGGCTTCGGTCTTTTTCTATGCCTTTTCATGACCGCTTCAGTGGGATGGCCGCAGGGTGCAACGTCAGCGCCGGTCGCCAAACTGGCGGCTTCAGCTTCCAAAGAGAGCCAGGCATGCATTCGGTGCCACCAGGACCAGGCGACTCCGCTGGCCGTGCAGCAGTGGGCGGAGAGCAAGCACGCCACATCCGGGATTGGCTGCTACGAGTGTCACCAGGCGAGCAAGGACCGGCCCGATTCCTTCGAGCACTTCGGCTCACGGATTTCGGTCCTGGTGACTCCCAAAGTGTGCGGGAGTTGTCACGCACAGGAGACGAAAGAATTCGAGGCCAGTCATCACGCACAGGCGGGCCAGATTCTCGGCTCGCTCGATAACGTCTTAGGCGACATCATCGAGGGCCCGCAGGCTGCCATTAACGGTTGCGCGAAGTGTCATGGCAGCGTTGTGAAGGTAGTCGGCAACGGGAAACTCGATCCCGCAACCTGGCCCAACGAAGGCATTGGCCGCATCAACCCCGATGGCAGCAAGGGCTCATGCTCGGTTTGCCATAGCCGCCACACCTTCTCGGTGGCGATCGCACGACAGCCAGAAAGCTGTGGTTACTGCCATCTCGGGCCAGACCATCCACAGACGGAAATCTATGCCGAAAGTAAGCATGGAGTGACCTACCGAACGATGATCGGCCAAATGAATTTGAATTCCGATAGCTGGGTGCTGGGCAAAGACTATAACGTTGCACCCACCTGCGACACCTGCCACATGGGAGCCACTAAGACAATGCCAGCTACGCATGACGTGGGCGCACGGCTTTCCTGGAATCTGCGTCCTGAAATTGCTATTAAGCAGCAAAACTGGCAGGAGAAGCGCGGCGCGATGAAATCCATTTGCCTGAACTGTCACGCCTCCAACTGGGTGGACAACTTTTATACCCAATTTGACGGTGTGGTGGATATGGGCAATGACAAGTTCTTCGCTCCCTCCAAAGACATCATGGCAAAACTGCAAGCGGCCGGAAAAATCACTTCCACTCCGTTTGACACGAAGATTAAGTGGACTTACTTCGAGCTGTGGCATCATCAGGGCCGCCGCGCACGCATGGGCGCTTCTATGAACGGACCGGATTACGTACAGTGGCACGGCTTCTATGAAGTCGCCAAGATCTTCTACAGCGAGTTCATCCCCGAAGCTGAGGCTCTGATGCCCGGAGTAACTGCCGACGTGATGAACAGCGATGCGAACAAGTGGACCAAAGGGCTCTCTCCCGAAGAGAGACAGCGTATCCGCGAGTTCTATCAAAAGAGGTACGAACAGAGTCCGAGATAAACGTGCCGGAGTCGCTTTAACACGCTCTCTTGTTGTCTTGGGCAACCGTCAGCGCCACAGCAACTGTGCCGCTGACGGGTTTGGAAGTTGGCAGTGACATGAAGAACACCAAGTTCCGCAAGCCCGATGTTTGCTAACAAAGAAGGTAAGCCGCTCGATCGGCACAACCTGCTTCACCGCCATGTGAAGAAGACCGCCGAGAAGCTCAATGTATGGCAGAGGAAAACCATCGCCAATTCGCAAATGTGATGAAAGACGCTCAGTAAAGTGAGAGGCCGAGCTTACGAGCCAGGATTTCAATCAATACGTTATTGTCCTCAAGCTCCTGGACTCCAATGACACCGCCACAAAAAGCACACTGCACCAATCGAACTTTGAAAACTGCATTGCGTACGCCTTCGGTTGTAACCACTTCGAATTCGCTGCCACCGCACTTCATACAAGTCGAGACTGCCATCGAGCCTCCAGATTTGCTGAACGTTTAGACACCAAGCTTCCAATGCTTAAGCCGCCGTTAGGAAGGCGTGTGAAATTCTTCAAACTCAAAACTGAGATGAAACCCGCATACTGTCCAAAGTCTTCTCGACGTTCGCATTCATAATGCTAAATGGCACACTGAAAGATGTGTTCCGTCATTAGCACAAAGGCCAATCGCGGATAGGTTAGGGTTGTGTGGGCGGGTTGTTCGCCGCTGTTGCAAACAGAAAGCGATGCTCCAGGATTTGGAACATCGCTCTTCTCAATCGTGACCACGGCTGGTTAGGCGGAGGCTTTCCGGCGAGCCAACCGCTTGATGTTGAGCAGGTTTTTGTAGCCTACGTTCTCGCTGGTGATGTTGCCGCCCATGGCGCCGCAGCCCAGAGTAAGCGACGGCACCAGCGAGTTGTACAGGGCGCCGATGGTGCCGTGTACCGAGGGCTGGTTCCACACCACACGATTGGCGTGAACCTTCAGCGCAAACTCATGTGCGATCTCTTCGTTCTCGGTAAACACCACGGCCGAGTGGCCGGCGCCGCCGAATTCAAGCTGAATCGCGGCTGCGTTGATGGCCTCATCCTTGGTATCGACGATGTACCAGCCCAGGACCGGGGAGAGCTTTTCGCGGCTCATCCAGTCGTCACCGTGGGTTGTGGTCAGCGGCACCATCAGCATCTTCGTCCCGGCAGGAATGTGGAAGCCGGCCAGCTCGGCGATGACCTGCGGGCTCTTGCCCACGATCGACATCGAAGGAACGCCACGCTCCTTGTCAAACATCACCGATTCCAGCTTGGCTTTTTCTGCCTCGGTACACAGATAGGCGCCGTTCTCTTTGAACAGTTGCAGAGCCTTTTCGGCAGTCGCGCGATCGTCGAAGATCACCGACTGGTCGGAAGAGCAGATGGTGCCGTTGTCGAAGGTCTTGGAGGAGATGACGTCTTCCACCGCCATCTGCAGGTTGGCGCTCTTTTCGATATAGACCGGTACGCCGCCCGGTCCCACGCCCAGCGCCGGGTGGCCGGAGCTGTAAGCGGCCTTCACCATGGCGCCGCCGCCGGTGGCGATGACGATGGCGATATCCGGGTGCTTCATCAGCGCGTCGGTAGCCTCAATCGAAGGCTTGGTGACCCACTGGATGCAATTTTCAGGAGCGCCCGCCGCCACTGCCGCGTCCAACATGATCTTGGCGGCCTCCGCGCTGCACCTCTGCGCACGGGGATGGAAGGCGAGGATGATCACATTGCGCCCTTTGAGCGCAATCAGGCACTTGAACATGGTGGTCGAAGTCGGGTTGGTGGTCGGTGTCACCGCCGCAACAATTCCGAAGGGCTCGGCAATCGAGATGATGCCGTTCTTTTCCTCGATCACGCCAACCGATTTCGCGTCCTTCATGTAGTCATAAACCACCTGCGTACCGAAGTGGTTCTTGATGACCTTGTCTTCCACATTGCCAATACCCGTCTCTTCAACGGCAAACTCGGCTAGATAACGCTCGTTGGCCACGCCGGCCGCTGTCATGGCCTCTACAATCTTGTCAACCTGCTCCTGCGAGAAGCCTTTGAACTCCTCGAGTGCCGTGAGTGCCTTTGCTGCCAACACATCGATCTCGTGTACCGCTGTGGTGGCCGTTGCTGGTGCCGCTGTTGTAGCCGCTGGAGTCACGTCTTTGCTCCTGGATTTGAATGGGTCACTGCTGTGTCGCAAAGAGTTTGAGCACGCTTGATGCCATTGCGGACGTAAAATTTACCAGACGCTTCCCTCTATGCGAAAACCGTGATAATACGCTGCTTTCGAGGAAAGAACGCGAAGTTTGGGCATAGGCTGGCTCAAAGGTGTATCGGAATCGAACGGAATCAGAGCCATTGTGGGACATGTGCTTTTTTCTTGCACCGAAGCCTCATGTCCACAACCACCTATCGCGTGACTAAACACTACGCATACGTTCAAGGAGCCCGGCGTACACTGATCTTGGTGATCATCCGCACCCATCGTGCCGGGCGCTGATCTTCTGGTACGACCAGTTGCAGTGGGCCCTGCTTGTCGTCAAGCGCCTTGCCATTCAGCGTGTCGGCTACCAGGACCTGGTTCGGTTGGAACATTGGGTCGATTTCTACCAGAGCCAGTATGACTTCGTATCCGTCCTTTGCGTTAATGACGATGTACTTGCGCATTTCAGGGCCGCGTAGCTTCTCACCGAAAGGGACTCCAACCTGATCCAGCAGTGCACGTAACGGTACGCCTTCGTACCTCTCTTGTTTCTTCGTATGCGGATTGGTCACAGTCAACGTCTGATGCGGCAACTTTTGAAACTCGGACTGCGAGATCGTCTTCTGAGCACCGCCCTCAACGTCGAGTGGAAGCTGCGCCATCATCGTAATGCTCGACAGTATTACCGCTGTGATTACCAAGCACTTCGCCGTTTGCTGCATTCGTCCTCCTGCGTTCTGCGGAACCTTAGTCACGTATGAACAAAATCGTCACACCGGGCGATTGCGATCCCCTGTTTTCGCTCAAAGCGATCATCCGCTACGGAAGATCGATGCCCCGGACTCCGGAACATCGCTCTTCTAATGTAACTGTTTCTGGGTAGTTCTACGCCTTCCTGCGGCTGCTGGATCAAATGATTCGAGCCCACCGCCCCTCCCTCGAACTGATGAAATGAAAAAAGGCCGAGACGTGAGTCTCGGCCCTGAATGGGAGGAGTACGGGAAGTAGTCAATGCTACTTCTTCGTGGTAATCCTCGGGCTGCTTCATCTTCGATAACGCCGCCTGGCGAAACCGAAGAGCCCGAAGAACTTGAAGACGACGAGGAAGTCGGCGAAGGCGAAGGCCCAACACATATCCGGTGTGAAGGGTCAGCCCGAGCTTCGGCGCAGGTTTCGCGCAACCTGCGCCGAAGCTCAACTTCCTGCCGCCGGAAAAGTCCGCTCATGCGAGTGTCGCACTGAACGGCTCCTAGAAAATCGTTACAAGGCGAAGGGAATAGCTGCGCGACGGGCCGATTGCGTTGCCGGAAAACAGTCCTCCGAAGTCAATTACTTCGAGCTTGTTGCTCAGGTTCGTAGCGTCGGCCTGGAAACGCACCGAACGCTTTTCGTGTGTGTAGAGGTCGGCGCCGGCCGAAGCATTCTGCGTGAAGTACGGAAGGATGCGGCCGCGATTGAAATTGAGGTGATTAATCACCGCTTGACCGTATTCCGTGGCATATTGCTGTGGGGTCAAATCAGGTGAAAACGGCAGTCCGCTGTTGTAGTCGCTGCCCACGGCGATCCACAGACGCGAGGCGGCCTGATAGCGGATGCGGGAGCGCAGCGTGTTCCGCTGGTCCTGCGAATCGGGAAAATGGCCGGTTATCTGGGTCGCCGCGTCGGCGGCGTCATTCCCAAGTAGCAGACCGCCCGTCACTGGATTCCAGACATTTCCTACGATGTATGAATAGCTGGCGAATCCCGAGAATCTGCCCCAGCGCAGAACTTCGAGCTTTGCTTCCGCGCCGTAGAGAACGGCTTTCCTAAACCCGATGGGGAAGCTGATCCCGGTGCTCAGAACTTGGGAGTCGTCGGCGTAATTGTTCACGTCCCGGCGGAACATGTTCGCGTCCAACCGCAGTTTTCCGAGAAACGCCTTAGTCAAGCCCGCTTCATAATAGTTTCCGTGAGACGGCTCGACCGGCAGTTGCACTGCGGGAGTGCTGGTGTCCAGAGACTCCGCAGCCGGGGAGCTGGACAAAAGAATGTTCTCGAAGGACGGCGTCTGGAAGATTCGGTCATACGAGGCGTGAAGATTCACGCCGGCGGAGGGGAAGTAGCGCGAGACGGAAAGACGCGGACTCACGGCATTCTGGTTCACCAGCAATTGATAGTGGTCCCAGCGGAGGCCCGCATTCACCGTCCAATTGCCGAGCCGGATGGCATCCTGAACATAAGCCGATTGTTCGAGATCCGGACGGCTGCCGGTAAAGGCAAAGGTCGTCGCGCCAGCGTCGAAGATCCCCAAATTGATAGGGCATTCAGGGTTCGAAGGGTTGTCGCAGTCGGGTATCAGGTAGCTGGAGTTTTCGTGCAGGAATGTCGCGTCGGATTCGATGCCGGCCTTTAATTCATGCCTGCCATGATGAACCGAGGCGCTGCCGCTAAAATAGATCTCCCTGAAGTCATTGTGCTGGGTCGCAATAACGGGCCATGACTGCGGGTTGGAATAAAAATCATTGGAGTTATCGCGAACCATTCCGCGCAGCCAGCCTATCGCATCGGAGGAAAAAATGTGCTGATAGGAGACGCTTCCCATGGTTTCAAAGTTGTCGGCAGTCTGCCGCTGGCCCCCAGAAACGAATGTACAGTCGCCCGGCGGCGGTGCGTCGGGGGTTGCACAGCCGACCGTGTTGTCCGCGTTCGGCAGGTACGCCCCGTTCTGCTGCACCAGCTCGTTGGGGATGTCATAGTGCGCTAGGGAGTGGCGGACAATCAGGGTTAAACGGTCTTTCGGCGTGAAGTCCCGCTCATAGCTCAGCCTAAAGTTACCGGTGGTGGCGGTGTTGGTGTAATTCTCAGGAACCACCGGGTTGAGATAATGGCCCGTCATGCTGCCGGCGGCGCTCACGCCAAGTGTATTCGACCCCCAGGTATATTGATCCTGGGTACTGCTTCCGGCTGTCTCATAGCTGCCGCCGAAAAGAGTGAGCTGCCCGTGCAATCCCGGTTCTCCGTTTTTGAGAGTATTGACCTCAACGATGCCGCCCATCTTCCTGCCAAATTCCGCGGGAACGCCGGCGGTATAAATCTGGAGGGATTGGACGTCATCGACATCGAGTTCCGGGCCAAAGCCTGGGGAACGGTTGTCGGTGAGCGGAATGCCGTCCACCACAAATTGCGTCTGATATTCCGACCCGCGCGGGTGAAGCACCGCATTGCCTTCGAAGAGCCAGCCGGGTTGTGTGTTCACCAGATCCTGCATGGAGCGGCCAGGCAGCGCAGTCAATCGATCCGCAATCGTCTCCGAGCCAAGCTGATTTACGGAACCGGCGCGATAAGGATCGACCAACGTGCTGGACGCGTTGACCGTCACCGTTTCGGAAACCGAAGCCAGTTTCAGCTGGACAGTGCGATCCACGGGGAGCGCGGCACGTATTTCAACCAACTCGGAGAGCGGAGCGAAGCCCGCCAGTTTGATCTGGATCTGGTAGATTCCATAGGGCAGGCGTCTGGCATCCAGGTTACCCTTTTTATCCGTAGTAAATGTACTGCTATAGTCGTTGCCCTGGCTGACGAGGTTCACCGTGGTCTTCAGACCGAGTCCGGAGGGATCGGTGACTGTTAAACGCAATTCCCCAGTAGTGCGTTGAGCAAGCATGGGAAGGGTCCACAGAAGTACAGCAATCATCAACATCTTTTTCATCTAGTCGGCATCCAGTGGTTGAGTTTTTCAGAGCTTGTGAAAAAGCATGCCCCGGAAGGCGAATTCCTTCCGTATGGTTACCTTGGCTGGGGTAACGGCAGTCTTTTCGAGTCCTTGTCTTGGTAATTCTGTTCGTGGCCGTTTTGTTCAGTGTTTTTTTTAAATCTCATGCCGGAGTTTAGAAAGAAAGCCCGTAGCCGCGCGAGAGCTTCACGCGATGCAACGGAAGCCAGGGCCCAAAGGAGCGCGAAGATCATTGGCCCAAAGATCGCAAGCGCAACGAGCTCAAACATTGCAGCCCTCCTTCGTGGGCGCCCCGCCTTCGGGTGGGTGACAGCGGCCTTTTCCGCCTCTCAATTTGAAAATTCCGTTTCCGGCCGTCTTGTTCAGTCTTTCTTACACTCCTGAGGAAAAATTCAAGGACGTGCGTGAAGAACGTTGAACAGAAGCAGAGGGAAAGGAATATATACTTTAAGGAACCAAGCCTATCTATGCCTCCAGAAGATTTGATTAACGAGCTGTCTCTGCCAACCGCCGCTGACGCGGCGCTGTCGGCGAAGCCCTCGGAGATCGAGCGCGAGGTCATGGATCTCTTTGAGCAATTTCGCAACCCCCTTCTCCGTTATGCGCTGTCGTTTGGCCTGGCCGTGCATGATGCGGAAGAAGTCGTCCAGGAAGTATTCCTCTCCCTCTTCCGGCATCTCCAATTAGGCAGGTCTCGGAGCAATCTTCGCGGCTGGATCTTCCGCGTGGCGCACAATCTCGCTCTCAAGCAGCGTTACGCGAACCAAAGATCGGGCGACAAGGCGGCATCCGACTGGACGATTGCGGAAGAGCAGTTTGACCCATCGCCGAATCCTGAAGAACATCTATCGTCGGCTCAAAGGCGGCACCGCTTGCTGGCCGTTGTTCACGCTCTTCCGGAAGCGGATCAGGGTTGCCTCCGGCTGCGTGCGGAGGGTCTCCGCTACCGGGAAATCGCATCGGTACTCGGAATGTCTCTGGGAGCCGTATCGATTTCGCTGACTCGATCACTGGCACGGTTAGTACGTGCGGACGGGAGATAAAGTTATGCTGAATGAAAATCTGCACATGTCGGACCAAGAGCTGCTTCTGGCGGCGGACGGCGAGCTCCCGTCCCGTCGCGCAGCTCAAGTGCACGCCCACCTTGCTGCCTGCTGGGACTGCCGCGCCCGGATGGCGGAAATCGAAGGGACAATTGCCGATTTCGCGCGAGCTCACCGGCAGACTCTCGATTCACAATTGCCGCCCATCGCCGGCCCGCGTGCGCTTTTGAGAGCACAACTCGCCGAACTGGCGTCTCAGCGAGAAGCGAGTTCGTGGCGGTGGTTATTCCAGTTCGCCTCGGCCACGCGCGCTACGGCGATCGTATGTGTTGCGGTTTGCATTGCCGCGGTGGGCGGCGGGCTTCTCCTTCAGCAGTCCACTCTGCGTAGGGCTGCTCCATTCGAGCGCGCTGCGGTTCCGGACCGCAGCCTTACACCAGGCGCCACGCGGAGCGTTACGGTCAGCGATGTTTGCTCGATGCCTCATGAAGAGGTAATCGGCGAGGTATCAACGTCGTTGCGTCAAGAGGTTCTCCACGAGTACGGGATCGTGAACGCTCGCGCGGGCGACTATGAGATCGATTACCTGATTGCTCCAGGATTGGGCGGTGCGGAAGACATCCACAATCTATGGCCGCAACCTTACAAATCCCGGACTTGGAATGCGCACGCCAAGGACGCACTTGAAGAACACCTCCACCGGTTGGTCTGTGCGGGTAAACTCGATCTGTCTACGGCGCAGCGCGACATTGCCACTGACTGGATTGCAGCCTACAAGAATTATTTCCATACCGACAGACCTCTCTCCCCGGATTCGCGCCTCGAATCAGTGATCGTAGCCCTCCGCCAGCGTCCATCAAGACGAAGGCGATTTCCAGGCAGTAAACTGGATATCTTTTTCGTTCTTGGCGCGTAAGCTCAACCCTTCCAATTCACGCAGGAGCAAGCTGCGGACGGTGGAAGACGGCCCCAGGATGCCGACCCCCTGATGACTACCCGCGACGTGTACTTGCGCTCGGTTCCGGAAGACGCGAAGAAGGCCGTGCAGAGGGTGGAAGAATTGATTGGACCCAATGGACCCAAGTTCCGGTTTGGCCGGAACCGGTGACGAATGTAACTCAATGATTCTATGGTGTTAAATGGTCGGCTCTAGAGGACGACTTAGAACTTTCTTCGTTTCCGGTGCTGGTGACGTTTCACAGACTGCGTTTGTTTAAGCGATTACTGTGTGCCTTGGCGATATTTGGACAGCTATGTTGGGAAGGGGCAAACCTAGCGGGGTGAATCGCCACCGTTGGACTTGTCTTTCCGCGAACCCAACGAAAAGAAAAGCACGTAAAATGCTGTACCGAACAGCCCGATCCGCACGCTGCCCAAGCCTGCGGAAATCGAGTGGTTCCCAACGTAACTCCGAGCAAAATCAAATACCGCGCACAACGAAAACACAATCACAAGATTCTTAGCGTTGATTCTGTACTCGTTCATGCCGCTGTGCACATACTTGTGCTTGCGTTCAAGTCGCCCGGCCAGCTCTCGATTCTCGCTGCTAAAGACATCCTTCCCTGAGTCATTTACCTCAGAATCGGAAACTGCAACAGTTTCACCTGGTCGTTCCCCCGTAGACATTCAGGCTGAAATCCCGTTGCGGGGATTGTCGCGCAAGTAGCAAGGAGATTGAAGTGGAATCCAAAGTTAGTTCTCGAACGATCACAAGAGTGGCACTCGCACTCGGCATGGCAATTCTCGCAATTGCGAGCGGCACAAACGCACACGCCCAAACGGCCGGCGCGAAGAAACCCAACGTTCTGGTGATCATGGGCGACGACATAGGTTGGTTCAACATCGGCGCCTACCATCGCGGCATCATGTCCGGCAAGACGCCGAACCTCGACAGGCTGGCATCGCAGGGTATGTTGTTCACCGACTACTATGCCGAGGCAAGCTGCACGGCGGGGCGCGCCAACTTCATCACCGGCGAGTTGCCTATTCGCACGGGCCTAACGACCGTAGGGCAGGCGGGAGCAGACGTTGGCATACCCGATCAGGCAGTCACTCTTGCCACCGCCCTGAAAGTGCAGGGCTACGAAACAGCGCAGTTTGGCAAGAACCATCTCGGGGACCTGAATAAGTACCTGCCATGCGTCCATGGTTTCGACGAGTTCTTCGGCTATCTCTACCACCTTGATGCGATGTCAGATCCCTACTGGTTCGACTATCCGCAAGACTGGATCGATAAGACCGGGCCGCGCAACCTGACGCACTGCTGGGCGACGGACACGGATGATGCCACGGTGATGCCACGCTGGGGCAAAGTCGGAAAACAGAAGATTGTGGACGAAGGGCCCCTGGCACCATTCCCCGACATGAAGGACATGCAGAACTGGCAAAAAGGACGCCCCGCCAAGTACGACATGGAGACGTTTGACAGTGTGCTGGTCGAGCACACAAACGCGACGATGGACAAGGCCAAGAAAGATGGCAAGCCGTTCTTCATATGGCACAACACCACCCGCATGCACGTCTTTACCCATCTTTCGCCCAAGTACCAGGCGATGATGAATTATCAGACTAATTACAACGTGGAAGAAGCCGGGATGGCCGAGTTGGACGACGATGTGGGCGCCATCCTACAGCATCTGGACGAAATCGGTGAGGCTGACAACACCATCGTGATCTTCACCACCGACAACGGCGCTGAAGTGTTCACTTGGCCTGACGGTGGAATGACCCCATTCAGGGCCACCAAAGGCACAGTGTTTGAAGGCGGTTTCCGTGTGCCCGCCATGATTCGCTGGCCCGGACACGTCAAGCCGGGAACGGTTGCGAATGGCATTTTTTCCGGTCTCGACTGGTTCCCGACGCTGATGGCGGCAGCCGGGAATCCAGACATCACCAATCAACTGCTGAAGGGAGTGAAACTCGGCGACCGGAGCTACAAGAACCACCTGGACGGCTACAACCAGATGGCCTTGCTCGAAGGTAAAGGGCCATCCGCGCGCCATGAAGTTTTCTATTTCGGTGGCCCACACCTCGGCGCGGTTCGCATCGATGACTTCAAATTCCAGTTCTATCAGCAGCCTTACGGTTGGCCGGGGGAGAAAGCTACCACAGACATGCCCACCATCATAAACATCCGGCAAGACCCCTTCGAGCGCACGCCAATGATCCGCGGCGAGACCACTAACAATGGCGCCTTCGGCTACGGAAATGACTTCTTTGCGCGCGAGTTCTGGCGCTTTGTCGTCGTGCAAAAAGCGGTTTCCGAGCTCGCGCAGACCGCCATCGAGTTTCCGCCGATGCAAGCACCGGCAACATTCAACCTAGACGCCATTAAGCGCGCGATTCAGGAGAAGCTCAAGGAACACGAAGCGCAGTAAAGCGAAATGTGAGCATTCTACGCGCCCTTGATGCTCGGATCCCAAGACGAGAGGAGGCCTTCTAGTCGAGCCGCTTAGCAAGCTGCCGTGAAAGACGCCCAGAACGACATCCGTAGACATCGCAACTGCGTTCCTTACTGGCTCTTGTTCTGTCGCGCTCCCGACGAGAATGCGATCCCGAGGATAGATTCACAATGCGAAGAACGAGAATTTATTTGATCAGTGTGATTATTGTTGCGGCTGCTTTCGGGCTCGCACTACGTCTCCGTTCGAAGCCCGTTTCAGAGGAGGCTGGAAAGGGCCAAAGCTGTGAGCGCGCTATCTCGGCGGCCAAACAAGCGGGTGCTGTTTCGGACACGAAGGAGCCAGCTCTGTCGAGTGCATCAGCGACGCGCGTCACGACCCAGAGGGGCATGGTTCTGATTCCCAGCGGTGAATTCTGGATGGGATCCGACGAGCCAATGTTCAGGGATGCCCGTCCGTGGCATCGTGTCTACCTTGATTCTTTTTACATCGATAAGACTGTCGTCACGAATGAACAGTTTGTTCGATTCGTGAAAGCGACGGGTTACGTCACGCTCGCTGAGCGGGCGCCGCGTGCGGAAGACTTTCCCGGAGCGCCGCCTGAAAATCTTGTCGCAGGGTCGGTCGTATTCTCGCCGCCTGACCACCCCGTTGCGCTTAACGACCACTTGCAGTGGTGGAGCTATGTAAAGGGAGCGAACTGGAGGCACCCACAGGGTCAGAACAGCGATCTCAAAGGAAAAGAAAAACATCCTGTGGTTCACGTTGCTTACAAGGATGCGGAAGCTTACTGCAAGTGGCAGGGCAAACGCCTGCCCACTGAGGCAGAGTTCGAGTATGCCGAACGTGGCGGCCTCGATCGCAAGCGATATGCCTGGGGAGATGAATTCAAGCCGGGCGGCCGCTTCATGGCTAACACCTTTCAAGGACACTTCCCAGATGGGAACACGGCCGAGGATGGATACGTTACGACCTCTCCAGTCGGTTCATTTCCCGCAAATGGATATGGCCTCCACGACATGTCGGGCAACGTGTGGGAATGGACGTCAGACTGGTACCGTCCCGACTATTACGAGAGTGTGGCCGCGAACGGCGGCGTGGTACGCAATCCGCAGGGGCCACCTGAGAGCTTCGATCCAGGCGAGCCAGGCGTGGCCAAGAAAGTCCAGCGTGGAGGCTCATTCCTGTGCACCGATCAGTATTGCAGCCGTTACATGGTCGGCGGACGTGGCAAGGGAGAGCCCGACACAGGCACAAACCATCTCGGGTTTAGATGTGTGCAGGATCCGCGCTCCAGTCCTGCGGCGACGGCAGCTACTGTTCGACGGCCCACGCGGCAGCGGTAGAGCAAGTCACACTGCAATTGTGGATAAATACCAATGTCCGCTATCGAGCAGGCCCACGTCAAAGGCATCGCAGGGGTGGGCGCGCACATCCAATATTTGGCCAAAAACCGAATCCAAACTGAAAACAGCAGCTTATTCGAAGGCCAGGAGAGTGGCATTGATGAATGAGAGTACCGAAGGAAAGCGGCTCGATGCGGCTCGCGACTTTGCAGACCGGCAGCGGTGCGCCTCTGGCCCGGATAGACCTGAATAGAGAAACGGAGATCCCAATGAGGTCCAGCGTCGCTTACTTTCCTTCTACTCCTTCTACGACCCAGAGCGCCCGTAGTTCCAACGCCCCCAAGCTCGTGCGGCCTTCGACGCGCCCGGCACCCGGGCCCAGCCATGAAGAACGTTACCAAGCCGGTAAAGCGCTGCGTACCCGTGTGTCACGCCAGCAGCATTCCGAATGGACGCCGCCAAAAGGCCGGCGCAATCCGGTCGACATGGTGATCGAATCAAGCAAGGGCCGTATCCCTGAACTCATGCCCATCCGCTACGGCCGCATGATGGTGTCGCCGTTTACGTTTTATCGCGGGACCGCCGGCATTATGGCCGCTGATCTGGCGTCGACACCTGCAACGGGCATACGGGCGCAGCTCTGCGGTGACTGCCACCTGCTCAATTTAGGCGGCTTTGCGACGCCCGAGCGACGCCTGATTTTCGATATGAACGACTTCGATGAGACTCTCCCCGGCCCTTGGGAATGGGACCTGAAGCGGCTTGTGGCGAGCTTCGTGATGGCTGCCCGATCGAATGGTTTCTCGAGAGCCGATCAGCGTGACGTCGCCATGACTTGCGCACGATCGTATCGCGAACACATGGCTGAGTACTCCCGGATGCGGGCGCTCGAGATCTGGTATCAGATTTTGGATGTCGACAAGGTGATGGCCTCCCTTCACGACGATGCCACTCGGCACCGACTGCACAAGCGCGTTGAAAAGCAGCAGGCGCGCACTGTAACAGAGCACGACTTTCCGACTCTGGCAGAACCGAAGGACGGAAAATATGTCATTAAGGACAATCCGCCACTTATCTATCACCATCCGCTCCTCAATCTGACCGCAAGCCGGGACAACCTCCTGCAGGCATTCGAACAATACCGGAAAACTCTGCCGGACGACCGCAAGGCATTGCTCGGCCGCTATCAATTAATCGACCTAGCGCTGAAGGTGGTCGGCGTCGGCAGTGTGGGGACGCTGTGTGCGGTCGCGCTCCTTATGGCGGCGAACGACGACCCGCTCTTCCTTCAGATTAAGGAAGCAGGCCAATCGGTATTGGAGCCGTACGTCGGCAAAAGCATCTACGCCAATCATGGGCAGCGTGTCGTGGCAGGCCTGGAACTGGCGCAATCGGCGAGCGACATCTTTCTTGGCTGGACCCACGCCAGAATGGGGCGGCACTTCTACGTCCGCCAACTGCGTGATATGAAGATGAAGCCGCTGGTCGAAGTTTTTGATCCGACGACGATGTTTGACTATGCGATGCTGTGCGGTTGGACACTGGCTCGCGGTCACGCAAAGTCCGGGGATCCTGCCATGATTGCCGGGTACATGGGCAAGGGCGATATTTTCGATCACGCCATCGCAGATTTCAGCGTGAGCTATGCTGATCAGGCCGAACGTGACCATGCTGCGTTTATGGAGGCCATTCGCAAAGGGCGGATAGAGGTTGAAGTGCAGCACTGAACATCGCGAATGGGTTATCGGTGCTCGTGAAATAGACACCTATGGAATTGTGTCGATTCTAAGTTGATTGCTGTTGAACCTGTACGGCCTGCTCATCGAGTGACGTGTTCCCTTCACGGCACGTCCATCCACACCTCTCTCCCGCATTCTGTTTTTGTTCCGTACAGGTTACTCCAGAATTGGACACTCGGACACTCGTCGTCAGAGATTACGCGTGACGTTTACTTGCATTCGGTTCCGGCAGATGCGCGGCAGGCAGTGCAGAGGGTGGAAGAATTGATTGGACCCAAATGGACCCAAGTTCCGGTTTGGCCGGAACCAGTGACGAATGTAACACAATGATTCTTTATGGATTTAATGGTCGGCTTTAGATGACGACTTTAGAACTTTCGTGCTTCGTGGGCTGGCGGAAGCGATCTAGGCCGTATTCTGAGCGAGACTTTGGAATAGCTTCTGTGTAGCCGACCACACGCCGTGCGCCGGGATAAACCGGCATGTTGTAGGGGATGCAAGAGCCCTACAGGAAAGGAAACAGCGAATCCATCCTGGCCTCGAGTCTTGCACGGGACATCGTGAGGTGTCTGGTGAAGCGTAGACAGAGGTACCAGTGGGCCGGGCTATCGAGCTTCGAAAAGTCGGGAATCGGGATGCCGACTCCATGGTGTGTAGGAGGAAGGCAATACGGCAGCCGCGTTATTCGCGAGTGGCTGTTGGTCCTGCGTAGTCGGAGAACCCGCGCACGCTGCGAAACAACATGCACGAGAACCGGGAGATCTCCAGCATGCCTTGGTCTCACGATCAAGGCCGGTCCGCGAAGGCCACGAGCCGCACGGCGGACATGCACGTGTTGGAGAAGTCGGACTGTGCAGTAGTACCTGTGAACCAGCCGAACAAGGAGGGGCAACCCTTTGCGGAGGTTGGGGAGGGAAGGGCACAGACGAAGGAGAACATCGTTCCGCCGCACATGCACCCGACACAGAGCGGGAAGCGCATGTCCCAGAGGCTGGACGGTGTGCGAAGAGCAGCAAAGGAAAGGAAGCAGGAACGGTTCACTGCTCTGCTCCACCATCTGAACATCGATCTACTCCGCGACAGCTTCTACGCGCTTCAGCGTAAGGCATCACCCGGAGTGGATGGTGTCACATGGCAGGACTATGAAACCGGGCTGGAAGATCGACTCGTCGATTTGCACAGCCGGGTTCACCGTGGGACGTACCGGGCGAAACCTTCAAGACGAGTCTATATACCGAGCCGAACCATACCTGTCGCGGGGAAAGACGCGCGTGGTCAGGGTGCTCGGCGCACACTGATGTCGGTGATCACCCGCACCCATCGCGCTGGGCGCTGATCTGCTGATACAACCAGTTGCAGAGGGCCTGTTTGTCGTCGAGCGCCTTGCCATCCAGCGTGTCGGCCACCAGAACCTAATTCTGCTGAAACATCGGATCGATCTCTACGAGCGCCAGGACGACTTCGTATCCGTCCTTTGCGGTGGCAACGATACGGAACTGTGGAGCCAGTCTAAAAATCGAGCCGCATGGACGCAGTGATCAGACGCGGCTCTCCAAGGTGTCCAAGATAGCTGCCGTTGCTGAGTCCCGAGAGACTGCCCGGATTTATTGTCGACCAGTAATGCACATCCGTGATGTTATTGACCCAGAGGCGCCAGTTGGTGACCTTACCCATGATCTTGGTGGCGTAGCGGACGCCAATATCAAAGGTGTTGAACTGGGGCGCTTAGGTGCTGTTGACGTCGTCGATCGGGCGGCGTCCTACATGCTGCCAGTCGAAGTTGAAGAACACAGCGGTCAGCGCCGGCAGATGATATTCGGCAAGAATGTTGGAGTGGTAATCGGGAATCCCCACAAACGTCTTGTTATTCGTCGCTGGGATCCCGGTGTTTGTGAGCTTCGGATTCAGCACGGTAATGCCGGCAAGCATCATCAGGCTTTCGACGATTCTGCCGGAGAGCAAGGCTTCAACGCCGTAGTTGATCTGATTGCCGGTGATCTTGTTAATCTCGCAAGTGGTAAACCCGGGCGGAAGTGGAGGACAGGCGCTGACAGGGAGTGCCACTGGATTTCCAATATATGGCCGCTTGATGCGGAACCCAGCGGTCTCGAAATTAATCCTGCGCGATACCAGCTTGTAGCCAACCTCTTCCTCTGTGTCGCGATACGGTGCAAGAGCCTGACCGGAGTTAATAACAAAATTAGGCGGGGAGCTCACCACAATCGTATCGGGTGCCTGGAGGCTGTCGGCGACCGTTCCGTAGATGGTCATGTTCTCGCGGGGCTTGAACATGATACTTGCGGTCCAGCTGACGCCTTGTGATTCGATATTTGGCGTAGTGGGGTTCCCTATAACAACCGAACAGTTAGTAGCCGTACAGGGATTCGAAAGCGAGTAGTTGTCCGTCCAGAACCAGTCCTGGCTGGCAGCACCTCTCAGGAGCCAATGCGGGGTGAGCGTAATGGTATCGCCCAGGTTGAATCCCTGCTGATGGAGGATATTGTTGACGTAGATGCCATTCCCTGGCTCAGTCTTGGTCTGCGAAGGGATGCCAACCGCAGGCGGTACAGCAATCAGCGGATTAGGGATGCTGGCGGAGCGGAATTTGCCAGGGGGAGGGTTGCCTGGGCCGGTGTAGGTGCAAGCAGCATCCTGACCCGTTGGGCATAGCACCGTTTTCTGCAGAGGGGTGCCCGTCAAATTGTTCGGGGTGACGGCATTCCACGTTGCAAACTTGTAGCCGGTGCTTCCGATCACTATGTTGTGGCCGATGCCCCATGTACTGAACTTGCCGTTGAGGTACCCCAGGTCGCTTTTAACCTGGAAGCGCGGGGACAAGGTCGCTTGGAACACGTTTTCGAGATACTGCTGGTAGAATTCTGGATTGGCGAGATATCCCGCCTTGCTTCCTGTGGCGCTCGTGTTCGTGAGCACGCTGACCGGCGTGTTGATATTGCGATTGGCGATCTGGTTCAGCACGCTGAGCATAAGTTGCCAATTCGGACTGAAATCCTGCCTCAGCCGGACTTCGCCAATCTGATTATCCATGTCCACGCCCAAAAACGACTGCCCATAACCGGGACGAGTCGGATTGGGTGCGTTCGCCGGCAGGATGGTGTATGGCGACTTCGCCGAAGGATTCAGGACCGGCGTATATATAAACCAACCGGGGTATCCTTGCTGGTACAGTTCGTAGTAGCTGAAATTACCCTCTATGACGGTATGGGCGGCGGGACGTACATCGAGCGCAATTGCGGCCAATTGGCGGCGTAATTGGCTATCGGCGACATAACCCGTGCCGTCGCCCAACAACAAGTTCGTGCGATAGCCAATCATGCGCTTCTCACCCACGTGCGGGCCTACCCGGCCACCCAGATCGACGTGACCCGTACCAACCGCGCTGCCCTCATAGTCCAGCTCGATTTGGCGGAACTGTTCGTCGGTTGGGCGCTTGGTTACGAAGTTGAATATGCCCGAAGGCTGGGTGGGACCGTACAACGCGCCGCCCAAGCCGGTGAAGACCTCTATCTGCTCGTATTCCTCAAGCGCCGTGGGCGTGGTGACCGCAAATCCCATCCCGTCCTTACGGTCGTTCTGCATATTGGTTCCCTGCATACCGCGGCTCTCGGGGCGCAGAACCTCCGGCCCCTGCTGCTCCCGGAACCACACCAGAGGCAGGTACTTGGCAATCTCTTTGAAGTTTCTCGACTGCGTGTCATCAATCAATTGACGGGGAATCACGTAGACCCCGTAAGGGAGGTTCACGATCGGCACCGTCCCCAGCGGACCGCCTGGCTTCACGTTATCCACGCGATAAGCGTTCTCCGAACCGGCCGAGACATTCACCATCTCCGTGGTTCCGGCCATCGCCAGAGCAAAGTCGGAGTTGACAGTCTGACCGGCCGCGAGCGTGAGCTCCGGGCTCACGCTCGGCTTAAAGCCTTTGGCATCAACTTCGATAGTATAAGTGCCTGGCTGGAGATTCTGAAACGTGTAAACACCCTGGTCATTGGTAACCGTCGTGATCTTAGCTTGGGTCTGCGTATTGGTAAGAACCACCTGCGTCTTGGCAACGGCGGCTTGACTCGGATCTCTCACCACCCCGGTAATCTGACCAGTGCCAGCGGCGGTCTGCGCGAATGCGGAAAGCGTCAGCAGTAAGACTATACCGATGGCCGAGACGCCGAATCGCCTGCCTGCAAGCGGAAGTTGTGTGGGGAGTGAGAGCAAGGAAATCGACGTGGTTGCAGGGCCCCAGGCGTTCAGCATAGAAGGGAAACTCCTTATACGAGACACTGTCAATGTTGCGCGACAAGATTGAGACGCTGTATATTCGAGCCCGGTTTTCCGTGTGGGCCAGTGTTCTCAATCAAAAAGGCATCAGCAGCGCTGGCTATGCTTTGCCGAATTCGGAATAGCGCATGGTGCTGGGAACGCTTTCGGCAGCGCGACTGGTTCAGTGCGAAGGTAAACTGCTGCATTAGAACATAGTTAGCACATAGGTGGCCGCACTGGGCCTGGTGTCCATCCCTTTGCGCAGAACCATACCGGGAATCAGGTTCCTGCTGCCGCTGTTTGTGCTCGGGGTTGTGCCGCTCTTTCTGCTGCGCTGGCAATTGAACGTGCTTTCTTTCGGGGAGGAGGAGGCGTCCGCGCTTGGGGTCGATACGCGGCGCTTCCGCTGGATAATTATTCTTTGCGCAACCTTGCTCACCGTTTCTGCCGTCTCTGTTGCAGGCCTGTTGGTTGGGGCGGCCTGGTAATCCCCCATCTGGCGCGAATGTTCGTCGGACCAGACTACCGCGTTCTTCTTCCTGCCTCCTTGCTGATGGGCGGGACATATCTCTTGCTGGTTGACGACCTGGCACGCTCCATCTTCGCTACCGAAATTTCCCTCGGTATTCTGACTTCGCTGGTAGGCGCGCCATTCTTTCTCTATCTGCTGCTGCGTGCCCACAAAGGCTGGGCGTGATGCTGGAAGTTGACAACATTTCCTGCGGATACGGGAAAAGAGAGGTTATCCACGGGGTCTCGTTTGGGCTCCAAGCCGGCAACGTCCTGTGTCTGCTGGGTGCCAATGGTTCTGGCAAAACAACTTTGTTTAAGGCAATTCTAGGTTTGCTGCCCGTAACGAGCGGTCGCATTCGTTTCGAGAAAAACGACGTCGCGGGATGGGCGCGTCGAAAGGTTGCACAGACGTTTGCCTACGTTCCTCAGGCGCATACGCGGCCCTTCGCCTTTACCGTTCGCGACGTTGTTTTAATGGCCAGGAGTCCGCATCTGGAGCTCTTTTCCTTGCCTGGACGCCGCGACCGGGAAATCGCCGAGGAGGCGCTGGACTCTCTGAACATCGTCCATCTGGCCGATGCGCGCTACACGGAATTGAGTGGTGGCGAGCGGCAACTAGTGCTGATTGCGCGCGCGCTTGCCCAACAGGCACAGATCGTGGTGATGGATGAACCGGCCTCGAACCTTGATTTTGGAAATCAGATCAGTGTCTTGAATCAGATCAAGAAGCTTGCCGCTGGGGGACTCACCCTGTTGATCACCACGCATTCGCCGAATCATGCCTTTGAATGCGCGAGTCAGGTTGCGGTTTTGAAGGCCGGCCGTCTGCTGGCGTAGGGATGCCCACAGGAGATTCTGACGAAACGCTGGCTCGAACAGGTTTATGCCGTGCCCCTACAGATTGTAGACGTCGGGGGTGGCCGCAAGACTTGCATCGCAGCGGTGAATCGGGAGTGGTGATCGGCGGATGGGAGTCACCGCTCCCAGTAATACTCGACCTTCCGACGTTCATTCAGCACAGCTCCAGTTCTGGATCGCGTTGAGGAGTTCGCGCATTTCGACCCGATACGGCGACTGCTCGGTCGCCGCTCGTCCTGAACCCATCATCGTTGAGTGCACCATGGCCAGCCAACCGCCGAAACCCAAATGTGCTGCATTTGTTCTTCATCGCAGGCACAGCGAGAGAAGCTTGCACAGCGATTAGAAGCGATTCGCACTCGGATGAGCCAAGCTTATTCGGACAAGCTTGACGGCAAGATTTCAGAGGACTTCTGGCAGAGGCAGATGAGCCAATGGCAAGCGGAAGAGCAGCAAGTCAAGCTCTCAATGGACGCCTTAGCGCAACCGAAGGTTGATTCCGTACTGACTGCGCAGAGGACTTTAGAACTCGCCAATAAGGCTTATTTTCTGTATCTTACGCGGAAACCGACCGAACAAGCCGAACTGCTCAGAAAGGTACTTTTGAACTGCTCGATAGACGCTGTAAGTGTAACTCCCACATACAGAAAGCCGTTCGATATGATCTTTGAAAGGGTAAAAAGGAAAGAATGGTCGGGATGGGCAGATTTGAACTGCCGACCCCTCGCACCCCAAGCGAGTGCTCTACCAGGCTGAGCCACATCCCGACGGTTTACGGCGCAGGCGCGCCGAAGGGGTGAATTGATTTTAGCACCGAGGCTGGGCGAGCGCAGTGGAAAACGCGGGCACGAGGCCCGCGTTTCACATTTTCGACTTACGCTTCGCGCCGTGAACCGAGGCTTGGCCCTTTGTCAGCTTCCGGAGCCTCGATGCCGGAGCAGTCGCCGCAAGCGCGATTACTGCGGCTTGTAGCCTTCCGGAGTCTGGCTGCCGCCGGCGAAGAAGTACTGCTCCATCTGCTGCACGATGAAATCCTGATGCTCCTTCTTCCAGGGCTGCAGGCGATACTCGTTGAGCAGCATCTTCATGTGATTTTGCCAGTCAGCCCAAGCCTGCTTGCTGATGTTTTCATAGATTCGCTGCCCGAGGGGGCTGTCGAAGGGCGCTTCATCGAGGCCCTCGGCCTCGCGTCCCAGCTTTGCGCAGTGCACCATGTGTGCCATTCGGAAAAGTCCTCGCTCCGTGATGTTTCAACCGATTGTACTAAAACGCGCCGCAGTTGTGCGGATTCCGGCGATGCTCTCAGCAGCGCCGTCCTTAGCAATCGCGCTGAGCCGGGTAACGCTGCGCTGTCGGCCGCAGGCGCTTGGTTAGTAGTGCCGGCGCTTGCGGCCGCGCTGGGCGGGGGTGGGGCGCTCTTCGGCCAGAGCAAATTGCAGCTTGCGCTCGACGCGGTCGATGCGGTCGAGAATGACGCGGGCGCGGTCTCCCAGTGAATAGGTTTTGCGCGTGCGCTGGCCGATGATCTGGCGGGTGGTTTCGTGAAAGACGTAGCGGTCGTCGTACATGGAGTTGAGGGGGATGAGGCCCTCGACAAAGAGATCGGTGAGTTCAACGAACATTCCGTATTTCGTGATGCTGACGATGAGCCCTTCGAACTCTTCGCCGACTCGATCCGACATAAACTTTATCTTCTTCCACTCCACCAGCTCGCGCTCGGCGGCGTCGGCGCGGCGCTCGGCGAAGCTTGCGTCTTCGGTCTGATGGTGAAGCTCGTCCTCTGGAATAGGACCGCGGAGATGAGATTCGGGATGGGTTTTGACCTTGGCAGCTTTCTTTGCGGACGGTCCCGAGGCTGGTTTGGTTGACGGCCAAAGCAATTCGGGGTTCTGTTCGACGTGGCCCCCGGCGCCAATGTTGAGTCTGCCTTCATGGCGTTCGGGGCTCTCGGCGAGGACGCCCTTCAGGATGCGGTGGACCAGAAGGTCTGGAAAGCGGCGGATGGGCGAGGTGAAGTGCGTATAGCAGGTGGCGGCCAGAGCAAAGTGGCCCTCGTTGACCTCAGAGTAGCGCGCCTGTTTGAGCGAGCGCAGCATGAGGTAGCTTAGGATGCGCTCCTCAGGCTTTCCGGCGATTTTGGCGGCGAGCTTCTGGTACATCTTCGGGGTGATGGCGACTTCCTGCGGAACCTCGATTTCCTTGGGCTTGGCGCGGTGAGGAGTGGAGCGCGCGCTGGCGGCGCGGTGATCCGGCTTGACGCGGAAGCGCGAGATGGGCAGCGAGCCGATGCCGAGCGAATAGCCGAATGCGGCGGCGAGGTTTTCAAAATCGTAAACGCGCTTGGGGTCGGGCGGCTCATGGACGCGGTAGATGGAAGGAACGCCTTTGTGCTCGAGGTACGTGGCAACGGTTTCATTGGCCGCGAGCATGAATTCCTCGATGATGCGGTGGGAGAAGAGGCGCTCGGAGCGGGTGACGCCTTTCATTAAACCATTCTCGTCAAATTCGATGAGCGGCTCGGGAAGATCGAAGTCGATGGAGCCGCGACGCTGGCGCTTCTGGTTGAGGATCTCGGCAAGCTCTTGCATGATGACAAAATTGTCGACCAAAGGGGCGTAACGCTTACGGGCGGCGTCGTTGCCATCGATAACGAGTTGCACAGCTTCGTAGGTCATGCGCTCAGCGCTGCGTATCATGCCGGGCATGATCTCGTAGGAGCGGATTTCGCCACGTTCGTCGAGCTGCATGATGCAGGACATGACGAGGCGTTCAACCACCGGGCGCAGCGAGCAGATGTCGGTGGACAACTCAACGGGCAGCATGGGGATGGCGCGGTCGGGAAAATAAACGCTGGTACCGCGGATCTCGGCCTCGCGGTCGATGTCCATGCCGGGGCGAACGTAGTGCGCCACATCGGCAATATGGACCTGGAGTTCGAAGTGCCCGTCGGGGAGCCGCCGGACGAAGACGGCATCATCGAAGTCGCGGGCGGTTTCGCCATCGATGGTGACGATCGGCAGCTCGCGGAAATCGCGGCGTCGAAGCAGTTCTGTGGCTGGAATGACGGAGGGGATCGAGCGGGCTTCGGCGATCACCGATGGCGGGAAATGATGGGGCAGGTGGTGTTTGCGGATGACAATCTCAACGTCAACGCCGAAATCGTCTTCATAGCCGAGAACCTCGATGATGCGACCTCGAGGATTCTTGCTGGTGGTAGGCCAGGAGGTGATCTCGCAATCGACGACGACCCCCTCAAGGTCTTCCCAGGGACGACGGCCGGCTTCGCTGCCAATGACGCGATCGACTGTGACGCGACTGGCGGCTTCCGATGGCTTGGGAACGACTTCATCGCCTTCGTCGATGATGACGTCCATCTTGATGCGGTCGTCGATAGGACGCACGTAGTTATGGCGGTGGCCGTAGTGGAAGATTCCGACCACGGTGGGATGGGCGCGCTCCATGACGCGCACTATGCGGCCTTCGGCGCGACCCTCGCGGGAGCGGGGAGAGAGCTCGACCAGTACCTGGTCGCCGTGCATCGCCTCGCCGGTATCGAAGGGCGGAATAAAGACATCGCCCTGGAGGCGCTCGCGAGCTTCGCGGTCTAAAGGCCGTACGAAACCGAAGCCGTCACGGTGCATGCTGAGGCTTCCGGTGACAAGATTGCGGTTGACGGCGGCTGAGGGGATGGCGTAGCGGTCGCGCGCGACCAGGACAAGTTTGCCGCGCGCGACCAGATCGGCGAGCATGGATTCCAACTCCTGCCGTTCACGCCCGCGCAGAGAGAGCTCGCGAATCAGCTGCTTGTACCCCGCGGCATGCTGGGGCTGTTCGTCGATGTGTCGGAGCAGATCGCTTTCAGAGATCATTCGCCGTTCGATGGTACCGCGTTGGAGGGCGATGTGCGAATCGGAACCATTCTTGCTGGAGCAAGGCGAAAATTATTATCGCCGATTCCCGTGCTGGCTGAGGTATGTTAGCGAGTGCAGAAAATTCCCGCGGAAGGGAATATAGTGCACACAGGGAATCCGGTTTTCAAATAAGCAAACCTAGAAGCCATTGAGCAGTTCACACTTACGGCAAGTGCGTAGAATGGTGATGCAGGTGCAGACCTGTATCAGGAAAGGACTCACAAACAGATGTGGAAGCCCTCAACACAGACCGGCAGTAATAGTCCTGCGCCCGCGGATACGCAGCGCCAGCCCACCACGCCGCCTCCGGCTCCGGAGTACAACACCAGCACGCCGAAGCCGCCGAGCGCGGCGCCTGTGGTCTCTGACCAGGCAACGATAGGAAAGTCACTCGTAATCAAAGGCGAGGTGACGGGATCGGAATCGCTCTACATTGATGGCCGGGTGGAAGGCTCGATTCACCTGCCGGGAAATCGTGTCACCGTCGGTCGCAATGGCGTGATCGCCGCCAATATCACCGCCCGGGAAGCGGTAATCCTCGGCAAAGTACGCGGTAACGTTTCGGCCACCGACCGGGTGGATATCCGCAACGAGGGCTCGCTGACCGGCGATGTGGTCGCACAGCGCATTAGCATTGAGGACGGCGCATTCTTCAAGGGCGGAATCGATATCCGCAAGCCGAATGTGAACGAAAAGCCGCAAACGCCGGAGACGCCGGCCTCGACTCCGGAAAAAGCGGCGATTCGCGTCTAAAGCGAAGCTCAGGCCCTGAAACGGACAAAAGCTACGGATTCGGATAGCCCGGCGGCCGTGCTGCCGGGCTTCGATTTTTACATTGCGACAGGTTTTGACTGACGTTCTCTTGATTGGTGCAACAAAAGCGGAATCAAAGAGGAAGGATGCCGGCTCGAAAGGGCGCGGCATGCAACAGCAAGAGATGCGAATTCCACGAGGTGTGCTCTGAATATGCTTGAGAAAGTGCTGAACCTGTTGGCACTCGGTTGCCGTCACGCTCACTTGTCCGTGCCGTTTTCAATGGACGTGGCACGGAACCACCAGGTGCACTTGGACTGGACGGAGGAGCTTCCCACAGGTTCCACGCACTACGTCGTGTGTCTGGATTGCGGGCGGCGCTTCGCCTATGACTGGAGCACGATGAAGGTGATCAAGACGAAGATGAAGGTAGCAGGATAGGAAACTTGCGATCCCGGCATTCGCCAAAAGAAGGCGTTGCCATTTTGTCCCGCGCTACAGCAACTGCTGCCCTCTAGCTGCGTGTCAGGCCGAAGCGTTCCAGCATTGACGACAGAAACCCGCTCAATCCCAACAGATGCGTGATGACAAGGTAGAAGGCGCCGAAGGGGATGAGGATTAGCAGACCGCGCAGCACCGGCGATCCCAGGTGCAATCTCCACTCTATAAGTAATGCAATCGCCGCGGCCGCGAGCGCGGCGGCCCAGAGCTTGCCCACACGTGAGACGGAAAAGGCTACGTGACCGATGCGGGCCTGCAAGCCACGCCGCAGTAAAAAGTATTCCACCCATGCAGCCAGCCCCGCTGAAGAGCTAAGTCCGGCGACTCCCCAGTTGGGGTCGATGCCGAGGGCGCGCGGCAGAGGCAATGAGAAGAGATAACCGAGGCTGACCGTGAGCGAGATGCGAATCAGGGCATAGCGCATGGGCGTGCGTGTATCTCGCAGAGCATAAAAGGTCGAGGAATAGAGTCGTCCCATGGTCTGGGTCAACAGACCGATGCCGCAGCCTGCCAGGGCTGCCCAGACAAAGTACACGTCCTGCTGGTTGAACCTTCCGGTACGGTAGAGCAGGGCGGCGGCCACGTTGCCGAGGGCGAGAAAGAGCACGGCAGAGGGGATGACGAAGAAGGAAATCTTCTCCAGACCGGCGCTGAGCCGGGAGCGCAGGGTGGCAAAGATCTCCGACTCGCTTCCGACGGCGCTGGACATCGCAGGCAATTCGGCAGCCGAGACAGACATTCCGAACAACGATACCGGCAGCATGTAAAGGGTTTGCGCATACGTAAGCAGCACGTTGCCCTTGGGAAGGAAACTGGCAAGTTGGAGATCGATAAAGCCCGAGATCTGAAGAATTCCCCGGCTGATAAAAACTGGGATAAAGGCGGCGACCACGGCAGCGACGTGAAGCGAGCGAATGTCAATGTGCCCCATCAGCGGGCGGAGATAGGTATAGACCGTGGGAGCCTGCACGCTGAATTGCAGTATTGCCCCGGCGACGGCAGCCCAGGAGAGGGCATAGGCGAGCGAAACAGCATTTCCGCCCCGAAATCCCCCCTGCCAGATGAGAGCGGCGATGACGGCAAGGTTCATCATCACCTCCAGAGGCATAGGAGAGAAAGAAGCGGCCATGGCTATTGAGCACCCCCAGGCACCAGGCGGAGAACACGAGCAGCCCGGTGGCCGGAAAGACGATGCGCACCAACGCAATCGTGAGCGCTCGCTTGTCCCCGTGAAAGCCCGGGACGAGAAGAGCTGACCAGCAGAGGCGCGCAGAGGATTCCGAGGGCGACGATGATGCTGGCTACCAGAGCAAGCAGCGCGAACGTGGCTTCGGCGAGTTCGCTGGCTTCACGCTCGCGGCCCTCGGCGCGAAGGCGCGCGTAGACGGGAATGAACGACGCCGAGAGAACGCCCTCGCCCAGCAAATTTTGCAGCATGTTGGGCACACGGAAGGCAGCGCGATAGGCGTCGGCCGCGAGTGAGGTTCCAAGATAGTGAGCAAAGAATCGCTCGCGGACGAGGCCACTGAGGCGGCTGAGCAGAATTCCTGCGGCGACCATGGCGGCCGCAGCTTTTCCCCTGCGAGGCTTCGGTACAGCGTGGGACGGCGTTTCAATCATGGCATGAGCGGTGAAGACTGAATTGATTCTACACGGTGGGCTGAGAGTGGCGAGTGCGGGATCTTGCGGGCGAATGGGCGAAACGTGATGGATTCAGTACAATTGAGGAGGGATCAATCCTTCAGGGGCAAATCTGTAAATGATTCATGCTTGGCACGACATTACGCCGGGAGAAAATATCCCGAATGAGTTCAATGCGGTAATTGAGATTCCATTTGGCTCCAGCGTGAAATACGAACTGGACAAAAGCAGCGGGCTGATCAAACTGGACCGGATTTTGTATTCGGCTGTGTACTATCCGGCGAACTACGGATTTATTCCGCAGACTCTGGCCGAGGATGACGACCCGCTCGACGTTCTGGTCTTCTGCCAGGAGCCGGTGGTTCCGCTGACGATCATCCAGGCGCGGACTATAGGCTTGATGACCATGATCGACGGTGGAAAGAAAGATCACAAAATCATCGCCATTGCCAGCAAGGATCCGGAGTTCAACAGCTACACCGATGCGCAGGAGATGCCGCCGCACAGGATGATGATGCTGCGCCGCTTCTTCCAGGATTACAAGTTGCTGGAGGGAAAGGCGGTCGAAGTGGAAGAGGTACAACCGCCGGCATCTGCCTACCCAGTGATTGAGTCCGCGCTGGCGAATTACAGCAAGCAGAGGCGTAAGGGTTTCGGAAAGTAATAAGAAGAGCTTGATGTGCGAGGGCGGCTCCGCTTGGGGCCGCCTTTTTCCGTGGATGAAAAAAAGCGCGGGCTGCGGGCCCGCGCTGGCTGACCGCTGGCCATCCGGCTAAAACCAGGAGAATGATTTCTTCTTTTTGGCAGGAGCGCCGTTGGCGTCGGCTTGCTCGCTGGAATCACTGGCGGCTGCCTCGGTCGGTTTCTTACCGCTCTTGGCTTCCTTGGCCTGGCGCTTGGCATCGGCAGCCTTGTGTTCGGCCTCCTTGCGTGCGAGTTTTTTCTGCTGCTTGGCCTGCTTGCTGTCGAGCTTGGCCTGCTTCTTCGCCTCACGCTTCTTTTCAGCCAGGTAGTTGCTCCGCTCCTGAGGCGTCATGTGGCTGATCTTTTCTTTTTCAGCGGCGTCGGCGGCGGCTTTGGCTGCCGCTGCTGCGGCGATGGCCTTGCGATCATTCTCGGCCTTCTCCTTGGCGTCGACCTCTGACTTTGCGAGACCGAGGCCGGAGGTGCTGCCGGCTGCTTTGGAATGATCGTTCTTATCTTTGCCAACTACTACGACCGTCTTCTTCTTTCCGACTCCAAGTTTGCCGCGAACCTGCTTGGTCTTAGGGCCTGAGTCGGAGGTGTAGATCAGCTTGGTCTGGTTAGGGCTGGCCCCGCTGTCGACATATCCGGGCTTCACGTCGATATAGGCCTCTTCGCGCAACTTGGTGAGGTATTCGCGTAGGGCGGGCTGCACCTTCTGGCTGTAGAGCTGTTCCTGGATCTGTTCGCGAACACGTTCGAGCGGCGGGACTCCGGCTTCGATGTGGTCGGTGACGCGGAGAATAATGAAGCCCTGGCGGGTGCGGACCGGCTGAGTGAATTCGCCGGTTTTGAGTGAGAAGGATTTTTCTTCCAGTTCCTTGGCTAGATCGTTCCGTTTGAAGTAGCCGAGATCGCCACCCCGGTCGGCGGTAGAGCCGTTGGAATCCGTGTGGGCCAGATCGTCAAACTTGGCGCCGGACTTGAGCTGCTGATAAATTTCATTGGCTTTGGCATCCGCCGCGGCCACCTGCTCGGGGGTCGCATCCATCGGCGAACTTTGGCCGGGCTCTGGCTTGACCGCACCGGGACTGGTGGCGATCAGGATTTCACTGAGGCGGACGCGCTCGGGCTGGGCAAATTCGGACTTGTGCTCGTCATAAAACTTCTGCGCCTCTTCGCGGGTGATCTGGACGTGGCTGCCGACCTCAGAGCCGATCACCTTCTGCGTGAGAATGCCGTTTTTGGTGTTTTGCTTGAACTCCTCCCAACTGACGCCTTGGGCTTCGGCGAGCTTCTGGAGGTCCTCCATGGAGTTTGCCTTCATCTCCTTGCGGAGGTCATCGAGGCGCTTGACAACATCGGCATCGGCAGAAATTCCTAGATCGTTGGCCTTCTGGATGAGCAACTGCTGGTCGATGAGATCGCGGAGGGAGTTTGCCTCGCGCTCGTCTCTCTGTTCCTGAGAAAGATTCAGCTGCTTGGAATCCTGCCCGGTTTGCTCCTGGTTTCGGCGCAGGTCGGCGCGACTGATGATCGAGTTGTTGACGCGTGCGACGATCTCCTCCACGACAGTGTCTTGCTGTGCAAGGACGGGGCAGGCTAAGGAACAGATGGCGATCAGCGACAACAGAAACTTCTTCATTGAGATCCGGGGGAGCGTTGCACTTCCTGCCCAAAACGGGGCAGGCGGAACGCCGCAAAAGTTTGAAGATACAAGACAAACTATTGTAACTCTCGGCACCTACATCAGCCAGCGGCGGACGGCTTTGCTAATCCCGGATAGCGGCGAACCACCGCAAAGCCAGAGATTCGAGGCGTTTCCGTAATCCGTTCTGCTAAGCATTGCGCGGCGGACGCACGGCGTTTCCGCCCAAAACCTCTCCTCCCCAATCAAACTCTCCAAAAGAACACGAAGAATCGCGACTAGATAGATATACGAAACCGAAATGCTTCCGCTATAATCAATCTAGCCAGAATTGCGGAGAGATGGCCGAGTGGCTGAAGGCGGCGGTTTGCTAAACCGTTGTACGGTCAAAAGCTGTACCGGGGGTTCGAATCCCCCTCTCTCCGCCATGTCAACCCAATAATCCCAATAAAATAGGCAAATATAGAGCCCTCAACAACTTGGGGGCTTTTGCTTTTGCCGCCAATGTCTCCCGGTTCTCTGCAACTCCCCCTGATCGGCAGTTTTTTCGAGCTAAATTCGAGCTAAATAATGAATGGCAGATCGTCCGGCTTGTCCTGAGGTACGGAATCAGCTCCACTGGAAAAGGGCCATCCGGAGCAGTGCTTCCCCCCGTTCTGAGTCTGCTCGGTGTGCACATAGGAAGTCCTCCATCTCGTGACCGACGACGATCAGAGATACGATAAAGCTGGCGAACCCAAGAAACGCCATGTACATAGCAGTCATCTGGTTGGCTACCGAACAGCCATGCAGGTTGTATTTTGGTTGGGTTGGCAGGGGTGCCAAGGGTTCGCCTTAACTTTCGGCAGCAGGACGAAGCTGGTACCGAGTGGTGCGGGAACAGAAGAAAAAGACAAGCGCCACCTGAGTGGCCATGACAAAGCTGAATAAACCGAACCATATAACGCACGGGAGCGTGCTGGACGATCTTGGCTTCTCGCCTGAGAAAGCCGCTGTCTTGAAAATGAAGGCGGAGATGCACGCCGCACTGCTAAGGAAGGCAAAGAAGCAAACCCAGAAGGAGATGCAGGAGATTCGGAAGGAGCCGCAGCCTCCGGGTCAGTGAATCTCTGAACGCCGCTAACTGGAATAGGAGGTTTGGAACAAAATGAGCGCAGCCCTTGCCGACCCGGTGGAGATGATCGAGCGCGGTGCACCTCGCATCATTCACAATGACGCTGAACTTGAACAGTACACAGAAGCCCTCTTCAACCTCACAGCTTTAGAGAAGCCCACTCCGCCACAACAGGAAGCCATCGAGCTGCTTACTCTGCTGGTGGAACGCTACGAGCAGACACATTACCCCATTCCGGTAACGGGTGCCGTCGCAGTGGTGAAGTTCCTCATCGAGCATCAAGGGCTGACTCAACGAGATTTAGTTCCTCAATTCGGAACGGAGAGCGCGGTCTCAATGTTCTTGGCCGGACAGCGAAAGCTCACCTTAAAGCAGGTTCAGAAACTGAGTGCCCGGTTCAAGCTTCCCGCTGATATCTTCATCTCGTAAATTGGGCTAGATCAGCATCTCAGTCGAACTACCTATTTGTGCTTCTTCACCGCCTTGCGGCTTGCCAACAACGGCGACCTACCGATAACCGTCCTCGGGTTCTCCAGCTTCGGCGGGTCTGAGATTCCTTCGAATGCCTCGCTCGATTGCCATTCACTCATGCCATAGACGCGAGGTTCTCTCAGTAGCTGGATTCCCTCGCTCCAAGTCGCCAGCATTCGTTTTCCAATGTCCCGGAACCCCGGCAACTGGTTCATCGTTTCACGTACCGCTGGAGCCGTCTCCGAGACCGCATCACTGATGCGCTCCACCATCTCCTTCTGCTCTCGTTGGGGAATTCCGAAGGTGCTCGTGATGAACTTGATCAAGTTCTTTCCGGGCAGCCACGTCTTCTTGCCCATGAAACTTATCCCCGGTGGATTGTGTTGGTAGCCCGCATAGACAGAGGTCGTGAGGAAATCGTACGCAGGTGAGAGCCGGGCATCCGTGGGCGCTGTGTAGAGCAGTGCCAAGTTCTTCGAGTGGCAGTCGGCGTTTCTCAGTGCGTATGTCAGGAGCAAGATCGACGCCATTGCCTGAAACGTCTCATACTGTCGTCCGCCCGGCACATGGTCACGGACTGCCTTGGCGATGCGCTCCCACGTCGTCTCGTACTTGGCCGATGGACGAAGACCAAGGAGCGCACAGAAATCTTCCATTGCAAGGCTTGGCTCTCCCTTTTCGTCCACATCAAAGCGGTGAACGACGAGCACATTTCCGTCCGCTGACAATTCAGTCTTCGCGCAGGTGACTACCTTTGCCGCCACCTGCATGCAGAGATGCTCGTTCACGGTGGCGAAGGGGAGTTTGGCGGAAGAGCCCTTGATGATATGACGGTGAGTCAGCAGGGTCGCCTTCTGATGCTTGCCGAGCCCAGCCTTTGGAGACTGTTTCTTCTCTTCTTCGGTATCCAAGAACTTCGGCAGGACACCGGAGACACCACTCCTTGCGTGCTCACGAACCAAGGTCGTGAAAGCCTCCTCCGAGTTGTCTCCCTTCAGGAGGTCGGCGACGTCTATCGGACTCGCGGGTTCATCAAGTGCCGCGCCGGGGGGAGCAACTTGAAGCCTCCCCACCATGTTCCGACCGATCACGGATAGAAGTGCCATTGGGCTTGCACCGATATGCGGCCCGAACTCTTCCTGCAGAACCTGCAACAGGTACCCTTCGGGCAAGTTCATCTGGAAGATGGGGTGAAGCTGGTCGTCCCACACGTACGATTCCGTGCGTACAGGCATGGTGAGTGAGACGAGCTTCTCAACCGCAGCATCCGGGACGTAGCTCAGGACGCTCTTGAAATCGCCTACAGGTTCGAGGACGGCGACGTGTTGGCCGAGGACGTAGACGTTCAGTTTCAAGCGCCACCTCGCTCACGACGCAGCTCATCGAGGGAACCTGAGGTTCCGATTTTGGCGAAGTTCAACTCCAGACCAAGCACGGCCAGCACCGCCAAGAGCTTACGAGAACCGAACTCGGGTAACTGGCCGCGCTCGAAGCGGGAGAGGGATTCGCGTGTGAGTCCGGAGCGAAGCGCGACTTCGCTCTGCTTCAGCCCAAGCGATTTGCGCTGTTCCGATACCGCTCGGCCTAGTTCCGAAAGAGTCTGCATGAGGTGATGTATACATCACTTATGACGGATTTTCAATAACCATGTGACGTATAGCGCACCCTGTTGATCAATGGGCTAGGGGATGCGGAGCTGGGTTCCGGCTACGCACTCCTCGGATAAGTTTCTTCGTTGCCAAGCCGCAGGAGAGCCGCCACTGAGAAGCACTCTTCCAAGTTTCCGAAGGCGTTCCGGTATCGACTTCTGATCTTTGCACCTGAGACGTAGCAGCCTCGCTGTTTCTTGCCACGCCCCGGTCATCTGGAATCCTTCCATGATCAAGCTCGCACGCATCGGCCAATTCAGAAAGCTCGTTCAGCCGGAATTCATCGTCGCGTTGTTTGCATCTCCGGAAATCAATCTGTTGTAGGGAGGCCGACTTTTCGTGACAGTATTCGTCCGACGCCACCATTGGCTCGTGGGTCTCCACTGTCGCGAGGAGAAGGTTACTGGGGTTGGATAGCGGCTCCTTCTTCCGATGCAAGTAGATGGTGTTGAACTTGTTCGCGAGGCACCGATTGATGAAGCTCCGAAATCGCGCCTCGTTAGCCCCATGCATTTTTTCCGGATTGAAGAGCTGAACGACGTCCTGCTTCCCGGCCAGTCGATGCTTGGAGGAAGGGGGCAAAGAGTGCAGGTGCATCAGGAGTTCCTGCGTCCATTCCTGAACATCCGACTCAGACCCGCTCCATCTCAGGCGCTTCCTGACCCAGTTGGAGACGTATAGCGGAAACCGTTCGAAGAATTCCGTGAAATCTCTGGGAACGACGAAGCCGTCATGGCCGACGAGATGGCCGTCCTCGAAGGTGAATGCATCGACGTGATAGACGGGAGTGCAAGATTTTTTCGACAGAAATTGTTTTTCTTGGGTATTTGCCATTGGAACCTCCAGTTCCGAGCAGACCGTAGCAAAGGAGGCTGTCAATGGTTAAGGGTTCACGCGAAGGACGAGAAGAGTTGGTGTCGAGGGTTCAGTCCGTGCTCAGCTTGGGCACAAGGAAAGAGGCCGACTTTCTGGTAGGCGTGGTCATTTCGTGTCTTGAGGGGACGCTCCTCGATCACCTTGAGGAGGACGGATTCTCGATGAAGCTGAACGGCTTCGGGAAGTTCGCTGTGCGCCACAAGCCAGCGATTAGCAGGAAGGTAGGTTTTACGGGGAAGATGACTCAGATGCCAGCGAGGAGGAAGATTCGGTTCGTCAGTTTAGGGATGCTGCGACAACTCGAACCGATGGAGGGGGCTCGTGAACTTGCCCGATGAAATCGAATCGCAGAAGAATGCAATCAACGTTGAGTGGCTGGCGGCAAAGCTGAACGTGAGCCCGAAGACTCTCTACAAAATGGTGAAGCGAGGAAGGATTCCTTCATTTCGAATCGGATACTCCGTGCGATTCAACCCCAAGGCTGTCGCCGACTGGCTGCGCCGAAGGATGTCCGATTGAGATTGCGGCTGAAAATACAATAGGACAGTGAAGGAGAAGATGGCATGGCAGAATCATTCGAGCCGTTTGTGGCCGCTGATGTAGTGGCAGAGTTTCTGAGCTGCCCTCCAAGGGTGGTTACGGCGATGGCACGCCGAGGAGAAATCCCCGCTCACCCTCTGACTGGGCGCGTGCGTAAAACGTGGCGGTTCAAAATATCAGAGGTTGCAGCCGCCGTTAGCAAGAAGTGACCTGACGCCCCGGTTTAGGCCGGGGCATCGCGCCTCGGCTAAAAGATCGGCACTTCTTTTCCCGCCACCTTTCCCAGCCCCTCCAGCGACCTGCCCGGCATCATCAACACACCCAGCCTCGCCAGCCACCCGTTCTGCGTCTCCTCGGTGAGCACATAGACACCGGAATCCCTCCGCTCGAACGCCCATGCATGATACGCATGCACTCCATTGCAGTGAGCGTCCCACGCCAGCCGCCTCGTGCCGGACGGACTCAAACAGCTTTTCCACAGGGTTAGAGTGCATTCTGATGGGTTGGACGCACATCGGGCGGGAGAGGGCTTGGTGGGAAAGAGATGGGAGTATTTCATTTGGAAGGGCTCAACTACTTGAGGAAGCAGCCCAATACAGGGTTGCCAAATGTGCGGAAAAGCGCCCGGTGTTAATTCATATATGAGGAGATGCTCAGCAACTCTGGACGGTTGCCCTGTGGAAGAAACACACTCACCACCTGTAATCAATCTTCCCCTGCCCGAACCTCAGCAGCCTTCTCGTAAATCTAGTTGGCAACAAAGATGCCGTCTTCGACGGCGTCGGTGACACGCCCAATGAGACACCCCGCTCTGGGGTCACGCGCAGAGCAGCTTACGGTAGAATGGAATCACACCTAAAAAAATCGATTTTGACCGATACGTGGCAGAGGCGAACCTATGGCAAAAAGACGTGGCAATCCTAATTGGGGCAAGCCGGAGCAGAATGGCCCAGTAGTTCCCACCATCACTGAATTCGAGCAAGTCACTCGCGAATTTAAGCTGCAACCTGACCAGTACATCCGCTCAACCCAACTTCGTGAGTGGGCGAGCCGCAACAAGAACTCGAAATTCATTCCCGAGCCTCTTCTAGAGGCGTGGGGATTTGAAGTTGAGTCGTCACTGTAGAATCACGGTTCGTATCAAAATTTGGAGAGTTCACGATGGCGAATAGATACGGTGAAGCGGCACTCATGGCGGTCCGGCAAACTGGTTCGACAGACACAACGCCAGAGGAGCGGTGGGAAACCTCGATGCAGAAGTTGTACCCGACCAGTCCCGCAGCGCGGAACAAAGGCTGCCCTCGTGGAGCTTTTCTCGGCCTCTGTGAAGAAGGGCTGGTTAAGGGAATCCCTGCTGGCAGCTATACGAAGTCGCAAGCCAACAAGCAATATGCGGTGCGTGCGGTGGCTCTGCTGACCGAGGGGACTCAGCACTGGTCTAGGACATCGCTGTGGCGAGCGGTAACCTATGGCGTGGATAAGGCCGAGAATAGCCAAATGGACGTTGTGCTGGCACTTTGGAACAACGACTTAATTCTAGGAAAATCCTGAACAAGTGGATGTGTGCCAACGAATCGCGGTGCCGAAGGTGAAAGGGGCTTACCCGTTCAGGTTCATCCCGGAACTCAGCGACCGCTACAGTCCGCGATTCATTCTCGCCCAATCAATTCTCCAACCCCCACCCGACATGGGTACCCTGCTAACTTCTTCAGCGGCGTACCACGCGCATGGTGATACAGCATCGCCGTCCGCTCGTAGAACCCTCGTGTGTGCCATGAGTCATCGAACTTGAAAAGATGGAAATCAATATGGTGGCAGAACTCGTGGCAGAGCGTGTTGAGGAACGTGCCGAACGAGGTGACGTCTTTGCGCACCGCTGTCCTCATCCACAGCCGGATATTCATTGTGCCGGGGTCGTAGTCGCCGAACAGTTCTGTTGTCCAGTTCTCGCGGACGCGCAGTGGTCTGGCCGCAAGCACACGGACGCTGCACGGCGGCACCTTGTAGAAAGCTGCTGCATGCTCAAGGAACTCCGCACATGGTCGGCGGACATCTGCAGTCTTTCCGGTCTTCATTGCCGATTCAATGGAGATCGCAATCGTTGGAAGACGCCCATCCTCTGGCAATGCCAGAGTCTTGATCTGGTCGCTTTCCATAAAACCTGTGCGGTTTTCGTTGCGCGGTGGGGCGTCCGTCATCATTAAGGCTAGTCTGGATGCTCCAATTTCTTACGGTCGGCAGGCCGTGTGCCGAACCTGCCACGCCTTGCTAAACGGGGCCGAAACGTGGATGAAGGCGTTGAAGTCGTTCCAGCCGAGTACTCTAGTGCTAGCTCACAACCACGCTCTTCGGCCCGTAGCCGAACGTATCCGCGCATGATGCCTTCATGAAATTGATAGTATCCTTTCCGGTTACTCATCAAAATTGAAGCGCAAGATTTTCCCTTTAGAGAATTCAATCTCGCCATGACCGCTTGGCGATCTAGAACACCACCTTCTTCCCCTTCCGCAGACTCCATCACCTTAAGGTACGAATCGTAAATGTCGTCCGTTCTTCGGATGAGGTCTCCTCGGTCGGCTACCGCCCAGAGGACTTCTTCATATCCCTGAGCGTCCTTCATTACCGCTTTGTCATAAGTCTGCCTCAGGTGCTGCTCTATTCCCATTACCGACTGTGCGACAGCTTCGCGATAGTGGTTGCCTGTTGGTGACGTGCAAACTATGGGGTCGTTGTACATTTGCCAGAATAAGTTCTCGCACATCCGGTGGATATAGTGCGGGAATCCATCGCTAATGGCGGCTATACGGTAGCGTGGACGGCTATCCACAACGACGCCCAGAGCCTTCGCCGCATTATCGATGATTTCAAAACGGGCATCATAGGACAGCGTTTTCAGCTCAATGCTTTCAAGGTATCGGTAACACGAACCATGGGAACCTAAAAGCTTCTGGAGCGATTCCGCTACGCCGCAGAAGACGAACCGAATCGAAATTTTCTGATCGCCGAGTTGCTTGATGAAATCGGCGAAATGCGCCCTTTCAGTGTCGCTCGTGATTCTGTCAAACTCGTCAACTACAACAACCGTTTTTTCGTTCCGTCGAGCTTCCGCTGCTTCAATGAGAGCGTTGGCCACCGAGTTCAGGTCGGCAGCGGCATTTATCTCCGGCACAATCTCTTCGTGACGATTTCGCCCGTACTCGACTCCGAAGCCTTTGATGCCAACCTTGATATTGTGCGCGGTCGTTGAAGTATTGCGTTTTCCGTTCTGGAGGTGCGCCAACGCTTCACTAAGCAATCCCGTGAAGGTCGTCTCTGGGGTACACGCCAGAAGAATGGGGTCATGAGTGCTGGACTGGTGCGAGTACGCGACCGTCTGCGCCAGTGACGTTTTGCCGACTCCTCTTTCGCCGTAGATGAAAATAGTTCTTCCGGCGGCATAGAGCGCTTGTGCCACTTGCTGTAGCTGCTTAGCGCGGCCAACGAGGTGCTCCTCTGACTGGATTGGCGAAGTCGGACTGATATTCGCATGGAGAATTTCTGCGAACTCGTCCATCGATAAATTCCCGATCATCTCACCTCGATTCTACGCCAGTGTAGGTGGCGGCATCGTCGCCAATCCCACGCAGGTTTAGGTGTTCTGCTGCACTGCCTCGACGTGGGCCGCGAGAGCAATGACAGAGTCTGCTCGGAGATCATGTGTCACCACCTGAAATCAACCTTCCCCTGACCGTATCGCAGCAGCGCCTTCTCGTAAATCTGGTTGGCCAGAAAGATTCCATCCTCAACGGCATCGATGACACGCTCCGTCTTGCTCCCCGCTCTGGGGTCACGCGCCAGTCGCAAGCCAGTGATGATCGCAGCGGCCAGCACGAGAATTCTGCCGTCCTTCTTCGGGGTTGCAGGGGAGTATCCCACGGTTCTGATGATAGGCGAAGAGATGGCGAATGCGCAACTCTCGACAATGCCCCACTGGATGCGGCAGACTCAGGGTGCCGCTCCGATTTTCTTACGACCACTTTTTGTAGGGACATTCGGGAATTCAGACGACGTTCTGAGGTAACAACGCCATCATGCTAAGCAACGATCAGGCAGAAGCTTTGGAAATTGTCTGCTCCCGTTACCTTGAGATGAAGAAGCCTACTCCACGGCGGCTCCTCGTTCCCAAGCTTCAGGCACCGAAAGAAATCTCGGAGCTTGTGACGAAGGAACTTCTGCACCCCGTTGGAACCTCGGCCAGCGATGAACAATACCTTCCCCGCGCTGCCGCGTTTGCTCTTGTAGGCGACACCGGGACTGCAGAAAAGGCAAAGAACGCTCTGACGACGGCCCTGCGAATTCTTCGCCACATGTATGAGGTTGAACTTGAAAAGCACACTTTCACGTTCGAAGACGTAGTACGGCACTCCCAAATGATGTATGGCGACGCCGACCCAGATTTCTTAAAGCTTGGTCTCCATTTGATTCAAGACTTCAATCTATTCCTAACCGCCTTGTCGTCCGGCGCATCGAGGGAAATAGTAAATTTCACGCTCGCTGAAAGAATAAGCCTTATTCCTGACCCCGAAGCGGAGTGGGATGCCTATATCGAACGAACGCTAAATCGCACTACACCGAGGGATTCTATGAGCCAAGACGAACGAGAGCGCGGCAAACAAATTGTCGAGGAGATGCTGAAGGAATTGTGTTCAGAAAAGGGCGTCACACTGGGCGGGGTGACTTGGCGCGAGGAATTCGACCGGATGCGGTACTGGCTTCACGTCGAAGCGGGTGACCGGAAAGTAGACTGGCCGCTCAGCTACGAGAAGCTTGAGGATTGCGTGGAAGATAAGGGGGTTCGCCGGGAAGTTGAAGCGGGGCTTCGGCAATACGTGCTGCCCGACGCCGGGGTGCGGGGTGCTGACGCAGAGCGCCCTTCTGGGAACAATACGGACACGGTCAGCGGAACCAGCAACGCAGATGTCTTTGTTTCTCACGCTACCGAGGACAAACCCTACGTAGAGCCTCTGGTTGAAGCACTCCAACGGGCGGGGATTCAAGTCTGGTATGACCGAATAACGTTGGAGTGGGGGGACGACCTGAGGAGTGCTATCGACCATGGGCTTGCGAACTGCCGATTTGGAATAGTCGTGTTTTCGAAGACGTTTTTGAGCAAGAAGAAGTGGACAGAATACGAGGTGAACGCACTCTTTGCACGCGAACGGGCTGGCCAAAAGCTCATTTTGCCGATCTGGCATGGCATCACACGGGATGAAGTGATTGAATACAGCCCTGCCTTTGCAGATCGACTCGCCAAGATTTCCTCCAGCGACAGTTACGCGGATATTGTGGTAAGTCTGCTCGCCTTGTTGGGCCGTGCTGTACAGAACAGCGACTACGATACAGAAGATGCAAGAAAGCCACGAGAACCGAAGGTAACAAGCGCGATTACGCACGCGAGCCATGAAACCAAGGTTGAAAATGCCCATGTAGGGTTTAGCAAACTTTGGGTCGAGCAGGAAGGTGCAAACTATCTTCTTATCATGAAGGTTGACAACGACTCGGAGACCGCAACAGAGATAACTTGGGAACTTACTCTTCCGATTGCCCTTCATCCGGCGAGGCGTTTGGTTGGGCGAGAACCTCTGCGGCCCAAAGAAACGAACCATACGAAGATACTCTTTACGCGGTCGTTCGCTCAATTGAACGGACATGCGGCCACGAAGGCTTTGTCTGAACCGATAACCGGAGAAATCAAGATGGGCGACCTAATAGAAACCATTGATACAACTTGGGCGCACCTGTCGAGCACATATGAATGAACACAGCGAGAGGTCAAATGCTACAAATTAGCACCCGTAGGGCGGAGCCTTTTGACCCAACCCTTTTGGGAGCTTCCCGAAGTGCCCGGGCTGTGGACTCCGACAATCTTCGAGTCTCGCCCCGGCACATATGCTCTAATCCTGTCGTTGGCGACAGATGCTGTAATCCGAGTCGGGCGGCTCGGCGACCTTCGGCTCCAGCCGGGATTCTATGTCTACGTTGGCAGTGCACTTGTACCGGGAGGCGTCCGTGCGCGACTGGCTCACCACATGTGCCACGCCGAACGTCCGCACTGGCACATCGACTATCGCCGCCGCCACACGACGCTGGAAGAGATTTGGTTCTGCTACAGCCGGACATCGCGGGAGCATGATTGGGCGAGATGCTTCGCCGGGATGCATGCCGCGTCAATGCCACTGGCCGGGTTCGGGTCCTCAGACTGCGACTGCGAGACCCGCCTGTTCTTCTTCGAGAAGCGTCCGGCGAATGAAGGATTCGTCGGACACGGCGCAGCGAATTTTACCCAAGCTTCACAGCCAGCATCGAAATCGACCCGCCATCCACGCCCTCAACAGGAAAGCTCACAGGTTCGGACTGTTTCCGGGTGCCGATGACGTATAGCAGTGGGAGGTAGTGGTCGGGTGTCGGCACCGCAAGCATGGCCTCTTTGCCGAGCTTGTTTTCGTATCCAATGAGGGGTTTCGTTTCGCCGGACAACAGCAGTTCGCGTACCCGCGTCTCGAACGATACCGCCCATTCATACGGCTCCGCCGTGTGCTGTCCCCAAGCATATGCGTGGAGATTGTGGACGAGGTTCCCGCTGCCGATGATGAGAATGCCCTCCTCGCGGAGAGGCGCAATGCGCTGGCCGATCTCGCAGTGGAACGATGCAGGTTGGTTCTCATCAATACTGAGTTGCAACACTGGAACATCAGCTTGCGGGTAAACATGGCACAGCACCGACCAAGTTCCGTGGTCAAGCCCCCAGCGTTCATCGCGTCTGACTGGCAAGGGAGCAAGCAGTTTCTGCACACGGGCGGCAAACTCCGAGTCGCCGGGTGCCGGATATTGCACTTCAAACAGTTCGCGTGGAAAACCGCCGAAGTCGTGAATCGTTTTCGGGGCGGTACTGACCGTCACAGCAGCGTCCTGAATGTACCAGTGCGCTGAAATACACAGAATGGCTTTGGGGCGCGGGAGGCTTGCGCCGATTGCCGTCCATGCTTCGGTGTATTGGTTGCGAGACAGAGCGTTCATGGGATTGCCGTGCCCGAAGAAGACGGCTGGCATTAGGTTGGACATGTCTTTTCTCTCCGGTAGCTTTCCTTTACTGGGAGGGAGCACTATCTGCGCTTCCTCGCCAGCAATAAATGTCTCCAGTACCAACCGGAACGCCCAAGAGCTTCAGATACACAAAAAGCTGGTACTTGTGATTGATCAAGTGTTCGAGATTCCCAAGCAGCAGGGTCGTGACTGATTCAGTAGCGAAGACAGTTGGCAGCATGCGCTGCAAGTCCTCATCGCGGCACAATGCAAAGCCTTGTTCGATGAATTTTGCATATGCCTCAATTCGACTCGTAGCCTCGTCTGGCTTACAGGAATGATTGACTGAGAGAGTGCGCAGTTCCAGTACGCCTTCGAGGTTCTGGGGAAATGCGGCATGGAACACAGCGCAGAAACCTGCGAGGCAATCCAGTAGATGCCCGAGCAGGTGACCGATATCGGAGGACACTGACTTCCATTCAGGGTTCCACGCGATGCGGTCGGGTGGGATTAACTGAATCAGGTGTTCCGTCTTCTCAATCTGCTCCCGTACTTTGAGCCGGATTGATTCCACAATAACGTTGTCTAGCACGGTCACCCCTTAGACTACCTTGCGAAGTCGCAAGCCCCTACTTGAAGTCGGCATACACAAACCCGTCGCGGTTGACGACCGCTCCAGCCTCCACCCGCACGGGGTGCGTGAACATCGGCCCATCGTAAACGCAGGTATAGAATTCGCCGCGCTCTCCACACGGGTCAACCTCTTGCGGCAGATCACGCAGGAGAACGTCATCGAACTCCCGGCCAGCGAAGGACCCCGGCAATTGCTTCGAATCAACGCAAGCCAGCTTGGCGCGTAGACCTCCAGCGATCATGTCACGCGCAAGTGCCGCTGTCGGTAGCCCCCAAAGAGGAAATAGTGGCTCCAGCCCGGTCGGCTTCAGTTGGGTCTCGCGATAGGCGCGGATGTCGGGCAAGAACAGGTCTCCGAACGCCATTGCATCCACATGCTCATTGACAGCCCGGCTGCAGACCTCCGTCATCCTCTGCTCGTAGATTTCGTTGGAGCACGGCCACGGGAGGGGCACAATCCATAGGGGAAGTTGAGCGGCTTCCGCCTGAGCTTCCAGTACGGAACGGCGGGTGCCGTGCATCGCCACCCGCTGGAATCGGTGTTGAGGGTGGTCAGCAGACCAACCAGTTCAATTTCGGGCTGTTCGCGCAAAAGGTGGAGTGCCCATGCGCTATCTTTGCCGCTGCTCCATGACAATAGGACGCGCTTCATACGACCATCATAAACTTCGGCTGGAGTGGTAATCAGGACTGGTTGTAGGTCAGGCTTCCGCGCCCCCCTGCCAATGATGCCCGCACGAGTGGCATTTCCATCCATTACCGTGAATCGGAATCAGTAACCCAAGGTACGCGCCGACAAATCCAATTGACCTGAGTTCATCAAAGCGAATATCGACTGAATTGCAATTCGGGCAGCGTGGCCGATCAAACTGTCCGACGCCTTCAACCTCAAATCCCTCTGGCACGGGTTGTCCCAGAATCTCCAGTGCCGCGTCGGCGTCCTCAGCGTTAACGTTCAGTTTGACGCCGCCCAGTAGGTTTGACCAGAACCAGTCAATCCGCACAATATTCTCATCGGTCAGGAAGCACTCAATCCCGGTTGATTCGAGGCTCGTCTTCGCAAGCAAAGCTTCTGGCAAATCTCTGAACCGACGAATCATAGTAAGTTCACGATACTCAACGGCGTCGGCGCATGGTTCTGCATCGAGGAGTGCTGTATCCATTCCTCTTCGCTCGAATTCTGACCGCAGAACCTGACGCGCCACCTCGCTCAGCGACTGGGGCTCATCGCAGACTTTCAACAACTCGCCCTCGCTCATCTGAGCGTAGAGTTCCGTGAGGCGTTGCCGCTCCTGCTCCGGGTCAACCATTGTCATGATGACCGGAATGATACGGGAGCCGCACTCCATTGCCAAGCAGAACAGAGCTTCAAGCCGATGAAGTGTTTGCATTTCATCATTCAGCAGGTACCATGCTGCCATGTCCCCTCAAGCGTTCCAATGGACTGACCCGCACACATGGCCATGGGTGGTCTACGTCTGGATTCTGTTCCTGCTCATCGGTTCGGCGAAGCCAATGTGGCGGTGGCTACAACGGCGGAGGGCGCGGGAATGGCCGACAGTGCAGGGACGCATTGAATCGGTTGCTGCGCATGAAAAGAAGCAATTCTTCGGTACGTCCGGGCGTGCATCCGGGTACGCTGCTGATTTGAACTACTCATACACAATCGATGGCCAGTATTGGTCGGGACAGTACGTGAGAGAATTCGGCGGCGACGACAAAGCTCGAAAGTTTGTTCGAGACCTGCAAGGCAATCCGGTGGCTGTCGCTTATAACCCTCAAGACCCGAAAAGCTCGACGCTATCTGAGGTGATCTTTTGCACCAGTTCGATTGTTAGTGTAGCGCAGCGGCTTGAACTGTAACTCCGTCGCCGTCGCAGTCGGGGGTGTGAAAGTGGAAAGCGGTTTGTGCTTTCCACTTCTCCATGCCCCTGGTTGATTGCGGCCTGCACGCCTGTGGTGCCGGTGGCCGGTAGCCCAGCGAGAGTGCGCCGCACTGTGTTGTAGTGGATTCTCCAGCGTTCCGCCAGAACGCGCAGCTCTTTCATTGAGTAGAAGATCTCACCATTCAGAAACTCATCCCGCAGCTTCGAGTTGAAGCTTTCGCAGTAGCCGTTCTCCCACGGAGAGCCGGGTTCGATGTACAACGTCTTGCACCGGTGTCGGCCAGCCAGTTCGCAGGTCTCTGGCTACGAACTCAGGACCGTTATCTGAACGGATATGTTCGGGGACACCCTTCATCACCATCACGTCCGCCAGCACCTCGATCACCTTTGCGCTGCTCCAGCGCCGCTCAGGACGATTCAGCAGGCACTCCCGCGTCGATTCATCAATCAGGTTCAGCATCCGCGCCGTCCTGCCGTCATACGTTTTCGTGCTCACAAAATCGTAACTCCAGACATGGTTGGCGTGCTCCGGACGAAGCCGCACGCACGATCCGTCGTTCAGCCACAGCCGACCGCGTGGCTTTTGCTTCTGTGGAACCTTCAGCCCTTCGCGGCGCCAGATGCGCTCGACCCGGTCGCGGCCCACATGCCAGCCGGCACGCTGCAGCAGCGCCGTGATCCGGCGATAGCCGTAGCGTCCGTACTGGCTGGCTAGCTCGATGATGGCCCGGGTCAGCGAATCCTCGTCGTCACGCTGTATCGGATGGTAGCGCTGCGTGCCACGTGGCTGGTTCACCAGCTGGCACGCCCGCCGCTCACTGATCCCATGCTCAGTGCACGCATGAGACACCGCACAGCGCCGCCGCTCCGGGCTTAGAAGTTTCCCGAGGCGATGTCCTTCAGCACCAGCTTGTCGAGGCTCAGCTCCGCGACCAACCTCTTTAGCTTGGAGTTTTCCTGCTCCAGCTCTTTCAGCCGCCGCGCCTGATCGACCTGCAGGCCGCCGTACTCTTTCCGCCACCGGTAGTACGTCTGCTCCGTGATCCCGCCCTCGCGGCACGCCATCGGAGTGGTCTTTCCGTTGGCTACGCCCACTTCAATCTGCCGCAGCAAGCTCACAATCTGCTCCGGCGTATGCTTCTTTCCTCGCGCCATAACAAGCTCCTCTCATACCAGCTTCTCTGATAATTCGCACTGGTACAAAATTCACCGGGCACTCCAGCAGCAGGTTTGAGGAGCCCACGGACACGATTCTCGGTTGAGGTTGAGGTGGAAGCGTGGGTGCGGGCAGGAAGGTCCTGAGGATACCGCAACCGGGAATCTAAGACTTTGTTTTTGGTGCCATCTTGGCGATCTGCTTCAAGAGTGCAACCACAGTTGGCTCAACCATTGTGTCGCCGCTCATCCTGAGCAATTCGTCCGAGAACATGAGCAGGTCAATTAAGCACCAGTTCACGATAGGCAAAGGCGACGAGTTTTCTACAGTGTCACCGAATCGCACGTCGCGACCGTTGTCATCATAAGTGTGATATTGCTGCAAGCACACCGAGTTCGGGTGTGAGTATTCGCTGAGCAGACCGTAATTGTCTTTAGCTTCAGCAGTTCCTAAACTTTGTTGCTGATATTGGTCGTAGGCCGTGACCGCTTTCGAGATACGAATCGGGTCGGGTACGTCGCCAACGTCGGTGAATCCATCGCCTGATGGGGCGTACTTGGCACCATGGCGCTTCACCCACAGGTTGCCCAACGCAGAGGCCGACAGAAGAGTCCATGCTTCGCTCCATTGTTTCTGCGCGTAAAAGTTACGAAGTTCATGGTTCATGTAGCATGCTTGTGCCGTCCACTCGAAAACGTGGCGGCTGAGGATGTAGGCGGCTGGGATATTTTCTGCATCGCTGAGAGCAATCAACCCCCTCAGGATAGTTCTGACATGAGCAACGAGGGAGTAGACGTAATATTTTGTCCCCCAGTTCACCAACTCCTCGGTAGGTTCTGGCCTGCCCGATCTTTTGCACCAGTTCGATTGTTAGTGTAGCGCAGCGGCTTGAACTGTAACTCCGTCGCCGTCGCAGTCGGGGGTGTGGAGAAGTGGAAAGCGGTTTGTGCTTTCCACTTCTCCATGCCCCTGGTTGATTGCGGCCTGGCACGCCTGTGGTGCCGGTGGCCGGTAGCCCAGCGAGGAGTGCAGCCAGCACTGTGTTGTAGTGGATTCTCCAGCGTTCCGCCAGTACGCGCAGCTCTTTCATTGAGTAGAAGATCTCACCATTCAGAAACTCATCCCGCAGCTTCGAGTTGAAGCTTTCGCAGTAGCCGTTCTCCCACGGAGAGCCGGGTTCGATGTACAACGTCTTTGTGCCGGTATCGGCCAACCAGTTCCGCAGGTCTCGGGCCACGAACTCCGGGCCGTTATCCGAACGAATGTGTTCGGGGACACCCTTCATCACCATCACGTCCGCCAGTACCTCGATCACCTTCGCGCTCGACCAGCGCCGCTCGGGGCGATTCAACAGGCACTTCCGGGTCGATTCATCAATCAGGTTCAGCATTCGCGCCGCCCTGCCGTCATACGTTTTCGTACTCACGAAGTCGTAACTCCAGACATGGTTGGCATGCTCCAGCCGCAGCCGCACGCACGATCCGTCGTTGAGCCACAGCCGTCCGCGTGGCTTCTGCTTCTGTGGAACCTTCAGCCCTTCGCGGCGCCAGATGCGCTCGACCCGGTCGTGGCCAACATGCCAGCCGGCACGCTGCAGCAGCGCCGTGATTCGGCGATAGCCGTAGCGTCCGTACTGGCTGGCTAGCTCGATGATGGCCCGGGTCAGCAAATCCTCGTCGTCACGCTGTATCGGATGGTAGCGCTGCGTGCCACGTGGCTGGTTCACCAGTTGGCACGCCCGCCGCTCACTGATCCCATGCTCAGTGCACGCATGAGACACCGCACAGCGCCGCCGCTCCGGGCTTAGAAGTTTCCCGAGGCGATGTCCTTCAGCACCAGCTTGTCGAGGCTCAGCTCCGCAACTAGGCGCTTCAGCTTGGCGTTCTCCTGCTCCAGCTCCTTCAGACGACGCGCCTGGTCGACCTGCAAGCCGCCGTACTCCTTGCGCCACCGATAGTACGTCTGCTCGGTGATCCCGCCCTCGCGGCATGCCGCCGGAGTGGTCTTTCCGTTGGCCACGCCTACTTCAATCTGCCGCAACAAACTCACGATCTGCTCCGGCGTATGCTTCTTCCCTCGCGCCATAACAAGCTCCTCTCTTACCAGCATCTCTGATAATTCGCACTGGTACAAAATTCACCGGGCACTCCAGTTCTTCCGTTGGCTTCACGGGTGGTCGCCTGAGCGTCGGTAATGAGATGTGCTGCATTCCTGTGGCAACGATTTGAAGGGGAGTGATACCTTTCATGTGACGCAGAGTACCATGACTTTCCTGCTTCTTGCTGCCCGTTCACTCCTACATGGGCGATGTGACCTCCGAGTCCGGGCTGAGTTTTACCGGGAACGCATCAGTTTCCCATGTGTATGACCAAGACTCGTTATGTGCTGGGTGCCCATGTAATTCCGATAAGCCTCGGAACAACTGGCGCGTCCCAACCTAACGAATACACGACTTCGCTTTTCCCGCAGCTAATGACAAAATCCGATGGGCGGTAATAGCTTGGTATGAGCACAGAATCCGAGGTCTGCTGTGGGTTCGGCGGCACCATTGCCAACGCAAGCCGATATGCACCAAGTTCAACAACCGCACCAGTTGCTCCAGCCATGCCTTCGCTGGTCAGCACACGAAGTGCCACCATTGGCGTATCAGGCATAGACTGCCCGACTTCATGATTAAAGTACAGTCCACACTGCGGCGGAAATGGCTTCATGCCCCACAGAATCGAAAGCCATTCGAGTGGTGGCTCCCAATTAGCTCCGAATTTGCGCGTGACTACAATATGCGTGCATAAAGTCTTCAGAATCCAGCGTTCAAGGTCATCTCCACTCAGAATAAGCACGCGCAATTCATGATTTTGCAAAAATTCCGGTGTCTTCAAGATTGCTTTGAAGAAAGCTCCGGCTGTTGTGTCGAGTGGCGAAAGCGCATTATTGTGCCGCTTGCAAAGCACATTCGCCTTGCAAGTAGCAGGAGTGAGTGATTGAAACTCGCCTTCCGCTTGCCACGGGTAACCTGTTCTCGCGAACTTGCCATCAGCCCCCACGAGAAGCTTCAGCATTACCTCGCTGAATAAATGTTCGCCACTTATCTCGACACTGCAATCATTGAGTTGTCGGGCGTAGCATGCCAAGTGTGCAAACCCAGTGGGCGGGCCGGGAGGTTTGCAATTTGATGCGCTCGGGCGCGGGATGTCTCCCCTTCTATTCTTGAGCGGATGGCAAAACTTGACCTTCTTGTCGCTGCCGCAATAGCAGGGGTCGTAGGGTTCTATCTCAATCCTGTTGTCGCTGAGTCGTTTCACAATTGATATTCTGCCGAGATAAGTCTTCCGGATGCGATTATCTCATTCAGGGTGAACGCGACCCGTCCAATCCGCGCTTCATTTCCTTCGCCATCGGTTCAGCGTAGGATGCCTGAGCAATGAGCCCGTCACGCATTTCCTCACAGGCTGGGTATTGGCGAACTCCTTACGGATAGACCGCCGTGGGATGGCTCCTGTGACCGTGGCTGCTGTTATCCCGGATATCGACGGGATTGGACTCGTGGCCGAGGTGCTGACCCGCCATTCCTCGCACCCTCTGTTGTGGTTCTCGGAGTATCACCACGCGCTCCACAGCTTGGCCTTCGCGGTCGTGTCGCCATCGTGATGTTTGCTCTGACCCGCCGCTGGTTGGCAACAGGAATGGTGTTCGTCGCCTTTCATATTCATCTGCTGGAAGATTTGGTCGGCTCACGCGGGCCTGACGGTTTCATCTGGCCAGTCCCATATCTGCAACCGTTCACGAACCGCTGGACTGGGAGTTGGAGCGGTCAATGGCAACTCAATGCGTGGCCGAACATTGCACTGACCATCCTTCTGCTGGCAATCACAATCTGGATTGCGGTAGTGGAGTGCCCGGCGAATTCTGTGCCAGTTTGAATTATCAGAGATGCTGGTAAGAGAGGAGCTTGTTATGGCGCGAGGGAAGAAGCATACGCCGGAGCAGATCGTGAGTTTGTTGCGGCAGATTGAAGTAGGCGTGGCCAACGGAAAGACGACCCCGGCGGCATGCCGCGAGGGCGGGATCACCGAGCAGACGTACTATCGGTGGCGCAAGGAGTACGGCGGCCTGCAGGTCGACCAGGCGCGTCGTCTGAAGGAGCTGGAGCAGGAGAACGCCAAGCTGAAGCGCCTAGTTGCGGAGCTGAGCCTCGACAAGCTGGTGCTGAAGGACATCGCCTCGGGAAACTTCTAAGCCCGGAGCAGCGGCGCTGTGCGGTGTCTCATGCGTGCACTGAGCATGGGATCAGTGAGCGGCGGGCGTGCCAGCTGGTGAACCAGCCACGTGGCACGCAACGCTACCATCCGATACAGCGTGACGACGAGGATTTGCTGACCCGGGCCATCATCGAGCTAGCCAGCCAGTACGGACGCTACGGCTATCGCCGAATCACGGCGCTGCTGCAGCGTGCCGGCTGGCATGTGGGCCGCGACCGGGTCGAGCGCATCTGGCGCCGCGAAGGGCTGAAGGTTCCTCAGAAACAAAAGCCACGAGGACGCTTGTGGCTCAACGATGGATCGTGCGTGCGGCTTCGGCCGGAGCACAAGAATCACGTCTGGTCCTACGATTTTGTGAGCACGAAAACGTATGACGGCAGGACGGCGCGGATGCTGAACCTGATCGACGAATCGACTCGGGAGTGCCTGCTGAATCGTCCCGAGCGGCGCTGGAGCAGCGCCAAGGTGATCGAGGCGCTTGCGGATGTAATGGTGATGAAGGGCGTTCCCGAACATATCCGTTCGGACAACGGCCTCGAGTTCGTGGCCCGAGACCTGCGGAACTGGTTGGCCGATACCGGCGCAAAGACGTTGTACATCGAACCCGGCTCCCCGTGGGAGAACGGCTACTGCGAGAGCTTCAACTCAAAGCTGCGCGATGAGTTTCTGAATGGCGAGATCTTCTACTCGATGAAGGAACTCCGCATTCTGGCGGAACGCTTTTGAGTCCACTACAACACGGTGAGGCCGCACTCCTCGTTGGGCTACCGGCCGCCAGCGCCACAGGCGTGCCTGGGCACAACTAACCCGGGGTGTGGAGAAGTGGAAAGCACAAACCGCTTTCCACTTCTCCACACCCCCGACTGCGACGGCGATGGAATTACAATCCAAGCCGCTGCGCTACACTAACAATCGAACTGGTGCAAAAGATCGGGCAGGCCAAATCCCGTATGGAAAATCCAATCCAGTACTGGGAATTATGCTCTGGCTTCCGGAAACTGTATTATTGCCAGTGTTAACGACGTAAACGTTGTCGCTGCCATCCACAGCGACCCCTCTGGGGCTCGAAACTAAGCTCGACTCTACGCTCAGAGTGCCGGGCACAAAGTTCACCTGCGGTGCTAATCCGCTGCCTAAGATGGAGCCTGTTACGTTGCCGTACTCAGTGCCTGTCAGCAGTACAGCCGCACCATACCGACTCCCGGCAAACTTTGGCGCGAACGTCACGTCAACGGTACATGTGGCTCCAGCATTATAGGAATGTCCTGCAGTACAGCTTCCTGTTCCGGCATTGGTGAAATCCGACGTCTGGCTTCCCTGTGTCACCACCTCCGCACTGGACAGCGTGAATGCGGTATCGATGGCGAAGATCATTGTAACCACCGACGAGCTTGCGCTTCCAACGTTGACAGTACCGAAGTTCCCGCCCGACAACGTTTCCTTCAGCACACTACTGATGTCTGCGACATAGACGTTGCCACTCCCATCCAGCGCGACCCCAGAGGAAGAAGACAAGCCGCTGCCTATAAAGCTCTGGGTATAGCTCCCCCCCGACAGAGTCTCCTTCACCACTGAGCCGCCGTAACCTGCGATATAAACGTTGCCGCTCGAATCTACAGCAATCCCGTTAGGCTCAAGCAAAGCACCGGAAGCACCGAAAGCACCTGACGCGACCGTGCTCTGGGTATAGGTGCCTCCTGACAGAGTCTCCTTCAACACACGGCCATTGTCGGCCTGATCGCTGATATAGACGTTGCCGCTCGAATCCACGGCGACCCCGGAGGGATAAGATAGACCTCCCGATGTGCTCGATGCAACCGTGCTTTGGATGTAGATTCCCCCCGACAGGGTCTCCTTCACCACGCGGTTGTTCTTAGTATCGACAACGTAGACATTGCCGCTCGAATCCACAGCGCCCCCTTCGGGGCTGTTTAGACCGCCGGATATGCTCGATGCAACAGTGCTCTGGGTATAGGTGCCTCCTGACAGGGTTTCCTTCAGCACGCGATTGTTGCCCTCATCGCTGATGTAAACGTTGCCACTCACATCCACCGCGACCCCGCTGAGGTAAGACAGTCCGCCGGATGTGCTCGACGCAACTATGCTCTGGGTGTAGTTTCCTCCTGACAGAGTCTCCTTCAGCACACGGTTGTTCTGGCCATCCGCGACGTAAACATTACCACTCGAATCCGCAGCGACCCCAGCGGGATAGGACAGGCCGCTCACGACTGTGCTCTGGGCTCCGCTCAAGTGGGCTACCTGTGCGGGCAGGCCGCTCAACAGCATCAGAAGCAGCAGTGCCACATGGAACGATTTTGCATTGTGGCGAATGAAATCAAGAACCTTTAAATTGACGGAACGGCAAGGCAAAAGGTAGGAGAAAAGCTGTCGCACAGGACACCCCGAGAATCGCGCATACACGCGGATTTAGGCAACATCATTCAAAACAGCAACAAATTCACATATTCCCCGCCACAGTTCTTGGAGTACGGCGAACTGATCAATTCGGGGAAGAAAAACCTCAGGCTTCAGAGGCTTTATGGGGAAAAACAATGGTGTATCCAGCTACTGACGTATCAAACGAATTACAGACGTGAGCTTTCACCGTCTCTTAACACGCTAATCTGCTCGTGGTTAAAATGCACGTACAACTCTACAAATCAGAGCGTGGCGAATCAAGAGGAATTTTTCCGCGCTCTCGGTACCAAAGTGCGAACGCTTCGCAAGAAGCACGGATACAGCCAAGAGGACATGCTGTCGTTTGGCTTCTCCACCCGGCACTGGCAGCAGATTGAGGCTGGGAGACCAATTACGGTTTCGACACTGCTCCGCATCTGCGAGGTGTTCGAAGTGCCAATGGCCAAGCTGGTGCGGGGACTGGATGAGGGCATCTACGAGAAGCCGGACGTCGAGCTGGCTCCTCGTCGCCGCAGACGTCCCTGATGCTGGGCATCACTCTTCCTGCTTGAAGAACTCGTTAAGTTCGTCTGCCATCTCCTGCGAAAAGAGCAGCATCGAGCAATAACGGTTAGCGCATTGGGATGTCCTCCATACGATCTCTTGAACCTGAGCCGGGGAGATTTCAATCCTCTTGGCCGCTGGAGGCCACTCGCCACGGGAGAGGTCCAGCACCTTCTCCGCGAGGATTTTTCGGTCTGTAAGCGGAAGATCGGGACAGAGCACGCCCAAGCATGTCCAAACCGCCTCTACACGTCGGGCAGCAAGCTCTTTTATTGCCGCCCTCTGGCTCCGGTCGTGACTCATCGGGATGCGGTCAATCTTCACGCCGCGTCCTGCGGTACTGCTTTCATGTGGATGAGGAAAGGATGTCCATCGGCGGAATGGTAGACCTGCACCACGAGCTTGCGGCCATTAGCCTGAGCTTCGGCGACGAGCGACCGCATTTCGGCTGACTCGCTCAAGTTGCGTAAGGCGGCGGTCATTGACCCGCTAGGCTTTCGTGCAGGTGCCCCGCTTGGCTGGCTGAACTTGAACTGTACGTCTGGACTATTGGGCATCTCTGACCTCCCTACGCTAAGCACTCGACGCCAATAGGAGCATCAGGCTGCGGCTCAACTCCTGCGAACTGCTTCTGATGCTCACGGACGAACCGCACGACGCTGGCCCGGCTCACGCCATACTTCCGTGCCGTGTCCGTCAGGCTCATACCGGAGAGGCGGTCACGCACGAGCGCGGCGTGGTTGACGTCCAGCGGCTGGCGACCGAGCTTAAAACCTTCCAGCTTTCTCCGTCTCATGCCAGCGCGAATGCGTTCCTTTATAAGGTCGGCCTCCAGTTCCGCGATAGAACCGATTAACGTGACAAAGAGACGACCCATCGCACCGGAGGTATCAATGTTCTCCCTGCGCGAAATGAACTCGATTCCTAAATCGTTCAACTCGTCCATGACCTGCAGAAAATGTCGGGTCGAACGAGCCATGCGGTCGAATGCCGCCACCAGCACAACGCTGAACTTGTGTTTCCGGGCGTCCTTCATCATCGCGTCAAGACCGAGACGCCGCGCCTTCGTGCCTGAGACCACGTCAGTAAAGACGTCTACAATCTCATATCCTCGCTGCTCAGCAAACTTGCGGAGGTCACACAACTGGGTCTCGACATGCTGGTCTGCGGTCGATACGCGGGCGTACAGGGCGCATTTCTTCATTTCAGGTGCTCCTTCACGCTGTCGAGCAGAATCGAGGGCAGTCTACCGACTAGCGTCAGTTCCACGATGTCATCGATGGCTGCGTCGATGCGCTTGTATCCGACCGCGTGCATGTAGGCGGCGGTCAATATGGGAGCCCGGAGCATGCCGAATCTGGAGTGGACAAGGACAGTTCCCCAGCGGATGTTCTCGCTTATAGCGTCAATAATGGCGTCGAACTGACCGACACTAATTGCCTTGCCTTCCGCGACTGGAAGGTGGAGATAATTGATTTTGCGATTGTGGCGGTCAAGCTTCTCCTCGCACACGGAGATGACGGTATTGATGCCGCCTGAGTTTAACTTCAGGCGTTCGGCGTCGTTCTTGCTACCGAGATAGAGGCGCTCCCAGATGCGAGTCATTTTATTCATGCTGGCCGTTCCCTCAGTTTTCAGCCACAGGACAGCTTCCGAACGTAATGTCCGGTCACCGAAGCATCAAATTAAACACTGGGGCTTCTTTGAGTGTTACTTCTCGATCACAACAGTTGAACGACGATGGAGGTCGTCATGCGAAAGAGGTTGGGGAGTTCTTTGATTCCCATCTCGACGCTAAGGGGTCTAGGCATCCACCCCTATTATACGAAGCGCGTTGGGAAAATCCCCGATTTTGGCCGATATTTCTTCCAAGTCGCGGGATTTTTCCCCTCGCGTTTGTAGAATGACTCTGGGGACTTGTGAGCCATCTTCATTATTGCGATGTATGCGGAGTTGAGTGGCAGTGCGAGGAAGACACCTGCACATGTATCTGCAAAGTGTTGATGAACGACGGCGACCATCGCGAATGTCCTATAGAGCTGCGGGCGTGCCCGGAACACCATGGCGTCGAGTTCAGTCAGGAACCCAACACCTTCTCAGCCGCCCTCCAGTCAATGTTAGATAACGTAGAGATAATAGACGACGGGGATGGTGGCACTAAACCGGAGAGCAAGTAATGACCAAGCAAAAACTACCGGAGCCCTGCGTCGGAATCATGTGGTTAGTTCGCGACAAGCTTTTGTTCGACAGCATGCCACTCAGTGAAGCTGAGGTGTATGGCGACCACCTGACACATCCCCGCAGCCACATAAGAATGTGGGAGCAATTCCAGCGCCTCGGTCGGGCTCCCCGTGAATCGGAATACGAGGAGTTTCCCCGTGGGAGAGTGATGTAACATCCGTCATCCGACGAGTTCACAATTCTTGCTGACCAATGTATTTTGGGGCGGAAAGACCTGATCGAGACAATCAGGCACGAGTTACACCTGCCGAAGAAGGTCAAGCTGGGAACCGACGCGCACTATCGCTGTTTCCGTTGTCTGTTCGTCGAGGACGACGAAGGCGACGACTCGGACTTCGAGTAAGTGCTGGCTATCACAATGAACCGCGTATCGTGACAGTCGTCCTTGTCGCGCCTCCGCCCCTGAGTAGAACCTGATGTGAACTTCGTAAGGAGATACCTCCAATGGCCGACGCTGCTGCGCAACTCGCCTCACCCCGCAAACCTGCCATGTCCACGGACAGCTACCAGTCGGTGCCCCTCACTTTGATCGTGGCTGATCATGATTCAGTTGGTGAGCTGCTCCAGAAGTCCGAAGGCCGGGAGCGCGATGAGTACGCTCTCACTGCACTGCGCATCGGGTTGTTGGCACTCAAGCACGCACGCGGGCAGATCGACGCGGACGCCGTGAAGCGTGAAGGCGAGAAATTACTTGTTGACTTGAAGAACGCTCTTGAGCATTCCCGCAATGAAATCCATGGGAATCTCACCACGGCGCTCAAGGAGTACTTCGACCCCACGAGCGGACGCTTCCAAGAACGGGTGGAGCGCCTCATCAAACAGGACGGCGACCTTGAACAAGTTCTTCGACGTCAGGTTGGTAACAACGGCTCCGAGCTGGCGACGACCCTCGCCGCGCACATCGGCGAGAACAGCCCGTTGATGCGGCTTCTGAACCCGGATGAATCTAACGGGTTGGTGTCCTCCATTCGCTCGACAATCACCGAGGTTGTGAATGGGGAGCAGACACGCATCCTGAGTGAATTCTCGCTTGATAACGGTCAGGGTGCATTAAGCCGACTAGTGAGCGAACTGACTCTGGCGAACGGAAAGCTCAAGACAGACCTCGCGACCGAAATCGGGCTGGTCGTGAACGAGTTTTCCCTCGACAACGAGGGCTCCGCGCTCAGCCGACTGGTGAAGCGCGTCGAGGTTGCCGAGGAGACCATTACCAAGGAGTTCTCCCTCGATCAGTCGGACTCCGCTCTGTCCCGGCTCTCCACCGTCATCTCCGGTGCGAAAGACGCCATCGACGCCAACCTGACGCTGGACAGCGAGGGCTCGGCATTGTCTCGGCTGAAGCGGGAGCTTGTGACAATCCTCAATGCCCACGAGGAGAAGGTGCAAGTGTTCCAGACAAGCGTTCAGGCCGCACTGGAGGGAATGAAGGCGCAGCGAGTGGAATCCGCACGTTCGACGCAGCATGGAAACGACTTCGAAGACGTCGCCTCTGGCTTCGTAGAGAAGGAAGCACAGAAGGCCGGGGACATCGCCAGCCGCACGGGGACGACCACCGGATTGATCAAACACTGCAAGGTCGGGGACGTGGTCGTTGAGTTAGGTGCCGACTGCGCTGCGGCGGGAGAGCGGTTCGTGGTCGAGGTCAAAGAGGACTCCAGCTACACGCTGGCGAATGCCCGCACCGAGATCGAGATGGCACGGAAAAACCGCAATGCCAGTGTCGGTCTTTTCCTGTTCTCATCGAAAACCGCGCCGGAAGGAATGGATTCTCTGGTGCGGCACGGCGAGGACATCTTCGTCGTGTGGGACGCCGACAAGATTGAGTCCGATGTGATTCTGCGGGCAGGACTCTCGCTTGCAAAGGCTCTATGCGTCCGGCAGCAAAGGGAGCGTGACGCCGAAGAGGGCGACTGGAAAGAAATGGACGCCGCGATCTTGGCGCTGGAGAAGTAAGCTGGCCGTCTAGCAAACATGAAAACGTGGACAGAGACCATCCAGTCGAACAGCGGCAAGATTCTCGATGAAGTCCGGAAGATGGCAGCGAATCTGGAGAAACAGATTGGGGCGCTGCGCGAGAGCGTGTCGGCGCTGAAGCGCACGTAGGAGTCCTGAGGAGAACATGGACAACGCCAGTGACTGGAGCATTCTGGAACCGCACATCGAACGCCGTGAGGATTGCGGCTGCTGGACGTGGGATGGGTCTCCACTGGAAGGCAACGTCTACCGCATCATCGCGGAGGCGTACGGGGCTCCGCTTCCTGCAGGGCCGAAACTCTACCGGATGCCCGAGTGCAAGCTGGGCAAAGAGTGTGTGAACCCTAACCATCTCGGCACCGGGGCAGACTACGTTCTTTCCCTGAACGGACGGCGGCAGGAGATTCCGGAGCCGTCGCGGGCGGTCAGGGTGGTTCGGCTCACAGAGCTGGATAGGCAGTTCTTGAAATCAGTCAGAATAGTTTGGGATTGAGCATTCTGTACGCCGAGGCGTGGCGGACAGAATGAAATCATCGGTCACCAACTGCGCAATCCCTTGCCTTTCCGAAAGGCTCATACCGGAACTCTTGCCCACTCCACTTGTATTCCCGGCACCTGACATTCCGGAGATAGCGATTCTCTAAACCCTTGACTGAGAATTCGGCTGTAGAGACATGGTCAGCTACGAAGTGGCCTCGCGCTTCGATGAGAATGCCACCCATGTCGCCATCCACAGCCGTAGGGTAAAACCAACGCGCTTCCAGTTTGCATTCTGGGGATGGGCCAGTACAAGACCGGACAGCACTAACAAACGAAAGAACGCGGCGAAGTTCGCCGTTAAGAACACGAAAATGAGTTTCGTCCTTCGTATATATTCCTGTACCGCCGCCGCTTGCACGCAACACGAGTTCGAAGTGTCGTCTGTTGCCGGGAGTATAGGGTTCGAATACAGGGCTGAGTGAGATGAAGTCTGCAAGCGTATCTTCGCTTGGGAGCATTTCATATTTACACCAACAACCGGAAGTCGCGATGCGATTCCAGCCGCCCCGGTCGGTTGGCGCTGCTATTCCCACGAACGTTGATTGAACCTCTGACAGTAGAACCGACACGACTGCATACTGGGTGGCATCCTCGCCCAGCGATGCGTATACAAGTTTTACTTCATCGGCAACAACAACTCTGTTTCCTATCACTGTTGATGGCGAGGTATTTCCCCAAACCGCCACATGCGCTTCCTTGTCCGTCACGCCGAGAAGGAGAAGTGCCTTCAACCGCACCTGCTCATCCGTTGAGCGTAGGCCGTTGACGATTGCATCTGGGGACGTCCATCTAATGTGGTCATGACTAACGTAGGTATAGCCGCCTTCGTCTCGAAGCACAGCTCTTTCAGGAGGCGAGGCGACCGCAGGTAGGGCGTGGGACAGCATCGATAGCAGAACTGCCAGCAGAAGAGTCTGTGCGCTCCATCGCATTCGAATTCCCCAAAGTACATTAGTCGCCTCCTGTGGCTAACATAGCGGAACGATGGGCGACCGACCGTTCCTGTATATCCCTTTCCGATGAACTCCGCAACTTTTCTGAATTCCATGTGTTTTGATGAACATGAGCACGGAGGTAAGGACGATGATGAAGAAAGCGATGGTAGCGGTTGTAGCTCTGATGTTCGCGGCGGTGCTGGCCGCGCCTTCGAAGGCAAATGCACAGGTTCTGTTCCGGGTTGGCGTCGGCCACCCTTGTGGCTAATACCGCCCCACCTAAGCGATTTTTTGATTTCGAGCTAAATTCGAGCGATAGGAAAGGGCGATATCTGGAAGCGACCTGTAAGCAGTTATGATTTGAGTAGCTTACAAGTCCGTCCACGGCTAGAAGGCACTCTATCCCCCTCTCTCCGCCAGTAAGTCCTTCATTCGCAGTAACATCACTGCAAGGTTCGAACTATCGGTACTTTTCCCCGCAAAGATACGGATTGTAGCCTTGTGCCGGAACTGGAGAATTTTCTCCGTCCGAGCGTTCTAAGCTGCTTTCCCGCCGAATTCTCTGATCGCAATTCTGGCAGTTCCGATTCACCCTGAATCGGAACCGGAGAAGAGTGGTGCGAGCTCTTTCAATCCCATGCAGTCAGTCCTTGAGAAGCACTGGTGCCCTCAACTGACCTTGGGGAACAGCGGGTTTCCTGCGGTTGCACGCTATTGGCCAGCGAGGCTCAAATTGATGGTGTGCTTGATTAGGCTGACTGCGCTGCAGCGCGGGCCGATTGCTTGGCGGGTGGAACGGCGCCGCTTGCGGCCGCAAATCTATGGTTCCAGTTCTTCCTCGAAGCCGACCTCGGGACCGTTTCGAAGGGGTGAGCGCATTTTGAGCGAAGACCGCTAAGATGAAGCGGGCGAACTACGTAAGCGGGAACAAAGAAACAACTCGCGTTGCGGATTCCGGGCAACGTGTGGGATTTCCGCGAGAACCTCACACGACTGAGCCACAGAACTGCTTATTGCTTCCAGGTGCTAACTATCTACCCTGGCTGCGCTCGATGGCGACCGTTGCAGCAGATCGATCACTGCCTGATAAAGTCGGTTGCGCATTTCAAGGCGATCCGGGGCTCGCGTGACATAACGCACGATGATGTCCGTTCCGGAGGCGGCGGGGCGCATATCCATTGCGGGAGTTGCGCTGAACTGGCTGAGTCCATTTTGTTTCATGACGCGCTGCCACTCAATCGTGGCAAGGTGGGTGTCTTTTTCGGTCTCCTTGACCACGGTGCTTTGAATGAGTTGGATAAGTTTGTGGCTGTCCTCAGAAGATGGGACGTTGACCTTAATCTCGTCCCACATCCATTGGCCGGTTGTGGAGAAATTGAAGTATTGGCCGGAGATGGCGAACTTGTTAAGGAAGGTGACTCGCCTGCCGGTTGGGTGTCCTCTGTCGGTCCAGTTCCCCGTTTCCAACAGCGAGGTGCGAAAGAGTCCAATCTCAACGACCTCCCCTCCGATGCCGTTGATCTCAATCCAGTCCCCCACCCGTATTCCGTTCTTGCCCATCAACACGAACCAGCCAAGAAAGGCAATGATGAAATCCTGAAAAGCGACTGTCAGTCCGGCCGTGGTGAGGCCGAGAATTGTAGGTACCTGATTCGGTGCACCAAACACGACGAGAAGGATGCACAGGAGCGCGACACCTTGGGTAGCCATTAGAAGGATCGTACGCAGCGTATGTCGGCGGCGATTGTCAATCGACGGTTGCTTTAATATCGCATTTACCAGCGAACCTACCAGCCCGGCACACAAAATGATGAATGCGATCCAAGCGAATGATCCGAGCATTAAGTGCCAGAGGATGCGGTGTTGCAGTAATACCTGTGCAGCCCATTTTCCGTAAACCGCTGAGAGTTGTTGCTGGGTTCGCGAACGGTCGTCCAGGATACTAAGAATGTTGCTCTGCGTTGATAACCGTTTGAGCGACTCCAGTTTTTCAGACTTGGATTGTATGGCGAGAGGTGCTGCTGCGGTTGCAACTCCGTTGGCGGCTGGCTGGACCGCAGAGCGCGAATTTCCGATCGTACCGGAATTCACCAAGCTTTCTAATTGGGCATATTGGGATTTCAGGGAAGCCGCATCTCGCTCTGCCTGTTGCTTCGCTTGAACGATCGAATCATAACGGCTGCGCTGGCTGAACCAAGCTGTGAGGCGCAGATATAGCGTTCCCTTGGCTCGCGCCGATGCCACCGCTGTCTGCCCACCGCTGCTGGCGCGCTCATCGTACAAGCGCATCGCGGCTTCACGTGCGGCGAGCTCTTGCTGGATGGTACCGCGTTGGTCGCCGGTCTGACGTGCAAGGGCCGAGACTGCATCGTTGAGTACATCCGTATCGAGTGTAAGTTGCGCCGTCGCGACCTCCAGATCGTCGGCAACCGGTGCTGCATTAGGCCGCTTCGCCTGCTCTGTAAGGCTATTTACAAGAGCCTGGTCTTCTTTGACTGTCCTCTGTAGGTCCTCGACTTTGTGCGAAAGAGCCAGGGCTTCCCCGGCCAGCACATGCGTCTGAAGAGCGGCCTGACGAAGTGCCATGGCAAATGCCTGGTCCACCTCATGATCTGCGAGCCGCTGTGCTTCCCGGGCGTAATGCTGCTCTTCGGCGGAGACCGCCAGAGGCGCCAATGCCGTCGCAGTATTCCAGGGGCTCTGATCCACCAGTGCCTCTGACGACCGGTCGCTCCGTTCCTTGGTGAAATGAACGTTGGCCATCGAGTCCCGCGTCAAGTAGTTGCCGATCATGCAGGAGATCAGCACGAGCACTGAGATGACAGTCAACAGCCCGCGTCCACTCGTGATCACAGATGTAATTGATGTAAAACGGTTATTGATAAGATCGCCCCAGCTAATCAGGTAGGAAAGAACTCCGTGACATTACTGCGATGGAGCGACTGCCGAGAGTGTCGCTCCATCGCTTTAACGGCAATTGCACAGCTTTGAACTAATAGTATGACGTCAACCAATTTTCTTCAAACGGCCGCGGTCGTTCTGAGACACCATTCCAAGTAGCACGAACGCCTAGCCTTGCAACTTGCCGGAGAGGTAGGCGTCATAGGCGGTCAAGTCGAGCAGACCGTGCCCGCTGAGATTGAACAGGATGACTTTTTTGCGACCTTCCTCGCGGGCCTTTATCGCCTCATCAATCACAGCGCGAATGGCGTGCGACGACTCGGGCGCAGGCACCAGACCCTCGGCTCGGGCGAAAAGCACGGCAGCCTCAAAAACTGGGATTTGCGGATAAGCAACAGCTTCGAGAAGCCCAAGCTTAAGGGCGTGGCTCACGGCTGGCGACATGCCGTGATAACGCAGGCCACCGGCATGAATGGACGGCGGCATGAAGTCGTGACCCAGGGTGTACATGGCCATGAGCGGCGTCATACCAGCAGTATCGCCGAAATCGTAACGAAGCTCGCCCTCGGTGAGCGACGGGCAGGATGAGGGCTCCACGGCAAGGATGCGATAGGACTTGCCCTCGGTGATCTTCTTCCGGATAAATGGGAAAGCAATGCCTGCAAGGTTGCTGCCGCCGCCGGCGCAGCCGACCACAATGTCGGGCTCCTCGCCAGCCTCTTCCAACTGCTGTATCGCTTCCTCGCCGATCACTGTCTGGTGAAGACAGACGTGGTTGAGCACGCTGCCGAGCGAATACTTGGTGCCCGGATTTGTGACGGTGTTCTCGATCGCCTCGCTGATGGCGATGCCAAGGCTGCCGGCACAATTCGCATCTTCGGCCAGCCGCTTGCGTCCGAACTCTGTCTGGTCGCTGGGGCTGGGACAGACTGTGGCGCCGTAGGTCTGCATCAGCAGGCGGCGATAGGGCTTCTGGTCGTAGCTGACGCGAACCATCCAGACGCTGCACTCAAGTCCGAAAAGCTGGCAGGCAAGCGCGAGCGATGTGCCCCATTGGCCAGCGCCAGTCTCGGTGGCGAGGCGGCGGGTGCCAGCGAGCTTGTTGTAATAGGCCTGAGGGATCGCGGTGTTTGGCTTGTGGCTGCCGACCGGACTGGAGCCCTCGTACTTGTAGTAAATGTGCGCGGGAGTGTTCAGCGCCTTCTCCAGGCGAACGGCGCGAAGCAGCGGCGTGGGTCGCCAGAGCGCGTAAACGTCGCGCACCTCCTCGGGAATCTCGATCCAGCGTTCGGCGCTCATCTCCTGAGCCACGATGTTCTCGGGAAAGATGGCGTGCATGTCAGCGGGCGTGATGGGCTGGCGCGTGCCGGGATGGAGAGGCACGGGCATGGGCTCCGAGAAGTCCGCGAGCAGGTTGTACCAATGATGCGGAATTGAGGATTGCGGCAATGTAAAACGAGTCTGCATGGTTCGATGAATCCTTCACCTGGATTGAATCCTCTGAGAGTAGTTGAAGAACTTTGGATGGTCAATGTTTTCGCAATGCAGGGGCGATGCGAATCTTCTGGGATATTCCGCAGACGTTGGTGTCTCACCCTCTCAAGAGAAACAACACGCCGGCAGCCAGCAGCGTCGCTTCGATTACGAGTACGAACACCTTCTCCGGCAAGCGCTCCACGATATGCTTTCCAGCGAACGAACCCAAAACCATTACCGGACCGAGCAACAGGCCTATGATGACCGCATGCGCCGGGAGGATTGCGGCATGCCGATAGGCGATCAGCTTTGTGACGTGCATGACGACGGTCGAGAGGGCCTCTGTACCAATGTATGCGCCTTTCAACAAGCCATAGGCCAGGAAGAATGGTGCCATCAGAGGGCCTACGCTGCCCAGAAGCGCCGATAGGAAGCTGGCCCCGGCTCCTATCGCGGCAAACGCAGGCAGGGGAGGACGCCAGGTTCGATTCGGCCTGACGTGCCGCCACACGACAATCAGAATGAGAAAGGCTCCAAGCACCCTTGTGAGTGCAGCCAGAGGAGCCTTGGCAAAGAGCAGTCCTCCGAGCAGCGCCATCGGTACGCCGCCAAGCGCGAACCATGCCACGACACGCCAGTTCAGCTCTTTGCGGTTGAACCAAACGCGGCTGCCATTGCCGATCAGTTGAGCGACCGTAAGAATCGGAATCGCTTCGCGAACACCAAATGACCAGACGAGAACCGGGAGAAGCACAGCGGCGCCGCCGAATCCAGTGACCGCCGCAAGCGTTGCCGCCACGAAGGAGACACCGAGAACCGCCGCCGAGTGAAGCAGATCAAGCGAGAGCAATGGACGCCTCAGGTTTGTTCGCCCCGAGTTTGCCGGGGGCAAGACGCCGAAACGTGAATTCGTCAGGAGTCACTATCTGTCTCAGTTCCGCGGGACAGCAGTCTGCGGGAACCCCTTCACCGGATACTTCCTTCGGTTTCGAAATCAGGCGGCCTGTTCGGATGTGCCGAATGGCGGCTCGTCGGCTGATGGGCCATACATGCCGGGAACGGCAACGTCGGCGAGGCGGAAATAAACTCCGAGCTGAGCGCGATGGTGGATGAGGTGATTGAGTACGACAGTGCGCAGGACCGAGAAACGCGGCATGGTCATCACCGTCTTGCCCTGCCATTTCATGGTCCAAATCTTGTTCATCTCTTCATCGGTGGCGGCTGCGATCGCCTGGTGGGCTTCATGCACGTGCTTGTCGAAGCGATCGAGTAGCTCCTGGCGGGTGGCCGGTTCGAAGGGAGTGAACTGGCCGGGCTCGACTTCGAAAAGCTCTACGTTCATGGTGTGCGCCACCCAGTTGGGGAGTTCGGCCACATGGCCGGCGAGGCGGTTGAGCTTCCAGGATTTTGGGTGGGGCTGATAACCGAATCTGTCCTCGGGAGCGCGTTCCAGCATTTTGCGGGTGTTGGCCATTTCCTGATCGAACTCGGGCAGCAGCATGTCGCGAATCGCCATCTCGAACTCCAAATGCCGTAGTAGCGGCTTGCGATAGAGATCACCGATTGGGCGAAGCGGTTGCCAAATATTTCTACGCAGTCCTATTTCCGGCGGTAGATGTCGTAGTTGTTGAGAGACTCGACAGGCACGAACTCGTGCGAGAGAAGTTCGAGAAGTTGGGGACGAAAAGATAGCGGCTCCTCCTGGAGTTGGAGGTTGCGCTTGATGATGAGCCAGTCGACATTGCGCTGGCGCGCAAGCTCGACAATTTGCGTCGCCGAGTAGGGATTCACCGTGTTGTCCAACAGCAGGACGGGGAAGCGCGGAGCACGTCCGGTTGTGAAATAGAAAAGATCTTCGCCCGGGAGCATAAGGATTGCGGAATCGCGCGGGATGTTGCGGTTGGTGTAGGAGACGAGCTCCTCGAAGTCGGGGAGATAGCTGCCACGCATGGCGAGGCCACGCAGTGCTGGGAGGCTGGAGTGCACCAGCGCTCCTTCGGAGAGATCAGCGTAATCGAGGCGCTCATGGCTGAGAGCGTAATAGGCTCCGGTGGTGAGCAGCACGAATGAGGCGAGGGCGGTGAAGACGGTGAGCGGGAGCGAGCGCCCGCAGCCGGATACCAGGCTGCGAGGACTCGTGGGTAGCGGATCATCGGTCGCAACGTCGTTGGTGCCGCGGACGGATGAGTTCTTTGCCGAGGCCTCCTGCGGGGCGACGGCGACGAGGATGGTTGCGAGCAGGATCATGAAAAGAGGCCAGAGAGCGTACGTGGAGCCCCAGAGCTGCTGCGAGAGGAAGGCTCCGTGAACGGCTCCGAGGAGGATGAGAGGAACGAGTTGCGTGATCGATGCTGCGTGCAGCAGCTTCCATAGCGCGAAGGCGAGCGACGCAACCAGCAGCATGGGCCAGAGATGCAGGAGAGCTTCGACGCGGTCAGAGGCATCCTGCTGCAACCAGAGCGAAATAAACGCCCAGAGAAACGGCGCGGCAAGAAACGAAGCCGCGAGCCATTCGATTGCTCGCTGAAGGAAGCGCGAGTTGTAGTTTCGCGAGAACATGGGGCACAGGAGAAAAAGCGCGAGGCCGATGGCAAAGACGAAATAGCTCCAGAGAAGAGCGGGATCGCGGTAGATGCCAATGATGGCGGCGAAGCCGGGAAGACGGCGCGAGGCCGCGAACTGAATCGTCCAGTGGAGATAGTTGGAGAGGTCCGCGGTGCGGTGGATTAGGGCGAGGGCTAAGGCGATTCCGGTGGCGGCTCCGGCGACGAGCAGAGCGGCGGCATTGCGAATCCGACGGTTGCGAATTCCGAGAAAGACAATACAGAGGATCGCACTGAGGAGGAAGGCGAGCCCGGTGTTCTGCTTGATGAAGAGCGGAAGGACGAGTAAGATTCCGCCAAAGAAGGTGCAAAGTGTAGGAAAATTTGAGGATTCCAGACGCAGGAGAAGCCAAGTGCAACAAAGTATGTAGAGGGTGCAGTCGGAATCGTAAAAAGGAATGGACAAGATGCTGCTGGTGCCGAGAGAGATCAGAGGCGCGGCGAGAAGAAATGCGATGAGGCGTGTGGGCAAAGTCGAGGCGGCGAGCAGGCGGAGCAGGATGCGCCAAGTAAGGAAAGTGGCCAGGGCGGCGGCCAGCGCGGCATAGAGGTAGTGGTGCAGAATGACGCGTCCGAAGAGTTTGATAATGGCGGCCTGCACAAGGAAAGTTCCCGGCGCGTAGGGAAACGGGAAGTCGCGGTAGGGTATCTGTCCCAGCGAGATACGGGTGGCGTTTTCGAGAATGTAGCTGAGATCCCAGAGCACGGTAAGCTGGGAGTTCTGCCAGAGAACGAAGGCGGCAGTGGCGACGAAGAGAAACGCGGCGGTGAGGAGATCACAGGCGCGGGCGGAAGGGGCAGAGTGGCGCGGGTTTTGGGGGTCGTGGCTGGACATAATGCGATGAAAAACAGGGATCGAATTCATTCTACGGCAGTTCTGCACTATGTTCTGGGACTCGCCGGCGAGATGAGTGGACGGAGAACGCGTGGAAGGGGGCAAGTATGTTCAACGCTGTGACCATCGCACGAGAGTATGGCAGCGGCGGAGCCGAGATTGGACGCCGTGTGGCCGAGCGGCTGGGGTGGGAGTTGGTGGATCGGCAGATCATTGAACGAGTGGCTGCGATGGGAAAGGTCGACCGTAACTGGGCCGAAGAGGCGGACGAACACTGTAGCGCGTGGTGGGAGCGGGTGCTGAAAGGCTTTCGTCACGGTGGCCCGGAGGTTTACCTGGGCGAAGCTGCCGACTCGGGAGTGGACCGCGATTCCCTGCAAACATTCACCGCCCGCGTCATCGGGGAGGCGGCAAATACCGGAAAATGTGTGATCATCGGACGCGGCGCACAATGTGTATTGCGCAATCATCCGCGGGTGCTGCATGTGCTGGTGTATGCGCCGATGGTTGAGAAGCTTGTGCGGATGAGACCTCGGCACCCGCATGAGCAGGAGTTGGAATCTGTGCTGCACCGCATTGACGCCGAGCGCCACCGCTACATAGACGATTACTACGGCTGCGACTCAACGGACCGGGGCCTGTACCACCTGTGCGTGAACAGCACACTAGGCCTTGACACCTGCGCAGGGCTGATCATGAACGCGATCCGTTTTTCAGAGATGAAGCAGACGCCAGAGAGGGAAGAAACTCCGATTTAGCGATTACGGCGGGGCTCGTAAGCCGCTCGCTACCGGCGGGCGCGCCGCTATCGTTTATCACTGGTGTCGTGTTTTGCGCGTGGGCGCTCTTGGCCGAGGCTCTCGACGAGCAACACCGCTTCGGAGACATCGCGAATGGTTCGCCGCAGCCTGCGGCTTTCGTCGCGCAGACGCTGGTAGGCTTCTTCTTCGCTCAATCCGAAGCGCTGCTGCAAGACTCCCTTTGCGCGCTCGATCATCTTGCGCTCTTCCAGTTGCTGGCGTACGAGCAGTGCCTCTTGCTTGAGTTTCATATTGTGTTCTGCAAGGGTGGAGTAGGCGATTGCTCCGCCCATCTGCTCACCGAGAAAGCAGAGCACCGAGATCTCCTCCGGTGTGTGCAAATGCGGCTCCCGATGATGCACATTGAGTACGCCGATCACTTCTCCTCCACGCACCAGGGGTACCGAGATCAGGGCTTCGTAGGTGTCTTCGATGAGGGTCGTAAAGTGTTTGAATCGCGAGTCCGCGAAGGCGTGGCTGGAGAGCGCAACGGCCGACTTGTGCTGGGCGACCCATCCGGCAATCCCCTCGCCCAAGTTCAGGCGGACGGCGCCGATCTCGGCGTCGTGGGGCAGCTGGGATGCACGCAGCACGATGTCTCCGGTTTCATGATCAGGCAGATAGACCAGGCAGGCATTGCAGGCCGTCACCTCTACCGTCAGAGCGACGAGCTCCTGCAACATATCATCGATCGAAAGACCGGAGCTGACGATTCGGCTTGTGCGATGCAGGATGGCAACTTGCCATGCGCCTGCGTCCTTTTCGGGTCTCTGCATATTCTGCTCACAACTCTCCCCCGTCCCCACTCGGGTTGCAGCTCGTACTAAGGAGAGTAAAGGGAAGCGCCGGGGGAAGGCCAATTGAAAGTTCTTATCCTGCCCATAACAATATGTGTATACGTGTGGGCTAAATGCTGCTTAGGCGGTTATCGCGGCGATAAAGAAAATGAATTGGACGCTGGGCTGAGATCCGTCGTATTGTCTAATCCTACACAGGGGCAAGTAGTAGGCGTCCGAGACCGTCGCCCAGCTAAATGTTCCTTCCAGATCGACGCAGCGCCGTAGCTTGCGTCTATTCGACCCGCTCCATGTCCGAGCAAAATGTCCCCGCCCGTTTTATGCGGCAGGGCCAATCCCTCTACTAATTTACCGCACCGGAAGCAAAGCCCATGAGGCGCGGTTACCCACATCTCTACCGGGATGCAGGGATTAGGTTTACTCACACGCAAGTGACGAACTCTTATACAGGAGCATACAAATGGCGAGAAGAAGCATTGCGATCTACGGCAAAGGCGGAATCGGAAAGTCCACAACGACCCAGAACACGGTGGCGGCACTGGCCGAGATGGGCAAAAAGATCATGGTGGTCGGATGCGACCCCAAGGCGGATTCGACCCGCCTTCTGCTGGGCGGCCTGGCACAGAAGACGGTGCTGGACACCCTGCGTGATGAAGGCGACGAAGTCGATCTGGCCGACGTGCTTCGCCCGGGATACGGCGATGTGAAGTGCACCGAGTCGGGCGGACCGGAGCCTGGCGTGGGATGCGCAGGCCGCGGCATCATCACCTCGATCAACCTGCTGGAACAGCTCGGCGCCTATGAGGCGGAGCTCGACTACGTCTTTTACGACGTGCTCGGTGACGTGGTTTGCGGCGGTTTTGCGATGCCGATCCGCGAAGGCAAGGCGCAGGAGATCTACATTGTGTGCTCGGGCGAGATGATGGCGATGTATGCGGCCAACAACATCTCCAAGGGCATTCTGAAATTTGCGCAGGCTGGCGGCGTACGCCTGGGTGGCCTTATCTGCAACAGCCGCAACGTGGATAACGAGAAGGAGATGATCGCCGAGTTTGCCCGCAAACTGGGCACGCAGATGATCCACTTCGTGCCCCGGGACAACGACGTGCAGCGCGCCGAAATCAACCGCAAGACGGTCATCGACTGGCGTCCGGGTGCACCGCAGGCCGACGAGTACCGCGCTTTGGCCAAGGCGATCGACGCGAACACGAAGTTCGTGATTCCAACGCCGCTGGCGATTGATGACCTGGAGAAATTGCTGCTCGACTTCGGCCTGATTGAAGGCGTTCCGCCGGGCACGGAAGTCGCAGTCTAACCGCCGGCAACTTGACCTGAGACAAAACAAATTACGCCCGATGAGGGCCAGCCACAGATTTGGAGTGAGCTATGTCGAAAGATCCGCGCGTTGTCAAAGAAGAATTGATTCAGATCTATCCGAAGAAGCTTCGCCAGAAGCGCTCCGAGCAGATCGTTGTAACGGAACATCGTGAAGACGGCAGCGTGCCGGAGATTAAGGCGAACGTGCGCACCAGCCCTGGGATCATTACCCAGCGCGGTTGCACCTATGCCGGCTGTAAGGGCGTAGTCATTGGCCCAAGCCGCGACATTCTCAGCATCACACATGGCCCCATCGGGTGCAGTTTCTACTCCTGGTTGACGCGGCGCAACCAAACGCGCCCGCCAACACTGGAGGATCAGAACTTCATTACCTACTGCCTGTCGACGGATATACAGGAAGAAAACATTGTCTTCGGTGGCGAGAAGAAGTTGAAGGAAGCGGTTCGCGAGGCCTTCCAACTCTTCAAGCCCAAGGCGATTGCGATCTTCTCGACCTGCCCGGTCGGGCTGATCGGCGACGACGTACATGCCGTAGCGCGGGACATGAAGGCAGAGCTTGGCATCAACGTCTTCGGCTTCAGTTGCGAAGGCTACCGCGGCGTCAGCCAGTCGGCAGGACACCACATCGCCAACAACGGCGTCTTCAAACACGTAGTCGGCGTCAATGAGACACAGCACGACGAAAAGTTCAAGGTCAACATGCTGGGCGAGTACAACATCGGCGGCGATGGCTTTGTGCTGGAAGACCTTCTGTCGCGCTGCGGCATCAAGCAGATCTCGACCTTTAGCGGCAACTCGACCTACGACACGATGGCGAACGCGCACACTGCCGACCTCAACATCGTCATGTGCCATCGTTCCATCAACTATGTGGCCGAGATGATGGAGAAGCGCTTCGGAATTCCGTGGATGAAGGTGAACTTCATCGGCGCCGAAGCGTCGGCGAAATCGCTGCGCAGGATCGCAGAGTACTTTGAGGACGCCGAACTGAAGGCGCGCGTAGAAGAGGTCATCGCCGAGGAGATGGCGAAGGTGGAGGCGACGCGCGGGATCGTGAAAGCTCGCTGCGAGGGGAAGACGGCGATGCTGTTTGTGGGCGGCTCACGGGCGCATCACTATCAGCAGTTGTTCAGCGAGATCGGCATGAAGACGATCGCCGCGGGGTATGAGTTCGGTCACCGCGACGATTACGAAGGCCGCAACGTACTGCCCGGATTGAAGGTCGATGCGGACAGCAAGAACATTGAGGAACTCGATGTGGTTCCCGATCCGGAGCGCTATCGCGCAAGGAGAACTCCGGAGCAGTTGGCGAAACTCGAAGCGATGAGCGAGATGGAGTTCCGCGACTACGTGGGCATGATGCCAGAGATGGACGACGACGTACTGGTCATCGACGACTTGAGCCATCACGAAACCGAAAAGCTGCTGGAGATTTATAAACCTGACATTTTCTGCGCCGGCATCAAGGAGAAGTTTGGGGTGCAGAAGATGGGCATTCCCTGCAAGCAACTGCACAGCTACGACTACGGTGGTCCGTATGCGGGCTTTAAAGGGGCGATTAATTTCTTCAATGACATCGACCGCATGGTGAACATGAAGATCTGGTCGTATGTGACCCCGCCGTGGGAGCCCGCGGAGAAGTTTGCCGTAGTAGCAGCGGATTAGAGATCGTACTCGAACAGCTCAGCCAGGACAGATACTGCTCAGCGAGCAGAAAGGGAATGCTTTATGCTTTTGCGACACACTACAGATGAGGTTGTGGAACGCACCGCACTTACGGTGAATCCGGCGAAGACTTGCCAGCCGATTGGCGCGATGTACGCTGCACTGGGGCTGCACAACTGCCTTCCGCACAGCCACGGATCACAAGGCTGCTGCTCCTATCACCGCAGCACCTTGACGCGTCACTACAAGGAACCGGTGATGGCGGCGACCAGTTCGTTCACCGAAGGCACATCGGTCTTCGGCGGACAGGCGAATCTGCTGCAGGCAATTCAGACCATCTTCGGCGTCTATAACCCCGACGTGATCGCCGTACACACCACCTGCCTGTCGGAGACGATCGGCGATGACCTGGTGCAGATCGTGGCCAAGGCCGTTGCCGAAGGCAAAGTGCCGGAAGGCAAGCATGTGATTCATGCGAGCACGCCGAGCTATCAGGGCTCGCACGTCACCGGCTTTTCCAGCATGACCAAAGCGATGGTCACCCACTTTGCCGATCCGGAGGCGGAGAAAAAGAATCAGGTCAATCTGATTCCGGGATGGGTTGAACCTTCCGACATGCGCGAGCTGAAATGCCTGGCGCACAAGATGGGCATTGAAGTTGTCATGTATCCGGACACGTCAGATGTGCTGGATCTGCCGCACACGGGCAAGCACGAGTTCTATCCCAAGGGCGGTACCACGGTCGAGCAGGTACGTAGCTCGGGCGGCAGCATTGGCGACCCTGGGGCTTGGGCTTTCCGGCTCCTCGGCGGCGGTGGACGCACTGAAGAAGAAATGTGCCGTAGCGGGCGAAACGCTGGAGCTGCCGATTGGCTTGCAGGCCACCGACCGCTTCATCGACCGGCTGCGCACGATCGCCGATGTGAAGGTTCCGGACTCCATCACCGATGAGCGCGGACGACTGCTTGACGTTATCTCCGACATGCATCAGTACCTCCACGGCAAGCGGGTTGCGCTGTTTGGAGACCCGGACCAGTTGGTTTCGCTGGCCGAGTTCTTGACCTTGTTGGATATGAAGCCGGTGTATATCGTGACCGGCACGCCGGGCATGACTGGCGAAAAGTTCGCGCCGTTTGAAGCGCGCGTGCGGCAGGCACTGGGCGGCAATGTTCCGGAGGCGAAGATTCGAGCCGGAGCACAGGCTGATATGTACCTGATGCATCAGTGGATCAAGCAGGAATCGGTCGACGTGCTGATTGGCAACACCTACGGCAAGTACATTGCGCGCGATGAAGACATTCCCTTCGTGCGTCATGGCTTCCCGATCATGGACCGGGTAGGACATTCCTACTTCCCGACGGTCGGCTACGAGGGTGCGATGCGGCTGCTGGAGAAGATCCTTGGAGTGATTATGGATCGCCAGGATCGCGATGCTCTCGAGGAGCGCTTTGAGTTGACGATGTAGTTTACGGCCCCCACCTTCGCAGCAAAAGAGGCGGCGAAGGTGGGAATCCGCAGATTCGATTCGAATGCTTTAGTTCAAGAAGGAAAAGGCGATGGCAGATATCTTACGGGAGCGCGAGCGGCAGGTGTACCGGAAGGGTCAGGAGCAGACCTTCCAGCTCGACTGCGAGAAGCAGAGCGTTGCGGGTTCGGTGAGCCAGCGCGCCTGTGTCTTCTGCGGCTCGCGCGTCGTTCTGTATCCCATCGCCGACGCTTTGCACATTGTGCATGGCCCGATCGGCTGCGCCTCCTATACGTGGGACATTCGCGGAGCGCTGTCATCGGGACCGGAGCTGCACCGGCTCAGCTTTTCGACCGACATGCAAGAGCTGGACGTGGTACACGGCGGCGAGAAGAAGTTGCACGCCGCGCTCTGCGAATTGATCGATGCACATCAGCCGAAGGCGGCGTTTGTTTACGCCACCTGCATCGTGGGCGTGATTGGCGACGATGTGGAAGCCGTGTGCAAGCAGGTGAGCGCGGAAAAAGGTATTCCGGTGCTCGCGGTGCACTCGGAAGGATTTAAAGGGACGAAGAAGGACGGCTATAAGGCGGCCTGCGATGCGCTGCTGCAACTGATTGGAACAGGCTCGACTGAAGGTATCAGCCCGACGAGCATCAACATCCTGGGCGACTTCAACCTGGCGGGCGAGACCTGGATGATCCGCAAATATTACGAGCGCATGGGAGTGCAGGTAGTCTCCTGCATCACCGGCGACGGGCGGATCGATGATATCCGGCGCGCTCACGGCGCGGCGTTGAACGTGGTGCAATGTTCGGGCTCGATGACGCACCTGGCCAAGCAGTATGAAAGAAAAGTACGGCATTCCATTCATCCGCGTCTCTTACTTCGGCGTGGAGGATATGTCGAAGTCGCTATACGACGTTGCGCGCCACTTCAAGAACAAAGAGATGCTGAAGCGCACGCAGGAGATGGTTCGCGAAGAGCTGGAGCGGATTATGCCAGTGATTGCCGATTACCGGAAGGTTCTTGAAGGCAAGCGCGCGGCGATCTATGTGGGAGGAGCGTTCAAGGCGTTTTCGCTGGTTGCGGCGCTGCGCCTCCTGGGAATGACAACGGTGATGGTGGGCTCGCAGACGGGCAACAAAGACGACTACGAGCAACTAAGGGAGCTGTGCGACGAGGGCACGATCATCGTCGATGACTCAAACCCGCTGGAACTTTCAAGTTTCCTTGAAGAGAAGGATGTGGACGTATTTATCGGCGGAGTGAAAGAGCGTCCCATCGCCTACAAGCTCGGCATTGGCTTTTGCGATCACAACCACGAGCGCAAGGAAGCGCTGGCAGGATTTGAGGGCATGGTGAATTTTGCGCGCGAGGTTCATAGCAGCGTGATGAGCCCGGTGTGGCAGTTGACTCCGCGTAAGCGCGGCAACTCGCTGGAGGTGTTGAAATGAGCTCGCCAGCCCGTACCGCCAAGCGCGCACCGCGTCCCAACTGGGTTTCCACGCGCAACCCCTGCAAGGCCTGCGCTCCGCTGGGAGCGACGCTGGTGATGCGCGGCATCGCCGGAGCTCTACCTTTTCTGCACGGATCGCAAGGCTGCGCGACCTATATGCGGCGCTACATCATCAGCCATTTTCGCGAGCCGATGGACATTGCAACCTCGGGCTTCAGCGAGGCGACTACCATCTTCGGTGGAGGAGCGAATCTGCGGCAAGGGCTGGACAATGTGACCTCGCAATACCATCCGACGCTGATCGGAATTGCGACCACCTGCCTGACGGAGACAATCGGCGAAGACGTGCACGGCATGCTACATGAGTATCTGGAAAAGTGCGCCGGGGCCGAAAGGCCGGTGCTGGTGCATGTTTCTACCCCGAGTTACAGCGGCACGCATATCGATGGCTTCCATGACGCGGTGCGCGCGGTGGTTGAGCAACTGGCCGAGGCCGGTGCAACTGATGACAGCCATCGTGAATCTGTTCCCTGGAATGGTTTCGGCCGAGGATCTGCGCTTTGTAAAAGAAGTGGCTGCGGACTTTGCGATGCCGGCGACGGTGTTTCCGGATTATTCGGAGACGCTGGACGGCGAGTCGATGAAGAAGTACCGCAAGATTCCCGAGGGCGGAACGACGATTGCAGCGTTGCGTGCGACAGCCTCGGCAAAGGCCAGCATCGAGTTCGGACGGACGTTGCGCACGAAGGCGACGGCGGCGTCTTTTCTGCAAGAGCGGTTTGAAGTGCCGGCGAAGCGGATCGGATTGCCCATCGGAGTTCGCGAGAGCGATGAGTTCTTCGCGGCGATGGAGGAACTCACGGGAAACCGAGACTCCGGCGAAATATCAACGGGAGCGCGGACGATTGGTGGACGCCTACGTAGACGGGCACAAGTATCTGTTCGGCAAACGGGCGATTGTCTTCGGCGATGAAGACATGGTGGTGGGACTGGCGTCATTCCTGGCGGAGACGGGAGTAGTTCCGGTGCTGTGCGCTTCGGGCGGCAAGAGCGGGACTCTGGCTGGCAGCATTGCGGAAGTCACCAGCAATGTGCGCGAAGCGGTGACGGTACGGGACGGGGTCGACTTCATGACCATGGGCGAAGAAGTGGAGTGGAAGGAAATGAAGCCGGACTTCGTGATCGGAAGCAGCAAAGGTGCAAAGCTGGCGCGCGAGCTTGGTGTGCCGCTGATCCGCGTAGGCTTCCCAATTCATGACCGCATTGGAGGACAACGAATTCTGCATCTCGGTTATCGCGGTGCGCAGCAACTGTTCGATCTCATCGTCAACACCCTGCTGGAAGTAAAGCAGGACTCATCATCAATCGGCTATAGCTATTTGTAGAGGTGCACACGATGCCACTGGACCTGACCCAACACCCTTGTTTTAACTCGGACGTTCGTCACACCACGGGGCGCATCCACTTACCGGTGGCGCCCAAGTGCAACATCCAGTGCAACTATTGCGATCGCAAGTTTGATTGCGCGAACGAGAGCCGCCCTGGAGTGACCAGCGCGGTGCTGGAGCCGAAACAGGCGCTGGCCTACCTGGATAAGGTGATGGAGCGCATCCCTCAGCTGAAGGTGGTAGGGATTGCCGGACCTGGCGACCCGTTCGCCACTCCGGATGAGACGCTTGAGACCCTGCGCCTGGTTCGCGAAAAGTATCCGGAGATGCTGCTCTGCGTTGCCAGCAATGGATTGAACGTAGCGCCCTACGCGGAGGAACTGGCGCGTTTGCAGGTGAGCCACGTCACGATAACGGTGAACACGATTGATCCTACGATCGGAGTGAAGATTTACTCATGGGTGCGCGATCACAAGACGATTTACCGCGGTGAAGCGGCGGCGCGGATTCTGTGGGAGCGGCAGCTTGAGTCGATCAAGGCGCTGAAGGCAGCAGGGGTGGTGCTGAAGGTCAACACGATCCTGGTGCCGGGGATCAACGACGACCACGTGGCAGTAGTGGCCGAGGAGATGCGCGCGTTGGGAGCCGACGTGATGAATTGCATCCCGCTGTACCCGGTTGCGGGAACGCCCTTTGCCGAGATCGGCGAGCTGCCGCCCGCCGAAATGTTGAGGATTCGCGCCGAGGTTGCCAAGGTGCTTCCGCAGATGGAGCACTGCTCGCGATGCCGTGCGGACGCTGTGGGTCTGCTGGGACAGGATCAGTCGTCGGAGCTGGTGACTCTGATGCGCGACTCCGCGAACGGATTGCTGGATGATCGCTCGGGACGGCCCTATGTTGCCGTTGCGAGCATGGAGGGAATTCTGGTCAACCAGCATCTGGGCGAAGCAGAGCGGCTGTGGGTCTTTGAGTACGACCCGGTCAAGCCGAAGCTGGTGGAGATGCGCGAAGCTCCCGAGGAAGGCGGCGGCAATCAGCGTTGGCGCGAGCTGGCCAAGACGATTGAAGATTGCCACACGATTCTGGTCAGCGGAGTGGGACGGGCGCCACGCTGGGTGCTGGAAAACAGCGGCCTGCGCGTGATCGAAGCCTCTGGGCTGGTTGCACAGGCAATGGAGAGTCTACATCGCAGCGGAGACGTTCCGGCGGCAATGAAGAAGCAGTTCAAGTCCTGCGGAAGTTCGGGCTGCGAGGGCACGGGCACAGGTTGCGCTTAATAAACATCGCTTAATGATGAAGGAGAACACCAATGCAGAAACCGTCACACCATATTCTAGTCTGTGCCAGCTTCCGGGTTAAGGGAGAGGCGAAGGGCATGTGTCATAAGAAGGATTCCGGAGAGCTGCTGGCTTACCTTGAAACGGAGCTGAGCGACCGTGGAATGGATGACGTGATGGTCTCCAGCACGGGCTGCATGAATCGATGCGAGAAAGGTCCGCTGATGGTGGTGTATCCCGAGGGCTCCTGGTACGGCGAGGTGAACGAGGAAAAGATCGACGAGATTCTGGATGCATTGAAAGAAGGCAAGGAAGCAACGGAGCTGCTGCTGAGCCTAAATGCTACTGCGAGGGCTATGAACGAACCGAGGGTGCGAATCATCGATTGCACGCTACGCGACGGCGAACAAGCGCCGGGCGTAGCGTTCTGCCGTGACGAGAAACTTGCCATCGCACGTGCGCTCAGTGATGCGGGTGTGCCCGAACTGGAGTGCGGCATTGCGGCCATGGGCGAGGTCGAGAGCGAGGATATCCGCGCCATTCTTGGGCTTGGACTGCCGGTACGGCTGACGGGATGGAGCCGGGCGCGCGAAACCGATCTGGACGCCACGGCTGGCTGCGGACTGGACTCGATTCACATTGCAATCCCAACTTCGGAGATTCAACTCAGCTCGATTGGCAAGACGCAGAGTTGGGCGATGCGAGAGTTGCAGAGAATTGTTGCTCACGCGCGCGGGCGCTTTGCATGGGTCTCGGTGGGAGCGCAGGATGCGACGCGCACCACGACAGCATTTCTTGAGGAGTTTGTAAGCGCGGCCACGTCGTTGGGGGCGCATCGAATTCGCCTGGCCGACACGGTTGGCATTTGGAATCCATTGCAGACGGCCGCAGCGATTCAGAATCTGCGCGGCTTTGCCGGAGCGGCAGCCATTGAATTTCATGGTCACAACGATTTGGGGATGGCGACCGCGAATGCGATTGCGGCGATACAGTCTGGCGCCGGAAGCATTAGCGCCACGATTACCGGAATAGGTGAGCGGGCCGGCAACGCCGCGCTGGAACAGGTTGCGATGGCGATGCAGCACTCGCTGGGGCGAGATTGCGGCGTCGATTGCCGCAGACTGCAAAGCTTATGTGAGCTGGTGGCCCGGGCGTCTGGCCGAGCGATTCCGGTCAACCAGCCGATTACGGGAGAGGCGATCTTCCAGCACGAGTCGGGGATTCACTGCCACTCCTTGATAAAGGACCGGCAGAGCTATGAGCCGTTTCCTGCGGCGGAAGTGGGGCGAGTGACGCCGGAGTTTGTCATTGGGCGGCACTCGGGCTCGGAGGGCGTGTTGCAGGTTTTGTCGCGGCTTGGGGTGGAGACGACACGGAGCGTTGCCAATCGAATGCTGCCCGAGATTCGGCTGCGTTCGGTTCTGAAGAAATCATCGCTGAGCGATGAGGAACTGATTCAGATTTTTCGAGGAACGATGAGCAAGATGGGCGGCGGCGCTATCACGCGGACTGGCACTGAAGGCTAAAGGAAGCAAAGACTGATCAGCGGAAAAGAAATCATAAGGGGATAAAAATGTTCAATCTGGTGGCAATCAATCTTCCCGATGCACAAAGAAATTACGCACAGAAATGTCATAAAGAGAAATGCCCGAACGAGGGCCGCTATCAACTTTTTGCCGACATCGAGGACTGCGGGCTGCCCGACTGGGAGGGAAGAGCGATTTGCTCCAGACACCTGGTCGAGGAGGCCCGGCATCGTCCGGAGATCGTCATGTCGCTCATCGATATGCTGATCGATACGCTGGAGCAGCACCGTCTATTTCCAGAAGCGCACCCGCCGGCAGTGCCTGGTCGCCGGCAGGTGATTCAATTCCACAGCAAGCAAGCAGAATAGCCGGAGCAAGCGTAAAGAGGGCGCAGCCTGCCCTATATTTGGGCTGCGCCCAATTTGTTGTTCTGCGCATCCTTTTCTTCTGCTCCAAGCTTAGCTTTTGCGAAGCCACGCCCTGGGCTCGAACCATTCCTGCAACAATCGTGATTAAATCTATCTTCTCGCTCGGCGAGAGGACGTTCGCGCGTTTATTATGATCATCCAAGTTGCTAAGGGTAAGAAAAGTAAACACCTGGCCTTGGTAGCGGGCGAAAAGCGGTGTCACGCAATGAGCGGATCATTCAAAATTCAGCTTGCAAGGCGAATGAAAAGATGCGGATCAGCGGGGTAGCGACGGCGTTTCCCAAGTACTGTTTCAGCCAGCGGGAAGTGGCGGAGGCGCTAAAGTCCCAGTGGGACGACAAGATACCGAACCCAGGCGTACTGAGTCGCATGATGTCCAGCGTGGGCGTGGATCGACGGCATTTTGTGCTTCCACTGGACTGCTACTTGCCGATGGACACCTGGGGCAAGGCCAACAATCAGTGGATCCATGCCGCCGAGGAATTGGCGGAGTGCGCTCTGCTCAAGGCGCTTGAATCCGCGGGTCTGACGCTTGAGAACATCGGCGCGATTTTTTTTGTCTCGGTCACCGGAATCGCAAGCCCATCGATCGAGGCCCGGCTGATTAACCGAATCAAGCTGCCGCTGAATGTAAAACGAATTCCAATCTTCGGACTTGGTTGTGTTGCCGGCGCGGCGGGGATCGCGCGGGCCGCCGATTACGTTCGCGCGTATCCGGATCAGGCGGCGGCGTTGATCTCGGTGGAGTTGTGTTCGCTGACCTGGCAAAGAGACGATCTTTCGATGGCGAATCTGATCTCTTCCGCCCTGTTCGGCGATGGCGCGGCAGCGGTGATTGTTGCCGGAGCGAATTTGAAGAGCAGCGGCCCACAAGTGCTCGGATCATGCTCCTCGTTTTATCCCAATACAGAGGACGTGATGGGATGGGATATTTCCGAAAAGGGCTTTCGCATCGTTCTTGCGCCGAGCGTTCCGGACATGGTGTTTCAACATCTGGCGAAAGACGTTGACGGGTTTCTGGAAAGCAAAAGCCTTACAAAAACCGACATTCATAGCTGGATCATGCACACGGGCGGGCCGAAGGTGCTGACCGCAACGGCCGAGGCGCTGGGGTTGCCGAAGGGCGCGCTGGATGCATCCTGGGCTGCGTTGCGCAATGTTGGGAACCTCTCTTCGGCCTCGGTGCTGGTGGTTTTGGAGACGTATGTACGTGAGCGGCGACCTCCCGCGGGGAGCTACTCGATTCTGGCGGCCATGGGACCGGGGTTCTGCGCGGAACTGGTGTTGTTGCGCTGGTAGAAAAGGGCGGGCGATTGATCCCACAGAGCACAGATGTCTTCGTGGTTGGCGGCGGTCCGGCGGGGCTTGCGGCAGGAATTGCGGCGGCACAGCGGGGATTTTCCGTGACCGTAGCGGACTCCGCGCGGCCGCCCATCGATAAGGCTTGCGGCGAAGGCATCATGCCGGACGGATTGCTGGCGCTGCGTGGTCTTGGGGTGGATCTGGCCGGAGTTGCGGGAGTGCCGTTTGAAGGGATTCGCTTTGTGGACGCGGCGGGGGAGTGCACTGCGCGATTTGTGCAGGGGGCCGGGATTGGAGTACGGCGCGTGGTCCTGCACAGGGCACTGATGGCGAAGGCGGAAGAGGCTGGCGTGTGCTTGGCCTGGAGCACGCGAGTGGAGGCGATCCGGCAGGGAGAACTGGTGGCCGGGGGAAAGACGCTGCGGAGCAGGTATGTAGTTTGCGCCGATGGCCAGAACTCCTCGCTGCGGCAGCTGGTGGGCTTGGGCGAGGGCGAGGTCTCCCGGCGGCGCTATGGATTCCGCAGTCACCGCAAGATGCGGCCTTGGTCGCGTTTTGTGGAGGTACACTGGGCGGATTGCGGGCAGGTGTATGTGACTCCGGTGGGGGACGAGGACGTTTGCGTCACGTTCATCACCTCGGAGCCACAGACGCATATCGGTTCGGAGCCGCAGCGACGGCTGGAGGATGCGCTTCCGCAATTCCGTGAGCTACGGGAGCGGCTAGCGGGGCAAAGTCCGAGCGACAGAACCGTGGGCGGGGTGACCGTGACGCGCGAGCTGAAGACTGTAAGCCGGGGAAGGGTCGCATTGCTGGGAGACTCATCGGGCTCGGCCGACGCAATTTCCGGTGACGGGCTGAGCCTGGCTTTCCAGCAGGCCGTGGCGCTGGCGGACGCGATGGTCTCCGGAGAGTTGAGCGAGTACCAGAAGCGGCACGACAAGATCAGCACTTGGCCGCGCAAGATGGGCAAGCTGTTGCTGGTGATGAACGACTATCCTTGGCTGCGGAGAAAGGTTTTCGAGGCTCTTGCGCAGTCGCCCGGGATGTTCGAGAGGTTATTTGCGGTACACACGCGGAAGATTTCTCCGTTCCAGCTTGGTGTGAGGGATTGCCTTTCCTTCGGGTGGAGTGTACTGCGCGCCTGAGAGTCTGCGAGTTACGTTTTCTGGAGCTTCGTTCTCACGCGTTCGTGAAAGCTACTGGGGAATTCGCGCCAGTTCGCGGCCGTAGAGTTGGTTGTCGGGGAACTCTTGGCTGAGCCCGGCGAGCAGAGTTCGGGCCGTTGCGGGGTCGTGATCGCGGAGGGCGGCAACCGCGAGCAGCAGGCGGGCGAAGGGCGCAAGGTAGCGTCCGTGGGCGGCGGTAAGTTTGAGCCGCTCGACTCCAGTGTTCTTGTCGGTTTCGGCTCCTCCGAGGTGGAGAAACCACCGCACGGGCGCGGGCGTGGCTCCGAGCAGATAATTCTCAATTCCGACCGCGAGATATGCGTCGTAACAGGTGGGGTCGAGCTCAAGCAGATGCTGGGCCAGTTTGCGCGAGGTCTTCATGTAGCCGAGGCTGGCGACGTTGCGCTTCTCGATCATGGCCGCGTAATCGCTGCGCAAACCGTTGGCCAGAACCAGCGCGAGCAGCGCGTCGTGGTCGTTGGGATTGGCGGCGAGCAGCGGTTTGGTCAAGGTTTCGACCTGGGAAAGCTCGGCCAAGAAAGCGTCGCGCACCGAGGCATCGGGCTTGGCTTTCTCGCGCGCATCGAAGCGCGAGTCGTCGGTGAACAGTGTGACCTCGAGAATGTGAAGGCGGTCGAACTCGGAGAAAAGATAGGCCGCAGCATTGGAGGCATGAGGCAGCGGATCGGACGGCCGCTCAGCTTCGCAGGATAGAAAATTGCGGTGAGCGCCTGAAAAATCGAGGTTGTACATCTGGCGATAACCGGAATCGATATCACATGCGCTGGCCGCTGGAACGGCGACGAGCGCGGCGAAGAAGAGGAACGCCACAGTGAACGTCTTCATGCGGAAATCTTCATCTGGAAATCATCCCTTGGAATCGGGTTTGATGCGACTCGAAGCTCTTGTGGCGCAAGAGCGAATTCGACGCATCCACCCTCCCCCTATATTTCCTTCCAAAAATCTGAAAATACGAGAGTTGGAGTAAAGTTTCGAAGGCCTAGGGTATCAGGATCGAAGTTCAAGAGCCCGAGGCCATATTCATCTTCCTAACTTCAGGATATCAATTCCGGAGGGCGTTTGCCTCAGTTCGGAGAAACTCTATGTGTCTTAGAATCAGAAAGGTAGGAGGAATACGAAAGAAAGTTTACTTGACAAGGTGCGGGGAGGGGCGATTTTGGGGGCGGAAACGAGCTGATTTCGTTTTGTTGCTTTGTTGATGCCTTTCTCTGGGCGCCGGGCATCCAATTCCAAAATCCGGGCAGACAGCAAAACAATGCAGAGGTATTCCCATGACTGAGAACATGAAGACCGAACAGCACTCAGAGCAGTCGATGCAAGAGGAACAAATACGTGAGGCTCTGAATTCGCATTGGCGCGCGTCGGCCTCCGGCGATGCAAACGCCGAGCACGATATTTACGATGATGATGCCATTTGCGACTATCCCCAATCAGGCGAGCGAATCCTCGGGCGAAGCAATTTACAGGCCTTGCGAAGTCACCATCCCGGTAAGCCGTCAGGTTTCAACGTCAAGCGAATTCTCGGACAAGGTGATCTCTGGATCACGGAATACACAATCATCTACCAGGGGCGATCAGCATACACAGTGAGCATTATGGAGTTCCGCAACGGTAAGGTTGTGCACGAGACACAATATTTCGCCGATCCCTTCGAGGCGCCAGCCTGGCGGAGTAAATGGGTTCAGGAGATCGCCTGACGCGAAAAAGCGATTGCGGTTACGCTGGCAGAACGGCAACGAGCAGTAGCGTAGCGAAGATGCTGCGGAATCGATGACTGGTTGAAAAGCTTGAGACCGCGCGGGAGATTTGCGCAGCGCTGGGGTCCCTCGCTGCGCTCGGGATGACACACTTACAAGCAGGCGCTCGGCTACCCGCCCAACTACCAAATTTGGGGAGATTAGCAACTTCAGAGTTTCTGAATTGCATCCAACAGTGAGAGTAGAAGGATCTAGTAAAACTGCCTGACTGGTTCACTGTTCGGAGGTGTTCAATGGCTCACCGTTTCAGCTTCGCTCTCCTCGTTTGCTTGTCGCTCGCCGCAGTTTCGGCCTCAGCCCAGAAACTGGACTTCCTCCCTGGTGGAATGTTACTGAATTGCTCCTTGGACGACCCTAGTTTCTCTACAAAGACCGTCGCAAAAGATGATCCCGTTATCTGTCACATCGATGCGATCCGAGGGTTCGGAAGAGGGATTCTGCCGCACGGTTCATTCATGACCGGCAAGCTGGAAGATGCTAAAGAGCCCGGGCATTTTGTTGGAAAGGGTTGGATCTCTGTACAGTTTGATCGCCTAGTGATGCCAGGTGCCGGCTCCGTTGACCTGACGTCGAAGGTTGCTGGCGTTCCAAAGTACAAAACGGATTCGGAGGGCCGTATCGACGGCAAGGGCCATGCGAAACGGGATGCAGCGGAGTGGATGATCCCTGTTTGATTCCCGTGAAGATAATGACACTTCCGGGGCGCGGTCCTGTTGTGAAGCTGAACGGACGGACAGAGCTTACGTTGCGGCTGATGGAGGATGTCGAGCTTCCTGCCATGCCGAAGCCAGCCTACAACGAGGCTGCAACTACTCCGGTCTCGTATCGCGTTGCCCCTGTATATTACCGGCCAGCATCCAGACTCCCTGTAGTCAAAACTCCGATCGTATTGGTAATGAAAGATCAGAGCACTCAGCCGGTACAGGATTTTTGGATCGAAGAAGCTTCCGTTCGATGGCTTGGCGCTGACGGGAAAAGCAGGGTGGTTCCTGTCGAAGAGGTTGACTTGGCGGCCACATTTCGAATGAGTCGGCAGTGACGCCGTTGCGACAGCCCTGAACAACGGCAGCGGTCACCGCTCGGTCCGCTGGGCAGCACGGCAGCGAGTAGCGTAGCGAAGATGCTGCGGAATCGGTGACGGGTTGAAAAGCTTGAGACCGCGCGGGAGATTTGCGCTGCGCTCGGGATGACACGCTTACAAGCAGGCGCGCGGCCGCCTGAGCTAGGGACGACACACTTACAAGCCTGCGCTCGACACCTACGCTCGGGATGCCCCCTTGTAAATTTGGTCCGATCAGGGGCTACGAGGCGGTGGCGGCGAGTTCGTCGAGCAGAAGCGCGGCCCGGGTCACCTGATCCACTCCAAAGACCACTAATGGGTGAGTGGAGCCGGGCTCCATTCCGCAGTAGGAGTAATTGATGTTGATTCTGTTGTCGCCAAGGGCTAAGGCCGCACGTCCCAGCTCACCGGGACGATGCTCGAGCCGCACGGTGGCGACATCGTCTTCCTCGAAATTTGCACGCAGACCGCGCAGCACCAGCAGGGCGCTATTCGGGTCATTGACTACGAAGCGGGCCAGGCTCTCGCCCGCCTCGACGAAGGACTGAAAGGCGAGGATGTTGACTCCACTGTCGGCAAAGGCGAGGCAGATCGCTGCCAGAGCACCCGGCTTGTCTTCCACCGTTACCCTAAATTCCCTTGATTTCGGCATGCGGCGTGCGCTCCTTGTTCGCGATGCACATCCTGCTTTAACAGCAGTGCGGCACAGTCTCCGATGTTAGCAGCCTAGAGGGTGGACGGGCGGAGGAAAGTGATTCCTACCGCCGTAGTTTCCCACATTCGCCATCTTCGCTACCCCACCCTGAAGTTTTACCGTCCTGCGATCAGAGCGGGTGGTTGGGGTCGCCGGAGATCAGTTCCAGTCCCATGTCGCCGACGGTGGCGGTGATGGGGATGATGGGCTCGTCTTCGGGGTTGGGTGCGCGCATGGCGTCTAGAACGCGGGAGGTATGCTGGCCGCGGCGCATGACCAGGCGTCCGGTGCGCGAGATCTCAAGGATGCGGTTGTCGCCTTCGTTGAGGACCTGGATGAGGCCTTCGATCTTGGAGGCAACACCGGTAAGTTCGAGCATGAGGGACTCGGGCGCGAGATCGACGACGCGGGCGCGGAAGACCTCGGCGAGCTGGAAGATGGAGGCGCGGTTCTGCGGCGTTGCGGCGACCTTGATGAGGGCGAGCTCGCGGGTGACGCAGGAGAACTGGCCGATGTCGTCCACGTCGAGGACATTCTCAAGCTTGAAGAGCGAGGCCTTGATGCGATGGCCGGAGCCCGGCTCGGCCTCGGTGACTATGGTCATGCGCGAGACATCGGCACGCTCAGAGTGGCCGACGGTGAGCGAGATGATGTTGATGTTCAGGCGGCGGAAGAGCGAGGCAACGCGGGTGAGAACGCCGGGCTTGTCTTCCACGAGAGCAACGAATGTGTGCAGCATTATCGGGTCCTTTCAGCAAATCAGCGGGTTAGCAAGTCAGCAACTTAGCAGCTCGGCGACTTTGCAAGTCAGCGCTGCGGGCTATGGCTCCTCCGCGGTTTCGATGAGCGGGTCGTGCGCCTTGGAGGGGCGGCGGACCATTTGGTCGAGGGCGGAGCCGGGGGTGATCATGGGATACACGGCATCCTCTTTTTCGACCATGAAATTGATGATGAACGGGCCATTGTTGCGGCGAGCGGTTTCGACCGCGGGGAGAACTTCAGCGCGGCTGCGGACCGTGGTACCGGGAATTCCGTGGGCTTCGGCGAGTTTGACGAAGTCGGGCGCAAGGATCGGCGTACATGCGTAGTTGCGCTCGTACATGAACTCCTGCCACTGGCGGACCATGCCGAGAAAGCCGTTGTTGATGATGGCGATGTTGATGTTGAGGTGCTCCTGCATGATGGTGGAGAGCTCGGAGGCGGTCATCTGGAAGCCGCCATCGCCGGCGATGACCCAGACTTCTTTCTCCGGGCAGGCGATTTTGGCGCCGATGGCGGCGGGAAGGGCAAAGCCCATGGTGCCGAGTCCGCCGGAGGTGATGAGGGAGCGCGGCGACTCGTGCTTGTAGTACTGGGCCTCCCACATCTGGTGCTGGCCGACGTCGGTCACGACGATGGCTTTGCCATCGGTGGCGCGCCAGAGGTCGTGGATGACGTGGGCGGCATAGAGGTGGCCGAGGTCGGGGAGGTTCTTGATGTCGCGAACGGCGGCGTCGCCGCGCATGACGTTGACGGCGCGAATCCATGTGGAATCCGAGTGCGGAGCGATCTGCGGCAGCAGGATTTCAAGGATCTCGCGGAGGTCGCCGATGAGCGCGACATCGGCTTTGACATTTTTGTTGATCTCAGACGGGTCGATTTCGATATGGATCTTCTTTGCGTTTGGCGCGTAGCTGGCGAGGACGCCGGTGACTCGGTCGTCAAAGCGCATGCCGCAGGCGATGAGCAGGTCAGACTGCTGAATGGCCTGGTTGACCCAGGCTTCGCCGTGCATTCCCATCATGCCGAGAGAGAGTTCGTGCGAGGCGGGGAAGGCACCGAGTCCGAGAAGCGTGGAGGCGACGGGGATGTGCAAGCGTTCGGCCAAGGTACGGAGCTGATCCATGGCATTGGATTCCAGAACGCCGTGGCCGGCGAGGATGACGGGGCGCTTGGCGGAGAGGATGAGCTCGAGAGCTGCGGTCATGGCATCCTGCTCGGCGGAGAGCATGGGATGCGGGCGGTGAGGCAACGGCTCGGCGGCGGCGAAATCGAAGTCGGCTGAGCCCTGCTGCGCGTCCTTGGTGATGTCCACCAGAACCGGGCCGGGGCGGCCGGAGCGGGCGATGAGGAAGGCTTGGCGAATCGCCGGGGCGATGTCCTGCGTGCGGGTGACAACATAGTTGTGCTTGGTGATGGGCAGGGTGACGCCGGTGATATCGACTTCCTGGAAGGCATCGGTGCCGAGGAGCTTGGAGGAGATCTGGCCGGTGATGCAGACCAGGGGGACCGAATCCATCATGGCGGTGGCAATGCCTGTGACGAGGTTGGTGGCGCCGGGGCCGGAGGTGGCGATGGCGACGCCGACTTTGCCGGAGGCACGCGCGTATCCGTCGGCCATATGGGCGGCTCCCTGCTCGTGGCGGACCAGGATGTGGTGGATCGGATACTTGCGCAGAGCGTCGTAGACGGGCAGGATTGCGCCACCGGGATAGCCGAACACTTGGCGAACACCCTCGCCTTCGAGGGTGGCCCAGACGATCTCAGCGCCGGTGAGGCGCGTTGTGGGGCTGGCGGCGGATGCAGGTTTTTCGCTCATTACGGGGTTCCTCCTTGGTGCTACCGCGAAACGGGTTCTTAAGTGTACGCTACTGCGCAGCCGCAGAGACGGGTGCTACATATGCCATCTATATAAAGGATGTCGCCTGTGGCGATGAGTCTACTCTCAGGATGTCGATGTCCTTCCATCTACCTTCGGCCTCTTGATGGCATTAGTCAAACTACTTTTCTTTTCGCTTAAATAAGCGGCGCTGATTCAATAAGTGATTCTTATTTGTGATCCCGGATGGCTAATCGTGAACCTCAACTGGAAGCGTTTGTTGCGCTTGCGTTGAAAGGCTTCAGCCCGGAAGCTTTGGGTGATGCGCTCGCCATCCTTTCCTCCCAATTTATGGTGATCGGTGTCAATTGGCAATAGTCCTTCTCGCGGCGATTGCCTTGGAAGTTGAGACGATTGCTGCTTTGTTCACGCCCGCCGAGGCCCCAAGGCAAAAACCAAGCAGGATGAAGTCTGGCCCTCGCTGCGCCGGGTTCACGAATGCTGCCGCGAATGCTACAAGGAGGATGGCGAGGCTGCGCATGAAGTCCTCATCTTTCTAATAGCGATAGTGACGGAGGGGGAAGGCCATGGCCCGCACCACTCTGCCCATATGAGTTTCTACTTCATTGCGAGGTGCTTGTTTCCGGTCAGCAGAGTTGCTTGGGCGCCGTCGGCGAGTAACTTCGCCTCCTTCACCTTTTGCAACGTGTAGTCCGGCGCATGAACTCACCCAGGAGCTATCCTTCTGAACCGATGCGATGATCGCTTGCGCCTGATTGATCATCAGCTGCATCTGCGCCTTTTTTTGATCGGAGAGCTTGGCGGTCAGCAGGCGTGAGTTTGCGATCATCTGGTTGGTGAACTGAAGTTCCTTGGGCTGCGAGCTCTGAGCCGGGCTATGGCAGCCGCCGGCTTTCCGGACGCTACCGTCTTATGCCGCATTACGAAAGGCCGTTGCCCTTCGAAGCTGACACTGATTCCGAATAAGGGCTGTACTTTTAAGACGATAAAACGATGCGGACCCTGCTCTCCTACAATCGTTACTGCCATTGGATTTTTCAAGTATGGTTCATTTAGTACAAAAGTAACTTGCGGTGAACCTTAGTTCGACGTACGCTGCAACCGTAATTCAATCCCCAATTTCTGGCCTACGCGCCATTTCGGAACAGGCGGAATCCATGCGCTGCTCCCGTTTTTATTTTGATTATTTTGTGCCCCGACGTACGTGGTTCGCGGCGATTGTTGTATCGCTCATTCTGGCAGCCACAGGCTCCGTCTACGCTCAGGTATCTCCTGACACCGACGTTCTGAGTCTGGAAGATCTTCTGAGCGCGAAGGTGTACAGCGCCTCCAAGTACCAGCAGAAGCAGGCGGAAGCGCCTTCCTCCATCAGCGTGATCACTGCGGAGGATATTCGGCACTATGGGTACCGCACTTTGCAAGATGCTTTGCAGAGCGTTACAGGACTCTACGTGAAGGATCACCTTACCTACACCACGTTGGGCGTGCGCGGGTTTGCCCCGACAGGCGATGCCAACGGCCGCATTCTGTTCCAGGTAAACGGCCATGCGCTCAATAACAATATCGATGATTCGGCGCCGATTGGAAACGACTTTCCGATCGATATGGACCTTGTCGAGCGCATCGAAATTGTGCGTGGTCCAAGTTCGTCGCTCTACGGAGCCGACGCCTTTATGGGTGTCGTGAATGTCATCACCCGGACGGGAAAGAGCCAGGGCGAGGTGGTATCCGGAGAGGCGGGTAGCCTGGGCACGTACAAGCAAACAGCGATCTACGGGCTCAACCGGGGCGTCACGCACGCCATGTTCTCGGCAAGCTACTGGGACACCGCTGCGCCGAGCACCTTGGACAACATAGAAAATCCAAGCGGCCACATCGGTGAACACGACCAGACTCGTCGCGCCATGGCACTGGTGTCAAGCCACGGCTTCACCTTGCAGGGCGTGGCATCGAGCGCGGAAAACAAGACGCCATCCTCGGCGCAATGGTGCGGAAGCTGCCATCAGACCGATACCCATGCGACCAACTTCTATGGATATGCCGATGTGCAATACGATCACCGCCTCTGGAAGGGAACGCAGTTAACCGCGCGCACCTACTACGACAAGTATGAATCCCATGGCACAGTGAACGACTTAAGGGGTTGCAGCGAGACGAAGTGCCACGGCACGCTCTACGACTACGACCGTGCCCATGGCGACCGGGCCGGCGCGGAGCTGAAGTTGACCAGGGTGTTCTTCGATAAGCACCGGATTACGGTGGGCTCCGAGTACCGCGATAACTTTCATCAGGCACAGCAGAATTACATCGTGGACAACATCCCTGTGACCTCCACAACGTTTGTGAATTACAACCGCACTTCGGCGATCTGGGGGATCTACGCGGCAGGTGAATTTCATCTCCTTCCCAAGGTGATCTTGAACCTCGGCGTGCGGAATGACCGTTACAACTACTTGTTCGGAAGCAAGACCAGTCCGCGTGCCGCACTGATCTACAGCCCGCGGCAGTCCACTACTTTGAAGTTCCTGTACGGAACCGCCTTCCGTGTGCCCAGCTTTTCCGAGCTGTACTATGTTGGGATGTCAGGCGTGGCGGCTCCCAACCTGCGGCCCGAGACCACTCGTACCTTTGAAGGGGACTGGGAGCAGCAACTCGGCAGGCGCGTAACGCTCAGCGCCGCGGGATTCTACAACAACATCGGAAGCTACATCCAAGAGCAAACGGTAGAAGTCACAGGAAAAAATACAATATCGAGTGCGGTCGGCGGCATCGACCAAACCACGTTCTCCAACACCAAAGCGACTGCCAAGGGTGGGGAGTTGGAACTGAAGGACGTGTTCTCATCGGGGGTCGAGGGTCGCCTGAGTTACACCTACCAGGATGCGCGCAACGAGCTAACCGGCGCCTCATTGCCGGATGCCCCGAGGCACTTGGTGAAGGTAAACATTGCTACTCCTGTGTTTCGCCGGATGCTGACGCCCGCAATTGAGGCCGAATATATGAGTAGAAGCGAGACCGTATGGCCTGCGATAGGCGACTCAGCGCCTCCTGTGCTTGTAAATGTCGGTTTGTCCAGCCGTGAGTTCTGGCACGGCTTCTCGGCCTCGGGAAGTGCTTACAACCTGGTCGGCCGAAGTATGAGCGAGCGGACATTCGGGTACTTCGAGCAGACCCATGCCATAGCCTCGAATTCTTTGTTGCCCGACGATCGGCGTAGCTTCCGCTTTAAACTGACCTGGACCTCGGGTGAACGTAGCGGCAGAGATAAAAAAGATGAGCCGCACTCGGCAGGAGGCCAGTGATGCTTACGCGAGTCGGTATTAATGAAACCTCTCCACTTGCCTTCGGCAGGGTTTGGAGACCACGTGTGCTCATGTGTGTTCGCCGGTTAACAATTGCGGTGATCGGTGCTCTGGTGTTGATCGCTGCGGGCGGAATCAGTACCGCTGCGCAGGCGCAGTCGCTGGGAGAGGATGACGCCAAGGCTGCTTTCGTGCTCAAACTGGTGAACTTTGTCCAGTGGCCGAGCAGCAACACCAATGACCTGATAATCGGCTTTATTGGCGCCGATTCCACCAGTGACGCGCTGCAGCGACAGGCGTCGGGCAAAACAGTCAATGGCAGGAAAGTCGTTGTTCGCCGTCTGGGGCTGGACGGCGATCTTAGGGCATGCCATGTGATCTTTCTGGGCGACTCTGAACGCAAGAACACCGCGTCTGTGCTGGAGCGCGTTCGCGGTACCAGCGTGCTCACGGTGGGAGAGTATGACGGATTCGGCCAGCGTGGGGGAATCGTGAATTTGATGCTCAACGAAGGCAGAATCCGCTTCGAAGTCAATCCCCATGCGGCGGAGCGGGCACACTTGCAGATAAGTTCCAGACTGCTCTCACTGGCAACCATAGTGGCAGACGGTAGCTAAGGAAAATGCTATGACCCTCCGGAACTGGTCTGTTGGCCACAAGCTGTTGATTCTGATGATGGCGGCGAGCACAGCGGCGCTGTTGCTGGTCTGCGCGGTGCTGATGACCTACGACGTGGTCACCTCCAAGCGGGCTACCGCCGAGCACCTGTCAACCCTGGTTCAGATCATCGCCGATAACAGCAAGGCCGCGCTCAGCTTTGGCGATCAGGCCGCTGCCGGTGAGGTGCTCGCCACGCTTAAGGAGGAGCCTCACATTACGGCCGCTTGCATTTATGACAAGCAGGGAAAACCCTTCGCTTCATACCATCCTAAAGGCGAAAGCAACACGTCTGCGCCGCCGCTCAGGAGTCCGGGAACCTACTTCGAAGCCGACCATCTGCTGCAATTTTTGCCGATGACTCTAGCAAACGATGAGATCGGCACGGTCTACGTCGAGTCGGATACGGCTGAGGTGAAGCAACGTTATCGCAGTTATGTCGGCATCGTGTCTGTGGTCATGATCCTGTCATGGCTCGCGTCTTTGCTGGTGGCAACCCGGATGCGCCGGACCATCACCGATCCGCTGAACGAGTTGATCACGGTGGCACAGGCGATCAGCGATTCCGGCGACCTGGAACATCGGATCGACGTCGACCGCAAGGATGAACTCGGCGCACTGGCACGCTCGTTCAATGGCATGATTGGGTATCTGAAAGAGATGGCCACCGTTTCGGAGGGCATTGCCGGTGGCGATCTTTCCTGCGATGTCGCGCCTCGCTCCGAGCGCGATACTCTGGGCCACGCGTTTGCGCGCATGAGGGACGGGCTGCGAGGGCTGGCGCGTAGCGTGCGGCAAAGTGCGACCCAGGTGGCGAGCGGCTCCGGCCAGGTCGCCGATGCATCAGAGGATACCGCCAAGGTCAGCATGCAGGCTTCTTCGGCTATCGATGAGGTCACCAGCACCATGCAGGAGATGAGCATCAACGTGCAGAACATGGTGAAGAACACGCAGATGCAGGCCTCCAGCGTCAGTGAGACCTCGGGCTCGATCGATCAGATGGTAGCCAGCATTCAGCGTGTGGCCACTACCGCCAAGGTGCTGCTTGACATCTCCAGTCGCTCCCGTGACGAAGCCCAGAGCGGCATTGGCACCATGCAGAAGACCACCGACGGACTCAACCGCATCAACAGTTCCATCGGCTCTTCCGCAGTCATCATCAGCAGTCTCGGCGGGCGCGTAGACAGCATCGGCAAGATCATCGAGGTCATCGACGACATCTCCGAGCAGACGAATCTGTTGGCGCTGAATGCCGCGATTGAGGCGGCCCGCGCCGGTGAACACGGCCTCGGCTTCGCCGTGGTCGCCGACGAGGTTCGCAAACTCGCCGAAAAGTCCGCCACCTCCACCAAGGAGATCGGCGAACTGATCAGAAGTATTCAGAGCGAGGCCCGTAAGGCCGTTGACAATATGGAGAAGAGCACGGCGATCGTCAACGAGGGCTTGGACCTCGGCAACGATCTCAGCCTCGCGCTGTGCAAGATCTCCGATGTCGTTACCGAGGTCTTCAAGTTTGCCCAGGAGATCGGCGCTGCGACCAACGAGCAGTCCCACGGTTCTTCCCAGATCGCCAAGGCTACCACGCGCCTCAACGAAATCACTCACGAGATCACATCTGCGGTGGAAGAGCAGGCCGGCGGCACACAGGCAGTCGTCCGCGCCATGGAGCGGATGCGGGAGCTGGTGCAGCAATCCTCATCGAGCTCGACCGAATTGGCAGCTTCGGCGGAGCAGATGTCGAAGATGGCTCGCAACATGATGGACGCGATGGACCGGTTCAAACTGGAAAGCGCCGTTGCTGCGGAAAAGGATCCACGGCGCGCGTTGCGTGCAGCTGCGGCCCACAGATAGAAGGCGAAAAGATGGCAGGCAACGAGCTGCCTCATGCCCGGCTTCCGGATAGGAAGGGAAACCTTCGGCGTTCCGATTGCGATGGAATGCAAACAGTGCTGCACACCTGCAGTCGCACTGTAAGGCGGGCTGCCGGGGTCAGCCTACTCGCTGGGCAACGCGAACCTGTACTGTTGAATGGCACAGGCCATCAGGAACGAAAGCTGTTTTTTTGTACGCGTCGCGGGGACACGGTCAACCCGTAACAACGTGCCCTCGCACACGACTCGTGCATTCTCTTCGCCCGTCAGTTCGCGGGGCATTTGCAATTTCAGTTCAATGGCGGAGCCCACCTCAAGAGGACTGGAGGATCGAAAAAGCATGCCTGAACGGCTGATGTTTTCCGTTGTGCCCTCGATCCACTCCTCAGTGCCGCAGGTGCGAAACAGAACAGAAACCTCGTGGTGAAGGCGGCGTTCGCGAGGTATCCATGCTTTCTTCGTCCCGCATTTTCGCCGTGGACTTCGTCTCGCCTCGAGCTCTTCCTCTTGGTGGTCAATTTGGGAAATTCGGCGCATCGTTGCCCAATCGTAGCTGTACTTTGCGCCACAAAGAACGCACACCTGGTAGTTCTCGCCGCTTTCGTCGCTTCGAGGCCACGAGAACTGATGCCGGCATGGAAAGAGGAGTCCGTGAATCAGGTCAGCGCGCATGCGGCAATGATTGCTCAATTTTGCAAATTGCGCACATTACCGAGGTGCTCTCCCGATCGCGCTCTAAATGTGCGTTTGGGAAGCCGTTGTGAGCTCAGGGGCAGCCTGATTGCGCTGGATGACGTTCTGGCGACTAGGTCGGTTCCACAGAAGGTGTACAACGTCAAAGGCAGTTCGAGGCAGAAGAGACTCCGGGGCGGCATTGCAGATTTGGGCGGTGCGGGGATTCCTCGCTGCGCTCGCAATGACAACCTAAAGAGGAGAGCAGTCTCGGGCTACGGCAACTAGGGAATTGCTCTAAGTTTTGCGCGTGGTGTAACTTTTCGCCCAATTACGAATCCAAAGTTTTGTTGTCGGGGTGTCCTATGAGTTTTGGATTGGGTCGTTCTTCCGTGGCCGGCACAACCGCAGTTCTGGCCGTGATCCTACTGGGCGCGCTGATAGTCCAGAATTGGGCTGAGGCTGCCACGGACAATAACGTCCTTCCTAATCCGGTTCTTAATGCACCCCTATCCACAAACTCTGGCGAACAGAGCACAGTGATTTCCGGTGGTTGCTTCTGGGGAATTCAGGCCGTCTTCCAGCATGTCAAGGGCGTCAAGAGCGCCATCTCCGGCTATTCCGGAGGCGCATCCTCAACGGCCGAGTACGAAGAAGTGAGCACGGGGAAGACCGGGCATGCTGAGTCCGTGAAGATTACCTATGACCCGGCGCAGATTTCCTACGGCCAGCTACTCAAGGTGTTCTTCTCCGTTGCGCACGACCCGACTCAACTGAATCGCCAGGGTCCGGATATGGGCAGCCAGTACCGGTCGATGATTTTTTACACCAATGAGGAACAAAGACGCATTGCCGAGGCGTACATCGCTCAACTTGAACAAGCAAAATCGTTCTCTCGTCCCATTGTGACGCAGGTGATTCCTCTGAATGCGTTCTACGCTGCGGAGGGCTACCACCAAAATTACGCCACGCTTCATCCTGACAACCCCTACATTGCCATCTATGACGCGCCTAAAGTGGAGCATCTCCGCCAGCAGTTTCCTGATCTTTATAAGAAGTAGGGAAGGGATGGAGAAATAGATTTGTGAGCCGCAGGATCGAAACCGAGGGTGACTTGCATCGCGCGGCTCGGCGTGAACTCCTGAAGCTGCTTCCTCTTGGTGTGGTTGGCGCATTTCTCTTCGAGCGGCCGCAGCGATGGCTCCTGCGGAAGGGGCTGGCGCTCAGTGATGCGGCCTCTCAGCTTGGGTTCCGGCATGGGGCGATGGCGTCGGAATTTCGCAATTCAGAAATCACGCCGTTTGAGAAGTTTCCTTACAACTTCTGGGATGTTGCCGACCCGCAGATCGATTTGGGCGCATGGACACTGAGCGTGGAAGGTCTGGTGCAACGTCCTGGCGATTACAGATTAGCCGATCTTCAGAGGCTCCCAAAGCATGAGCAGAACACCAGGCATGTGTGTGTGGAAGGCTGGGATGTCGTCGGCAATTTCGGTGGAACGCGTCTGGCTGAAGTCCTGTCGCTCGTCGGCTTTGCCGCCTTTGTGCCTGGGCATCTCGTGATGGTTGTGGTGCATGGCTGGAACAATTTTCAATCCATGCTGACGGGATGGAACTTCAAGCCGGAGTACGCGAGGAGTCCAGGGCAGGCAAGCGAGGCGAATCATGAATCGTGAACAGAGAGCCACAGCTCAGATTCCGGCATATCGGAGATGGAAACGAGCTTCGAAATCGAGACAGGAGTTGTGGAATTGTCGAGGGAGGATGACAGTTTCGTCAGGTTTCTATCTTGGGATTGGAATGCTGGTACTGCTGTTGATCGTCGGCGCGCTTGTCTTGCCTTCCGCGAAGCCGCTTATCGACCAGCACGCGAACCCCGCGCCGGCAACCCGCTTACCGGCACAGGTGCTGACTTCACCCGGTAGCAATTTGTATCACACAGGTTCGTGTCCTTATGCACACCGCGATTCCAAGCTGCTCTCGACGGCTGAAGCATTGCAGCACGGTCTTGTGCCGTGTCCGTACTGCATCGGGAACTCCTCTGCGCGACTTACCCCGACGGTGAATTTACAGCAGGCACGTCAGTGAGGCAACAACCTAACTCACCATTTAGGTGTGCTGCTAAAATTGGACATGCCGACCGAGATTCGTCGCAATCATTCCAATGACACCAGCCAAAATTTCCTCTACTTCGGTTGGCTGACCCTGTTTCTGTATCTGGCAACGCCTGCCGGTTACCTCATCGATATACAGACGTCGTACATGCTGAAAAACCAGCTGCATGCGACGGCGACGCAGATCTCCCTGTTCCGGATGCTTACGGGCATTCCAGTGTACTTTGCATTTGCCTTCGGCCTGGTGCGAGATCAGTGGAACCCATTCGGGCTGCGGGACCGCGGCTACTTCTTGATTTTTGCTCCGGCAACCGCGGTTGCATTCCTCTGGATGGCGACTTCCCGGCTGTCTTACCGGGGGCTGCTTATCGGGATGCTTCTGGCGATGGTGTCGTCCCGGTTCATCGCTGCGGCCTATCAAGGTTTGATGGCCCTGGTGGGCCAAGAGGAGCTCATGTCCGGGCGCCTGAGTGCGCTGTGGAATCTCGTCAGCTCCATCCCGGTGATTGCAGGAGCGGTCGCCTCCGGGTACATATCCGAACATCTGCAGCCGAACGAGGCTTTCTATCTGGTAGCGGGACTCACTTGTTTGATCGCTGTCTTCGGGCTCTGGAAGCCGCGTTCTGTTTTCAGCCACACCTATGAGAAGCCGCAAGCTGCTGCCGCGGATTTTGCCGGCAATGTCAGACGGCTGGTGAAGCATCGGGCCATTTATCCGGCGATCCTGATCTGCTTTCTGTGGAACTTTGCGCCGGGTGCGGCAACTCCGCTGCAGTTCTATCTGACGGATCGGCTCCATGCGTCCGATGCGGTGTATTCGTATTACAACGGAATCTTTGCCGCTTCGTTTATCCCGACATTCCTGCTCTATGGTTTTCTCTGCAAGAAAGTGCCGCTGAACAAACTGCTATGGTGGGGAACGATCATTGCGGTGCCGCAGATGATTCCGCTGGCATTTATCCACTCGGGGAATCTCGCGCTTGCCTTGGCGGTGCCGATAGGCTTGATGGGTGGCGTCGCTACGGCATCCTACTTCGATCTCGCGATGAGATCCTGTCCGCCGGGCCTCCAGGGAACCTTGATGATGCTGGTTGATGGCGTGTTCGCGCTCTCGGCGCGCGGCGGCGATCTGCTGGGCTCAAAGATCTATAACAGCAGCCCGGCGCATGGATTCCTGTACTGCGTGATCGCGACGACGATCGTGTACGCACTCATTCTGCCGCTGATCCTGCTGGTGCCGAAGGAATTGATTGCCACCGCAGATGGCGAAGCGAACCCGCAGGTCGAAGCCGAGGTGCTGGACGAGATCGCAGAATCGGGGCCGGCATAGCTCGCGCGGCTAAGGTGTACACCGTCAAAGGCAGTTCGAGGCAGAAGAGACTCTGGAGCGGCATTGCAGATTTGGGCGGCGCGGGGATTCCTCGCTGCGCTCGGAATGACAACTTAAAGGCGAGAGCATCGGGATACTGCAACTAGGGAACTGCTCTAAGTCTCTATACTTCCGCGATCAGCTTTCATCGCTCGAGACGCGCAGGACGGCGAGGAAGGCTTCCTGCGGAATGTCTACTTTTCCGATTCGCTTCATGCGTCGCTTGCCCTCTTTCTGCTTCTCGAGCAACTTCCGCTTACGCGAGATGTCTCCGCCGTAGCATTTGGCGATGACGTTCTTGCGAAGTGCGGCTACGGTTTCGCGCGCCACGATCTTGGCTCCGATCGCGGCCTGGATTGCAACTTCGAACTGCTGCCTTGGGATGAGCTCGCGCATCTTGGACACCAGCGCCTTGCCGCGCTCGTAGGCATAGTCGCGGTGCACGATGATGGACAGCGCATCGACTGGATCGCCTGCAACCAGAATGTCCAACTTAACCATGGGCGACTCCCACCATCCGGAGAGGTGATAGTCGAGCGAGGCATAGCCGCGCGAGACCGTCTTGAGGCGGTCGTAGAAATCGAGAACGATTTCGTTGAGGGGAAGCTCGTAGGTGAGCATGACGCGGCTGGAGCCGACGTACTCGAAATTCTTCTGCTTGCCGCGCTTCTCTTCGACGAGCTTCAGAATTCCACCGACATATTCTTCGGCCGTCAGAATGGTGGCGGTGATGATCGGCTCTTTGATCTTTTCAATCAGCGTTGGATCGGGCCAGCGTGAAGGGTTATCGACTTCGAGGACTTCGCCATTGGTGAGCGTGACGAAGTAACGCACGCTGGGTGCGGTGATGATGAGATCGAGATTGTACTCGCGCTCAAGGCGCTCCTGGATGATCTCCATGTGGAGCAGGCCGAGGAAGCCGCAACGGAATCCGAAGCCGAGCGCGGTTGAGCTCTCGGGCTCGAAGAAGAAGGATGCATCATTGAGACGCAGCTTTTCCAGCGCGTCGCGCAGCAATCCATGCTCATGCGAATCCACCGTGTAGAGGCCGGCGAAGACCATGGGCTTGATGTCTTCAAAGCCGGGCATGGCCTCGATGGCGGGCTTGTCGGCATCGGTGATGGTGTCGCCGATCTTGACGTCGCCTACGGTCTTCATGGTTGCGAAGAAGAACCCGACCTCGCCGGCGGTGAGTTCGCCGATCTCCTCAGCTTTTGGCGTCAGGACTCCCATGGAATCGACGAGGAAGGTAGTTCCTTTGGCCATCAGCTTGATCTTTTGACCCTTGTAAAGACGGCCATTGACGACGCGGGCAAGCACGCCGACGCCGCGGTAGCTGTCAAACCAGGAGTCAAAGATGAGTGCTTGCAGCGGCGCATCGATGCTGCCCTTGGGGGGAGGAACGCGATGCACGATCTGCTCAAGAACTTCGATAACGCCGGCGCCGGTTTTGGCGCTGATGGGCAGGGCAGAGGAGGCGTCGAGGCCAACGGCGCTCTCGATCATTTCTTTGGTGCGTTCGACGTCAGAGCTGGGAAGATCAATCTTGTTGATGACGGGAATGATCTCGAGGCCGTGGTTGATGGCGATGTAGCTGTTGGCGAGAGTTTGCGCCTCGACGCCCTGTGTGGCGTCAACGACCAGCAGCGCGCCTTCGCAGGAGGCGAGCGAACGGGAAACTTCGTAGGAGAAGTCAACGTGGCCGGGTGTGTCGATGAGATTGAGCTGATAGGTCTGGCCATCGTTGGCCCGGTACATCATGCGGACGGCGTGAGCCTTGATGGTGATGCCGCGCTCGCGCTCAAGTTCCATGGCGTCGAGCACCTGCTCCTGACCAGCCATTTCACGGGGGCTGAGCGATCCGGTAATCTCCAGCATACGGTCGGAGAGCGTGGTCTTGCCGTGGTCGATGTGCGCGATGATGGCGAAATTCCGAATCGAAGTGCGGTCCATGCTTTGCTTTCGAAGTCCAAACGCCCGCACGAATTGCGAGGCTGCGCTGAGGTTATTGGTCCATTTTACCATCTGGGCAGGAGAGGGCGTTCGAGCGCAACAGCATTGAGGCGTGAGAGCAGGAGGAATCGATGATTACGAGAATGGTAAATGGTTTCGGCAGGGGGAGTGACCGAATGGTGAATGCTTGAAAATATTCGCCTTGGAAATTGCCGCAACTCCTCCCGGCGAGTGGGGTTCAAGGCTCCGAGGAGGGTACTTTGCGAACATATATTGCAATCGTATTCGCGGCGCTGCTGATGAGCGCCGGCAGTTTTGCGCAGATTCCAACGGCCGGGAACGTCTATGTCGGATACTCGCTCATTCATGGCAGCACGGGCTTTACTGACACGGGGACTCTGAATGGGTGGGAGGGGTCTTTAGAAGGAAAGGTCTTTCCGTTCCTGGGGCTGGTTGCCGATGTGAGCGGACAGTACGGCACGTTATTCGATCCGTTTAATGGCAATGTGTCAACGCGGGTGCAGAACTATCTGGGCGGACCGCGGGTGTCGGCTCCAGTTGGGAAGTTCCGGCCGTATTTCCACGTGCTGTTCGGAGCGTCACACCTGCATGAATCCAATCCTATTTTCGGTTCAAGCAGCGACACTGCTTTTTCGGACGCAATCGGAGGCGGCGTAGATTACCACTTGATTCCGCGAGTGAGCTGGCGGGTGCAACTCGATGACCTGCAGACCCGCTTCTACAGCATACGGGAGGATGACCTGCGGTTCTCGACCGGGCTGGCGCTAAAATTCTAAACTTAAGCACGGTCGCAGCGGACTAAGGCGAAGATAAGAGGCACCGGCTTTGCGTCGCAGGAGAATGTGGCGGGAAGTGGGTGCCTTTGTCTCCAGTTGTTGCGTCTCAGCCGTTGGAATATTTTTTCGAGACGCATCTTTATCACACAAATCGTCTGCTCGGCGTTTCTTCGCTTGGGATTTCAGCTCTGGCCATGTTACCTTGGTGCCAGAGTTCCTGCTTTTCCAATAGTCATTACGTCCAGAACAATCCTATGAATATCAAGCATCCGCAGGATGGAGATGGCGGCGGGAGAGCTGAAGGCAACGCTGCCGCGGAAACCACAGCTCATGTAACGGCGGGAACAGGCTCGAGCGGAGCCGCTGCCGCACCCGCGCCCGTTCCTCAGCCCGTCTCGCAACCAGAGGGCGTGGCCGAAAGCAAATCCGAATCAGCATCAAGGATTTCGGCTCTGCGCCAGATCAAACTGGGTATTGCCAGAGTGACGATCGTGCTCGCCGCGGTCTTCACGGCGCGGTACTTCTTCTGGCGGGTCACGACGACCATGAATCCCGCAGCGCGGTGGTTCTTCTATGCGTTCCTCGTGGCCGAGGCGCTGAATTTTCTGGAAGCTCTGCTGTTCTATGTCACGACCTGGGCGCCGACACGCCATGCCACCCCAAGTCCGATTCCCGGCCGTACTGTGGATGTGTTCATCGCCACTTACAACGAGCCGGTGGAATTGCTGCGGGAGACGGTGCTGTGCGCGGTATCGATGCGGTATCCGCATAAGACCTATGTGCTTGACGATGGCAATCGTCCTGAGGTGAAGCAGCTTGCCGAAGAGTTCGATTGCGGCTATTTCGCGCGTACCGAACGAACGCACGCCAAGGCCGGGAATCTTAACCACGGGCTGCAACAGACGACAGGCGAGTTCATTGTCACGCTGGATGCCGACCATGTCCCTGCCCCTGATTTGATCGAGCAGGTGATCGGCTTCTTCAGCAACGAGAAGGTTGCGGCGGTGCAAACCGCGCAAGACTTCTACAACCACGATTCGTTCCAGCACAAGGTGAACGCGCGGACGCGGGTGGGATGGCAGCAGCAGGAGCTGTTCTTCAACATCCTGCAGCCGGGCAAGGACCGCTTCAACGCGGCCTTCTACTGCGGCAGTCCGGCGATGCTGCGACGTTCGGCGATTGAGGAGATCGGCGGCTTTGCAACCGAGACCATCACCGAGGACATGCATACCGGTCTGAAGTTGCAAAAGAAGAAGAAGATCGTTCTGTACCACAACAAGACACTGGCTTTTGGGCTCGCGCCGCAGACCTATATCGGCTTTGCTACGCAGTGGCAGCGCTGGGGGTACGGATGCATGCAGGTCATGCGGGTGGAGAATCCGGTCCTTGGCCGAGGGCTCAGCTTCGGGCAACGGCTCTGTTATTTCGCTTCCATGTATTTCTACTGGATGAGCTATCAGAAGCTGTTGTATTTACTGACTCCGATTGTGGCGTTGCTGGCTGGTGTTTTTCCGCTGATCACGACGCCGGAGCTCTTTGTCAAATATTTCTTTCCGTACTTTTTCCTGAACCTCTTTGCGTCCGTGCTGTTGCAGGGAGGGTTCCGGAGTTATCTCCGAAGTGAGCAGTTCAACATTTTGAAGATGCACGTGCTGATGGGCTCCATCGGGGGCCTGTTCCGCAAGAAGGCGGGCTTCAAAGTAACTCCGAAGTCGCGGGCAGACGCCGCCTCTGTCTCCGATGTAGTGCTGCCTCTGTTGTTGTGTGTGCTGGTAACGGTTTCGATTGTGGCGGGCGTTGTCCGCGTGATGCACACAAACGATACCTTCTTGTTCTGGGCGTTGACCGTGAACATCTTCTGGGCGGCATTTTACCTGTTTATGCTCGCCGGAGTGGTCTGGAGCGCGACCCATCGAAAAGAGCTTCGCGCTACGTATCGCTTTCCGGCGCGGCTCGACGTGCCCGCGGTTGTGAGCTATTCCGACGCGGCTCTCGATAGAGTCGAGATCTCCGGGTACGCCTGCAACCTGAACCGCAATGGACTGTCGATCACGTCGGATAAATTCATTCTGCCCGGCACTGAGGTGCACGTCGAGCTCAGATTGCCGGGCCAGATTGTACACGCGTCAGGCGAAGTGGTGCGCCACACGAATTACAAGGTGAAGAACGTCACGCGTGTCGCCAACGGAATCCGTTTCACCGCGATTGATGCGCGTGATCAGGACGAGATATCGAAGCATTTGTTCTGGCAGATAGCCCCGCGCGAGATGAATGCACTGCAGCTTACTTATATGAGCCAGCGGGAGGAATAGGCCGATATGAAAGCACTCTCGATCGTTTGCATTCTTTTTGTCGCGAGCTTCTCCGCTTTGGGGCAGTCCTCTTCGTCGATGCAGCAGGCACATCGCGAGTTCGAAGGCGGACACTTCTCGAATGCGGCGCGGTTGTTTCGCACCGTGACCTCCGCCGAGCCGGATAACGCAGAGGCGCTCGCCGGACTGGTCGATAGCCTTGAAGCAGCCGGGGAATGGCGCGCGGCAATCAAGCCGTTGAAGCACCTTGTCGCCTTACAGCCGGAGAACGCACAGCGCGCCTCTCAGCTCGGACGATGGCTTAGCTGGCAAGGAGGAGATCACGCCGCGGCGCTGGATTCACTGGCGCGTGCGTGTTCCTTGGACACCCGGAATCCGCAGACCTGCACCGAGTACGCCGATGTGCTGGCGTGGAAATCCGAAACGAGGGAGCAGGCGATTTCGGAGCTGCGGACGGTGCTCGCGAGGTCGCCGAACTACGTGCCTGCTTTGAAGCGGCTCGCGGAGATTCTGAGCTGGAAGACAAGCACGCGTGCGGAAGCGGTGAGGATGTTCGAGGCGGCGGTAGAGATCGACCCAAACAACAGCGCGCTGCTGGCCTCGTATGCGGATGCGTTGATTTACGACCGCAGCCAACGCAAGCTGGCGCTGAGTTTGTACGATCGCGCGCTGGCTGCCGACCCCAAGAATACCCACTATATGACCAGCGAAGCACAGTTGCTTGCGTGGACGGGGAGCTCTGAGGCGGCCATGCAGATGTATGACACTGTTTTGTCCGCCGAGCCTGAGAATGTTGATGCGTTGCGCGGCAAGGCCGAGATTTTGAATTGGCGCGGCAGATATGAGCAATCGCATGAGTTGCTGGAGAGCGCGCACCGCAACGCGCCGGCCGATCCACGGGTCTCCGCCGAGATGGCTCGCGCCGAGATGGGATTGCAGCATTACGGCGAAGCGAGGCTGATGATCGCAAGTCTGCCTCAGGAGCCTGAGTACCGTGATCTGCGCGATAGCGCATCGCGCGCCTTGGGCGGGTGGAGCGAAGCTGGGGTTGTATTCCGGCGCAATGGTAACAACCTCAATTACGACCGGTTGAACGTCGCGGCTTCCGCGCCGATGGGCTTCAGCAATCGGCTGACATTCCAGTATGCGCCGACTCTTTACTCGGCTCCCGGCGATACTTTCAACTCGAATATCTTTGCGTTTCAGTTGGATTCGAAGGTGAGCGACCGGCTGGCGATTACGACACGCGGAGGCGGAGAAAGCTATCCGGGCGTCTCGCCGCAAATCGAGGGCGGAATACAGCTTCGTTACCGGGTGCTTCCGTCGCTTCAGATTCAGACGGGATTCGATCGCTCCTCTGTGGACGACAGCCTGCTTTCGCTTCGCGGAATGCAATCGGTCAACGGCTTCAGCGGGCAGGTCGCGTCCAACCTGGGGAACATTGCTGCGCACTACGATAACGCGAGGCATGGATACGATTTCTCGTTGGGCTACAGCGACGGCATCTACACGGGGCGCAATCTGGACTCGAACCGCCGCGAGGCAGTGGACGGCAACTTCGGAAAATCGCTGGGCGGGACGCCGTACATTCGCATTGCCTATGGGGTCTCTTATTCGACTTTTCAATATGACGCTGAGGCGCCTGGGGCGGCGTTCAACCGCTTTGGAGATTATTTCAGCCCGCAGCGCTTTTTGCTGAACTACGGCGCGCTGACGGTGTCGCACAAGTTTAACGATCATCTGCAGGTTGAGGCCACAGGCACGGCAGGTGCGCAGAACGTGGAAGACAGCACGGCATCGTTCGGCAACGCGCAGTTTGCGTCCACCTTCAGCAGCCGGTTGCTGTGGCGTCCTGGGGCGAACAACGAGATAAGGATTCAGTACGATTATCTGAATGTGTTTAACGCATTCCACCGTCACCTGCCCGGCATTAGCTGGAGACACTACTTTCAGGCGAAGGCAGGCCAGTGAACATTGCTGAAAGCGAGCTTGTGAGTGAACAGCCGGTCACGCTGAGCGCGGAGACCGGCGATTTTTTCTTTGCGGAGCGCGTGTTGGCGCTGCTGCTGATTGCAATCGTCGCGCTGTGGCTGCGCGCTCAGGACCCTGGCTATACGACCGCGTACATCGACGAATCCATCTACGTTGTCTATGGGCGCATGTTCCTTCACAAGCACTTCGAAGCGCCGCTGGAATCTCCGTTGCGCTGGAGCTTCGGGTGGTATTTGTGGCCGATTTTTTCGGCGCTGGCGGATCGCATTGGCGGCATCATTGCCGTGCGGGAGATGGCGGCGGCGATGGGTACGGCCGCTGTGATGGCGGTCTATGGTTTTTCGCGACGCCTGTATGGCGGTGCAGTTGGGTTGGGCGCGGGAGCCGTGTTTGCGGTGCTGGGACCGGCTGTGATGGTTTCGCGGATCGCCACGCGGGACGCCGGCGCATTTTTCTTCTTTGTGTTTGGACTCTGGGCCTTCGTGCGCGCATGGCAGGAAGACGGATTGCCAAACTGGATCATCTCCGCCGCTTGTTTGTTCAGTGCCTTCCTTTGTAAATATGTGGTGGCGATCTACTTTCCTTTCCTGTTCATTATGGCGTTGCGGAAAGGGTGGCGCGCGGCTGTTACGTTTTGCCTGCCGATGGCTGGTGCGTCGGTTTTCTACCTTGTCCGTTACTGGCCCGACCTGAGATATCTGCTGCTGTATGGGGCGCATTACGGTTCGTTGCGTGCGCACGGCTGGCAGCTTTGGAATGTGTACGTCTGGCAGCGAATCGATCTATGGGTGATCGCCGTGCTGTCGCTGCTGGCGTTTGCGGTCGGCGGGCACAGGAGGGCGACGTCGCTGATGTGGCTGGGAGCCGCGCTGGGCCTGGCTTTTCAGTGGAAGACGCGAGCGGATTTCGATTTCTGGAAGCACGCGTTGTATGTGCTGGTGTTTCTCGTACCGGCCGCGGTATATGCATTGATTGCCCTGGCAAAGCGATTGGGCGGGACGCAGCTCCGGCAGGCGGTGATCGCGATTTCGGTGGTGCTGATGCTGGCGGTTGGCTCGGCGTGGGCGGGCAAATCAAGCTCGTATGACCAGACGATCTTTTGGCCAAATGTTGAGCCTGTGCTCTCCTACTTTGAGGGGCGGCTGCCGAGCAATGCCCGCGTTCTCACCGATGACAGTGTTCTGCGCTACTACTTCAACCCTTTGCTCTCGCAATCGCAGATCACCGATCCGTTTGCATTCTGGTATGAGGGACGCGGCGGGGTCTCGGCCTACAGCAGCGCGGTGGAGGACGGCTGGTTCGACTACGTGATTCTGGACGGCGGAATGGGAGCTGAAGCCAAGGCCATGGAGAACGCACTGTGGGGGCACATGGCTCGCTACACGCCAGTGCTGCAGATGCCGGATCCGACGCTCGGCCACAGCATTCTGGTCTATGAGCGCATCAGTCCACCGGCGCAGGCGATCGCATCTGGCGGCGCTTCGGTGGAAATCATCGCTCCCGGCTCTGAAGGCAAGGTAAGCAGAATCAGCGGGATTCGCGGAAAGGCGAACGGCGCGGCAGATGGCTGGTACGTGCGGCTAGAGGTGTTCTCGAATCGCTGGTATCCGATTGGGAAGTATCCTGTGCGGCAGGACGGTACGTTTGAAGCCAAGGCGGAGTTCGGCGGGGAAGGCGATCAGGGATGCCATCACATGCTGCGGGCGCGGCTTTATGACGCTCACGGGAAGCCGCGTGCGGTCTCCGTCGTATTCAATGTGAGAAGAAGCGGAGAGGCGTGTCCGTAAAGTCCCTCCTCCAAGCTGGCGTTGTTTCAGGAATGCTCGCGCCAAGCTCGGGGCGATTTGCAGAGCTGCTACTTGTGGCTGGTTGAAAAGTAACCGAGAACATTGATGGCCGGTTGAAAAGCTTGAGACTGCGCGGTGATTTGAGCGGTGCGGGGAAACCTGTAACCCGCCCGCGACCGGTCGATAACCTTATGTGGAATGCAATCTTGTAACTGCCATTTCATCGATATAAGAGACCGGATGGGTCCGCTATCGTAATGGACCCAATTCAAACCTAAAGCAGTATCTGGATAGCCCTCTCTTGATTCTCTCATAAAAAGCAAAGCATCTTCAGTTTTATAACGTTGGCGGCCGCCAGTCGTTCCCACATTCGCCAACAGAAGGCGGATGTGGGGCACCCGCCACCCGCCATTGGAAGCTAAAAACGCACCCATTCGATGCGGCCACTCCCGAGCTTTCTCCCCACTCATTCGTCCCTTATGCGCTTAGTTCTCGCAAGTACACTCTAGTTCCAATGCGAGTCGCCTAGCAGGAAAAACTTAGCTTACTTAGGGACTTCAGCTCATTCATTTGTCTTCCGCGCTCACCCATAGTTGGCAAGTCAGCACACCGCTCGCTGGCTGGACTGACCAATTTGTCACGTGGGAATCAGATGAAGAAGCTTCTCTTCGGCACGCTCATGTTAGCCCTCTCTTTCAGTATCGCTTGTGGCAGTGGCACTAAAGCTAGCCAGTCGAGTTCGAATGGGTCCGCCAGCTCACAAAATCCGTCGGCAACATTACCAACGGCAACAAGCTCACCAACGGCCACGCCAACCAGCACGACATTCGCTGCCGAGACTGGAAACAATACGAGCGCGGCGTCGAGTTTCGCCGGTTGGACGGATGGCAATATAGCGCCCACCAATGTCAGCAAGGTGGATGTTCATAAGCTGTTGTATGCGGGCACGACCGCCAAGGTGTATGCGCATCTGATGCCGTGGTTTGGCGATAGCTCGCACCTAAATATTGGCTACACCTCTTGGAGCGCCGCGCAGGTGGCTCTGCAGGTCAACGATATGATCTCGCGCGGAATCAATGGCATGGTCATCGACTGGTATGGACCGAATAATACGAACCTCAACAACGCGACCAAGTTGATCTTTCAGGAAGCGGTGAAGCATCCGGGCTTTGAGGTTGCGGTGATGCTCGATGCCGGTGGCGTTTCAGGGGACCCGACCACTTCGGTGGTGTCGGCGCTTAACTATATCTATACGAATTACCAAACCTCGTCGGCCTATATGCGCAAGGGTGGCCGCCCGGTCGATCCCTTCTTCGGAGTAGAAACTCTGGCGGTGAACTGGGCGACGGTGCAGGCATCGGTTCCGGGTAACCCGATCTACGTTTTTGAAAATAACTCGGGTTTCACACAGGCCTCATCGGATGGCGCGTTCAGCTGGGTAGGCAGTTTTGGCAATCCCAACGACTGGGGCCAGAGCTATCTCGATAGTTTCTATAGCGCTGCGCTGTCGCATTCGACCGAGCACACCTTCGCTTCCACCAAGAAGGGCTTTAACGACACGATGGCTGCCTGGACGATGAACCGCATTATCAATCAGAACTGCGGCAGCACCTGGCTCAATACCTTCAAGGAGATCGGTAACTACTATTCACAGACGAATCAGTTGGAGTCGCTGCAACTGGTTACCTGGAACGATTATGAGGAAGGCACGGAGATCGAGACGGGAATTGATAACTGCATGAGCGTGAGCCAGCCGACGGTCAACGGCTCAACGCTGAGTTGGAGCATGGTGATGAGCAGTTCGCTGGCATCGATCAATACAATCGATCACTTTTCGGTGTATGCCACTACGGATGGGAGCGATTTGATGCTGGTAGCCGATAACATCGCCAATACCGCAACCTCGGCCAGTCTACCTCAGTCCGGCGTTCCGAGCGGTGCAAAGTTCTACGTGAAGGCGGTCGGCGTAAACTCCATCGTCAACCATTTGTCGCCGATGAGCAACTAGCGGATTGGCCGCAGGTTTATCGCGATAGCTGTGAAGGCGCGCGTGCCGGGAACGATACTCAGAAGGAAAGTTGAGTCATCGTTTCAGCACGCTTCTTCCATTTCATCGATCATCCGCACATCTTTTCAGTAAGAATCATGGGGCGCAGCTGACAGCCACGGAAGCTCTGGATGCATCCGAGATATTCGGAGAAGTGACAAGACAGAGTTCTCCGCGAATTCAGAGATGAGTTCTGATTGGAGGTGTTTATGCGGGTGCTTCGAACCTGCAAAGTGTGCGGCCGCCAAAACCGTATCCCTGCAGAGCACCTCGCAGACGCAGGGCGATGCGGAAATTGCAAGTCTCCGCTGGGGCCGGTTGACGAGCCGATCGAAGCGGATGCTGAACTCTTTAACGAGATTATCAAATGGGCTCGCGTACCTGTGCTGGTGGATTTCTGGGCAGAGTGGTGCGGTCCCTGCCACATGGCAGCTCCGGAGGTTGCGCGCACAGCGCGGGATATGGCTGGACGCGCAATCGTCATCAAGGTGGATACGGAGCGCTATCCGCAGTTGGCCTCTCGATTTAATGTACGCGGCATTCCAAATTTTGTAGTGTTTTACCGTGGCCACCCGGTCACGCAGCAAGCAGGAGTGGTGCAGCATGAGGAGATGGAGAGTTGGCTGAAATGTGCCGCACAAAGCCCCGCAGCTTGATTCAAAGCTGGTCCATGGAAGCAAACACCTTTCCGCATGAGGGATGCGAGCTGCCACTGTCGCAGACATGCTTTGATTTCGTTTCCGCCACGACTGGACGTTCACCTCACATTTATATCTGTGCCAAAACTGGTTCTTCTAAAATCGCAATTTTGCCGGGGGACGGATTCAATGCCGCCTCAAGCAGAATGATTGGTACTCTTTCAGAGTTAAGGGATTGGCGCTGGCGTCTGCTCTGATTTGTTAAGTGTGGAATGTCGAGTCCCAATGGAGCGTTCAGCCGCCATCCTGCAGGGACTTAGCCGGGAACTTAGATGGATTTCCAAGCAGAGGTGAGATTTATGGAAGATAGGATTTGGAGCCGAAGACAGGCCGCCGGAAACGTGCTTCTGCTGACAGCACTTTTCTTCGCGTCATCGTTCCTGCCCTCTCGTGCATTCGCGGTATTGGGTGGGAATGAGGCCTCGGTTGAGAGCGACCAGAAGCAGATGAAGGCCCAGCGCGCAGTCCAGAGCAGCGCAAAATATTCGGTGCATGAGATCACGACGCCGTACGGTACGGTCGTGCGGGAGTATGTCTCGCCGAGTGGAACGGTGTTCGGCGTGGCGTGGCGTGGGCCGTTTCTTCCGAACTTCCAGCAACTTCTGGGTAACTACTATGGGAAGTTTGCGCAAGCCGCTCAGGAAGCCAGACAAGCCCAACCCGGGCGCGGGCGCAATGCGCCGCTGACGGTGGCTCAACCGGATCTGGTGATGCATTCGGGAGGACACACGCGTGCCTACGCCGGGCAGGCTTTCGTTCCGGGATTGCTGCCGCAGGGTGTTGAAGCCCAGGAAATACGGTAAGGGGGAAAGATGCGGAGAATCGTATTTGTAATTTCGATTTCAGCGTTGTTGCTTATCGTGGGCTGCGGAGGAAGTAGCAGTAAGAGCAGCAGCAGCGGTACATCCATTGGAGGTGGGAACGCGATTGCGGCGACCGCCAATAACGTAGCACCGCTGGTCGTGGATGCCGGCCCCCCTTCCTCGAATGCCATTGTAAACTCAGCGTATACCACGGTAGCCGTTTGCGCTCCAGGGACTTCGAATTGCGTGACGATCGATCACGTCTTGGTTGATACGGGCTCGACCGGCTTGAGAATTCCAGCATCGCTGCTCTCGGCGCTCAATTTGCAAAACGTTAACCCAACTACGCCGGTTGCAGAATGCGTCCAATTTCTGGATAACACCTTCTTCTGGGGCACGGTGAGATTGGCGGACGTGAAAATGGGTGGCTCCAGCAACACCGGCGAGGTGGCAAGTTCGGTGCCGCTCCATGTGATGGGCGACCCTTCGATCCCGTCGGGGGCTTCGATACCAAGCGACTGTTCGACGGTCACGACCGTTAGCGGTACACAGGTGGCTGGAAGCGAGGAGGATACGGTTGCGATGTTGGGCGCGAACGGCCTGCTCGGCGTGGGCAACTTTCAGTATGACTGCGACATTCTCGGGTTGCCTACCGGGGTCGGTTCAAACACCTTTGGGATTGGGGCAAGCAACCCTTGTGCCTCCAGCAGCGCTCCGCCTCAAGGAACGTACTTCACTTGTTCGGGTTCGAGCTGTAGCGCATCCTTAGCGACCGCTGCGGAGCAGGTTCGCAACCCGGTGTCGCTGTTTGCTGACAATAACGGCGTGATCCTCGAGTTGCCGGCAGTTCCCGTTGGTGGACAAGCAACCGCCGCCGGTTCGCTTGTTTTCGGCATCGGTACACAAGCAAACAACGGGCTTAGCAGCGGGGTCATCTTGCCGCTTGATCCCAACTTCAACGATCCGGCATGGATGGGATTTACAACCGTGTTCAATGGGGTCAAATACCCTAATTCGACCAGTTCCATTGGTAGCTTCATCGACAGCGGCTCAAACGCTATGTTCTTCCTGGACCAACCTACCTCTGGGATACCGTCCTGCGGCGATTTTTACTGCCCTAGTTCGACCGAGACTCTTACGGCGACCAATGAGGCGAGCAACGGCGCCAGCCGTGGGACTCAGTTCAACGTGAGTAACGACAACACGACGGGGGGCGACTTCGCCTTCAGCGATCTGGCCGGTCCCAACATGTCGGGATCGCAGACATCTGATGGGTATTTCGACTGGGGACTGCCCTTCTTCTATGGCAGGAATGTGTATACGGCGATTTGGGGGGTGAATCCGCCGAGTACTCCAGCGAGCGGTAGCAGCGTTCCCGCAGGGCCGTTTTGGGCGTATTAGGAAGTGGCGGAATTCCTTTGCCGTGGTGGAGAACAGCATCTCCGGCCGGAATTCCGCGCCCGCCTCTTCACCTGCGAGGAATGGTAATTTAGACTCAGCGAAGGTTCTCTGGAGCTTTCATGTCGTCCTCGCGTCGATCTCTTATCACTGACCGCGTCACCGATCACATCAAATTAGCGGCTTCGCTTCTCCAAGATGACACTTACCTTGCGGCGGTTTCGGGGGCGGCTGCGGCCATGGCTCAAGCTTTGCGTGCCGGCCACAAAGTATTGTTCTTCGGCAATGGCGGCAGCGCCGCCGACGCACAGCATCTTGCCGCCGAACTTACCGGACGCTTTCTTCTCGAACGCCGTAGCCTGCCCGGCCTTGCGCTAAGTACCAATAGTTCCGGGGTCACCGCCATCGGCAATGACTATGGGTACGATGAAGTCTTTGCCCGCCCGCTTTCCGGCCTTGGTACGACCGGGGACATTGCGTTCGGCATAAGTACCAGCGGTAACTCAGCCAACGTACTCCGTGCTATCGAAGTTGCTCATACCAAGCAGATGGTTACCATCGGACTTAGCGGACGCGCGGGAAAACTGGCGGCTCTGGCACAATATCCCATCTGCGTCCCCTCCGACTGCACTCCGCGCATCCAGGAAATGCACATCCTCACTGGCCACATTCTCTGTGAAATCATCGAGAGCGAGTTGTTCGGGTAGAGACTGACGGCAGTGGGACTGACATGCCCTGCATCTGTGGCAGTTAGCGGATGTAAGTGATGCATCCGTGCGGCGTGCCTAAGTTATGACTGGCGGAAAGAAATGTGTTTATGTCCGAAGAAGCTGAATAACACAGTAATAACTCCCAGCACGGCTCCGGCAATGTAGGGTGCCTGCGTCTCATAGCCGAAGCGGTGGCGGATGATGAACACGAAGATAGGCAACAATGCCATGCTCAATACAATGCTGCTGCTATAGACGGCAACGCACCTGCACCACTCGCGTAAGTAGTTTCCTTTGGTCTTGAAGACGAACCATTTGTAACCCAGAAAAGCAACCGTGACGTTGAGCAACGTTGACGGAATCACCGCGAATATATAACTTTGCCGTCCCAGCGGAGCGAGCAGCGCGGTGAACAAAACAAATGTTCCATAGCCGAATAGAGTGTTCCAGGCTCCTGTCAGCAGATAACGCCCGAGCTGGCCGGGCGGCACATGCTTCGTTAGCAGTTCGAGCCGGGATCGCAACGGCATCTTCAATGTATCAGGCTCTTCCAGCGTTCTTCTCCTCAGTGATTCTAAGCGGCTCGCCGGGGCCGAATTCAAAGTTGATCCGCTCCTGTTCGATCGCGAATGGGCGCTTCTGCACCATGGTATGGATCGCGCCGATGTACTCGCCAATCATGCCAAGGAATAGCAGGTGGATCGACGCCAGGAAGAAAAATCCAATCAGAATCGGAGCGACGCCCAGCGAGAAGCTTCTCCAGAAGAACAGCTTGTAAAAAAGGTATCCCAGGGAAACAAGTACGGAAAGAATCGCGCCGCCAAATCCGGCGAAGACCGCAAGGCGTAGTGGCACCTTGGAAAGATTCGTAATTCCCAGCATCGCCGTATCGTACAGCGAGTAGAAGTTGTTCGCGGTGATTCCGCGCTGTCCGCCTCGGTTGGTGGTAGGGTAACTCCACCCGCGGAAAACCAAGTTCGGCAATCATGCCGCGAAAGTAAGGGTATGGGTCGTCGAATGACTTGATGATATCCGCCACCCTCCGGTCATAGAGACCGAAGCCGGTGAAGTTCTCATAAGTCTCGATCCCGGAAAGCCGGTTTACCAGCCGGTAATAGCGCTTGCGAATCCAGAACATCAGGCCGTGCTCGTCGCTGGCAACCTTGACGCAGATCACCACCGGTGTGCCTGTCTCCCAATTCCTCACCATATCGACGATCATCTCGGGCGGGTCCTGCAGGTCGGCGACAATACCGATTACCGCGTCTCCTGTGGCCTGATGGAACGCGTGCATTGGCGACCGGATATGGCCGAAGTTACGGGTATTGCGGATGACCTTGACGTTTTTGTCCATCGCGGCAAGTACCTTCAGCACACCCAGCGTGTTATCGGTAGAGGCGTTGTCGATGAAGATGTGCTCGTAGCGGTAGTCGCCAACCGACGCGATGGCAGCGCGGACTCGTTCATACACTTCGCGCACATTTAACTCTTCGTTATAACAGGGCGTAATGATGCTGATGGTCTTCACTGGTTCACTCCGAGTCATCAAACGTCAATTGGTCTACGCCGATACTCTCCGCGTGTGCCTTGTACCACTGATAAAGCTCCCCAATGCAATCGCTCATCTCGCGAAAGCGGTAGCCGCCAATCTCGTTCAACATGCGCGTATTATCCGCACTATACTCCGGAGCCATCGTCTTGTTGCGGACGACGATATCCGGATTGCAGCCCGATGCCGCGGCTACCATTTTAGCCAGTTCCAGCAAGGTGTAAGTCTCGCCCCGGCATACGTTATACGCTTTCTGCCGCGGCTCGTGTTCCAGAAACCACGCGAGTAACTCCGCCAGTTCGGAAACATAAAGATAGTCGAAGCTGACATTCTGCCGGATCACGATGGGCAGTCCTTTTACCACGCGGGCGCAGGCGTTGGAGATGAAGCGCACATCCCAAGCTTCGTACTTGCCGAAGACTCCGAAAAGCCGCAGTACGAAAATGTTGTCCGTGCTCTCGGCATGTTTGGCGCAGATGTACTTCGAAAACCCATATGGGTCAGCGGGTATGCGCGCATCGAAGTAACTCTCACTTACCTTTGCCGGAAGCTCCGCGCGGCTGTACTCCGCGCCGGAGCCGAAGTGCAGCATCTTGCCAAACAAAGACCGATAATGCGCCAGGTTGAAAAACATCCGGCAGTTCCGGTCGAGCAGGTCCGCCGCGGCACCCATGCGGCGGTTGGAGCGCGTAGTCGCCGCGTGCACGATCACATCAAAGTGTTCCGCGCGCAGATACTCGCCCACGCAGCGCTCGTCGAGCAGGTTCAACTCGGCGGAAGAAGGGGCAACGATGGAGTAACGTCCGCCGAGATATTCCGCCACATTCCGTCCAACGAACCCCGACCCTCCGGTGAGCAGTATCTTCACGCAATCACCCGATCGAAGTTATCGTCTTGATGGCTCGTCACCGGGTGCACTCAGGAAAATCGGACAATCTCATCTGGAGTCTATCCTTTGTTCGCAACCATGCAGGAGTCGGCTTGGGAGAGAAGCATTTCTATCAGTTCGCGCACCGCGCCGTTGCCTCCCTTGGCAGCGGAGACGAAGCGGCATCTCTCGCGTATCGCCGGCTGCGCGTCGGCCGGTGCGGCCGGCAGGCCTGCGATTGCGAGCGCGGGCAGATCGTTCACATCGTCGCCCATGAAGCAGATTTCCTCCAGAGCAAGATTGTGAAGGGCGGCCAGATTCCGCAAGGCCCGGGCTTTATCCTTGCAGGATTTTTCAACATCGCCGATTTGCATCTTCGCCGCCAACCGGTCGATCAGCGGGCTGTCTTCACCGGAGATGAGCGCGAGCTTCAGCCCAGCTCTTCGCGCCCGCGAAAGCCCCATGATATCCGCGAAGTGGAATCGCTTCCACTCCTCCCCATTGGGTCCCCACCAGAATGAGCCGTCGGTGAGTACGCCATCCACATCCATTGCGATCAGTTTAATGGTCACTGCCGGCTCCGACGCGGCGCAGTTTCTTCAGGATCGGCTGTTCGCGCTCCAGTACGCGCTTGACGCCGTCTCCCATCGAACGTTCGACCACCCGGATGTAGCTTACCAGCTTAGTAATTCCGTTTGGCTCGAGCGAGGCAGCCTGGTCCGATCCCCACATGGCGCGATCGGTTGTGATGTGACGCTCGACGATGCAAGCGCCCAGCGCAACTGCTGCGACCGAAGAGGGAAGGCCGGACTCATGGCCCGAGTAGCCCACCGGAATGCCATAGCGCTCTTCCAGGGTACGGATCGCTTGCAGGTTCAGCTCTTCGTAATAGGCAGGATAGGTGCTGCAGGCGTGCAGCAAAACCAGGTTTTCCTTGCCGAGCACTTCAATCGCGTGGTCGATCTCCTCGATCGTGCTCATACCGGTGGAGAGCAGGATCGGCTTGCCGGTCGCGCGGGTGTGGCGAAGCAGGTTGTCATCGGTGAGTGAAGCCGAGGCGACTTTGAAGCACGGCACATCGAAACGGTTGATCAAATCTACCGAGGGCTCGTCCCAGCAGGAGGCAAACCACGGAATCTTGACGGCGCGGCAATACTGATCGATTTCGACAAAATCCTCGTAGTCAAACTCGAGCGCGCGTTTGAGGTCGCCATTGGTGGCGCCGAAGGGGTTTTCGCGTGGCTTGGCCAACTCTTCGGCCGTGTATACGATCTCCACGGTGCGCTTTTGAAACTTCACCGCGTCGCAGCCAGCGGCCACGGCAACACTGATCAAACGCTTCGCCAAATCGACGTCGCCATTATGATTGATTCCAATCTCGGCGATCACATAGCAGGGGTGACCGTTTCCTACCGTCTTCGCCCCTAGCTGCACTTGCTGCGGTTTCCCCTGAACTGCCTCCGACATACGCTCTCCGTCCTGCAACTTGGTAAAATCTACTCCGCTGGCACCCCCGCCGAGTCGGCGAGGCCCTGACCCGGATACAATCAGCATTCCTACACTAAAGTGCCTAGAATCCTTACATTCCTGCAAGTTTGTTTCCATCCCGGAAGCATGTGGAATCGCAACATCTAGGAAGCGATGGCGGAGGATATTGAGGGATTAAGCGCTCGGAATTGCGCGATATTCCACTCTGTCCGGCGGAATCCTGCGGATCTCTTCTGTCGTCCGGAAAGCCGGACAATTATATATCGGCCTTTATTGGATCGGCTTCCTGGAACTCCTTCCGGTTCGTCCGCTCACTTGGAGATGCAGCGGATCCGACCTTGGGGGAACCGTGTCCGAAAAGATTCCCGGGACTTCCACGCCAGCAGCGGGACAGCGGTCAGTCTCATGACTCATCGGGAAAGTTGGGCGAAAGAGATGCGATATTATGAAGCATTGCTGCAGCTTTCTCGGGTATTTGATGAGTTGCAGAACCTTCAGCGTCGGAACCAATTGGAGTCTGAGCAGCAATGAAGCTTTCTGATTACGTTGTGCAGTTCGTTGCCGATCTTGGCGTCAAGCATGTTTTCGTCGTCACTGGCGGCGGCGCCATGCACCTCAATGACTCACTCGCGCGCTGTAAAGGTCTCGATTTCATTTGCAACCATCATGAGCAAGCGTCTGCTATTGCGGCTGAGAACTACTCAAAGGCGACCAATCGGATTGGTGTCGCGATGGTCACTACCGGTCCTGGTGGAACCAACGCGGTCACCGGATTGGCCGGCGCATGGCTGGACTCGACGCCGTGCCTTTTTCTCTCCGGGCAGGTAAAACGTGCCGACCGTATGTATACCGCGGATGGTACGCCGCTCGGGGTCAGGCAGCGCGGGCCGCAGGAACTCGATATCGTCTCCCTGGTGAAGCCGCTGACGAAGTATGCCGTGACCGTGACGGATCCTGCTTCGATCCGCTATCACATGGAGAAAGCAGTTCATCTCGCATTAAGCGGCAGACCCGGGCCGGTCTGGATTGATCTGCCGCTCGATATTCAGGCCTCCAGCATCGATGAGCAGACGCTGGCCGGCTTCCGGGCGGAAGAAGACTCGCCGGCGGATGCAGGGCAACTACGCGAGCAGGTGCGATGCGTCATTGAGCGTTTCAACAGTTCGCAGCGGCCTTTCTTGCTGGTAGGCAATGGTGTGCGGTTGGCGCATGCCGAGCAGGAATTTCGTGAACTGGCGGCGTTGATGGACACTCCCACGGGTGCAACCTGGCTGGCTTCGGATCTCTTCGGGGAAGAGAACCCGTTGTGCATGGGGCGTCCGGGCACGCTCGCGCCGCGGGGCGCGAACTTCGCGATGCAGAACTCTGATTTTCTCCTTACTGTCGGTGTCCGGATGGATGTTCCCGTGGCTGGCTGGGCCCGCCAGGAACTTGCTCGCGGCGCTTACAAAGTAATGGTGGACGTGGATGCTGCGGAGTTGGCGAAGCTCTCCGACGTCGTACAGATGCCGATCTGTGCGGACGCTGGTAGTTTTATACGGGAGATGCTGGCGCAGAAGGCATCCTTCGCAGTGGGCCGCCGCTGCGATTGGAAGGCACGTTGCAAAGATTGGAAAAACCACTATCCGCTCATCGGGGAAGAGCATCGCGCAAAAGGCCCGGTCAGTGTTTATCACCTGGCAGAGGTGATTGCGCAGTTGGCTGAGCCGGATGATCGGATTGTCTCCGGAAGTTCGGGCGTTGGAATCGAAATATTTCTCTTCGCGTTTCCTTCCAAGACAGGGCAAAGGGTCTTTCACACTGCCGGGCTTGGCGCCATGGGCTACGGTATCGCGGCCAGCATCGGCGTAAGCCTGGCAACTGGGCGCAGTCGTACGATCTGTGTCGATGGCGATGGCGGCTTCCAGATGAACATTCAGGAGCTTGCGACAGTGGCTCATCATCAGCTTCCGCTCAAGTTTTTTGTACTGAACAATGATGGATATGCAGCGATCCGCGGCTCTCAAAATAGCTTCTTTGGCGGGGCCAATATCGGCTGTGACTCGAAAACAGGATTGAACCTGCCGGATCTCTGTGCCGTAGCGCGCGCCTACGGTCTAAGCACCGCATGCATTGAAGATCAAACGGACCTGTTGGAACAGGTGAAGAGGGTGCTTGAGATGCCCGGGCCTGTGGTCTGCGACGTGAAGGTGATTCCAGAAGAGGCACGGGCGCCCCGCGTCACCTCCGTGCAGCTTCCGAATGGCTCATTCGCCTCGAAGCCATTGGAAGACCTTTGGCCTTTTCTCGATCGCGACGAATTCCGGAAGAACATGATTGTCAGGCCCCTGAAGGACTAATGTTTATCGGGGTGAGCGAGTTAAAACGGGCTAAGCCGGCTCACGGCGAAGCGTCAGGTAGATGGGGTAATACCCCTGAGCGGCGACAATCGTGTGTCCAATCCAATTGCCGACATTGAGGCGCTGCATGATTTGAATGATGTTTTGAAGCTTGCTCGCCGTGCGCTCCATTTCAAACTGAAAAGGCTGCGCGAGACGATCGAGAAAAATTTCATCGCCAAGCGAAAGCAGCTTGACAGGGTATTTCCTGCTCACTTTTTTTACCGTCCTCCTGCACCACACAGGATTGATCTCGGTTCGCATCGTCCGCGCAAAAGACGGATCGCGCCCAAGCAGACGCACCCATTGCGCCAGCATGGATCCCCACAAGATCGGAGGCTGTGGGACCAGGTAGTGGCCTTCGTAGTAGGAGAGAAAATTCGGCATCTCAAAATGCAGAACACCTCCCGGACGCAGCACCCGCACGGATTCTTCCAGGACCTTCCGCGGATCTTCCGTGTGTTCAAGCACGTTGGACGAGTACACGATTTCAAAGGACGCGTCTGCGAACGGCAATGTTTCGCCTTTCACACCGATAATGCGCTCAGGATCGATGCCATTGGCTGCGAATAGCTCATGCGAGGCAGAGAACGAATTGCCGAAGCCCTCGCCATCGGGTTCCGTGCCGTATCCGTCCACGTTGTAGGATTTGATCCACACGGCAAGGTTGTTTCCGAAGCCGGAGCCGATCTCCAGAAGCTTTTTGTTGCTCAATGGCGTGTAGCGCTCAAGCACCCGCGCCCGCTTGAATGACTTGTCAATGTTGAGGTGATCGATGGCCGCCGCCCTGGGCGGCGTCTTCGAGATGTTCTCAAAAAAAGCACCGATCGATTTTTCCGCCGATTCCAGGACAGAATCTGGAATGACGATTGCGGGACTGGGCATGTGGCGAATTATAATACGGCTCTCTGCCGATACATTAGTCGACTCGCCTGTGACTGCGGCGGCTCAGCAGTGGTTTGCACGATCCGGGGCGAAGGGAGACTGCTTCAAGTGGACGAATACGCCGAACAACTCGATCAACTGCTGAGTGAAGATCTCGATTCGGTGTATTGCCGTGAGCGATCTGCCTTTGACAATCTGCTTGCGAGCGTTGGCCAAAGAGTTGTCCTCTTTGGAGCAGGGAATCTGGGCAGGAAGGCATTGCGCTGCCTGCGCAGCGTGGGCACGGAACCGCTCGCCTTTGCCGATAACAACCAGGCATGCTGGGGCTCAAGAATCGATGGACTTTCCGTTCTATCGCCCTCGGAAGCAGCCGAAAAGTTCGGTCGCTCATCGTTGTTTGTGGTGACCATCTGGTCGCTCGGACACAGCTTTCGGCAGTCGCAGGAGCAACTCAGCCGACTGGGCTGCAGCCATGTAACGTCGTCGTCTGAGCTGCGCTGGAAGTTCGCCGGCGAACTGTTGCCGGACTTCTGCCAGGATCTTCCGCATAAGGTTTACGAACAGGCAGACGAGGTGCGCGCGGCGGCTGCACTCTGGGCCGATGACTACTCGCGACAGGAGTACCTGAACCACGTGAAGTGGCGCGCACTTGGCGACCTGGGAGCACTGCGGCCGCCGGTCGCTGAAGAATCCTATTTTCTGGACAGTATCTATAGCATTCAACAGGGTGAGGTTTTTGTCGATTGCGGCGCCTACGATGGGGACACCGCAAAGCAGGTGCTCCAGCGCACTGGGGAGATTGAACGATTTTTTGCCATCGAGGCTGATCCTGGAAACTTCCGAGTCCTGAAAGAGTGGACAGGCACGCTGGAGCCGGAGATTGCCCGGAGGATCGACGCGTGCAATGTAGCCGTGGGTGCAAGCCGCAGTCAGCTTCGCTTCAACGCCACTGGCGCAGAAGGTGCCTGCGTCGCCGCGGATGGAGACTTCGTGGTTAATTGCATTCCGATCGACGACTTGGTCGGGGAGAGCAAGCCGACCTTTATAAAAATGGACATCGAAGGTTTCGAGTTAGAGGCTTTGGAGGGCGCGCGCGGCGTTATTCGGAGGCAAAAGCCCATTCTTTCCATCTGTGTCTATCACCGGCAAAATGATCTTTGGCGTATTCCGTTGTTCATCCATTCGCTGGTAAAGGATTACAAACTGTTCTTGCGGCCTCACGACGTAGATGGCTGGCAACTGGTCTGTTACGCGGTCCCGCCGCATCGTCTCCGCTAAAGGTAACCAGAGGTGCCATTGAATACCGATCACGAAAACAGCACAGAACGGTTCTATCGCATTCTTGCCGAAATTGCTGCGGAAGCGCCGGAGGCGCGCAGGGAGCGCTGGCTGGGACAGTTCGACCGGATGGCCGGTCCGCGCGCGAACCAACTGGTACTGTTTGGCAGCGGCCAATTCGGACAGTGGGTCCTGAGCCGTCTGCGCAAAGCCGGCGTGGAGCCTTGTTGCTTCTCCGATAACAACCCGGCACGCTGGGGCAGTAGCGTGGATGGCATCGAGGTCCTGAGCCCTGCCGAAGCGGTACAGCGGTTTGGGCAGGCGGCATGTTTCATCGTCACCGTGTACAACGGGAGTTCGGCGCGGAAGCAGTTGCGCAAGATGGGATGCGCCTGCGTGTTGTCCGCCTCGTTGCTCTTCTGGAAATATCCCGATACGTTCACGCCTGACTTAGGGATTGATGTGCCCGAGCGCCTGCTGGAAGAGGTGGATCAGGTCCGCGAGTGCTTTGCATTGCTGGCCGACGAGCGATCGCGGCAGGAACTCTGCGACCAGATTGAATGGCGCTATTGGATGCGGCCGGAGTATCTTCTTCTGCCGGAAAATCAGGGCGAGCTTTACTTTCCGAATGACCTGGTAACGGAGGTCGAGGAGGAAGTCCTCGTCGATTGCGGGGCGTTTGACGGCGACAGCATACGTAGCTTTGTGCGACGTGGGCAGAACTTCCGCCATGTGTACGCGCTCGAACCGGATGCCATGAGCCTGGAAAAGCTGCGCGCGTCGGTAAAACAGTTGCCCGCAGAGATTCGCGAGAAAGTCACGGTATGGCCCTATGCGGTGGGGAACGAAGACGAACGCGTACACTTCGTCGAAACGCACGACGTCGCTTCCAAGGTGAGCCTGGCGAGCGAAGGGACCGCAATCGAATCGCGCAAGCTGGACTCGTTGCCGTGGCAATCCACGCCCACCTATATCAAGATGGACATTGAGGGCTGGGAACCATACGCCATTGCCGGTGCAGCGGAGTTGCTGAAGAACGAACTGCCGGTTCTGGCGATCTGTCTTTATCACCGAACTGGGCATCTGTGGCAGATTCCGAATCTGATTCACTTGCTGGCGCCGGAGTATGCGCTGTATCTGCGTCGATATGCCGAAGATTGCTGGGAACAGGTCTGCTATGCGGTGCCACCGAAGCGGCTGCGCCAGGAATCTTGTGCGTGCCGTGCATAAGTCGCTGATCGTTGTCGATTGTTGACCCGCATGGGGTACGTTGGAAAGCCGCACGGTTTAACACCGCCGTCGTCCGGCATACGTCCCCTCTCCAAATCTGTTCTCGCAAATGCTGCAGTGTGTCGTTTCCAGGACTGGAACCATGCCATTCACTCTACAGATCCTATGACGGCATATCCGATGTTTACGCCGAGCCCAGGGGTGTACTACACACCGCAATCTGTGACGCTGTCGGACGCGATGAGCGGCGCAATCATCAATTACACATTGGACGGATCGACGCCGACCCTCTCATCGCCCCAGTACACCGCCCCGATTGCGGTTTCGGCGAACACCACGATCAAGGCCATCGCCACAGTTCCGGGATACTTGACGAGCACAGTAGGAAGCGGAAGCTACACTTTTCAGACGGCACCGCCGACCTTCTCGCCATCGGCCGGGAGCTACACCACCCCGCAATCGGTAACGCCGAATGACATTACGTCTGGAACGGCCATTTACTACACCATCAATGGCTCGACGCCGACGACTTCGTCAACCCCGTATACGGGACCGATTTCGGTGCCGACCAACACCACAATCAAAGCCATTGGATCCGGCCCTCTTGGTCTAAGCACGGTGGCGACCGGGAGCTACACGTTCCCGCCGGCATCGACACCGACGAGTACGCCGTCTCCGTATCAGACCTTTTACGCGCCGGTATCGGTGACACTGCAGGACACAGCACCCGGAGTGACGATTTACTACACGACGGATGGCTCGACGCCAACGATTGCATCAAGTGCGTACACGGGGCCGATTCTGGTCTCTACTACGACAACGTCAGTAACGTAGGCACTAACGCGATTCAGGAATTCACCGCGTTGAGTACTCCTCAGGCTGCTGATCATCGCAGCCTGAGGCTGTTCTCACGAGCAACCTTAATCATCATTTGGTTCATGCAGCGAATAAAAATCTGAACCCATGGGGCAATATTACGCAGCGCTGGGGAAATTATCTCAGGGCGAGGCGGTTGCTCAACTCTGCTTCAGCGCAAAGTTCGAGTGGCCACAGGAGTGCTGTTAAAACACGAGGGAGTTCCTGTCTTGTCTCGCCCTCTAGCTTTTCATCTCAAGTTCACGCGACGCAGGTGTAGTGCCTTAGTTCTGCCCCTGGTTCTTCTGGGGATGTCGTTTGGACAGACCCACGATGCCGAAAAGAGTGAGGCCGCGCCCGTCCGATTTGTGAGCATGTTCAGCTCCGACGGAGACGTGAATGGATTCCGCACTCCCTGTCAGCACTTGCGCGATACCGTCCATACGGGAAGAAATGTAAGCAAGGAACGAAGCGCGGTATGCGACCAGGTTCTGAACATAGTTGCGGGGAAGGGTGATGGCTTGCCGGTTGACATCACGTCGCCCATTCGCGGCGGGAAGGTTGCGGTCGATTCACGCTTCCGCGTTTTGATCACCGAACCCACAACGCGGACCGTTCATGTTCTCGATTTCGCAAATAGAAAATACATGCGAATCGATGGGACAAAAGGCGATAGGATGAGCGCTCCATACGGGGTCGCCGTGGACGCCGACGACAATATTTACGTAACCGACCTTAAGCGCGGGAGGATTGCCGTTTATAACGGCAATGGCAAGTTCAAGAAATATATTGGAAATCATAAGGACGAAGGTCTGTTTCAGGATCCTCGATCCATTGCCATTGATCGCGAGACGGGGAATATTTATCTCGCCGATACATCACGTAACTACGTTCTTATTCTCGACCCCAATGGCAGGGTTCTTGCGCAAATAGGTAAACGCGGCGGCGGAGATGGCCCGGCTGAATTCAAGCAGCCCGTGGAAGTCGCTCTCTATGAGAAAGAAGTATTCGTTTTAGACAGGCAAAATTTTCGGATTCAGGTGCTGGATCTCGCCGGGAAGTTTCGCCGGGAGTTTCATTTGGGAGGCGCCGGAACGAGTGAAGCGCAGGGGATGGCTTTCGATTCTCATGGACGTATTTTCGTCCCAGCCGTGAACTGGGTTCAAGCTTTCAATCGCGAAGGACAGTTGCTCTTCCAATTCGGCGAGCTCGGCGAGAAACCAGGTGAGTTCCAGGAACCCAAAGGCGTATGTACAGACTCAAAAGAGCGGGTGTATGTAATGGACTCAGGAAACCGTCGCATTCAAGTCTTTCAAGTCACAGACCGGCCTGCATTGAACACAGAAGCTGCACGGTAAGCAGCGCTGATAGCTCACCAGCATTACAATTAGAATGGCTCAACAAGTAAGATATATTTTCTGGTGAAGGCAGGCGTCATGCGGCGATTGAGCCGTGCCTGTCAGATCAGCTCAAGGACGGAAGATGATGACGGAAACAAACGCGGGCAAGAGCTCTCAGGTTTGGACGAGCACACAGGCATATGTCATGGCAGTTCTCTGCCTCGTGGTAGGATGCGCGGTAGGTTATCTGCTGCGCGGATCAGTGGGTAGCAGCAACGCTCCCGCACCGGCGACTGCGGCAGGTGGCCAGCAACAGGGTATGCCTCCGGCTGGCATGGGCGCCGGCCAGGGACAACAGCAGATGCCGTCTCCTGAGCAGATGAAGGCGATGGCAGATAAGCAGGCGGCTCCGCTCCTCGAACAGCTCAAGTCAAAGCCAAATGATCCGGCCCTGCTCGCTCAGATTGGCAACATCTATTACGATACCCAGGTCTTTCCTGTGGCCATCGAGTATTACCAGAAGGCTCTGGCGATCGACCCTAAGAACTCGGCGGTCCGCACGGATATGGGAACAGCCATGTCCTATGCCAATGATCCTGATCACGCCATCGCTGAGTTTGACCGCGCCCTGAAGGATGATCCGAAGAACAGCAACGCGCTCTTCAATCGGGGAATTGTGAAATGGCAGGCGAAGATGGACGTGAACGGGGCGCTTGCGGATTGGGAGACGCTATTGAAGCAAAACCCCAATTACGAGCAGGCCGACAAGGTCAAAATGTACATGGCGCAGGCCAAGAAACACGCCAACATCAAACCCGGCCAAAAGACCGACAAACCAGCCATGTAGGGCGCTTTTCCTTGGATGCCGAGCTAGTTAGCGATATTGGCAGCGGAGTACAAAGCCGCTGCCACGCTTATCGAACGCCGCTCAGTTGCGACTGCAAATACGCGATGTGCCGCTCGATCTCGGCGTCCGGGGAAACGTTGTTGGCAGCTGCGTAGTAGGCCACCGCTGCCTGAATGTGCCCTAGGTGCTCGTGACTGTACGCCAGGGTGATCAGGGAAGGTTCCAAGAGGGCTGGGGGAGTATTCGCGGCCTTCAGCACTGGCTCCAGCACCTCGACCGCCTGTTGGAACTTGCCCTCATTGGCGTAGATCCTGCCCAATCCCTCCCGCACCTCGGGATTGTGCGGGGCGGCCCGCAGGCCCCGGGCATAAAAGTGCTCCCCGTCGCTGTAGGTTCTGGTTTCCTCCACACAGCCTGCGATCATCAGCGTCAGTAGCAGCGCAAGGGCCGGCTTGGGCAGATGCTCCAGCAGCAATGCCGCAAGCATGGCGAAGCCGACGCTCGGGAGATACAGGTAACGGTCCTGCACCAAGGCATTGAGTTGCAGCGAGCCCAGATTGAGCGCAGGCAGCAGCGGCACAAGCAAAATCAGTACCGCAGTGCGCTCATACTGTCCGCGCAGGGCGATCCACACAAGAGCAGCCAGCAGCGGCAGCGCGCAGAGCAGATAGAGCCAACTGGGGTGCAGTTCGCAATAAGTGCTCAGACCAATCGGCCACACCAGATGAAAGAAGTAGTGGCTCAGCGCAGTGGGAATGTAGGAGCCATCCGGTTTCACTGAGCGAACCAGCGGAGTGGTTACGCTGCCCAGGACCGCAATTCGCAACAACAGATATGAAACCGCGACTCCGAGGAAGGGTGCGGTGCGGCGGAGACTCCGGCCGAACCCATCGTAGAGCGCTACGAAGATCACCACCGGCCAGACAACGGCGGTCTCCTTCAGTAGCAGTCCTGCCACGAACAAGGCCAGCGTCGCGGCAAGGTTTAGCGCCCCATTGCGTCTCGCGAAAATCAGGGAGCCGATCAGTGCTATCGCCAGAGCGGGCTCCGAGATCGCCGAGACCCAGGAAACCACCTCGGCATGCACAGGATGCAGCGCGAACAGCGCCGTAGCGAGCAGCGCAAATCGTTCGTCCTTCCACTGCCGCACCAGCCAGTACACCATTGCCGCAGTCGCCAAGTGGCAGAGCACCAGCATCAAGTGCCAGGCCGGAGTCCACAGGCCGAAGGCGGCATCGATCAAACGCAGCAAGAGAAGGAAGAGCGGGCGGTAGAAGCGCGGAGCCGCGCCCGGAATCTGCATCCAGAGATGGGTAGTGAAGTACTGAGGCACAAAGCCCCAGGACTGCACTCGCGGGTTCTGCACGATCTGGGGTAAGTCATCCCCCATGAAGGGGAAGCGAAGGCTGACGCCGAAGGTCAGGAAGGCAATTCCCAACAAAATAGCCAACATCCACCTGGGGCGCATGCAAGGGATTATACGTGAGCGGCAACCTCAGGTGGCGCAAGCCATGTCATGGTAAGACCGCGTTCTAATTGCAACCACAGTACAGATAGGAAAGCACCTTTGCACCAAACGAACTTAGCCCCAAGGTTTTTGGGCTCTCGCCTGAAAACATTGGGGCTTCGCACTGAGCGCTTGATACCATAGTCCGCAACGCTATCTTCAGTTGTGACACTAGAGCCCGATCGGACACTATGACGCGATCCCCGCAAACCGGTGCCGGAAGTGCCCTTCGAGTTTTGAAGGCAGTTTTCATTTTATTGGTACTGGCGACCGCGTTTTGCGCAGGGCTGCACACGGTATCCGATTTTGACATGGGCTGGCATCTCGCTACCGGCCGTTATGTCGTGCAGCACCATCAAATCCCAAGCACGGACGTTCTTTCTTTCACCTCCGCCGGAAAGCCCTGGGAGTATCCGCCCTTCGCAGGGGCGCTGTTTTACCTGATATTTCTTGTCTTCGGATACAGCGGGCTGAGTTGGGTGACGGCGCTGGCCTGCGTGTCAGTGGTTGCATATCTTGTACGTCGAGGGGATCTCGCAAGCGGCGTGCTCGCATTGCTCGCCGTGCAGTCAATCGCGGCGCGGAGCGCCCCGCGCGCGGATTTGTTCAGCACCGTATTTTTTGCCTTATTCCTGGGTGAGCTCTGGTTTTACCGGCTCGGTTTGCGCGCACGGCTCTGGCTCCTTCCGGTCATGATGTTCCTGTGGGTGAATTTACACCCTGGATTCATTGCCGGCCTGGGTGCGATTGTTGCTTATCTGCTTCTGGAGGCAGCGGATCTGCCGTTTCAGGGGAGACGCAAAGCTGTGTTGCTGCGATTGCGAAAGGCGTGGCCATTCCTGGCCGCAGCCGCGGCCGTCACCTTGCTGAATCCCTGGGGAAGTGGAATTTATAGCGTCGCGCGTACTCTGTCAGGCGTAGGCGCAGACGCGAGCGGGAGGATCAACAGCTCCAGTTTTATCGGCGAATACCAAGGAGTTCCGGTATCGATGCACCTCCTGAAACAGCTTGTGGATGTGCGCCATCTGGAAAACGGATTCACCTGGCTGTTGTTGATTGCGATTGGCCTGATCGTTATAGCTATCTGGCGCAAGCAGTTTGGCGCAGCGGTTTTGGTGGCAGTGGCTCTTTACGCCGGGCTGGCGCATGCGCGCTACATGGCGCTGTTCGCCATCGTGATCGTGACGGTCGGCGGCACATTACTCGGCGCACTATTCGGTATCAGTGGTTCCCCGGACGAAACTTCATCCTCGGCTGAACGGCCATTTCTGCGGGGTCCAGAGGCCATGGCGACTCTGTTGGTGGTGCTGCTTTGCGGAGTTGCGATCCTGCACATCGTCGATTACGCAACCAGTCGCACGTACGTGGCCTTCAACTCGGATTGGCGATTTGGGGCGGGAGAGTCTTCGTGGTTCCCGGAGCGCGCCGCTGCCTTCATAGAGCGCGAAGGCCTGCCTGGGAATATCTTTGAGGAGTACGCGCTCGGTGGCTACGAAGCATGGCGCCTTGGTCCGCGCTATCCGGACTTTCTGGACGGACGCAGCGATCGGTTACGCCCTGACCTGGTGGCGGAACAGCACAAGCTCTATGCGGCAGATCCTGATTCAGATACCTGGCGGACGAGCGCAGAGCAATGGAATCTGAATGTGCTCATGGTTGCCGTCTCCGGCTTCCGGAGTATGCAGAAGCTGAACCCGGCGGCCTTCTGCCATAGTTTGTATTGGCGCCCGGTATATATGGACGACACTGCGTTGGTTTTTATGCGCAACGTTCCTCAGAACCGGCCATGGATCGATCGGCTGGAAATCAATTGCGATACGCAACCTTTGACACCGCCGTCTGACTCTTCGCGTTCAAGGCTTTACGATTTTTATTTCAACTCTGGGGCGCTGCTTCTTAATTTGGGTCGCGACGCGGGGTCGGAATTCGCGCTGCGGCGTGCCAGCCAGCTCTTTCCCTCGGACCCGAACGTACACCTTCTGTTGGCAGGTCTGCTCCAGCGACAGAAAGACTTCTCAGCGGAGGAGCAGGAGTTTCTGACCGCTCTCAGACTTGATGAAAGTAGCGGCACTTGGTTCTCACTTGGCCAACTTTATGCGTATGAGGGGCGTGGCGCCGAGGCCGTGCAGGCGTTGAAGCGGGCCGCCAGCAGCTCTGCACAGCCGCTTGATATGTATATGTACTTGGCCCAGTTAGAGATTGAACAGTCTCATCCCGAACAGGCCTTAGCGGCATTCGCCAGTGCGGAGCGGAGCAGTCCGTATCGCAATGGTGGCGAGTCCCTGGCCCCGGAACTGTATGCCCAAATTGCCGAGGGGCGTTCGGAAGCCCACCAGCTTCTCGGCCATTGGCCGCAGGCGCTGGACCTCCAGAACGAAGCGATACGGCTGAACCCGCAGATTGCGCGTCGCTGGATCAGACTTGCTCAACTTTATGAAAGACTAGGAAAAACCGAAATGGCCGCGGAGGCGGAGCGGAAGGCTCGCGACGTGGAATCTCAATCGCACAATTAAGCGCAGGACGACGGTGTTAGGTTTATTTCGCGTAATCGCGAGACAACACTGATCGGTGATGTGTGTAAACGCTGATCGCGGGAGATTGATCCAGATTGGGGTATTTGACCAAAGTGGCTGTATTGGCTGCGTCAGAAGCCGCACAACTCTCCCTTAAACGGCCTGTCCATGCTGGCGTGGATGAGTGCACAATTATTGCAGTTTCAAATGCTTACGAGAAACTCGCATCACTTCAGAAGCAACGGCGAAGCAATTGCATTAGACAAGGCCGGAGGTAGTCGTGCAGGTAGTCGTTCAGAGGGCGCTGAAGTCTGTCAAGGTCATGATCATCGTGGGTATGCTGGGCGCAACTTCCTTTGCTGTAGTTCATCCTGTACCCCTCGAACCGAAGCAGGATCCCGCGACCTGTGTCCAATGCCACGAGGACCGAACGAAGGGCAAAGCGGTTCATTCGGCAATCGCCATGGGCTGCACCAGCTGTCACCAGATCCGAGTGAATAAGAGCACTACTCGTGTCAAGCTGATCAACACCACCTCTGTTGCCCTCTGCATCACGTGTCACGCTGACAAGAAGGCCGCCGACATCAAGGGCAAGGTTCATCCCCCCGCGGTGCGTGACTGCGTGAAATGCCACGATCCACACCAGAGCGACAATAAGAATCAGCTTGTTAAAGCGACCAGCGGCGACTCCAAGGACAGTAATCTCTGCTTGGGCTGCCATGATATCGGGGTCAATGTTCCTAAAGAGGGCAGTCGCCACGCCGCGCTGGACATGGGCTGCGATACCTGCCATGTGACTCACAAGACTGGCGAGCGCGGCAAACGTGAGTTTGACTACCATCTGACCAAGGACGCTCCGGCACTGTGCATCGATTGTCACGATCCCAAGGATGCCGGGTTGCAGAAGGCACATCAAGGTCAGCCCTTCGGCACCGCCGACTGCCTGACCTGCCACGATCCGCACCAATCGGCGAGCAAGAAGTTGATGAACAAGTTCACCCATTCGCCTTTCGCCGGTGGTCAGTGCGACTCCTGCCACCAGGCGCCGAAGGATGGCAAGGTTGTACTGACGGCCGCCAGCTCCAAGGAAGTGTGTCTTACCTGCCACTCAGATAAAGGCGAGGAGATTGAGAAGGCGAAAGTACAGCACCCGGGTGCGGCAGGCGACTGCACGGATTGCCACGACCCGCATGCCGGCAACTCGCCAGGCTTCCAGAAGCCGAACGCGGTTTCCGTTTGCCTCGGCTGTCATACCGACCAAGCCGAGCAGGGGCACAAGGCCGTGGTTCATCAACCGGCTTTCGTACAGGGTTGCTTCATCTGTCACGAGCCGCACGGGAGCCAGAATGAGCATCTGCTGCGCGCTGCCAATGTGTATTCACTCTGCACGGAGTGCCACGGTCCAGACGCTCAGCCCGTCAAGTTGGAGAGCGAGCACCTGGTTTCAATTTTCAACGGCAAGGTCAAGCTGCCGGAGGATTACTTCCGCAGGATAGATCCGCTTCCGATCAAGTACGGCATCGGCCATCCTGTGGAGCACCATCCGGTTAAGGACATTGTGAATCCAGAGACTGGCAAGGTGATCAGGGCTGTCAACTGCGCCACTTGTCATCAGCCGCATTCATCGAGCCATGAGGGCCTGCTGGTTAAAGATCAGGAAAATAACACTGAGTTCTGTGCCACCTGCCATAAGAGTGTGAACTAAGTGGAAGTGAAGAGAAGGGAAGCTGTAGAGATGTTTGCTATCGTCCAAACTCCGAAGAGCTATAGAATCCGGCATCTGCTCGCGCTGGCGCTGGCCGCGTGCATCGCCCTTGCCCCAGCCTCGGCACTCGGAGAGAAGAAGAAGAAGGGCAAGGATGCTGCCGCTGATGCTGCGGCGGCTACGAAGGAATCCGGGTTCAAAACGCTCGATCAGTTGGACTATTCCAAGATTATCTGGCCCAATCCCCCGGCTCCCACGCGGCTCAAATATCTGAACTACTTCTCGTCGCAGCCTCTGGAGAAGATTGTACCCAAGCAGCAGACAAAGAAGAAGGGCACATGGATGGCGCGGATGGCCGGCGGCGAAGCGACGGATGTCGATACCGAAACGCACAAGCTGGTCTTCGTCCTTTCCAATCCCTACGGCATGGCCGTTGATAAGGCGGGCAATCTCTACGTTGCCGACAGTAAGGTGGGTGCGATCTTCATCTTCAATACGGAGACCAAGGATTGCGAGCTGATCAAGAGCGGCGTCGGGGTTCGTTTCGGGATGATCGTTGGCTTGGCGATGGACGACGATGACACGCTGTTTGTCTCCGACGGCCTCTTTCATCGCGTACTGATCTACGATTCCAAGCATAAATTTGTGACCAGCTTCAACGAGGGAATGGCTGAGCCCGCTGGGCTGGCGCTGGATACGGAAAACCGGCAGCTTTACGTTGTGGACACCGCGCAGGATCAGGTTCTGGTGTACGACGCTGATTCACACAAGCTGATCCGCAAGATTGGGACTGCAGGCCAGAAGCATCGGCTGACCTCGCCGGGTAATTTCGGCATGCCCACCAATGCGGCTGTGGACAAGGACGGCAACCTCTACGTTGCCGACACTTGGAATGATCGAGTGGAGGTATTTGACGCGGACGGAGAGTTTATCCGCGCCTTTGGCAAGAATGGCGATGGCCCGGGACGCTTTACCCGCCCAAAGGGGATTGGGATCGACTCCGACGGTCACGTCTGGGTGGCAGACGCGGTGCAGGATAAGATCCAGATTTTTACTCCCGAGGGGCAGTTCCTGATGCGGATGGGTACCCACGGCGGGCTGCCAGGGCAGTTTTCTTCGGTCGCCGGGCTGACGGTTGATCGCCAGAATCGGATCTTCACCTCCGAGATATACCCCGGCCGAGTGCAGATGTTCCGTTATTTCACCGACGCTGAGGCGAAGGCACAACTGGATCGTCAGAAGTCGGAGCAAGACGCCAAGGAAAAAGGGGGAGCCGTTAAACCGGTAGCCGCCAGCACGGCAGCTCAAGGTGCGGCCGACAACAAGGCCAGCGCATCGGAAGCTGCAAAACCGGAAGCTACAAAATAAGAAAAGGCTTGGATGCCCTTGGGGAGCAAGAGACGGGAACCCAAGCTGAGCAAAAGCACGCCAGTACACCATCGCTGCAATCGCCAGGTGGCTAGCAGATGGCGCTCAAGCGGTAACTCGAGCATCGCTATTTTCTGAGTCCCCATCCGGATTCTGTGGTCTCCATCGCACCTGCATGCGCTGCAAGTTGCTCTCGGCTCACGAGATCGCACCGCTTTGCAACGACAATGTCCATGTCTTCTGTGCCAAGTTCCTCATTTTCAATCTGTTGGCCCCAATGCCGACCGAGTTGGCTAGACGTCCGGACGACAACGCCCCAACCTCTCTGTCAACTCTCGCGCCCGGGCAATTCCCTGCGGCAGCTCCGTCCTATTTTCGGTCCGCTTGAAGCAGAACTGCTTCTAAGGATTCCTTCCGCTGCCGGAGAGTGAGCGGAATGTCGCACCTTTTCTGGCCAGCTGTGCTAGATGCCGCAGCCGAATGCCCCACCTAGTCGGGCAATGCACGCAGAAGTCTCGCGTTGGACTTTCGGGCTTTACGAAGAAGTGTCGCATGTTCAGTCACTTAGGTAAGACGTGCGAGCAATCCGGCAACTCACTCCAGCAACGGCGACGCAATTGCACTAGGAATGGCCGCAAGCAGTTGTGAATAAGAATCCTGAAGTCGGTTTTTATCACGCAAGACTGCCAGAGGTTTTGGCCGCCCTTGGGCGACCAGATGACGGGGACCCAAGGGTTCCAGGTGTAACAGGAAGTTGTAATACAAGTTGTTTCAATTGAAGTACCCATTATCAGGAGGTTTTACTCAATGAAGAAGCTTCTTACTCTCGTATTCTGCATGGCATTCTTCGCCGCCATGGCAGTCGCGCAGAACCCGACCTACACCAGCGGCAACGGCGGCATCACCGGAATCGATAAGTTGGGCGCTCACCAGAACGGCGGCCGTGGTTGCACAGGTTGCCACGCTCCTCACAGCGGCGGCAAGGGCGGCGGCGGAAACGCTGCTTCCAGCGCGGCTGCTTTCATGGATGCTGCCTCGGGCAACACCGCTCTGTGGGGCCAGGACACCACCCCGCTGCTCGGCTACTCCATCAACACTGGCGGCGGCGGATATCTTGAAGTTCTGCCTGCCACCGAAACCGGGAACACCAGCGGTGAAGTCACTGGTATCATGTTCTGCCTCTCCTGCCACGACGGCAACGTCGCCAAGGGCGGCATGATGACCAACACGCTTTATGAGCAGAAGATCGGCAAGCTGCCTGCTGGCGTGTATGGTCCGAACTCCATTCCGACCCTGCTCGGCAATGACGGCACCACGACCGGCAACTACCAGAACGATCACCCGGTGGGCGTCAATGCCACCATCACCGCCGTCCTGGGCGCCAATGCCAACGCCTTCACCGTCGCAAGCGGCTCCTTCAAGTACGCCCCCGGCGTGAACACGAACTATGACCAGTTCGTCAGCAACTATGGCAACTTCTTCCAGGGCCGCGCCACGCTGGGCACCGCCGCCACGCTGAGCGTTGGTTCTTCGTTCGTTATGTGCACCACCTGCCACACCCCGCACACCATGTACTCGGCGACCGGCACCTGGGGCGGCGTCTCGGGCACCTACCCGACCTACTTCTTCCTGGTTGCTCCTTACAACCCGGGCTCCCTGTCTACCGTCAACGACGGCACGAAAGCCAGCTCGGCGACCCAGTTCTGCCGCTCCTGCCACTTCACTGGCGCGGGTGGTGCGAACGAAGGTTCGGGAATCATGAACGTCACGACCGCGTTCTAATTGCAACCGCACGACCTGGGGGGAGGGGAATTTCCCTCCCCCCTTTTTCCAGCCCGGCATTTCAGCCTTCGAGTGAGCGTCATCTCCACTGGAAAACGGGCACTCGAAACCTGAAAGGCTTAAACGAGGAATCATGAAGTTTCGCACGCTTTTCCACTCTCTGTTGCTGGCCCTCATGGCGCCGGCATTGCTGGCGCAGGTCGCCTCGCACACTCCCGCAATCAAGACTGCGCCGCCCGCCGCGGGGCCGACGATGGCGCTGGTGAAGGTGGAGGCCTACGGCAAGCCAATCCTGCGCGTCAACGGTAACGTGCTCACCGACCGTGACCTGCTCCATGAGATGTACGCTATTTTTCCTTATGCCGAACAGCACAACGGATTCCCAAAGTCGCTGGAGAGCGAGATCCGCAATGGCGCCAAGCAGATGCTGATCTTCGAGGAACTGGTGTACCAGGAGGCGGAGCGGCGCAAGATCAGCATTGCCCCGGAGCGCATTACCGCCGCCGAGAGAACGCTGCGCAAGCAACTGGGTGGACAAGAGGGTTTGAACGCCTATTTGCGGGCGGAGTGCAAGGGCAGCCGAGAGGTGTTACGGCAAAAGATCCGTCGTTCGATGTTGATCGAGGCGCTGTTTAAGACCGACGTGTACGCCAGGGCAACGCCTACCGAGGAGCAGATTCGCGCATGCTACAACAAGAACATCGCAACCTTCACCTACGGCGACAGCCTGCATCTTCAGACAGTCTCGATCATGCCGCCCCCAACGGTTGGGCCGGATGTGAAGCAAGAGGCGAAGAAGAAGGCGGAGACGGCCTATGCCGAGGCGAAGAAGGCAAAGGATTACAAGGAGTTCGGGCTGGTAGCAGAAAAGTTCTCAGATGATGACTGGCATGTAAAGCTGGGTGATCGCAAGTTTGTGGAGTGCGCGAAGTTGCCGCCGCCGATCGTGCAAGCGGCAGCGAAGATGAAGGCTGGCGACGTCAGTCCGATGATTGAGATGGACGGCAACTATACGTTCTTTCGCCTGATCGAGCGGAAAGCTGCCGGCAAGGAGCCGTTGGCCTCAGTGCACGCCAAACTGAAGGACGATCTGCGCAAAGAGCGGACCGAGCAATTCCGAAGCCAGTTAAACCAGAAGCTGCACAAGGGAGCCAAGATCGAGGAGCTCTAATGGGGAGCGGTCGCGCATCTGCTGCGCGACCGCGTTCTGGGATTTTCAGATAAATCTAGTGATCTGCCTCCAGATGTGGGGCATTTGCCTGCGGTTCGTGTGTGGAATCGCGCACCGGCAGAAGAAGTATGGATGTTACTGCCCTGATTTCATATCCTTGCGGGAAACTGGATCTGGCCTCCGAATTGCAAAAAGAAGTGCGGGAGTCTGTATTGCTCATGTCAGTTTGGAGGTGTCTTATTGCGGTCACGTTGCTGGGCATGACGGGCTCTGCGGCCGCTCAGCTTCAGCTCGGCGATATGACCCACATAAGCCTTTCGGGCACCGTGGGCGCCGGTTACGGGGGAGGTTACACCAACCAGGCCTTCAGTTCCAATCACTCCGTTGAAATCAACGGAGATGGCAATCTGAACGGATACTACTTCAATCCGAACTTTCTAAATTTTTATCTCCATCCTTACTATGGGCGAACGCAGGACTCTACCGAGAGTGTCAGTATAGGCACCAGTAGTGGGATTGGCTCCGTCGTCAATCTTTTTTCCGGCAGCAGCTTTCCTGGCTCGATCAACTATGCGAAGACCGTGGACGGCACCGGACAATATGCGTTACCTGGCTCTCCCGCTCTGGTCACCAACACGAATACCGATAATTTTGGAGTGGGGTGGGCAGAACTCATTCCCGGTCTGCCGCACGTGAGCTTGGGCTACAACCATTCTACTTCGACCTCCAACATTATCGGGACTCCGGGCAATAACCTGGATCACTTCAATAGCTTCAACGTGAGTTCGTCGTACCAGTTGGATGGCTGGCCCCTGAACCTCAATTACGTTCACTCAAGCTCTGCCTCGGAGAGCCCGGCTTTGCTGACGGGAACTGCCACTACCAATAGCGGGAGCGGTTCGACCCTTCAGTTCTCTACCTTCCACAGCGTGAAGTTGTTGAAGGGAGGTTTTGGCGTAGGCTACAACCACAGTGACTATACGTATGACTCCGAGAATTTCGGTCCCGAGCCGAGTGGATCGAGCGGAAATGACAAGTCGAACAGTGTCAATGCAGGTCTAAACGTTGGGTTAATTAGAAATATCTCGGTTAATACGCAGTTCAGCTACGATGACAATCTCCTGGGCACAGTGATTCAGCAGGAGATTAGCAATGGAGTTCCCGTTGTGAACAGCGGCGGGCCGTTGCGCAACTTCGTATTTAGCGGCAGCGTGGGCTGGAATGCGCCTCGCGGATTCGTGATCACTGGGGGTGCAATACACCAGCAGCAGTACTACCAGGGGGTCGAATATGACACCACGACAGCCTTTGGCAACCTCAATTACTACTACAATCGGCCGCTCTTCGGTTCACTTTTCTTGACTTTTGGCTTTAACGACGCCGCCACCGAGAACGGAAATTCCGGGATGGGGTTCTACAGCAACGCAAACTTCACCCGTAAGATCCACCGCTTTGACGTTTCGGCATTTTTGGGATACTCACAAAATATGCAGACGCTGGCGACTTTTGTAACCACCTCTGGAGTGAACTATGGTGTGGGCCTAAGCCGTAAGATTGTGGGCAACACCTACTTGTATGCGAACTATGGCGGCGGCCGCAGCGTTTTCAACGGCAGTCCAGGCGAAAATGATTCGGATCGAATCTCTGCGGGGCTTTCGCGCCGCAAAATATCCATGAGCGCCTTTATGGGGCAGTCGCATTCCTATGCGTTGCTCACCTCTGCGGGGCTGATCACGCCGACGGTGCCTACGATCCTCCTCGGCGGAAATGCGACCACATTCGATTCGAAGAACTATGGAATTTCGGGCAGCCTGGAACTGATTCGCCATATGAGTCTGGTGGGCGCTTATTCCAAGGAAAATGGCAGTAGCCTCAATACCGGTTCTCCCGCAATAGACAATAAGAGCACGGTGGAATATCTGCTTCTGCGCTATCCATACCGCAAGCTATACTTCACGGCGTCATACAATCGAGTGGAGCAGGGGATTACTACATCCGGGAATCCGCTCATCCCGGCGACGTCGTACAGTTTTGGAATTTACCGATGGCTGAAGGTCTTCTAATCCGGGATACGCGGCACGGCCGACTTGGACTGGTTACTTGCGCGATCCTGTTCCTTATAGCCCCGCTCCTGATCCCTGCGCATGCCAAGAACAAGCCTCAGCCAGTGCCGGCACCTCCAGACTTGCTGCTGGAGGGAGGACGCAAACTGAGCTTCGAGAGTAGCTTCAGCTCCGAGCGCGAAATCCGCAAACCCGGTTTCTGGGGCAAGGTGTTGGACGTAGTTGCCGGTGAGCCAGAAATGCACGAGATGGTTCGTCCATACAGCATTGCGGTGGACTCGCGCGGAAGGGCGATTGTCAGCGATCCGGGTGCGGCCGGTGTTCATATCTTTGACGTGGCGCACCACAAGTACAAGTTTATCGAGCGCAGAGAGAAAGAACATGACCCGATGCTCGAGCCGCAGTGCGTCGCGGTTGATGAGCAAGACACCATTTATGTGACCGACTCGAAAACAGGCAAAGTCTTTGTCTTTTCGCCAGAGGGCAAGTTTGAGCGTACCATCGGCAGTCTGCGAGGCGGGGAGGGTTATTTCAAGCGGCCGACCGGCATCGCCGTGGATCGCAAAGCCGGCCGTATTTACGTAACCGATACAGTGCGCCATAAGGTCTTTCTGCTCGACATGGAGGGCAATGTGCTGAGTGCTATGGGGCAGAATGGCAGCGGCGACTCGAAATTGAACTACCCCACCGAGCTACGAATCGAAGGAAGTGATTTGCTGGTAGTGGATGCGATGAATTTCCGGGTCCAGCGCATCGCGCCGGGGGGAGAGTTTAGAGCGGCTTTTGGCCGGCAGCCAGATCGCATTGGGGAGTTCTTTCGCCCCAAGGCAATCGCCGTTGACTCCGAGGGGCACTATTACATTCCGGATGGAATGCTTAACAACGTGCAGGTTTTCGATCGCGAGGGGCAGTTGCTGTACTCGTTCGGCGGCCTGGGCACCGCATTGGGCAGCTTCCAGCTACCTTCCGGGATCTTCATCGATAAGGGTGATCGCGTGTTCGTTGTGGATTCCTATAATCGCCGCGTACAGGTCTTTCGTTATTACGCCATGCATCCACCCCGGGGAGAGCGCCAGTGAAACAGCTGCTGATCATTTCCGCGCTGTGCATTATATTTTGCGCGTCGGCGACGGCGCAGAGCGATATCCTCGGCAGCCATAATCTGCAGGGTGGGGCGCCGATCTCGGGCAACCTGCCTGCGTGCCTCTTCTGCCACGCGCCGCACTCCAGCAAGACTGGAGCGTCGGGGCTGTGGAGCCAAAAGCTTTCGACAGTAACCACTTATACGCTCTATTCGGGGACGGTGAACCAAGTGCAGCAGCCGCTGCTGGGCTCGGTGAGCAATCAGTGTTTGAGTTGCCATGACGGAACTGTAGCGCCGGGCCAGACTACGCCTTATGGGAACATCACGATGAAGGGAGCGATGAATTCCCCCGACGTCTTCCAGACCGATCTCTCGATCGTGCATCCCTTTAATTTCACACTGCCGCTGGATCCGAGTACGCCGAACTTGCTCTCCAGCGTCATCTCTGGAACTGGTACTGGGAACCCGGCGGTCAAGCTCATCAATCAGAATGTGCAGTGCACTAGCTGCCACGAACCGCACAATCAGTTTATCGATTCCACAACCCAGATGTTCTTAGTAGTTGATAACAGTTCGTCGACGCTATGCCTGTCCTGCCATCAAGTCAATCCCGGTGGCAGTACAATGGCGCGTTCGCTTGCCCGGGCGGTGCGCACTACGGGCAATGCAGTGAGCGCTACGAGTGTGTCACAAAAGGAGAGCTTGGGGAACGGGTTGACTGACTGGAAGACCAGCGCGCACGCAATGGGCTCGCAGAAAACGAGGCGTGGCACGCTCGTTGGCAGATATCCTACCGTGGCACGAAACGGTTGCAGTTCATGCCACACGGCGCACAGCGCCGCCAAAGGAGCGGCCCTGCTGATCCAATCCAAGGCTAATGATGCGCTTAGCCTTGACCAGAACACCAGGAATTGTGTGACGTGCCACGATGGAGGCGATACCATATCGCCCGTCCTTCCCAATATTTTGGCAGAATTCAACAAGCCAGGCCACCCGCTGCCGGCTGCCGGGAACATGCATCAGACCGGCGAGAAGGGGCTGCTGGACAGCAATCGCCATGCAACCTGCGTCGATTGCCATAATCCTCACTCCAGCAAACCGAGCGATTCCTATTCGATGACGACGCTGCGTCCATCACAGAGTGGTGCCAGCGGCATCAGCGAGAACGACGGGACTACGGTACTGCAACCAGCGCAATATCAGTACCAGACCTGCTTGCGTTGTCATGGAAATAGCTCGGGTAAGGCGGTGCTTTTGCAATTTGGTTACGCGCCCAACTTTGCAGTGACTTCGGGTGATCCGCTGAACGTGCTTTCTCAGTTTGGCCAAGCGGCTAGATCATCACATCCCGTAATGCATGATCGCAACAGTGGACTGCCGCAGCCGAGCCTACTGGTCAGCCTCAAGAATCTGGACGGCCGAACCCAAGGGCGTCCGATCGGCAACCGTATTCTCTGCAGCGACTGCCACAATAGCGATGACAGCCGTGAATCCGGCGGCACGGGGCCAAGTGGGCCGCATGGTTCCTTCTATCCTCACATCCTTGAGCGCCGGTACGAAATGAGTCAAGTGGTGCCGGCGGCGGGACCAGGCAGCCTGATTCAGAACCTGTTCCCCAACCCGAGCCTAGATGCATCCTGCGCAACCAAGCCCTGCGTGAGCCCCTACGCGTTGTGCGCCAAGTGCCACGACCTGAACAAGCTCAACTTGAGCGGAAGCTTTAGCGAGCACGCACGCCATGTCAATGACGGATTCTCCTGTTCTGTCTGCCACTCGGCGCACGGGGTCGGCAGCGGCGCTGCCGTATCCGGTGAGCGCCTGGTGAACTTCGATGTGAACGTGGTGGGCTCAAACAATGGTCAACCGATCACTTACAGCCGGGCCACCAATTCCTGCAACCTGGTCTGCCACAACCATACCCACACGAGCAAGCTAGCGGCGGGGGTTGCGGCCCGTCAGACCGGGGTCGGTAGGTAGCGAATGGATGCGTCCGCAGCTGCCAGGGAAGCATCGTCGCGAAGCCGTGTTCAGCAGTCAGCTCGCTTCGCCGCGCTGCTGCTGCTATTTACCGCCGGGCCGTGGGCCGAATATCGCCAGTTGACGGCACTGCGGGATGCCGATGTGTGGTGGCGTCTTCGTACCGGCCTTTGGATCGCGCAGATGCACGCGCTGCCCCATCACGCGCTCTTCACTCGGTACGCTGAACTTCCATGGATCGCCTCGGGATGGCTTTTCGATCTACTGCTCGCCGCCGGCTACCGCCTCTTCGGGATTGCGACCCTTCCCATGGTGGTGATGCTGGCGAGCTGCGCTCTGGCGATGGTTCTCCTTATGCTGGCCGGCGGGAAAAACGGAAAGGCGTGGCTGCCAGCCATCCTGCTAGCGGGCTTTGCGCTCTGGCTGGGAGGGCCGCTGCCCTGCGGACCGCTTGCGCTGAGCGTGGTTTTTTATGGAGCCGAATTGGCGATGCTGCTGCACGCGCGCCGGAGTGGCGATATTCGAGCTCTCTATGCGCTGCCTGTGCTTTTTTTTCTGTGGGCCAACTTGGGGCCAGAGTTTGTATGCGGTTTTCTACCGCTGGCGATCTTCATCGCCGTAGAAGCCGCGCAGGCTTGGCGACCTGTGCTCGACAGTGGTGCGCATGGCCGCCTGCCGTTGCGCACGCTGGTGGCCCTGGTGATTGGGTGCGCGGCGGCTCCGCTTCTGGCGCCCTATTCCTATCATCTCTACGCGAATTTCTTCGCCGAGCTCTACAGCCTTCCCGCTTTTAAATACTTTCCGCAGATGCACGCGTTTGGCTTCCGTCAGCCGCATGACTTTGCGGAGGCACTGTTTCTGCTTAGTGCTTTCTTTGTGCTCGGGCGCCGCCGCGATGCTTTCCTTTCGCTCGTTCTGCTGCTGACCGTGCCGATTGCTTTCCGAATCCAGCGTGATGCGTGGATGGCGCTACTGCCGGCGACGGCGGCCTTCGCGCTCCTTTGGCAACCAGCGGGAGAGAGCGATGAGCGCGCGAGAAACCAACTTCGGCCTCAGCTGGTGGCCGCAGCGCTAGTATCCGCGGTCGCCGTCATGTTCGGTGGATTACTTCTGCCTCCTCCGGCGCAGTTGCAACGGATCATATCCGAGCGCCTCCCCGTGCAGGCGGCGGAGTATCTGCGAACTCACAAGCTACAGGCACCCCTTTTTCATTTCACCTCCTGGGGAGGCTATCTCACCTACGCTCTTCCAGAGTATCCGGTGGCTATGGATGACCGGACCGCGCTCTATGGAGATTCCGACTACTTGCGCATGCGGAAGCTTGCGGATGCTGAGGTGCCGCTGAACAGCGTGCCAGCCTTCGTCGAGGCGCGCACACTGCTATTGCCTGCGGACTCCGGGTTGTCGATGGCGCTCCTGACAAAGCCGGAGTTCCGCTCGCATTATCGCCTTGTTTATCGGGACGCGCTGGCGGTTGTTCTGGAGGTGCAGTAGTGGTCACTCAGCGCAGGTAGATCACCGCAATCTAATCTCGATAGATAAGCCGGAACTCGCTTGGGCTGCCTTCGAACTCACGGGTGCGCTCACTGACTGTTATGGATATGGACGTAGATCTCGGCCTGCGTGTCGGCGTAAGTACGGCGGTAGCCGGGATCAACCGAGAGCTGGCGGGCCAGACTCTCCTTGGCGTTGACCAGCACAAAGCCGGACTCATTCAAGTAAGGATTCTGCTGGTAGAAATTGGCATCTGATTCGGTACGCAGCAGAATTTCACCTAGCCGACCGTCATACAGATCGTTGCGTCCATCGACGGCCACCGGATACATCGGCAGGTACCATGTGAGAAAGCCTCCCCAGTTGAAACTGTTGTACATCGGTCCCGGTGGCAGAGTTCGGCGCAGGTAATTGCATGCATCGACGGGGAAGTTGGCACTGATGGCGCGGTTGAGATCGCGGGAATTGAAGTGCGTGCTTTGGGCCAGGAGCACGATGATCAGCGCCCATGCAGCGCCAACACCAGACGTTTCCAGCCAGATCTGTCGGGCCGGTGTGCGCTCGCGAACCCGCTCCGGAAAAGCGCCCAGCGTCTCGGCGAGGATGATAGCGGCAGTAAAGCAGATGAACCAAGTGTCGCGTAATGTGCGCACGGAAACCAAGGTGGCGGTGGTCAGCAGCAACGCTTGGTATAGAGGGATCTTCGTCCGTTTGCCTAGGGCAAAAAAAGCAGCTGCAGTGATCAGCAGCGGGATGTACTGAGCCTCGTGGGTGTAGCTGACCGGTTGCAGCTCCTGAATTGTGGAGTAGGTCAGCTTGGCGCGGCTGTAGTTGAGGACTACGTTATAGAGATGATAGGAATATGGCCCCACGCAGGTAGCGGCGATGCAGGCCGTCAGCACGGCGGCTACCTTCGGGAGGCGCAGACTCGGAGGCGTGATTTGGCCCTCTATCCAGCGCTTTACCGCCGGATGCAGACTCGCCACGGCATGTATCACCGGGGGCACCAGCAACAAGCCTATAAGGAAGAGTCCATAGATGAACTGGATGTGGAGGTTGGCCCAGAGTAGAAAGAGAGGCGGCAGGAACCAGAGCCGTCGAGTATTACCGCTGCGCTCCGCCTCTAAGATCAGCGTCAGTACCACGACATAAAACGCCATGGAGAAAAAAACCGGGCGTGGCATCAGGGAGAATAGGGCTCCAAAGCAGGTGGCAGCCCAGAGCATCAGCGCGATCCAAAAATTTGCGGCAAGGCGTAGCAGTGACCATAAGAGCACCAGTGCGACCATGAAGGTAAGAGCCGAACCGAAAGCTCCCAAGCCTATCAGCCCGAACCAGGCGTAGGCGCGTGAGAGCAACACCTCGGAGCCCCAGCTATAGGCGATCCAGGGCAGGTCGGCCGCTGTCCGCGAGAGGATGCCGGTGTGCGGTACGCTGCCGTGCTGTACGATCCAGTTGCCCACAGCCAGATGCCAGAACATGTCCAGATCGGTGACGCAGTACTTTGTTGTGAAGGCAATCCAAGTGAGTCCGCTCAACGCGGCGATAAGCGCCGTGAGCTGCACGATTCGCACGCGCGACAGGTCGCGCAGCCCGTTCAGCAGGCTGGCGGCTGGATGCGAAGCTTGTTGTACTCCAGAGGCTGTGCTTGCCCGCTTCCCCGTCCTCACGGCCCTCTGCTGCTGCTCCGAAGTCATATTGGTAAGCATAAATTGCTCGCAAAGCAGTGAGAAGTGATTGCGGTCACATCCACCGCGCTCCGCTCTGGTTGAAGCGAAGATAGGGGCGGATTTCTCTACGATGTCAGTTCGTGCTTTGCTGCTCTGTGGGTTGATTTCCGAAAGAACGTTCTGAACTGGGGCGAACAAATACATATACCGGGTGACCGTTCGGATAAACCCTGAACGTGGCTGCCAGTTGGTACTGGTGTGCCAGCGTTTCCATCGCCGCAATCAGCTCGCGTTGGCCGCTGTGCTGTCCATTACGCCATATTTTTTCTTGACGAATGAGGAACTCTTCAGATTGCGGACCATATATCAGCACCGCTGGCCGCCGAGCTAGCAATCTAGCCGCTTCTTCCTTTGCGAAGGAGTCGGGCACCACGTCGATATTATGCGAACCGGACAAGGTAGGCGGCCCGCGGTGCGTCGCCCCATAAAAGAAGCTCAATTCCGGATAGGTAAATATCGTATCGCTTGGCGATGAGTTCTCGTTAATGATGCGCACGGTGTTGTCGACGAAGTCTACCGTGTTTGCAGGGAGGAGCATCCCTTTCAATTCAGGCAAGGCAGATTGTTGCGTCGCCAATGCCACTGGAGGCTCCTGCCATCCCGAGAACGCAAACGGAGCAAATGTTTTTAGCTGCATCCCAAGGAACAGAATTCCGCCGCAGATTGCGTAAATGGCCCACTTTCGCCAATCTATAAGATCTTCTAGCAGCGCGGCGAGGAATAATCCCAGGCCAGGGACGATCATCGCCTCAAACGCCGGGTAAGAGAGCGAGAGCATGAATGCAATGGAAAACGAAACGCTAGCAAATAAGAGAAACTGGGATTGGCGGCGCGAGAGGCTTTTCTTCAGAAAAATCCAGGCGTAGAAGACTATAAGCAAGCCACTCCCAAACAGTGAGAGGTAGATGAGAGGCCCCATCACGTGGATTGCAAAGTCTACGAGGTAGATTGGTGCAGACGTTAAGCTTGTCAATCGAATAGGGGTTGGGACAATGAGGGCTAACCCAATTGCGCTGATCCCGAGCACAAGCACCCCACCGATTTCAAGCACGGAACGTGGACTGCCGTCATCCGATTCGTGCACGTTTATGCCCGACCTGTGCACCGAGCCCCAGCAGAGCAACAATATGGCAATGCCAATCGCCACCTCCCATTTCATGGTGCTCATCACAAAGAGTGCGCGAGTCACGAAATCGATGGGGTGAGAAAACTTAGCTGCAGGACCGGTCACAAATATCTGTCGCAGAAAAGTCCGGAGAATGCCCATACGAATGAACCAGGCAACGAGGAGCGCACACGGAGTGATCCATGCCACGGCGAAACCGCCCAAGTATGCTGCGGCCCTGCGCATGCCTTCCAGACGAATCAGGCAGGCACCGATTACGACCGGAACCGCAACGGTGATTGCGAGCCCGATGGTTTGCTTGGAAGAAAGGCAAAGGAAGGAGAATATTCCCGCAGTACAGCCAAGTGTGAACAATGTCCGGAGGGTCCGGTTCTCATCCAGCGCATAACTGGACACGAGACCGCTGGCCATTGCCAAAAGAATCGTGAAGTGATTGTACGAACTGAGTGGATCGGCCCGGTCGCCGGTTGAAGCGATCATGGTGACGATGGTCGCCAAGGCTGCGTTTCGGGCGTTGAAAAAGCGAGCTAACCATCCGTAGAGCAGCAGTGATATCAGGAGTCGCTCTACTATTCCTGCGCCCCGGATTGCGACCATTGTCTTTCCGAAGACGGAGAGTACCGCTGCCGTTCGCAGGAGGAATAGTGGCGGAGTGACCCCAAATCCATCGCGGTAAGGAATGCCGCCACCCAGAATGCCGAGGCCCCCACCGAAGCATCCATCGCCGGATCGCAAACCCAGGAAGCGGTTCCAGAACAACAGCAGGAAAAGCGCTGTTACGATCACCGTAATGATTGCACCGGCGATAAGCACCGGTGCGCGATCGGATCGGCCAGCGACTTTCATGTTGCTCCGCGAAAAGATGACGTACGAGATTGAAATGTGAGATTTACTTCGCGGCGCCTGAAGCTGCTTTCATTTTGGCTCCATGCCCTTTGGCTTGCGCAATCATCTTTTCTACCTGGGCGCGAGCCGGATGGTTCGGGTTCGTCTTCAAAAGCGTTTGCCAGGATTCGATGGCGCCCTTCACATCACCGTTCACCTGCCACTTCAGCATGCCGAGATTGTAGAGCGCATTGGCAGACTTGGGATCGATCTGGAGTGCCTTGTTCAAGGACTCAATAGCCTTGTCGCCGGAGCCGGCATAATACTGGGCGTTTGCCAGTTTTGTCAGCACGTCCGCCGAGGGAGCTGTGTTGGCGGCCATCTCGTAGTATTTGGCAGAATCGCTAAATTGCCGGCCTGCGTAATAGAAGCCGCCGACCTTCATCATGGTGGCAATATCTTTCGGGTTCTGGTTCAGCGTTTGCAGCAGCGGCGCAACCTGCTTGTCGGTCATCCTCTTCATCGCATCCGGCGTTACGGAATCCGGCGATACGCCTGGAGGTAACGCGCCTGCCGAACCGGGTGTGCCGGGCTGAGCTGCGGCAGAGATTGAGGCGCTGGCCGTCTGTGAAGCCGTCGATCCTCGGAACAGGAATCCCACGGCCACGCCAACTAGCAAGCAAATTGCAGACAGGGCGTAGACCTGCATCGAGGGCCAGCCGGTTTTAACGTTCTGATTGTCATCACTCATTGTGCAGGTACTCCTCTTGATAAGAAACAAACATCATTCCGGATTTTCGCCGGACAACTCTGCAGGAAGGCGTCGGGCCGCTTACCCCTTCCAGCGCAAGATATGTGCTTAGGTTTATTATACCTTCCCTCTTACGGCTGACTGGCTCGACAGGTGCGGAGTGGAAGGATACAGAATCGCATTGCGTTAGTTGTGGCGCTGAGCCTCCTGTGCGAGCTGGAGTGCTCTTAGCGCCGTAGGGTCCCCTGGGTTGAGTTGTAACTCGGTGTTGAATTCGCGGACCGCAGTCGCCGAATCACCTTGCGCCAAGCGCACTCCGCCCAACAGCAAGTGCGCGCCTTGCCATGTAGGGTCGATCGCGATTGCCTGCTGGACGGCCAATTCTGCCTCCTGCAGCTTGCCCAGCTTGAACTGGGCGGCGGCTAGAAGAACCAACCATTTGGGACGCGCTTCGAGTGCTACCGCTTTCTCGATGTAGCTCTCGGCGCCAGCGGCATCATTGTTGTTCCATGCGGCATTTCCAAGGTCAAAGAGCGCGAAAGCATTATCGGGTTGGATTTCCAGAGAGCGCTTGAGCAACGCAGTGCCCTCCGGGTAGTTGCCCTGCTCTAACTTGTTCACGCCAAGATTGACAAGCGCGCGGGCATTGCGCGGAGTGAACGCAACGGCGCGCTGGAAGAGGGTGATGTCGTTCTGCCACACGCCCTCGTAGGAAATGGTCTCCACCGCTGCCGAAATCAGCAGCACGGCCGTCGCGATCGCCAGGAAGTTCCTGATGATCGGTTTCGTAGTAGTACCGGAGAGCTCCTTCAAGCCGGCGGCCAGCGCGACCCCGAGGGCGATCGTGGGGAGATAAAGATAACGGTCGTGGACCAATTCGAACTCGGGAAACAACTTGAGATACAGCGGTGCAATCAAAGGAGCAATCGCCCACACCGCGCAGAAGCAGAAGAGCCGCCGATCTGAGAGGCGCTGAAACAGCCACCCCAGTGCGGCCAGGACTGAAGCCAGCAGTAAAAATGGCACAAAAAAGGCCGAACTTCGCCAATCTGAAACGAAAGCCAGCGGGTAGAAGAGACCTAGTTTGATCGGGAGCAGTAGGTGCGAGAGGTAAAACCAAAGGGCCGCAGGAACGGTCAGTGCCATCTCATGGTCGCCCGCAGTTGAGAGCGGATGGGCAAAGCCATGGAGAATTTGGCTGCGCAGAACCAGGAAGGTACACGAAGAAAAAAGGAGAGAAAACCCTGTCAAAAGGATTGCGGGCCGACTCACCTTGCTCTCTACAGCGAAAGCCAGCGCGAGCAGTAGAGCTGGCATGACAACGCCTGTCTCTTTTACAAAGCAACTGGCGGTGGCCAGCAGCCATGAAGCGACCCACCATGCCGGGCTGGCGCTTTGCAACCACCGCAACAGTGCAAGCCCGGAAAGCAATAGAAGGGCTGCTATCAGCGGATCGGCGGCATCTGAAACCCAAGTCACGGCCTCCACGTGCGTAGGATGGAGGGCAAACACGGCGGCCGCGAGCATCGCGAAACCCCGGTCATCCAGTAACCTGCATGCCAGGCGAAAAAACAGCACCACACACAGTAGATGTAGCAGTATCCCACTGAAGTGCCATGCGATGGAATTCGTTCCGGCCAGTCTGTGCACGAGATCCACCCACAACACCACAAGAGGACGGTAAAAGTTAGACGCGTGATTGAGGATCAGGTCTTGACTGAAAACCGCTGGAACATCCTTCCACCTCAGAAGTGCTGGGCTGTCCACCATGGAGTGGTCGTCGTAAACGAACCCCAGGCTTAGACTGCGGGCGTAGACAAGCAGCGTCAGCATCATCAGCAAGAATTCGGGGCAGCCGGGACGCCCCAGATATTCACGCCATCGGCTGGGGGGTGCTGCGGACTTGAGGGAAGGGGTAGCTAGTTCCATGCACTGTTTAACCGTGCCGCAGATGGCGACTGAGATCTCTCCCAAGCGTAATTTCGGCTCGTATCAGGCAGCGGAGGACACGTAGAACAGAGCTCGGCGTGAAGCCACCTCGACGTTTTAACCTGCTACTACTCATTTGCTCGTGCGACTCCTGTGGCAAAACGTCCCGACTACGTTTTCTCGCTTGGAACATGATAGGACGGAGAGAAGACTCAGAACAGTGCTACTCACTTCTTAGTCGCAGCCAACGTGCCAAAGTATGAGATTTCATCATGAAATATTTTGCCCTTATTTTCCAATGTGTTATGGATGCTTAGTTAAGAGGTGCGGTCGGATCGTCGGGAGACCTGTGGGAAATGACGCTTTCCAGGAGATGGTTTTGCCCCATGAGTAAGCGCCGGAGATGAAGGTGAGGTCGTTCTGCAACACAGGTTTAAGGTCATCGTAGTCGCCGGGCCATGTCACAGATTGCGATGGAGCTAAAGTTGCTTGTAGTTCGACAGGCGTTTTCATTCGGTTCGTGCGACTCAGGTCGGTCGAGGTTGCCCTGGCGCACTGGCCAGCTCGGCCTTTGAACTTATCTTTTGAAGTGAACTTATTATGAAAAAACAAGCCATCATCATCGGCGGAGGGCCGGCGGGGCTCACTGCTGCTTACGAGCTGCTCACCCGCACTGATATTCATCCCATTGTGATTGAGCGCTTTGACTACATGGGCGGCATCTCGCGCACCGTGCAGTACAAGGGCAACCGCATGGATATCGGCGGACACCGCTTCTTTTCCAAGAGCGACCGCGTCATGAACTGGTGGCTGGAGCAGTTGCCGCAGGAGGCACCCGGTCAGTCGGAGAGGGAAGACGACGTCATGCTGGTGCGCGGACGCAGGTCGCGCATCTACTTTCTGCGCAAGTTCTTTGAATATCCGATTCAACTCAGTAAGGCGACCCTCGTAAACCTGGGGCCGGCTCGCACCGCGCGCATCGGTATTAGTTATCTGCGCGCGATGATGTTTCCCATTCGCAAGGTAGAAAACCTTGAGCAGTTTTTCATCAACCGCTTCGGGCGTGAGCTGTATCTCACGTTCTTCAAGTCCTACACCGAGAAGGTCTGGGGAGTGCCGTGCGACCAGATCAGCGCGGAGTGGGGCGCGCAGCGCATCAAGGGGCTTTCCATCCGCAAGGCCATTGCGCATTTCCTGAAACAATCCAGCAAACCGGCCGGGGACATTGCGCAGAAGGGCACCGAGACCTCGCTGATCGAGCAGTTTCTCTATCCCAAGCTTGGGCCTGGACAGATGTGGGAGAAGATCGCCACGCGGATTGAGCAGATGGGCGGGGAGATCATCACCAACTTCGACATCACCTCCGTGGAGGTGAAAGACGGGGAGGTGGTGGCCGTGGGCGGCCATAGCTCCGACGGCACTGCTCGCCGATTTGCAGGCGATCATTTCTTCTCGACCACATCGGTGAAAGAGCTGGTGCAGGCCATGGTGGAGGGCGGCAGCCGGGTGCCGGAGAACGTGCGCGAGGTGGCGGAAAATCTGCAATATCGGGACTTCATCGCGGTGGGCCTGCTGGTGGATAAGTTGAAGGTAAGCGAGCCCGGCGGCAAGCACGGGCAGCTGGTCACAGACAACTGGATTTACATTCAGGAGCCTGATGTGTTGATCGGGCGTTTGCAGGTCTTCAATAACTGGAGTCCGTTCCTCGTTGCTGACCAGTCGAAGGTCTGGCTGGGCGCAGAATACTTCTGCTATGAGGGTGACGAGCTATGGACGCGCTCCCCCGAAAGCATGGCCAAGCTGGCGGCCGACGAGCTGGCAAAGATCGACATCATCGAGCGCGCCGAGGTGCGCGACACGGTGGTGGTGCACATGGCTAAGACTTACCCTGCGTACTTTGGCGTCTATGACCGCTTCCATGAGGTACGCGACTATGTCGACGGGATCTCCAACTTATATCTGATTGGCCGCAATGGGATGCACAAGTACAACAACCAGGACCACTCGATGCTGACGGCGATGACAGCCGTGGATAACATCATCGCGGGCCGACGCGAGAAGCAGAACATCTGGGAGGTGAACACCGAACCGGATTATCACGAGAGCAAAGAAAAGTAGCAGGCAGCAGTAAACGATGAACTCATTTATGATTAAGAGTGCAGCCTGCTAGCGCGGAGAAAACTGATGAGCAGTGTCTACCCAGTCTATGTCTTCGTGCGACCTGACGCGGAAGGTTCTGGCCAGCAACAAGGCCAAGATTAAGAGCATGACAAGAAACAGATAGACATGATGAATGCAGCCAGAAATCTGCTTGAAAAGCATCCTTGGACCGAATGGCTGATCCCTTCGGCCTTCTGCCTCATCCTGCTCGCGCAAATGCTCTTGAGCGTGCAACAGATGTCGCAAACCGCGGATGAGGCGATCCACTTGTACGCCGGTTATCGCGTGCTGAAATGTGGTGATTACGTCTTTGGCCGCGAGCATCCGCCGCTAGCGAAGATGCTCGTGGCTGTTCCCCTGTTGGCAAGCAATCCTAAAATGGACTGCGCCCAGAGCGATCCCGGCGTTGAGGAAGAGGGCCGAGCTACCGATTGGCTCTATTCGCAGAACGCATGGTGGCATCTGCTGATGGAGGCGCGCTGCGCATCGAGCCTGTTTGCGGTGGCGCTCTGCCTGGGGGTGTGGATTGCGGCACGGCGCATGTTCGGCCGGGCAGTGGCCGTGCTATCAACGGCAATTCTTGTATTTGAGCCGAACATTTTGGGCCATGGCGCGCTCCTGTTGGATAACGTCCTTCTATCCGCCCTATTCCTGTTCACAGTATTCAGTTTTTATCTTTGGACTCGCCAGCGTTCTCTGCTGCTCCTTGTGTTGAGCGGCATCTTCACGGGAATGGCACTGCTGACGAAGCATTCGGCGATACTGCTAATCCCTATTCTGTGCCTGCTGGCCGTAGTCGAAGCATCGCTGGAGAAAAGTGATAAGACTGAATTGCCACGTAGAGCGGTGCAGAATCTCGGCGCAGTGGCGGCAATTTGTGTAATTGCCGCTGTAACAATCTGGTGCGGCTACGGCATGCGTTATACCGGGGGTGTTCGGAGTATTGAAGGTTTCGTGACTCAGGAACAGGTAGCCATAATGAGTTCCGAAGGCGTGCGAATCGTGAAGGCCGTGCGTGCCGCCCATCTTCTTCCGCAGCCTTATCTGGATGGCATGATCGATGTGCGCGTCCTCCTTTCGTCCAGTTTTTGTACCTTACACATCCTTGGCAAAACTTATACAGAGGCTCCCTGGTTTTACTTGCCGCTGACCACAACTATCAAGTTCACTGTGCCCTTCTTAGTCATGTTGGTCTTGGGAGGGGCGGGGATCATCGCGACCCGTGAGGAACGGCGGAAGGAGATACTCTTTCTGCTGGTGCCCGCACTCGTGTATCTGGCGGCGAGCATGCGCGTCCAGAGAACCGCCATCGGTCTCTGGCACCTATTCCCGATGCTCCCATTTCTGCTGATTGCAGCAGCAGCAGGATGCGTTTCTCTCGCCCGGCGGCATCAGTGGGTCGTTGTGACCCTTGCTTGTTTACTTGTGCTGCACGCGGCTTCTTCCCTGCGCAGCTATCCAAACTATCTTTCCTATGCGAATGAGCTTTGGGGAGGACCGCAGAACCTCTACAAGCACCTGCCTGGGACCGATTACGGTCAGACGTACTGGCAAGTCAGCCGATACATGGAGCAGCATCCCAATACACCGTGCTGGGTGGCCAACAGCTGGTACATTCCCGTGGTCAGGTATAAAGTGCCTTGCGTTCAAATGGGCGTAGCTTGGGCGGGAGATGTTCCAGAGCGCATGAAGGGGATCGTTTTTATCAGCAGTTCGTGGCTTCAAGTTGATGGGCAACCGGGCGGTACGCTTGCTCCCTTTTTCGCAGCCGAGCCAACAACTCGTCTTGGCGGCAGCGCAATGCTCGTCTATGAGGGTGAATTTGACACCCATGTAAGCGGCCGCCAGGGCTCTCAAGAACAAAGCTTGCGCATTATTAGTCCGCGGTTATCCCATGGAAGCGCTGCCAATTGCCAAGCGGTCGGTTGAACTCGCGCAATCTTCCTCGGCTGCGGCAACTGCACACGAAATTTACGGCGTCTCGCTGGCGCTCAGTGGTCAGCCCGAAGAGGGTCTCTCGGAGTGCTCTATTGCCCGTAATCTGGCCTTGGCAGAACAGGATCAGCAAGAGGCACAGAAAGTCACGGTATATATGAAATCCATTGCCCAACGGTACAACTTGCTATTGCCGCCGGGAGTTCAGTAAGGCAGTTTTCGTGGATTCCTCCTGCTGTTTAGCGGCACACATCGGCGTTCGTTCTTTGCCTCTGCGTTTAAAGTATGATCTAGAGGTTGGGAGCGCCATCAGCACCTGCTTCGCGCTGGCGGAAAGCCAATCTCTTGGGTAGAGCAGGCGCGCAAAGTTACTCTGGAATCATGAGTGTATAGACTCGATTCATGGGGAAAGATGCGCGATATACCCCATTGCAAGGGCAGGAACTCGTTTCCGCGTGATACGCATCCCGTAAGAAAACAAACCACTTAACGGATTCATGGTGATTGGCCCAAGAGTTGCAAAACAATCTATAGCTTCCCTTGAAAGTAGGAGCCCGAAATGGGTTTGAAGTCTATCTGGACTAAGGTATATCAGACGCTCGCTTCAGTGCGAACGGGTATTTTCCTCATTATTGTTGTCGGCATCTTTTCGGCGATTGGAACGGTCATTCTGCAGCGGCCCACCTCGGAGCCGGAAGATATGCAGCGCGCATACTCGCCGGAGACCCTGCTCTGGCTCGACCGTCTCGGGCTCACCGATATCTTCCATAGCTGGTGGTTCCTCACGCTGCTGTGTCTGTTCTGCGTCTGCCTGATCTTCGTCTCGTTAGATCGCTGGCCCAATGCGTGGAGGGTTTATACCAAGCCGGTCCGCTTTGCCGAGCCGAATTTCCGCTTGAGCCTGCCCCAAAAGGTGCAGATCGCGGTGAAGGATGAGGCTGGTGCTCTGTCGGTGGCCGATCGTGTTTTGAGCCGCTTCGGATTCAAGCCGCAACGTGTGAGTGAGAACGGTGCCACCGGGTTATATGCGGAAAAGCAGCGTTTCTCGGTTCTTGCCGTCTACCTGGTTCACCTGAGCCTGCTCTGCATCTTTGCCGGATATATCGTGGACGGCATTGTCGGTTATCGCGGCAACATCAATGTGCCGGAGGGACAGGCGCTCGGCCAGATCTCCCTGCGCGATAACAAACCCGGCGAGAGCAATAAAAAGACGCTTCCATTTCTGATCCGCTGTGATGGCGCCGGAGAAGAGACCTACGCCGACGGTAGTCCGAAAAAATGGTGGTCCAAGCTGACGATCATTGATGACGGCAGGGAAGTTGCCAACAAGATGATCGTTGTCAATGATCCCCTGGTGTACAAGGGAATTCGCATTTATCAGTCCAGCATGGGCCAGTCCAGCACGCCCAAGACACTCACCTTTGCGGTAACGCCAAGCGCTGGGGGCGAGGCGGCGATGGTTGAAGTTCCGATGGACGGCAAAGCGTCGCTGGCGGATGGAGAGAGCCTCAGCGTTTTGCGCTGGGTTCCGGATTACTACATTCAGGACAAAGAGGTCTACAAGAAATCCGACGATCCAGAGAATCCGGCGGTCCAGCTTGGGTTGACCAACGCCAAGGGTGAGACCAAGAAGCTCTGGATCCTCTATCGGGAGTTGAACAGCACAAAAGGACAGGATGCGCCGTTTGAGTTTGCGCTGAAGGGCGCAAACTGGGCACAGTTCACGGGCCTGGAAGTTTCGTATCATCCTGGGCAGTTTGGAGTCTGGATTGGCGTCGTGCTGATGGCGATCGGGCTGGTAATTGCCTTCTATACTCAGCACTCCCGCATTTGGGCCACGATTGCCGAGGACGGCAAGGGCGGCAAACTTCTCTGGGTGGGCGGCACGACCAACAAGAATCGCGACCGCTTCCATACGAAATTTGAGCAGATCAAGAGCGCCCTGCAAGAGGAATTGAGTGGCCAGGCCGCTGCCAACAACAACCATAAGATCGATGAGAAGACGCTGACCAAGGCTTAAGTCCGGGGCAGCGCAGGAGCCATAAAGTTATGTCAGAAGCACGAGTAGAACGGCAGCAACAGCCGGCAAGCGGAGCCGCCCTGCTGGTTCTGGTAGGACTGGGCATCGCCTTCGCGCTGCTGGTTGCGCTGTTGGCTGCGGCCAAAACGCATTCCGGACCCATCTACGGCGAGGCCAATATGCTGTACACCGCGCTGGTTCTCTACGCCGGCGCGGCAACGCTCTACATGGGATACGGCGTCACCGGGATTACCCGCTACGTCAACGCAGCGTCGTTTTTGACCGCGTTCGGATTTGCCGCCAATACCGCTGCGGTTGCGCATCGCTGGTCCGTCGCCGGTCGTCCGCCCTTCTCGAATATGTACGAGATGCTGCTGAGCTTTGTGTGGACCCTCGCGTTGCTGACCCTGATCGCCGAGAAGGCCTACAAGGTAAAGATCATCGGCTCGATCACCATGCCAATCACCGTGGTCTCGGTGATCCTGATGCAACTTTTGCCTAATGAGATCCGTCCCCTGGTTCCGGCGTTGCAGTCCACCTGGCTGCAGGTACACGTCACCTTGGCGATGCTCTCCTACGCAGCCTGCGCCGTTAGCTTTGCCTTGGCGATGATGTTCCTGATCCAGGACAACATGAAGACCGAAACCTTCCAGGCAATCACTTCGGGAGGAATGATCGCGGTTTACCTTGGCATCCTGGTGACCCGCTTCCGCGCCGGCGCGCTTGCCGTCACCGCCTACGATCTGGAGCAGAAGACCGAGGTGATGATTTCGCGCGGGCATCCGCTCTTCATTCAGATTCCAGACCTAGGCTGGCTGTACGTTCTGGTTCTGCTCTCGACGATCGTTCCCCTGCTGTTGTTTATCGCCGGACGAGTCCAGAAGAATCCTTCGCTGTTTGACACTGCCAGCAAGGGAATGTTTATCTCCATGCTGCTGCAAGCCGCCGGTCTGGCAATCTTTATCGCGCGGGTGAAGAACGGCCAGTACGGCTCGTCCGATGCGGAAGGTCTGTTCCCCACGGCGCTTCCGGCAAACCCGTTCCTGCTGGCAGGAATGGTGGGCGGAATCGTCGCCGGGCTGCTTTACCTGCTGCTGTTGTGGAGACGCGAAGGTTTGCAGAGAATGATGCCTTCGGCCGACGACCTTGACCGCGTGACCTATAAGATCATCTGCATCGCCTTTCCACTGCTGACCCTGATGATCGCCGCCGGTGCTTACTGGGCCAATCAGACCTGGGGAAGTTACTGGAGCTGGGATCCGAAAGAAACCTGGGCGGCCATCACCTGGCTGGTGTATGCGGGTTATCTGCACATGCGCATCACGCGCGGATGGAAAGGACGCCGCGCGGCGTGGTTTGCCATCCTCGGCTTTGCCGTGGTGATCTTCACTTTCTTCGGCGTCACCTACCTGCTGCCCGGCCTGCACGCCTACGCTGCCGGCTGATCAGTTTCGGTAGAAAGAAGGGCCGTCGCGATCCGTCGCGGCGGCTTTTTTGTCGTGCGCGCAGCAAGAGCGCGTTCATTCGAAAACGAAAATTCCCGGGATCTGGAGGAAGCTGTCGCCAAAGCTCCAATCTAACGAACGGAAATTGCAATATAGCTTAAGTACAACGTTTATCTCTGCTCCTGCTTTTTTAACGAGAGTTGCTCGATTTTGACTTGCGGCCCGTGAAATCCGTGAAGCCGGTCTGCAAGCCGGTTCACACCGGTTTTCGACAGCTGCGCGAAGACAGAAGCCTCCCTAACGACGTTGGCGAGGCGAGCGCATCACAGGATTTGGCCGTGCTGAACCTGCGGAATACGTTGCTGACGATGAGCACGCTCCAGCCAGATGGAACAGCACCGGGGGAATCGTCTTCTGTGCCGTGCTGCTGGGCGCGCCATTCGGCTTACCGCGGAAGCGCACAATCGCCGTACTGCTCACGGCACTGGCGATCTCACTCGTGAGCCTGCTGATGGCCTGCGGCGGTTCCTCAAACACGAATGCGGCGCAGAAGTACACGGTGACGGTGACCCAACCGGCACGGGCGCGGTGACCAACACTCTGCCGGTCAGCATTACTGTAAAAAACACATAAAGGCCACGTCTGAACGTGGCCTTTATGTGGATGCGACTCCTTGCTGGGAACGAGTGTCTTACTTGGGACCTTTGAACTGAAAGATCTGGATGCGTCGGGCGTCGACAATGTATACGTGACCAGTCGAATCAGCCCACATTCCAGTCGGTGCATTGAACTCTCCCATTCTAAGCCCAGGCCGTCCGAACGTACGCAAGAACTGGCCATCGTGGTTGTACATTCGAATCATTCCATTACCAGGGTCACTGACGTAAATGCGATTTTCAACATCCATGAACAGACCAGGCTCCGGACCCTTACCCGAATCGATGCTCTTTGAAATCTTGAATTCCTTCAGGAATTTCCCCTGCAAGTCCAGGATATGGATGCGCGTCGCATCAAGCACGATCACTTCGTCGTTATGCACTACAACCGCTTCAGGGTCCTTGAAGCGACCTGGCTCAGTACTTCCGGTTCTTGTACTAAAGCCCGACCCGCCGTCGATTGTTCCAATGCGTGCCAACACCTTTCCTTCCAGGTCAAGAATGAAAAGCACATGACGAGGCGGATCGAGAACGTATAGATGTCCCGTCTTGCGGTCGATTGCGATACCTGTGGGACGTTCAAAAAGGCCTTCGTCCCCCACGCTCCCAATCGTGCGGACAAACCTGCCGTCTGAGTCATAGATCAAGACCACTCCGCGCTCAGAATCCGAGACATAAATATTGTCATCGCCGTCCACGGCAACGCCATTCGGTGATTGGAGTCGTTTGCCTGGGCCGCCAACGATTTGAAATGAGTCTTTGGCATTCGTGGCAAGTACGTGCAGTCCCTGGGCGGTGGCGTCGGTAACGATGACGCGCTGCCGCGAGTCGGTCGTCACCAGTCGGGGTTCCAGTAAGACCCTTTCAGGGCCATATGCGAGGGAAACGATTGAATCGCGAAGCCCTTCAACAACAGAGTGCCCCTTCGCGACTTTCACCGCGTGCTCGGGTGGCTGAAAGTCCTCGACAAATTGCTCGTCTCGAGGAAGTTCTATGCTCGGTGGCACCTGTTTCGTTGCGTCTTCTTCGTTCAGTTTTTTTACGTCGGGTAGTGCCATGGGGGATGTGGGCGGTTGGTCAGAAAGCGACCTGGTCACCATGGAATCAACGAACAAGCTAAGCTTTGTCAGCGGTTTGTACTTGCCATCGGCGGAAAACGCACCTACGTATTCCAATTGGCAACCGGTGCCGAGATCCACTCGTGGAAATGCCCGGACTGCTGTTTCTGATTGCCCCGCTGCCGCTGCATTTGTAGGCGGCTTGCGAGCATGGCACAACCCGCTCGTGACCAGCAGTCCTACGCCCAGCAATAAAGCGGTAACCATCCTGGAAAAAGCACAGCTGATCATTCCTGAAGTGACAGATCTAATTTTTTCCGCGCTCATTACAGCACCTTGCCCCCAACTGTTTCACTGCCGTCTCACGGGCAGTCATTTACCATCGCGTTTTGCCCAGGGCTGCACCTATCTCTTCTTTGCGCAGCAGTGGCGAAAACATGACATGCCAAGCCGTCGGCGCGAGTTCTAGCGACAGCTATTAGTGCAGTGCAGTTAGATTGCCAGCCTCGCGTAAATCGAGAGTTGCTAGTCTGGTCGATCCCAACTACATCAGCCACTCTGAGTTGGCCCTGTGCTTCGGTTGAACGAGATGTTTGTGGATGACACTGTGGGGGCATGCGACTTGAAAGTTGATCCAGTGTACCTGCGCGCAGGGGCAAATGGCGCAACAGGCGAGGTATTTCCATCAGAGAGCCGACGCTGATGTGCTTCACAAAAATTGATCCGAGTACGTGAGAGTTGATCAATGCTTTCAGGTAAAAAAGCCAGCACTGGATATATTCAAAGATTTTACAATTTGACTATACGAGGGCTGAAACCAATGATGATGGCTGACGCTGAAACTGCGCGAAGGGTATGTGTCCGCAGGTTCCCGCTTTTCACCGCGATATCTTTTATGCTAGTGGTGCTGGCCACCTACGGCGTCGCACAATCGGGCAAGCGTCTTATTTTGAAGGACGGTACCTGGCAGGGCATCACGAAGTACGAAGTACGCGGGGATCGCGCACGTTACGTAAGCTCCGTGCGAGGGGAGTGGGAGGAAGTACCCAAGGAACTCGTTGACTGGAAGGCTACGGAGGAATGGAACGCGGGACTGAAGGAGAAATCTCCGGAGCTGCGCGAGTTCGACGCCGAAGATGTCGAAGACAAGGCAGAATTCAAGGCGAAAGCAGCAAAGACGCCTGCGGTAGCACCTGGGTTGAATCTCCCCGATACGGGAGGGGTCTTCATGCTCGATAGGCTTACAGGTCAGCAGTCGCTCGATGAATTGACACAGCACGAAAGCAAGGTGAACAAGGACTTACGTACGGCCGTAAACCGCAAGGCCTACCTCACAGAAACATTCGAATTGAGAGGAGCAAATGCCCGAGTGCGCGCCCATGTTCCGGCCCCGGAGATCTTCGCCAAGATTGATCTTGATGAAAAACCGCCTGCGCAGCAGATTGCATTGACAGAACGTTTCCGCATCCTGCGCCTGGAGTCGAAGAACGACTCGCGTGTTCTCGCGAGCGTAGTGGTAAGCGTGTTGGGCAAACAGAACCAGTCACAGCAGTTCGTACCGGCGCGCATTGAAGGCTTCAGCGAAGGCTGGTTGAAGATCATTCCGCTCGGAGCTCTCGAACCAGGGGAATATGCGCTTGTGGAGATGCTCGGCCAAAGTGAATTCAATTCTTATGTATGGGATTTTGCCATCGATGCAAACACCCAACTGATTTCAACTCACTGAGCAAGTCCAAACTTGATCTGTGACGCTCCGCACATCGTGGTGCGGCCGGCTCTGGGATAATTCCGCTATAGCGACCCCGCAGAACGATCTCCGAGGAAACAAGATGAGTTCCGAAGCCCCCGCTCTCGTGCGGCCTCCGCAAGAAAATTTGGACAGAAGCATCCCCCCAGGGATCACGATCCTCTTCGCCTTCAGTGCGTTTCTCAGTGCGTTTCTTCTCTTCCAGGTACAGTTGATTGTCAGCAAGTACATCCTACCTTGGTTCGGCGGATCTGCGGCAGTATGGACTACCAGCATGCTGGTCTTCCAACTTCTCCTGTTGGCGGGCTATCTTTATTCGCACATCGTTTCGACGCGGTTTTCACCTTCTGGGCAAACCAAGCTTCATATCGGGTTACTGGGGGCTGCATTCCTGCTTGTTATTGCACTGTCTTTTGTCTGGCCGTCGGCGATCACGCCTGGTACTGGATGGAAGCCGCTCGAGAATGGGAGCCCGGTGCGCGACGTTGCCGTGATCATTCTGGTTTGCTCCGGCATTCCATTCTTCGTTCTCTCCACCACCGGTCCTCTTCTCCAGTCTTGGTTTGCACGCCTTGGCGGCGACACTAGAACGTATAAGCTCTATTCAGTTTCAAACCTTGGTTCGCTGCTCGGACTTCTCACATTTCCCTTCCTGGTTGAGCCGACTCTCCGGATGAAGCAGCAGGGCGTACTCTGGTCGGTCCTCTTCTGCGTCTTTGTGAGCGGCTGTGTGCTGTGCGCCGTGCGGGCCTTAAAAGCAAACCACCACGAAGTTGAAAAACCAGTTGCGAATTTAGTTCAGACCGAAACGAGTCCGCTCGTCTATAGTCTATGGTTCCTGCTGGCTGCGTGCGCGTCTGCTCTGCTGCTGGCTTCAACGAACCTGCTTTGCCAGGAAGTGACCACAGTTCCGCTGATTTGGGTGCTACCGCTGTCTGTTTACCTACTCAGCTTCATAATCTGCTTCGACCATGCCCGCTGGTACCAGCGGGCCGTGTTCCATCCGTTGTTCGCAGTGTGCCTTTTCTTGACTTGCGCTTCGCTGATTACGAGCAACGCACTGGGGGAGGTGGTATGCCTTCCGGTACTGCTCTTCCTGGCTTGCATGATCTGTCACGGCGAGCTAATACGCTTGAAGCCCTCGCTAATGCAGCTCACCGCGTTTTATCTGACGATCTCTGTCGGTGGTGCGGCAGGAGGTATCTTTGTCGGCATAGTCGCGCCCAAGGTGTTCACCTCTTTCGCGGAGTTCCAGTTATCGCTGGGACTTGCAATCGGCCTGATATTGATCACGCTGCTGATGGACCGGCAATCGTGGATCTTTCGGCACACATTCTGGCTGCCAGTTGCGATTACTGCTGGTGCGATCCTCGCCGCTTACGCTTGCGGCATTTGGATTCCGGAAATAGCGACGCTGCTAAACAATATTCGGTTCTATCCTGTGACTTTACTTATCGGTACCATGGCTGTTGCAGGAACTCTGACCATGGGCAGCGTTGGCGCTTCGCAACAAAGGCGCTTCCGTTTTGTGCAGCCTTTGGTAGTGAGTGTCGCAGTCTTCGCGTTGGTCGGACTTTATAAAACCTCTCAGCCCAAACCGGGATTGTACGTTAGCAAACGAAACTTCTATGGTCTGGTCCGTGTGTTTCGCCAGCTTGGCTCCAATGCGTTAATACACGGAAAAATCACACACGGAACCCAATTCGACGCTCCGATGGACCACTATCCCACCACTTATTACGGTCACCAGAGCGGAATCGGCGTGACACTAGAGAATCATCCGAAGCGAGCCGTTGCGCCAGGAAACCTGCGTATTGGCGTGGTAGGTCTGGGGGCCGGAACGATTGCTGCGTATGGGCGTCCCGGAGATTCGATCCGCTACTATGAAATCGACCCCGATGTTGTGAACCTCTCGTTGGGACCGAATCCAGTTTTCACTTACATTCGTGACTCGACTGCGCAAGTAACGGTCGCTCTGGGCGATGCTCGGTTATCACTGGAGAAAGAAAATAGTGACGAGCAAGGGAAATTCGATGTGCTGGTTCTAGATGCATTTTCGGGAGATGCAGTCCCCGTCCATCTGCTTACCAAGGAAGCATTTGATAATTACTGGCAACACGTGGATTCACAGACAGGCATTATTGCCGTGCATGTCACCAGTCGACATGTGAACCTCATTCCAGTAGTGCAAGCACTGGCTGTTCATTTCGATACAGATTCCTTAATAGCATATAACCCGCGCAAAAGCCCGGTATATGAGAGCTGCTGGGTTCTCCTGGCCCGCCAGCGAGGGTTGCTGAGGCGGATTCCGGGACTGCAAGAGATTGCCATTATTCCTAACGATCAGACGCGTCCAGTGCTCTGGACCGACGATTACAGCAATATTTTCGGATTGATTCATTGGTGATTCAAAGACATCCCCGCGCTTTGAGGGCAAAAGCGTCCTTCTGACCGCCTTCCCAAAAACGCCCTGCTCCGGTTCACTTCGCTGAAGGTCCTGATACGGAATTCCCCGATTGGCAAATAGCTGGAATTGTGGCGCAGAAGACGCGGCTAACTACTTGAAATCTGTCGGGGCATGCGGCCGCGGCACCGTCTTCGGTCTCTGGGATGGCGTAGTCGGGGTGCAGGCTTATTTTGACTACAACATTTTTTCCAATACGCAGGCTGCTTACTACCATCACAGTTCGGCCGTCGCGTACCGCGTCGTTGATCTTGGCGAGTTCGCCGCTGCACGGCCCGAGTACATAATCTATTACTCTTTGTATCCGGACAGGGATTACCAGAGCGTAAACGCTCCTTTGAATGCCTTAGGGTATGAAGTGGTGCATTTCTCGGATGGCGTTCTGTTCTTCAAGCAGTCCGGCTACGGACATCAGGCCTACTTCATCTACCGGAAAAGAGTTGCTGACGCGGTCTTGTCACAGATGCGATAGCCGCCGCATGCTGCCTACGCCAAGGCAGGGCAACAAGGCATCGAACCCAAAAAATATCCGAATTTCCTTGGGAATTCACGTCGACCCGTATCATAATTGCCAGATAGGTATTGTTAAGGTTGTGATTAAGGCTACAACCCAGCGCTCATGGGGGAAGTTCCCCGTGGCGAAAAGCTATGTCTTGGAGAAACCTTTGTCTCTGCGTCGCCCATTATCCGTTCTGCTGGTTTCGGCGGTTCTCCTTTGCGCGCCGTTATGGCTGTTCGCACAGGATTCCGGTGAAGCCAAGGCCGAAGCGTTTAGTGGGTACTCGGGGTATCGGTCTGGTGGTACTGTGAACGGTACCAAGGTGCCGGACTTTACCGTGGGGTGGGCCAACCAGTTTATCTTTCACGCGAGCCACTGGACGGGATTTCTGGTGGATGTGAACGGTCACTATAATTCATCGGCGAGCGCGCTCGACCTTGCATTCGGGCCGCGCTTCCAGTATCCCTTGGGGCACTTCATCCCGTTCGGTGAACTTTTAGCAGGGGTTCAGCATTTCAGTCCGAAAGGTCTTCCCAGCCACAACGCAGCAAGTTACATTGTTGGCGTTGGAGTCGACGTAAAGATCAATTCCAGGGTTTCATTTCGTCCATTCCAGCTCTCTTTCATCAACTCCAGCTACTCCGTCTTTCCCGCACCTGCGCAGCAGTTCAACGGCGTTCGCGTGCAGAGCGGTATGATCTACAGACTCGGAGCGACCCCGCCCGGAGCTGTAATCCTCGCCTCCTGCAGCGCGGAACCGTTGGAGGTAGATGCCGGTACTGCGGTCAAGATTGGCGTGACCACCAGGGGTTTCTCACGCAAGCGAACGCTAAGGTACTCCTATACGTCCACCGGCGGTGCAGTTGCCGGAAGCACGGAGAGAGAATACGTGGATACCACGGGGTTGAAGCCGGGTGTCTACACGGTCAGCGCCCGAATTACGGATAGCAGGGGCGCGCACCAACAGACGGCGGGCTGCGACGCGAAATTTACAGTTAACGCACGGACGGCTCCGCCGGACGTAGTCGCCGAATCGAAACCGCCTTCGATTTCGCCGGTTACTTCTGCTGAGGCGAAATCGCCGTCGATCGCGCCGGTTGCTTCTGCACAGGAGTCACCGAAGTCCGCTGATACCAAGGCATCGACCACAGCCACCACCGCGCCCACGGCATCCACCACGGCCGACACGGTCAAAGCGCAACCCGTGCCGGTCAACGCTCAGCCGTCGTCTGCACAACCGCAGCCGTTGAAATTCGCAGCCATCGAGTTCAAGCCCGACCCGAAGCGCCCGGCCCAGTTTGACAACCAAGCCCGGGTTGAACTCGACCGTTATGCCAATGTCCTCGCTGCGGCGCCGGACCTCAAGGGCGTAGTGGTTGGACATGCAGATGCCAAGGCAGGCAAGCAGGTTCGCAGCTTCGCCGCAAAGCGCGCCGCGGATGCCAAGGACTACCTGGTTAAGGAGAAGGGCATTGATGCGACGCGCATCCAGCCTCGTGTCGGCCGCGGTGGTAGCAAAACGACCGAGCTCTGGATTGTTCCCGCTGGCGCCAGCTTTGCAGCAGAGCGCACCACCGCGGTCGACGAAAGCAAAGTCAAGCCGGTTACCGGCAGCCCGCTTAAGAGCAGGAATGCTCAGAAGAACGCAAAGGCGGCTCCGTCGGGAATGGTCGTCCCGAAATCGAAAGCCGACGATGCTTCGGGCGCCACGGCCTCGGCGCAACCGGTGCCGGTCAATGCTCAGCCATTGTCCGCATTGCCGCAGCCTTCGAAGTTCGGAACGATTGAGTTCAGGCGCGACGTGAAGCGCCCGACCCGGGTCGATAATGAAGCCAAAGGCTTACTTGATCGTTACGGTGATGACTTGGCTGCGAAGCCAGAGGTCAATGGCGTAGTGGTTGGATACGCGAAAGCGCGCGAGCAGCTTCGCAACTTCGCCGCCCGCCGCGCCGTAAATACCAAGGACTACCTTACCAAGGATAAGAGCATCGATCCCACACGCATCCAGCCTCGCACCGGCCGCGGTAATCGCCAACAAGCCGAACTCTGGATTGTTCCCGCCGGGACCACCTTCGCAGCAGACACGGTTGTAGACGAGAGCAAAATCAGGCCAGTTACTCGTATTCCGTCGAAGAAGAATGCCAAGGCGGCTCCGTCGGTCGCGGTCGCGTCGGAATCACACAAGTCCTCCGATACCAAGTCCGGCGACACGTCGGCGACCACGGCGTCGGCGCAACCGTCGAAGTTCGGAACCATTGAGTTCAAGCGCGACGTGAAGCGCCCGACCAGGGTTGATAACGAAGCCAAAGGCCTACTTGATCGTTATGGCGATGACTTGGCTGCGAAGCCAGAGGTCAATGGCGTGGTAGTTGGATATGCCAAAGGCCGCGAGCATGTTCACAGCTTCGCCGCCCAGCGCGCCGTAAATGCCAAGGACTATCTGACGAAGCAGAAGGGCATCGATCCGGCGCGCATCCAGCCTTGTACCGGCCGCGGCAATGAACAAAAAGCCGAGCTCTGGATTGTTCCTGCAGGTAGCAACTTTGCAGCAAAGGGCAGCACGGTCGTGGACGAGAGCAAAATCAAACCGGTTACTCGCGTCCCGCTGAAGCGGAGGAGTGCTCGAAAGAAGGTGCATGGAGCGGAGCACGCGAGTTCCAAATAAACTTCGTTGAGGGATGGCAACGAAGCAGGGAGCGAGGGACGATTCTGCCGAGGTGTGGGGTATCAGCTAGTTTTGTCCCGATTGACCGATACATCGCGTGAGTAGTACCCCTTGAGATGTGCAATGAGCGTCCGTCCGTCCTCGCTGAGAAAGCGGGAATGGGCGAAGCCCCACTTTTGTAAGGCGAACTGCAACGTCGTTAGAAGCACACCCAATCCATACACCACACTGCGGCGGATGTTGATCGAAGATGCCTCCTCGAAATACTTCGTCGGGCATGAAACCTCCCCGATGCGGAAACCGAATTGAACGCACTGCGTGAGCATCTGGTTATCAAAGACAAAATCATCGGAGTTTTCGAGAAGTGGCAGCTTCAGCAATACCTCGCGGCTGAACGCGCGATATCCCGTGTGGTACTCCGAAAGCTTTACGCCAAGAAATAGATTCTGAAACGCGGTTAGCAAGCGGTTTGCTAGGTACTTGTACAAAGGCATTCCGCCCCGGAGAGCCGTGCCGCCTATGATACGGGAGCCGAGGGTAACGTCGTATACGTCATATGCAATCATGCTGGCCATTGCGGTAATCAGCTTTGGAGTGTATTGGTAGTCGGGATGAAGCATGATCACCACATCTGCGCCGGCGTCTAACGCTTCACGGTAGCAGGTCTGCTGATTCCGGCCATATCCGTAATTCCTGTCGTGAACGAAGCAGAGCAGGCCTAACTTGCGGGCTAACTCTACGGTTCGGTCCGAGCTATGGTCGTCAACCAGAATTACGTCGTCAACTAGTTCGGGCACTTCGCGAATGGTAGCTTCGAGAGTTTTTTCGGCATTGTACCCAGGCAAGACGACCGTAATGTGTTTACCGTTTATCATTCTGCTCTTCCAAAGGAGCTTTGCAACCCGTCCACCAGGTCGCCGATGTCTGATTTTCTCATGGGCGAGGCTGCAAAAGGCCTCGCGGTCTTCTTACCCGGTGATTGTGTTCAAACGAAATAGCTCGTGAATTGAGTTCTCGTTGAGCTTTTCGCTTATCCGCCCTCTTTTAGATCGAGGGTCTGGCGTTGAAGGCTGAATAGTGATTTGCTAAGATTAGAGCGTCTCCGGCCGCATGTGGAAGCTGCGTTTGCTGGACAGAAGCCAATCTGCAGAACCTGGGTAAAAACACCGCCCCATGATACAGGCAAGTTCTACAATCCTACACCGATTGACTGACAACTTGCGCAGGAACCCGGCACTGCTATGCGCACTCCTGGTCTTTGCCACCTTGCTAGTCTATCGCGGGGTTGCCCATCATGAGTTCATCCGGTTTGATGATGAGCCATATGTTACCAACAACATTCATGTAAATACGGGTTTGAAGCTCGATAATGTTGTTTGGGCCTTTACCAGCTATTATCAGTCGAACTGGCATCCACTCACCTGGCTTTCGCACATGGTCGATTGTCAACTCTTTGGCCTGAATTCCGGATACCAGCACCTCGTTAATGTGTTTTTGCATGCGGCCAATGCTTTGTTGCTGTTCTTGCTGCTACGAAAGGCTACTGGCGCGGCATGGCGCAGTCTTCTCGTAGCCGCGCTCTTCGCCGTGCACCCGATGAACGTGGAAACTGTCGCCTGGGTTGCGGAAAGAAAGAGCCTGCTCTGTACTTTTTTTTCCTTACTCACCGTTGCGGCCTATGGTTGGTATGCTTCGCGCCCTGACCTCAAGAAGTACCTGGTCGTCGCCGTTGCCTTCTCGCTGGCCCTGATGTCCAAGCCTATGGCCGTCACCCTTCCGGTTGTCTTGCTGCTTCTCGACTACTGGCCATTGGAGAGGTACGCGACTCTGCCATTTGCTCGTAAATGGCTGCGGTTATCGATGGAGAAGCTTCCGCTGTTATTGATGAGCATGGCGAGCTCTGCAATAACCATCATCGCGCAGCGTTCTGGCAGTTCTCTGGGAGGCTTATCTGCAGTGCCGCTCTCCCTGCGCCTCGCAAACGCCGTTGTTTCCTGTGCGGAATATATAGGAAAGGTTTTTTGGCCCGCCAAGTTGGCCGTCTTTTACCCCTTCCCTGAGCACTCTTTGCCCTGGCTCGAAGTCGTTGGCTCCACGCTTGTCCTAGTAGTGATCACTGTGGCGATTTCTTATTTTCATCGCACTCGCTACCTTGTTATGGGCTGGGGTCTCTTTGTCACCACGTTGATTCCAGTAATCGGAATTGTTCAGGTTGGAAGCCAAGCCATGGCCGACCGTTACGCGTACATTCCATACATTGGCCTCTTCATCATCATCGCGTGGGGGCTGAAAGATGCAGCTGATGCAACCAGGCTCTCTCCCCTTGTACCAGCGGCGGCCGGAGCGTGCCTCCTCATAGTCTTTGCGGCTGCCACTACCCACTACCTGGAGTACTGGCAGAATGGAACGAGATTGTTTACGCAAGCGAGTATCGTCGCGGGGCGACCGAATGTCGTAATCGAAGAGGGCTTGGCAGATGCCGCGTTAACTGCCGGTCGATACGATGAGGCTTATCGTCACGCCGCACAAGCCTGCATGTCGGAGCCGACGTTCCCAGTCTGTCATTTCAATATGGCGCAAATCCTGCTTAGTCGAAATCAACTGCAAGAGGCATTGCAGCAGTATGAACTCGCGGCGACCTATGCTTCCAGCAAGGACTTTGCACTCCTAAGCCTGATCAATTCCGGCGCAATATCAATTCAACTGGGTGATTACGAAAATGCGGAATATGTGCTCAATGCTGCTTTACGACTTGAGCCTATGAACAATAGTGCATTGCGACTGCGCCAAATACTGATCAATCAAAGGAATAACGGAAGTCACTGACCGCCTTTCCAGGCCCTGCCCGATTTCTAAAGCGCCGCTTGAATCCAAGCGAGCTTACGACCCTGCCGTGGAATAAATTTCCCGGCGTGGATACGGTGCCGGGGAGATGCGCTCGACCGGCGAGGTGATGGGTGTTGCGGACAAATTTTGCGAAGCATTTGCCAAGGCGCAACTGGCTGTGGGGCAGGCGCTGCCCGCCACGGGTACGGTCTTAAGAAGGCGGTCCGGCGCGCGGCGATTACAGCACGCGTCCCGACGATTACCATCTTGTCGGCGGCACGCGCCGTGGTGGAAGGAATTCCAGTATTGCAGGCGGACGTGATCGATGTATGCTGTTTGAAGGAAGGAACTGCACGCGGCGCACGACGAAGTAAAGCGCGATGCGGTAGTAAAGGAATAGACGATGCGGAAAATAATCCTTGTGGTGGTTTTGCTGATGACTGCGATTTGGCTGACGGCCCAAACGGCGCCGGAGCATCCTGCCCAGGCGGATGGACCAGGGGTCAAGCTGCCCAGTGGATTGAAATACTGGGATCTGAAGGTGGGCACCGGCACCGTGGCCACCAAGGGAAAAAAGGTGAGAGTCAACTACACGGGCTGGCTCCTGGAGGGCACGAGAGTCGACAGCTCGTACGATCGCAATACGCCGTTTGAGTTTAAGCTCGGCGCTGGGAAGGTGATCAAAGGCTGGGATGAGGGCGTGGCCGGAATGAAGGTTGGCGGGAAGCGGCAACTCAGGATTCCCCCGGATCTGGGCTACGGAATCCGCGGAGCGGAGCCGGCAATTCCGCCCAATGCATACCTGGTTTTTGATGTGGAGTTGCTGGATGTGAAATAGGTTGGGGCGCACTCTGAGCGGGTGTGCTTTTTCATGGAACTGGGTGCAAACTTTGTATTCCTCTATCCGTCACGCTTCCAACAACCGACGCGTTAATAGTGATTGCATATCCCGTCGGCCATCTGCGATCAGATAAATGATCACCTGTTGGCCTTCAACGCGGTAGATCACACGATAGGGCTTGAACCAAGTCTGGCGATACTCCTTGATGCCCACTCTTTCGAGTTCTTTTGGATAACCGCCGCGCTCTGGAAATTGCGCTAAGCTTTCAGCAATTGCCATCAACTGATCAAGCACATGGTTTGCGTTAGAAACAGAATCGAATTCAGAGATGTAGTCGTAAATAGATTCCAAATCCCGCTCTGCACCATCGGTGAGCAAGACTTCGAACTTGGCAGATGATCTCGTCATCAGCGGTTTGCTCTCTTCGCACGCAGACGGGCCGCCACGTCCGCCACTGGCTTAACTTTGCCAGCGGCCACTTCCTGATTGCCCAGCGCCACAATCTTCAGTAGTGCAAGCGTCTCCTGAGTTTCCTCGAAAGATGCCACATCCTGCAATACGGCTTTGGCTTCACCGTTTTGGGTGATTACCAAGGGCTCGCGCTGTTCGGCAAGTTTTGTTAGAACCTCGGCGGCGTGGGCCTTGAGGTAGCTGATCGGTTTGACTTGAGATGAGTAGCGCATGCTTAACCCTCGATGTTCGATGAGACCAAATATAGTCCTTTTATGGTCTCGCGACAAGATCGTAAATGCCAAGGACTACCTGACGAAGCAGAAGGGCATCGATCCGGCGCGCGTCCAGCCTCGTACCGGCGCGGCAATGAACAAAAAGCCGAGCTCTGGATTGTTCCTGCAGGTAGCAACTTTGCAGCAAAGGGCAGCAGGGTCGTGGACGAGAGCAAAATCAAGCCGGTTACCCGTGTCCCGTCGAAGCGGAGGAGTGCTCACAAAAGGGCACATAAAAAATACGCAAGTAGGCACGGAGCGGGGGATGCCACTCCAGCTAAACTCGTTCGAGGAAGCTATCAAGAGAAATGAGAACCATCGGCGGAGAATGGGCCACGTTCTTGTGAGCGCGTGTATCTTCGGGTCGCTGTCCCGTCATGTAGGACGTCTATGTTTTCCTTAGGAAACAGACGCCGGGATTCATCGCTGTCGAGGTGAGTTCCCTTACAATCATTTCATGCTGACATTCCAACAGGCTGCTTTGCTATTTGCCATCGCCGTGGTCAGCGGCGCCATGAACGCGGTCGCCGGGGGCGGCAGCTTCCTGAGCTTCCCCGCGCTGCTGTTCGTCGGCGTGCCGCCGATCCAGGCCAACGCCACCAACACCTTCGCCCTATGGCCGGGGATACTGGGCAGCGTCGGTGCCTATCGCAATGAACTGCGCGGCCCTGAGGCGCGGCACGTGCTTGTCCCCTTGCTGGCCACCGGCCTCCTGGGCGGGCTGCTCGGAGCCGTGACCCTTCTCATCACTCCACCGACGACGTTTCTTCACCTCATTCCCTACCTGCTGCTGGCGGCCACGCTCTTGTTTGCCTTCAGCCGCAACATCACTTCGGCGCTCAAGCCAAAAGGCGGAGAAGCTGCACTCTCCACCAAGGGCGGTGCGGCGGCGCAATTTTTTGTCGCCTTCTACATCGGCTACTTCGGAGCCGGAGCCGGCATCCTGATGATGGCCTTGCTGGCGCTGCTTGGCATGACCCACATCCATCGCATCAACGCCTACAAAACGGTACAGAATGCGACCTGCAACGGGATCGCGATTGTGGCGTTCATAGCCAAGGGCGTCATCTACTGGAAGCACGCGGGAATTATGCTGGTGGGATCGGTGCTGGGCGGCTACTACGCTGCCCACTACGCACAGAGGATGAAGCAGGAGCATGTGCGCTGGATTGTGATCGCAATCGGCCTTGGCATGTCCGCTTACTTTTTCTATAAACAGAGGTGAGAGATGACGGCACTGTTCACCTGGGTGGGATACGCGGCCGGCACACTGACTACGATCTGCTTTGTTCCCCAGGTCCTGCACGTCTGGAGGACCAAGCGCGCCGACGACCTGCACATCGGAACCCTGGTGAGCTTTACCGTTGGAATCGTCTTCTGGCTGATCTACGGCCTCGCCACGCACCAGCGGCCGGTGATCCTCGCGAACCTGGCGACTCTGGCATTGCAGTGCGCCATCATTTACCTCAAGCTGCGATATACAAGGGCGCGGGGACGGTAGGCGAGATTCGGCGATAGTGCAATTCCGAGACGTGAAGTATTGTCAGCGAAGCCGGCAATTGCTACACATTGGCATGTGTGATAGGCTACACCGAATTGGAGGTGCCTAATGGCGACCAACCTAGCTATTGACGATCGCCTGATCGAGGAAGCTCGCCTGATAGGCCATCACGGTACAAAGAAGGAAGCCGTGACCGCTGCTCTCGACGAGTACATTCGACGCCGCAAACAGATGAAGATCCTGGACCTGTTCGGCACAATCGACTACCACGACGATTACAACTATAAGGCGAATCGCCGCCGCGACCAGATTGAGAACGAGCGATGAAACTGCTCGTCGATACCTCCGTGTGGTCGCTCGCCCTCCGTCGCAAGGACGCGGCTAGCCTCAGCCCGGATGAGCAGAAGCTAAAGGATGAACTCGCACAGGCAATTCAGGATGCACGAGTCGCCATGATCGGGCTAATCCGACAGGAACTTCTGTCCGGAATCAAAGAACAGGCCCAGTTCGATAAGGTAAGCGCCGCCCTCGATCCTTTTCTCGATGAAAAAATCGACACAGCCGATCACGAGTATGCGGCACGACTCTACAACGAGTGCAGGAGTCAGGGGGTCGAAGCCGGCACAGTTGACATGCTGATCTGTGCTGTCGCCATGCGCCGGAAATGGCAAGTTCTCTCCAGTGACGGAGGCTTGAACCGGTGCCTTATTGTCGCGAAGAAGCTTTGTGGGAAAGAGGAGAAAGCCGCAGCCGCCGAAGATACGAAATCGCATCGCGCTGTCACTAAAGCTGGCGCGAAGACCTGGCAGCGCAAGTAAAGCAACACTCTTCTTCCGGGACGCCGGCGCTGAGAAACATACCGGCGCATGGCGCAATTTCTGCCCCGGTTTGACCTCGGGCTGAGGAAAACGTTAAAATCTGATGGTTTGCCTGTACTGCTTCGCCTCGTCAGAGGCACCTCGCATCAGGTCTGGCGTGGCTCCTGCTTTCGGGAGCGTTGGAAGCCGGAGCTGCCTTCGATCTTTCGATCCACGGGTTACGATTCACGAGGAAGTGCAAGCGCACGTTTTGATCTTGAGAAAACTCCATCGGCCGCTCTTTCTCAAGCGGTGTTTGCCGGTGGAGGGAAGATGTATGGAGGCATTTCCTATGTACGCGGTGATCCGCGCAGGTGGTAAGCAGTATCGTGTCGCTCCCGGTGACGTCGTTAAGATCGAAAAGGTCGAGAAGGCGTCCAACAGCGACCAGAACATTGAATTCGAAGTCCTGGCAGTCAGCGGCGAAGAGGGCAAGATCGCCAAAGCCGAAGATGCCAAGGTGGTTGGCGAGATCCTCGGAGAGGGCCGCGCCGACAAGATTCTGGTCTTTCACTTTAAACGCAAGAAGCAGTACAAGAAGCTGAACGGACATCGTCAGCCGTTCACCCAGGTACGCATCGCCGAGATCAGCGCCGGCGGTCAGACCTTCAAAGCTCCGGCGGCTTCCGCCAAGGCGCCGAAGGCTTAATTCAGCAAGTAATCTCGGTTCGCGGCTCAAGCGGCGAATGACTGAAGGAACAGGAACTCCGTTATGGCACACAAAAAAGGTCAAGGAACATCCCGCAACGGCCGCGACTCGAACGCGCAGCGTCTTGGCGTCAAAGCCTTCGGCGGAGAGACCGTCACCGGCGGCACCATCATCGTTCGCCAGCGCGGCACCCGCATCAAGCCCGGCCTCAACGTTGGGCGCGGCAAGGACGACACTCTCTTTGCCAAGATGGACGGCAAAGTGAAGTTTATCGATCGTGGACAGATGGGCAAGTTCGTCGCCATCGAACCGCTCGTCGCGCAAGCATAAAACGCAAACCATCACACAGAGTTGAACCCAAACGCCTCGCCTCACCGCGAGGCGTTCGTGTCTTCGCACGCCTCTGCAATCTTCGGTGAAGGTAGCCGAGGTGAGGAGTTGCCTGCCTCGTCTGGAGAACTCGATGGGCTGAATAGCTCGTTATGCCTGAACCTGTCTCGAAATTTTTCATCGCACCGCACCAATGGTCAGCGTCTTGCAAAAACCTCTGTGAAAGCAACCGCTCCTCTCAGATTTCCACTCAAGCAGCCGGTGATGGGCAGCACGCGAAAAATCGTCCATTGCTGCAAAGGTGCATGAATGCAGGCTGAAGTTGATGTCGAACGCAGTCGCAAGCAGGCGCGCAATGCAGCTTTTCAATATCGGCGACGCACCTTGGCGGAGACCGTCGGCTGCGCAAGAGAGCCAAATCGGTACATTTACATTTATCAATCTATCTTCTTCCATCATTTCCCATCTATGTTTCTTGCACTAGTTGTGGTGAAATAGCACAGTTGCAAAGGACGCGAGTATCGATGTTCGTAGATGAAGCAAAAATTCGAGTCGCATCCGGAGCCGGCGGCAACGGCTGCATGGCATTCCGCCGTGAGAAGTTTGTGCCGCGCGGAGGACCCAGCGGCGGCGACGGCGGACGTGGTGGCGACGTCATCATGGAAGCCAGCGAGAGACACAACACGCTGGTGCACTTCCGCTTCAATCCCGAATACAAGGCACAGCGCGGACGTCACGGCGAAGGCTCCAACCGCACCGGCCCGGAGGGCAAGAGCATCACGCTGAAAGTTCCGGTCGGCACCATGGTTTATAACGACGAGACCGGCGAACTGATTCATGATTTTGCGCGGCCCAATGAAAGCATCGTGGTCGCCAAGGGCGGACGCGGCGGACGCGGCAATCAGAACTTTGCCACCCCCACGCATCAGGCGCCGCGCGAGCACGAAGATGGAAAGCCGGGACAAGAGCTGCGGCTGCGGCTGGAGCTGAAGCTGTTGGCCGATGTAGGACTGGTGGGCTATCCCAATGCGGGCAAGTCCACCCTGATCTCACGCATCTCGGCGGCACGTCCCAAGATTGCAGATTATCCATTCACCACGCTGCAGCCCAACCTTGGCGTTGTGGCGCTTGGTGAAATGCCGAATGTCGTCAGCTACGTGGTGGCCGACATTCCTGGATTGATTGAAGGCGCAAGCAGTGGCGCGGGACTGGGCACTCAGTTCCTCCGCCACATCGAGCGCACGCGTTGCCTGGTGCATCTGGTCGATTGCTCGGATGCGAGCGGAAGACCGGACCCTGTGAAAGATTTCGACGTAATCCTGCGCGAGCTGACCAAGTTCGGCGCAGGACTGGAACGCAAACCCATGATCGTGGTGGCCAGCAAGATGGATGCCGCGAATCCGGCGAAGGTGGAAAAGCTGCAGCAAGCATGCACGCAAGCTGGGTCTCGAGTTCTACGAGATTTCCGCCGTAACTGGAGCCGGCATTACGGAGCTGGCATGGGCAATGGCGCGTTATGTCGAGGAGGTTCGCCGGCATCCTGCCGGTGAAGAAGGCGTCTCTGACACCGTGCTGGTTGATGCGGCAGCCAGAGACCAAACTGAACAAACGAACAAAAGGGAGAATACCAATGGCTGCTACAAAGAAAGCTGCAACGAAGAAGGCTGCCGCAAAGAAGCCGGCTGCCAAGAAGACCGCCGTCAAGAAGGTTGCTAAGAAGGCCGCGAAGAAGGCTGTTGCCAAGAAGGCCGTAAAGAAGACCGCTAAGAAGGCCGCGAAGAAGGCCGTCGCCAAGAAGGCTTAGTCCCATCCGTTATGCCGGCGCGGGCCTTACGGTCCGCGCCGCAATTTTTGCCCACGCACTCATCCACAATGACCCACACGATGAACCATCCCACGCAAAACGTCGCGCTTTATGGAGGCTCCTTTGACCCGGTACACCTGGGGCATCTGGCCGTGGCGCGCAAGGCTGCGGAGAAGTTCAATCTTGCAGCGCGTGTACTTTGTGCCGGCCGATGTGCAGCCGTTGAAGGCGCGGCAACGGGTCACCAATTTTTATCATCGTTATGCCATGCTGGCGCTGGCCTTGCAAGGCGAGCAGCGCTTTGTGCCATCGCTGCTGGAGGCTCCGGAGATCGTTCGCGCCTCGGGTCAGCCGGCCAGCTATACGGTGGATACGGTGCGACGCATGCGGGCCCGGCTCGCCCCTGCAACTCGCCTATATTTCCTGATTGGCATGGATGCATTCCAGCACATTGCCAAATGGCGCGCGCCCGTCGAGTTGCTGCGCTCGGCGGAGTTTATTGTCGCCAGCCGTCCGGGCTTCCCATTGGAGGATGTGATCGCGGGCGCTGCCGGAGGAGCTGCGGCCGAACGAGGCCGGAGCCCGGAGGCTGCTCGAAACGGGATCGCTTGAGACCAACGGCGCGACTGTGCATTTGCTCCCGGATGTGAACGAGGAGGCCAGCGCCACGGCGATTCGCGAAGCGGCGCGGCAGGGCATAGGACTGGAAAAACTCGTGCCCGGAGCCGTCGCCGAATACATCACTGAAGCTGAAGATTTATTCTGCGGAAGAAGAGCCGGGAGCGCCCGAGCCGCCAAGGTTGTGAGACGTCGGCGTTTACTTGCAGACCGGCCCGCAGCGGGCTGCTGGCAGTCTCCTCTACAACAGGCTTGCATCCGGAGGCGAAGGCCAGCACAATAGCAGCAGAGAAGAGGAACGATGACCACGCAAGATATTCGGAACCAAGTCGCGCTCGCCCTTGAGGCGGTCAACAACAAGAAGGCCGAAGACATTTCGCTGCTCCAACTCCCCGGCGAATCGAGCACCTTTACCGATTATTTCCTGATCTGCAGCGGCAGCAATCCGCGGCAGGTTCAGGCGATTGCCGACGAAGTCGATGAGCGGCTTTCGAAGGACATGGGCGTAGAGCCCAACGCGCGCGAAGGCTACCAGATGGCCGAGTGGATCCTGCTGGACTACGTGGACTTTGTGGTTCACATCTTCAATGCCCAGCGGCGTGCGTACTATGACCTTGAAAGACTGTGGAAGTCCGCCCATAAGCTCACCGCGCAGGAGCTGCTGCACCCGTTGGCGATCGCCTCGGCTGAAGTCGCGCCAGTGCCGTCTGTGCCGCGAGTGAAGAAGCCCGCGAAAAAGGCTGCGGCCAAGAAGGCAATCAGCGTGAGAGCGGCTGCCAAGCAGAGTGCTCGCGGCGCGAAGGCTGCGCCACGGAAAGCTGCGGCGAAGAAGACGCTGCAAGAAGAGCGGCAAGAAGACGCTGTGAAGAAGACCTCCGCGAAGAAGGCCGTTGCCAAGAAAGCTGCAAAAAAGGCCAGCGCAAAACGCAAGTAAGAACGATCACACGGTCGAGCGCGGGTCACATGGCCCGCGCTCTTGCCTGCCTCTCGGCCCTTGATTGCCACAAACTTGATTGCAAGATAGTAGCCGCGCGATGAAGATTCGCCTCCTCTCGATTACGAAGCGCAAGGGATCAAGCAAGCAGTCGTGCGTAGACGAGCTCACCAGCTGAGTACGTCAAGCGCGCCTCGCGCTATTCTGCGGTGGAGCAGGGTGAGTGCCCGACGGAAGAGGCCATGCTGAAGAGCCTGGAGCGGCCCGGGCGCACCGCTCCCGTGCTGGTGGCGCTGGATTCTCGCGGCAAACAGCTCAGCAGCGAGGAGCTTGCGGAATTCGTGCAGCAACATCTTGAGCGAGGGAGCCAGGAGCTGATCTTTGCCATCGGTCCCGCCGATGGCTGGAGCGCCGCGGCGCTGGCGCGGGCGCAGCAGACGCTTTCGCTGGGAAAGATTACGCTACCGCATGAACTCGCGCGGGTGGTGTTGGCCGAACAGATCTACCGCGCTTTCACCATCCTGAACAATCATCCCTATCACGGCGGCCACTGAGCGCAGCCGGCGAATCAGGGCCGGAATCTCCTGAACGCGGTGCGCTCGTTCCGGAGCTCACCGAAGTCGACATTGCGAAGGATGGCGCCGTCCTCCGGCACTCTCCGCATTTTGAAATCCTGCTCGCCATAGGGCGGAGCCTCGACTTCAGGCTCGATGATGAGCCCGCCACAGATGAGGTCGACCACGTAGCCCACCTCCGCATGCCGCCGCACCGTGAACTCGGTGCATGGAAAGTGACGCAGCGAGCCGTTGAATGGTTCGTACGCATACAGGTACTGGCCGCAGAGGTGGAGGATGTCGCCGTCCTCGAGTTCGAGAAAGTAATGGGGGCCCTCTTCTTTGAACTCGTCGACGCGGAAGGCGCGGTCGGCACGGAAGCTGCGGCACGCCAGAAGCCCTCGGGCCTCCAGTGCATCGGCAAAGTCATTCACCATTGCCTGGCGCGGCAGGCGAGGGTAATTGAGAATGATGGCGATGACCACGATGAGGATGCTGAGGTAAGTAAAGGTAACGACGATGCCTACGGCTATTCCGGCGTGCCGGAAGGTCATGTATGCGGCGACAGCGCTAGCGGCAAATCCCAGAAGAAAAATCAGCCGAATCAGCAGCGACTTCAACGCCCACCCCCGTAAAGCTGGAGTACGGATCAAGAATAATGTTTTCCTGCCGGCAATGCATCCAGCAGCAAACGGGAGAGGTCATTGCAGCGCTTGCATGGCCTCTCCGGCGACGTAGATCGAGCCGGCAATGACGACGGCCGCATCAGGGCCAAGCTCAAGGGCACGGGTCGTGGCCAACTCCACGCCTTGGCGCACCGTCGCCGCAACCGAGTGCTCCACGCCGAGCGATTGGGCCAGCGCGGCCAGATCGGCTGTGGCGGTGGCGCGGGGGTTGTTCGCGATCCGGGTGAGGACCACGTGCCGCATCGCCGGCCAGAGAATTCGCGCAATCTGCTCGACCGCTTTGTCGGCCATGGCTCCAAAGAGCAGCACCAGAGGGCGTTCGCCGAGTTCCTCAAGCGCGGAGCGCAGGGCGCAGGCTCCGGCAGGATTGTGGGCGACATCGACGACGATCTCCGGGCGGGCGGCGGTGGCCGCAAAGCGCTGGAAGCGGCATGGCCAGCAGGTTTGGCGCGTGCCTCGGGCAATGCTTTCCGCGCTGATACTGAAGCCCTGCGCGGCAAGCTCCTCGGCCGCGGTAATGGCCAGCGCAAGGTTGCGGAGCTGATGACGCCCCACCAGAGGAGAGACAATCTCCACCTCCTTGCCCAGAACACTCAATACGAACGGCATCTGCCCCGTCGCGGTCTTTATCGCCTCGCGAGGAATTTCGCGACGCATGTTGCGCGCAGCGTCGACTGCCCGCGCACCCAGCGATGCAATGCGTTCGCCGAGAACCCGGTTGGCCTCAGGATGCTGAGGCAGCGTGACTGCCGGCACATCCGGGCGCAGGATGCCTGCTTTTTCCGCGGCGATCTCCGAGATCGTGTCCCCCAGGAATTTCTGGTGGTCGAGGTCGATGTCCGTGATCACGGAGACGATCGGTTCGACGATGTTGGTGGCGTCCAGCCGCCCGCCCATGCCCACTTCGAGCACCGCGATTTCGACCTTGGATGCGGCGAAATAGTCGAAGGCCATGGCGGTGACGGTTTCAAAGAAGCTGGGCAGATGCGGCAGCGCGGAAGTCGAGACGAGCTCGGTGGCGGCGGCGGTGACGCGATCGTAGGAGGCAGCCAAAGCCGCGTCCGCAATGGGTTCCCCTTGCACGCGGATGCGCTCGTTGATGCGCTGCAGATGAGGCGAGGTGTAGAGCCCAACCCGGTGTCCGGAAGCCTTCAGGATTGAGGCAAGCGTGGCTGCGGTGGAGCCTTTGCCGTTGGTCCCGGCGATCAGCACCGAGGGGTAGCCGCGTTGCGGCTCGCCCAGGGCCTGGCACAGAATGCGGATATGCGCCAGATCGAACTTGCGGGAAGGGCCGTGCTGAAGTTCATGGCCGAGCTCATACAGACGTTCGACCGCAGATTCATAGGAAGTCATGCTGTTACGATTATCGCACCTTGAATTGGTGTGCTGATTGGTGGTGCTGATCGGTGTGCTGAATACGCTCCAAATGGGAGGGTGGCCCACATCCGCCTGCAGTTGGGAACCTGCAACCGGAAGCGAGCTTACGACCCCGGGAGGCGCGAATACATGCGCATAAGGCTGGCGATGCTATAGGCGGCCTGCGCTGCGATCACGGCGAAGATCACGGCGAGCGCAGGAGCCTGGAGTTTGCTCTCGATCAGGTCGGAGAAGACGCCCGCGCTAAACAGCATCAGAAACGGCAGCGTGGTAAACAGCGTTACACTCGCGCCATTCCCGGGAAGGGATATCGCCATTCCGAGCAGAAATAGAAAGACCATGAGCGGAGCGGTGTTGCCGAAAAAGCGGCTGCGGCGCGACGCGCACCAGGTCGCCAGAGCGAGGATCGAAAGAAGCATCGTGCCCGGAGCCGCGTCAAAGAAGAAGCGTGCCAGGATGCGCCCGAGCACAGCCATCGAGAGTGACTCCGGCGCAAAACCAAGCCAGCCCGCATGGGCGAGGCCCTCCGTCAATGCCCGAAGGTTAGCCAGGTAGAAGACGTCCAGCAAGATCAGCGCAACCGCCAGTGGCCGCAAACAGGATCAGCAGCGCGGCCCGTCGGCGGTGCGGAACCGCCCACAGCATGAAGGCCGCAGCCGGCAGCAACAGCCACGCAAGCGGCCACTGCGCTCCGGCAGCGAAGGTAATGGAGATCCCCAGCAGCGCGATCCGCTTCCAGTTCCACAGAATGACCTCGCGCGGCGCATAGAGCGTGTGCGCCGTGGCGATAGCGGTGAAGATGAGGCCGAAGGCTCCCCAGGCGGCGATGATCTGCGGCCCGGCCAGCGAGGAGCAGGCGACCATTCCGGGGCTGAAGGCATAGAGCGCCAGAACAATGTGGCCGGCGGCGGTTCCGTAGAGCCTGCGCGCCACGTACCAGAGCGAGACCGCGAGGCAGAGTCCGATGAGCAGGAAGGGCGCGCGAATGAACCAGCGATGCTGGTCAAGCCAGAACTGATCGAGTACCGGAGTCCGCGGCAGATGAAAGACAACGCCCGTCACCGAAAGCAACGGAACCATCGGGGACGAGACAGCCACGCTGTCCAGCGGGACGCGATGCAGGAGCGCGACACCGCGAAGAATCTGATCCGTCTCAAGCTGGGTCAGCGGCACAGAAAAAATAAACCAGGCGCACTGCGCGAAAAACGCCAACAGAAGAACCAGCGCAATCAGGTGGTAGGAGCGGACGGGCTTGGGAGCGCGCTGGGATGACATTTCGGTCTGCCTTATTTTGTAACATTTGCGAGCTGCATTTGGAGCAGGATTCGCAAAGCTTTTCGCGGCAGGCTTTACTGCTTGCATTCTCTGATGAGTTTGCACTCGCTGATCACGCATTCCGGCCTCTGGCTTCACGTCCACATCAACCACGTTTATTTCAATTTTGAATCCACCGGCTTGCGATTTATCCTGTGCTTATGAGTTCGCGCCCGCAAACCAGGCTCTCCACCCGTCTTGCCTCCTACCTGGTGCGCAACCCGCTCATCTATCTGTACACCGCGTTGCTCGGCACGCTGTCGTTGCTCAGCTCGTTCTTTGACCGCTCGGGAAGCATCCAGCACAATTTCGCGCGCCTCTGGTCCTGGCTCATCCTGCGCACCTCGTCCGCGCCGCTCGCCGTTGAAGGACTCGACCGCATCGCCGCCGGCCAGCCAGCCATCTACGCAGCCAATCACTCCTCGGCCCTCGACATCCCGGTGCTTTACGTCGGCCTGCCCTTCCAGTTCCGGATTCTTGCCAAGCTCGAACTCTTTCGTCTTCCGTTCCTAGGCTGGCATCTCAAACGCTCCGGCCAAATTCCCATCGACCGCAGCGACGCGCGCCACTCCATGCGCTCGCTCTCGGCGGCTGCGCAAACGGTGAAGAATGGGATGCCGCTCGTCGTCTTTCCCGAGGGCGGGCGCAGCACAGACGGCCAGATCCAACCCTTTCTGGGCGGAACCTTTTATGTCGCCATCAAGGCGCAGGTTCCCATCATTCCCATGGCCGTTGTCGGGACATTCGATGCACTGCGGATGAACTCCTACGTCATCTGCCCGACCCCGTTCAGGCTCATCATCGGCGACCCAATTCCCACCACCGGCCTCCACTCCCGCGACATGGAAGCGCTCTCCGCCCGCGTCCACCAGGCGATGAGCGACTTGTTCTACGCCAACTCCAACATCCCCAGGCCCGCCCCAGAATCTCAGCCGGAAAACACCACGATCTAGCATCGGGATGTGGGCTGTTGCTCCCGCCGAATCGCTTCTATTTCCTCTCGGCAGTCACGATCACCATCTCGGCCTCAAAGCGCACGTACTCTCCGTCGAAGCGATCGCGAAGCGCAGCCACAACCGCCCGCTCCACCTCGGCATCGCCCTCGACTTTTTCCAGCAGTGCGCGGAACGGAACGGTGATGCTGCGGAAGTAGTTCCACATCTCCTCCGGCGTTCCGTGCCAGTCCCAACGCAGCCTACGCACTCGTTCGTCAATCTTGCAGAAGCCCGCCTCGGCAAGCAAAGCAGTCAGCGTTCCCGGCACGCCAAACTTGAACATCGCCCGCGCCGTAGCCGGAATCTCCAGCCCTGGCCTCAACCGCCGCACCGTCCCAATCGTTGACTCAAAGTAGGGCTGCTCCATCGCGCCCCAGGTCAGCAGCGCCACCCGCCCGCCCGGCTTCAGCACCCGATGCATCTCGCTTAGTGCTTTCCGCAGGTCGGCAAAAAACATCACTCCCAATCGGCTTGTCACGCGATCAAAGCTCTCATCGGCAAAGGGCAGCGCATGGACGTCGGCCTGCAGGTACTCCATATTCTCCAGGCCGCGTTGGCCTGCCCGCTCGCGCGCCACCTCCAGCGGCCCCTCGGCATTATCCACGCCCACCACCTGCCCCGTTCCTTTGAGCAGTGCTGCAATCGAGATCGAAGGCTCACCCGAGCCGCACGCCACATCTAGTACGCGGCCCACGCGCATCTCCGGGACTTCAACCTCGGCGGCCTCGACCACTGCGGCCGTCACCTCCGCGCCCATCTCCGCCGACTGTGCCCTGAAGCGCTCCCCCGCGTTGAGCCGCGCAAAGCTATTCCAAATCTGCTCCGCCATCGTTCTCTCCTCTGCGTAATGCTATTCCAGATTGGGGATCTTTGTCCTCGGCGGGGCTCCTCCTTAGCCTCGAGTCAGCTAGGGTGTAACACATCCTAGCTGTGCTATGATGCTCTGGTGAAGAAAGCTGAGCGGCTGACTAAGACTGTTGATGAAACAGCAGAAGTCCGCTGCTCAGATAACCGCGGAGTTATACGCGAGGAAGTTTGGCAGGATTCCAAGGGCAACGTAGCCAAATACAACTTAGCTTTCATCAACCACCATCTTTGCATAAAGGACAACGGTCGGGTGCTGGGGTATGACAACAACCACGGCGAACATCATAGGCACTACATGGGCACGGTTGAAGTCTTCGAGTTCACGAACTACGAGGATCTGTTGTCTAAGTTTCTCGCGGAAGTTCGCGAACTGAAGAGATAAAAGGTGAAACCATGACGCTACTCATTCACACGGACGGTTTTGACGGATACGCCAAGCGCGCGCTGACCAGGGCTCGAAAGATGGATCGGAAAGAACGCATCAAGCCGGAGGTCTCAATCACGTTCGAAAACCCGCTGGCGATGGCTGAAATCCTGACCGTGCAACGTGTCCGCCTCCTCCAGCAGGTTAGGACTCATTCCGCGTCGATCTCCGAACTCGCCCGGGCATTAAAGCGGGACGCAGCCGCGGTGAGGAAGGATGTTTTGAAACTGGAGCGTGCTGGAGTAGTCAGGACGGAACAAAAGGTAAATCCAGGCCATGGTCTGGTGAAGATCGTTTCACCGGTCGCAAAGGGATACAGGCTCACGACAGTTCTATAAGAGTTATGATTTACTCATGAAGCCGCGCATTGCCATTCCCGTTCCCAACTCTGATCCCGAGTACTCCACGCGCGCTCTGCCCGAGTATGTGAACTCGGTGACCGGCGCCGGCGGCGAGCCCGTCGTAATTGCGCTCAACCTCTCCAATATTGAGGCCGCGCAGCTTGCCAAGTCTTGCGACGGCATTCTGCTCCCCGGCTCTCCCGCCGACGTCGATCCGCAGAAATATGGCGAAGCTCCCCACCCCAAAACCAATCCGCCCGATCCGGCGCGCGACAACGTCGATGAGCTCCTGTTGCAAGACGCGCACAACATGCGTAAGCCTATCCTCACCATCTGCTACGGCACGCAATCTTTGAACGTCTGGCGCAACGGCACCCTGGTGCAGCACATTCAATCGCCGGTGCAGCACGCCCGCACCCCCGGCGCCCCGCGCACGGAGGTGATCCAGCACGCCGCCGAGCTCGCGCCGGACTCGGCTCTCGCCGCGCTCACCGGAGAGCAGAGCCTCACCGTCAACTCCAGTCATCACCAGGCGGTTTCCACCCCCGGCGATGCGCTGCGCGTGGTAGCTCGCTCTCCGCAGGATGGAATCATCGAAGCCGTCGAAGGCACCGCCGATGAACACTGGGTTCTCGGCGTGCAATGGCATCCCGAGCGAACCTTCGAAAAGAACGACGTGTCGCGGCGAATCTTCGAAAAACTGATTGTCGAAGCACGCGCCTGGCACCAGCGCCTCGCGCTCCGCTCGCCCGACTTTGAGAACGTAAGGACTCAGCGGTAGGCATTTTTGCGCACGCCACTGGCGGCCTTTATCCCCGGTGAGTTTTTGAATGGGAACGGCGGCGCGGCACTGGCCGGATACTGGCCAGCTGTGGCATTTTGCATGGAGGACGAGAGAACGATGAAGAATGTGTTTTCCGTGTTGCTGCTTGCCTGCGTCTGCGCCGTCGCTCAGAGCAACTCCGCGCCCGCGTCGTCTGCGCCCCAGTCATCGTCCAACACTGCTTCACCCGGCAAAACTTCGTCCAGTGCCACCAATTCCGCCGAGCCCTCGAGCCGCAAGGCGCGCCAGTTGCTCGATCAGATGATTGAGGCCCTCGGCGGACAGGCCTGGCTCAACTACAAAACCGTCGAGCAGCAGGGGCGCAGCTACTCGTTCTATGAGGGAAAACCCAACTCGGCGGGTACGCTGTACTGGCGCTTCTATCAATATCCCGACAAGGAGCGGCGTGAGCTCACCAAGCAGCGTGACATTGTTCAGATCTACAGCGGCGACAAAGGTTACGAGAAGACGTACAAGGGCACGGCTGCTGAAGACGAAAAGAACATGCAGGAGGTCGTTCGCCGCCGCCAGCATTCGCTTGAAGTAGTGGTGCGCGAGTGGCTGAAAGATCCCAAGACCGTGCTCTTCTACGGCGGCCAGTCGGTGGCCGACCAGCAGATGGTTGATGTGGTCACGATTTTGAATAAGGATGACGACCAGCTCAGCATCGGCATCGATATTCATACCCACCTGCCGATCAACAAGCGCTATAGCTGGCGCGATGCCGACAAGTACAAGGTCGAAGACGAGACTATTTACGGCAACTACCGCAAGGTGCAGGAGATCGAAACGCCGTACACCATCACAAGCAAGCGCGACGGAGAAATCAGCGGCCAGGTATTCCTCAGCCACGTCGAGTACAACACTACGTTCCCGCCCGGCTTCTTTGACGCAACCGTGACGTACGATCCCGAGAAGTACAATCCAAAGGCCAAGAAACCGTAAGCGTTTTCCCTGCGCTGGCCGGTCAGAGCTGCCTATCTGGGGCTCGGAAATTCCGGAATGTTGTCTTTCGAACTACACGCCTGTGGCGAAAATCCCACAACTTATTTATCTGGAATGGCTGTAACCTCTAAATATATTGCGGGTTACGGGGTGTGTCAGGTGAGGTTTGAGCAGACAATCCGGGCGGCAGTGGAATGCTCCGGCGTCGGCCTGCACAGCGGCGTTGCGGTGAAGATGCGCATTGTGCCTGCCTCACCGGGCTCCGGTGTTGTCTTCCGCCGCACCGATCTCGACGGTTTCCAGGTGGAGGCCACCGGGCGCAACGTTGCCAAGGTGAGCTATGCCACCAGCCTGATGAAAAAAGGCGTCTTGATCTCAACCACCGAACACGTGCTTTCAGCTTTTGTCGGAATGGGTCTCGACAACGCCGTGGTGGAACTGGACAACCTGGAGCTGCCGATTCTAGATGGCAGCGCCCAGCCCATCGTGGAGATGGTTCAGCGAGTGGGGCTGCGGCGGCAGAAGCGGCTGCGCCAGTATCTGCGCGTGCTCAAGCCGGTGGAGGTGCACGAGGGCGGAAAGTTCGTGGGGCTCTATCCGGCGGAAAACTTTTCGGTCTCCTATACCATCAACTTCCCCCATCCTTTGATCGGCGAAGAATCGATATGCGTCGATCTATCGCGCGGCGATTATGCGCGTGACATCGCCCCGGCGCGCACCTTTGGGTTTCTGCATGAGGTGGAAGCCCTGCGCAACATGGGGCTGATTCGCGGCGCCAGCGAGGAAAATGCCATCGTGCTCACCAGGGAAGGGATCAAGAACGGGCCGCTGCGTTTTGTCGACGAATTTGTGCGCCACAAAGTGCTCGACCTGATCGGCGATCTCTCGCTGATTGGGCACCAGGTGCTGGGTCGCGTGGTGGCCGACCGCGCCGGACACGCGATGCACACCGCGCTGGTCCGCCGCTTGATGCGCGATCCCTCCTCGTGGGAGCTCGCAACCGTGGAGGAACCGGTGGCGCTGCCCGAGGCGATCAGCATTTAATCCTTATTGGATTTCCGGATCTCAGAGTTGCATCGCCGGATCGTTCTCCAATTCGCGACGACGTTCCCCGGCCAGCCTCTATAATCGAAGCTTGGCTTCAGCGTCTGCTACCAAACAGTGCGAGGGGCATCCAATCAGTTGTGAGCAAATCTATGGACAAGCGATTTTTCTTTGAGAAATACGGACTCAGCGAGCGCGACCTGGAGAAGTATCTTAGTGCGGCGCTCGGAGCGGGTGGCGAATACGCCGACCTTTATTTCGAGTATCTGACCTCGACGGCGCTCTCGCTGGATGAGTCGATGGTGAAGTCGGCCTCGCAGGGAATCAGCGCGGGATGCGGGGTGCGGGTGGTGAGCGGGGAACGCACCGGCTATGCCTACACCGACGACCTTGCGCCGGAGAAGATTCTGCACGCGGCGCGCACCGCGGCGCTGATCGCCGCAGGTCCGGCAAAGACTCCGGTGGTGAGCCTGAAGGACAACGCGCGCCCCAGTCTTTATCCGGTAAGCGATGCGGCATCCGATGCCGAGCTGTCAAAGAAGGTGGAGCTGGTCTTCCGCGCCGACAAGGCCGCGCGCGCCTACGACTCGCGCATCAAGGAAGTTCGCGCCAGCTACGCCGACGAGCTTCGCCGCATTCTGGTGATCGGCTCCGATGGGACCTTTGCCGAAGACGTGCAGCCGTTGTCGCGCATGAGTGTCTTCGTGATTGCGCGCGATGGCGCAGCTGAGCGCGAAGGGAAGCTCGGGCGGCGGCGGACGCAACAAGTTCGAGATTTTTTTGACCGAAAAGACGCCGGAGCATTTCGCTACCGAGGCGGCGCGGCAGGCGATTCTGCAGCTAAGCGCGGTATCCTGCCCGGCGGGCGAGATGGAAGTGGTACTGGGACCGGGCTGGCCGGGAGTGCTGCTGCATGAGGCGATCGGCCACGGGCTGGAGGCGGACTTCAACCGCAAGAAGACTTCGGCGTTCTCCGGCCTGCTAGGGAAGCGGGTGGCCAGCGACAAGTGTACCGTGGTGGACAACGGCACGCTCAGTGAACGTCGTGGCTCGCTGAATGTGGACGACGAAGGCAACGCCACCAACAACACCATGCTGATCGAGAACGGCATTCTGAAGGGCTACATGGCCGACAAGCTCTCGGCGCGGCTGATGGGGCTGCCCAATACCGGCAACGGACGGCGCGAGAGCTACGAGCACATTCCGATGCCGCGCATGACCAACACCTACATGCTATCGGGCGACGACATGCCGGAGGACATCATCAAGAGCGTGAAGCGCGGACTATACGCGGTGAACTTCGCCGGCGGGCAGGTCGACATCACGAATGGCAAGTTTGTCTTTGCCGCCAGCGAAGCCTACCTGATCGAGGATGGCAAGATTACCGCGCCGGTGAAGGACGCGACCCTGATCGGCAACGGGCCGGATGTGCTGACCCGCGTGAGCATGGTGGGCAATGACCTGAAGCTCGACGAGGGCATCGGCACCTGCGGCAAAGACGGGCAGAGCGTTCCGGTCGGCGTCGGCATTCCAACCTTGAAGATTGACCGCATGACGGTAGGCGGCACGGGGAGCGCACAGTAATGTCGACAACAGTGACATCGGCACAAATGGAGCTGCGCGAGCTGGCAGCCGGAGTGGTGAAGCGCGCAACGGAGCTGGGCGCAAGCGCCTCAGAGGCTGTGGTGAGCGAAGGCTCGGAGTTCTCAACCGTGGTGCGCCTGGGCGAAGTGGAGACCTTGAAGGAATCGGGCTCGCGCGCGCTTGGAGTTCGAGTTTTTGTTGGCCAGCGGGCGGCCAACACCACCACCAGCGATTTGTCCGCCGAGGGTGTGGAGCGGCTGGTACGCGCCGCAATTGAGCTGGCGAAGATTACCTCGGAAGATCCGATGGGCGGAATTCCCGAGGCCTCGCAACTGGGACAGATCCCAGGCGAGCTGGGCCTTTACTACGACGACGTGTATTCGCTCTCGAATCCAGAGCGCATCGAGCAGGCGCGCCGCGCCGAGCAGGCCGCGCTGGAGGTGGATTCGCGGCTGACCAACAGCGAAGGCGGAACCTTTGACGCAAGCGTGGGACACAAGGTGCTGGCGAATTCGCACGGATTTGTGGGCGAGTACCGCTCGTCCTACTGCTCCATCTCGGCGGTGCCGATTGCGAGCGATGAGGCGGGCAACATGCAGCGCGATTACTGGTACTCGGTGGCGCGCACGCTGGCCAAGCTGGAGTCGCCCGAAGAGGTGGGACGGATTGCCGCCGAGCGCACGCTGCGGAGGCTGGGCGCGCGCAAGATCAAAACGCAGAAGGTTCCGATTGTCTTCGACCGGCAGACGGCGGGCTCGCTGCTGGACCACATCTTCGACGCCGTCAACGGCGACGCCATCTATCGCCACGCGTCATTTTTGGCGGGCAAGCTCGGGCAGAAGCCTTTCGGCAGTAACCTCACGGTGATCGACGATGGCACCATCGCAGGCGGCTTCGGAACGCGTCCGTTTGACAGTGAAGGCGTGCCCACGCGTCGCACAACGGTCATTGAGAACGGCGAGCTGAAGAGCTATCTGATGAACACCTACACGGCGAAAAAGCTGGGCCTTGCAACCACAGGCAATGCCTCGCGCGGACTGGCCGGAACGCCGGGAATCGGCAACGGCAACTTCTATCTGCAGCCGGGAGAGAAGTCGCAGGAGGAGATCATCCGCAGTGTAAAGCAGGGGCTGCTGGTGACCGAGTTCCTGGGCTTTGGCGTGAACCTTGTAACCGGAGATTTTTCACGCGGCGCCAGTGGCATGTGGATCGAAAACGGCGAGCTCGCCTACCCGGTGGAGGAGATCACGGTGGCAGGAAACCTCGCCGAGATGTTCAGCAACCTGGCCGAGATCGGCAGCGACCTGATCTGGCGCGGCTCCGTTGCCTGCCCAACGCTGCGGATCGAGGGCATGACCATCGCGGGCGAGTAGAGCGTTGCGCGGGAATTGAAAACGGGAGGCTGCGGCCTCCCGTTTTGCGCGAATGGCAGAGTTACTGGCGAGCTGCCGAGAAAGTGCGCGCCTCACGCCGCTCTCGCTCCTTTCGCCACGGTTGGGCTAGAATGAGCCTGCCATGGCTGAGCCGAACGAACCAACGCGGAACACAACGCCCGCCGACTCCGTTGTGTTCGGAGCGCGCAATGCGCAGAGCGAGCCGCGCAACTGGACTCCGCTGATTGTCGGCTTCGGGCTGGTGCTGGCCGTGGTTGCGGTCATCGCGTTCCTGGGACGCACCACAAAGGATGTGGCGAAGACCGCCGACCCTTACGCGCCGAAGCTGGTCGTTGAGAAGGCCAAACTCAGCCAGGCGGATAACTTCATCGGCGCCACTGTCACCTACATCGACCTGACGGTGAAGAACACTGGGGAGCGCACCGTCGTGGGCGGGACAGTGCAGGTGGTCTTCCGCGATACGCTGGGACAGGCCGTGCAGACCGAGACGCTGCCCTTGCGTGCGCTGATTCCTCATCCGCTGGGCGGCGAGGCTGAGGCGGGAGACCTGGCTTTAGCGCCGCTGGGGCTGGCACAGGAGCGCACCCTGCGGCTTACGGTGGAGCACATCTCCAGCCAATGGAACCAGGCTCTGCCGGATCTGGAGTTCCGCGGACTTCGATTCAAGTAAGCAAAACGAGAATCCTCGCAGTTCGGCATCGCTGCGTGCGAGCCAGCGCGATTCGATCATGCGTCCGGCATGAGCATCATTCCCACATCTGCGGAATAATAGAGTGTGAAGTCACAGCGAACAAACCTTCCTGCCATCGGTATCGATTTCGGAACCACCAACAGCTCATTGGCGCTGGCGAGCGGCCCTGCGTTGGAGCTGGTCCGCTTTTGTTCAAACGGCGGCAGCACGGAATCATTCCGTTCGGTTCTCTACTTGGAGCAGCACAAAAAAGCCGGGCGCAGACACGTCCAGTCGTGGACCGGCCCCTGGGCCATCGAGCAGTATCTGGATGCCGAGCACAAAGGGCGGCTGATCCAGTCGCTCAAGTCTTACCTGCCCAGTCGACTGCTGACCGGGACCGAGGTGTTGGGGCGGCACTACACCGTGGAGGATCTGATCTCGCGCATCTTGGCAGATCTGCGCTTGCATGCCGAGCGGCAGTTTGGCTTTCCCGTGCGCGAGGCCACCGTGGGCCGTCCAGTGCGCTTTGTGGGCGCCGAAACAGCAGAGGACGAGGCCTTTGCGCTGAACCGTCTGCGCACCGCATTTGAACTGGCGGGATGGGAGCAGGTGACGTTCGAGATGGAGCCCGTGGCCGCCGCCTATGCTTACGAGTCGACGCTCGACCACGACGAACTGATTATGATCGGCGACTTTGGCGGCGGCACCAGCGATTTCTCTTTGCTGCACGTGGGCCCCGGGGTGCGGCGGCGTGGGCGCAAGCCCGAAGACCTGCTCGGCAACGGCGGGGTTGGGGTGGCGGGCGACGCCTTCGATGCGCGGATCGTGCGCAAGCTGGTTTCACCGGCGCTAGGGGCTGACAGTATGGCGCGCTCGGGCAAGAAGATTCTGCCGGCGCTCCCGGCGTGGATCTACGCGAACCTGGAGCGCTGGCACTACCTCTCGTTCCTGCGCACCCGTAGCGTTATGGAGATGTTGAAAAGCGCACGCGCCAGGGCCCTGGAGCCCGAGAAGATTGAATCGCTCATCATGCTGGTAGACGAAGACCTCGGATATCAACTGCACCAGGCGGTGCAGCGGGTAAAGTTCGAACTCTCACAGAGCGAGTGCTCCGAGTTCCGCTTCCGCGAGGGCGGATTGGAGCTGCGACGGGCGGTAACGCGGGCTGAGTTTGAGGGCTGGATCGCCGAAGAGCTGCAAAAAATCGAGCAGTGCGTCGACGGACTGCTGGCATCCAGCGGAGTCGACCCGCGAACCGTGGACCGCGTCTTTCTCACCGGAGGAACCTCGTTTGTGCCGGCCGTGCGGCGGATCTTTGAGACACGCTTCTCCGCCGCACGTGTGCGCAGCGGCAACGAGTTCACTTCCGTGGCCAGCGGCCTGGCGCTGCGGGCGCAGGAAGCACGAGCGTAGGTTCAGAGGATTGACGCAACAGATTCTCTGCCGGGCGGGTCAGGACAGCTAGCGGGAAAACGTTATGTGCGCCACGATCGTCGAATGCGTGTGCAGAAAATCACGGCCCACGCGCAGCTCGTGGAACCACGCCTCCGGCGCACTGACCGCCAGCGTGAGGCCGAGCACGGCATGGATCAGCGCCACTACATACAGATTCCGCTTGCGCGCATAAATCGCGGTAAAGCCCACTCCGGCAAAGAATGTGACAAAGGTCAGGCTGGGGTTGGGCAGGTGAGCCACCGCAAAGACCGCTCCGGAGAGGATCAGCGAGCTAGCCCGCGAAACCAGAGCGCGCAACATCCGCAGACAAAAGCATTGCAGCATGAACTCCTGCACGAACGCCCAACAGATATAAGCAACGACTGCATACCACGGGTGCTGGAGTCCCCAAAGGCGGTGCAATGAGCCGGAAAAGTAGGCGGCTGCCAGAATCGTCAGCGCCAGTACTACGGTCGTCCCCAGCAGCCATGACTCGCGAATCAGTCCGCGCAGATCGAGTCCCAGGGAACGGACGGTGTCCGCAGCCTTCCACAGACTCCACGAGATGTACCAGAAGGCGCAGATGCCGCAGAGCACGCCAAGCCGTAGAGGCGACCAGAGAGCCACCTCAAGCAGTGCCACAGGAAAAAGAAGCCGCAGTGCAACCTTCGCCCGGTTTCCTGATGCAACACCCGACGCAACCTCCGATGCAACTTGAGTCGCGCGCTTGGCTGCGTCAGAAAATGCCCGGTCCATCTCAACATGGATGCGGAACCCTTGATAAGCGATTAAGAAATTATTAACAGTCAACGCAAATGTTGCGGGCTGTTCAGCAGCACAAACGTGCAGTCGCTATTTCTGCAGTGCCGCGATCTGCACTACCAGATCGGCAGGCTTCCACTGGTTCCCGGTGTAGAACTCCGCGATCTTCCCATCGCCATCCACTAGCGCGGTGCGCAGGTCGTGGATGATCTGACCGTTTTGCGTCTCATACGAAAGGCCGAAAAATTCAGCGGCCTTGCGGATATCGCCGGCTTTCCCGGTGGCAAAATGCCAGTGCTTCAGCCCCGGGTCCACCGCTCCGGCGTAGCTCCTGCCATAGGCGCGCAGAACCTTGGGATCGTCGAACTCGGGATCAATGCTGATGGAAAGCATCTGCAATTTTGCAAAGGCCGCCGGGTTGCTCGCCTGCAGGGTCTTCGCAATCTCGGCAAAATTATTGCTCATCCGCATGCAGTACTCCGGGACGGGGCACCGCGAATAAAAGAACGTGATCAGCAGCGGCTCTCCGCGAAACTGCGCCAGATGAATCGCGCGCCCCTCCTGGTCGACAAAGTGCAAGTCGGGAACATCTTCACCCCTTTGTGGAAGGTGCACCGGCGAGGTGGAAGACAGATCCGCAGTCCCGCGAGCCTCGGTGATAGAGATGTTTTCCAGATGAACTTCGTCTGCAACGACCAGCGTTGCCTGAACCGTGTCGCCCGGATGCACGATTTTGAAGACCCATGCGTCGCGCACATCGAAAGGCATCGTCATCGCCTTCATGTATCCAACGACCTCGTGATGGTCAAGCGTAATCGTGTGTGCCGCGGGATCGACGGCGACCACGCGCCCTTCGATAGGAAATCGGCGCTCTGCGGTAGCTGGCTTTTTAGAATTGCAGCCGAAGACACACAGCACTAACAAAACAGAAATCAATCCACGTACGCGCAAGCCAACCCTCCGCAAACAGTGTAGTCTACACCCTCGGCCGGGCGAGAAACGCCGCGCTGGATACAGGTCGCTTTACCTTGCGGCTACGCGTCGACAAGGCCGCCGCTGGGTCGTACGTCGAAGAGGCTCGCGAAAGGTGGATGCTCTCGTAGGCTCTTCACCAAGATTTAACGTGCCACTGATATCATCCTTAGGTGAACTTTGGCGCCCCACATTCCCTCTTTTCACTACGAAAAAAGCAATGGGATTCTCAATCCTCTCGATGGCTTCGTGCGATAGTTTTTGCCCTTCCTCTTCTGCTCGCCGTTGCGGCGCACGGGCAGGGCGGACCGCCGTTTCGCACCGACGACCCCGAAACTCCTGGCAACCAGCATTGGGAGATCAACTTCGGCTGGATCGGTGACCGCAACCCCGCGGCTGGCGCGTATCAGGTGCCGGACTTCGATATCAACTATGGTCTGGGCGACCGGATTCAGCTGAAGTACGAAATCCCGATTGCCATCGAAGAGACTCGCGTGCAGCCTGCGACACCGACTGCACCGGCGGTCCCGGGGCGGGTGATCGGCGGCCTGGGCGACAGCCTGCTGGGGATCAAGTTGCGTTTCTATGAGCGTCATCCGAACGATCCCTGGGTGAAGAACCGTTTTGGCACGGGATTGCTGGGTCTTTTCGGCCATCACGTCGGCGAGTGGATCGACCCTGCCGTAGCTGCACGCAACCCACCGAAAGCAGAGGATGCCGCCGAGCCGGTTATGAATCTCAGTGTCTCGACGTACCCCCAGTTGTCCCTCAACAACCCGACGCGCGCGGTGCAGCGCGGGCTTGTGGACTCCGGTCCGAGCTTCTTTATGCCGCTCGAGGTCAACGGCCGTTTGGGCCCCATACGATTCAACGGAGAGGTGGGCTACAACTTCGGGAATCGTGCCGTCCCGCAAAGCTGGCACCGTGGGTTGCTGGTCGGGCATGAGTTTAGTGACCGCACCGAGGCTTACCTTGAACTCTATGATCAGCAGGACGCCAACCGCATTCCCCCGGGGCATGGTGTGGGACCGTTCGCAACAGGCTACCCAAAGCAACGCGAGACGACTCTGGGCTTGGGCGGACGGCAAGCCCTCAACCCAGCCAGGACGCTGAACCTGTTGCTGATGGGGGGACGGAGTTTCCAGTCCATTTCCGCATCCAACAGCCAGCCGAGCTGGATCGCCTATGTGGGGTTACAGGTTTTGCTGGGTCCAAAGGAGCCCGTTACGCCCCAGGTCGAGCGATAAGCTGCCCGACCGATGATTTCAAAGTCGGGCAGCGACGAACCTGCCCGGATACTTGAATGTCGTAACTGACCGCTCGCCTAACAAAGCAGCCAATCCTTGCCGGTCCCGAAACGACGATTCGCACACCAGTAATCTGCGCTTTCCGGACGATTCACTCTCTTGCCAATAGTCTTCCCCAGAATGCACCAAGGCAAGTGCAATAAATCGAAGACACCCGAAACCGCCTGTCCCCAAACTGTTGCCGAAATGAACTCTTGCTCTTCAAAATCGTGCCTATCCGGGCCAAATCGCCCCACTTTTTGCTCCGTGTCAAGCAATAATTTTCGTCAAACATTTCCAAATGACTGATTTAACAGTACATAGAGTTCATGCCCAAATGACGGTTTCACCCGCCAATCCTGCTATTCTGAAACTAGGACCAAGCTGGCTTTGAACTTCAACCTTGAAACCTTGAAACTTTGAAACCTGACCTTCAACCCTCCTGTTTTCAAATTTTTGCCGGGAAATATAGGGGGTAGGGTACGCCAGAAAACTTCCGGGAAAACGTTCCCGCTCAGGGCTGTGTTAATGATTACAGATCGGATCCAAAGGCAGACGATTTTTATAAAAACTGCTCCCAGCAGCGAGCGTGAGTCTGCCCATTCTGCTGGTTTTCATTGGCGCATCGTTGGCGCGCTCGTGCTTTTGTCTCTGGTTGCCATTCTCATTCACGGATATCACGTTGGAGTAGAGGATCAGGACGTCTATCTTGCTGCTGTCAACAAGACTCTGGATCCATCGGCCTACTCCTTTAATGCGCGCTTCTTCAGCGAGCAGACGAAGCTGGCCTATTTCATTCCCGCCGTCGTCGCCACGGTTCGCCTCCTTCACTCGGTCGCCTGGACCTTATTCCTGTGGCAGATTGTCTCTATCTTTCTCATCCTGTGGGGCTGCTGGAAGTTGGCTGCTGCCTGTTTTGAAGACGAGCGTGCGCGCTGGTGTGCTGTTCTGCTCGTAACCGTACTGCTGACACTTCCAATTGCGGGCACCGCTCTCTTTCCTCTGGATCCATATCTGCATCCGCGCGCGCCATCGACTGCAGGAGTGATTCTGGCGTTAGCTGCATCTCTGGAAAAGCGCTGGCTGCGCACGGCCGCTTGGATGTGTTTCGCGCTCCTGATGCATCCATTGATGGCGCTCTTCGGAGTTTCACTGCTGCTGTTCTTCTCCTGGCCTGCCGGTCAGAAGTTCACACAAACGGCCCGCTCGATGTCGATGGTTCTGCCCTTTTATCTTTTTCAGAGGCCTTCCGATGCATGGAGAGAGGCAGTCTTAGCGCGCCGCTACTACTTCCCAATGGCTTGGACCTGGTACGAATGGTTGGGACTGATCGCTCCAGTCGTGCTGGTCTGGTGGTTTGCGCAAATTGCCCGCCGCCAAGGAATGGCAACGCTTGAACGGCTTGCGACCCGCTTGGTTGCCTTTGCGATATTCCAGTTCGCGGTCGCCGCGCTGATGACGATGCCTGCGGCGACAGAACAACTCGCCTCGTTCCAGCCAATGCGTTGGCTGCACATCTTCTATTTCATCTTCCTGGTGATGGCAGGTGGTTTAATCGGACAATTCCTGCTACGCGGCATCGCATGGCGCTGGCTCATCCTGTTTCTGCCGCTCGCCGGCACGATGTTTTACGTGCAGCGCGACACATTCAAGTACAGCGACCATATCGAATGGCCGGGCCGGACGCCGAAGAACCCTTGGGCAAAGGCATTCCTCTGGTCCAGCGTCTACACCCCCAAGGATGCCACGTTTGCAATCGACCCTGACTACATGGAATTGCATGAGGAGGACGGCTACGGCATTCGCGCTCTGTCCCAGCGCAGCTTGCTTGCCGAAAACCAGAAAGATCCTGGAGCGGCGACGGTCTTTCCCGACCTGGCACCGGAGTGGCGAGAACAAGTAAACGCGCAAAGGGGGATCGAGAACTTTACTCGTACCCAGTTCCACGAGCTCAAATCCCGGTATGACGTCACGTGGACGGTCTTGCCGGCTACGGCAACCGTGCCGCTGGAATGTCCCTACCGCAACGAAGCAGCCCAGGTCTGCAAGGTGGAATAGTCGCTGGTCAGAATAGCTTCAGCGCGGGCCGCTTGCAGGTACTTCGAAGACATACAGCGTGTGGTTCAGGATTGCCTTTACCGGGAATTGCAATAGCCAGCGATAGGCGTAGTGGTTCTTGAGCAACTGCCCGGAAAGATGTGTGGCACTCACCACGACCGTTCCGCTGGGACGGTCGCCTTCGTTCAGCCGAGTGTATCGTATGCCGTACAGAGCGGGATCGACCTCGCCAACGTACGCCAGGTGAATGGCTTCATCGGGACGCTCCGCCTGATACCGGCGAAGCGCTACCATCCCTTGCCCCCAGTCAGTGTTGCTGTCGCTGAGCAACTGCCAGGTATTTGCGGGCTTCACCAGCACGGTGAAATAGGACAGATAGTCCGGCGTGTACCGGGCAATGTCGGCGGCCTGCACGATAAGCAAAATTCCAAGAACGAGCTTCGTCCATCGCCATCCGCGTGCCCACTCTGCAACCGCCCCAGCATAAAGCAGGAGAAAAGGATAAAGCGGTAAGACGTGCCGGACTCCGATGTCGATGTGCGCGAGGATGGCGAACACAAAATAGACTGCGGGGAGAATACTCATCACCAGCAGGTCGCGCCAGGCCGGAATCAAACGCCGGAAAACGACTACGGCACCGGCCGCCCCGAGCAGCAGAATGATGAGCGGCCACTTCAACAGAATTGCAGCCGGGAAGTAGAGCTTGAATCCGTTGGTCGAGTAGTGACCAAGGAGAAAACTCCGGTGCCCCTCCAGGTTATGGAAGACCACCATTCCCAGGCCGGTCATCCACTCGCACGCCGGCAGAAAGATGGTGATAGGCCGTTTGAGCGTCGGCATCTCGTATTGCAGAAGCTTTGTATAGCCGGAGAAATGGATGGTGACCATCTGGTCGGCGAAAGTCACCTTGGAGACATGGAAGAAATATCCGGTCCAAACCACCACGCAGGCGATAAGCAAGATCGCCGCCGTTCTGCGCCACTGGAATCCGCGTGGGTGAAATGTAAATTCTCCCGGAGCGAGCACAAGAACCAAGCCCAGAACCAGCAGTAACAGTGGCGGGCTATTGAATTTGGCTAACAATAGTCCGCCGAGCAAAATCCCCAGGAGCACAGCCTGAGCGCGGGAGGGGTTGCGCCAATACCGCATCCACTGCACTACACACGCGAATACGAATAGACAGCCCACGCCATCGATGGTTGCCAATGAAAAATGAGCGATCAGCTCCGGTGAAAGCACTGCCAGTGCGAGCACAAAATTGGCTGTCGTCTCGGAAAACAGATGGCGTGCAGATCCCCAAAGCAGAAGCAACAGCGCCACTCCGAGCAAGACGGTGACCGCACGCGAACGGTAGAGCCACACCTCAGGGGCGGGTGCGACGGGACGGACCTGATCTTCGGTATAGCGGTACTGCACATTCGCATTTAGAAGTGGAAGGGTGAAGAGCAGGCGCCCCAGCGGAGGTTGATCGTGCCACTGCTTGAATTCTCCGAAGTGCCACGCATCCAGTCCCGCAACGATGTGTTCGGGCTCATCATTCGTAAAAGATTGGGTACGAATAAACCACGCACATTGCAGCACGAAAACCAGGATCAGCAACGGAACCAAAATCAGACTTCTGCGGTGAGTAGGAAAGACCCTGGTTGCATCCTGGTTCAAGACCGCCGTGATGTCCTGGTTGTGAGAAACTTTTTCGACAATTGTCATTGCAGACCAATGCACATCAGTATTCCTGTTTTATACCAGATCGCCAGAATGTACGCGGTAGAGCCAGACAAGTGGAGAAGGTCAATTCAGGGGAAACTCTGAGATGGGTGTTGGGCGGCAAATGGTGCACCGCTTGCGTAGCGGTGCACCAGGTCTGACTCAGTGGGACATCCCACCACTGCTGCACTTGGATGAAACATGCTTGAACGAAGTGACGTTGAACGCTTGCTGTGCCTCAGCAGATCCACTCATGGAACCGGACGGATTTCCCGATGTGGTGTTTGAAGCCGAACTGGTTATAGGTGTTCCGGTTACCTGAATGGTGTGCCCGACGTGTTTTTCCAGCTTTGCCGTATCACCGGTGAGCTGATAAGTTGCGCCTGATTGGTCGGTCAAGGTGTAGTTCCCATTCGATCCGGACAAGCATCCCTGAAGGGTGGTCTTACTCATATCAGAGCTACTGCTGCTCTGACTGCTTGCGCTGGACTGGCTGTCGTACTGCGCCATCGCCCATGTTACTGAAAGCAAAAGGATCGAGCTGAGCAGAAGTATTCTTTTCATCGTGTTCTCCTTTGCCGATTTTGCAGAGTATTGAGTTGGCAAGCGAGATGGTGGGGTTGCACCGCAGACTGGAATAGGAGCGAAACATTCCGATGCTGGAGTGTGCGACGACCCAAGAAAACGTGTGCCGGAGCGATTCGGCCTAAGCTTTGCGCAAAACAGATTCAGAGCGGGGATTCAGGAGATGGAGGCAATCTGGCGCTCCGCGGCTTCTTGCGCGGTGCTTCGCACGTACGTATAGCGGATGCGGTGGATGACCGTCATCGTGGAGAGCACGGCGAGGACCCACAAGACAGGGGCCATATAGTTTGTGAGAGCACCGATGATCACCAGCACGATGCGCTCCGGACGCTCCATGAATCCGACCTTGCAGCTAGGGATGAGCGACTCGGCACGGGCGCGGGTATAGCTGACCATGACCGAGGTGGTCATGACGAATGCAACCAGCACTACATAAAAGAAGCGATTGGCGCGCGCATAGTAGACCAGCAGGCCGAAGAAGATTGCCACGTCGGAGTAGCGGTCTATGACGGAGTCGAAGAAGGCCCCGAAGACGGTGACCTGGTTGGTGGCACGGGCCACCCTTCCATCCACCATGTCAAAGATGCCTGCGGCGATAATCACCAGTCCGGCATAGACGAAGCGGCGCGGCTGGTTGTTATCCGAGCTGGCAAATCCAAAGAATAGCGCCGCCCCAACGTTGATGACTAACCCAATGAAAGTCAGCATGTTGGGCGAGATGCGGGTGAGCGCTAGTCCGTCTACGATCTTAAAGAGCAGAACCCCGCAATACCTACCGACGGCGCTGGTCCAAGTCATGCCCGCGATCCCGATCCGTTCTCGGCATCGTGCATGGTGGTCAGCTTCAAAATTTCCAGCTCGCGAGTGCCTCCGGGAGTGACGACTGTGGTCACATCCCCTACCTTTTTGCCCATCAATGAGCGGCCGATGGGAGAGGTGGTCGAGACCATTCCCTTGGTGACATCGCTTTCTTCGCTGGTCACCAGCTTGTAGACGATCTCTTCGTCCTTGGTGGAGTCAAAGACAAGCAGGGTTGAGCCTAGCGCGGCGCGGTCACGGGGGATATTGGCGAGATTCATCAGGGACAGCTCGGCCATGCGCTTCTTCATCATTCCCAAGCGGGCACGGACGAATTCCTGGCGCTGCTTTGCCATGTGGTACTCGGCATTTTCCGAGAGATCACCGAGCGCCACGGCCTTCTTGAGCTCGGCGGGAAGTTCATGATTCAGTTCATGTTCGAGCAGGTCGATTTCTTCCTGCAGTTTCTTCTTAACGTGTTCTGGCATTCCTGAAAACCTTTGAGCGCGGCGACCGCGCACGGGAGGTGCAAGCTGTTATTATAGCGCGCCTGCAGGGCTGTCCGCATGGCTTGGGTATGTTCTAAATCAGGACACTTGCCGTTGACCCTGCTTTCGCACGCAACGTATAATCAAGGATGTAATTCCCCGGCTACCCGGGTCTATGAATGAGCACAACACAATTTAGCGTCGGCGAAAAAGTGGTCTACCCGAATCACGGGGTAGGTGTTATTGAGCAGATTTCCAGCCGCACGATCGGCAGTTCGGTCGAGCGCTTTTACCTGCTGCGTATTCGCTCCAGCAGCCTGAAGGTCATGGTTCCGTTTCAAAACGCCGAGGCAGTCGGTTTGCGCCGGATCGTAAAGAATTCGGAAGCTCAGAAGATCCTCGAGTATTTGTCGGACGGAAAATGCGAGAGCAGCTCAGATTGGAAGAACCGGTTTAAGGAAAACTCGGACAAGATGCGCACCGGCTCGTTACTGGATGTGGCGATCGTGCTGAAGGGGCTGCTGATTCTTGCCGCTCAGAAGCCGCTCAGCTTCCGGGAAAAGAAGATGCTCGAGCGGGCGCGTTTCCTGCTCATCAGTGAAATGGCGATGGCGCGGGGTCGCGAAGAAGAAGAAGTGGAAGAGGAACTGCGCAAGGCTTTGGGAAAGTGCAGCCTGCGTTGGCCCGAAGCCGCAATAATCGAAGTATAAGGTCGTCTGTGTGATTGCAAGCGCAGCCTTCGGGCTGCGCGAATTTATTGCTGCCGTGATGTTTACTCTCCGAGCCAGTTTCCCCATGCACGCAGGCTCTCGATATGGTCGAAGATAATCTTGATGGCGGCTGTTAGCGGCACGGCCAGAATCAATCCCATGGCTCCCCAGAGCCAGCCCCAGAAGAGCAAAGCCAGGGTCACCGCCAGTGGGTTTAACTGCAGGCGGCGGCCGATGATTTTGGGATAGAGCACGTTTAGCGCGATCAGGTGACTGATTGCGACCACGCTCACGATGGCAACAAAGCCCTTCAGGGAGAGCAAGCCCATGCTAACCACCACCGGCGGAAGAACCGCCAGGACGATGCCGAGATAGGGGAGCAGACTGACCAAACCGCTGATCATCCCAATCACATAAAAGTAGGGCACGCCGAGAATCCAGAATGCAATGCTGCTGGTGATTCCCAGGATGATTCCAATGACGACGTTGCCGACAATGAAGCCGCGAATCATCTGAGAGATCAGGCCCAGGGTTGCATATGCGGTATTGCGGTTCTCCGGACTGAAGAGCATCACGGTCGATGACCGAACGTGATCCTGCCAGCTCAGCATGAAAAAAACCAGGAAAGGGACAAAGGCTGACATCAACACGACCTGCGTGGCTCCAAGCGCCCCGCTGGTCAGGTCTTCTATCCAGTTACTGGACTGACGAATGGTCAGCGTACCCTTTTCGGCCTTCTCCTCGGGCAGCACATTCCGCGTCGTCTGGCGCACGCGTTCGGCGCGGTTCCGCACCTCGTTTAATACGTTGCGAATGCGTCCGGAATACTTTGGAAGTTGGGAGATGAACTCGTCGGCCTGATTGTAGGTGACATAAAAAACTCCATACAGCGTAGCGCACATGACCAGGACGGCAATCGCCGAGCCGACGGAGCGTGGCAGGCGAATACGCAGGCAGAGTTCGACGATAGGCGCAAGCATGAACGCAATCAGGACGGAGACGAGCGTGAGAATAAGCACGGTCTTGGCGAGGTACATCATGGTGAGCACGCCGCCTACCGCGATGACAGCCATTGAGCCACTCTGGATACGGATATGGCGCCGACGCTCAGCATCGCTGAGCACAACGGAGATGGGGCTGCTCTCCAGGGCTGGAATCGGCTCTTGCGGCTCTCCGCTATCGCCGGCTTCTCCCTTGAATCTGCCCGTTCTCTGCTCCATACGATGTTCTCCCGGTCAATGAAAGCCTCTTCGAACTATACTTGCCTTTGTGTCGCTAAATAAAAAGGAAAATCCGTCAGGTCGCACCCTGGCTCTAGACGTTGGTTCCAGAACCATTGGTCTGGCCGTCACGGACCCTCTCGGTTTCACCGCCCAGGGCCTGATCACGATTCGCCGCAAGAACAAACGCACCGACCTGGCAGCCCTGGAGGCGGTCATCCGCGAGTATGGCGTGGTGGAGCTAGTCGTGGGGTTGCCGCTGCGGATGAGCGGCGCAGAGGGCCGGCAATCGGAGCGGATGCGTGAATTTGTCGACGTTCTTAAAGCAAACTTTGACCTTCCGATCCATCTTTGGGACGAACGGCTCACTTCGGTGCAAGCCAACCGTGTTCTGCGCGAAACCGACATGTCGATCAAGAAACGCGCCGCTGTGGTCGATCAGTTAGCCGCCGTGCTCATTCTGCAGAATTGGATGGAGGCACGCCAGCATCCGACGGAACCTTGAGCCCAGTGTCCATTCGGGATATCTTCTGTGGTGTATTCGCCGCGGGAGGGCTGCCAGTGGTGTTATGCTTGCGCTGACCCTCACCTGAAATGACCACGCTTCTCAATCCTCAAGCGCCGCCGATTCTTCATGCGAGCCGTACGCGTACGGTTCATGTCGTGATCTTCGCCCTGGCGATTGTTGCCGCGGCGCTGTTCGGCGCGCTGGCGGGGCTTCTGTTTGTTTATTCGGCGGATCTTCCGCAGGTCACCGACCTTGAGCGTTACCGTCCCAGCTCGATTACCGAGCTCTACGACGAGAAGGGCAACGTCATTGGCACCTTTGCCCTGCAGCGCCGTGTCATCGCCAAATACGAGGACTATCCCAAGGTACTGCGCGACGCTGTCATCTCGATTGAAGACAAGGATTTTGAGCGGCATTGGGGCATCAATATATGGCGCATTCTGGGCGCGGCCTACCGCGACCTAGCCAGCGGATCGCGGGCGCAGGGCGCCTCCACGCTTACGATGCAGCTCTCGCGCAACCTGTTCCTCAGTCCGGATCGCAAGTTCGGGCGCAAGGTGCAGGAGATCCTGATGTCGATCCAGATCGAACGCCGCTTCACCAAGGAACAGATATTCACGCTCTATGCCAATCAGATATTTCTTGGGCACGGGGTGTACGGCTTTGAAGCGGGCTCGGAGTTCTATTTCAACAAGCCGGCCAAGGATCTGACGATTGAGGAGGCGGCTCTGCTGGCGGGGCTGCCCAAGGGACCGAGCGCATACTCTCCGATCAACTATCCCGACAAGGCTTTGCGCCGCCGCAATCTGGTCATTAATAACATGATGGAGGACGGGCGTATCACCGCGCAGCAGGCGCAGGAGGCGAAGAGCCGCCCCCTGAATCTTCATCTCCAGTCCGACCCCAACAACCTGGCGCCCTACTTCATCGAGGAGACGCGGCGCTATCTTGAGAAAAAGTATGGCACCGATGAGGTACACGAGAGGGGTTTGCGAGTCTACACCTCGCTTGATATGGAATTGCAAAAGGCCGCGACCCGCGCCGTGCTGGATGGCCTTGCAGCCTACGAACGGCGCCATGGATGGAAGGGGCAGGTTCGCAATCTTGTCGCGGCCGGCGACGATCTTTTGCTTTATGAGCATCCCGACTGGAATCACGCGCCGGAGCCCGGCAGCTACTTCCACGCCCTGGTTACCGGCGTGTCGCAGGCCGAAGCCGAGATCAAGGTTGGAAAGTATCACGGCCAGATTCGTGCGGCCGAGATGGCCTGGACCGGCCATCACTCGCCGAATGAGATCCTGGCAACCGGCGATATCGTTTATGTGCGGGTGATTGCCGTTGAGCCGGATCATAAGCTGCAACTGGCGCTGGAACAGGACTCCGGAGCCCAGGCCGCGCTTGTCGCGATCGACAACAACACCGGTGAAATCCGCGCGATGGTGGGAGGCCGTGACTTCGACGAATCGAAATTCAATCGGGCCACGCAGGCTTTGCGGCAGACAGGCTCGTCCTTCAAACCCTACGTTTACTCGGCGGCGGTGGAGCAGGGAGCCATGCCGGACGATACCATCGTCGATGCTCCGATTAGTTTTCCGGGAGTTTCCGGTACATGGTCGCCGCACAACTATGACGGGAAGTACGAGGGGACGATCTCGCTGCGTCACGCTCTGGCGACATCGCGCAATATTCCGGCGATCAAACTCGCCCAAAGGGTTGGCATTAAGACGGTGATCGAGTACGTTCGAAGGTTCGGGATCACCTCGGAGATACAGCCGTTTCTTCCGGTCGCGCTGGGATCGGCCGAAGTCACATTGCTGGAGCACACCGCGGCTTACTCGACTTTTCCTAATGACGGAGTTCGGCTGAGTCCGCATTCCATCCGCAAGGTGACCGACTATGACGGGCACATCTTGGAGGAGGACTTTGCCGACGTGCGCGACGTGATCAGCGCGCATTCAGCACGAGTGATGGTCGAATTGCTGCAGGGTGTGGTGCTGCACGGCACTGGATTCGCCGCCAGCAAGTTGAATCATCCGCTGGCGGGCAAGACGGGCACCACCAACGATTTCACCGATGCATGGTTTGTGGGCTTTTCGCCATCCATCAGTTGTGGCGTTTGGGTAGGGTTCGACGAGAAGAAGACGCTTGGCGAGAAGGAAACAGGCGCGCACGCGGCGCTGCCAATTTGGATGGACTTTATGAAGGCCGCAATCGCCGGCAAAAGCGACGAGAAGTTTCCCGAGCCACCGCCGGAGGTGCTGGCGGGGCGCAAGGGCGAGGCCGGAAAAATCGGCGATTCAGACGTCGAATCTCATTGATTCAAACCTGCTCATTTCCTTCCCGCGCTGCTTTGGACTACGTTCAGTTATGCTGCGGAAGCATTGCGCCGCGCTTAATTGTTCGCCAGCCTATATACTGAGGCCTAATCGAATCGGAGTAGATTTAGTAAGCAATGGAACGAGCGCGTCTGACAATAGCTCTACTAGTCTTATGTTTGTGCAGCACAACCGGCTGTCTCTTTCGCTCGCATAAGGTGCAAGTGAAACGCTCTGCTGCGCCCCTGAAGAGCGCGACGCAGAAAGAATTAACCGCATGGGTCGACCGGCTAGCCGCCAGTGTCCGGACCATGAATGCCACGGTGGATATCGACACCACGGTGGGTGGGGAGAAGAAGGGTAAGGTCGTCGAGTACCAGCAGATTCGGGGCTACATCCTGGCGGAGAAACCGGCGACACTCCGCATGATCGGATTGCTCCCAATCGTTCGCAACCGCGCATTTGACATGGTCAGCAATGGTGACAATTTTAAGTTGTGGATTCCGCCCAGGAACCGCTTCATAACCGGGAGTAACCAGCTGACAAAGGTCAGCGGCAACGCGCTCGAGAATCTACGGCCGCAGGTGATTTATCAAGCCCTGCTCATTCCCGAGATCGATCCACTCGATGAAATCGCGGTGATTGAACAGGGCAAGCAAGAAGTTGTGGACGAGAAGACGCATAAATCCGTGGCTCAGCCGAGCTATCACCTTGTGGTGATTCGGCGCGATGAAAAAAATACCTGGCACATTCAACGCAAAATCTATTTCAGTCGCGCCGATCTGTTGCCCTATCGCCAGACCATCTATGACGAGCAGGGCGCAATCGTGACCGATGTGAATTACTCCGACTGGGAGGTCTACAACGGCGTGCAATTTCCTTCGCTGATTGAAATTGAGCGGCCGCAGGAGGAGTACAACATCGTTATCAAGATGGTTAAGCTGGTTCTAAATGAGCCGCTGAAACCTGAACAATTTCAGCTGGAAGTGCCGCCCGGCGCGACGGTTACGGAGCTGAAATAGAACGTCCGGCTGTAGTGCGCCATCGAGGGAACTTCGGGGAGCGCAGCCGGTTCTTATACACTTGGGTAGACTGGCCATGAATCCCATCACTCCCTTATTGGTCTTTTCCGGCGACGGCGACACGCCTGCCGGATCAGCAGAGGCTCGCCGCTATCATCGCCTTTTGCGGCGCATCGGCGTTGCCGACGTCGCCTTGGGACTCATGCTGATGGGCGTGATTCTGGCCGCCGACTGGACCAGCGACTTTCGCAACTTTGCGGTGCGGGTAGCCGGTGACCATCACGCCCTCGCGCTCTTCTTCTATACGTCAATCCTGCTGCTGCTCACAAAGCTCCTCAGCCTTGGCCTGGACTACTATGGCTTCCGTATCGAGCATCGATACCACCTCAGCAATCAGCGCGTTCGAAGCTGGGCGTGGGACCAGGCCAAGGGCTTTGCCCTGACGTTTCTGTTCAGCCAGCTTCTGGTGCAGATGGTTTACCTTCTGATCCGGTTACAGCCGCGCTGGTGGTGGGTGACAGGATGGGCGATATTCATGCTGTTCAGTGTGCTGATGGCACATATCGCACCGGTGTTGCTGTTTCCGCTTTTCTTCCGCTTCCGTGCGCTCGGCGATGAGGAGCTGACGGAACGGCTGACACGGATGAGTGAAAAAGCAGGAGCGAAGGTGCGCGGCGTGTACGAGTGGATGCTCTCGGAAAAAACGAAGAAGGCCAATGCAGCTCTGATGGGCCTGGGACGCACCCGCCGGATTGTAATTTCAGATACCTTGCTTTCCACCTGCAATCACGATGAGATTGAGGCTGTGCTGGCGCACGAACTGGGGCACCATGTCTACCGGCACATGGTGAAGGGAATCGTGGTGCAAGGAGTGGTTGCCTTCTTCGGATTCTGGTGCCTGAAGCTTGCGATTCGCTGGGCTGCTTTCGACTGGAAACGTTACGACCAGATCGACTTTGCGAACCTTCCGCTGATGATTCTCGTTGCGACTGCAGTCTCGGTAATCCTGCTTCCGGTGATGAACGCCTACTCGCGCTTTAATGAGCGCCAGGCTGATCTGTATGCATGGAAGTCGCTCAGGTCGGTGCTGCCGTTCTGCTCGGCGATGGAAAAGCTTGCGGCGCAAAACCTCTCCGAGCACGAACCGCCTTCGCGATGGGTGGAGATCCTGTTCTACTCGCACCCTGCAACTGCGCGTCGAATCGATGGAGCGCTGGCCTGGGCGGCTTCGCACCGGCAAGGAAACTAGCGGGGCAGGATACAATTTCAAGGTGAGCACCACATCCGTATCTCAAAAGACCGGCGCGGAGCCGCGATTCAGGCCGGGCCAGCGGCTTGCCTTGTGGTGCATCTCCTGGGCCGGGTATCTGCTGATCTCGCTGATCGGCTGCACGCTTCGCTTCGAGTCCTCGTCAGAGCCGGGCGGCGTGCCGGAGGGAGAGTTCCCTCCGCCGTTTGTGATTGGCCCGTTCTGGCATCGGTCCGTGATCCTCGCGACGTGGTATTTCCGCCGCCGTGGCATTGCCGTGATGACCAGCCGGAGCTTTGATGGCGAATACATTGCCCGGATCATCGAGCGTTTTGGCTTTGTGGCCGTGCGGGGTTCGAGCTCGCGCGGCGGATCGGGTGCACTGCTCGGGATGAACCGCGCGCTGGCCAATGGGCACATTGCGGCGTTCACGATCGACGGGCCGCGCGGGCCGCGCTTTGTGGCCAAGCCGGGGCCTGTGATGCTGGCGCGAATGAGCGGCGCGCCGATCCTGTGTTTCTATCTGGCCGCCGAGCGTCCGTGGATCCTCCGCTCGTGGGACGCGCTGATGATTCCGCGTCCCTTCTCGAAGGTGCATGTGCGCTGGACCAAGCAGATTCATCTGCCGCCGGAGGCGAGCGACGAGCAGATGAACGAGTGCCATCGCCAGATGCAGGAGTCGCTGGAGCGCGCCCGGCGGGACGCGGTGGCGGCGCTGGGCGAGCAGGCAAGTTAGAACAATACCAACACCAAGGCAAGTGAGCGAGGCTGAAACGTCGTTCCGCATCTTGGCACCCGCCGAACTCGGTGGCCGCCTTCAATCGTGTGCTGATTGAGGTGCCTTCGGGGCGGCGCGGGAGATTTGAGCGTTGCGGGGACCCCTTCGCTTCGCTCGGGGTGACAACTAAGAACCAAATCAACTCAGAACAAAATCAAGACAAAATCAAAAAACAAAATCAAAGGAGTCAAAGGAAAGATAAAATCGAAGGGTAGCGAAGGAAATTCGTTGGGGGCTGGTTGACCGCTTGGCAATGGTGTTGATATATTTTAGAGGTTCTGCGAGTCTGTCTGGCTTGTCTGTATGTTACTGGTCGAGCTGTTAAGTAAGATCAGCCCGATGGCGCTTCACGGCGCCTGCTTGTATGGGCTTCCTCGCTGAAACGAATCTGCGCTGCCTGTGGCGCTTGGCTACAGGGTATGCAGATTCAGGCTGCGAAACGGAATGCTCCCGGCGGAGACCTTAGCTCAAGGCTTTGGCGATTGGCCGGGGATTCAAGCATCACCGTCGCTGCCTCTATCCAGGAAACGTGAACTTTCCCCGCGTGTTGTGATTGCGGAGAGTATGGTTGAGCGCCGCGCGAGCGGGCTCGCTTGATCAGCCCTGAGTGGAAAACAAAGGGTTCTGAGCGGATGTGCGCCGACGTTTTGCGCGGTGCGTCCGCCAGTGGCGCCAGAGTGCGTGCGAATAAAGGAGCTGCAAGAGTGCCTACGTTTAATCAGTTGGTGCGTAAGGGCCGCAAGTCGCCCCGCTACAAGACGGCCAGTCCTGCTCTGCAGGCATGCCCGCAGAAGCGTGGAGTCTGCACCCGCGTCTATACCCAGACGCCAAAGAAACCGAACTCGGCTCTTCGGAAGGTTGCTCGTGTGCGCCTGACGAACGGGATCGAGGTGACGACCTACATTCCTGGCGTCGGCCACAACCTGCAGGAGCACTCGATTGTGCTGATTCGCGGGGGCCGCGTGAAGGATCTTCCGGGTGTGCGCTATCACGTGATTCGTGGAACGCTGGACTCGGTGGGGGTTGCCAACCGCAAACAGAGCCGCTCCAAGTACGGAGCCAAGCGGCCGAAGTCGTAAACGATTTTAAAAACACCCGGCGGCTCAATTGGGAGACGGCTGGGAGTACCGCCAAAGTGGCAGGGAAGAGGAGTTTTTGAATGCCGAGAAAAGGTCATATTGCCAAGCGCGAACCGATGCCGGATCCGATTTACGGCTCGACGCTGGCCAATAAGTTTGTCAACAACCTGATGTGGGACGGCAAGAAGAGCACGGCGCAGGGTATCTTCTACAAGGCGATGACGCAGCTGGAACAGAAGGGCGGAGACGAGGCCCTGAAGCTGTTCAAGAAGGCGGTTGAAAACTGCAAGCCGCTGCTGGAAGTGAAGACCCGCCGTGTGGGCGGCGCCAACTATCAGGTCCCGGTCGAAGTGAATGCGGAGCGGCGGACCTCGCTGGCGATTCGCTGGCTGATCTCGTATTCGCGCAGCCGTCCGGAAAAGGGCATGATCGACAAGCTTGCCAACGAGCTGCTGGATGCGGCCAACGGCAAGGGTGCGGCGATGAAAAAGAAGGAAGACGTACACCGCATGGCCGAGGCCAACAAGGCCTTTGCGCACTATCGCTGGTAAGGACTGTACCGCGGGCGATTTCCCGCGGGCTTTCAGCGAAGGCGAAGCCGGATTGCGGCAGTAGCAGCGTAAAAGCTGCCATCAACTAGAAACCAGCACAGGCTACCCCCAGCGCCGGTGCGATGACGTAAAGGGAATAGGTAGAAGCTTTGGCGCGACAAGTTCCATTAGAACGTTGCAGGAACATCGGCATCATGGCGCACATCGATGCCGGCAAGACGACAACGACCGAGCGCATTCTGTTCTACACCGGACGCCTGCACCGCATTGGCGAAGTGCATGAAGGCACGGCGACCATGGACTGGATGGCGCAGGAGCAGGAGCGTGGCATCACGATCACGTCGGCTGCGACGACCTGTGCCTGGAAAGACATCACGATCAACATTATCGACACGCCGGGTCACGTCGACTTCACCGCAGAAGTAGAGCGCTCGCTGCGCGTGCTGGACGGCGCGGTGGCGGTGTTCGACGCAGTGCATGGCGTGGAGCCGCAGTCGGAGACGGTGTGGCGGCAGGCCGATAAGTACGCGGTGCCGCGCATTTGTTTCATCAACAAGATGGATAAGATGGGCGCGGATTTCGATCACGCCGTCGACACCATTCGCAAGCGTCTGTCGGCCAAACCGGTGCCGATCCAGATGCCGATCGGGCAGGCGGAGAAGTTCAAAGGCTGCATCGATCTGTTCAATATGAAAGCCATTTACTGGCACGACGAGACCATGGGCGCCGACTATTCGGTGGAAGAGATTCCGGCCGACTTGATGAAGAAGGCCCAGGCGATGCGCCAGTTGATGGTAGAAACCATCGTAGAAAACGACGATGGCGACGAGTTGATGGCGAAGTACATTGAGGGCGATGAGATTTCGGTGGCGGCCTTGAAGGCGTCGCTGCGCAAGTCGGTGATCGCAATCAAGATTTTCCCGGTGATTCTGGGCACAGCGTTCAAGAACAAGGGCGTGCAGCCTCTGCTGGATGCGGTGGTCGACTTCCTGCCTTCGCCGCTGGACGTTCCTCCGGTGACGGGCAAGAACCCCGACAACGAAAAAGAAGAGCAGCGTCATGCGGATGACAATGATCCGTTTGCAGCGCTGGCGTTCAAGATCATGACCGATCCGTTCGTGGGTCAGTTGACGTTCATCCGGGTGTACTCGGGAGTTCTGAAGACGGGCGACATGGCCTACAACGCCAACCGTCTGAAGCACGAGCGCATCGGCCGCCTGCTGCGCATGCACGCCAATAAGCGCGAGGAAATCACGGAAGTCCGAGCGGGCGACATCTGCGCCTGCGTGGGACTGAAGAATGTCACCACGGGCGACACGATCTGCAACGAGGACAAACCGATTCTGCTGGAGACGATTGAATTTCCAGAGCCGGTGATTCACGTCGCGGTGGAGCCGAAGACCAAGACGGATCAGGAAAAGATGGGTGTGGCGCTGCACAAGCTAGCCCAGGAAGATCCGACGTTCCGGGTGCACACCGATGAGGACAGCTCGCAGACGATCATCAGCGGCATGGGTGAACTTCACCTTGAGATCATCGTGGACCGCATGATGCGCGAGTTCAACGTGCAGGCAAACGTGGGCAAGCCGCAGGTGGCCTACCGCGAGACGCTGCGCAAGAACTCGGAGGCGGAAGGCAAGTACATCCGTCAGACGGGCGGCAGCGGCCAGTACGGTCACGTTAAGCTGCGTCTGGCGCCGAATGAGCCCGGCAAGGGCTTTGAGTTCGAGAACGCGACGACGGGCGGTTCGATTCCGAAGGAATACATCAAGCCGATCGAGATGGGCATTAAGGAAGCCATGGAGGGCGGCGTACTGGCCGGCTATCCGATGGTGGACATTAAGGCCACGGTGTATGACGGCAGCTATCACGATGTCGATTCGAACGAATTGGCGTTTAAGATTGCGGCGTCGATGGCGTTCAAGGAAGCGGCGCGCAAGGCCAGTCCGGTTCTGCTGGAGCCGGTGATGTCGGTCGAAGTTGTGGTTCCGGAAGAGTACATGGGCACCATCATTGGCGACCTGAACAGCCGTCGCGGACGCATCGAGGGAATCGAGCATCGCGCCGGATCGCAGGTGATCAAGTCGATGGTTCCGCTGGCTGAGATGTTCGGATACGCGACCAACATGCGCTCCAACACGCAAGGGCGTGCGACGTTCTCGATGCACTTTGCGCGTTACGAAGAAGCCCCCCGTTCGGTGGCTGAAGAGATTGTGGCCAAGACGCAGGGCACGAAGGCCAGATAAAGTTCAACCGCTCCGCGCGGCTGCAATGCGCGGAGCACAGCGCCCTGAATTCATGGGCCAGAAGCAGGCCGGACAGCGGCCGGCAGCGATTACTAAGACGGAGCTTGAAAGCAATGGCGAAAGAGAAATTTGACCGCAGCAAGCCGCACGTGAACGTTGGAACGATTGGGCATATTGACCACGGCAAGACGACGTTGACGGCGGCGATCACGAAGGTGCTGGCAAAGCACAATCCGAACATCAAGTTCCGCTCGTTTGACTCGATCGACAATGCGCCGGAAGAGCGCGAGCGCGGCATTACGATTGCCACGGCGCACGTGGAGTATGAGACGGGCAACCGTCACTACGCTCACGTGGATTGCCCGGGGCACGCCGACTACATCAAGAACATGATCACCGGCGCGGCGCAGATGGACGGCGCGATTCTGGTGGTTGCGGCGACCGACGGTCCGATGCCGCAGACCAAGGAGCACGTGCTGCTGGCGCGCCAGGTTGGCGTCCCCTGCGTCGTGGTCTTCCTGAACAAGTGCGATGCGGTCGAGGATCCCGAGCTGATCGACCTGGTGGAGATGGAAGTCCGCGAACTGCTGTCGAAGTACAAGTTCCCGGGCGACGACCTGCCGGTGATCCGCGGCTCGGCGCTGGGCGCGCTGAACGGCGAGGCGGAGTGGGAAGCCAAGGTGGATGAGCTGATGGAGGCGGTGGATAAGTACGTTCCGCTGCCGGCGCGTGCGATCGATCAGCCGTTCCTGATGCCGATTGAAGACATCTTCTCGATCTCGGGCCGCGGCACGGTGGTCACGGGCCGCATCGAGCGCGGCAAGGTGAAGGTGGGCGAGGAAGTTGAGATTGTGGGCTTCCGCGACACCCGCAAGACGGTTGTGACCGGCGTGGAAATGTTCAAGAAGCAGCTGGACGAGGGCATGGCGGGCGACAACGCAGGTCTTCTGCTGCGCGGCATCGGCAAGGACGACGTGGAGCGCGGCATGGTGCTCGCCAAGACCGGTTCGATCACGCCGCACACCAAGATCAAGGGCGAGGTCTACATTCTGTCGAAGGAAGAGGGCGGACGTCACACGCCGTTCTTCAACGGCTACCGTCCGCAGTTCTACTTCCGCACCACGGACGTGACCGGAGTTGCGAAGCTTCCGGAAGGTGTCGAGATGGTGATGCCGGGCGACAACGTGACCCTGGAGATCGAGCTGATCACCCCGGTGGCGATGGAAAAAGGCTTGCGCTTTGCGATCCGCGAAGGCGGCCGCACGGTGGGCGCCGGTACGATTACGGAAATTCTGTAACGGAATTCAGGCGGGCGTTGCCTGGTGCGACGTCCGCAACTTTCACTCTGCATAGATAAAGAAGTCGCGGCGACTACAAGACCGCACGATCTTTGAGGGGTTCATACTGTGATTGGCAAAGAAAGAATCCGCATTCGGTTGAAGGCATACGATTATCGCGTTCTGGATCAGTCGACCGGCGAAATCGTCGATACGGCGCGCCGGACCGGCGCACAGATTGCCGGCCCGATTCCACTGCCGACGGTGAAGAACAAATATTGCGTGCTGCGTTCGCCGCACGTCGACAAAAAGTCGCGCGAGCAGTTTGAAATTCGCACGCACAAGCGTCTTCTTGATATTCTGGAGCCGACGCAGCAGACGGTCGACGCATTGATGAAGCTTGATCTTCCCGCCGGTGTCGACGTCGAAATCAAGGCTTACGGTAAAGAACACAAATAAAAGCGGCTTGGCGCGCTGAGCGCGAAGTCCTCACAGTGCCTCAGCGCGGTTTGGGCGCGGGCATGATGGAGAAGAAAAAATGGCGGTAAACGGAATTCTGGGCAGGAAAGTGGGCATGACGCAGCTGTTCGACGACAAGGGTGACGTTCGCCCGGTCACGGTGCTGCAGGCCGGTCCCTGCGTAATTACCCAGCTCAAGACGGCGCTGACGGACGGCTACGACGCCGCCCAGATCGGACTGGTTGAGTTTGTGAAGGACTCGCGCCTGACCAAGGCGATGAAGGGCCACTTCGAGAAGCACAATCTTCCCCCGGTGAAGTTCATCCGGGAAGTCGCCGTGGCGAGGACGAGGACGGCGCCGACGGTAGCGTGAAGGTTGGCGACAAGGTGCTGGTCGATCTGTTCGACGGCACCAAATTCGTGGACATTGCGGGCACCAGCAAGGGACGCGGCTTTGCGGGCGTGGTAAAGCGCCACAAGTTCGGCGGCGGTCCGGCGGCCCACGGTCACATGTTCCAGGTGCAGGGCTCGATCGGAGCTTCGTCGTTCCCCTCGCGCGTATTCCCTGGAACGCGCATGAGCGGCCACATGGGCGACGTGACGGTGACGGTGCGCAACTTGCGCGTTCTGGGCGTGGATAAGGACGAAAACCTGCTGGTGGTGGAAGGCGCAGTGCCGGGACACAGAGACGGCTATCTGGTGATCACCAAGGCCAAGAAGCCGCCGAGAGAGCGTCGTGGATTCAGCGGCGAGGGCACGGCGATCAATCCGTTGAAGGCCTCGAAGCGCGCTGCTAAAGGCAAATAGATTTGCTTCCCCGGTGGAAGATTGCTGCCAGGGAGCTTGAATACAACGATACCTTCCGCGGCTGCATATTGACGGAAGGCTACTGACAAGGTTCGCCGAAGATGCGGACCTGGCAAAGGAAACGAAATGGCTACCATTGATGTGCTGAACCTGGCCGGCCAGAAAGTGGGATCGCTCGAGCTCGCCGAAGAAGTTTTCGGCTCGGTGAACGAGGACCTGCTCTGGGAATCCGTCCAGCACTATCGTGCCGCGCTGCGAGCGGGCACGCACGCCACCAAGAACAAGAAGCTTGTTTCTGGTTCTGGCAAAAAGCTGTGGCGGCAGAAGGGTACGGGACGCGCCCGCGTGGGCAGCGTTCGTTCGCCGATCTGGCGTCATGGCGGCACGGTCCACGGACCTCAGCCGCGTTCGTATGACTACTGCGTTCCCGCGCAAGAAGCTGTTGGGCGCGCTGCGCTCGGCGCTGGCGGCAAAGCTGCAGGACGGCAACCTGGTGGTGATCGATTCGCTTGAGCTGAAAGAGGCGAAGACGAAGAGCCTTCCGCCAGGCGCTGGCTGGGCTGAAGTTCAACAAAACCGCTCTGGTGGTGGAAGCCGGCGCGAACCTGAATCCGAACCTGGAGCTTTCGACCCGCAATATCGCCGGAGTTGAGATGCTGTATGGTCCCGAGGTTCACCCTTATCACCTGCTTCGCCATGAACTGGCGGTGTTCTCGCAGGCGGCATTGGAAAAGCTGCAGAGCTCGCTGAAGGCCTCGGCGCCGAAGCGTAAGGCGGAGGTGGAGAATGTCTAAGTCCCCTTACCAGATCGTTCGCAAGCCGGTAATTACGGAAAAGGGATTGGGCGTCAAGGAGACCGAGAGCACGCTGGTGTTCCAGGTAGCCGCGGATGCGACCAAGACGGAGATCAAGGAAGCGGTGCAGAAGGCCTTCAATGTGAAGGTCGCCGGCGTCCGCACGGCCAACTTTCTGGGCAAGGAGCGCCGCCGGGGCAAGTTCACCGGCTTCCGCCCGGACTGGAAGAAGGCCTATGTACGGCTTGCCGAGGGCGAAAAGATGCCCGAGTACGCACAGAACATTTAGTTTCTGCGCGGCATGAGCCGAAGCGGCCGCAGAATTGTAGCGCGGCACCGCCGGACAGGAGAACGAAACCCTATCTGTCCGGCCAAAGCGATCCCGCCAGAAGAACGGCCGGGATCTGGAAGAGAAGAACTATGGCGATCAAGACTTACAGACCGATCACACCGACACTGCGTTTCAAGTCCTCGCAGGTCAACGACGATCTGACGACGAACCGGCCGCATAAGCCACTGACGGAACCGAAGAAGCGCACCGGCGGACGCCGCAATTCCGGCGACCTGACGATCTGGCATCGCGGCGGCGGTCACAAGCGCAAGATTCGCGTGATCGACTTCAAGCGCGACAAGCAGGGAATTCCGGCTACCGTGGCGACGATCGAATACGATCCGAACCGTTCGGCGCGGATTGCGCTGCTCAGCTATGCCGATGGCGAAAAGCGCTACATCCTGCAGCCGGTTGGGCTGAAGGTAGGGGCCAAGATCATCAGCGGAGCCGATGCCGACATTCTGGTGGGCAACGCGCTGCCGCTGAAGAACATTCCGGCGGGCACGATCGTGCACAACATTGAGCTGAAGCCGGGCAAAGGCGCGCAGATGGCGCGTTCGGCCGGGGCGCAGGCGCAGCTGGTGGCCAAGGAGGGCGAATACGCCCTGCTGAAGCTGCCTTCCGGCGAAACCCGCAAGGTGCTGGTGGACTGCATGGCGACCATTGGGCAGGTTGGCAATACCGATCACGAGAACATCTCGCTCGGTAAGGCTGGCCGCAACCGCTGGCTGGGCATTAAGCCGACCAACCGCGGCGTGGTCATGAACCCGGTGGATCACCCGCACGGCGGTGGTGAGGGCAAGACCTCCGGCGGCCGTCATCCGGTGACTCCGTGGGGACAACCGACGCGCGGCTACAAGACGCGTAACAACAAACGGACCGACAAGTTTATCGTGTCGCGTCGCGGCAAGTAGGGAAGGGAATCATGGCACGTTCTACGAAAAAAGGGCCGTTTGTAGATTCGCACCTGATCGTAAAGATCGAGGGGATGAACGCGCGCAACGAAAAGAAGGTGCTGCGCACCTGGTCGCGGCGTTCGACCATCACTCCGGAGATGCTGGGGCACACCATTGCGGTACACAACGGGCGCAAGTTCATTCCGGTGTATGTATCGGAGAACATGGTGGGACACAAGCTCGGCGAATTCAGCTTCACCCGTACCTTCAAAGGGCACTCGGTGAAGTCCGCCGCGGAGACCTCGGCCAAGCCGGCAAGATAGCGGTTGGGCAGGAGCGGGTTCACCGGTTACATGAAAAGTATGGGCGTCCGCAGAGGGCGTCCGCGAATGAGATCTGAAGGGAAGAGAACATGGAATTCACAGCGAAAGCCCGGTATATGCGGGTATCTCCGCAGAAGGCGCGCCTGGTGCTCGGCCTGATCAAGGGCAAGCGCGTTGAAGCGGCGCTGAACACGCTGGCGTTCACCAATAAAGGCATTGCGCCTGCGGTCCTGAAGCTGTTGCGCTCGGCCGTGGAGAACGCCAATTACCTGAGCGCCGAGAAGGGGCTCGATGTCGATCTGGACAATCTATATGTCAAGAACGCCATCGCCAACGAAGGTCCGCGGATGAAGCGGATTCGTCCGGCTCCGATGGGCCGCGCGTACCGCTATCAGCGTCGCATGGCGCACATCGAAATCGAGCTGGCCGAGAAGAACAAGGCCGCGGTTGCGACCGAAGCCGAGACCACGGCAGCGGCACCGGCGAAGAAGGCCGTTCGCAAGCCGGCAGCGAAGAAGGCTTCAGCGAAGAAGGCTGCGGTAAAGACGGCCGCCAAGAAAACGGCGGCCAAGAAGACGGCGCCGAAGGCGAAGAAGTAAGCCATCGGCTCCGGCGTAGTCGGCTTGCCGACTCGCGGAAGCTTCAGGTTCACGGGATCGAGCGAGATCCAATTCAGCGGCGGCGCCAGGGCCCAGGCCCGAGTAAGCCACCGGCAGAGAGACGAAGCAACTATGGGACAGAAAGTCCATCCTTACGGATTCCGCCTCGGCTACACCAAGCCGTGGAAGTCGCGCTGGTACATGGATCGCGACTATGACAAGTTCCTGATCGAGGACATCAAGCTGAAGGAAGAGCTGAAGGACAAGCTCAAGTCGGCGGGAGTGAGCTCGATTGAGATCGAACGTCCGGGCAACAAGCTGCGGATCATCATCCGCACCGCCCGTCCGGGCATCATCATCGGCCGCAAGGGCGCCGAGATCGACAAGCTGAAGGCTGATCTGCAGAAGCGGACCAACCGCGACGTCTTCGTCGATATTCTGGAAGTCCACAAGCCGGAGCTGGATGCGCAGCTGGTGGCCGAGTCGATTGCGCTGCAGCTGGAAAAGCGCGTTGGTTTCCGCCGGGCGATGCGCAAGAGCGTGGATAGCGCGCTGCGCTTTGGCTGCAAGGGGATCAAGGTTCGGGTTTCGGGGCGCTTGAACGGCAACGAAATCGCGCGCTCGGAGTGGTATCTGCAGGGGCGTCTGCCGCTGCATACGCTGCGCGCCGACATCGATTACGGCTTTGCCGAGGCGCACACGACCTACGGGCTGATCGGGGTGAAGACCTGGGTGTACAAGGGCGAAATCCTTCCCCAGAAACGCCGCGAGCCGCAGACGGCGACGGCTGGACTCTAAGCAAGCAAGCCGGCCAACTCCTCCAGACGCCAGTTCCTGGAGGAGGATTGCAGAAAGCCGGCAGGCGCGCCCGTAGGAATGGGCGGCCAGAACTTGAAACTGGCAATTGGAAACTGCTTATGTTGATGCCGAAGAAAGTAAAGTACCGCAAGCAGCAACGCGGTCGTATGTGCGGCAAAGCCTGGCGCGGCTCCGAGCTGTCGTTTGGCGATTTTGGCTTGAAGGTCATGGAGCCGGGCTGGATCACCGACCGCCAGATTGAAGCGGCGCGCGTGGCGATGACCCGTTTCATCAAGCGCGGCGGCAAGATCTGGATCCGCGTTTTCCCCGACAAGCCGGTCACCAAGAAGCCTGCCGAAACCCGTATGGGTAAGGGCAAGGGCGCGCCGGATCACTGGGTTGCCGTTGTCCGTCCGGGCAAGCTGCTGTTTGAGATGGAGGGAGTGAGTGTGGCCGATGCGCAGGAAGCAATGCGCCTGGCTTCGCACAAACTGCCCTTGATTACCAAGTTCGTGAAGCGCGAGGTTCTGGCGCACTAAGAGCCGGAGCAGCGTTTTGCATAGATTCCGAGATTCCGGGATTCCGGAATTCCGGCGCCGGCGGCGCAGTCCGCCGGGGGTGAAGAGAAGAGAGCAATGAATTCGGAAAAGATTCGTAACCTTACAGACGCCGAGTTGGTCCATCAGAAGACCGAACTCAGCGAAGAGCTCTTCAAGCTGAAGTTCCAGCTGAAGATGGGACAGACGGAGAGCTTGAAGAAGATGCGCGGGTTGAAGAAAGACATCGCGCGCGTGCTGACGATTCAGCGCGAAAAGCAATTGGCCGCAGCGAAGAGCGGAACGGAGAAGAAGTAGCCATGGCAGAAGCGACGAATACCGAGAAAACCGCCGGACAGCGCAAGGTTCTGGTTGGCCAGGTCGTTTCGACCAAGATGGCGAAGACGATTGTGGTCGAGGTGAATCGCCAGAAGGCCCACCCTCTGTACCGGCGCGTGGTCAAGCGCTCCAAGAAGTTTTATGCCCACGATGAAGAGCAGACGGCGCGCACCGGTGATTTTGTGCGGATCGAAGAGACGCGCCCGCTGTCTCGCCTGAAGCGCTGGACGCTGAAGGAGATCGTGAAGCGCTCGGCGCTTGCCGCCGCCACGCTTGCCGCCGAGACCGCTGCTGCCAAGGAAACACCGGAGCAGGCCAGCTAGACGCAGTCGTCATTCCCTGGCTGGAGATTCTCAGTCCAGGCCGACGACCATGAGAGACGACTGAAGGAGATTGCACCATGGCAGTGTTTATGAGGTCCATCCTCGAGGTGGCCGACAACAGCGGAGCGCGCAAGCTGCAGATGATCCTGCCGATTGGCGGATCGACCGGCGTTCGCGCCCGGATCGGCGATGTGGTTACGGCTGCGGTGAAGGAAGCCTCGCCCGACGGCAGCGTGAAAAAGGGAACGGTAGTGAAGTGCGTGATTGTGCGGACCCGCAAGGAGACGCGCCGCCGCGACGGCTCCTACATCCGTTTCGATACCAACGCGGCGGTGCTGATCAACGCCGATGGCGAACCGGTCGGAACCCGCGTGTTTGGTCCCGTCGCCCGCGAACTTCGTGAGAAGAAGTTCTTGAAGATTGTTTCCCTGGCCCCGGAAGTTATCTAGCTCCCAGGGCGGCTTCAGCGGCCGCCCTCGGGAGAGCTCCGATACGGAGCGGCCCCAAGAGCGCTGAACAGTTTTGAGAGGAAGACATGGCAACCGTTGACATCCACCAGAACGATACCGTGAAGGTGATCGCCGGCCGGGATAAGGGCAAGGAAGGCCGGGTGCTGCGCGTGCTCCCCGGAGTAGGCAAAGTGCTGATCGAACACGTCAGCATCGTGAAGAAGAACGTGCGCCCGAATCCGCAGAAGCAGATCAAGGGCGGCATCGCCGAGCAGGAAGCGCCGATTGCGATCAGCAATGTAATGCTGGTCTGCGGCAGCTGCGGTCCGGTGCGGGTTCGTCACGAGGTTCGCGGCGACAAGAAGGTTCGCGTCTGCGCCAAGTGCGACACGGCGCTCGACAAAGAGAAGTAAGTAACCACAGACGAAGCGGCTCCGAGCTGCTTCAATTGACCGCCTCACGTAACGGTATCCACTCCGGGACCGTGAGAGAAAGCGAATAGAAGCATGGCAGCAAAAGAAGTAAAAGACGGCAAAAGCCGAAACAGCAGCCCAAGAAGGCCAAGGCAGAAGTCGCCGAGGCTCCCGAGCAGGGTTCGAAGCCTGCCCGCCCCAAGGCGAACAACGCCGCTTCGGCCCGCCTGCGCGCAAAGTATTTTGAAGAGCTGCGTCCGGCTCTGCAGAAGGAACTGGGACTGAAGAACCAGATGGCAGTTCCGAAGCTGGAGAAGGTTGTCATCAACATGGGCGTGGGCGAGGCAACGCAGAACGCCAAGGTGCTGGATCCGGCGGTGGCCGAGCTGGCCCAGATCACCGGCCAGAAGCCGGTTGTGACTCAGCGCGAAGAAGTCGATTGCCGCCTTCAAGGTGCGCGAAGGAATGCCGATCGGCTGCATGGTCACGCTGCGCGGCGACCGCATGTACGAATTTCTCGATCGCCTGCTGAATGTCGCGCTGCCCCGCGTTCGCGACTTCCGCGGCGTTCCCACCACGCTCCTTCGATGGACGCGGCAATTACACGCTCGGCCTGCGCGATCAGTTGATCTTTCCGGAGATCGACTACGCCAAGGTGGAACACCAGAAGGGTATGAACATCACCATCGTCACCACGGCCACAAGCGATGAACATGCGCGCGCGCTGCTGAAGGCGATGGGCATGCCGTTCCGGATTCCGGGCGCGAACTAAAGGTCTTCTGCCTCTCGCTGGCGGAGACGCCGGCGGGAGGACGGTTGCAAGCTAGAGTAGCAAGCTGAAGTTGCATGACGTTGAAGTTGCATAACGTTGAAGTTGCAAAACAAAGAAGTACAAGGCACCTCGAAAAGGTGTGAGAGATAAAGGAAACGATGGCCAGAACATCCAGCATCGCCAAGGATAATAAGAAGCCCAAGTTCTCTTCGCGTCAGCACAATCGCTGCAAGCTGTGCGGACGCCCGCGCGCTTATCTGCGCAAGTTCGGCCTTTGCAGGCTGTGCTTCCGCGGACTGGCTCTGCGCGGCGAGATTCCTGGGGTTATGAAGTCGTCCTGGTAGGCGAAGTAAGACCCTGAGACCCGCGGGGGTGAACCCCGCAATGGCTGGCACGTGGTCCGTAAGCCGGACCGTCCCACGCAGGCGGGAATAGAACGTCGCCGCAGGTTCTTTCCACTGCAGCTCTTGAAATGGAGGGCAGCCGGTGTAAGCCGGTGCAGTATTGCGCAAGGCCAGCACGCGCAAGAAAGAGAACGGGCGAACGAATTCAGGAGAACGAAGATGAGCTTTACCGATCCGGTGGCAGATTTCCTGACCAGGATCCGCAACGGCATCAAGGCCCGGCACCAGAAGGTCGATGCCCCGGCCTCCAAGCTGAAGCTGGAGATTGCCCGCGTTCTGAAAGAAGAAGGCTACATCGCCAACTACAAGGCGACCGAGGAGGACGGCAAGAAGGTGGTTCGGGTGTACATCAAGTACAACACCGACAACGTTGCCGCGATCACCAATATCACGCGCATTTCGCGCCCAGGTTGCCGTGTGTACGTCAACCGCAATGAGATTCCCCGCGTACTGGGCGGTCTTGGGATTACGATCCTGACCACCCCGAAGGGGGTTCGCAGTGGCAAGCAGGCCCGCAGAGAAGGCGTGGGCGGCGAAGTGATCTGCGAAGTTTACTAAGGTCACAAGCTTCGCAGCCGGGTACGCGGCAACAGATGCCGCTCCGGCCGCGGGCGCTTGGAGCAGACGAGGCTGGTGAAAGACCGGCCCGGAAGCCCACCGTGAACAGAGCTTCACGGCGGTGCAGGAGAGAGCAATGTCGAGAATTGGAAAGAAGCCCATCCCGTTGCCCAAGGGCGTCACGTACACTGTAGAAGGCAACGTCATCACGGTGAAGGGTCCGAAGGGAACGGTTACCAATCACCTTCCGGGCGGAGTAACCTTGACCACCGAAGACGGGGTTCTGCTGGTCAAGCGCGAGGACGATTCCAAGGCTGCGGTGCATGGCCTGGTGCGCGCACTGGTGAATAACGCCGTAGTTGGCGTTACCACGGGCTGGACACGCGAGCTGGAGATTGTCGGCATCGGCTATCGCGCGGAGTTGAAGGGCAAGGGAATTGTGGTTTTCAGCCTGGGCTTTTCGCACCCGATCGAGTACCCGCTGCCTACCGGCATCGAAGTCGCAATCGATCCCAAGATGACCAAGTTAAGCCTGAGCGGCATCGACCGCCAGAAGCTTGGCCAGGTTGCCGCCGAAATGCGCTCGCTGCGTCCGCCCGACCCGTACAAGCAGAAGGGCGTGCGCTACGTGGGCGAGAAGCTGAAGAAGAAGGTCGGCAAGACCGGCGCGAAGTAAGTTGGCGGAATATTTTTAGGATGAGGCGTTGCTGAGAGGCGCTGATTCCGCAGTGCGGCTGTAAGGCCCGCGCTCACATGCAAGGTGCCCGCCGGACGAGAATCCGACGGGCGTCCGCACAACCCCGGCGAAGAAGTTCGCTGGGACAGACCGGTCCCCGGCACTGCAACCCGGGACAAAGGCCGGAGCGAAGGACACACAAAGAATGCTGATCAAGAGTTCGAAAAACGCGACGCGCGAGAAGATCCATACCCGGATCCGCAAGAAGCTCGCCGGAACCACTGAGCGCCCACGCCTGAACGTGTACCGTTCGGTCAACCACATTTACGTGCAGCTTATCGACGACGCCAAGCATGCCACGATCGTCTCGGCCAGTTCGCTGGAACAGGGCAAGGATGGCAAGAAGCACATTGCCGGGGGCAACATCGCCGCCGCCAAGCAGGTCGGCAAGTTGATTGCGGAGCGGGCCAAGTCCAAAGGGATTGAATCGGTGGTATTTGACCGCGGCGGCTATCTATACCACGGGCGCATCAAGGCGATTGCGGATGCAGCGCGCGAAGGCGGCCTGAAGTTCTAGTCCCGGCGGTGACGCAGGGGGCGCGACAGAGAGCGGGCGAGGTGCAAACCGTTAGTCCGCATGATTTCGGAGATCGCAGGCGCGGTCTCCAGGAGAATCGATAGCAAATGGCAATCGTCAAGAAAAAGCTCGATGCCGGGAATTACAACCTGAAAGATCAGGTTGTCAACATCAACCGCGTGACCAAGGTGGTCAAGGGCGGCAAGAACATGTCGTTTGCGGCCCTGGTCGTGATCGGCGACCCGGCGACTGGGGTGGTTGGCTACGGCTCCGGCAAAGCCAAGGAAGTTCCGCAGGCGATCCGCAAGGGAATTGAATCGGCGAAGAAGAACCTGATCAAGGTGAACCTGACTCACACCTCGATTCCGCACATCTCGCTGGGCCGCTATGGCTCGGGGCGGGTGCTGCTGAAGCCGGCGCCGGAAGGCACCGGAGTCATCGCCGGCGGCGCGGTTCGCGCGGTGATGAATTCGGTGGGAATTCAGAATGTGCTGACCAAATCGATCGGCACCACCAACCCGCATAACGTCATTAAGGCCACGTTTGACGCGCTGAAGAAGCTGCGCGACCGTGCCGAAGTGGCGGCCAATCGCGGCAAGTCCGTGGAGGAGCTCTAAGCCATGCCTCGTACACGTACAAAGACCCCGAAGGTGCAGGCTGCGGCGGGCACGCGGATGAAGCTGAAGTGGGTGATCTCGGGCAACAGCACGCCGTACAAACAGCGGCTGGTGATCAAAGGCCTGGGCTTTACCCGCCTGAACCAGGTGATCGAGCGCGAGGATACGCTCTCGATTCGCGGCATGGTGGCCAAGGTGCCGCACCTGGTCCAGATCGTCGGCGAATAGTCCGGATCGGATGCGGCGGTACATGCCGCGTCAAGAGTTTGCAAACCGAGTCGCCGGGCAGAAGCCAGGCGGCGTTAGGAAACAGCCCGCTCGCCACGGGGAACGCTTCGGATTTTGAGGAGACGTTCGGCTGTCACAGACGGCCCATCGGCATGATTGGCACCATGCCAGGGATAAGAACAATGAATCTGACAACGATTCGCAAGCCGGCCAAGGCGAATGAGAAGCGCAAGCGGGTGGGCCGTGGTATGGGCTCAGGCATGGGCAAGACTTCGACCCGCGGACACAAGGGGCAGCGCTCGCGCTCCGGTTCGCGCAGCATGCGCGGATTTGAAGGCGGCCAGATGCCGCTGCACCGGCGTTTGCCCAAGCGCGGCTTCGTCAACATCTTCAAGAAGGAATTCCAGGTGGTGAACCTGTCGCGGCTGGCCGAGCTGGGCGTGACCGAGTTGACTCCGGAAGTTCTCTACGAACTGCGCGTCATCGGCAAGAAGGGCGGGCTGGTCAAGGTGCTGGGCGTGGGCGATCTGACCACGGCCATTACCGTGTACGCCCATAAGTTCAGCGAGACGGCACAGCAGAAAATCACCGCTGCCGGGGGCAAGGCTGAGATTATTGAAGTCAAGCAGCCTGCGCCGATCAAGCGCGGTAAGAAGTAAGATCACCCGAAGGCCCGCCTGCAGCGAACAGGCGGGCTGGTCCGGCTCTGCATTCGATTGTAGAGTCGCGGCCCGAACAGCATAGGCATCGAGGCCCTCTTACCATGTTCGAGAAGCTGGCGAACATCTTTAGAATTCCGGACCTGCGCAGGCGCGTACTGTTCACGCTTGGGCTGCTTGCCGTCTACCGCATTGGCGGCCACCTGCCGACACCGGGCGTCGATCCCGCGGCCTTGGCGCGCTTGTTTGCCGGTGCCAGCGGTGGATTGCTCGGCTTCGTCGATCTGTTCAGCGGCGGCAACCTGCGCCGGTTGACGATCTTCGCCCTGGGCATTATGCCCTACATTACCGCCTCGATTATTTTGCAGTTGCTGACCGTGGTTTACGAGCCGCTGGCGCGGCTGCAAAAAGAAGGCGAGCTTGGCCGGAAGAAGATTACGCAGTGGACCCGCTACCTGACTGTCATTTTGTCTGCCATGCAGTCGTTTGGCATTGCCATGACGCTGCAGCGCGGCGTGGGCGGCGAGCAACTGGTGCGCAATCCCGGGGTTGGCTTTGTGCTGATGACGGTGCTGACGTTGACCACAGGTACGACGTTCATCATGTGGCTGGGTGAGCAGATCACCGAACGCGGCATCGGCAACGGCATGTCACTGATCATCTTCACCGGCATCGTGGTGGGACTGCCGCGCGCGGTGGTGGAGTTGTTCCAGAAGGCGAGCAGCGGCGGAGCGCTCAATCCGATCGGCATTGTGCTTCTGCTGGCGGCGATGATCGCAGTGGTTGCGTTTATCGTGTTTGTGGAGCGCTCGGAGCGGCGGATTCCGGTGCAGTATGCCAAGCGCGTGGTTGGACGCAAGGTGATGGGCGGTCAGTCTACGCATCTGCCTCTGCGGGTGAACTCCGGCGGCGTGATGCCGGTCATCTTCGCCAGCTCGGTGCTGACCCTGCCGCAGACGCTTGGATATGCGATGCAGAATAACCGCTACTTCGGCTCCTTCTTTGCGGGATTGAGCAAGGCCCTGGGATGGGGCGAGCCGCTGCACACGTTCCTCTATGCGGTCGGCATCCTCTTCTTCGCCTACTTTTACGTGTCCATCGTCTTCAATCCCAAGGACGTCAGCGACAACATGCAGAAGTACGGCGGATTTATTCCGGGCATCCGGCCGGGCGTTCGCACCAGCAGCTACATCAATGACGTACTGACCCGGATCACGCTGGTCGGCGCATTGTACCTGATTATCATTTCGCTGATTCCTGAGTGGATGATCGCCGGCATTCACCTCAATAATCTGCCGGTCTGGCTGGGTGGCTCACTCTTCGATCGCCTGCCGAACTGGATCTTGCACGGCCTGAACGTGAACTTCTACTTTGGTGGGACCTCGCTGCTGATCGTGGTGGGTGTGGCAATGGATACGGTAAACCAGATTGAGTCTCAGCTCATTATGCGTCACTATGAGGGTTTTACTCCGAAAAGTGGCCGCGTCAGAGGGCGCAGAGCGTGGTAAAGTAATTCGCCGCATATGTACCTAACCCTCTCTTGGAGGCGAGAACGATGGAGAGTGCTACTATCTCCGAAATACCTGTAGAGAAGTCCAACATTACGATTGTCGGTCCGGTGATCCTCCTAGGAGCGCCAGGGGCCGGCAAGGGAACGCAAGCCAAGCGAATCTCGGAGCGTTACGGGATTCCGCAGATCTCGACGGGAGATCTGCTGCGGGAGAACATCAGCCGCGGCACACAGTTGGGCCTGGAAGCGCGGAGCCGGATGGAGCGCGGTGAACTGGTTCCCGACGAATTAGTCTGCAAGATGGTGGCGGAGCGTCTTGCTCAACCGGATTGTGCGCGCGGCTTTATTCTGGACGGTTTTCCGCGAACGGTGGCGCAGGCCGAGTGGCTGGACAAGCATCTGGCCGAGAATCATGTCTTTGACAAAGAAAAGGGCAACAGCGCGCCGGTTGTGATCCAATTTGCGGTGGAGTATAATCAGCTACTGCAAAGGCTCACCGGGCGCCGGACTTGTCCCACCTGCGGGCGGATCTACAATGTTCACACTCAGCCACCGCTGAAAGAAGGCGTCTGCGATATCGACGGCTCAGCTCTCGTTACGCGCAAGGATGATCGTGACGATGTGATCCTGGAGCGGTTGCGGACCTACGAGCTGCAGACCCTTCCGCTGGTGAATTATTACAGGCAGCGGAATCGCCTGCGAGAGGTCGATGGTGGGGGGGCTGTGGATCGGATCACGGCCGATACCTTCAAGGCAATCGAAGATGGCGATCGTTTGTAAGTCTGCCGGCGAAATTGAAAAAATGCGGCGAAGTGGCCGCATCGTTCGCCAGGTGTTGGATGCCGTACGAGCCATGGTTGCTCCTGGTGTGAGCACGATGGAGTTGGAGCGGGCGGCAGAAAAGAAAGATTCGCGATCTGGGGGCAAAGCCAGCGTTTAAGGGATATTACGATTATCCTTGCGTGCTTTGTACCTCGATCAATCAGGAAGTGGTGCACGGCATACCCTCGGAGACGCGCAAGCTCGCCGAGGGGGACATTGTCTCCATTGACTGCGGAGTTGTGCTGGACGGCTATTACGGCGACGCGGCGGTGACGGTTCCGGTGGGTGCGATCAGCAATGAAGTGCGCACTCTGGTGGATGTGACCGAGGAATCGCTGCATAAGGGAATTGACGCCGCCCGGGCGGGAAACCGGTTGGGCGACATCGGGGCGGCGGTGCAGGAGCATGTGGAGGCCGCCGGATTCAGCGTGGTTCGCGAGTTCGTAGGGCACGGGATTGGGACCAAGTTGCACGAGGACCCGCAGGTGCCCAACTACGGTGTGCGCGACCATGGACTGAAGCTGCGCGAAGGCATGGTGATCGCGATTGAGCCGATGGTGAATGCCGGGGGCGCGTCGGTTCGGGTGTTGGACGACAAGTGGACGGCAGTAACCCAGGACGGAAGGCCCAGCGCCCATTTTGAGCACTGTGTTGCCATTACAAAAAACGGTCCAGTGATCCTGACCGAATAGTTCCAGATTTCAGGCCTTGTGGCCGGAAGCTTGGGAATTGAAATTGAGGTTGGATGAGTAAGGAAGACGCAATTGAAGTAATGGCAATGGTGATCGAGCCACTGCCCAATGCGATGTTCAGGGTTAAGCTTGAGAATGATCACGAGGTGCTGGCGCATGTATCAGGCAAGATGCGCAAGAACTTCATTCGAATTCTTCCAGGCGACCGCGTGGCCGTGGAGCTGTCCCCTTACGACCTGAATCGCGGCCGTATTGTGTACCGCTACAAGTAGCGGCAAAGTTCGCGCAACCCGCGATGGTCCGAAGGGACTAGCGGGCATCTGCGTGTTTGCAGGAAAAAGGCACGTCCGGTGAGTTGAACGCCGGGTGAGCTGAACAAGGAAGTGGCACAATGAAGGTACGAGCTTCAGTCAAGAAGATCTGTGATAAGTGCAAGGTCATTCACCGCCATGGGGTGGTGCGGGTGATTTGCGAAAACTCGAAACACAAGCAGCGCCAGGGTTAATCCCCGCGGGCTGCTCAACAAGGTAGAAACCCAGAGTAGGAATTCACATGGCACGTATTGCAGGCGTCGATCTGCCCCGCAACAAACAGGCACGCATCGCGCTCACTTACATCTACGGAATTGGCCAGCCTCGCGCCGTCAAGATTCTCGGCGCCGCCACGGTCGATCCGCTCAAGAAGATCCAGGACCTGAGCGAAGAAGAAGTGAATCGCATTCGTCAGGTGATCGAGAACGAAGGCCAGGTCGAAGGCGATCTGCGCAAAGAGATCTCGCTTCACATCAAGCGGCTCATTGAAATTGGCTCTTATCGCGGCAACCGTCACCGTCGCAGCTTGCCTGTCCGCGGACAGCGCACGCATACCAACGCTCGTACCCGGAAGGGTCCGCGCAAGGGCACAGTGGCTGGCAAGAAGAAGGCGACAAAGTAGTTTCGCCTGGCCGCCAAGGTCGCGTCTTTCCGCAAACCGCCTCCGTCGGCAGCTTCCGCCGGCAAGCAGGGAAAGCGCTTACTGGTAACCCCAGAACAGGAATAGAGAACGGAATATGGCAAAAGCAGCGAGCGCCGCCGGAGCGGACAAGAAGAACAAGAACAAGAAGTTCAAGAAGAAAGAGCGCAAGCACATTCCTCACGGGCTTGTGATGATCAGCGCGTCTTTCAACAACACCATCGTCACCATCAGCGACCCGTCGGGCAACGTGATTTCCTGGAAGAGCTCCGGCTCGCTGGGTTTCCGCGGCTCCCGCAAGGGCACGCCATTTGCCGCGCAGCAAGCCGCAATGAACGCCGCCACCACGGCGCGCGATCACGGGCTACGCTCCGTGGATGTTCGCGTTTCGGGCCCCGGCTCGGGGCGTGAGTCGGCAATTCGCGCGCTGGCCGCGGCGGGAATTGAAGTACGCACGATCAAGGACGTAACCCCGGTTCCGCACAACGGCTGCCGTCCGCCGAAGAAGCGCCGGGTTTGATTGCAATACCGTAGCCGCCCCACTGTGGCGGCGCCCCGGCATGGATTGCTCATGCAGCTTCTGCTCATGGCGATACTCATGAACAAGGCCAGTGCCGGCTGACAAAGATTCGAGCGGGATGGAAGGGATTCCAACTCCTGTAAACCGCTCCCAGACTGAAGGAGATATAAGTTGGCTCGTTATAAAGATGCAGTATGCCGCCTTTGCCGCCGCGAGGGAACCAAGCTTTTCCTCAAGGGCGCAAAGTGCTTTATGGAAAAATGCCCGGTGGAGAAGCGCAACTTCGCGCCGGGCCAGCACGGTAAGGATCGCAAAGCGAAGATCGTCGGTTACGGTCTCCAACTCCGCGAAAAGCAGAAGGCAAAGCGCATGTACTTTGCGCAGGAGAGCCAGTTCCGCAATTACTTTGAAAAGGCCGCCCGCGCCAAGGGCGTCACCGGCGAACTTTTGCTCCAGCAGTTGGAGCGCCGTCTCGATTCGGTTGTGTACCGCCTTGGCTTCGCGGTTGCGCGCCGTCAGGCCCGCCAGCTGGTGCGTCATGGCCACATCGCGGTGAACGGCCGCAAGGTGAACATTCCTTCGTTCCAGGTGAATGTGGGCGAGGAGATCGCGGTTCGCGAGGGCAGCCGTAAGCTTGTGGTTCTGGAGGCGGCGAAGGATTTTGCTTCGCACCAGACTGCTCCGAACTGGCTGGAGATCGATCGCGAGAACTATAAGGGCCGGGTTCTGTCGCTGCCCCGTCGCGAAGACATCAACCTGCCGGTCAACGAGCAGCTCATCGTCGAACTGTACAGCAAGTAGCGGGGCTAGGCGTTTGCGCCTGTCTTAAATGCTTTCTGTATTGCTCTGAGCTGTCGAGCAACTATTTACCGCGGCACGGCCCTGAAAGCGCGTGCCGCATCACCCTATCTCGGACCAGATCCGCTTGCGGCGTTTTGCCGCAGTGCCAAACGGACCGAAGAAAGAGGAGAAACGAATGCTCTGGAAGGGATTTCAAAAACCTAAGCGCCTGGCGATGGACTCTGAATCGCTGACTGACAAGTATGGTCACTTCTGGGCGCAGCCGTTCGAGCGCGGATTCGGCACCACCATCGGAAATGCGCTGCGACGGGTGCTGCTTTCCTCAATTGAGGGCGCGGCCATCACCGCGGTCAAGATCGAAGGCGTGCTGCACGAATTTCAGTCGATCCCCGGTGTGGTCGAGGACGCTACCGACATTATTCTGAACCTGAAGCAGGTCCCGTTCAAGCTTTCCGGCGATGCGCCGAAGATGATTTATCTGCGCGCCGATCAGCCGGGTGTTATCACCAGCGGCATGATCGAGGCGGATGGCGATGTCGAGGTTCTGGACAAGGACGTCTATATTGCCACGGTGAGCGAAGGCGGCAAACTGGAGATGGAGCTTCGCCTGAAAAAGGGCCGGGGCTACGTTTCGGCAGACAAGAATTTCGACGAGGACCTGGGGCTGGGTTTCATCCCCATCGATTCGGTTCACTCGCCGGTGCGCAAGGTGAACTACTCGGTGGAGGCAGCGCGTTTGGGTCAGATCACCGACTACGACAAGCTTGCCCTGGAAGTGTGGACCAACGGTTCGGTGACGCCTCCGGATGCGATTGGGCTGGCGGCCAAGCTGCTCAAAGACCACATGAACATCTTCATCAACTTCGAGGAAGAGGTCGAAGCCACCGGAGTTTCGACCGCCGACAAGCCGGAGATTCGCAACGAGAATCTCAACCGCTCGGTGGAAGAGCTTGAGTTGAGCGTTCGCAGCTACAACTGCCTGAAGAACGCCAACATTCAGACAATCGGCGAGTTGGTTTGCAAGACCGAAGCCGAGATGCTGAAGACCAAGAACTTTGGCCGCAAGTCGCTCAACGAGATCAAGGAAATTCTTGGCTCGATGGGTCTGGGCCTTGGCATGAAGATCGACGAGCACGGCAACGCCGTCGCCACCAGCCAGTCGACGATGGGCGGCGGTTTGCCGCCTTCGTATGGTGCTGGAGATGGTGTAACACGGGCTATTAAGTGAGCTTGCGTCCGGATACGCGGCAGATGCCGTCGCTCCGGCCGTTGCGCTCGGTTTCCGCGGGTGGCGCTTGAAAGCGCCGTCCGCAATTCTCCCGGCAGCGCCGAGGAGTCAAGTTCAGCCGGATTAGTCAGCGGCTCCGGCGATATCAAGGATTGAGTCATGCGTCATCGTGTAGCAGGTTGGAAACTAGGCCGGAACACCTCCCACCGGCGCGCTTTGCTGCGGAATCTCGTCACCTCTCTGATCATCGAGGAGCGCATTGAGACCACCGTCACCAAGGCCAAGTTCATGAAGTCCCACGTCGAGAAGATGATAACGCTCGGCAAAAAAGGCGGGGTTGCAGACCGCCGCCTGGCCGCGTCGTTCCTGATGACTCCGGAGGCCGTCGATAAGTTGTTCGCGACCATCGGCCCGCGCTTCGGCGACCGGAACGGCGGTTATACGCGCATCGTTCTTACCGGCTTCCGCAAGGGCGACGGCGGGGAGAAGGCGTTCATCGAGATTCTCGGCAGCGAGAAGGTCGTCGATGAAAAGCGCGAAAAGCGCGCCGAACTCCGTGCCAAGCGCGCCGAAGAGACGCGTAAGGCGATGGAAGAATCCCAGGCCCAGCAGGGCGAGGGCGGCGAAGAGCCGACAGCATAGTTTTACCTTTCCGCGTCCACCTCTTCAGCCTACGGGTTGAAGGGCGGACGCACGCAAAATGCGCGCCTTCGGGTGCGCATTTTTGTGGGGCGAGTCCACGTGCTCGTGGGAGCCGTTCACCATCCCGAAATGGAACCGGTGAACATTTGGCGACTCTCGCCAGGTATTGAAATCGGAATTTCCAGTTCTGCTGGCGCCGCCGGGCTGGTGTACCATACATGCCATGAGCCGCAATCAAACTGACGTGAGCACTGTCGAACCGCACTCGGCCTCCAGCACCGGAATTTATTCCTTCTATCTTGCCGGGCAATGGCTTACCTCGTCGCAGGTTGTGGATGTGACTTCGCCCTTTGATCAGCGCGTAGTAGGGCGGGTTTCGTTGGCCGGGCCGGAGCATGTGGAAGAGGCGATCGCGGCTGCGGACAGAGCGTTCGCGGTGACTCGCAAGCTGGCTGCGTATGAGCGCCAGAAGGCACTGGCCGCAATCGCAAGTGAGCTGACCGGACGCGCCGAAGAGTTTGCGCAATGCATTTCGGCCGAGGCAGGCAAGCCGATTCGCACCGCGCGCGCTGAGGTGGAGCGAGCGGCATTCTGCTTCCAATATGCGGCGGAAGAGACGACGCGGCTCAATGGCGAACTGCTGCCGCTGGACACGATGCCGGCGGGCGCCAATCGTCTGGGGATGCTGCGCCGCTTCCCACTGGGGCCGGTGTCGGCGATTGCACCCTTTAATTTCCCGTTAAATCTGGTGGCACATAAGATTGCGCCCGCGCTGGCGGCTGGATGCTCGATCGTACTGAAGCCGGCGACCAAGACTCCGATGGTGGCGCTAATGCTGGCGGATGTGGTGGCTCGCTCAGGCTATCCGAGGGAGGCTCTCAGCGTTCTTCCCATGAAGGGTGGAGACTCCGCGCAGCTGGTCGAGGACGAACGCTTCAAACTGCTCACCTTCACCGGGTCGGCCGCCGTGGGCTGGGCGCTGAAGGCTCGCTCGGGCAAGAAGCGGGTTGCGTTGGAGCTGGGCGGCAACGCCGGATGCATTGTTCATTGCGACGCCGATATCGATCACGCCGTGGCCCGTTGTGTGACGGGGGGCTTTGCCTTTGCCGGACAGAGCTGCATCAGCGTGCAGCGCATCTTTGTGGAGCGCACGGTCTTCGAAGGGTTTCTCGGGAAGCTGGCGGCGGCGGTGCAGAAGCTCAGGGTCGGCGATCCCGGGGAGGAGTCGACCGATGTTGGTCCGATGATCCGGCTTGGGGATGCAGAGCGCGCCGAGAAGTGGATTGCTGAGGCCGCGGCGCAGGGCGCAAAGGTTGTTTGCGGAGGCAAGCGCAACGGTACAATGCTGGCTCCTACGGTACTGACCGGGACGACGGAGGCACAAAGCGTCAATTGCCAGGAGATCTTTGCGCCGGTGGTGACGGTGGAGGCCTATGACGATTTCGGCGAGGCCATTGCGCGCGTGAACCGCTCCCCGTATGGGCTGCAGGCAGGCGTGTTTACCCGCGACATTAAGCGACTGATGCTCGCTTACGAGCAACTGGAGGTCGGAGGAGTTATTGGTGGCGACGTGCCGACCTTCCGCATCGATCAGATGCCGTACGGAGGCGTGAAGGACTCCGGCAGCGGACGCGAAGGCATCCGTTATGCGATTGAGGAGATGACCGAGCCGAAGCTGCTGGTGATCTCCTAAGCTGGCGCGCCGCTGGTCATAAGATCTTCAGGCGCGCTTCGTCTTTTCAGTAATTCAACCGTTTCTAGTTTTAAACCCTCTTCTCCGGCATTCTTGCCCCGATCGCTGTGGATTCCTGTTTCGAAATGGACCGCGCACGGGCGCGCCGCTTTCTTCAGGGTGAAAAATCTGCACTCAAATCCCTTGTAGATGCATCTGACCCTTAGCAGCTGGCTGGGCGTGTTCCTGCCGATATGTTGGGGATCGCAGCAATACAAAATCAGTGATCCGGGAATTCAAATTTGATTCGCGCAAGATTTCATAGACTGGCTTCGAATCGATTTTTCGCATCCACAAAGAGGGGCAGCTCTGAGGCTGCTGCTATAATCCGAGATTCTCGTGACGTACGTTACTCAACTGATGCGTAATCGATCACAAAGAGCGATGAGGGGCGAAGAGCTTCCGGAGAGACGGCAACAGCTCCAAAGCACAGCCCTGTTTGCGTTGCTTCAATCCGGGCTTTGCGGCGCGGACAATAACGGATAGAAATACCAAGACATGGCGCAGATTTTTCATCGCAGTGCCAACACGATTGCAAAGGTATCCATCCTGGGCGGAGTGATCCTGGTGGTTGGCCTTCTGTGGGCGGCGTTGCAGTTGCAGCGTTCTCCCTACTTCACCTATGCGGGGGTTGCGCGTCCACAGCCGGTTCCGTTTCCGCACGAGCATCATGTGGCCGGATTGGGGATCGATTGCCGCTACTGCCACACCTCGGTTGAGGTCTCCGGCTATGCGGGCATACCGCCGACCAAGACATGCATGAACTGCCATTCGCAGATATGGACGGCGGCCCAGATGCTGGAGCCAGTGCGCCAAAGCTATCTGAGCGGACGCAGCCTGATGTGGACGCGGACCAACGACCTGCCGGACTTTGTCTATTTCGACCACAGCATCCATTTGAACAAAGGCGTTGGCTGCAACACCTGTCACGGCCGAGTGGACGAGATGCCATTGATGTACAACCAGGCTTCGCTGCAGATGGAGTGGTGCTTGAACTGCCATCGCGATCCGGAGAAGAACCTGCGTCCGCACTACGTGAAGGAGGACCCGAAGCGGCCTTCAACGATAGGCGACCAGATTTTCAACATGCGGTACGAAGAACCTTCGCCGACGCATCCGGTCACGATTCGCGAGGGTGAGACGTACAAGACATTTACCAGCCAGACAGGGCCGGACGGACTGGGCACCTACCTGGCGAAGGTGAACCACGTACGCTCACCGCGCGACATTACCAGTTGCAATACCTGCCATCGCTGAGAGGCGTCGTGGGCTGGCCCGGAAGCGAAGCGGAGAGAGTCTGATGAGTGGGATTGAAGCGAATGGATAACGTGCGGAAGAGCTGGAAGTGGGGATGTGTGTCCCAGCAAGAAAAACAAGCTGGAACTGGCCGAGGTTCGCGAGAAGCTGAGTGAAGCTCGCGGGCCGAAGTATTGGCGCACCCTGGACGAGCTGGCGCAGACTCCTGAGTTTGAGGAGATGCTGCATCGCGAGTTTCCGAAGCACGCCTCGGAGTGGACGGACAACAGTTCGCGCCGCGACTTCATGAAGATCATGGGTGCATCGCTGGCGCTGGCCGGGTTGAGCGCCTGCACCAAGCTGCCGCTGGAATCCGATCGTGCCCTACGTGAGGCAGCCGAACAACTTGGTGCTCGGCAAGCCTCTGTTCTACGCGACGGCAATGCCGCTGGGAGCCTATGGCACCGGCTTGCTGGTGGAGAGCCACGAAGGGCGCCCGACCAAGATCGAGGGCAACCCGCAGCATCCCTCGTCGCTGGGCGGAACCGATGTCTTCAATCAGGCGAGCGTGCTGACGATGTACGATCCGGACCGCTCGCAGGTCAATACCCACATTGGAGAGACCCACAGCTGGCCGGATGTACTGTCGAGCTTGCGCGACTCGGTGCGTGCAGAAAAGGAAAAGGGCGGCGCAGGGCTGCGAGTGCTGAGCGGGGCGACCTCGTCGCCGTCGTTCGTGGCGCAGATGCAGGATTTCCTGAAGACCTATCCGCAGGCCAAATGGTATCAGTGGGAGGCGGTGAACCGCGACAACGTGTACGCCGGGGCACAGCTTGCCTTTGGTCAGCCGGTGGAGACGATCTACGACTTCTCGAAGGCGAAGGTTCTGCTCTCGCTGGACTGCGATTTCCTCTCCTCGGGCTACCCGGGATTCCAGAAGTACACACGGGAGTTTTCCAGGCGGCGGCGTCCTGAGCTGAAGGAGGAGATGCTGCGCTTCTATGCCGTGGAGAGCGCGCCGACCAACACGGGTGGCAAGGCCGATCATCGGCTGCCGATGAAGGCGAGCGAGGTGGAGGGGTTTGCACGCGCGCTGGCCACGGCACTGGGTGCTGCAGGAGGGTGGGCAGTTTACGGGAGCGCAGAAGAAATTTGCCGCCGCGCTGGTGAAGGATCTGCAGGCAAACAAGGGCGCGGTACTGGTAGTGGTGGGCGACACGCAGACGTCCGGCGACCCACGCGCTGGCTCATGCGATCAACGCGTCGCTCTCTGGCGGTTGGTAAGACGGTGAGCTACACCGAGCCGGTCGATCCTATGGCGGCGCACCACGAAGCTGGAGCAGCTTCGCCAGCTTACGGCCGAGATGCGCAGCGGCAAGGTGGACATGCTGGTGGTGCTGAACACGAATCCGGTGTACGACGCACCGCCGGACTTCGGTTTCTTGGACGCGCTCAACAAGGTTGCGATTGCGGGTGCATCTGGGGCTCTATCAGGACGAGACCGCGAAGTATTGTCATTGGCATGTGAACGGAACGCACTACCTGGAGCAGTGGGGCGATACGCGCTGCTTTGACGGCACGGTGAGCTTGATGCAGCCGCTGATTGCTCCTCTTTATGGCGGGCACAGCGAAAGCGAGCTGATTCGAATTCCTGATCAATGAGAACGAAGCGTCCAGCTATGAGCTGACGCAGCGTTACTGGCAGACACAGCACACGGGCGCGGATTTCAAGAGCTGGTGGGATCGTTCGCTGCACGATGGATTCATGGCCGGCTCGGCCTTTGCGCCGAAGGCGGTGAGCGCCAAGGTTGCGCTTCCAGCCGCAGCGGCTCCGTCGCAGGCGGGCGGGCTGGAGATCATCTTCCGCCGCGACCCCACGATTTACGACGGGCGCTTTGCGAACAATGGCTGGCTGCAAGAGACTCCGAAGCCGATGATTCAGATCTGCTGGGACAATCCCGTGCTGATGAGCGTGGCCACGGCGAAGAAGCTGAAGCTGAAGAGCGAAGACGAAGTCGAGCTGGAACTGAATGGCCGAAAGGTGAGGGGCGCAATCTGGCTCATGCCGGGGCATCCGGACGACGCGGTTACGGTCAACCTGGGCTATGGCCGCCAGAACGCGGGCAGGGTTGGCTCGGGGCTCGGTTTCAGCGCGTACAAACTGCGCAGCTCCGACGCAATGTGGTTTGCCGAGGGACTGCAGTTGCGGCCACCGGCGGACATTACGGGCTGGCCTCTCCACAGGGACACCAGTCGATGGAGGGCCGGGCGATTGTGCGCGTGGCGACCCTGGAAGAGTTCATCAAGAACCCGGGCTTTGCGCACGAGAAGGTCGAAGCTCCGGCGCCGGGGCTGACGCTCTATGAGCCCTACGAGTACAAGGATCACAAGTGGGGCATGGCCATCGATTTGAATTCCTGCGTAGGATGCAAGGCCTGCGAGGTGGCCTGCCAGGCGGAGAACAATATTGCGGTTGTAGGCAAGACTCGAGGTGAAGCGCGGCCGCATTATGCACTGGCTGCGCATCGATAACTACCATGAGGGCTCGCCGGAGAATCCGAAGACGTACTTCCAGCCGGTGCCCTGCATGCAGTGCGAGAATGCGCCGTGCGAGTTGGTCTGCCCGGTGGCCGCCACCGTGCACTCCTCCGAAGGCCTGAATGACATGATTTACAACCGCTGCGTGGGGACGCGCTATTGCTCGAACAACTGTCCGTACAAGGTGCGGCGCTTCAATTTCCTGCTGTTCTCGGACTTCGAGACGCCGCAGTTGAAGTTCCAGCGCAATCCCGAGGTGACGGTGCGCAGCCGCGGCGTGATGGAGAAGTGTACTTACTGCATTCAGCGCATCACACACGGCAGAATCGACGCCGAAGAGCAGAACCGGAAGGTGCGCGATGGCGAGGTGATGACGGCCTGCCAGCAGGCATGTCCGGCGGAGGCAATCATCTTTGGCGATCTGAATGACCAGAGCAGCCGGGTTGCGAAGCTGAAGACCTCGCAGCGGAACTACGGATTGCTGGAAGAACTCAACACGCGTCCGCGAACCACTTACCTGGCCGCGGTGCGCAACCCGAATCCTGAGTTGGAGTCGTAGAAGAATCATGGCAGAGCCTCCAGAGACGAACGCTTCGACGGCAATAGAAGAGCAGCTGCTGCCGGGGCAGGCCCCGGTTCTAAAGCCCGGCCATACGCTGGAAACGGTCACCGATAAGATCGTTTCGCTGGTGCTGCGGCGTCCGGTTACGCTGGGTTGGCTGGGAGGCTTCGCTCTCTTCTTCGGCCTGCTGAATTTGCTGCTGTTTGCCGCAGCGTACCTGTTCTACCGCGGCGTCGGCATCTGGGGCATCAACATTCCGGTTGGCTGGGGCTTCGCCATCGTGAACTTTGTGTGGTGGATCGGTATCGGCCACGCGGGAACCCTGATTTCGGCGATTCTGCTGCTGCTCAAGCAGGGCTGGCGCAACTCGATCAACCGCTTTGCCGAGGCTATGACGCTCTTTGCCGTGGCCTGCGCCGGCTTGTTCCCAATCATGCACACAGGCCGTCCGTGGCTGGCGTACTGGCTCTTCCCTTATCCGAACACCATGGGAGTGTGGCCGCAGTTCCGCAGCCCTCTGCTGTGGGACGTCTTCGCGGTTTCGACCTACGCGACGATCTCGGCGCTCTTCTGGTTCGTGGGGCTGATTCCCGATCTGGCGACCTTCCGCGACACGGCGACCGACCCGGTAGCGAAGGCCATTTACGGATTGCTGGCGATGGGATGGCGCGGCTCGGCGCGGCACTGGAAGCGCTATGAAAGCGCCTACCTGCTGCTGGCCGGACTGGCAACGCCGCTGGTGCTCTCGGTGCACACGGTGGTGTCCTTCGACTTCGCAGTTTCGATTGTGCCGGGCTGGCACACCACGGTCTTCCCGCCCTATTTTGTGGCTGGCGCAATCTACTCGGGCTTTGCCATGGTGCTGGTGCTGGCGATTCCGATCCGGCACTTCTACGGCGTGGAGGACATGATCACGCTGCGCCACCTGGATAACGCGGCCAAGATCATGCTGGGCACGGGATTGATCGTCGCCTATGGCTACATGATGGAAGTGTTTTACGCGTACTACTCAGGCAATGTCTTCGAGATGTATGTGGCGAAGAATCGCATGCTGGGGCCGATGGCCTGGTCGTACTGGTGCCTGATCCTGTTCAATATGCTGACTCCGCAAGTGCTCTGGATTCGCAAGGTGCGGATGAATCCGGTGATGCTGTTTGCCACCTCGCTGATCGTTCTGTTCGGCATGTGGCTGGAGCGCTTCGTCATCATTGTCATCAGCCTGCTCGCGCGACTTCCTGCCATCCTCGTGGGGCATGTACGTGGCCACGCGCTGGGATTATGCGGTCTTTGCCGGCACCCTGGGACTGTTCTTCTCCGCGATGTTCCTGTTTGTGCGGCTGATGCCGATGATCACCATCTTTGAAATGCGCATGTTGCTGCCGCAGGCAAAACTCAGCGAGGAGGTCGCCGCCCATGACTGATCCGGCGCTGTACGGAGTGATCGCTGAATTCACCACGCCCGATGGGCTGGTGAAAGCCTGCAGAAAAGCTCACGATGCCGGATACCGGCGCATGGACGCCTACACGCCGTTTCCGCTGGAAGAGGCCGCCGAGGCCATCGGCTTTCGAGAAGACCCGGGTGCCGCTGCTGACGTTGATCGGCGGCATTCTGGGCGGGCTGAGCGGATTCGGTTTGCAATATTGGGTTCACGTGCTGTGCCTATCCGCTGAACGTAGGCGGCCGTCCGCTGAATTCGTGGCCGTCGTTCATCGTCATTACGTTTGAGCTGACAATTCTGTTTGCCGGCATCTCGGCGGTGGTGGGCATGTTGGCCTTAAATGGACTGCCGCAGCCCTATCACCCGGTCTTCAATCATCCGCGTTTCAGCGCCGCCAGCCGCGACCGGTTCTTCCTCTGCATCGAGGCGGCCGATCCGCAGTTTGAGTTGGAAGAGACAACGCGGTTTTTGCAGGCGACAGATGCGATCGATGTCGCCGAGGTCGCCGACTAGCCGATGGCATACCAGGGATGGGAGCGGAAATCGATGCAGCCAAAAGCGAGGGAGCGAAAGATGGTGGGCAAAGCGGCGTTGCGGGCGGCTGCGATTGCGCTGCTGGCTGGGGCTGGCATGCTGCTGCTCGTCTCCTGCAGATTAGACATGCAGGTGCAGCCCAAGTTTATTCCGCTGCGTGAAAACGATTTCTATGCCGATCACCGTTCGGCGCGCCCCGTCGTTGCGGGCACCATCGCGCGTGGGCAGCTGCAGGATGATTCGTTGCTCTATACCGGAAAGGTGAATGGGAAGGAGGCCGACGAATTTCCGTTTCCGATCACCGAAAAAGATCTGGCGCGTGGCCGCGAGCGGTTCAATATCTACTGCTCGCCCTGCCATTCGCAGTTGGGAGACGGTAACGGGATGATCGTGCAGCGCGGCTTCAAGAAGCCTCCTTCGTACGCGACCCGCGTCTGCTGAAGGCTCCGGTGGGACACTTCTTCAACGTGATGACCAATGGCTGGGGCGCGATGGGCGATTACTCGGCACAGGTTCCGGTGGCGGACCGCTGGCGCATTGCGGCCTACATCCGCGCCCTGCAACTGGCACAGACGGCCAACCCGGGCGACGTTGCGGCGGGACGGCTGGTGAGGTCTGAACGGGAGCAGGGTGACGCGAATGAGGCTGGAGGCGGTACCGGGAATAAGGACGAAAATCACGGAGGCGAAGTAGCACGATGAGCACGACGATCTATCCCGCTTCCTATCGTTTTGAACCGCCGGCGGCGGCGTTCGCATCGCTGTCAAGGCGATGGCTGGCGATTGGGCTGGCAGCGACGATTGCGGCCATTGCCGGAGGCTTCGCTTCGGGGCAGCAATTTTTCCGCGGCTACCTGATTGGCTACATGCTGGTGCTGGGTTTTTCGCTGGGCTCGATGGCGCTGCTGATGCTGGGCCATCTGACGGGCGGCAACTGGTGGATGATCGGCCGGCGGGTGATGGAAGCCGCGGTGGGAAACATTCCACTGCTTACGATTCTATTCCTGCCGATCTGGCTGGGACGCCATGGCCTGTACGTCTGGCTGGACCCGGCGTATGTGGCGAGACATAGCGCGGTGGAGACGAAGAGCTGGTACTTGAACGAACATTTCTGGACCGTGCGCGCGGTAATCTACTTTGCGATCTGGAACCTGTGGGCGATGGCGCTGCGCAGGGGCTCGCTGAAGCAGGATGGCGATGCTTCGCCGCGGGTATGGCAGACGCTGAAGGTATGGGCCGCACCGGGGATTCTGGTGTATGCCCTGACGATCACGCTGGCCTGCACAGACTGGATCATGTCCCTGGATCCGACGTGGTACTCGACGATCTTCGGCATGTTTTTCATGATCAGCGAGACGCTCTCGGCGATGGCGCTGCTGATCGTGATTCTCTGCTCGGTGCGTGAGTTTGCCCCGTACGACGCGATTCTGAGCACCAGGCCGATTGCACGATTACGGCAATCTGATGCTGACCTTCACCATGGTGTGGGCATACTTCAGCTTTTCGCAGTGGCTGATCATCTGGGCGGGCAATCTTCCCGAGGAGATCACCTGGTATCTGGACCGCATCCACGGCGGATGGCAGACGGTGGCGTTGGCGCTGGTGATCGCGCAATTTTCGCTGCCGTTCCTGCTGCTGCTCTCGCGTGATCTCAAGCGTGATCCGCGAAAGCTGGTTCCGGTCGCGCTGCTGGTGCTGGTGATGCGCTATGTCGATATGTACTGGCTGGTGGCGCCGAATCCGTTTCCGGGAACGGGCGGCGAGGCGCGACACCTTGTTTATCACTGGCAATATTTTGCAGCACCGCTGGCACTGGTGAGCATCTGGCTGGGTATGTTCTTCCGGCAGTTCGGGGGGCGTCCTTTGCTGGTGGTTACCGAGCCGATGCTGCCACGCCTCTGGGAGCCAAGCCATGAACATTGATCACGAACACGAAAGCGACGAGGCGCGGAATCCGAGTGTCAAGTACGACAAGAGCGATCTTGGAGCACGCGGCATCCTCATCTTCTTTCTTGTGCTGCTGGTTTCGGCCATTGCCGTCCATCTGTGCGTTCTCGGGTTGTATGTTGGCATGACAAAGTTCGCCGACGAGCACGATCCGGAGGTGAGTCCGCTGGCGCCGAAGACATTTACGCCACGGGCCGAGATCCTGACGAATACGTCGAACGTAAACGTTCAACAATTTCCGCAGCCGCGCCTGCTTACGCCATATCCGCGGCCCGGCGGGAGAGATGTCGAAGTTTCTGCAGCAGGAAACGGCAGCGCTGATGGCCCCGCCGTGGAAGGACGCGCGAGGGCAACGTACACCTGCCGATTGAAGAGGCGATGAAGTTGGTCGTAACGCGGCTTCCGGTGCGCGCGGGAGGGGAGCCATTGCCGAACTATCCCGGCGCAGGACAGGACTACTCCCATCCGGTGCCGCCATACGAAAGCTCGGCACTGCAGAGCGCGGCCGTCTCCGGCGAAAGCGATCATGCAGGGCGGATGACGGGCGGGGCAGCAGACGGCGACAGCTTCACAGGAGCAGAAGATCGGGGAAGGAAGATGATGTTGGGGCAGAGAACAATTCGGAGAATCGTGGCGAGCCTGGCGCTGACCGCAGCGTTGTGCGGTGTTGCCACGGCGCAATACTTTACTCCGCCGGAGACGAAGACAGTCGCTCCTCCGGGGCTGGAGGGAGTGGGGATCGACCAACGGCTGAATGAGCAGGTGCCGCTGAATCTTACCTTCAAGGATGAGCAGGGTAAGACGGTGAAGCTGGGCGACTACTTTCATGATGGCCGTCCGGTGATTCTGAATCTGGTGTATTACCAATGCCCCATGCTGTGTACGGAAGTTCTGAATGGGCTGACCTCGGCGTTGAAGGTGATTCGGTTTGAGCCGGGCAAGCAATTTGAAGTGGTCACCCTGAGCATCGATCCGCGTGAGACTCCGCAGCTGGCGGCCAACAAGAAAGAGATGTACCTGAAGAGGCTTGGCAATGCCGAGGCGGGCAAGGGCTGGCACTTTCTGACCGGCGAGCAGGCACAGATTGCGGCGCTCGCAAACGCGGTGGGTTGGCACTATCGCTACGACCCCAAGCTGGACCAGTTTGCACATGCGGCCGGCATCCTGCTGATTACGCCCGAGGGCAAGATCGCCCAGTATTACTACGGCGTGGAGTATTCGGCAAAGGATATGCGGCTGGGCATCGTCGAGGCTTCGCAGAACAAGATCGGATCGCTTGCCGATGAGGTGCTGTTGTACTGCTATCACTACGACCCGCGCACCGGGCGCTACGGCGCTACGATCACCAATATCATGCGACTGGCCGGCATCGCGACTGTGATTGTGCTTGGCGGCGCGATCGTACTGCTGTTTCGCAAAGAGAAGCACGATCAAGTGATCGGAACAGGACGGGCATAAATCGATATGTGGTCTAACTTGCCACTATTTCCGCCAAGCGCCAGCAGCATGTCGGGGCACATTGACGCACTGTACTTCGCCCTGGTGGCGATTACTGCCTTCTTCACCTGTCTGATCTCCGCGATGATCCTGTATTTTTCGGTGCGTTACCGCAAGAGCCGCAATCCGCAGCCGACGCAGATTCACGGATCGACGCCGCTGGAGTTGATCTGGACCGGTATCCCGCTGTTAATCGTGATGATCATCTTCGTCTGGTCCGCGGTGCTTTTTTATATCCAGACGCGTCCGCCCAGGGGGGCGATGGAGATTTACTGCGTGGGCAAGCAGTGGATGTGGAAGTTCGAGCACACGGAGGGGCAGCGCGAGATCAATCAACTGCACGTCCCTGTGGGTCGCGATGTGCGCATGATTATGACCTCACAGGACGTGATTCACAGCTTTTACGTTCCGGCATTCCGCATCAAAGCGGATGTGCTGCCGGGGCGCTATACCTCGACCTGGTTCCGCGCCACGGTACCGGGACGCTATCACCTGTTCTGTGCGGAGTATTGCGGTACGCAGCACTCGGGCATGGTGGGCGAGGTGGTTGTGATGGACCCGGCGGATTATGACCGCTGGGCCGCGGGCGGGGTGGACGGATCGCTTGCCTCGGCGGGGGAAAAGAGCTTCCAGCAATACGGCTGCTCGATGTGCCACCGCGCCGATATTGCCGGACGCGGACCAAACCTGGTCGGAGTCTTCGGCAGGCGGGTACTGCTGGATGACGGACGCACGATCACTGCCGACGAGAGTTATGTGCGCGAGTCGATTCTGAATCCAGGGGTCAAGGTCGTAAGCGGATTTAAGAACATCATGCCGACCTTCGAGGGGATTCTTAGCGAAGAGGAAGTCATTGGACTGGTTTCCTACGTCAAGGCCCTGGGCAATGGTTCGGCAGCCCTGCCGATACCGGTCAGCGATCCGGACTCGGGAAATTATCCAGTCGCTCCCAAGCCTGAACCATCGGCCGCCAAGAGCGATGCCGGGGCGCATCCGGCAGTGAAGGCAACGCAACCAACGCCGGTGAATCCAACACAGCCAGCGCCAAAGCAGTAGAGGACGAATTATGGAAACAGCTAGCCTTGCCACGCAACCGAAGACGAATTACCTGAACGCAGATTACGGGATCAAATCGTGGTTGCTGACCACGGACCACAAGCGGATCGCTCTTCTGTTCCTGGCCTCGATCACGACGTTCTTCTTCCTGGGCGGATTCTTCGCGATGCTGATCCGCCTGGAGCTGCTGACCCCGGCGGGCGACTTGGTGTTGTCCGATACCTATAACAAGCTGTTCAGCATGCACGGCATCGTGATGGTCTTCCTCTTCCTGGTTCCGTCGGTGCCGGCGACGCTGGGCAACTTCCTGGTTCCGATGATGATCGGCGCCAAGGATCTGGCGTTTCCAAGGCTGAATCTGGCGAGCTGGTACATCTACATGACCGGGGCTTGCTTCATCGTCTATGCGATCCTCACGGGAGGCGTGGATACGGGCTGGACCTTCTACACGCCGTTCTCAACCACCTACTCGAATACCAATGTGGTGACGGCGGCGCTGGGCGTTTTTATCGTCGGGTTCTCGTCGATCTTTACCGGATTAAACTTCATCGTCACAATCCATCGTATGCGCGCCCCGGGAATGAGCTGGCGGAGGCTGCCACTGTTCATCTGGAGCATGTATGCGACTTCGGTGATCATGGTGCTGGGTACGCCGGTGCTGGCGATCACGCTGTTGCTGGTGGCGCTGGAGCGAGTGTTTCATATCGGCGTTTTCGACGCGCGTTTGGGCGGCGACCCGCTGCTCTTCCAGCATCTGTTCTGGTTCTACTCGCACCCTGCCGTGTACATCATGATCCTGCCGGGCATGGGCGTTGTGAGCGAGATCATTCCGTGCTTCTCCCGAAAGCGCCCGTTTGGATATGAGTTCATCGCAATGTCATCCGATCGCGATTGCGGTATTGGGATTCCTGGTGTGGGCTCACCATATGTTTGTGGCGGGGATTTCGGTGTATGCCGCGTTGATCTTCTCCATGTTGAGTTTCTTTGTGGCGATTCCTTCGGCTGTGAAGGTGTTTAACTGGACGGCGACGCTCTATAAGGGATCGATTACCTTTGAAACCCCGCTTCTGTATGCCTTCGCCTTTATCGGACTGTTCACCATCGGTGGACTGACCGGTTTGTTTTTGGCCGCAGTGGGAATTGACCTGCACGTGACCGACACCTACTTTGTAGTGGCACACTTCCACTACATCATGGTGGGAGGCATGGTCACGGCGTTCATGGGCGGGTTGCATTTCTGGTGGCCGAAGATTACCGGAAAGATGTATCCCGAAGCCTTCGCCAAGCTGAGCGCAATTCTGGTCTTTATTGGCTTCAACCTCACATTCTTTCCGCAGTTTCTGCTGGGCTACATGGGCATGCCGCGCCGCTATCACGCCTATCCGCCGGAGTTTCAGGTGCTGAATGTCCTGTCAACGGCGGGCGCCTCGATTCTCGCCGTGGGATTCCTGATGCCGATGATTTACTTCGTCTGGAGCCTGCAATATGGCAAGGATGCGGGGCCGAATCCTTATCGCGCCGCTGGACTGGAGTGGATGACGCCTTCCCCGCCACCTACGTTTAATTTCGACGAAACGCCTGTTGTGACTTGGGAGGCTTACAACTATGACGAGATCGACGCACCCGACCACGGACTCCCCAAGGGGGTTGAAGTTGCCGGATAGCGAGACCGCGGTACACAACCTGAGACATCATTTCGCCGACATGGAGCAGCAGAAGGCGACCTCGATGTTTGGCATGTGGATCTTCCTGGTCACGGAGATCATGTTCTTTGGAGGCATGTTTGCCTCGTATCTGATTTACCGGCTGCTCGTACTACAACGCCTGGGTCGCGGGCAGCCGGACGATGGAGATTGTGTACGGCACCGCCAACACGGCGGTACTGATCTGCTCGTCGCTAACCATGGTGATGGCGGTTCACTCTGCGAAGCTGGGCAATCGCAAACTGACGGCGGTCTTCCTTCTGCTGACGCTGGTTCTGGGGCTCGGCTTTCTCGGGGTCAAGGGAGTGGAGTATCACGAGCACTGGGTTCACCATGAGGTTCCCGGGCCGAGTTTTCACTTCGAGCACGAGGGCAACTACGACCCTCGCCAAGTCGCGATCTTTTTCTCGCTGTATTTTGCGATGACGGGAATGCACGCGCTCCACATGGTGATCGGCGTGGGCCTGCTGAGCTGGCTGCTGATTGCAAACGCCCGCGGACGCTTCAGCGCGGAATACAACTCACCGGTGGAAGTCGTGGGGCTGTACTGGCACTTTGTCGACATCATCTGGATCTATCTTTTCCCGCTGCTCTATCTGATTAGCCACCACCATCCCGGAGGGTAGGAGAGAAGAAATGACTGAGCATGCACAACACCTAGCGTCAAGACATTCATTGCCGTATGGGCCGCTCTGCTGGTGCTGACCGCGCTGACGGTGTTCGCCGCGACGCTGGAACTTGGCCCCTTCAACGCCATTGTGGCGCTGACGATTGCGACTGTGAAAGCGCTGCTGGTGCTGCTGTTCTTCATGGAACTGCGCTACTCGAGCGCGCTCACCAAGGTTGCGGTGGTTACGGCCATCTTCTTCTTGATGCTGCTGGCGGGGCTCACGCTTTCCGATTACCTGACCCGCGGCTGGGGCTCGTACTAAATGAGGCCAGGAAGACGCATTTTTCCCGAGGGGAGGGCCAAAGGCTCTCCCCTTTGCCATTGCGGAACTTGCAGTGCTTTGCTCCGCCAATCGACTGAAATGTTACAGCGGGGTGAAAACAACTTATTCGGTAGTTCCCGCCGATGCCGTACCTGAATACAATAAAGACGATGAAACCCCTTAATATTCGTCGTGGAAGATGAAGCTGATATTGCCCGCCTGGTGAAGCATCATCTGGAGGCTGCCGGCTTCAACGTTCGTATTTTCGGCGCCGCCTCGCTTGTACTTCAGGAGGCCGAGCGCGAAAAGCCCGCACTGTTCTTGCTCGACATCATGATCCCAGGGGGCGACGGTTTCGAGCTCTGCCGCCGCATCCGGCAGCACCAGGCAATTGCGATGACGCCGGTTATCTTTCTAACCGCCAAGAGCAGTGAAAGCGATCGCGTGCTGGGACTTGGAACTTGGCGCCGATGACTACGTTGGCAAACCATTCAGTCCGCGGGAGCTGATTGCGCGCATCAAGGCGGTGCTGCGCCGTTTCGAGCGGCCGCTGGCTCCTGAAATCATCAGCACGGGCGAGATCGAAATCGATAGCGGCGCGATGACGCTGAAGGTGCGCGGCAAGCAGGTGGCGACCACGGCCACTGAATTCCGGCTATTGGAGTACATGGCGCGGCATCCGGGCCGTGTCTTTACCCGCGACCAGCTGCTCGACGCAGTTTGGCGCGATACCGCCTATGTCACCCCGCGCTCGGTGGATGTTTATGTTCGGCGAATCCGGGAGAAGATCGAGAAGGATGCCGAGGAGCCGCAATATCTGCGCACCGTGCGCGGAGCGGGATACAGGTTTGAGGCCTTGAAGTGAGGAGTCGGATTTTCTTCAAGCTGGTTCTTGTTTTTGCCCTGGTGATTGCCGCAGCAACCTTGACGCTGGATTTTGCGGTTAAGCCAGGCGTGGCAAGGCTCTCTCCGAGCAGCATATCGAAAGCAATCTCCGGCAGAAGACCGCAATGTTTGCCTTGCAGGTTGCCTCCGCTCCACCTTCAGGCAACGATCCAGCACCGAACGATCTAACAAAAACTGTAAAGCGCATCGCCGAGGCATCGGGCGCGCGCGCCACCGTGATCGACAGCCAGGGGCAAGTGCTGGCCGACAGCGGTGCGGCTCCCGAGACGATGGAGAACCACGCGCGCCGTCCGGAATTTCAGGCTGCGCTGGCCGGGCAGATTGGCGTTGACACCCGGCGCAGCAGCACCCTGGGCGTGGACATGCTCTACGTGGCGCAGCCGGTTCCGGGCGGCGCTGTCCGGCTTGCGGTTCCCCTCACGGTTGTCGCCGAGGCCGATCAAGACGATGTGGCGCTCGCTTGTCTTTGCCTCCGCGCTCGCCTGGGTCATCGCGATTCTGCTGGCGGCCTGGGCATCAAAGAAGTAGGTGCGCGACTGGAACGAATTCTGGCGTTTGCAGGGAAGATTGCGGAAGGCGATTTTTCGGCGCGGCTTTCCGAATACCAGAATGACGAGATCGGCCGTGTAGCCGACGCCCTGGACGCAACCGCGCGCAAGCTGCAAACCAGCTTCCAGGAGCTGGAGGACAGCCGCAGCGAACTGGAAGCGGTGCTGAACAGTATGCAGGAGCCGGTGATTGCGATCTCCCGCGACGGCCATGCGCAGTGGGCAAACCGGCGCATGGAGATGCTTACTCCAACGGGCGTCCGCCTGGGCCAGCCGGTGGTACAGACAGTGCGCGATCCGATCTTTCTGGCTACGGTGCAGGAGGCGGCGCAACACCGCAAACTGGTCACCGCGCGGGTCACTAACTTTGTTCCGGGACGGATTTTTGCGGCCACGGTTGCGCCCATGCCCTCGGGCGGATTGGTCGCCGTACTGCATGACCTGACCGAGGTGGAAAGCACAGAGAAGACCCGCCGCGACTTCATCGCCAATGTCTCGCACGAGCTACGCACGCCGCTGACTTCCATCCAGGGATATGCCGAGACGCTTGCTGGACGGGGTGAACTCGGAGGAGACTCTGCGTGATTTTCTGGAGATCATTCGCAAGAATGCCGCGCGCATGACGCGCTTAACCGAGGACCTGCTGGTGCTGGCACGGGTGGAGTCGGGTGACAAGAAGCTGCAATTGCGTCCGGTCTCCGCCGCCGAGCTTCTACATGATGCTGTCGGAATATTTTTACGATCATAGCTCCGACTCCGCGCATGAAGTTGGACGTGGTGAACGAGGCGCTGAAGATGGTTTCAGCCGACCGCGACGCCGTCTTCCAGGTATTCTCCAACCTGATCGACAACGCGAATAAGTATGCGTCACAAGGCGAACGAATCCTGATTGGTGCGCATGACGTGGAAGGCTTTGTGCAATTCTATGTGCGGGACTTCGGTCCGGGAATTGCGAGTGAACATCTGCCGCGGCTCTTTGAGCGCTTCTACCGGGTGGACAAAGCCCGCTCTCGCGAGAGCGGAGGGACCGGACTGGGGCTGGCCATCGCCAAGCACATTATTCTGGCTCACGGCGGCATCATCACCGCGGAGAGCGAACTGAACCACGGCTGCACCTTCGTCTTTTCCATTCCGGAAGCGCGCATCAGCTCCGATTAGCCAGAGTGGTTTTTGACGCGATATTAACGCAGGACTCATGCTAATTGAAAACCGAGCGCCTCTAAGATTGAATCAATATTCGTTTGGGGGCTTGAGAGGCCGCCGAAAGCGGCTTCGAAGCTGGACTGCAAGGGCGGTCTCTCAACATTTTTCGATTCCCTTCCTCTGCAGGAGCTGCTGCCATGGGCGAGCCGAACGTGCTGCCGAGTTACGGATCGCACCTTCTGGAGCTCACGCTGGACGCATTCCGGGTTGCGCATCGCGCCTCGACGGCCGCCGCGGAAGGGATCGCCACGTCCTCCAAAGCGCTGCTCGACGAGGTTCGTGAGCGTGAGCGCGAGTTGGACTCGCTGGACCGCGATATCGACGACCTTGTCACCACGACGATCACGCAGGTTCCTGAGCAGGAAGCCAGAACCCTGCTGGCTTGCATGAAATTCGGAATCTCCCTGGAACGGATCGGCGATCTTCTGCTGAGTTTTGTCAACCGCGCGGAAGCCGTGGCCCCTCACATGCAGTCACGATGATGTGCGCGACCTGACCGTGATGACCTCGCAGCTGGAACGAATGCTGGCCGACATCGAAATCGCCTTCCGCGACCGTTCGCTGGACAAAGCCGTGAATGTGCTCCGGGCGGATACGGAAATTGACCGCCTCCGCAACGTCATTACCTTCCGTCATCTTGAACCGGCCGAGGGTCTTCGGCGATTCGACAGCTTTCATATTCTATTTATGGCGCAGGAGATTGAGCGCGCCGGCGACCACGTGAAGAACATGGCGGAAGAAGTTTGTCATCTGGTCAGCGGGCGGACGGTTCGCCATGTGCTGCGCGCCTATGATCGTCCGGTGGAGCAACTCTTTCTTGATCATGTGAAGAACAAGGAATGAGCTTGTTCTGCAACTGTGTTTGGTCCTCACTCTTTACGAACTGGCGCGCGTGACCGGCGCTGAATTTTCCATTCATTCACTTCTGTAACCGGAAATTCACATTACCGTAATGCCACAGTAATGTGCCGGGACAGATACTCGTCATTGAGAGACTCTGGAGGAATTAAACTGTGACTCGTACTTTGAAGCTGATGTTGTGCGCTCTGCTATTGTGCGTCACCGCTTTCGCGCAGTCTTTGAACGGCGCGGGTGCCACCTTTCCGAATCCGATTTATCAGAAGTGGTTCACGGAGTACAGCGCTTCTCATCCCGGCGTGCAGTTGAACTATCAGTCGCTGGGTTCCGGCGCTGGTATTCGTCAGGTGATCGCAGGTACGGTTGATTTCGGTGCTTCCGACGGTCCGATGACGGATGAACAGCTGGCTCAGTGCCCGACCAAGATTCTGCACATTCCGACTGTGCTCGGCGCCGTGGTTCCGGCCTATAACATCCCCGGCGTGAAGCAGGAGTTGAAGTTTACCCCGGAGCTTCTGGCCGGCATTTTTCTTGGCAAGATCAATAACTGGAGCGATCCGGCGATTGCCAAGGTCAATCCTGGGGTCAAGTTCCCCAACCAGGCCATCGTAGTTGTCCACCGCTCGGACGGCTCGGGCACCACCTACGTCTTCACCGACTACCTCTCCAAGGTTAGTCCGGAATGGAACACCTCGGTCGGCAAGGGCACCAGCGTAAAGTGGCCGGTTGGTCTTGGCGGCAAGGGCAATGAGGGCGTCGCGGGAACGGTCGGCCAGATTGAAGGCTCGATCGGCTACATTGAGCTGATCTACGCCGTGCAGAACAATATCAGCTACGGCTCGGTTCGCAACAAGAGCGGAAACTTTGTGAAGGCTTCGCTGGAATCGACCACCGCCGCAGCCGCTGCCGCAGCAGCCAATATGCCGAATGATTATCGTGTTTCGCTCACCAACCCGGACGGCAAGAACGCCTACCCGATCGCCAGCTTCACCTGGCTGCTGATTCCGCAGCAGTCCAAGGATGCGGCCAAGGGGAAGGTGCTGCATGACTTCCTCGTATGGATGCTGAAGGACGGCGAGCGCGAAACCAGCCGAGCTGACCTATGCCCCGCTGCCGAAGGAAGTAGTCAAGAAGGTGCAGACCACACTCAGCACCATCCACTAAAGTCACTTCGAGTTCCTCTGCTACAAAGGCGAGGGCTCGGCAAAGACACACAGACCAGCGCGAGCCAATTTCGGTTCGCGCTGATTTTTTGCCCCACGTCCGGAGCAGCCGCCAGCCCGCAACTCTTAGCCATTCATCTCCTGTTAACAATTCTCTGATAGCGTAACAAAGTGAGCCTCGGAAATAATTCAGAGTTCCGCCCTATGCTTCGCTTCCAGACACCGGCCACCAGAGCGCCCGGTAGTGAGGCGAAGTCGGCTCTGGTGACGACAGCGGCCGCTCCTCACATTGAGTTGCACACCAGCAAGATCAGCAAGTACCTGGACGTGGTATTCCGCTATGCGCTGCTGCTCTGCTCGCTTTCCGTCATTCTGGTAATTGTCTTATTTTTCTATGAGCTGACTGTGCGCTCCAACCTCTCCATCGCAAAGTTCGGCTTCAGGTTTTTTACCGGGACTACCTGGGATCCGGTCTCTGGCGACTTCGGTGCGTGGCCTTTCGTCTATGGAACGCTGCTGTCCTCGTTGGTGGCGCTGGTTATGGCGGTTCCGCTGGCGGTAGGGGTTGCGGTCTTTGTCACCGAGCTGTGTCCGCGAGCTTTGCGCGGTATCATCTCGTTCACTGTGGAGCTGCTGGCCGCGATTCCTTCGGTGATCTACGGCCTGTGGGGAATCTTTGTTCTGGCGCCGATCCTGCGCAACCATGTGGAGCCCTGGCTCAGTAAGTATTTCGGATGGACGGGCTTTTTCGAAGGGCCAGCCTATGGCATTGGCATGTTGGCGGCCGCAGTTATCCTGGCCATCATGATTGTTCCCATCATCGCTTCGATCACGCGGGAGGTGCTGGTGGCGGTTCCGCAGAGCCAGCGCGAAGCCGTGCTGGCGCTGGGAGCGACTCGCTGGGAGATGGTGCGGATGGCGGTGTTGCGCAACGCCCGGGTGGGCATTGCGGGTGGAATCATCCTGGGTTTGGGTCGCGCGATTGGCGAGACGATGGCGGTGACAATGCTGATCGGCAATCGTCCGGAGATCGCCAAGTCGCTGTTTGCACCCGGCTATACAATGGCTTCAGTGATTGCCAACGAGTTTTCCGAGGCCACCGGCGACCTGTATCTGAGCGCGCTGGTTGAGATCGGACTGGTTCTGCTGATTGTGACCGTCATTGTGAATGCCTGCGCGCGTCTGCTGATCTGGTCGATCACCCGCGGGTACTCTGCGAGGTCCAATGCATAGCGTCACAACTCCGCTCAGTATTCGCCGCCGCCTGAGTAATGTGTTTTTTATCGCTCTTGCCGGACTGGCTTCCATCCTGGTGTTGGCGCCTCTGGCTTTGATCTTCGGCTACTTGGTATACAAAGGAATTGGTTCCATCAACTGGGCCTTCCTGACGAATACACCGCGCCCGGTGGGTGAGGCGGGTGGCGGCATGGCCAACGCCATCGTCGGTTCGGCGATGATTCTGGCTCTCGGCTCGATCATCGGCGTGCCGCTGGGGATTGGCGCCGGCATGTATATGTCGGAATTGGGACGCGGGCGTTATGTCACGTTCGTGCGCTTCACGGCTGATGTTTTGAACGGTGTCCCTTCGATTGTGGTGGGCATTGCGGTGTACGCGCTGGTGGTGCTGCCCCAGCAGCATTTCTCGGCGCTCTCCGGCGGCGTAGCGCTGGGCATCATGATGATTCCGACGATTGCACGCACCACAGAAGAGATGCTGCACATGGTGCCGAATACCATTCGCGAGGCCGCGATGGGGCTTGGGATTCCGCAATGGCGGGTGATGTTGCAGGTGACCTTGCGAACCGCGTCCAAGGGCGTAATTACCGGAGCGATGCTGGCCTTTGCGCGGGTTGCGGGAGAGACCGCTCCGCTGCTGTTCACCGCCTTCGGAAACCAGTTCTGGAATTTGAACCCCAACCAGCCCACCGCAGCTCTGCCTCTTCAAATTTTCGCGTATGCTATTTCGCCCTTTGCCGAATGGCATCGCCAGGCCTGGGCAGGGGCATTAATACTGATCGTCTTGATTGTTGTCGCGGTCTCCGCGGTCCGGTATGTGACCAGCCGTGGAACCATGCAACACAACGCCTAGCTTGTAAGGAGCCCGCATCTGATGGGTGTTGCAATTGAAGTGAAGGATCTGAACGCCTGGTTCGGAAAGGCGCAGGTTCTGAAGGAAATCAACATAAATGTATGCGCCAATGCAGTGACGGCCGTAATCGGTCCGTCGGGCTGTGGTAAGTCCACGTTCATTCGCTGTTTGAACCGGATGCACGAAATCGTGCCGGATGCGCGCCTCACCGGTTCGGTGCAGGTCGGCGACATGGATATCTATGCGTCCGGCCAGGATGCAGTGGATGTACGCCGCCGCATCGGAATGGTCTTCCAGAAACCGAATCCATTTCCGACCATGTCGATCTATGACAATGTGGCCGCCGGACTGAGGCTGAACGGGTATAACAAGCGGCGCGAGCTGGATGCCTCGGTGGAATACTCGCTGCGTATGGCGGCGCTTTGGGATGAAGTGAAAGACGTTCTGAAGAAGAAGTCGGGCTCATCGCTCTCCGGCGGACAGCAGCAGAGACTGTGCATTGCGCGTGCCCTGGCGGTGCAGCCCGAGTTGCTTTTGATGGACGAGCCTGCTAGCGCGCTGGATCCGATTTCGACCGGAAAAATCGAGGAGCTGATCTTTCAACTGAAAGCCCAGTACACCGTCGTGATTGTGACTCATAATATGCAGCAGGCGGCCCGGGTCGCCGACTTCACAGGCTTCTTCCTGATGGGCAAGCTGATTGAGTACGACAAAACGGAGAAGATCTTCACCACACCTTCCGACAAGCGTACGGAAGACTACATTACGGGCAGGTTTGGATGATAATGCGAAGCCGCTTCCAGCATGGGCTGGACGAACTGAAGGAACGCTTGCTCGAGATGGGCGGAATGGCTGAATCTGCCATTGAACTTGCGGCAGACTCTTACCGCAAACGCGATGCTCGACTGGCTCAGCAGGTCTTTGAGCGGGAAAAGGCGATCAACCAGAGCGAGCGGATCATTGATGAAATGGCCGTGGATCTGCTCGCCATGCAGCAGCCCATGGCGACCGATCTGCGATTCGTGCTCGCGGTTCTGAAGATCAATTCTGACCTGGAACGGGTGGGCGACCTGGCGGTCAATATCGCGCAACGCTCACTGGATCTTACCCAGGAGGCCGAGATCGAGGTTTCGGTCGATATCGCGCGCATGACCACGGCGGTTTCTACCATGGTGCGGCGGGCACTGGAATCCTTCCTTTCGGCCAAAGCCGAGGTTGCGCAGGCCGTGCTTGAGATGGACAACATCGTAGACCGTATGAAGGACGAGGCATTCGTCAATCTGGTTGGGCAGATGAGGTCTGATCCGGATCGCGTCCGTGTCTATCTGGACGTTCTGTTGATCACCCGAAGCCTGGAACGCATCGCCGATCATGCGACGAATATCGCCGAGGATGTGATCTTCTGGGTGAGTGGCGCCGACGTCCGGCACAATGCGCGCTTCAGTCAGGAACCGGACTCAGACGCGCCCCGCGGTCACTGATCAGTTGCAATGCATGAACAAGGCCCCGCTTCCGGAGCCTTTGTAATGCTTCTCACAATGCAAATTTGAAGGCGGGGCTCTGCCCGTTTAGGCTGGGCCGCGGACGACGAACGCCCTAAGATTCTTGCATTGGGACGCCGCGCGGTAAACCGCACAGCTGTAACAATCTTCGCGCCGGCAGCAGCCTTGAAGTGTCCAGCAAGGCGCGGCGGCGTCGGCGGCGATGTTGCACTCACGCTTTCGGCTTTCGCCGCAGCCACGAATCTCCCAGCATGGAAGCAGCGCGAGGAGGTGCCGGATTCCGGCAAAGTTCAGGCGCGCCTCGCGGACCAGACGGAGTAGAGTCTCAATCCAAGGGTAATCGAGTTCGGTAAAGTATCGTGTACCTTTGGGCGACTTCAAGGGAATCAGTAGTCCCTCGCGCTCATACAGACGAAGCAGATCCACGGAAACCCCGAAGTGCCGGGCCACTGCTCCGATCTTAATCCGTTTCGGTGCTGCTGCATCCGGTGCCGGCGTCGCCCCGGCGTCGGAAGCAGCCCTCAACGCGCTTGACTCATTCATGTTGTGAAGCTCCCCCACAAAAAAGCGGCCCAATTAGCCTTACCCTCCAAAATGCAAGCCGAGGGCCAATCTGTACCGAACTGGGGATCTCTGTAATAAATGGTTTGCATTCAGAGGGTTCCCGACATTCCGGCAAACGGTCTATCTAGAGCGCGAAAGAGAGAAACGGGGAAATCACACACCAGAGGAGAGATATGGCTCACCCGGCGAAGGGCCCTGCCAGGGGAGGAATGTGTTAAGACTTAGTGATGTCCGCTCCGTCCAGAGGCCAGCCAGGCGCGAAGCCGCAGTTGCTGCCGGCAGCTCTTCCGAACTATTTCACAAGCACCGAGGTTGCGGCGCGTTACGCGAAGGTGCGCCCATTCTTCCACGATGAGGTGGTGGAGCGGCTTCGAAAGTTCGCTGGAGTCGAGCGCTTCCGGAGGGCTCTGGATGTAGGCTGCGGAACAGGACAGTCTTCAATTGCGCTGGCGGCGGTCGCCGACCACGTGGCCGCCATCGATGCCTCAGAAGGAATGTTGGAGCATGCGCCCCCGCGCTCGAACATCGCCTATCAGCTCGGGTTCGCCGAGCAACTCGATTTCGGAGCAGCAGAGTTTGACCTGATCTCTGCCGGATCGGCGCTGCACTGGTTTGATCAGGAGCGCTTTTTTGCCCAGTGCCGGAAGGTGCTGGCCCCGGCCGGCGTGCTGGCGGTTTACAACGACCACTTCACCGCGCACATGCAGGATGTAACCGCCTGCAAGCGATGGGTGCGTACGCGCTTTGCAAAACGATTTCCAGCGCCCCGGCGCGGCATGAGAGATATCGACGAAATCAAAGCTGGCGAGTGTGGATTTACGGTGGCCCATCGCGCGTCGTTCAGCCATCTCGTGCCGTTTTCTCGTGAAGAGTTTATCGGCTTCCTGATGACCCGCAGCAATACGCTGGCCGCGATCGAGCGCGGAGAGGAGACGCAGCAGTCGATTGTGGATTGGCTGGACCGCGAACTCGCACCGATTGTGCCAGATGGCGTAACCGCTTCGTTCATCTTCAAGTGCAATCTGTGGTTGCTGCACAAGGTCAATACGGGCTAGAGCAATTCCCTAGTTGCCGTAGCCCGATACTGCTCTGGCCTTTAGGTTGTCATTCCGAGCGCAGCGAGGAATCCCCGCACCCCCCAAATCTGCAATGCCGCCCCAGAGTCTCTTCGGCCTCGAACTGCCTTTGACGGTGTACACCTTCTGTGGAACCGCCCTAAGCGACAGAACTCTATCGTAACGGGACGGAGGCGACGTGCCTCGAGGTGTGGGCATGGGTGACGCGCTCTCCAATGGAAGACACGATCTTCGCCGTGCGTCCCCTCACGATCTGCTGTATGTCAGGCCCAAACTCATGGAGGGCGTTGCTCCCCACTTCGCTGCCAACCGTCGAACCAAAACTGTTGGGTCTTGCCAAAACGGGTTGCGCCAAATACGGACGGTAAGCAAAGTGGATCGCGGCCAAAGTCAGCGCCCTAAGGAAAAACGAAGTGTCCAGTCTCATCTTTCCGGAGTCGTCGCGCGTAAAAAAAACCCGTGAAGCTGCGCACGAGGCGCGATCCATTAAAGTGCCGATGATTGAGAGGCAATTCCGTGAGTCCTGCTTGAGCGGTGACGGATACAGATACTTGCCCAAAAAGGCGCTAACGGATGACTCTCTTTGAACAGGGACAGCTTGATAATTAGCGGCTAAGCTGGTCTGCGCTCCCGCACTGACGTCGCCTGTTTCTGTTTGGTGCTTTCCGCCCGCGCTAACCTCAGGCGTTCCACGTGTCAAAGGTGAGCTTGCTTCCTTGATGAGGACATCAAATCTCTGTGTTTCTGGTAAAGGCTGGACCGGCGTCGGAGCATCAGGAAGCGAATTCCACGTACGAATCTCATGGCTCTGCGCTTCGGCGGAGTTGGAGCTGCCGGGCTGTGATCCCGGAAGCAGGTCAGATGAAGGACCTTTCTGACAAAAGGCGCCGCAAGCAGCTAGCAGAAAAAAAGAAAGTACCGCAATTTTGTTCATCAAGACAGTGCCCATTAGCTTACGAAGCTAAAATGCAAGCCGCGTGCCATCCGTGAATGGTTAGAAGTCAACGCTTGTCACAAGGTGGCACGGGCTAATCCAGAACACGAAGAAAATCTTTTCGGTGCGAAACCGCGCCGGGGGTGTGCCATATATCCCCTAAGGTGTGGAGTTTTCCCTTGTTGTGGTAAGAAATTCTTTGTTCTTGCCGCCGGACGGTTTTAATCCAGAATCGGGCGTGATGCTTGCATCACTTCCTTCAGATGCACGCCGCTGGTGTGCTCCTTCAACATGGCGCTGACGAGGCTAAGGATGCGCGCGGCGGCCTCGGGGATTTGCACGCCGTTCTGATGAATGTTGGAGACGAGATTGCGGTCGGCGTCGGTATGCCCGTGCCGCGGACGATAGGCAAGATAGGCAGAGAGGCTCTCGGCAGTCGCCAAACCCGGACGCTCGCCGACGAGCAACACGACGGCGGCTGGGCACAACAGCTCACCGATCTCGTTCATGATCCCAACCCGGCAGTGGCGAATCGCAAAGCAGCGGCCCACCGGCCATTCGCGCTCGCGTGCGCCTTCAAACAGCAGCGGCAACAATCCTGGAAGCTGGGCGGAAACCGCTCTCACCGAAAGTCCATCGCCGATGGCGATCTGCAAATCGCACGAATGCGGGCATTGCTCTCGAATGGCGGAGCGAGCCGTCTCGTCGAAGCTTCGCCCCAGGTCGGGACGCAGCAGATAATCTGCCTTGCAAGTGGCTCTGGTTGAGACCTCGAAGATTCGCCAGCGTTCGATAAATTCCTGGCCAAGGTTTGCACGCAGGTCGAGTTCCGCTTGCACGGCGTCCCGCGCTGCCGCGTGGTCGGCCCGCAGCTGAAGTTGCGTCGCCGTGCGGTAGGAGGCGCCGGAGCGGCCCTGTATCAGCCGTGCGGGGGTTCGTTCTCGAATTCTGCTCTCAAGTTCCAGCCAACCGGGTTCATTGCGGAGGATGTCATGGTCAGATGGCATTGTGGGCCGCACCTTTCAGCGCCAACTCGATTCCACTTGCGAATTGCCGATGGATTTCCCCGGTTTGTGCGGCGGGTTCAAGGCCGATGTAAATTCCCATCTGCTGCAGCCATTTCAGAAACTCTGGTGCGGGACGCAGGTTGAAAAGCTTCCGAACCGCCAATGCGTCGTGATAACTGGTGGATTGATAGTTGAGCATCACGTCGTCGGAGCAGGGTACGCCCATGAAGTAGTTGCACCCGGCCGCGGCCAAAAGCAGCATGAGATTGTCGGCGGAGTTCTGGTCTGCGTTGGCGTGGTTTGTATAGCAGACGTCGCAGCCCATGGGCAGGCCCAGCAGTTTGCCCATGAAGTGGTCTTCCAGGCCGGCACGAATGATCTGTCGCTCGTCATAGAGGTATTCCGGCCCGATGAAGCCGACGACCGTGTTTACCAGGAATGGGTCGAATGCACGAGCGACCCCGTAGGCGCGCGCTTCCAGTGTGAGCTGGTCGATGCCGTGATGCGCCCCAGCCGAAAGCGCGCTGCCCTGACCGGTTTCAAAGTACATCACCTGCGTTCCCGCCCACGGCACGTTGCGGCGCGCGTGCTGTTCAAGCACACGCTCACGCCCCTCTCGCAAGGTGGCAAGTGAGATACCAAAGCTTCGATTGGCGAGCTCCGTGCCCGCGATGGACTGGAACAACAGATCGATAGGAGTTCCGCGCTCCAGAGCTGCCAGTTGCGTGGTGATGTGGGCGAGGCAGCAGGCCTGCGTCGGAATCCGATAGCTCTCGATCAGGCGCATGAGTGCATTCAGAATCGAGGAGACGGTCTCGACCGAGTCAGTCGCAGGGTTGACTCCGATGACCGCATCCCCACAGCCATAGAACAACCCTTCCACGGTAGAGAGCAGGATGCCGGTAAGATCGTCCGCGGGATGATTCGGCTGGAGCCGTATGCCGATCACTCCGCGCTCACCCATCGTGTTGCGGCATCGCGTAACGTTGCGAACTTTAGAGGCGGCAAGGACAAGGTCGCGGTTGCTCATGAGCTTGGTAACAGCAGCCGCCATCTCGGGCGTAATCGCCCATTGCAGAGACTTCAACGTGCCCTCGTCCGTCGCTTCATGGAGGAGATATTCACGAAACTCGCCGACCGTTAAAGCAGAGATGGGCTGGAAGGCAGCCTCATCCCAGCTCTCACGAATCAGGCGCGAGACCTCGTCGCTTTCAGCGGCGATGAGAGGCTGGTCGATGATTTCGCGCAGCGGAAGATCGGCCAGCACAAATTTAGCGGCCACGCGCTCGCCTTCAGAGCGCGCCGCAATTCCAGCCAACTGATCGCCGGATTTTTCCTCGTTTGCCTTGGCGAGTATCTCGCGAAGACCGGAAAACGCGAATCGCTCAGCCATGTTCACCCGCCATATTCACCTGTGATGATACGCGCAGACATGCGCACTCAGCTCCGCTTTTACTTAGATGTCAGCCGAGGGAAATCATATTCGTGTTCTCGTTTCAGGTAAGACACTCGTGTGACAAAACGCACAGAAATTCAGGTATTTCGTGTGACATCCAGCACAGAGATCAAGCAGCTCCAATGCTAAGGTTTCTCCCAGGTTTTTCCATCCCATCGTTCGAGCCAAAAAAGTTCAGCAGGAGACATGACGCGCCGCCACGTACTCGCCGGATTATTGCTATCTTCCCTTTGGCCAGCATCGGTCTTCGCCGCCGCGGCGCCCAGCAATTCGTCTCCAATCACGCAATTGGCGCTCACACAATCTGAAGTCACGCAATCGGCGGTTACAGAATCTGCAATTACGCAATTCGGCGCGCACGATTTTGAAAGCCTCTCACTGCAGTTTCTGGCCAGCAGGAATCCGGAGCAGCGCAAGCAATTTGTCAGCGACCTGAAGGCCTTGGCCACCGGCAGCTCCGCCGCCGATGCTGCCGCCCTCAACGCGGCGGTCTCGGCCATGCTTCCCGCCTCCGACTCGCCGCAGCAGGCCGAATTGCTGATGCAGATCGCCGCCGCCCACCCCATCGGACGGCTGGCGGGCGCGCCCGGCCTGCCCGACGACGCCGAGTTTCTGGTCGATGCCCGGCGCGCCGCCCAGGCGGCAAAGCATGCCAGCGGAGACGTCGAGGCCCTGGCCGACATCCGCATCGATCGTCTGCGCAAAGACAGCCTGGGGCGCGACGGACTGACCTCGGCGCACGTGCAGCAGCTTTGGCGGATCAACAGCGCGCAGGGCGCGCGAAGCTTTTCCACCCATTCGGTGATGTATGCCGCCATGAGCGAGACGCTCTGCATCGTGCGGGCGCGGGTGCTCAAGCGCAATGGCAGCGAGTTTGCCGCCATCGTCTCGGCCGACCAGCCGGTCGAGGAGCGGGGCTCGGCGATGTACTTTGACTCACGCTCGCGCGACCTGCGCTTTCCGCAGCTGCAGCCGGGCGACCTGGTCGAGCTGGAATACCGCCTGCTGCCGGCCTCGGCGGTCAACCCCTGGGGCGGCTACTACGCGCGCATGGATCTGTTCCGCGACGGCTTTCCGACCCGGTTGCGGCGGCGGGTGCTGATCGCGCCCACGACGATGAAGCTCTATGTGGTCGAGCACGGAGTGCCCGCGGCCACGGTGCGGCAGAGCGGCGAGGAGACCACACAGCTTTGGGAGATGCGCGATATCGCCGCACAGCCCTTTGAGGCGCTTTCGCCGGGAGCCAGCGTCAGCGGCCCCTACCTGCATGTTTCCACCATCGGCTCCATCGAGGAGTTTGGCCGCTGGTACCACAGCCTGCTGGAGCCGGGGCTGAAGCTGGACGACAAGCTGCAAGCCATTGCCGAGCAGATTCTGCAGCGCAACCTGAGCACGCAGGGCAAGGTGCAGGCGGTGTATGAGAGTGTGCAGCGCGGCACCAAGTATGTTGCCTTCGAGTTCGGCGTGCATAGCTACCAGCCTTATCCGCTGGCCATGGTGATGCGGCGCGGCTTTGGCGATTGCAAGGACAAGGCGGCGATGATCGTGGCCCTGCTGCGCGCCGTCGGCGTGCCGTCCGAGTTTGCCATGATGCGCACCCGCTCGGCGGGCGATGTGGATCCGGATGCCTTTTCGGTGCAGCTGTTCAACCACGCCGTAGCGTACGTTCCCGAACTCAGCCTCTACCTGGACGGCACCGCCGAATACGCCGCCCTGGGCGAGCTTCCGCCCGACGACCAAGGCGCCCTCGCCATGACCCTCGACGCTGAAGGAAAAGCCACCCGCCGCATCGTGCCGTTACCTGGGACTTCTGCTCCGATTCAGGAAGTTCGGCACCAGAAGTCGGTCATCGCCCAATCCGAACAGTGACATCTTAAATCTCCGACTCGCGCGAGCAACTCACAGGAGAACTAACCACAAGCGCCAGTGATGTTTGCTGCTCGACGATTTTTCGGGCGTCCACCGCGTTGCCTCGCCCATCCAAGCCGAGAAGCAATCGGAGCTTTGGAATGGAGCGCCAGCGCACAAGCGCATCAACTTTAGTAGTTATGACCATCGGGCACTCCACGCGTCCGATTGATGAGTTCATTCAGCTACTCAGGTCGCATGGCGTGCAGAGATTGGTGGACGTGCGCACCGTCCCTCGCTCCCGCCACAACCCGCAATTCAATCGCGAGCAACTGTCACCCGCTCTGCATTCGGCACACATCCATTACTCCTACATGCCTGGTCTTGGTGGCTTCCGTCGTGCGCGTCAAGATTCGATCAATACTGCCTGGCGGAACGCTAGCTTTCGCGGCTATGCCGATTACATGCAGACCCCTGAATTCCAGGAGCATCTGGATGAGTTGATTGAACTCGCAAAGCAAGAGAGGATCGCAGTGATGTGTGCGGAGGCTGTGCCCTGGCGATGTCACCGCTCCCTGATCGCTGATGCGCTGCTGGTGCGGGGAATCGAAGTGCGAGAAGTCACAAGCTCAACCGGCACACGACTTCATACCCTTACGCCATTCGCGCAGGTCAAAGGAACTCACGTCATTTATCCAGAGAGGCCCTCCGCTGAGAGCGATCCAAGCGATATCTAAATTGCGGGGCATGGAAGGAGAAGAGGCATGAAAACGCTGATGGCGCTTGCCGTAGCCATTGTTGTTTTGTTCCCGATTTGCCTGCAGGCTACTCCTGCAAAGCCAGCGTTGGAAGTCGTGGTGCTGGGTTCTGGCGGACCACGAGCGTTCGGTAGGGCAGGGTCAAGTTACATCGTGCTGGTCGGAGGAAGGCCGCGAATTTTAGTGGATGCCGGACCGGGTGCGTTCTTGCGGATCGGAGAATTGGGCCTGGACCTGGACAAAGTAGATGTCGTGTTGTTGACGCACCTGCATATAGATCATGCCGGAGACCTGCCGGCTTTTTTCAACGCGCGAGCGCTTACCAGCGACGGACCAATCGCATACCGGGTGTTTGGACCGGATGGGGCAGGACTCTTTCCCAAGACCTCGCGATTTATAAATTTGCTGGTGGGAGAAGACGGCGCATTTGCGTATCAGAAGACGTTTGGCGCGCACGAATCATTTGAGGTTCGCGATCTGGCAATCAGCTTGGATTCCGCGCGCACGAAGATCGTGGATAAGGATGGTTTGGTCGTGGAAGAAATTGCGACGCATCACGGCGATTGTCCGTCGGTGGCTTACCGGATTTCTTTCAAGGGCGTGGTGGTGGTTTTCTCCGGAGACATGGATGCGTCAGCGCTGCCGAATCTGGTGCAATTAGCGAAAGGTGCGGATTTGCTGGTCTTTAACTGTGCTGTGCTTGATCCTCCGGGTTCGCCTTCCCAACTGTACGATCTGCATACGCCGCCCAGGAAAATTGGCCGAGCCGCGCACGACAGTGAAGTAAAGAGTCTGTTGCTGAGCCATCTTGCTCCAGATGTGGAAGGACAGGAGGCTGCAGTGCGGAAATCGATTCGTACGTCCTATGCAGGGCCCGTTGCGTTCGCGAGCGATAAGCTGCACGTTTCCGTCGGGAAGTAAACGAGCTTTACTGCCGAGGCCCGCCTTCAACGGCCGCGCCGATTCTTTACGCATCTTTATTGTGCATCTAAGGAAATATTCGGCCTTGGCGCATCGGTTAGGGCGATAAGGTTCGAAGTCAACCGAGCAGAAACAAAGTGCAGCTGCGCGGGCCGTGGGCGCCGATCACGAGCGACTGCTCGATGTCGGCGGTCTTCGAGGGCCCGGAGATGAAGAGGCCGAAGCCGGGGCGCTCGAAGCGAATGCGCTGGTATGCGTGCTGCATGGTGTGGACGAGCTGAGCTGCCGGCACGACTAGCACCAGGTGCTCGGCGATGACGAAGATGGCGCGATGCGGCCCGAGGGTGTTGCCGGGCACCCATACCGCACCGTTCTCGGCGACGCCGAATTCACCGGGCAGGATTGCAAGATCGACGCCCTCGAGTTCCTGTGGGCGCTGCAGGGCCGAGATGTCAACGCTGGAAATCCCTGCGCCCGGGACGAGCGAGACGATCTTGCGCGCCTGCGCATAGAGTTCGAGATTGCAGAGCTCGGAGTCGAGCGCGGAGATGTTTGCGACACGAAGAAGTCTGCCGGCAACGGAGGTGAACGCTTCTGTAAACTGCGCCTCAAGATTGGCGTAGGTGATGGGCGCGGGTTGCTGCTCAGGCAAGGGCGATGGCGGAGGCGCGTTGCGGCGAAGGGCACCGAGGATGGCGTCGCGGCTGTTCAAGTTGTCTCCTTCTTGACGGCATCGGCTTTGGCGCCGTCTGGCTTGGCCACGCCACCATGAATCTCAACGGGCACACGAACGCTGATTAGCTTGCTGGGTGGCTCGCGTTTGATGAGCTCGCGAAAGCTCTCGCGTGGCATGGGCGGCAGCTCGCGGTGGACTCCCCACGGATTCCAAGGGCCATAAACAACGGTACGGGGCAGGCGCGGCACGAGCCAGCGCATCAGCCTTCCGGCAAGGCGGTAGAGCCACGGCCGGGCCAGCACGAATCCTAGTACGGCCATCCCCACCCGTTTGCGGAGCGGCACAACCTTCTTGCGGACAAGCTCCTGGCGAAAGGCATACAGCTCATGGTGGAGGTCGATCTTGACCGGGCAGACGTCCGTGCAGGAGCCGCACAGGCTCGAGGCGAAGGGCAGGCCGGCGTATTTCTGCGGGTCGCGCTGCGGGCCGAGCAGCGAGCCGATGGGGCCCGGAACGGTGTAGCCATAGCTGTATCCGCCCGAGCGGCGGAAGACCGGGCAGGTGTTCATGCAGGCTCCGCAACGGATGCAGCTGAGCGAGCGCCGGAAGGTCGGCTGCGCAAGAATTGCGCTTCGCCCGTTATCGACGATGACGACGTGCAACTCGCCGCCGTGAATCGGGCCGTGGAAGTGGGTGCTGTAAGTTGTGACCGGTTGTCCGGTAGCACTGCGTGCCAGGAGGCGGAGAAAGATGCCGAGATCCTGAGCGCGGGGCAGAAGCTTTTCCACTCCCATGCAGGCGATGTGGATGGGAGGAAGGCTGGTTCCCATGTCGGCGTTGCCTTCGTTGGTGCAGACGACGAATCCGCCGGTTTCGGCGATGGCGAAGTTGACGCCCGTCAGGCCAGCTTGGGCAGCCAGGAACTTTTCGCGGAGGTGGCCGCGCGCCGCCTCGGTGAGGTACTTGGGATCGGATGCGCCTTTTTCGGTCCCGAGTTTTTCGTGGAAGAGCTCGCCGATGTCTTTCTTCTTGAGGTGAATGGCGGGGAACACGATGTGACTCGGCGGCTCGTGGCGGAGCTGCACGATGCGTTCGCCTAGATCGGTGTCGGTCACCTCGATGCCACGCTCCTCCAGGTAGGGATTCAGGTGGCACTCCTCGGTCAACATCGACTTGGACTTCACGAGGCGAGTGATGCCGCGATCCGAGAGGATGCGATGGACAATGGTGTTGTGTTCGGCGGCGTTGCGCGCCCAGTGGACCTGGATGCCGTTCGCTACTGCGTTGCGCTCGAACTCCTCAAGATATTCGGCGAGATGTGAGAGCGTGTGCATCTTGATGGCCGAGGCGGCGTCGCGCAGCATCTCCCACTCGGGGATGCTGGCCGCCTGTCGGTCGCGCTTGAGGCGGACAAACCACAGCGAATCATCGTGCCAGTGAACCCGCTCATCATCGAGGACGAAGAGCGCCGCTTTGTCAGAGTGTGTGCTTATGAGAGCCTCGCAGTTTCCAGAATCTGTGCTATGTGCATGACGCGCACGGGCGTCTTTTCGCGGCGAATGATGCCTTCCAGGTGCATCAGGCATGAGACGTCGAAGCCGGTAATGACCTCGGCCCCGCCGTGGATGTGGTTGGCGATGCGGTCTCTGCCCATCAGGCAGGAGACGGCCTCTTCGTCCACCGCAAATGTGCCTCCGAAGCCGCAACACTCATCGGGGCGGGTGAGTTCGATCAACTCGATCCCTTTGAGTTGAGCTAAGAGCTGCTGCACCTTGTTGAAGGCGGGCACCATCCGCTCGGAAGAGCGCGCCATCCGCAGTTCGCGTAGGCCGTGGCAGCTCATGTGCAGTCCCACTTTGAGGGGAAAGTCGCCATCAACCTTCGTGACCTTGGCGACATCGACCAGATACTCGCAAAGTTCAAAGGTATTGGCGCGCAGGTGGTCGAATCCGGGCTTGCCCTCCAGCCACTGCGAGTAATGATTGCGAACCATGGATACGCAGCTTCCCGAGGGGGCGACCACGTGATCGTAGTTGCCGAAGATCTTGAGAAACTTCTCCGCAAGCGGACGTGCTGCTTCGGCACAGCCGGAGCTGGCCATAGGCTGGCCGCAGCAAGTCTGTTCTTCGGGGAACTCGACGTCAACGCCGAGCTGCCTGAGCACCCGCAGCGTGGCTAGGGCGACGTGCGGGTAAAGCTGATCGACGTAGCAGGGAATAAAGAGACCTACTCGCGGCATTTGTCCCTCGTACCAGCAGGATCGTCTTGGACGACCTGGCCCGACAGCATGACGAGCGGAAGTCTAGCACCATTCGAGAGCACGTTCGAGAAGTTGTTGCCAAGGATCTAGAGCAATTCCCTGGTTGCCGTAGCCCGATACTGCTCTCGCCTTTAGGTTGTCATTCCGAGCGCAGCGAGGAATCCCCGCACCGCCCAAATCTGCAATGCCGCTCCAGAGTCTCTTCTGCCTCGAACTGCCTTTGACGGTGTACACCTTCTGTGGAACTGCCCTAATGTCATCCCGAAACGATTGGCTTTCCTGAAAGCATGAGAGTGCGCTGCCCTGATCGCTGAATCGCGGCCAAACGATTGCGGTCCAACTATTGTGCCGTCCAGCCGCCGTCCGCGAGCAGGGGCGCGCCAGTGATGTTGTCGGCTGCGGGGCTGCAGAGGAAGACGGCGAGTGCGCCCAGTTGTTCGACCGTGGTGAACTTGCCGGATGGCTGTTTTTCGCGCAGCAGTTCATCGGAGGCTTGCGCGAGGGAAATTTTCTCACGTTCGGCGCGCGCCTCAATTTGCTTCTGCACCAGTGGAGTGAGCACCCATCCTGGGCAGATGGCATTGCAGGTGACGCCGGAGCCTGCCAGCTCCAACGCTGCCGTCTTTGTGAGTCCCATAATGCCGTGCTTGGCTGCAACGTAGGCCGACTTGTTCACCGATGCGACCAGTCCGTGCGTCGATGCGATGTTGATGATGCGTCCCCATCCGGCGCCCTTCATGCCCGGCAGCGCAGCGCGAATGGTGTGGAACGCGGCAGTGAGATTGACGGCGAGAATCGCATCCCAACGCTCGACCGGAAAGCTCTCAATCGGCGAAACGTACTGAATGCCCGCGTTGTTGACCAGGATGTCGACTTTGCCGAGGCGCTCGCCGGCGTCCTTGATGAGATCGGCACACTGCGCCGCTTGGGAGAGGTCGGCGCCGTTAAAGAGCGCCTGAACGCTGAACTCGTTCTCAATGCTGCGGCGCAGCTCTTCGATGGCAGCCGGATCGCCGAGGCCGTTCATCATGATGCTGCAACCGTTGGCGGCCAGCGCGCGTGCGATGCCCAGCCCGATGCCGCTGGTCGAGCCGGTGACGACTGCGATATGTCCCTTCAACATGTACATTCCCGATCCGAAGCGTCCTCAGTGGAGCGGGGGAACGTAGGGAATCGTGCGGGCAAAGAACCAGCACAGGAAGAACACGATAGGGATGTGCACGATCATCTGCAGCACGCCGTAGCCGACGATGTCGCGCGCCTTCAGCTTCAGAATCCCCAGCAAGGGCAGCATCCAGAATGGGTTGATCAGGTTGGGCAGCGCCTCGGCGGCGTTATAGATCTGCACCACCCATCCCAGGTGGACGTGGTGAAGATTGGCAGCCTGCAGAATGTAAGGCGCTTCAATCACCCACTTGCTGCCGCCCGAAGGAACGAAGATGCCGAGCAGGGCCGAGTAAAAAGCCACCAGAAGAGGATAGGTCTGCTGGCTGCTGATGCGGGCAAAGAGGCTGGCCAGCCATCCGGCCATGCCCGTACCCACGATCATGCCAAAGATCACGGCATAGAAAGGGAACTGAATCAACACGCCGCCCGTGGCGGGAATGCACTCGGTGACCGCGCGCATGAAGCGCTTGGGACGCCAGTGCAGAAGGAGCCCTACGGTAATGAAGAGCAGGTTGTAGGTGTTCAGGTCCAGCGCCGACAAAGCACCCTGTGGCGAGCTGCGGAAGAAGTCGACCAGATACCAGCCCAGGTAGAGCGACACCAGCACGCTCAGCAGCGGACTGTATTCGAGCCACTCGCCGGGCTTGGTTGGCGGCTCCACCGGCCGGTCGGTAGGCTCATACTGGATTCCGTAATCCTCGGCGGTGCGGGCGTTCTGCGCCGTGGGCGCAGAGAGATAGGCAACCGCGACGGAGAGCACAATCAGGATCAACGCGGTGACCATTCCCTGCCAGAGGAAGATCGACTGCGACAGCGGAATCAGTCCACTGATGGCGAGCAGAGAGGGCGGAATTGCGCTCTTGGTGGCCATCAGCATTGCCGCCGAAGAGGAGAGCCCGAGCGCCCACGTCGCGCCGAGTCCCAGGTAGGCTGCACCGCCGGCGGCGCGATAGTCCATCCCCTTCACCTGCCGTGCCATCTCGCGCGTCAGCAGCCCGCTGAAGATCAGGCTCAGGCCCCAGGAGATCAACGAGGTGAGCATCGAGAACAGTGCGATCACTGCCACCGCCGTGCGTCCGTTTTTAGGGATGGTTGCGAGCCAGCGAATAAAGCGGTTCACTACCGGCGTGGTGGCCATCACGTATCCGCCGATGATGATCATCACCATCTGCATCGTGAATGGCACCAGAGACCAGAAGCTCTTGCCCCCGGCGATGGCCAGCTTACTGGCCGGTTGGTGGATGAGCAGTCCGAAGAGGAAGACGAGGATGACCCCGGCGAAGGCGAAGATCAAGGGATCGGGAAACCAGCGTTCGCTCCAGCTGGCCAGCGCCAGCCCGAAGCGCGCCAGCCCGGACTCGGGTGCGGGGACTGCTTTGCTTGATTTGTTGATTGGAGTGGGCGGATTCGGCTTCGTGGCCATAATTTGCCTCCACTTTCGTTGGCAGCAACAGAGAGCGGTGCCGCCGTTGCCAGTACCTTAGACGCTGCTTCCACACGCTAAAGGTGGCCCAGCAACCTTCAATATCGATATATGGCAATGTATGGTGCTCAATTCCGGGGAGCGCAATGCCATAAGGTGGCGAGAGTAGGACGATTTCTGCGCGAAGTAAAGTATTTTCTGGCGGGCGATCCAGCGGCAAAGATTTTTTGATGTTCGCCTCAGCCGCACTCAAGCAGCAGAGGGGTTCTCCTCGGCCGAGACGCTGGCCGACCCACGGTCGACCGTTGGAGTTAACAATGGCCAGCCTCGGCGGAGCACAAAGTCAAGCCACGCGCCAGCTGCCTGCGAGGTGAGGATGGCCGCTAATACCAGGGTTGTGTAGAACCTGGGGCTTATGATCCCGGCGTCGAGTGCCACGCTGGCCAGTACGATGCCGGGTCCGCCGCGTGCGTTTGTGGTGATCGCCAGGTTGATCAGGTCCAACCCACGAAAACCTGCGAATCGCCCCGCTAGTGATACGGAAAAGATCTTGACGGCACAACTTCCGAGGATGAAGGCGGCCGCCATCCGCAATGACAGGCCACGAACCAGGTCAAGCTTCAACCCCACAATCGCGAAGTACACAGGAATGAAGAACGCGAATGCCACATTTCCGATGGAGTTCAGCGCCTCTGAGAATAGTCTGCGCTTCTTATGGACCACTGCGAATCCGGCAAGAAATGCCGCAAACACCATGCTCACACCGAGCAGCCCGGCGACGACGCAATATCCGAGCAAAACTGCAATCGCATAGGCTACCGGCGAGTGTTTCGCGAGAACGTTGAAGCGCGACTTGTTGATTTGCTTTACGATCCGGGGAAGGACCGTCAGCCCCAGCCCGAAGAATCCGATTGTGGTGATCAGGTGATACGCCATTTCCCGTGGTTTCAGCACGGTCTTCCCGGCCATCGCGGTTGCTATGGCGAGCGTCATCCACAACACGATGTCTTCGAGCACGGCGACGCCGAGTACAAGTCTCGCAAAGCGGGTGTGAAGAATCTTCAGGTCTGCGAAAATCTTGGACACTACTGGGACTGAGGTTACAGCGACGCCGATGGCGAGAATGATGGCCAGTGAGATCCGGTTGCCATTGGGACCGGCGAGCGCGGGACGAATCAGCCACGGCCCCAGCACCAGGGCGAGCATAAACGGTACGCCCGTGCCCACGATCGCGAGCCAGCCCACTTCGTGGCGCTCCTCGCGGCTGAACAGGTGTCGCGCTTCCGCCCCAGACAGAAACATCAGCAGCAGCAAGCCGAGCCAATAAACGAAATTCAGAATGTTTCCCTGCTGCTTCGTGGCTTCCATCAGCCCCGACGCAAACGGTAATCGGCCGATTAGAGACGGGCCGACTACGATTCCGGCCATGATTTCGCCGATCACCCTCGGCTGCCCGAGTTTCACGAAGAAGTAGCCGAGCAACTGCGCCAACCCGACAAGAAGTAACAGTAGAAATAGAATCGAGGTCAGATCGGAGTTTGACACGTTTGCTCCCCGAGCTTAGGATGCCTTCGACATGAGGGAGGTTTTGCAACGGAGGTGCGGCCGTACTCTGGCCGTCTGCTCTGTCGTCAGGAAGCTGTCCGCATAGCCACAAGAAAACACAACCCTCGGTCCTCTGGGGTTGTTCACTGTATCGTCGCGCCGGATGCCCTCAGGCGATTTCGCCGTCCTGCTCTCCGACCCCGACGGCACGCAAGGAATCCGGGGCGGGAATTTCGGCTTCGATAAACTCCCTGAGGATTCCCACCAGCTTGTCGGGCTCAGCCAGGAACGAGTCGTGGCCGTGTGAGGAGTCAATGCACTCATAGGTGCAATCCACGCCCGCAGCGCGCATCTCTGCGGCCAGATCGCGTACATCGCTTTCGGGAAAGAGCACATCGCTGGAGATTCCGAAGAGCAGCACCTGGGCGCGAATGCGCGCCCAGGCTTCTCCATTCCAGTCGCGCTGCGGATCGAACAGGTCCATGGCGCGGGTAATGGTCAGGTAGGCGTTGGCGTCGAAGCGCTGCCAGAACAGCTTGCCTTGGTAGTCGAGATAGCCGGCGATATCGAACCTGCCGTCGATCGCCTCCCACGGAGCTTTGCCCTTGCGGTCGGCCTTGCGTCCGTGGCGTTCGTGGAAAAGTTCCGCCGACTTGTAGGTACACATCGCAATTGCGCGAGCTTGCGCCAGGCCGGTGCGTGGCCCCGGCCCGTCGTAGTAGTCTCCGCCGCGCCATTCCGGGTCGAGCCGGACGACCTCGCGTTGCAGGTGATTGATGCCCAGGCCAAGCGCGTTCAGCGGCGTGGCGCCCATGGCCACCACGCGATCCACAAACTCCGGATACTCGACCGCCCATTGGATCGCCTGCATTCCGCCGATCGAAGGCCCGATTGCCAACTTGACGTGTCGGATTCCAAGCTCCTGGAGGGCAATCTTCTGCGAGCGCACCCAGTCACGTATGGTTACCTGCGGAAAGCTGGCACCGTAAGGCTTGCCGGTCTCCGGATCGAGCGAGGCCGGGCTGGTGGAACCATAGCAGCCGCCGATCACGTTGAAACAGATGACGCACTCGCGCTCGATCTCGAAGACTCGCTGCAGAAGGTCCGGCCACCACTGGTCTACGCGGGCCGATCCGGAGAGAGCATGGCAGACCAAGGTCACGTTGCTACATTCCGGGTTGGGCTCGCCGTAGATGGCGTATCGCAGGTTGACGCTCTCCAGCCTTTGTCCGCTCTCCAATTCGAACGGACCATGTTTCGTGATCGATAGAGTGCCCTGCGTTAGATGAAGACTTGTTGCCATGCCTATTTTCCTGCTCTCTGGCCTGCGCGCTCGGGCTGCGTATGGGTAGTTCCATTCGCCGCTTCAATTGCCTGCGCAAGGTCGCCGATAATGTCACGCACGTCTTCAATGCCCACCGAGAGACGGACCAGCTCCGGCGTAACGCCAGTGTCGAGCTGTTCGGCTACGCTGAGTTGCTGGTGGGTGGTGGAGGAGGGATGAATGATCAGCGACTTTGCATCGCCGATATTAGCCACGTGGCTGAACAGCTTCACCGAGTCGATCAGCTTGCGTCCGGCCTCATAGCCGCCCTTGATGCCGAAGGTCACCAGAGCGCCGCGTCCGTTGGGGAGGTACTTGGCGGCGCGCTCGTAGTACTTGCTGGATTCCAGCCCCGGATAATTCACCCACTCCACGCCGGGATGGCTCTCCAGGTAAGTGGCAACCTTCAGGGCGTTCTCCGAGTGGCGCTCCAGACGCAGGTGCAGCGTCTCTGCCCCCTGCAGCAGCAGGAAGGAGTTGAAAGGCGAAAGCGCCGCGCCGGTATCGCGCAAGCCCTGCACCCGTGCCTTGAGAATGAACGCCAGGTTGCCGAAGGCGGTGGTATAGCTGATGCCGTGATAGCTGGGGTCGGGATCGACAAAGTCGCGCTTGAAGCGCGGCGAAGCCGTCCAGTCAAAGCGGCCTGCATCTACGATCACGCCGCCAATGGTGGTTCCGTGCCCGCCGATGAACTTGGTCGCTGATTCCACGACGATGTCGGCGCCCCACTCGATGGGACGCGTCAGGGCCGGCGAGGCCGAGGTGTTGTCGATCACCAACGGAATTCCGGCTTCGTGCGCGATCTTTGCCAGGGTTTCAATGTCGGCGACGTCCAGCTTAGGATTGCCCAAGGTCTCGGTGTACAGCGCCTTCGTCTTCTCAGTGATGGCGGCGCGCAATCCGTCGAAGTCGTCGGCATCGACAAATTTGACGTTGATGCCCAGGCGCGGCAGGGTGTAATGGAAAAGGTTGTAGGTGCCGCCGTAGAGCGAGGTGGTGGAGACGATCTCATCGCCAGCGCCCGCCAGTGTAGTGATCGCCAGGGTCTCGGCCGCCTGTCCTGAGGCCGTCGCCAGCGCGGCAACGCCGCCCTCCAGGGCCGCAATGCGGTTCTCAAAGACGTCGGTGGTGGGATTCATGATGCGGGTGTAGATATTGCCGAATTCCTGCAATCCAAAGAGGCGGCCGGCGTGGTCGCTATCGTCGAAGACGTAGCTGGTGGTCTGGTAGATCGGCACGGCACGTGCCTTTGTGGTCTGGTCTACGCTTTGGCCACCGTGAACCGCGAGTGTGGCTAGGTGTTGTTTCTTCTCGTTTTCCGGCATTTCATCTGCTCCCTTTTTAATAATATCGTGTACAAACGAAAACGACCCAGGCTCTTTGCCGTGGGTCGTTTGGAAACTCTTGATGTCGCTTGGCTAGGTTCGATCTAAGCTTTTCGCGAACTCTCGAGCGCGCCCACGGGCGTACGCATGCACATCGTGTGCATGCACATGGCCATGGCCGTGATGAGGAGCGCGTTTAACATCGTTCTGTTCTTTTACAGGATGTCGCCGTGGGTTGTCAAGGCCCAGCAGCCGATGTTCAGCCAATGTGGCCGCCGCCTCAATGGAGTTTTCCTCCGGATTGCCGATGATCTCACTGGAGAGACATCGTATGAAGACCGGTTGGATTTCTGCCCTGCTCCGCATTAAGCTCGGCTGCATTATCGCCCTGATCTGCTCAGCGGCTCCTGCCCTTGCCCTCAACGGCGACATGGAACGCGCGACCGTCCATGCCATGCGAAAGGTTCCGTGCATGGAGGCCCGACTGGCCGGCAGTGAAGAAAGTCTCGCCATAAGCGCCGCTCCCGAGGGCGGCTCTATGGCGATTGTTGGCCCGAGCACTGGGGAATGTATCGAGTACGAACTTCGCACCGCAAAGGTCAGCTATATCGTCCATCCACACCACGCGGTTCTGCTGGAGGTGGGCGGCGAAGTCTCGATCAAACTGGCAGGCAAGCAACTCATCCTGCAGGCCGGCGCGGCAAAAGAGATTCACTGCGACGTGCGCTCCATGACCCTGCGCTCGGAGCAGGAGAAAAGAGAGCAGCAAAAGGAATGGGAGCGTGGCAACCGTCCCAGCCGCCACTATCCTTCCGGCTGCTACGACGAATCCGGTACAGAATTCTCCTGCGCAGGAGACGAGGCTTACCGCTGACCAACCGGACTCAAATCACCATTACTTCTTTGTACTCGCCGAAGACGGTGCGCATCGAATCGCAGATTTCTCCGACCGTCGCGTTGCTCTCCACGGCTTCCACGATGACCGGCATCAGGTTCCCGCCATGGCGCGCGGTTTCGTTCACTTTGCGTACGGCGCCGGCGGCCTTTTCCTGGTCGCGGCGGGCGCGAAATGCGCGCAGACGCTCCACCTGGCGGCGCTCCAGCTCGGGGTCGATCTTCTGCAGCGCGACAGGCTGTTCCTGCTCCACCTGGAAGGCGTTCACGCCGACCAGCAACTGCTCCTTGCTGTCCACCGATTTCTGGAACTCGTAGGCGGCGTTCTGAATCTCCTGCTGCACAAATCCGCGCTCGATGGCCTTCAGCATTCCGCCCATGGCGTCGATTTTTCCGAGGTACTCGGTGGCACGCTTCTCGATCTCGTTAGTCAGCGTCTCTACATAATAGGAGCCTGCCAGGGGATCGATGGCCGCCGTCACCCCGCTCTCGTATCCGATAATCTGCTGGGTACGCAGGGCGATCCGCGCCGACTCTTCGGTCGGCAGCGCGAGGGCTTCATCGAAGGAGTTGGTGTGCAACGACTGGGTTCCGCCCAGCACCGCCGACATCGCCTGCAGGGCCGTGCGCACGATGTTGTTCTGGGGCTGCTGCGCCGTTAGCGTCGAGCCGCCGGTCTGGGTATGGAAGCGGAGCATTTGCGCCTTGGGCGAGGTGGCGCGGAAATCGTCGCGCATGATTTTGGCCCACATGCGTCGGGCAGCGCGGAACTTGGCAACCTCTTCCAAAAAGTTGTTGTGGCAGGCGAAGAAGAAGGAGAGCCGCGGGGCAAACTCGTTCACGTCCAATCCGGCCTCAACCGCGGCTTGCACGTAGGTGATGCCGTCGGCCAGGGTGAATGCGACCTCCTGCACCGCAGTCGAACCTGCCTCGCGCATGTGATAGCCGCTGATGGAGATGGTGTTCCACTCCGGCACGTTCTGGTGGCAATAGGCAAAGATATCGGTGATCAGCCGCATCGCCGCCTTGGGCGGATAAATGTAGGTGCCGCGGGCGATGTACTCCTTCAGCACGTCATTCTGAATCGTACCGCTCAATTTTTTCGGATCGAATCCGTTGCGCTTGGCCACTGCGATGTAGAGCGACAGCAGCACAGACGCCGAGGCGTTGATGGTCATCGAGGTGGAAACTTTTTCGAGGTCGATGCTGTCGAAGAGGCGCTGCATGTCTTCAATGGTGTCGATTGCAACGCCGACCTTGCCCACCTCGCCCAGGGCAAACGGATTGTCGCTGTCGTATCCGATCTGTGTCGGCAGATCAAATGCAACCGAGAGCCCCATAGTGCCCTGGCTGAGCAGAAAGCGGTAGCGCTTGTTGCTCTCTTCGGCGTCGCCCATGCCGGCATACTGGCGCATCGTCCACAGCCGTCCCCGGTACATGGTCGGCTGCACGCCACGGGTAAAGGGAAAGCTTCCGGGCGCGTTCAATTCCTCTTCGTGGTTGAAGCCGGAGAGATCCGCGGGAGTGTAAAACGGATTGATAACGATATGAGACGTGGTCTGGAAGACCTTATCGGCCTTCTTCGCTCCTGCGTTGTCTGCCATTGGCGGGCCCCTTTTGGTTTAGACTCTTGATCGCTTCCGGCGTGCCCGCCAGAAGGAACTCAACCCAAAGTACAAAAACATTGTGCCTATCGCTCCCGCCAGTATCACGCGCTCCAGTCCAACCTGGTGCATCGCATATTTCCTGTATTCGCGGATGAAAGCAGCGACGATCATGACCGTAAAGCAGAGAAAGATCAATCCACTGACTTCTAAAAACAATACGTGGAGCGCGCCCATCGCGGTTTTCCAAAAGACTGCCCCGCCGGAGCGGAGACCGCGAAAAATTCGCCGGTTACGCCCTGGTTCGCCGCGTAGCCTACGGAAGGCTGTTCCGGCACCCGCGCCCAACATCCCGCCCAGCGACGCTCGTGTGTTACTCATGACTTTTATTGTAACGCCGCTTTCTTGCGATGCCTAACATTGCGCTGCCCCAACTTGTGACAGCTAACCACGGCACGGGTACTATACATCACAGAGAATTCCGTCTGGTTTTTTGCAGCTCACAGGCCGGGGCGAAAACTCAATTCCCTCCGCCCGGCATCCAATCCCTAAGGCTCTTTGGAGAATCACGTGGACCAAAAACTCGAAAGGCTTATGAAGCAACTCGGCGAAGCAATTAATGACTCCATCTCCAGCTCCGAACAGATTGGTGAAGTGATTTCGCGAATCAAGAACGATGGTTATGACATTTTTGTAGTGGTAGAGGCCACTGTCGGATTCAATCGCCGGGAAGCCGACGAGCCCTCCGTTGCCCCTGCCTCGCGCCAGGGCGAACCCGAGCTGCGCATCAGCGCCCAGGATGCCCGTTTTCTAAAGTCGCTCCGGATCTCCGTCGAGCCTAAGCCAGGATCGAAAGCCGCATGAGCCTCGAAGCATGTTCCAGCCTCAGACGCTTTGGCTTCCTGTGCTACCATCCTCTAGTTCTGTGTTGTGGTTGGGTCTTACTAAGACTCGTAATGTTTTTACTCCGTCCGGCAGCCGCTTTGTGCTGCACTTGTGCACTCTTCAGCTGAAAACTCTTCGCTCAGGATAGAAGATGAAGGATACTCTGGGAGTCTTGCTAGCGGGCGGTGCAGGCGAGCGGCTTTACCCGCTTACCCGCGACCGCGCCAAACCGGCCGTCACGTTCGGTGGCATCTACCGCATTATCGACGTAACGCTCTCCAACTGCATCAACTCGAATCTGCGCAAGGTTTATATCCTGACGCAGTACAAGGCGCTCTCGCTCAATCGCCACATCCGCGAATCCTGGCAGATTGTGGCCAGCGAACTCGGAGAGTTCATCGAAATTCTGCCGCCGATGAAGCGGGTCAGCGAGGACTGGTACAAGGGAACCGCCGATGCCGTTTACCAGAACATTTACTCAATCGGCAGCGAGCGTTCCAAGTACGTGATCATTCTCTCCGGCGATCACATCTACAAGATGAACTACGAGCTCATGCTGGAGCAGCACCAGCAGTCCGGCGCCGACGTCACCCTTGCGACCATCCTGATCGATCCCAGCGAGTCGCGTCAGTTCGGCGTCGTTGAACTGGCCCAGGATGGGCGCGTCACCGGATTCCAGGAGAAGCCGAAGAAGACGGATCTGCGTTCGCCCTATAACCCGAAGATGATTTCGGCCTCGATGGGCATCTACCTCTTCAACACCGACGTGCTCATCCCCGCCCTGCTGAAGGACGCCGAGGACACCGAGTCGCGCCACGACTTCGGCTATAACGTCCTCCCGCGCATGATCGATGACTACAAGGTGTACTCGTTCAACTTTGTCGATGAGAACCACAAGGAAGCCTTGTACTGGCGCGATGTGGGCACTCTTGAGGCCTACTACGAAGCCAATATGGACGTGGCCTCAGTCTCCCCGGTCTTCAATCTCTACGATCAGAGCTGGCCGATTCGCGGTTATCAGCGGCAGTATCCGCCGGCAAAGTTCGTCTTTGCCGAGCCGGGCCGCACCGGCACCGCCGTGGATTCGGTCATCAGCCAGGGATGCATCATCTCGGGCGGTTCGGTTCGCACCAGCGTGCTCTCTCCTGATGTGCGCGTGAACTCGTACGCTGAGGTCGATTCCAGCATCTTGTTCAGCCACGTCAGTATTGGCCGCCACTGCCGCATCCGCAAAACCATCATCGATCGCGATGTGCAGCTCCCGGAAGGAACCGTCATCGGCTATGACACCGAGGCCGACCGCCAGAAATACTTCGTCACCGAGAGCGGCATCACGGTCGTCACCCGCGACTACTCTCTCTTCGAGAGCCCCGTCGCCGTGGACTACTACACCAGCGACTAACAACACCCGTTTACCCATGCCCCGGAGACTTGTCTTCGGGGCATTTCTTGCGCTACCTATTTACACTACTTACTTCGTTTACTTACCTCTGCTTGCATTCGCGCCGCTCTGCGACCGGAGCCTCGCGTCAGCAGCTAATCCGGTCAGCTACAACAGGTTAACCGTCCTCTACTAGCTTGTTGCGAATTTCAGGGCCAACCGCGACGCAACCCATAAGGATTGCTAATAATCGTCATAAATCGAATTCATTCAATTTATGCCTTTTGCAACTTGAGGCTGCAAGGCTTGCATGGTATCCCTGACAGTCACAGGCGAAGACGAGCCGTGCAATGGGAGAGGTGTTATGCCGAAAAACCCCCGCATTCATAAGGTGAACGTGAACAGTCAGGCTAGCAATCTTAAAAAAACAGATCAGTCGTTGCCCGATGCTATGCAAGAGGCTGGCGGACAGGGACGTTCGGGTGAGTGCGTGCTGCTCTCCGATGTGATGATCGATGCGATGTTTGCGTCCTGCCGGACATGGTTGCAGATGGTGCAGGAGTGCAATTCGGAGATTCTGAAGACATACGAAGGCGTGTTTTGCAACGTTTCTGCGATTTACGCTTTTCCTTGGGAGTTGGTGCAGCGATCGTGCGCGCTTTACTTCGAATCCGTTGGGCGGCAGAGTAAAGCTGCGAATCTCCTTGTCTTTCGGGCTGAGCGCAGCAAACGGGGAGTTTGGGCCTCTGTGGATTCTATAGAGACAGCGATGGATGTTGCGATCGGTGCTGACCCGGAAGAGACGCACAAGGCGGCAATCGCGACAGCAGCTTAGGGCAAGGATCATTCCGAGGCCCGAGCGCGCTAGAGCAATTCCCTAGTTGCCGTGGCCCGATACTGCTCTCGCCTTTAGGTTGTCATTCCGAGCGCAGCGAGGAATCCCCGCAGCGCCCAAATCTGCAATGTCGCTCCAGAGTCTCTTCTGCCTCGAACTGCCTTTGACGGTGTACACCTTCTGTGGAACCGCGCTAAGGGCGGTTGCGGCGCAGGTTGTCCATCGCCCAGCAGTACTCGCCGTGCCGAAAATCAGGGCGAGGGTTTCTTGTTCTTCCTCGACGCCTCCCACACCGGACGATAGTCGTAAGTTGGATAGAATTCAGTCCGGAATGCGCCCCATGCGCCGTGTTCGATCTGGAGATTGATCTCGCGGAGTTTGGCGGCGGGGAAGCGCAAGGTGACGACCTGTCCGATTCCCATCATCACGTACCACGAAACCACCTCAACGCCCTGTGGCGGAAAATTCTGCTGAAATCCCGTCTTCTCCAAATGCGCGTTGATCTCATCCAGTGTCTTGGTTTCGTCATGCCTCAAAAAGATGGTCATCAACATGAGGTTGGCATTGGATTCGCCGGGGCTTTGCGCATCTGCCGAGGCGCCGGCGAGTACAGAGGCAAAGGTCGCTCCTGCAGCATTTCGAAAGAACTCCCGTCGTGAAGTGCTGGCCATCTTCTGTGGCATAAGCGTCATCTCCTGTGAACAAGGTGAAGCTGACAGCTTTGTGATGTTCTGTTTCCTTCCGGCGATGGCGAGGGCAGAGGCGGAACTTAGCTGTGAGCAAGCTCACTTCTGGTCTGGTCACGGTGAACAGATTCCAGGCACTGGTTTGTTTTAGGGTGGGGAGGAATCAACGCGCCAACGCAGGATGTGACATGGTCGCAAAATGTGCTAATAGCTGGTGCCACACTACCCGTCATCACGACGCGGGAAAGCTTTTCCGTTTAGATATCAACCTCGGCAATAAGGCAGGCGGCAAAGAGCGAATGACGGAATACATATGGCTATGCGCCCGTTGCGCTCAGCAGATGCATCCAAGGGTCGAAGTCATCGGCGATACGGTTACGGTGCGACTCTCGAAGAACGTTCCCGCGGCGGCAGAGTCCGCCGCATTGTCGAATGACCCGATGCTGGCGGCGGAGAATACTGAACGGTCGCGCCCCTTGCAGCGGGTGAACTGAAATCGAAAGCTGCTGCAAGGCCAAGTCCGGGCCACGGAAGCATGGCCGGGGATAGAGAGTCATTGGTGCTTCGTAGGCGGTTTGCCGCTCCGGCTCTAGTGAATGCCCGCGGCTTGCAAATGCCGGCTGTAACGCTTGTCACAGCCAAGAATGTGCGCTTGAAGCCAGGCGCGAAGAAAATCCAGCAGCTTCATACTTAATACCACTTTTCCTGCTTCAAAATCATGCACGATGTTTGTGACTTCGCTAGTCAGCTTGTCGTGCTCTGCTTTGTGCCTGGCATAATCCGGATAGCGAGTCCGGACCATGATGCCTTCCTCGTGGGCAAAGTGCTCGCAAGTGTACGCTATAAGACGTTTGAGGATCTCCGGGGCGACCACGCTCCCCTTGCCAACCTTCATGGCATCGTGCAGTTCGTTCAACATATCGAACAGTTTTTGATGCTCCTTATCGATCGATTGAACCTCGACCGAATATTCTCCGCTCCAGTTTAGTAGGGCCATTCGTCTTCCTCGCAGCTCTAATGCTTCTTTGGAAAATATCGGCCAGAGACTCGCGAAACATTAACGCCCGGATCGGATTTTCGGAATCCTACAATGCGCGCAGCAATTCCTTATTGATGGAATGTGAGCGCACTGCCGATAACTTCAACAGTGGGCACTGCGTGGAGCATATGGAACTCAACAACCGGTTTATCGCGCGACAGGCAATCCTGGACGGTCAGTCGCAGTGCGTTGGCTACGAACTGCTGTTCCGTGATGCGATGAATCAAGAGCGCGCAGTCTTCGACGATGCCGGCCAGGCGTCGATGCAGGTGTTTGACAGCGCCTATCTTTTCGGCATCGAAACGCTGTGCGGAGAATCCAAGGCCTTTGTGAATTGCACGCGTGAAACGCTTCTCAGCGATTTCATTAACGTGCTCCAGCCGGCGCGTACTGTTCTGGAAATTCTTGAGACGGTTGTGCCGGATCCGGATGTGCTGAAAGTTTGCGCGAAGCTCAAAAACTCCGGCTATACGATTGCCTTGGATGACTTCGTTCCCGGCAATGCACGCAACGCATTTCTCCCGCTGGCAGATATCGTCAAGATTGAAATGCACTCGATTACCCCCGAGCTTGTGGACTTTGTCCTGGAGCGAATTAGCCCTGGAGCAAAGCTGCTTGCGGAGCGCGTTGAGACCAGGGATGAATTTGAGATAGCCCGCGGCCTTGGCTTCGAACTCTTTCAGGGCTTCTATTTCTGCAAGCCGCAGTTGATGGCAACCAAGGAATTATGCCCTTCACGGATCAGCAATCTGCGCCTGTTGCAGGCGACGGTGAATGAGGATCTGAAGTACTCCGAACTGGAAGCGATTATCAAGGAAGACGCAGCTCTGTGTTTCCGGCTTTTGAGGTTTGTGAACTCGGTGGAATTCTGTCTCCGCTCCAGCGTGCAATCGATCCGCCATGCGTTTGCGCTGGTGGGAGAGCGCAACATCCGCCGCTGGGCTTTGTTGACGGGCACGGTTATGTCGGCCGACGACAAGCCGCGGGAGCTTCTGCGTTGTGCCTTGTTGCGGGCAAAGCTGATGGAACTGATTGCGCCATGTGCGGCATGCAGCGAATACGAGGGCTTCCTGTTAGGACTGTTGTCCCTGATGGCGGTGATTCTCGATTCCCCTTCAATTGCGAACCGGCTTGAGATTCCTGTCACGGTCAGTGCGGCGCTGGCAGGGAAGCAAGGACGGCTTCATAAACTTCTCGAGGTCGTGATCAGTTATGAGCGTTCTGAGTGGGAGCAATGTGAGGCTCTTGCGAAAAGTCTGAATCTCGGCGAGGCCGAGTTGAGCACCGCATACGTGCAAGCCATAGGATGGGTTTCAAAGATTCCGGTCTAGAGCAATCCTGGTTGCCGTAGCCCGATACTGCTCTCGCCTTTAGGTTGTTATTCCGAGCGCAGCGAGGAATCCTCGCACCGCCCAAATCTGCTATGCCGCCCCAGAGTCTCTTCTGCCTTGAACTGACGGTGTACACCTTTTGTGGAACCGCCCTAGCCGCGAGTCCTCTCCTGCGCCTCCTACAAGTGGAAGCGGGAGCGGAAGCCGCACTTCTGCATGGCTCGATGTGCCTCGCGATTTCGCATGAACGTCTCCCATACAAATTGGCTCTGCGCATTTTCTGCCATCACAATGCTGATTCCCGCGTCGATCCCGACAACATCGCTGTCCACCCAGCCGGTCAAGGGGTTGAAGGCATCGACGAAGCCATAGCGCTTCCAAATCCGTTCTCCATATTGGAGGCGCAGGTTCCGCAGCACGGACATGGATTCCCGAAACAAAAACGGCAATGAGCCCGCTGCCGCGGCGGGAACAATCGTGCCATCGACGGGACCTTGCAACGGCGGACCGCCCCAGGCGACATAGCCACCACAGGAGTCCGAGGCCGTAATGCCCCAAAGATTCTCCGAGTAGCTCCCGAACTGCGGCTTCAGGTCCATGCAGAATTGCCGATGTGCACGGGTCGCCGCCACGGAATTCTCAAAATAGTTGATGTACTCATCCTTCTTGTTCCGAAAATCGAACCAGGCATGGGGAAACTGGTGCACGAACAATGGCGCCGGCGAAGAAACAAAACGATAGTTCTGATAGACGAGCACAGGCCGTTGAACCGCGTCCCAGCAACGAGGAGAAATAGGATAGGTCGGGGACCCGATCGCCAGCAGGTAGAGCAATATGCCCTCGCTGAATGAGTCCCAGTGCAGCGAAGTAAATCCGAATTCCGGTGTCCACGACAACGCGAGAGTGTCGCCGCCATCGAGCGCCCATGGCCACTCGACGCGCTCATAGATGCGGGTCGCGTCCATCGTAATCGTGTCATCCTGGAAATACTCGCGGCAAGTCAGCACACCGCAGAGCAGGATGGCCATGTCGATGGGAGATATTTCCGACCCATTAAAGCGCTTGCCATCGAGCAGGTCCGTGTAGTGATAGAAAAAACCGTGGACGTGGGGAGCATCGTGGGCGAGGAAGCGAAGGGTGCGGCGCACGCGTTCTACAATCTCGTTTTCGGGCATGTACTTGCGCCGATGCGCAATGCACATTGCGGTGAGGCCGAAACCCGTAGCCGCGATGCTACCCATTCGTCGGGTATCGCCGCCATCGGCCTTAGCCCGATCCCGCACGAGTCCGCTGTCCGGGTCGGCTTCGTGCCAGAAGAAATCGAACGAGGCGCGCTGCATCTCGTAGAGCAGCATTGCGTCGCTTACCTCTTCACGGCTTTCGTGGTGAAGCGGCAGGATCGAGGCGAATGGGTTGTGGCTGAGTGAGAGAACTGCTGCGCCTGTCACACACGAGCGCAGAAATTCACGTCTTGTCCAATGCATAAGAAGTGGCGGCGGAGCCTTGGTTTATGGCTTTGTCGTGGCTTCTTTACTATGCGGTGCTGGACTTGCTCTTTCGATAGGACAAAACGCGCAGATTTCGTCGCTTCTCTATCTAGGGTCAATTAAGGTCGTACCAGGCATGGGGGCCTCCCTAGGCTTTGCGGCGCGTAAAGGTAGTAAGGTCGGCCCAACGGCTCAATGTCTTCCGTTCATCAGGTGTTGTTCGAAGAGAACTTTGTAGCCGCGCTGGAACGATTGCAAGTGGTTTCGCATCGCCTCGCGTGCTTTGGTGGGATTGTGACTGCCGGATCGCCTCCAGAACCTTGGCGTGCTGAATGACAGCCTGCTCCATCCCTTCTCTTCAGAAGCAGGCTCTTACTGATCAGGTCCATCATCTGCTCGCGCACGCCCTTGAGGATGTTGTTGAGGACGTCGTTCTTTGCGGCGATTCCCATCGATAGGTGGAAGGACAAGTCGAGCTTCCAGAACTCATCGGCGTCCTCCTGGATCGATCGTCTCATCCGCTCCACCAGGACTTCCATGTCGCTTTAATTCTTTTTGCGTAATGCGTTCGGCGCACAAGGCGGCGAGCTCGGTCTCAAGAATCAGGCGAGCCTCGACGAATTCGCCCAAAGCCTTTGCGCTGGTGAGCAGTCCGCTCTTCAGCCAGGGGCTGGTGAAGTAGGCCGAAGGCTGGTCGGCAACATAGCTTCCTCCGCCCGCCCGCACTCGAATCAAGCCAATAAAGGCGAGCGAGGTGAGCGCTTCGCGCAGGCTGGAACGGCCGACGTTGAACGCCTTGCAGAGCTCTGCCTCGGAGGGAAGCTTCGCACCGGGTTGCCAGTCGCCTGCGGTGATTCGGGCGGCAAGCCGCTTTGCCACCTGTTCGCTCAAAGTAGCTCGGGGGACGGGATCAGATTTCAGCCAATAGATTTTTTCAAGACTCACAGCATAGGAAAGAAAAATCATTCGGTCAATCCTATTATCCGCTTGTCTGACAAGCTGGCCTATAGTAATGTTTCTCAACTCAATTGCCAGATGAGTGGCATACGCGCCGCAGCGCCGAAAAAGTAATTGCCGCGATCGAATGGACTGCGATGGAGGTTTCTACTTGAGCTCGAACACTGTTTCCTCACCCGCAAGCAAGCCCCCCACACCAATTTCTCAGCCTGCACCCAACTATCTCGCGTCCGCGCTGGTGGTTGTAGTCGGTGTGATCGCCGCAATCGTGATTCTCAGGCTACCGCAACTCTCAACACCCTGGCAGCAAAACTATAACCCGACCGGGCATTGGCTTCTTTCAGCGCTGGTTGCCTCAATTCCTGTTGCCGTGCTGCTGGGGACGCTGGCTTTCGGCCACGTCAAGGCGCACTACGCCGCGCTGGCGGGATTAGCGGCCGCGTTGCTGACCGCAATCTTCGGCTTCCACATGCCCGCTCGTTTAGCGGCCTCCACTGCCATCTACGGCGCAGGTTACGGACTGTTTCCGATCGGCTGGATCGTTCTCAACGTCATCTTCATGTATCAGCTCACCGTGGAATCAGGGCGCTTCACCGTGCTGCAGCATAGCCTTACCGGCATCACCAAGGATCGCCGCCTGCAGTTGCTGCTGATTGCTTTTTGCTTTGGCGCGTTTTTTGAAGGCGCGGCTGGCTTCGGCACTCCGGTGGCGGTAACTGCCGCGTTGCTGATCGGTCTGGGCTTCAAGCCACTGCAGGCCTCGGGTCTGTCGTTAATTGCCAACACCGCGCCGGTCGCCTTCGGTGCGTTGGGTACGCCGATCATTGCGCTCGCCAAGGTCACTGGCATGAGCGAGACGGTGCTTGCCGCGATGACTGGCCGAATCCTGGCTCCGTTCTGCATTCTGGTTCCGTTCTGGCTGATCTGGGCCTTTGCCGGCTTCAGCGGCATGGTTGAAGTGTGGCCTGCGATTCTTGTCGCCGGAATTTCTTTTACGATTCCGCAGATCTTGGTTTCGAATATGCACGGCCCGTGGGTCGTCAACGTCGTGGCGTCGGTTGTCTCCATGATCTGCCTGATTGGTTTCCTGCTGATCTGGCATCCCAAGAAGGTCTGGAAATTCGACGGACAAGAGGAAGAAGAGGCGGCGGCGCTCGCGCGCGGCGAGGTGAAGCAGAGCTACACCCGCAAGGAGATCACCCAGGCGTGGATTCCGTGGGCGGTCCTCAGCATCATCGTCTTCGTGTGGGGCACGCAGACCGGCAAACTATGGATGAACACGCCGGAGAAGGTCTTCCCCTCCACCGCAAGCTGGGCTACCAAGCCGAGCAAGATCACCAACCCGCAGTTTCCGGTAACAACTCTGCACAATCTCGTCGAGCGCGTCCAACCCGTGGTGCCGAAGCCGACCAAGGAGGGTGCGGTATACGGGCTGAACTGGTTAAGCGCGACCGGAACCGGAATTCTGCTCGCAGCCATCCTCTCTGGACTGATCATGGGGCAGGGACTGGGAAAGATATTTTCAATCTTCCTCAACACCATCGTGAAAGTGCGATTTTCACTGCTGACCATCGCAGCCATGCTTGGAGTGGGCATGCTCACACGCTACTCCGGGCTGGATGCCACGATGGGATTGGCATTTGCCCGCACAGGACACTTCTATCCATTCTTCGGCACGCTGCTGGGCTGGCTGGGCGTGGCCCTCACCGGTTCCGACACTTCTTCCAACGTGCTCTTTGGCAGCCTGCAGAAGATCACCGCGCAACAGGTCAACGTCTCTCCTGTGCTGATGGCCTCCGCCAACAGCGCAGGCGGAGTGATGGGCAAGATGATCGACGCGCAAAGCATCGTAGTGGCTTCCACCGCTACCCAGTGGTACGGACATGAGGGCGACATTCTGCGCTACGTCTTCCTGCACTCACTGGCGCTGGCGGCTCTGGTTGGTGCCTTCATCTTCATGATTGCCTACGTCTATCCATTCACGCAGCTGGTGGTTCACTAAACGCTGGCCGCAGTCTCTTCGCGTGGCGCAATGCATTCGAAACAGTGATTCGGCGGACGGCTTCGGCCGTCCGCCGAGATGAGGGCAGTATGAACGCAGTAATGGAGTCATCCGCGAGCTTTGAATCTTTTAAAGCGCGTGCTGAAGCCGTCAGTGCTCAGGTTGAGAGAGTTGCGACCAAAGAGTTAGCCATGGAGTTGATCGTCCGCCTCTTGCACCAGGAGGGTGTAGACGACAAGCCCAACTCAGGTGCCGTATGGGCTGAAAGTCCAATGATCGGCGATGCAGCAAAGGTGCAACTCCAAAGCGCGGTACCGGGCCTCGCGTTCGTGGTTACGCGCGAGCTGGCGGCTGAGGCCAAAGTCGGCATCAGTCAGATGGATTGGGCGCTCGCCAACACCGGCACGCTGGTGCAGCGCGCAGATGCCGTGGACAAGCGCCTGGTCTCCACCCTGCCGCCGTTGCACATTGCTCTCGTTTCAAGCGCGGCGATTTTGCCGGACCTCCCCGCGCTGCTCAGCCGGGTTGATCCGCGCGATTCCGCTTATCTTTCGTTCATCACCGGGCCCAGCCGCACCGCCGATATCGAACGCGTGCTGACCATCGGCGTACACGGTCCCGAGCGGCTGATCATTGTTCTGGTGGACGATCTGGAGGTAGCGGCATGAACAAGGAATTCAAACAGTCCATTCTCGATGCACTCGCCAATCCAAATCTTTCCGGAGCGCTGGGCAGGTTCTCCGAAGCCTATCGAGGCAGCCGCGCCAAGGCCTATGAAGGCATCGACTTCGAGGCGGTGCGCACCCAGATCGCTGCAATCAAGTCCTCCGCCGCTACGCACTTCGACGAACTTGCAGAGCAATTTGCCAGCGTTGCCGAGGCGCGCGGCACCAAGGTTTTCCGCACCAGCGATCCGCAGGCCGTCAAGGACTACATTCTCCGCCTCGCGCAGGAGCGCGGCGTCAACCGCGTCGTCAAGTCGAAGTCGATGGCCTCGGAGGAGATTCATCTCAACGAGCATCTCGAAAAGGCCGGCATCGACGTAAAGGAGACCGACCTTGGCGAGTGGATCATTCAACTCGCCGGACAGCGCCCCTCGCACATGGTCATGCCTGCCATTCACATGACCAAGGAGGAGGTTGCCGATGTTTTCAGCGCGAATGTTGAGCAAGGTCAGCAGCCCGACATCCCGAAGCTGGTGAAGTTCGCGCGCGGCAAACTGCGCCCGAAGTTCCTCGAAGCTGACATGGGCATCACCGGCGCAAACATCGCCGTCGCCGAGACCGGCAGCATCGTCATCATTACCAATGAAGGCAATGCGCGTCTGGTGACAACCTTGCCGCGCATTCACGTTGCGATTGTCGGGCTGGAAAAACTGATCGAACAATTTCAGGACATCGCGCCCATCCTCACGGCTCTGCCGAAGAGTGCCACCGGGCAACTGCTTACCAGCTACGTCTCGATCATCAGCGGCCCCGTGCCCAACACCGACGGCACGCCGAAAGAGTTGCACATCATCCTCATGGACAACCGGCGCAATGAGATGGCGCACGACCCGCGCTTCAAGCAGGCGCTGCAGTGCGTACGTTGCGCCTCGTGCCTCAACGTCTGCCCGGTCTTCCGCCTGGTCGGCGGACACGTCTTCGGCAAGGTCTACACGGGCGGCATCGGCACTATCCTCACCGCGTGGTTTGACGCGTTGAAGGAATCCGGCGAGATCCAGAGCCTTTGCATCCAGTGCGGCAACTGCACCGAGGTCTGCCCTGGCAAGATCGATATTCCTGATCTCATCCTGGAGCTGCGCCGTCGCCTTGTAGTTGAGCAGGGACAGCCCATGCTGCAGAAGGCGATGTTTTCGGTCGTCAACAACCGGCGCGTCTTCCACACCATGTTGCGCGCTGCGTCGATCGGGCAGAAGCCTTTTGCCGAGCAGGGCTTCATCCGTCACCTTCCGATGTTCCTCAGCGGCATGACCGAGTTCCGCTCGCTCCCGGCAATTGCCGAAGAACCGTTCCGCGACCGCGTGAAGAAAATCAAGCAGCCGAAGTGCGCAGAGAAAGCCGCATTTTTCGGCGGCTGCCTGGTGGACTTCGCCTATCCGGAGATGGGCGAGTCGGTCGTCGAGGTGCTCAACAAGGCAGGCATTGAGGTGATCTTTCCCGAGGAGCAGACCTGTTGCGGCGCTCCTGCGCGCTACAGCGGAGCCTACGAAGTGGCGGCGCAGAATGCCGCCGATAACATTCGCGCGCTGCTTTTAGAAGATGTGAAATACGTGGTCTCCGCCTGCCCCACCTGCACGATTGCGCTCAAGCAGGACTTCATCGCCAACCTTGAGGCCGTCGGACGCAGCACAGAGTTGCCCGCCGCCCGACGGCTTGCGGAAAAGGTTACGGACTTCTCAACCCTTGCCCGCCAGCTTGTGGAGCAGGGCCGGCTGAAGTTCAAGCCCGGCATCGAAGCGATGAAGTTTACCTATCACGACTCCTGCCACCTCAAGCGCACCTTGCGAGCCGAGCAGGAGCCGCGACGGCTGATGCAGCAGGCCGGATACGAATTGGTGGAGATGCAGGAGTCCGACATGTGCTGCGGCATGGGCGGCTCCTACACACTCCGATTGCCGGAGCTTTCCGCGCCAATCCTCGAGCGCAAGCTGGTGAACATCGAGAAGGCGGGTGCGCCGCTGTTGCTCATCGACTGCCCCGGCTGCGTGATGCAGATCCGCGGCGGTCTCGACAAGCGCAGTTCAAAGATCAAAGTGGAGCACACAGCCCAACGCCTGGCCAGGAGCCTCGAATAGTCGCGGCTCAACGCCCGTGAAACGGGTGGCCCACATCCGCCCGCATTTGGCGAATGTGGGAAACAGTACCCACCGAATCGAAGATGAACTGCTGGCCAGTCACCGGACTGGCCAGCGGTTCGTACCTGCGAGATGCCATTCGCCGGAAACCACCGCGACCCACCGGATTTCTGGACCCACCGCTCCGCACGATGAAAGGGCAATCCTGAATCCGATGTACTCCGGGTGGATAGCGTCTATGCCCGGAGAATCATGATATATATTGCCTGACCTGCTGGTTGAGTGACACCATCAAAGCAGAAGTGCGCATGAGGTGCTGCGATGCGTTTCTCTGGCCGTTTTCGTGGGTGTTGTTTGCCTCTGCTGTTAGTTCTCTCGATCGCTCCTCAAGCGATGGCTCAGGCAACCGCTACAAATCGCTCGGCTCCTGTGGACGTTACCGCACTCCTTAAGCAAGCCGCGCAGGGAGATGCCCACGCTCAGGTCTACATCGGGCTGATGTATGCAACCGGTGAAGGTGTTGAGAAGAATGAAGCCGAAGCGGTTCGCTGGTATCGCCAGGCCGCCGAACATGGGCACGCACAGGCACAGTTCTTACTTGGCTCGATGTATGACATTGGCCAGGGCGTACCGAAGAACGAAGTGGAAGCGATGGCTTGGTACCGCAAAGCTGCCGAGCAGGGAAACGCAAACGCTCAGAGCAACCTGGGCCAGATTTATGAGAGTGGGCGAGGTGTCCCGAGGGACGAAGCCGAAGCGGTTCGCTGGTACCGCAAGGCCGCTGAGCAGGGGAATGCAGGTGCGCAGTTCAACCTGGCCACTGCGTATGCCACCGGACATGGTGTTCCGAAGGATGATGTAGAGGCTCTGCGTTGGTACCGCGCCGCCGCTGAACAGGGGAACGCAGGGGCACAGTTCGATGTCGGCTCGATGTATGACAGTGGACAAGGTGTTCCGAAGGATGAAGCCGAGGCTGTGCTTTGGTACCGCAAAGCCGCCGATCAGGGATACGCCAAGGCTCAGTTCATCCTTGGAATGATGTATGCGACCGGGCAAGGTGTTCAGAAGGATGAGTTGCAAGCGGTCGATTGGTATCGCAAAGCCGCCGAACAGAGGAATGCGGGCGCTGAATTTAGCCTTGGCCTGACATATCAGTTTGGACTCGGGGTCTCAAAAAATGCAGCCGAAGCCGTTCGCTGGTACCGCAAGGCCGCCGAGCAGGGAGACGCAGACGCTCAGAATCATCTTGGCGTAATGTACACGAATGGCGAAGGTGTTCCGAAGAACGATGCCGAGGCTGCACGCTGGTATCGTAGTGCCTCCGAGCAGGGGAACGCACAGGCTCAGAACAACCTTGGCGTGGCGTATGCCACCGGCAAAGGTGTCCCAAAGAACGCCGCCGAAGCGGTTCGCTGGTTTCGCAGGAGTGCCGCACAGGGATATGCAGATGCTCGGAACAACCTTAGTAAGATGAAAAGCGTGAGCCAACGCTCCGCAAGATAGCTGCGGCGCTGCCGCCCGCGAATCGAGAGTGTTCGCGCGAGCTCTCGAGTGTCCTGCGGAAACAGGTGGGCTGAATTCGGAACAAGGATTAGACTGTCAACTCTGGGAGCCAAAATGACTGAACCAACTTACGAAGAACTGAAAGCACAACTTGCCGCGCTTAAGGCCAAAGAGCAACGCGGTGGCGCCATGAGCTTCAAAGTGAGCGACAAGGGAGGAGTCAGCGTCTACGGGCTTGGCCGCTTTCCCGTTACCTTGTACTACGAGCAGTGGACGCGCCTGCTGGACAAGGCTCAGGAGTTGCGCGAGTTTCTGGAAGCAAACAAGGACAAACTGAAGCTGAAAGAATAACGATCGTCTATTCGCTTCAGAGCTGCATGTCTGCACACCCGCGAAAGAGCGGGTAGAACGAAGATCAGAGGGGTAAGAGATTGGCACTCGACGAATTTACCAGCATCACTCGCTTTCGTGTTCCGTTTTGCGATATTGATATGCTGCAGCACGTGAACAACGCTGCCTATGTGGTATGGGCAGAGACCGCCCGATGTGTTTACTTCGACGAGGTGCTCGGGGAATCACTGACCGGGGCGAACGGCATCATTCTGGCCAAGCTCGAAGTCAACTATGAGCGCACGCTCGAATACCGGGAACACGTTGCCATCGGTTGCAGGGTGACGCGGATCGGCAATAAGTCTTTCGATTTCCTCTCCGAGATTTGGAGCGAGAGCTCCAACCAACGCGCCGCACACTGCCATTCGACGATGGTTGCATTCAATTATGAAACCAAAAGCTCAATTGTGATTCCGCAGAAATGGCGGGAACTCATCGCGGCTCATGAGGTGGTCGCAGCGGCTATGGGTGTTAATTCATAAACGGGCAACAGGAGGACGCGGGTGCATCCATAACTGCGCATAAACTGGAGCGTGAGTTGATGGGAGCAAAGTTTCGGGGCAGCATGTCGCTGCCCCGCTTCACATGTTAGTTTCCATTGATCTTTTCGGTTCGAGACTGGGTGTGACTTGGTGTTGCGGTGTTCTTACGATCGATGGCTCGCCCGGTTCATATTCTTGTGGGCCACGACCTTGCCGCTTTCAACCCGTGGATTTTGCGTCAGAACCGAATCCAGGTTTTTTCTTACCCAGCCCACCGCCTTCTGATTCCCATCGATTGCATTCGGAAGAGTATCGAAAACACTGATGGAAAGCATCGATCCCTGGCCAACATCAACCCAATGGTACTCGATGAACCCGGGCAGTCCTGAGATGAATGGCACAAAACTTTCCTGAACCCGCTTCATTGCCTCCTGTAAATTGGTTACGCCGTCATACCGTCGCACTGTCGTGTACATCCTGCGCTCCTTTGGAAAAATGCCGAAGATCGTGCCATTCATTGGATATTAAACGTTGGTTGAACCTGTATCGTACAACAGAATTCTCACCTCGATCGCAGGTCACCGACCAAAGTAATGCCCGCGCTGCATGGCATCGTTTCGCCGCCCTATTTTTCCTTCCACCGCACTTCCATCCCGGCGATAAATCCTCGTCCAGGCATCGCCAGTCCAACCGGCGCTCCGGTCGCGTTGACGGTAAGTAAGTCGTAATACTTGGTGTTGGTGAGGTTGGTCAACTGCAGGTAGGGCTTCAGGTATTGGAACTGCCGCCCCACCGTCCAATCCACCAGCGGATAAGTCCCCTGTTGTGGATTTGTCGCGGTCTGGTACCTCTGCACGGCCATTACACGGAATCGCGATTCCTCGCCGCCCGGAAGCCTGCTCCACCACGTCGCCACGCCTTCGTTCACCGGATAATTGAAGACGTAACGGTAGATCACATTAGGCAGCGGTGCCGCGGAGCCATAGATTCCGGTGTAGCTCAGCTCGAAGCGTTGCCGGTGGGGCAGTTGGCCGCGCAGCGAAACTTCCGCACCCGTGAAGCTGAGTGTCTGCAGGTTCTCCGCCACAGCCGGGGTGCCCGGTGCGGCAGACGCGGAGAGCGCATAGTCGATCACATCCTGATCATGGTGATGGAATACGTCTGCATCCACAATCATCCCGTGGCCGAGCAGCGCCTGAACTCCGCCCTCATAGCTCCATGAGGTTTCAGCTTTCAGCTTCGGATTGCCAAGAGTTCCCGGAGCGATATAGTACAGCTCTGTGAAGTCCGGCAAACGGAACGCGTGCGACACGGAAGCCCGCAGCTTGATCCGGCTGCTCACCCAGTAGGCGCCCGAGACCGACGGGCTGAAGACCTGGTTGCCGGCCGTGTACAGTTCCTCGCGCACTCCCGCATTGAACGAGAAACGCTTCAGAGCCAGCGCGTCGAAGCTCGCATACACGCCGCCTTGATCCCTTGTGTGGATTCCCAGGTTGTTGCTGTCGATGTGCTCGCGCAGTCCGTCCACGCCGTAGTAGACGCGCATGTCCTGGCCGATCTTCTCAAACCTGCGCAGCGCCGCCTGGTAATCCTCCATGGCGTGGTTGTTCTCATAGATCGACGGAAGGTCTTTGATGTAAACGTACTCATCGGTGCGCCGCAGGTAGGCAAACGTCTGCACTCGTCTGCGTTCCAATCGGCTGCGTCCACGCGGCCAGCCAGCCTTTGTCGCGCTCCCAGCTTGGGATCGTGGGAGGGACTCCATAGAATCCGGCTGCGCCGTACGGACGGTCGCTGATTCCCAACAGCACATCGCTGGCCCCGAGCGCAGTATTGATCCGGCTCTCTGAGGCGATCGCCAGGTTGCGGTAATCGCGATCCGGAATGAAGCCCGTCGAAAGCTCGCGCACAAACGTCAACTCTTCACTGAAGCGCTTGCGAGCCAGGGTCAGCGCTCCGTTCTGCTGATTCGTTCCAAAGTTGCCGACTCCCGCGCCCAGGCGAATCTCGCTCGTCTCCGGCACAGCCGTAATGAAGTTCACGACGCCGCCCATCGCGTCCGACCCATACAGCGTCGAACCCGCGCCCTTCAGCACTTCAATCCGCTGCACTGACTCGAACGGGAAGGGAATGTCCAGGTTATTGTGTCCGGTCTGCACGTCGCTCAGCCGCAGTCCATTCACAAGTATCGATGTTTCTTCGAAGGTCGTGCCGCGGATCGAAAGATCTGCCTCGCTTCCCGGAACCCGCTGCTGCACGTCGAGCGAGGAATCCTGCTCCATCGCGTCCAGGAAGCTGCGGTACTCTGACGTCGATTGCCCGACATCGATTACGTCTACGCTGCGGTCGGTCTCCTCCAGCGGCACCGGGCCATAGGTGCCCGTCACCACCACCTGCTCTTGCCGCGTCGGCAGCTTGCCGGCATCAGCAGGCTGCTGCTCCGGAGTACTCTGCGCCAAAGCCGCGCAGCTCAATACAAAAATAAAGAAAATATTTCTCATGGATACCTTCTTCCAGGACTCTCTCGTGCAGCGGAGCGGCCCCGTAAATGATGGATTTACATGCGCGAAGGCGGACCGGAGAACCCAAACACGCCACAATAGGACGGGCCCTTTGCCGATATTTCCGCTTGCGTTGGAGTGCTTCTGAATTGCTAATTCCGACTCTCGCCCATTCTCCCCCGCCCTGCGCGGTCCCGCAATCATGGTTTCATATTGTCTTGGATAATTAAATCGTTCAATTATGTACAATGGAAGGATGCGCATCAATGCCTTCCTCCACGAAAGCCCGATGTTCACCATCAACCGTGCGGCCCGCCGCTTTGACTCGCTAGCCGCTCACGCGCTTGCATCCGACGGGCTCGGTTTTCTGGAGGGTCTCGTGCTGGCTGCAATCTTCTTCGATGAGCAGGAGCTCACCAAGCCGTCTCAATTGGCCGAGACCTTTGGCACCACTCGAGGCAACGTCAGCCATTGCGTCTCTTCCCTGGAAGCAAAGGGGCTTTTGCAGAGAATGATCGACCCCATGGACGCCCGGTCCTATTTTCTTGCCTTGAAGCCGCCCGGCAAAAAATGTGCCCTGCGTGTCATTCGTGCCTTTGACAAGTTGCAGGCCGAGTTCGAAACCGAGATCGGAAAAACAGTTCTAAGCGACACGCTTAAGGTCATCCGTAAACTCGAAGCCCTCGTGCCCGCCAAAATGCAACACACTCCCCGGAGTGCGCAGCCTCCTGCGCCATGAATCCTGTCGCACGCAGGAACGTATTTCACGCCTGTATTTCGCTCTGTATTTCGCTTATCGTCTGAAGCTACTCTTTTACCGCGATGCCCAGGGTCTTCATCTTGCGGTACAGATGGCTTCGTTCCAGCCCCAGCACCTCTGCCGTGCGGCTCACGTTCCCGTTGTTCTCGTCCAGCTTCTTCAGGATGTAATCGCGTTCATAGGCCGCGCGCGCCTGGTGCAAGGTCGTAAAGTCTCCCAGCGACCGCCTGCTTCCCTCGCGATAGAGCACCGACGGCAGATGCTTGCGCTCCAACCGTTGCACCGTGGGATTCATAATCACGATTCGTTCGATCACGTTGCGCAACTCGCGCACATTTCCCGGCCATGAGTAGCGCGCCAGAACCTCCAAACCCTCGTCGGTAATCTCCTTAGTCCGGCGGCTGTACTGGCTGGAGAACTCCTTTAGAAAATGCCGCGCCAGCACCGCGATATCTTCCTTCCGCTCGCGTAGCGGAGGCACCACGAAGGGAACCACGTTCAGCCGGTAAAACAAATCCTCGCGGAAATTGCCGCGCCCGATCTCTTCTTCCAGATCCTTGTTGGTCGCCGCAATCACCCGCACATCCACCGTCACCGGCTCCTCCATCCCAACCGGAGCAAAGCGCCCCTCGTCGAGCATCCGCAGAACCTTCGACTGGGTCTTCAGGCTCATATCGCCCACTTCGTCCAGAAAGAGCGTCCCGCCATCGGCTTTGCGAAGCTTGCCTTCCTTCTCGCAATCGGCTCCCGGAAACGCACCCCGGCAATACCCAAACAGTTCGCTCTCGATCAGGTCTTCGGGGATCGCCGCGCAGTTTACCTCCACGAACATCTCGTCCTTGCGCAGGCTCTGGGCATGGATGGCGCGCGCCACAAGTTCCTTGCCCGTGCCGCTCTCACCGTAGATCAGCACTCGTCCATTGGTCGCCGCCATCAGCCCAATCTGCTGCCGCAGTGCCTTCATCGGAATGCTGTTGCCCACAATCTCCGCGTGCGAAGCCTGCCGCTTCAGCTCCTGGTTCTCCGAACGCAGCCGCCGCGCCTCGGCGGCGTTCTTCACCACGATCAGGGTCTTCTCCAGCGACAGCGGCTTTTCCAAAAAGTCGTAAGCTCCCAGTTTGGTTGCCCGCACCGCGGTCTCCACCGTGCCGTGTCCGGAGATCATCACCACCTCGGGCCGGTCCTCCAGATCCTTCACCTGTTGCAGCACCTCTAGCCCATCCATCTGCGGCAGCCAGATGTCCAGAAGCACCACGTCAAAGTGCTGATCGCGAAGCAGGATCAGCCCGCTCTCGCCATCTTCCGCGGGAGTCACGCGATAGCCCTCGTCCTCCAGAATTCCGCCCAGCGTCTCGCGAATGCCGGGCTCGTCGTCTACCACAAGGATGTGGGTCATCGTTCACCTTTCCTCCGCATCAAGCTTTTTCGCGTGTCTCGGCCGCCTGCGTCTGTCCCGGCTCGCCGCCGCCGGCCACCGGCAGTTCAACCACAAAGCGCGTGCCAACAGGATCGTTCTTCTCCACCCGTATCGTGCCGCCGTGCTCTTCCAGAATCCGCGCCACAATCGCCAGCCCCAGTCCCGTGCCTCGCGCCTTGGTTGAAAAATATGGCAGGAACAGTTTTTCTTTTGTCTCGGCCGTCACGCCCTCGCCCGTGTCGGACACCTCGATCTCCACGGTGTCGCGCGTCTCCAGCAGGGTTGTGCTGATGCGAATCTCGCGTACCATCGAGTCCTTCAGGCTCTCCGCCGCGTTGTCCACCAGGTTCGCCACCACTCTTTTGATCGCCTCCGGATCGGCCATTACGCAGGGCAGGTCGTTGGCCAACTCCATCTGTACCGTCACTCCCCCAAGCCGTCCTTCAAACAGCGCCATCGCAGACAGAATAATGTGGTTCAGCTCCGCCGCCCGTGGCTGCGACTGCGGGAAGCGCGCCAGGGTCGCGAACTCGTCTACCAGTCCGCGCACCGTCTGCACTGCGCCGCTGATCGTGTCCGCGCAGCGCTCGATGATCGCCCGCGACATGCCTTCCCCGCGCGTTCCGCGCTCGATGTGCCGCTTGATGCGCTCGGCCGAGAGCGCAATCGGGGTCAGCGGATTCTTGATCTCGTGCGCAACCCGGCGTGCAACTTCCCGCCAGGCGGCCTGCTTCTCCGCCTTCAGAAGATCGCTCAGATCCTCAAAAACGATCACGTAACCCAGCCGCCGTTGCGAGCCGATCATCGAAGCCACCGTCACCCCCACCTCCAGCGCCGTCCCCCCGTTCGGAATCTCCATCTGTAAGCTCGTGGTGCCCATGCGGTCTGCCTTGCGCGTCAGCCGCCGTATAGCTTCGGCCACCTCCGGCGCTCTGTCGGCTGGGAACAGGTCGGTCAGCCGGAGCCCGTTCTGCGCCCCGGGCTGCGTTACTCCCGGCGGCTGGAACATCCTTATCAGCGCTGCGTTCACCCGCGACACCTGTCCCGCCCCGTCCATCGAGAGCACGCCCGAGGGAATACTCTCCAGGATCGTCTCCATCTGCAGCCTGCGCTCTTCCAGCCGAACGTTGGCCTCCTGCAACTGGCTGCGATTGCTCTCCAGCTCGGCCGCCATGCTGTTGAATGACTCAACGAGTTGTCCCAGCTCGTCACCCGCGCTCACCTCCACGCGGTAATCCAGCTTTCCCTCCGAAATGGCCTGCGTCCCCGCCGCCAGCGCCGTCACCGGACGCGTCACCATCTTGCTCAACGCCAGTGCCGACCAGGTGGTACCAAACAGCACCAGCAGCGTAATCAGCAGCAGAGCCTGCATGTAGGTCTGCCGGATCAACTTGTTGTTACGCCGCAGCTCCTGGTATCGTCGTTCGCTCTGATCCAGTTGACGTAGCGCATCGCTGTATTTTTCCGGCAGCGGCAGAGCCACCGCCACATGGCCCAAATCTTTCACCGGAGCCGTTCCCAGCATGTATTCGCGATTATTCAGCGTGAACTGGCGCGGCTTGCTCTGCAGGTTCTCCAGGCTCGGAGCCGCCGAGCGCAGAACGCTCCACGGCAGCGGAGCCCCGTAGCTGGCCTCGAACTGCCCCTTGTAAAACGCCAGCACAAAGCCGCCCTGCAACGTAATCTCATGCGCGCGGAACTCCTCCATCAGCGAACCAAACTTGCCCGTGCGAAAGGCCTTCACTGCCTCCCGGTCGGTCGCAATCGCCCGCGCTTCGGCCAGCGCATTCTGTCCCGCGTAGCTGCTCAGCAGGTCGGTCACTGCCGCGCTGCGCCCGTGTACCTGCTCAACCGGCTGCGAGAACCACTTGTCGATCGACCGGTTCATCAGCCCGTAGGAAAACAGGAACATGGCGATCACCGGCCCGAACGAGAGCATCAGCGCGCCCAGCACCATCCTGCTCCGGAAGTGCGATCCCACCGTCCCCGCCTGCCGCTCCAGATAGAGCTTCAGCAGAGTGCGCAGCAGCACGAAGATCAGCGCCACCAGCGCCATGAAGATCAGCGCCGAAAGCGCCGCGAAGACAAACGTCTGCACCAGTGAATCCGGCCGCAGAAATTGCAGATTGAACGCTGCCTGCGAAAAGATAATAAAAACCAGCAGCGCAATGGCAGCGCCAAGCAGGAGCAGTTTGCGGCGTCGTGAGCGGGTTGGAGCCGGTGTATTCAATGCAATCCCACACCGATTCTAGTGCAGGTGCCGCGCCTAAGTGCAGGAAAGACACAAAAATCCGTGTAATCGCAACATGCACTCGCGATCCCACGAACCAGTACGCGCCCTACCTAGGCCGTCCCATGCCGCGCAACCGTTCCGGCCCCATCGCAAAAGGCCTGTACCGAATGCTCTACATGAACCTGTAATGCGAGGCTGAAGCGCTTCAGATCGAGCACCAGGTTGCTGATGTCCAGAACCAGCAGGCGCTCCTGGACCAGGTCAAAGATCACCGCCTCCAGGATCGCCGAATCCAGCACCAGCATGGAGATCGTGTAGCAGGCCGACAATCGTTGTAAGCCATGCTCACGGCCTGCTTCCATATCCAAATTCATCGGCTCGTCCGGCCCCGTCGAATCCATATGTTCTGCGGCCTCACTAACGATCCTTGGGAGGAAGACCGTACGCGCCTCATCGCTCATGGGGATTGAGCTAAGGACCGGGTGTGCCTTCATCCTCGCCAGTGTGTTCTCCCGAATCTCAGGCACCGTCTCGCGCAGCAGCTCCGACAGGCGCATCGGCTGCACTGGGCGGCGCAGGCGCCGGTTCTGCATTTTTTCCTGGATCAGGCCGACCAGACGCGAGACCCGGGCTGGTTTGACCATGTAATCATCCACCTGACTCTCGATCGCCGCCAACGCACACCCGAAGGCCGGGTAGCCGGTCAGAATGATACTGACGCACTCCGGTTGCGTCCGCCGCATTGCGCTGACCACGGTGAAGCCGTCGCCTGCTTCCCCGATGTTGAGATCGGAGATCAGAATGTCATAGGGATGGGTAGTGATTTCGGTGAGGGCCTGTGCAACCGTGGCCGCCGCGCAAACCTCAAATCCGTGCATCCTCAGAATTTGTGGAAGAGTAAGCCGGAGATTGTATTCATCATCGACGAATAAGATCCGTTTCGCTGGCATCGCACTCTCCTATCCTCTTTTGACGGCAGGAGGTCGGTATTTTCCAAGTAGTAGGATGAATCGCAGCAGATCCCGTCGCAAATAATCCATGAATTCGATGAGGAAAGCTTTCCCGTTTTGAACGTGTACCGTTTCGATGTTGTTCTCAACGAATGTTGCTCTCAACCAAGACCTGGTCGTCAAGATCCGCCGCCCCGCGGCAGCAGCTTCCGCGCAGGGCACTTCTCGCACCTCGGCGTCCCCTTCACGCAATAATGTTTTGCCGTCTGCACCATGAGGGCATGGAACTCGTTGTAGCGCCGCGAAAGTTCGCTGCGTTCCATAGCCGAGGCCACCGACGGCAAATGAGCTACGGGCACCCCGACTGGGTGCCCTACCCTTCCGCCTCGTTTTTGGGCGGAGGGTGGGGTAGTACGACCCTCCCGCGCCTCTTCAACGCTCGCAGCTTCGCCCCGAGCCTCTTCGTATTGCGCCTCGTTTGCTGCCTTCTGGGTTGCCTTGAGTGTCGCGCCGTTTAACTGGGCGTCTCCCGTGCCGATGTCGCCGGACAGCGCCCATTCAACCTTCAGCCGTATCTCGTCATACCGCGCCTCTACCCCCGCCAGCTCATGGCGTTGAAAGATGCGTCGCGTATAGCTGTCCACCACAAACACTTCGCTGCTTGCCGCATACAGCAGGATCGAATCGGCAGTCTCTGGGCCAATGCCCGGCAGCCCCAGCAACTCCTCCCGTAGCACCGCCACCGGACGGGCGAACATCGCCTCAAGCGATCCGAGATAGTTTGCGTCCAGATGCGCGACAAAGCGCTTCAACCGCGCCGCCTTCTGCCGGAAGTACCCGGCCGGACGAACCAATTGCTCCAGCTCTTCCAGCGGCGTCTGGCGGATTCCCGAAACCGAGAGCACCCCAGCCCGGCGCAGATTTTCGATCGCGCGTTCCACATTCGTCCAGGCCGTGTTCTGGGTAAGATACGCCCCGGCCACCACCTCAAACGCCGACTCCGCAGGCCACCAGTGCTGCGCTCCCATAGCCGCTTCCAGAGTACGGAAGAGCTCCCGAATCCTCTCCGATTGTGAGTCCGTTGTCCTCATCTCCCCTCGTCTTCGAAGTGTAGCGAACATCCCGCTCTCCCGCTCGTTCGGGTGTAGTCCCTTGGTCATGTCTCTCCCGTTTCCTATTGATTGACAATTAATGTCAAACTGCTACTCTGCATTTACTGCTCCGGGCAAAGCTTGCGTCTCGCCTCGTTTTCTGCGTAGCCGCTTCCCTGGAGGTGTGCCGATCCGGCATACGCCAATGAAATGTCTGAATTGAGGATGGACTTGTCGAGCACACCGAAGGGCCCACAAATCGCGGCGTTCGATCCTGCAAACTATGCCATCGATCCAAAGATCGTCAAACTGGTTGCGATCGACCTTGCGCGGAAGTACAAGGTTCTGGCGCTCGGGCGGGTTGGCACCTCACTGCAGGTCGCCATGGTGGACCCGGGCAACTATCGTGCTCGCGACGACCTGAAGTTCATCACCGGCTTTGACATCGAACCCCTCAAGGGCGATGAAGCCGCCATTCTGGAAGCCATCGAATACGCCTACAACATCCCCGAGCCAGGCTCAAGCAACGATGGCGGCGAGGACATAACCCAGGCGCTCGGGGCCTTTGCCGACGATTTCGATGCCGAAGACGACGACGGAGGCGGAGACGAAGAGGTTTCGCTCGCTGATCTGGAAGCGGCTGCCGAGGGGCAGCCCATCGTCCGGTTGGTCAATGTGGTTCTTGCCGAAGCCGTCAAGGCCGGAGCCAGCGACGTTCATCTGGAGCCCTACGAAAAGGAATACCGCGTCCGCCTTCGCGTTGACGGCATTCTTCAGGAGCTGATGAAGCCTCCGCTCAAATTGCGCGACGCCATCATCTCCCGCATTAAGATTCTCGCCCGCCTCGACATCAGCGAAAAGCGGCTTCCGCAGGATGGCCGCATCATGATCCGCATGAGGATCAACGGACGCCGGCGCCAGCTCGATTGGCGTGTCAGCACCCTGCCCACCCTCTGGGGCGAAAAGATCGTAATGCGCTTGCTCGATAAGGACAATCTCCGCCTGGATATGACCCAGCTCGGCTTCGAGCCCGAGTCGCTGGAGAAATTTCAAGCGGCCATCCTGAAACCCTTCGGAATGGTGCTGGTCACCGGCCCCACCGGCTCCGGCAAAACCAACACCCTGTACTCGGCCATCTCTCTGCTGAATAAGCCAGACACCAACATCATGACCGCAGAAGACCCAGTCGAGTTTCAGTTGCAGGGAGTCAACCAGGTTCAGATGAAGGAGCAGATCGGCCTCAACTTTGCCGCCGCCCTGCGCTCCTTCCTGCGCCAGGATCCCAACATTATTCTCGTCGGCGAAATCCGTGACTTTGAAACCGCCGAAATCGCCATCAAGGCTGCGCTTACCGGCCACCTCGTGCTGAGCACGCTCCACACCAACGGCGCGCCGGAGACCGTCTCCCGGCTTATGAACATGGGCATCGAGCCCTTTCTGGTCGCAACCTCCGTCCATTTGATCGTCGCTCAGCGCCTCATTCGCCGCGTCTGCGCCGGCTGCGCACAGCCGGTCGAGGTTCCAGAAAAGACGCTTCTCCAGGCCGGATTCACCCAGCAGGAAGCCCGCACCGTCAAAGTGATGAAGGGCCGCGGCTGCGAAAAGTGCAAGAACACCGGGTACAAAGGCCGTACCGCTTTGTACGAGGTCATGGAAGTCGATGACACCCTCCGCGAATTGATCCTCATCGGAGCCTCGTCGCTCGAATTGAAGAAGAAGGCCGTCGAGAATGGCATGATCACGCTGCGCCGCAGTGGTCTCCGCAAAATCATGCTCGGCCAGACGAGCATGGAAGAAGTTATGCGCGAAACTGTGAAATAAAACACGGCGGCGATTTTTTCGGCGCGCCTCGTTTGTAAGGAGATGGAATGGCGGTAACCCTGAGCGATCTGTTGAAGAAGCTGCTCGAATTAAACGGCAGCGATCTTCACATCACCACCAATTCGCCGCCGCAGGTTCGCGTTCACGGCCATTTGCAGCCGTTGGACATGCCGCCCCTGGGACCCGCCGACACCAAGCAGCTGGCCTACTCGGTCATGGCCGATGCTCAGAAGCACCACTTCGAAGAGGATCTCGAGCTCGATTTCTCCTTCGGACTCAAGGGCATGGCCCGCTTCCGTGCCAACATCTTCAATCAGCGCGGAGCCGTGGCAGCAGTCTTCCGCGTAATTCCCTTCGAGATCAAGAGCTTCGCCCAGCTCAATCTTCCCCCTGTGGTCGCCAAGTTGTGCGACCGTCCGCGCGGACTCATCCTGGTCACCGGTCCTACCGGCTCCGGCAAGTCCACCACCCTGGCGGCCATGCTGGATAAGATCAACAGCGAGCGCCACGAGCACATCATCACCATTGAAGATCCCATCGAGTTCGTGCATCCGCACAAGAACTGTCTCGTCAACCAGCGCGAGATTCACCAGGACACCAAGAGCTTCACCGCTGCTCTCCGCGCCGCGCTCCGCGAAGATCCCGACGTCGTGCTCATCGGCGAAATGCGCGATCTGGAAACCATCGAGTCCGCCCTGCGCATCGCCGAAACCGGTCACTTGACCTTTGGAACCCTGCACACCAACTCCGCCTCCTCCACCATCAACCGCGTCATCGACGTCTTCCCGGCGCATCAACAGCCGCAGATTCGCGCACAGTTGTCGCTCGTGCTCGAGGGTGTGCTCTGTCAGGCGCTGTTGCCCAAGGCCGGTGGTCAGGGCCGAGCCATGGCCATGGAGATTCTCGTCCCCAATCCGGCCGTTCGTAACCTGATCCGCGAGGACAAGATCCATCAGATCTACTCCTCCATGCAGTCCGGCCAGGATAAGTATGGAATGCAGACCTTCAATCAGTCATTGATGACGCTGTACATGCAGAAGTTGATTACCATCGAGACGGCGCTGTTGCGCTCCTCCAACCCCGATGAACTTCAGGAAATGATTAATCGCGCGCTGAACAATGCCAAATCGGGCAGCAGTATGGCTGCGCGCAAATAACTAAGCCAGGCAAGCAGAGAGGGCACAATGCCGGTCTTTACATATCAAGGAAGCAACGCTGCGGGTGAAAAGGTACAGGGCGAGCGCGCCGCTGAAAACAAACAGGTCCTCCGCGCCGCGCTGGCGCGCGAGCGAATTCAGGCAAACGTAATCAAGGAGAAGGGCTCTGGAGCCGGCTTCAGTATGCAGATCGGCGGCTCGGTCAAGGCCAAGGAACTGGCCGTTTTCTTCCGCCAGTTCTCGGTCATGATCGATGCCGGCCTTCCCCTGGTGCAGTGTCTGGAAATTCTTGCCAACAACCAGCTGAACCCGCTTTTCAAGAAGTCCCTGCTCGGCGTCCGCACTTCGGTTGAAGGCGGCTCGTCTCTGGCCAACGCCCTGCGTGCCTATCCCAAGATCTTCGACGATCTCACCACCAACATGATTGAAGCTGGCGAAACCGGCGGTATTCTGGACACCATCCTCCAGCGCATCTCCCAGTACATCGAAAAATCCGTCAAGATGAGGGCTGCGGTCAAGTCTGCCCTGGTCTATCCGGTCTCCGTCATCGTCATTGCCTTGCTCGTGGTCGGCGCGCTGCTCAAGTTTGTCGTACCCATCTTCGCCAACCTTTTCGTCGGCCTCGGCGTGACTCTGCCCGCCTCCACCCAGTTTGTGATTAACCTTTCGGATTTCGTCAGCAACTTCTGGTGGCTCATCTTTCTTACCCTCGGAGTGATCGTCGTCGGCCTCAAGTTCATCCGCAAGACGCCGCAAGGCCTGTTCTATACCGACAAGGCGCTGCTCGGCCTCCCCGTCTTTGGCCAGGTGCTACGCAAGATTGCCGTCGCCCGCTTCACCCGCACCCTGGGAACCCTCATCGCCTCTGGCGTGCCGATTCTCGACGGTCTTTCGATCACCGCCCGCACCGCCGGCAATGCCGTTCTTGAGCGTGCTCTTATGGCCGTGCGCAAGTCCATCGAAGAGGGCCGCACCATCGTCGATCCCTTACGCGAGTGCGGCGTCTTTCCAAGCATGGTCACCCAGATGATCGGCGTCGGCGAAGCCACCGGCGCCATGGACAACATGCTCCAGAAGATTGCCGACTTCTACGAAGATGAAGTCGATTCGGCTACCAAGGACATGCTCGCTCTGATGGAGCCGATGTTGATCAGCTTCCTCGGCGTCGCCGTCGGCGGAATCGTCATCTCGCTCTACATGCCGTTGTTCTCAATGATCTCCAAACTCTCGGGCTAGAAAGGACGTCGGATGGCTGCGGGAGCAATTGAGCGGATCTGGTTGCAGTGGTTGGTCAAGGTCCGCATTATTATCATCACGATCCTGCTCGCAATCGAGCTTGCCATCGTCAGTCTCACCGCCACCAACGTCAACCGGCGTCTGTTTGTGATGGTCATCCTGGCATGGTATGCGGTCGCTGCGCTCCATCTGTTTCTCTTCACCTTCCGCGAGCATGACTGGCGAATCCAGTCCAAGCTGCAGGTCATGGCCGACCTGTTCTTCGCCACCGCCGTCATCTATATCACCGGCGGCATCGATACCTCCTTCAACTTCCTCTATCCCATCATCATCATCGTCGCCAGTACCCTGGTGTCGGAAGCGTGGGCCTATCTCACCGCCGGATTGTCTTTCGTCCTGTTGGGCGGAATCCTTGAGCTCTCGTACTTCGAAGTGATTCGCTCCTACTCCATCACTCGTCCTGACCTCAAGTCGCTACAGGCGGTCATCGTCATCAACCTCTTCGCCTACCTTGCCATCGCCTACCTTGCCAACAAGCTGGCGAACCGCATGCGCCAGGCAGATGTTGCCTTGAAGGACAAAACATTTGAGTTGGAGAACCTTCAGTTCCTGCATGAGATCATCGTGCGCTCCATCTCCAGCGGACTGATCACCTCCGATCTGGCCGGCACCATCAAACTGGTCAATCCCGCCGCCAAACATTTACTCGGCCGCGGACTCCAGGACCTTGTCGGCCACAGTGTGCAGGAGCTCTTCTCCGACCCCCTTCCCAAACCCAACGCACCGCGTATCGAGGTTCGCGCCCACACCCCCAGCGGCGTTGAAAAGCTGATCGGAGTCGGCTGCAGCGCCCTCCTCGGCTCTGAGGGCAAGACCATCGGCTACATCTACACTTTCACCGACCTTACCGAGATTCGCCACCTCGAACGCGAGCTCCGTCTCCGTGACCGCCTCGCAGCCGTCGGACGGCTGGCCTCCGGCATCGCCCATGAGATTCGCAATCCGCTCTCGTCCATCGCCGGTTCGGTCAAGATGCTCTCCGGCATCGCTGCTCTCACCGACGATCAGCGCGCTCTCGTCGGCATCGTCACCCGCGAATCCGAGCGCCTTGATGCCATCATCTCGGATTTCCTCGCCTACTCGCGAGACCGCAAGTTTCAGAGCGCGCGCGTCGATCTCTGCCAGCTTCTTGCTGACACGCTGACCCTGCCAGGAAAACCACTCCTCCGCCATCACCATCGAGCGCAACTTCTCTCATCCCGTGGCCATGGTCGAAGGCGACGGCGACAAACTCAAGCAGGTTTTCTGGAACCTTTCCAGCAATGCCATCCGCGCCATGTCCGGCGGCGGAGTGCTCACCGTGATGCTCGACCAGTTTGAGGGCTATTGGCGCATTCGTTTTCGAGATACCGGAGCCGGCATCTCGCCGCAGCTCATTGAAAAGATTTTCGAGCCCTTTCAGTCCGGCTTTGAGGGTGGAACCGGCCTCGGCCTCGCCATCGTCTACCGCATCATCCAGGCCCACGGAGCTCACATCAACGTCCACTCCCAGCCCGGCAAGGGAAGCGAATTCACATTGCTCTTCCGTCAGTCGATCTCTGAACTCCCCGCCGTTCCGGCTGCATCGCTGCCGCAGATCTCCAACTCCCGCCCCATCAGCCGTGGCGACGAAAGCAGGTAAACATGGGACACATCCTGGTCTGTGATGATGAGCGCTCCATCTGCCAGATGTTGCAGATCAAGCTTCAGAACCAGGGACACCGCGTGGAGACGGTGACCTCCGGCGAGGAGGCTTTGCGTAAAATTGACTCCGCACTCTACGACGTTGTTGTTACCGACGTGCGCATGCCCCACATCACCGGCATGGAGGTGCTCCAGCACTCGCGACGGGTCTCGCCAGACACCTCGGTCATTATCATCACCGCCGTCGATGACACTGAAAACATCATCGAGGCCGTCAACACCGGAGCGTTCTACTACATCCGCAAGAGTCCCAACCTGCACGAAGATGTCAAGAACGCCGTCAAGCTGGCCATCGACCGCACTCAGCTCCGTAAGCAGAACGCCGCCCTTAAGCGTGATGCCGCGCAGCACAACTCGCTCGACAATCTCATCGGCGAGAGCGATCCCATGTGCCGCCTCAAGCAAACCATCCGCACCATCGCCACCACCAACAGCACTGTCATAGTCAGTGGCGAGAGCGGCACCGGCAAGGAGCTGGTTGCTCGCGCCATCCACACCTGCTCGCCGCGTTGCAGTGAGCCCTTCGTCAGCATCAACTGTGGAGCCTTCCCCGAAACTCTCTTGGAGAGCGAACTCTTCGGCTATGTGAAGGGAGCCTTCACCGGGGCGAGCGCAAACAAGCGCGGCCTCTTCGAACTCTCCAACGGCGGCACCATCTTCCTCGATGAGATCGGTGAAACCACGCTCCCCATGCAGGTCAAGCTTCTGCGAGTCCTGCAAGAGCGCTGCATTCGTCCCGTGGGCGGCGGCCAGGAGACCCCCGTCGATGTCCGCATCATCGCCGCCACCAACAGAAATCTTCTCCAGCAGATACAGGATGGCCTCTTTCGCGAAGACCTTTACTACCGTCTCAGCGTCATCCCCGTCGAGGTGCCTCCGCTCCGCGACCGTGGCGACGACATCATCCTCCTCGCCAATCATTTCCTCAAAAAGTTTGCCGTACAGATGGGCAAGAACGTGGTACGCCTCTCACCCGCGAGCCTCCACATCATGCGGAGCTACTATTGGCCCGGCAACGTGCGAGTCCTTGAAAACACCATCGAGCGCGCCGTGGCCATGTCCTCCGGCGAAGAACTCAACGTCGAGTTGCCCAACTCTCACCACAGCGCCATCCCCGCCACCGTAGCCGGCAACGGTGCACACGGTGTATTCCTTCCTGCCGACGGCATCGACCTTGAACGCTATATCGCCGACGTGGAGAAGAGTCTCCTTCAGTCGGCCCTGCGCCGCTCCAATGGCGTCCAAACCCGGGCCGCTGAAATCCTCAAACTCAGCTACCGGAGCTTCCGCCACATGATGAAGAAGTACGACCTCTCCTGATTCATTTTGTGAGGTGTCATCCTAATTTTGAGCGGTGTCATTCTGACAAGGGTTGTCTTTTGAGAGGTGTCATTCTGAGCGAAGCGAAGAATCCCCGTCCCTTCCAAGTCTCCCGCGCCGTCTCAAGCTTTTCAACCAGTAATCGATTTTCGCTATAGCCTGCGCGTTCATGAATCGAACGCCGCACGCCTCACCTTCCCTGCGCCGCTATCCTCGGAAGAACCGCCGTCAGCAACGCCAGCAAGGTTCCGCGCACGCTCTCCCCGGTCTGCAACACTTCCTCGTGATTGATCGCACCCTCGGAAAGTCCCGCGGCCATATTCGTTACGCAAGCGATCGCCAAAACACTGATCCCCATGTGGCGCGCCACAATCACCTCCGGCACAGTGGACATGCCGACCAGATCGGCGCCAATTGTGCGCAGGTAGCGAATCTCGGCGGGAGTCTCATAACTGGGGCCGGCCAGCGCGGCGTACACGCCTTCTTTTAGATCAATGCCAAGTTCCCCTGCCGCCTCCTGCGCCAGACGGCGATAGTCGCGGCTATAGGCCTCGGTCATATCCGGAAAGCGCGGGCCGAAGCGCTCGTCGTTTGGCCCGTTGAGCGGGTTGTTGCACTGCAGATTGATGTGATCGCCGAGCAGAACCAGCGCGCCCCTGGCGTACGCGGAGTTGATCCCTCCCGCCGCGTTGGTCAGCACCAGGCTCCTTACCCCCAACCGGCCCAGCACGCGCACCGGAAAAGCAGCTTCGCGGCTGCTGTAACCCTCATACTGGTGAACCCGCCCCTGCATAGCGGCAACCGTGAGCTCACCGATCTTTCCAATCACCAGGCGTCCGGCATGTCCAACGGCCGTGGAGCGTGGAAAATTTGGAATGTCGGTATAAGGAATGGCGACGGAATCTTTCAACTCCTCCGCAAAGGCGCCCAGCCCGGAGCCCAGCACAACCGCGATTTCAGGCACTCTCAGGTACGGCTTCTGCGAAAGCTGCATCCGAATCACCAGCGCCGCAGATTCGGCCCGTGTGAACTCATCCATTGCCATGTGCTTTACATCTGCGTGTGAACTCATAACAGAACTCCCACAATGCAAGCCGACATCAGGTTCGCCATGGTTCCGGCGATCATCGCTTTAAAGCCAAGCCGGGCGAGGTCGCCGCGGCGCGACGGTGCCAATGCGCCCAGCCCGCCAATCTGAATTCCGATGGAAGCAAAGTTCGCAAAGCCGCAGAGCGCAAAGGTCGCAATGGTAAACGAGCGCGGATCGAGCGCCGCCTTCTGCTGTCCCGAGCATCGTAAATGCCACCAGCTCATTCAAAACCATGCGCGTTCCCAGTAAGTTCCCGATCGCAGTGCAATCATGCCACGGGACTCCAATGATATAGGCCACAGGGGCGAGGAGTACGCCGAAAATTTTTTCCAGGCTCGCCGGAAACCGAGGCAACCCATGTGCCGCAAGAAAATTGTGTGTGCCGCCTAAAACTGAGTTGATGAGGAAGATGATGGAAAGAAACGAGATCAGCATGGCGGCCACGTTCAGCGCCAGCACCAGGCCGTCGCTGGTCCCTTTGGCCGCCGCCTCCAGCACGTTGCTGGCGCGCTCCTCTTTCGGCAATCTGGCTCCAGTCGCAGTCTCCGGTACTTCGGTCTCGGGAACCAGCATCTTGGCCACCGTGAGGGTTCCCGGCGCGGTCATAATGACCGCGGCCAGCAGATGCTCTGGCGCCGCGCCGTTGGCAATGTAGGCGGCCATCATGCTGCCGGAGACGTGCGCCATCCCCGCCGTCATCACCACCATCAGTTCGGATTGCGTCAGTCGCGGAAGAAATGGGCGAATCGTGAGCGGGGCTTCGGTCTGGCCCATCACAATCGAGGCTGCCACGCTAAGCGACTCCGCTCCACTCGCTCCCATCATTCTCTCCATCACCCCGGCGACCATGCGAATCAGAACCTGCATCACGCCGAAGTAGTACAGAATGGAGAAAAAAGCTGCGACGAAGATGATGGCCGGCAAAACCTGAAACGCGAAGATAAAGCCCAAACTGGAGTGCTGCGCCCCCGCCTCTCCGAATACAAAACGCGAGCCCGCGAAGGAGCAGGCCAGCAACCGCTTGGCGCCCTCTCCCGCCTTTGCGATCGCCAGTTGTCCCAGCCGCACCTTGGTCACCAGAATGGCAAAAAGCACCTGCAACCCGATTCCGGTGCCCACCATTCGCCAGCGGATGGCCCTGCGGTTGGTGGAAAAAAGCCATGCAGCGGCTAGCATCAACGCCAGCCCCAGCACTCCGGTGAATCGTCCCATTCCTTCCCTCTTTCAAGCCCGCGCGGACTCGCCCAAAACAGACCTGCCCTGAATCACCTTCTGGATCAACTTGCGTGCCTGCGGCCTCTGCGCGCCGATAGAGTAAGCTGCGGCGATGATTGGCCTCGCATCGGCAAAGCGCTCCGCGGAATTGTAATGAACCGTGCACAGCGCCTCGCCCGCGGACACCGCCTCGCCCACCTTCTTGTGCAGCACAATTCCAACCGCGGCATCGATCGCGTCGTCCTTCGTCGCTCTGCCGCCGCCCAGCATCACTCCGGCCATTCCCATGCGCTCGCATTCGATCGCAGAAACATAACCGCTCGCAGTGGCCTGTATGTCCTGCTGGCGCGCAGCGCGCGGAAGCCGCGCGAAATCGTCAACGCTTCGCACGTCGCCGCCCTGCTCGCACACCAGTTCGCGAAACTTTTGCAGCGCCTCGCCGCTCTGAATGATCTCCAGCGCCAGCGCGCGTCCCTCCTCCACACTGGCCGTGCGGCCGCCCAAAACGAACATCCAGCCGCAGAGTTCAACCGTAACTTCGACCAGATCTTCCGAGCCCGCAAAACGCCCGCGCAGAACCTCGACGCACTCCACAACCTCCAGCGCATTGCCGATGCAGCGCCCCAGCGGCTGATCCATATCCGTGATCAGCGCGACCATCTTCTTTCCCATGCATTCGCCGGTCTCCACCATCAACCGTGCCAGCAACTCGCTGTCCTTGGCCTCTTTCATGAATGCACCCGAGCCGGTCTTCACATCGAGCACCAGCCCGTCGATTCCCTCGGCCAGCTTCTTGCTCATAATCGAGGCGCAGATCAGCGATGGGCTCTCAACCGTCCCCGTAACGTCGCGCAGCGCGTAGAGCTTTTTGTCGGCCGGAGCAAGCTCTTCGGTCTGTCCGATCATTGCGCAACCAACTTTGCCGAGAATGCGGCGAAACTCGTCGAGTTCCAGGTGAACATGAAAGCCCGGAATTGCCTCGAGTTTATCCAGCGTGCCGCCGGTATGCCCCAGTCCGCGCCCGCTGATCATCGGCACCTTCACCCCGCCCGCGGCCAACACCGGCGCAAGGATGAGCGAGGTCTTGTCGCCTACGCCGCCGGTGGAGTGCTTATCCACCTTGCTCCCTGTAATTGCCGAAAAATCCAGCACCTTGCCCGAGCGGAGCATCGCGCTGGTAAGCGCAGCGGTCTCCGCACGGCACAGCCCGCGAAGCACTGCAGCCATCAAAAACGCCGACATCTGATAATCGGGAATTTCGTTGCGCGTATAACCGGAGACGATGAATTCAATTTCATCGCGAGACAGTTCTCCGCCATCGCGCTTCTTGCGGATGAGCTCAACAAAAAGCATCAGAGGCCATTCCTTCGGACGGGCTGAGGAGCGCGCCCCAACGGTTGAGGTTCACAGCGGAGAGTTCCTGACGAGTCGAGCTTATCCCACGCGCCGTTCCGCGCAAAGCAGAATTCTTTGTTCGCTTTTTTACTTCGCGCCCAGCTCTCTCACAATGCCCACACTGGCGCTGGCGCCCACGCGAGTGGCTCCGGCGTCCACCATGCTCAGCAGCGCGGCGGCCGTGCGAATTCCGCCCGCCGCTTTCACTCCAATCTTGTGGCCCACCACGCCGCGCATCAGCGCCACATCGTCGGCGGTCGCCCCGGCGATGGAAAAGCCGGTCGAGGTCTTTACAAAATCCACCTCTGCCGCCGACGCCAACTGGCAGGCCAGAATCTTTTCCTCCGTGCTCAACAGCGCGGTTTCTATGATCGCCTTGAGCAGCGCGCCGCAGCCGTGGCAGAGGCGCGCCAGCGACTGCATCTCCATCTGCACCAGGTTCCGGTCGCCGCTCTTCAGGGCGCCGATATTGATCACCATGTCCAACTCGGTGGCTCCCAGACGAAGTGATTCGCTGGCCTCGGCCAGCTTGGCCCTGCAGGTGCTCGCGCCCAGCGGAAAGCCGATCACGGTACCGGTCACCACTGCGCTTCCGCGCAGCTCAGCCTTGCACTGTGCAATGTTGGAAGGGTTCACCATCACGGCGTAGAAGCCGTATTCCAGGGCCTCGTGGCAGAGCTTTGCTACCTGCCCGCGCGTGGCCTCCGGACTCAACAAGGTATGGTCAATGAGCTTCGCCGCCAGTCGCCAATCGTTGCGAATGGTCTCCGCGGCAGGATTCAAATTCATCGTATGCGACATCAATTACCTGCTTCGGCCGCCCCGCGGCCTGCCTGCAAAATTAAATTGGCGGGACTCAGTGTACGGCGAAGCCAGCCTCCCGTCACTACGGAATCACGCAAATATCAGGAAGGTTGCGATAACGTTCGGCATAGTCCATTCCGTATCCCACAACAAACTCGTCCGGAATCTCATACCCCACATAATTGGCTTCGATCGGCTGCTCTCGGCGGCACTTCTTGTCCAGCAGAATTGCAATCCTGAACGCCTTGGGATGATGTGCCAGAATCACTTCTTTCAGATAACACATGGTCAATCCGGTGTCGAGAATGTCCTCGACCAGAATGACATTCTTGCCCTCCATCGACTGATCGACGTCCTTCAGCAATCTGACCTCGCCGCTGTTCTGCCTCTGGTTGCCATAACTCGAGACGGAGATGAAGTCGAAGGTAGAGTCCAGCTCGATATGGCGTGCCAGATCGCTCAGAAAAATTGCCGCGCCCTTCAGCACGCCCACCAGGACCACGGATTCTCCGGCAAAATCCTCGGATATCTGCCGCCCCAGCTCAGCCACACGGCAAGCAATCTGTTCACGCGAGAAAAGTACTCTTAGCTCCGGCACAATGCGTCGCTCCCAAAAACCGCGATACCTTCAATGGAAAAATGGATGGTAGATGCTCCCGGCAAAAGTTGCAAGCCAATGCAGCCGGAATTGCTTTCAGCCTTTTTCACGATATGATGGCTGGGTTCCACTTACAAGGGCCCATGTCCGCCCTGGAGGAAGCCATGCGCCGGTGCAGCGCGGCAACGTCGTCCATTGTCCTTGTCGCAGTTCTTGCGATCAGTGCCTTTGGGTTGCAGATCCAGACCTTCAAAAACTCTCCGGCGCGTCCGGCCACCGCAGCTCAGCAAATTGCCAAGGAGCAGCAGCAACAGCAACAGCCCGAAGCATCGCCGGAGGCGCGCACAGAAAAAGCTCTCAACGAGGCGCGCGGCGGCAACCTTGGCGCACTCTACGCCCTGCTAAAGCAGATGCCCAAGGGTGGAGACCTGCACAACCACATCACCGGGGCCGTTTACGCCGAGAGCCTGATCCAGTTTGCCGAGGAGTCCGGCCTGTGCATCGACCGCCAATCGCTCGCCCTCGCGCAGCCTCCCTGCCAGCCCACCCAGTCCGAGGCACGTCAGGCCCTCAGCGATCCCGAGCTATACCGCCAGGCCATCGATGCTTGGTCGATGCGCGACATCACCCCTGATACCAACGGTCACGATCATTTCTTCGAGGCCTTCGCCAAGTTCCACCTCGCCACCCAAGCCCATCTGTCGCAAATACTCGCCGAGGTCACCCAGCGCGCCGCCGACGGCAACGTGCAGTACCTGGAACTGATGATCTCTCCTGACCAGGGCCGCGCCTCGGCCCTCGGAGCCAAGCTGGGTTACGATCCCGACTTCGCTGCCATGCGCCGCAAGTTTTTGGAGGCTGACTTTGCCGCCGGCGTGGAGGAAGCGCGCAAGAACCTGGACGCGATGGAACGAGGCAAGAACGACCATCTCCACTGCGCCAGTCAGCCAGAAGCGCAAGCCGGACCCTGCTCGGTACACGTCCGCTACATCTACGCCGTGGCGCGCGCCGCCAAGCCCGCACAGGTCTTCGCCCAGATGCTGATGGGTTTCGAGTTGGCCAGCCGCGATCCGCGCGTCGTCGCCCTCAACCTCGTACAGCCCGAAGACTGGTACGTGCCCATGCGTGATTTCTACCTCCACATGATGATGCTGAATTATCTAAAGAGCGTGTACCCGGACGTGCATATCACACTGCACGCGGGAGAGCTCGCCCCCGGCCTCGTGCCGCCCGACGGCCTGCGCTCCCACATCCGCGAGTCAATCGAGGAGGGCAAGGCCGAGCGCATCGGCCACGGCGTCGACGTGATGTACGAAGAGCATCCGCACGAACTTCTGGCCACCATGGTACGCCGCAACATCATGGTCGAGATCTGCCTCACCTCGAATGATGAGATCCTCGGCGTGCGCGGACGCCAGCACCCCTTGGCAATGTACTTGAAGGCCGGCGTCCCGGTGGCCCTGGCAACCGACGACGAGGGCGTCTCCCGCTCCGAGATGACGCAGGAATACGAGCGCGCCGTCACCGACCAGGGACTCGACTACGCCACCCTGAAGAAGATGGCGCGCACCAGCCTCGAGCACTCTTTTCTCCCCGGAGCCAGCCTCTGGAGCGACCCTCGCAAATTCTCCCCCGTCCGCGAGTGCGCCGCCGAGCGCCCCGCAACCGTCCCCAATGCCGCCTGCACCAAATTCCTGAACTCGAGCGAAAAAGCGCGCGAGCAATGGCGCCTCGAACGTCGCCTCGCCGACTTCGAAAGCAAGTTCTAACAGGAAGCTGCCCACGTCAAGCTATGGAAAGCTTGATTGGGCTATGCCACTCGCGAAAAAGAGCGCCACACGCGATGGCGCTCAGCAATAAAATGACTATTCCTAAGTTGCGCGGGTGGCCCACATCCGCCCGCAGTTGGCGAATGTGGGGCTGTTGACGTTGTCCTTGTCACGGTTTTCGTATCGGGATTGTTGGATACTTGGCGATTATCCTTCAGCTAACGAGCAGAACGGGGCGCACGTCTTCTCGGTAGGGCACGTCAGTGTGGCCCTAGGGCATTGCGAAGCGCGTCCGCGACTTCAGCCGCCTCGTCACGCAGAATCATGTCACCGATGCTGTAGCTGCGCCCCCTGTATACGAACTCAACATGGTTGGAACCAATCCACGGCGTCTTGGAGATCACGTTCGTGATTTCAGATTCGGCAGCTTCAAAGTTGCGTTTCCACCACAAAGCTTTCCGATGCCAGTGCAGGGTTCCTTGGCTGACAACGACCTCTTCCACGCCAAAACTTCCCCACAGCGCAAACCGACACCCGTAGGCATACCAGAGGAGGAATCCAGCAAATGGCAACAACCATAGCCAATCTGTCAGCGACCTGACGCGGCAGAGCGCTGAAATCAAACCCATGCACATACATGCAAAGCAGAAAGTAAGAAAGATGAGTATCAGTAAGTTCAGAAGATGTTGGTTATCTCGCTGAATTGTAATGGCAAGGTGGCCGTCCTGATGAGAGATGGAGACACGGCGGCGACGTAGACGTTTGCTGAAATCGAACATGTAGGTGAGCTGGAATCCTAACCGCAATCCAAAGCCTCGTCCAGTGGGACGACCGCGCTTTGGTGCGGATACCTGTTGCCTACAGGCCTTGTAGCTCACTATCCCAGATCGGAACCACGGCGGCGGAACGGCGGTCGGGCGATACATTTCGATCGGAACAAGTGCCAGCAACTCATTTCCTCGGAACGATTGGCATGACAGTAACCCGCGCCCCTGCAACGACTAACCCCTTCATCAATCGTTTTCCGAACATTGCACCACAATGGATGCAATCATCCCAAAATCACCGACTCCGAAACGCCCCCGGAAAGACTCTTTTCGCCCAGAAATCGCGCATTTCCTCACCGAAACCGCCCCCATTTTGCACCCTGTCAAGCGAATTTTCTTTCCATTTGCGCCCAACCACCTGATTCCAAACAGCATAGAGTTTTACCCCAACTGACGGTTTCACCCCGCAATCTTGCTATTCTGAAATTAGGGGGAACTTCAATGAAACTTTGAAACCTCGCTCCAACTCTCCTGTTTTCAAATTTTTAGCCGGAAATATAGGGGGGAGGGGGTACACTGCTTTCGCAATCGATTAACTTTCCTGTCCGAGCAAACACTGTCAAGCCAAGAACCTTCCACAACGTTCGTAACTCACTCAATGAACGACACATTCAGTTCTCCCCCAAGTGAGGGGATTGCCTCTGCGAATTGCTATTCTGGAAGTAGGAGTCAGGAAGAGATGTCCGGCAGCTCAGCGCAGCCGGAAGCCATCCGGAAGCAGCTCTCGCGCTGTCGCCTGCGCGATCTCGCCGCCTTGCACGCGATAAAGTACGATCGCCTCTGGGCCGAACTCGAAGATCACCTGTCTGCAAGCTCCGCAGGGCGAGCACGGCGCACCCTCGCGGTGCACTACCGCGACCGCAACCAGAGCGTGTTCGGCGCTCAGGGCTCCGGCCGCAACCGCGGTGAAAATCGCGGTGCGCTCGGCACAGTTGGTGAGGCCATAGGATGAGTTCTCCACGTTGCAACCGGTGAAGATTTCGCCGCTCTGGGTCAGAATCGCCGCGCCCACGCAGAAGCCGCTGAAGGGCGCATAGGCCCGCTCGCTGGCCCTCTGCGCCGCTGCCAGTAATCGCTCTGCGCTCAGCTCAGGCATTCCGGTTATTCCCTGGCTCTGCTGTTGTTGGCGGCGAGAGCCGTCCTGCTGTCGTCGCCCGCGTTGCAGCCGCGAGGCTCGTGTCTATCGCCGTGCCAGGGCTCGGGCTCCTTTGCCGAATCGATCCATGCCGTGTACCACAGGTTCAGCAGCATCTGCGAGCCACGGCCAAGCTGTTGGCGGATGAACTCGCGCGACTCCCGCGTGCCTTTGCCATCAAAGCCGCACACCTTCTCGAATGCATACGCCTGCTCGATCTTCGACCGAGACTCGCGCAGGTAGGCGACGTAGTCCTCAAAAGGATGATCGAGATGCCTTGGCGCATGCATCAGATCCGCGATGTGCGTGACCTCTGGGTTGGCGTTCACAAACCCCGTCTCCATCTTCGAATGAACGTCGTGCGCGGTGGTGTAGCCCTTGGGATTCGGCCCCACCCAGCCGTTGTATTGAATCGAGGTGTGCATCGGGTTGGAGCCGTCGCCGACGTAGTGCCCGAGCCAGCCCGCATAGAAGATCGCATTGGCTTCGGCGTCGCCGGTCGAACGTCCCTCGGCCTTGGCATAGCGATACTCGCGGAACGCCACCTTCAAGCGGTCGAAGACCTCGATGGTGATGTAGGGCTGAAAGCCGATTCTCTCCGGCGGCGGCACGCCCGCCTCAGGATGCTGTGCGCGGTACTCATACACCGCCTGGATGAAGCGGTAACGGTCCGGCGGCAGAGGCTTGAGCCAGTCCACGTCCTCAAGGTTAATCTCGTGGTCCGGAGCTTGCGCCTCACTCAGCGGCTTCTCCAGATCGGAGCGCCAGCGATCCGGCTCCGGCCCCAGCCACGCGATATGCCCCGATGCAGCTTTGAGAAACTGCGGCATATCTGCCGGAATTTTCTCCGCGGCCGTTTGGTTGATGGTTACGTGTCCCACACTGCCCCAGCCAGGGGCAAGCGTCGGCAGCAGCACAGCCGCAGCAATGATCGACAAAGCAAGAAGAGGTTTGCGCATAGTAAGGAGGCACATGGCCTAGGAAGTGAACTGTAACACCGCGCGATGAAAATTCAATGACAACCCGCAACGCTCTTTTGAGATTGGTGTGTTGTTGAGCAGCCGCCGACCTATTACTTGTGTTTGACCGAGGGCTGCGGTTCGAGTTGGCGGGCAACCGAATCCAGCACGCCGTTGATGAACTGCACCGACTCCGGCGTGGAGAAGCGGCGCGCGATCTCCAGCGCTTCATTGATGATGACCGGGCGCGGGGTCTTGGGGAAGCCGAGGAATTCGGCGACTCCGGCGCGCAGAATGTTGCGATCGACGGCCGCCATGCGCTCCAGGCGCCAGTGCTCGGTGTGCCCCTCCAGCAGTTGGCCGATTTCGTCGTAGCGCTCCATGGCAACCCTGAAGATGTCATCGGCGAAGTTGCGGACGCTATCTTCCAGGTCGCGGCGCTCAGCCCAGAAAGTTTTCTTGACGTGCTCGATCGACTGTTTGCCCATGTCGGCCTGGAACAGCATCTGCAGCGCCAACTCGCGTGATTTGCGTCGTGTACCCATGTTTATACCGATGATTCCTTTTTCTGCTTTTACTTCTGCTGAAGCGTGCGTTTCAGTGCGGCCAGTTCCAGTGCGGCGAGAGCGGCCTCAAACCCCTTGTTGCCCATCTTCAGTCCGGCGCGGTCGATGGCCTGCTCCAAGCTCTCGCAGGTGAGCACGCCGAAGCCGATGGGAACGCCGGTCTCAAGCGTTGCTTGTCCGATGCCGCGGGTGACTTCATTGACGATAACATCGTAGTGCGCCGTGTCTCCGCGCAGCAGGCAGCCGATGGCGGCCAGGGCATCGTACTTGCCGGTTTCTGCAAGCATCTTTGCCGCCGCAGGAAGCTCGAAAGCTCCCGGAACGCGAACGATCTCAATGTCGCCGGCGAGCGCTCCGGTGCGACGCAATGCATCGGTGGCTCCGGCGAGCAGGCGTTCCGTAATAAACGCGTTGAAGCGCGAGACCACGATCGCAAACTTCATCCCGGTAGAATCCAGCTCCGATTCCTTGGTGGGCTGCCGCCAGTTCTCGTTGTAGCTGAAGACGGCGAGATTGCCAAAGCCGGCGGGAATCTGCAGCACGAACAGACGCGCGCCCCAGTCGCAATCGGCGATGTCGGAGACAAAGGTGAAGCCTTTGGCGCGGGCGGCTTCGGCAACTATGTCGGCATTGTCGACCTCGACGACCAGTTCGGCATCGGGCATGCCCTCGCCGCTGGCAAGTTCAACGCCGGACTCGAAGGCCTCAAACTTCCGCCCCTTCGAGCGGCGGCCAGTCCAGTTCTCGCCGGGGGCGAAGCCGAGGGCAGAAAAAAACTCCTCCAGCGAACGATAGTCTTCGTCGGAGGCAGGCAGCATGAGGCGATGGAATGAGCGGATCACATCCTCTTTTGTACCACAGGCGGGAGGCTAAATCGCCTTCGAAGTCAGGCCCGCCACCGGCTCGACCTTCGAACGGGGGCAGTCCCGCTTGGGCGAATGCAGCTCAGAGCCCCTTGAACTGCGGGGCGCGCTTTTCAAGGAAGGCGTGGGTGCCCTCGTTTTTATCTGCCGTGGAGAAGCAGAGGCCAAACAGCGCAGCTTCATAGGCGAGCCCGGCTTTGAGCGTCATGCTCAGCCCATTGTTCACGGCGTCCATGCAGTAGCGCGCAGCAAGCGGCGCGTTGGCGATCATTTTTTTGGCGAGAGCTTCGGCGTGCGGCAGCAATTCGGGGGCGGGCAGCACCGCGTTGACCAGGCCGATGCGGAAGGCCTCCTCGGCGCCGATCATCTCGCCGGTAAGGAGCATTTGCAGAGCGCGGCCCTTGCCCACCAGGCGAGGCAGGCGCTGTGTTCCGCCAAAACCAGGAATGAGCCCGAGTTTGATCTCCGGCTGGCCAAAGCGGGCATTCTCCGACGCGATGCGTATTGCACAGGCTAGGGCAAGTTCACAGCCGCCTCCCAGGGCAAAGCCATTCACCGCGGCGATAACGGGCTTGCCGCAGTTTTCAATCAGAGAAAAGACGGCCTGCGTGCGTTGCGAGATCGCCTCGGCTTCCACTGCCTCGAGAACGGCCAATTCATTGATGTCAGCTCCGGCCACAAAGGCCTTTTCCCCTTCGCCGGTAAGAATTGCGACACGCACATCGATGTCATCCTGTACCGATTGCATAGCGCGGCCAAGCTCCTGCACGCAATGGCCGTTGAGCGCATTGAGCACCGCCGGGCGGGCAATGGTAATGAACGAAATTTGATCCCTCTTCTCGTAGCGAAGATCTTCAAATGCGGACATCGGAGTGTCTCCTGAACCGATCTGAGATTTTCCTGCACACAGAAGGCGATGCGGTTTTTACTCTTCCTGGCTCTGCGAGCGCAGCAGCTCACGGATCTGGCGATTGATCTTGGCGGCGTCGCGGGTGGCCTGATCAATCAAAGTCAGCCATTTCCGGTCGGCCTCATCGATCTTGACCTGATTGAGCAGGTACGTAGCCTGCATGATGGTCTCGATAGAATTGCTAAGGTCATGGGCAAGCGTACGGAGTTCCTTGCTGATCGGCAAAGGAATTTTTGGCGCGCTATCGGAAACTGGCTCAGCCATCTGGCACCTCTGAATTCTTTCGCACTCGGCCTTTGGACGGCGAGCGCAGGTAGGGGCATTGCAGCAGTCAATTGAGCGTCTCTGCTGCTTGCCCCATGTTGCGACTTGGCGCAGAAAAGAACTCCGCCGGTTGCAACCGAATAGCAAGAATATAGACCGCAATTCGATGTTTATGCAAAGACCGAAGCGAAAATACCCGCAACCGCGCCTTTCAGTATCAGGCGAGACAAAGATTTCCGGGGCATGGCGCAGCGCGTGACCTGGAGTGACTTTCGTGGCCAAAGCGTCTCCATCGCCGTCGATTCGACAAAGCAGACCTGTATGTTACAATCCATTTGCAAGCCAAGTGAACAAAGGGCATGACTGGCAAGGTCATGGTGGCGTTCAGTGCCTCTTTTTCACCGTGCCGAAGTGGCGGAATTGGCAGACGCGCATGGTTCAGGTCCATGTACTCGCAAGGGTGTGGGGGTTCGAGTCCCTTCTTCGGCACCAAATATTTTATCGCCTTTGGAATCAATAACTTCCAAAGGCGTTTTGCTTTTAGTACGGTCGTAGCACGGTAAAATGTCACGAGAGGATAGACTCTCGATGGGGTGGAACGCACAGGCTACTTTCGGTTTCCATCTCCCAGCGAATCCGTCTAAATTCCCAGTGTCTCTTTGAGTTTTTTCAGAAATCTCCGGCTGACTGGAACCGCCAAACCGGACTTCATCTTGATTTCTGCCAGCAGGTTTTCTTGAAGAACAATTTCGTCCACGCGATCTAAGTTCACCAGATACTGCTTATGGCACCGAACCAGATTTGTCTTATCCTCCAGTACTTTCAAGGTCAGCTCGGTAAAAAACTCCCCTTTTGCGCAAACGACGTAAACACCCGCTGGGTCCGATCGAACGAAATCCACTTCGGAGGTGCCGATCAGTTTAATACGGTTCGTCATGACGCAGGGAATGTTCCGGATTTCCGGCGCTGTGTAAACCGGGTGGTCTCCCCTGGTCAGGTTCTCCTTGAGTTTTCTTACCGTCTTCGCCAGCCGTTCCTTTTCCACCGGTTTGACCAGGTAGTCGAGTGCATCTTCCTCGAAAGCTTTGACCGCGTATTCGTCGTAAGCAGTGACAAATACTATGCTGGGCATCATGTCCGGATCAATCATGCTCAAAAGCTCAAATCCGCTGACTGAGGGCATCTGAACATCGAGGAACAAAACTTCGGGCGCTTCCTGACGGATTTCCCTGAGCGCATCGAGAACGTTGGAGCACGCTCCGACGACGGCAAACTCGCCGGTCTCCTGCAGAAGAGATTTCAGTTCCTCACGAGCATGGACCTCGTCGTCAACAATCAGGGCGCGAATCATACCCAGTGTTCCTGCATTGGCATACGGATCGTTACCCGCGTCATCTCATCCTCCACACAATACACGGTGGTGCCAAAGTCGTCCCCAAGAAGGTTTTTAATCCGCTTATCGACAAGCCTGATTCCTAGCCCGTCTTTAGCCTGCTTCTCTTCATCAAAAGTGCCGGCGTTATCCTCAATTTCGATAATGGCGAAACTGTCCTTTCGATAGGCGCTGACTTTGACAACACCTTGGCTAAGCATCTGGGAAATTCCATGCTTGATCGCGTTCTCGATTAGCGGCTGCAAAGTAAATGTCGGTATTCTCATCTTTAAAAGTGCGGGGTCGATTACCATCTCCACCATCAACCGGCTCTCGAAACGCGCCTTTTCGATCCTAAGGTAAGAGTTCACGTGCTCGAGTTCTTCCTCCAGAGTCGAGAGATCTCCACTTCGCTTCAGATTCTTGCGGAAGAAATTAGACAGGTCGATCAGCAGCTCTCGCGCGCGGTTTGCATCGTTGCGGATGATAGCGATGATCGTGTTGAGAGTATTAAAAAGAAAGTGCGGATTGACCTGGGCCTGAATCAGCTTCAACTCGGACATCACCAGCATATTCTTTTGCTGCTCATAGCGGGAAAGAAGAAGCTGGCTCGAGAGCAGGCGAGTGATCCCCTCTCCAAGGCTCTTATTCATATTCAGGAACAACTTATCCTTCGGCTCATACAGCTTGATTGCGCCAATCACATCCTTGTCAATACAGAGAGGAACTACCAGCACGGAACCCAAGGGACAGTCATCTGAAACATCACACCGGTAATGTTCGCGCATGCCATCTGCGAAAACCACCCGGTTTTCGTGGATGGCAAGCCGCGTTAAAGCTGAAGAGATCGAGTCGCCAGGGATGTGGTGGTCCGCCCCGAACCCGATAAAAGCCCTTACTGTCTCAGTATCGGTGATTGCCACTGCCCCTACGCCTGTTTCCTCATAGATGATTTTCGCCACCTCGGAATAGGTTTCTTCGTTGAGCCCATTCACCAGCAAGGTCAACGTTCGCGAAGCAATCTGAAAGGCCCTTGCAATTTCTCGGCTGTGTCCTTCCGACTCAACTCTCTGCGTTATATCGTCGACGATCAGGACTGCACCGGTCGAGCCATCAGAGCTGAGAAGCGGTGTCACAGTGAATTCAAAAAAGCCCCGCGGCTTCTCCAAGCCTTGAGACCATCGGACCTGTTGATGCTCTTTGAGAGACGCAATGTCCGGCCAACGTTCCGGAGGCGTTGTGGTGCCGCAGATCACGCCAAACCCGCACTGCCCCTGACTCTCCTTGATTGAAGTTCCGAACCAGTCTTCCGCCGTTTTATTCATCCTGACGATTCGGCCATGCGTATCCAACGTCACCAATGCCTCATTTACTGCATGAAATGTACGGTGCCAATCCTCGGCCGAGCGCTGTAAGGAACCGAAAGCCACATGTAGTTTTGTGGCGAGACGCGAGAAGGAGGCCGCAAGCCTGCCGATCTCGTCATCGGAGCGTATCAGCCTGAGGCCATCGAGAACCGAACTATCAAGGTCGTAAGCCCCTTTCATTTCGGTGCCTTCAAGTTCTGAACTAATCTGTGAGGCGACACCCTCCAATTGCTGAAGGGGCTTCGTTATGTGCCGGATCGTGATGGCGCCAAGCGCCAGGGTGAGCATGATCGCAGCCGCAGAGATACCGATCAGAATGCGGCGAGCCTCCGCGACCGGCGCGTAGGCCTCCTCCTGCGTTACCTGTACCGCAACAATCCATTCCATGTTTGGAATTTGCTGGACAGAGAGCAGCATCGGTACGCCCACGGAATTGACGGTCTCGCCTCCTCCCTGGAATCCTACGAGCGCTGCTTCCAATATTTTGTTTTTTCCGGCCTCAACATCGGTGAGGAGTCGTTTGTCATCCGGGTGCAGAACCAGGAGCCTTGACCTGTCGAATGCGTACAAGTAGCCCGTTTTTCCGAACTTCTGTTTGCTGTACCCGCCTAAAGCGTCATGGGAAAGAAGATCCGACTGGCAGCCCAGGACGGCAATCACCTGCCCAGACGCATCCCGCACAGGCGCGGAAAACGTAAGCACCGGCAATCCTGATCGAGTGGATCGGTAAGGATTGCTGACAACACCCTTGCCCTCTTGCAGGGTACGTTGAAAATATTCTCGAAAGGCAAAGTTCCGGCCGCGTAGCTCCGGGTGGGGAGGATAATCAACTAAAAACTTCCCCTTCGTATCGAGGATAAAAATTCCATCCTGAAATTCAGGAAGAGTCTCGAACATCAGTTTGAGATGGGATTCCACTACATCAAGCCGGCCTCGCCGGAGACTTTCGACCGGCATCGTGGTAGAGATCACGTTGGAATCCCTGAGGCCTCGATTGATGAAGGATTCTATGCCCTGGGCAGCGAGCTTTGCTTGCCCATCCAAGCCCTCAAGAATCATGTGCTTGAGCGACTCTCCTTGATAATGCAGCAAAAAGAAGCTTGCGATGATGAGCACGGTTGAGACAATGGCCGCAAGCACTCCTGTCGCCTTGCTTCCAAGGCTCACGAGGTACTCCTTTGTTTCACAATTTCACAGCTTTCGGTTCACGAAGATGCCTTGATGGTAAAAGCCCTTTACGCTCCATGTTAGTACAGGTCGAGATTGGCGGGCACGGAATTTCACAGAAACCTGAGTAGCATAGTTCGTCCGCAATGGATTGATTTGGCGGTATTTCGGATCATAGCCAGCCCCTGCCGACTGATCGGCGACCTTGCCGACCGCCGAGAACCCTGCCACTCAGTCCCGCAATTGAACCGCTTGCCGGGACATGCGACCGCTCAGTAGGACAGTTCTTCTTCCTTCTTTCAACCTGAAGTATAAAGACGCAATCGAAAAAGGCCGTGGGGGTTCAAAAAGCCATCGCACTTTAAGAATGCGGCTATGAGGGAATCATGCGGCCAGCGGCGCATGACGGCGAACTGTTTGCCACTCAATAAATAGGCTATGCCCGAACGTCCATCTTCACAAAAGGAAGCCATAATGACACTCGCAAAGCCAAGTGCAAGTTACAGCATTACCATGCGCATGAAGATCAACAATGCTCCGGGCACTCTGGGAAGGGTTACGTCGATCATCGGCGATCTGGGCGGAGATATCGGCGCGATTGATATTGCCGGAGTCGGAAAGAATCACATCATCCGCGACATTACGATCAATGTTCGTGACCAGGAGCATGGCGACGTCATCATCCAAGAATTACGCAAGATGGATGTCCTGGAAGTCGTGCATGTTTCCGACCGTACTTTCCTGATGCACCTCGGCGGCAAGATTCGAATCAACAGCAAGGTTCCTCTCAAGACCCGCGATGACCTGTCGATGGCCTACACTCCCGGCGTAGCGCGCGTCTGCATGGCGATTCACGACGACCCGGAAAGCGTGTACAACCTCACCATCAAAGGCAACACCGTCGCCATCGTCAGTGACGGTACCGCAGTGCTTGGTCTGGGCGACATCGGTCCGGAAGCGGCGATGCCCGTGATGGAAGGCAAAGCAATGCTCTTCAAGGAATTCGGCAAAATCGACGGCTTTCCGATCTGCCTGGCGACCAAGGACACGGAAGAGATCATCAAGACCGTCAAACATATCGCCCCCGCTTTCGGTGGCATCAACCTCGAAGACATCTCCGCTCCGCGTTGCTTTGAGATCGAAGAAAGACTGAAGCAGGAACTCAACATCCCGGTCTTCCACGACGACCAGCACGGAACCGCCGTGGTTGTTCTCGCCGCTTTGCTCAATGCAGTCAAGCTGGTCAAGAAGGAGATCAAGAACCTGAAAGTTGTGGTTACCGGCGTCGGCGCCGCCGGCGTCGCCTGCTCCAAAATCATCATGGCTGCCGGCGGCAGAAACATCATTGGCTTCGACCGCACCGGTGCCATCCATAAAGGCCGCACCGAAGGCATGAACTACATGAAGCAGTGGTTCGCCGAACACACCAACCCAACCGGTTTTAAGGGGACTCTCCCCGAAGCTCTCGAAGGCGCCGACCTGTACATGGGATTGTCGGGCCCTGGCACCATCGAGGCCAAGGACCTTGCAAAGATGAACCGGGACGCCATCGTCTTTGCGATGGCGAATCCGACGCCTGAGGTCATGCCCGAGGAAGCCGCTCCCTACGTGCGCATCATGGCCACCGGGCGCTCCGATTATCCGAACCAGATTAACAACGTACTGTGCTTCCCCGGTATGTTCCGAGGCGCGCTCGATTGCCATGCCACCGACATCAACGAAGAGATGAAGCTGGCGGCTGCCCACGCCATTGCAAACGTGATCCCGGAAGAGGATTTGAGTGAGGATTACATCATTCCCGCCGTATTCAACACAGCCGTGGCCGAAGCCGTTGCCAGGGAGGTGAAGAAGGCTGCCATTCGGACCGGGGTTGGCCGCGAAAAATCCGGCTACTTCGAAAAAAGCGAAGTTCAAAAAGCCTGAAGATTTTGAGCGACTGGCAATCTGCCGACTCGGTCCAAAGTTACGCTCGCCCTCACCACCGGTATTAAGAGAAGTCTTTAAGGAAGGAAGTTTATGTCAACAAAACAGCGTGTTGCGATAGAGACACCGTCGGCCGCTTTACCGCGCCAGTTCAAGACACCGTCGGCCCCGTGGGCGCCCAGACAGGCCAAGCTCGCCATGCTTTCGCAGTTCCTCGGATTCATGCTGGACGCCTACGATATGGCGCTGGTATTGGTCCTTGCTCCCATCCTCATAAAGGTCTTTGTTTCTCCCAAGGGCAGTGCGGCGTGGCAGTATGTCACCATTATCTTCAGTTATTCCATTACCATGGCCGCGCGCCCGATCGGCTCGGCGTTCTTCGGAAGATACGCGGATAGAATCGGCCGCCGCCTCCTGCTCGTGTTCACAATTGGCGGCGTCGGCATCATGTCGCTGCTGGGCGGCTTGCTCCCCACCTATCAGCAAATCGGCGTCTGGTCCTACGTGATCTTCTGTTGTTTGCGCTTCTTCATGGGATGTTTCTTCGGCGGCGAATATGCGGTCGGCCACACCTTTGCCATTGAGTATGCGCCGCTCAAAAAGCGCGGCACGGTGAGCGGTTTCATCCAGTCCGGCTTCCCGCTCGGCTATGTTCTGGCTTCGCTGGTCTTTGCCGGAATTTCGGCCCTGCTCACCAAGGCTGCAATGCTGCAGTTCGGATGGCGCATTGCCTTTGCGACTGGCATCATGCCGGTCATTCTGGCGCTCGCAATTCGCAGCAATCTGCATGAGTCGCCTGAGTTCGAAAAGGCAAAGGCGGCCGGGACCATGGACAAATCTCCCTTTCTCAGCCTCTTCAAGCCTCCGGCTCTGGGAACTTTCATTCAGGTCTTTTTCTTTATGGCCGGACTGTTTCTCACCGACTATTCCGTCTATGGCTTCCTGCCGAACCTGCTGACGCTCAATGGACGCGGCTTCAATCCCACGACCTACAGTCTCATCTATGGTTTCGCGCTCTTTGTCGCGTTCCTGGGGTACAACTTCTACGGCTGGCTGAGTGACTACACGGGACGCAAGATCCTCACACAGTGGTACTGTGTCTTCCTGATCATCTTCGGTATTCCGGTTTATTACGTGCTCTATCACGCCGCTCTGGAGCATAATCTCTGGAAGGCCGTGCTGGGTACGACCATGGCGGGAATGCTTAAGCTGGCTTGGGGAATTGTGCCCGCTTATCTATGCGAGCGCTTCCCAACAAGCCGTCGCGCCACCGGGGTCGGCTTTGGCTACTCTTCGGGCGCGATCATCGGAGCCTGGTTTGGAGCCTACGTCTGGTGGGCGCACAAAATTCCGTTCATCGCCCAGATTGAAAAACAGGATCTCTGGCTCTCTCCAGCCGTGATACTCACCATTGGAGCGTTGATGACCATTGCAAGCCTGTTCTTCTCGCCTGAGACCAAGGACCTGCATCTCGATGAAGTAAAGAGCAGCTAGTGCCGAGTTGTACCCAACTGGTGTCGGGCTGCACCTAATGAGCGGCCCGCACCTCTTGGGAGCACTCTGTCAGCCAGGCCACACGTTGCGCATTCCCAGCTATCCAGAGATTACCGGCTCATCCATCGAATTCGCTTCGCTCGCCGCGCGCTGCCTCTGGGCGAAATATTGTGAGGGCTGCCCAGAGGCGAGTATGATCCGCTGATATGGCCATAACCATGGATTCGCTCGACCACCTCGTCCTCACCGTCGCAAACATCGACATCACCGTTGACTTTTACACGGAAGTCCTCGGCATGGAGTTGTTCACCGTGGATGGCCGAAAGGCTCTTGCCTTCGGTGAGCAGATGATCAAACTTCAGCAGCGCGGACATGAGGTGAACCCCAAAGCCGCTCATCCTACCTCAGGCGCCGGCGACTTCTGCTTCATCACCTCAACCCCTCTCGACGAAGTGATTTGCTGCCTGAACGACCAGAAAGTTCGCATCGAAGACGGTCCTGTTGAACGCAACGGCGCAATGGGAAAAATGCGATCCATCTACGTTCGCGACCCAGACAAGAACCTGGTTGAAATCTCGAACTACTAGAGGGCGGGCTCACAACTGCCCGCGGGTTGTGCGGAGCAGGCAGCCGCCGCACATCAGGCACCGCTCTGCCGCAACTTTCAGGTAGCCGTTCTTACCAGCCCAGAACCTCACCTCACATTTGAGTCTCTACTTCTACTGCCAACATCGGAAACGATGGAGTTGGTCAGATATGCTGCAGCCGCAAGGCGTTCTGTGAAACATATCTTAAGTCGTATTCTGTCTGTCGTTTTGTGCTCGCGATCCGGTATACACACCCAGACTTCAAGCCGGCAATTCAGGCCTAGACTCCTGAACCGCCTTCCACGCGAACATCTTCGGATCCGTGGCTGCTACCTGCAGGAACCACACGGCAAGGCATGAAAGGGACCATGGCCACGATAGAGGACGAGAAGAAGGAGCCGGAGAAAACCGTCGAACTTCTATGCGCGGGAGAGCCCCCATTGGGCACGATGGGCCGCGATTCCCCATTGTCGGAATTGGGGCTTCGGCCGGAGGCTTGGGGGCATTTGAAGCCTTCTTCCGCGCCATTCCTGACGACATCGATCCCGGGATCGCTTTTGTCCTGGTGCAGCACCTGGCACCGGACCACAAGAGCATGCTTTCCGACTTTGTCAAACGGTATACCAAGATGCGAGTCCTCGAGGTCGAGGACGGGATAACGGTGGAGCCAAACTGTGCCTACATCATTCCGCCTAACCGGGATATGGCCTTTCTAGGCGGCACCTTGCAGCTGCTGGAACCGAGTGCTCCCCGCGGCATGCGCCTGCCCATCGATTTCTTCTTCCGCTCCCTGGCCCAGGACCAGCACGAGCGGGCCATCGGCATCATACTCTCCGGCACGGGCAGCGACGGCACCCTAGGGGTGCGAGCGATTAAGGGCGAGGGCGGCATGGTAATGGCGCAAAACCCCGAGTCCACCGAGTACGACGGCATGCCGCGCAACGCCATCGCCACCGGCCTGGTGGACTATATCCTGCCGCCCGCCGAGATGCCGGCCCAACTGGTCGCGTACGTCGCGCAGGCGTTTGGAAAGCTGCCCTACACGGCGGAGCTTCCGAGTCCCAAGGCCGAAGGGGCGATGAAGAAAATCTTCGTGCTGCTGCGCGTGCAGACAGGGCACGACTTTTCCCAATACAAACAGAACACGATCACCCGGCGAGTCGAGCGGCGTATGGCCGTCAACCAGATCGAGCGGCTCGAGGACTACGTACGCTTGTTGCAGCAGGAACCGCCCGAAGTGGAGGCGCTGTTTCGCGACCTTTTGATTGGTGTCACCAATTTCTTCCGCGACCCGGCGGCGTTTGCGGCTCTCAAGGAGCAAGTAATCCCGAAGCTCTTTGCCGGAAAGCAACCGGGCGCACCGATTCGCATCTGGGTGCCCGGCTGTTCCACCGGCGAAGAAGCTTATTCCGTCGCGATCCTCCTCCAAGAACATCTCCAGGAGGTGAAGCAGTCTTTCAAGGTCCAGGTGTTCGCCACCGACATTGATCGCCAAGCTATCGACCAGGCTCGTGCCGGCGTTTACCCGGCCAGCATTGCCGCGGACGTTTCAGCGGAAAGGCTGGCGCAGTTTTTCACGCAGGAGCCAGATGGGAGTGCCTACCGCATCCAGAAAGCCATCCGCGACACGCTGATCTTTTCCGAGCAGGACGCGATCAAAGCCCCGCCATTTTCAAGGGTCGATCTCATTAGTTGCCGCAATCTGCTGATCTATATGGGCGCGGAGTTGCAGAAGAAACTGATCCCCCCTCTTCCACTACGCGTTGAACTCGGGTGGCATTCTCTTCCTGGGTACCTCAGAGACGGTAGGCGAGTATGCGGACCTTTTTTCGACGATGGATCGTCAATCGAAGCTGTTCAGTCGCAAGGATGACGTCCTCGGCGCCAACCGCCCACCCTTGGGGACTCTAGCCTCACGCATTACAGAAGATGGGATCGAGCGGCGACTTTACGGGACGGTGCCCGGCCGGGGCAGGAGCCCGTTGCGCGAAGTGACCGAGCGAAAACTGCTGGACCAGTACGCCCCTGCCGCCGTGCTAGTGGACGAGCGCGGCGAGATTCTTTACGTCCATGGCCACACCGGCAAGTACCTGGAGCCGGCCCAGGGCGAGGCCGGCATGAGCATCGTGAACATGGCTCGGGAGGGCCTCCGGCGGGCACTGAGCAACGCCCTGCAAAAAGCGATAGCGCAGAAAGAAGCGGCGTGCGAGCCAGGCCTGCAGGTCAAAACGAACGGCGATTTCACTACCGTCCATCTGACCATACATCCGCTGGCGGTAGGCAACGCCTCTGCCGCCCCCAGATTGTTCCTTGTCATTTTCGAGGACGCGCCGCCCGTCGAGCAGAGATCGTCCGAGGAGGACGCCGTAGCCGACTCTGCCAAAGGTGAGAGCCTGCCCGCCACGGAGGGGGACGCGCGCATCGCCGTGCTGAGGCAGGAGCTGCGGGCCAAGGAAGAGCATCTCCAGGCCACCAACGAGGAGCTAGAGACCACCAACGAAGAGCTCAAATCCTCTAACGAGGAGATGCAGTCGGTCAATGAGGAACTGCGCTCCACCAACGAGGAACTGGAAACTGCCAAAGAGGAACTGCAGTCGGTCAATGAGGAACTAGCTACGGTCAACGCCGAACTGCAGCTGAAGGTAGCCGACTTGTCGCGGGCCAACAATGACATGAACAATCTGCTGGCCGGCACAGGCATAGGCACTGTCTTCGTGGACCATCAACTGCGAATCCTGCGATTCACTCCCGCCGTCACCCAGGTGATCAACCTGATCCTGAGTGACGTAGGGCGGCCGGTGAGTCACATCGTCTCCAACCTTTTGTTCGATCTGGCACCGGTAGGCTATGTCACGGTGAGTGAGAAGGGGGTGATTCTCGAAGCCAATTTCACCGCGGCTCGTTTACTGGGGGTGGAAAGGCGCGCTCTGGCCAGGCGGCGTTTGGCGAGTTTCGTTGTCCGCGAGGACGGAGACCGCTACTATCTGCAGCTCAAACAGTTGCTCGAAACGGGACTCCAGCAGGTTTCCGAACTGCGAATGGCGCGACCTGACGGCACTCAGTTCTGAGTACACATTGACAGGAGGAGGGAACTCTCTCGATGCGCCTCCGGCAGCAACTCTTTCGTTCGACCCCAATGATACTGATTTAAGTCTGGCTGTTCTGCGAATCGTTCACTTGAAGTGATCTTCGAACACCACGCAGAGACGCCGCCGATGTTCTCCCAGTCTGAGCGTAGACATCGGGGACACGCAACCGAGCATCCAAAGCAACGCCTGTATTTCCGAAGCAGAGGTGTTCCATACCAGCTGCTTAGATTCTCGCTCGGTGAGCCCATCACTGCGGTCAGAAAATGCGTGAGGCGGCTTGACGCACAAACGTTCGTGATTCATGGAATGGCTCAATGTCCGTACCACCCAAACGGATAATCTTCTACTTAGCTGCTCTGATTGCTCCTGTGTTCGCGATTCTCCTACGGCTGGCGCTGGAACGAGAATACGGTGAGTTGGCGCCTTTCCTCATCTCTTATCCCGTGGTGGCTCTAGCGGCGTTCTTTGGAGGCTTATGGGCAGGCCTTTTGGCAACCACAGTCTCCGCACTCGTGGTCACCTATTGGGTACTTCCCCCAAGGTGGCATTTCGGAATCGAGAAAACGACTGATGCCATAGGCTTGGCTATTTTTTGCGTAATGGGCGTCGGCATGTCTGTTGCTGCTGAGCTTTATCATCGCAATCGTCAGAAATTGGCGACTTACGAAAAGGAACAAGCTATTCGGGAGGCGCTAGGAGAGAGCGAGAAACGCTTCCGTGCGCTGGTTGCGGCCAGTTCGGACGTTATATACCACATGAGTCCGGATTGGAGCGAGATGCGCCTGCTCCGTAGCCAGAGTTTTCTCGCCCCGACAGAAGCGCCGAGCCGCACTTGGCTCCAAAAATACATCCACGCGGATGACCAGGCACATGTGATGGCTGTTATCAACGAAGCTATTCGGACGAAGAGCATCTTCGAACTGGAGCACCGCATAATACGTACGGACGGCAGCTTGGGCTGGACGGTCTCACGTGCGGTTCCGCTGCTTGATGAGGACGGTGAAATTACTGAATGGTTCGGTGCAGCAAGCGATATTGCCGACCGGAAACGAGCGGAGGAAGTGTTGCTCCGTAGCGAAAAACTGGCCGCAACCGGGCGTCTGGCAGCGACGATTGCGCATGAAGTCAACAATCCTTTGTCCGCAGCGATGAATGCCGCCTACATCGCAAGCACCGACCCCACTCAAACCAGCGAAATGTTAAAGGTTGTGGAGCAGGAGCTTCGCCATGCTGCTCACATAACACAGCAAACGCTTGGATTTTATCGAGACAGCAGTGGCCGCGTTCAGCAGATTGCACTTCCTAAATTGATAGACGAGGTGCTGGCCGTCTATGCGGGAAAGTTGAAGAATCGCAACATTACGGTTCGGCGGCGCTGCTATTGTTGCCCCGGCTCCTGCACGGCGAGGTGGTGTCCGGAGAAGTGTGAGAATTGTGAGGGACGCCTTCTTGTTGACGCTGGTGAGATGCGGCAGATTATTTCAAGCCTGTTGGCGAATGGGATAGACGCCCTTTCTGATGGCGGGGTGTTGCAAATCCGGGTCGCAAGATTATCAAACAGACTTCAACTCACGATGGCGGATAACGGCTGCGGCATTCGAACGGAGCACCTTAAGCGCATATTCGAGCCGTTCTTTACGACAAAGCAAGCCTTTGGCACGGGTCTTGGGCTGTGGGTCACCGAAGAACTTGTTCGCAAGCACAACGGAGTTATCAAAGTGCGTAGCCGCAAAGGCCAGGGCACGGTGTTTCGAATAGCCTTTTCGGCTGTTCCTCCTTCGTCATCGACTGGATCTGATTCGTCCGGAGGAGGGCTCAATCTTCAGCGCCCCTTATTGGGCAAGAAGGATGTGATAGGCTTGTGACTCGAAAGAGCGGCCACGCAGTAATCACTCCTTGATGCCATAAACAACCAGTCCATAATGTTGTGGAAAATGCCTGGGCCGTGCGCCATTGCACCACCGTTTCAGTGGTTCTTTGTCGCCTGCAGTGCTTACAAATACCTTGCCGTTGGCAATCGTGGGAGGCGCAAAGCGCGCCAGCAGGCCCAGACTATTGCGAGTGTCTGAGAGCAGCGCATCTCGTCCCTGGCTTCGCCAGAGCTCTTGGCTTACGTCTTCTGCATTCAGCGCGAGGAGCATGCCCTTTACGCCACGGTAGCTGTTGGCGTCGCCGTTGGCCGGAACCAGAGCCCACACGATGCCGGTTCCGGGGGTGCTGCCGTCACTGGATACGCTGATCACCCCGCCAGGCATCCAGTGCTCCATCGGTCCGCCGCACACCGCGACTCCGGGCTTCGGAGGCATCCACGTGCTTCGGCGCAGGCCGCTCAATTCAAATTTGCCGTTCTCAAAGGGAAAGGCCTTGAGGTGATCGGCTTCGCCCATGACGTAGAGCCAGCTCTTGCCTCCCGGACCTTCCCAGAACACGGGTGACCCATGAATGTGCCCCTTGGCGGCTTTCCACTCCTGAATGATCAAGGGGCCATCCTGGCACTTGGGAATCGAGCTGCAGATACCACTCTTCGGAAGTCCTTGCGCAGGAGAATACTTCGCCAGACTATCGGCGCGCATGAGGTAAAGCATGCCTGCTTTGCCTCCGCCCACAACGAAATCATTGAAGAGAAGCGGGCCCGACGAGCCGTGGTCAAGGTCACAGCGATCCAGGAAAGCCTGATTGCAGGGGGTAAAGGAATCGGCAACCGTGAGATCTTCGGTGCCAGTATGTAACTTGAGCAAGCTATTCCCGTAGAGCTGACGTGTTGCGTCAAATTCGCCGTCACCAGTTTGGATGTAGACGTTTCCCACGCTGTCGGCGGCTGGACCTTGGCCACCCTGCCAAATTCCGCCGTTACGACCGGACGCCGTCGGGCTCCAGACAGTCCTCAGCGTCAGCGTGGCAGCGTCATAAACGAACAGCCAGCTGGCCGAGCCCTCCGGACTGTCTCCTCCGAAAGCTAAGTAGAGAAGACCGTTCGCAAGTAGAAGTGCCGCGCGCTGCTTTCGGAGCTGCTTCCAACCTTTGCGATTTTCAGCGAAGTTCCGACCGGCTACAGTTCCCTGGATGATCACGGGACCTTGTTTAATGTTTCCGGAGTTAAGGTCGAGATTGTAAAGGCGGTACTGGCCGTCGTTGTTCCACGTCGCTGCGTAAAGCGAATTGCTGGCGCGGTCGATTACCGGCGTCCCCAGGATTCCCCACCAGGGATCATCGGTGGCCCACTTGTCGAATTCTCTTTCGCTCTTCTTCGGCTCTCCCAGAGACCTTGCCCAAACCAGTGTGTCGTTGCCGGTGGAAGGCTTTTGGTCTGCCATATAGGCATAAACCGTGCCTTTCATTGACGCGAAAATCACGGTGTTGCAGCCTGCGGGACACTTCGGACTTTCCAGGCTGGAGAGATAGAGCGGTTGTGTCATCACCTTAGCGTCCGAGTAGAGCGTCCAAAGCTTGACAAATCCCGCTTTCACGCTCTGATGATTCAGAATGACCTCGTGCGTATTCCGACCGCTGCGCTGGTTATCGTTGTGCTGGGTGAGCACATCGACTTGCCCGAAGACCACAGAGGCCGCGAACAGCAGAGACAAGCAACGCATCCGTACACTCCAAGTGAAATCCTTGCGCTTCACCTCGACAATGTTCTTCACGGGCCACCATTCTGCCTGTGCTCCGGTTACGTGTTCCGGATTTGAGCTAAGGGATTGGCAACCGTGCCACCGGAAACGACTACCTAAAAATCATGCACTCAAATAGAGTCAGCGATTTTCAGCCGCAATAGCAGATCATCAGGTGCATATTGTAGCCCAGGGACTCTGGAGGTGCGTGATGAAAGATCGACCTTCCTCACCAGCGTACTATCCAGGCGCCGTTGCCGTTCACAGCGTGAAGATACCAACCGACCGTGTGATGCTGGATGGAAGCCTCACTGTCCCGGCGAATGCGCGCGGCGTGGTGGCTTTTGCACATGGAAGCGGCAGCAGCCGTCGCAGTCCTCGAAACCGGTAGGTCGCGCATGTTCTCAACCAAGCTGGGCTCGCAACACTGCTTTTCGATCTGCTGACCCGAGATGAGGAATCCATTGATGCCGTAACGGCCGAACTGCGATTCGACATTGAGTTGCTGGCAGCGCGTCTGGTCCAGGCGACCGATTGGCTGGTACAGCAGCCGCAAATTCAGAGATTGAAGGTCGGCTATTTTGGCGCGAGCACCGGGGCTTCGGCTGCGCTTGTGGCGTCAGCCGAAGCTCCGCAGTATCTCGGGGCAGTGGTTTCACGTGGCGGACGGCCTGATTTGGCGGGACCGTACTTGGCCAATGTGCAGGCACCAACATTGCTGATTGTGGGCGGAGACGACACGCCCGTAATTGAGTTGAACCGCCAGGCAATGGATCAGCTTCGTTGCGAAAAGCGGCTTGCGATCGTTCCAGGCGCCACACACCTGTTTGAAGAACCCGGCACTTTGGAACAGGCAGCACGCTTGGCTCGCGAGTGGTTCGAAACCCACCTTGGGCGGCAGCAGGATGATCATCGGGCCGCATAAATACGAGCTCTCGGAGGCAATCTCACGCCGGATTCCCCGCATCGTTTCCGTTCGTAGCTAAAACCGAGGAGGTTTTATGAAGCAGTGTGAAGTTTGCGGCAATGAATACGACAAAGCTTTTGAGCTAATCGTGGCCGATGCACGGCATACCTTTGACAGCTTGGAGTGTGCCATTCAGGCGATCGCGCCCATCTGCGAGCATTGCCAGTGCCGGGTCATCGGACACGGAGTTGAGGTCGGCAGCCATTTCTATTGCTGTGCTCATTGCGCGCGGACGGCGACCTCGGCCGATGTCAAAGATCGCGCTGCCTGAAGAGCTCTGTTTGCTGATTACGATGCTCTACTCGAATTCATCGGTGACTCACGTTTTGTGCCGTGTAACACGCTTGTATTCTGCAATAACTTCGAATGGAAGACGCGGAATACTGCACATGGCATCGAAACCAGTAGGGCTAATTCCTCCATGTCGTGCAATTGAGAGGAGGCGCTATGTTATTCAGAGATCGTCACGAGGCCGGCCAACGGTTGGCCTCGCAGTTGAGAGATTTAGCGGACCGAGATTCGGTGGTTCTGGCATTGCCGCGAGGTGGCGTTCCGGTCGGCTTCGAGGTCGCACGGGCGCTTAACATCTCTCTCGACGTGTTGGTTGTTCGCAAACTCGGTACGCCGGGGCAGGAGGAACTGGCCATGGGCGCGATTGGCCCCGGCGGGGTGCAGGTTTTGAATTGGGATGTCGTCGATGCCTGTGCAGTCTCGCCGCAGCAAATCGATGCCGCGGCGGTGAGGGAAGCGCGCGAACTCGAACGTCGCGAACAGCGGTACCGCGGCAATCGGGAGCAAGTGGAGCTGCGCGGACGTACCGTGATCCTGGTTGATGATGGTCTGGCGACAGGTTCAACGATGCGCGCTGCGATTGCCGCTGTTCGCCGGCAAAAGCCGAAGAAGGTGGTGGTCGCCGTACCTGTGGCCGCACGTTCCACCTGTGCGGAGATACAGGAAGAAGCGGACGACATGGTGTGTCTGTATACGCCGCTGCAATTTCACGCCGTGGGTCAGTGGTATCAGGATTTCTCTCAAACCCCAGATGAAGAGGTTCGCGAATTGCTCGAGCGGGCTGGCGAACGGGCGCAGCGGCCAGCCGCGTGAGCAGCCGTCGCTCAATTCTGAGGGCGACCGAACGGAATGAGAGGTTCTTCGTATTATGGTGTCGTCTTGATGGCTTGGAGTGCAGCCTGAGCCCGATGGGCTATGCTTTCCGGCAGCGGAACATAGCCGAGGTCAGAGGCCATTTTCTGCGACCCATCATCCAGAGTCCAGGCAAACAGCTCGTGCAGAGCCTTAGCCCTTGCAGCATCGGGATAAGTCTGGTGCAGCAGTATCCAGGTAAGGGTCACGATAGGATAGGAATCCGCTCCGGCCGGATCCGGAACGTAGGCGCGCAGGTTCTCCGGTAACTCAGCGGTGGACAGAGCAGCACTGCAATTTGCAGCCAGCGGCGCCACAAACTTACCTTCTTTGTTTTCGAGAAGCGCGACCGTGAGTTGAGCCTTGCGCGCGAACTCGTAACCGACGTAGCCGATTGAACCATCGGACTGCTTGATCCTGGAGGCGACACCTTCATTGCCTTTGGCGCGCATAGCATTGCCGGGCCAGTTCACCACTGTAGAGGGCCCGAACTGATCGCGCCACTGACTGCTGATCGCATCCAGATGCTTGGTAAGCGCGAAGGTGGTTCCGCTGCTATCGGCGCGGACCACGGTCGTGATGGTCAAATTCGGAAGTTTAGTGCCGGGGTTCGTCTTCTGGATCAGAGGATCGTTCCAGTTCTTAATCTGGCCGAGAAAGATGCCGGCGTAGGCCGTGCGCGAAAGCCTGAGATCGCCGCCGAAACCGGGAAGATTGTATGCCAGTGCCACACCGCCGGCAGTCATAGGAACGAAAATGACGCCGGACGGAGTATGTGCGATCTCTTCATCACGCATCGCGGCATCACTGGCGCCGAAATCGATTTGACTGTCGTTATCCACGCCCGTGCCGATGAAGCGCCGTATTCCTTCGCCACTTCCGACCGCGTCGTAGGTGATCACCGCGTCAGGATGTTGCTTTTGGTAAGCGGAAAACCAGCGTAAATACAGGACAGATGGAAAGGTGGCTCCAGCGCCGCGAAGCAAGACTCCGCCCGGAGGCACAGCCGGCTTGATCGGGTCCGAGGCATCTTTGCTCGCTTTGCAACCAGAAGACTGCGCTAGCGCCATCAGCGCCGCAAGTAACATTACAAGCGAAAACTTATCAATCCTACGAATAGCCATGCTCGCCGCCCAGTGCAATGCAATGCTTTCGAGTTAACTGAACTCACCGCGAATGTAGTCTTGCGTGTGCTTGTGGACAGGCGCTCCGAATAGTTGCTTGGAGTCACCGAACTCGACGAGGTACCCGGTGCGTCCGCCCTGCGAGGTGTCAACGTAGAGGAAGCCGGTGTAATCGGCGACGCGCTGCGCCTGTTGCAGGTTGTGAGTCACGATTGCGATGGTGAAGCGCTTGCGTAGCTCCAGCATCAGTTCCTCGATCTTGCGCGTGGCGATGGGGTCTAGCGCGGAGCAGGGCTCGTCCATCAGCAGAACCTCGGGCTCGGTGGCGATGGCGCGAGCGATGCAGAGGCGCTGCTGCTGTCCTCCGGAGAGCGAGAGGCCACTTTTGTTGAGCTTATCCTTTACTTCATCCCAGAGCGCTGCGGCGCGAAGCGCCTGCTCAACCTTCGCAGCCTTGTCGCCTTTGTAGCCGTTGAGACGCAGGCCAAAGGCGACATTGTTGAAGATGCTGGTAGCGAACGGATTGGGCTGCTGGAAGACCATTCCGATAAAGCGGCGCACCGCGACAGGGTCGATCACAGAATCGTAAATGTTATGTCCGCGATAGCGCACATGGCCTTCAAAGCGGAAGCCGCGCACCAGGTCGTTCATGCGATTAATGCAACGCAGCACAGTGCTTTTGCCGCAGCCGGACGGTCCGATGAAAGCCGTGATGGAGTTTTTCTTGACCGGAATCACGGTGTCGCGGACGGCCTTGAAGCTTCCGTAGTAAAGCTCACGAATATGGCAATCGACCACCACGTCATGATTCTGTGTGAGCAGGGAAGTCTCCTGCGAATTCGTATCGGGTTGAGGGAACGCATCTGTTGCCATCACACGTATCTCCTAAGACTGTTGGACCTGGCGACCTGAAAAGCTCTGGCCGATGAGGTTAGCTGCCAATACCAGCAACACGAGAACCAGAGCGGCGGCCCACGCAAGCTCTACCTGGTTCTCAAAGGGCATTCCGGCGAAGTTGTAGATGAGTACGGCGAGCGATGCTGTGGGACGCATCAGTTGCGCGTGGCCGTGCGACCAGAGCCAGTAGTTGCTGAAAAGAGCGGTGAACAGGAGCGGCGCTGTCTCTCCGGCAGCGCGCGCAATGGCCAGCATGACTCCGGTGAGGATTCCGGGGAATGCCGTGGGAATGAGCACCATCCAGACCGTCTGGGTGGGAGTGGCGCCCATGCCGATTGCAGCATCCTTCATGCGCGAAGGCACCATGCGGATGGCGTCCTCCGAAGTAAGAATGATGGTCGGCAACATCAAGATGGAGAGTGCGACCGCGCCTGCAACTGCCGAGTAACCGCCGGTGCTCAGCACGATGGCTCCGTAGGCGAAGACGCCAGCGAGAATGGAGGGAAAGCCGGTAAGTACCTTCGCGGCGAAGCGCACAATTTCCGCAAGTTTGCTGTTGGCGATTCTGGGCAAGATAAATGGCGGTCATGATGCCCCCAGGGACCGTGATCAGTACCGCCAGCCCTACCATCAACAGAGTGCCTACGATCGCGTTGCCAAAGCCTCCGCCGCTTTCCATCGCCGAAGGAGGCAACTGGGTGAATACCTCTGTACTCAGGCGTCGGCCCCCGCGCCAGGCCAGCATCCAGACCACGCTGAACAATGGCACCAGCGCTGACAAAGTCATCGCCGTGACCAAGCCGCTCAGCAGAAAATCCAGCAGAGTGCGCGGCCGTCGCAAGGAGTGCTCAAGCTGTCCGAAATCGACCCCGGAAAACGGATCGGCCACACTCGAGTTTGATTTGAGATCTGCAGCTTGCCATAAAAGTCACTCCGCCATGTTGCGCGAGGCGCGCTGAAGGATGAGGGCGCCAAAAATGTTGACGACCAGCGTGATCGCCAGAAGCACCAAGGCTGCGTACATTAGAATCCCAACCTCTTTTGGGCCGGCTTCGGGGAAGTTATTCGCCAGCAATGCCGCAAGTGTATTGGCTGGCGAGAACAACGAAACGCTGATCTGGTTCGAGTTTCCGACCAGCATCGCCAAGCGCCATGGTTTCGCCGAGAGCCCGGCCAAACGCCAACACCATGCCACCAAAGATGCCGCGCGACGCGGTGGGTAGAATCACGCCCATGATCGTCTCCCAGCGCGTTGCTCCCAGCCCGTAGGCCGCCATACGCAGCTTGGGCGGGACCGAGACCAGTGCGTCGCGGCTGATCGCCGTGATCGTCGGCAGGATCATGATGGCCAGTACGAGGACCGCAGGCAGCACGCCAGGGCCACTTAAGTCCGTGGAGAACAATGCCAACCAACCGAGCTTAAGGTGCAGCCAGTTGCACGCCGGACGAATCAGCGGGATGACAACGAACAAACCCCAGAGGCCATAAACTACGCTGGGGATCGCGGCCAGCAGTTCGATCAACTGCTTCAACAGGTCTTCGACCTTGTCTGGAACCCTCGACCAGAAAGGATTGAGATGAAGATTCAAAGCTCGCAGACGTCGCAAAAATCGCCTGTCCCATGTAACCTTCGCTCAGAAAGAGAGCGGCGGCCACACCGAACGCGGTGCCGATCACCAGGGCAAGAACGGACGTATAGAGTGTTCCCCAAATTTCGCCGGCAATTCCGTGCTGCCCACTGTTGGGATCCCAGACGCGCCCAGTAAGGAATGAGAGTCCGTCGTGGCGCATTGCGGGCACCGCCGAGACGGCGATGCGCAGGACTATGAAGGTGACTAGCAGAATTGTGCTGCAGGCAAATAGAAAGCTGAGACGCCGGAAGGCTGCGTCAACCAGAGATTGCGCGCGTGTCGGTGCCTGAGTGATTTCGCCGGGTCGAATTGCAAAGATGGTCTTCGGCGCCGATCCGGCGCCGAGTGTCACGTGACTGTTACTTGCCATCAAGCCATCCTTAACGTCCTAGTTCGTGATTGTCTGCACGGCAGCCAATGCCTTGCTGGAGACGTTGGAGGGCAGCGGGATGTAGCCAAGCGTTTCGGCATCCTTCTGTCCGTCGGTGAGTCCGTATTTCAGCAGGTCCTGCATCGCAGCGACTTTCTTCGCATCGGGATACTTCCGATAGCAGATCATCCATGTATACGTCACGATCGGGTATGCATCGGCAGCAGTCGGATCCGAAGCCCAGACGATCAGGTTCTCAGGCAGATTCCGCGGAAGCCAGCGCCGCCTGACCGGAAGCGGTGGAAGCAGTCACGTACTTGCCGCTTTTGTTCTCCAGAGCCGCAGTATTCAGCTTCTGGCTATTGGCATAGCCGTACTCGACGTAACCGATGGAGCCTGGAGTTGTCTTGAGGCTTGCGGTTACGCCTTCATTCCCCTTGCTCTTTGTACCCACTGGCCAGTTTGGCATGGTGTTGGTTCCAACCGACTTATTGAAGTCTTCGCTGACAGCACTAAGATGTTTGGAAAAAACGAAACTGGTACCGCTGCTGTCGGCGCGAACGACGACGTTGATTGGAAGATCGGGCAGCTTTGTTCCGGGATTTGCCTGTGCAATCTCCGGATCGTTCCACTTCTTAATTTTGCCCAGAAAAATGCCCGAGTAAGCTTTGCGGGAGAGCTTCAATCCGCTCACGCCGTCCACGTTATAGGCGATCACAATAGCTCCGGCGGTCATGGGCAACAACTGCACGCCGCCCGGCACGCGCGCCATCTCCTCGTCGGTCATTGCGGCATCGCTGGCACCGAAATCGACCGTATGGTCGATCACACTCTTCTTGCCGCTGCCGCTACCAACGGATTGATAATCCACCTCCACGTCGGGATGCGTGGCACTGTAAGTCTTAAACCACTTGTTATACAAAGGAGCGGGAAAGCTGGCCCCTGCTCCCTGCAACTTGATGCCTTCGGTCGACGCGGACTTGCTATAGCAGGAAGAGAAGAATGCGGTGAGTAAAACAACTGCGAATGCCGCGGTCCAGAGACGAAGCTTCATTGCGGATCTCCTCGGTATCAACGTGAGCTGAAATTGGCTGGCTCGAGCGTGATCAATCGGGTACTCGGCCAGGTAAAGACCGGAAACAAGGTAGGACAAACTGTAGTGGAGCAACATTACAAATGGGTTAATAACAGAACGACGGGTGAAAAAAAACTGAAGAACAATCACACACTCGCGAACACATTAGTAATGAATGCGATGTCGAGCAACCCATAACATGGAGCCTGCATCGTGCATTCCGCTAAAGGAAAATCCTCGGTAGCGAAGATGATTGCCGCGATCTCTGCATCGTTCACAACGGTCTTCAGATACATGCCACCCGATTCTTAAGATGGCGAGATTACATGGCATCCAACTCAGAAGATGCAATAGTGTCGTTGGAGATTTTCCTGAACGCCAAATCCAAAACAAAGCGCCGGATTTTTACTACTCCGGAGACCACAAATGAGAGAGCCAAGCGCGGCAGAGCACTCAAATCCTTCATAAATGGGCTGCCATCCTTGCCTACGAGCAGTGCGCCTCGGCGCATAACATATAGGTTGAAGGCGGCAGAGATTGCGGTAAACACCGCTGAAGCGATCATTCCTGTTCGGAACACCTGTGTCCCCAACGCCGCATGAAATAAAAAATCACACAGCTGAAACAGGAGCGGGTAGATGCCTGCGAGCAGTAACTCTGTAACCCACTCGGGATCGGCAAAGCGAAGCGCCTGTGTCAGTGTCCCAAAAAATCCCGCGCACAGAGCTCCGAACAGTGCCTCCGCGAGCACTCCGCTCAGACGACCTGCATGATGCGACTTGATCGATGCGGCGAGAAAAACGATGCCGCGAAACATCGCACTCAGCAGCGCCGCCTTACCATTCCAACGCAATAGCACGCACTGCCATGGGTGCCGAACCAGAGACAGCAAGGCCTGCCCCGCGGAAACACGGTTCGTCAGCGTTGGGACGCCTTCATCCCTGTACTGAGAATTCATAAGTTGCAGGATAGTTTGTAAGGAAAGGATTCCTGTAAAAACCAATCGGTGATTCTGTGAAACTTTGGTAAATAACGCTTGCGCGACAGAGTTGTTGTTAACCTTTGTAGCTGAATTTAACCTTTCATTTTCTTCACCGTAATCAAAATGTCACCGAATTTATTCCATACTGCAGCAGCACAAAAAAACAAGCTCTAGATCACACAAGGCACAAACAGCCGGGCCTTTAGGAGCAGACTATGCAAGCTAAGATGCTGCAGCTTGACAGAGATCAAACGCTCATTCGTCAGTTCAGGACCGGAGTCTCCATCCATAGCCATACCAGCCGGTCCAGGGAAGGCTTGGAGTTTGTGGGACAAATGTTCCAGTCCCATCCTTTGTTGCGCGCGTTCATCCGTAGGCAGGAGAGCGCGGCCAACAAAAGAGGTTTACCGATCGACTTCGCTCAGGGCTATTGGAATCCGCCGCTGTGCCCACGTTCGGCCTATGAATTGGAAAAAGGTCAGATTGAGCAAACACTTGGGATGCAGGCCTTGGTCTCGCTCTCCGATCACGACAGCATCGAAGCTCCGCTGCTTTTACGCGTGATTCCCGCAATGCGTGAAACGCCGGTCTCATTGGAATGGACGGTCCCATTTCAAACTGCCAAGTTCCATCTCGGCGTACATAACCTACCCGGCGCGCGTGCTCAGGAGTGGGTGGATGAGTTGAAGGCCTGCACTGCCCAGCCCAGCACGGAGCGAATCTGCGACCTGCTGAGCACGTTACATGCGATTCCCGAAGTGCTGGTAGTCTTCAATCATCCGCTCTGGAATCTCTATTCCAGTCCTGCCGCCGAGTTTGCGCGTAACGTTGAAGATTTCCTCGCCCTCAATAACGCCCACCTGCACGCCTTTGAGTTCAATGGTCTGCGGTGCAAGGAAGAAAATCGAAATGTCGCACAACTCGCCGCTCGCTGGCAGCAAATTCTGGTCTCCGGCGGCGACCGCCACGGCTGCGAACCGAATGCGACTCTCAACCTTACTAATGCCGCTAGCTTCGACGAGTGGGTTCAGGAATTACGTCGGGAGCGTAGAAGCCAGGTGCTCATCATGCCGCAGTATGGCGACTCACGCGTGGCTCGCCTCTATCAGACGTTTCTCGATGCTATTGCCAATTATTCGGAGCATTCCGATGGCGCAACGCGCTGGGAACAGCGTACGTATCACCCGGCCCCTGATGGATCAGTGCAGCCGCTGAGCGTGCTCTGGGATAGGGGCGTTCCCAAATTTCTCCAGGCCATCCTCGCGGTTGCCCGGCTGCCTGAAACCACTCATTTGCTAAGTAGGTTCCGCACCTCCTTCGCACTAGTTGCCGCCAGTACGCCCGAAATTTCAGTACAGAAAGAAGGCGCCTCATAATCGCACCGCTCTAATCCTGGGATGGTGGCGTGACTTGCTTCATGCTTCGGCGCAGAGAACACAATCGTTAGTCCTCGACTTGCTCATGGTCTCCCGCAACAAGCGGCAACGCCGATGGAAAGCATCGCGCCGAGGATTACGTCTAACGCATAGTGGTAGCGCCCAACCACAGCGCCAGCAGCGATGCTCATCGAGATCAGCAAAAAAACAACACCCACTGCAGGGACAAAGTGCAAAAGAACCAGTGATGCGCCAATGGTAGATGCGACATGAGCGCTGGGAAACGTATTTAGATGGATGCTGGCGTGTCGAAGAATGAACAGGTTTAGCGAACGGATCTTTTGATCTTCGTGCCGTTCACTTCCGGGCGGCAGATTACTTCCGGGCAGCAGCCGTGGCGGCAGAGTTTGTGCGAACGGCACGAGCAGGTAACAGAAATAACTTCCTGATAATACGGTTGCCCAATACACGTCGATGGCGCTCCGCAAATTTGCCCAGTACAAAGCCCCGACCCCAAGTGGGATCAACACGTAGCAGAATAGGTAAGCAAGTTCGAAGTATGTTCCAAACCATGTGGTGCTCCACTTGCCGGCCCAATGGTCCAAGAGCTTTCCGAGTCGTCTGCGGTCGAATTCGGCTAATCGGTCCTGAAGTTTCACGTTGGGGGTCGTGCCCATAAATCGGCCTGCCTGCCAATAGACGATCAACACGAGAAGGCAGGGAAGCCAATCTCCAACAGCTTGTGCAGAGGCTGGGAAACGCTTGGACAGGAACTCACTAGCCGCGATCAGCGCCGTGTTTATGAGAGCAAGACCGACGATCTGGCGCTGCTGTTTTTGGGGTGTCCGGCGCAACCACCCGACAATGACCAAGAAAAATGATGCCGCAAGAGTGACAGAATAGCCCGGGCGCATGATTTCGTTCGCTCCTTAGTGTGCAGGCCACAAACTCATGATCAACTCACCCATAAAGAGACATGTAACTGGAAGAAACACGTAACCGGCGCGGCAGCACAACTGTCCCTCAGTTATCGTACATATTCCGTGATCTGGCCCGGCAGATACTAGACTTACGCATTCGGGAGTTGCAGCAGTATTAGCTCATTACTGGCCCAACCCTTCGATCATGCGACGGCATCGCACTCAACCAGAGTAACCTTGGAGCGAATGGATAGCGTCAAAAGATGAAGAAAATTGCAGTTGCGGAGTCAAGCTGCCTTGGTTATGTTGCCGGTGGAAGGACCAAGACTTCGCTATCCCATCTTTGATTGAGCAACGCGGATGCCGTACACATCAGGTCGCAAGAGGGCACGAGGGTAGGACACCCTCGTGCTTACACCTTCTTCGGCTTTTTCGCAGGTGTTTTGTGGCGCTCGGGCTTTTCGTCCTGATCGGAGAGGCGCGTATTCAGCGATACAAGCTGCTTGCGCCAGTCGATGGCCTCATCGACATCGCGTGCGTTGTCGCGCCAGCCTTCGCGCACTTTGACGAAGAGTTCGAGGAAGACTTTCACGCCGAGGATGCGTTCGATCTGCTGGCGGGCGCGGGTGCCGATGTGCTTGAGCATGGCTCCCTGCTTGCCGATGATGATGGCCTTCTGGCCTTCGCGCTCGACGAAGATCACGGCAGAGATTTTTGAGAGCTTTGCGCCCTCCTCGAATTTTTCAATCGCTACGCCGCTGGCGTAGGGGACCTCCTGCGCGGTGTTGATGAGAATCTGCTCGCGAATCAGTTCGGCGACGATGAAGCGCTCGGGCTGATCGGTGATCTGGTCGTCGGGAAAATACTTGGGGCCTTCGGGCAGCGCGTTGACAACGGCGGTGAGCAGCTCTTCCTTGCCGAGCTCTTTTTCCGCGGAGATTGGAACGATCTGCGCGAATTCGTGGCGCTGCGACCACGCTTCGATGGCGGGCAGCAGCTTCGTCTTCTCGATGAGATCGATCTTGTTCAGCAGCAGAAAAGTCTTGGCCTTGGCGCGCTTGACGATCTCAAGGACGAACTCGTCTCCGGTGCCGAACTTCTGCGTGACATCCACGATCAGCAGGATGAGGTCGCAGCCTTCCAGCGAATCGTAAACCTCCTGCATCATGCGCTTGTTGAGCTGGTCCTGCGGCTTGTGTACGCCGGGAGTATCGACGAAGACGACCTGTCCGGCGGGCGCTTGGCCTTGCGCTTGACGTTGACGATGCCGGTGATGCGGTTGCGCGTGGTTTGCGCCTTGTGGGTGACGATGGCGAGTTTTTCGCCAACCAGTGAGTTGAGCAAAGTTGATTTGCCCGCATTGGGGCGGCCGATGATGGTTACGAATCCTGAGCGCACACTTCGATGCTATTCCACTCGAGGGGTTCTTGGGAATGGGGTTGGGGTGTTTCGTGAGCACGCGGAACCTTTTCCACGCGGCGGGCGGTGGATTCGAGAACCTCGAAGCGAAGGCCATCGTCCTCGACGGCTTCGCCGGGAGGGGGATGTGTCCGGCAATTTCGGTGACCAGGCCGCCGACGGTGGTGGCGTGCCAATCCTCGGAGAGGTGCACGCCGAAGAGCTCTTCGAGGCGGCCGGCTTCCAGGGTTCCGAGGACGATGTAGCTGTTGTCGCTCTCGCGGACGGCCTCGTTGCGCAACTCGCCTTCATTGCTGAGTTCGCCGACAATCTCCTCGATGAGATCCTCGACCGTGACCAGGCCGGCGACGCCGCCGTATTCGTCGATGACGATGGCCATGCGGCGGTTTTCGCGCTGCATTTCATTGAGCAGTTCGTGGGCGCGCTTCGTCTCCGGGACGAAATAAATATCGGTCTTCATCAGGCTGCTGACGAGGCGTTCGGGAGGCGTCGGTATCGGCCACCTGGAGCAGGTCGCGCGCCGAGACGATGCCGACAATGTGGTCAAGGTCGCCGTGATAGACGGGAACGCGCGAGAACGGATGCTGCGAGAGCAGCTGCGTGAGCTGCTCGACCGTTGTATCGGCCGAGACGGCGACGATGGACGGACGCGGGGTCATGACGTCGCGCACGGTTTTGTCGCCGAACTCGACGACGGAGTGAATGAGTTCGCGATCGCTCTCCTCAAGAATGCCCTCGTCCTGACCCGCCTCGATGAGCGCATCGACGGCCTCGGAGGGATGCTCGGGCTCTTCATCGGCATTCTCCGGACGGGTGAGCGAGATGATGGACTGGAGAAAGCCAAGCAAGATGCGTGAGCGGAAAAACGGACCAGATCAGCAGACGCAGCAGAAACGTGAAGCGGACGAGCCAGCCTCCGCGGGTGCGCGAAAAAAGCAGGTAGGGCAGAAAGCGGTCAAAGATAAGAATGACGATGAGGCCGAAAAAGACGGCCTGCGCGGCGTCTTCGACGATCCAGCCGGGCTGCGAAAAAACCGAGTAGGCGAGCAGAAAGCAGATCGAGGCGGTGAGAAGCTGCTCCAGCAGAGCGAAGGAAAGAGCGGCGCGCTGGTGATTGAAGCCGAGGCGCGGCTCGATCTGGTGCTCGAAAAGTTCGATGTTCTCCTGGAACTCGCGGGAGAGAAATTTGCCGCTCTCGGTGTAAAGACGCGAAGCATAGGCGCTGATGACGAGCAGCGCGATGAGCAGCAGAATGGCTAAGGCCGAGGAGCATTACGGCCTCCTCCTGCCGGAGCGGCGCCGGCGCGGTGCGCTCGATGAGGCCGGAGGGAAGATGGAGTTCGGCGCGGAGCTTCTGCTCGAGCTTGCGCATCTGGCCGCGATCGGATTCGTGATCGTGACCGGCGAGGTGCAACATGCCGTGAAGGATCAGCACCTTTACCTCGGTGAGCAGGTCGTGGCCGATTCCGGCGGCCTGGGCCCGCGCCGTCTGCAGGGAGATGGCGATGTCGCCGCCAGAGGGCTTGCTTGGGGACGCAGCGGAAAGAGCGGGAAAGGAAAGCACGTCGGTGGGCTTGTCCTTGCGCCGGAACTGCAGGTTGAGGCGCTGAATTTCGGAGTCGCCGGTGAGCAGGATGTTGACCTCGCCGGAGAGCCCGGCGGCGCGCTGCGCCTTATTCGCAAAACGCGCGAGGGCGAGGCGGCTGAGGTCTTTCGTTTTTCTTCGTTCTAGTATCACGGGTCTCAATTCCCGGTAAGCCCCGGGTGCACTCTGGCAAAGAAAAAGGGGAGGGCTCAATGGCTCTCCCCTCTATTGTACCGAATTACGTACTCCGCTTGCCTTACTGCTGGACGGCAGCAGCTCCCCTTGACCTTTTCAGCAATCGACTCCAGACCGGCGGGCGGACGGGCCGGGTCGCCCTCCAGTTGCAAGGTGAGCTGGCGGTCATCGCGGGCCCGGAAATCCTCGTAGGCGCGAATGATGCGCTGCACCAGATGGTGGCGAACCACGTCGACCTCGGTGAACATCTGGAAGCGAATGCCCTCGACTCCCTGCAGGACGTTCATGGCCTCGATTAGGCCGCTGCGGCTGGGGTTGGGCAAGATCGATCTGGGTGATGTCGCCGGTGATGACCGCCTTGGAATTGAAGCCCAGGCGGGTCACAAACATCTTCATCTGCTCGCTGGTGGTGTTCTGAGCTTCGTCCAGAATGACAAACGAATCGTTGAGGGTGCGCCCGCGCATAAAGGCGATGGGGGCGATTTCAATCACGTTCTTCTCGAGCAGGCGGTCCACCTTCTCCGGCTCCAGCAGGTCGTAGAGAGCATCGTACAGCGGACGCAGGTAGGGATCGACCTTTTCCTGCAAAGTGCCGGGAAGGAAGCCGAGGCGCTCGCCAGCCTCGACGGCGGGGCGCGCCAGAATGATGCGCGCAACCTTCTTGGAGACCAGCGCGGAGATCGCCATGGCTACGGCAAGGTAGGTTTTGCCGGTTCCGGCAGGACCGATGCCGAAGACCATGTCGCTCTGCTCGATGGCTTCCAGATACTGGCGCTGATTGACGCTCTTGGGCTGCACCTGGCGTTTGTTGCCGACCGAGCGCTGCTTGCCGGCCTCGGCGAGCTGGCGCAGAGTGACCGACGGATCGGCGACAAGGACGCGCAGCATACTGGTCAGCTCGCCGTTAAAGACCTGCTGGCCGTGAGCGCGGAGATAGTCGAAGTCGCTGAAGACCTGCTCCACCCGGGCTACGTCCTCGGGAGAGCCGTCGATTTGAACCGAGTTGGACTTGAGTTCGACCGTGACATTGAGTCCAGCCTCAAGCAGGTGAAGGTTTTCGTCGCGCGTACCGAATAGTGTTTCGAGATTGGGACGAAGTTCGACGTTTTTCTTCATCGAGAGATTGGATTCACCTCGGGCGCGGCATTGCGCCGATGAACATCGCTGACGCGATGGAAATGTCTGAGATTGACGAAAGGCACGAGAGTAGGGAATCGGCTGAAAAGGACGCTTCTGGATGGGGGCAGAGGCCATTGGGCAGGAGCGTACCGTGTTCCCCGCCGCGAGTCAACAAAAGAAGCACGGAAGAAAGAACAAAAGGCACGTACGGGTTGTTGAGCGTCCGGAATACAGCCATCAGCTGCATGATTAGATGTGCGCAGGGGTAATCGGTGCCTATTGAGCAAAAAAGAAAGGGAGCAGGGCAAGCCGCTCAGTCGAGGAAATCGAGAAAGCTGTCCGTGATCTCTGCTCCGTGGTTGTTGGCGATGCGGGTGGCTGCCGCTTCCACCTGCTTCATCAGCCCTCCAGGTAGTCGCGCGAGGAGGAGATGGCGACCACGCCGAGAGTCGCCGACTGCCAAAGATCGGTGGGATCAATTTCGGCCACCGAGATATTGAAGCCGGAGCGCAGGCGATCCTTAAGGCTGCGCAGCACCTGGCGGCGATCCTTCAGAGATTGCGAGCCTTCGATGCGGAGTTCGAGGGTAAGGTGCGCGATGGGCATGAGCGTGAAGCTGAGTGTAGGGAGAACCCGCAGGCAAAGCAACCGTAAAGAACGAACAGCTTCGGGGTTTCTGCTCGCCCATCGGTGGTAGAAGCAGGTGAAGACAGAAATGCCGACGGAGCTCTCAGCCCCGTCGGCGCTTCTGCGATAAAACTGAAGGGTTAAATCAGCTGGGTCGCAACCTTCTCGGTGAGGAAGGCCTCGATGATGTCGCCCTTCTTGACATCGTTGTAGTTGTGGATGCCGATGCCGCACTCCATTCCGGTGCGGACCTCGCTGGCATCGTCCTTGAAGCGCCTGAGCGAAGAGACCTTGCCGGTGAAGACCACGACGTTGTCGCGCAGCAGACGAACTTCGGAATCGCGCTTGATGAGGCCGTCGAGCACCTGGCATCCGGCAATGGTTCCGACCTTGGGGATGCGGAAGGTATCGCGGACTTCGGCGCGTCCCAGGTAGGACTCCTTGATGGTTGGCTCCAGGAGTCCGGTCATCGCCTGCTTCATCTCGTCCTGCAACTCGTAGATGATGGAGTGGAGACGGATATCGACCTTCTCCTGCTCGGCCATCTCCTGCGCTTTGCGCTCGGGACGGACGTTGAAGCCGATGATGATGGCATTGGAAGCCGCCGCCAGAAGCACGTCGCTCTCGGTGATGGCGCCGACCGAGTAGCGCAGCACCTTGATGCGCACCTGCTCGTTGGAGAGCTTGGTGAGCAAATCGTTGATGACTTCGACCGAGCCCTGAACATCGCCTTTGAGGATGATGTCAAGCTGCTTGGTGCCTTCGGTCTTGATCTGCTGGGCGAGACCTTCCAGCGAAACGCGGGCGGTCTTGGCCAGAATGGCTTCGCGGGCCTTGGCCTCGCGGTAATCGGCGATCTCGCGGGCCTTTTCACGCTCGGCAACCACCACGAACTGATCACCCGCCTGCGGCAGGCCTTCCAGTCCCAGAATCTCCACCGGAGTCGAAGGACCAGCCTCTTCCAGAACGCGGCCACGATCGTCAAACATGGCGCGAACCTTGCCGAAGATGTTGCCGACCACAAAGTTTTCGCCCGTGTGCAGGGTTCCATTGTCGATCAGGACGGTAGCTACCGGGCCGCGTCCGCGATCGAGCTTGGCTTCCAGCACAGTACCGGAGGCGAGGCGCTCGGGTGTAGCCTTGAGCTCCTTCATATCCGCCACCAGGCAGATCATCTCCATCACCTGGTTGAGGTTGGTGTGCTTCTTGGCGGAAACATCGACATAGATGGTGTCGCCACCCCAGTCCTCGGGGAGCAGACCACGGTCGGCAAGCTGCTTCTTGACGCGGTCGGGCTGCGCTTCCGGCTTGTCGATCTTGTTGACGGCGACGATGAGCGGAACCTTGGCGGCCTTGGCGTGGTCGATCGCCTCCAGGGTCTGCGGCATGACTCCGTCGTCGGCAGCAACCACCAGAACCACAATGTCGGTGACCTTGGCGCCGCGGGCGCGCATGCGGGTAAATGCTTCGTGACCCGGCGTATCCAGGAAGACGATCTCGCGGCCGTAGGCGGGCGAGTTGGTGTCCGTGATCTTCACCTTGTAGGCGCCGATGTGCTGGGTGATGCCGCCAGCTTCGCCTTCGGCCACGTTGGTGGAGCGAATGGCGTCGAGCAGGCTGGTTTTGCCGTGATCGACGTGGCCCATGATGGTGACCACGGGAGGACGGGTGACGGTGTTGAAGACCGCTTCGTTCTCCTGCTCGATGGCCTGCGCATCGTAGTCCTGCTGAATCTGGTCCTCAAAGCTGATGACCGAGCTCTCGGCTCCGAAGTGGCGGGCCATGTCGCGGGCGAGCTCTTCGCTGAGGGTCTGGTTGATGGTGGCAAAGACGCCGCGAGCCAGCAGGCGCGCGATGAGATCCTTGGCGCGGATGCCAAGCTTTTCGGCCAGATCCTTTACGCTGACGCCCTCCGAGATGGTAATCGCGCGCGTGATCGGCATCGGCTCATTGCTGAGCGAAAGCCGGGGCGGCGGCGTGAAACCCTTCATCGGCCCTTCCTGCTTGCCGCGCGGGCCGGTATAACGCTGGCCGGGGCGGCGAGAGGGCGCACCGGCGCGCGCGCCAGGTCGCGGAGCGGCACCCGGAGGCGGAGCACCGGCAGCAGCGCCGAGCAAACCGCCCGGACGCGGCGGACCACCCGGACGCGGCCCCATGCCGGGACGTCCGGCGCCCATGGGCGGACGTCCGCCCGGAGTCGGAGCGGTGCGGGTGGGGTGCATGGGACGGCGCTCGCCTGGACGGAATGGCGGACGCGAGCCCGGAGCACCGGGTGCCCCAGCCGCGCCAGGAGCACCGGCGGGAGCAGACTGTCCGGGACGCGGACGCTGGAAGATAGGCTGCCCACGCACCGGCAAGCCGGTGCGATTACCCATGCTTGCTGAGGCGGCTGCGGCGCGCGCGGCGGCGGAGGTGGCGGAGCGGTGTAAACCGGACGCGGGCCAGTCTGCGGCACAATCATGCGGCGGGCTGGCGGAGCAGACGGCTGGCCAGAGGCGGGTGGACGCGCAGAACCGGCTTGCGGCGGCTTGTGGGCAGCAGGCTTGGCCGGCGCAGCCGGGGCTTCGGCGGCGCGGCATGTGTACTGGCCTCGGGCGGCAGCCTGTCCAGCCGGGGCAGCTCGGTAGCGGGGCCTCGGCAACGGGAGCCTTGGGCTGCGGCAGTCTCCTGCGGCGCCGTGGCTACTCGGGGCCTCAACAGTCGGTGCGGGCGGCGCAGCGACAGCCGCGGGCGCGGCCGGTTCTGCCGCAGGAGGCGGTGCCACAGCAGCAGGGCTCTTGGGCATCTCGGACGGTGGAGACCTGAGAGCGCATGGCGACCGACTCCGGCGTCACGAAGCGCGGCGTGCGCTCGACGACGGCGGGGGCAGCAGGCCTGGGCGCGGCAGGCTTATTGACAATGGCCTTCGGCGGGGCCGGCGGCGGAGGCACAGGCGGACGAACAGAGGCGGCCATTTCCGCAGAGGGCTCCTTGCGCGCCAGAATAGCTTTCAGGGCGTCGCCCGGCTTGGAGATCTTGGAGAGATCGATTTTGGGGCGGAACTCTTCGCCACCAGAGCGATGCGCGGTTGGACGCACCGCTCGTCTCATGGAAATACTTGCGCACTTTTTCGGCTTCATCGGGTTCAACGGAGCTGGAGTGGGTCTTTTTCTCCGTGACGCCGACCTTGATAAGCACGTCGAGGATCTGTTTGCTTTTTACTTCCAGCTCGCGAGCCAGATCGTTAATTCGAATCTTCATCCGCCGTTCATTTCCTTATGCCTGAACCGTCTCCACCTGCCCGGACCGGTGCGGCTGCGCTGAGCGCGGTATTGCTCTACTGGAGAGGTCTCCGGTCAGGAAGACATCCATGCTGCGTTTGCCTGGGCGTCGCCGAGGCGGCCCAGAAACTAGCTTCCAAATCATCTGGAAGCTGGTGCAGGGGTGGCCACACAGCCACACATGCGCGTTACTTGTTCGCCGGGTCCGCGTCCTGCTCGCCCGGATGCTCGTTGTCGTGGGTGTTGTCTTCGACCTCACCCGCAGAGGGGACACTCTCGCCAGCGGTGCCGGCGTCCTGCTCGGCCCCTTCGTCGAAGCTTCCCTCTGTTGACTCTTCCGGTGCCGCGGCTTCCGGCTCCACATCGGCCTCGGCGGCAAGCAACGGGTCGGAGGGATACTCGACTTCCACCGCGTCGGCTGATGCAACCTGCTCCGCCGCCTCCAGCCTGGAGAAGTAATTGTTGACTGCGACGGAAATCTTCTCGACCGTCTCGGGCCCAATGCCGGGGATGGCCTCGAGTTCCTCGGGAGTCATGTCGGCCAGGGACTCGACGCTGGTGATGCCGGCTTCGGAGAGCTTCTCCAGCACCGGGTCGCCGAGTTCGGCGGCGATGTTCTCCAGCGAAGTCGCCGAGTTGCCGACCAGCGAATTCATCTGCTGCTCGACCTCCTGCCGCTTCTCCTCTTCGCTCTTGATGTCGATCTTCCAGCCCAGCAGCTTGGCGGCAAGCCGGACGTTCTGCCCCTTCTTGCCGATGGCAAGCGAGAGCTGAGTGTCATCGACGATGACTTCCAGATGCTTATCGTGGCTGTCCACGATGGAGACACGGGAGACCTTGGCGGGCTGCAGAGCTTTTTCCGCGAAGGTCACGGCATCCTCGTGATATTCGATGATGTCGATCTTTTCGCCGCGCAGTTCACGGATGATCGACTGCACGCGCATTCCTTTCATGCCGACGCAGGCGCCGACCGCGTCCACATCCTTATCGCGCGACATCACCGCGATCTTGGTGCGCTCGCCGGCTTCACGGGCGATGGCGCGGATCACCACGGTGTTGTCATAGATCTCGGGAACCTCGGTCTGGAAGAGGTTGGAAACCAGCTCCGGCGCCGCCCGCGAGACGATGACGCCCGGCCCCTTGGTGGCCTTCTCGACGCGGGTAATGACGACCCGAACCCGCTCGCCGACGGCGAAGGACTCCAGCTTGGATTGCTCCTTGCGCGGCATACGCGCCTCGGCCTTGCCTAGATCGAAGATGTAATCCGGACCTTCGATGCGCTTGACCGTGGCGTTGACCACCTCGTTGACGCGTCCGTGGTACTCGTTGAAGACGGTGTCGCGCTCGGCCTCGCGCACCTTCTGGAAGATGACCTGCTTGGCCAGTTGGGCGGCAATGCGGCCCAGTCCTTCGATGGACTTTTCCTGCAGCAGTTCACCGCCCACGACGGCGTCTTCGCTGATCTTGAGCGCCTCTTCCAGCGAGATCTGAATCTGCGGGTCCTCGATGTCATCCTCGCTGGGGAGGATCTCTTTGACTGAGTAGGCGCGGATTGCGCCGGTCTCACGGTCGAGGACGGCGCGCAGGCTCTCCTGCGTCTTGTAGAACTTGCGCGTGGCGACGACGATGGCGTCTTCGACGGCGGCGACAACGATGTCGGGATTGATCCCTTTCTCGCGGCTCAGTGCGTCGATCACGTTATAAAGTTCGCTTGCCATATTCCTTGCCACCTTAACTTAAAACTTATGCGGGGCCACACCCCGATTGGATTCTTGCCTGTCCCAACTCAAACCGGACAGTTCTTGCACGCGGCCATAGCCGCGCTGAACTACACTGCCCGAAGCTAGAACTCGGGTACCAGGCTGGCCTTCTCAACATTCGAGTAAGGCACCACGATGATTCCCGATCCTTGAGCCTTCGCCTTTTTGCGGCTGGCTGCCTGGTCGAGATCGACCGTAAGCTGACCCTCGGAGAAGCCAACCAGACGGCCCTCGAAATGGCGGTTGCCGTTGACCAGGTCGCGCGTGCTGAACTTGACCAGGCTCCCGGCAAACTGCGCAAAATGCTCAGGCTTAAACAGCTTGCGGTCGAGCCCGGGAGAGGAAACCTCCAGCAAATAGGCCCCGCCTGGAACCGCATCCTCGACATCGAAGATGGTTGCGACCTCACGGCTGTAGGCCGCGCAATCTTCGTGAGTCACCCCCTCAGGCTGCTTATCAATGAACACGCGCAAGGTGCGGTTTGCACCGCTACCCTTGAGCTCAATATCCCAGAGGATCAGACCGCTGGTTTGGGCCACTCTTTCGGCGATCTCACGAGCTTTATCGAGCGCAAATGCCATGCTTGAATCAGAACTCCGCGGCACGCATGCCGTTTACTTCCCGCTCTAACGACCGTAGCTTCCCGAACAGGCCTCACGGCTGCCTGCCTTCGCCAAAGACGCAAATGGACAGGGAATGAATCAGAAACGCGAACCACAACGCCCGTATGCCGCTCTCATCCGGGCATGTCCCAAGGACACGGCTGGGAACACTTCCGCAGCTATCACCTGAGAGTATAGCGCCGCTGGGGGAGGGAATACAACCGGATAGGGCGAATGGAATCGCGGGCGACGATTCGCCGGATTCTGAAGATTTGATATCCCCGGAGAGGAAAAGATTCAGGGCGATCAGCAAAGCTAGCCAGCAAAGGCGAGCATGCCACGGTAGAATGAAAGTAATCTTCTGCCGACACCCAACCGGCCTTCTGGAGCTGGAGCTTTTTCATGAAAACTGTGAGTACTTTGCTGCTGGTTCTGGCAGTTTCGCTAATGGCTGCTCCCTTGAGGGCTGAAGATATCAGCGCGCCGGAGCCGCACTGGAGCGACAACGCCTCCGGAGCCGATGCGAAAACGGCGGAAACCGCGCCGGCCGTTGTTCCCGCCGTCGCGCCAGAGACGAATCTGCACAAAAAAGCCGAGGCGCAGATCAAGGAGCAGGAGCATCAGAGGGTGCTTGGTGTTTTGCCGTCCTTCAATGTCAGCTATCGCAGCGACGCCGTCTCGCTGACCGGGTGGCAGAAGGTGCGTCTTGCCTTCCACAGCGCCACCGACCCGGTTGCAGTTGGCGCGGCGTTTGCCACTGCCGGCTACCATGAGGCGCGCAACGACCTTTCCGGCTTCCGGTGGGGGATTTCAGGCTACGCAGAACGGTCGGGGGCGGCCTATCTGGATAGCTTCAACGGCACCATGATTGGCAACGGCGTACTGCCTGCGCTGCTGCACCAGGACCCCCGCTTCTTTCGCATGGGCCACGGAAGCGTACCCCGCCGTCTGTTCTACGCCGCAGCCACATCCTTTGTCTGCAAGCACGATAACACCGGCAAATGGGAGCCGAATTACTCCAACGTGGCGGGAAACATCGCCTCGGGGGCGCTCTCAAATCTTTACTATCCCGGCAGCAACTCGGGCGTCGGCCTCACCATCTCCAATGGCATGATCCAGACCGCCGAGGGTTCCATCGGCGCCGTCTTTCAAGAGTTCTGGCCGGATATCTCCCGGCGGTTGCTCCACAAAGATCCCACCCATGGCAGAGATGCACAGTAGTTGGCCAGCGATCACTCTGATCGGGTATGATTCTTCACAACCGAACGGGAGTCCTGATGCTGCGCTATCTTCTATCCGCTACATTCATTTTATTCACCTTCGTGAGCTTCGCTCATGCGGAAACGTCGAGCGCAATCGCCTCGCCAGAGCAGATATCCACTGCAATCCCTTCCATGTCTGCAGCGGATCTGCCTGACGCTCCCGAGTCCAACGTGCCGACCGATCCCGCCTCCCCAGTCACCCCCGCCGCCCCGGCGGAGCAGCCCGTCCCGCTTTCGAAGCAGCAGCCAAAGCGCATTCTCGGCATCATGCCGAACTATCGAGCCGTCAGCGCCGGAGCGCCCCGAACAGAGCCGACACCAAAACAGTCGTTCATTATGGCGACTCGAAACAGCTTTGACTACTCCTCGTTCCTCTTCACCGGGATCACTTCTCTGATGGCCGAGGGCCAAAATGCTCACCCGCAGCTCGGCAAGGGGATGCCTGGCTTCTGGTCTTATTATTGGCGTGGCTACGTCGATAAGACCGACGGCAACTACCTGGTTCTGGCTGTTTTGCCAACAATCTTTCATCAGGATGAGCGCTATTACACCTTGGGTAGCGGCAGCATCCCGAAGCGCGCAGCCTACGGCCTTTCTTCCATTTTGATCGCACCCAACTATCATGGAGAGAAAAGCTTCAATGTATCCGAGCTGCTAGGCCGCGGAATCGCGCAAGGCGTCTCGATGTCGTACTATCCATCCAAGGATCGCACCGTCGGAGAGATCGCAACTAAATATGGCTATGCCATCATGCGCGATGCGCTGACGAACACCTTCCGCGAGTTCTGGCCCGACATCGCGGTCCACGTCCTGCACCGGCATCCCTGAGGCTACAAACCCCGCCGTCGCCAGGAAGGTTCTGTCGTAGCAATTAGCCGGCGAGGGCGAAAAGCATCTGCGGATTCGTACGGGTTTGCATGAGTAGCTATCGAGTTCATACAATGCCATATGGCCCTCCTATCAGGTAAGCGCAATGATTAATTCTTCAGTTCCAGAAGCCCTGACCTTCGATGACGTGCTGTTGTTACCGGCAAAATCAGACGTTGTTCCAGCCGAAGTCAGCACCCAGGTTCAGCTGACACGCAATATCCGGCTGAATATTCCCCTGATCAGCGCCGCAATGGACACCGTGACCGAATCGCGGATGGCGATTGCTCTGGCGCAACAGGGCGGGCTTGGAATTGTGCACCGGAACCTTTCGATTGAGCAGCAGGCGGGCGAGATCGACAAGGTGAAGCGCTCGGAGAGCGGCATGATCGTCGATCCGATCACGATCGAACCAGAGCGCAAGATCAGCGATGCCTTGGAGTTGATGAGACGCTACCGGATCAGTGGCGTGCCGGTTACAAAGGGTAAGAAGCTGGTGGGAATCCTCACCAATCGCGACCTGCGATTTGAAACCCGCACTGACATTCCTATCTGTCAGATCATGACCAAGGACAATCTGATCACGGTTCCGGTGGGTACCACGCTGGAGCAGGCTGAGCAGATTCTGCACCAGCACCGGGTGGAAAAACTGCTCGTCGTCGACGAAAACTACGAATTAAAAGGTCTGATCACAGTCAAGGATATTCAGAAAAAGCTGAAGTATCCGAACGCTGCGAAAGACGAGCAGGGACGCTTGCGTGTAGGGGCCGCGATCGGCGCCACCGGCGACTTCCTGGAGCGCGCGCAGGAGATGGTTCGCAATAAATGCGATGTACTTGCCATCGACAGCGCACACGGACACTCGACGCGAGTGACCGACGCGATCAAGTTAGTTAAGCACTCGCTGCCCAATGTCTGTCTGCTGGCCGGAAATGTTGCCACCTACGAAGCCACGGCGGAGTTGATCTCCTGCGGCGCCGACGGCGTGAAGGTGGGCATCGGGCCAGGTTCGATCTGCACCACGCGAATCGTGACCGGCGCAGGCGTTCCGCAGATTACAGCCATTGCCGAGGCGGCGCGGGCAGCCCGCGACACCGGCGTGCCAATCATCGCCGACGGCGGCGTGAAATATTCCGGCGACATCTCCAAGGCGATTGCCGCTGGAGCCAGCGTGGTCATGGTTGGCTCACTGCTGGCGGGAACCGAAGAGAGTCCGGGCGAGACCATCCTCTACCAGGGCCGCACCTTCAAGGCCTATCGCGGCATGGGCTCGCTGGGAGCTATGGCACAGGGCTCCAGCGAACGCTATTTCCAGAGCCTGGATGATCCGGCGGTCTCGCACCGCGGGCTGGATTCGGGGATGGAAGAAGGCAACCGGCTGGCTAAGCTTGTTCCCGAAGGTATCGAGGGGCGCGTTCCCTATCGGGGCACAGTGGCGATGATGGTCTACCAGTTGGTGGGCGGACTTCGCAGCGGCATGGGATATGTCGGTTGCGGCAGCATCGAAGAGATGCAGCAGAAAGCGCGCTTCATTCGCATCAGCGGCGCCGGACTGAAGGAAAGCCACGTTCACGATGTGACGATCACGCGCGAGGCTCCGAACTATCGCGCAGAATAGCGATTCGCCCAGTAGCTGTGCCGGACGGACTGCCTTGGAATGATGATGCGGTCAAAAAACAAAGACTTGAGCAATGCGTGCAACGGCGGCGCTGGAATAAGCGAGGGAGTTTGAAGCACTCACGAGAGCTGTTCTGGCATTACTGGGTTCCGGTGCTGGTAATGCTGGCGCTGATCAAATTGGAATCCACCGATCTGATGTCGGGCGCGCACACTGCCGCACATCTACGGCTTTTCTTGTCATGGGTCGGTGTACATCTTGGTGAGGTGCAGCTGGATCTGCTCAACGTTGTGGTCCGCAAGGGCGGGCACATGCTGGGCTATGGAGTGTTGTGCTTCTGCTGGCTAATGCTGCTGCGGGGCGCATATTGGTTGCAACACGATTATCTCCGCTCTATGAAGGGCAGCATACAGGTGCGGCGGCTCTGGTGGCGGGCGGAATGGGCCGGGCTATCCGTGCTATTCACCTTTCTGGTCGCGGCTGCCGATGAGCTGCACCAGATGGGAATTCCGAGCCGCACCGGATGCTGGAGCGACGTTGCCCTGGATACCAGCGCGGCCGTGCTCTCGGCAACATTGGTGTTGGTAAAGGCACTATGGGTCTGCCGGAGCAGGCCGGCAAAGCCACTGGCCTCTTCTGACTTCCAGACAAAATTCTCGGCGAAGGTTCAGCCCGAGGCAGCTCGGGTTGGGAGCTGAAGACGCGGCATTTCGGCGAGTGCTGCCGTAGGATCCCAGGCATCCGCACCTCGATTCCCCTCAGCGACGCACCCTGCCCAATACTTTCCCGAAACTTTAAGAAAAACAGACACTTACAACACGAGTAAACTGTTTCGATCAGGGGGGCGCACGATGAGCAGGCACCCGCATCCATCGCTGATTCTCGCAAGCATTTGCATGGACAAGGTAAAAAGCTGGGTGCGCGCGCCTTTTGCGCGGATAATGTGGGAAGCAACGCCCCAACGCCTCTGCGCGCTTTTGCCCGTGCTCTTAACGTTCACAGTGCTGTTGATCTTCTTCAACCTCGCTGCGCCAAACTCTTCCGGCCAGATCAGCCCAGCTCTCATATCTCAATCCGGCGACAAATCCCAAGGAGGGCGTGCCATGTCTTTTGCACTGAGTACAACTGCATTTGCCGCCGGCGGTGCAATTCCAAAGAAGTACACCTGCGATAGCGCCGACGTCTCACCCGCGTTGAACTGGAATAACGCCCCAGCCGGGACGCAATCCTTCGCACTCATTGCGGACGATCCGGATGCGCCGGTAGGAACCTGGACGCATTGGACGATCTGGGACATCCCTGCCAACTCTACGTCCCTGCCGGAAGGAGTACCGAAGGTCGAGCAAACCACGGATGGTGCGCGTCAAGGCAAGAACGACTTCAAGCACATCGGTTATGGCGGCCCTTGTCCCCCTGCGGGCCGGCCACACCGTTACTTTTTCAAGCTCTACGCTCTCAATGCCAAACTAGACGTAAAAGGCGGAGCGAGCAGAGGTGAGTTGGAGAGCGCGATAAAGGGGCACGTGCTGGCACAGGCGGAATGGATGGGAGCGTACGGACGATGATGGATGAACCGGCCTTGGCTTACCCAACGCAGTTTCCGTACACACCTCGGGCGAGGATTTTATTGGAGCAGAATAAAGCGGGGGAACTTCTCAGCAGAGGAATTTTATTAGCAGCCCATCTATAACTGCGGTGTACAGCAAGCGCCCTCGGTGTCAGGTACTGAACGGATGCTCAGCGAGCCTAAAGATGTACCGGGTCGCAATATACGCCGGGAATGGTAACCCCGCAAGAATTAGTTGTAATGAACGCAAGTATGTACGAATGGACAGTGCCACTCAGGAGTTTAGAAGCACTGGACAGGCCAGAAATCTAACCCAGAAGCGGTGAAAGGTCGCTATCTAATGTAACATTGCGAAAAGCTGGTTTTTCTGCTCTTACCCATGGGAGCCTAAATGTCCGACCCTTCAGTTTCCAAACCAGTTCCCCCGGAAGCGAATTCATCAGGTGTTTCCGTTCCGTCTTTTCACGAAAAGCTGCTCGATAGCTTGCATGATGGCGTGTACTTTGTCGATCGGGAGCGACGAATCACATACTGGAACAAAGGCGCAGAATACCTGACCGGGTACCAGGCCAGCGAAGTGGTTGGCAGGAGTTGCTTCGATAACTTTCTGGTGCACGTCAGTGAGGATGGGTGCCTGCTTTGCGTGCATGGTTGCCCACTATCCAAGACGATCGCCGATGGCGAACGGCGAGAAGCCGAAGTCTATTTTCGCCACAAGCTCGGGCACCGCGTTCCCATCTCGATTCGTGTGGCTCCTATCGTTGACAGTGCAGGGTGCATCGTCGGGGCGGTCGAGGTCTTCAACGACGTTACAGCGAAAAAGAACATCGAGAGAAGGGTCGGAGAGCTTGAGAACCTCGCATTTCTCGATCCCCTGACCGGAGTGCCGAATCGCCGCTATATCGAACTGAAGGTCAAACAGGCGATCCAGGAAGTCGAGCAGTTTGCCAGAAACGTCGGTCTGCTGATGATTGACGTCGATAATTTCAAGCAGGTCAACGACAGCCACGGACACGAAATCGGCGATGATGTGCTCAAGGCGGTGTGCAAAACGCTCACGCACAGCTTGCGGGCAGGCGACATTGTAGGACGCTGGGGCGGCGAGGAATTCCTTGTCATAGTGGCGGATGTTAACCGCAACGTTCTGGCTGCCTTTGCGGAAAGATGCCGAATGCTGATTGCGGAGTTGGCGATCCAAGTGAAAGACGAATACATGCGGATTACCGTTTCACTCGGAGGCACCCTCATGAAAGCTGGAGATTCCGAGCAGTCGGCGATCAAGAGGGCTGATAGGTTGATGTACAAAAGTAAAACGTCCGGACGAGACCGGGTCACTCTCGACTGAAGCAGTTGGACGGAATTCCGAGCTGATCCATGGCCTCGCGTGCCGCGGTCTCTACTCTCTCCCGCGCAGGAAATCCATCAACGACTGCTGGAACTCGCGCGGCTTTTCCAAGTGCGGGATGTGCCCGCAATCGGGAACCACGACAAGCGTGCCGTGCGGCATCTCTTTCACTGCGGCGTGTCCAAGCGCAACGAAATCTCCCATCTTCGCGCGCGCCTCGGGAGAGGCGTAACTCGCCAGCGGCACCGTGTGATCTTTTTCGCCGACGATCAGCAGCGTTGGCGGCTGCAGCAGACGATACTCGTAGCGAACCGGCTGTTGATAAATCATCTGATAGGCGATGGCGGAGGACTTTGCCCAGCGCGGATACTCGCCGCTCAGCGCCACGCGGATCTGTACCTCTGCGAGCGGTTCATAGATCTGCGGCTGAGGATTCGCGAAGTAGTGCGAATAAAACGTGCGCAGCTTGGCCGCGTCTGTGTTTGCAAGTTCCGCCCGGTAGAGCGTCTCATCCGTTTGCGGCGGAATGTTCACGCGATAATCTTCCAGGCCGATCGGATCTTCAAGGACGAGCTGCGTCACTCGCTCTGGATACATCAGCGCAAAGCGGACCGCGAGCATCCCTCCCGTCGAGTGCCCGGCCAAGACGACGTTTTTAATTCCAAGCGCGTCGAGTAGCTGCGCCGTATTCATTGCCAGAAGCTGAAAGCTATAGCGAATATCCGGCTTCGCGGACTTGCCCCAGCCGATTTGGTCGGGGACGATCACGCGATAGCCCGCAGCCGCGAGCGCCTCCGCCACGCCGCGCCAGTAATATCCGCCGAAGTTCTTGCCGTGCATCAGCACCACCACGCGGCCATTTCCGGCGACCGAAGGAGGCACGTCCATGTATGCCATCCGGAGCTCCTGCCCCTCGATCTTAAGCGGCAAAAAATGCACCGGCCACGGATACGGATATGCCTCGAGCGCGATTCCGAGCGCCTTGGGTTCGTCTGCCTCTCCGCCTGCCACGCTCGCCGTCTGCAACACCGCAACCGCCAGCAGTGCCAGGCCGATCTTTCGCCCCATCTGCTTGAAGTTCATTGCGCAACTCCGTCCATCTCTCGCACGCCGCTCCAGGCCGCTTTATGTTAGATGGAGCGCAACGCTCGCCGCGTGAGAAAAACAAACGCTCCATAGCCGCCCACAAGGGCAGCGCTGAGCAGCACCGTTGTCTGCACGCCGATGACGGAGATCAATGCGCCGGTAGGGAAGTCGCCGAGCGGCCGGAAGCCCATGATCAGCATCGTATTCAGGCTCATCACTCGTCCTCGCATCTGCGCCGGAACCCGGGTCTGCAGCAGGGTGACTGTGGTTGTTCCGGCAAAGGCCTGCCCGGCTCCGAATGCGACCAATGCAAGCATGGAAAGCCACAGCCAATGGCTGATGGCGAAAACCGCAAGCGCCGCCACCCAGACGAAGATGCCGCAGAAATACAGATGTCCTTTGCGCGCCGTGCCGCTCAGCGATGCGATAAGTAACGCACCGAGTATGGCTCCCAGCCCGGTGGACGAGAAGAGAAGTCCAAGGCGTGCCGGACTGATATGAAGTATTTTGACAGCATACAGTGGCAGCATCAGAGCCTGCGACGGCCCCAGAAACAGGAGTGTCGCGTATCCGGACAAGGCCCAAGGCAAGACCTCGTCCCGCCGGACTGTTCCAAGCGCGGAGCCAATCGCGTCCCACATCGATTCCTGATGCGAGCGCGGCTGTCGCGCCGGTGCTCGCATCACGTAGAGCGCAATCAGAACCCCGGTGAAGCTGGCTGCGTTCAGGAAGAAGTTGCCGGCATATCCGATCGTTGCAACGGCGATTCCGGCCAGGGCCGGGCCAAGCATGGCTGCGCCGTTGAAGACCATCGATTGCAGGCTGATAGCGTTCATGAGATCTTCGGGCGGCACCAGGGCCGGAACCAGCGCGCCGCGCGCAGGCTGATCAAAGCTCAGCACGGTGCCATTCAGGAATGCAAGCACGAGAATCATCCAGAACTGGACAATGCCGGTGTAGGTGAGGACACCAAGAATAAACGCCAGCGAGGCCGAGACGCTTTGAGTAAAGAGCAGGAGATGCCGCTTGTCGAAATGATCGGCAACACTTCCGCCGATCAGGGCGAAGAGGAAGAACGAGAGTGCCTGTACGAGAGAGACGGTGCCCAAAGCGAAGGCCGAGCCATGCGTGATCTTCAAAACCAGCAGGCTCTGTGCGACGATCTGCATCCAGGTCCCGACCGCGGAAACAACCAGTCCTACCCAGAGCAGGCGGAAGTCGCGATGACGCAGTGCCCGGAAAGTCTGGACACGCGCCGGTATCCATGCCGGGAAAACGCTGGCTTTTATGGGATTAATCCTCACTCACGCAGGGCTATCTCTTTGACGCGCTCGCGACCTCCATTCCGATAACATTCTGGCTCGGAACGGGTTGTTGATGTTCGTGGTGAGCGCCTTCGATTTCCATTTGCAACGGGCCTTGTTCATGGCTGACATCTTCGTGGCTCTGCTTACCCGATGGAAGGTCCTCGGCTTTCCCCGTGAACTCGAACCTGGTCTTCATGATCTTCATCCTCCGACAACCCTCGCGAATCCCGGAAAAAACGGACATTGCTACCTCCTTATGAATGGCGTTGTGCTAAAGGTCCAAATGAGCGCTGATCTACTTTTCCACGTTACCGAGTTAAGATCAAGCACTTCCGAGCAATAAGCCTTGCTCGTTTTCGGGTGAGCAGGCCAGTTCCGTGAATTCGCCCTGGGTGCCGAGCAGATGTTGCCGGGCAGACGGGCGGGTACGTCAGCTATCGTGCGGTCCGTACGGCCGTAAAACACTTCCTTGCCTGCCCGTAAGTCTCTGCCGTAGCTGAGCACAAACTTGCCCCCAGCGCGCTTGTGGTTGTTTGGACGCCTGTGTCCCAAAGCCATTGTCCACCCGCGCATCTTGGCATATTGAGCAATCCTGGTGAAACGTTACGGTACGTTTTCTGTAATCATGATTCGCTTTATGCTTTAGCTTTAGGCGTGTGTGAATGGAGACCAATCCGGCCGGCAAAATGGATCAGGAAAAACAGGAGACTCAAAAGGCAATAGAACGTCTTGTACATAGCCAAAGCACGCTAGTACTAAGCACTGTGAACCCTGATGGCAAGCCTCATGCTACGCCCCTGTTCTACTTGGCAGGAGCCGAACTGGAACTCTATTGGTTTTCGTCCGATTCAAGCCAACATAGTGGCAACCTGACTTGGGATCACAGTGTTGCGGTTGCGATTTACACTTCGACCGAACACTGGAAGGAGATCTGCGGGGTTCAGATGCGCGGCGCCGTCGAAAATATCACAGATCGCAAGATTCGGCGCAACGTGACGCGGCGCTATTGCGAACGCTTTCATCTGGGTCAAAGCTTTCGCTTGGCGCTCGCCCGCAGTTCGCTCTACGTACTGTGGCCCGCATGGATTCGTTACATTGATAACAGCAAGCGTTTCGGGTACCGGTCTGAAATACAGTTGCCAACCCGTTTGCCTTAGTCGAAAAATTACAGAGGGCCTCTGGCGTAACCGAGTTGCACGCTACGCTGGAATTGCGCGCTGAGGATATCCGCACGACAATGCTCTATGGAGATCCGGTTACAAATGAGATGGAGCAGGCACACAAGAGGATTGTGGGCTTGGCGATGAATGGATCGCAGAGACCGTAAGTTATTGAAGATGGTGAGCGCGGTAGGAATCGAACCTACAACCTACTGATTAAGAGTCAGTTGCTCTGCCAATTGAGCTACGCGCCCTACTTGATTTTATTTTACAGCGGACCAGAGGCGGAGGATTGCGTTGGGCCGTTCACACTACGGTACTGATTGGCTCAGAACCTTATTGATAGTAGCAAACGCGTTTGGATCGTGCAACGTTCACTCATGATTTACGGCTAGCCTGATTGATCTTTCCGCGTTAATCGCTCTGTATCTGGATCAGGTCGCCAACCTCGGTCGAGCGTGGCTGCGGCTGCAGGGTCTGCGGCAAGCGCCAGAAATCGATATAGCTGATCTGGTGAGCGCAGCTCACGGTGCAGTTCGGCGAACATCCCTTGGCGGTCAGGAACTCGCGGCGCACATCGGACTTCGTGTATTGCAGCAGCGGAACGCCCGGGTAGCCGCGTTGTTGCGAGCAATAATGCACCAGTCCGTCTTCGCAAACATAGATGTAGCGCGCGCCCGCCCGGCACCGCCAATCGTTCGGCTTGCCGTTAGCGATGTTGGTCTGGAAGCCGTTGAAGCGCGAGTAGCTCTTGCGCTCCATATCGTGCATTTTAAAAAAGACCTCGCGCTCGTCACCATTTAACGGGCGTAGCTGACCATCGCCGTCGTGGATGATTCCTACCGTCGAGGTAAAGCCAAGCTGACGGGCGCGGCGTCCCACTACCAGCGCGTCGTGCGGATTGTGAATCCCGCCGCCGACAACGCTGTTGATGTTCACGTGGAACTCGGCGTATTCGCTGAGCAACTGCAGTTTTTTGTCCAGAACCTTCAGGCTTTTCTTCGAGACCTCGTCGGGGTCACATTGTCGATCGAGATCTGCATGTGATCGAGTCCGGCGCGGTTGAGCCGTTCGATGCGTTCGGCCGTCAGCAGATATCCATTGGTGATCAGCCCGGCGAGCATGCCGTTGCTGCGGATGCGGCGAATGATGTCGTCGAGTTCAGGATGCAGGATTGGCTCGCCGCCGCTGATGGTTACAATCGATGTCCCCAGGCGCGCAAGATGATCCAGGCGCTGGAACATGGTCTGCGAGCGGAACCGGACTGCTGCTGGCGTCGAACTCATTGCAATAGGCGCAAGCCAGATTGCATCGCCGCATCGGAATGATGTGCGCCATAACCACATGATTGGTGTCCACCAATCCATGTGCGATCATGCCCAACTCTCGCAGGCGCCTGCTTGGCGCCGACCCACTTGCGACGAACTCCCTGATTCTTCTGAGACATAGAGGCCTAGCCTTCATTAGACCACGCCATCCAAGGAGCGGGTAAAGGGCGCGGACGCGAAGGGGACATTTCGAGCTTCAAAGCGGCATTTTTCTCATTGGGCGGGGATTTTCCACAGTTTTGGCCCTGCTTTACAGGATTCGGCCAATCTGCGGCGCTGGTTTATAATCGTTGCTTCGCCCTTAATTTTTTCGGAGCCCAGTGGAAGATGATTCGATTCCTGCAAACCAAAGGCCGCGTTCAGCGAGTGCTTCTCGTCGGCTTCCTTTCCATCGTCTGCATCATGATGGTTGTCACGCTTGTTCCCGGTGGAGTTCTCAATGACCTTGGAGGCAGCAGTGTCGGCGCCAGATTCCGTTGCCAAGGTCGATGGTAAGGACGTCACGATTCAAGAAGTAGATCAGGTGACGCGCAGCATCATGCAGCGGCAGCACCTTCCCGAGCAGCTCAAGTCTTACATCCTGCCCCAGGCCGTCGATTCTGTGATCATGCAGAAGGTCTATCTGCAGGAAGCCAAGCGCCTTGGGCTGCAAGCCACCGACGATGATCTGCGTTACGAGATGCAGCACGGCGGCCTTTCGCAGGCGCTCTATCCCAATGGAACCTTCATCGGTGCCGACCGGTACCGGGAGCTCGTCGCCAACCAGTTCAACCTCAGCGTGCCGCAATTCGAGCAGGAGCTGCGAGATGAATTGACCATGCGCAAGCTGCGTTCCGTGATCGGCGCTGGAGTCTTTGTCTCGGATGCCGATATACACGATGCTTTTGTGAGGGTGAAGACAAGGGTCAAGTTCGACTATGCCGTGCTGAGCGATGCCGACCTTGAAAAATCAGTCTCGGTCGATGACTCGGAACTGCACGCCTATTACGAAAAGAATCAGCAACGCTTTGCCAACACGATTCCGGAAGAGCGCAAGATCAAGTATGTGCTGATCGATCCGGCGCACCTTCCCAATCCGGCCAAGGTCTCCAGCGACGATCTGCAGGGCTATTACCGGCAGCATGCAGCCGAGTTCCGCGTCCCCGAGTCGGTGAAGGTTCGCCATATTCTGATCAAGCTCCCCCTGCCCGGTCCCGATGGAAAAGTGGATGCCAAGCAGGCTGCGGTTGCCAAGGCAAAGGCGGAGGACGTGCTCAACCAGCTTCACAAGGGCGCAGATTTCGCTGTCCTGGCGAAGAAGTACTCCGACGATACTGCGACCGCCAAAAACGGAGGCTCTGTAGGAGAGCTCGTCCAGGGCTCCGGCTCCGCTCCTGAGATTGAGAAGGTCGCCTTCGGCTTGGCCAAGGGACAGACTTCGGATCTGATTCCCACCAGCTACGGCTTCGAAATCATTCGCGTGGACGACAAGGTTGCCGCGCATAATCGCTCGCTGGAGGAAGTGCGCTCCGAAATTGAACCGATCGTGGCCGCCCAGCAAAATCAAAAGATCGCCGAGCAACTCGCCCGCACCGTCGAGAGTCAGGCCAAGTCCGGCAGCCTTGAAAAGGCGGCTGCAGGCAACGGTCTTCATGTGCAGGAGAGCGGTTACTTTACGCGTAGCCAATCGCTGCCTGCCATCGGTTCCTCACCGCAGTTTGCCGATGCCGTATTCGGCATGAAGGCCAATGCCGCACCGGAATCGATTCCGTTGGCACGCGGCTTCGCCCTTGCCCAGGTGACCGAGGTAAAGCCGCCCGCAACGCCTACCTTCGAGCAGGTAAAGGATCGAATCGCGACCGAGTTGAAGCGGCAGAAGGCGCAGGCGGATGCTGGGGCAAAAGCTGAAGGAACTCAGCGACAAGGCCCGTGCCTCGCACAACCTGCGCGAGGCTGCAAAAGCCGTGGGCGCAACCGTGAAAACCAGCGAGTCTGGTCGCTCCCGACGGACAGGTGCCGGATATTGGCACAGGTCTCATCGGCTCCCCCAGGTCTTCGAGATGAAGCCCGGCGAGATCAGTCAGCCCATCAATCTGGGGCAGAAGGGCGTAGTCGTCGCGCTGCTTGAAAAAGTGGAGCCGACCGATGCTGAGTTCGCCGTCGTCAAGGACCAGGTCAAGGCATCCCTGCTGGAGCGCAAGCGTTCTGAGGCAGAGGAGGTCTTCATTGCTTTCTCTGCGCGACCGCCTCGAAAAGCAGGGCCGCATCGTCGTGGACAAAAAGAAATTGCAAGCGCTGTCCACCCCCAAAGAGTAAAGGCAACGAACTACACACGCGGGGAGGGATAGCCCTCCCCGTTTTTTTGTTCGCCAATGCGCATTTTTGCAGTGCATCCAACAAACGAAGCTGGTATTCATGCAATCAGTAATATCCTGATCCCATGCTTAATGAGCGAAGCGCTGGAATTTTACTGCATCCCACCTCATTGCCTGCCCACGGCGGAATCGGCGACCTTGGGCCCGCTGCCTACGAGTTCATAGATTTTCTTGCCGCTGCCCGCCAGGGACTATGGCAGATTCTGCCGCTGAATCCCGCCGGCATTGGAAATTCGCCCTACTCTTCGACATCGGCGTTTGCGGGCAATATTTTGCTCATCAGCCTGGAGCGGCTCGCCGAACGCGGCATGATCTCGCCCCAGCGGGTTGCTTCGCTCGACGCGCGCGAAGGCCGGGTCGATTACGCCCGCGTGGAACGCGAGAAGCTGCCGGTTCTGCAGGAGGCCGCAACATCATTTCTGCGCAGCGCAGGCGGCGAAGATCGCGCTCGTTTCGATCAATTCGTTGCCGCCAACTCCTGGTGGCTGGAGGATTACGTTCTCTTCGAGGCGTTGCGGCTCCGTCATGAGCAGCGCAGCTGGAACACCTGGCCGCACGAACTTGCCCACCGCGAGCCGCAGGCTATGGCCGCAATGCGCGAAGAACTGCGCGACGAACTTGACCGCGCACGCTTTCTGCAGTTCGCCTTCTTCGAGCAGTGGCGCGCGCTGCACTGTTACAGCCGGAGCAAAGGCATAAAAATCATCGGCGACGTCGCCATCTTCGTCAGCTACGACTCGGCCGATGTCTGGACCCATCCCGACACCTTCCGTCTTGACCCGGACACCCTCGAACCCGAGTTCGTTGCCGGCGTTCCGCCCGATACCTTCTCCGAGACTGGCCAGCGCTGGGGAAATCCGATTTACCGCTGGCCGGAGCTGAAGCAGAGGGGCTACGACTGGTGGGTCAAGCGAATGAGCTGGGCGCTCCAGAGCTGCGACATCATCCGCCTCGATCACTTCCGCGGATTCCAGCAATACTGGGAGATTCCCGACAGCGAGCCTACCGCAGTCCATGGCCGCTGGGTCGATGGACCTGGCGAAGATCTCTTCCTCGTGCTGCGTGAAAAGCTCGGCGACCTTCCATTCATTGCCGAGGACCTCGGCGTCATCACCCCAGACGTCTATGCCCTTCGCGACCGTATGCAGATGCCTGGCATGAGAGTCCTGCAATTCGGCTTCGGCGATCCCGGCGCACACATTTACCTGCCGCATCGTTATGAGCCCAACACCGTGGTTTACACCGGCACCCATGACAATGACACCACCCTGGGCTGGTGGAAGAACTGCTCGGAAAATGAACGGAAATTTGCCGGCATCGTTGCTGGGAGACGCGGGCGACGGCATCAACTGGTCCATGGTTCGCCTCGCCCAGAGTTCCATCGCAAACCTCTGCGTGGTTCCCCTGCAGGATGTGCTGAGTCTTGGCTCGGAGGCGCGCATGAACGTGCCCAGCTTCGGCGACGGCAACTGGACCTGGCGCTACAACCCCGGAGCCCTGCGCCCGGAATTGGCACAGAAGTTGGCAACCCTTGCCGAAGTCACCGACCGTCAGCCCTTATGCGATCAGCAGGGCCACCGGGAAGCTTGCGAAAACTTCTCTGCATAGCAGCTCGCCGTTTGTTTGCAGCGTGACGCTCTCACCCGTGAGCGCGTTCTGAAATCGCCGGCCGGAAAATCCCTGGGGTATCCGCAGCCGCGTATCGCCCCATTCCTCTGCCCGGGCCAGCCGAGGCTCTCCGTTCACCAGGGTAAAGTTCAGGCGCGGCACCGCCACCAGCGCCGCGGATTGCTTATAGCGCCGCGCGAAGGCCACCACATGCTCCCTGCGCTCGCCTTCAACTCCCACTGCCGCGTAATCCCCGTGACGAAACAAATCTCGCGCCTCGCTTCTCACGCGTAGCGCCCGGTGCGTGGTCCACAGCTTCAGCCTGCCGTCGGTCCATTGCTCCAGCAATTCGCGGCACAGCTCTGGGCTGGCGTCGCGACGATCCAACTCATCCAGATATTTTTCCGCAACCCCAAAATTCACCGGCCGCCGGTTGTCGGGATCGACCAGGCTGAAATCGAAAAGCTCCTGTCCCTGGTAAACGTCGGGCACCCCCGGCGAGGTCACCTTGAGCAAGGTTTGCGCCAGCGAGTTCAATACCCCGAACCATGCCAGGCGCGGCATAAACTCGTGCATCAGGCGCAAAAAGTTGTTCGGCTTGGCCGGGGTACCGGGCGACAGAATGCGGGCCACGAACCTGCGTAGCGCATCGCTGTACTCCCGGTGAGGATTGATCCAGCTCAGGTTGATCTTGCCCTCATGCACCGCCTTCTGCATGTAGCTCTTGGATGCGGGCGATGTAGGCGAGCCGCTCCTCACGGCCGAGCGCCCAATCGTTCGGTGCAAGCGATGCGTTGCCGGGCATGGGCCATGTACCGGCCAACGTCTGATACAGGAAGTACTCTTCGTTGTTATCGGGCACGATGCGCCCATCGTCGATGGTCTTGCGCTTGCCGCGGTTGATGCGTCGCCAGCGCATGACCTGGGCGGCCCACGGACGCGGCATCTCGCTCAATACGTCGAGCCGCATGCGCACATCCTCGCTGCGCTTGGTGTCATGCGTCGAGGTGGTGAGCAGCGAAGCTCGGCCACAACTCCGCCCGCTTCCGGTTTCCCTGGTGAAACTCCTCCACGCTTATGCCGAAGCTGCCTGGACTGCCGCCAACTTCGTTCACCGAAATAAACCGGTTGTACACGTAGCAGACCGTGTCTTCCACGCCCTTGGCCATCACCGGGCCGGTGAGCTGCTGAAATTTCAGCGCGAAGTACAGTTGCTTGCGATAGCCGTGAATCGGCGCACTGCCCCCGTTGTCCTCGCGCAGCAGCAGAATGTCTTGCAGGAAGTCGTAAACCTGCGGCGGCCATGGAGCCGTTGATGCGCTTGGCCGTCGCAATCGCCCGCGCAATGAACGCACGGTCGCGCTCGCTGATATTGCCCCGTTCATCGACGTAGGTCCGGTATACCGGAAAGCAGGCGATGGTCTCGCGAATCGCATCGCGCAACACCATTGCGGGTAAAGTCGCGGGCGCGCCGGTTGGCCGAGCTGATCTCGTCCAGCATGTGGCTCAGCACGTTGACTTCACTGGAAAGCGCGGTGAGCATCACCAGCTTCTTCGCCTGATAAATCAGCCGCTCCACATTGAGCGATTCTCCAATCAGCCGGTGATACAGGTTGGTGAAGCTCTTCTGATTGCGGGCATCGATGAAAATTCCGTTCACCGCGTTGGCAAACTCGTATCCCACGGTTCCGCTCACCGGCCACTCGCGCGGCAGTGCCTCACCCCTCTCAAGAATCTTCTCCACGACAACGTAGAATGGCTCGTGCCCGGGCTGCAGCGAGTGCTGCGCGAACGAGCTTTGCACGCTCATCTCAATTCCGTTTTCGGCGAGTTCGCCAACCGGAGTGGGACCATAAAGTTTTGCCGCCGCAAACAGCATCTGCAAGCGCGTGAAGTACTGCGGCGGATTGAACATCCCGTCCGGATGGTCGATGCGCAATCCGATCACCGCATCATCGGCCAGCAATCGCCGAATCAGCTTTTGCGTCGCGGCAAAAACCTGCGGATCTTCCATGCGCAACCCGATCAGGTCATTCACGTCAAAGAAGCGGCGATAATTGATCTCTTCAGCCGAGACGCGCCAGTGTGCCAGCCGGTACACCTGCGCCTCAAGCAACTCATGCAGCGCATCAAAGCTGTGCGAATCTCCCGCCGTGCCATTGAGCCGCGCCATGGCCGCCTGCACGTACTCCCGTGCATCGCCTGAGCGCTCCATTAGCTCCGTGAAGCGGCGGAGCAGAAAGGGAATCTCGTGCTGGCGTCTCAAGCTGCGCTCCGGCTCGGCAGAGGTGTGCGGCGGCAACTCCGACAGTGCCGCCAGCAGTGCACAGCAGCTCACGGGCCGCGTCCCCCGGCTGTCGCAGCCCGTCACCGAAGCGGAAAATCAGTGGAATCGGTCTGCGGATCGACCGGAAGGCTCTTATCGAAATACTCGATCCGGAAGCCCTGCCCGCCATAAGCCAGCACGATATGCCCGGCCTCCAGCTCCGCGCCGTACTGATCCCCCAGAATCGGCAGCAACACCTTGTTGCGCAACTCAGGCTTGAGCGGATTCCAGTCGATATCGAAGAAGTTTGCGTACGCCGAGGCGCGTCCATTTTCCAGCACGTCCTGCCACCAGGGATTGGTGCCGTAGCCCACGCCCATGTGATTCGGAACCACATCCAGCAGCAGGCCCATGCCGTTGCGTCTCAGCAGGTCGAGCAACTCCTGCAACTCTTCTTCGCTTCCAATCTCCGGATTGATGTGGTTGTGGTCGGTAATGTCATATCCGTGCATGCTGCCGGATCGTGCGGCAAGAATCGGTGAAGCATAGAGCGTCGTGATTCCGAGCCGTTGCAGGTAGGGAATCAGCCGGATGCCATCCACGAATCGGAAGCTGTGGTTGAACTGCAGACGATATGCCGACCCCGGCCGTACCTGGCGCTGGCTCTCCGGGAGCCGCTGCAGCAACTCAGAGGCTTCATCTGCTGTGTCAACCAGGGGGATTGTCTGTGCACGCATACTGCAACGGTTCGAGGACTGAATTTCCTGCATCCGAATCCCTTAGATGCGGGGAATCGCAGGTATGTAGATACTTCGGCTTTTGCGCTCGGAAGCAAAGCGTCACCCGAGGTTCCCGGTCCGGTTCGGCTGCGCCTTTGACGAACTTGCGCCGAACGCAGACAATACTGCTTTGTGGTCTCTTTGCAATCGAAGCACACCAGAGCATTTCAGGAGGCATCATGGCTTCAAGCGGTGAACTGATTCGTATGATGAATTACGTCGATGACATTGCCACCACCCTGCGCCGTATCGTCGTCGGCAGCGGTTTTATCTCCCCGGAAGAGCGCAAGAAACTTGCCGAATACATGCGCAATTCGGACCCGAATTTTACCAAGATGGTCGAAGTGTTGGAGAAGTAGCCATGCCGGCTTCCGGACGCGGAAATCATCGCTGTTATCGGCGCAGGCAAAGTTGGCCGGGAACTCGCCCGCAGGGCCGCCGTGGCTGGCTTTCGCGTCGTGCTTGAAGATCTCATCCCGATCTCGCTGGCCTCGGCGCGCCAGGAGATCCGGCAGACCCTGAACGATGCTGTCACTCCGGCGCATTGGATCAGGCGGGGGCCGACGCGGCCTTCGCGCGCATCGATTGTGCCACCAGCATCGAAGATGCTGCGCGACGGGCTCACATCGTCATGGAGACCGGCCCCGACGAGCCGGAATCCAAGCTTGAGATGTTCTGCCTGCTCGACCGCATCTGCCTGCCCAATACCGTGATCGTGAGCAACTGCCACGCTCTCGATCTCTCCGACACGGCCACCAAGGCGGAGTCCATCGTCGGCATGTATTTTTCCGGCGACCGCGCTGAGATACACTGCTCAGCGTTCACCGGCGAACGCGCCTTGGCGGTTGCGGTGCAACTCGCCGAACGCATGGCAACCAGCTACTGCATCACTCGCGATGGCCACTCGGCCGCCAAAGCCTGAGCCCACACGCAAAACAAAGGGCCGCGCCCTTACCGGCGCGGCCCTTGCTCATTGAACCCTCTACGAATCCGCTCTTGCGAAGGGTGCGGCCATGTATTTGCGCGCCTCGTCCAGAGCCCCCTGCGTGTTGTCATTGGTCTGCAGCGCCTGCCGGTATTCGCTCAGTGCGCGCTCGCGCTGTCCGGTGATGTCGAAGATTTTGCCCAGTTGAATATGGCTCCAGACCTCGGTCCACTTCGGCTCGCCGTCGCCATTGAGAGAATCGCGATATGCATTCGCCGCAGCCTGATAATTCTTCTGCAGATAGAAGACTTCGGCGATTCGGTAGTGGGCCAGCGAACTGTTCTTGTTCTGGTCAATCGCCTTCTGAAACTCCTTCAACGACTCAGCCAGGTTTCCCTGCTGCACCATCTGCTGTCCGCGCAGGATCGCCGTGCGCAGCCTTAAATCTCCGGAGTTCTTCAGCACCCAGTTATTCGGATCGACGGTGATGCGGCGAGGCTTGCCGAAGGTCTCAATCGTGTAGCTGGAATCCGTTCCCACCACTTCGATGGTCTTGTCCTCGGTCTTGCCGTCGGTATCGATCTTCAACTCCACCGGCATCCGGAACAGGTCCAGATCCTGCTGCACCTGCCCAACCACGCGGAAGCCTTTCCTGACCCGGAAAACCGTGTACTTGTCCTTGAACTCCGGCGCCCCCGTCGAATCCAGCCACTGCGAGTAGAACCAGGTCAACTGCTCGCCCTGAATCTCCTCGGTCGTCTTCTGCAGCTCCTTGAGCCCCACCGGCTTGCCCGAATAGTTCTGGAACAGCGCGCGCATCGCCTTGTCGAACTTCTGTTCGCCCATCACCCAGCGAAGCATGTGGTACACCATGCCGCCTTTGTCGTTCGCCATCGATTGGAAGACCGGGTCAAAAGTGTCGAGAGTTCCGATCTGTCCCAGCGGCACGCTGTCATAGGCCAGCGCACCCACGGCCATGTCCTTGACCGCCTCCTGCCCGCCTGCTGCGCCCGCCGCGTATTCGATGTATCGGCTTTCGCTGTAGCGCGCGCCGCCGTCCTGGATCCACCAGTCGTTGCGCGTCGCCGGACTCACGATGGTGCCAAACCACTGGTGCGCGATTGCGTTCGCCAGCAGCCGGTAATTGACCTTTGCATTAATGTTGCGCGCCGCGATTCCCGCCATCTCGGGAGCCCACGCCGCAGGCACCGAATCATCCGGTAACTCCACCAGCTTCAGCTCCGGGCTGATAGGGACGCCATAGACCGTAATGAAAAAACCGAGCTCCTTGGCCGCCGTCTCGCCATACTGCTGCGCAAACTCGGCCTTGTCCTTCAGAAAGTAAACATGCACCGTCATTCCCGCTTCGCTCACCGGAGTGTCCGCAAACTTTCCAATCACCACCGTGCCCGGAAAGCTCGGTTTATTCCAGGAGAAGGCGACGGTTTTCATCCCCGGCTCGGAAGTCACGGCGGGCGCTTTGCTCGGAGCGGTTGGAGGCCTTGGCTTCTTCTCCGGCTGCACGCGCTTCCTCAGCTTTGGAGTCTCGCTTTCGTCGTCGCTTTTGGCGTCGCTCTTGGCGACCTCCTGCCTCGGCTCTCCGCTTACGGCCGCGCCTCCGCTTGCAACCACCGTGTACTCCGGCGGAGCAGTCATCTTCAGCCGTGCCGTAAAGCGGTCAATGCCGTAGTTGGTCACCGGAAACCAGCGCCCGGAATACAGCAGATAGGTAATCGGATCGCCCACATAGGCCAGCCTCAGCCCCGGAACAGGGCTGTCGTCTGCCGAGACTACATTGCCCTCGTACTCAAATGTCAGAGTCGCTTCCTGACCCTTGCTCATGCCGCTGGGCAGTGCCACGCGCACCGTCGAGTCCTGCGAGACCCGCTCAACCGGCAGCACCGTCCCCTGCTCATTCGTCACCTGAGTTACGCGCAGGGAATTGTGCAACTCGAAGGTTGCAATGCTGATGTCGTCCAGCGCCACAAACTTCACCACTGCCCGCGCCGTCAGCTTGTGGGACTGCGGAGCAACCCTGGCCTCAATGCTGTAGTCCTCCGCCTGGATGCGCGGCTTCTCGACCGCCTGCAATGTCGCCATCGGGAGCAGGCCTGTGATCGTAGTCAGGGCTAGGAGAACGGTTCGCGTCAGGGTCCGTCCTGCAAATCGCATTGGCATTTCGCTCCCGCTGAGTACACGACAATAAGGATGTCTGAAATCGTATAGAAGATGCTGGGCGGCTTCACTCGGCATCCGTGTCATCATTCTTCGGCATGGCGTTTTTCGCAACGCGTAATACAGCCCGCGCCGCCCGCTCTGCCGTACTCTCGCCCTCGGGTGGCTCACATCCTTCTGAATTTGGCGAATGTGGGATCTCGGCCAGCTCTCCGCGAAGTTTACCTCGCACCTCCGCCAGCCCTTCCATCATGCCTTGCCGCGCCCCGCCGTCTTCCAGCAGTGCTCGCACCTCACGCTCCACGCGGGACGGCGTAAATCCGTTCTGGACCAGCTCCGGAACCACCTCGCGCCCGGCCACCAGATTCACCATGCCAGTAGTACGGCAGCTTCACCAGATGCCGTCCCAGCATCCAGGTCAGCCCCGCCACGCGATACACCATCACAAACGGCGTGCCGATCAGCGCCGCCTCCACCGTAGCCGTGCCACTGGCCACCACCCCCGCCCGAGCATGCAGCAGGCTAGCTCTCGCATCGTCGGTCAACTTTACTTCCACCGCTTGGTGCGCCACATCTGCCGGCGGGTGTCCCACATCTGCCCTTTTTGGGCAAATGTGGGACTGGCACAACGCAATCTGCTCCCTTACCCACTCTTGATCCAGCGTGCTGGCCACCGGCATCACGAACTCGAACTCAGCTCCCAACCGCTCCGCCGCCGCCAGCATCGCAGGCAGGTTCAGTCGAAGCTCTTTCCTGCGGCTTCCCGGCAACAGTGCAATCCACCTCCGCGACGAATCCAGCCCCCAGCGCGCCGCAAAATCTTCCCGGCTCACCTTTGGCAGCTCCAACTCGCTCAGCGGATGCCCGACAAACTCCACCTGCACCCCATTCCGCGCATAGAACTCTCGCTCAAACGGAATGATTACCAGCATCTCGGAGACATCGCGCTGCACCAGCTTCAGCCGCCCCTTGCGCCAGGCCCAGAGCTGCGGACTCACGTAGTACACCACCGGAATCCCGCGCCGCCGCAACTGCTTCGCCAGCCGGAAATTCCAATCCGGAAAGTCGATCAGCACCGCCACATCCGGACGCCGCCGATCCACCTCCGCCAGCAGCTTGTGAAATTCCCGATAAATCTTCGGCAGATGGCTCAAAACCTCAAACAGCCCGACCACCGCAACGTCGCGGGCATGGACAACCAACTCGCAGCCCGCCTCGCTCATGCGCTCTCCGCCCATGCCGAAGCAGTCGACTGCGCCGCCAGCCAGCTCGCGCAGCGCAGTGATCAACTCCGCGCCATACATCTCGCCGGAAGCCTCTCCGGCCGAGATCATCACACGCAGTGGACGCGATTGAAAATTGATTGCCATTAGCAGGAGGACAGAATACAGGATGGGCGGGAAGGTGGGGTAGTTGACGTTGCTCTTGTTCGACGCTGCTCTTGTTTGAGGACATTGCTCTTGTTTGACGTTGCTCTTGTTTTTTTGAGGGGTCATCTTGAGCGCAGCGAAAGACCCCAGCACAGTTGAATCCTTCGCGCCGCTTCGGGCTTCTCAACCAACCAACCTCAGGTGGGCCCACATCCGCCTTCTTTTGGCGAATGAGAGGAACCTCGCCCTTAATCGCCCCGTGCCTCTGCCGCAGGCTGCGCCGCTGTGGGGATCGTGCCGGCGGGCAGCTCCTGGTCCTTGTACTGCAACTGATACAGCTTCCAGTACACGCCCCGCGCATTCAGCAGTTGCTGATGCGTGCCCATCTCGCGCACCTTGCCCTTGTGCATCACGATGATCTTGTCCGCACGCTGAATCGTCGAGAGCCGGTGCGCCACAACCAGCGAGGTGCGTCCCTCCACCAACCGCGTCAGCGCCTCGCGTACCCGGAACTCCGTATCCGTGTCCACGCTCGAGGTCGCCTCATCCAGAATCAGGATGCGCGGATTGTGCGCCAGCGCGCGCGCAAATGACACCAGCTGCTTCTGTCCGGTCGAGAGCGTATTCCCCCGCTCCTGCAACATCGAATCGAAACCCTCCGGCAGCGAGAGAATGAAATCGGAGACGTTCACCTCTTCGGCAGCGCACTCCACCGCCTCGCGCGTCACGTGCGCCGAGCCCAGCCGTGATGTTGTCCGCAATCGTGCCGCTGAACAGAAATGGATCCTGCAGCACCACTCCGCAGCGCCGCCGCAACTTCTGCAGGTTCATCTCCCGCACGTCCACCCCGTCGATCCGCACCGCGCCCTTCTGCACTTCGTAGAAGCGCAGCAGCAGCGAAATCAGTGTCGTCTTGCCCGCGCCGGTATGGCCCACAATGGCCACCGTCTCGCCCGGTTCAATGGTGAATGAGACGCCGCGCAGAATCCAGTCCCACTCCCGTTCCGCAGCCTGCTTACCGCCGGATAGCCCTTTTGGCTTGAGTGGGGTAGTTGTTGGGACGCTTCGCTCCGCCACCGCCCCGCCATCCACCGGCAGACGCCGGTAGGCAAACCAGACGTTGTCGAACTCGATCCGCCCCGGCCCATTCGGCTCTTTCTCCACCGCGGGCGACTGAATCCTGGGTTCGGTGTCGAGCAGTTTGAAGATGCGCTCGGCCGCCGCCATCGCCGACTGCAGAATGTTGAACTTCTCGCTCAGGTCCTGGATCGGGCGGAAGAATCTCTGCGAGTACTGCATGAACACCACCAGCACGCCGATCTTCGTGATCCCCGCCAGCACCTCATGTCCGCCGTACCAGAGCACGCAGGCAATGGCGATCGACGACGAGGTTTCAACCACCGGGTAGTACAGCGCATAGGCCAGAATGGCGTCCTTGAACGCCTCCATGTGCTGCGCGTTTACGGCCTCGAACTCTTCATACGACTTGCGCTCGCGGTTGAACAGTTGCAGCGGAACGATCCCGCTGACGTGCTCCTGCAAAAACGAATTGATGCGCGCAATCGCCACCCGAATCCGTCGGTAGCTGTCGCGCACCGCCTTGCGGAAGACCTGCGTCGCAACAATGATGATCGGCAGCACGATGAAGGCGATCAGCGACAGCCGCCAGTTCTCCTTGAGCATGATTCCAAGGATCGCCGCCAGCACAAACACGTCCTCGACAATCGAAACCACGCCCGAGGTGAACATGTCGTTCAACGCGTCCACGTCGGTGGTCACACGGGTCACCAGCCGCCCCACGGGATTCTTGTCGAAGAACGAGATATCCATCCGCTGCAGATGCCGGTAGATCTGGCTGCGCAGATCGAACATCACCTTCTGCCCGGTCCACTGCATCATGTAGGTCTGGGTGAATTCAAAGAGGAAGCCCAGCAGCAGCACGGCCAGAAACAGGCCGCTGATCTGCGCAATTCCAACCATCGGCTGCGGGCTCAGGTAGCGGTCGAGAAAAGAGTGTCCGCCCGGGTGCGCCGACAGATACTTATCGATGGCCGTCATCGTCAGGTAGGGCCCCAGCACGTCGGCGACCGCCTTCAGCACAATTGCCACAAGCGCCAGCGCGACCTGCAGCGTGTAGGGCCCCAGGTACCTCATCAGCCGGCGGATGATCCGGCTGTCGTACGCTTTTCCTAGTACTTCTTCCTCAGCGGCCATGTTTTCCTAGAACGTCGTTCTTTATTTTAGATGGAAGCAAAGCCTCCCGCGGTTCACCTTTGGAATTCAGCGGTACACTTGACTTGCAGGCCTTTCCCTTTGATCTCCGGCGTTCATTCCGCGCTCTATCTTTCGGTCCCATTCTGCCGGACCAAATGCTCCTTCTGCAATTTTGCCTCCGGCGTCTTCTCCCGCGATCTCTTCGACCGCTACGTGGCACACCTGGAGCGCTCGATTGCCGCCGCCCCCGAACTTGCCCGCCAATTCGGCGCGGCCTTCGATCCGCAGCTCGACTCGGTCTATCTCGGCGGCGGCACGCCCAGCGTTCTGGCCCCCGATCAACTCGACCGCCTCTTCGCCGCAATCGCTCACGTGTTCAAGCTTTCACCCTCTGCCGAATTCACCGTGGAAGTCGCCCCTGGCACGCTCTGCGATGAAGTCCTTGCCGCGCTGCTGCGCGCCGGTGTCAATCGCGTTTCGCTCGGCGTACAGTCTTTCGTTGATCAAGAATCGCGCTCGGTAGGCCGCCTGCACAGCCGAGACACCACCCTCGCCGACATTGCTCGCCTGCGCAACGCTGGCATCACCGAAATCAGCATCGATCTCATCGCCGGCCTCCCTCATCAGACCCTCGAAAGTTGGGAGCGCTCGCTGGACGAGCTCCTCGCCCTCGCCGTCCCTCATGCCAGCGTCTACATGCTGGAGGTGGACGGCGACTCCCGCCTCGGCCGCGAACTCATCGCCGGAGGCACCCGCTACCACGCCCACCATGTCCCCGGCGAGGCCGAGACCATCGCCCTCTACGAGCGCGCCTGCGAGCGCCTGAACGCCGCCGGCGTCGCGCAGTATGAGATCTCCAACTTCGCCCGTTCCGCTCATCAATCCCGCCACAATCTGCGTTACTGGCAGCGCCTCCCCTACTTTGGCTTCGGCGTCGATGCCCATTCCATGCTTCCCGCGCCCACTCCCTCCGACCCGCATCGCGCCATTCGCCTCGCCACCCCGGATTCGCTCGATGCTCTGCTGGCGACGGGGACACCGGCGGGTGCCCAAGCGCCAGCGGCCGGCAGCGCAGCGTTACCCGACTCGGACGGTGCCCCACATCTGCCGCAGTCAGCAGATGTGGGTCTCGAGAGTACCGTCGTCTCCAAACAGCAGGCCATCGAGGAAACCTACTTCCTCGGCCTGCGCCTCAATCGCGGCATCCGCTTGCAAGCCATCCAAGATGAGTTCGGCGCCGCCGCCGTGGACGACTATCGCGACGTCATCGCCGCCCTGGTCGTCCGCGAACTGCTGCTGCTGGAGGACGGCTGCCTCCGCCTCACCCCGCAAGGCCGCCTGCTCTCCAACGAAGTCTTCGCCGCCTTTCTACGCGACTGAAATGCGGCGGGTGGCGGGTGGCCCACATCCGCCCTCCTTTGGCGAATGTGGGGTGTCAGCGAACTCGCGCACCCCGGCGAATGTGGGATGTCAGCGAACTTGCGCACCGCCAGGTGGGGTATGCCCACTTCCCCTTCCCTCGCGCCTCGTGATATAACCATCGGTTTTCTATGCTGGCCTGAGCCCATGAGTACCGATGGCCTGCTATTCTCAAATCCATCACGGAGGTAGCGTGGATTTCCAACTCACCGATGAGCAACTCCAGCTCCAGCGCATGGTGCGAGACTTTGCCGCCCGCGAGATCGCGCCGCACGTGCACGAATGGGACGAGGCTTCGCGCTTTCCGCTTGAGACCGTCAAGCAACTCGGCAAGCTCGGCCTCATGGGCTGCATCTTTCCCGACGAGTACGGCGGCTCCGGTTACGGTTACATCGAGTACGTGCTCGCCATCGAGGAGCTCTCGCGTGTCGATGGCTCGGTCGGCATCATCGTCGCCGCGCACACCTCTCTCTGCTCCAACCACATCTTTATTGCCGGCAACGATGAGCAGAAGCGGCGTTACATACCGCGCCTCGCCACCGCCGAGCACATCGGAGCCTGGGCGCTCACCGAACCCAACAGCGGCTCGGACGCAGGCAGCGCGCGCTGCGCAGCCACCCGCAAGGGAGATCGCTGGGTGCTCAACGGCACCAAGACCTTCATCACCAACGGCTCCTACGCCGACGTCTGCGTCGTCGTCGCCGTCACCGACAAAACCATCGGAACCCGCGGACTCTCCGCCTTCATCGTCGAGCGCGGCACCCCCGGCTTCCGCGCCGGAAAGAAGGAGAACAAACTCGGCCTGCGCGCCTCTGATACCTCCGAGCTGATCTTTGAAGACTGTGAAATCCCCGCCGAAAACCTCCTCGGCATCGAGGGCGATGGCTTCGTCGATGCCATGCGCGTCCTCGACGGCGGACGCATCTCCATCGCCGCCCTTGGCCTCGGCATGGCCGCCGGAGCCTACGACTGCGCCCTCCGTTACAGCCGCCAGCGAAAGCAGTTCGACCGCCCAATCAGCGAATTTCAGGCCATCCAGTGGAAGCTCGCCGACATGGCTACCGAGATCGACGCCGCCCGCCTGCTCACCATGCGCGCCGCCTGGCTCAAGGACCACCATCACAAAACGACCCTCGAATCCTCGATGGCCAAGCTCTACTCCTCCGAGGTTGCCGTCAAAGTCGCCAATGAGGCGGTCCAGATCCACGGCGGCTACGGCTTCATCAAGGATTACCCGGCGGAAAAGTTCTATCGCGACGTCAAACTCTGCACCATCGGCGAAGGCACCAGCGAAATCCAGCGCATGGTCATCGCCCGCCACCTCCTGGCGGAGTAGGCGCGTTTAGAGCGATCCAGAGTTGACGTGTAAACGGTGCTGCTCTTGCCGTTGCTCGACGGAAACGGTACTGCTCTTGCTGTTGCTCTACGTTGTCATTCCGAGCGCAGCGAGGAATCCCCGCGCCGCTCAAATATGCAACCAGTCCCAAAGGCACTTCAGCCAGTTACCGCACATTCTGTAAATCGTTGAACTCCGCGGGAGGCGGAAAGAACCATTGCCAGAAAACGCAATCGTTTTTGAAGCCAAATCGTAACTCGTCAGGCAATCCTTCCAGACTTCCCGAAAACGATGTACTACCCAGTGACGGGGTGGGGTTCCAACGATTGACCAAAGAGCCAACCGTCACCTCGAACCGTAGCCCCCGCTTTGCTACACTACCTCTGGCGAGAACCTGACCGTGACTTCTTCTATCTCATCCTGGGTCGAACAGATCCGCAGCGGCAATCTGCGCGCCTTATCGCGCGCCATTACCGCCGTTGAAAACCGCACGCCGGAGTCGCACGAGCTGCTGCAAACTCTTTTTGCTCACTCCGGCCGCGCCCGCGTCGTCGGCCTCACTGGCGCGCCCGGAGCAGGGAAGAGCACCCTGGTCGATGCCCTCGCCGCGCAATATCGCAAGCGCAACCAGACCGTCGGAATCATCGCCATCGATCCCACCTCGCCCTTCACCGGAGGCGCAATCCTTGGCGACCGCATCCGCATGCAGTCGCACACCGGAGACAGCGGCACATTCATCCGCAGCATGGCCACTCGCGGCTCGCTCGGCGGACTCTCCAGCACCACCGCCGATGTCGCCACCGTGCTCGACGCCAGCGGCCGCGACCTCGTACTCATCGAGACCGTCGGCGTCGGCCAGGATGAGGTGGACATCGTCCGCCTCGCCGACATCACCATCGTGATCCTGGTTCCGGGCATGGGTGACGACGTGCAGTCGCTCAAGGCCGGAATCATGGAGATCGCCGACATTTTTGTCATCAACAAAGCCGACCGCGAGGGTGCCGAGCGCGTCGAGCGCGAGATCAAGGCCATGCAGTCGCTCTCCATGCGCGATGACGACTGGATGCCCCGCGTGGTCAAAACCGTCGCCACCTCCGGCACCGGCGTGGCTGAGCTGGCCTCGGCCATCGACGACTACGAGGCATTTCTTTCCGTCAGCGAGCGTGGCCGCCAGCGCCGCATCGCCAACTGGCGCTGCCGTCTGCGCGAGATGCTGCGCGACGAGGTTCTGCGGCGCATCGTGCAGCGGAGTTTCTCCGAAGACGCGGTGGACCAGTATGCCACCCAGGTCGCCGGCCACGAGCGCGACCCCTATTCACTGATCCATGAGATCGTCGGCAAACTCGCCCGCTAGGAGCTTTCTTCTGTGCTCATCCTCGGCATTGACACCTCCGGACGGCAGGGCAGCGTGGCGCTGCTGCAAGCGCAAGGCGGGCAACTCACTCTGCTCGGCCTGTCGACCATCTCCGGCGGCAAATACTCCGAGCAACTGCTCTCCACCGTCGCCAGTTTGCTCGCGCACCACGGCCTCCAGAAGAGCTCCATCGGACTCATTGGCGTCGCCAGCGGTCCCGGCTCGTTCACCGGCCTGCGAGTCTCCATCGCAACCGTAAAGGGATTGGCCGAGGTCTTCGCCATCCCCGTCGTATCCGTCTCCGTGCTGGAGGCGGTCGCCGACGCCTCGGCAGCCGAAGGCCGCGTCATCGCCGCCACCGACGCGCAGCGCTCCGAGGTCTTTTGGGGCGAGTACAACCTCGAATCTGCAGCGCAATTCCCAAGCCTCGTAAGTGAGGCCCTTGCCAGCTTCGCCGATTTCACCTCCCGGTTCGCCTCCACGCTCGCCTCCGCACCCGCGGCTCCGAAGGTCTTCACCCCCGACGAGGCCCTCGCCGCTCGCCTCCGCCAGGCCAACGTCGATGCATTTCTGCTCGCCAGCCCCTCCGCCGAAGATTTCGCCCGAATCGCATACCGCAAATTTCTCGCCGGTGTTCGTGCCGATGTCGCCACTCTTGACGCCAATTACCTGCGGCGCTCGGACGCGGAAATCTTCTCCACTCCCAAACCCGGTACCGCGTCATGAAGCATCCTGCAATGACCGACGCCCGCATCAACATTCGTCCTGCTCACGAATCCGACCTGGGCGCAACTTATGTTCTTGAGTGAGGCCGCCGGTGAAGCCGCTCATTGGACCCGGCAGCAATGGCTCGATATCTTTCGTTCCCAAAATCCCGCCCGCGTCGCCTGGATCGCCGAAACCGCAACTGCCGAAGTGGACGCCGCCAACGTTGAAGCCACCGAACTGGATCTGGATGCAGTCGAAGCCACCGAAGCTGAAGTCCGCACCGTCGGATTTCTCGTCGCCCAAAATGGCGGCCCGGAGTGGGAGTTGGAAAACATTGCGGTGCTGCCCGAATTCCGCCGCAAGGGTGTCGCCGGAGGACTCTTGTCCGCCCTGCTGGTCCAGGCCCGCTCGCTGCTGGCCGAACGTATCCTGCTCGAAGTCCGTGCCTCCAACCAACCGGCAATTCGCTTGTACCATGCCAGCGGCTTCCAAATCCTCGCCCGTCGCCGGGACTATTACCGGAACCCTTCGGAGGATGCAATCATCTTGGTATACCCATTCCGGGACTAAGTTTAGATTTCGCTTGCCCAGCCTGTTATCGCGGTGCTAGTTTTTACTCCACCTGATTTCAGGCACGGAGGTGCTGAAATGAATGTGCCCGTACGTGAACAGCTCCTGGCCAGCAGCGAAGAATACCGCAAGCTGGCCGATGAACATAGCAACTACTCCCAGCGTCTCGAATCCCTCGCCAATAAGAAATACCCCTCCGAAGAAGATAAGATCGAAGAAATCCGCCTTAAGAAACTGAAACTCCGCCTCAAGGACGAGATGGAATCGTTTCAGTCCCGCGTCGCCCAGCAAGCTTCCTGAGTGCCGCCGCGCCGAGTGATTGCGCGCGTGACCGACCCACGACTCTCCGTCAAAGAATAGCCAGTCCCGCTTAGGCGCTGGCTCCTGGCTATTCTTTTGGCGCGCACCTCTGGCAGCCACCGCCAATCAACTGAGACAGAGCCTCCAGTGAATCACCGCAAACTGCTCGACGAGCAGTAACTTATCGACGCTCTTCTGCCTTTCCGAACCATTCGGGCTTCCCGCTTCGTTATAATCGAGAGGTTCTCATGGTACGCGACGGAATCTATTACGCGCTGGCTCTGGTTGTGGCGGCGGTCCTCATTGGTATGTGGGCCGCGAAGCCGCTTGCTCTGGTGCCGCTGTTGTTGGCGGCCTTCTTCCTCTGGTTTTTTCGCGACCCGGAGCGCGCCATTCCCTCCACCCCCGGCGCCGTTGTCTCTCCCGCCGACGGCAAGGTCACTGCAGTCTCCACAATTCAGATGGAAGGCCAGCCGCGCATCAGCATCAGCATCTTTCTCAACGTCTTCAATGTGCACGTCAACCGCTCGCCTGCCGCCGGCGTCATCGCCTCGGTCGATTATCGTCGCGGCAAGTATCTGAATGCCATGAATCCGGCCTCGGCCGAACTCAATGAGCAGAACGTCTGCACCCTTCTTACCGACGACGGTGATTGCGTCGTCTTCAAGCAGATTGCCGGGCTGCTGGCGCGCCGCATCGTCTTTTCGCGCCGCGCCGGAGATCGCGTCGCCCGCGGCGAGCGCATCGGGCTCATTAAGTTCGGCTCGCGTTGCGATGTGATCCTGCCCGCCTCCGCCAAGGTGCTCGTAGAGGTCGGCAATCACGTAAAATGTGGCTCTTCTACGCTTGCCATTCTGCCGCCCCGCGCAAGGAGAACTTTGATGTCATTCCCGCATCGTCGCGCCGGCGACCCGCGATCGCGCCGTTTGCGAAAGGGCATGTACATCCTGCCATCGCTGTTTACCACCGCGAATCTTGCCGCTGGCTTCTACGCCATCACCCAGGCGGCGCTCGGAGCCGCTCACGCCGTAGGCATGATCGCCCCCTCCGGTGCCGATCCTCTGCGCACTGCCGCCATCTATTTCAATCACGCCGCCATCGCCATCGGCTTTGCCGTCTTCTTCGATGGCATGGACGGAGCCATCGCGCGCCTCACTCACACCACCAGCGACTTCGGCAAGGAGCTGGATTCGCTCGCCGATGTTGTGACCTTCGGCGTTGCACCCGGAATTCTCGCCTGGATGTGGGGCTTCCTCTGCCTCCCACCTGCGCTCGACCCCGATCTGCGCGACAAGTTGATTCAGTTCGGCGCAATCGTTGCCTTTGCCTTTCTCACGGCCGGAGCCTGCCGCCTGGCGCGCTTCAACATTCAGCTCAATCCGCAGCCTAAGAATCCTGGACATCCCGGACGCAAATATTTCGTCGGCATGCCCATACCCGGCGGTGCCGGTTGCCTTGCCGCCGTCGTCCACCTGCGCATGGGCTATCCCGTGCAGGCCTGGTGGAGCGCTATTATCTGGATGGTCTACATCTTCCTGTGCGCATTCCTCATGGTCAGCACCTGGCGCTTCTGGAGCGCCAAGAGCATCGATTTCCGCAACCGCCAGGCCTCGCGCTTCTTTGTGATCATTGCGCTGATTATTGCCGCGATCTGGTATTTTCATCGCTACGTTCTCTTTATCCTCGCTGTCACCTATATGCTGTCGGGTGTATTCTTCAGGCTCACCTATGCCTTCCGGCGAAGCAATGCCGCGCCCCAACCGGCGGTGAGAGAGTCATGACGCCTTCTTCGAGAAAATCCAACCTTTTCACCGTCGCGCTCGTCGGAGCCTCCTCCCTCAAGGGCAAGGAGGTTCGCGATGTCCTCAACGAGCGCAACTTTCCCTCCGTCGACATCAAGCTCCTGGACGAGGACGACGCGCTTGGCCAGCTCGATTCGGTCAACGACGAGCCTACGATCATTCAGAATGTATCGCCGGAGCAGTTGGAAGGCGTGGATTTTGCCTTCCTCACCGCCGACGAGCCCTATATCGCAAAAACCTGGGCCATCGTTCGCGATTCCGGCTCTGAAATTATCGACCTCAGCTACGCTCTGGAGAACAACACCGACGTCGTTCTCCGTGCTCCCTGGCTGGAGCGCGAACTGGGCCGCAACCACGAGGTTGGCTTGCGCTCCGTGCCCGTCGTCATCGCCCATCCCGCAGCCGTCGTCTTGGCGTTGTTGCTGGCCCGCCTTCGCAAGGCCGCCCCGGTTCAGCTTGCCTCTGCCGTCATCGCCCAGCCCGCCTCTGAGTACGGACGCCGCGGCATGGATGAACTCCACGATCAGACCATAAATCTGCTCGGCTTTCAGCAGATGCCCAGCGCCGTCTTTGGAACCCAGGCCGCCTTCAACCTTTTTGCCCAGCCTGTCGAAGGGGCGCAACCAAACCTGCAGCAGGTCGAGTCGCGCATCGTGCGTCACTTCCTGTCCATCGCCCAGCAGGAGCTTTTCGCTCCGGCCATGCTTCTCGTTCAGGCTCCTGTCTTTCACGGCTACAGCATCGCCATCTTCGTGCAGATGGGCGCCGAGGTCACGGCCACCGCGCTGGAAGCAGCGTTGGAAGGTCCGCACGTCAGGATCGCCAACACCCAGGATGAATTCCCCAGCAATGTGAACATTGCGGGCTTGTCGGAAATTCTCGCCAGCGTTCGCCCGGACGGCGGTGGCAACGGCTTCTGGCTCTTTGCCGCCTGCGATAACCTTCGCGTCTCGGCGATTCAGGCCGTCGAGTGTGCCGAAGAGATGGTGCGCACCCGTCCCAGAGGGAAGCTGCAATGACCTCTCGCTGCGCGCGGGGGCTCTCCCGCGCTGCTCTCATCGGACTTTTAGTGCTGCTCGTCTCCTGCGGCTACCACCGCCTTGGCGCCAGCTCGCAGCTGCCGCCCGACATTAAGATTCTTGCGATTCCTTCCTTCCAGAATCAGACGCACAGCTATCATGTCGAGACCGATCTCACCAGTGCGGTCATTCGTGAATTCAACACCCGCACGCACTACCATGTCATCCAGTCCCAGGACGATGCCGACGCCACACTGCGTGGGACCCTTGTCTCCGCCCAAGTCGCTCCCGTCACCTACGATTCGGTGACGGGGCGCGCCTCCACCGGACTGGTCACCCTCATCATGAAGGTGACGCTCACGGCGCGCGATGGCCGCGTCCTGTACAGCAATCCCAACTACATCTTCCGCGATCAATACCAGATCTCCAACGAACTCGCCAGCTTCTTCGAGGAGGAGGGACCGGCTGTCGATCGTATCTCGCGCGATTTCTCGCGCACCCTGGTCAGCAATATTCTGGAGGCCTTCTAGCCTTGAGAGCTTTTGCCCCAGTCGAGCGCTTTGTCCAGGACGTCAGCTCGCGCAAACTCAAGCCCGGCTATCTCTTCATAGGCGACGAGGCTTTCTTTCGCCGCACCTGCCGCGACGCCATTCTCAAGCACCTGGTCCCGGAGGGAATGCGCGAGTTCAGCCTGTACGAGTTTGATCTTGAGTCGTCGTCGATCGCCGAGATTCTCGACCGCGCCCGCACCTGCTCGCTGATGGCGAACTTCCAGGTCTTCTTCGTTCGCGGAGTCAAAGCGCTGTATGGACGCGGCAAGCATGACGCCGAGTTCGCCGCCATCGCCGCCTACATCGAGAATCCCAATCCCGACGCGCTTCTCATCCTCATCGCCGATCACATCAGCATCCCCGCCGATCTGCGCCGCATGGAGATGACCGACAAGGAGCGCTACGAGCGCATCCGCGAGACCCTTGGCGACTCCCTCGCCATCATCGAATTCGCCCGCGTCGAAGAGGGCGAGGCCATCAAGTGGCTCAATGAAAGTGCAGCCCTCCACTCCACCAAAATCGAGCCCGATGCCGCCCGCGAACTGGTTGACTCCCTCGGCGGCGACATGATGATGATCTCGAACGAACTGGAGAAGCTCCTGCTCTACGTGGGCGAGAAAAAGCGCATCACCCTCGGCGACGTGGAGACCATGGTGCTCGCCGCCAAGCAGCGCACGCTTTACGAACTCACCGACGCGCTCTCCTCGCACAATCGCCCCCGCGCCCTGGAAATTCTCGACGCCATGCTTTCCACCGGAGACGGCGACGAGGCCGCCATCGGCCATCTCTACATGCTCGCCCGCACATTCCGCCAGATGCTCGTCATCCTGGAGCGCAACGTGCGTGACACCCGCGCCCTCTATCAGGTTCTCTGGCAGGGCTTCCGCATCCCGCCCTTCGCCGCCGAAGACGTCATCCGCCAGGCGCGCCGCTACAAGTCGCGACGCGAACTCACCCGCGCCATCCGTCTCATCTCTCGCGCCGATGCCGCGCTTCGCTCCAATCCTCCCAGCAAGCGCCTCATCCTTGAGAACCTCATCCTCGACCTCGCCGCCGAACCCAAACAACTCGCCCCCGCCTGGCAGCAGGAAGCTCTCCTCGACTAATGATTTCCGCGACGACATCGATGTGGTGTCTGCTGGCCTGGATCAGGCTCCGCACCCGCCAGAGCAGTTCCCTAGTTGCAGTATCCCGATACCCTCGCCTTTAAGTTGTCATTCCGAGCGCAGCGAGGAATCCCCGCACCGCCCAAATCTGCAATGCCGCTCCAGAGTCTCTTCGGCCTCGAACTGCCTTTGACGGTGTACACCTTCTGTGGAACCGACTTAGTGTCAAGGACTCAGTGACTTTCGTAATTATCTTCGATCGGGTGCTGATCGTAAGATCGACGAAAGGGGATTCTGCAAATGCGCGCTCTCCGACGTGCTATGGCTTCAGCTGTTTGTTTTTGGTTGCTCTTCTCCCTCTACGGCTCGGCCCAGGAAGAATCCCTTGGCGATGTGGCGCGCAGGGTTCGCGCCGAAAAAGCGGCCCGGCAGGAGGCCAAGGCTGCACAAGGCGAAAGCGCGGGAGCGGCTTCCGGACAGGAGAACGCCGCAACCCCGGCATCGGCTCGCAAAGGCGAATCCGGCTCTCTTCCGCACCCCGCCAACCTCTCCAAAGAAGCCTACGTGATTGAAAGCTCCACCACCAGGATCGCCATAGAGGCCGATGGAACCGCTACGCGCGAGCTCGGTGTTGCCGTTCGCATCAACAACGACAATGGCGTCAAGCAGTTTGCGGTGCTCAAATTTTCCTTCACTAGCGCAAACCAGCAGGTCGAGATCGATTCGGTTCAGGTGCGCAGGCCCGATGGCACCATCATCAAAACCCCCGAAGCGAACATTCAGGAGATGCCGCACGAAGTCACAAGCTCCGCCCCCATGTACAGCGACCTCCGCGAAAAGCATGTCGCGGTAAAAGGACTCGGTGTCGGTGACCTGCTGGAGTACAAAGTCCGATTCAACACGGTGAAGCCGCAGGTCCCGGGACAATTCTGGTTTGAGTACAGCTTTTTCAAAGACGTGATGACCAAGGACGAGCGCCTTGAGATCAGCTGCCCAAGCGAAAAATATCTCAACGTCAGGAGCCCGGAGGTAAAGCCGGAGATCCGCAACGAGGCAGGCCGACGAATCTATAGCTGGTCTCGTTCGAATCTGGATAGAACGGAGACCGAGGCGGCGGGGCCAAAAGCAGGGAAGGCTCCGATGCCATCGGTGCAGGTCTCTACCTTCCAGAGCTGGGAAGAGGTCGGACGCTGGTATGGCGGCTTGCAGCAGGAGCAGGTCAAGAGCACTCCGCTGATCCAGGCCAAAGCTGCAGAGCTGACCAAAGGCCTGAAGACCGATGAAGAAAAAATCCAGGCAATTTACGATTTCGTCTCCCTTCACATCCATTATGTGGGGCTATCTTTCGGTATCGGGCGTTATCAACCGCACCCCGCGGAGGATGTTTTAGGCAACGAGTACGGCGATTGCAAAGACAAGTACACGCTGCTGGCATCTTTGCTGAGGGCGGCGGGCTACGACTCCTGGCCCGTGCTGCTCAATAGCTCGCGCGAGATCGACCCCGAGCTCCCCTCTCCTGGCCAGTTCGATCATGTCATCGCGGCCATTCCGCTGGCGGGAAAGCTGCTCTGGGCGGATTCAACTCCCGAGGTAGCCCCCTTCGGTTTGCTAATGCCCCCGCTGCGTGACAAGGTGGCACTCAGCATTCCCACAAAAGGCCCGCCAAAGCTGTTGCGAACCCCAGCCGCGCCTCCGTTTGCGTCCTCTCAGTTGTTTACCGTGACCGCAAGGTTGGATGAGAGTGGCTCGTTTAGCGCACGCACGGAACTGACCGTCCGCGGAGACATGGAAGTGGTTCTGCGCACCGCCTTCCGCCAGTCGCCGGAGTCTCAGTGGAAAAAATTTGCGCAGGTGCTCTCGGCTGAAAGCGGATATGCCGCCGAAGTCGCAAACGTTCAGACCTCGGAGATAGGGGATCTCGCGCACCCATTCCGCGTCTCTTTCGAGTCTACGCGCAAGAAGCTCATCTCATGGGATAGCCGCCGGATCATCCCGCCCCTTCCGAGCTTCGGCTTCGAGAGGAAGTACGACGCCATCGAGAAAGCGCCGCCCGAACCCGAAGAGCTGGGTGCGCCGTCCGAACTCGTATACCGCTCGAAGCTTGAGCTTCCACGGGGCTATACGGCGACCTTGCCGATGGCGGTTCATCTCGTGAGACCCTACATCGAGTACCACGCGACTCATTCGCTGAAAGAGAATGTCTTGATCACCACGCGGCGCATGATCGTCAAGCAGCATGAAGTGCCGTCCGCCGACTGGGAGGGCTTTCGCAACTTTTGCAAAGACGTTGTCGCCGATGAGAGTGCTTCCATAAAACTACGGTCCGAAAGCACACTGATGGAAATGGATCGCGTAACCTCGCGTCAGTGAATCCCTGGCTTCTATCGTCGCGCGCTATTTCCGGAAGCTGTGCAGAATCCACAGAATCAGCGAAAACAAGATGCTTAGAAGAATCGACGTCCCCAGGGGAAAATAAACCTGGGTGTGGCCGCTGCGGCTGCGCCAGTGCAGATCTCCCGGCAGGCGGCCAAAGGGGAGCCCCACGCGCGCGCCCAGTAGAATGACCGCACCGACGACCACCAGAACAAGCCCCAGTCCAAGCAATGTCTTTCCCAACTCCGCCATCCAGTGATTCTAGCTCCAGAAGGGCGCTTATTCACCCCGGGACGCGACCCTGCTCCCGCTCTCGCCTTTGACCCTGTCCCTGCTCTTGCTTTTGATCTTGTTCCTGCTCTTGCTTTTGATCTCGTTCCTGCTCTTGCTTTTGATCTCGTTCCTGCTCCTGCTCTTGCTTTTAGGTGTCATCTTGAGCGCAGCGAAAGACCCCAGCACTGCTCAAAACCTCCGCGCCGCCCCAAGCTTTTCAACGAGCGATCGATTTACCCGCCCTCGCCGAGTTGATGAAAGCCACCAATCAGACGTCATTTGGTCAAAAAAAGAGCCGCGCGAGTGCTGCCTGCGCGGCCTGAGCATAGGGAGGAGAGTCAAAAACTATCAATCAAAATTCTGCGGCCTTGCCTGAAGCAATCTGGGGTCGTCTATCGTTTTGCGAAATCGCGCGGGCTGTGCAGCCTCCCGCATCTGCGGCAACTCGCGGTTGTAGGTCTCATAAACTTCGGCGAAGACCGCGTCCCAGGAGGCGCGCTCGGCGCGCTGGCGCGCAGCCACGGCCATGTCGCGCTGCAGTGAGGGGCTGGCCATCAGGCGCAGCACCGAGGCGGTGAACTCCTCCTCGGTACTGCAGATAAAGCCGCAGCGCTCGTGCTCCACGATGAACTTGGGACCACCCTGGTCGCTGACCACGCTCGGAACCCCCGAGGCCAAAGCTTCCAGCACCACATTGCCGAAGGTGTCGGTCTCGGAGAAGAAGACGAAGAGGTTCATTTTGGCGTAAGCACGGCTGAGTGAACTCCCGCGCAGAACTCCGGTGAATTCGGCATCGGGAACATTTTGGCGCAACCACTCTTCTTCGCTGCCTTGTCCCACGAATACGAACTTTACGTTGTCGTAGCCGGCGTCCTTCACGGCGCGCGCCAGCGCGGCGAAGCTGCGAACCTTCTTCTCCGTCGAAAGACGTCCGACGTAACCGATTACGAACTGGTCATCTTCGGCGCGGTCGCCGTGGGCGGGGCTGAACATCTCCAGATCGACGCCGCGCTCCATCAGTGTGCATGGCTTGTGAGTCGCGTCGTGCAGCTTCGTGATGAGTTCCTGATTCGGCGCGAAGTGGAAGCGCGCCACCTCGAAAAAGAGGGCCGACAGGCGGAAGGTCACGTCCTCGATGCTTCGGAGCAGGCGGGCGCGGCTGCCACCGGAGATCCAGCGTGGCAGGATTCGATCCGTCCGCCGCGCCGCGTACTCATGCACATTGGTGTGCCAGGAGGCGGCAACCGGGATGCCGAGGTCGTGGGCCGTCGCAGCGCCGAGCATTCCAAAGTCGTTGGGCCCGGTGATGTGGACCACATCGGGCTTGAACTCGCGCAGTGCGTCCACCACTCGGCGGTAATAGCGAAAGAGCGCCAGATCGTAGCGGAGGTCTTTTTCCAGAGCGAATGAAATCGGTCCGCGCTGAAGATCGAGGCGGGTCACGCTGCCGTCCTGGCTCCGGCCGGCGCGCTCATTGGCGCTCACCAGCAGCATGGGTGAGCCGGTGCGCTGGGCATAGGCGACGAAGTTGCGGCAGGTGTTGGCGACCCCGTTGACCTCGTTCAGTGAATCGGGAAAGAGCGCAACGCGTATGGTTCGTGCCATTACCACCCTTCCTTGGTTTGCAAAAGTCTGCTCCTGAACGCGCCAGTTGTGCCGCTTCGCATATCGAAAAACTGAAAATTGGCCCAACAGCAGTATCTAAGAAAATAGATGACGTTTTGGTTAAGGAAAGGACAATGAGCGATGAAAACTCTTCCAGCCCGAGTGCCTGTGAGGCGGCCATGATCCACCGCATTTACCAGAATTTGACCGAATGAGAATGTCCCTTTCACAGGAATTTTCCGACTCTGAAGTATCCTGCTTTTAACATCTCGCACCCGAGGCTGCTGGCGTTGGAAGGAAAACCCTGTTGCGCAGGATTTGAGTGCCCCGCGGCGACTGCTTCTGCTGTTTCCGGTCGCCGGAGCGGTCCACGGCTGGCACTTCGTCCGGCAAATGGTAAGCCGGGGAGCGGCCCGCGATGCCATCGCCCACGTCGGATTGCCACAATGGACGAGCGTCCTAGGGTTAGTCATCGCGGGGAGCTTGCGAATTCTGGTTGCAAGCGTCCAAATTCGACTAGGATTGCATCCAAATCTCTGAGCCATTCGGTGTTCCAAAGCGCCGGGTGCGATTGCCGGACGGCCCTGAGGCGGCAGATAACGCTGATGGAGGGAATCCAATGACCTGCGCAGATCGAATCCGGTCGCGGTTGGCAAGGATGGATTTTCCTGTATTTCAGCGCGGGCAATCGGGGAGCGTAATGAGCAGTCGGTCTCTGAATTCCATCCTTCGTAGCACGGTGGCCTTGGCTTTCCTTTTGTTCGCTCTTCCTTCGTTTGCCGCAGATGCGGTGCTGATTGAAACCAGCAGCGCCGTCCGGTCGGGCATGAGCGTGGATGAGATCGTTGCCCGCCTGATCCAGAACAACCGGCAGCGCACAGCCGCGCTCCGCGGCTATGAAGGAAGGCGGTTATACACCCTCAAATATCGCGGCTTTCCCAGTGACCGCCAGGCCGAGATGGAAGTGGTGGCGCACTATGAGGCGACCCCGGCGAGCAAAAGCTTCGACGTGATCTCCGACAACGGCTCCAAGCTCATGCAGAACCGTGTCTTTTCAAAATTGCTGGAGGTCGAGCGCGAGGCTGCCGATGGCGAAAATCTGCGCCAGAGCGCTCTAAGCATGGAGAACTATACGTTCACGCTGGTGGGCTCCCGTCCAAGCCAGTATGGCGGGTGCTATCTCCTGGCGGTTGAGCCGCGGCGTGACAGCAAATATCTCTACCGCGGAGAGATTTGCGTGAATGCAGCCGATTTCGCGGTGGAGAGCATCGACGCCGAGCTGGCCAAAAATCCTTCCTTCTGGATCAAGAACACACACGTAGAGCATCGCTACCAGAAGGTCGGACAGTTCTGGCTGCCGGCCTCCAACCAGACGGTCACCAGCGTCCGCCTGGGCGGCACGGCGACGCTGAGCATTCTGTATTCGGGATACGAACTGCGCTGAGCTTTTGTCTGCTTGGAAAGTAATCGTTAAACAGAAAGGCCGGAGCATCGCGCTCCGGCCTTTCTGACAGCTCGTAAATTTAGAAGTGATACACAATCATAATCGAAGGTTCCGGCACGTGCGTCTTCAGTCCGGTTCCAAAGGGGCTGCTCGCTGTCATGAGCTTGAAGTCCGGGTCGCCGCGTACCAGGCCGCGATATTGCAGCCGTACCGCCCAGCGCGTGGAGACCTTGAGGTCGGTTCCAAAGCCATAGGCGAAGGCGGCCTTGCTGTCCGTTGAAGGCACCGAGCTGGTGAAGTTGTTATTCGGAGAGAAGCGGACCACGCCGCCGCCGAGCAGAAAGTAGGGCTTCACCCGTTCATTCGAGGGAAGGCGGAGGATGTAGCTCCCGATAAACTCGGCGTTATTGGTCTGCACCCGCGGGGTGGCAAAGGTTGCGCCGTTAAAGGTGACTTCCGTGTTGCGGTTGACCGTCACGGAGAAATCCAGTGCGCTGTGGTGGCCGAAGTCATAACGCACGTCGCCCACGGCGCCCACCGAGTACGTGGTCCACTGGGTGTTCGGGAAGCCCGAGACTGTCGTTGTGGGCTTGTTGACCGTTGGCGCCGGGAAGATTCCTTCAAAGCCCGCGCCGACCGAAAGATTCGACGCAAAACCCTGCGCGTGAGCCATGCTGCCCAGCGCCAATACGGTAATGAGTAACAGTTTAGCTTTCAAAAGTCTCTCCTTTTACTTGGGGACAACCGCGACGAAGCTGGGAACCAGTTCAAGGGAGATGGAAGTGTCTTCCATCCCCGGTGTGGGCGTGCCCGACGATAAATCGATGCGATGTAGTACATTGCCATTCGTGGTGTCACTGCTTCCCACGTACAAGTAGCGGCCATCGTTCAGGGCGCCCCCGCTTAGAGGGATGATCGCCTTCGTAGTGGGCAAAGTGAACGCCGCTGCCAGCGTTGCCGGAACGGTGCCCGGATTGGCAACGCTATAGCCGTGAATCACGGATTCCGGAGTGCAGGAAGGGTCCAAAGGGTCCACTCCGGTCACAAATGCCTGTTCCAGCGTGGGCGAAAAGGTGACCTGAGTTGCGGCGCATGGCAACGTCCCCGTGGCCGTGGCCGGCGTAATGGTGGGCCCTGTGGTCGGGAAAGTAACCGTTGACAGGCAGACATTGCCCGCTCCGTTAGGCGTCAGAGCACTGGGCATCTGCGCCGTTTGAGTCGTAACCTGTGCAGAAGTGCTAACGGAATAGTCGAACCAGGTGCTGCCATCAAGTCCCAACAGGTGAGGCACACCCTGCAAAACTGTTGTCGACAGGCCGCCAACGACGGTCGTCGGCACACTGCCAGTAGGAGTTTGCGGCTTCGTGTCATTGCAGGTGGAATAGTTCACCATCGGAGCGGCGGCAGTGGTGCCGCTGGCAAAGTAGGACTGTCCATCCGGCATCCATGCCAGCGCATTCACGTTCGCGCTGACCCCTTTTGATGCCGCGGTCTGCACAAAGCTGCTCGCGTTGAACGCATAGACCCCGTTCGTTCCCCCGATCCACATGTTTGAGCCGTCGGCAGCGAAGGTCACGGCGTTTACGCTGCCGGGGATCGTATAACGCGTGGCGGACTTGCTTCCCGTAGTGTCGATCAGGAAGACGTAGCTGTTCGGCTTGGCGGAAACGGTGTCGGAGGTCACAACGTAGCGGCTGTCCGGCGAGACTCCCAACACCGTGCCGGTTATCACGTCGGTGCTGAGTCCTCCAACGATCGGGTAGGTCTGCACCGAGGACTGGAAGGTGGCCAGGTTTACCACTACCAGGCCACCGCTGCTGCCCAAATAGGCCGTTGCGCCATTAGGAGAAACCACCAGTGAGTTCGGCAGGTTGGCCAACGTCACGGTCTGCGTTAGCGCCAGGGACTCGCTGTCATAGGCGTCCATCCTATACAACGCGTTGGGAACCTGATCGGAGTTGACGACCAGCACCGTGCTGCCAGTGATCCCCTGCACATCAACGTCGATCACATTGCTGTAGATCGGAAAGCCGAAGCCGGCCGCCTGCCCGGTAGTCGGTGTCGTTGCGTTGGGTACTATGAAGTTGGAAACCGCGGCATTGCAATTGGGCGGTCCGCAGGAGGCCGCTACACTGAGGCGCCCCGAAGTGTTCGCCGTCAGCTGCGAGGTCAATGGCAGCACCGGGCTGAAGCTCCCGATCAGCGGGTTTGTCGTAACGTAATTCAGCGGTGAAGTGACCAGGGGGTTGCCGTTGGTGTCCACCAAGCTTGCCGTCACGTACTCCGCAGTACCTCGGAGGAGACCGCTCAGATCGGCCGTAGTGAAGGGTGGCAGCGGAGTCGAACCGCTGTACGCGGAAGTGGACAGCACAATCGACTTGGGCGGGCAGGTGACAAACGTCAGCGGCACGCTCGTCGTTCCATTCAACGACGCGGTCACGCTGGTCACGCCAGGATTACGCGCCGCCACGAATCCATACGCGCTGACTTGGGCCACGTTGGGGTCGGCCACGGTCCAGGTGTAGTCGTTGGCAAATACATTGCTCACCGTAGGGCTAATGGCTGCACCCGTGGCATCGTAGGGGGTTGCAACATATTGCACCTGATTATCCTGCGAGATGCATGTCCCCAACGGGGCCGAAGCCGCATTCCAGGCGGTTTTATCAACGCCCAACTGAATGCTCGCCGCGCGCTCGTGAACCGACAGCAGCGTCGTCCCGCTGACGTTGTGCTCGGCGTCAAAGGCCGTGATGGTCACATATCCGGTGGGAAGGTTTGGTTGTCCCGCGTTGAGATTCGCCATCCCGGTAGTTGGATCGATTGCAGGAATCACGCTCGGCGGCGTGCACGTGAAGAAACGTACGTCCCACTGTCCGGCGCAGACCTCTCCCGAGGGAGAGATCGTCACCCGCGGGTCGGAGCTGAAGTACCTGAGCGGCGGCTGCGGCGACGCCGCCTTCGGAGCACCGTTTTCATAAGATGTGTCCACCATCGCCGTAATCGTGGACCAGTCGCCGGAGTTCAACGTGAAATAGGGCATCGGCGATACCACCACCGTATACACAATGTTGGTGCCGGGCTGCGTGCTGCTGGTAGCCGAACTGCCGCAGCTTGCCATAAATCCGGCAAGCCCAATGAGAGCGAGCGTGAGCAACCGATTCATGGACCGCACCTATTTGAAATTCGCGATCGTTATCCAGATCGGATTACTGGTAGCGCTTTCAGCGCCAACCGAGGCTGGACTTAGCGATCGTAGTTGGCCGGTGCTCTGGTTAATCGCGAGCTGATAGATCTTGTTCGCATTGGGTGTTGTATCGAGCACATACAACGCGTTGTTTTGGGCGGAAATGTTAATAAACGCCGGCGTCGTACAATCGGTACCGCAGGTAAAAGGAGACGCAGTGGAGGTCGCGACGCCGTTGACCGTGGCCAGCGAACCAAGAACTTCGGACGGCTCGCCGGTTGTCGACGAGAGCCTGAAGACGGAGATAAAGCCGTTCTGGTTGGCGACGTAAAGGAAGCGCGAGTCGCTTGAGATCACACCGCCAACCGGCCCGGCGGGGAAGTTTCCACTGAGCAAATCCGCGTTCTCGTGAAAGGGCAAGCCTGACATCTTACTTATCGTAGTGCCGCTCACGTTGAGGGCAAAAATATCCGGGCTCGGACCAGGCGGTAAACCTGATTTCGCATTGGCAATGACAGTCGTTTCGGTGTGGTCCATCACATACATGTAAGAGCCCTTTGGGGACAGAACCATGAAAGCGGGGTCATTGCCGACACCCAGGGTGGCCGGTCCCGTGACCAGGCCGGAGGTAGTGTTCAAACTCCAGGCCAGTACCGTCTGCCTCGCACGCGCGAGGCCGTAAAGGGTATCGCCGCTGGGCGAGATCAACAATTGCGTCATGGGATAGCTAACCTGAATGTTGCTGCCCACCTGCGAAAGAATGCCCGTCGCCTGGTCAACCGAGAAAATAGCCAGCGCGCCACCCAACTGGTTCGGCAGTGCCACGTAAACAAATTGGTTGTTGGGCGTAACCACCAGCGAACTGGCCCCCGGTCCTACCGGAAACGGAGAGGTTGAGACCGGCGCCGCAAACGTGCCGTTACCGGAACGCCGGTATGCATAGATATTGTCGCCGGCCGCATCCAGGAAGAAGACCCAAATGCCGTTGGGCGAAAACACAATGTTCTGAGGGGCCTGCGGGGTAGGCAGTGGCGAAATGGACGCCGTGGTCAGGGTGCCGTCCGTATTTACGCTAAAAACAGTGAACCCAGTCCCGTTGGAATTGGCGACGTAGGCCAGTGTTCCGGTGCTCGTAACTCCACCACAGCCGACCATAATTGCCAAAAGGCAAAGTACGGCCGTATAGCCGATAAAGCGCTTCATGCAAGCTCCCAGAGCGGCGAGGATGTGCCCGCCCGTTTTCGAAAAATCATCTCACCCAATCATAATTGGCGCAGACCGGAATTTACCCACTCGTCAGTCAGCAATTCAGGGAAATATTCCTATCTCGGATTCAGAGATTCTACTCTACTCAGGATTTTTCCGCCTCCATCATCAGTCAGGCGCGCTTCCCACGAGCTCGCGGCGCACCCATCCCAATGCACTTTGCGCCGCCTCTCGCTCCACATCTACCGCCCAACTCGCTTGCCGCGCCCGGACGAGAGGTGCAGAATACATCTCTGTGCGGGAAGACCTGGCGTACCTCGGGGAAAGGTTTGCAATTGCATCTGGACGCGGTAGAGAAGCGAGTCCTGGGCTCGCTGATGGAAAAAGACATGACCACCCCTGAGTACTATCCGCTGACGCTCAACGCGCTTGTGGCTGCCTGCAATCAAAAGTCGAATCGCGAACCGGTTCTGGAAGTCGATGAAGCGGCGGTGCGCGCCGCGCTTAATTCACTGGAGGAACAGGGCTTGGCGGGAGCGGCGCGGGTCGAGGGCCGGGTGCCGCGCTTCGAGCACCGCATGGGCGACGCCCTCAACCTTGGCCGCCGCGAGAGTGCCCTGCTCTGCACCCTTCTGTTGCGCGGAGCCCAGACGCCCGGCGAGTTGCGCGGGCGCAGCGAGCGCATGCATCGCATCGAAGATCTCGACGAAGTGCATCTGGTCCTGCAAAAGCTCATCGCGCACGATCCGCCGCTGGTTAGGCTCCTTCCCCGGCAGCCCGGAACCAAGGAGGCGCGCTATGCCGATCTCTTCTCAGGAGACGACGGCGGCGGAAGCGACAGCGCGCAGGCAGCCGTCGAAGCCATGGCCGCTACCCCCTCGCGCGAGGATCGCATCACCGCCCTCGAAACCGAAGTTGCCCGCCTGCGTGCAGAAATCGAAGCTCTCCGGCAGCAATTTGCAGACTTTCGCGGCCAATTCGAATCCTGATCCTTTCGAATCTCTGGCCAGCAGCGTAGCATTTAATAATTAGGTTCGGGAAAGGCTAGGTTTGAAAAGGGGAAGATGAGCACAATCAGCGAAACACCAGTCACCACCGTAAAGACTTCAATTCATCCGCCCAAACGCCTGCTCTACGGACCAGGCCCCAGTCAGGTTTATCCATCCATTTATTCGGCGATGGCGCAGCCGGTCGTCGGCCATCTTGATCCATATTTCTTCCAGGTATCGCAAGGCGTGCAGAATGGTCTCCGCGAGGTCTTCGGTACCGCCAACGAACTGACCATGCCCATCTCCGCAACCGGCTCGGGTGGAATGGAGACGGCTATCTCCAACTTCATCGAGCCCGGCACCAAACTCGCGCTCTTTGCCTGCGGATTCTTCGCCGAACGCCTCGGAGAGATGGCCAAGCGCCACGGAGCCGAGATCGTGCGCCTGGAAAAGCCCTGGGGCGAAGCCGTCAGTGACGATGAGGCCACCGAGTTCATCCGCCGCGAACGTCCCCAGGTTGTCGCCTTCGTCCAGGCGGAGACCTCGACCGGAGTCTTCCAGCAGAGCAAGGCGCTCTGCGACGCCGCGCACGAAGTCGATGCCATCGTGATCGCCGACTGCGTGACCTCGCTGGGTGCGATGCCGGTAGAGGTGGACGCCAACGGGATCGACGTCGCCTATAGCTGTTCCCAGAAGGGACTCAGCGCGCCTCCGGGATTGAGCCCGATGACGATTTCGCCGCGCGCCCAGGAGCGGCTCCGCAAGCGCAAGCAGACGAACCGGAGCTGGTACTTCGACCTCGCGCTGATCCAGGATTACCTTGCCGTCTCGCACCGCTACCATCACACCGCTTCGGCAACGCTCTTCTATGCGCTGCATGAGGCGCTGGCGATCATCGGCGAAGAGGGATTGGCCCTGCGCCAGCAACGCCACCACCGTGCGCATCAACGCTTCGTCACCGGGATCGAACGGCTCGGCTTGACCATGCACGTCGCCGAGGGCCACCGCATCTGGAACCTCAACACCCCGCGTGTTCCCGAAGGCGTGAACGAGGCCAAGGTGCGCGCCTATCTCTTGGAAAAACACGGCATCGAAATCGCAGGAGGCTTCGGCCCCTTGGCGGGAAAGATCTTCCGCATCGGCATCATGGGCCCCCTGGCAACCGACGACGGCGTGGATCGCTTCATGGCAAAGTTTGACGAAGCAATGAAAGAAAGCCGTTAAGAGAAATGTTTCAAGGTGTCAAGGTTTCAAAGTTTCAAAGTTGAAAAGCCTCGGGACTGGAAGATTTCAAAATTACAAAAGGGTGCCGATGTTGGCACCCTTGAGTTTTTACTTTGAAACTTTGAAACCTTGCCCTTAACTTTGAAACCTTGCTCTTTCACTCCCGCCCCATGCGGTCGTCGATCGGCTTGCGTCCGGCATAGCCTTCCTCGGTCCCGTGCCAGTGCGAGATGGTCGCCTCGCCCATCTTCCAGCACAGCAGCACGATCTCGCCGTCCACCATGCAGGGGAAATCCAGCAGTCCGATATCGAGGTCTTTCACCTGTACGCCGATGGCGTTGATCTCGGACAGCGTGTCCTTGGCGGCCTGGATCGCTTTTTCCCGCTGCGCCCGACGGGCGGCGCAGGCGCGCACATCCACCATGCTTCCGCCATTCAGGAAGATGCGTTCGCTCAGTTCATTGAACTCCTGATCGATCTGCTCGATCAGCGTCTTGGATTCAATGGACTTGCGCAGCAGGCTCTCCAGAACTGGCAGCATCGATTGTGCTTCGCGCACGGTAAAAGTTCGCATCGTCTTCTTCCATTCTAACCGAGCGCCCGCGGCCGGAGCGGCGTCCGTTGCCGCGTACCCGTCTGGAACAGGTGGCCCACATCCGCCCGCAGTTGGCGAATGTGGGGCTCGCGCCAGGTGCCGGGCGGATCCGCCTATCCCTTAATCTGCAGCATCCGGTCGAGGGCGACCTTTGCCCAGCGTTTCACCGCCGGACGCACCTTGATCTGGTTGACCACCGTGCCCTCCACCAGGTTCTCCAGCGACCATGCCAGATGCTGCGGTGAAATGCGATACATCGTGGTGCAAAGGCAGCCCGAATCGTTTAGAGTCACAACCGTCTTGTCGGGATGCTGTTTGGCGAGCCGGTTGACCAGATGGATTTCAGTTCCGATGGCAAACTTCGCACCCGCCGGAGCCTCGGCCACCAGCCGCCGTAACTTGTCGGTCGAACCCGTATCGTCCGCCTTCTGGCATACCTCCCAGCGGCACTCCGGATGCACGATGACCTGCACTCCTTCATACCGCTCGCGGATGCGGTCCACGTGCTCGGGCAAAAAGCGCTGGTGTACCGAGCAGTGCCCCTTCCAGAGGATCGCCTTCGCCTTGCGCAGTGTCTCCGCCGACTGTCCGCCCTGCAGCAGGTAAGGATCCCACACCACCATCTCGTCCAGTGGAATGCCCAGGTCGTAGCCGGTGTTGCGTCCCAGGTGCTGGTCGGGAAGAAAGAGAATTTTCTCGTTGTGTCCAAAAGCCCATTGCATCGCCGCGCGCGCGTTGCTGCTGGTGCAGACTGCTCCGCCGCGCTCGCCCACAAAGGCCTTGATCGCCGCCGTCGAGTTCATGTAGGTCAGCGGCGTGATGCCGCTTCCATCTTCGCTGGTCAGGCCCAGGCGCACGAACTGCTCCCAGGCGTCTTCCACCTGCGAGATCTCAGCCATGTCGGCCATCGAGCAGCCCGCGTTCAGGTCCGGCAGAATCACCTGCTGGTCAGCCCGCGCCAGGATATCGGCCGACTCGGCCATGAAGTGTACGCCACAGAAGACGATATATCTCCCTCTGGCCTGCGAAGCCAGCTCCGAGAGCCGCCAACTGTCGCCCTGATAATCGGAAAACTGAATCACTTCGTCGCGCTGGTAGTGGTGCCCCAGCACAACACACTGCTCGCCCAGAATCTCGCGAGCAACACGGATGCGTGCATCCATCGAGTGGTCCGGCAGGACGAGATAATTGTCCAGGGAACACGTAGAGTTCGTACTCACTGCTGTTGCCAATGTTTGTCTGCCTTCAGTCTTCGCTGCTCTTCAGCACGAAAACGGGGATGTTGAAAGCGCTATCGCCGGCTCCAGCGGATGCACATACCTTGCAGGCCCCATCCGCGGGGATGTTGAAGCCGTAGCTCGTACTATTGTTAATAATGCATGAACGCACCAAAGGGAGCAAGTATTTTTGTACGTGGAGGATGGTTTTGGGCCCCGCCGAAACGTCTTGTTTCAAGCCTCATCCGCCGATATGCACCATCGTCCTGCCAGGGTGTACAAACCCTGGCTCGCCGATGTGATGACGCTCTTCCTTGTGCGCCACCGCATACTCGATCACGCGCACCAGCTCTTCGTCTCCTCCACCGGAGCGTAGCGCGGCGTGCAGGTCGTGCTCGCGCAGTGAAAACAGGCATGTGCGAATCTTGCCATCGCTGGTCAGCCGCAGCCGCGAGCACGCCCCACAGAAGGGAAGTGTAACTGGAGCGATCACCCCGAACTCAGCGCTCTCATCGTCGAAGCGATAGCGCCGCGAGGTCGAGCTAGGCTCGTGCGCAATCTCATGGAAGGGCGCAAAGCGCGCCATGCGCTCTAGGACCTCCGTCAGCGGAACCACCACCTCAGGCGTCCATACGCGCCCCTCTTCCAGCGGCATGAATTCGATGAAGCGCACCGAAACCTGCTCTTCCTGCGCGAAGCGCCCGAAGGCCTCGATCTGGTCCTCGTTGAAGCCGCGCAGCAAAACGCAGTTGACCTTTACCGGCCCCAGCCCCGCTCGCCGCGCCGCCCGCAGCCCTTCCAGCACCGAGCCGTAACCATTCTTCACCCGCGTGATACGGGCAAATCGCTCCGGCTCCACCGCGTCCATACTCACCGTCACCCGGTCCAGCCCCGCCTTCTTGAGAGGCTCGGCGATCTCCGCAAGCAGATGCCCGTTAGTGGTGATGGCCAGCTCCGGAGCTTTGCCCTCATGCGTGCGCAGGGCAGAAAGCTCGCGCACCATCTCCACGATGTCGCGCCGCAGCAGCGGCTCGCCTCCGGTAAGGCGAATCTTGGTGATCCCAAGCGAAACAAAGACCCGCGCCATGCGCAGGTAATCCGCCAGCGGAAGCTCAGCAAACTGAGCCCCTTCGGTGCCGGTCCGGCAGTAAACGCAACGGTAGTTACAGCGGTCGGTAATCGAGATGCGAAGGTCGTGAATGTTGCGCCCGAATTTATCCAGTAACGGCATGTAAATGACTAATCCAGGCCAATCGTAGAACGCTAAGTCCTGTGCATATAGATGCTAACTGTGCGACAAGGACTCATGCGGAACATTGTTGGACGGCCCTCCACAACGATCTACAACTTGAGATCACGGCAGAGCTGCATTGAGACCGTCAACCTTGAAACCTTGAAACCTTGAAACTTTGAAACTTTGCACTACATTCCCTCGTAATTTGGCCCGCCGCCGCCCTCCGGTGGCACCCAGGTGATGATCTGGTAGGGGTCCATGATGTCGCAGGTTTTGCAGTGCACACAGTTGGAGGCGTTGAGGTGGATGCGCTTTTTACCCGGCTCCTCGGGCACATCCTCCATCTCATACACGTTCGCCGGGCAGAAGAACTGGCACGGATTGCCGTACTCCCGCGTGCAACGATTGCTGCATAGATCCGTGTCGTGAATGATCAGGTGCGCGGGCTGATCCTCCTCATGCCGCGTTCCCGAGTGATACAGGTCCGTAAGCTTGTCGAACGTCAACTTCCCGTCGCCCTTGGCCCACCCGAGGATCTGCTCGCGCCCGCCCGGATGCCCCATCACATCCCAGAGCGGCAGCATGCGCTCATACCCGGCGTGTGCCGGATAGCGGTTGCGCAGGCCGTATCCGCCGGTTGCCATCAGCAGCCCGGTGTTCAGGATTCCGCTCACGAAGCCGTGCTCAAATCCCTGGTGAAAGTTGCGCACCGGATAGAGCTCCTCTTTGATCCAACTCGCCTCCACCTTCTGCTGAAACTTTCCTAGCTGCCGTACGCTGCTGTCGCCCGCGATCCATGCCTCGAAAGCGGTCTCAGCCGCAAGCATTCCGCTCTTGATCGCCAGATGAATCCCTTTGAGCCGCTGCGAGTTCAGAAAGCCCGCTGAGTCGCCCACAATCATCCACCCATCGCCGCCCAGCGGAGGCATCGACCACCATCCCCCATACGGCATGGTCTTCGCGCCGTAGCGCACCATCTTTCCGCCCTCCAGGAGCTTGGCCGCAAACGGATGCTGCTTGAAAGATTGCAGCGCGTGATGCGGATCGGTGCGCGAATCAGGATAATCAAGTCCGGTGACAAAGCCGAGCGAGACCATGTTGTCTTTGCAGCCATAGATCCACGCTCCGCCGTACTCCCGTGTGGTCAGCGGGTAGCCCATCGTGTAGATCACCTCGCCGGACCGGATGCGTCCCGCAGGCAGCTCCCATAGCTCCTTCACGCCCACGCCATAGGTCATCGGGTTTCGGTCGCGCATCAGGTCGAGCCGCTCGATGAGCTGCTTCGTCAGCGAGCCCCGCGAACCTTCGGCCAGGATCGTCACCTTCGCTTTCAGGTCGTATCCCGGCTCGAAATTTGCCTTCGGATGGTTGTTCCGGTCCACTCCCTTGTCGTCGGTGCGCACGCCGCCCACGCGCTCGCCGTCCATCAGCAACCCGCTTCCCGCAAAGCCGCTGAAGACCGTGATCCCCGTCTCCTCCACCTTCGCGCCCAGCCACTTCGTGAAGCGGTTGATGCTGATCGCATAATTGCCGTGATCCTGCATCGGAGGCGGCGTCAGCGGAGACTTGAACGCAGACTTGCGCGTCAGGTAATAGAGGCTGTCGCTTGCCACCTCGGCTTCAATGGGCGCTTCCTTCCGCCACTCCGGCAGCAACTCATCCATCGAGCGCGGGTCCAGCAAAGCTCCCGACAGGCAGTGCTGCCCGATCTCGCGCGCCTTCTCCAGCACGTAAATATTTTCCTTCGAGAGCTGCGCCTCCGGATGCGAATTACGATGCTCCGCATTATGCGCATCGATCAACTGCGAAAGCCGCAGCGCGCAAGCCATCCCCGCCGGCCCGCCGCCCACGATAACAACATCGGCCTCCATCTCCGGATGTGGAATTCCTTCAATCGGTGTGCGGAAGATCATGGATTCCTTTTCAGAGGTTTCAAAGTTTCAAGGTTGAAACACCGACACAGCAGCCCTTCGCATCTTGGCTCGTCAGAGCAGGTCTCTATAAGTGTTAGCAAGTGTTAGCCAAAAAGTCTCCCCACTCGCAACCTTGAAACCTTGAAACTTTGAAACCTGTTCTACCCCTTCGCCTTCTTCACTTCTTCCATCAGCGCCGGAACAATCGCGAACAAGTCGCCCACCACAGCCACATCCGCAATCTCAAAGATCGGAGCATCCGCATCCTTGTTAATCGCGATAATGTTGCGTGAGCCCTTCATTCCTACCAGGTGCTGAATCGCGCCGCTGATGCCGAGCGCAAGATAAAGCTTCGGGCTCACGGTCTGTCCGCTCGATCCCACCTGCCTCTCCATCGGCAGCCAGCCCGCGTCGCAGATCGGGCGCGATGCCGCAAGCTCTCCGCCCAGCGCATCGGCCAAAGCCTTGGCAATCTCGATGTTCTTCTGCTCTTTAATGCCGCGCCCCACCGAGACGATGATCTCGGCCTGCGTCAGGTCCACCGCCTGCCGCGCCTCCTGGAATGGAGCCTCGGGATGAGTCCGAATCTCGCCCGTGCTCGCGCTTACCTGTTCGACTGGTGCCTCGCCCATCTCCACCTGATCGCCGCGAAACGCCCCCGTCTGGAAGCTCGCAAACCACGGCCCCTCGCCCGCAAGCGAGATGTCGGCGGCAAACTTTCCCTGGAACATCTGCCGCGTAAAGATCAGCCTTCCATCCTGGAACTTACAGCCCACCGCGTCGCTCACCAGCACCGTACCCAGCGCCGCGGCCAGCCTCGGCGCAAAGTCACGCACCTGATACGTATGCGGCAGCAGCACCAGCTTCGGCCGGTTGATTTCAATAAACTTTTTCAGCGCCGTCACAAAGCCATCCGGAGTGTATTGCTCCAGCGCTTTGTCTTCGATGGCGTAGACCTTTGCCACCTTCGTCTTTGCGATCTCGGCGGCCACGGATGCAATGTTGCTGCCGACCACCGCGGCTTCCACCGTCCAGCCGCTCTGCCGCCCCAGCGCCTGTGCCCCAGCCACGGTCTCAAAGGAGACCCGGTTCAGCTTGCCCTCGCGCTGCTCTGCCACTACCAGAATCTTCTCGCCCATCTCGACTTTCCTCGCTCGCCTGTCTCGGCTTCCGTGACGGTGTCCCACAGTCAGCAGATGTGGATCTTTACAGCGTTACCGCAGCGCGCGAATCCGCCGCCATCCCACCCACGACAGCGCCGCACCGCAAACCGCAAACACCGCCGCCAACATTCCCATCGCGTATCGCCCCTGCGGCGCCTCAGCCATGTGAAAGAAATACAGCAGCAGCGCCATCGCCAGGAAAAACCCTCCGATCACGCGCTGCACATTGGCTCTCTCTCGCCCCTGCTCGCGGTCTTCCTGATTTGCCATCTCTGCGCCCATCGTTGCTCCTTTCACAGCACGCGCACTTCGTCGCGCAGCTTGGCCACCAGCTTCTTCGCCACTTCCTGCGGAGAGCCCTGAATCACTTCGGTCTGCTTGGTCTTCACCGGAATGTACAGCCGCTCGATCGTCAACTGGTTCGGCTTCAGCGCCGCGGAAACTTCCTCGAAGCTCACCTTGCGCAGCGGTTTGTTCTTGGCCTGCTTGATGCCGATCAGCGTAGCGTAGCGCAGCTTGTTGATCCCCGACTGAATCGTCAGCACCGAGGGCAGAGGCATCTCCACATACTGAAAGTAGCCGCTCTCCAACTCGCGCTTCACGCGGATGCCGCCTGGTCTGCCTTCTGCGCCGCCATTTACGCCCGCTTCAATCTGCATAATGATGGTCGCGTGCGCCCAGCCCAGCAGCTCCGCCAGCAGCACTCCGGTCTGCGCATAGCCGAAGTCGTCCGATTGCAGCCCGGTGAAGATCAGGTCGAAGGATTCGTCTTTGATCGCCGCCGCAAAGGCGCGCGCAATGTTGAAGGCGTCCAGCGTGACAAAGCGCTCGTCTTCCAGGTGGATGGCCCGGTCGGCCCCTTTGGCCAGAGCTTCGCGCAGAACCTGCTGTGCCCGTGCCGGCCCCGCCGTGATCACGACCACTTCGCCGCCATTTTTTTCCCGTTGCCGCAGCGCCTCCTCCAGCGCATACGCGTCGGGCTCATTCACCTCGTAGCCCACGTCTTCACGAACCCAGGTTGCCTGCTCATTCAGCTTGAGCGGCGCGTCCTTCTGCGGTACCTGCTTCATGCAAACCAGGATCTTCACCCATTCACCTCGAACGAAATTCACTCTACAGCGCGACAGACCTCCGCGCCCAAAGCACACAAAGAAGCGGGAAGCCATCCAGCTTCTTCTCTGGCCTAAGATGCGGCTGCAAGACCGGAAAGTATATCTCGCAGGCCAGAAAAACTGAACGGCCGTTCAAGTGGTCGGGATGATTGCTCGCCAAGCCGAAATAGCCAAGCCGAAAAATTGCCAATCGGAAATCACCACCCACAAAAAGAGGGACGCCCTGTGAGCCTCCCTCTCTCTGATTCCATTTTCATCAACAACCGTTCGCCCTGTACTATTAGAGAAAGGCCACGGTCTGAATGCCGGCAATTTCAAAGCGCTTGCGGCAGCGCATGTTCTTGCAGGCCAGCAGATCGTCCTTGCGCACCATGTAGCTCTGTGCCTTGGCAAACTTTGCCCTGTCGCGTTCGTCGGCCCGGGGAGGCAGCGATTTCTTCTTCATACGCACAATCCAGCCGACCTCATATTCGCCCTCCTGCCTGCAATGCGGGCAAATCAGCAGATGTTTCTTGGTCTCTTGCCGTTCGTCGTAAAACTCCCGTTCTTCCATAACCACCGATTATAGGGATATCGGCGAAGATTCGCAGCAATCGTCCCTCTTTGCCGGGCATAATTCGTCTCCTCCACGCACTTCTTTCCCTTTCTGAGAGTTTTGTCCTTGCTTTTGTCCATGCTTTTGTTCTTGCCTTTGTCCTTGCTTTGTTTCTGAGGTGTCATTCCGAGCTTCGCGAGGAATCCCCGTTCCGCCCAAATCTCCAGTGCTGCGTCAGAGGCAATTCAACCTGCAATCTCCACTCACAATCAGTCCGCCTCAAGCGTCGCTCTCGCTTTTCGCCAGCGCCTCAGAAAATCGCGCCTCGAACTTGCCCTTCCCGCTCTCTGCGACGAACTCTGCTCCCGGAACTCGCATCCAAGTTGAAATCGGGCGGCGTAGGCCGTATCGTAGGCTTGTCCGGGAGACGCGAACTTCCCCGCCGGACAGGGTTGAACCCGCCTGTAGTAGTCGCAAGCGTGGCGGTGTTTGTGGATTGGCTGTTCTATTTGATAGAAGGAGACAGTGACCGATGGAAAGCAAACCGGCACAGAACATACAAGATTCGTTCCTTAACACCGCCAGGAAAGATAAATCAGTTATCACGATCTACCTCTTGAGTGGCGTGAAGTTAGCGGGCCGCATCCGGTCCTTCGACAAGTACTCTGTCGTGCTCGAAACCAACAACCAGGAACAACTGATCTTCAAGCACGCCATCTCCACCGTTGTCATGGCACGTGCGCCGCATCTTGAGCGCCCGGCCTCCCATGCGGCTTCCCCGGTAGCCTCCGCCACGCCGATGACGCAGCAGGGGTGATGTATCGCTGAGCATCGCTTGCCCGGGCCCCTCGAAACTGCCGCCGCTGCCGCCGAGCGCCCTCGTTTACCGGGCGAGCCGGAGCGGGCGTTTCTGGTTGGAGTTGAATTCCGCAGCCGTCCTCACCCCCGGGCCGACGCTGAGGCCGCCGACGATCTCGTGCGTAAGCCTGCCCGCATCCCCCCTCAGGCAATCCAAGCCAAGTCGGCTTCAAAAACCGTGCGCCTTGAAGCCGATGACCATGCCGTCCCCTTCAACGCCGAAGAGTCGCTTGCGGAGTTGCGTGAGCTGACCTCAAGCGCCGGTGCCGTGATCGTAGGAGAGGTGCTGCAGCGCCGCGAGCGCCCCGACGCCGCGACCCTGATCGGCCGCGGCAAGGTCGAAGAGATCGCCGCCGCCGCCAAGATGGCCGAGGCCAGCGTCCTCATCTTCGATCACGAGCTGTCGTCCTCCCAACTTCGCAATCTCGAGCGCGAATTTCACTGCCGCGTCGTCGATCGCACGCAGTTGATCCTCGACATCTTCGCCCGTCACGCGCGAACCCGTGAAGGCCAGCTCCAGGTAGAGCTGGCGCAGCTTGAGTACATGCTGCCCCGCCTCGCCGGACGCGGCGCGGAGATGTCGCAGTTAGGCGGCGGCATCGGCACCCGAGGACCCGGCGAGACCCAGCTCGAAACCGATCGCCGCAAAATCCATCGCCGCGTCAAGCACGTCAAGGAGCAGATCGAGGACGTGCGCCGCATTCGTTCGCAGCAGCGCCAGCGTCGTGAAGCCGTTCCGGTTCCTGTGGTCGCCATCGTCGGCTATACCAACGCGGGCAAATCCACCCTCTTCAACGCGCTCACTCGCGCCGGAGTCGTCGAAAGCTCGCGCATGTTCGCCACCCTGGACCCGACCTTGCGCTCCATCACCCTGCCCTCGCGTCGCGACGTGCTTCTATCGGACACCGTCGGATTCATCCGCAACCTGCCCACCACGCTGGTCTCCGCCTTCCGTGCCACGCTTGAGGAGGTGCAGCGCGCCGCCATCCTGCTCCATGTCACCGACGCAACCAGCCCAACCGCGGCCGAGCAGATGGCCCAGGTGGAATCCGTTCTGCGCGAGCTCGACGCGCTCGATAAGCCGCAGATTCACGTCCTGAACAAGATCGACCTCTTCGATGAGAGCACCCGCGACGCGCTCAAGGACACAGCGGAGAGCGTACACATCTCTGCCGCCGGCGGTCTCTATCTGGAGCGCCTTCTCGCCGCCATCGACACCCATCTGGACCTGGACCCGATCGAGCGTGCCCGCCTGCGGGTTCCGCAGTCGGAGGGCAAGGCTCTCGCGCAACTTGAGTCGCGCGCCATCATTCATTCACGCCAGTACGGCGAGAATGAGACGGTCGAGCTTGAGGTGGATGCGCCGGAGTCGCTGCTGCGCCGCCTCCACCAGTTCGTCGTGCCTCCATCGAGCGCGCCCAAAACCCGCCGCCGCAAAGAATAAAGATGGTGGCCCACATCCGCCCTCTTTTGGCGAATGTGGGGAAGAGAGTAAGCCGGCGGTTGCCCTTATCCGCCTTCTATTGCCCCTACGCTGTCATCTCCCGCCTGCGCTGTCATCCTGAGCAACGCGAGGAATCCCCGTACCGCCCAAATCTCCCGTACCGCCCCAGAGTCCCCTCAGCCAGCCCGGTGTCTTTTGGCGAATGTGGGGAAGCGGGAAGTTTGTTTTTGCGATTGGCGCGGAACCAAATCAAATGGGCCTGTCGCTGAGGAGCGGTAAGACTTCCTCAGCCACAGGCCCACTTCGATCCGGATTGGATCGGAGGCGATGGAAGACATGTTAGCGCTATCGTGCCGGGAGTCAAGCAAGATCGAGAGCTGTCACACCAGTTTTTTACCCATTCTTAGCCAAAACGGTTATCCTATGAGAGCAAACCGAGAGCAACTGGCGCATTTGACACTGGCTCTCCGGGCATGTTACTTTGAGAGCTCCTTTAGATCCCTACACTTCTGGGCTATTGCACTCACGATATTGAAATGGAACAAACCTTCAGGCAATTAGGTGAATTACTGCTCGGCGCCATCCCCACCGTGGTGCTACTCCTTGCCCTCTACGGTTTCTATCACGTAGTCGTGCACAAGCCGTTGGAGGCCGTGTTGGCCGAACGCCGCAAGCGGACCCAAGGTGCGGCCGAAAAGGCTCGCGCCGATATTGCGGTCGCCGCAGAGCGCGCCAAGGATTACGAGGCCCGGCTGCGCGAGTCGCAGTTGGCCATCTTTAAAGCCTTGGATAACCGCCGTAAGCAGGCGATCGAGGCTCGCGCCGCCGCCGTAGCTCAGGCCCGCGAAAGCGCCCAGCGCCAGATCGCGCTGGCCAAGGCCGGGATCGAGCACGACGCCGCTGCCGCCCGAGCCACTCTGGAAGCCGAGAGCGACCGTATCGCAGACCAGATCATCGGAACCATCCTTCAAGCCGCTGGCTCTGGCCCGGTAGCAGTCATGGGCGGGCGATAAATGTCAAAACACATTCGTATCAGTCTTCTCGCCATTGGGCTGCTGTTGGCCTCTGGCCTGCTCTTTGCGCAAACTACTTTGCAATCCGGGGCGCCCGCTTCCGCTACTGTCGCCGCGCAACCTTCTGTCACGGTCAATACGGTCAACAAAGAGGCAGAGCGAGATCTTCGCAAGGCCTCCTTGCAGGCTGGAGAAGGCCACGCTCCTGAGAGCGCCGAAGAAGAGGAAGAGAACGCGCAATTCAAGTACTCTGCCGGCGTGAAATTCGTCGCCTCCAAGACCGGGCTCTCGAAGCAGGCCGTCTACTGGGGCTTCCTGGTCATAAACTTCCTGATCCTCTTCGGTGTTGCTGTGGTGCTTGTGCGCAAGGCGCTCCCCAGCGGCTTTGCTCCCCGCAACGCTGAGATTCAGAAGGGAATTGAAGAGGCTCGCAAGGCTAGCGCCGAAGCCAATGCCCGGCTAAAAGAGATTGAAGACCGTCTCTCCCGGCTTGACGGCGAGATCGCCACGATTCGCACCGCTGCCGAGGCTGATTTCAACGTCGAAGAGCAGCGCATCAAGGCTGCCGCCGAGCAGGATGCCAAGAACGTCATCGCCGCCGCCGAGCAGGAGATTAACGCCGCCGCCCGAGTCGCACAGCGTGACCTGAAATCTTTTGTGGCCGACCTCGCTGTGGGTCTTGCGGAAAAGAAAATCAAAATCGACGACGCTACCGATCAGGCGCTGGTTCGTGCCTTTGCCTCCAGGGTCGGAAAGGACGGTCAATAATGGCAGCCGTATCCATCCGCTACGCCCGCGCTCTGGCCGATGTCATTGCCGACGCCAGGCTGGACCCCTCCAAGGTTGTCGCGCAGATGCATTCGCTGGTCGCCGCCTTTGAGGAGAGCCGCGAACTGCGCGAGGTGTGGGAGTCGCCCGCGATTCCCGTCGAGCAGAAGCAGCACGTGTTGGATGCGCTCGCCGCCCGGATCGGCGTCACCGATCGCCCGGTGCGCAACTTCATCGCCGTGCTCATCGATCAGGATCGCATCACCCTCCTGCCTGAGATTTCCAAGCTGTTGGAGATTGAACTCAACAACCGTACTGGACGTCTCGACGCTGAGATCGTCAGTGCACGCGAGCTTGTCCCTGAGCAGCGCGCCTCACTGCTCGACGAGCTTTCTCGCATGACTGGTAAGATCGTCCTGCCGCGCTATGCCATCGATAAGCAGTTGATCGGCGGCGTCACGGTTCGGGTTGGCAGCACAATTTACGACGGCTCCGTGCGCGGACAGTTGCAGCGCATTCGCCAGCAGTTGATCGAAAACTAGAATTTACTATTCAAGTGCCCTGCCGGCGAATAACCGGCAGACGGCAGCTGAGAGCGGACATGGCCCAGATTAAAGCAGACGAGATTACACAGCTCATTCGTGAGCAGATTGAAAACTACGAAAACAAGATCACCGTCGATGAAGTTGGGACCGTGATCTCCGTTGGCGACGGTATCGCCCGCATTCACGGTCTGGACAAAGTCATGGCCGGCGAACTGCTCACCTTCCCGCACGGCATCGCGGGCCTCGCCATGAACCTCGAAGAGGATCAGGTCGGCTCCGTGCTTCTCGGTGAAGCCACCGAGGTCAAGGAAGGCGACGAGGTCAAGCGTACCGGCCGAATCATGAGCGTGCCGGTTGGCGACGCTCTCATCGGCCGCGTGGTCAACGCCTTGGGTCAGCCCATCGATGACAAGGGCCCCATCGTCACCAATGAGTACAACCCTGTAGAGCGTATCGCTCCCGGCGTTATCGACCGTCAGCCGGTGCGCGAGCCTATGGCGACCGGCATCAAGTCCATCGACGCCATGATCCCCATCGGCCGCGGCCAGCGCGAACTACTGATCGGCGACCGCCAGACCGGTAAGACCGCGATCGCCCTCGACACCATCATCAACAATAAGGGTGGCGACCTCATCTGCGTCTATGTCGCCATCGGCCAGAAGCGCTCGACCGTCGCTCAGGTCGTAAAGACCCTGGAAGAAGCCGGCGCCATGGCTTACACCGTGGTCGTCGTCGCCTCCGCCTCTGACCCCGCGCCGCTCCAGTACATCGCGCCGTACTCCGGCACCGCTATCGCCGAGTACTTCCGTGACACCAAGCGCCACGCCCTGGTCATCTACGACGATCTTTCCAAGCACGCCGCGGCCTACCGCGAAATTTCTCTGTTGCTCCGCCGTCCGCCGGGGCGCGAAGCCTATCCGGGCGACGTCTTCTATCTTCACTCCCGTCTGCTGGAGCGCTCCAGCAAGCTCAGCGATGCGCTCGGCGGCGGCTCCATTACCTCGCTGCCCATCATTGAAACCCAGGCGGGCGACGTCTCGGCCTACATTCCGACCAACGTCATCTCCATCACCGACGGTCAGATCTTCCTCGAAGCCGATCTGTTCAACTCCGGTGTCCGTCCGGCCGTTAACGTCGGCATCTCGGTCTCCCGCGTCGGCTTCTCGGCGGCTGTTAAGGCCATGAAGCAGGTCGGTTCCAGCCTCAAGCTGGAGCTGGCGCAGTACCGCGAGCTGGCGGCCTTCGCGCAGTTCGGCTCTGATCTCGACAAGGCCACGCAGGCCCAGTTGAATCGCGGTGCGCGCCTGGTCGAGCTGCTCAAGCAGGGCCAGTTCGAGCCGCTTCCTTTCACCCATCAGGTTCTGTCGATCTATGCCGGCACCAACGGCTTCCTCGATGATCTGGCGGTTGAGGATGTGCGGCCCTTCGAGAAAGCTCTCTACGCCTACGTTGAGACCGCCAATCCCGTCCTGTTCAAGAACATCGCGGACAAGAAGGCCCTCACCGACGAGATCAAGGCCGATATCTCCAAGACCATCAAGGAAGCAAAGGAACGCTTCCTTGCCGAGCGCAATGCAGCCGTCGGGGCTGCTCACTAAGGGGCAACTGCCAGAGTGACCGAATATGCCTAACGTTCTGGACATCCGGCGCCGTATCCGCAGCGTAAAGAGCACGCGGCAGATTACCAAGGCCATGAAGATGGTCTCTGCCGCCAAGCTCCGCCGCGCTCAGGAACGCGCCCTGGCCGCCCGTCCTTATTCCCAGATGCTGACCAACGTGCTGCGCTCGCTCGTCACACGCGCCGACGTCATCGATCCGGATACCGGCAAGGCCAAGCATCCGTTGCTGGAGACGCGCGAAGAGCAAAACATCGTCATCGTCGTCGTCACCGGCGACCGTGGCTTGGCTGGTGGCTTCAACTCCAACCTGCTCAAGGCCGCGCAGCGCTTCATTGACACCAAGTCGAACATCAACATTGACATCGAGTGTATTGGCCGCAAGGGTCGCGACTATTTCCGCCGCCGCTATCCTGCGCAGGCCGCCAATGAAGTGCGCACCTCACAAATCCGCGTCACCGGCGAGCACCTTGGCATTCTCAAGGCGCCGCAGTTCAGCCACGTTTCGCCGATTGCCGAAGACATCATCGGGCGCTACGCAGATGCCGAAATCGACGCCGTCTACGTGGTGTTCAATGAGTTCAAGTCGGTCATCGCGCAACGCCTCGTGGTCGAGCAGGTTCTGCCCGTCGGTGCCATCGGCGAGCGCGACATAGAGCAGGCCATCGAGTTCTCGGTGGAAGAGCGCGAGCGCGCCGGCGAAGCCGCAGCCACGGCCGGAATCGGCCTTGCACCGCAGGACACCAGCGAGATCGACCGTCACGCCGCCGGCATTGCAGACTCGCAGGTGGACTACATCTACGAGCAGCCCGCCGCTCAGTTATTCCGCGAGTTGCTTCCCAAGTACGTAATCGCGCAGATGTACCGCGCCATGCTGGAGTCGGTGGCCGCCGAACACGCCGCGCGCATGACCGCAATGGATTCGGCTACCAATAACGCTGGTGAACTGATCGACTCGCTTACGCTCACGATGAACCGCGCCCGTCAGGCCGCGATCACCAAGGAAATCATCGAGATCGTCAGCGGAGCCGCAGCCCTGTAAGAGATGTAAAACGGCTCTCGCGCAAGCGAAGGCAAACGAATTCAGCTCCACAGGTTTCTGCTTCGAACTTTGAAACCTTGAAACTTTGAAACTAGGTTTACTCATATGCCTGAAAACATCGGACACGTCATTCAGATCGCCGGACCCGCCGTGGACGTCCAGTTCTCCGAGTCTGCCATTCCGCTCATCTATACCGCCCTTCGCGTCGTCAGCGATGGCTTTAGCGTTCCCCAGCCCATCGACGTTATTCTCGAGGTGCAGCAGCACCTTGGCGAGGGTCGCGTTCGCTGCGTCGCCATGCAGCCCACCGAGGGCATGGTTCGCGGCATGAAGGCCATCGACCTCGGCGGCCCCATCAGCGTTCCCGTTGGCCGCGAGACTCTCGGCCGCGTGATGAACGTGATCGGCGAGCCGGTCGACAGCCTCGGCCCCATCAACTCCGAGACCCGCATGCCGATTCACCGTCCGGCTCCGGCCTTCGACGAACAGTCCACCCGCGCCGAGATGTTCGAGACCGGCATCAAGGTCATCGATCTCATCCAGCCCTTCCTTAAAGGCGGCAAGATCGGACTCTTCGGTGGCGCCGGCGTCGGCAAGACGGTCGTCATTCAGGAGCTCATCAACAACGTCGCCAAGCAGCACGGCGGCTACTCGGTCTTCGCCGGCGTCGGCGAACGCACCCGCGAAGGCAATGACCTCTGGCTGGAATTCCAGGAGTCGGGCGTCATCGAGGCGGGCAATCCCGCCAAGTCCAAGGCCGCGCTTATCTACGGCCAGATGACCGAGCCTCCCGGGGCGCGTCTCCGCGTCGCCCTCACCGGCCTCACCGTCGCCGAGCACTTCCGCGACGCCGAGGGCGCCGACACGCTGTTGTTCATCGACAACATCTTCCGCTTCACCCAGGCGGGCTCGGAGGTCTCCACCCTCCTCGGCCGTATGCCTTCGGCCGTGGGCTACCAGCCCAACCTGGCCAGCGAAATGGGCGAACTGCAGGAGCGCATCACCTCGACCAAGCGCGGTTCGGTCACCTCGGTGCAGGCCATCTACGTGCCCGCCGACGATTTAACCGATCCGGCTCCGGCCACCACCTTCGCCCACCTCGATGCCACCACGGTGCTCAACCGCGCCCTGACTGAAATCGGCATCTACCCTGCGGTCGATCCCTTGGCCTCCACCTCGCGCATTCTCGATCCGCGCATCGTCGGCCAGGATCACTACGACGTGGCGCAGAGCGTCAAGCGCACTCTGCAGACCTATAAGGATCTGCAGGACATCATCGCCATCCTCGGCATCGACGAGCTTTCCGAAGAGCAGAAGTTGACCGTGTCGCGCGCCCGCAAGGTTCAGCGCTTCCTCTCGCAGCCCTTCCACGTCGCCGAGCAGTTCACCGGCTTCCCCGGCAAGTACGTCAAGGTCGAGGACACCGTCCGCAGCTTCAAGGAGATCATCGACGGCAAGCACGACGCCATTCCGGAGCAGGCCTTCTACATGAAGGGCTCCATCGATGAAGTCTTGGAAGCCGCCGAACAGATGAAGGCGAAGGCGTAAAGTTAACGGTAGTTGACGGTGCCCCACATCTGCCGTTGTCAGCAGATGTGGGTGCTTCGCCCTTGCATTTGCTTTTGCTCTTTTACGTTTTGCTCAGGAAATTCCCATGGCAGATACCATCGAACTCGAAATCGTCACGCCGGAGCGCCTCGTCGTCAAGAGCCGCGCTGAAGAAATTCAGATTCCGGGCCGTGGCGGCTATCTCGGAATCCTTCCCAACCACGCACCGCTCATCACCGAGCTCGCCGTTGGCGAAATCTCCTACACCAATGCCGGCGCCACCACCCGTCTCGCCGTAGCCTGGGGCTTTGCCGAGGTTCTCCCCGACAAGGTCACCATCCTCGCCGAGTCCGCAGAACTCGCCGAAGAGATCGATGTAGCTCGCGCCGAAGCCGCTCGCGACCGTGCCCAGCAGCACATCAAGCAGGCCGAAGACGAAGCGGCGTACGAGCAGGCCTCCGACGCCCTGTCACGCGCCGAAGCCCGCATCGCAGTCGCCAAACAGCAACTGCAATAGCAACCAGCTTTTTCCAGCTTTCAAATGCCCCGGAGATCTCCGGGGTATTTTGTTGGACACCACAAGGTTCTGCCACCCTAAAGGCTCCTGCATTGTTACCTTAGGATGTCATTCCCAGCATCGCGAGGAATCCCCGCACTGCGCAAATCTCCTGCGCGGCCTGAGAGGCAATTCAACCGGGTGGGCCAGTAGCCCTTATCGGCAATGAATTCTGCTACACTCATCCCTCTATGAGTATCGAAACCGTCGGCGTCGTCGGCGCCGGGACCATGGGCAACGGAATCGCACACGTCTTTGCCAGGGCCGGGTTCAGCGTCTTCCTCGCGGATGTGGAGCAGCGGTTTCTCGATCGCGGCCTCACCAACATTGCCAACAATCTCGCGCGCGAGGTGCAGCGGTCCAAGCTCTCGTTAGCCGAGCGCACAGCCGCGCTGGCCCGCATTCATGGCACTCTCTCGCTCGACGCGCTAGCTGGATGCCAACTCATCATCGAAGCCGCAAGCGAGCGCTATGAGACCAAGCAGCAAGTCTTCCAGCAACTGGATCGGCTCTGCCCCTCGGCCACCATCCTCGCCTCCAACACCTCGGCCATCTCCATCACCAAACTGGCGGCGCATACCAACCGTCCCGATCGCGTCATCGGCATGCACTTTTTTAATCCCGTCCCGGTCTTGAAGGTGGTGGAGGTGATCCGCGGCCTGGTCACAAGCGACGAGACCTTCGCTGCAGTGAGGGCCACCGCCGAACGCCTCGGCAAGACCGCCGTCGAGGTCAACGATGCCCCCGGCTTCGTCAGCAATCGCATTCTTATGCCAATGATCAACGAGGCGATCTACGCCGTAATGGAGGGCGTAGCCGCACCCCATGCGGTCGATGAAGTGTTCAAGCTAGGCATGTCGCACCCCATGGGGCCGCTCACCCTCGCCGACTTCATCGGCCTCGACGTCTGCCTCGATATTCTGCACGTGCTGCACGCCGAACTAGGCGACCCGAAGTACCGCCCCTGCCCGCTGCTGGTCAAGATGGTCGACGCCGGCTGGCTCGGCCGCAAATCCGGCCACGGCTTCTACAAATACGAGTAGCGCTTGCCGGGCGTGGGTGCCCGTCTCATTTCGATGGCGCTAACGGTGACGGGAGCTCTTGCCTTTGTTCTTGGTCGGGAGCTCTTGCTCTTGGTCGGGAGCTTTTGCTTTTTCTCTTGCTTTTAGGGTGTCATCTTGAGCGCAGCGAAAGACCCCCGTACGGCTCAAACCTTCCGCGCTGCCCCAAGCTTCTCAATCAGCCAATTTTCTGTGATTCCCGAGTTGATGAACAGGTTCGGGGTACGCCTTCTATGGATTGCGTTAGAATCGCTTCCGCAAGGACCATGCTCTTCATGACATCATCTGAACGCTTTCCTCTCGCCTTCCTGCTCTTCGCCATCCTGCTCGGCGCCGCTTGCGGCGCACTCCACGTTCTGGTGGAAACCATGCAGGAGCCCGACCCGCTGCTCTCCGCCCTGGCCGTCACCGCCGCCACCATGCTGCTCGGCATCTTGCGTCCCGCGCGCCCCTGGCGATGGGTCCTCTGCGTCGGCGCCCCCGTTCCGCTGGCGATTCTCATCGCCAGTTATGCCATTCCCACCGCGCACTTCACCCGGGCCAGCATCGCCGGCTCGATTCTGGTCTCTCTGCCGGGATGTGCGGGGGCCTTCGGCGGATCGGTGCTGCGGCGCAAGCTTTCCGAGATCTTCTCCCAAGACAAAGCCTAATTCCAGCGGATGCCTGGAGTTCGCTCAAATCATTCTCCTCGGCTCTCCAGGGCCGATTGTTCCAACTCCCCGCGCTCCAGCTTTTCCTGGCAGCCGATGCAATGCCGGGCCCAGGGAACCGCCTCGAGACGCCGCTCGTTGATCGGGTTTCCGCACTGTTCGCACTCGCCGTAGCTTCCGTCTGCAATGTTAGAAAGCGCGTGCTCTACCATCTGCAGGAATTGCCGGTCGTTGTTGCTGCGCGCAAACAGAAACTCCTTCTGATAGGAGTTGGAAGCGCGGTCGGCAATGTCCTGCGCGGAATCCATATCCTGTGCGGCGCGCCCAGCCTCCTCGCTTCGGGCGACGCTATCGCGTAAATGGAGCCGCCTGCTTTCCAGCAACTGCCTGTAGTGTTCAAGTTTTTGTCTGTCCATAGTTCAGCCCACTTTCGCAGGAGCCTTCAATTCTCGCCTGCCACAACCCGAAGATAGTATTCCCCGTCTCTGCCTCTTCAAATCCGCCACCGTTCCAACGGTTGCCTTTCAATTCAACGCCAACCCCAAAATTCCCATCTGCGAACTTCTTGGATGCTCCCTTATCGCAATACGTAATCCGAATTGCATATCCCACCGGATTGAAAACTCAGCCTCCAACAAAAAAGCGACCCTGGTGGGGGTCGCTTCCTGAAAGAGGCAAGGGAGGGAAGATCGATAGGCGAGAGAATTTAGACGCTGTCTCCGTTACTCGGAGCAGCCATGAGGAGACGGTACTTCTTGAGAGGAACTATCATTTTGAATGTACGGCCTCTTTGTTACAGTCTTTGATGCACGTTTCGGGCCAGAGAAGCACGCATTTCCGGGCCGTTTCTAAAAAAATCTTAAACTGTTTAACAAAGGGGAGGATTCATCGAAATCCGGGATCGCCAGGGGAGCCACTTTTGCTCTGGGGAGCTGAACCGATCTAACTGAAGTGGGTACGAGAATACCACTACTTAGAAATAAAATTCTTTTTTGTGCCATGATCATGCTCTTCCATCAACTTCATCTTGTTGAGAAGAGCCTTATAACTCACCTTCAGAATCTTTGCCGCCTGCCGTCGATTCCACCGGGTCTCATTCAGTACCCGCTCAATTGCCCCGCGTTCAGCCTCCATCGCGGCACGTCGCCCTATCTCCAGCAGCGACAGCGAACTAGACTCAGCACTTTTCGAAGACAGCGCCTCCGGCAACTGAGCCGTCTCTCTTTTTTCAGACGCAATGCCGCTCCCTTTCGGCTCCCAAGCCGGGCCGGCGCCTCCGCTCATGGAAGAAATCAGCGGCTTATGTGTAGAAAGTTCACGGATAATCTGCGACTCATTGCCCACGATGACGTAGCGCTTCACCAGGTTCTCAAGCTCGCGAATGTTTCCTGGCCAGCTATACTCCAACATGCGATTCACCGCGTAGTCGGTGAACGGCGGGGGCTGCTTGCCATAATATTCGCTGTACTTGCGCAGCAGAAAATCGAGAAAGATCGGAATCTCCTCTTGCCGCTCGCGCAGCGGCGGAATGTGAATCGTCACGACATTCAAGCGATAGAACAGATCCTCGCGGAAGGTGCCCTCTTCCACCGCGCGCTCCAGCTGTTTGTTGGTGGCCGCAAGAACGCGAACGTCCACCGCAATGTCGCGCTTTCCGCCCAGCCGTGAGAATTCTCCGTCCTGCAATACGTGCAGCAGCTTTGCCTGCAGCGCCGGATGCAACTCGCTGATTTCATCGAGGAAGATCGTGCCCCCGTGAGCGAGGTCGAACTTGCCTAACTTCTGGCGGTTGGCGCCGGTAAATGCCCCCGGTTCATAGCCGAACAGCTCGCTCTCCAGCAACTCGTGCGGAATCGCCGCGCAATTCACCTTCACAAACGGCTTATCGCGGCGCAGCGAATGGGAAAACACCATCCGCGCAACTACTTCCTTGCCGGTGCCGCTCTCGCCCCTTATCAGCACCGTGACATTGGTGTCGGCTACCTGCTCGATGGTGTTCTTCACGTCCTCCATCTTGGGGCTGGTGCCGAACAATGTGCTGAAGTCATTTTGCCGCCGTACCTGATCGCGGAGCTGGGTTACCTCACTGCTCAGCCTCTGTCCGTCCAACAAGCGAGTGATGCGCTGATCCAGGTTGGTCAGGTCGAGCGGCTTCGAGAGAAAGTCATCGGCGCCCAGCTTGGAGGCGCGAAAGATCAGCTCCGGCGACCCGCTGCTGGCGGTCATAATGATCGAGACTTCCTGCTTCATCTGCTTCAGCCGCTCCAGCGTCTCCATCCCTTCCATGCCGCGTGCGTCTGCATCCAGCAGCACAAGCGCAGGGTCAAAGACCCGGAACATCCGAACCGCTTCCTCTCCTGTCGATGCCGCACTCACGTCAAAGCTGCGCCGCGTCAGGTGCGCACTCAGAAAGTTCGATTGCGCACGATCATCGTCCACAATCAAAATCCTCGTTCTGCTGGCGGCGTGCATCACAAAACCTCGCTGTTCGTTTCACGGCCGAGTAAAATCTGCTCGAGCTCGCAATTCAAGTCACTTTACTTTAAGAGCGCGCAGCCCTGAAATCGGTTGCCCCCGTAATCAGCTTGATGCATCTTCTGGGTCGAATGTACCATGAAAAGGGTTGAACCATTCTCAGCGCATGGTACACCAACTCCTAGGAGTGGTAAATAGGTGTGAATTATGAGTATGAATATTCCAACCGGAGGACGTTTGTACTTGGCAATTCCACCCTAACCTGTGCGGAAAGGAAAAGGCCAGCTTCCGCCAGCCCTTCCCTTCTTTTAGGTTGTCATTCCGAGCGCAGCGAGGAATCCCTGCACCGCCCAAATCTGCAATGCCGCTCCAGAGTCTCTTCTGCTTCGAACTGCCTTTGACGGGGTACACCTTCTGAGGAACCGCCCCTAGCTGTTGTCGTCCCTAGTTGTTGACCACCGTACGGACCTTACCCGGGCTGGGCATAAAGTGATACGGCGGCCAGGGGCCCGAGAGCGAAATCTCTACCCCTTTGAACTGGCGTAGCGCGTTCGAATACCGGTTCTGGTATTTCTCCACTCCAGCCGAGTCGATCAGATGCGCAATATCCAGCACCATTCCCGTTCCCGCACCCACCTTCTTGCAGGAAACTTCTTCCTGTAATGGATTCAACAGCTTACTCACCTGAACCGTAAGTGCGCGGGCACGCGACTGGTGCTCACGATCGCGGTTGGCCTGCTCTTTCAGCCGGGTCAGATACTCGCCGCCGGCCTTATGCGGCAGCTCTGAAATCACCTCGGCGATCGAGCTTTCCACTCGAACCGTGACCTTGATGTGCATTTCGCTCTTGCCGCGTAGCTTTGCAATCGAATCGGCGAAGGTTTTCTTGTTGTTCCGCACCGCATGGCGCAGCGCTTCGTCGGATTCAAAGATCGTCCCGAACTTGAACGGCAGCAGGGTTGCCACCTTGAAGCAATCACTTACGATTCGGGCATGTTGCATGGCAGACTGCTGGGTAAGGGGCTGTCCGTGGTCAAATTCACTGACGATCACGACAAATTCGCCGCAGGGAAATCCCCGCACCGGATTTGCATTCACGCCTTTAAGAGTTTCGATAAGAAAAGGGCGGCGAACCCGGCCTTGCTGGAAGTTCGCCTGTTCGCTGATGCAATATGCGTACCACGCCATCTTCGCTCTCCAACGATACCCGAAGTGGGCTCCGGGAACTCAGGCACAGCTTTGTATTCAAAACTCCGGCATAGTGCTTTTGGGGGAGACAATTACGACTGATGCAAATTAAGGTAGTACCTACCATTCCAATCCTAAGTCGAATTGCTGAAATTGGCAACCGAATGTGGGAAAAAAGTCATCGAGCGGAATGAATTGGAATTGGATGGAATCTAATTGTGTGTTGCCGGGCAGCGACCGCCCTACAAAGCGCATCTAACCCCATGCACGTCTAAAACTGTCCGACTCCAAGCGCCAATGTCACCATCTCCATCGCTGTCTCCTGAACCCGAGCCGCTCGAGCGCTGTGCCGTCGAGGTCTTCTCGGAGTTGCATGAGGAGACCATCGTTCGTCGCTCCCGCGAAGTAAATGTGCTGTTGCGAATGAGTATGTTGGTCGGGTTGGAGATGGAGCTCTCTTCTACCCTGAACCTGATCTGCGATCTGGCCGCCGAGATTGTCAGCTTTTCGCGAGCTGCAGTTTACTTCTGGGAGGACGATAGTGCGGCGATGCACCTGCGCGTGAGCCGCAACATGCCGGAGCCGGATCAGGGAAGCTTTGCCCGTAACAATGTTCTGAACTTTTGGGCGGCCAAACTGGCGCGTCCCCTTCTGCTCACCAGGAACTCCCAGCCCGAAACCGACAGCCTGCTGGACACCCTGAATGCTTCCAGCGCCCTCGTAGTGCCGCTCTTCGTGCGGAATCGAGTGATGGGCTCGCTGCAGTTATTCGGCGAGCAACCCGGCAGCTTCTCGCGCGAGGATGCGCAACTCCTATGGATGCTCTCCCTGATCACCGAGAGCATGTTGGCGCGCGACTACTCCAATGAGACGCTCCTGCGCTTTGCCTTCACCGATTTCCTCACCGGACTGAAGACCCGCGGCTTCTTCGAACAGCAACTCGCCCTCGAACTGGCGCGCGCCGAGCGCCGCGGAACCACCTTGGCCGTCCTCATGATCGACATCGATCACTTCAAGCGCCTCAATGACACCTTCGGCCACCATGTCGGAGACGTTGTGCTGCGCGACCTCTCGGCCATCCTCACCCGCGAGCTGCGCGAGATCGATACCGCGGCGCGCTACGGCGGTGAAGAGTTCATCCTGCTGCTTCCAGAGACCGACCTTCCCGGTGCAAAGCTGGTTGCCGAGCGCCTTCGCTCTGCCGTCGAGCAGGCCGCCTTCGCCGTGGGAAGCAATCCCGCCTTGGGCCACAAAACCGAACACGTGACCATCAGCATCGGCGTCGCGCTCTTCCCCCAGGAGGCTCGCCTCAAACCGGAGCTGCTCGAAGCCGCCGATATCGCTCTCTATCAAGCGAAAGCTCAGGGTCGCAACTGCGTCGTCTTCTATGCCGATTTGAAAAAGAAGAAACCGCGCAAGCAAGGGCCGGGAAAGCTCCCAAACTCCGAACTCAACGCTTCTTGACCGCCGTCTTGGCGCTTGCCTTGCCCACAGCCTTTCCGGACTTCGTTGGGTGGCCCACATCCGCCTTTTTGGGGCGAGGTGTAGCGGTCTCCGTCGCTTTCTCAGCCTTCGCCGCTGCCGCCCTTGCTACTCCACTCTTTGGTGCCGCTGTCTTGGTTGCTGGGGCCTTGGCCATCGTAGCCTTTGCCGGAGCAACTTTCTTTACCACAGCCTTGGCAGGCGTCTTCTCCACAGCCTTGCCGGCCGGCTCTGCTACTGCCTTGTCCTCGGCCTTCGCAGGAGCCTCTGCCTCCGTGATGTTCGCAGCGGAAATCGTGTTCGCGGCCCTGGCCTTCGGTGCAACCACCAGCGGGATCGGCGCGCTGTTTTCCGCCCCCACTGCTCCCAACTGGCGCAAGAGAACCTGCCGCATAGCATCGATCGGCGCCGGCTTTCCGGTCCAGATCTCAAACTGTCGCGCCGCTTGGTGGATGAACATCTCTGCACCGCTGATCGTGCCGCAGCCCTTCGACTGCGCCAGCTTCAACAGCCGGGTTTCAACCGGGTTGTACACCGAGTCGAAGACCCACAGCGCGTTCAATTCGTTTTCTTCAAGCGGCGTGTGTTTATCCCCGGCCATCCCCACCGGAGTTGCATTGAAAATCAACTCGAAAGACAGCTTCTGCAGCTCACTGCGCTTCACCACCTTTGAGCCGGACTCCTTCGCCAGTGCCTGTGCCGTTGCCGGAGTGCGGTTCAGGATCGAGACCTCAGCGCCCTTGCTCCGGAATCCGAACACTGCCGCACGCGCTGCGCCTCCTGCGCCCAGCACCAGCACTCGCGCACCCTCCAGAGGAAGCCGCGACTCAATCGCTGCGATGATCCCGTATACGTCCGTGTTGAAGCCGAACAGCCGCCCGTCCTTGCCGCGCACAATCGTGTTGCAGGCTCCGGTGCGCTGGGTCAGCACGTCGCTGTTGTCCAGATGCTCCACTACCGCCTGCTTGTAAGGCATGGTCACGCTCACCCCATCCACTGGCAGGTCGGTGATGGTAGAGAGCAGGTCCTCCAGTTTCTTGGCGTGCAGAGGCACATAAACCGCGTTTACATTCTCGCGGCGGAAGGCCGAGTTCATCACCCACGGCGACATCGAGTGTGAGACCGGGTCGCCTGCAATGCCGTAAACCTTGGTCACCGACTCAATCTGCTCGACGCGATAGAAGTCCCGCAATTCGCGATACGTGGGCTGTCCCGGAGCCGTCTCCTTGCCCTGTGCGGCGGAGCCGAAGGTGAACGCCGTTCCCGCGCGAATCCCCAGAATGCGGCTCAGCAATCCCTGCTCGCCCATGCAGGCGCCCACCATCGAGTACTCGGAGCTGTGCTCCTGTAAAAAGTGGGTCATCAGCACGTTGTCATGCAGGCAGGTAGCCGTGCCGATCACCTTGTAAAAGTCCGCAACAAAGGAGCGCATCCGCGCAAACGTCTCTTCCAGCTTGCTGGTGCCCTTAAAATCATGGCTGGAGAGCACGATGGCTGCGCGTGCGCGCAGCTCTTCCCAATCCGCGCCGGTCATCGCCTCGGCGCTCTCGATCGCGACGTCCATGGCGGCGCAGCCGGCGTCTGCTGCCTTGCGCAGCAGCTCCAGCTCCTCGCCCACCGAGCCGTGGAACTTGCCTCCAGCATCGGTGCGGCGGAAGGTGGCGATCACGATCGCGTCGGGACGCACCTCCATCAGCCGCCGCAGCCGTGGCAGCGCCGACGAAGGGTTCTTCAGGGAGTCGAGCCGAAGCTCAATGAGCGCGTTTTCGCGTAATACCGCCTCGGCTTTTTCCAACATTTCGGCGGCATCGGTCCCCGTGATCGAGACGCAGATCCGGGGGATGCGAAGGCGCAAGGAACGTGCAGCGTAATTCATCGGCGAAGCAATCATTTCTGGGCACATGGTAATGATGCGCTAGTTCAGTTGCAATGGCTGAATTCACTTTTCGTCCATAATACATGTAGAAAAAGGTCGGGGTGCCCTTCCAGTCAACTTGATTGGTCCAACGTCACTTGACCTTGCCCTCCTCCTTTGTTAGCTTCCGGTTCATATCGTGCACAGCTATTTCTTGGGGAAAGCGCCGCTGTGCGGCGGAAATGAGAGCGCGGAATGAAACGTCTGATGATTGCAATCGCCCTGCTATCCGGAACCCTGCTGGCGCAGTCTGCCGCCCAGCCTGGCGCAGATTCTAGCCAGAAGCGAACGATTCCGCCCGGCTCCTCTCCTGCCTACGCCCCAAGCTACAGCCAGCTCTATTGCGCCGGTTTTGTCACCCGCCAATCGATTTCCCGCGCCAACTTTGTCATCGGCTCCAAAGAGAGCCCGCTTGCAGATAGTTTTCCCGGACACACCAGCCTGTTCCTCGGCGGCCCGGGCCTCGTCGAAGGCGAGCGTTACAGCATCCTGCGGCAGGTCGTCGATCCCAACCGCGAAACGTCTTCCTCCGAGCAGCGTGACCGCCTTGAAAAGCTCGGCGCCCTTTACCAGGAAGTCGGCTGGGTCACCGTGCACTCGGTGATGAAGGGTGCCACCGTCGCCAGCTTTGATTTTTCCTGCGACGCGGCGCTTCGTGGCGATATCATCGTGCCCTTCCAGGAAAAGCTTCCCATCGCCTACCGCACCGTTGAGACTCCCATGCAGCCCTTCCGCGACGTCTCTGCCGCGCCCAAGGGACACATACTCGGCGGATCGGATTTTATGGGCGTTCTCGGTACCGGCCAGATTGTCTATACCGACCTCGGCAGCGCCAGGGGAGCCCAGCCCGGAGACTATCTCGTCGTTCTGCGTGGATACGCCTCATCCGATCTGAATCAGATCGACCGCATCTCCGAGTCGCTGCCCAGGGGCGCAGAAGCTGATTTCTCAGTCGTCAATCCCGCCCACGTCAAGTCCAGCGCCGACGCTCATCTCCCGCAACGCGTCCTCGGCGAAATGCTGGTGCTCACTGCCACCCACGAATCCTCCACAGCGATCATCACCCGCAGCTTTGCTGAAATGCAGTTAGGAGATCTCATCGAGGGCGAAAACGCCCAGCCTGCCGCCTCCAAGGCATCCAAGCCAGCCGGAGAGTGCCGTCTCACCTCACGCCTCCACCAACTCCTTCTCCTTCACCCCCACGCCTGCCGCAATTCCCAGCAGGTCCAAGTGGCAAAGCAGTAAACGGACAAACGCGACGGGTGGCCTGTCCCGAGACACTTTGGACGGGTGGCCCACATCCGCCCTCCTTTGGCGAATGTGGGGTCTTTGCCTTTGCATTTAGTAGTGTGTCATTCAAATGGTGTGTCATTCCGAACGAAGTGAGGAATCCCCGCGTCGCTCAAATATTCCGCGCGGCCACAGAGGCAATTCAACCAACAATCGATTTGCCTGCCACAAATCGGTCCGGCGCAAAAGAACGGCGCGAGCCTTCTCCCGCGCCGCATCGACCCGTCGCACTTTACGCTCCCGCTCCGTAAATCGGATACCACGGCGAAGCCGCCTTCAGTTTCTCATTTACGTTTTGAATGTTCTTTTTTCTAGCCATTCACGGAACGCCGCCAAACCTTTTTCGGCGGAGATGGGAACGGACGTGTGGCCCATTCAAGCCCTCAGAGACCTTGCTCCTGCTCTTGCTGTTGCCTGTAACCTCTGAAACTTTGAAACCTTGAAACTTTAAAACCTCTAACTCTACTCCCTCAAGCTCTCCCCCGGCTCTTTCTCTCCAAACACCTCTGCCGTAAACGCCTCGATCTTTGCCCCGCGCTTCCAGCTATCCGCAGCCAGTCCCGCCTTGCGGCACGTCTGCGCCAATAGCATCTCCCGATCCCAGCCCCACTCGAGAGCCACCTGTGGCAGCAGCAGTCCGCGGAATTTCCCATAGCTCACCATCAACCCGTGCCGTCCCACCACAACGTCCTCAGCCGCAATCTCAAACATCGCCGACAGCACACTGATCTCAACCTGCAGCCTGGGCAGCTCCGCCTCTGTCACCGGCGGAAAGCGCGAGTCCGACAGCGCGGCGGCACATGCCATCTCGCAAACCGTCTCATCCAGCGGCTTCGACGCCATCACCAATCCGATGCATCCGCGCAGAGCTCCCTCTTCGTGCAGTGTCGTGAACGCACCCCGCGGCTCCCGCAGGTGAGGGCTCGCCTCCGCTCTCTGCACAGGCCTTCCGCACACCGCCGCGCGAATGCTCTGCTGCGCCAGCCGCAGCAGCCAGCGGCGTTCTTTATCGGAGTACTCGGCAGGGAAGTCGTTCATCGTGAAATCCGAGGGTTGTTCTATCAGGCGCGCACGTTCTTATCGCCGCGACGGGGAAGCACAAACGGAAGCGGGCTGCGCCGCCGGCTGCTCTCCGTCAGTGCCGCGGCCCAGAAAGCGCGGAAATAAATTAATGCCGAGAGCAGTGACACGGCCAGCATCAGCCAGATCGCGCCCTTGGCGATCGCCTCGCCCGACAGCGCCATACCTCCAACCGGCCACCGTTTCCACCCATGCGCCATCAGCACCGCCACCACCGAGATCGTCTGAACAACGGTCTTGAACTTGCCGATGTCGCGTACTTCGAGCTCCATGCATTCCTGCATCGCCACCGAGCGCAGCCCGGTGACCAGGAACTCCCGTCCAACGATCAGCACCGCGATCCAGGCCGGCACCAGCGCCGGAGCAAAGCGCACCAGCGCGATGTACGCCGTAGCCACCAGCAGCTTGTCGGCCAGCGGAGAAAGCAGCGCTCCCAGCGTGGTCACCTGATGCATCCGCCGCGCCAGATACCCATCCACTCCGTCCGTCACCGAAGCCAGCAGAAACACCGCTGCCGCCAGCAGCTCCTGCCTGCCATGTACCCCATGGAAAGCGTTGCTGGAAAGTATCCAGAGAAACAGCGGCACGCACGCGATGCGCGCCAACGTAATGGAGTTAGGCAGATTCACGGGAAAAATAAATTGGCGAACTCTTTGCCATCGGATGTGGCCCGAACCAGCATTCTGCCGCCTGCGCCAGCCTGCCGGACTACTTCTCCGGCTTCGCCGCCTGCGCTTCGGCCGAGCCCATCTCAGCGGCAATCGCCTGTGGCTTTTCGCTGTCCTGGTTCACCATGTCCTTCAGCTCTTTGCTGGGCTTAAAGAAGGGAATCTTCTTCGGAGGCACCTCGACACGGTCGCCTGTCTTCGGATTGCGGCCAACCCGCGGTTTGCGCTGCCGCGTGCGGAAGCTGCCAAAACCACGAATTTCGATCTTGTCTCCCGTGCGCAGTGCATGAACCACGCTGTCGAAGATGGTCTCCACAATGACTTCACTGTCTTTGCGGGTCAACTCGGCCAGTCGCGAGACTTCTTCGATAAGATCGGCTTTCGTCATGTTCCTGTGTCTCCGTGTAAATTTCAAATCCCGGTCGCAACCGAAGGTTAAGACATTGGCAAATGGGAGTTTACCATGTCTAAATCGAAAAACGGCAGCAGACTTTCATCGGATTTTGAGAGTACGCGGTCAATCCTGGAACAGTCGCCCTAGAAATTTGCGGAAGCGGTGCAACCGCGTTTCCTTCTGGGCGGCGGGCTTCAGTTCTGCCGCGGCCGGCCCGCTGACCTGGGGAAGCAGCGCCAGCGTCAACTTCGAATTGTCGCTCGAAAGCGACAGCCGTGACACCGAGCCGTAAACATCCTGCTCCGCCTTGTCGCCCTGGTACACAAAGTTGCTGTCCACCTCAAGGTGCGCCTCAGTCGGCTGTTTGTCTTCCAGCTTTGCTGTTTGGTCCGCTGCAGGGGCCGCAGCCTCCGGTATCGCCGGGACCTGGTTTGTGGACGATGTTGCCGCCGATGCGGTGGCCCGCATCTCCTGCCTCGTCTCCGGGCAGCCGCAGACCGCCGGAGCCTCCGTCGCTCCCGAGATCTTTCCCGCCCGGAACATCACGTTCTTTCCCGGCGAGAGCTGGTAAGAGTCCGAACCCATCATCTCTGAGACGAACACCGCGGCGTCGTTACCCGGCAAGGAGTGCAGGCAGGTATCCCCGGTGGGCGCTACCGACACGGCCAGATGGAAGCTTCCCGGGCTGATCAGTTGCAGCCGGAAGTCCGGTGTAATCAGCAAATCCGCCGAGCTTTGCAGCGAGTAGTCCAGCTCCATCGCACCCGCGTTCAGTCCCAGCACCAGCGCCTTACCCGTCGCGTCCGAGCTCAAGGATACATCTGTTTTCGCACAGATGCGCACCTCGCCGCCGCGCTCCAGCTTCAGCAGCGCGGCCACGTCACCGGCCGTGATCTGCGATCCGCTGAGCACATGGGTGCCGCTGCTGGAGAGCAGCACTGCGCCCCGCACCCCCGCGTCGCCTGCGAATACCTCGCCGATCGCATTCTGTGCGTTTGCCGCCGGAGCCGCAGTCAGTGCAACGCCGAGCAGCAACCAAGATCTTTTCACGATTTGTTTATTCAATCACAGACTTGGCGGTGCGTCACTGGCCGTCGCAAATATCCGATCTTCATTGCTGGCCACAAAGTCATAGTTTTCAATCGCGGCAGCCACCGCAAACCTGCCATCATCATTCTTTTGCACCCGGACCACGATGCCGCGGCATTGCACGCTGATCGGCTCCGTCATCGTGACCTCTGCCGGCAGGGTCACCGTGAATTCAATCCCAGCCCCGAGTTGCATCTCCGCATTGCAGTGGAAGCAAACCCCATGCGAGCTCACGTCGCGGGTCTCCGCCACTGCCTCCAGCCTCTCGCCTGAGTCCGATACTGCATTCACCACGACCGGGAGTTGAAGAGCAAACCGCCGGATCGCCCGCTTCTCAGCTATTACGGCAGGATCTTCCATCGCCAACTCTCCTTTTGGAGGTTTCATTCAGCTTACGTTTCCTGCCGAAAGTGTCAAGTCATGTGTTTCTGTCGAGGCAGACGAAAGTAGCCCACTTTCCCTTATGGGAATCGTGTACCACCGTAACCACCGTCCGCCTGCGCTCCGCCACGCGTTGCCCTATTGAACCTTGCACGACTCCGCAAGTGTACCCGCCCGCACCACGGCATTGAGAGGCTACAAGGATCGGCATATACTCTCTTAACCCCCGTGACCTGCCATACTGGAGTTCCTGGGAGCCGCTGCTCTGGTATTTTGCTTTTCATTCTCGCTCGCAAAAAATCTGGAAGGGACCGCATGCAAATCAGATTCTGGGGAGTTCGTGGCTCCACTCCTACGCCGCAGGCCGAGAACATGCGGTATGGAGGGAACACCCCCTGCGTCGAGGTCCGGATCAACGATCACATCTACATCTTTGACTGCGGCACCGGATTCCGCAATCTGGGCAAGAGCCTCATCAAAGAGTACGGCTCTACTCCCATCTACGCCCACGTATTCCTCTCCCACTTTCACTGGGACCACATCCAGGGCATTCCGTTCTTTCAGCCGCTGTACGAAAATCCCGATAACTATTTCTTCTTCCACTCCTCCAGCCGTACCCGCGGCCTGCAGCGCGCCATTGAGGAGCAGATGACTGACCCCTATTTCCCGGTCGATATGAGCGAGATGGCGGCGCATTGCAACTTCTTCGACATGGAGGAGGAGCGCGTCGTCTTTGATGATTGCAACGTGCAATCCCTGTGGCTCAACCATCCCCAGGGCTGCCTCGGCTTCCGCCTTGAGACCGATAACGAGGTCTTTGTCTACGCCACCGACACCGAGCCCGGCCATACCGTCTTTGACCGCAACGTGCGCAAACTGGCCGAAGGCGCCGACGTGCTCATCTACGACGCACAGTACCTCCCTGACGAATACCAGACCCGGCGCCACGGCTGGGGACACAGCCATTGGCGCGAAGCCGCCGACATCGCCGCCGTCACCGGCGCCAAAGAACTCGTCCTCTACCACCACGACCCCGACCACGATGACCAGTGCGTCGATGCGATCGTAAAATCCGCCTCCGACCACTGCCCCCACGTCCGCGCCGCCCGCGAAGGCGACCTCATCAAACTCTAGCTGTTGACCTTGACTTAGCTGTTGACCTTGCCCTTGCCCTTGCCTTCGCCCTTGACCTTGCTCTTGCTCTTGATCTTGATCTTGCTCTTGCTCTTGATCTTGATCTTGTTCTTGCTCTTGCCTTCGCTCTTGACCTTGCCCTTGCCTTTGCCCCTACGTTGTCATTCCGAGCGAAGCGAGGAATCCCCGTCCCGCTCAAATCTCCCGCGCCGCCCCAGAGTCCCCTCAACCCGACGGTTGCCCCACCTTCGACGCGCTGCTTTTGCGGCTAAGGCGGGGCTGTTGACCTTCGCCCCTGCCCCTACGCTGTCATGCATGCACCTTCGGTGGTTACTTTAGTTCATTGAGCATATTCCTGCTCTGGTTTATCCTTCGCCACGTAAAGGTCATGCATGAAACTCCTCGTCGCAGATGACTCGAGTATGTATCGGGGGATGTTGAAGCGCTTGCTGGAGGGGTGGGGCTATGAAGTTCTGCTTGCCGCCAACGGCTATGAAGCGCAATGCATTCTATCCGGCGACGACGCGCCTCGCTTGGCCATTTTGAACTGCTTCATGCCGGGACTGGGCGGACTTGATCTCTGCGAACTCATTCGTGCGCGTAATGAAGGTTATGTGTACACGATCTTGTTGAGTGCGGCTGACCACCAGGAGGATATCCTCAAGGGATTTGAGTTGGGCGCGGATGACTATCTGTGCAAGCCGTTCAAGGAGCTCGAGCTCAGGGCACGGATTAAAGTCGGCGAACGAATCATGCGCAGTCATGAAGAGTTAGTCGAGGCGCGTGAAGCTTTTAGATTTGAAGCATCGCATGATCCCTTACTGCGACTTTGGAATCGAACAGCCATCTTCGACCTGTTGAAAACGGAATTAAGCCGGGCAACGCGGTCACAAACCCCACTCACTGTCTTCTTCATCGACTTGGATTTCTTCAAACTCGTCAACGATAGCTACGGCCATTCGGTTGGTGACGAAGCGCTCATCGGCGTGGCGAAAAAACTATCAGGAGCGGTTCGCGAGTACGACCATGTGGGCAGATATGGCGGTGAAGAGTTCCTCGTGGTGTTGCCCAACTGTACCATCGAATCAGCGCGGGAAGTGGCCGAACGGATACGGCAGCAGATTGCCGAAGAGCCGATGATTGACATCATTCAACTGAGGATAACCGTCAGCATTGGTTTATCCCAATGGCAGCCCGGCCAGGAACTTTCCGACCTCCTCCACCGGGCAGATATTGCGCTGTATCGAGCAAAGCAAAACGGGCGGAATCGTGTAGAGGAGGAAAGCGGAGACGAACCGTACCGCGCACCCACGGGAAAGTGTCTGGACTTACCGATCAGCCTCGGCCTGGCTGTTACGGACGGCGCACCCCTGAAAAAGCGTCTGGATGTACGTCACTGCCTTTCCCTTCCTGTTCGCATCTGGGGATTGGACGCAAACGGGAAGATGTTCGAACAGTGCGCGACCACCGTCGATGTCACGACGACGGGTGCGAACATTATTGGCATAGAACATCCGCTGCAGCGTGGGTGCGTGATCGGCGTCGAGCATCGCTTCAGCCGCGCCCGTTATCGCGTTACTTGGGTTTCAAGACCAGAAGACGACAAGCCCGGTAAAATTGGCGTGCAGCTCATCGAAACCGGCAAGTTCATCTGGGGACGCGTGATTCCCCGAGTGTTTGCAGATCGCGTGTCGGTAGACTCAGCGATTGCGGAGTTCCCAAACGAAAGGGCTTTTAGAGCAGATTCTTCAAAGCGCAACCGTTAAGCTCTTGTTCTTACTCCTGCTCTTGTTCTTGCTCCTACGCTGTCATTCCGAGCGAAGCGAGGAATCCCCGTTCCGCTCAAATCTCCCGTTCCGCCTCGAGTCTCCTCAACCAGCCCGGTGCCGGGTGCCCCACCTTCGACGCGCCGCTTTTGCGCGGCTAAGGTGGGGTTGTTGCCCTTGCTCCTGCTCCTGCCTTCGCTCCTACGCTGTCATTCCGAGCGAAGCGAGGAATCCCCGTTCGGCCCAAATCTCCCGCGCCGCCTCTGAGTCCCCTCAACCAGCCATCCCTCTCGTATCCAGAATCCCTTCCACTTGTGATAAATTAAACGGTTTACCCGTGCAGGTTTTTCACCGCACGCGCAGGAGCATCATTCTTGGAAAACCGCAGTGCACAGCATCACAAGGACCGTCTCGTCGAGGCGATCAAAGAAGAACTCGTCATCATCGTGACCGGAGAGCTCTCCGACCCGCGTATTGGCCTGGTCACCATCAATGAAACCATCATGGCTCCCGGCGGCAAAGCCATGCGCGTCTATGTCGCCGTCGAAGGCGCCGAGCGCGAGCAGAAAGAGTGCGTCACCGCGCTCAATGACGCCGTCGGCTTCATCCGCCATCAGCTTGCCGAGGCGCTCGGCCTCCGCGTCGCACCCGACCTCCACTTCGTCTTGGATAACTCCAACAAGTACGGCTCGCGTATCGACGAGCTTCTCCACCGCATCGGCAAGCGGAGCAAGAAAAAAGTTCCATGAACACACTCCCCGAGGTGCTGACCGCCCTGCGCTCCCGCCAGCGGTGGGTGGTCACCTCCCACGCCCGGCCTGACGGCGATGCCGTCGGCAGCGTCCTCGGCTGTGTGCAAATCCTGCGAGCCCTCGGCAAGCAGGCCGATGGCTACCTCAGCGACGGAGTGCCCTTCGTCTACCGCCACCTGCCCGGCGCAGCCGCTCTCCGTGACGGCCCGGTCGATGCCGCCTGCTATGACGGCGTGGTCGTCCTCGAGTGCTCCACTCTCCAGCGCGCCGGCGTCGATGGCATTGACCGCCTCTTCTCCGTCAGCATCGACCACCACGAAACCTACACCGAGTTCGCCGCCGTCAACTACGTCGTCCCCTCTGCCGCAGCCACCGCCGAACTGCTCTATGACCTCGCCCAGGCTGCCGCAATCCGCATCTCTCCGGACATTGCGACCTGTCTCTATACCGCCCTGCTCACCGACACCGGATCGTTCTGCTACTCCTGCACCACTGCCCGGACCTTCGCCATCGCTCGTGAACTGGTCCTTGCCGGAGCCAATCCCGCCGCCATCGCGCAGCACGTCTATTTCTCCAATCCCGCCTCCAAACTGCACCTGCTCGGCCGCGCGCTCTCCACTCTTCGCTGCCGGGGCGCCATCTCCTCCATGCATATCTCGGAAGCCGACATGCTTGCCAGCGGCGCCACCGAGCAGGACTGCGAAGGCCTGGTCAACTGGGCCTTGAGCATCCATGGCATCGAAGCCACGGCTTTTTTTCGTGAGATCGCGGACGTTCGTGAAATCGCAGATGCGCGCTACCGGGTCAGCCTGCGCAGCAAGGGTTGCATCGATGTCGCCCGCATCGCCCAAACCTTCGGCGGCGGAGGCCACGCCTGCGCCAGCGGTCTTGACATCGACGGCCCCCTCGAGGCCGCCACCACCCGCGTCCTCACCGCCCTCCGCCAAGCCCTCAACCAATCCCACCCACCAAGGAACAGTTGAGCCGTTGCCTTCAGACGGGTGCCCTCGCTCTTTGTTGTTGTTTTTGTTGTTGCTCTTGCTCTTGTTGTTGTTTTTGTTGCTGCTCGTTGTTGTTTTTGCTCTTGTTCTTAGGTTGTCATTCTGAGCGAAGCGAAGAACCCCCGCCCCGCTCCAATCTCCAGCGCCGCTTCAAGCTTTTCAACCAGAAACGAGTTCGTACGGGTTACTCCCGCTCTTCTACAATCTCAATCAAATATCCAAGCGCTTTTGGATGCACGAAGAACACCGTGGTCCCCCGCGAACCCGCGCGCGGTGCGGCGTCGATGATGTTAAACCCTTTGGCCTTCATGCAGTCGAATGCCTTCTGCGCGCTCTCAACCCGGAACGCCACATGGGCAAAGCCGCCGCGTCCGCCGTTCTTGTCAATCAGCTTCTGCACCGGACTCTCCGGCGAAAGCGGTTCCAGCAATTGAATCAGGTTAGGCCCGCCGCCAATCTGCAGCAGCGCCTCGCGAACCATGTCCTTGCCGTGTACTTCCTCGCGGTGAACCTCACGGAATCCCAGCTGCTCATACGCTGCAACCTGTGTATCCAGCTGTCCCTGCGGCACCGAAATCGCAACATGGTCGATAAACAAGAATCCCGGTACTTCCTTTAACTCCGCCGCAATTCCCTTATGCTCCGCCCCTGCATTCATGATTCCCCCTCCGAGTCTCTCAACTCGTCATTCCGGGTAAGTTACTACTTCGAGTTGTCATTCCGAGCAGAGCGAGGAATCCCCGCCCCGCTCAAATCTCCCGTGCGCTCCTGGAGGCAACTCAACCCGTCGCCCGCCCCACAGCAGTTCCCGAGCCTATCACACAAGGCGCGGCCTCTCTCCCAGAGCTCCTTCCTTTACGGGACCATCACCACAATCTGCACCGGCTGCGGATTTGCCGCCGTACCCGATCCCGTCGCTGCCACCGTCACCGTGTACGTCCGCGCCACCTTCTGCGTCGAACTGCTATTGCTTGCCCCGCATGAGATCATCAAGCCCGCCGCCGAGATCGTCACCGCCGTCAGCAATATCATCAGTGTCCGCCTCCGCCGCAGCGTAAACGGCGCGCCCAACAGCACCGCAAACACCATCGCCCCGCCGCTGCGCCACGGAAGCACCGGCGAGTGATTCGCCGCGCTTGAGTTCGCCGAGATCGTCAGCGTGAGGCTCTGGGGGCCACTGGCCAGCGAAACAGGAGCCGTTGAACTCAGGCTCGCCGAGACATTCGCAGAGCTGCTCGTAGCGCTCAGCGTAACCGCACCCGTGTAATTGGTTGGCGTGATCGCGAGGATCACAACGCTGCTGCTCCCGTCGGCCACAGTAACCGTAGCCGGACTGGGGCTGATCGTGTAGCTCAAAGGCGCCACCGTCAGGCTCGCTGTCCCGCTGGAAGCCGAGTAGGTCGTGTTGCCGCCATAGCTTGCCGTGATCGTATCCGTGCCGGCGATAAATCCACTGCTCGCCGAGGCTGTTCCCGTCAAACTTGCGCTCCCGTTCGTCAGTGCCGCCGTGCCCAGCGTATTCGAGCCCACGCTGAAGGTCACATTGCCCGCCGGAGTCGCACCCGAGCCGCTCACCGTCGCCGTGATCGCAATCGTCGCGCCCTGCATCACCGATGTCGGCGACACTGTAACCGCTGTCGTCGAGGGCGAGATGGCTGTGCCTCCCAGCGCTAAATACAATTGGTATCCATCCACCGAGCCCAGCCCTGTCGCCAGATCATAGCCCGTCGTAGCCGACCAGCCCATCTCTCCGCTTGGCGGGCAGTTGTAATCCGTGGCAGGCGCATACGTGCAGGGAACAATATTGTTCCCGCTCGTAACGTCGTGGAAGACCGAGGGATGGGTCGTCGCAAAACCGTACAGCGTCGGATTGATGTTCCCGAACCCCGTTCCTTGCATCTGCACCAGCAGCGTCAGCATGCCCGCAAAAGATGGCGTGCCTGCTGACGTGCCGCCAACCACATCAAAATAACCTTTGCTGCTCACAAATCCCGACGTGCAATCGTTACCCGTCGTGGTCGAGTTGTCGTCCGTCGAGCAGGTCATGTAGCCGTCGTGTTCCGGCGATGCCGCAAACGACACATCCGGCACAAAGCGTCCCAGCGTCGAGGTGTAATTGCTCGGAATCGGCTGCCACGTCGGCTTTGAAAAGTACCCGCTCGCGCTCACCCCGCCGCCACTCGCCTCAAGCTCGGCTGAAGTATCGTTCCAAACCGTCTCGGGAATGTACTGAATCGCGGAGCCCACGAGGTTGAATGTCTCAGTCCAGTACAGAGAAGCATTGCCCTCATCGCCGTTTAGAGTTGTGCCACCCACCCCCGTGTAGTTCGGAGAGTCCGCCGGCACAGGGGCATACACTCCCATGGACGCCGGCCCCGTCTGACCATCGCACCCAAAGCCTCCCGAATCGCCCGAGGCAACCACAATCGTCTGTCCCTGTGAATTTGCCTGTGAGCCGATCTGCGTTACCCAATTGCGGTAACTTGAATCGCCGGAGAAGCTCGCCTCGCAGTCGGTGTAGCTCATACTGATGACCGGCAACACCTTGCCCGTCGCCGGAACCTTGTAATCCTGCACCGCACGCTGCAACGCATCGAAGACGTTGTACGTGCTGCCCGCCTCGCAATTGGAACTCTGTACACAGTACGGGTTCGTGACCGGATCGACTACGGTGTACAGATCCGAGTAAGGCGCGTACACGTAAACCACCGTCGCATTCTTCGCGATGCCGCCCGCCCATTCAATATCCAGGTCTGCTTCGCCTAAGTCGCCAGCCGACTGCGGGGCGATCGCAGACGTCCCCGTGCAGTTTGCTACCGTCGAATCGATGCACACATAACACAGGGAGGAGGTATTGCTGGCAGGGCAGGTGTTGAGGCTAGGCAAGCTGAGTGCGCTCAGCCCGGAGGCGCTGCGGAAGTTGATAATATCCGACGACGGCGCATAAGTCTGTCCTACCACGCCCAGATAGGCGCCCGCGCCCGTGTATCCGGCGGTATACACATTGTTCAGGTCGTAGATGGTCGCCCAGTCTGCCGGAGTCAAAAAGTTCGCGAGCCCCTGGGTGGTGTCCACCGTATAGCTCGGTACCGGGCGCTTCTGCAACTGCGGCTTCAGCCGGAAATTATTCAACCCGCGCACGTTCAGCAGCACGCTCCCAAGCGCCGCCGGAACTTGTATCTCCGTCGCGTTCGCAAAATGCGTCTTGTCATTCAGTTTGTATTGGTGCAGCTGCGTGTGGAACGCTGACTCCACCTGCCGCGCCTTGCCGCCGAAATAAATCGCATTACGCGATGGCGCTACGCCCTTCACCGTGAAGCCCTGCAGCGTCAGCCATCCGGTCACCGCGTTCAGGTCCGCGTCCGTCAGTCCAAAGCGCGCGCCGTACTCCTCCTGCGTCAGCCACTGGTGGTACTGCGGCGACTTCGGGTCCTGCTGCGCGGCCAGCAGTGCGTCCAACTCCGCCTGCTCTGCCGCGCTCAGCCCAATGTTCAGGGTCAGCGAATTCATCTGCATCGCGGAGCTCACCCGGCCCAGATCGGTCGCCCGCCGCGTCAGCGGGTGTACCGTCCCTGGAACCGTCACCACCGCACCCGAGCTCACCGCCTGCGTGATCCGGTTGGGGCGCTGCCTCGTCTGCGAATCCAGCGTCTGAGAAAACAGGCAGGTCGCCATGGCCAGAACCACCGCGCACACCGCGCTCCAACGCTTCCATCTGCTTCCCACATGCTGCGTCGGTCCACTCCACTCGTAAGTCAATCTCATCCAGGCAACCCTCTCGGAAAATTGCGAATAGACGTATCTCTGGGAGCTCTGCCCAGAATCATCTCCGATGACATTACCTTAGCTTTGTTACTGAAGCCAAGCACCAGTTTAAGCGGTGAAATCCGCTAGCCCAAAGCAGAATGCCTTCCCTGAAAACCTTCCCAATCCGGCCCCGCAATGCGCCGTATGGCCGGGTGCCCCACCTTCGACGCGCTGCTTTTTGCGCGGCTAACGTGGGGTTGTTGACCTTGCTCTTGCTTTGCTCTTGCCTTACGCTGTCATTGGTGGGGTTGTTGATCTTGCTCTTGCCTTACGCTGTCATTCCGAGCGGAGCGAGGAACCCCCGCCCCGCTCAAATCTCCCGCGCCGCCCCCGAGGCAACTCAACCGATCCCCGCCAACAGCAGTCCCCGAGCCTATCCACGCTGACAAACCGCGCCCCCGCGCACCGCACTAGAAAAGGGTGCCCCACCTTCGCGCCCGCGCTTTTCGGGCGCTAAGGTGGGAGACGACCAGCATCCGTGGTCCGGCTGCTTCCGGGCATAGAAAAGCCGTGCCCTCGGGCACGGCCATGAATCTCGGCAAATCCTTCACTGTAAGCCGGAACGCTGCCTGCACTGCCCATGCAGCGAACAGGATTCCTTCGCGCAGTTACGCATGTGATCGCACGTCTGCTTCAGCCCGTTCAACTCGTCGCACATCATGTTCATCACCAGCATGCACAGCTCCGGCTGCCCACGCAGAATCTCGTTTACCGTCCCGGTCGGCAGAAACACCGCTTCCAATGCCTCCAGCGCCTCTACATCAAACTGGTAGCGATTTGAGCAAAGCGCCGAAGGCAACCCCAGCACCGAGCCTGCGCCCGCCGTGCGGCCTACCAGCTCGCCTCCCGCCTCGCCCGGCAGCGTTGCCCGCGCCGTGCCCTGGGTGATCAGGTACACTCCCTCGGCCACGTCGCCAAAGGAAAACAATCGCTCTCCGCACTCCAGCCTTCGCATTTCGCCTGCCGGCGTCAGCGCCTGCGCCATCTCCTCGGCCAACTGGTAGGGCCACGCAGCCTCCCCACATCTTTTCATCGGCATCATATTGGCCCCGCTCCTCGCTTCTCCGCCATTCACTTCTATCAACCCTGCAACCATCGCGGTGTGATCGTCGTCACCTGCGTCTGTGATGCATCGCGCCGCTCTCCCGTCGCCAAAGCAACCTATGTTCCCGGATCGTAACTTGTCCTTGCTCGCGCAACCGTCTACGCTGATTCTGCGATGATCCGTTTCCTCCGTCTGCTCGCCCAAATTCTCGTGCTCATCATCGTCGCGCTCGCCTCAGCTCTGGTCAGCATGAGATTCGCCATCCATGGCCGCGAGGTCGCCGTGCCGGACCTGCGTGGCATGGAGCCCGCCCAGGCCGAGCGCGCCGCCTTCGAGCGTGGCCTGGAGCTGGCTCGCAGCGATCATTTCTATTCCGCCGTGATTCCCGCCGGACACATCGTCTCCCAGCAGCCCGAGCCGGGAACCCGCGTCCGCCGTGGCTGGCGTGTACAGGCCGCCGAAAGCCTCGGCCCTCAGCTCATCGAGATCCCTGCCGTCCTCGGCCTCAGCCCGCGCGCCGCTGAAATCGATGTCCGTCGCCGCGGTCTCGAACTGGGAGTCGCAGCCGAACTCCCCACCGAAGTCTCCGCCCCGCAGCTCATCATCGCGCAAACGCCCGCGCCCGGAGCCCAAGGCGTAGCCTCGCCTCGCGTCAGTCTCCTCTACGCCGCTCCGCCGCCCGCACCGGCCTATGCCATGCCCGATCTAACCGGAATGACCCTCACCGAGGCCACCAGCCTCGTCACCGCATCGGGGTTGAAGACCGCCTCCGTCACCAACGCCGTCAACTCCACCGCACCCTCAGAGAACCCGGCCTGGCACCCGCATCGCTCCGATCGTCACCGGCCAGACCCCGCCCCCCGGCACGCGCGTCACCCCCGATACCAGCATTTCGCTCGAGGTAACCCGTTCGTAGCTGACCGCGCCATCAATTGAACAGAAGTTCAATTGACTCGCTGGTAACTCTCGCGCGCAAAAAAATCAAAGTGACGCGGGAGTGCAGTCTCGATTTTTCTCAGAGAGTTGTCTTAGTAGTGAATCGTTCAGAACGATTGCCTGAAAAACAACATTCATCCCGGAAACGATTATCTTTTCTGTTACTCGTCGCCCCGCTGCAGCACCGCAGCGAAAAAACCCTCGCAGGGGTGAATCCCCGGCAGAGTCCGCAAAAACTCTCCGCACACCAGCCCCTCCGGCTCCGCCCACGCCAGTTCGCCCGAGCTCTTCAACTCCTCCAGAACCCGCTCGCACGGAATGACCGTCAATGCGCTCCTGCCCGCATAAAACCTGCTCCACAACGCTCCTCGCCCTCTTCCGCCTCCAGCGAGCAGGTGGAGTACACCAGCCTTCCTCCCGGAGCCAGCGCGGCCACCGCCGAACGCAAGATCGATATTTGCAAATCTTTAAGCCCGCGCAGATCCTCCGCCTTCAGCCGCCACTTGATCTCCGGATTCGCCGGCCAGCGTTCCCGTGCCGCTGCAGGGCACGTCGGCCAGCACGCGGTCGAACTTCTCGGCGAACTCCATCGCCGCCACGTTGCCGGTCACAACCTTCACGTTCATCGCTGCAACCCGCTCTTTCAGCGCTCTTGCGCGATGTTCGTGCAACTCCACAGCAGTGATCTGCGCCTCCGGATTGCGCGCCGCAATCGCCGCTGTCTTTCCTCCCGGCGCCGCGCAGCAATCCAGAATTCGCGCGCCTTTTCCCACCAGCGCGGCCACCAATTGCGACGCTTCGTCCTGCACTGCCACGTGATGATCGCGAAACGGAATGCTGTGCGCCAGGTCGCCGGAGAGCAATCGCCGCGCGCGCGTCAGCAGCGCTCCGGGCGCAATCCGTATTCCTGCCTCGATGCAGTTCTTCTTCCGCATCCGGCGTGCAGAGCCGCAGCGCAGAGCCCGGCGCATGCTGATCAGCCGCGCAAATGGCGCGCGCGGCGTATATCCATACATGTCGATCCATCGCGCAACCATCCACTCCGGATGCGCGAACTCCAGCGCCAGTATCTGCCGCAGTTAGCAGATGTTGGTCTGTGCCATCTTCCACGTTTGTCATCGGAGGTCGGTGCGCCACATCTGCCGTAGTCAGCAGATGTGGGTCTTTGCGCCAGCTTGCGCAAGCACCGCGTTCGCATAGGGCACGGCCGAACGCTTCCCGGACTGCTTCACCAGCTCCACACTCTCGTGCACCGCGGCGTGCGCAGGGATGCGCTCCAGGTGAGACAGTTGGCATGCGCCCAATCGCAGCGCAACCCGCACCTCTCCATCCAGCCGCGAAACCTTCTGCGACGAGTACTTCGCGATCCGCGCATCCAGCTCGGACTGCCAGCGCAGCGTGCTCATCACCAGTTCGTAGGTAAGCGCGCGATCCTCGCGCGAGAGCGTATCCATGCGCGGCGCGTTCAGCAGCTCGGAGGCGTACGAGCCATCGCGCTCCACGCGAATCAGAATGTCATAAGCAAAATTTCGTGCGGGCGAGACCGGCCAATTTACGCTCCCATCCTCGTTCTCGCCCGGCCTTAGGCTGGTATCCGTTGATGAACTCGCGCGCGCTCATGCGGCGCTTGCCTTCCAGTTGCAACTCGTCGATCGCAATCGCCGAGCCTGCGCCGCAACCAACCAGCAATTGCTCGCCGGCAACAGCAATCTCTCCGGCTGCCAGCGCAGGCGCTCCCGCATAGGCCGAGATTGCGTGCAGCGTGAGCTGCTTGCCGCGAAAGCTGGTGAACGCTCCGGGCCAGGGCTGAAAGCCGCGATGACGATTGCAGATCGTCTGCGCCGTGTCGCGCGCAAAGTTGATGCTGTCCATCTTCGCGCGTCAGAATCGGCGCCAGGGTCGCGTGCGCGTTGTCCTGCGGCGTGGGCTCGTAACCTCTGCTGTTCCAGTGCTGCCAAGGTCTCCACCAGCAGCTCCGCTCCCATCGCCGCCAGCCGCGGGGCCAGCGTCACGCTTGTGTCTTCGGGGCGAATCTCCATCTCTTCCTGCAGCAGAATGTCTCCGGTATCGAGTCCTTCATCGATGCGCATCGTGGTGTTGCCGGTCACCTTCTCGCCCGATGCGATCGCCCACTGAATCGGCGCGGCGCCGCGATACTTCGGCAGCAGAGAGGCGTGCAGGTTGATGTTGCCATGCTGGCGGCAGGTCGAGCATCCAGCGCGGAATGATGCGCCCATAGCCGACGATCACGATGCACTCGGGCGCTATCGCCTCAAGCTGCGCACGGAACTCGGCATTGTTCTTGATCTTCTCCGGCTGCGCAATGGGCAGCCCAAGCTCGCCGGCCTTCTGCTTCACTGGCGAAAGAGCCAGTTCCATTCCGCGCCCCTTCGGGCGATCCGGCTGCGTCACCACCAGAGACACCTCATGGCCGGCGCGCACCAGCGCCTCCAGCGGAGAAACGGCAAACATCGGAGTACCGCAATAAACAAGCTTCACGGCTTGATTGTAGCCGCTCAAGAAAGCGGTGTCAGCGCCGAGTCGTTTGCTGCACTGTCACGCGCGAACTCCTACCACTCGCCCTGCCGGATCAGGCGCTTGATCTTGCGCCGCATCATGTCGCGCTTGAGCGAGGAGAGATGGTGGATGTAAAGGGTTCCGTTGAGATGATCGATCTCATGCTGAAAGGCGCGCGCCAGCAGGTCTTCGCCGGTCTTCTCGTACCAGTTGCCGTTTACGTCCTGCGCCCGGATGGTGACGCGCTTGCCGCGCGCGAGATTCTCGCGAAAGTCGGGCAGGGAAAGGCATCCTTCGCCGCCGGTCTGCTTGCCCTCCACCTTGACGATCTGCGGATTGGCCAGCACCAGCCGTGCCTCGGGATCTTCCTTGAAGGATGTATCGATCACCGACAGGTGCAGCGAAATTCCGATCTGCGGCGCGGCCAGGCCAACGCCCTGCGCCTCATACATCGACTCGAACATATCTTCGACAAGTTTCTTCAACTTGTCGTCGAACTCAGTCACCGGCGCCGCCGGAGTCTCCAGCACGGGGTCGCCATATTTCACAATCGGATAGATCATCGGTCGTTCCGGTTTCAGTAGTTGCGAAGTTGCTCGCAGTATCCCTCGTAGTTTCGGCGAAGCTCAAGCAGCGAATCGCCTCCAAATTTCTCCAGCGCCACTGCTAAAAGAAACCAGTCCCAAGGACTCGAACATATCTTCGACAAGCTTCTTCAACTTGTCGTCGAAGGCAGTGACGGGCTTCGCCGGAGTCTCCAGCACGGGATCGCCGTACTTCACAATTGGATAAATCATCGGTCGTTCCGGTTTTCAGTAGCTGCGAAGCTGCTCGCAGTATCCCTTGTAGTTGCGGCGAAGCTCAAGCAGCGAATCGCCTCCAAATTTCTCCAGCGCCGCTGCGGCCAGCACCAGCGCCACCATCGCTTCGCCCACCACGCCCGCCGCCGGCACCGCACACACGTCAGAGCGCTCGTAGGCAGCTTTCACCGGTTCGCGGCTGGCAAAGTCGATAGAGCCCAAGCGGGCGGCGCAGGGTAGAGATCGGCTTCAGATGCCCGCGAACCACGATGTCGCAGCCATTGGAGATCCCGCCTTCAACGCCGCCGGCGTGATTGCCCGCGCGAGTGAAATCCGTGAACTTTGAATGCAAAATTCCGACAGCGTGCCCGCCCTGGCTTAGGTTCTGCGCCGCGCCCTGAGCGTAACCAATCTCATCCTGCGCCTGCGAGCCGTGCGAGAGCGGCAGCCATTACGCCGTCCCCAACTTCGACCGCCTTCACCGCTTGAATGGACATCACGGCCGCGGCGAACTTTGCATCCAGGCGCTCGTCCCAATTGGCATAGGTGCCAAGTCCGGGTGGAACGTTGTGCGCCACCACCTCGAAGATTCCGCCCACAGTGTCGCCGGTGCGCAGAACCTCGTCCACCTCGGCCTTCATGCGCTGCTCGGATTCATCATCGGCGCAGTTCAGCATAACTTCATCTTTGGCGGCCAGAGCGCGGAGCTCGTCAAACGAAACCGAGCGCGAGAGCCGTGCGCCGCCCACCTGAATCACATGGCTGAGCACTTCAATATCAAGCGCCGCGAGCACCTGCTTTGCGACCGCCCCGGCAGCGACGCGGGCCGTGGTCTCACGGGCGCTGGCACGCTCCAGAATGTAGCGCGCCTCCGGCAGATTGTATTTCAGTGCCCCTGCCAGATCGGCGTGCCCCGGGCGCGGAGATTTTACCGGCTTGTGTTTCTCCGGGATCGCCTTCGCCCACCGGCAAGGAATCCTTCCAGTTCTGCCAGTCGCGATTTTCAATGAGCATCGCAATCGGAGATCCAATGCTGTGACCATGCCGCACGCCACTGAGAATGCGCGCCTGATCGCGCTCGATCTTCATGCGACCGCCGCGGCCAAAGCCCTGCTGGCGCCGCCAGAGTTCGCGATCAATATACGCCTCGCTGACACGAATGCCGGCGGGCAAACCTGAGATGTTGGCAATCAGCGCTTCGCCGTGCGACTCGCCTGCGGTAAAGAAACGGAGCATTCAAGAATTGTAACGGAAGGCATGCGGTTTGCCGCCGGCAGGGAAGCCGGATTTGCGAAGCAAAGGCGAAGTACTACGGAGTGGGTTAAGGAGCCCTATCACGAGTATATTACATAGTAGTTAACAAGAGAGCTGAAATAACCTTAGAGAGTGACAAATTCCTTAGGAAAACTGGGTTAGAATGTTTTTAGCGTATGGAGTAGGGGCGGCAGACGGTAGAGCCTGTAGTTACTTATATCTACATACAAAGCTGCACGTCATTCCAGCATCTAAGGAGCCATGGTGGTGTCGACTGTGCTGCCCATACAGGAGTCGGCCCGAGAGTTGATTCTTGAGGCGACCGCCGCGTTGCAACCACATCTCGCCGAGATGACGGCTGCTTGGCGTCAGCGCATGTTTGAGGAGTTTCAGTTCGAAGGGCGCGCCATGGTGGCATTGGAACGTTTGAATCTCGGCGTCGGATTCATGCTGTTCAGCCATTCGGATTTCGCTGAGTTCACTGACAACCTTTGTTACTACGGCAAGCGCCTTGCGAAATTGCGTGTGGATACCCGGCAGGTGGCGCGCTCGTTGGAGATTTACCAGAAAATCGCCAGCCCGTTCATCGCCCAGGCGTTTGGAGATCGCCGGTTTCAGATGATGGCAGCTCTGGACACGCTGACGTCGGCGAGTTTTGTCGCGGTTTCCGGCGCCTATTTCGACGTGCAACAGAATGCGAGTGACGCCTTGCTGAAAGTTCTGGATGCTGAGCTTTCGGCCAGAAATCTGACTGCATTGCTGGAGCGCGTGCTGGTAGTAACGGCGGGAATTTTCGGCGCAAGCGTAGGAGCCATTCTGCTCGCCGATCCCGATACGAACAAACTACAGGTGCGCAGTGCGACGGGAATGTCTCCTGATTTTGGAAAAGACATTGCGATCGCCCCAGGGCAGGGTTTTACCGGCCACATCTTTGAAACCGGCGAAGCCGACATACTTCCTGACCTGACTCTTTCTTCAGGCTTGCTGAACCAGGAGCTGCGCGAGCGGGCACGCGCACTGTGGGGTGTCCCACTAAAGATCAGCGAACGAGTGATCGGAGTTCTGATCATTGGTTTTGAGAAGCCTTATCACTGGCTGCCCACGGAGTTGGAGTTGTTCCGCGCCGTTGCGGACCGCTCGGCGCTGGCGATTGATCGCGCCCATATGACCGACGCGTTGCGCGAACGCGAGGTGCGCATCGTTGAACTGAGCGGACATTTATTGAAAGCCCAGGAGGAAGAACGCAAGCGGATTAGCCGTGAACTGCACGATGAAACCGGACAGGCGCTCATGGTGATTCGTCTGTACCTCGGAATGCTCGATGGAACCGTGAAGACTCGCGAGGGCAAGGCGAAGATCGGGGAGTTATTTGCGGTGGTGGACCGGACGATTGAGGGAATCCGGCGCATCATCGGGCGGTTGTCACCGCTGGTTTTGCAGGAGTTGGGGCTGATTTCGGCGATCCGCAAAGAAGCAAAGGATCTGGCGAAGACAGCCGGCGTACAGTCGCGAGTTGCGATCAGCGACAACGTTGGCAGGCTCGACCCCGCCATTGAAGCCGCGATTTACCGGGTGGTGCAGGAGGGTCTGCATAATGTTGCCAAGCACGCGCAGGCGCAGAACGTAGACATCCAGATGCAGCGCGAGGGCGACACTCTCAAACTGGTCATCGAAGATGACGGGGTGGGGATTCGCGCAGTTTCGAATCCTCTCCGGCCTTCGTTCGGAATGGCTGGAATGCAGGAACGCGTCAGTACGCTGGGCGGCAAGATGAGAGTGGTTTCTCGCAAGGGCGAGGGAACGAAGATATCCGTTACAGTGCCGATTCCGGTACGCACGGAGATAGCCGAGTTGAACGCGCAAGACCAAGCGGCACGGGCGCTGCTGGGTACAGGAAGTTAAAACGATTCCCAGGAGCAGGACTGTGCAACTGAAAGCAAGGAGCCGCAATGCCGAAGATTAAGTGTCTGTTGGTGGATGACCATACTTTGTTCCGGCAGGGCGTTCGCCGCCTGCTTGAGAGCGAGAGCGATTGCGAAGTGGTGGGCGAGTCGCCCGACGCAGGTGATGCGGTGGAGAAGGCGCGCGAGTTGCGTCCCGATATTGTGTTGATGGACATAGGAATGCCAGGGCTGTCCTCCTTTGAAGCAGCGCGGCACATCCGCAAGACGCGTCCCGAGACCAAGGTGTTGTTCCTGACCATGTACGAGGACGAGGATTACCTAGTGCAATGTCTAGAAGTTGGCGCGTCAGGATACGTGCTCAAAGATACTCCGGCGCAGCAGTTGGTGACCGCCGTTCGCGATGTGTACAAGGGCGGAAAGTATCTGAGCTCGCAGGTGCTGGGAAAGCTGGTGGAGGACTTCCGTGCGCGCGTCCGCGATTCGAAGATGCGGCCCCGCATCTCCACCCTGACCCCGCGCGAACGCGAGATTCTGAAGCTGCTGGCCGAGGGCAATTCGGTCAAGGAAATCGCGGTGTTGCTGGGACTCAGCGTGAAGACCGTCGAAGCCCATAAGTTCAACCTGATGCGCAAACTGGACATCCACAACAAAGCACAACTGGTAACATACGCCATTCAGAAGAAGATCATAAAGATACCTGTCAACCAGTAGCAGCAGGGATAATCGCACGCCGACTTCCCCTCGGTGACGGTGTCACGGATGGACACAACTTCGTTGAGCACTACGAAAGGCTGCCCGTAAGGCGGCCTTTTTGCTGGTGTGCCCTATTTTTTAGCCATCACGCCGCTATGTGACCTAGGTCACTGGGTAAAGCAGGCGGGAGATGTACACTGGTGGAACTGAAAATCATTTTCAAGTTCATAAGGCGGCAAGCCCAACGTGTCCACTCCCGACTCCACGCTCTTATCCAGTCTTCGACTTGTTTTTCAGATTAAGCTTCGCCAAAGCATCGGCATCGCCCTCGTCGTCTTCGCCAGCACCGCTCTCCTGTTAGCCACACCGGCGGAAGTCGCTCACCTGCGCGGCACCGTTTCCGATCCTGTCGGTGCCCTGGTGCCCGGAGCCAGCGTGAGCGCGCGCAATCTCGCCACCGCCGCCGTCGTCGAAGCCACCACCGGCCCTGAGGGAGCCTATTCGATCCAGCTTTCCGCAGGCCGCTACGATCTGGAGTTCAGCGATTCGGGCTTCCAGACCGTCATCCGCCACGCAGTCGATGTCGCCGACGGAGCCGCCATCGTCCTCAACGTTCAGCTGCCGCTCGCCACGCAAAGCGAGTCGCTCGAGGTGACCGCTGAGCTGCCCGGCGTTGAGACCACCAGCTCACAGGTTGGGGAGACCATCTCTGCCGCTAAGATGACTTCGGTACCCTTGAATGGCCGCAGCTTTACCGATCTGCTAGCCATCCAGCCCGGCGTCATTCCCGCCAGCTCGCAGCAGCCCAACGCGGTGGTCATGTCCGGCTGCACTGCTACTCCACCCTCGGGCGATCTTAACCCTGGCAATCTCTCGGTCAGCGGACAGCGCGAGACCAGCAACGGCTTTGCCGTCAACGGCTCCAACGTCGAGGAAGCGTTTAACAACGGCACCGCCATCGTCCCCAATCTCGACTCTATTCAGGAGTTCAAGGTGCTTACCAGCAACTTTGACGCCGAGTACGGAAACTACAGCGGCGGCCAGGTGCTGGTCAACACCAAGTCGGGAGGCAATCAGCTCCACGGCAGTGCCTTCGAATTCCTCCGCAACACAGCGCTCGACTCCCGCAGCTATTTCGCTCCCACCCGCGCCACCTACGACCGCAACCAGTACGGCGGAACATTCGGCGGCCCCATCCGCAAAGACAAGACATTCTTTTTTCTGGACTACCAGGGCACCGGCATGACCCAGGGCCAGGAGACCGGAAATATCGCCGTTCCCAGCCTCGCCGAACGCAGCGGCAATTTCGTCGATCCCACTACACAGGCGAGCATGCTCACCGGCAGCGTCAGCGGGGCTTACCTGGCTCAACAGCTTTCGACGAAGCTTGGCCGAACCGTCACTGCCGGCGAGCCGTATTCTCAGGTCTTTCCCAACGGCGTCATTCCCCAGTCCATCTGGTCTGCTCCCGCCAAGGCCCTGATGCAATACATCCCAACCGCCAACACCTCAAACGGCTTTTCCACCGCCTCGCAGAATGAAACTCTCGGCGACAACAAAGCCGGAGCTCGCTTGGACCAGAACACGCGCTGGGGCAATCTCTCCGCCTACTACTTTATCGACCAGTACAACCTGAACAATCCCTTATCCCACAGCGCAGGGCGGCGCCAACGTGCCGGGCTTCAACGCCATCTCCAACGGGCGCTCGCAACTGTTCAGCGTCGGGCTGACCAAAGCCCTTGGCCCCAACACCGTGAACGAGGCGCACTTCAGCTACATGCGTGCCTTCAACGTCATCGGCAAGCCTGAAGGTGGCGTAGGCCCGTCTCTTGCCTCGCAGGGCTTTGTCCAAGGCGGGCTCGGCATCGTTCCCCTGGACCCGAGCACGGAAGGAATTGAGAATGTTGCCTTCAACAATTACACCATCGGCGTCGATGTCACCGGAGAGCGGCAGGTCAACAATACCTACCAGTGGAGCGACGATCTTTCCCGTGTGATTGGCCACCATACGTTGAAACTTGGAGGCAGTTTTCACCTCGACCAAGTCAACATCAAATCCAGCTCCATCAACAATGGCTCATTCGTCTTTCAGGGCGCGGAAACCGGCTCCGACTTTGCCGACTTCCTCCTCGGCGTTGCCAGCACCTACGAGCAGGGTGATGCCAGCTCCTTCGACATCCGGAACAAATACATCGGCGCCTTTGCTCAGGATAGCTGGCAGGTGCATCCCGGCCTCGTGCTCAACTACGGTGTGCGATGGGATGTTCTTCCCCCCTGGCGCGAGAAGTACAACCAGCTTCAGACCTTCGTTCTCGGCGAGCAGTCGGTCGTCTATCCCGGCGCGCCCACGGGAATTGTTTTTCCCGGCGATCCGGGAATTCCCAAGACCCTTGCACCCACCAAGTGGCATAACTTTTCCCCGCGCGTTGGTATTACCTACTCGCCCGATTTCGACGGAGGTCCTCTCGGCGCAATCTTCGGGCACTCCGGCAAGAGCAGCATTCATGCTGGTTTCGGCATCTTCTACTCCGCGTTTGAAGGCCTTTCAGCGGGCATCATGAGCGCCAACCCGCCTTACGGATACGACTACGACAGCACTGACGGACATCCGATGTTCGACCAGCCATTCGTCACCGCCAATGGCCCCGGCATGCAACCTTTTCCTTCGCCCATTCCGGCCTTCGGAGCGTCGGCAAGTCATCCGAACACTTCCGTCGATTGGTCAAAATATGCGCCTATCACCGGCGACCCCGCGTTCTACTATCGCAACACCTCTCCTTACACCGAGAGCTACAACCTCTCCGTTGAGCGAGAACTGGCTCGCAGTACCTTTCTCAAGCTCGGCTATGTAGGTTCGCAGGCGCACCACCTTCTGGTGCTCACCTCGGCCAATCCCGGCAACCCCGCCCTCTGCCTTGCCACGCCGGGCTGCGGCCCCTTCGCCGAAGGCAGCGCCCGCGGACCGTTCGGCCCAGCCTTTGCCGGCATCACCTACCAAAAGACCATCGGCTTCTCGAACTACAACTCGCTTCAGGCATCGGTTCGCCACAACACCAAGTCGCTGGAGCTGATGGCGGCGTACACCTACGGCAAGTCTCTGGATGACTCCTCCAGCCTTGCCGAGCCGGTCTATCCGATGGGTGCGGCACTCAGCAAAGCCATCTCCGCCTTCGATCTCCGCCACAACTTTGTCGCCAGCTATCGCTACGCGCTGCCATTCGCGCAACTTTTCGGTTCGCAGAATCGCTTTATCACCGGCTGGTCCGTCTCCGGCATCACGCGCTTTTCCACCGGGCTTCCGGTTACGCTCTACAACAACACGGACAGCTCGCTGCTGGGCTCGATGCCGAATGGCATTAACAACAACGGCGTTGACACGCCCTACTACACGCCCGGCAATCTGGAACTGAACCGCAACCCGCGCGGCAATCCTGCGGCCTTCAACGCCTCGCTCTTCTGCGTTCCGGGGACTCCCAACTGTGCTCCGCTGGGTACGCTGGGCAATGTTCCACGCCGCTTCTTCTACGGCCCCGGCCAGAACAATTTCGACCTGTCACTGCAAAAGGAGTTGGCAATCTCGGCGGAAAAAGTCCTGCAGTTCCGTATCGAGGCCTTTAACGTCTTCAATCACGCGCAGTTCTTTGGCGCCGCCGCCGTCAATGGAAACATCAGCAGCACAGGCAATGCCGGCTTCGGACAGATCGTCAATGCTATGCCGCCGCGCCAGGTGCAACTGGCCGCGAAGTTCACCTTCTAGGGTCGGGAGAGCTTTGAAACCTTGAAACTTTGAAAGCTCGAACAGTATCCTAGCGAAGCATGATCGCCGTCCTCAATCTCGGCCGCTGCGATTACGCAACTGCTCTGCGCCTACAGGAAACTCTGGTCGAGCTCCGCAAGCAGGAGCGCGTCGGGAACGTGCTCCTCTTTGTCGAGCACCCGCCCGTCATCACTCTCGGCCGCAACGCACGCGAGACAAACATCGTCGCGCCCCGCGAGCTGCTCGCCTCCAAGGGAGTTGAGATTCACGAGATCAATCGCGGCGGCGATGTCACCTTTCACGGCCCAGGACAGCTCGTCGCCTATCCCATCTTCGACCTGCGCTCTTTTTCACCCAAGCTCGGCGTCATCGATTATGTCCGCCGGCTCGAGGAGGTCTTGATGCGCATCTGTGCCCAATATGCCGTCGAAAGCCAGCGTATCCCCGGCATGACCGGCGTCTGGACTTATCCAACCGTCCCGCCGCGCCTCAATGGCCGCACGATGGGACGCGACTACGTCCCCCTTGGGGATGATGCCGAGGCTGGCCCGCATCCGCCTTCTGTCGGCGAATGTGGAGGGCAGCCGATGTGGCCCGAGCGCAAGATCGCCGCCATCGGCGTACACATCTCGCGCGGTGTGACGTCACATGGTTTTGCCCTCAACGTCACCACTGCCCTCGATCTCTTCCAACTCATCGTCCCCTGCGGTCTTGCCAAGCCCGTCACCTCTATTGAGTTTGAAACCGGCCTTCGCCCCTCGCTTGAAGAGGTCATGCCCATCGCCTCGCGTACGTTTGGCGAACTATTTCACTCGCAGGTGCTCTGGCTGGAATCCATCCACGACCTCATCCATGAGAGCTCCGAACAAGCCGAATCTCCCGCGCCACGTCCGTCGACATCGTGAATTTGTCAGCGAAATGTAACATTTTTCCGCGATCCGCCTCTTTGCAATTCACCGCTCTGTGAACCTCTCTGGGCTTACAGAAGTCTTACAATTCCTGCGCGCTGCGATTGCTATCTTATGAGCAACAGTGGCGTGGCCTTCCCTCTCCCTGCCGCATCCGCGGCGCGCACCGAAGACCACGGAAGGATGGCATTGAGTGACCGCAACCAAGGACAAAGGAATCAATTGGCTTACCGCCGTTGTGATGGCGATTTATCACATCCTTGCAGTTGTCGCCCTCTTCCACTTCTCGTGGAAGGGAGTTGCCGTCGCCGCCGTGCTGTGGTGGATCTCCGGATCGCTTGGCATTGGCGTGGGTTATCATCGCCTGCTTACGCATCGCGGCTTCCGCTGTCCCAAGTTGCTGGAATATTTCTTTGCTATCTGTGGCACTCTTGCGCTTGAAGGCGGCCCGATCTTCTGGGTCGGCATCCACCGCATTCATCATCAGCTGACCGACCGTGAAGGTGATCCGCACTCGCCGCGCGACGGCAAGTGGTGGTCGCACATGGGATGGATACTCTCCGGTCAGGCGCTTCATCAGGAGACCGAAAAGCTCGCGCCCTACGTTCCCGATCTGCGCCGCGATAAGTTCTATCTCTGGCTCAGCCAATATCATTGGATCACTCAGGTTGTTGTCGGCCTCGCCGTGTTGTATTTCTTCGGGTGGAACGTGGTGCTCTGGGGCGTCTTCTTCCGTACGGTGATTGGTCTGCACGCCACCTGGGCGGTGAATTCCGCCACCCACTTATGGGGCTCGCAACGCTGGGCGACCGGCGATGACTCCACCAACAATTTCTTCATCGCGCTACTCACCTTTGGAGAAGGCTGGCATAACAATCACCATGCGCATCCCAGCTCTGCCCGGCATGGACTGCGCTGGTGGGAGATCGATACCAACTGGTATGTCATCTCCGCTCTGCGCGCCGTCGGACTCGCGTACGATATCAAGCTTCCCAGAGCTGACGGCCGCATCAAAGAGCTCCACCCCAAAGCTGCGCCCGCTCCGAGCGTGCCCGCGCCGGAAGCCGACGCCGCTCACAGCAAGCACGCCGTAGCCGGCGACTAGTTCACCTAACAACTAGAACCATTTCGCTCGGCCTCGACTTATTGCCGGGGTCGGGCTTTTTGGTGCTGCCGCGCTATGCGCGTTTCGCGCCCGTTCCAACTCCTCTTTGACTAACTCCGGCGGCCTCACTACTATCTAGCTGTCTTATGCCGATCACCTCCCGCAACAAGGCCATTGCGTTCTTCATCGTCCTCGGGGCCTGCTCGGTCGCCTTCGCTCTGGCTCTCAACATTACGTGGCTGATTCGTTGGCGTGACGTGGGAATGATTGTGCTCGGCATTATCTTCTTCGGCTTCATCATCGCCGGAGTGACCTTGAACACCATCTTTCTGGTGCGCGAGATGCGCCGCAGCGAGCAGCATGACAGCTTCATCAACGCGGTCACGCACGAGTTAAAAACTCCGATCGCCTCCATCCGCCTCTACCTTGAGACGCTACAGTCGCGCGAGCTCAACGAGGCGCAACGCAAGCATTTCTACGGCATCATGCTGGAGGACACCGACCGCCTGATCAATACCGTGGAGCAGGTCTTGCGAGCCGGCCATCTGGGGCAGAAGAGCACAAAGCATTTCCAGCGCCTCGACTTGGGAGAGATCGTGCGCGACTGTGCTTCTCTCGCCCAATCCCGCCACCACCTTGGCCCGGAAACCATCCGCTTCATCAACTACTCACTCTCCTCGCCCTTTGTGCAGGGCGACCCTGAAGAGTTGCGGTCGGCAATTCACAACTTGCTGGAGAATGCCGTCAAGTACTCTCCCGGCAAGATTGCCATCACGGTTGAAATCCTCGACGAGGCTTCCGATCTGCTGGTGCGAGTCACCGACAAAGGGCAGGGAATTCCCCAAGGCGAACTCAAGCGGATATTCCGTCGTTTTTATCGTGTCAATGAACGCTTGCGTCAGCGCGTAAAGGGCACCGGCCTGGGATTGTTCATCGTCCGCGGCATTGCGCGGCGTCACGGCGGCAGCGCCTATGCCACCAGCGAAGGCGAAGGGCGTGGCGCCACTCTCACGCTCCGCCTGCCGCGCGATTCCGGTTAGGCTGCTCCGTCGATCTCACTATCCGCCGCCTGCTTTCCGCGGTACCATAAGTTCTTCGCCCGCTCCCAGGGCAAGGATGGCGCATTCATGAAAGAGTTTTATATTCGAGACGCTGCGCAGCAGGAAAACAAGGTCGTCACCACCAGCTTCGTGATCAGCAACAAGCAGATTAAGTCCAAAAAAAGCGGCGAGCCGTATCTCGATCTCACCCTGATGGACCGCACCGGAACCATTCAAGCAAAGATGTGGGATAACGTCGAGGAGTGCGCCTATAGCTTTGAGCAGGACGACATTTTAAAAATCAAGGGACTTGTCAACAAGTACAACCAGCGCTGGCAGCTCACCATTCACAAGATACGCAAAATGGACGAGTCGGAAATCGACTTCTCCGATTACCTCCCCAAGACATCGAAGGATATCGATGAGCTCTGGCATGCGCTCGGTGAATTTGTCGCCTCAATCGGAGAGCCTCATCTGCGGCTGCTGCTGGAACTGTTCATGGCCGATCCGGAGATCGCCCGCGCCTACCGTAACGCTCCCGCCGCCAAGACCATGCACCATGCCTTCATTGGCGGCTTGCTGGACCACGTAGTTTCGCTCTGCCGCTCCTGTGATCTGGTTGCACGCAACTACCCGTTCATCAACCGTGACCTGCTGCTTACCGGCGCCTTCCTTCACGACATTGGAAAAGTTCACGAGCTTAGCTATGCGCGCTCCTTCGGCTACACTACCGAAGGCCAGCTGCTCGGCCACATGGTCATCGAATTGGAACTGCTGCACTCAAAGCTGGCCCAGGTTCCTGGCTTCCCTCCGCAACTCAAGATTCTCATCGAGCACCTCATCATCAGCCATCATGGCCAATACGAGTTTGGCTCTCCCAAGCTGCCCATGTTTCCTGAGGCGCTCATGTTGCACTATCTGGACGATCTTGATTCCAAGATGGAAGCCATGCGGGCGCAGTTCGAGCACGATGCCGATCTGGAGTCGCCCTGGACCGCGTATAACTCTGCGCTGGCGCGTCCACTGCTGAACACGCGGAAGTTTCTAAAATCCCTGGAAGCAGACGAACTTGAGGCCGAGCCTCTCGCGGCCCCTGTCGAGGCGCCTATCGAATAACAGCGGTAGATTCACACGCGATTGCCCGCTGTAAGTACAGCGAAAAGCCCGGCGCAAACCGGGCTTGCTTTTTTGCAACCATCCCGGCCTGATTCAGGTCCGGAGTTGGCAGTGTCCTAGTCTGATTTATTAACAGTGTTTCCCAAGGAGTTTTGCGGCATCCTTGGCGAAGTAGGTCAGGATGATGGAGGCTCCGGCGCGCTGGATGCTGAGAAGGGATTCGAGCATGACGCGGTCGTGGTCGATCCATCCGTTCTGCGCAGCGGCCTTGATCATGGCGTACTCGCCGCTGACCTGATAGGCGCCAAGGGGGACGTCAAACCTCATGCGGGCCTCGGCGATGACATCGAGGTAGGCGATGGCGGGCTTGACCATGATCATGTCGGCGCCCTCCTGGAGGTCGAACTCGATTTCGCGCATGGCTTCGCGGGCGTTGGCAGGGTCCATCTGGTAGCTGCGGCGGTCGCCGAAGGATGGGGCCGAGTCCGCCGCCTCGCGGAAAGGACCGTAGAAGCCGCTGGCGAACTTGGCGGCGTAGCTCATGATGGGAGTATTGTCGAAGCCGTGAGCGTCGAGGGCGGTGCGCAGGGCGTCGATGCGGCCATCCATCATGTCGGAGGGGGCGATGATATCGATGCCGGCCTTAGCCTGGGCGACGGCGGTTTTGGCGAGCAGGTCGAGCGAGGCGTCGTTGACGATCTCGTACTCGGTCTCAGGGGTGGGGCCGCCGACTTTTTTGACGACGCCGCAGTGACCATGCGACATGTACTCACAGAGGCATACGTCTCCCATGATGATGAGATCGGGGACTGCGGCCTTTATGGCCCGGGCAGCGCGCTGCACGATGCCGTCTTCGATCCAGGCTCCGGTGGCGATCTCGTCCTTCACCTCGGGCAGGCCGAAGAGGATGATGGCTGGGATGCCGAGCGAATGGACCTCGCGGCATTCCTTTACCGCCTCATCGACGGAGAGGTTGAAGACTCCAGGCATGGAGCCGACTGGCTTGCGGATGCCTTCGCCGGGACAGATGAAGAGGGGGTAGACGAAGCCTGAGGGAGTAAGCCGGGTCTCGCGGACAAACGAGCGCAGGGCCTCGGTATGGCGCAGACGGCGCTGACGATTGATAGGGAATGCCATGGAAAAAGTATAGCCCCGGGGAGCGGGGCTGGACAATGATGTGGATCACGCCAGGCGCTCCGGGAACGGTTTCATGTAACAATCTGGAGCATGAGCGATTGCAACCGAGACGAAGAATCAGCGTCCGAATTGGTGCTGGTGGCCCAGTTTCTAATGGAGCAGGATTTTCTATTTGCGCGGGGGCGGCTGGAGTCGGCGGGAATCGAGTGTTTTTGCGCAAATGAATACCTGAGCCGGATCAGCGGCGGGATCTACAACGGAATGACGGGTGGGATCGAACTGAAGGTGAGACGGGGAGATTTGGCCGACGCACGCGCCATTCTGAACGATCCCGGCACGCCCTATCTGGTTCGCTGAAAGGCTGGCTGATCGTTATGAGCAAACATGAACGCCGATTCGACCCAAAGAGCCTGCACAAGTTGGAGGCGCCGGAGCGCGGAGAGCAGTTTCCGGTGGATGCGATCCTGAACGTCACGGGAGTTTGCGGATTGCTGAACGTAGCCGACATTGGAGCGGGCAGCGGCTACTTTACGCTGCCCATTGCGCGGCGGGTGGCTCCGGGAAAGGTGTATGCGGTCGAACCCGCGACTGAGTTGCGGGAGGTGATTCGGGGCAAGCTGGCGGCCGACGGTGCTCCGAAGAACGTGGAATTGGTGGCGGGCGACGCCTCGGCGACTGGAGTGGCCGAGGCCTCATGCGATTTGATTTTTCTGTGCGCGGTGTGGCACGAGATCGACGATCATGCGGAAGCATTGCGTGAGTTCAAGCGGATTGCGGCACCGAACGCGAAGCTGGCAATCGTTGATTGGAGTCCGGAGGCGGTCGCTCCGCCTGGACCGCCGCTGGAGCATCGCATTGCCCGCGCTGAAGTGGAGCGGATGCTGGAGGAAGGCGGCTGGGGCGTTGCGAAGAGCGACGTGGTGACGGCCTGGACTTACATCGTGGTGGCGCAGCGATAAGAGCGCGCGTATATAATTTTCCGGTTGACGTGGTGAATCGCAGAACCAGCAATTGTTCGGAAGGAAGATCATGCCGATTGAAGTAGTTATGCCGCAGATGGGCGAGTCCATCTTTGAAGGCACCATCACCAAATGGCTCAAGCAACCCGGTGACAGGATCATGCGGGACGAACCGTTGTTCGAAATTTCGACCGATAAGGTCGATGCTGAAATTCCCGCCCCGGCCTCGGGGGTGCTGAAAGAGATCAAGGCAGAGGCGGGGAAGACGGTGCAGATCAACACTGTGGTCGCGGTGATCGATGAGTCGGGCGCACCGGAGTCTGGTGCGGGCAGGGGGACAACTCCGAACGAATCTTCAAAGGCTGGTGAGGGGACGAGCCCGGCGACTCAGGATAAGCAGCAAGCGAGTGGGAAACAAGCGGCGGTTGCGGATCAGGCACCAGCCGCAGGCGGAGCGGCTACCGAGGTGGTGATGCCGCAGATGGGCGAATCGATCTTCGAAGGCACGATTACGAAGTGGCTCAAGGATGTAGGCGAGCAGGTTCAGCGCGATGAGCCATTGTTTGAGATCTCAACCGACAAAGTGGACGCGGAGATTCCGGCACCGGTTTCCGGCGTGCTGACCGAGATCAGGGCCGAAAAAGGCAAGACGGTGCAAGTCAACAGTGTGGTTGCGGTGATCGGCGGAACAGGCGCGGCCACGAGCGCTGCGCCTGCAGCTGCGGGCAAGGCCGTGGTGGCAAGTGAACCGGCGGCAGCGCGAGAGACGGAAGTTGGTGCGCGCGAAGAGATTCGCGGTGAAGAGGTTCGCACCTCTCCGCTGGTGCGCAAACTGGCCGGCGAGCACAATGTGGATCTGCGCCGGGTGGCGGGCAGCGGCGCCGGTGGCCGCGTCACTAAGGAAGACATCCTGGCATTTGTGGAGCGCGCCAAGAGCGCCCCCGCGGCTGCCGCGCCGGTGGCTGAAAAGGCTGCCGCGGCGGCAACTTCGACGACCGCGGCTCCAGTTGCGGCTCCCCCGTCGGCGCCCATGAGCCGAAATAAGTTTGCGGGCACGCCCGGCGTAGTGGAACCGATGTCGGTGATGCGCAAGAAGATTGCCGAGCACATGATCGCCTCGCGGCGTACCAGCGCGCACGTACATACCGTGTTTGAGGTTGACATGACGCGGATCGTAAAGCTGCGCGAGAAAAACAAGAACCGCTTCCAGGAGACGACCGGGCTCAAGCTGACCTACACGCCATTCTTCATTCGCGCGGTGACGCAAGGATTGCGTGCGTGGCCGGTTATGAACTCTTCGGTGGAAGGCGACAACATTCATTACAAGCGCGACATCAACATCGGCATCGCCGTGGCATTGGACTGGGGGCTGCTGGTTCCGGTGATTAAGCATGCAGACGAACTGAGCTTTGTGGGTTTGCAGAGAGCGCTCAACGATCTGGGCGAGCGCGCACGGACGAAGAAATTGAAGCCGGACGAGGTCTCGGAGGGCACCTTTACGATCACGAATCCGGGAATCTTTGGCGCGAGCTTCGGGTTGCCGATCATCAACCAGCCGCAGGTCGCGATTCTGGACATCGGTGCGATTGTGAAGAAGCCGGTGGTGCTGACGGACAAGGAAGGCAATGACACCATCGGCATCCGTTCGATGATGACGACCGCAATCGGTTTCGACCATCGCGTGGTGGATGGCGCGGTCGCCGACCAGTTCATGATGGTGGTTAAATCGGTGCTTGAGAACTGGGCTGAGCCGCTGCTGTAAGCGGAAGAAAGCTTTTCCAAGGCGGCGGGCTTCGGCTCGCCGCTTCGTTTGGCACAGCATCATAGAAACGGCTTGGCAGAAATGCAAAAAAGGCGGCAGACCCGAGAAGGTCTGCCGCAGTAATCAGGAGGAGTCGCTTACTCTTACTACGCCTTTGCCCAAACCGATGCGTTCATGCAATCCACCACGCCGTCGATCACCTTGCTCAGACCTACGCTGAACTTGTTCTGATCCACAATCTGTTTGTTTGCCACTGCGTCGGTGATGCCCAGCGCCGCGCCAACAAAGGACAGCACTGCCTGTTTCTTCTCGCCACCGGTTTTGCTTCCCAGTAGTGCTTCAGCACCATGTACGACGGCGGGGACGAACGAGATACCTTGCAGCAGAGTCGCTAGAAAAATCATTTCATTATTCCTCTCACTTCGTGAAGCACCGCTAAGAGTTTCCCAGCGTACCTGGGATCGGTGGCCCAGTGTTTCGCAATCTCGGCGATGAAAGCGGCATCATCTCCGCGCTTCTCACGTGCGGCTGCATAAACAGCGGCTCGCAGAAGAATCCCGTCTCTGCACTGGAAGCAGTCGAGCATGGAGAGATACTTCGCAAACTCAGCCTTGATCTCAACGTTTGCTCCGCCCTCGCATTCGTGGGTACACATCTCAATGCGCTGGTGAATGCCGTGCGCTTTAATTCCGAAATAATTGTTTGCCTCTTGTGAAAGCTTCGACTGGCCCCAGTTGCTTTCGAGCGCAGCCTGGGCCACGGTCACCATGGCAGGCATTCCGCTTCGCTTCGAACTGCGCGATGCGGCCTCGTATGCTTGCTGCACAAATTCGTGTTTTGTCATTAGTGGTGTACCACCCGCATCGAATCAATGGCGATATGCACAATCGTCAGCAAAACTCCCACGGCTACGCCGATCCCGGCCGTGCGTTGCAATGCTGCTTCGTGCTTCCTGATTCTGCATTCAAGTTCCTGGATTTTTCCCTCATTGCCGTTGCCTACAATCCACCGCATATGTGCTTTTAATTCGCCCAGATCTCTCAACACTTTCTCTTCAAAGTTCGTCATGGTTACACTTCCAGATTCAAAACCGTCGAGTAAGTTGAATACTGCGGCGGAGTGCTTGCGTCGTACTGTCTGAGGTAGAAGGCCTGGGTCACTCCCGTGAACGGTAACGTGACGGTCTGGCTGGTATAGCGTCCAATCAGATTCTGATTCATAGTCATCCCCCATCCCCAATCTCCTTCGACGCGCACCTCAATGCCGCCACCGGGCACCGGCGCGGTGCCCGCGTCTAAGGTCAGCGAGGTCGCGCCCCAGGTAGTAATGCGCGCATCGGGAAGTCCTGCAGGCCGCGTCGATACGTTGTCCTGCAGGTTGCTGGATACCACCGTAAGCAGGGCGTTGTGTTTGGTGCGTGAAAAGCGAAATGCGAACGGCTGGGCCGCGTCGTTGGCAAACTTCAAAGTGAATACCGCGTACTGGTCGGAAAGGTTCTGGAACTCGAGCTCCACCTCACGAATGAGGACCGTGCAATTAAGGCCAAACGAAGGCGCGGAGATGTTCCATTGCTCGCCGGGTTGCACGTCGCTGCCGCCCTGCGGAAGCGATCCGATCCAGGTCTGGTACTCACCGCTGTACCCCGCCTGGGTCAGATCGTCGAGCAGGGCACGCGCGGCCTGCTCGCAGTCGAGCGATGTGCGCGGCGCCGGTTCGGTGACGTGGACCACCATCGAACGTGTCCCGTTGTCTTCATGGTTTGCCAACGCCTGCACGCTTTGCGGAGCCACGACCCGGCCGCACGCCAGTCCTTGAGTGCGATAAAAAATCTCGAGTTGCTCATTCAACACCGGCTCGCTGGCGGCGGTGAAATGCACCCCCTTCGAAGTCAGGTAGCATTCGGCGCCGGCACTGACATCGCCAATAATTCGCGTTCGCCAAGGCTGGCCGGCCCGTGCTGACTGCACCCAGACCGCGCCCTCATTCACTGCGTTGGCCGAGCCGAGAGTGCATGTGAGATTCTGCCCCCACAAGGGTTCGTAATCCGCGTAGGCCGGCACGTTCTGTAAAGTGCCGTCGAAGAGAACAAACTGGTCAGTACTGGTGGTCGAAGCATTGGTGGGATCGATTGCGCGCATGGTCAGCAGCACGTGCGTGGTTCCCACCCATGCCTGCGAAGTACGCGCGTTCGCTCCGGTACAGATGCTGCTTGAATACACCTGTCCGGCGCGGATCGGCTCGGGATGAAAGATGAGAGTTCGAAACTCGTAGAGCAGGTTGGGCGCGAGCTGGCCCGCGGAAGCATGAATGACTCCGTTAATCACCGGGCAGATGTTTCCGTTATTCATCATCACGCCGGCAATGCAATTATTTACGCCGAAGCCTCCGCTGAACAGTGCGCCCACCAGGCCTTGGCCACTTACATAGCTGATGCCGGTTTGCTCGAGGATATTCAAGCCGCCGATCTCGACCCGGTCGCGGAAGCGCAGAGCCACCGGCCCGGCGCACGCCACGCCACCCTGGGTGAATGTCAGCGGCGAGGAAGCATCGTTTACCCACTTGGTTGGATCGAGCGCCGTGCAATGGAAGTCGTCCTGAACCAGCACACGGGTCTTGGCCTTGAATGCATACTGCGACATTGCGAACGTCTTCTTCGTGCCCGTAGACGTGATGCAATCGCGCATGTACATCGCAGGCTCTGTGCCGCCGATCACGGTTATGTCGTTGGCCACAGGCGCACTGACTGCGATCTTCAACGACTGCGGCGAAAATCCTGGATCACTGTCAGTGAGCGTTCGTGACATCTCGCCTACCGGCGCCATCGTGAGCGCGCAATTTGAGGCCGTCAGTGTGGCACGCGCTCCGTTGGCGACTGCGCCGGCGGCTGCGCTCCAGAGTTCGCCGGTCTCCACCGTAATGCTTCCGGCTGCGGCAATGGACTGCACGGAGGTGAGATCAAACGCTGCGTTCTCTTCCTGCGCCAACGCCATGACCGCCTGTCCTGCGGTATAGCCGCCCATCGCCGCGTGTTCACTCAGAGCACGGCGGTCCAGCGCGGAGATTTCTCCGTTAGCATTCAGCGCGGCGCGGAAAACCGGCTTTCCCATCGCCTCGCCGGCGAACTCAAGTTGCGGCGCATCGTCCAGATATCCGCTAAACCACAACCCTCCCGAGTCGCGATAGAGATACACCTTGCTGCCTGCCGAAACCGGAATGCCTGTTCCCTGGCAGACAAGCCATGCCGTAAGAACCGGCGGCTGATTTAATTTGCGCACGATCTTCGGCGGCGCACCGGGATCGAGCAGCGCCGTGTAATCCGTCTCTCCGGAGCCATTCATATTGTCGATCGTTAATTTCATCTCGCCTCTCAACGCGAATCTAATTGCTGCATTCGCGGCCAATGCAAAAAGGGGCGAGTGCTCGCCCCTCTCGCCCCGTTTGCAAAGCCGACGTCATCGACGGCACACACATCAATAGGCCGAATTTAGTACGCAGGCACTCCCGCTGCCGGAACATAAGAGCGGTAGCACACCACGTTCTGCCCATCATTGGCGTCGATGGCGGCCAGTGCTTCGAACTCGGCGTGCAGCAGGGTCGTGCTGATTCCAACCGCCAACTCTGCTACGGTCTCGGCCGCAGGCGATGCTGCCTGCAACCGCGGATAGTAGAAATAGACGCGGCCTCCGCTGGATTCATCTAGCGCAAACAGCGCCGACCATTCCTGCAGAAAACTGCCCCCATCGCGGTCCACGAATCCCACCACTTTCTGCACGCGCGCGCCGCTTGCCGGAACTCCGCCCAGCAGTGGCGCATCCAGTTGCAGGCCAGTTGGCGTGACGGCAGCCACACATCCCACGTTGTAGCTCGCACGGCGTACGCCGTCGATGTCCAGGGTCGCGCCCGCAAAGGTAATGCCACCCGTTATCCCTGTGCCAAAGTAGGCGATCTTGTTGGTGTAGTCCACATCCACCACGATCAACTCCCCAACCTTGTAGTTGCCGAGGACCGAAGGATCGACCAGAATCAGTGAAGCCGTTGAAGCCGCCAGAACCGGTTGGCCGGCCTTTGCAACTCCACCTGAGGCTCGCGGCTGCGTGCCTGCGCTTTCCAGCACGTTCATATGCTGCGAGCTTGCCGCCAATCCCATCTGCAACTTGCCCCACTCGCAAAAATCCAGACTTACCCGCGCGTCGATTGCTTTGAGAAACTGCGCCTGCATCACACCCGCGGCTCCGGACCTCACCGTTCCCATCGTCGTCTTGTCCGCGCGCTTGAAGTTGCGCACCAGGCCCAAATGCACCCACGGAGACGGGGGATTTTTCAGGTCAAAGCTCAGCGACGGATCAAATACTGTTCCAGTCTCCGTCATCCGATTGACCGGCGCGAAATAGGCGCGCACTTCGCTGAAGTACTCCTGCATTCCGGCTCGTTGCATCAAGCTACCTCCGGGAAGAAGAACAGCCTTATCTTTGCCGTCCGCAGTAATATTCCATCCACTTCAGTAGGAGCCTCCATGACTGGCAACGTCCAGAAAATATTCACGCCCAACGCGGCTGGTGGAGTCTGTGTGTAATCGCAGGCCCCCGCATAGCGAGGCTCGCAGATTTGCAGCAGCTCACAATCCATTGCGGTCACAGTGCGCCCACGATCGGTTCGCAACCTGTCGCCGGAGCCTTTACTGCCGTAGCTCAGTGTGCAATCCAGGTACATCAGCCGACTCTGCGGCATGGCTTGCCCCGCATCCTTCCAGCTCAGCAGAAAGGTCTCTAAAAATGTATTGGCCGGCACTGGAGTTTCATTCTCCACGGCCATCACAGCTGCGCGCGATGCACCGTCGAGCGTCACCGTCCGCGCCGGATTGACCACCGCAAGCCTGTCGGCCAGAGTCCTGAGAAACGTATCTTTTGCCGCCTGCATTTACGCCTCGATTTCCAGTTCGTAAAGCAGTTCCGCGCCGCCGAACCACTTCACCGTCACCGCCGCAATGCGGTACTCTGTTCCGTCCGCCCGCAGCATCGCGCTCTCAAGAGCTTGTTTCGTAGCGATTTCGCCGCTGTCGATCGCGCCTGCGCTGTTCAGCGCCCTCCGCACCGTGCCTCGGGTCATTAGCGCCAGCAGGGATAGCCCAGTCACCGTCTTCTGCAACAGAACCGGCTCCATCTCAACCTCGTTCACCAGTGGAACACTCAGTCCGAGCCCGGTCTGTTCATTCGCGGTCGCCGGTTGCAGCACCAGCAGCGAAGCCTTGCCCGCACCCATCGTGCGCAACATTGCCAACGCCGCTCGCTCCAACCCCGTCGCCTCGCTGTTCGTGACGAAGCCGCTCATGACGAAAGCCTCTGCGCAACGTAGGGAGCCAGTAATCGCTTCACGTCGGCATCCATCAGCGAATCAGCGAAGTACTCCAGATACATGCGGTCAATTCTTTGCTTAGACACATTCAACGCCGGAGTTGCCAGCGCGTTCTGCACCAGCTTGGCGCAAGCCTGTTTCACCGCTTGCGGAACCGTGACGTATCCAGACGTGTAGGTCACTTCCAGATCGCGCATCGCCGGAGCCAGCAATCCGCAGCACGCGATCAACTCTCCGCTCTCCAAATCCAGATCCAATGAATCGACCGGCACGCTGAACCATGTGTTTGGCGCGGTGAACACCTGTGCTACCTCTGCCGCCAGCTCCGCCACTCCGGCGCACCCACCAGCGTCGCCTGTGTACCGCCCCCGCGCCTGCACAATCGGCGACGCCGCACCTGCCGCCGCAGCCAGCGGCAGATAGGAGAGCCTCACCGTCCGCGACTGCCCCACCCGAAATCGTTCCATGTACTGTGCAATGCCAAATCCATTCCTCCGGCAGTGCGCATCAATCAAGTCTGACGCCGCACTCACCAGGCTGACCGGAGTCGTCTCCTCCAGCCCAAACAGCGTGTATTCATCCGCCGACAGGTATGCCATCTTCTACTCTTCTCCCGCGCTTTGGCAGAGCCTTTCGGCCCTCCCCCGCGCGTCTGGATACAGCTTGAACGCTCTGATCCTTTCAACTGCATCAATGCGGCGAAGCGAGGAACCGGATCCTTCCCGGCCCTCGCTTCGCCGCTTTTGACGTCGCGGATTAGCGGTTCACGGTCACCTGGGCATGGGCATATCCGGCGCCCTTCACCACAACCGCGCCGAACTTCACGACCATCAACTGGCGAGCCAGCGTACCGGTCAATCCAAGCTGGAAAACGCGAGGATTGGCATCGGTCAGCCAGTGATACTCGATCAGGTCTTCGGTCACAATGTAGGCGGGAAGCACCGCCGACCCACTACCAGGAGTGCCGCTGTACGGCAGCGCCCATTCCGGAATCAGCGGTAGCTCGCCTGCCTGCGTGGAGAGCGTCTTCACCGTCAAGCCACCCTCCACCTTCGTGGTCGAGAGCACGACGTTGAACTCACTCTTCATCTCGCGATCGATCAGGTCCAGCAACACCGGGTTGGCATAGATGGCCGTCGGACGAACCTCATAATTCGAGTTCGACACCATCGCAGCAATCTGCGATTTCAGCCCGTCCACAATGCTCTCGGTCGCGGTCACCGTGGAAATGTTTCCGCCAGCATTGATCTGAGCCGCCGCGCCGTAATACTGCAACGTGGTCGGCGTGCTCAGCGAGGTGTCGTTGCCGTTCCACAGCGCAACATCGTGCGTACGCATCAACCCGGTCACGGAATCGGCCAGGTCCTTCGCCTGCAGGTAGGCAAACTGCTCCTGCTGCTGGCCAACCTCAAGGTCGAACAGGTTGTAGTTGATCTGCGACACCAGGGCCTTCAGCGGCACCGAGCGCTCCACGCGCGTCGGCGAATTCACCGTGGCCACGATGTTGCGCGGATCGACAAAACCATTCGCAGCCGTGGGGGAGGCAATCGCCGTCTCCTCAAAAAAACGCGACGGATGACCCGTAGCCGGAACGTTCTTGACGCGCTGTCCGAACGCGCCGCGGCGCTGGACAATGTCAAAGATCTCCGTCTGGTAGCGATCGATCTCGATGGCGCCCGGTCCCATGAAGTCTGCTGCAGCGTGCAAATCTACAAATTGCGTATTCATTCTGTATGTTCCTTCTCTGCCGGACCCATTCGCCCGGCCTCGTTATCCGGTCACGCCTGCCGTGCCCCGGTGGTTTGTCTACGGTGGTCTAATCTGCGGTGATCCATCTGCGGGCGCCCCACCTTTGCGTCGCGCCTTTCTCTAAGGTGGGAAGCAACGCTCTCCACCTCTGTGCCTCTCGCTTTGAAACTTGAAACTTTAAAACCTGGAAACTTGAAACCTCGTTCTTACGCGATCATTCCCGCTCGAGCCAGTTCGGCCTTCACCGCGATGCGCTGTTCGATCGTCAACTGCCCCAGAGCCTTTTCCAGCGTGCCCGGTTCAATCTGCACACCCTCGCTGACGCCGCTCTTTGCCAGCAGCGTACTCACCAGCGGAACCAGTGTTTTGCGTCCTGCGCGCTGCCGCAATTCACGGTTCTCTTTTTCGAGTTTCACAACCTGCTCGGTCTGCGCCCCTGCCGACAGCTCGGCTGCGTCGCCCTTCTCCGGTGCCTGTTTTTCCACGGTGGCGATAATGCGGTCGATCTTCTGGTTCAGCGCCTCATACTGCGCCTCTAGTTTTCCGATCACGCGCTCCAGGGCCTGCGCCGCACTGCCAAGCTGCGCCGCACACTCCTGTATCGAATCCTTCTGAGCTGCACTGTTCTCTTCGTTCATTTCCTCTCCCAATAGAAAAGCCGGCTCAAATGCCGGCCTCGCTGTAGTTTTTAGGGTGTCATTCCGAGCTTCGCGAGGAATCCCCGCACAGCCCAAATCTCCCGCGCCGTCCCGGAGGCACTTCAGCCAATCGTCTCGTCCCGCTACCGGACAACAAGCAAGCCCCCTGGGTGGCCCAGGTGGGATTCGCGCATTCACCGTTCATGAAATGTTCTACTCCGCCAGCTCCATGCTCGTACCCTGGTAAGCCGCCTTCTCCCGCAGCAACACCGCCGCCCCGGTGAACTTGAACTCGGTCGCCACCCACACCGGAGCCGCCGTGTCCACAACCCGAACATCGGCAATCTCATAGCTCATGCCGAGTTCGCCCTTGCGTCGCGCCATCTCGTCCACCACCTCAGGAAAATCGCGCTCAAAAAGATAGCCCGCGACATCGAGACGATGGACGTTGCCCGTCGTGGGCCGCAGATCCGCCGAGGTAATAATCCCCACCTTTCTCTGCGCATCATGCCGGTCCAGCTCCGGCGCATAGTCCACGGCCATGCCCAGCAGAGAGGGCAGAGCCCGCTCCGTGGCCCGGACCGTCAACATCACCTTGTGTCCCCGCGCGCCGCTCGGAGAGCGATCCGACGGCGCATCGGCCATCGTCAGAACTCCGCGAAATCCGCGCCGGTTGGGATGTCCAACCACCTCCGGCATCGCCAGTGCCATTGCCTCCCACTGCATTTTCATCGAACCCCCAGTTGTGCGTCTTCCAGCGGCTGCCATCCACGCGCCGCGCGAGCTTCGTTCACCGTCAGCACTCCACAGCCCAACAGGATCTGATCGATCTGCGCCTGCTCCATCGGGTCCGTCGCATCCACATCGAGGAAGGCGAATTCCAGATCGCTCCAGCCCAACCGCTTTGCAATCGCATCCCGCGTGATGTGTTCCGCCAGAAGTCTTGCCGTCGGCACCACCGCCGTGCGGAAGGCCAGATCCGAAAGCTCCTCGGCCGTCGAGCGGTTGACGTCGGCCTCCACTCCCAGAAACAGCGGTGGCAGATCGAAGGCGCTGGCGATCACCCGGATCAAAAACTCCTGCCACGCCAGGCGCAGATCCGCATCCGTTCCCGCTCCAAAGCGCAACACCTCCGGCTTGTTCTCCGCCGTCAGGATCGGAACCCGCCCCGTGCCCTCGATATCGTCCTGCCACCAGCGAATCAGGCGCTCGTGCTGTCCCGGGTCCAGATCCTGCATCCACAGCGCATACTGCACCACCGAGTTGCTCGCCAGCTTGGCGGCAAAGCGGTGCGCGCACAGAAATTCGTGGATCGTCTCAAACGCAACTTCCAGCCGTCCCAGTCCGAAGGGCGTATAGCTCCGCGGGTTCAGCCGAATGTAGGACAGCTCGTTGTCTTTCAACTCGATCTGCTGCCCCGTTCCAAACGGAGAGACCGTCTGCACATAACGAACCGTATTCGGATCCCCATTCCAGTCCGCCCGCATCTGGATCGTCGCTCCATCCACCGGATACAGCGCCAGCGGCTTCTGATCGTCGCCGGTCAGCCGCAATTCCATTGCGCCATACCCGCCAACGATGATGTCCTCCAGAACCTGCTCGCTAAATGAACGGAACGAATCGTCCGGATTCGGCTGCTCCAGCGTCTCGGTCAGCAGCTGGATGCGCTGCTGCATCTCCTCATCCAGCATTCGACCGCGCCGGGGCTGGATGCGCCAATTCATCCCCGCCACCCGGTCCTTGATCGTGTTGATCGCCTTGCGTGCGATCGGCGTTTCGGCAAAGCGGCGCAGCGCCTCTGGTGTCTTCTTCGGCAGCAGCCCCGCCCTGGTTCCTGACCCGAACGAACCAACCGTTCCAACCGTTTGCAGGATCGATGGCAGTGGGGCTGTCTTGCGCCTCGGCGCCGGGGCGTCACTGCCCCCCAGCACCCGCAATCCCGCCCGCCGCACCGGCTCCCAGATCGTTTCCGCTATCTTCATTTGCTCTCCCGCGCCCCCAATAAAACGTGCCAATAAAAAAAAGACGCCGCAGCGTCCTTCTTGTGCAAATCTTTAACTTTCAAACCTTGCAACCTTGAAACTTTCTCTTACTGCAGTCCCATCTTCTGCCGCACGCTGGCCGCGACCCTGGGCAGCTCCGCCGTTGTCGCTACCATAATCCGGCTGGCCGACAGAGTTTCCAGCGCAAACATCGTCTCATCGTCTTCGCGATCCAGTTCGCTCTCCACAATGGCCGTCAGCGCCGTCTCCGCCTGCTCGGCCCGCATTACGCCATCGCGAAGCTTCGGGTAGGTGAATGCCAGCACCTTGGCCGCGTTCACGTCGCTCTCCAGCGAGAGCGCCTGGTACATGTGCACCGTGCCGTTGGGCCGGTACGCGGCGTCGATCTTCAGCGGGTCGCCGCGATGGGTGTAGGCGCTCGCGGCGATGTTGTGCCGCATCATCCCCCACACTCCCTGCCGCTCGAACTCGCCCCGCATCGTCTGGAAGATCTGCATCCGTCCGCTCGAGGTGCGCGCGCCCTTTCTTGCTCGCTCCAGGTACATCTCCGCCAACCGCCCGATCTCCTCCTGCGGCGAATCGGCCAGCACCGCCTTGGCCGGGGTCAGCCGGATTGCGTTCGAGAAGGTGTCTTCCATTCGCTTCAGCAGCCACTCCTGGCTGCTCGCGCCCTCCCGCATCCGCTCCTTGATCTCCCGCTCCAGCCCCTCCAGCATCTCAACATCGGCCTCCGGATCCAGGCACCGCACCCGCTTCCAGTCTTTCGTAAAGCGCACGTCTGCCCAGCCGCCGTTGCTCTCAAACAGCACCACGCCCACATTGACAAACTCGTCCTTCACTGCGTCCGGCACATACCGCAGCAGGAAGAACTCGCATTGTCGGCGCTCTTTCATCCTCGGTGATCCCCCATCTGCCCAGGCGCCTCTCCAGCCCTCAATCCTACAATCCTTCCCATCCTTCTCCCCACCATCCACCCAACTTTTCCTTCCGCTATTCCCTCAGTTCACCACATCTCTCCATTTCGGGAATGGCGCCCGGCTCGAATTCCTGAACTCGAGAATCAGCTCGGCCACTCGTCCCCGCCGCCGGCTCAATGTTTCCACCAGCCGCTCCATCTCGCAGCTTTCGCCATACCACGCCGTTGGAATCTCCTCCGCGCAGCGCCACATCGCCTGCTCATCCATGCTCTCGATGTTGCCCAGCCAGGGCTGAAAGGCCGCCCAGCCGGTCACCTCGCGGTAGACATCGTTGCGAGCGTACACCCCGCGCAACGGTGAATCCGGAAACGACCACTCGCCCGCATTGAAGCAGTATCCCTGGTCGATGAACGATACCGTGAACTTCCGCTCCCGGCTCTTCTTCCAGAAGGCCGCCTGCCGCCCATTGGCATTGCACGTCCACTTATCCAACGCCAGTATGCCCGCAAATGCGCCCAGGTTCCGCACCCGGTCCAGCAGATGCTCCGGCAGATAGTCATAGACCTGCCCCTGCGCCGGAGATACCACAAAGCGCGAGCCAAACTGCAGTCCCGGCGTGCATGTCTTCGAGCCATGCAGCAGCTCGAACCTCAGCTCCGACGTGTGTTCAATCAGCCAGGAGTCGACCTCCACCACCTCCGTCGCCGGCACCGGCAGCCCCGCCGCCTGCGCCAGCCGCGTCGCCAGCATCTCGTTGGCCAGCACCCGCGTGTGCTGCGGATTATCCTGAAACTTCACCACGTAGAAATGACCGTCGGAGCAGCGCATCAGATGACTCTGCGCCCCGCCCCGCATCCTTCTCACGTGCTGCACCGCTGCAACTGCCAAGCTTGCCCCTTTTCAGCGCACACCAATTGTTCATCTTAAGCGAGAGTGTCATCTTGAGCGAAGCGAAAGATCCCAGCACTGCTCAAATCTCCCGCTCTTCCCAGGCTTTTCAATCAGCCATCGATTTTGTTCAGCAGCACACGAGCTGATGGAATGTCGGGTGCCCCACCTTCGCGCCGCTTTTCGGCGCTAAGGTGGGAAGCAAGGCCCAACACCTCTGCAGCCTTTCGTAGTTGCTGTTGCTTTTGTCTTCCACGCCCTAGGTGCAACTCCTCTCCCGCACTGCCAGCGCCATCCCCATCGCCATGATCGCGTCGTCGTGCGAGCCCTCTGAGGCCGCGATTCGCCCATCTGCGTGCCGCACAAAGCCCCTGCACTCCTCCAGCAGCCTCCGGCTATTGAAAAGCTCCGGATTTGTGACCAGAATCGCCCCGAATCGCTCCAGCATCGTCGGACGCGTCAGCACCGTCGTCACCCAGCCCGCGTACCGGTTGTTGCGAAACAGCGGTTCGTACTGCTCCACCCGCTCCAGCATTGCCAGCACCGCGTGGCCATGATTGTTCCGCTCCACCACCATCAGCGCGTGATTGTATTCGCGCCCCAGCTTCGCCGCCTCTGTCGCCAGCTCCTCCGGCGTGTAATGCCCATACAACTCCGCGCATTGCAATCCACTCACCAGGTCGATCACCTCGACGCAGGCATAATCGCCGCCCGAGCCGCCACCCGCCGCATCCACACCCAAAACATATCTTCGCCCTCTCGCCGGAGGCAGCCATATCAGGATGCGTCCGTTTTGCCTCTGCTTCAGCGGAGCCTCCAGCCCGTGCATCCGTGCATCGATCCTCGCCGTATCAAAGACCGCTGAGCCGCTGGCAAGAAAACACGTCGTCGCGTCCTCGGCAAATTCCTCTGCCGTCCGCTCGCCGAAATTGTTCTGGATCTGCCGCCGGAATGCAATCTGCCCGCGATCCAGGCCGTAGCTCTTCATCAACCGAAGCTCATCCTCGTTGAGCGCCCCGTCCAGGAGCTCCTCTCCCTCGCCTCCATCGATCCGGTATCCCGCGTCCATCCACCAGGGAAAAAAATGCCGCGTGTATCCTCTCTCCATTGCTTTCTGCCACTCGCGATAGAAGCACCCGCCCATTCCATTCGGAGTGGACTCCAGCACAATCTCCCCATCCGGTGGCACGGCGGCGCGCAGCGATGCCAGAACTTCCGGCGCGTTCGCTCCCCACCGTGCCACCTCCGAGCAGTGCAGGTTCCGGATCGTCAAGCCCCGTCCAGCGTTCGCGTCGCCCGCGGTCTCCACGCGATATTCGCTGTCCAGCCCCGGAAACACCAACTGCCTCCGGTTCGACTTCGATCGCTTCAGCGCTCCGCTCTTCAGGTCTTGTGGCAGGTTCTCCACGAACCTGTGCACCATGCGGAAGATCTCCTCCGCCGCCTCCTGCGTATGCGCTACCTGCACCGTCAAAGTGCCGGGCCGCGTAATCGTGCTCAGAAAGAATCTCGCCGCCACCCACGTCGAGATCCCCATCTGCCTCGCCTTCAGCACGATATTTTTCGGCCCGCACCTCGATTCAAACTCCCTCTGCGCCAGGTTTGTCTCCAGCTTTACCAGCCGCCCACGCTTGTTGCGGATTCTAAGCAAGCTTGCCGCCAATACCTCGCGATAACTCCCTCGCTTCGTCCGCTGGTCCAGCCTCTTTCCCAGTGCCATCAGGGCCTCCAAATCCATCCCCTGATTCTTCGCCCTTGCAGCACTCGCCCGTCGCGTCGCCATCGTCACCGCTGCTCACCTCGCGTGCTCAGAATCCCAGGCTCATCTCCGCCGCTTGCAACTCCTCGCCCCGCCCGCCAAACGCCCGCTCCACTCTCTGCCGGTCCTGCCTGCTCCAACAGCGTGTCACCGATTGAAGCTTCACCGTCCGCTGTGCCGCCGAGCTTTGCGCCTGGGCAGGGCTTCGCGCCGCCAGCAGGTACCCGTCCAAGACGTGAACCGCCGCATCCACGGCGCTCAAGGCCGCCTTTGCCTTTGCCAGGCTCGCCGGATCTTTGATCGCCAGCGCCGCCAGCAGTCCCTGGTCCGCGTCGTTCACCAGCGCATCCATCGTGGCCCCCAGGCTCGCCCACCCACCCGAAGAAGGTGCCGCCGCATACGCCCCGCTCACCGTCTCCAGCTCCTGCAGATCCGTCTGCACCTTCGCGCTCAGTGCCTGCAAAACAGCCGCTGCCGACGGATCGATCGCCTCCGCGACCGCCACAGCATCACCGGCCAACCCCGTCACTACCGGCAGATATGCGTGAATCGTGCTCGCCGCCTTCACCGCATCCGCCTGCGAACAGCCCACCAGGCAAATGCTCAGGCCCATTGCCGCCAGCAGTGCCGGCATCGTCTTCCATCTCTTTTCCATAACGTCCTTCCGCACAAAACAAGACGCCGCCATCTCTGGCAGCGTCCATTCCTGCTCTGCTTCTTCCGTTTTTGTTAGGCGACATTCCTAGCGTCGCGAGGAATCCCCGTTCTGCTCAAATCTCTCGCGCCCCAGAGGCATCAACCGACTGGCTCGAGGGTTCAACCTAGCTGACTTGATCCACAGGCCTCGGGCACTTCGCAATTGCGTTGGTGCCGGAGCGGCTAGTCTTTCGCCATCAGTCCCAGCATCGCCGTTGCCAGCGCGCTTCCCAGCGAGATCACCGTCCCCGTCCCCACATGGCCCAGCGAAACTCCCTGCTGCTGCAGCACGCCCAGCACGGTTGTTACAGCAAGCAGCAATCCTGCTGCGCTCGTCTTCGGTTGTTGCAGAATCCGTTCTAATATTCCCGTCATTCTCTTCCACCTTTCTGAGATGCCCATCCATTTCCACAAATCAACATTCAGGCAGTGCTCTCCCCGTGCGATGCCCGATGTGATTCAGATCAACGAAGCGCGATGCCGTGCGGCTACTGCCCTAAATACTCCACCTTGACGTGCATCGCGTACTGCATCGCCGTCGCTCCGCTGGAGGCATAGGACGAAGTGTAGTAATTGATGGCACCCGCGCCTGCATAGACCGGCGCAGTTCCGGCCGGACTGCCGTTATTGCCGTTGAGTCCCACCGTGTTTTGCGTCTGCCCGCCATAAGTGAGCGTAACGGTCTTCTGTACCCCAGTGTCGTTGTCGTAGAAGTTCATCTGACACGTCGGCAAAGTCGATGACGTCGTAGCCGCCTGCGTCAAAACCACATAGCAGGAGAGCCTGTACCAGCCGGGACTTCCTGATGGAACGGTGTAGGCAACGGTCTGGCCGACATTGGCCGCAAGCCCGGTGCGATTGATTGGCGACCCTACAACCGACTCCGTGGCCGCCGCCGCATGGATAGTTCCGTCAGCGTCAACCGTGGTAGTCGTTCCATCCGGCTTTACGAGCCCCGCTGCCAAAACGGTGGCTACAGACGGAAGCTGATTTGTCAGGGCAAGCGTACCTGGGCCGGGTAGCGTGTAATACGTTGTCGCCGTCGGCAGGGTAAAGAACGCTGGCCCCATCTGGAACAACAAGGGCTGCCCTGCGATTCCGTTGTAATGACTACAACCCCAGGTGGAAGATGGAGAGCCTCCGGAATACTTCGGAGTCGCGCCGCACTCCCACTGGTCGGCTACCGGACCGGGAACCGTGCTGTCCCATTCCGAATCATTGAAGTACATCGGCTGAGAGATATACGTCGCGCTTGAACTAGCCGTTCCCTGCGGGTTCACATAGAACGTGTTACTCATATAGTGATATGAGTTGTCCTGTGTTGTTCCGGTAAACGTGGGACTGCTAATAGCCCCGCCGCCAACGCTGATCTTACCCGTACTGTCCTCTGTGATCGAACTTCCATCCGGATACACAAGTCCCGGCGTTGCAGCTACTGATCCACTAGGAACCGTTCCCGTCGCCGGCACCGCTAAATGGCCGTACGGAATATCGCGTGCGTAGCTGTCATTGTTCGCATCGGTAACAAGAGTCCGAGTGACACCATGAGCAGCGTCCACCACCCCATAGGTCCACTTGTTTGAGCCCCAGAAGAAGTATTTCTGGTTCAGTAGCCACACGTTACTGCTGTATGGGTCAACAAACACCGCAGCTGTGTTTGCGGATACGGTAGATGCTGGATGAGCCTCAAGGTAATCCACCGCCAGGCTGCCCACGCGATAGGTGTTCAGGCAGTCATAGCTCCCCTCGCAGAAAATCTGGTTGATGTGAAGATCGGAGTTCGCCTCCACCTGGACCGAAGAGACAGGCTTGACCGCGCTGCTGCTTGCAGAGGCAGTGATCGGTGATGTGTCCTGATACAGAATTCGTCCGTACTCCGAAGCATCCCCAGCGTTGAAAGTCAGCGCCCCATTGCTGCACTCGGCGTACTGGCCCATCGCCGGAGTTGCGCCACAGCTCAATCGCGTAAATGAACAGAACGACGGACCGCAGTTCTGATACCTTCCGCTGTAGCTGCCGGTAATAAGCACCTGCGATGACCCCGGCACAAAGCCGCCGATGAACGGAATGGTAAAGACGTTCCCCGTTGTGTAGGGAATGCGAATGTCAACCTGCCCCAAAAGTCCGGTCTGGTTGTTATTGCCCGCATCTACGAAGTCGAAAGCACCGGTTCCCATCATGTCGATATTCGGCCCATTCAGCGTAGATGCGCAGGAGAAGTGGTCCGTGTTGATGTTGCTGGGCGCAAGTTGCGCCACGCATCCCCGGCCCCAGGCGTGGCCTGCACCAGCGTTCCGAACCGAGCTTCCCTGCGCCTCGGCAAAATACAGCCCGCTCACATAATTGTTGACCACATTAGTGACAACCGCCTCCGTGCTGGCGTGCGTGTTCACCACTGTGGCGACGAACTGAGTCGAGCTGGTGATGCTGGTTGGCGTGACAATCTCGAAGTCTGCGCCCGCTCCGAGCCACACTTGCGAACCTGCCCCAGATGTCGCCATGCCGCTAGTCGAGCCCACGGTGATCGTCTGACTTCCAGTTGCAGGGATCGCCGTTGTCAGCGTGGTCGAATACAGCTTGTTCCCATCCACCTGGACCGCAATGCTGTCCACTCGGCTTCCGAACGCAACATTGGAGGAGATTGTGCCGCTGGTTGCAGGCGGGTCGATAAACCAGGCGAACGTCTCCTGCGCGGGCTGCGTTGGCACGGCCCCGGATTGAAGCTCCAAAACTGCCTGTCCGTCGTAGCCGCCACTGTTACCACCCGTCCAGTACGTCACGCCATAGCTGCACGTCCACGGATGCGAGATCAGGTAATAGAGCGTCTGAAACTGAATCGTTCCCGCGCGGGCATGTTGCCCGGTATAGGTCATCTGCGAACCGTTGCCAAGGTATGGCAGCGAATTGCAGGCTGATACCAGCGCGGGGTAAGAATCCACTGTCGGACTCAAAGCTGGTGTAGCTCCCCACCACTCCGGGTACACCACAGGCTGGAACGAAAACACCACCGAACCCGCGCCGCTGAATATCTTGAAGCGCCCCGCAATCGGCTGCTGTGCCAAAGTCACGGTGTAGCCGGACGCAGGCGCAATCATCGCGCCTTGATTGAATGTCCATTGCGAGTTCAGTGTAATGTTCGCGGCGATGACGCATGTTCCGCTGGCCGGCCCTTGGATAGTCTTTCCCAGTGCATCGGCTGTCAGAAATGCCGCTGAGTCGTTGGTTACGCCATCGCACTTTGCGCCATAGCCCGTCACAGACGGCACTCCGTTCACGCTCTGCGCCGTGAGTGCGCCCGCAAACGAAGCCGACGTAGTTGAAAGACTCGCCGGTTTGTTCACCAGGTCGTCGTAGTTTCCAGTCGAAGCCACCGTCGCCAGCCCTGCCAGCGCTGAATCCAAATAGTCGCGGCTGGCAAACTGCGCGGCCACTGCCTGCGGCACCACCTTCGCCCGGATCGCCGCCACCGTCGTCGTATTCACCGCCGGAACGACCCACATCTCTTCGCTCGTCGTGCCATCGTCGAGTGTGATCACAACCCGGTAATAGCTGCCCGAAGGACTCGACCCCGTATTCGGAATCAGTGGAATCGAAATTCCGCCGTTTACGTTCGTCGTCACCGTCATCTGGCCGGCCGCGACGGCCTCTCCCGCGCTCGTCGAAAACCCATTCCAGCGAACCGTAACGCTCCCCTGCGCCGCACTGCCGTCGGCCCGGTACAAAGTGTCCTGCACCAGCGTTTTCACCGGAGCCGCATTCGCCCCCGACGCACCCGCAACCAGCACCATCCACACAAAAATCAAAAGCCGCCTGATCAGGCGGCTTGAACTTTCCATCATTCTCGTATTCATGCTCTTCTGTCGCCGTCCTTTCGGCTGATTCCCGCTCTGCCATCCGTTCCCATGTAACTTTTCAAGAAGCGCTCCACGCTGCGCACATATACCTCGGCAAAGTCCACAACATAACGCTTGGTCTGGATCAGGCCCTTCGCCTGCTCCAGCGAATATCCCGTCGCGCACAGCACTGCCAGCGCCATCATCGGAGCCCGGTGTATGCCCGCCGCGCAATGCACAAACAGCTTCGCCTGCGGATCGTCCAGCGCGCGCAGCGCAAAGTTCACGCCGCGCTCAAAAACCTCACGGCCCTTCGGCTCAAAATCATCGTCCACCGGATTCCATAGCACTTCCACTCCCGCGCGTTTGCCCAGCGGGGTGTCGTCGAACTCCATCTGCATGTCGATGACGTGCGTCACTCCCGCCCGCACCACCTCGGCCATTCTTTCATCTACCCAGATCCCGCCGCCTACCGCAATCCGGTCAGTCACCCACGTCATGTCCATGCTAGCGTTCGCCTTTGTCGAACCCGGCTCCGGTCCGCGCCCGTCACTGCTTTACTGCTCTACTCCAATTTCCTGCGCTTCTTCCTGCACACTCGCGCTCTCCGCTGCGTCTGCCTCGTCCAATCGCTCCAGCACCAGCTTCGCCCACGGCTCGCCTCCGCCCTGTCCTTCCCCTTCGCTGTCGAACATATGCTTGGCGCCGGTCATCTCCAGTAGCGTCTTGGCGTGCGTGCAACTCCCCTGCTTTGCCTTCTCCACCATTGCATCCACAATCGCCGGAACCGACCCCTTCACCCTCTGCTTCGCAACCTCAAAAGGATCCAACTCCGCTCCCGCCGCCGTCCCGCCGCGTTCCTCTTTGCTCATCGTGACCGGAATCTGTATTTTATGATGCTTTGCAGGATCGCGCTTTAATTCGTTCTTGGCGCCCTTCTTGGTTGTTGTCTTTTTCGGTGCCTTCACTGCTTTTGGCTTCTTGGACGCTCTACCCTCGCCCGTATCGTCCTTGCCGACTCGTTCTTTCTTCGTCTTTGCCTTCGGCTCTTTCTTCGACGCCACAGCCACCGCCCCTCTCTCTGCCTCTTATCTTCAGGATATCAATTCCACCCCCCTCATCCCCTCACCTGGGACACAAACTCTATTTCACTCCATATCAACTACTTAGTCTGCCATTCGAAAATTTCTGCTCTTGACAGCAAAAATCCGCTATCTCTTCCGGCAGTTCCGAAACGGAATTGTGCGTGACCTGACGATTTTCCGTTGAGGTTTGCCGTTTGACTGTCGTGTTCATGCAAGAAGATTCGTTCAGGCTATTTATGCTGCTGAATGAGGAGGGTTTGCGTGCGCTCGCGTGTGAGTCGGATTCGGCACATCAGTCTGTTTGGACCAACCCCGCATCTCTGGTTTCGGAACTCGAGCCATGTAACCTGCGACGGACTGATCCATGGGACATTCAATTGGCCGAGCATCCAGGCTGTGGCATTCGGAGCATTGCCGGTCCGTGCCATGAAATCCGCGGCCACCACGTCAATGTCGGCGGCGTAGGCATTTGCGCTTTGGCACTCGTCTTGCGGCGGCGCGGGCATATTCGCCGCGTGCGCGCAATAGTCTTCATCATGCACCAGCACATACTTGTTGCCGTTCTCGGGGATGAAATAGCGCGTGGTGATGAACGGCAACCCCATAGTCAGTATCAATTGGTTCAAATCCTCGGCAAAAGCCGTGGGGAGCTGACTCATGTAGAGTGAAGTTTGCTTCAACTGGCTGGAAAAGATTGCGAGCGTGGGAGCGGGCTCGCCGTTGACAGGATGGAAATACACCGCGCCCAGGATGATCCCATCTTTGATGTCGAACCACAGCATTCCCCGACCGTTACGGTACGGGCCTAAATCACTGGCTACCGTTACGTAACGGCCATCTCGAATTAGGACCGGGAGCCGCGAGCCACCCATGATGAGACTGTTTGCCTCAGAGAGCGGCATGTCGTGGCCGTAGTGATACTCCGCACGCGGAATCACCATCTTTATCAGATTCCGGAATCTCTTGTCCTTCATTACGTCCCTTGCCGGACGGCCTGCATAGTCTTTCAAGAATGAGAGATGATCGCTGGAAACCGTGTTCTGGAAGATGGCAGGAGGCAGTTGCGGCGGGACAGGAGGCGCGCCGTCTATGATTTGTCCTCCGGCATTCGACAGAAAAATTCCAGTGGCCACCAAGAGCTGCGCACCGATTGTCAGCATGGTCTTAATCTGGAAACCGCGGAACGACGTTTGGACGGATCGCATCGCATCACCTCTCGGTTCCTTTTGTGCAGCACAGATTTCCTGGAATTGTACAGCTCAAAGCCGGGTAAAGACCAAAGCTGAATATGCGATTCGAGAATCGGAGCGCATGAGTCGCGGAGCCCTGAACTATCTGCCGAGGCGCGGGATACCGAACGGTAACAGGGCAAGGCACTCGCTATCCTGCAACGGGAATCGCACGCCTAGGTCTCAATCGAAATATGCGCCACTCGTCCCACCACATAATCTGCAAAGGTCTCGCCCTTGCCCAACTGCACATATCCCAGAGGATAGTTTTGATTCTCAGGACGAAGTGAGAGTTGGTTTCCCTGTAACTCCACATAGCGAACCGTCCATTTCTCTCCGCTCTGTACAACATACATATTCGGCTCGCGCCGCCGGTAACTGCGCAGCGAGTTGTAATGGCGGTCGATCAGCAGCGTCGCTCCCGGCAATAACCTGGGACGCATCGCCCCACCCGAGTCCTTATCAGTCTTGACCAGCACAAATCGCAGCCAGTGTTTACGTTGGTTCGCCATCTCCGGACGAATCCGCCGCAGAAAGCTCTTCTTAAATCGCAGGTACTCAACAATCTCGCCGGAGCCGAAATCGCTCTGCAAAAGCACATGGCCTTCCATTAACGGAATCGACTCAAACCCTGCTTCGTCGCTCTCCGCCGATGGAACTCTCCGCCGCTCCTCCGGCATCAGGTCGCGAACCTCCAAATGCAGAACCTCCATCACCCGGTCCATCGCCTCAACGCTCAAGTTCCGCCGTTGATTCAGGAAATTGGAGACGTGCGCCTGCTGAAACCCGGCGCGGCTCGCCAGTTCAGTCCCTGTCAACTCCCTGGATTCAATGCGCTCACGCACCAGAGCCCGCAACCGATTCTGTAAATCTGAAATCAACATCGCACTGTCCCGCGGAGCTCCGAAATAATATCTCAAAGAAATACATGGTTCCTTTGGTAACAACTTCTAGCAATAAATTGTTGACATCCTCGACCGCGTACTCAATGATGCATCCAATAACTCATTTTTCAAACAAGCAGGAGCTGTAAACATGGGGCCCGACGTCAATGCTTCGCGCGAAACCACCTTTGTCGAGTTTCGTCGCAAGGTTCGCAATTCCGAGCTTCTTTCAATGGGAGTCTCACAGCTGCTCCGGGAGATAGGTTTCACCGGCCGCCTTAGTGTAGTTATCCAGAACGGCACAATTCTCAAATCAGGCTACGAAGAAGGTTACTTTACCCGTAAGGACGATCGCAGGCTGACCTGAGTCCGGTCATAAGCAACGTTGAACTTCAGTGAAACGGCAAATCCACGACGGGGATTCCGCCGCTTCAAATTGAATACATACAGGTCATCGCAAACAAAACGAGCCCTGTCGCCGGTACTGGCGTGATCCTTGCCCGGAGTCCAACTCCTGCAATCTTCACCTTGTGCCCGCGGCAGGGATTTTTTTGCTGGAGGGCAAAAAAGAATGAGAGCAACATCCGGATCACCACAATTGCGCAACATGGAATTGAAGTATTGCGAACGCTGCGGCAACATCTGGCTGCGCCGCTCCGGCAGCCAGCGGACAGAGTGCGCACCCTGCGCCAAGGCGGAAGCTTCACTCCTGCTCGACCGCCCAGCTTCCTTTCTGCAGCTCTGGACACGGCTTCGGGCAGAGGTGCAGGCATGAATGATTGCCCCGCTAAGTCCGCTTTGCAACTGGTACCCGCCCGCCGAAAGCAGCAGGCAGACGCGAACCTGAGCGCCTATCGCCCTTACACGCGCGCTCTGCTGCGGCGCTACTTCCGTGTATCGGTCGATATCGGCCGCCTGCCCAGCATCCTCGGAGGGCTCTGCTTTCGAGCTCGCGTCAGCTCCTACCGGCTCAATACCTTTGAGGACGCCGTGATCTTCGTTCATGACATTGAGCGCGCTTTCGAACGCGTCGAGCGCCACTATTTGGAGATCATCGCCGGTGTAATTCTGCTCGAGCACAGCATCCCTGAGGCCGCACTCCGCCTCGGCATCACCGTGCAGCGCGCCGAGCGCCGCTACTCCGCCGCGCTTGACTCCCTCTCGTCTGTCCTGCTCGAGGCGGGCTTGCTGCGCCGCATCTTTGACAGCGAAGGCGAAGATGCGCACCATTCCGCCCAACCTGGGGCGGCGCTTCCTCCCAAAAAGCCGCCCGTCTCGGCGCGGATCGAAGCTCCCGTGCCCGCTCATCAACAAGCTTCCAATCGGCAAGCTTCCACACGTGAAATAACATAATCGCGGAAGGGGAGTGGACACTCTGCTCCGCTCCTCACATTGCTCAACCCTTCGGTTCTCTTCTTCATATCTGTTATGATCGGCAGCGCGCCGCCTTTTCCAGAGGCGGCGCGGTATTATTTTCAATTCAGCCTCGGAGAATTCCCGTGAGCGATACCCCAGCCAATTCCATTCCTGCGCCACCACCTCTGCGCCGCGACGAGGAGATCGCACTGGAGATGATGAAATTCATCGCCACCACAACCGGCTATGGCCGCACCGGAACCCCCGGCGCTGGATTCCAGGGTGGCACCGTCTCGCGAGCCGAGGACTACGCCAAACATCTCATCGACCTCTACGGCCAGTGCCTCGACGCCACGAGAGGAAAGCGTTAGACCTTCTGCGCTTCGCTGAGCGCAGAACTCTGCGAAATGAGAGTTTCCGGAGAGAGCTATCTTGAATCGCTCCTCTTTTGATGCCGTCATCCGCTCCTGCACACTCCAATGGCGCAGTTCAGCATCTGCAGTTCAGTCTGAATACGTCTGGAGTGCAGGTCGAGCTCACCTGCCGGATAGCTCTTGCCTGTCACCATTCGTCGATCCTGATCGCGAAGGAACTCGAAAGAAATGGTGTCGAAGGGACCAACCGGGCATCTGCCGGCGAACTCCGGTGACCTGAAACAGGCTCGCGCCAAACTTTGCCCGGAGGGTCAATGGCTCAAGCAGCACAGGTTGTGATAGTAGTATATGGTTCTTACCCGCGCAACCATTGCTAAAAGAAGTAAAGATGATCGTTCCCGTGATTGACCCATCGGTGAATCGTCCGTAGATTTGAGAGAGCGCGTGCTCCGGTGGGCTGCAATCACGCCTTGCCGCAAGCACTCCGCACACACTGATGAGTCTTTTTGACCGTACAATCCTGCCGCTGCTGCTGGTCTCCTGCCTGCTCCTCGCCTCCTGTGAACACACCAAGGATGAGGCATCCACCTTGCCTGCGCCGCAGGCCACCGCGCCGACTCTTCCCGCGTCCCCTGTGGTAGTGAAACCCTCACCGGCGCCGCCCCCCCAGCGTACCGTCGCGCCGCAACCTGTCGTCGAAACCGTGCAGCAGTTGATCGCGCGCGCCGAAGCCGAATACGCCCGAGGCCAGGCCAACTACACCGCCGGGCACCTTGAGGCGGCAAAGGACAACTTCGACGCCGCCTTCAACCTCCTGCTGCGTGGACCCGTCGGGGTGCAGAACGATGAGAGGTTGCAGGCCGAGTTCGACAGGATCGTCGAGGCAACCCACGAGTTGGAGCTGCAGGCCCTGAAGGCAGGCGATGGATTCACCGAACAGCGCGCCCAGCCCGCGCCCATCGACGAGGCCAACAACGTCACTTTTCCGGTCGACCCCTCGATCAAGGCGAAAGCCCAAGCCGAGCTGGCCAACACCCACAGCGATCTCCCCCTCATGCTCACCGATCCGGTGGTGAGCTACATCAATTACTTCTCCACCCGCGGGCACGGTACCATCGAGCGCGCGTTGATCCGGCGCGGACGCTATAGCGAAATGATCTCGCGAGTCTTCCGCGAGGAGGGCGTACCGCAGGACTTGATGTTCCTGGCCCAGGCGGAATCCGGCTTCGAGCCGCTCGCACTCTCGCGCATGGGAGCCCGCGGCATGTGGCAATTCATGCCCTGGGACGGCGTCCACGCGGGGCTGCAGCACAACTGGTGGGTAGACGAACGGCAGGATCCGGAGAAGGCCACTCGCGCCGCCGCCCGGCTGCTCAAAGATCTCTTTAACCAGTTTGGCGACTGGTATCTGGCGATGGCTGCCTACAACTCCGGGCCGGGCACGGTTCAGCGTGCGGTGCAGCGCACCGGCTACGCCGATTTCTGGGAGCTCCATCGGCGCAATGTCTTACCGGAGGAGACGCGCAACTACGTGCCCATCATTTTGGCCATGACCATCATGGCGAAAAATCCCTCGCAGTATGGGCTGGATCATCTGGCGCTCGACTTACCGCTCGCCTCCGACACGCTGCGCATCCACTACCCGATCGATCTGCGTCTCGTCGCCGAGTGTACAGACTCCTCTACCGCGGTGCTCCAGGAACTGAACCCGAGCCTGCTGCGCATGACCACCCCGAAGGACATGGATTTTGATCTGCACCTGCCCCGCGGAACCGCCGCCAGATTCCAAGCCGCGGTCGAGGCGATTCCGGAGGAGATGCGGGTGTACTGGCGCTATCACCGCGTCGAAAGCGGAGAGACCTTGAGCGAGATCGCACGCCGCTACCACACCACTACCAGCGCCATCGCCGAAGCCAACAACCTGGAAGGCACCGCGCTGGTCACTGACAGCAAGCTGATCATCCCGGTCTCCCCGGCTAAGGCTCCGCCAACCCGCCCCGCATCGGCGAGCTACAGCAAGCATCCGGTCCGTTACACCGTCCGCAAAGGAGACACGGTTCTGTCCGTGGCCGACGATTTTGGAGTCCCGGCGGAAAAAATTCGGCAATGGAATCGCGTGAAAGGCAACGCGCTGCATACCGGACGATCGCTGACGATCTTCAAGTCTTCCGGTCAATCCACGTTGGAGCCTGCGTCTGAAACCAAGGGCCGCCGCCGTGCCAGCACCGGTGTGGCCCAGCACACATCTGCGAAGGGCTCAGGAAAGAGAAATGGCCGCGTTAGCGGAAGCAGCGCCAAAGCATCTGCCGCAAGGCACCCGGCTACGTCCCGCCGGACAAGTGCGGCAGTCTCTCGAAGCAAAAGGCGCAAGCAGCAAGACTGAGTTTCTCAAATTCGATGCGCGTTCTGCGTATGGATCGCTTCATTCCGTTGCATAGCTAACGTCGCTGAGTTATTGTGTTCGGGTGCAGGGCGCACATGATTTCACGCGACCTGCCCGCGTTTACCAAAGAAGCGGAAGCAGTCGTGTTGTACCTGTGCTCAGCGGTCCGCGGGCGCGGAGTGGAAAAAGAATCCAGGAGGAAACATGACGTTCGACGAAACTCTTTATGGTCGCGGCAATGATGATGGGGATGAATTCGGTGATAACGAATCATTCGATGAAGTGATTGACGACGAAGAGGAAGAAGAAGAGTTGGAAGACGACGAGGACGAAGCGGAAGAGCAGGAAGAGGGCTACGCTGAAGACGATGCGGTAGCGCCGTCCGCAAGCCGTGCTCAGCGTGACGAGGAAGCCGCCGAACCAACTCCTCCTCCGAAGCCGGCGAAAAAGGCAGCCAGAAAGGCCCCTGCAAAGAAGGCGGCCGCCAAGAAGGCCGTCGCCAAGAAAGCCGTTGCTAAAAAAGCCGTCGCTAAAAAAGCTGCCAAAAAAACGGTTGCTAGCAAACCCCCGGCCAAAAAGGCCGCTGCCAAAAAGGCCTCCGTCAAGAGCACAGCCAAAAAGGCTGCCAAGACAAAAGCAGCAGCCGAACCGGTGAAGCCCGCCAAGAAAGCAGCCAAGAAAGCCGCTAAGAAATCGGCGAAGCCAGCCAAACAGGACAAGAAGCTGGCGAAGGCCGGCAAGAAGAAGGCTGAGGGAAAGAAGGCTGACAAGGCCGACAAGAAGGGCAAGAAGGGCAAAAAGGGAAAGAAGGGCAAGAAGTAGTAAGCCCGGAGCTTCGATTCAGGGCCGCGGAGTCAATTCGCGGCCCTTTCTATTTTCAGCGGTATCCGTCTAGAAACGAATTAGAAACGAAAAGCCCCAACCGGTGCCGGCTGGGGCTTTCGACTCAATCGCAAACCGAGGGTTAGTTGGACGCGGCTGCGGCTCTCTGGTCCTGCTTACCAAGCTGCTCGATGGCTCGACGGAGCTGCTCGTCCGGCTGATTCTTTGGCGGCTCCGGCTTCTCGTTCTCATCCGGGACGATGTCGGAATCCTCCGGTGTCATGAAGTCTTCTGCCTTATCTGCCACCAGAACATTGGGAGTGATGGACGTGTTTTGAATCACTTTGCCGCCCGGCGTGTAGTACTTGGCAATCGAGAGGATCAGCGCGCCTCCATCCTGGAGATCGATCGTCTTCTGGATCGAGTCGTCGCCAAACGTCTTGTCGCCCAGAACGTCGCCGCGCGCGTTGTCCAGGATCGCACCCGCGACAATTTCCGCGGGCCCGGCCGTCGATTTGTTCACGATCACCACCAAGGGCAAAACGGTGACCGCCTTGGAAGGATCGGCCATGAAGTTCTGGCGCGGATACTTTTGACCTTCCACATAGGCGATCTGCCCATGATTCAGAAACAGGTTCGCGGTCGAGATGCCCTCGGAGATGTCGCCGTCGCCGGAGTTACGAAGATCGAGGATGAGCTTCTTTGCGCCATTCTTCTGCAGCTCGCGAATATGCGAGGCAATCTCCTGGGCCCGGCCCTTCGGGAAGCCTTCGGCGCGGATGTAGCCAATCTGGCTCTCTAGCATCTTGGAGGTTGACGGCGGGTACTTTACGGCTTCGCGGGTAATCGAGATCTTTTGCGGCTGAGCCTTGCTGGGGCGCACCACGCTGAGGTTGACGACCGAACCGGCCGGACCTCCCAGCAATCCGCTGAACTCCGCAACCGACATCTCACGGGTGCTCTTGTCATTCAGGGCTTCAATGATGTCGCCACCGACGAGTCCGGCCTTATCGGCTGGGCCTCCGGGCACCACCGAGATCACGTCGCCGTAGCCGAAACGCTTGGAGACCGCGGCGCCGATACCCGCCACGGACTGGCCAGACTGCTTATAAATCTTGTACTCATCCGGGCTCAGGTAGCTGGAGTCGGGATCCAGCGCCTCAAGCAATCCGTGCAGGGCTCCATTGCTGACCTGTGGGATATTCGGATCTTCCACGTAATCGGAGCGGATGCGCGAAAGAACTTCGCTATACACGCTCATCTGGCGATACGCGCCATCATTGCCGCCGCCTGCCTTCACGCCAACCGCGCCGGCTACCGCGAAGCCAAGAATGAGGAACGACAACAGGAGAAGTGAGGTTTTTACCGTTTTTGACATGGATCCTTTTGAACCAGCCGGAGCTAACAAACATTATACGGCTGAAGTGGAATAACCGCTTTGTTCCGGCCCCGCTATGTGTTAGACGCTCACGATATATCAAAGGTGGAAATGATTTTTCCCTACCTGTGATTAGGGTGATCGCCGGAGAGTTCCCCCAAGGCGAATTTTGCCGTATATTTCTGAGACTCCAAATGCATTCGGCCACGATCGCGCGGCAGCCTCGGTTCCCAGGAGGCATCCGCGGCATCTCAAAAGAAATAACATCGGCCAAATGGAAGTGTGGCTCGACTTCGTACACTGGCGCACTGCATTATTGTGTTGTGGCTTAGCAGGGCACTTGCCCGGAATTCCTAAAATTTTCTTGTGGCACCCGGCGTGCGCCGGGGCAGAAAGGCAACTCAAACTAAATGTCATCGAATGTGCAGCAGCTTGAAACCACGAAGCCCTCGGCGCTCGACCAACTGTGCGTAAACACCATCCGCACGCTGTCCATCGACGCGGTTCAGAAGGCCAACAGTGGACATCCCGGAGCCCCCATGGGACTGGCTCCGGTTGCGTATGTGCTGTGGGACCGCTTCCTGCGCTATAGCCCGGCGAATCCCCACTGGCCGAATCGCGACCGGGTGGTGCTCTCCGCCGGACACGCCTCCATGCTGCTCTACTCGATGCTGCACCTGACCGGCTACGACCTTCCCCTCTCGGAGATCGAGCGCTTCCGCCAGCTCGGCTCGAAAACTCCCGGGCATCCCGAGTACCACATGACACCCGGCGTCGAGACCACGACCGGCCCGCTGGGGCAGGGAGTTGCGAACTCGGTGGGCATGGCCATTGCCGAGCGCTGGCTGGAGGCTCACTTCAATCGGCCCGACGACAAGATCGTAGATTACCGTGTCTATTCGATCTGCTCCGACGGCGACATGATGGAAGGACTTTCGCACGAGGCGGCGGCCCTGGCCGGCCATCTCAAGCTGTCGAACCTCATCTGGCTGTATGACTTCAACCACGTCAGTCTGGACGGCCCCACCACGCTTGCCTGTAGCGACGATGTGGAGTCGCGCTTCAAGGGCTATCACTGGAACGTGCTGTCCGTCGAGGACGCAAACGATCTGAATGCCGTGGAAGCAGCGATCCAGGAGGCGCAGCGCGAGACCGGGCGGCCCACGCTTATCATCGTGCACTCCCACATTGGCTACGGCTCACCGCACAAGCAGGACAGCAGCGCAGCCCACGGCGAACCGCTCGGCGCCGAGGAGGTGAAGGCCACCAAGCGCTTCTACGGCTGGCCGGAAGATGCGCAGTTCCTGATTCCGAAAGAGGTGGCTGCCCATCTGGGACAAGCCGCCGATCGCGGCAAAAAGCTTGAAGCCGATTGGAAGGCCGCCTACGAGCCGTGGGCGATGAAGAATCCCGAGCTGGCCAAGCAGTGGGACGGAATCGTGACCGGCAAGCTCCCCGAAGGTTGGGACAAGGACGTTCCGGTCTTCCCAGCCGACCCCAAGGGCATCGCCACGCGCGAGGCCAGCAACAAAGTAATGAACTCGATTGCGAAGAACCTCCCCTGGCTCCTCGGTGGTTCCGCCGATCTTGAAACCTCGAACAAAACCAAGATCGACGGCGAGACCAGCTTCGAGAGCGGCAATTACGGCGGTCGCATCCTGCGCTTTGGCGTGCGGGAGATGGGCATGGGCGGAGCCCTGAACGGGCTTGCCGTCAGCGGTCTGCGAGTCTTCGGCGGAACCTTCATGGTGTTCAGCGACTACATGCGCGCAACCCTGCGCCTGGCCTGCATCATGGAGTTGCCTGTCACCTACGTCTTCACTCATGACTCAATTGCCGTGGGAGAAGATGGTCCTACGCACGAACCGGTCGAGCAGGTCATGTCGCTTCGCCTGATCCCGCACATGCGGCTCATCCGTCCCGCCGACGCTAACGAGACCGCGGTGGCCTGGAAGCTGGCCGTCGAGAGCGAGAAGCATCCCACGGCCCTGTCGCTGACCCGGCAAGCGGTCCCGACCTTTGACCGAACCAAGTACGCCAGCGCCGAAGGTCTCCGCAAGGGCGCCTATGTCTTCAGCGACGTGCAGGGTACTCCGGACGTGATCCTGATCGGCACCGGAAGCGAGTTGCACCTCGCGGTAGAAGCGCAGGAAAAGCTGGCGAGCGAGGGGATCAAGGCGCGTGTGGTAAGCATGCCGTGCTGGGATCTGTTCGATGCCCAGAGCGCGGAGTACAAGGAGAGCGTGCTGCCCAGCGCGGTGCGCGCCCGCGTCGCCGTAGAGGCCGGGATTCCGATCGGCTGGGAGCGCTACGTAGGACTGGAAGGACGGGTCGTGGGGCAGGGACAATTCGGCGCCTCAGGTCCCGCAAAAGAGGTGTTGAAGCACTTCGGCTTTACCTCCGAGAACGTGGTGGAGCACGCCAAAGAAAGCATCGCGGCGGTGAAGGGCTGGGGTAAGAAATAGGTCAAGAATAGGTCAAGAATAGGTCAAGGTTGCCTGTGCGGCCGCAACACCTGTGCGGCCGCCCGGCGCCTTGGGAAAGAAAGAAATGAAAGTTGCCGTTGCCGCAGATCACGCGGGTGCTCCGTTAATCGATCCCGTGTTGGACGAAATACGCAGGCTGGGCCATGAGGCCCTGGATCTGGGAACGCACGACACGGTTACGCCGGACGACTACCCGGAGCGCGCAGCCGCGGTTGCTGCGGCAATAACGGAAGGCCAGGCCGAGCGCGCCATCCTGATCTGCGGCAGCGGCGTCGGTGCATCGGTGGCGGCAAACAAAGTGCGCGGTATTCGTGCCGCGCTTTGTCACGACACCTATTCAGCCCACCAGGGTGTGGAGCACGACCAGATGAACGTGCTTTGTCTGGGAGGCCGGGTGATTGGCGAGGCGATGGCCGTGGAACTGGTCCGGGCCTATCTGGCGGCGAAGGTTGACACCGTGGAACGGCATCTGCGGCGCGTGCAGCAGATCGCCGTCATGGAAGCAAAGTTTTGAGCTAGCAACGTTTTTTACTCATGGTTTGACGCAGTAACGTCACGAGGAGATGAGCAATGGCCAGCAATCCTTTAGCGCAGTTAAGTAAGTTGGGACAAAGCCCCTGGTATGACCAGATGACGCGTTCACTGGTCACCGAAGGCACCCTGAAAAAAATGATCGAAGAAGACGGCCTCCGAGGACTGACCTCTAACCCGACCATCTTCGAAAAGGCCATCTCCGGCAGCAAGGACTATGAAGACGCTCTGCGCGCATTGGTCGAAAAAGGCGCCGGAGTTGACGAGATTTACGACGCTCTGGTGGTGGGAGACATCGCGAGCGCCGCTGACGTCTTCCTGCCGGTCCACGAGAGCACGAAGGGCGAAGACGGATTCGTCAGCATTGAAGTATCACCCTTGCTGGCACGGGACACGGCAGCCACGGTAAACGAAGCCAAGCGCCTGCACGCCAAACTCGCCCGCCCCAACGTGATGATTAAAGTTCCGGCAACGGCCGAGGGTCTGCCCGCCTTTGAAGAGCTCATCTCCGAAGGCATCAGCGTGAACGTGACCCTGATCTTTTCGGTGGATGTTTACGCCGAGGTGGTCGAGGCATACCTGAAGGGCCTGGAGAGGCGCATTGCCAAAGGCGGGGCTGTCAACCGTGTCGCTTCGGTCGCCAGCTTTTTCGTCAGCCGCATTGATACGGCGGTGGACAAGAAACTGGAAGAGCTCGTCAAAGCCGGACGTCCAGAGGCAGCAGAGCTTGAGGGCAAGACCGCCATCGCCAACGCCAAGCTGGCCTACGAGAGATTTCAAAAATTATTCAGCGGGCCGCGTTGGGAGAAGCTGGCAGCCGCTGGCGCCCAGATGCAGCGTCCGTTATGGGCATCGACGGGCACCAAGAATCCGAAGTACTCCGATGTGCTCTACGTCGAATCGCTGATCGGCCCGCACACGGTCAACACCATGCCTCCCGCAACCTATGAAGCCTTCCGTGATCACGGCAAGCCCGCGGTGACCATCACAAACGATCTGAAGGGCGCACACCAGTTGTTCGACAAACTGAAGGATCTCGGAATCGATCTCACGGCCGTGACCCAGGAGTTGACCGTTGCCGGCGTCAAGAGCTTTTCGGAATCCTACAACAACCTCATTGCGGTGATTGAACGGCGGCGCCACGAGGTCGCGCATGTCTAAGGCAAGCGAATCACAAGTAAGCGTAGACGAAGCTGTGCCAACAGCGCGGCAGGCAGATGTTGAATCCGCGCTCGAAGAGCTGAAGTCAAACGATACGATCGCACGGATCTGGAGCAAGGACCCCAGCGTATGGTCGGATAAGCCCGAGCATCAAAAAATAATCTCCGATTCACTGGGATGGTTGACGGTACCGGAACAGGTGCTGGAGCGCGTCTCGGAATTGACCTCGTTTGCGCAAGAGATCCGCGCAGCCGAATTCACCCACGCCGTAGTGCTGGGGATGGGCGGCTCCAGCCTGTGTCCAGAGGTTCTGCGGCAGAGCTTTGGCGTGCAGCCGGGCTACCCCGAACTGCTGGTACTGGACTCGACGGTTCCCGCGGCAGTTGCGCGCATTCACTCGCAGGTGAAGCTCGAGAGCACGCTCTTCATCGTAGCCTCCAAGTCCGGCTCGACCACCGAGCCGCAGATGTTCGAGCGCTATTTCTACGAGCAAGTAAAGCAGTTGAGGGGCGCGAGGGCAGGCGAAAATTTCATCGCCATCACCGATCCTGGCACGCTGCTGGAAGATCAGGCGAAGGAGCTGGGCTACCGCAAGACGTTTGTGAACTGGCCCGACATCGGCGGCCGCTACTCGGCGCTGAGCTTCTTCGGCATGGTTCCGTTTGCGCTGATGGGTGGCGATGTCGGGGAACTCCTCCGGCGCGCAGCCGCCGCGGCCAAGAGCTGCCGGAACGATGCCGGCGAAAATCCCGGAGCGGCGCTCGGCGCCTTGCTCGGCGCCCTGGCCAACAAAGGCGTGGACAAACTGACGCTCGTGGCCTCGAAGGAAATCGCCTCCCTCGGCCTCTGGATTGAACAACTCGTAGCCGAGAGCACGGGCAAAGAAGGGAAGGGGATCGTCCCCGTTGCCGGTGAGGCTCTGGGCGAGCCTGAAGATTACGGCAAGGATCGCGTCTTTGCCTTCATCGCCGTGGGCTCAGGCGAGGCGGAGACAACAGCGAAACTCGCGGCGCTGGAGCGTACAGGTTTCCCCGTCGTGCAGCAGCAGTTGAGCGGCCCTCTCGACCTTGGCGCGACCTTCTTTGTCTGGGAATTTGCGGCCGCCGTGGCGTGCTCTCTGCTCAAGATCGACGCCTTCGATCAGCCCAACGTGCAGGAGTCCAAGGACAACACCAAGCGGCTGCTCGCCGAGTTTGTCGCCAACGGTGCGCTGCCGCAGCAGACGCCCCTGGTGCAGGAGGGCGCCCTAAAGCTGTATAGCGAGGACAAGTCGCTTGGCACCACACTGGACTCGGCAATCGCCGCTCACCTGAAAAAGGTTCACGCAGGAGACTACGTGGCGGTCACGCAGTATTTCCCTGAGACGGGCGAGGCCGATGCGCTGGTTCAGCAGCTTCGGCTGGCCGTGCGAGCCAGGACCCACGCGGCCACCACAACCGGCTACGGCCCTCGCTTTCTGCACTCCACCGGGCAGTTGCACAAGGGCGGCAGGAACAACGGCGTCTTTCTGCAGCTGACCTCGGAAGATGCCCAGGATGTGCCGATTCCCGGCGAGCCTTTCGGATTCAGTGTGCTGAAGCAGGCACAGGCCCTGGGCGATCTGGAATCGCTGGTAAAGCACGGACGGCGTGCGGTGCGGGTGGATCTTGGCCTGGACATATTGGCCGGGCTCCGCCGATTGCTGGAATCCGTGGAAAAAGCGTAAGACAGGACAGCCACGACATGAGCACAACGATTCCCGCGACCCCGACCGCGCCCTCCGAAGTGCAGCCGCTGCCCAAAGCCGATCCCTGCATATTGATTATCTTTGGCGGCTCAGGCGATCTGACCCGGCGCAAGCTTCTGCCCGCGATCTTTGATCTCACCTCGATCGGTGCCACCGAGCGCGGCTTCGACGTCGTTGGCGTAGGCTTGCCGGCGATGTCGGATGACGAGTTCCGCGCCGAAATGCGCCAATCGGTCGAGTTGTCCAACGAAGCGCGCACATTCAGTGAACAAAATTGGCAAAAGTTCGCCGGCAAACTGAACTACCTCTCTGGCGACCTGGATTCACCGGAAACCTACACGCAGTTAGCCAAGAAGCTGGAGTCGATGCGTGCGGCTGGAGCCAGCGGCAATCATCTGTTCTACTTTGCCATACCGCCTTCCATTGCTCCCCAGGTGATCGCCGGACTCGGCGCAGCGGGGCTGAATCACAATGAAAACGGCTGGACGCGCGTCGTGGTGGAGAAGCCATTCGGACGCGATCTGGAGAGCGCGCGAGCACTCAACAAGACGCTTCTGGGAGTCTTCGAAGAGAGCTCGGTCTACCGCATCGACCACTACCTCGGCAAAGAGACGGTGCAGAACATCTTGATGTTCCGCTTCGGAAATTCACTCTTCGAGCCGCTGTGGAATCGCAACTTCATCGACTACGTCGAGATCACGGCCGCCGAGCCGCTGGGCGTGGAGAACCGTGCAAAGTTTTACGAAGAGACCGGCGCCCTGCGCGACATGGTCGCCAACCATCTGCTGCAGTTGCTCTCGCTCACCGCGATGGAGCCCCCCTTCAGCATGGATGCCGACGCCGTGCGCGAACAGAAGGTGCAGGTGCTCAAGGCAATCCGCCCGATGACCCTGGAAGAGGTCTCGCGTCGCACCGTACGCGGTCAGTACGGCCCTGGCGTCCTTGAGGGCAACCTCGTACGCGGCTATCGCCAGGAGCCCGGTGTAGCCGAGGATTCGCTTGCCGAGACGTTTGTCGCCCTGGAGTTGCGGGTCGATAACTGGCGCTGGTCCGGCGTGCCATTCTATATCCGCACCGGCAAGCGGCTGGCATCGCACATGACCGAGATCCGCGTTCATCTTAAACCTACGCCCGAGGCTCTCTTTGGCAGCTCCAACCGCCAGCCCGAGCCGAACGTCATCGGCATCCGCATTCAGCCCGATGAAGGCATCGCCATCTCCTTTGCCGCCAAGCAGCCGGGAATCGGCATGAATGGCATCACCGTCGAGGCGGATTTCAGCTATCGCCACGCCTTCGGAGCGCGCAGTCCCGTGGCCTATGAGACTCTATTGCTGGATGTCATGATGGGCGACGCAACCCTGTTCACGCGCGGCGATGAGGTCGAGGCCGAGTGGCGCATCGTTACCCCCATTGAGCAGGCCTGGTCCCAATTGCCGAAGCCGCAGTTTCCAAACTACGCCGCCGGCAGCGACGGACCGGAGATCACCAAAGCCCTGATGTGGGGAGACCGGCGCTGGAACACCCTGCCAAGAGCTCCTCACTAAGAACGTCTCACTGAGAACGCCCCGCTAACCATGTACATTCGCTTTTCGGCGGATTGCCGTGCGTTTGACAGTGTATGCAAGGCCCAATAGAATCAGTGTTGTCGGTCGCGTCCTGACCGTATGATGTCTGCCTCGCCTGCACCCGCGGGCCTTGTTGGCAGACTGTCCGTGGCGGCGTAGCTCAGCCGGTTAGAGCGACGGTCTCATAATCCGTAGGTCCGTGGTTCGAGTCCACGCGCCGCCACCAAACAATCCTCTGATTTTTCTTTCGTTTACAAGCAAGGCTGGATTGCCCCGAGCGGGATAGCGGCGGGAGCCCTACAATGGAATCATGCGCAAGGTTTTCAACGGTGATGGCTGGTTGCTCCGCCAAGACCACCGTTAAACGACCGGTGCGTAAGGAAGCATAGAGCGGGAGGGTAAAAACATGGCAGGTTCGCTTCACCACGGAGGTCACGCGCCGCGAGACTACTCGCAGACGCCGCTAAATATTTACTGGGAGATGACACAGGCCTGCGCGCTAACCTGCCGCCATTGCCGCGCCGAAGCGATGCCGGGGCCGCACTCCAATGAGCTGACCATTGAAGAGAGTTTCCAATTTCTCAGCCAGATCCCGGAGTTTGGCAACCCGCTGCCGCAGTTGATCCTGACCGGAGGCGACCCTCTGGAGCGAAAGGACCTGTTTCCATTGATCGACGAGGCCCGCCGACTGGGAATCGGTGTCTCCATCACGCCCGCCGCCACGCCCGCCTTCACCCGCGAGGTTCTCGTGCGGCTTAAGGAGCATGGAGTGGAAGGCCTGGGGCTCAGCCTGGACGGGTCCACCCCGGAGAGGCACGACTCCATCCGTGGCGTGCCCGGAACCTTTGAACGCACCATGAACGCGATCCGGTGGGCACAGGAACTGGAGATGCCCTTGCAAGTGAATACGCTCGTGGCTGAGGAGACGGCCAGCGATATTCCCGTCATTTTCGAGCTGTTGAAGCCCTACGCGGTCAGCCGCTGGAGCCTGTTCTTCCTGATCTCGGTCGGCCGCGGGAAAGTGCTGCAGGCGCTTTCTCCCGAAGAGGGCGAGAAGCTGATGGGCTGGGCTTTCGACATTTCGCGCACAGCTCCATTTGTGGTCGCCACTACGGAGGCTCCTTCATACCGCCGAGTGGCCCTCGAACGGATGCGCGCCCAAGGCCTGACCGGCGAAGAGATCAAGCGCAGCGGTGCTTACCGCAGCTTCGAAATCCGGGATGGACATGGCATCGTCTTCGTTTCCAACACTGGCGACGTCTGTCCGGCTGGTTTCCTGCCACTAGTGGTTGGCAATGTTCGGAAGGATCGCGTCGCCGATCTGTATCGGAACGCACCGCTCTTCCGGTCACTTCACGATCCCACCCAATTCGAAGGCCGTTGCGGCATCTGCGAGTACAACGCGCTATGCGGCGGCTCGCGCTCCCGGGCCTACGGCGCCACCGGCAACCCGCTGGCCACGGACCCCTTTTGCGATTACATTCCGCAACCCAGGAAGGCAGAAAAGGACGGAACGAAGAAGTAGTCAACCGCCGATAACAGACTGAATCCAGTTCGGGAGCAGGAGCCGGGCGGCTGCGCTAGTTGCGCACAGGTCCGTGGTTCGAGTCCACGCGCCGCCGCCAGTTCACTCCATATATTTGAGAAGCAGGCAGCAAGTCATCCATTTTTTGGACATCGCCATTGGCAGGTTCAGCTGGTCTCGATTGACTGCGCTGGACCTGGGATGCGATATTCAATTATTACAATTCGGTCAACAGATGATTACAAAATGCGGAAGGTCGTCGGTTGAGCTGTTAGCCCCCCAGGAGATTCCTCCGCCATTATGGTTCGCTTAATTCCACGTGAAACCAAGTTCTTCGAGCTTTTTTCCGATCTGGCGCAAAATGTTACAGTCGGTGCGAGTCAGCTGCGCGATGTGCTCCAGGATTACACAAACGTTGCCTCAGCGGTCCAGAAGATCAAAGACACCGAGCACAAAGGCGACGAGATTACGCATGCGGTCTTCGTCAAGCTAAATTCGACGTTCATCACTCCCTTCGACCGCGAAGACATACACACGCTGACAAGTTCCCTGGACGACGTCCTCGATTTCATCTATGCGGCGGCAAGCCGCCTGATCACTTACAAAATCACGAATCCGCCAGCCGAGGCTGTCGAACTGGCGAAGATCGTTTTACGTCAGGCTGAAGAACTTGGCAAGGCTGTCGCTCTTCTCGAGAAAGGCGATGCCTTGCTGAAGCACTGTGTTGAGATCAACCGTTTGGAGAACGAAGCCGACACCATCGCCCGTGCCGCCATCGGTAGGCTCTTCGAAACCGAGACCGATCCCATCCGCCTCATCAAGCACAAGGAACTGCTCGAGGTCTTGGAAATGGCCACTGACAAAGCCGAAGACGCAGCCAACGTGCTGGAATCCGTGGTGCTCAAGAGCGCCTGAGCAGCGGCCCATATTTGCGGACGCGCAGTCGCCTCCGCCAGAGGTACGGATTGAACACTGGAATGATTTTGGTCGTCCTCACCTGCGTGGTGGCTCTGACCTTCGATTTCTTCAATGGCTTTCACGATGCCGCAAACAGCATCGCGACGATCGTTTCCACCCGCGTACTCTCGCCCAAGCTAGCTGTGGTCTGGGCTGCGTTTTTTAACTTCGTCGCCGCCTTCCTGCTGGGCACTGCGGTGGCAAAAACCATCGGCAAGGGGATGGTCGATCTCAGGATCGTCACCCAGTATGTTGTGTTGGCTGGACTTCTGGGCGCCATCGCCTGGGATCTGCTGACCTGGTGGTTTGGTCTGCCGACCTCTTCTTCGCACGCTCTCATCGGAGGCTATGCCGGAGCCGCTATTGCTCGCGCCGGCATTTTGCATGGCTGGCGCACATGCCTCAGCGTCATCATTCCGGGAGGTTGGACAAAGACCATCATTTTCATCTTCGTAGCTCCCGTCATGGGCTTCGTGCTTGGTTTTACATTCATGGTCGCGGTGTATTGGATCTTTCGCAATAAATCGCCGCGCCACGTCGACACCTGGTTCCGAAAGCTGCAGTTGCTCTCCGCCGCCGCTTATTCGCTGGGCCACGGGGGCAATGACGCGCAAAAGACTATGGGCATCGTCGCAGGGGCGCTCTTCACCGGACACATCATCTCCGAGTACGACATCAAACATGACTGGGGCCACTACCACTGGCCGATCATTCTGTGCGCACATGCCGCTATCGCCGCCGGAACCTACTTTGGCGGATGGAGGATCGTCCACACCATGGGCAGCAAGATCACAAAGCTTAAGCCTGTCGGAGGCTTTTGCGCCGAGACTGCGGGAGCCATTACGTTGTTCGGTACCGCACTCGCCGGAATTCCCGTCTCGACCACCCACACAATCACCGGAGCGATCATCGGGGTCGGCACCACGCAGCGCCTATCGGCAGTTCGCTGGGGCGTGGCCACCCGCATCGTCTGGGCCTGGGTATTGACCATTCCCGCTTCGGCCGCCGTCGCAGCCGCCATCTTCTATCTCACATACATCATCAACCCAGCGGCATAGCTTTTTATTGCGAATTACCGTGATTCTAGGAACCAGGAGACATAGTCGAAACCTTGATTCGCACTCTACAGCTATTGGCATGTGCACTGACATTGTGCATCAGCGCGTCCGCACAGTGGCTGAACGGTGCAGGCGCTACCTTCCCAAACCACATTTACCAAAAGTGGTTTACGGAATATAGCGCGGCGCATCCCGGTATCAAGATCAATTATCAGTCACTCGGCTCCGGTGCGGGTATCCGGCAGCTAATCGCCGGTACTGTCGATTTCGGTGCATCGGATAGTCCTATGACGAACGAGCAGTTGTCGAAGTTTCCTATCAAGATTCTGCATATTCCCACCGTGCTCGGTGCTGTGGTTCCGTCCTACAATATCCCTGGCGTAAAGCAGGAGTTGAGGTTCACCCCCGAGCTGCTGACCGGTATCTTTTTGGGCAAGATCTACAAGTGGAATGATCCGGCAATTGCCGAAGTCAACCCCGGGGTGAAGTTACCAGAGCTGCCCATCGTCGTGGTCCATCGCTCGGATGCATCGGGCAGCACCTATGTCATCACCGATTACCTTTCCAAGGTGAGTCCGGAATGGAGTTCCAAGGTGGGCAAGAACACCAGCGTGCAATGGCCGGTGGGTCCGGGTGCCAAGGGAAATGAAGGGGTGTCGGGAGAAATCCAGCAGATTGATGGTTCCATCGGCTATATTGAACTGATCTACGCTGTTCAGAACCAGCTCAGCTATGGCTTGGTACGCAACAAAGCTGGCAACTTCGTGAAGGCATCGCTGGATACAGCGGCCGCTGCTGCCGCTACAACTAAAATCCCGACCGACTATCGAGTCTCCATAACCGATCCCGAGGGCAAGGATGCTTACCCGATTGCCAGCTTCACCTGGTTGCTGATTCCCCAGCAGTCTAGGGACGCAACCAAGGGCAAGGTTCTGCATGACTTCCTGATATGGATGCTTATAGACGGCCAGCGCGAGGCTGCCGAGCTGACCTATGCTCCGCTGCAAAAGGAAATGATCAAGCAGCTGCAAGTAACGATCAACACGGTTCACTAGACGTCGGGGTTTTCAGGTTCTTGTGGCGCAATATCTTCTCTCTACACCGAGTAGGGTACGGCCGCCCAGGCCGGAGCCAAAATAGTGTCTGAAGCCGGAGAAGGCAGGTGTGAATTACACTGGCTCATCCACTTACTCCGCAACTTACTCCGCAACCCGAAACTGCGCGTCGGCATCGACCTTCTAGGAGTCTATAAAAACTACAAGCATCAGGTATGGACGAGGGGTCATGAAAGTAAGTCCTTACGCAGGAAAACCAGCCGGGTTGTCGATGCTCGTGAACGTACCTAGACTCGTCACGGCCTACTACACGGAAATACCTGATCCCTCTCTGCCGGAACAAAGAGTTTCTTTCGGCACCTCGGGACATCGTGGTTCCGCGTTCAAGAAGGCATTCAACGAATGGCACATTCTCGCAATCAGTCAAGCCATTTGCATGTACCGGAAACAGAAGAAGATTGATGGCCCGCTGTTTCTCGGCATGGACACCCATGCTCTCTCCGTACCTGCTTTCGCCAGCTCGCTAGAGGTGCTGGCGGCGAACGGAGTGGAAGTCATGATCGCGCAGGAGGAGGAATACACCCCAACGCCTGTCATCTCTCACGCGATCCTCACATACAACCGCGGCCGCAAGGCAGGTCTCGCCGACGGCATCGTCATCACGCCATCCCACAATCCGCCACAAGATGGCGGGTTCAAATACAATCCCCCGAATGGCGGCCCTGCCGAATCCGACGTCACCGCCTGGATCGAGGCCAAGGCAAATGAGTTTCTTGAGAATGGCCTTCAGGGCGTAAAGAGAAATTCTTTTGAGAAAGCTCTTCACGCTGCCACAACACACCGGCGCGACTATCTCAACACTTACATCGCTGACCTTGCCAATGTGATCGACATGGATGCCATTCGTGGCGCAAAGATCAGCATAGGTGTCGATCCGCTCGGCGGTGCCGGAGTGCACTACTGGAAACCTATTGCCGAGCGCTACGGGTTGAACCTCACTGTGGTGAACGAGGTCGTCGACCCGACCTTTCGCTTTATGAGTGTAGATTGGGATGGACAGATCCGCATGGACCCATCCTCACCCTATGCGATGCAGAGCTTGATCGGCCTGAAGGATCGCTTCGATATTGCATTCGCCTGCGATACCGATCACGACCGGCACGGGATTGTCACCAGGAGTGTGGGGCTACTCCCGCCCAATCACTATCTTTCCGTGGCCGTCTTCTACCTCTTCCAGCACCGCCAGAAATGGCGCGATGTGGCGGCGGTGGGCAAGACCGTGGTAAGCAGCCAGATGATTGATCGCGTCACTGCGAAACTAGGCCGGAAACTCTACGAGGTGCCGGTTGGTTTCAAGTGGTTCGTCGATGGCCTGCTCGACGGCTCGCTTGGCTTCGGCGGCGAAGAGAGCGCCGGTGCGTCGTTCGCTCGTATGGATGGCAACGTATGGACGACGGACAAAGACGGAATCGTCCCGGCGTTGCTCGCGGCGGAGATCACGGCGCGGATGCAGCGAGATCCCGGCGAAATTTATCGCGAACTCACCCGCGAGTTCGGCGAGCCTTTTTATGACCGTGTTGAGGCGCCTGCTACGCCGGAACAAAAACAAATTCTGGAGAGACTCTCGCCGCAGCAAGTTCGGTCCACAGATCTGGCCGGGGAAACAATCCAGGCGATTCTTACGCGCGCGCCAGGTAACAATGCCGCCATTGGCGGGTTGAAGGTGGTAACCCAAAGCGGTTGGTTCGCGGCGCGTCCCTCAGGAACTGAGGATATCTATAAGATCTATGCGGAAAGCTTCCGGGGCCCGGATCATCTGCGCACCATTTTGGATGAAGCACAGGCGATCGTCAGCGATACTCTGGCGGCATCGAGTCCTGCGGAGAAATCATGAGCGATCAAATCCGTGTCAGCCATCCAATCTATAACCTGCTACCAACCGAAATCGAGGGCTTCGATTCGCTGGCGGAACTCGCCTTGGACATGCACTGGTCATGGAATCATGCCACCGACGAAGTGTGGCGCCAGCTTGATCCTAGACTCTGGGAGATCACGCAAAGTCCTTGGGTCGTCCTCCAGACGGTTTCGCGAGACCAGATCGAGCGGGTGTTGGCCGATCCCATTTTTCGCAAAAAAGTAGATGGCCTGCTCCAATCCAGCCGCCGGATGTTGGAGGCGCCCGCGTGGTTTCAGCAGAATCATTCAGGGGCTCCACTGACCTGCGTCGCGTATTTCAGCATGGAATTCATGTTGAGCGAAGCTCTGCCCATTTACTCGGGCGGACTTGGCAACGTAGCCGGCGATCAACTCAAGGCCGCCAGTGATCTGGGTGTGCCGGTCGTCGGCGTGGGGCTACTTTATCAACAGGGCTATTTCCGGCAGGTGATCGACAGGAACGGCGAGCAACAGGCCCTCTACCCGTATAACGATCCAGGACAGTTACCGATCACACCGTTACGCTATCCGAACGGCGAGTGGCTGCGGCTGGAGATCGCGTTGCCTGGATACTCGGTCTGGCTGCGCGCCTGGCAGGCGCAGGTCGGCAGGGTAAAGCTGTACCTGCTCGATAGCAATGACGCGGCAAACTTTCCCACGCATCGCGGGATTACCAGCGAACTCTATGGCGGAGGGCCGGAGCTGCGACTCAAGCAGGAACTGCTTCTCGGCATCGGTGGATGGCGGCTGCTCCGCGCGCTCGGTCTTCAGCCAGAGGTCTGTCATCTGAACGAAGGTCACGCTGCGTTTGCCGTCCTGGAGCGTGCCCGCAGCTTCATGGAAGACGCAGGGCAGCCCTTCGAGGTCGCACTGGCAGCCACGCGAGCCGGCAATCTTTTCACCACCCACACGGCGGTAGCTGCCGGCTTCGACCTATTTTCTCCAGCCCTTATCGAACAGTACCTTGGATGGTATGCCGAAAAGAGGCTAGGCATCACTCTCCACGACTTGCTGGCCTTGGGCCGCCAGAACCCAGGCGACTCTTCGGAAAGTTTCAACATGGCATATCTGGCGATCCGTGGGAGCGGGGCGGTGAATGGAGTAAGCCGCTTGCATGGAAAAGTCAGCCGGCACATTTTCCGAAATCTTTTTCCGCGCTGGCCCGAGGAAGAAATTCCAATTGGATATGTGACCAACGGAGTCCACATGCCCACCTGGGACTCATCACAGGCCGACGATCTTTGGACGGAGAGCGGCGGAAAGGATCGCTGGCGCGGGACCACGGAGACTCTGGAACAGGACATGGGGAGTGTCTCGGATGCAAGGCTATGGAAGTTTCGCATCGACGGCAGCAAGTCTCTCGTTGCATACGCCCGCGAACGTTTGTCCCGTGAACTCGCCGCCTCCGGTTCTCCGCCCGAAAATGTCGAAGCCGCAAAGCATCTGTTTGATCCCAATGTCCTGACGCTGGGTTTTGCGCGGCGCTTTGCAACCTACAAAAGGCCGAACCTGCTGCTGCACGATCCAGCTCGTTTGCAGCGCCTTTTGTCCAACCCTGAGCGCCCGGTGCAACTCATCATTGCGGGCAAGGCGCATCCAGCGGACCAGGCGGGGCAAGCTCTGATTCGGGAGTGGATACGTTTCATCCGACGCCCGGAGATTCGCCCCCATGTGATCTTCCTCAGTGACTACGACATGAACTTGACCGAGCACCTGGTGCAGGGCGTGGATGTCTGGATCAACACGCCGCGTCGTCCCTGGGAGGCATGTGGGACCAGCGGCATGAAGGTGCTCGTCAATGGCGGCATCAATCTGTCCGAGTTGGATGGCTGGTGGGCGGAAGCCTACACGCCTGAAGTCGGGTGGGCGCTGGGAGATGGCCAGGAGCATGGTGACGATCCCGCCTGGGACGCTGCCGAAGCCGAAGCCCTCTATAACCTGCTCGAGCGCGAGGTGATTCCGCAGTTCTACAACCGCGACGAGAATGGAATTCCCTCCGCATGGGTCAAACGAATGCGAGAAAGCATGGCGCGGTTGACGCCACGTTATTCGGCTAGCCGCGCAGTGTGCGAGTACACCGAGCGACACTACCTCCCGGCTGCAACCGCCTATCGCCAACGCGCGGCTGACAACGGCGCAGTGGGTAAGCAAGTGGCCGATTGGCAGCAAGCTGTGGATCGGGAATGGCGGTCGTTGCGCTTCGGAGCCTCGCGGGTCGAAACCAACACGAACCACCATATATTTGAAGTCGAAATCCTCCTGAATGATCTCGACCCGAACGCGGTGCGGGTGGAACTCTATGCAAATGGAATCAATGGCAGTGCTCCCGAACTGCGGGAGATGCGGCGCGTTCGCCAGCTGGACGGCCTGCCGGCCACCTACGTTTACAGCGCTGCTGTGTCTACAGCCCGCCCACCGGCAGACTATACGGCACGCGTGATACCGCATTGCGACCGCACTGCGATCCCGCTTGAAGACGCACGAATCCTGTGGCAGCGATGATCTGATCAGGCTCCGCTTAACGCTCTCAAGCCTCCGCGCCGCCTCTTTACACCACGATGAAGACGCGCAACGAATCCAGTGGGGCTTGTTCTGTCACTCAGGCCAGCCTGACGTTCCGTTCGATCGTCTTAATCATGGGCGCCCTTGATCATTACCGCGGGTAACCAGGCGCGATCAGGAAAGAACAAAATCGCAGTTTCCGCACTTCAGAATCAAGATTCCTGAAGTGCTTTCCTCCAAATGAAGGATGTTGCCGCAAATGCGGCATGCTTCCGCACTCACTTCGGACCACCGTTCATTTGAAGCAGCCCCAAAATCTTCCAGCTCGTACACGTTTTGCTCTCCGATACCTTTGAGCAATTTTGTCCCGATCATACGTGTCTGAAAGCCGCGCCCGGCAAAGGCTTCCAGCGAGGAGCTGTCGAATACAATTTGACTCGGACTGGCGACGCTGCAAAGGCGATTTGCCTTATTCACCACCATGCCGGTTGCGGTGTAACTCCGCACAATCTTTCCTTGAAAACCCACTTTGGCGAACCCATTGGCCAGACCTATTCTCAACTGGAAGGGACGTCCCCAGAAATATGTCATTTCGTGTTCGCGAGCTGCAATCGTGTCTCGAATTTCAAGGCACGCCGCCCCCATCCTGGCTACGTAATCCGTCCTTTGTGCCGGTTCGTTGGAGAACCCCATAATCGCATCACCGATCATCTTGTCGAAGGTGATGTCATACTTAAACAAAATTGGCACTGCAATCGCGACAAACAAGTTCATTGCATTCTGATAAGGCTCGACACCCACGGCTTGCATGACGGATGTCGATTCACAGACGTCGAGAAATGAGACACAAATTTGACTCTCTTTGACCGAGTCGGAGATGTGCATTTCACCTGTACGAATCGCATGAACGACCTGTGGGCTGAACTGTTTTGCGAGCTCGGCCAAACTGAGCGCTTCCTGGGTTTTCTCTTCGATAATGATCGCGCGCCGCTCCAATTCAGCATCCAAGGCGACTCTGCTTCGGATCGCCGACATCCGGTATCTCTCATTGAAGTGCCGGATCACCAGCGTGATAATGACCGTGGCGCCCATGAAAAATGAATTCGTAATGAACATGGAGTTACCTTGCCTACCCCATGTCAAAAAAGCCCATGCAAAGAAGGGAAAATAAATGAGCGCAAGATTGCACAACAGGGCGCCGGAAGTCCAAGGAATGAACGATCCCACTGATATGGCGCACAAGTTGAGACCGGCATAGTAGGCTGAACTCTTTCCTTCAGCAAGAAATGCCATTATCGTGATGAGGATCGCGTTTATGAAGACATAGAAGGTGCCCCAAGCCTGAATTTTCGGCAGGCTGCCGCTTCTCTTCACCGCAATGTTCACAAGCAGACAGCACGGAAGGACGAGCAGCCTAAGACTAGCGAAAAGAAAAAACTTGCCGGGCGCGTAAAAGTAATCAGCTATTGAAAATAACGCAAACAATGGGATCGATAACCAGCTACTGGAAATCAAAATAAGTTCGCGTAATTCTCGTATCCTTTCCCGCCGTCGCAGCCTTAATACTTTTCGCTCACCCATGGTTCTTCAATCCAATCATGCACGGCCGCATTTCCGCGCATCAGTCCGTTTCCGGTTTCCTGATGACACAGAACAAATTCACGCCCTCCGGCTCCTGCTCGATGGAAAAACCATCTGCAAGGTCGCCAAAAAGTCGTTTGAGATCGTCAACCGACCGATAAATCAAACTCCAGTCCAGAGCAAGCCGCATCGTAAATTGATTGGGCGTTGTAAGGTTGAAGTTTCCGACGATCAGCCGGCCACCCGGCTTCAGACGTTTGAACAGGGCCTTCGCCGCCAACTGAGCAACGGGATCGCTGAAATAATCAAACAAGCCGGCAGAATAAATCAGGTCGAAATCGCTCTCCTGCAAGCCGCGCGTAATCACGTTTTTGATCGCCTTGTGAATGAAATTCAATTTGACCGGGCTGTTCGTCCTTTTGACAATTTCGGAAAGCTCCTCGTGCGCGTGTTTTAGGGCGTTTTCATCTTGATCCAAAAGATGTAACTCACAATTCGAAAGATCCAGCCCTTGCTCATTAGAAGACTCGATGAGCATCTGCACTTCACGTGAGGGTCCACAGGCAATCGATCCGATTTTTAAAGGAACTCCCGCTCCTTCTCGAATCACACGCAAGAGAATTCCGTGGAGGTATCTGGATCGATTCCTGACCGCCTTCGCCTCCGGATGACTTAGCCAGTATGCGTGCAGGCACTTTCCGAACAGTGAGTCACCCACATACTCATTTCGATAAATGATGTTCATCATCTCGAAGTCACCGGAGTATCCCAGCGGCTTCGTGACGCTTCTGTGAGCGAAGGAGGAAAGATCAATCAACTGCTTGAGTTGTTCACGAAAAAAAGCCACACATACGGGAACATCAGCCTCAGCTACCTTTTTTAAACTCGCCTCCAATTGAGGGTAGGCCGGCTTAAACAATTCAGTGATAAAATCCGCGACAATAGGAATCAGCGTGTCTTCAAAACGTCGAAGCTCGTGCAGCGAGCAGTGCTTCTTTTCGGCTCTCATCTCCACGACCTGAACTTCAAGCTCCTGCAAAAGTAATTTTGCTTCAAGAGTAAGCCGCCTGAACTCTTGCGGGATCTTGCTCATTTCCTGCTGAGTTTCGTGAAGACCATTCAGAATCTGACGAAGTCTAATGACTGTGTGAATCCTGTCAATCGGGACTGAGCCGGTTTTGAGTTTAAATCCAACCTGCATCCCCTCGCCTGAGGGATGCGCGACCTTTCGCGCCACACATAATTGGTACGTTCCAATCTTCGTGCCGTCGACACTGTGAGTAGCTGTGTAGGGCTCCGTCTTGGTGAAACGATCCGAGCCCGTCCTAACCAAAATAGCGATTCCGGTTGCGCTGTAGTTGCTCACTTCAAACGAACCGAAATCAAACTCCAAATCAGACCGGATCCCGATGAGCTCACGTCGGTCAGAACGAATAAGTTTTTTGCGTGCCTCGAGGACTTCGAAATCTTCATGGTGCTGTTCGTAGGTCAGGCTCATCGGCCGGTTCTCCCTCTCTTAATCAGGCTTAACCCCGAACAATAGCAGTTCTGCATGCTCCCAGAGAGTGACGCCCGTCACATGGCTTCCATTCTCCCGACCTGTGGATCGGTCCTCGTCAATGGGCGGCCGTGAAACCGGGCGTCACGGCAATGGTACGGTTGACCATTCTAAGCACAGAATTATCGTGTAAACTTCGTCGGTTTTGCGCCCTGAGTTTTTTCAAAGCCGCAGAATCATGACTTCGGTCGATTTTATGAGGGCGGCGGCGGTCTGTCCTGGCTTCAGCCGCATCTCGCGTGCGGAACGCGCGGTAATAATGGATGTGATTTGCTGCCTGCCAATGGAAATCACTACTTCCGCCATCAGTCCGCTAATGCGCAGGGACTCGATCCGCCCCACCAGCTGATTGCGTCCGCTGACGCGATGCTTTTGCTGGCTGCGCTCCTCCTCCGTCTTACCGCGACTCTTAAAGAGCAGCCGGTCCAGCTCGCTCTGTGGAATGCGATGGTGCCCGCCGGCCGTTGTAATGCTGCGAATCTTCTTCTTGTAAATCCACTGCTTGATCGTAGGAACGCTGATCCCTATCTGTGACGCTGCGTCGGGAAGACGCAACAATTCCTCGGCCTTGGGAGCGAATTTTGCGCGACTCGGCATTGCGACGAATCCTACCCTCCGCACGCGCCATGGTCAACCGGGTTGTTCGCCTGCTGCCATAGCCGCGATAAACATTTCGAATAGCACCAAACTAGACATGTTTATTATTATGAATTGTATGTAATGTTCAATTTTATCTAGTGCAGGTGCAGTCACTCTACTGTTCGGAGGAGAAATGATGAGCAAAGCAAAATTCGTACTGATGACGGCGGTTCTCTGTTTCACATCGACGTTAACGTTTGCCCAAAATGGATATTTTGCCAACTGGTTTGATCGCGTGGATAAGACGCAGGCAGAGCAGCCTCGCTGGGTCACGCCCTTGGCAACCACCACGCCGCGCCTGGAAGAGGAGCTTCGTTACGACCAGCTATGGCAGCACAATGCCAAGGGCGTGACCACCGACAATTACGATGGCGGCAAAGGGTTGGAACTGATTCCTCTTGAAAAAGTGGAAGTGATCTTCAACGTTCCTCCCTACATTGACCACAACAGTCCGACCGCAAAGAACGGCTTCGGAGACACCGCCTTCCTGGTCAAGTACCGTATGCTTTCGGCCTCCGAGAAGGAAGGCAACTACATCCTCACCGCTTTTCTGGGCTGGAGCATTCCGACCGGCTCTTACAGCAACGGCGCTCTCCACGCGGTCATCACCCCGACCATTGCCTACGGAAAGGGCTTCGGACACTTTGACGCACAGGGCACCTTCGGAGTCGGCCTCCCGGTCGCCGATACCAATCTCGTAGGCCGGACCTATACCTGGAACAATGCCTTCCAGTACCGGCTTTTTCGCAAATTCTGGCCTGAAGTCGAACTCAACTCAACCTTCTATCAGCTAGGCGCACACGATGGCATGAAGCAGAACTTTGTCACCCCGGGGTTGGTCATCGGACGCCTCCACCTCGCCAAGAGAGTGGGCCTTACCTTCGGCGGTGGTTACCAGATCGCCACGACTCACTTTCACACCACCAATCACAACGGAATTCTATCGGTTCGCTTCCCGTTCTAAGAGGTACGGCCTAAGTTCAGACTTCGAGCTGCGTACAGCGGCAGTTGTACGCAGCTCCCGGCCGTTTCAGAGCAGAAATTCCTGCTACACTGGATGCCATCAAACGATCCAGAGCAGGTGCAAATGCCAGCCATACTCGCATGTGTCAATCTAAAGGGCGGTGTTGGCAAGACCGCCATTTCGGTCAACTTTGCAGCCTATTGCGGACGCCAGGGCATGCGTACGCTGCTGGTGGATTGCGATCCGCAAACCAATGCGACCTTCTCCTGCATTCGCGGCGAGGACTGGGTAGAACACGCCGAGCACTATGGCACCATTGCCTCCCTGCTCGGGGTAAGGAGCATCGCCGGTGAGACAAGCCTGAACGACGCAAAGACCGTCATCAAAAAGGGTGTCTTTGAAAACGTGGACTTAGTGCCCTCGCACATCAGTCTTTTCTCCGTCGATCTGGACCTGGGTGGTGCGGCCGGCAGGGAATTGAAGTTGAGAAAGGCTCTCAAGCCCGTACTCGATCAGTACGACATGGTCGTCTGCGACTGTCCGCCGAACCTGACCATTCCGACCCAGAACGCCCTTGCCATGAGCACCCATTACGTGGTGCCGGTTCCCCCCGATTACCTCTCCATGCTCGGGATTGCGCTGCTGACCACCCGCGTGGAAGAGTTGTGCGAAAACCTCGATCACAAAATCGCAAATGCCGGAATCATCGTCTCTCGCGTCGGCCGCAAAGCCACCCACCGCGACAATCTCCTGGCAAATCTGCGAACGCGGTTCGAGAAGCTCGTGTTGCAGACGGAATTGCGCGAGCGCGTAGCCGTCCCCGAATCAGTGTCGGTCCAGCGGCCCATCTTCGAGATGGGGGACGAGCAGGCCTCTCAGGAATTCACGGCGATGTCACAGGAGTTGCTCGAACGAATCAACGCGACCGCCTGAACGCGGCAATTGCCGGGAATCTACGCTTCCATCATGCGGCGCACGCGTAGGATCTTCATCTACCAGGCGGTCCATCCCCGGACTTGCCCTTGACGCCGCCTCCCGGCATCCGCACGCACCTTCTTCAACGCCCATCCACAGAATGCAGCTACATAACAATGCCTGATCGCAAGCATAAATTCTTTCAATTTCCGCTTAGGACTGGGAGTGGGATAGGGTACTCGAAACTCGTTTTTTCGGAAGAATGCCGGAACTACTGGACCGGGCAGAGAAACGGCCGGGGAGCGCGCAACGATCAGCATCGATTTTGGGTAACGCAGAATCACGAATACACAGGTGAACCGATGAGCTTCAACCGTAGGAAGTCGATCAGTGTGGGCATATTGCTGGTTGGCTACTCAGCGCTTATTGCCGGCTTGTTCGCCCTCTCGGTTCAGCCGCTTGTCGGTGTTCTCGTGGTGTTAGGCGGTATGGCTCTATCGATTTGCTCGGCCGCTGAACTTGTGCAAGAGCAGCCGGAAACAGACACTCCTTCCGAAAGCAAATAAGCCACGCCAAAATAAACCAATTCTAATAAGGCAAGAGTATCGCGGGATCTCCGCCCCGCAGTCGGTGCAGTCCTCGGCTCCAGCGCAATCCTTATTGCTTCTAAGGCTGTTTTTGCGTGTTTTAGGCTGCTTCTTACCCAGAGCCTTCGCTCCAAATGAACTGATAGTCTCCATCTTGCGCCTGCAAAATTCCGGCTGGTTGGGCAACTTCGAGGCTTATCCTCGCTGATGATGTGAGGGCTTAGCTGCCAGCCGCGAAACTACGCGCACCGAACCGGGTTTGTACACACGAACCCGGCAGTATCGGGAAACGTGCAGTTCGAGTATGCTGCGCATCTAGGAGTAAGTTCATGAAATTCGCTATCAGTACGAGAATTAGCAATGGATTTCAAAGTGTTCTGCACGGCGTCCTGCAACCGGAGCGGAGCACGGCGGTAATGGACCGCAGAATTGGACAGCTGATTCGGCAGGGTCTGGCGGTCGTACTCAGCGCGCTGATGATCATGATCCCGATGGGCCAGGGTATGGCCTTTGCGCAAGAGCAATTGCCCAGCGGCCCTCCCCCAGTCGCCGATAACGGTAATCCACCTCCGCAGGGACAACCCCTCGCTCCTGACCAGCTCGATCAGTTAGTGGCGCCAATCGCTCTCTATCCCGACGCTCTGGTAGCCCAGATTCTTGCCGCCTCCACCTATCCCACCCAGATCGTCGAGGCGGATCGCTGGCGGCAGTCGCAGGGCAATGCCTCTCCGGAGCAGATTGCATCGGGCGCCGAAAGCCACAACTGGGACCCGAGCGTCAAGGCGCTCACTGCCTTCCCAACCGTTCTCGTGCAACTGGACCGCAACATTCAGTGGACAACCGACCTCGGCAACGCCTACTACAACCAGCCGCAGGACGTGATGGATTCGGTACAGGCGATGCGCCAGAAGGCACAGGCAGCGGGCAACCTGCGCAGCACCCCACAGCAAACCGTATCCAACGACAACGGCCAGGTGGTGATTGCGCCAGCCAACCCGACGGTCGTCTACGTCCCGGCCTATAACCCCTGGGCGGTTTACGGTCCACCGCTTGCGGTATATCCAGGCTTCTACTGGGGGCCTCCTCCGGGAGTCTTCTGGGGCGGACTCGCCATCGGCTTTGGCATCGGCATCGGCATCGGCGTCTTCGCCCACTGGGGCTGGGGCTGGGGACACTGGGGAGTTGGATGGGGTAACCACGCTGTGTTCTATAACCACAATACCTACATCACCCGCAGCACGACCGTGATCAACCGTGGATACGGCCGTCCGGGCGGCCCGGCGCGCGGGTTTGTTGGAGCGCGAGGAGCTTACGCACGCAATGGCGGCTTCAACCGCGCCGCTGGCTTCAACCATAGCGCAAGCTACAACCACGCTGCCGCTCCCGGCTTCAACCGTAGCGGCACTGGCGCCCCCAACCGTGGCAATGCTGCCAGCTTCAACCATGGCGCTTCGAGCAGCTTCAACCATGGCAATGCCAGCAGCTCCAACCGTGGCAGTACCGGCAGCTTCAATCGCAGCAGCAGTGTCGCCTCGAGCCACGGCGGCGGCTTCAACCGTGGAGCTGGCACCCCCAGTGGTGGTCACGCTCCTAGCTCTAGTCGCTCCAGTGGTGGTGGTCACCCCAGTGGCGCCAGCCATCCCAGCGGTGGTCACCCGAGCGGTGGTCACAGCAGCGGTGGCCACAGTGGTGGTGGCGAGCATAAGCGATAAGCACGCCTGGGCGTGCGATCCAAGGGAGGTCCGGCCAGGGCCTCCTTCTTTTGGCTCAGGTTTCTCGCCTATAAGCCGAAAGTTTCTTACCCCGGTTCCCGTTTTCAGATATCCCGATGCCCGGAATTCACGCGCAAATTCCTGCTCCTCTGCATTACACTTCAACATTGGAGCTTTTTTTTGAAATCCCGGCAAGCGATCGTTCCAAACCTGCCCCGGGGGACCGGCACCCTCCATTCGCTACGCTTTTTCGCGTAAGAGAGAGAAGTATCTGAGATGAGAAACCTGACTCGTGCTTGTGGGCTCCTGGGGCTTATCGTGCTTCTATCCGGCCATCCACAGCTCTGGGCGTCCACTGCAAAAGCAAGGCAGGACGTTGTCCTCACCAGCATGGATAAGGAACTGCAGCGTGCCACGCGAGAGCTGGGCAAACTGACTCCCTCCGCCTATTTCATCAGCTACACGGTCTATGACCAGCAAGTGTCGTTTGCCATCGGCATGAACGGAAGCCTGCTCAGCAGCACCACCGGCCGCAAGCGAATGGCCGATGTCATCATGCGGGTGGGCACTCCTGCCCTTGACAACGCGCACGGCGAGAATCGCCCATCGGCCATCAATACCGAGACTCTGCCCCTTGACGACGATCCCGACGCCATCGCCCACGCGCTCTGGCAGCTCACCTTCAGCGAGTACCGCAAAGCCTCCAGCGCGTTTCTCAACGTGCAAACCAAGTCGCAGGTCAAGGCTAAGGAAGATGATCTCTCCGCCGACTTCAGCAAAGAGACTGCGCAGATCCACGCCGATTACACCGAGGTGGCGCCCGCTCCGGAACAGAAGCAGATGGAAGATTTTGCGCGCCGCTTCTCCTCGGCCTTCCGGAACTATCCCTACATCTACGCCTCCAGCGTTGTGGTCAGCGGCGAAAAGTCTCTGCAGCGCTTCGTCTCGAGCGAGGGCGGACGCGTAGTGACCCCCGAAACGGTAATTCGCGTGGTGATTCAGGCGGAGACCCGGGCCGAAGATGGAATGGAGTTGATGCGAGTGGAGACCATGCAGGCCGAGTCCATGGACAAACTTCCCAGCGCGGCGGAGATCGAGTGCCAAGGTGGAACAGATCGCCAAAGATCTCAAGGCTTTGCGTGAAGCTCCGGTCGCCGAGCCCTATGACGGCCCCGCACTGCTCTCAGGACGCGCCTCCGGTGTCTTCTTCCATGAGGTGCTCGGTCACCGACTCGAAGGCCAAAGGCAGCGTGGCGATGAAGAGGGGCAGACCTTCACCAAAAAGCTGAACCAGTCCGTCTTGCCGGAGTTCCTCTCGGTCACCGATGATCCCACGCTGAAGACCTTGAACGGAACCCGTCTTGCTGGCTGGTACCAGTACGACGACGAAGGTGTACCGGCCACAAAGGTCGAGGTGATCAAGAATGGAATCCTGCGCAATTTCCTGATGTCGCGCATGCCGATCGCCGGCTTTGATCATTCCAACGGCCACGGACGCTCCCAGGCAGGCTTCATGCCGGTGGGCCGTCAAGGCAACCTCATCGTAACCTCGACCAACACGGTGAAGGACTCCGAACTTCGGCAGAAGCTGCTGGATGAAGTCAAGAAGCAGGGCAAGCCCTACGGGCTCTACTTCGAGGACATTCAGGGTGGCTTCACCCTCACCCAGCGCGCCTCGCCTCAGGCCTTCCAGGTTCTTCCCGTCATGGTGTGGCGCGTCTATCCCGACGGACGCCCCGATCAACTCGTCCGAGGCGTCGATATCGTAGGCACGCCGTTGGCCGCCATGGGCCGCATCGTTGTTACTGGCGATACCACTTCGGTTTTTAACGGAGTATGCGGCGCAGAGTCCGGCGGAGTTGCAGTTTCTGCCGCCGCTCCGGCAATCTTGTTCTCCGAAATTGAAGTCCAGAAGAAAGCTCACTCCAACGAACGGCTGCCCATCCTGCCGCCACCGGGATTTGACCCAGAGGCCGGGACGCCAACTCGCGCGGGAGTTCCGCGGCAATCAGGGGTTCAGCAATAATGAAAACGATTCTGAAGAGATTGATCTCGTTGCTGGCCGTGCTTCTGTGTGCCGTCGTCGCCTTTGCCGCCGCTCCTCTGCAGGACGCAGGGGATCCGGTCCTGCGCAGCCTGCGCGCGGAGATGGACCGCTCCAAATCCAGGCTTCGGCTTGGAGAACATCTCCGCGCCGTATTTCATCGACTACCGCGTCGTGGATCTGGATAGCTGGGATGCGGACGCCGCGCTTGGAGGCCTGCGTTCGGAAACCCATACGCGGATTCGCTTCCTGCTGGTGCAGGTAAGGCTTGGCGATTACAAGCAGGACAATTCAAGTGCTCACGGCGGTGGCGCAGTCGAGATTGTTCCGCTTGACAGCGATGAGCGCGCCTTCCGCTTTCAGATCTGGAGCGCAACCGACAAAGCTTACAAGCAGGCCGTAGAGGCTCTGACCGAAAAGCAGGCCCGCTTGAAACAGCTGACCATCGACCATCCCGTCGATGACTTTGCCCACGCCGAGCCCGTGCAATCGTTGCAGCCGGTGGTCGAACTCAAGGTCGAGCACGAGCCCTGGCTCAAGATGCTGCGCGACGCCTCTGGCATTTACTCGCGTGACCCGAAAGTGCAATCCTTCGAGGCCGTCGCTCAGCTTTAAGGCCGTGAATCGCTATTACCTGAACTCGGAAGGAACCGTGGTGCGCAGCGGAGAGGAGCTCTACCGCATGTTGATCGGCGGCAACACTCAGGCCGATGACGGAATGCGCTTGGAGCGCTCCGCTGAGTTCACCGCCAAGTCGTTCCAGGATCTTCCCAAGCCTGCTGAGTTTCAGGATCGCGCTTCAACCCTGCTCGCGTCACTGAAGCAGCTTCGCGAAGCCCCGCTGGCGGACGAAGATTATCACGGCCCGGTCTTGCTGTCGGCTGACTCTTCTTCGACCATCTTCGCCGCACTCATCGGCGATAACCTGCTGGGCAGAAAACCGGAGCTTGGGCAGAATGCGCGCGTGCGTGGGCAGTTTGCCAGCAGCTACAAGACACGCGTGCTGCCGGATTTCCTGAGCCTGGCCGACGACCCGACCCTCGCCGCTTTGGAAGGCACCGCTCTGCTCGGCCACTATGACGTGGACGATGAGGGAGTCAAGGCCCAGCGCGTTCCGCTGGTTGAAAAAGGCGTTCTGGTCAACTTCCTGCTGGGCCGTCAGCCGATTCGCGACTTCCCCTCCTCCAACGGCCACGGGCGCGCAAGCTTTGCCGCTGAGCTGGCCCGCACCGGGCTTGGGAAATCTCGTGGTGCAGTCCAGCGACGCCGCTACTCCCGAGGAACTGAAGAAAAAGTTGATCGCACTGTGCAAAGACCGCGGCCTGGAATATGGCTACTATGCCAAGACCATGGGCGGGACTCGCAGCGCCGCGCCTGCTCTATCGGGTCTGGACGAAGGATGGCCATGAGGAACTGGTGCGCGGCGCACTGTTCGGCGATCTTGACCAGCGCTCCATGCGCAGCAACATTGTGGCGGCAGGCAACGATCACTACGTGGACAACGAAATCCAGCCGGTTCCGCACAGCGTCGTCGCGCCTTCCATTCTCTTTGACGATCTGGAAGTGAAGCGCCAGACCTCGAACAAAGACAAGCTGCCGGAGTATCCCGCGCCGGAGACACCAAGCAAAGCTCTGAGAGTGAAGTGCCGCTTCGCGAATCACGGGCCAGCTCGGGCTACAATCTTTTATTGCCACTGCATCCGAGGAGGCTCTCTGGACAAGTCGCCGCATCGCTGGTCGTGAGCCATGGTTCGATCAATTGCGCGTGGTGCTGGTGCGCTCGCGCAATCCCCTGAACATCGGCGCGGCTGCGCGTGCCATGAGTAACTTCGGCTTCCAGCACCTTCGCCTGGTCACCCCGTGGGAGCCTTCCTACCTCGGCGCGCGCTCCGCTGTCGGCGCCTCGCAAGTGCTGCTGAATGCGCAGGTATTCGGCAGCGTGGCTGAAGCCGTGGCGGACTGCAGCCTGGTGGTTGGCACCTCCGCCGTGGGCGAGCGCGAACTTCAACATCCGCTGCACGCCCTTGAGCAAGGCGCGGAACTCATGCGTCAGGGACTCGCGGCGGCTCCGGTTGCGCTGCTGTTCGGTTCAGAGAAATTCGGCTTATCCAACGAAGACCTCAGCCATTGCCATTGGCTCATGCGCATCCCTACCCGCGACGAGCACATCTCGATGAACCTCGGTCAGGCGGTTGCCGTATGCCTCTACGAGTTGGCCCGCGGCCCAGCGCGACCGCCGCGCCATCGAGCGGGCAAACGCCTGGCGAACGCCGCGGAAATCGAGCGCATCACCGCAACGTCCTCTTCGAAGCGCTCTGCATCAGCGGATACGTGCAATCACCAGCAGAGCCTGCAGCCCGGGAAAAACTCCGTCGCCTCTTTCGCCGCTTGAACCTGGAGAAAGCCGATGCCGAGCTCTGGCTCGGCATGATGCGCCAGATTCTTTGGAAGATGAAACATCCGGACGAGAAAAAGTAATCGCCGGCAGTCAGCCCTCCGCACGAAGCAGCGTAACCGTGAACCATTTGCGCTCGTCGCTCCAACTTTGCTCGATGCGGAAGCCGCCATTTGCGGCCATGGATTCAATCATCCCCGGTGTGAACTTGTAACTGTTCTCGGTGTGAATCGTCTCTCCCGAGAGGAACGGAATCGAGATCTCCAACGCCTCTGATATTGACGAAGTGATGGATGCGGCTCATCAAGTGCATCTCGATGCGGGAGTCGCGCTCATTCCACGTGACACAGTGCACGAAACCGATCCAGATCGAAGTCAGCGTCAAACTCGCGGTTGATGCGCGCCAGAATATTCAGGTTAAATTGCGCGGTGACTCCGGAAGCGTCGTCATAGGCAGGCAGTAACACGTTGGCAGATTTGCGCATGTCCGTGCCGAGCAGCAGAGAGTCTCCGGGCTGCAAGCGAGGAGCGCAGCCGCCGTAGCAGCGCACTCGCCGCCATCGGCTCAAAATTTCCGATGCTGGAGCCGATGTACAGAACAAGCTTGCGTCCGGGGAGCTGTGCCGGTGCGGCAGACAGTGCGGGGGCCTGTGCGAGGGAATGCCGCGTGTAATCCATCACCAGCGGCTGCACTGAAACCTGCGGCAGCTCCCTGCGCACGCGGCGGCACGCCTCGTCCAGCGCAAAACTGGAAACATCAACGCGGAATAAACCTCACCGCTTCGTGCGCAGCCAGCGCGGCGCGCAGAATCAGCATGGTCTTCTTGGCGGTTCCGGCCCCGAGCTCGATGATGGTGGAAGCCCCTCCGGCTGAGCAACCATATCGCGGCGCATAGCGCTCGAAGATGGCCTGCTCGGTCGTCGGTGAGATAGTACTCCGGCAGCTCGGTAATCTGCTCGAACAGTGCCGAGCCGGCGGCGTCATAAAACAATTTTGGAGACAACTGCTTGGGCCGTGAGGTAAGCCCTTGGAGCACCTCGCGTGCATTGCCGTCCAGCGAGAGCGCTCGCGAATTAGCGTTCATTCCTTGCCAGCCTGATGCCCATGAATTGCCAGCGCACATGGGGCGGAAAGAAATTGCGATAAGATGCGCGAAGGTGCGACGCAGAGGTGGCGAACGATCCTCCGCGCAGGACGAACTGATTGCACATGAACTTTCCGTTGTACTCGCCGACCGCGCCCGGTGCCGGGACGAAAGCCCGGATAGGCGAGATAGGCGCTCGCCGTCCACTCCCAGCAGTCACCGAAAGCTGATCTTCTGCGTCGGCGTGGACTTCGCATGGACGCGCATTCGAAGCTCCAGCCCTCAAGCAAATTCCCGGCTGATCGCGCGATCCTTTGGCCGCCTGCTCCCATTCGCTCTCCAGCGGAAGCCGCGCGCCGGACCAGCGGGCGAATGCATCCGCCTCGTAGTAACTCACGTGGCGTGACGGGAGCCGCGGGATCGACCGCACTCACTCCATGCAAGCTGAATGTGCGCCATCCCTCATCCGCACTCTCCCAATACAGAGGTGCCTGCCAACCCTCGCGGCACACCGTATCCCACCCGTCGGAGAGCCACAGCTCAGGACGCTGATAACCCTTGTCATCGATGAACTCGAGATACTCGGCGTTGGTGACCAGCCGTGACGCAAGGCGGTAAGGCAACAGCAGCGCAGCATGCCGGGGCCGCTCGTTGTCGAAGGCGAAGCCTTCGTCGGCCGCGCCGATCTCTTCCGTGCCGCCGAGATGCGCAATCCAGCGCAGCGCAGTTCTTGCTGGCGCGGATGTTTCAGAAGCACCCGAGCTGATTTCCTCCAGCGCAGGAGCGTACGCCGGGCGCAATGGCTGCGTCCAGAAAGCGTGCAGAATATCGGTGAGGATCAGCTCCTGGTGCTGCTGCTCGTGGTGAATGCCGAGTTCGACAAGAGCCAGAACTTCTTGCGACCGCTCAGAGTGCAGCAACCGATGCATCGCCTCGTCCACGTGCGCGCGATAGCGCAGACACGTTGCTGAGCGACGGCCGCGAAAACGTTCCCCGCTGTTGCCGCAACGGATGGCTCCCAAGAGTTTTGTAATACGAATTGAATAACAGGCGATATTCGGGATTGAAGACCTGATATCCGTCGAGTTGCCCGGTGAGAATGAACGTTTCGAAAAACCAGGTCGTATGTGCCATGTGCCACTTTGCCGGACTCGCGTCGGGCATCGACTGCACCATCGCATCCTCGGCAGACAACGGACCGGCAAGACGTAGTGTTGTGGAACGTACCTGCTGAAATTGTTGCAGCAGAGCTGCCCCAGAATAAACCGGCGCCGTAAGAGAAGTGATGGTTGCCAAACCAAAGATCCTCCGCCCCGCAATCAACGTACACATGGGCCAGTTATCAGATGCACCCCACGCGTTCATGGTTCTACAAATGGTTCTATAAGACGTGAATGAATGAGAGGTGCTGCCGCGAGCAGGATGCTGTGTGGCCTCTGCATCTCTGTCCCTTGCTCATGCAACGCACTCCGGGTAAACCTTCATCTTGTAAGAGTAAGAGATGGAAGGACAAAATCCAGAGGCAAGTTACCTCAAGAGGAGATGTATGCGCAGGTTTCTACTAGCCGCGAGTCTCTCACTTTGTACTCTCGCGTTCGCCGCACAGGATTATCAAACCACCGGTGTAACGCCGATGGACAAAACACCCGTGTACCGGGTCAACGTAGTCTCACGCACCGTGGACGCGGTCAACTATCGTCATCGCATGCTCGACAAAGATCGACTTCCGGGGAACCAGTCTGATGCAGGACGGCTCCGGCGAAGCCAAGGTGAGTAGCAAAGCCGGAGCGGACTGAGATCAACGCAGAGTTCAAAGATGTTCGCAACGCCAACTACTACGGGCCGGAGTATCTCACCTATGTCCTCTGGGCAATCACGCCCGAGGGACGCCCGGCGAACCTGGGCGAGGTCATGCCCAATGACAAGCACGAGGTTCACATTCACGTTCACCACGAATCTCCAGGCATTCGGAATGATCGTCACCGCCGAACCCTATTTCGCCGTGACTCGCCCAAGCAACATGACCGTACTTGAGAACGAGCTACGCAAAGACACCAAGGGCTCGGCCGCAGCCCATAAGCGCCCGCTATGACGCCACGGAAAAAGGCGAGTACACCGTGGACCTCGCCAGCAATCAGCTTCCGGCGACCAACCTCAGCCCTCAGCAGAAGAGGGAAATTCCTCTGACCCTGCTCGAAGCTCGTAACGCAGTGGCGATCGCGCAGGCGACCGGGGCCCAGCAGTATGCACCGGAAGTGATGTCGCGCGCCCAGCAGCAACTGGATCGCGCTGACGAAGACTTATCGCAATGGAAAGTCCACCTCCGCGATTGGCACCGTAGCGCGCGGGGCCGCCGAGGCTGCCGAGGACGCCCGCGTCTTGACCATTCGCAGGAAGGCCGACGCACAGGCGGCGGCCCGGCAGCAGGCGGCCGAGGAGCAAGCTCAGTTGGCGCAACAGCAAGCGCTGACGGAGCAACAGCGCGCCCAGGATGCACGCGGGCAGGCCTTGGAGGCCCAGCAGGCTGCGCAAGAGGCTCAACAGGAGCGTCAGGCAGCCGAGCAGGCAAAGGCCGAGGCTTTGCAGGCGCAGCAGCAAGCCGAAGCCGCCCGTCAGGCAGCTCTGGCGCAACAACAGGCACTAGCGGCCCAGGCACAGACCGCGCAGGCGCAGGCACAAACCGCCGAGCAACGCGCCCAGGCAGCCGAGCAGGAGAAGGAGCAGATGCGGCAGCGGCTGCTCGCCCAGCTCAACCAGGTGCTGCAAACTCAGGACACCGCACGTGGTTTGATCGTGAACATGAGCGACGTGCTCTTTGACACCAATCAGGCCACCCTCAAGCCGGGGGCAAAGATGCGCCTCGCCAAGGTTGCCGGCATCATCGAAGCCTATCCTGACTTGAAACTGAAGATCGAGGGCTACACCGACTCGACCGGAACCCCGGAACATAACCAGGAACTCTCCGAGCGTCGCGCCGCCGCGGTACGCGATTTCCTGATTGCGCAGGGAGTCAACGTCAACAACGTCACTGCGCAGGGCTTCGGTCCCTCAAACCCCGTCGCCAGCAACGGCACGCCGCAAGGACGCCAGATGAATCGTCGCGTGGATCTGGTGGTGAACGGCGAAGCCATCGCCGCACAGCAGAGGACGCCGATGAATCAGGGCGCCCCCCCGGCAGCTATGTCCGAGCCTGTGTCCTCCAATCCGCGGGAGCCCGGGCCGCCACCGAACAACACGGCCCCGAACAGCCCGGATTCCAACAGCCCGGATCAGCGCTAACTCAGCAGCGCGTCAAGGCGGGAGCCCACCAGCTCCCGCCTTCTCTTTGCACTTGAAAGTTCCCGTCTGAAACTTGAAACTGAATCGATGAAAGCTGTCGCCATTATTCCCGCCCGCATCGCCTCCACTCGCCTGCCGCGCAAACCTCTTCGCGAGATACTTGGCAAGCCGATGATCCAACGCGTCTACGAAGCCGCCTGCGCCTGTCGTGGACTTAGTGACGTCATCGTCGCCACCGACTCGGATGAGATCTTCGCGCTCTGCCAGCGCCACGGCTGGAAGGCGCGCATGACCTCTGAGGAGTGCCGCAGCGGCACCGACCGCGTTCGCGAGGTCGCACAAAGCGTGCCTGCCGACATCTACGTAAACGTTCAGGGCGATGAACCGCTCGCCCGCCCCGAGCATCTCGACGCGCTGCTCTCCGTCATGAAGCCGGGAGTGGAGGTCGGAACCGTCTACACGCCCTGCCCGCCCGAGGATGTGAATAATCCGAACGCGGTGAAGATCGTGACCGCACTCAACGGGCGGGCTCTTTACTTCTCTCGCGCAACCATCCCCTTCGATCGCGATTTTCGCGGCGATCTGCACTACTTCAAGCATCTGGGATTCTACGCGTACACTCCCAAGGCCCTTGAGCAGTTCTGTCTCTGGCCAGAGTCCGAGCTGGAGCGCAGCGAGCGGCTTGAGCAGCTTCGCTTCCTCGATCACGGCGTTGACATCTATGCTGCCTGCACGCCGTTCGACACCGTAGGCGTGGACACCGAAGCCGACCTGCAACGGGTCGAGCAGATCTTGCGCGAGCAAGGCCGCGATTAGATTTGTTCGCGCAATGGCATCCAAGGAGAACCGCCGCATGAAGCTGGAGAAGAAGCTGCGATCGCTGGCCACTCTCTACAGAGTCGATGAGGGCAAGAAGTTCCGTCTCAAGGATTTCGATCCGGGCGATACCGCCGGACTTCCCAAGGAGTTCAAAAAGGAATCCGACGTGTTGTTGCAGCGTTCCACACAACAGCTGGCCGAGTTGCAGAACATGCTCTACGCACAGGATCGCTGGGCGTTGCTGTTGATCTTTCAGGCCATGGACGCGGCGGGAAAGGACAGCACCATCAAGCACGTCATGAGCGGTGTAAACCCCCAAGGCTGCCAGGTCTTCTCGTTCAAGCAGCCTTCCATCGAAGAACTCGATCACGACTACATGTGGCGAAGCTCGAAGAACATGCCCGCGCGCGGCAGAATCGGGATCTTCAACCGTTCCTACTACGAAGAGGTTCTTGTCTTACGCGTACACCCGGAACTGCTCGAGGCCGAACGTCTGCCGGCCCCTTGCCTCAAGGGCAATCTCTGGAAGCAGCGCTTTGAGAACATCTCCGCCTTCGAGCGTTACGCCACGAGTAACGGAATCGCGATTCGCAAGTTCTTCCTCCACCTCAGTAAGGAGGAGCAGAAGCGCCGCTTCCTCGCCCGTCTTGAGGAGCCCGAAAAGAACTGGAAATTTTCCGCCTCCGATGTACACGAGCGCCGGTTCTGGGACGACTACCAGCAGAACTATGAGGACATGATCCGGCACACATCCGGCAAACATGCGCCTTGGTTCGTGGTTCCTGCGGACAACAAGTGGTTCACGCGGCTGGTTGTCTCTTCCGTGATTGTCCACGCCCTGAAGGATATGAAGCTGACTTATCCTGAAGTGAGCCCGGAAAAACGCCGCGCTTTGGCCGCGGCGCAACGAGAGCTCGAAAAGCAAGACTGAAACGAGCAAGCGTGAGATCGCGTCCACTCTGCCCGCACTAGCGCCCAACGCCGATCTCACCGTAAATTATCACTATCACCGTCAAGACAAGAGAGAACCGATGAGCAGCGAACACGAAATGGAAGAATTGCAGGAATCCGCCGAGCACGGCCGCGAGTCCAAACTAGCCCCGGTCAGCTTCACCATGGCGGTCCTCGCCGTACTGGTGGCCATAGCCGCGCTGCTAAGTCATCGCGCCCACACCGAAGAGGTCCTTCTGCAGAACAAGGCCACCGACCAGTGGGGCTACTATCAGGCAAAGTACATCCGCCGCAACACCATGGAACAGATGGACGAACTCCTGAAGGTGCTGCCGTTAAAGGATGCCGCCGGAGCCCAGGCGCTGCTCAAAAAGAATGAAGCGGCAATCGAAAAGTCCAGGGGCGACCAGGAGAAGATTCAGGAAGAGGCGAAGGGGCTGGAGGCCGAGGTCGATCTCTTCACCCATCGCGCCAACCGCTACGACCTTGGCGAAACTTTCTTGGAGGTGGGCCTCGTCATCTGCTCCATCACGCTCCTCACTCGCCGTCGCCCCTTTTGGATAGCAGGAATCATCTTTGGCGTAGCAGGCGTTATCCTGACCGCGATGGGAGCAGTGCTCCACTGAGGAGTTGCTCTTGCCGTTGTTCTTGCCGTTGTTCTTGCCGTTGCTCTTGTCGTTGCTCTTGCCATTGCTCTTGCTGTTGTTCTTGTCGTTGCTCTTGCCATTGCTCTTGTCGTTGTTCTTGTCGTTGCTCTTGTATTTGTCCCTCGTTGTCATTCCGAGCTCCGCGAGGAATCCCCGCGCCGCTCAAATATGCAACCCCGCCCAGAGCACTTCAACCAGCGTCTTCCACGTCCCGCGGAATGCCCCACGCTCAGACGGGAAGCAGTCACCCCACCTGAAGTGGCTTCTCACATCAGCACGTGGCCGCCTCTCCCTCTGCGATAATAAGAACGACTCTCATGCCCAACCCGCTCCTTCACACCAGCGCCACCGCGCTTGAGTTCGACCGCCTCCGCGAGATCGTGCGTGGCTGCTGCCAAAGCGAACTCGGCCAGCAGGCGGTGGATTCCCTTGCGCCCACCACCGATTCCGATTGGATCGAGCGCCAGCAGCAACTCACCGACGAGGTGCGTGCCTTCTTCCGCGCCGGCGGACGCTTCGATTTCGGTGGCCTCACCGACCCGCGCCAGCTCGTCCTCCGCTCCCGCATCAGCGGAGCCACTCTGGAAACCACCGAGCTCCGCGACATCATCCTCCTCATCGATCGTGCCGCCGAGTGGCGCGAAGCCGTCGCCCATCCGCCGCAGGCGATGAAAGAGCCGAGTGCCAGCGGCCGGAGCGGCGTCGGTTGCCGCGCACCCGGCTGCGAAACGCCCTGGCCCGCCATCGAGCAGCTCAGCTCCGCCATCGCCGACTTCACCCCGCTCCTCCGCTACTTCGCCAACAAGCTCGCGCCCGACGGCACCCTTGACGACAACGCCTCGCCCGCCCTCGCTGGAATCCGCCGAGAGATTGAAAAGCAGCGCCGTGGAATCCAGAACTCTCTTCGCAGCTATCTCCGCCGGCTCTCCGAAGGCGACACCCTCCAGGACGAGCTGGTCACCATCCGTGGCGACCGCTTCGTCATCCCCGTCAAAACCGAGCAAAAGCGCCGCGTCCACGGCGTCGTCCACGGAGCCAGCTCCAGCGGCCAGACCGTCTTCGTCGAGCCCCTTGAAACCATCGAGCAGAACAACGAACTCGTCCGCCTCCTCGAAGACGAGCAGCGCGAGATCCACCGCATCCTCGTCGAAATGACCGCCCGCCTCGGCCAGCAATCCGAGGCCATCCTCATCGCTGTCGAAGTCCTCCGCGAGCTCGAGCTGCAATTCGCCAAAGCCCGCTTCGCCGACCAGTACCACTGCACCCGCGTCCGCCTGCTGCCCGAGGCGGGTGGCCCGCATCCGCCCTTTGTTGGCGAATCTGGGGAACAAGCGGGTGGCCCACATCCGCCCTTTGTTGGCGAATGTGGGGAACAAGGAGACGCCCCACATCTGCCGCAGTCAGCAGATATGGGTCTTTGCTCCCCAAGCGCAAATTCCCTCATCCTAATCGACGCCCGCCACCCTGTCATGGAGCGCAATCTTCGCTCGCGCGGCAAGTCCGTCGTTCCGCTCACCCTTGAGATGGACGCCGGCCACCGTCAGCTCATCATCAGCGGCCCCAACACCGGCGGCAAAACCGTCGCGCTCAAAACCGTTGGCCTGCTTGTCCTCATGGCCCAGGCCGGAATCCCCGTCCCCGCCGAGCGCGCCGACCTCCCCATCTGCGACGCCGTCCTTGCCGACATCGGCGACTCGCAATCCATCGAGCAGAATCTCTCCACCTTTTCCGCGCACGTCACCAACATCGATTTCATCTCCCACACCGCCACCGCCCATTCGCTTGTTCTGCTCGACGAGCTCGGCTCCGCCACCGATCCCGAAGAGGGAGCCGCGCTCGCCGTCGCCATCGCCGAGCACTTCCGCCGAGCCCAGGCGCTCACCATCATCTCCACCCACCACACCGCGCTCAAGATCTACGCCGCCAACTCCCCCGGAGTCCTCAACGCCGCCGTCGGCTTCAATGAAAAAACTCTCGCGCCCACCTACGAGCTTCGCGTCGGCGTCCCCGGAGCCTCTGCTGGAATCAACATCGCGCAGCAGATCGGCCTCAATCCCCAGATCATCGCCGATGCACGCCGCCGTCTCAGCACCCAGACCCAGGACATCGCCGCCTTTCTCGACCGCCTCCACTCCGATCTCCGCCAGCTCGAATCCGAGCGCCTTCACCTCCGCCAGCGTGAGCAGGAAGTCGCCCGCGAGCGCAGCCGCCTCGAAGCCGAAGGCCTCAAAGAACAGCGCGAAAAGATTCGTGATTTAGAAAAGAAGCTCGACTCGCTCATGCGCGACTTCGAGTACCACGCCCGCGAGGCCGTCGCCGCCGTGCAGGACCGCGCCGCCGCCCAGAAGCTCGGCAAAGAGGCCGAGCGCCGCATCGCCAAGGCCCGCCGCGAGTTCCGCGAGCAGTTCAATCAAACCGTTGTCGCCCACACTACCGGAGCCGACCGCGGCGACCAGAACGCCCGCCCTCACGTCGTCGCCCGCGTCTCCGAGGGCGATACCGTCCAGCTCAAGTCCATCGGACGCACCGGCAAAGTCGTCCGCAAACTCGAAGGCGAAGCCCTCGAAGTCCAGGTCGGCCCCATGAAGATGCGCGTTCCCCTCGACGACATCGCCGCCGTTGTTACCCAGGCCGCCGCCAATCCTTCCAATCCCGTCCACGCTGCCCGCAGTAAAGGCATCAACGTCCGCCTCCGCGACGAAGACGCCCCCGCCTCCGCCGAACTCAACGTCATCGGCCGCAATGTCGATGAAGCCACCGCTGAGGTCGAGAAATTCGTAGACCGCGCCTTCCTCGCCGGACTCTCCCACATACGCATCGTCCACGGCTCCGGTATGGGCATTCTCCGCCGCGCCCTCCGCGAATACCTCAAAACCCACCCCCAGGTAATCGGCGTGACCGAGCCCCCGCAAAACCAAGGCGGCGCCGGAGCCACCGAAGTCGAATTAAAAGTGTAGGGATTAAGCTGCAAGCCTCAGCCGAGGAACTTCGCCGCCTTACGCATAACCCTTCCCGAAGATTTCACCTGGAGCACTCCCTGGTTGCCGTAGCCCGATACTGCTCTTGCCTTTAGGTTGTCATTCCGAGCGCAGCGAGGAATCCCCGCACCGCCCAAATCTGCAATGCCGCCCCAGAGTCTCTTCTGCCTCGAACTGCCTTTGACGGTGTACACCTTCTGTGGAACCGCCCTGGCACCCTCACACATCAGCACGTGCCAACCCGCAGCTCCCATATCCGCGTGCGCGCTTCTCTCGACGGCGCAAAAACATTCCCAATTTGGAACTCGAAGCGAAACAGCGCGTGCATCGGTATGGCAACCCCTCCTTGCAAGGGGTTATCTCATGCCTATCTCAATGGGTGGTGGCTCAAACGAAAGAGAAAGGAAAGCACGATGAGGAAATTTGTTGGCCCGATATTGCTCGTGGTTGTTCTGTGCCTGGCTGCATCCGCGCAGATCTTATCAAACGCAGGATTCAACGCCGGTTATACGCACATCACTGGCTATCAAGGACTGAATGGCTTCAACGTCGGTGGCGAACTGCTCGTGGTGCGTCCAGTTTCGATTGCCTTTGACTACGACAGCGGGTGGGATACGTCCAATCTCGGTGTTTTTGAACTTTCGCAAGTAGGCCTGACTTCCGTGCATACTCACCTGCAAGACTTTATTGTAGGTCCGCGCATCTATTTCCCACATGTGTTTAAAAACAAGTCCGATAAAGGACCGTGCGGCGCATCGTGGGGCAGTTTACGTTCCCTCTTGCCATTTCTCGAAGCGCAGTTCGGAGTATCCCATATCAACTCGAAGCTCCAAAGCGTAAACGCTGGGAGTATCTCTTCTTCGGATAATGCCTTTACATGGGAGCTTGGCGGCGGTGCGGACATCAGATTGAATCCGCGTTGGGCCTTTCGTGCCAAACTCGATTTTCTCCGTACTCACTTTGCGGATTCCGGTCAGAGCCACGCGCGCCTTGTTCTCGGCATCGCTTACTCCATAAAACCGAGGGAAAAGTGGTAGCGTTCGAGCCATCATCGTCAGAAGTCGCTGACGGCGCTGTGTGAGGAGTTTGGGGTGTCGTCTCCGACCGGGCGGCTGTGGATCAAGCGCTATCGCGAGCAAGGCATTGCCGGGATTGCCGAGCGCAGCCGCCGTCCGGCGAACAGTCCGCGCCTGACGACACCGGAGCTGGCAGGAGCAGGTAGTCCAGCTGCGCCGCCGATATCCGGAGTGGGTAGCGCGCAAGCTACAGGTCCTGCTGGAGCGTACGGGCGTGCTGTTGATCCGCAGCACCTTGTGTTGGCGAATGTAGGTTTCTAGGCCCCTGCTCCACTCGCGCCGCATTTCCCACACCTGGAGCCAGGCCAAAACGTCCTTCCCCACAGCTTTTCCACAAAGATACAGAGCAATCCTCTCCGCCCATTCCCCGCAATCGGGCACACTAGTACTATGGCTGACCCCGGAGACTTCGCATATACCGTCAAGCAGCAGGCCGATATCGTCCGCATCATCGGCGAGTACGTAAAGCTGCGCAAAGCGGGAGCCCAGAACTACTCCGGCCTTTGTCCCTTTCACGGCGAAAAAACTCCTTCGTTCTCCGTCCACGCCAGCCGCCAGTACTTTCACTGCTTCGGCTGCGGAGTCTCCGGAGACGTCTTCACCTTCGTCCAGAAAATCGAGAACATCACCTTTCCCGAGGCCGTCCGCGCCGTCGCCCAGAAGCTCGGCATCGCCGCGCCCAAGGCCCAGTTCAACTCGCCCCAGGAAGCTCGCGAGGCCCGAACCCGCGGCCTCCTGCTCGATCTTCACGAGGCCGCCTGCCTCTGGTTCCAGGAGCAGCTCCGTCGTCCCGAAGCTGCAGCCGCCCGCGAGTATCTCCACGGACGCGGCCTCAACGACGAAGCCATCGCGCGCTTCCGCATCGGCTTCGCCCCCGAATCCGGCTTCCTTCTCCGGGACAAGCTCAAAGGCATGGCCGACGAGGACACCCTCCGCGAAAGCGGCCTCTTCAGTTGGAAAGAGCAAGCGCCCGCAGCCGGCCAAGCGCCCGCGGCCGGAGCGGCGTCCGTTGCCGCGTACCCGGCTGCCAAGCCCGCGCCTGCCTCGCTCTATAGCAAGTTCCGCAACCGCATCGTCTTCCCCATCTGCAATGAGAGCGGCAAGGTCATCGCCTTCACCGGACGCACCCTTGCTTTTGGAAATAAAGTCACCGATGACAAATCCGGCCCCAAGTACCTCAACTCGCCCGAGACGCCCATCTACAGCAAGTCGCGCGTGCTCTTCAATCTCCACCTCGCCAAAGAGGCAATCCGCCGTCTCGACTACATCATCCTCGTCGAAGGACAGATGGACTGCATCTCCGTCTTCAACGCCGGATACCACAACGTCATCGCCTCCAGCGGCACCGCCTTCACCGAGCCCCAGGCCCGCCTGCTCGCCCGCTTCAGCAAAAAGATTGTCGTAAATTTCGATCCGGACACCGCCGGGGCTGCCGCCGCCGAGCGCTCTCTCGCCCTGCTCGTCAGCGAGGACTTCGAGATCCGCATCGTCACCCTTGAGCAGGGCTTTGATCCCGACCTCTTCGTGCGCCGCAAGGGAGCCGCTGCCTACGGCGCAATCCTTCAGGCTTCGCAGAAATATTTCGACTACCTCATCGAGCGCGCCCAGGCCCAATTTCCGCGCACCGCCGAGGGCAAGGTCAAAGCCGTCAACTATCTCCTCCCCCACATTCAGCGCATCTCCAGCCGCATCGTCCGCGACGAGCTCGCCGCCGATGTCGCGCAAAAATTGCAGATCGACTCCGCCGTTCTGCGCCAGGAGCTTCGTCATGTTGCCGGCGCGCGCACCTCAACCAAGCTCGCGCCCGCGCCCCTTGCAGCTCTCACCGAAGCCGAGCGCGTCCTTCTGCAGGCACTCGCCTCCGGCCGCGAGCTTGCCTTCACCTTCCAGGATGAGAACGGCCAGGAGCAGGTCTACAACCCCGCCGAGCAGGCCTACTACACACTCTCTGCCGAGCAGTTGCACAAAGGTCTGCGCGCCGAAGCCCTCATCGACGTCATTCTCCACGCCCTCGCCGAAGGAGCCGACCTCATGGCCCTCCCGCTCCCCGACGACGATCGCGCCCTCTTCATGTCCGTTGTCATGCAGGAGCACGAGCCGCTCACCGCCGAGCTTCTCCACGGAGCCATCGAAGCCCTGCGCCGTCGTCAGCTTGAGCATCGCCAGCGCGAACTCCGCCGCCAGATCGCCGAAGCCGAGCGCAACAAAGACCCTCTAGCCGTCGCCCGGCTCATGCAGGAAAAGCAAGAGGTAGACCGCGCTCTTCGCCATGCGGTAGGCGTGTAAGCTGTCTCACTTCCTCTTCGCGTAGTTCTCCATCCCGGAAATATCGATCACAACCACCGCCTCGCTGCCCACCACCCATGCGTCATGGCCGGGCGGAATCTCGCTGATCTCGCCGGGGCCAAATTCGTACTCTCTTCCGTCGTCCATCAGCACGTGCAGCCGCCCGGAGATATGAAGACTCAAGTGTGACACCTCGCAACTTGCTGTCTGCGCGATTGATTTCATGCTGGTGGACCACCGCCAGCCAGGCTGGAAGACCGCACGACCAAAGGTCACTCCTCCCACGGAAACCACATCCACCTTTCCACGGTCGAACTTGCGTGTCTCATCCGGCGTTGAAAAACTGCGCTGCTCTACGGATGGCTCTGGCTCGCGTTTAAATTCTCTAAGTGCCATGGCATTCTCCCTATAAAACACCTTCGGATTAGAGAACTGCAGCCGCGCTAAAGTTGTCACCCTCCAGCATTTCCCGAGTTTGCATGCACATGAATCCTCCTGCCTGCGCCGGAGTTTCCCGTACAATCAGGCATGGACTCCACGAACCGCAAAATTTTCTGGGTTCTTTTCACGATTCTCAGCCTCGTCGGCTACTTCCTGCCCTTCGGCTGGGCCGTCGCAGAGATGTTTTTTGCGCTCTGGCTAAGCTGGTGGATCGTCTACCGCTCCGGCCTGCTCTGAATCCGCGCACCTGCCTCTTTCCTCTCGCTCTGCTTTCCCTTGCATTCCAACGCTTTGTCATGCAAAAATAGCTACGTTCCCGAAACTAGGGACGACCCTCCGCCATCTAAGGCTTTAGGCCTCCTCGCCCACATATGGCGACTTGCCCGTAGCGGAGCGGGCTTTCTTGTGTGCTGCGTGATAAAATTTTCGAGGTTTCGGCTTATTTTTCCGGTGCTTGCAGACCGGCGAAGCCGAATGATGATGTTTGGCGGCCACCTCGCCGCCGCTGAAGTTTCCGGCTGCCCACGGCGCCAGTGAAGGATAATTGCTCTTGGCTCTTGACGATAAATACGAAGACATTCAGAAGTTGATCGATACAGGCAAAGAAAAAGGTTTTCTCACCTACAACGAGGTGAATGACCTCCTGCCCAACGATATCAACTCTGCCGACGATCTTGACGACCTGCTCGGAATGATCGGAACCCAGGGAATCAATGTCCTGGAAGACACCAAGCTTCCCTCGGAAAAAAAGTTTGATCCCGATGAGGAGCTGGAAGACGTCGAACTCGACCTCACCCCCGGCGCCCTGGAAAAAACCAACGATCCCGTCCGCATGTATCTGCGCGAGATGGGCACCGTTCCCCTGCTCACCCGCGAAGGCGAGGTCGAAATCGCCAAGCGCATCGAGCGCGGACAGATTCGCGTCCTCAAGGCTCTCTCCCGTTCCGCCATCGTCATTCGCGAGGTTCTCGCCATCGGCGACGATCTCAAGCGCGGCGTCCGCTCCGTCAAGGAAGTCGTGGTCTTCGACGAGGAAGAGATCACCGACGACGTTCTGCAAAGCCGCCTCAAGGAAATCTCCGGCAAGATCGACGAACTGGGCCGTCACTACAAACGCGGCCTCGCCATCGCCGTCAAGCTCGCAGAAGTCGGAGTTCCCGGCAAGGACAAGAAGAAGCTGCGCGATCATCGCAAGCTGCACTGGGGTCTTGGCCGCGCTCAGGTAGAGGTCAGCCGCTCCATCCGCAAGCTGCGCTTCACCAACCAGGAGCGCAAGCGCCTCATCGACCGCGTCAACAAAACGGTCGAAAACATGAAGGCGCTCGACCGTCAGGTCCTCAACCTTGAGAAGCGTTGCGAGTTCACCAAGAACGAAGAGCAGAAGAAGGAAATCCGCAAGCAGATCCGCACCGTGCGCACCGACATGGAGCGCATCGAGGTCGAAGCCGGAGCCGTCTTCACCGAGCTCAAGCGCACCCAGCGCGAGATCATCCAAGGCGACATGGATGCCGAGCACGCCAAGCGCGAGCTCATCGAGGCCAACCTTCGCCTTGTCGTCTCCATCGCCAAAAAGTACACCAACCGCGGCCTTCAGTTCCTCGACCTCATTCAGGAGGGCAACATCGGCCTCATGAAGGCCGTCGACAAATTCGAGTACCGCCGCGGCTACAAGTTCTCCACCTACGCCACCTGGTGGATTCGTCAGGCCATCACTCGCGCCATCGCCGATCAGGCCCGCACCATCCGCATCCCGGTGCATATGATCGAGACTATCAATAAGCTCATCCGCACCAGCCGCCAGCTTGTGCAGGAGCTCGGCCGCGAGCCAACCAGCGAAGAGATCGCCCGCCGCATGGACATCCCTGTCGCCAAGGTCCGCAAGGTCCTGAAGATCGCCCAGGAGCCCATCTCCCTCGAAACCCCCATCGGCGAAGAGGAAGATTCGCACCTTGGAGATTTCATCGAGGATCGCGCCGTCGTCTCGCCCGCCGAGGCCGTCATCAACGTCAACCTAAAAGACCAGACCTCGCAAGTCCTTCGCACCCTCACCCCGCGCGAAGAGAAGGTCATCAAGATGCGCTTTGGCCTTGAAGACGGCAGCGAGCACACCCTCGAAGAGGTCGGCCAATCCTTCGCCGTCACCCGCGAGCGCATCCGCCAGATCGAGGCAAAGGCTCTACGTAAACTGCGCCACCCCTCGCGCTCCCGCAAACTCCGCGCCTTCATGGACGGCGTCCACGACTAGTTTGTTCTGCAACACAAAGGGCACGGCTTCGGCCGTGCCCTTTGCTCTTAAGCTGTCATTCCGAGCCCCGCGAGGAATCCCCGTCCCGCCCAAATCTCACGTGCGGCTTCAGAGGCACCTCAACCCGCCAGCCTTGTGCCCATACCGCCTCTAGCCGGTGTGGGTAGTTGCTCTTGCTCTTGCTCTTGTCCTTGCCCTTGTTCTTGCCTTTGCTCTTGAGGTGTCATTCCGAGCTACGCGAGGAATCCCCGTCCCGCCCAAATCTCACGTGCGGCTTCAGAGGCACCTCAACCCGCCAGCCCGTCTCTACTCATACCGCAACGCCTCAATCGGGTCTAAATTCGCCGCCTTCCACGCCGGATAAATCCCGAACACCAGCCCAATCACTCCCGAACTTCCAAACGCAAACACCGTCCACTGCCAGCTCATCGTCGCCGGCAGCGCCGGCACCGTCGCTGCAATCAAAAACGTCAGCACTCCGCCCAGCAGAATCCCCATCGCGCCGCCCACCGCCGTCAGCACCACCGCCTCGGTCGTGAATTGCAAGAGCACATCGTGCTTGCATGCGCCTACCGCCTTGCGCACCCCAATTTCGCGCGTCCGCTCGGTCACCGAAACCAGCATGATGTTCATCACTCCCACGCCGCCCACCAGCAGCGCCACGCTGGAGACGGCGAACATAAAGATAAACACTCCTCCCGTCACCTGCTTCCAAACCTGCACAATCGAATCCTGGCTGAACACCGAGAAGTTATCCGGCTGATCTGGCTTCAACCTGCGTCGCCGCCGCAGCAGCTCGCGAACCTCATCCTCCGCCTTCGCCATATCCGGCTGCGAGGTCGCTTTAATCGAAATCCAGTTCTGCTTCAGCTCCGGATGTAGCTTGCGAAACGTGAAGTAGGGAAACATCACGATATTGTCTTCCGGATTCGACCCACCGCTGAACGCGCTCTTTTTCTTGTCTGCCACGCCCACCACGGTAAATAGTTGCCCCTCGATGTTGAGCTCCTTACCCAGGGGCTCGGTCTCCGCGAACAGTGCGCCGGCCGTGTCCTGACCGATCACAATCACCGGCATCCGCTGCTCGTCTTCCATCTGGGTAAACCAGCGCCCCTTGGCCGGGGTGTAGTCGAACACCTCCGTCGAGTCGGCCGTGTCGCCTTCCAGAATCGTGTTCTTCGCCGCGTGCCCCTGATACTTCAATACATAGCTGCCCGTCCCAAACTGCGGCAGAAAAAGCCGAATTCCCGGAGCCACGGCCTTCACATGCGGCAGCTCTTTCATCGCCTCGGCGTCTTCGTAGGTCAGCTCCTTGCGGTTCAGCATCTCCGCCGAGGGATGCCCGAAGGTCATCATGTCCATGTGGAATGCGAAGATGATGTTCGATCCCATCTGCTGCACCATGCTCTGCACGTTGCTGTTCAATCCGCGCACCACCGATGAGATCGTGATCACCGTCGCCACGCCGATCACAATTCCGAGGATCGTCAAACCCGAGCGCATCTTGTTCCGCACCAGCGTCTCAAACGCCAGCCGGAAGATTTCTCTAAAATCGCCGCGCCGTGCCATCTCCCTCCTCTACAACCCATGGTGCCCCATATCTGCCCTTCTTTGGCAGAAGTGGGTTAGTCGCCCTTGCCCTTGCCCTTGCTCTCGCCCTTGCCCTTGCTGTTGCCCTTGCCCTTGCTCTTGCCCTTGCCCTTGCTCTCGCCCTTGCCCTTACTCTCGCCCTTGCCCTTGCTGTTGCCCTTGCCCTTGCTCTTGCCCTTGCTCTCGCCCTTGCCCTTGCTCTCGCTGTTGTTCTTGCCTTTGTTCTTAAGCTGTCATTCCGAGCCCCGCGAGGAATGACAGCTCCCCCCAAATCTCCCGAGCAATTTCAGGGGCCCTTCAATACGAACTCTATTTCCTCTACAACTCAAAGCCGGGTGCCCCACCTTCGCCGCCTCTTTTGCGGCTAAGGTGGGAAGCAACACACTCACACCCACCAATGCTCTTGCTCTTAACCTTGAAACCTTGAAACTTTGAAACCTTTCTCTACAACTCAAACCGCAGCGCCTGGATCGGGTCCAGCTTCGCCGCCTTGTGTGCCGGATACACTCCGAAGAACACGCCCACCGCGCCTGCCATGATCACTCCCGCCAGCACCGTCCACGGCTTCACCTCGCTCGGCATTCCAATCATGATCGTCACCGTCTTTGCCACCGCGATTCCCAGCCCCACGCCCATCGCCCCGCCCACCAGAGAGAGCGTCGAGGACTCGATCAAAAACTGCTGCATCACATCTCCCGGGCGTGCTCCCAGCGCCTTGCGGATCCCAATCTCCCGCGTCCGCTCCGTCACCGAAACCAGCATGATGTTCATAATCACCACCCCGCCCACAATCAGCGAGATCGATGCCAGCGCCACTGCCACCATAAAAAACGTTCCACTCAGCTTCGCCCAAATGGAAAGAAAGCTCTGGTTCGTCTCGGCCACAAAGCTGTCCGGCTGCCCCGGCGCGTCGTGCCGCCGCGAGCGCATCACCACCCGCACCTGGTCGATCGCCTCCTCCAAGCTCCCCACTCCATCGGACTTCCCCCAGATCAGCAGCGCCACATGTTGCGAGCCGAACTGCTTGTACCAGCTCGTGATCGGTATCACCACCCAGTTGTCCAGGCTCTGTCCCAGCGCCTTGCCCTTCGGCTCGGCCACTCCAATCACCGTGTAGCTCTGCCCGTCGACTCGAATCTCCTTGTTCAGCGGATCGACCCCTGGCATCAGGTTCTCGGCGATATCGCTGCCGATCACTGCCACGCTCGATCCGGCGTTTATGTCGGCTGCGGTCAGCGCGCGCCCCGACCGCAGGTTCAGGTCGTAGATCGCCGACATTCCAGGAGTCCAGCCCATCGCCCGCGTATCGCTGCTGTTCTGCTCGTTGTACTTCACCTGCACGTTCTCCTGCCGTGCCGAGGCACCCACATTGCGGCAAAGCGTGCAGCTCTCCGCCACCGCCAAAAAATCCTCATAAACAAAGTCTTTGCGCTTTTGGCTGTCCAGATACTGGTCTACGTTCGTGATCACGTTCGGAGCCTTGGAGACAATGAACACGTCCGCCCCAAGATTGAAGATCTTCTCCGCCACAAACCCATTGATGCCGTTGACGAAGGTCATCACCGCAATCAGCGTTGCCACTGCAATCATCACCCCGAGCAGGGTGAGCACGCTGCGCAGTTTGTTGGCCCACAGCGATTGCAGCGCGATGCGAATGGCTTCCAGAGTATTCATACGCCGCCAGATCGGTACCCCGCAGTCTACCAGACCCTTATTACCTTTGTTCTTGACCTTGCCCTTGCTCTTGACCTTGACCTTGCCCTTGCTCTTGACCTTGCCCTTGCTCTTGACCTTGCCCTTGCTCTTGCTTTTAAGTTGTCATTCTGAGCGAAGCGAAGAACCCCCGTACCGCTCAAATCTTCCGCGCGACCCACAGGCACCTCAACCCGAATCGATTCCGCTCCTGCCCCTGTCCCGTGTCGTCCCCGAGGCACCTCAACCCGAATCGATTCCGCTCCTGCCCCTGTCCCGTGTCGTCCCCGAGGCGCCTCAACCCGAATCGATTCCGCTCCTGCCCCTGTCCCGTGTCGTCCCCGAGGCACCTCAACCCGAATCGATTCTCCCCGCCCCCTCCGCTATCACACCTCCTGAATAAAATTTGTCACAATCCGGTGAAAAATTGAGCCTGCTCGTCCCGTGTGCTACGATGCTCTGCTTTAGTGCTATACGGTTTCCGCAATCTGTAGTGAGACGCCCGTTTCGGCGGGCGCCGTAGGCGAATGCTCCTGCAACGCGCTCGTTCGGTTGCCGCCGCCGCTTTCGGCTTCAACTCGCGTGCTCCGCGCAGGCTTTTAAATCAAAGCTCACGGGAGTTCTTTTGTGAAGACCTACGAAGGTGAGAATGTCCGCAACGTGGCTGTAATTGGCCACTCCCACTCCGGCAAAACCTCTCTTGTCTCCGCCCTGCTGTTCACCGCCGGCCGCCACGCCCCGGCTCGGCCGGGTCGATGACGGCTCCACCGCCACCGATTACGACGAAGAAGAAATCTCCCGTCAGATGACCATCTCCGCCTCGCATCGCCGCCTTCGAGTGGGGCAAGGCCAAGATCAACCTCATCGACACCCCCGGCTTCAACATGTTCGTGCATGAAGCCGAGCTGGCCATGCCCGCCGTCGATGCCGCCCTCGTCGTCGTCGATTCGGTCTCCGGCGTCCAGGTCGTCACCCAGAAGGTCTGGAACTACGCCGACGACGCTCAAGCTCCCCCGCATCGTCGTCTGCACCCGCATGGACCGCGAGCGCGCCGACTTTGAGCGCGTCATGGAGTCGCTCACCTCCGCCTTTGGCCGCACCGTTGTTCCCGTCCAGCTCCCCATCGGCGCTGAAAAGACCTTCAAAGGCGTCGTCGATCTGGTCAAGATGAAGGCCTACTACTATGAGATCGGCGGCAACGGCCGCGCCCGCGTCGAAGAGATTCCCGCCGACATGGCCGAGCAGGCCAAGGCCGCCCATGAAGCCCTCGTCGAACTCGTCGCCGAAGGCGATGACGAACTCATGAGCGAGTTCTTCGATACCGGAACCATCGGCGAGGAGCACATCGTCGCCGGCATCCACAATGCCATCCGTGAAGACCGTCTCTTCCCGGTCCTCTTCGCCTCCGGTCTCGGCAACATCGGCAGCGACGAAATCCTCGACTTCGTCCTCGACTTCGTCCCCTCGGCCACCGAGCGCAAAACCATCGCCGGCGTCCCCGCCACCGCCGGGGCCGAGCCTCCGGCGCGCAAAGTCTCCCCCTCCGAGCCGCTCTCGCTCTTCGTCTTCAAAACCGTCAGCGATCCCTTTGCCGGACGCATCTCTTACTTCAAGGTCGTCAGCGGCGTGCTCAAGAATGACGCCTCGGTCACCAACTTCACCCGCAGCACCGTGGAAAAGTTCGCCCACATCTCCGCCGTCCTCGGCAAACAGCTCATCCCGGTCACCGAACTCTCTGCCGGAGACATCGGCGCCGTCGCCAAGCTCAAGGAAACTCTCACCGGCGACACCCTTGGCGACAAGTCCGCTCCGATCCAGTACCCCTCCGTCACTCTTCCCGAGCCCGCCATCACCTTCGCCATCGAGCCCAAAACCCGCGCCGACGAAGACAAACTCGGCGTCGGCGTCCACAAGCTCATGGAAGAGGACGCCATGCTGCGCTTCTTCCGCGATGCTCAAACCAAGGACTTCCTCATCGCCGGAACCGGCCAGCAGCACATCGAAGTTGTGGTCAGCAAGCTCAAGCGCCGCTACCACACCGAGGTCGTCCTCAAAGCTCCCAAGGTCCCCTACCGCGAAACCATCCGCGGCACCGCCGACGTCCAGGGACGCCACAAAAAGCAGTCCGGCGGACACGGCCAGTTCGGTGATTGCAAAATTAAAATGTCGCCCCTGCCTCGTGGCGCGCAGTTCGAGTTCGTCAATGACATCTTCGGCGGAGCCATCCCCAAGAACTTCATCCCCGCCGTCGAAAAGGGAATTCTCGAAGCTGCCGCCCGCGGCTTCCTCGCCGGATACCCGGTCGTCGATTTCAAGGTCAGCCTCTACGACGGCAGCTATCACGACGTGGACTCCAACGAACTCAGCTTCAAAACCGCCGGCCGCATCGCCTTCAAAAAAGCGATGGAGGTCGCCAAGCCCACCCTCTTGGAGCCCGTCATGCAGGTTGAAATCACCGTCCCCGACGAGTTCGCCGGAGCCATCATGGGCGACATGAACTCCCGCCGCGGACGCATTCAGGGCATGGAGAACAAGGCCGGCAACACCATCATCCGCGCCCACGCGCCCATGTCGGAGATGCTCACCTACGGCACCGACCTCACCGCCATGACCCAGGGCCGCGGCTCATTCAACATGGAAATGGATCACTACGACTTCGTCCCCGCAGCTTCAGCAGGAAAAAATCATCGCCGCCGCCAAAGCCGCCGGAGCCGGCCTCGAAGAGGAGGAAGAAGAGTAGTCTCGCTGCCCAATCTCCACGCAACCAAAAACTCGACGGGTGCCCCACATCTGCGTCGTGCTTCTTCGACGCAAATGTGGGAGACCGCGCTCTCCATCTCCACGCAACGAAAAGGGCAGCCGCTTGGCTGCCCTTTCTCTCTACCTACGTTGCCCTTGCTACTCGCGCCAGCGTGCGTCCATCGCGTGGTGAACATCCTTCCGCGCTTCCTCAATGTGGTGCAGTGCGCGATGCTTCAATCCCCTGGCAAAGCCATCTGACTCGTGCTGGTCGATGTCCATCTGTGCCTGATCCAGCAGCTCCATCGCCCGGCGCAGGCGTCCCGACCTGTCCATGCCCCTATCCACCTGAGGATGATCGCCCAACGGCTTACCGTCGTCGATAGCGGCTTCCTTCACCTCGCGGATTGCCGCATCGATCTCGTCGATCGCCCGCTGTTCAAATTCGTCCACCCGCGCGTTCGGAGTCGTGCGCTCCAGGTGTGCCCGGGCATGGCGCAGGTCGGTCAGCGCGTGCAGATAAGCGGGATGCGCCCCCGGCGTGTCGGCTGCGGCAAACGTAGTCAGCAACAAAACCGCGCATGCGGCCATCAGAAACAGCTTTGCACTCTTCATGATCAAAATCTCTCCTGGTGCGATGTAAATTCGGTGGACCGTTTCAGCTTCTCCACTAGAAACCCAACTTCTGCGCACAAGTTTCTACTGCTCTGGAGTAGCATGTGGAAACTTCTCCAATCCAGATTAGCTAAAACAGCATGTTCTGTCGCTTCGGCGGCTCCACTCCAAAGTGCTTGTACGCTAGCTGCGTTGCCACCCGTCCCCGCGGAGTCCGATCCAAAAAACCAATCTGGATCAGGAACGGCTCGTAGATCTCCTCGATCGCGTCCGGCTCCTCCGCCAGTGCCGCTGCCAGCGTATTCACCCCCACCGGCCCGCCCTGGTATTTCTCGATGATCGTCAGCAATAGCCGCCGGTCCACCTCGTCAAAGCCATGCTCGTCCACCTCCAGCATCTCCAGCGCCGCCTGTGCCGTCACGCGGTCAATGTGTCCCGTCCCGCGCACCTGCGCATAGTCGCGAACCCGCCGCAGCAGCCGGTTTGCGACTCTCGGTGTCCCACGGCAGCGCGTCGCAATCTCCAGCGCCGCCTCGTCGTCGATCCCCACATTCAAAATCTGTGCCGAGCGGTTCAATATGATCTTCAAATCCTCGTGCGAATAAAACTCCAGCCGCAGCACCAGCCCCAGCCGCGACCTTAGCGGAGCCGACAGCAGCCCGATCCGCGTCGTCGCCGCCACAAACGTAAACGCCGGAATCTCAAATGAGTGCGTCCGTGCCGAGGGCCCCTGTCCCACCATAATGTCCAGCCGGCAGTCTTCCAGCGCCGAATACAGCAGCTCTTCCAGCGCCGGCTGCAGCCTGTGCACCTCGTCCACAAACAGCACCTGCCGCGCCTGTACGTTGGTCAATATCGCCGTCAGATCGCCTTTGATCTGCAGCGTCGGCCCCGATGTCTGCTGAAACGCCGCATCCATCTCGTTGGCGATGATCGTCGCCAGTGTCGTCTTCCCCAGCCCCGGAGGCCCGTACAGCAGAATGTGATCCAGCGCCTCGCCGCGCGCCCGCGCCGCTGCAATCGCCACCGCCAGGTTTTCTTTCACCTTCGGCTGTCCGATAAACTCCTGCAGCCGCTGAGGCCGCAGCTTCAGCTCAAACCCTTCTTCGCCCTCCAGTGCCCCACCGGCCACCAGTCGCGCCCGCTCATCCTGATCTCCTGCCATGCAGCGATGTTATATCCCCCGCCCCCAACCATCAATTGCGAACTGCCGCCCCACTCCGCTCAATTGTTTTGTTGACTTTGCTTCGAGCTGTTGACTTTGCTCTGAGCTTTTGAATTTGCTCTGAGCTTTTGAATTTGAGTGTCACCCTGAACGAAGTGAAGGGCCCCCGCTAAGTGCAAATCTCCAGTGCCGCCAAGAGGCTTTTCAACCCGAGCGCTCCACTGCGGCTCGCGGGCGGTGGCCCACATCCGCCTTCTTTTGGCGAATGTGGGGAACAGCGGTGCCCCGCAGTTAGCAGATGTGTCTCTTTTGTTAAACTTTTCCAGGAGTTTTCCTGCATGCCGCGCCGCTTGCTCATTGCCGCAATCCTGCTCGCCTCGTTCTCCGCCTTCGCCCAGAAGCGCCCCTTCACCTTTGAGGACATGATGAACCTAAAGCGCATCGGCGACTTCACCATCTCTCCCGACGGCTTCTGGGTCGCCTTCTCCGCCGCCGATGTCTCGCTCGCCGACAATACCAAACAGTCGCATCTCTGGATCATCCCTTTCGTCGGCGGCCAACCCCACCGCCTCACCGAAGCCGGCCATGCCACCGAAGACCGCCTCCGCTTTTCGCCCGACGGCAAGCACGTTCTCTTCACTGCCACACGCGACGGAATTTCGCAGCTCTACGTGCAGCTCTTCCACCCTGAGACCGGAACCCTCATCGGCTCGCCGCGCCAACTCACCGCCATCTCCACCGGTGCCGATGGCGGCATCTGGTCGCCCGACGGCACGCAGATCCTTTTTGTTTCCGTCGTCTGGCCCCACTGCCACGACGATGCCTGCAACAAAGCCAAAGACGATGCTGCCGAAAAATCCCAGGTAAAAGCCAAGCTCTTCGACCAGTTGCTCTACCGGCACTGGAACGCCTATGACAGCGGCAAGCGCTCGCACCTCTTCCTCATCAGCGCCAGCTCCGACTGTCCTCAACCCTGCGCCGCGCGCGACCTCACCCCCGGCAATCACGACGTTCCGCCCTTCTCCCTCGGCGGGCAGGACCAGTACCAGTTCTCTCCCGATGGCCGCGAGATCGCCTTCACCGGCAACCTCGATGAGCTGCAGGCCACATCCACCAACAGCGACGTATTCACCCTCTCCCTCGCCGCGCCCAACGCTCGCCCCGTCAATCTCACCGCCGCCAATAAAGGCTCGGACTCCACGCCCCTCTACTCGCCCAACGGACGTTATCTCGCCGTCCGCTCCCAGCTTCGCTCCGGCTCTGAGAGCGACCGCTTCCGCCTCCAACTCATCGAGCGCGCCACAGGACGCATCATCAACCTCACCGAAAACTTCGACCGCTGGGTAAGCTTCTTCTCCTGGGCTCCGGACTCCTCCAAGCTCTACTTCACCGCCGCCGACGCCGGCGAGTCTCCCATCTACAGTATTGAAGTACCCGGCGGACAGCCCAGGGAAGTTGTGCGCGGCTCCAACCACTCCCCCACGCCCACCCCCGACGGCAAGTCCCTGCTCGTCGCCCGCAGCTCCGTGCGCTTTCCCGCAGAGCTGTTCACCATCTCCGCCTCAGCTGGGACGCTTGTGCCTCCTCCGCTTCCCAGCGCCGCGAAGTCTCATTCCCCCGCGCAGTCCACGCCGCATGCCGTCTATTCAGAGAAGGATGAGGCCCTCGCCCCGGATGCCGCAGCCCGCCCTCTCACCCACATCAATGACGCGCTCCTGTCGCAGATCCAAATGCAGCCCATCGAGTGGTTCTGGTTCACCGGCGCCGAGAAAAAACAGGTGCAGGGCTTCCTCATCAAGCCGCCCGGCTTCGACCCCTCCAGCAAGTACCCCGTCAAGTTCCTCATCCACGGCGGTCCGCAGAGCGCATGGGGAGACGAATGGAACTTCCGCTGGAATGCCAATCTCTTCGCCGCCTCCGGCTACGTCGTCGTCATGATCAATCCACGCGGCTCCACCGGTTACGGCCAGCAGTTCATCGATGAAATCAACGGAGACTGGGGCGGCCGTCCCTTTGAAGACCTCATGCTAGGTCTGGACTACGTCGAGCACGAGTACGGCTTCATCGACCGCCAGCGTGAGTGCGCCCTCGGCGCCAGCTATGGCGGCTACATGGCCAACTGGATTCTCGGCCACAGTGACCGCTTCAAGTGCATCGTCTCGCACGACGGCATCTTCAACACCGAGAGCGCCTACGGCACCACCGAGGAGCTATGGTTCAACGAGTGGGAGTTCAAAGGAACTCCGTGGTCTAATCGCGAGCTCTATCGCCGCTGGTCGCCCGCGCTCGCCGCCTCCAACTTCAAGACTCCAACCCTCGTCATCCACGGCCAGCTCGACTACCGCCTCGATGTCAGCGAAGGCTTCCAGCTTTTCACCACCCTGCAGCGCCTCAAGGTCCCCAGCCGCATGCTCTACTTCCCCGACGAGGGACATTGGGTCCTCAAACCTCAGAACTCCCGGCTCTGGTACAAGACCGTCAACGAATGGGTCGACTGGTATATCGCAAACCCCGGCAAGCATCCCTACGATGCTCCGCCCGCCGATGACTAGTTGTTTTAGGTGTCATCTTGAGGTTTTAGGTGTCATCTTGAGCGCAGCGAAAGATCCCAGCACCGCTGAAATCTTTCGCGCCGTCTCAAGCCTTTCAACCGGCGATCGATTTTTCGCAGCACCTCCCGAGCCAAGGCCTCGGCTACACTCCGGCTGAACCGCCCCGGAGTTATATCGAATCCAATAACACGACAGGCACCCTCCCAGGGTGCCTGTTATCGAGATACCGGTTGTCGTTCTGGCCAATCCTTACAACCCATTGACCAACATCTAACTTCTTGCTTCCCAACGATTACCTTACGAGTGAACCGAAGCCGCCGCTGCCTTCTCCGGCTCCGGTTTCAGCAGCGACTTTCTCTGCACCGAGTCCTGCGCCGAGAGATGCGCTCCTGCCAGCAGCAGCAGCCCCGAAAAAAATGCCCAGAAAATCAGAGTCACAGAAACATAAAACGGTCCGTATGCCTCATGAAAGTCCAGCAACGGCAGGCACGCGACAAAGATGATCTTCGCAATCTCCCACGCCACGCCCGTAATGATTGCCGCCGGTAGAACCGCGCGATACGGAACCTTTCCATTCGGCAGCAGCCAATAGATAAGAAAAAAGATCAGCACGCTGGCGATCATTCCAAATATCTTCAGCGCAACGAATTGAATCGTCACGTTGATCTGCTCCACCAGCGAGTACACCATGCCGGTGCCGATATGATGGCCCAGCCAAAGCTGCGCCGCGGCCGCCGGTGCCCATACTCCCGCCGTCCCCGCGACGCTCAACAGTGCCAGCACGCCGCAGCCCAGCGCCAGCCCCAGCGACACGATCTGGTTCATCAGGTAGTTGCGCGGTTTGAATCCCCACACCGAGTTCAGGGCCACTTCCAGCGGCTCAAACACGCCCGTACAACTGATGAACAGCATGATGATCGAAAACAGTTGGATCTTGTGCGTCGCCGACATCGCGTCTACAGTCGAGACGATAAATCCCTGATTGCTTGGCAGGTACGCAGCCAACATCCGCTTGATTGCACTTACCATCGATGGCGAATGAAAGCAGCGCCGGCTCAGCGTCAGAAGCAGAACTGCCGCTGGAAAAAAAGAAAGAATTGCGTTGGCCGCCACGGAAAACGCATACGTGTGTACCTCGGTTGTGCCCAGGTATTTCAGCGTGGACCAACCGTTGCGCCGCAAAGTCTGCAGCATCGAAGTGCGTAGCTCTTGGAGGGGATCGCCGCTCTGGGAAGAAACGCCGGTGGCCACAGCAGTCGCCGCCGCGGCAGATGTGCTCTCGGTTGTCATGATCTCTCTTCCCATTGTAGCGAAAGTGGCAGGTTTGTGATCGCCGTTCTCCGGGCTCTGAACGCGGCTTGGCTTGCGAAAAGTACGGTCAGCAGTAAAAACTCTCCCCTTTTGGGCTACTTTTCCCTAAAAATGACACAGTCCTGCAACATTCACTTGTCAAGCTGATCAGCTTGAGATACATATGCGACACTCACTAAAAACAACTGGGTTTAGCGGGTAGTTTTTACAGCGGTATCAGGAATAAGTAGATGTGCAGTCGGCAGTCAGCGCAGCAGTCAAATCCGGATTCCAGCATCTTTCTTTCTCGCGAGCCACGGCCCTGCCAGAAAGATGCTGGAATCCGGATTTGCTTGATGGGCGGGTTTCGGGCTGCAACGGAAGCTGGAAGGTATTCCACGTATCCGGCCAATGAATACTGTTTCGTTGCAAGATGTGAAAGGAGTGAGACGTGAAAGAAAAAGGTACGGTCAAGTGGTTTAACGGCGCAAAGGGCTATGGTTTCATCCAGCGCAGTACGGGTGAAGATGTATTCGTGCATTATTCTGTCATTCAGGAAAACGGCTATCGCACTTTGAACGAAGGCGAGACCGTCGAGTTTGAATGCGTAAAAGGACCAAAGGGACTCCAGGCTCAGAATGTAAGTCGCGGTTAGTCATCATTGCTTGTTTTGAAGCTGGCCCTTGTCCACCGAGGGCCATTTTCATCTTCGAAGGTTCTTTTCATATCCCTGACTTCCGTCGAAACCAAGCTCCCTCGAATTTACCGCTTCGCTTGCCTTAGATCGGATGCCGCATTGTCCGCCTCAGGCATAGCAGAGTTCAGAGAGCAGCAAGCGTTGCTCGGCCGTAGGTTGCACAAAGTGCAGTCCAGCCCGGAATCCGTGGCGGCGCGTAACAATCGCTTGCAGGCAGAGCATCTTTCCGTTGGCGGGGAGCCTAAAACAAAACACCACTTCGCTTCCCGAAGGCAGGTCGCGCGTAAGCGTCAGTCCAGCGCCGCTGAGTGAAATGTCGCGGGTGCGCGCGTGGACCACGTCGTGCCCTACGCCGTTCTCGACGCCATGCATGACGGCGCGCTCGCCCGTGGAGCGCAGCGGTAAAAGGCGGGCACGCACATCCAGGCGGCGGCGGGAAAATAGCCGGCTGGCATAGATTGCGGAACGGTCACGGGGTGCGGTCATCGGATGTCGTCTCCAATCTCGCAATTGCCCAGCGTGCGTGTTCGGCCACGGCCGGCTCTTCATGCTGTGCCAGCTCGCGCAGGCGTGGCAAATATTTCCGCTCTCCGCTGTTGCCCATCGCGATGGCCGCACTGCGCAAGAGTCCATTGAGTTTGGCGCGCTTCACCGGCGAGCCGCGAAACGTACGCTGGAACTCTTCCATCGTTATACCTGCGATCCACTCCAGAGAAGGATTGACGAGTTCGGTACGCGGCGCAAAGGCTGGGTCCGTCGAGGCCGGAGCGCGCCGATTCCACGGGCAAACATCCTGGCAGATATCGCAGCCGAACAGATGCCGGCCCATCTTCGCGCGAAGCTCTTCCGGCGCAGGCCCGTGCTGCTCGATGGTCAGGTAAGAGATGCAGCGTGTGGCGTCAAGCTGGCGTGGGGCGATGAATGCCGCGGTCGGGCACGCGTCCAAACAAAGCCTGCAGGAGCCGCAACGGTCGGCCGCAGGCAGATCGGGCGGCAGCGCATGGCTGCTGAGAATCACTCCCAGAAAGAGCCATGAGCCGAGCTGCTGATTCAGAATGCAGCCATTCTTGCCAGTCCATCCAATACCGGAGTGCTGGGCCAGCACGCGCTCCACGACCGGGCCAGTATCGACATAGCACCATGTGCGCGGAGTCGCGTGACCGTCGGCAACGATGCGCTCCACCATGCGGCGCTCAATGCGGCGCAGGCGCTTCAGCAACAGCTCGTGATAGTCGGAGTCGACAAAGGCATAGCGCGAGATCCATCCATAGGTTGGGTCGGCGCATTGCGTCGAATAGGGCGTGGCCGAGTTATAGTTTGCGGCGCAAACCACCACCGAGCGCGCCCAAGGAGCGACATTGGCCAGCGCCGCCCGCCGCAGCGCGCCCGCATCATTGGTCTTTGCCAGGTATTCCATCTCGCCGTGGAATCCGGCCTCGATCCAGGCAGGGAAGTAGTCGAGCTCGCCCAACGGCACGGCTGGCGCAATGCCGGAGAGCGAGAAGCCCTCCTCGAGCGCCGCCTGTTTGACGAATTCCGCAAGCAACGACATCGCACCTTCCATCATCGGCAGTGCGGGGTGGCAGTCAGGCGGCCACTTTGCGCCCTCTGGCCGCCGCGACGATGGCCGCAATCTCAGTCAGCGCAATGATTCCCGCCGAGCTCACGCACCAGATGCAGTAAGTCTCCAGGACTCGCGCCTCGATGTAGGTGAGATACATGGAGAAGCCGAGAGCTCCGGTGGTGAGCAGCAGCACGATCCACCAGCGCCGCGCCAAGGCGAAGCCGGCGATTGCCGCATAGCCCAGAATGCCGAAGACGGCCACCGGGAGGCCTTCGATTTCCGCGAAGGGGCTATGGTTCACCGCGCCGCAATCCCAGCGTTCATTGATGCTGCACGGCGAGGGTTCGGTGCGGAAGTGTTCGCGCAGGGCAAAGCAGGAAATCACCAGTCCGGCCAAGGCAAGCAGAGCGATCAGATAGCGCATGAACCTATTGTATGCAGAGGCAGCCTCCGAGGATAGCAGCTCCCGGGCAATTGCTGGGGAGCGTTCTGAAGCCGGTTTTCCGCTCTCCGCAGGGCTTCTGCGTCCAAAGCCGGGCCAGTGCATCGAATCGAAGTGTTACGATATCGTTTTAGCCGTTGCGCCCCGGCGATTTTGCGGCAAGAGCTTTCGTACAAGAAACTGGAGGAAGAATGGCGAGCGATGGAATTCTGGAAGTGACCGATGCAAACTTTGATCAGGAAGTGCTCAACAGTGAGCAGCCTGTTCTGATTGATTTCTGGGCCACCTGGTGCGGTCCTTGCCGCGCTCTCGCCCCGGTGGTTGATGAGATTGCGAAGACATATCAAGGCAAGGTCAAGTTTGCCAAGATGGATGTGGACCGCAACACGGCGACGCCGCAGCGCTATGGCGTGCGCGGCATTCCGACCCTGCTCGTCTTCAAAGGCGGCAAGGTGCAGGAGCAGATTGTCGGCTATGTCCCCAAGGAAACAATTGAGAGCGCGTTGAACAAACTCGCCTGAGTGGAACGTGACCTCTGCACTTAGCCCGGCTGCGGCCGGGCTTTTCTTCCAGCGGCGGTCCTTCAGTATTTTCGCAGCACCGCAACCACGCGTCCCTGCACTCGCACGCTTTCGGCGGGAACCATGATGGGCTGCATCGCGGCATTCGATGGCTGGAGGCGAATCTGGTCACCGGCGTGGTAAATGCGTTTCAGAGTGCTCTCCGAACCGTTCACCAGTGCTACCACGATCTCGCCTTCGCGAGCGCTCTCGGTCTTCTCAACCAGAACGTAGTCGCCGTTTACGATGTGCTCATCCTGCATGCTTTCCCCCACAACCTGGAGCACGAAGACGTCTTTGGCACGGGTGAAGTCGGTGAGCGAAATGGTCTCCGGGTTCTCCACCTGTTCAATCGGCTTGCCGGCGGCGATGCGTCCCACCAATGGCAATTCGAGCGAACTGGGAGCGAGTGCGTGGCCGCGCTCCGGGGTCCCGTCCGGCAGCGGCAGAATGTCAATGGAGCGGCTGCGGTTATAATCGCGGCGCAAAAGCTTTTTCGTCTCAAGGTTGTTGATGTGTTTGTGTACGGTGGCAAGTGAGCTGAGACCCAATGCCGAGCCGATCTCTTCAAAAGAGGGTGAATAGCCGTTGCTCTGCACGAAATCAGCGATGAAGTCGTATATCTGCCGTTGCCGTTTGGTCAAAGCCATAGCCGACCTTTCCTTCTCACCAACATTCCCAATAGTTTGGCGAATAAAAGGCGAAGTGTCAACTGGCTCTCTGTTTCGAGCTAGCAAATGTGTTTTTGCAGCTTAAAATTGCTAATCAGCTATGAGTGATCCTGCCAAGTTTATCGGGCGCGCTGAGAAGCTCCTGGAAAAGGGAAAGCCAGAGCTTGCTCTGGAGGAGTACCGCGCCGCTATTGAGTTGCAGCCGCAGGACGAAAAGCTCCTGCAGAAGGCCGCCGATCTAGCTCTGTCCATCAGCCAGCTCGGAATTGCATCGGACATGCTTCGCCGCCTCTTTGCTCTTTTCCTGGAGCGCAAGCAGAGCAACGATGCTGGCGTGGTCTTTCGCAGACTGCAGCGGATGAAAGCAATGGACCCGGAGATGGTGAGTCGCTACGCCGAACTGTGTGTCAGCCTCAACCGCAAAGATGCGGCCGAGGCCTATCGCGTCGCGTTTCAGGAATTTCAACGTCTGGGCGAGCCGCAGCGCGCGCTCAAGTGCATCACCGAATCGCTGGAGCTTGATCCTCGGCTTGGAGGATTACCGCGAGCAAGCCCGCATCTCGGAAGCTCTGCATGAACGTGCCCTGGCCGCGGTGGCACTGGTGCACCTTGGCATCATGCTGGAGCGGGCTGGCCAGGATGCCTCCGAGGCATACGCGCGCGCCTATGCCAACGATCCGGCCAACATGGCGGCGCGCCTTGGGCACGGACGCGGCCTGATTGCGAATGGCCGCCCGGCGGAGGCGATTGAACTGCTGCAACCGCTAGCCACCTATCCGTCCAGCCCGGAAGAGGCGCGCGAACCCTATGCGCTGGCTCTTGTAGCCGTGGGCCGCGTGGAGGAGGCCGAGCCGTTTGCATGGCGGCTTTTCGAGCGCAATCCCAGCGAAAATCTTGCGGCCCTTCACTCCATCATCGGCGGGCCTGTTGGACCGTGACCGCGTGGACCGTGCTCTGGGCCTGGCGCGCCGGCTCGAAGAGTTTTATCGCAAGGCCGGTCGCCGCAATGAGTTCATGGCTGACATGGCCGCAGCTTGCCGCGAAGAGCAAGCCCAGCATCGCTTTCCTCGAATATCTCGCGGAGCTCTACAACAGCGCCAATCGCGAGATTGACTATGCCCAGGTGCTTTCCCGACTTTTCGGACTGTACTTTGAAGCGGGCAATTTCGCCAAGGCTGTGGATGCGCTGGACCGCGCCGTCGATATCGATCCCTACGAGGCCGAACACGAGGAGCGGATGAAGAATGCTGGCCGGCCACGCTCCGGAGGACCGCTTGCAAGCGGTCGCCAGGCGACTTGGAGTCGATCCGCCCGAGCAGGTTACGGTTACACCCGAAGGAGAAGAAGAAGAAGCTAAAAGCAGCGAGGGAGCCGCGCCGACCGTCTTTGAGGACCTGATTCTGCAGGCTGAAATTTTTCTTCAGTACGGGATGCGAGACAAAGCACTGCAGAAGATCGAGCAGCTCAAACAATCCTTTGCCGCCGATCTGGATGGCAACTCCCGCGTGCGGCAGCTTTTCCTCAACGCCGGACTGGCCGTTCCAGCCGCGCGAAGAGCCGGCCGAGCAGAAACGTGTTGCCGACGCCGTGACGCGCGCCGCCGAGGTCAGCCGCCTCATCGCTCGCCAGAGCGATCCGCGCTCAGTACTGGTCACGGCGGTCAACCAGATTGGCGCGCGTTGGCACTATAGCCGCTGCCTGGCCGCGCTGGCCACGCCCGGCAAGCCGCCCTCACTGGTGGTTGAGTACTGTTCGCCCGAGGTGCCGAAGTCCGAGCGCACCGCCATGGTGCGCCTGCTCGCGCTCAGCCAGCGCCTCACCTCGGTCGAGCCTGTCTTCCGCGCTGCTGATGTGCAGCTCTCCGAAGCCGCTCGCGCCGATTCGTCAGGAGCTCGCCCGACTGAACGTGCACTCGCTAGTGGTGCTCGCGCTGCTCAGCGAGGATCAGCCCATCGGATTGTTCATCGTGCAGCAGTGCGGAGCACGCCGCCGCTGGTCGTCCGACGATCTTGCGCTGCTGCGCTCGATGGTGGACCAGGTTGCGCTCGCCGTGCAGGTAGCACGCTTGCGCCACTGGTTTCCACCCTCGGTGTGGCGGAGGAAGAGCACCGGGCTGCTGAAGCGCTCCTCCTACATCGATGCCGTAGTCGCCGAACTGGGCCGTCAACGCGCGCGGAGGAGAGATCTGCAGTACGTTGGCGCTGATCCAGGTTGCCTCGCTCACCTCGGAGATAAAGGCTGAGGGCGCCGTCGCTGAACTGGTGCGCACCCTGCGATCGGTTGCCAACAGATCAGGCGCATATCGTTCCGCTATGACAGCGACACGGTCGCGTTGCTGCTGCCGCAAGTGGAAGTTGCCGGGACCGAGGCTCTGGTGGGGCAATTGCGCGAAGCTCTTGAACCGATCGCGATCACCATCACCGCCGGAATCGCGCAGGCCGGTCCCCTCTCGGGCTTCGAGCCCGAGGACGCCGCGACGGAGTGGATCAACCGGGTCGCACGCGCCATTGCTCTGGCCGCCACCTACCCCGAGCGGCTCTGCACTCTGCCGCCGGAGCAGGCATCGATCTCGTAGTGCGGCGTGTAGCTGCTGGCCCCGAAACCTTGAAACCTTTTTTGCACTATCGCTCGGGCGCAGCGCTCAGCGCCTGTCCGGTGTAGCTCTTCTTTACCTTGGCGACCTGCTCCGGAGTTCCCTGCGCCACGACTCTTCCGCCCTCTTCGCCGCCCTCGGGGCCCAGGTCGATGATCCAGTCCGCATTGCGAATCACGTCGAGGTTGTGCTCGATGATGATGATGCTGTTGCCCAGATCGGTGAGGCGGTGCAAGACTTCCAGCAGCCGGTTTACGTCCTCAAAGTGCAGGCCGGTGGTCGGCTCATCCAGCAGGTAGAGGGTGCGCCCGGTCTGCCGTTTGCTTAACTCGCGCGCCAGTTTGATGCGCTGCGCCTCGCCGCCGCTCAGGGTCACGGAAGATTGACCGAGGTGAATGTATCCCAGGCCCACATCGACCAGCGTCTGCAGCTTCTGGCGCGCCTGGGGAATGTTCTCAAGCACGGTGAGGGCTTCGCTGATCGGGGTATCGAGCAGGTCGGCGATGGTGTATCCCTTGTAGTGCACGGCCAGCGTCTCGCGGTTGTAACGCTTGCCGCCGCAGACCTCGCAGAGCACGTACACGTCCGGCAGAAAATTCATTTCGATGCGGCGCTCGCCCTCGCCCTGGCAGGCCTCGCAGCGTCCGCCGGAGACGTTGAAGGAGAAGCGCCCCGCCTTGTAGCCGCGCTCGCGCGACTCCGGCAGCATGGCGTACAAGCTCGCGTATCTGGGTAAACACGCCGGTGTAGGTCGCCGGATTCGAGCGCGGTGTCCGGCCAATCGGCGACTGGTCGATGCGGATCACCTTGTCGATCTCGCCTGCTCCGCTGATCGTCTTGTGTGCACCCGGCTCCTGCCGCGATTTGTAAATCTTCTGCGCCAGCGCGGCGTACAGAATGTCATTCACAAGTGTCGATTTACCCGAGCCCGAGACGCCGGTCACCACCGTCATCACTCCCAGCGGGAAGCTCACGTCGATGTTCTTGAGATTATTTGCGCGTGCCCCCAGCACGGCGATCGACGTGACCGTTGACCTGGCGCCGCTCCTCGCGCACCGGAATCGTCTTGCGTCCCGAGATGTATTGCCCGGTCAGCGAATCGGGGATGGCAGCGACCTCGGCGGGAGTGCCGGCGGCCACCAACTCTCCGCCCAGTTTGCCCGCGCCCGGTCCCAGGTCGATCACATAATCGGCGCGGCGGATCGTCTCCTCATCGTGCTCCACCACGAGCACGGTGTTGCCCAGGTCGCGCAGCGATTCGAGCGACTGCAGCAGCTTCTCATTGTCGCGCGCGTGGAGGCCGATGGAAGGCTCGTCGAGCACGTACAGCACGCCGCGCAGCTTGGAGCCAATCTGCGTCGCCAGCCGGATGCGCTGGCCCTCGCCGCCGCTCAGGGTCGCCGCCGAGCGATCCAGCGAAAGGTATCCGAGGCCGACGTGGTTCAGGAAGCCGAGCCGCTCCCGTATCTCGCCGACAATGCGGCCCGCGATTTTTTCATCGCGCCCGCTCAACCGAATCTGCGCCGCCACCTCTGCCGCGCGCGACAATCGGCAGCGCCGTGAACTCCGCGATGCTCATGCCGTTCACCATGACTGCAAGGCTCTCCGGGCGCAGCCTGCGTCCCTGGCACACCGGGCAGGGCGTGGCCGACATGTATTGCATCAGGTAATCGCGATAGCCCTCGGTGGTCACCTCTTCCAGCGTCTGCTTGTGGAAGGCGAGGATGCCCTTGAAGCCCGAGCGCGCGCGCTTGGACGCATCGCCGTAGAGCAGAAATTTCTGCTGCTCTTCCGGCAGTTGCTCGAACGGCGTGCCCAGGTCGATGCCTTTGTCCTCCGCGGCGCGCTTGATCATCGCCTGCAGAGTGGCCGAGCCGGCGCCGGGGCCAAGTCCGCCGTCCAGCAGCGGCTTGGACCAGTCCACGATCACCTTGGCCGGGTCGAAGTCATATTTCGAGCCCAGCCCGTTGCACTCCGGGCAGGCGCCGTACAGGCTGTTAAAGCTGAACGAGCGCGGCTCAAGCTGGGCGACGTTGACGCCGCACTCCGGGCAGGCCATGCGCGAGGAGTACATGTGCTCCTCACCGCCCACCACGCTGACCACCAGCAGTCCGGAGCCCAGCTTCATGGCGGCATCGACCGAAGTTGCCAGCCGCCTCTCGATCCCTTCCTTCACCAGCAGGCGATCCACCACGACTTCAATCGTGTGGTTGCGCCGCTTGTCCAGCTTGATCTCTTCGTCGATCGAGCGCAGCTCGCCGTCGATCCGCGCCCGGGTAAATCCGTGTGCCGCCAGCTTCTCCATCTCCTTGGAGAACTCGCCCTTGCGTCCGCGCACGATCGGCGCCAGCAGCATGACCCGCGGCTCGCTCCCGCGCGCTGCCGCCCAGCTCCATCACTCGCGCCGTAATCTGCTCCACCGACTGACGGCGTGATCTCCTTGCCGCAGCTTGGGCAATGGGGAACGCCGATGGAGCTGTAGAGCAGGCGCAAATAATCGTAAATCTCGGTGATTGTCCCGACAGTGGAGCGGGGGCTGCGCGAGGTAGTCTTTTGTTCGATGGAGATGGCCGGGCTCAAGCCCGTCGATGGAGTCCACGTCGGGCCGCTCCATCTGGTCGAGAAACTGCCTTGCATATGCCGAGAGAGTCTCGACATAGCGCCGCTGTCCCTCGGCGTAGATGGTGTCAAAGGCCAGCGAGGATTTGCCCGATCCGCTCAGCCCGGTGATCACCGTCAGCGTATTGCGCGGAATTTCAACGTCGATGTTTTTCAGGTTGTGCTGGCGCGCGCCACGCACTGTGATGTTGCGGATGCCCATGTTGATCGGTTCCAAGTGAACCACTCCGCTCCGTCGCTCGCCAATGCGAGTTTTGGTACAAGGCCGCTCGTAATTGGACGCGCCCGCACGGACGGGGTAAAAAGAGCAGGAAGATAGTTCAACTCAGGTATCTTATTTGCCAATAGCGCTCTGGGTCAAACCGCCGCATAGTAATTTCAGCCCGCATTGGACGGTATGGTCATTTGCGGCAGAAAAAATCGTGAACTGGTGATTTCGGAGTTCAGAGTCACAGCTTGGTGGTCGAAACAGAGTTAGCATGGAGAGTAGATCCGGCGTGAGCGCCGGAGCAGCCATTGGGCGCGAGCCCAGATAAGACTAGAAGGTGCAATGTGTTATCCGTGGTTATGTTTATTTCGTTGTTTGCCGTCATCCTTTGTCGCTAGCCGCTGGGGTTGGACTCGGCTACGGCATTATTTTTGGAATTCTCTCCGCATTCGACCGTAGCCGTCAGTCGATCAAAGCCGCTCCGGTACGCCCTCTCACCACCTCAGCAGGTCACAGTTAAATCGTCCTGCCGCTAAATCGTCCTGCCACCCGGCAGAGGTCCTCTCTCCTGCACACAAATATGAAAAAGCCCCGCCCAGTTTTCTTGGCGGAGCTCTGCTCGCTACAGTTTTCTATACCTTGGTTCCCGGTCTATTGAGTCGGTTTCGGCTGCGTTGGCGTCGGCGCAGCCAGTCCCATTTGTTGCAGCTGCTTTAAGAGCTGATCTTGCTGCGGTTGCGCTTGCTGCTGCGGCGGAGGCGTTGGCTGCTGCGGCGGCGCTGGCTGCTGTGGTTGTTCCGCCTGGTTCTGCTCGCTCTCTGCGTTCGGTTGCGCTTCCACTGCTTCAGGAGCATTGTTCATCTGCGGCTGGTGAGGTGAAATGCCTGGGCGGAATCCGTTGGTACCCCGTGTATCCGATGCGTCCGGCTCGGGTTCGGCCTCGCTGCTGATCGAGGAGGGGGCGGGCGAGCCGGAGGATGGTGAGGCATGAGTCAGCAACACCCGAGTCACTACGTCCTGCCTTCCCAGCGAGCCGAGAATTACATAATCATAGGGCGTGCCGCGCAGCAGAGCTGCGAGGACCTGCTCAGGTCGGCCGGGGCCCAGCCGAAGCGCAACGCGCTCGTTCGGCGACGCTCCCTCCATTGCCGCGCCGGTCGCCTTTTGAACTCCCATCAACACATCGCTCAGGGTAGAGTTCGGTGCGTCGATGGTGAGCAGTCCGCGCTCCATGGTCACAGTTGGCTTTACCGGGGCGCTGTTCATCAGGGTGGCTGGAACTGGTGGCGCGGTTTGCGCGGGAAGCTCCTGGGCCGCAGCCTTCTCCTTTTTTTTCCTCAAGGCCGCTTGCTTGGTTGTTTCCGACTTTTGAGTATGCACCGCGGGCACCGCCGAACCGGATGTCTGCGCCCAGACGCCGCCCGCCATCATTGCCAGCACACACGCTGTTGCGATCGCTCGTCTCATTGCAGGCTCCGCCTTGCATTGCAAACCATGCAGTGCAACCATTGGGCGATTCTAACCCCTCCGGCGTTCGGGATGCACCTCGCGGTGGCTGTTCCTCATTTGCGGATATGTTTTTGCACCTCCGCAATCGCTGGCTAGTCTCTTTGAGAACGCATCTCTCCAGTAAGATTGTGCAAGGGCGCATTCCCCTGGGCTGCGGCGAACATCTGTCCTGGCCTGCGGGGCATCTATTCTGCCGGGGCTGGGTTATTCGCGCGGATGTGATGTACGGACGCAGTCCTGCAACGGATTTTTTATGACAGGAGAGACCATGCCTCGCAATCCCTACTCGGCGCAACGGATTCAGCGGCTCGTCTTCATTGCAGCATGCCTGCTGTTTTCGGCCACGGCTTTTGCCCAGGAGTGTACCCAGGCCGGTGAAATTCAACCTGCTTTGCGGACTGCCATCGACAATGGCGCCACCCAATTCATTCAATATGCGTCCCATGGCGATGTGCAGAGTCTCCGCCAGGCGTCGATCCCTGCTCTTGCCAACAACTTTGGCGGCGTTCAGGAGACCGTCACCCGCGACAAAGGTCAGCTCGGAGATCAGGTCACGATTCGCCGCGACTACCTTCTCGATGCCTCGAAGGCTACGGCGCCCATGCCCCGTGCCGAGTTCTTCTGCGGCGTTTATGGATCGAATGGACACACGCCCTCGAGCGCCAGCTTCGTGATTCCAAACCTGGCTCCGGGCCTGTATGCCCTGGTTCTGACGAATGCGAATGGGGGCAAGATTCCCTACATGGTTACTCTCGTTCTGCAGAATATGAAGAACCAATGGAAGTTGGCGGGCTACTATCCCAAGCCGCAGCAAGTCTCCGGCCACGATGCGGTCTGGTATGTGCAGCAGGCGCGCAGCTTCAAGCGGAAAGGCGAGTTGCACAATGCCTGGTTTTACTATGTGCTCGCCTGGGAAATGTATTCTCCCGTGGACTTTATGAGCAGCCTGCAACTGGACAAGCTCTCGAATGAAATTCAGTCTGCGCGCCCATCTGATATCCCAGGCGCCCAGCCCGTGCCTCTGGCGGCGGCTAACGGGCGCACCTACAATCTGATACAAGAATTTGCCGTCTCCGACGACAAGGGCCAGCTTTCGCTTGTGGCTAAGTACCAGGCTACAGACGTCAGCAACACCGCGCAGGCATTTCAGGACAACACGGTGGTCATGAAGGCTCTGGTCGAAAAATATCCCGAATTGCGTTCGGCTTTCAGCGGCATTGTGGCCCGCGCCACCACGGCGAGCGGCCAGGACTATGGAACTCTGTTGGCGATGAAAGACATCAAGTAGCCGCGCAGGTAAGGCTGGGAGTAACCGGGCAAAGCACTCCGAATCGCTGCTCATCCGGGGCCGGATTCCGCTCCTGCTTCCGGCATTCGTCGCGCCCTGGACTGTCCGGATTTTCTGGCCTTTGCCTCTTGACTTCCCCGGCGACCAAGCTAAAATACCCCAACCTACCGCTCCGGCGGAGTAATTTCCCTTATGCCAGCACCGCAATCGCTCAGCAAGACCGTGCAGCCCGTTCAGCCGATGAGTACTCCCATTCATCAAAAGTGCCGCCATCCGCGCGTGCAGATTGTCGCCCGCGAGGAGGATTCCGAATTCGTGGAATGCCTGGAATGCCGCGAGGTATTCGAGAGCAGCGAGTTCAAGGACATGGCTATCGAGGATTCCGCGCTCGGCGAAGCTTAACGCCGGCGGGAAGTTGATCGCTTTTGGAACCGCGCTCGTGGTGTGTCCTCTGCCGGTGGTCTCCAGTCAAGACACAGACCGTCCGGAGATGCTATACATAGAGTTCGAAGCTGGTTCCACGCCATGTCTATTCCGCGCTCCATTCCGAAGACCGCCTTGGTCGTGGATGATTCCATGCTCATACGCCACAGCGTCTGCCGCTTCCTCGAAGAGCGCGGCTTTATTGTGGAGGCGGCCACCAACGGCATCGAGGCGCTGGAGGTCTTAAACAATTTTGTCCCGGATATCATCATCACCGATCTCTCCATGCCGCGCATGGGAGGGGTGGAACTGATCTCCAGAGTCAGGCAGCTCAAGGTTTTTGCGGATACTCCCATCCTCGTGCTCGCGGCACGCCGCAGCGCCAGCGAGATGACCCAGGAAGTGCCCAGCGGGGCCGTCGCCGTGATATTCAAAGACATTGACATAGAAGCGCAGCTCGGCAGTGCGCTCGCCGCTACCATCGAATAGGCCCCACAAAATCTGTGGAGTCAGCTCAGCGCAACTCCAGGTTTGCCTCCGCCGAAACATCCAGTCCAGCGAACTCCCTCGACATCCACTTTGAATATGCGGCGGCGGCGATCATGGCGGCGTTGTCGGTGGACATCACCCGGGAAGGGAAGTGGACCCGCACTCCGCTGCGTGGGCCGCGCTGCTCCAGGCTGGCTCGCAGCGCGCTGTTGGCGGCCACGCCGCCGGTGACCAGCAGAGTCTGCACCCCGTACTCCTCGCAGGCTGCCATGGTTCGCTGAGTCAGGTCTCCGACCACTGCCGCCTGGAAGCTTGCAACCAGATCGAGGGTCTGGCGATCGCAAACGCGTCTGTAGTCCTCATCGTTGGGCGCCGTCGATTTGCAGCAGGGCGCTGCGTCGCGCCGCGATTGCGCCGAACATATCGTGGGTTTCCACGTATCGCAGCACCGCCGTCTTGATTCCGCTGTAGCTGAAGTCGAAGCGCTTGCGGTCCTGCTCGATTCTTCCGGCGCGCTTGGATCCGTTGCGCGCCTGATGCTTGAGCTGGGCGAAGGTGAACTTGACCGCCCTCGGGTCGCCGAACTTCGAGATGCGATCGATGATCGGCCCGCCGGGATAGCCCAGGCCAAGCAGCTTTGCGGTCTTGTCGAAAGCCTCTCCGGCGGCGTCGTCTCGAGTGTGCCCAACGTTTTCATAATGCCAGCTATGGCCGCGCTGCTCGGCCAAAAACAAGTGGGTGTGTCCACCGCTGACCACCAGGGCGAGCACCGGAAACTCCAGTGCGTCCAGCTTCGTTGCTTCGCTCCAGCAGCACGGCATGGATGTGGCCTTCAATGTGGTTGACGGCGATCAGCGGCTTTTCCAGCGCCCAGGCCAGCGACTTGGCAAAGCTTACCCCGGTCAGCAGCGCGCCCGCCAAGCCGGGGCCGTTGGTTACGGCAATGGCGTCCACGTCCGCATAGGTCAGGCCAGCCTTGGCCAGCGCGGCGCGGGTCACCGGAACCAGGTTCCGCAGGTGCTCGCGGCTGGCCAGCTCCGGCACAACGCCGCCGTAGGCGGAATGAGTCGCGATCTGCGAAGCGACCACGCTCGACATCAGCTCATCGCCGCCACGCACCAGTGCCGCGGCGGTTTCGTCGCAGGAGCTCTCAATTCCAAGAATCAAAGCACGCTTGTCCACCTCTAAAGAATACCGCCTCCGATCTACAATGTCCTGATGTATCAAGATACGCCCCGAGATACACGACCAGGATGCGCACCGCGACGCGGCACTCGCAAGCGCTTCGCCTTCTCCGCCGGCACGGGCACCAGGCCCTGTGGGCGGGCGGATGCGTGCGCGACCTGCTGCTCGGCCGCGATCCCGCCGACTACGACGTTGCCACCTCGGCCACTCCCGACGAGGTGATGCGGATTTTTCCCCAGTCCTACGCCGTCGGCGCAAAGTTCGGAGTGGTGCTGGTGCCGATGAAAGCCCTGGGTTCCCGTGATGGTCAGGATAGTACTGGTGTTGATGCCGGCCAGCACGGGCATATCGAGGTTGCCACCTTCCGCTCCGACGGAGCCTATCTCGATGGCCGCCATCCGGACTCGGTGCGCTACACCACTTCGCCGCAGCATGACGTCGAGCGGCGCGACTTCACCATCAACGGCCTGCTGCTCGATCCGCTCTCCTCGCACCCCAACACTCCGCATGGAGAGCTGTTGGACTACGTCGAAGGCCAGCGCGATCTGGAGCGCGGAATCGTGCGCACCATCGGCCAGCCCGAGCAACGCTTTGCCGAAGACAAGTTGCGCATGTTGCGCGCGGTGCGTTTTGCGGCGCGCTTCGGATACGTGATCGAAGCCGAGACCGCGCAAGCGATTCGCAGCCTCGCGCCGCAAATCCATCAGGTGTCGCAGCGAGCGAATCCGCGACGAACTCTCCAAGATGCTTACCGAAGGCCGTGCGCAGAGGGCCTTCCAGTTGCTGGATGAAACCGGGCTGCTGCGCGAGGTGCTTGCCGGAGATCACACGCATGAAGGGCGTGGAGCAGCCTCCGCAGTTTCATCCCGAGGGCGACGTCTTCGTTCACACCCTGCTGCTGCTGGAGGCATTGCCGCCGGGCTGCTCGCTGACTCTGGCCTGGGGAGCGTTGCTGCACGACGTAGGCAAGCCCGCGACCTTCCGGCGCGCGCCCGACCGCATTCGCTTCGACGGACACGTTGAGATCGGCGTGCGCATCGCCGACGAGATTCTCACGCGCCTGCGCTTCAGCAATCGCGATCGCGAGCAGATTCTTGCGCTGGTGGAAAATCACATGCGCTTTGCCGACGTGCGCAAGATGAAGGACTCCACCTTCAAGCGCTTTGTGCGGCTGCCGGAGTTCGACGAGCATCTGGCTCTGCATCGTCTGGATTGCCTTGCCAGCCATCGCAAACTCGATCTCTACGACTACACCCGCGAGCGGCTGGCATCGCTTCCCGCCGGGGCCGTGCGTCCCCCGCATCTCATTAGCGGACACGATCTGATCGCCGCCGGATTTCACCCCGGCCCGCGCTTTGCACGAAATTCTTGCGGCGGTCGAGGACGCGCAGCTGGAAGGTACGATTGCAACCCGCGACGAGGCCATGGGATTTGTCGCGAGCAACTTTCCCCCGCTATAGGCAGGCGCGCGCGTCAGCTTTGGGCAGAGATCATTTCCCGAGTTGCCGACCATCCGGACACAATCTACTCGAAACTAACTTCAAGGCGACGCAAGACAACTCCTGGCCAACTTCGAAGCTCAAAAAGCAGGATCACTTCTCTTCACTTAAAGGAGGGGCAATGTCAAACCATTTCACTGGACTCAGTCTCGGCCCGCCGCTGGGCGATCAACGACTCGACCTCTGCGACCTGTACGCATTTCAGTCGCCCGCTGACAAGAACAGAACCGTAATCATCCTCAACGCAAATCCCAAGGCGGACGCACTTCATCCCGATGCGATCTATCGCCTCAACATCGATAACGACGGCGATTACCTGACGGACATCGCATTCAGCTATGTGTTCTCGAAGCCGCAGAACGGCAGGCAAACCGTTAACGTACTCCTGGCGACGGGCCCGGAGTCGCGCTCGGCCGAAGCCGTAGGGACGAAGATAATCGCCGACGCAGAGGTCTCCTTCGGCTCCGAGCCGAATATCATCAAGTCGGGTCCTTACACATTTTTCGCCGGCAGCCGCAGCGACGCGTTCTTTTTCGACTTCGACGGAATCAAGAATCTGTTCGACACGAGGGGCAAACGGAACTTCACCGAGCCTCATCTCGGCGGCAAGTCTCCATGGAGCGGCGTGGACTCGAATGCGGAAGCGGACGTGTTTTCGACTGTGATCGAGCTGCCGACGAGTGAACTCGGTCCCAAGCCCGGGATCAACGTCTGGGGTCGATGCAGTATAAGACGCGACGGCAAGTTAGTTCACGTCGATCGCGCCGGCCATCCGAGCGTTAGCAGCTTCTTCAACACCGATGACACCAAGGAGGAATACAACGCGAGCGAGCCCGTCGACGACCGCAAGCGATGGCTCGACCAGTTCGTGCATCTGATGGGGCATACCGGCAATTACACGCGCGAGGAAGCGATCGCCGCCATCGACAAGGAGCGCACACTTCCCGACGTGCTAAGTTTCGATCCGTCGAGGCCCGCGACGTATCCCAATGGCCGCGTCTTCACTGACGACGTGATCAATTACCGCCTCGCCTTCCTGACGAAAAATCAGTGTCCGCCAACAGGTCTCAAGCCGCACACCGACATCCTGAAAGAGTTCCCCTACATAGGCACGCCGCACTTGAAAAGTAGCCAGACGACTGGAGGTGGAAAAGCAGCTTAAGTTGAATCGTATTTTGCTGCTGGCCGAGTGTGGTCGATCTCGTTCAGAACCAATAGTCAGCCCTTAGCGGCAGAGCTGGAAATATTCTGGAGCACTGTATGAAACGCATCACTTTCTTGCTGGTCGCAGTTGCAACGGTAGCCGGCATTGTCGCGTTCACGTTTCCCGCATCTGGACACGCCAATGAAGAGGCCGCCCCGCTCTTCGGGATCAAAATTCCATCCGGATACCGGGATTGGAAGTTGATCTCGATAGCTCACGAAGCAGGTAACCTCAACGATTTTCGCGCCGTTCTGGGCAACGATGTCGCGATCAGGACCTATCGGGAAGGGAAGCTTCCGTTCCCCGACGGCACAATCATTGCCCGACTGGCCTGGAGTTACGTCCCATCGGAGGAGAACAACAAAGTCTTTGGCCGTAGCCAATCTTTCGTCGCTGGATCCCCCACGAACGTTCAGTTTATGGTCAAGGACTCGAGAAAATACGCCTCGACCGGTGGCTGGGGCTTCGCTCAATTCAAAGACGGCAAACCTGACGCCGACGAGGCAATGCTCAAAACCTGCTTTCCATGCCACGAGCCTGTCAAAGCTCGCGACTTTGTCTTCACCCAGTACGCACCCACTCCTTAATATTGCGACCAAAACCTTACAGGTATATCAGAACCCGTTTCCAGTTGTTCCTCAATGACGGGCCACTCGGAAGCTACCCGCTGCCCAGCGGCTCTCCGCTATAATCAACCCATGGAGCAGGTTTCCAACACATTGCAGCGCATCATTGCGCAGGCGTTGCAGCGTTTGCCTGCCGAAGAGCTTCCCGCACGCCGCCTGGGACTTTGCCGCCGGAAAAGCGGTGGCCGAAAAGACCCGCGTGCTGGGCTGCGATCTGGTTTGCGATTCCAGTGGCGGGAAGCAAACCCTGGTGGTCGAGGTTCCTGACGCCACCTGGCGCGCGCAGCTCTACGCCATGACTCCGCAGTTTCTTGCGCGGCTCAACCAGTTCACCCGGATTGAGCGCATCGAATTCAAACTCGCAAGCCCGCCGGGCGCCGCGAAAAGTTCAATCGCAGCATTCGGAAGAAAAAAGGAAGCTATGAAGGTCACCGAAAAAGACGTAGCCTACGTCGCCGATCTGGCTAATCTCGAACTCACGCCGGACGAGAGCACGCGCATGGTCGCCGATCTGAACTCCATTCTGGAGCCACATCGACAAGTTGAATCGAACTGGACACCAGCAACGTGGAGCCGCTCGCCGAAGTGGTCTCCGCCTTTGCCTCCGCCGAGCGCCACGGCAGCGAGAAGTTTGCCTACGCGCAGCGTCCCGATGAGGTGAAACCGGGCTTGAGCCGCGAGGTTGCGCTCTCCAATGCACCGGATACCGATGGAACCTGCTTCAAGGTTCCCAAGGTTATTGAGCGTTAGACAGCGCCTGAGGACGAGAAGATCTGATGGATATCAATACACTGACGATTGACGCCGCGCGTTCGCTGGTCGAGAGCCGCGAGAGCTTCCGCGCAGGCATTGGCCGAGGCGCACTACACACAGATTGAGGGCCGCGATAAGGCCATCGGCTCATTCCTGAGCCTGACCCGCGAGCGCGCGCTGGCGCAAGCCGAACGCATCGACCGCCTCGCCGAAAAAGGCGATCCGCTGCCGCCGCTCGCCGGTGTTCCGGTCGCCATCAAGGACGTGCTGATGACGCGTGGCGACCGCACCACGGCCGGCTCGCGCTTCCTTGAGAAATTTATCGCCCCTTACGACGCAACCTCGGTCGAAAAGCTGGAGGCCGCCGGTGCGGTCTGCCTCGGCAAACTCAATTGCGATGAGTTCGCCATGGGATCGTCGAACGAAAACTCGGCTTTCTATCCGGTGCATAATCCGCGCGACACTCACGCGCGTCCCCGGAGGCTCCTCGGGCGGTTCGGCTGCGGCGGTTGCCGCCGGTTTCGCGGTCGCAACCCTCGGTTCGGACACCGGCGGCTCGATCCGTCAGCCCGCGGCCTTCTGCGGCGTGGTGGGACTCATGCCCACCTACGGACGCGTCTCGCGCTATGGCCTGATCGCATTTGCCAGCTCGCTCGATCACGTCGGCCCGCTCACGCGTACGGTCAAGGATTCAGCGACGCTGCTAGAGGTGATCGCCGGACGCGACCCGCACGACTCGACGTCGGCCGATGTGCCGGTGGGAAAATACTCCGCGGAGTGCGGGCGTGACGTGAAGGGCTTGCGCATCGGGATTCCAAAGGAATATTTCGGCGAAGGGCTGGACCCGGAGATTCGCCAGGCCATCGAGCGCCGCATCGACGCTCTGCGCGAGGCTGGCTGCGAGATCGTCAACGTCTCGCTGCCGCACACCGAGTACGCTATTCCGGTCTACTACATCGTTGCCACCGCCGAGGCCTCGGCAAACCTGGCGCGCTTTGATGGCGTGCGTTACACCACGCGCTCGCCCCAGACAAAGACGCTCTCCGATATGTACCGGCGCAGCCGCGACGAAGGTTTTGGCGCCGAGGTGAAGCGCCGCATCCTCCTCGGCACCTACGCGCTGAGCGCCGGATACTACGATGCGTATTATCTGAAGGCGCAGCAGGTCCGAACCCTGCTCACCCGCGACTTCCAGAATGCATTTACAAGTGTCGATGCAATCGTCACTCCGGTCGCCCCGACGGTCGCCTTCAAGCTTGGCGAGAAGACCGACGATCCGGTGGCGATGTATCTGAACGACATTTACACGGTTACCGCAAACCTGGTCGGCGTGCCGGGCATCTCGCTGCCATGCGGAAAGAATCACGAAGAGCTTGCCGATTGGAATTCAGATCCTCGGCAAGCACTTCGATGAAGCGACGGTCATTCGCCTGGCGCATGCGGTGGAGCAGGACCAGCGATAGGGACGCTAGGGAAGTGACCGGCATCGGGAAACGAACCGGTCACTTCATTTCTGAATGCATTTGTTGGGTATAGCGTAAACTACCGCTTGCGTTAAGCCGCTTTTTCGAAACCATCACACCCGCTGATGGGCGTGACCTTCAAGTGCAAACTGGCGTTGCGTGCGAGGCCACACTCGTCCAGCAAGACCTCGGGCGCTTTGTGGGAGGATCGAATTTCAACCAGCTTCTTGTCATTCGAGTGGGGTTCTCCAAAGTGCTTACAGAGGCCGCACTGCCCATCTTGAACCGTCTGCATATGTGCTCCTTTCGGGTGCTTAGAACAGAAAAAGGGTTGGGGTGGTTGCCATAAAAAGTGGTGTCGTTACCTGAGCTACAGGGTTACGTTGAAAGTCTGAGCTCATGGAATTAACGTAGAAATCTTAATGATCGCAGCGTCTGATGAGAGACTGTGCTCGACACGATTCCCAAGCCGGTCAGAGAAGAGCAAAGTAGACAGCGGGATGCGAGTCGTAGTTACATAGGTGGTTATATTCACGATTCACATCTGTAGGTGATACTGACAGACGAGGCCACAGCGTGCTGCAAACGATTCGAGAAGACATTCAATCCGTACTGGATCGCGACCCGGCTGCAACCGGCACGTTCTCCGTGTTGCTCAACTACCCAGGGCTGCACGCGGTGTGGATGCATCACATCAACCACTGGCTCTGGCGGCGAGACTTCCGGCTGCTGGCGCGCTTTCTTTCGCAGGTCTCGCGCTTCTGGACCGGGATCGAGATTCATCCCGGTGCAACCATCGGTCGCCGCATGTTTATCGACCATGGCATGGGAGTGGTGGTCGGCGAGACGGCGATCATCGGCGATGACGTGACGCTCTACCACGGCGTCACCCTGGGCGGCACCAGCCTGCAGAAAAAGAAGCGCCACCCCACGCTCGGCAACGGCGTCGTCATCGGCAACACCTCCAGCGTCCTGGGAGACATCGTCGTCGGAGACAACTCGCGCGTCGGCGCCGGCTCGGTGGTGCTGCGCGATGTGCCGCCCGACTCAACCGTCGTCGGAGTGCCCGCACACATCGTCTATCGTGACGGCAAGCGGGTGCTCATCACCGACCCGCGCGAGATCAAGGACCCGCTTAGCGATGCCCTGATCGCACTGGCAAAGGACGTCGAAGCGCTGCGCGCGCGCCTGGACAAACTGGCACACCTGGAGGCGGTGGCCATGCCCGTGTCCGTGCCGCCCGATGGCACCGTGACCGGCTTAGCCAATGAGGACAAGGAGCGCCGCGACTACCGCAGCGAATTCGACAAGAGCGGCTTCGCCGATTACGGCGCAGGAATCTAGTTGCGCTTGTGCGGGTTTGCGCTCAGTGCGGAGATTACGATAGCATCAAGCGGTCTTCAGCACTTTCTCTTGTGCAGTGAGGCGCGGTGGCCAAGTGGTAAGGCAGAAGCCTGCAAAGCTTCGATCAGCGGTTCGACTCCGCTCCGCGCCTCCAGATTCTCAATCTAAAGCAATTCCCTAGTTGCCGTAACCCGATACTGTCCTCGCCTTTAGGTTGTCATTCCGAGCGCAGCGAGGAATCCCCGCACCGCCCAAATCTGCAATGCCGCCCCAGAGTCTCTTCTGCCTCGAACTGCCTTTGACGGTGTCACCTTGTTGAACCGCCCTAAGCAAAAACTCGGCAGTGTCTCCGCCCCGCTTTCGCGCAGATTTTTCCATTTGACCTCGCCCCGCATTCGTCGTAATCTTCTTCGGTGAGCCTTGCAACTCCATCCTTTGCTTGCTCCTCCCGTCGATGGTGGTCCTACACCGTCGTGTGCCTCTAGTCGCTGGCACGTTCCCGTTTCCCTTACAATTGAAGAAAATACCTCTGCCGCAACGCATTGCATTGCGCGCCGAATTACAGGACGAACGAATGCAAGTAGTCTCGGCAAATTCATCGGCCACACGCACCATGGGAGAGTTGCTCCGTGTGCTGCTGGCCGGGCGCGATCTCACCCGCCAAAAGGCCGCGCAACTGGTGGACGCCATGCTGGCTCCGGAGACTCCCGACGCCCAGATTGCGGCGGCCCTGGCGCTGCTGACCGCCAAGGGAGAAAATCCGGAAGAGCTGGCGGGCTTTGCCGACGCGCTCTACCAGCGCGTGCTCTCCGTGGAGATTCCGCCGCAGGTGCTGGACACGGCGGGCACCGGCGCCAGCGCGGTCAAGACCTTCAATGTTTCCACCGCCGCCGCCTTCGTCATCGCCGCCGCCGGATGCCAGATTGCCAAGCATGGCGCGCGCGCCTCCACCAGCCAGCAGCGGCAGCGCCGACGTGTTGACTGCCCTCGGCGTCCGCATCGATTGTGAAGCCGCGACCGCCGTCCGATGCTTGCGTGAGCTGGGAATCTGCTTCCTCTTTGCGCCCACCTACCATCCCGCCCTGGCCCGCGTCGCGCACATCCGCAAGGCCCTGGGAATCCGCACCACATTCAACCTCGTCGGTCCGATGGTGAATCCATGCCGGGCGCAGTACCGCTTGCTCGGCGTGGCCGACCAGGCGCGCATGATCGATGTGGCCGGCGCGCTCTCCCTGATCGGAGTTTCGCGGGCGTGGGTGCTGCGCGGCGGCGATGGCCTGGATGAGATCACCACCGCCTGCGCCACGCGAGTGCTGGAGGTGCGTGAGGGCCAGCACAACGAGCTTCTCTCGGTTTCACCTTCACGACTTCGGACTTACTCCGTGCCCCACCGATGCGGCGCGTGCCGGAAGCGCGGAAGAGAATGCGGCGATGGTGCGCGCCGTGCTCTCCGGCGAGCGTGGCGGTTGCGATGGCCCGCGTTACAGCGTCGCGCGCGATCTGGTGGTGCTCAACGCCGCCGCCGCTCTGCACGTCCGCACCGGAGACGGTTTGCTCGACTGTGCCGCGCGCGCGCAACGTGCGATCGACGACGGCTCCGCGCTGCACAAGCTGCAAGCTCTGGTTTCCATGTCACAGGTCGTGATGCCGCAGGCGTCAGAAGGAGCAGCTGAGTGAGCGCGGAATTCCTGCAACGTGTGATGGACGGCAAGCGTGTCGAGATGAGTCTGCTCGGCGACGCACGTGCGTGAGAGCGTGCGCGATGCGGCGCTGGCTGCGCGCCAGGGCCGCAAGGCGCGCTTCCGCGATGCCAACTGCTGGCGCAATCCGACGGCGATCATCGCCGAGTTCAAGCGGCACTCGCCATCGGCCGGAGACATTCAGGCCGGAGCCGATCCCGCTCGCGGTCGCGCGACTCTATGAGTCCGGCGGCGCCGCTGCCATGTCGGTGCTGACCGAGCCGCAGCACTTCAAAGGATCGCTCGAGGATCTGCGCCGCGTAGCCTGCCGCCGTGAAGTTGCCGCTGCTGCGCAAAGACTTTGCGGTGGACCGCCACCAGGTCTATGAAGCCGCCATCGCCGGAGCCGAAGCCGTGCTGGTGATCGTTGCCGGATTGACCGATGCCGATGCCTTGAAACTGCTCGACGCAGCTCACCACGTTCATCTCGATGCGCTGGTAGAAGTACACACCGCCGAGGAGTTGCAACGTGCCGCCGGCGCTGGGCGCAACCTTGATCGGGGTCAACAATCGCAATCTGAAAACTCTCAAGGTCGATCTGGAGACCTCTCTGCGTCTGGCCGAGGTGGCTCCCTCGAATGCGACCCTCGTGGCCGAGAGCGGCCTGCGTACGCGCGCCGACATCGAACGCCTCCAGTCCGCCGGATACAAGGCCTTCCTCATCGGTGAGACGCTGATGCGCTCGGGCGATCCGCTCACCTGCTTGCGCGAGTTGCAGGGACTGGAGCAGCAGCGATGAGTGCGATGGTTACCACGGTCGAGATCAAAATCTGCGGCATCACCCGCGCCGAAGATGCGCTGGCCGCGGTCGACTTGGGCGCGGCCATGCTCGGGCTGAACTTCTATCCGCAAAGCCCGCGCTGCATCACCCTGGCGCAGGCTCAGGAAATTGCGCACTCGGTTACAGGACGAGTGAAGCTGGCCGGTGTATTCGTAAATATGAATATATCGGAAGTGCTGCGCATTGCGCGGGCCGTGCCGCTCGATGCCGTGCAACTGCACGGCGATGAATCGCGCCGTGATTGCGAGATGGCCGCACAGGAGTTCGACGTGATCCGCGCCATCAAGGCGGACGCGGCATTCGAGACGACCTTTGCCGAAAAACTCACCGCCGACTTCGCCTGCTGTCGCGGGCTGCTGGTGGACACTCCATGCGATGGACACGGCGGCTCGGGCGAAAGTTTCCCTTGGGCAAGCGTGCCTTGGGCAAGCCTGCGCATTGCATCTCCGGCGGTCAAAATTTTTCTCGCCGGAGGTCTGCACGCGGGCAATGTCGGCGCGGCCATTGCGGCGGCTCATCCCGATGTGGTCGATGTTTGCAGCGGCGTCGAGTCGGCGAAAGGAATCAAGAGCGTGAGCCAGATGCGCGAATTTGTAGCGGCCGTGCGGGCCGCGGAGAGGCATGGCAATGAAGGACGCAGCAACCAAGGATACAGCACTGTTGGAGAGCCTTCTGAGCGCCTCCGGCGAGGGTTATTTCGGCCACTACGGCGGACGCTTTGTGGCGGAAACCCTGGTCGAACCGCTCGACGAGTTGACTGCGGCGTTTGCCGAAGCCAGCAAGGATGCGAGCTTTCAACGCGAGTTGAGCGGATTGCTCGCCGAGTTCAGCGGCAGGCCGACGCCCTTGTACTACGCCGAACGGCTCAGCGAATACGCCGGCGGCGCGCGCATTCTGCTGAAGCGCGAAGACCTGGGCCACACCGGCTCGCACAAGATCAACAACGCGCTCGGGCAGGTGCTGCTGGCGCGGCGCATGGGCAAGCGGCGCATCATCGCCGAAACCGGCGCCGGGCAGCACGGCGTTGCCACGGCTACGGTATGCGCGCGCTTTGGCCTGCAGTGCGTCGTCTACATGGGCGCCGAAGACATGAAGCGTCAGGCGCTTAATGTCTTCCGCATGCGCCTGATGGGAGCCGAAGTGCGCGGCGTCGAGGCGGGCTCCAAGACCCTGAAGGACGCCATCAACGAGGCCCTGCGCGACTGGGTCACCAACGTGCGCGACACATACTACCTGCTCGGTTCCGCTCTCGGACCGCATCCCTATCCCGACCATGGTGCGCGAGTTCCAGCGCGTCATCGGCGACGAGGCGCGCGCGCAGGTCCTGGCTCGCGAGAGCCGCCTGCCGGATGCGGTGGTGGCCTGCGTGGGCGGCGGCTCCAACGCAATCGGCATCTTTACTGCGTTTGTCGCCGATGAAGCCGTGCGCCTCATTGGCGTCGAGGCCGGTGGTCGCGGCGAATCGCTGGGCGATCACGCGGCGCGCTTCCACGGCGGTGTGCCGGGCGTCTTGCAGGGAACCTACAGCTACGTGCTGCAGGACGACGATGGTCAGATTGCGGCGACCCATTCGGTCTCCGCCGGACTCGATTACGCCTCCGTCGGCCCCGAGCACGCGCATCTGCGCGAACTGGGACGCGCCGAGTACGTCTCGGCCGACGACGCCGAGGCCCTCGAGGCCTTCGATCTGCTCTCGCGGCGCGAAGGAATCATTCCCGCCCTGGAATCTGCGCACGCGATTGCCTACGCGGTAAAGCTGGCCAAAGAACTTGGCAAGGATGGATTGATGATTGTGAATCTATCAGGACGCGGCGACAAGGATGTGGACACCGTGGCGCCAAACTGAAAGAAGGCGGCGCACAATGACCACACGCTTGCAGCAGGCCTTCAAGACTCTCCGTGAGACCGGACGCAAGGGCGTGGTGCCCTACATCACGGCGGGCGATCCCGACCTCGAGACCACCTACGAACTGCTGGTCGCGATGGCGCGCGGCGGAGCCACGGCCATCGAAGTCGGCATGCCATTCAGCGATCCGGCAGCCGACGGGCCGGTGATTCAGCGGGCCTGCGAGCGTGCCTTGGCCCGGGGAGTAAAGCTCGAGCGACGTGCTTGAAGTCGCAGCCCGCGCAGTCAAGAGCCACTGGCGTGCCGATTGTGCTCTTCAGCTATCTGAATCCGCTGCTGCGCCACGGTCTGGACAAACTCGCGCAGGATGCCGCGGAGGCGGGCCTGGCTGGAGTGCTGGTGACCGACCTTCCGGCCGAGGCGGCGCAGGGCTTTTCGCAGGCGCTGCAACGTCGCGGACTCGATCTGGTTTCGCTGGTTGCGCCGACCTCGACCGAGCAGCGCATCGCGCAGATTGCGGAGCACGCCACCGGTTTTCTCTATGCCATCTCGGTCACCGGAGTCACCGGCACGCGGCAGCAGTTGAGCGCCGATGCCGGCGCATTGCTGCAGCGCATACGGCGGGTCACCCAGCTGCCTGTCGCGGTCGGCTTCGGGATCAGCAGTGCGGAGCAGGCGCGCGAAACCTGGGCGCAAGGTGCCGACGCAGTCATTGTCGGCTCGGCGATCGTACGCAAGATTGAAGAATTCGGAGCCAGTGCGCCCGGCGAAGTAGAGCGCTTTGTGCGCGAGTTGCTGGCGTCACAGGCGGTGGAGGCGTAGGTCAATGCTTGTATTGATGAATGTGAATGCAACCGAGGAGCAGAGTGCAAGCGGTCTGTAAGCGCGTGGACGAGCTGGGATACCGGCCTCATCCATTGCCGGGTGCAACCCGTTGCGCCATCGGAATCACTGGCAATAAGGACGCGGTAGAAGCCGATGCGCTCAGCCAGTTGCCAGGTGTGGCCGAGGTCATCGCAGTCACCAAACCCTACAAACTGGTGAGCCGCGACATGAAAAGCGAGAACACGGTTGTGCGCTTTAAGGGAAGCGATGCGACCGTGGGCGGAACCGAGTTGGCGCTGATGGCCGGACCGTGTTCGGTGGAGAGCCGCGATCAGCTCTTTCGCGTCGCCGAGTCCGTGGCTAAATCGGGCGCGCGATTTCTCCGCGGCGGCGCTTTCAAGCCGCGCACCTCGCCCTACGCCTTCCAGGGAATGGGCGAAAAGGGATTGCAACTCATGGCCGCTGCGCGTGAGGCCTTCGGGCTGCTGATCGTGACCGAGGCCGTCGATCACGAATCGCTCGCCCTGGTCGAGCAGTACGCGGACATGATTCAGATTGGCGCGCGCAACATGCAGAACTTCGCTCTGCTCAAACTCGCAGGACGCGCCGGCAAGCCGGTGCTGCTCAAGCGCGGCATCGTCGCCACGCTGGATGAGTTGCTGATGGCCGCCGAATACGTGATGAGCGAGGGCAACTACAACGTGGTGCTCTGCGAGCGCGGCATCCGCACGCTTCGCGACCACGCCCGCAATACTCTCGATGTGAGCATCGTCCCCGCGGCGAAGAAACTTACCCACCTCCCCATCATCGTCGATCCCAGCCACGCCGCCGGTAAGCGGGAGACGGTGGCTCCGCTGGCGCGCGCCGGAGTCGCCGTGGGCGCAGACGGCATGATCGTCGAAGTGCATTGCGATCCCGACCACGCACTCTCCGATGGAGCGCAGTCGCTCTACCCGGATCAGTTCGCGGCCATGGTGGGCGACCTGCGGCGGATTGGCGAAATCGTGGGCCGCACGCTGTGCGAGCCGCAACTTCAAAAGCCGCAGACGAAGCACCCTGCGGGCGCGGTGGTGGCAAAGTGACCGCCTGCGCGGAGTTCGCGGATTTCTGCCGGCTGGCATCCTCAGGCGGTCTGGTCGCCGTCGCCGAAACGGTTTCCGCCGACCTGCTGACTCCGCTCTCGGCCTACTTGCGGATTGCCCAGGGCGCGGAGCGTTCGTTTCTGCTGGAGTCCGTCGAGGGCGGCGAGCACCTTGCCCGCTATTCCTTTCTCGGGGCCGATCCCGCCATGGTGGTGCGCACTTGCAACGGCGTAACCACCGTGCAGGATGCCGCCGGAGAACGCGTCGAGCCGGGCACGGCCGTGGACATCCTGCGTCGCGAGTTCGCGGATCGCAAGCTGGCGGCAGCGGAGAATATCGCACCCATGGCCGGAGGCTGCGTGGGCTATCTGGGCTATGCCGCTTCGCGCTGGTTTGATCCGGCGATGCAGGCGGTTTCAGGCTCGGGCGACGATGCCTGCTTTTTGATCTTCCGCACCGTGCTGGCCTTTGATCATGCGCGCCAGCAGATACAGATTCGCACTCTGGCCGAAGTGGAGCCGGGCGCGAGCCAAGCCGCGCTCGAGCAAAAGTTCAGCGCCGCCGTGGCCAAAAATCGCGAAGTCGTGCGCAAGCTCAGCGCCGCCGTGGAGTTACCGCTGAAGGCGATGGCCGTGCGCGGTGCAGGCGAGGCCGACTTCGAGTCCAACTTTTCGCCCGAGGAATTCGAGCGTGCGGTCGCCGAGGGCAAGGAACTGATCTTCGCCGGCGAGTGCTTCCAGATCGTGCTCTCGCAGCGTTTCCAGCGCAAGACCAAGGCCAATGCGGTCGCGCTCTATCGTGCGCTGCGCGCCACCAATCCATCGCCCATACATGTTTCTGCTCAACTTTGGCGACCTCCCCGGCAATGGTGGTGAGCGGGCTTTGATTGGCGCGTCTCCGGAGATGCTGGTGCGCTGCCGCGACCGCGAGTTGACCTACCGTCCCATAGCAGGCACGCGAGCCCGCGGAGCCAATGGCGAAGAGGACGCCCGGCTCGCCGCAGAGTTGCTCGCCGATGAGAAGGAGCGCGCCGAGCACATGATGCTGGTCGATCTCGGGCGCAACGATCTCGGCCGCGTTGCCAGCTACGGAACCGTGAAAGTGAAAAAACTGCTGACCGTGGAGAAGTATTCCCACGTGCAGCACCTTGTAACCGAACTCCAGGCCGAGTTGCGTCCCGGCCTCGACCGCTTCGATGCTCTCGGCGCATGTTTTCCTGCAGGCACGGTGACCGGCGCGCCCAAGATTCGTGCCATGCAGGGCATTGCCGAGCTGGAGCGCGGCGCGCGCGAAGCGTATTCCGGCGCAGTTCTCTATGCAGATTATGCAAACAACCTCGACTCCTGCATCACCATCCGCACCATGGAGCTTGCGGGCGATCAGCTAAGCGTGCAGGCAGGCGCGGGAATCGTCGCCGACTCGGTGCCCGTCCTGGAGTGGGAAGAGACGATCAATAAGTCGCGTGCGCTACGTCGCGCCGTGGCGCTGGCCGAGCTGGAAGGATAACGCGCACATCGCGGAGGACAACAATGCTGCTCGTCATCGATAACTACGATTCATTCACTTACAACCTCGTGCAGTTTCTGGGCGAGCTGGGAGCCGAGCCCGTGGTGCGCCGCAACGACCAGGTAACCGTGCAGGAGATCGCTAACGGCGGCTATCGCGGCATCGTAATCTCCCCAGGACCGGGCGTGCCCAAAGATGCCGGCATCTCACTGGCTGCAATCCGCGAACTCGGCGGACAGCTTCCCATCCTCGGCGTCTGCCTGGGCCACCAGGCAATTGGCGAAGCCTTCGGCGGACGCATCGTGCGTGCCCCCAGGCCCATCCACGGAAAAGCCAGCCGCGTGAAACACGATGGACGCGGAATCTTCGCGGGCGTGCCCGGCGAGATTGAGGTGGCGCGATATCACTCGCTGGTGATCGAGCCGCAATCCTGCCCCGATGTGCTGGAGGTCACGGCCTCGACCGCCGACGGAATCATCATGGGAGTGCGGCATCGCAGCCTGCCGATTGAAGGCGTGCAGTTCCATCCCGAGTCCGTGCTCACCAGCCACGGTATGCAGATCCTCTCCAATTTCCTGCGTCTTTGTGCAAACACAGGTGGCACCCATCCGCCTTCTATTGGAGAATGTGGGATGCGGGAAGTCGAAACAACTCCGTCCGCCACTCCACGCTCTACCCCGTAGACGTGGGCGGCCCACATACACCAGCGCGCTAGTCTGCAACTTCGCGGCGCGAACGTAACATCGTGGCTCGCCTTTTTTTGTGTGCTAGTCTTTGTTTTTTTGATAGAAACTGCCTATGCTCGCGATTCCCGTCTCGTTTCCAAAGAATTTTCTTTGGGGTGTTTCCACCTCCTCGCACCAGTTCGAGGGAGGAAACACGCTGAACCAGTGGCATGACTGGGAGCGTGCCGGACGCATCCGCTCGAATTCAATCTGCGGCTCAGCCTGTGACTGGTGGGCCAACGCCGAGGGCGATCTCGATCTCTGTTCCCAGCTCGGTCTCAACGCCATCCGCATCTCGCTGGAGTGGAGCCGCATGGAGCCGGCCTTCGCCCATTGGAGCGATACCGCCGTGGTGCGCTACCGCGAGATCATCCGCGAAGCCCGCCGCCGCGGCATGAGGGTCTTTGTTTCGCTGCACCACTTCACCCACCCGCGCTGGTTTGAAGCCCGCGGAGGCTTCCTCGACTCCCAGGCGCCCGAGCTCTTCCGTCATTACGCCAAGCGCGCCGTGCGCTCGCTGGGAGACCTGGTGTCCGACTGGGTGACTTTTAACGAGCCCAATGTCTATGCCGCCTTCGGCTATCTCTTCGGCGAGTTCCCGCCAGGACGCCAGAATGAGTTGAATTCGACTCTCAGCGTCTTTGCCTCCATGATGCGGGCGCACGCGGCGGCCTATGACGTGCTTCATCGCGAGCAGTCCGGCGCGAACGTCGGCCTGGCGGTGAACTACGTAGTCTTTGAAGCTGCCCGTGACAATGTGCTCGACCGCCAACTTGCCTCGGCCTATGACACTCTGTTCAACCGCTTCGCGCTTTACTATCTTCGCGGCGAGCCGCTGCCCATGCCCTTCGCCATGATGGCGCCAGGCGCGCCCGAATGCGTGGGCAAGATCGACTTCGCGGGGCTCAATGTCTACAACCGATTGCACGTGCGCGCGCCGCTGGGAGAAAAGTTCGGCCCCGGCGGTCTCCACGTACCGAGAAATGTGCCGCAGGGAGACCACGGCGCTGCCGCTCCTTATGGCGAGGCGTATCCCAAGGTAGTATCGGCGGCCGTCGAAGCCTATGCCAGCCTCGGCTGCCCGATGTATGTGATGGAAAATGGGGTTCCCGACCGCGCCGACCGCATTCGCCCCTGGCTGCTGGTCAACTCCGTGCGTGAGTTGCGCCGCATGTGGCAGCAGGGCTACGACGTGCGCGGATACTTCCACTGGAGCCTGGTGGACAACTTCGAATGGAGTGAGGGCTGGCACTTGCGCTTCGGCCTCTACGAACTCGACGAAGCCACCCAGCAGCGCGTCCCGCGCCCCAGCGCCGAGATCTACCGCCAGATCATCGCCGACAACGGCATCCGCCGCGAATTGCTCGAGCGCTGGGAGAAAGCTCCGCGGTAGAACTCGTTCCCGGATTGACTACTGTGGATCTTGGATCGCTTGGAGTAACTAAGGAGTAATTGATTTGTTCTAAGTGTGAGTAAGGCCGACGGTTGTTTCTGATGCGGCTCTCCTCCAGAATTGCTGCATTCAATTTCGGTTGCAGACACATTTACCAAAGGCCAGCAATCCTGCTAAACTCTTAATTGCAAAGCAGTGACCCCATCAAACATTCAGGAGTAAATCTTGACCACAACGGCTACAACAGCGGCACCAGCTGCCGCCACCACAGCGGTACACGAGATCGATGTGTTGGCAGCAAAGGCACTCACGGCACTCGAGGAGTTCAAAGGCTTCTCGCAGGAGCAGGTTGACAAAATTGTAGAGGCCATGACAGCGGCCGGCGTGGCCAACGAGCGTTATCTAGCCGAGTTTGCCGTTGAAGAGACGGGTATTGGCAATGTGGAAGACAAGGTCATCAAGAACCACTTCGGTACGCAGGTGGTTTATGACTACATGAAGGACGCGAAATCGGTTGGCGTGATCGAGGAAAAGAACGGCATCATCTCGATTGCCGAGCCCTTCGGAATTGTTGCGGCGGTGACACCGACCACCAACCCGACTTCGACCACCATGTTCAAGTGCCTGATTGCGCTCAAAGGGCGCAATGTGATCATCCTCGCCTTCCATCCCCGTGCGCAGAGGTGCAGCGCGGAGGCCGCCAAGATCATGTTGGACGCGGCAGTGGCGGCGGGCGCTCCTGAAAATTGCATCCAGTGGGTCACCAAGCCTTCGATTGAGGCTACCGACGCGCTGATGAAGCACCCGGATATCGCCATCGTCATCGCCACCGGCGGCGGCGCCATGGTGAAGGCCGCTTACAGCTCCGGCCACCCGGCGCTGGGCGTGGGACCGGGCGGCGTACCGGTCTATATCGAAAAGAGCGCCAACCTGCAGATGGCGGTGGAAGACGTCATCTCCTCCAAGACCTTCGACAACGGCACCATCTGCTCTTCCGACCAGTCGGTGATCTTCGACGATCGCGCGACTGCCGAGAAGGCTCTGCAACTGTTCAAAGAGAACGGCGCCTATCTGTGCACCGAGGCAGAAAAAGCCAAGCTGGAATCGGTGATGTTTGACAAGGAGCGTGGCGTTCCTTCGATGTCGATCGTGGGCAAGAGCCCGCAGGTCATCGCCGAGCTGGCCGGCTTCCACATTCCTGCCGGGACGAAGATGCTGATGGTGCCGCTGACCACAACCCACGGTGACGACTGGATGAGCCGCGAAAAGCTCTCCCCGGTCCTGGGCTGGTACATCGTCGATACCAAGGATGAGGCCATCAACGCAGCCGCGATTCAGCTTGAATTCGGCGGCGCCGGCCACTCGGCCGTGGTGTTTACCGAGAACGAAGAGATCGCACATGAGTTTGCGCTGAAGGTTCATGCCAATCGTGTGGTGTGGAACCAGCCCTCGGTACACGGCACCATCGGCGCCCTGTACAACTCGCTGGTGCCGTCGCTTACTCTGGGCTGCGGCGCCATGGGCGGCAACATCACCAGCGAGAACGTAGGCTACAAAAACCTGCTCAACATCAAGCGGTTGGCTCGCCGGAAAGCCTCCGCCTAACCAGCCGTGGTCACGATTGAGAAGAGCGATGTTCCAAATCCTGGAGCATCGCTTCTTTTTTGCTGCCTTTAGGTTGTCATTCCGAGCGCAGCGAGGAATCCCGCACCGCCCAAATCTGCAATGCCGCTCCAGAGTCTCTTCTGCCTCGAACTGCCTTTGACGGTGTACACCTTCTGTGGAACCACCCTAAGCGGCTTGTGTGGCGGTGATGTGGAAGGTTTCCGAGGCCGCAACGTCGAAGCTGCGGATCGTAGGCGCGCCTTCGAGGAACTGATCTACGTGGCTCGATGCTTGATGGAATACTTCGCGCTGATAGCGCTCGGCGTCTTTCCGGGATTTCCAGAACGAGAGCCCACAGCCGTGGTTGGTGCCGTTTTCAAGCAGCAGAATTTCGTCGATGAACCCGTCCTGTTTTTTTAGCAAGGGTAGAATCTGATTGCTCCAGGCCTTGAGGAATTCGTCTTTTTTGCCGGGCTTGAGTGTGCCGTCAATGTGTAGCATGTACACCGCAAGGGACTCCTTTGAGCGGATGAAGATGTGCTCTGACCCCAACCACGGCGGTCTATGCTATGCGAGATTCTATGGTGGTTCAATGTGGAAAACTTCGGGTACGGTGTCTTTCCATCTTAGCCTGCGGCACTTAGTATTTGTGCAGGAGATGCGTCATGAAACTGAATGGCAACACGATTCTGATTACGGGCGGCGGTTCCGGTATTGGGCGCGGGCTGGCGCAGAGCCTTCAAGCGATGGGAAATCAGGTCATCATCGCCGGTCGGCGCAGGCAGGTGCTGGAGAAAACCACGCAGGCATGTCCCGGGATGAAATCCATCGTGCTGGACGTTGAAGACCCGGCCAGCATTCGCTCCGTGGCGGCAGAGATGGCGAAGGAGTATCCGGCGCTGAACGTTCTTATCAACAATGCGGGCATTATGCGGGCCGAAGATCTGCGGGCTCGGCAGAACGATCTGGCCGACGCCGAGGCGATCCTGCGGACAAACCTGCTGGGGCCGATCCGGCTTACGGCGGCGCTGCTGGGGCAGTTGCAGAAGCACGCGCACTCGGCAATCGTCAACGTCTCCTCAGGCCTGGCGTTTGTTCCGCTGGCGATGACGCCGACCTATTGCGCGACGAAGGCGGCGATCCACTCCTACACGCAGTCGCTGCGCTATCAACTGCGAGGGACGGCAACGGAGGTTGTAGAGCTGATTCCTCCGTATGTTGCGACCGATCTGATGAATGGGGCCTCGGACCCGAGGGCGATGCCGCTGGACCGCTATATTGCCGAGGTGATGGCAATCTGGAAGGCGCAGCCGGAGGTGACGGAGATTTGTGTGGAGAACGTGAAGCTACTGCGCTTTGCCTCCGAGAGGGGACAGCACGACGGAGTGTTCGTGGGTCTGAACGGCGCGTTCGCGAATCCGGCAGAGATAGAGTAGATCGGCGAATGTTGTACCCCAGGGACCTGTGCTTGAACCGTCAAGATTTATTTTGTTAGCTCGTTGGTGAGCAGGCTGGCCTTGACGGCGAGATTGTAGGCGCGCTCGACGTCTCCGGACTGCAGCGCCTGGCTGGACTGGGCGATATAGTTGCGCGCCTGTCGCAACATGCCCTGCTCACTCTCGCTGAGGGATCGGTTGAGGACGGCGAGCCTGCCCTGGGAGTTGCGCAGCAGTTGCTCGGTGCTCTGCTTTTGCGATTGCACGGCGGCACGCGGAACGTCGGCAGTGATCTGCACGGAATCGTCTGGCCCGGCGGGCCGGACGGGCTCGGGCTTCGGCGGCTCGGCGGGCGCTGGCTGCGTGGGCACGGGCGCTGGAGCGGGCTTTTTGGGAAGAGGCTTGCGGGGCTTGGCCTTGGGCTTTTGCGCTTCGCTCCGGGGTGCAGCGGCGGGAGCGGTTTCAGAGGTGGAATTGGCGTCTTCGTTCGGTGCGGGCCGCGGCACAGGGGCGGGTTGCGGTTCGGCTTCGATGGAGGGGACAAGCACGGCAGGCGTGGTGCGCACGGGCTTCTTCTCGCAGGCGGTGAGGAGCAGGGCAAGGCACAAACCTGCTGTGGTGAATGTGCGAGCCGGGATGAATGCCTGGAAGCGAAATGCGAACATATTGCTTTCTATGAATACGGAAGCTACGAGCCAGTGGAAGTCTGTTCCGCGATCGCCCTCGGCAAATCCTGCGGCGCCAAGGGAAGCATAAAGCGGAAGGTTGTGCCTTGCCGTGCCTGCGTGTCAAGGTCGAGAGCACCGTGGTGCAACTGCATCGCACGATAGGTCAAGGCCAGTCCGATTCCACTGCCGGTTTTTTTAGTTGTGAAATACAGATTAAAAATCTTATCGCGAATCTCTGGTGAAATCCCAGCGCCGGTGTCTTGCACCTCCAGCACGGCGGCCTGTCCCGAGGCGAATGCGCGGAGGGTGAGGGTGCCTCCTTCCGGCATGGCCTGCACGCCGTTGAGGATGACGTTGAGGATGGCCTGCTTGATCAGGTCGGCGTCGACATGGATGGGGAGCGGCTGTTGGCCTAGATCCTGAACGATTTCCACCTTTTGGGCGCGGGCTTCGGGCGAGGCGAGGGCGGCGACATCGGCGGTGAGGGCGCGCAGGTCCAGCAGGCAAAGCTTGAGCTCGACCGGGCGGGAGAAGTCGACCAAGGTTTTTACCACACGGTCGAGGCGATGGATTTCCGAATTGATGATATCCATGTGACGGCGGGTCGCGGGATCGAGTTCGAGAAGACGCTCGCGCAGAATCTCAAGGTGGATGACGATGGCGTTGATGGGATTCTTGACCTCGTGCGCGACGCCGGAGGTGAGGCGTCCAATGGCGGCGAGGCGGCGCGATAGCTCGATCTCATTTTCAATGCGGCGCACCGACTCGGCGTCACGAACGGTGAGCAGCGCGCCAATGTGAGCGCCGCCCTCGGAGATGAAATCGAGCGAAAGCTGAACGCGGCGTCCGTGTTCCATCTCAATCTCGCGCAAGGAAACTTCCTGGCGCAGCGCAAAGGCATCGAGCACGATGCGGCCGAGGCGATTGGAATCGTCGAAGACCTCTTCGACCATGCGGCCGAGCATCTCGCCGCGTGGTTGGCCGATGAAGCGTTCGGCGGAGGCGCTGACCAGCACGATGCGGCCGTCGCGGGTGAAGAGCATGAGTCCATCCTGGAGAGTGGACATGAGCTGGTCGAGGTTTTCCTTGAGGGCGGAGAAGACCTCGCGGACATCGTGAATCTGGCGGCCGAGGCGGTCGATTCGGGTGCTGACGGCGCCGACTTCGTCGGTTCTGCCGGTCTCTGGCTCGGACCTTTCGGTCTCTGCGGTCATGGCGTCGAGGCGGCGGGCAATGGCCTCCAGCGGACTGCAGTGCGAGGGTGGAGACAAAGGCCGCGATGATCAGCGAGAACAGGACCGCGAGGCCGGAGAGCAGGAGAGCGCGGTTGAACTGCGGCACCAGCTCCTGCTTGAGGAAAAGGGTGGAGAGCCCGACGCGAATCTCGCCGAATGGCGCACCCTGGCGCTGCACGGGCAGAGTGACCTCGTAGACGCGAGCCGGGCCGTAGACGGCGCGAAGCTGGTCGATGAAGCCGCCATTGCGCAGATCGGCGAGCGCGCGGGCGATGGGGCATAGGCTTGTCGACGGCGCCGGCATCGGTGTCTACGAGGGCCACGCCGTTACGGTCGGTGAGCGCCGTGTCATAGACCTCGGCGTTGTACCCGACGATAGACTCGAGAAGGCTGGTTACGGCGTCGTCGTGCTGGAGGATTGCGGCGATGGCATTGCGAGCCTCGATCGAGTCCAGGGGCTCGCGATGATTGCCGGGTAATTCAGTTTCAAGCGCCTGGCTGTGCGGTATGGAAGACCTGGTGGGCGATGAAGTCGGCGTTGTCGTAGCTTTGATTGATGCGCTGGCGAAAGATCTGGGAGACGTAGAGACAGGAGAGCGTGGCGACCAGGACGAAGACCAGTCCGCTGATTGCGAGCACCAACTTGGTTTTTAACCTAAGCCGCGGCATTGAAATTGGAGGCGGAGCCGGCTGAAGCTCCGGGGTCCGCTATCCGGCTTGGTTTCCCATCGCCTCGCCGGAGGATTCCTGTTGTACCCGCGCTCCGTACTCCTTCAGCTTATTGTGCAACGTCTTGAGGCTGATGCCGAGGATTTCGGCGGCCCGGGTTTTATTATTGTGGGTTGATTCCAAAGTTTTGACGATCAGTTGGCGCTCAGCCTCATCGACGGTGGTGCCAACTCCGAGGTGAACCCCATTGGCATCGTTGATGGGGACGCGCACCGGGTTGATTCCGAAGGCCGGAGGCAGATGGCGCGGCTCAATCACGTTGGAGTCACAGACGATAACAGCTCGTTCCAGAGTGTTGCGCAACTCGCGCACGTTGCCAGGCCAGGCAAAGGATTCAAAGAGCTGCATTACCGGGTCGCTGACGGTACGCACGCTGCGCGAATGCTTGGCATTCATCTGTTGGATGAGCGAGTCAGTCAGATTGGGGATGTCTTCCTTGTGCTCGCGCAAGGGCGGCATATGGATATTGAAGACATTGAGCCGGTAGTAGAGATCGTTGCGCAACTGGCCGCGGGCGACGGCTTCCTCGGGAGCCTTGTTGGTCGCGGCGAGGACGCGGACGTCGACGGTGGTCTCCGACTTGCTGCCGAGACGACGCAGTTTGCGGTCCTCCAGCACGCGAAGCAGCTTGGCCTGGGTTCCCACCGGCATCTCGCCGATTTCATCCAGCAGCAGGGTGCCGTTTTCGGCCAGTTCGAAGCAGCCGACGCGGCGCTCGAGGGCTCCGGTGAAGGCTCCCTTCTCGTGGCCGAAGATCTCGCTTTCGATGAGAGTTTCGGGGATCGCGGCGCAGTTGATGGCGACAAAGGGCTTGTTTTTGCGAGGCGAAAGCTCGTGAATGGTGCGCGCAACGAGTTCCTTGCCGGTGCCGCTCTCGCCGGTGATGAGGACGGAGGCGGTGCTGGGAGCGACCATCTCGATGAGGTGGAAGATCTCCTGCATCTTGCGCGAAGAGCCTTCGAGGGAGCCGAGCTTCCCGCTGTCACGCAGCAGGCGTCGAGTGACTTCAAGTTCACGATCGGTGCCGCGCTGCCGGGTGGCGTTCTGCAGAATGGTGCGCAAACGGGTCGGATTCACCGGCTTTTCGATGAAGTCGTAGGCGCCCAGCTTCATGGCCGCGACTGCGGCATCAATGGAGCCCTGGGCGGTGAGCAGGATGAATGAGATCTCGCGCGGGGTCTGCGAAACGCGTTCGAGCAACTCCATGCCGTTCATGCCCGGCATCCTGAGATCGCTGACGACGATGCCGGGAGCCCAGGAGATCACTTTGGCCAGCCCCTCTTTGCCATCCTGAGCAGTTTCGGTGCTGTATCCCCAGGCAGAGATGAGCTCGGCCAAGCCGGAGCGTTCGTGCTCTTCGTCTTCTACGATCAGTACTTTTTCCCATTCCATCTGGAACAAGCCTCGCCACAAATTTTTACTGCTGCGCGAAGTGCAGAGCGCCACATCGCACGACTCAAGGGGATTAGATGCAGGAACTTGGCACAGTGTAACTTTTTCCCGGCACTTCTTTCACAATGGTCTTCGCCATTCCATCATGGCGCTCCGGAAGCACCTTCGCAATAGGGGTTTACCGATAAGGAGCAGCCCGATCTAAAAAAGCAAAGCTGCAGATGCCTTGAGCTAGAATTCAAAGCAGAGTAGATCATTCAAGCTTTTCCTGTTCAGAGAGAGAGCGCGGCGCTTAGGGGTTTGATTTCAAAGACTCAGAAGACTGCTGATTCCCCGATTTAGCTGAATGCTGTCCTGTGGGCTCCGGAGGATTCAATGTACTTTCGTCGCGTTTTGTGGGGAATGTTAGTTTTGGCGGTTGCACTCTGCACGGGGTTGCCCTTGCTCGCACAGGGTCGGGACGGTGGAGAGAAGTACGACGTGTTCGGCGGATATTCCTGGTATCGCCCTGGCGGCAGCATCCCCAATGCCATTGTAAACGGTAAGCCCGTAGCCGGTGGCACGCTGGCGGATTTCAATCAAGGCTGGGGCGCGCAATTCACCTCCAACCTGAATCACTGGGCGGGTCTTGCAGTGGAAGGCACCGGACACTACAACGATTTTGGAAATGCCCACTCAGTCGGATTCGGTCCGCAGTTCAGACTTCGCAGAAAGCATTTCACGCCATTCGCGGAAGCATTGCTGGGAGTGCAGTTTTTTGCTCCGAAGAGACTTCCGGAGCAGACCGCTGGCACCTTAACTTTTGGCGGCGGCCTTGATATACCGGTGACTCCTCGTCTCTCGATTCGTGCCATCCAGGCTGATTACGTAAATACCTATTACAGCGAGCTCTCTCCCGTCGGCACAGGCAACACGCTGAATGGTCTTCGCCTGCAGGCCGGGATGGTTTTCAAATTCGGCTTGCCCGTTCGGGAAAACAAAGTGAGTGCGGCTTGCGCAGCCGAGCCGGCTGCTGTGGACGCAGGCTCTCCGGTCAAGGTTTCCGTAGCTGCCAACGGCTTTTTGCCCAACCGCACCTTGAGTTACGTCTATCAGAGCAACGGCGGCAAGGTTTCCGGGGCGGCAACGGCGAGGGCGACGGTAGATACAACGGGGCTGGCTCCGGGCAGTTACACTGTGACCGCGAGGGTTGACGACAACGGCAAGGGTAAGAATCGGCAGGAAGCAATCTGCGAGGCCTCATTCAAGGTGAATGAACTGCCGAAGCATGCGCCTACACTGTCGATCTCGGCGAATCCGGCTTCGGTGGTGGCGGGCGACATCGCCACGATTACAGCGAACGGCAGCAGCGCGGACAATCGTCCTCTGAACTATCGCTGCAAAACCACCGCTGGACGGCTGACCGGAAGCGGCCCGGCCTTTACTCTGGAGACGGCCGGACTTACCCAACCCACAGCAACGGTGAACTGTACGGTAAGCGACGACCGCAACCTGACAGCCTCGGCCAGCACAGAGGTGAAGGTGAGCCCGAAAGTTGTGGCCATGGCGCCGATGGCGAAGCAGTACGGCACTATCGAGTTCGTGCGCGATCGCAAGCGCCCGACCCGCGTGGATAACGAGGCCAAGGGTGAACTCGACCGATATGCCGATGCGTTGGCTGCAGCGCCGGATGCAAAGGGCGTGCTGGTTGGCGATGCCACGGCCAAGGAAGCTTTCGCGTTAAGCGGTGGCACTGCGCTGGTCGACTTCGCCGCTCAACGCTCCGTAAACACGAAGGACTACCTGACCAAAGAGAAGGGAATCGATCCGGCGCGGGTCGAACCTCGCATCGGCAGCGCCGAAGGCCAGAAGGTTGAACTCTGGATCGTTCCTGCGGGCGCAAGCTTCCCGGAGACTGGCACCACGGTTGTGGATCAAGCCAAGGTGAAGCCGGTTCCGCGCATTCCTCTGAAGAAGAGGGCAGCTCATCGGAGGACGGTACACAAGAAGGCGGAGTAGAAACGGGAAGAAGGCGCTATGCGGCAATCACGCGGAGCGCCCACGGCCCCAACTCTCACGGTAACAAAGCTTCACCGCCGGACTATGCGGCAGCAGATGCCCTCCAGTTGTGGCGCTTCCTGCTCCCGGCTGGATGCAATCATTCAGCCGGGAGCTTTTTGTGCGCACTGGTGCAGAATGCAGGCAGGTTTCGGGCTATGATTCTGAAACGGGAGCTGACATCGGGGAAAGTTTGATCGGCAATGGCCGTGGCCCATTGCTGGCCCGATTTGGTTCGATGTTGCGGTAGATGTTGCGATATTGGTTGCGATGAGAATTCCGATCTTGAAATGCTGGTCTGCGCTGATTTGCGCTCTGCTGCTGCTTTCGGCCTGCGCCCAGGCGCAATGGCGCTGGCTGGGCCCCTACGGCGGCAACGCTCGCGCTCTTGCCTACAATCCGTCCTACCCGGACCACGTCCTGCTGGGCTCCGGGTCCGGGACTTTGTTTGAATCTCAGGATGGAGGCCGGCGGTGGAAACCCTTTGCGCACCTGGGTGTGGGCGACGAGTTGATGCTGCAAATCGTGACCTTTGACCTGCTGCACTCGTCGACCATCTACGCAGCCGGGTGGAACGTCTCGGGCTCGGGGGGCGGATTTTTCGTGACCCGCGACGGCGGGCGGAGCTGGAGCGAGCCGGCTGCGCTGAAAGGGAAGAGCATTCAGGCGCTGGCACAGTCGGAGTCCGAGCCGCGGATCCTGATTGCCGCGGCGCTCGATGGCCTGTATCGCAGCGGCGACAGCGGAGAGAGCTGGGAGCGAATCACCCCCGCGGGACATCCCGATCTGAAGAACTTCGAGTCGGTGGCCATCGATCCGCGCGATCCGAATATCATCTACGCCGGAACCTGGCATCTGCCCTGGAAGACCAGCGACGGAGGAGCGAGCTGGAGCAACATCAAACAGGGCGTCATCGACGACTCGGATGTCTTCTCAATCATTCTCGACCACTCCAACCCGGCGACGATTTTTGCCAGCGCCTGCTCTGGCATTTATAAGAGCGAAGACGGAGGCCGGCTCTTCCACAAGGTTCAGGGAATTCCCGGCGCCGCCCGGCGCACCCGGGTTCTGCGCCAGGATCCGGTGGACGCCAGGACGGTGTACGCCGGAACCACCGAGGGGCTTTTCAAGACCAGCGACGGCGGCTCCAGCTTTCAGCGCATTACGCCGCCGGACTTCATCCTGAACGCCGTGCTGGTGGACCCGCGCGATCCCAGACGGGTGCTGATTGCGACCGACCGCGGCGGAGTGTTCGCCTCCGACGACGCGGGCGCCAGCTTCCAAGCCTCAAACGACGGCTTCTCCGAGCGCCAGATTGCAACCGTGGTGGCAGATCCGAAGGACGCCGCCGACCTCTACGCCGGAGTGCTGAATGATAAGGAGTTCGGTGGCGTCTTCCACTCCCACGATGGACGCTGGAATCAGATGAGCCAAGGCCTGGGCGGACGCGATGTCTTCGACCTTGGCTGGTCGCGAAAGGGGCAACTGGCTGCGGCCACGAATCATGGAATCTTTCTGTACGATGCCCAGGCGGGGAGCTGGCATCCCAGCCAGATGAAAGCGGGACTGGCGCCGCGACCTGCATCCCGAGCCGCGGCGCTCGGCGGCAAGCGCCGAAAAAGGGCGCATCGCAAGCGGCATCCGGCGGCTCTCATGCCTGCCATCTTTGAAGGAAGGGCTTCGGCCCTGGCGATAGGGAGTCGGCGTTGGTATGCGGCCACCGATGCAGGCATTCTGCACAGCGATGACGAGGGCTTGCATTGGAGCGGCGGAGCCATTGGGACAGAGCGATCCTTCGTCTCGGTCTCAGCGCACGAGCGGGCAGTGGCCGCAGCCTCGATGCACCAGGTATGGTACAGCCCCAACTATGCACAACACTGGGCCCGCCAGCCACTTCCCCCCGAGGTGACGCTGGTGCATTCCGTGACCGTTACCGAGGACGCGGTATGGGCCGCGACCCGAGAGGGAGCTCTGCGCTGGGTTCGCAAATCGCTGGACGAGGGCAGTTGGGAGCATGTGACCAATGGCTTGCCCGCGCGCGAGGTGACTTCGATCCGCGAGCAGGGCGGTCTGTTGCTGGCCACCGTAGCCGCCTCCAACTGCTGGTATGTGAGCCGCGACAAGGGGAGGAGCTGGACGGCCTCCGAGCCCGCCGCTTTTGAAGTCAGCGGAGCAGTGCTACAGGGCGGCACGGTCTATGTCACTACCCGGAACCACGGTCTGCTGGTGCGGGAGCCTGTCTCATCTGCCGCAGGGCCTTCGCCGGGGAAGCTGCTTCGGGAGAGCGCGGCGGCGCGATAGCTGCATCGCTCTCTGCCTTTTGTTCGCCCTTTCCGGGAAAACTCCAATTTGGTAAACCGTTAAAAAATAAGCAGATTACGACAGATGTGTGCGGTTCTGTCCCGTTTCGGGAATTTCCCGGGCTTTGAGCCTCTCGCTCTCCGCTCGCGGAAGGCTTTGTGCTGCAATCATTTGCGATTTCTAACCCAATTTGGCACGTGCATTGCTCTTAGAGCCAGCATGGACTCCGAGAGGAACACCGACGATCCAGTTGCCTTTGGGGCGAATGTTAGCCCTGGCAGCGTTCGCTTGACCCAGGACGGCGTTCGGGCAATGCGGCACAACCTGCACGAACTGGCGAACGTCTTTACTGGAGTCATGATCGCAGGCGATCTGCTCGCGCTGCGTCTGGTCGAGGGCTCGCTGCGGCGTTATGCAGTGGATATCTGCGCTGGCAGTACGCGTGGCTGCGCCCTGGTTCGGGAGCTCCGCAGCCAGTTGCAGGCCGCTTGCGGCGAAACCGAAGCCTCTGGCGGGGGCAGTACCGGCTCGGGAGAGTAAAGGATCGAAGCGAAACGGATTTCCGAACTGGATCTCAATTACCAGGACACAGGCAGCATGGAGGCGAAAGGGATGACGCATACACGCGCGACAGATGCAGGGCAGCCAATCCCCGGTCACAATTCCGGCGTGTCTCAGGGCACACTCCTGCGTGACGCAGGTACTTCAGCGACAGGGGTGCAGATCAGTACAATTCTCGGTGCTTTAGCCATGGAGCCCACTCGCGACAAAGCGGAGGCGAATCTGTTAAACCTGCTTATTGTGGATGACGAGCGTTCGATCCGCGAGGGCTGCCGCGATGTGGCCCAGAGCATCGGATACTCCACCTGTATTGCAGATAACGCCGAACATGCGTTCCGGGTGCTGGACACCACCAGCATCGATGTGGTGCTGCTGGATCTGCGTCTGCCCGGCCTGGGCGGGCTGGAGGTCCTGCGCGAGGTCAAGCGCCGCCGTCCCGAAACGGTCGTCATCGTCATGACCGGCTATGCCAGCGTGCAGTCGGCGGTGCAGGCGATGAAGCAGGGCGCCTACGATTACGTGACCAAGCCCTTCAACCTGGAAGAGCTCCGCCTGATCCTGGACCGGGTTCTCGGACACCTGCAACTCTCCAGTGAAAACCGCATTCTGCGCCAGCAGGTGAAGAGCAAGGAAGGCTTCGGCGCCATCATCGGCCGTTCGCCGGAGATGGAAAAGCTCTATCGCATTATCTCCAAGGCGGCGCACAGCTCGCATCCGGTGCTGATTCTGGGCGAGAGCGGCACCGGCAAGGAGCTGGTGGCGCGCTCGATTCACTTCTCCGGCCCCTATCGCGATAAGCCGTTTGTGGCCATCGATTGCGGTTCGCTGGTACCGTCACTGATCGAGAGCGAGCTCTTCGGCTACGTCAAGGGCGCCTTTACCGGGGCAGCGAAGAACAAGGAAGGGCTGCTGCAGGCCGCCGATGGTGGAACCATCTTCCTGGATGAGATCGGCGAGCTGCCGATCGACTTGCAATCCAAGCTGCTGCGCGCGCTGCAGGAAAAAGAGGTGCGCCCGGTGGGTGGCACCAAGCCGGTGGCAATCGACGTCCGGGTGCTGGCGGCCACCAATCGCGACCTGGAGCAGGCGGTAGCCCAGGGCACCTTCCGCAAGGATCTTTACTTCCGCCTGAACGTGCTGAGTCTTCGCATCCCCGGCCTGCGCCAGCGCAAACAGGACATTCCGCTGCTGGTCGGACATTTCCTGGAGCGGCTCTCGCGCTCCACTGGAGTGCAGCGCAATATCAGCGACGAAGCGCTCAAATTGATGCTCAGCTACGACTGGCCGGGCAACATCCGTGAGCTGGAGAACTGCATCGAGCGTGCCTGCGCACTGACCAGTGGCCCCACGATTCACATCGCCGATCTTCCCAGCTCAATTCAGAACTGGCGGGAGCAGGGCGAACCGGCGTGCGAACGGCCGATGACAGGGCGCTGCATCCTGCCCATTGCCGAGATGGAGAAGCAGGCCATCCTAAGCGCTATCGAGATGCTGCACGGCGACAAACAGGAGGCGGCGCGGCTGCTCGGCATCGGCAAAACCACCCTTTATCGAAAACTCAAAGAATACGGCGCGCTGCTGTAGGCGCGGCGCAATCGGAAGTCAGAGACGTGGACCGCGAAGTTCTGCGCCATGGCCCAGGCATGATTTGTGGGCCCTTTTGGGGAGAAGATCATGATTCTACTGGTGACATCAAGCAACCGCCGCATGGATTGCGGCCACGCGCTGGAGCAGACCATCGGCGAGTCGGTTGAGGTCTGTGAGACGGTTCGCAAGGCAGTATCGATGCTGCGCAATAACGAGTACTCGTCGGTGATCCTGGACGATCCGATGGTGGAGGCCGAGGGTGAGGCCCAGGAGTCTCTGCTGAATAATCTCGGTCTCGCCGTGCCGGTCTATGTCAATCTTGCGGTCAGCAATGCCGAGCGCATTGCGCGGGAGCTGCGGCTGGCGCTGCGGCGCAATCGCGAATCGCGGATGATTGCGGTGCGTGCCGCCGAGTCGCAGCTGAGGAGTGAGATCCGCGACGCGGTGACCGGAATCTTGCTCTCCGCGCAACTGGCGATGCGGACGCCGGAGATGCCCGCCGAAGCCCTGGAAAAGCTGACCTCGGTGTGCCAGCTTGCCAACACCATCCGGAACCGGCTGGAGAACGTGAACTAGAGCCGGAAGGAGCAGGGTGCGGCCGGTCCGCGGGATGGCAGCGCAGATTGTTCGTAGATTTATTCTGCGCTGGGCCAACTTGAGGCAAGCTGCTTCCTTCTTACCTTTGGGCTACTTTGCCCCAGGGCACGGAGGAAGACTCAAATGTGGACCATCTTCGCCATTCTGCTCGTTCTTTGGTTGCTAGGTTGGGGTTTCCACATCGCGGGGGGCCTCATCCACCTGCTGCTGGTGTTTGCCTTGCTGATGGTGGCGGTGAGCCTGCTGAAGCGCGAGCGTGCCATGTGACGGCTGCGAATTCCTCTGGGCCGTGTGGCCCCCGGGTAGCTGCCTGTGACTTAGGAGGCATCCCGAGTAGGCAGCGCTGCCTCTAACTCTCAGCGGCAGGGATCGCAGAATTCAACTTCTCTGCCGAACGGAGACGATGTCACCATCGCAGAGTATTCCGTCCACCTACGCGTCTCATACCACAGACCCGCTGGCGCAGCAGATTTCGGAGCTGGGAGAGTGGTTCCATAACATCGATCTGCGCGGCATCCAAACGGCGCCCAATCACTTTCTGGGCGATTTTCCCAACGTTAAGTGGCGGCACATTGCTCCGGAGATTCCGCAGGATTTGAGCGGGGCCACGGTGCTCGACATTGGCTGCAACGGCGGATTTTACTCGCTGCAGATGAAGATGCGCGGCGCAAGCCGGGTGCTTGGGATCGACATCTGCGATCGCTATCTGAATCAGGCGCGCTTGGCCTCGCGGACCTTGGGGCTGGAGATTGAGTTGGAGAAGCGCAGCGTCTACGAGGTAGAAGAGCTCGCCGGGCAATTCGATTTCGTCATCTTCATGGGCGTGCTCTACCACCTCCGCTATCCGCTTTATGCGTTAGACAAAGTGGTGACAAAGGTGGGCGGCAAGCTGATCTTCCAGACCATGATTCGCGGCTCCGACGAGGTAAAGGCCTGGGACACCAATTACGATTTCTGGCGCAAGGATATATTTTCCGACCCAAGCTGGCCGCAGATGTACTTTGTGGAGCAGTGCTATTCGAACGACCAGACGAACTGGTGGATTCCCAACCGGGCGGCGGCCGAGGCGATGCTGCGCTCCTCCGGGCTTGAGATCGAGTCGCATCCGGAGAGCGAGACCTGGATCTGTACCCCCGACAGGCGTTCGCGCGATGGGCGGTTTGTACATCATATGGAGTTGGACGGAACGCTGTAGTTTTTTCATTTTGGAGCGCCGAAAACGCGACGTGATTCGAGGTGCAGGGACCGATGGTGGAAGCCATAATGCTGTGGAATGAGCCGAACAATCTCTCGCATTGGGATTTCAACATCGATCCAGAGTGGAAGCAGTTTGCGGCGCTGGTTCACGCCGGATCCAAGGCGATTCGCGAGGCGAATCCGGAGATCAAGATCGTGCTCGGCGGCATCTCGCCAATTGATCCGAAGTTCATCGAGCTGCTGGCCGGCTATGGCGTTCTGGAGTCGGTGGACATCGTCGCCGTACACGGCTTTCCGCTCGACTGGAATCACTGGCAGATCTCGGAGTGGCCGAAGAAGCTGGATGAGATCCGTGCCGTGGTGGGGGGAAAGTCGATATGGGTGAGCGAGGCCGGGGCCTCGTCCTTTGGCGCCGAGGAGGTGCAACTGTTCGGCTTGCAGAAGACGGCCGATCTGCTGCTGCCGCGGGTGGAGCGGGTGCACTGGTATAGCCTCTTCGACCTGCCCGCTACCTGGACGGCTACCACCCGGCATAAAGAGGCGGAGGGAAGCTCGTATTACCGTCATTACTACATGGGGCTCTTCCGAGAGGATGGCTCTCCGAAGCTGGCGGCGGCGAACTTTCCGGCGGGCCTTGGTGTCTGCCAGTGGTTCCACTTCGAGGACCACCGGCTCAGGCTCGGGGTGGAGCGTTTGCGCGAGCTGGGGGTGCGGGCGGTGCGCACTGGTATTAGTTGGGCGGACTGGTTCCGGCCGTGCTCCGAGGCTTGGTTCGACCGCCAGATGTCGGCTCTGGATGAGTTCGATACAACGGTTACGCTGTGCTTTACGCCGGAGCACCTGGGGATTGCCCCGCATTACACCAGCCCGGCAAAAGATCCGGCGGACTTCGCCGAATTTGCGCGCTGGGCGGCGCTGCGTTATGCGCCTCGCGGGCGCACCTCCGGCGTAAGCGCGCCCAGGGAGCGCGCCATCGTGGTAGGAGCGGAGAAAGCATGAGCCAGAGGATTCTGGTGACGGGAGGAGCCGGATTCGTAGGCTCGCACACGGTGGACGCGCTGTTGCGCGAGGGCCATCGCGTGCAGGTCTTCGACAACCTCGACGATCAGGTTCATCAAGGCAAAATTCCTGCATATCTTTCGCGCGAGGCGCAGTTTGTGCGCGGCGATGTTCGGGATCTCGAAGCCTTGCGTTCGGCGGTCGCCGAGGCCGACGTGGTCTATCACTTCGCGGCAGCGGTCGGGGTCGGCCAGTCGATGTATGAGATCGCGCGCTATATGGGGATCAACACGCAGGGGACGGCGAACCTTCTGCAGGCGCTGCTGGACCGCGGAAACCGCCTGGAAAAGCTGATTATCGCCTCTTCGATGTCGATCTACGGTGAGGGACAGTATCGCTGCGAGGAGCACGGCGTGGTTGCGCCGGGGCCACGTCCGGCGGCGCAGTTGAAGGCCAAGCAGTGGCAGGTGGCGTGTCCACAGTGCGGGCGCAGGCTGGAGCCCGTGGCGACCTCCGAGGAGAAGCCTCTGCAGTGCAGCTCCATCTATGCGCTGGGCAAAAAAGATCAGGAAGAGATGTGCCTGCTCTTCGGACGCACGTATGGCATTCCGGTGGTGGCGCTGCGCTATTTTAATATTTACGGCACCCGTCAGGCGCTCTCGAACCCGTACACCGGGGTGGCGGCGATCTTCGCGTCGCGGTTGCTGAATCGCCGCGCGCCGCTGATCTTTGAGGATGGCGAACAGTTGCGCGATTTCGTGAGCGTGCATGACGTGGTGCAGGCAAATCTGCTGGCGATGCAGCGCAGCGAGGCCGACGGACTTGCCCTCAACATCGGCTCCGGCAGGCCGGTCACGATCCGGCAGATTGCGGAGACCCTGGCGTCATCCATGGAGGCGCGCATGCCCGCCGAGATTACCGGCAAGTATCGCGCCGGAGATATCCGTCACTGTTTTGGCGATATTTCGATGGCCGAGCGGCTGCTTGGCTACCGTCCACGCCACCAATTCCAAAGCGCGGTGGGAGAGCTTGTGGAGTGGCTGCGCTCGCAGAGTGCGGTGGATGCGGTCGAGCAGGCAGCGAGCCAGCTAGCCGCCTTTGGCCTGACGGCCTGAGCGCGGCGTGAAAACGAGGTTGCCGTTCTCCCGATGGCGAACCGGCCGAAAGGGAGACGGAGGCGCAAGCATGGAGCTGAACCTGCCGAATGCTCGCGCCCAAGGTTGAGAACGTAGCATCCGGAGCGGCAAAAGGATTGTCGCCTCGGCTGGCTTTGCGGCCGGGTACGCGGCAACGGATGCCGCTCCGGCCGCTGGCGGGCGCCTTGGCGCCCGTTCATGGGAGCAGAATGCACGTTTTGATCACAGCGGATACGGTGGGTGGCGTGTGGACCTACACGCGAGAGCTGGTCACAGGACTGGCGGCGCATGGTGTCCAGGTAACACTGGTTAGCTTTGGAGGGATTCCCTCGCGCGCGCAGAGTGCGTGGCTGGATGGGCTCTCCGGAGTGGCGTATTTCCCAACCGGCTTCCGTCTGGAGTGGATGCAGGAGGCGGACGAGGATCTCTGCGATTCGATGAGTTATCTGCAAAACATCATCCAGGAGCGCACTCCGGACCTGCTGCACCTGAGCCAGTACTGTTACGGCGCGCTGGAAGTGCCGCTGCCCAAGCTGGTGGTGGCCCACAGTGATGTCATGAGCTGGAGCCATGCGGTGCGCGGAGCGGAGCTGGGCGGCCGATGGGCGGAGTGGTATCGCGCGACGGTGGAACTAGGTCTTGCCGGAGCAAGTCTGCTGGTTGCGCCCTCGCGCTGGATGCTCGATTGCCTTGAACATTGCTACGGAAGGCAGACGAACTCGCGCGTCATCTACAACGGACGAACACCGGCTCTCTTCAACCCGTTTGTCAGCAAGCAGCATTACGCGGCCAGTGTCGGACGCTTGTGGGATGAGGGCAAGCAATCGGATTTGCTGATGCATCTTATCTCTCCGCCGCTACCCATCTTTCTTGCAGGCGCAACGTTCCTGGCGGGCGAAGAGCACGCTGGCCCGGAGCAAAACGAAGATAGGACAGGGCCGGCTGGGGTGGCGTTGCGGGGAGAGCTTTCCGAAGGTGATATGAGAGAGCTGCTGAGCCGCGCCTCGATCTACATTGCGACCTCAAAGTACGAGCCCTTTGGGCTCGCGCCACTGGAGGCCGCGCTCTCGCGTTGCGCCATTGTGGTGAACGACATTCCGAGCTTCCATGAAATATGGGACGATGCAGCGTTGTATTTCCGGAGCAATGATGCGGCCTCTCTGCAACAGGCGCTGGCGCTGTTGCATGGCGATGGCGAGCTTCGTCTGACGTACGCCAACCGTGCCTATGAACGCGCCCGCCGGCATTACACGGCAGTCCGGATGGTGGAGGAATATATGCAGGTGTACAAGGCCCTGCTGGAGCGCCGGGTGTGGGCCGCGTGAATCAGCCGCTGCGCATACGATTCTTCGCACACTCGTGGATCAGTGACTGGAACCACGGCAACGCGCATTTTCTGCGCGGCCTGTCGCGCGAGCTGGTGCGCATGGGGCATGAGGTTCGCTGCTACGAGGAGATCGGCGCCTGGTCCCTCACTCACTTGATGCGCGAGGGTGAAGCCGGGGAGCGCGCCATTGACGGCTTTCACGCCGCTTATCCCGAACTCGACGTGCGCTTCTACCGCCGCGATCAGAGTCTGCCGGCTTTTCTCAATCACGAACTTGCGGGCGCCGATCTTGTGCTGATTCATGAATGGAACGAGCCGGAGTTGGTGCACGAGATACTGTCGCGCAAGCAGCGTCTCGGCTTCCGCGCCCTCTTTCATGACACCCATCATCGCGCCTACACCAACGCAAATCAGATCCTGCGCTTTCAGCTTCATCTCTTCGATGGAGTGCTGGCCTTTGGTGAGGCACTTCAAAAGATTTACCGGGATGGATTCGGCGTGGAGCGGGTATGGACGTTTCATGAAGCGGCCGATATCAGCGTCTTTCATCCCGTGGAGCGGGCAAAGCAAAACGACGTGGTGTGGATAGGGAACTGGGGCGACGAAGAGCGCACGCAGGAGTTGATGGAATTCCTGGTTTCGACCGGACGGCAGTTGACAGCCGAGCAGCGGCGGGTGCTGGTGCATGGAGTCCGCTATCCGGAAGAGGCAAGAAAGATCTTGCGCGACGCGGGAATCGAATACCAGGGCTATCTTGCGAACCTGGGCACGCCGGAGGTTTATGCGCAAAGCCGCCTGGCGTTGCATGTGCCGCGGCGGCAGTATGCAAATGGATTGAGCGGAGTGCCGACGATCCGCGTCTTTGAGGTGCTTGCCTGCGGCATCCCGCTGGTGTGCGCGCCGTGGGCGGATACGGAAGGGCTATTCCGCACGGGTGAGGATTACGTGCTGGCGCGCGATGGCGCGGAGATGCAGGCTGTGCTGGGCGAACTGCTGGAGAACGAAAAAATGCGCCGGCAAATTGCATCGAGTGGACTGAAAACCATCCGGCAGCATCATACCTGCAGGCATCGCGCCGGGCAGTTGATGGAAATTTTCGGAGAAATCACGCGATGAGAATTTTCGTATTTGGGTCGAGCATTACTTCGAGCTATTGGAATGGAGCGGCCACGTATTATCGCGGCATCTATAAAGGCCTTGCCGCACTGGGTCATGAGATTACCTTCGCCGAGCCGGACATCTTCAACCGTCAGCAGAATCGCGATCTGAGTGAAGTGGAGTACGCCAAGGTCATCGTTTACAAGACGCCGCACGACATCGACGATTTGATTGCGCTGGCGTCGACCTCCGATCTGGTGATCAAGCACAGCGGCGTGGGCGCAGACGACGACCGCTTGGAGTGGCGCGTCCTTGGCTGTCGCCAGCGCTCCGGGCACGCCCAGGTGGCGTTCTGGGATGTCGATGCGCCCGCGACGCTGCAACGTGTAGAGCGCAACCCCAGCGATCTGTTTCGCCGCTGCATCCCGCAATACGATTTTGTCTTCACCTACGGCGGCGGCCCCGAGGTGGTGCGGCGCTATTGCGAACTGGGGGCGCGCAACTGCCATCCGATTTACAACGGGCTCGATCCGGAGACGCATCATCCCGAAGCGGCTGATCCGGCGCTGGCCTGCGACCTGGTGTTTGTGGGCAATCGCCTGCCCGATCGCGAGCAAAGGGTCGAGCAGTTCTTTCTCCGCGCCGCCGAGCTTGCGCCGGAGATGAGCTTTATCCTTGGCGGCGAAGGCTGGGGCGGCAAGACGCTGCCGCCAGAACGTGCGCTGGATTGGGCACGTCGGCACCGGCTCACATAACCGCATCAATGCCTCGGCAAGAATGGTGCTCAATATCAATCGCGACTCGATGGCCGATGTTGGCTTCTCGCCGCCTACCCGCGTCTTTGAAGCGGCGGGAGCGGCGGCTTGCCTGATCACCGACAAGTGGCGCGGCATCGAGAAGTTCTTTGAACCGGGGCGGGAGATTCTGGTGGCCGAGAGCGCGGAGGAGATTGTGGGGTATCTGCGCGGCAAGTCTGCGGCAGAGGCTCGCGCGATCGGCGATGCAATGCTGCGGCGCGCGCTGGCCGAACATACCTATGGGCAGCGTGCCGCTGAGACGGAGCAGATTCTGTCTGCCGGGCGCGCCAACCGTCACCCGAGCGCGCTGGACCCGGCGGTGCTGGAGACCGCCGAAAAGCGCAGTTGAGTTCTTGAATTTGAGAGGCAAGGAATTGCATTGAAGATCGTTATCTTCGGCCTGTCAATCACGTCTTCCTGGGGCAACGGCCACGCGACGACGTTTCGCGCGCTGGCACGGGCGCTGCATGCGCGTGGCCACCGCATTGTGTTCTTCGAAAAAGACGTGGAGTGGTATGCCTCCAATCGCGACCTGCCCGAGCCTGGATTTTGCGAGCTGAAGCTCTATACGCCGCTGGACGGATGCGCTGCCGATGGTGCGGCGCGAACTTGCGTCGGCCGACGTGGCGATGGTGGGCTCGTACTTCCCCGACGGCATCGCGGCGATGGAGGCGATGCTCGATTCAAGGGTCACCGTGCGCACCTTCTACGATATCGACACGCCGATCACGGTGGCCACGCTGCGCGAGCGAGGCGCGACCGATTACATCCGCGCCGATCAGCTTGCGGGGATTGGATGTGTACTTCAGCTTCACCGGCGGGCCGATGCTGCGCGAGATTGAGACGCGCTTCGGAGTTCGGCGGGCCGCGCCGCTGTATTGCAGCTTTGACCCCGAGCGCTACCGGGCCTATCCGCGCGTCGCCTCGCTTTCGCATGCGCGATGAGTTATATGGGGACCTATGCTCCCGACCGGCAGCCGAAGCTGGAAGAGTTTCTCTTCGGCGCAGCCACTGCGCTGCCGCAGGAGCAGTTCATTGTGGCCGGGCCGCAATATCCGCGCGACGTGCGCTGGCCGCGCAATGTGCGGCACATCGTTCACCTGAATCCGCGCTGGCATCCGCACCTGTACTCGTCCTCGCGACTGACACTTAACGTGACCCGCCGCGATATGGTGCTGGCAGGCTACTCGCCTTCGGTGCGGCTGTTTGAGGCTGCTGCCTGCGGCGCAGCAATCGTAAGCGACAACTGGCCGGGACTGGACGCGTTCTTCACCCCCGGACGCGAGATACTGCTGCCGGCGAGCGCGGAGGAAATGGTGCGCTATCTTCGCGAATTGGAAGAGGGCGAATTGCGCGCCATCGGCATGGCGGCGCAGCGGCGGGTGCTGGCCGCACATACCAGTCAGCAACGCGCCAAGGAGTTCGAAGCCGAAGTAGAGGCGGCGCGGCGCGGCGAGCGCGTAGCACTATTGAAATCCGAGGCAGTTCTCTGAATGTGCAGCGTACCATTCGAAATCTGCTGCGAACAGGGATGTCCGTTCTAACTTTGGAGGAAGAATGGCGAAAGTGAAGATCACGGTACGTCCCAACGGGCCGTATCGCGTTGAAGACCCAGAAGGATTGATTGAACTGGTGGACGCAGCCGGAACCGCCTACGACCTGACTGGCAAACCTGTCTATGCGCTGTGCCGCTGCGGAGGCAGCGTCAACAAACCATTCTGCGACGGTACGCACTCGAAGATTGGCTTCCAGGCCGCCGAAGCCGCAGTGCGCACGACAGAAAGCAAAGAGTAGCCCGAGCGGCAAGGGGCTCCGCGTTCCAGCGATTCCCGCATCGCTCGCCTTTAGGTTGTCATTCCGAGCGTAGCGAGGAATCCCCGCACCGCCCAAATCTGCAATGCCGCTCCAGAGTCTCTTCTGCCTCGAACTGCCTTTGACGGTGTACACCTTCTGTGGAACCGACCAAGAGAGTTGCTGCTCAGTGTACAGTCTTGGTCTTGCGGCTCATGTAATCCATCAGCAGGTATTGGCCGAGGGTATAAGGCGTAGTGAAGTATGCCTTGCCGCGGCACATCTCAGTTACCTTCTGCACAAACTGCACCAGGCCCCGGTCGGAGGCGAGCATGAACGTATTGATCAGGACTCCGGCGCGCTTGCACTTGGCAACTTCCTCCAGGGTCTGGCTGACCACCATCGGGTCCAATCCAAAGGCGTTTTTGTAAATTCTTCCATCGGGCAGAGTGATGGCCGAGGGCTTGCCGTCGGTGATCATGATGATCTGCTTCATGTCCTTGCGCTGGCGCTGAAGGATGCGTTGCGCAAGGCGGAGTCCTTCGCGGGTGTTGGTGTAGTAGGGGCCAACGTGAACTCGGGCGAGTTGCGAGACGGGCAGTTCTTCAGCCGAGTCGTGAAACAACACGAGCGACAGAGTGTCGCCGGGATACTGCGTTCGAATCAGTTGCGACAGTGCCATCGCAACTTTTTTCGCCGGAGTAAATCGATCCTCGCCATAGAGAATCATGGAGTGAGAACAATCGAGCATCATCACCGTCGCACACGAGGACTGATACTCGCACTGGTGTACGTGCAGGTCGTTGTACTCGATATTCAACGGCAGACTGAGCCCCTCGCGCTGAATCGCCGAAGCGAGGGTTGCGTTGATGTCGAGGTTCATGGTGTCGCCGAACTCATAGAGCTTGTTCGATCCGCTAGTCTCGATTCCGGTTGCGGTGTCGCGGGTATCGTGGCGGCCAAAGCTGGAGCGGCCCAGCGAGCCCAGCAGGTCGCGCAGTGCGCGGTAGCCCAGGAAATCGAGCGCCTTGTCCGTGACTTCGAACTTGACCGGCCGGTGCGAATGATCTGCTCCCACGCTTCCGCTGGTGCTCGACATGCGAGTGGGATCGTGCGGGGGAGAGATGGTCACAAATCCCTCCTGCTCCAGGCGGCTCAGCACCTCATCGACGATCTGATCGATCTGGCCCTCTTTTTGCAACTGCCGCATCTGTTCGCGCGTCTCTTCGTCGAGCAGAGGCGAGTTCAACAGCGCGTCGCGGATGGCTTGGCGCAGTGCCTCGAGTTCATCGGGGCTGTTGCCGGGCCGGTAATAACGCCCGAAATCATTTTCGAATCCGCTCTCCAGCAGAAAGTCTGAGAGCGCATCCATCAGATCGTCGAGGTTCACCTCCTCGGCCAGGTTCGGGATGTACTTGCTGTACTTCACGCGCTTCATTGCGCTGCTCCCCGGCATCGGCGACCGCAGGGCGATCTTTATGGCCCGTACAGTCGCCGAGCCGTAAGGCTAATTGAAGGGGCTGCGATTCTTTTTGCGCTGCTCCCATTCGGATTCGAAGTCCTCGCGGGTCTCTTCGCGCTCGGTGCGCCGTGGCTGCTTTTCGCCGGAGGTAAAAACGCGATCCTCGGTGCGGCCAATGCGCTTGTGCGCGTGCAATCCCTCAAGGATGAATTCTGCCGCCGAGACGATCGACTCGCCGGGCTCGCCCTCGCCGACGCCAACCTTTTCAGTCTTCTCCAGCAGGCCCTGTATCTTCTCCATGCTCTTGAGCCCGTCTCGGGTGACGGTCTTGTCGGTCAAGGTGATCTGACCGCCTAATTCAAACCACTGCACCACCTGCTTGAGATCGTTGGGGCCGAAGTAGCGGTCAAAGGTCTTGGCCACCGCGGCCTGGATGACCTCGCGCGCAACCGTATCGGCGCCCTTGATCTCTCCTTCATACTCGAGCTCCAGCTTTCCGGTGATCGAGGGCATGGCGGCGTAAATATCCGAGATGCGGGGTACGGCGATACCGGAGCCTTCCAGCACGGCGCGGCGCTCGGCGTTTGAGATCACGTTCTCCAGCACAGAGATCGGGAGACGCTGGCTGACGCCGCTGCGTTTGTCCACCCGCTTGTCGGCGCGTGCAACGAAGGCAATCTGCTCGGCGGTTTCGCGCACGTAGGCCGGGACGATCAGCTTGAATCCGCCGCGCTCGCACCAGGATTCCTGCTCCGTAATGGCCATTGCTTCTTCGATGGTGGCCGGATAATGCGTGCGGATTTCGCTGCCGATTCGGTCCTTGAGCGGAGTCACGATCTTGCCGCGCGCGGTGTAGTCCTCGGGATTGGCGCTGAAGACCAGGGCCACATCCAGCGGCAGACGAATGGGAAAACCTTTAATCTGCACATCGCCTTCCTGCATGATGTTAAAAAGTCCGACCTGAATTTTTCCGGCGAGGTCGGGAAGCTCATTAACCGCAAAGATGCCGCGGTTGGCGCGAGGCAGCAGGCCGTAGTGAATCACCAGCTCGCTTCCGAGTTCGTGGCCGCCGCGAGCCGCCTTGATGGGGTCAATATCTCCGATGAGGTCGGCGATGGTCACGTCCGGGGTTGCGAGTTTTTCCACGTAGCGCTCGCTGCGCTTCATCCAGGCAATCGGAGTGCGATCCCCTTCGCGCTCCAGCAGGTCCTTGCAGCGGCGGCAGAGCGGCGCGTAGGGATTGTCGCGGATCTCACAGCCGGCGATGTATGGCGAATGTTCATCGAGCAGCAAGGTGAGCGCGCGCAGGATGCGGCTTTTGGCCTGTCCGCGCAGCCCGAGCAGGATGAAGTTGTGGCGCGAGAGCACAGCGTTCACCAGTTGCGGAATCACCGTGTCGTCATACCCGACGATTCCCGGAAACACCGGCCCGGTAGCCTTCAGTCGTGCGATCAGGTTCTCCCGCAACTCGTCTTTTATGCCGCGCCGCAATAGGCGCTGCTCGCTGAACTGGCTGGTACGAAGCTCGCCCAGGGTACGAGGAAGGATCATTCATGGCCTCCAACCTTTGCCAGCGCCCGCTCTGGTTTTACGCGCTGAGGTCAGCGGCGTTGTCACAAGGTTGCCAATTTGACGCGAATATCAGGAAGAACGTTGCGCAGATATTTCGCCCCCGCTTATGCCTGCTTGACTTTTCACCGTAGCGCCAATCATAGTTCCCGGCATGGCGAATTCAGGGAAGGTCGTTGTGGTCACCGGGGCCTCGATGGGCATCGGCGAAGCGATCGTTCAGCGATTTCTCCGCGAGGGAGCATCCGTGGTGCTCGCCTCGCGCGACCTGGTGCGAGTAGAGGCTGCGCGTCAACGCTGCGGAGCCTTGGAGCGCACCATAGCCCAGGTCTGCGATGTGACGGTGCGGAAGCAGGTCGAAGCTCTGTTGGCGGCGGCCATCGAGCGCTTTGGACGTATCGACGTCTGGGTGAACAACGCTGGCTTTGGGCTGGTAGATTCCGTTGAAAACATGGACATGAGCGCCTGCCGCAGCATGTTCGAAACAAACCTTTTCGGCGCAATCGAATGCATGCAGGTAGTGTCTCCGGTCTTCAAACAGCAGCGCTCCGGCGCGATCATCAACATCTCCAGCATCGCTGGACTGATCAGCGTGCCGTATATGTCTGCCTATGGAGCGACAAAGCACGCGTTGAATTGCATCGGGCGCGGGGCACGCCTTGAGCTCGCCCCTTACGGAGTTCACGTCAATACCGTATGCCCGGGATATGTGCAAACCGATTTCAACCTTCACGCAGTGCGGGGAGGCGAGAGCCTGCGCGTCGCGGGCAACCGCAGGCATGGAGTAACCGCCGAGCGGGTCGCCAACGCGGTCTGGCGCGCCTATCGCGACAACCGCCGCGAGGTGGTGGTGCCCTGGAGCGGCAATCTCGTGGTCGGACTTTATCGTCTGCTTCCCAGAGTGTTTAACTGGGGAATGATGAGAATGCTGCGCAGGATGGATCGCGCCGAGAAGAGCTAGGCTTCCAGTTCCTCGAGCAACGACTGCATCTCGCTCTCCGCGTGATGATTGCCGACGCGATGCGCACAGGCGATGCCGTCGCGCAGCCAGGCCATAGCTTCCTCGATTCGCTCTGCGCGCTGCAGCGCCTGCGCCCCCATGAAGAAGGCGCTGGAATAGTTGGCATCCGCTGCCAGCAGCGTGCGAAACTCCTGCAGGGCCGAGTCGGTCTCGCCGGCAGAGACATACTCCATGCCGAGCGCGTAGCGGGCGAATGCGTTGTTGGGTTCCTGTGTGAGAATCGACTTCAGTTGTTCCAAACGCTCGGACATAGACAGAACATACCACAGCTTTCAGCTTTCAAACTTTCAAGGCTCAAGCAGTCAGCTTACTTTTCATAGTTGCTGTTGCCTCTTTCCAAGCACACCATCGCGCCAATTCTTTCCGCGTGATCCACGATCAGATTAGAATTGCCTTGCAGGAGAGCGCGATGGCTTGCCCCTACTTCATTCCGGCCGAGTTTCACCCGCGCGAGCTCTGGCCTCATCGCGAGCGGCTGCCCTTGGGAGATGGCTTCGCCGGCTCTTGCGCGGCGCAGTCGCCGAAGGTGCGCTGCGATGACGAGACGCTGCGCCTGTACTGCAATCTGGGTTACGCAGGAAGTCATGCCGGAAGTCACGCCGGAAGTAATGCAGGATCTCATGCAGCAGGACTCCCTGCCTGCCTGCATCTCCCCACAAGAGGCGTCTTCGATGCCGTCCGCTTCCTCGTGCAGCGCGAAAGTCCTATCGTGCTGCGTGTGCAATTCGCCTGCGAACTCGCGCACCAGCCCGCATTCTGCGGAGCGCTGCGCTATGATCAAAGCTTAAAGAGGTGGATTCAGCAGCCCGATCCGCGGCTTGTCGATCTAGCGGAGGCAGCGGTACGCGCCTGGATGGCTCGGAATACCGGCGATTGAAGGTATTCACGTCGTTAGGTGATGCAGAGCATGGCGAAGAACGAAGAACGAGGAACGAAGATCATGGAATCAACTGAAAACCTGACCCCGCGCCCGGTCGCCGAGTCGATCTCCGAGATGGTCGAACTGGTTCTGCCCAACGACGCCAATCCGCTTGGCTCTTTGCTGGGCGGTCGGCTGATGCATTGGATCGATCTTGCGGGTGCGCTGGCGGCGCATCGGCATTCGCGCAGCTATGTGGTGACCGCCTCCACCGATCATCTCGACTTCCTGATTCCGGTGCGCGTCGGTGACCTGGTGATATTCAAATCTTCGGTGAACCGGGTCTTTCGCACCTCGATGGAAGTTGGGATCAAAGTCTGGGTGGAGAGCTATTTCACCGGCGAACGCCACCACGTCAGCTCCGCCTATCTCACCTTTGTCGCCGTGGACCGCCATGGCCGCAAGTTGCGGGTCGCGCCCGTGCTTCCGCAGACGCCCGAGGAGATCCGCCGATTTGAGGACGCAGAACGGCGCCGCGAGTTGCGCCGCGCGGAAGCCGAACGTAAGGCCAGCGCACGCGCCACAGCTAAGGCGACCGAAAGCCGCCACGCATTTTAACTTTGCTGAATATGTGGGCTGTTTATGGTGGTTCTGGATCGCATCCTCCGCCATCCAGAACCTGCCATCCGGAACTTCCTATTTGCGGATAGGATAAGGGCTTGGACACTTACCCTATCCCACGCTGCTTAGGCGGCAGAGTCCTCTTTCTTGCGCTCCACCTTCGGTTTGTTGACCTCTTCATTCTGTTTACTGCGATCCAAAACGTCGCGCCCTGCGTCCTTCGCCTTTCCCCAGGCATTCTGAATCTTACCTTCCGCCTGTTCGGCCGCGCCCTCCACCTCAGACTTTTCGTCGCCGGTCCATTCTCCAACCTGGCGCTTGACGCGTCCCTTTACATCCTTCATCTTGCCTTCTATGCGTTCTTTATCCATGGTTTGCTCCCGGTGATTTTAATTCGCTGCCAAACATCGCTCTTAAACAGTGGGTCTTCGTCCAGTGATCAACTGAAAGGCCAGCGCAATCAGCGCCAGCACCAGTAGAATGTGGATAAATCCTCCCAAGGTGTAGCTGCTTATGACTCCGATCAGCCAGAGCACAAGCAGCACGACGAACAAAGTCCAAAGCATATTGGGCTCCTTTCCGCCCCAACAATCGATGCAGACACCATAATGGTTTGAGTGCGTTCCAGAGGAAAGAGGTTGGCGCAAATCGATAGCTGCCAGTTGTGGGCGAGGGCTGCTCGCGCTCTCCTTTTTGAGACTCGGAAAGGCAGCTTTTTATGCGATTTCCGAATCGTTCTTGCCTGCCGCTTCTCTAAGGACTACAATCCGGCCCCTTGAGACTTTTTTCCGAGCAGGAACATTTTGTGTCTGCTGCCGTACATCATAAGAAGGGGCCACCAAGGTAAAGATCTCGTTTCCGACTCTCGTAAAGAGTGAACAACTTCTTTCATTGCAATTAGATACCGAGATTCAGAATCTTTGTCCATATTAGAGTCATCAAAGTTGAGTATATTGGACTCAAGGAGTATTAATGGCCAACGAAACGCGCAATCTTGAAGGCATTCCTATCGCAAGCGATCGCAGCCCGGCGCGCGATCTCCCGGTTCTGCCGGTTCGAGACACTGTCTTGTTTCCCCATGCCGTACTTCCCCTGACGGTGGGGCGGGAAAGTTCGGTTCAACTGATCAATTCGCTGGGCGAGGACAAGACGATCGTTGTCATCGCGCAGCGTGAGGCGCGTGTGGATTCGCCGCAGCCTGTTGATTTGTACCCGATAGGAACTCTGGCCACAGTTCACAAAGTGGTCAAAATGCCGAACCAGAGTTTGTTTGTCTTTGCCGAGGGGTTGGAGCGCGTCAGCGTCGTCGAGTACACGCAGCTCTCTCCTTATATGAAGGCGACGGTCGAAACTGTTGCCGATGTCGTTCCCGAGCAGAACGCCGAGATTGAGGCGCTGCAGCGCAATATTCTGACCCTCTTTCAGCAGATCGTCGCCGGCTCTCCGACGCTCTCCGACGAGCTTTCCACGGTCGCCATGAACATCGAGGAGCCAAGCCGTCTGGTGGACTTTGTCGCCAGCTCGCTACCCTCGCTCTCCACCCGCGACAAGCAGGATGTGCTGGAGACCTACGACGTCCGCCTGCGGCTGGACAAGATCAATCAGCACCTCGCAAAAGAGCTGGAGGTTCAGCAGCTACGCAACAAGATACAGAGTGAGGTGCAGGACCGGGTGCAGCAGACGCAGCGCGAGTACTACCTGCGCGAGCAACTCAAGGCGATTCAAAAGGAACTTGGCGAGCAGGATGATGCCACGCGCGATGTCGAGGATTTCAAGGAAAAGATCGACCAGAGCGGAATGCCCGAAGATGTGAAGAAAGAGGCGTTGAAGGAGTTGAACCGCCTCTCGCGCATGTCCCCCATGGCTGCCGATTACTCGGTGACGCGCAATTACCTGGAATGGCTGGTGGTGCTGCCGTGGGTAAAGTCGAGCGGCGCGGAGGTGGACATCACCAAGGCGAAGGAAGTTCTCGACGAAGATCACTACGATCTGCAGAAGGTGAAGGACCGCATTCTCGACTATCTCTCGGTGCGGCGACTGAACCCGAAGATGAAGGGGCCAATCCTGTGCTTCTTTGGGCCTCCGGGAGTAGGCAAGACCTCGCTCGGCAAGTCGATTGCGCGCGCGTTAGGGCGCAAGTTCGTGCGCATGTCGCTGGGCGGCATCCATGATGAGGCAGAGATCCGTGGTCATCGCCGCACCTACATCGGAGCGATGCCGGGGCAGATTATTCAGGGCATCCGCCGAGCGGAAGCCAATGACCCGGTCTTCATGCTGGATGAGATCGACAAGGTGGGACGCGACTATCGCGGCGACCCCACGGCGGCGCTGCTGGAGGCGCTCGATCCGGAGCAGAACGCAACCTTCCGCGACAACTATCTGGATGTAATGTTTGATTTGTCCAAGGTGCTGTTCATCACCACGGCCAACCAGTTGGATACGATTCCCGATCCGCTGCGCGACCGCATGGAGATCATCGACCTCCACGGCTACACTGAAGAGGACAAGCAACACATCACCTATCAGTACCTCATCCGGCGTCAGCTCGAGGAGAACGGTCTAACTCCGGATCAGATTGAATTTACGCCGGACGCCGTCAGCTTCATGATTCGCCACTACACGCGCGAGGCCGGGGTTCGCAGCCTGGAGCGGCAGATCGGAACCATTGCACGCAAGCAGGCGCGCCGCATCGTGGAGGGCAAGACCGAAAAACTGCTTGTCACCCGCGAGGTAGTTCAGGAGATGCTCGGCGGCATCAAGGTTCGCGTCGATACCGAAATCGCCGCCCGCACCAAGCATCCAGGAGTCGTGGTCGGCTTGGCGTGGACTCCGACCGGCGGTGACATCCTGTTCATCGAAGCGATGAAGATGAAGGGGAAAGGCGAGTTCCGCATCACCGGCCAGATTCAGGAGGTCATGCGCGAGTCCATGCAGGCGGCCTTTAGCTGGGTGCGAGCGCACGCCGAGGAGTTGAAGATCGACGATGAAATTTTCACCAAGTACGATCTTCACATTCACGTGCCCGCCGGAGCTATCCCGAAGGATGGTCCCTCGGCCGGCGTCACAATCGTAACTGCGTTGGTGTCGCTGCTCACCGATAAGCAGGTGCGTCCGAAGATGGCCATGACCGGGGAAATCACCTTGAGTGGAAACGTGCTTCCCATCGGTGGCGTGAAGGAGAAATTCCTTGCCGCCAAGCGAGCTGGAGTCAACGACATCATCTTCCCCGCGGAGAACCGGATGAACGTGGAGGAGGATGTGCTTCCAGAGCAGATGGAGGGTATCAAGGTGCACTACGTCGAGAGCATTGAAGAAGTTCTGGAGATCGCGTTGCCGCAGAGTCCGGCCGAGGTCCGCCAGGATGCCGAGACCCGCGAGCAGGTTCTGGCCGACGCGCAGGACTAATCCACTCGCCATCTGTTTTTTCTTCAAGGCCAGCCTTTCGGGGCTGGCTTTTTGTTGCTGCGGCAGGCGCGCTACGCACCAAAGGTGTGGTATGGGCCCTGTCCGCTAGTGCACGTCAGGGCAATAGGAGAACCACCTAGAGGCGGCTATTCCTATACTTACGCACCATTTTGTGTCCAAAGGTCCTAGCACTAGGGTATCAAGTTCACAAACCCGAATTCACTTGAAATGCAGAGTTGATGTTGCGAAGATTGAGAAACATTCCTCACAGGAGACTGCAGCAGATGGGGCGCCGCGCATTGGTTGTGTTGTGTTTGGTTTTCATGACGATAGTGATGGCCAGTTGCGGCCAGACCTACAAGCTGGAGTCGATCAGCATTTCGCCCGCGGCAGGCTATAGCCTGACAAATGCAAGCCCGCAAGGGGCGCTCATGGTCACGGCCAGCTATTCCAACTCCAAGACCGCAAACGTGACGACGGGCAGTTCATACGAGATTTTAGCCTCGGCCTTGGGCAGTACCACTGCCCCACCGAATGCCGTCATGGTCAATAATTCCGGCGTTGTGATCGCGAGCGGCGCAACGATGGCATGCACATGGAATGGGGCAACGTCCAGTCCGTACATGGCGCAGGCCTCCTACACCGAGAACGGCGTAACTGCAACGGCATCGGTACCGATTAATGTCACCACGGCATCTGGGTGCAGCAGCCAAGCCAGCGCCACACCGTCTTTGCAACAGTCAACGGCTGCCTCAGAAGCCCAGTAGGCGCCAAGGTTTAGAAGGCACGCCTCGGATCAAAGCTCTTTGCTCTGGCTCGACGACGTCTGGTTAGTGTTTCGCACCGGGATTGGTAGTTGATTCTTTTTGATTGCTGCACTTGAGGCCCGAACATGAAGCTAAATTTCTGCACCGCCTTGCTCATCGCTACGTCCATCCTTGCACCGCTCTCTGCAATGGCCGAAAAGGCTCAGAACCCCGCTGAGGCGAAACGGGCAGCGTTGGCGACATTCGGCAAACTTCCCTTGAGCTTTGAGCCCACGGAGAGCCCCGCCCGCTTTGTGGCGCACAGCGGCACTTACACGGTGTCGATTGGCGCTCGCGAATCTTCGGTGGCAGTCACCGAGGCCGGCAAGAGCCAAACGCTCCGCTTTGCCTTTGAGAACGCAAACCAGGTCGCGACCCTCGAGGCCCTCGAGCAGCAGGTCGGTGTCACCAACTACTACCTTGGCCAGGACCCGGGCAAGTGGCGGCTCAAGGTAAAACATTACGCAAAGCTGCGCGAACAGGGTGTCTATCCCGGCGTCGACGTTGTCTATTACGGCGACAGTCGCCGCCTGGAATTCGATTTCGTGGTAGCCCCCAAGGCTGACCCCGGCGTCATCGCATTGTCGTTTGCGGGAATGGAAAAGTTCTACAAGGATGCAAACGGCAATCTGGTTGCCGAACTTAACGGCAAGTCCGTGCGCTTCGGCAAGCCTTACGCCTATCAGAAGGTGTGCGGGAGTTTCCAAGCCCGTTGAAGTGGATTATGAATTGGCAGCCACCGGAAGCGTTCACCTCCACCTTGGCGATTACGACAAAAGCTCCGAACTGATCATCGACCCCGTTGTCTCCTATGTGACCTATCTTGGCGGCGCCGAGGGCGACACCGGCAACGGCATCGCAGTGGACACCACCGGCGCAGCGCCGGGCGTGTTTGTAACCGGACAGACCTGCTCCAACGACTTTCCCGCCAATCCGAACCTCACCGGCTACACGCTTCTGGGAAACTGCAACGCCTACGTCACCAAGTACAGCCTTGACGGCACCGCCTACCTCTACACCACGATTCTGGGCGGATCGACCCCTGCCAACGCCTTTGCTTCCGGAAACGGAATTGCGGTGGACGCCTCCGATCAGGCTTACATAACCGGCACTACTAATATTTCGAATTTGCCGGGAAGCATCGGGCTTTCAGACCCTCATAGCTACCAAGGTGGTGATAGCGACGCCTTCATCGTCATCCTCCGTAACGACGGAACTTTGCTGCGCATGTCCTATCTCGGGGGCGGCTATGCGGATTCAGCGAATGCAATCGCTCTCGATCAGGCCACTCCACCCAACGTGATCGTTGCAGGCCAGACCCAGTCTTCCGATTTCCCCGGCTACAGCGCCTTCCAGTGGGAGGCTCAGATCGAAGCCTACGCCGCTTTCGTCACCAAACTGGACAACTATCTTGATATCGCATCGAAAAAGCTGGCCCCAGGGTCGCCTGGCTACATCAACCCGGAACTCTCAATATTCGCCCCTGCTCCCCCCAGTGTAGGCACCGCGAAATTCTACTTCTCGGAGTTTTACAACGGGCAAATCATGACCGTCGGGCCCAATCCGACGGCCGGTTGGCAACCGCACACCAATTACCCGCATTACGCCATCGTCCTCGACAGTCTCCAACCCCCTCACAGCCAAATCGCGCTGAACTCCGGCTGTAGTGGGAAATACTCCGCCCCAGGCGGCGGGGCCAACCCAGTTCCCAACTGGAACGCGACTCTGTACGGCCAGACCCCCGATGGCGGCGATCTTACCGACCCGTTAGACTGCGGCGCGCCCATCACCTGGGAGGATCTCGGGCCGTATGTGCTTCCGATTTACCACACCACCACGGCCTACGGCGTGGCGGTCGATCCTCAGGGCGACGTCTTTGTTGTCGGCGGCACGGATACCCCCACACTCGAACCTTTCAGCCATTACGCAGGCACCGGTGCCTGGGTGCTGAAGGTCAGCGGAATCGACGGATCGTACATCTACGGGACGGCTTTGGAAAACACCGCCAGCTCCATGAACGGGACAACCGATGCGGCGCGTGCCATCGCGGTCGATTCCCAGGGCCGGGCGTACGTGACCGGAACCGCCACCGGAACCCTTTTCACCTCCAGCAATGCCTCCCAGCCGAAGGTCGCAGGCGGCTCGGATGCATTCCTGCTCAGGATGAACACCTCCGGTTCGAACATTGACTACGCTACCTACTTGGGAGGCGGTGGCAATGATCAGGGGTTGGGCGTTGCAGTGGACGCGGGCGGAGGTGCCTATGTCACCGGCAGCACTCAGTCCACAAACTTCCCCACGGTTAATCCTATGGTGGACCCAAGCACCAATAACTTGATGACTACGCTCTCGGGCACCATGGACGCATTTATTTCCGAGTTCAGCGCAGACGGTTCGGCACTAACCTTTTCCAGCTTACTAGGCGGTTCTAACATTGACCAAGCCAACGCAATTGCCTTAGACCAAAGTAAAGGCGATATGTACCTGGCAGGCACCACCTCCTCGACCGATCTTGAACTGCTCAATCCCTTGGGCTATACAGCACCGCAAACGCAGTACGGGGGGATTTCCGATGCCTTTGTTGCCAAGGTTGCCGCGAGTGGAGCCAACATCGCAGGCTTGGCCACGATCTCGCTCTCTCCGGCATCGCTGGCTTTTGGCAACCAGACATTGAGCACGAGCGCCAACCTGCCCGTGACTCTGACCAACTCGTCGGCCTCGGCCGTACTCACGATCAGCCAGATCCTGCCCTCCGGAAGCAGTGATTTCACCGTCAACTCCAGCGCTTGCCCAATCAGCCTGGCGCCGGGTAAGAGCTGCACGATTGTCGTGACATTCGTGCCGACAAGCGCTACCAGCGAGTCTGCTTCCTTCTCAGTATCCGGCAGCGCCTCGAACTCTCCGCAAGTGCTGGCCATCACAGGCACCGGAGTCAAGGTGGGCTCGGGTTCGGGTTCGGGCTCGGGTTCAAATGGCACCAGTGACTTCACCGTCTCTGCTAGCGCCACCGGCGTTTCGATCACACAAGGCAATACAGCGGTCTACAGTCTCACTGTGGCCCCGATTAACGGCTACGTTGGTCCGGTCGCCTTCACTTGCTCCGGGCCAGCCGGTTCCAGTTGTTCGGTCACCCCAAACCCGCTGACCATGGACGGCACCACCATTAAGACTGTGACGCTCTCCGTGAGCACCACGGGCGGCAGCGGTTCGATGTCTGCACTGCGGCCCGCAGGCAGGTCCATCTTCCTCGCCTTGCTTCCGTTCTCGATCATGGGAATGCTGCTCATCAACAAGCGGCGCGGCAGTTGGATCGGGCTCTTGCTAGTGGCGTTGTGCCTTCTGCTGGGAGCGATGAGCTGCGGCTCTGGACCTAGCTCGGGCAGCAGCGCGAAGTTGGCCCCTGGCACATACCAGACCACCCTGACCGCGACATCGAGCACAAAAGCTACGCAGACCCTCAACCTGAATTTGGTAGTGAACCCTCAGTAAAAAACTCATCCGTCTCTGCAGCACCTTCCACCTCCGGTGCTGCAGAGACGCTTGGTTTTCACAGGATCTTCCGCGGAAGCTGCTATCCTTTTCTCATGCAACTTCGAGTCCTATGCTTTGGCCGTCTGCGTGAGCTTATTGCTCCGGAGATTGCCGCCGAACTTCCTTCTCCTGCCACCGTTGCCGATCTCTGGCGCTCTCTGCGCGAACAGCATCCTGGGCTGGCGGCCTACGATGGAGCTATCGCCATTGCCGTCAATCAGTCCTTTGCATCTTCGTCCACGCTGCTGGCGGAGGGGGATGAAGTCGCGCTTCTGCCGCCGGTAAGCGGGGGCTCAGCCGATCCGGAGCTGCCGCTGGTTTCCGCCCATGCGCGCCTTCAGCGTGAGCCGATCGAAGCCGCGCCACTGCTGGCCCAGATCAAAGAGGACGAAGACGGAGCGGTGTGCCTGTTCGACGGGATCGTGCGCAACCACAGCCGCAACCGGCGCACCCTCTATCTCGAATACGACGCCTATCCCGCCATGGCGCTGGCCGGGATGGAGACGCTGGCACAGGAGGCTTTGGCAGGTTTTCCGATCCGCGACCTTCGCATCGTGCATCGCGTCGGACGCCTGGAAATCGGCGAGACCAGCATCATCATCGCCGTGGCCAGCGCCCATCGCGCCGCCGCCTTCGACGCCTGCCGCTGGGTCATCGACTCGCTCAAGAGAACCGTGCCCGTATGGAAGAAAGAGTTCTTTGAAGGCGGAGCCGTCTGGGCCGATGGCGAACCATTTCCGCCGGAGCTGACCCTGTAGCCTCGACAGTACGAGTGAAACTCGGTAGCCAACTTCGGAATCCCAGTCATCTGTCTTTCCCTATAATGGCCTAGCATGTTCGCCCGCCTCGCACTCTCGCTTCTGACCCTGCTTCTGGCTCCCGCCTGGGCGCAGGTCGCGGCCCCCGCCACTCCGGACATGTCCAAGGTTCCCTGGTCTCCGGTCCAGAGAAATGCCGCTCCGGGGCAGAGCTCCACTCAGTCCTCGCCATCGTTTTCGGTAAACGTCAAACTCGTGAACGTCTTCGCCAGCGTCGAGGATAGCTCCGGCGCACCTTACAGCGGACTACAGAAAGACGACTTCCGCATCTATGAAGACGGTATCGAGCAGAAGCTGGCGTTTTTTGACCGTGAGTCCGGTCTGCCGCTCTCCATCGCCATGGATATTGATACCAGCTTGAGCACGCGCAAAGATCTGCCGCTGCAGATCGCCTCGGCCCGTAAGTTTGCGCGCGTCATTCTGCGCCCGGTCGACTCCATCGCGCTCTACCAGTTTTCAACCTACGTCTCGCTGGCCCTGCCCTTTACCAACAACGAGAGCAGTGTCGATGAGGCCTTGGGCCATCTGCACCCCGGATCGGCCACCTCTCTCTATGACGCCATTTATCTCAGTTCCATAGCGTTGCAGCGGCGGCAGGGACGCAGGATCATCGTCCTCATCACCGATGGCGGCGACACCGCCAGCAAGGTGGACTATCAGGAGGCGCTGCGCGCGGCGCAGATAGCCGAGGCCATCGTCTACTCCATTATCACGGTGCCCATCGAGGCCGACGCCGGGCGGGATACCGGCGGAGAACACGCGCTGATTCAGCTCTCGCGGGATACCGGGGGAAAGTATTATTACGCCTCTTCGCTGCCGCAGCTTGACGAGGCCTTCCGCCGGATCAGCGACGAGCTGCGCACCCAGTATCTGCTTGCCTACTACCCGGCCAGCCGCGTCGGGAACGATTTCCGCCGCATCACCGTCGAACTCACCGCCGAGGCGAAACAGCGAGCCCAGCACGAGCTCGTTGTCCGCCACCGGGCCGGGTACTACAACAGCAAAATCGAGTAGGACCACCCAACCCATATGCCCTCGTGGCAGCCATTTGCTAATCCTTAGGTTCGTTCCCCTTCGGTTCTCGACTTTGGATGGAATCAGCGGATAAAATCAGCTCATGCCGTTCCATCCAACAAACAAGAGCAAAACGCCTCCGCCGGAGGAGACCTTCGAAGAAGCTGCGTACCTCAAAGCGCTCGGCGAAAAGCAGAAGCCGGTCAGCATCAAGCTGCAGGGAGGTGAGGTGGTTCGCGGCTGGATTGAGTATTACGACCGCAACATGCTGCGCCTGACTCGTGAGGGTGCGCCCAATCTCTTCATCTTCAAGTCGGAGATCATGTACATCGCCGAAGGTGAGATCAAAGCTCCGCGGGTGCGCCGCACCAAACCGGCGCCGCCGCAGCCGTCGGGCTCCGCCGAGTAGCATGACCGCCGTTGACGCCGCCGCATTTCTGCCGCAAGCCGCTGCCGTCGCCGTGGAAGCCGGCAAGCTGCTCATCCCCTACTTCGAGCGTCGCGTCAAATTTGAGTACAAGGGAGACGCCGACCTGGTCACCGAGGCCGACCGCGCCAGCGAGCATTTGATCGTCTCGCGGCTGCGCGCCGCCTGGCCCAACCATGACATCGTCGGTGAAGAGGGGACGCGCGACACCCATGGCGGCGGCTTCCGTTGGTACGTGGACCCGCTCGACGGCACCACCAACTTTGCCCACGGCTATCCGGTCTTTTGCGTCTCGATGGGTCTGGAATGGGAAGGGCAACTCATCGCCGGCATTATCTATGACCCCACGCGCGACGAACTGTTTGCCGCCGCGAAGGGAAGTGGCGCTACCTTGAACGGGCGGCCCATCCACGTCTCCACCACTACCACCCTCGCCGAATCCATCCTCGGCACCGGCTTCCCCAGTTTCAAGCGCCACCAGAATCCGAACATCCACTTCTACCACCAGATTACCCTGCGTTCGCACGGCATCCGTCGCGCCGGCTCGGCCGCGCTGGACCTGGCCAGCGTCGCCGCCGGCCGCTTCGATGGCTACTGGGAGTTCAACCTGAACCCCTGGGACACGGCCGCCGGAGTCCTGCTGGTGCTGGAAGCCGGAGGCGTCGTGACCCGCTTCGATGGCTCGCCGTTTCAAATCGACAGCCGCGAGACTCTCGCCTCCAACCCGCTCATCCATCAGGAACTGGTGGATAACTTCCGCGAAATTTTCGCCGGACGCGGCCTTGAAGCCCTGCCCCCAATTACCCGCTCCGGCGACCAGCGCTAAGTCCAGCGAAGCTCTCGCAGCATCCAATAGAGCAAGCGGCATTTGTTACAATCATTTGTTTGAGGTGGGTTTCCAGCCACCAGGGAGAGGATCACCAGAACGTTATGGCATACGTGATCGCAGAACCGTGTATTGGAACCAAGGACACTGCTTGCGTGGATGCATGTCCGGTGGATTGCATTCACCCCAAAAAGGACGAAGCAGCCTTTGATTCCGCAGAGATGCTCTACATTGATCCGGTTGAGTGCATTGACTGTGGCGCCTGCGTCCCGGTCTGCCCCGTCTCGGCCATCTTTGCCGTTGACGACCTGCCGGAGAAGTGGAAAGAGTACACCGAGCGCAACGCCAAGTACTTCGGCCGGTAGTTAGCCGCTGAGTTCCGCCGCTCCGGAGCTGAGCTGCTCCTGTGGCATGAATCCAGCTTGGAAAGCGTAAAGGCGCGCCTGTGAGGTGCGCCTTACTTTTTCCGTCTTCCGCACTCCCTCAGTCCTGCCAACCAGAGTTCCTCCCTGCGCATCTCTCCTATGTCAGCCCTCACAGGCCGAAGTATCCGCATGCATGCTCAACGTCTCATTCCGCCGCTCGAGCCGCTTCCTCCTCCGGAGAGGCACCGCCGGCGATATGCATTCGTGCGCGGCGTAGTGGCCGGGGCAGCCGATCTCGACCCTGCCGCAGTGCTCACCGCAACCGTCGCCGGGGCCACCTTCGGATACAGCATAGGCTGGGTCGTGCTGCTCTCGATCCCGGTGCTGTGGAGTGTATTTTCGGTCGCCGCCCGCATTGGCCGAGACTCCCGCAAGGGCCTGGTGGAACTGGTCCGCGAGCAGTACGGACGCAAGACAGCCCTCACGCTCGCCGCCGGAGTCTTCGCCGTCAACTTCGTCATGATCATCGGAGACCTGGTCGCGGTCAGCGACGCGCTCGCCATCGTCACCAACCAATGGCGCGCGTTCTTCCTTGTCTCCTTGGCGTTCGTCGTCTGGTACATGCTGATCGTGGGCAATGCGCGCAGAAGCATGGAGCGGCTGGGCCTGCTCTCGCTCTTTCTCATCGCATACGTGGTGGCCGCCTGCTATACCGTGCATTCGCCGCTCCACGTGGCAAAAGAAATCCTGCTGCCGCACATCGAGGCGACGGCGGCGTACTCGATGGCGGTCATCGCCGTCTTCGGCTCGCTGCTCACCCCGGATGTCATCGTCTGGCAGACCAGTTCCAAGCGCGATGTTCCGCACAGCCCGGAGCCTTCACACGACGAGTCGCACGCCGGAACCTTTGTTGCCACGCTGATCTCGCTCTCCGCTATTGTCGTGGCGGCCAGCTTTCACGTCTCCGATCCCTCGGTGATGACCACCCGCTCGGCCTCGCAATCGTTGGCCTTCCTCGGCTCGGCCGGTCCGCTTCTCTTCGCGCTTGGCATCTTCGGCTCGGGCATGGTCGCCCTGCCGCTGCTGGCCGCCTCGCTCTCATTCAGCATCTCGGAGGCCATCGGCTGGGAGTCAGGTCTGAACAAGGAGGTCTGGGAGGCGCGTTATTTTTACATCGCAATCTCCAGCATCCTTGTCCTCTCGGTCATCATCTCCCTCTTCGGAGTCAACACCGTCCAACTCCTCTACTGGTCGCAGGTCGGCGCGGGAGCCCTGGTCGTTCCCATCCTTGGCTTCCTCGTGCTACTGGGACACAACCGCGAAGTGGTTCGCTCCTTCAATAGCCCTCTCGACGACTTCTGTCTCTTCTTTGCATTCCTCGCCATGTTGGCCGCCAACGCCTTCTTCGTCTGGACGGAATGGGTCGCCCCCCATCTCTGAATTCTTTGCGAAAACAACTTCGCCGTGCGGTTGATCGACGCCTTCGCAGCGTGGTAGCTTCAGCTGTTTGGGATTTCCCCGGCCATTTCTAATTCACGCGATTACTTTCTAAAAGGAGCAGAAGTATGCCACTGGTTTCAATGCGGCAGTTGCTGGATGAGGCCGCCAAAGGCGGTTACGGCGTTGGCGCCTTCAACGTAAACAACATGGAACAGATTCAAGCCATCATGGAGGCCGCACGCGAAACCCAGTCGCCGGTGATCATACAGGCTTCGCGCGGCGCACGCGCTTACTCGCAGGACAAGTTCCTCTATCACCTGATGCTGGCCGCCGCCGAACTCTACCCCGAGATTCCGCTTGTGATGCACCTTGACCACGGCAACAGCTTTGAAACCTGCAAGTCCGCCATCGACCTCGGCTTCACCTCGGTGATGATGGATGGCTCGCTGCTGGAGGACGGCAAGACTCCCTCCACCTTCGAGCAGAACGTCGCAGTTACCCGCCGCGTGGTTGAGATTGCGCACGAAAAGGGCGTGACCGTGGAGGGCGAAATCGGCGTGCTCGGCGGCATTGAAGACGGACACGGCGCTGGCGGCAGCGGCCTCGACCACGTCACCGATCCCGACCAGGCGGTGGAGTTTGTCGAAAAGACCGGCGTGGACGCCTTGGCCATCGCCATCGGTACCAGCCACGGAGCATACAAATTCAGCAGCAAGCCGGATGGCTCAGTGCTCAAGATGGATCGCCTCATAGAAATCCACAAGCGCCTGCCCAACGTACACCTCGTCATGCACGGCTCCTCCAGCGTGCCCAAAGAGTTGCAGGATGTTATCAACCAGTACGGCGGCAAACTGAAGCCGACCTGGGGCGTTCCGGTCGAAGAGATTCAACTCGGCATCCGCAACGGCGTGCGCAAGATCAACGTCGATACCGACAACCGCCTCGCCATCACCGGAGCCATCCGCAAGGTCTTTGCCGAGACGCCGGAGAAGTTCGACCCGCGCGACTACATGAAGCCCGCCCGCGAGGCAATGAAGAAAGTCGTCGCCCAGCGCATGACCCAGTTCGGCCAGGCCGGCCACGCCGGCGACTACGCCCCCATCTCCACCGAAGAGATGAAGAAGCGCTACGCCAAAGAGGCCGTCGCCGCAAAGTAGTTCGCCATACATTCGGCGGAGGAGCGAAACTCCTCCGCCGCGTTTTTTGCCTCTGGTTTTAGGGTGTCATTCCGAACGAAGTGAGGAATCCCCGCGCCGCTCAAATATTTCGAACGGCCTCACAGGCAATTCAACCAGCAATCGATTTTGCGCATTCTCGTCTCCACAAACCACTCTGGCGTCTAACGTTTTTCCATTGCCTGATCCCCAATCGCTATGCTGTCATTCCGTATGCGAAAGCGCTTCTGGGTTTACATCATGTCGAGCAAAAGCGGCACGCTGTACACGGGCATGACCAACAGCCTCGACCGCCGCGTATTCGAGCACAAGCACCACCTCAACAAGGGATTCACTGCCAGATACGACTGCAACCATCTCGTATGGTTTGAGGAGTGGTCCGCCCCCCGCAGCGCCATTGCCCGCGAAACGCAGATCAAAGGCTGGACGCGCGCAAAGAAGATAGACTTGATCCAAGCCTTGAATCCTCACTGGAATGATCTTGCCGAAAATTGGGGAGCCGAGATGAGCCGTCTGGACGCTTCCGGCTGAGAATCCACACACGGTGCCCCACGTTCGCCATCCTATGGCTAACGTGGGGTCTTTGCCTCTGGTTTTAGTGTGTCATTCCGAACGGAGTGAGGAATCCCCGTGCCGCTCAAATATCGCGCGCGGCCTCAGAGGCAATTCAACCAACAATCGATTTTGCGCCTTTGCATTTAGGGCGGTTCCTCAGAAGGTGTACACCGTCAAAGGCAGTTCGAGGCAGAAGAGACTCTGGGGCGGCATTGCAGATTTGGGCGGTGCGGGGATTCCTCACTGCGCTCGGAATGACAACCTAAAGGCGAGAGCAGTATCGGGCTACAGCAACTAGGGAATTGCTCTAGGGTGTCATTCCGAACGAAGTGAGGAATCCGATTTTGCGCGCTCTCGTCTCCCACAAACCACCGCAAAAGAACGGCGCGGGCCTTTGCCCGCGCCGCATCAAGAACAATCGCACTTTACGCTCCCGCCCCGTAAATCGGATACCACGGCGAAGCCGCCTTCAGTTTCTCGTTTACGTTTTGAATGTTCTTCACGCCTTCGACTTCCAGCCATTCACGGAACGCCGCCAAGCCTTTTTCGGCGAAGATGGGAACGCCATCGGCCCAGGTAGCGCGGCCGCAGAGAACGCCGTTGTACTTCACGCCGCTCTCGCCGACGAGCTCCAGGGTCTCGGAGAATTCCGCGTTGCTGACACCCGCCGAGAGATAGATGAAGGGCTTGTTGGTCGCTTCGGCCGATTTGCGGAAGATCTCCATCGCCTCGGCTTTGCTGTAGGCCTTCTCGCCCTTGAAGCTCTTGGTGCCCTCGACGAACTTCATGTTGACCGGCACCTCGAGCTTCAGCACGTCCACGTTGTACTGCGGCTTGCTGAACTCGCGCATGTAGGCCATCACGATCTCGGGTTTCTTCTTTGCGTAGGCTAGGCTCTTTTCATCGAGCCCCTCTTCGTAGCCGATGATCTCGAGAAAGAATGGAATGTCGTTGGCCACGCACTCGTCGCCGATACGCTCGGCCCACGCGTGCTTGTGTTCGTTGACGGACTTGGGGTCCGAGGGCGCGTAGTAGAGCAGAATCTTAATGCAGTCCGCCCCTGCTTCCTTCAGCCGCCGCACGCTCCACAGATCGAGCAGATCGGGCAGCCGTCCGGGCGTCAGCTTGTCGTAGCCGGTCTTTTCATAGGCCAGCAGCAGTCCGGCTTTCTTGTTGCGCGCCTTCGCTGCGGGCAAGCCCCACTCGGGGTCCAGCAGAATTGCGCTGGCGTAGCGGGTGAGAACCTCGCTGACCGCGATCTTGAAATCGATCAGATCTTGTTCGGATGCTTTAGGGCCCAGCGACTTCTTTAGCGACCCGCGCTGATCCATTGCGGCGGCGGCAATCACGCCCTGCTCGTTTGAGACCGCCTTCAATCCGGCCAGTTTTCCGGGAGTAAGTTTCACGTTCGTCCTCCTGCAACTCTCAGATGCCAATCCTGTGCGGCGCGGAGCGCGATGCGTCCCTCGCCTGAAGCCACCACTGTAACGCAATCCGGGCCAGAATACAGCTTTGCGTCAGAGCCGGTTTACAGCTTGATCCCGGCGGCGGAGAGTACCTCGCGCTGCCGTGCCGCCAGCTCAGCAATGCCTTTGCGGGCCAGCGCCGTCATCTGCGCGAGCTGCTCATCGCTGAAGGGCTCGTGCTCGGCCGTGGCCTGAATCTCTATGAACTTGTCAGCGCCGGTGAGTACGTAATTCATATCTACCTGGGCGCGCGAATCTTCTTCGTAGGCAAGGTCGAGCATCGCTGCGCCATCCACAATGCCGACGCTGATGGCGGCGACCGTATCCTTCAGGGGAAGGCGCTTGAGAGTTCCACACGCAACCAGCTTCTGCATTGCCAGGGCCATCGCCACAAAGCCTCCGGTGATGGACGCGGTGCGGGTTCCGCCGTCGGCCTGGATCACGTCGCAGTCGATCCAGAGGGTGCGCTCGCCGAGCTTCGCCATATCGACCACGGCTCGCATGGAGCGTCCAATCAGGCGCTGAATCTCATGAGTGCGTCCGCCCTGCTTGCCTTTGGTGGATTCACGCGCGGTGCGGGTGAGGGTAGAGCGCGGCAGCATGCCGTACTCGCTGGTGATCCAGCCCTTGCCCTGGTTGCGCATCCATCCGGGAACGCTCTCTTCGATGGTGGCGGTGCAGATGACGCGCGTGTTCCCCACCTCGATCAGGCAAGAGCCTTCGGCGGTACGGATGAATTCGGGAGTCAACGTCAGCGGGCGCATCTGGTCGAGCGAACGGTTATCAGAACGAAAAATCATCTTGGTTTCCTTACTTCCTGAAATAGCTTTGGGTTGGGACGCCGGATTCTGCTTGCGGCAACGGTTCACTCTGATGCTAATGGTTTCGAGATGCGAATGTAACTGCAAAGATAATCGCTTGCGCACCGGGTAAAACGATTGGCGATTCAGGCACCCTTCTGCTTACAAGGATTGACCGCGAGTGCAATCCCTGGCCTGTTCTGCTCGCCCTGCCGTGGATTTCAGCGTATCCCATCGAGGTCGGCGCGCTCCACGGCTTCGGCGGCAAAGCCGAGGAAGACGGGAGCCTGCTTGCGGAACTTCTCCACCGAGTCGGTGACGAAAAATTTGTAGCACGGCTCACCGGCTGCAAGGTCGTGGCCATCGAGATAATGCAAGAGCGCGCACGCGGTGGCTTCGGCGGAATCGACGATCTGAATGCGCTGCGGAACCACGCGCCTCAGCAGCGGACGCAGCAAGGGATAGTGGGTGCAGCCAAGAACCAATACATCGACATTTGTCGATGCAGTGCGCAAGGCCTCGATGGTGTAGATGCGCGCCACCTGCTCGGCCACCGGCGAGTCCACCCAGCCCTCTTCGACCAGTGGCACCAGCAGCGGGCAGGCTTTCTCATGAGTGGCAAAGCCGCGGCGGGCGAGGGCTCGCTGATAGGCGTGGCTGGCGCAGGTCGCCTCGGTGGCGAAGACCAGGGCCTCGCGGCTCTTGGAGATAGCCGCCGCGGCGTCGGCTCCGGGTTCGATGACGCCGATGACAGGAATCTCCACCGCAGATTTCACGTCGTAGAGCGCCAGGGCAGAGGCCGTGTTGCAGCCGATCACCAGCAGGTCGATGCCACGCTCGGCGAGGAAACGCGCCGCTGCCGAGGAGTAGCGGGCGACGAACTCCTGTGACTTTGTTCCATAGGGAAGCCGCGCGGTGTCGCCAAAGAAAAGATAGTCGGCATTAGGGACAAGCCGTGCAATGGCTCCGAGGACCGTAAGGCCGCCGACGCCGGAGTCAAAGACTCCGATGGTGGGACGATGTGAGTTGGAAGTCACCTGAATCAATGTAGCGCAAAAGCGGGTTGGACGCTTCTCACATTCGCCAGCTGCGTTCATCCTGGATGGTGGGTGTGGTAGTGACTCGCCGGGACACGTTGAGCTCCGATCGAGAAGCATGTGCCAGTTTCCAATTCCGAGGGACCTTATACGACCAAAACAATCGTAATTCTTTAACTCATGCGGAACTAATGACATAGGTACAATTCAACAGAATTGACCTGTTGCTTTTACAGGTTTGCTGCATCTATACTCTTATTGGCGACCGAAAAGGTCGGAGATGAGCGGAGACCGGCTTCCATGCTGAAGCTTACCAAGAAGGCCGATTATGGGTTGATTGCGGTGCGGCACCTGGCCGAGCACTCCGCCTTGGGGGCCTGCAGCGCCAAGGATTTGGCGGAGACGTATGGGATTCCGCAGGAGGCGCTGGCGAAGATCCTGCAACAACTGGTGCGGAGCAAGTTGCTGATCTCGCAGCATGGGACCAATGGCGGGTACGTGCTGTCGCGCGAGCCGCAGAAGATCTCGGTACTGCAGGTGATTCGTGCGATTGAAGGGCCGCTGTTCCTGAGCTCATGCCAATCGGAGAAGGGCTGCAGCACGAGTTTGAAGTGCACGGTGCGGGAACCTCTGCAGAAGGTGACGCGCACGATTGAAGAGGTGCTCGGCAGGTTGACGGTTTGGGAGCTGCGCGAGGGCGGAGAGGATTCCGCGCACCTGGCGTCTACAGTGACGCCAGCGGCGATCCGACATTCGCCAACTGCGGGCGGATGTGGGCCACTTGCCGCTGAAGACGAGCTGGTGAAGATCGAAGTTTCGGGAGGAAATTATGGGAAGTGATAGCGCCGTGAAGCTACCGATTTATATGGATAACCACGCTACTACGCGAACCGATCCGCGGGTGCTTGATGCAATGCTGCCCTATTTTTGCGAGATCTATGGCAACGCGGCGAGCCGCAATCATGAGTTCGGCTGGATCGCAGAGAAGGCGGTGGACGGCGCGCGCGAGCAGGTTGCCAAGCTGATTGGCGCTGCCGGTAAGGAGATTGTGCTCACCTCCGGCGCGACCGAGAGCAACAACCTTGCGATCAAGGGTGTTGCGGAGATGTATCGCGAGAAGGGCAACCACATCATCACCGAATTGACCGAGCATAAGTGCGTGCTGGATACCTGCAAGCGGCTGGAGAAGCACGGCTACCGGATCACCTATCTTCCGCTGCAGAAGGATGGGTTGATCGACCTGGATCAGTTGAAGGACGCGATGACCGACGATACGATCCTGGTTTCGATCATGACGGCAAACAATGAAATCGGAATTCTGCAGCCGATTCGTGAGATTGGAAAGCTCTGCCATGAGAAAGGCGTGCTGTTCCACACCGACGCGGTGCAGGCGGTGGGCAAGGTTCCGTTCAACGTGATTGAGGACAATGTCGATCTGGCTTCGATCTCGGCGCATAAGATTTATGGCCCGAAGGGCGTGGGGGCGCTGTATGTGCGCCGGCGCAATCCGCGGGTACAGCTTGTGGCGCAGATGGATGGAGGCGGCCATGAGCGCGGTATGCGCAGCGGCACGTTGAACGTCCCGGGCATTGTGGGGCTGGGCAAGGCTTGTGAGATCGCGCAGCAGGAGATGGCGGAAGAATCCGTGCGGATGCTGTCAATGCGTGAGAGTTTGCGTGAGCAGATCACCTCGCAGCTCGACGAGGTCTACATCAACGGCAGCATGGAGCACCGCTTGCCGGGAAGCCTGAATATCAGCTTCGCCTACGTAGAGGGCGAGTCGCTGCTGATGGGGATCAACGATATCGCGGTATCCAGCGGTTCGGCTTGTACGTCGGCAACACTTGAGCCGAGTTACGTGCTGAAGGCTTTGGGCGCAGGCGATGATCTTGCGCATAGCTCGATCCGCTTTGGGCTTGGCCGTTTTAACACGCAGGCCGAGGTGGATTATGTGGCGACGAAGGTGGTGGACGTGGTGAAGCGTCTGCGCGAACTGTCGCCGCTGTACGAGATGCACAAGGAAGGCGTGGACCTTTCGAAGGTGAAGTGGGCGGCTGAACCGGCGGCGCACTAAAAGTTATTGGCCGCCCGCATCTGCTGAAGGCGGCAGATGTGAGGCACCTTCAACAAGAGGGATTTTGCGGTTCCGTGGGGGATCGCGAATGTAGGGAACGGAAGAAGGAGAACAAAGGGATGGCTTACAGCGATAAGGTACTGGATCACTACACGCATCCGCGCAACGTTGGCACGATGGACAAGAACGCGGGAGAGGTGGGCACCGGGCTGGTTGGCGCTCCGGAGTGCGGCGACGTGATGAAGCTGCAGATACGTGTGAACCCGGAGACCAAGATCATCGAGGATGCGAAGTTCAAGACGTTCGGCTGCGGCTCTGCAATCGCTTCGTCGTCCCTGGCAACGGAGTGGGTGAAGGGCAAGACGGTGGACGAGGCTTTGCAGATCAAGAACACCGACATCGTGAAAGAGCTTTCACTGCCGCCGGTGAAGATTCACTGCTCGGTGCTGGCAGAAGACGCGATTCGCGCCGCCATCTCCGACTGGAAGAAGAAGAACGGCTAACAAGCCGAATCATTGGCAGGAGTTCATACAGATGACGACAGAGCAGAGTCCGGCAACGCAGGGAATCAACATCACGGAAAAAGCACTGGAGCATATCCGGGGAGTGATGCAGAAGGAAGGCATCGACCCGGCGCAGGGCGGATTGCGGCTGGGTGTGCAGGGGGGCGGATGCTCGGGGCTTTCCTACAACGTTCGCTTTGATACGCAACCGCGCGAGCGCGACCGCATCTTCGAATACGGCGAGATCCGCGTGTTCGTTGATCCGAAATCGTTCATTTACCTGAACGGCATGACGGTGGAGTGGGAAGAGACGCTGATGCACCGCGGCTTCGTCTTCCAGAACCCGAATGCAAAGAAGAGTTGCGGCTGCGGCAGCAGCTTTTCCTAGCAGAAGGCAAGGAGCGACGAATTGAGCGATTCATGGAAGTCGGGGCCGGATGCGGCTCTACAGGTGCCGGGCGAACATCATCATCACCGCTGCTGGTCTTGCGGAGACATGCGCGCGGAGCATTTCTGCGCGGAGTGCGGGCATGTGCAGCCAGCGGAGCCGACAGATTTTTTTTCGTTCTTCGGGCTGCCATGCAGGCTGGAAATGGATGAGGATGCGCTGGAGCGCGAATATTACGCGCTGAACCGGAAGCTGCATCCGGATGTGTACTCGCGGGCAAGTGCGCGGGAGCAGGCGTGGAGCCTGGAGAAGACTTCACAGCTCAATGACGCGTATCGCACTTTGAAGGACCCAATCTCGCGCACCGAATACCTGCTGATGCTCGAGGGCATTCAACTGGATGAGCAGAGCAAGAGCGCGACCGAGCAGGCGAGGGCTTCGGGCGTGGATAAGAAACAGACGGTTCCGGCGGAGTTGCTGGAAGAGGCTTTCGAGTTGAACATGCTGCTGGAAGAGGCAAAGATGGGCGGCGTTGACGACGAACTGCGCGGACAACTGTCTGCCACGAACGAGGCATTGACGGCGCGGCTGAATTCGATGCAGGACGAACTGCGCGCGGCCTGGAAGAGGTGGGACGGCGGCGAGTCTGAAGCTACGGCAGAGATGGTGGATTTGCTGAACCGCCGCAGTTACCTGTGCAACCTTGTACGCGACATCCAGGAAGTTCTGAACTAATTTTGATTTAATAAAAACAAACAATGGCAGACGACAGAGTTGTAGGAATCGATCTCGGGACCACGAATTCGCTGGTGGCCTACATGGCCTCCGGCCCTTCACTTGCGAATCCGGATGCACCGGGCAAGGGAGTGTTCATAATTCCGGGCGAAGATGGTTCGAACCTTATTCCTTCGGTGGTAGCCCTGGACAACGATGGCCGCATGCTGGTGGGCAATGCCGCGCGCGAGGTGCTGCTGAGCGCTCCGGATCACGCCGTATACAGCGTGAAAAGATTGATGGGACGCGGCGTTGAGGATGTGCAGCAAGAGCTCAAGCTGTTTCCGTTCCATCTTGCCGAAGACCTTACCGCGGGCGAAGTGCTGCGGATTCGTCTTGGCGAGCGCAGCTACACGCCTCCGGAGATTTCCGCGCAGATTCTGCGCCAGCTCAAGCGCAATGCCGAGCGTTTTTTCGGCGGGGCGGTGAAGCAGGCGGTGATCACTGTGCCCGCATATTTCAACGACGCGCAGCGGCAGGCAACCAAGGACGCAGGACGGATCGCAGGATTGGAAGTGCTGCGGTTGGTGAACGAGCCGACGGCAGCTTCGCTCGCCTACGGGCTGGACCGGAAGCAGAACGGCACCATCGCGGTGTATGACTTCGGCGGCGGAACCTTCGATGTTTCGATTCTTAAGTTGAAGGATGGAATCTTCGAGGTGATTGCCACCAATGGCGACACGCACCTGGGCGGGGATGACATTGACAACCTGCTGATTGCGGTTGCGGTGGAGGACATTGCCGGCGACCTGAAGGTGGATTTGCGCAAGCATCCGGACGCGATCCAGCGGCTGCGCCGTGCGGTGATCGAGGCGAAGATCGCACTGTCCTCGCATGAGGCGGCGGAGATTGAAGTGGAGCTGCCGGATGGCAAGCTGTATCAGCGCAGAATTACGCGCGAGATGTTCGAGCAGATGGTGCAGCCGATTGTGGACCGCACGCTTGGCCCGTGCCGGCAGGCGCTGAAAGATGCCGGGCTGACCGCGGAGCAGGTGGACGAGGTGGTTCTGGTCGGCGGATCGACGCGGATTCCGCTGGTGCGGCGGCAGGTGGAAGAGCTGTTTGCGCGCAAGCCTCACACGGAGCTCAACCCCGACGAGGTAGTTGCGCTGGGCGCGGCGGTACAGGCGAATATTCTGGCGGGTGGCTCGGTGGAGACCCGGGATATGTTGCTGCTGGATGTGACTCCGCTTTCGCTCGGCATTGAAGCGCTGGGCGGAGTTACGGCAAAGATTATTCATCGCAACTCGACGATTCCGGCGAGCGCGACCGAGCAATTTACGACCGGAGTGGAAGGCCAGGTTTCAGTTGCGATTCACGTTCTGCAGGGCGAGCGCGAGCTGGCCAAGGACTGCCGCTCGTTGGCGCGCTTCGACCTGAGAGGGATTCCTCCGATGCCGGCGGGACTGCCACGCATTGAGGTGCGATTCCTGATCGACGCGAACGGAATTCTGCACGTCTCCGCGCGCGAGCAGCGCAGCGGCAAGGAAGCCGAAATCAAGGTGCAGCCGAGCTACGGGTTGACTGACGAGCAGGTCGAGGGCATGATCCTGGACTCGTTCGACAACGCAGAAAAAGATTTGGCGGAGCGGCAGTTGATCGAGGCGCGCAACGAGGCAGAGACGATTCTGGCCGCGCTGCTGAAGGGACATCGCAACGCGGCCTGGGAAATGTTGAGCGGGGACGAACAGCTCCGTGTAGACGAGCTTGAGCGAGCACTGCGGCAGGCGATGGCGGGCGAGGACTATCAACACATCCGGCACTCGATTGATGAGTTGAATCAGGCGACCATGCATCTGGCTGAGTTGATGATGGATGCCGCCGTGGGCGGCGCGCTGCGTGGTAAGAACATGGACTCGACGGATATGGGCGAGGGACCAGCGGCACCGCATCCGATTGGCAAGGCCGAGTTCAGTTAAGCGAAGATCGATACATATCGATGTATAGACAGGACGCGAAGAATGTTACAGCTAAAGACCGATCCCGCCGAGAACAAGACTGAACTGGGAGCGAACGAGATACGCCTTACAGTGCTGCCGAGCGGCCAGAGCGTGGAATTTGAAGCGGGCAAATTGCCTTACCAGGAGCACGGCAAGCCCCAATCCATTCTGGATGTGGCGTTGAATTTCGGCATTCACCTGGAACATGCATGCGGCGGCAACTGCGCCTGCACTACCTGCCACGTAGTGGTGAAGAAGGGCAAGGAACTACTGAATGAATGCAGTGAAGAAGAGGCGGACCGGCTCGACACGGCCGCGGATCTTCAACTGAATTCAAGGCTGGGCTGTATGGCGATTATCGAGAAGCCGGGCGAAGTGGTGGTTGAGATTCCCTCGTGGAATCGCAACTACGTTTGCGAGGGCGGCGGCAGCACGCTGTAGACGTGTGCGCTGGCGGTGAGCGGCGGAGGAACGATGAACGAATTGCACTGGGGCGACGCCGAAGACATCGGAATCGAGCTTTGTGAGAAGTTTCCTGAGACCGATCCGCTCACGATCCGCTTCACCGAGTTGCATCAACTGGTGGCCGAGCTGAAAAATTTTGCAGACGACCCGCAGGCCTCGAACGAAGCCAAGCTGGAGGCAATCCAGATGGCGTGGTACGAGGAGTGGAAAGATAATCAAGCATAGCTAGAGCCGCCACAACCCAGACTCGGGCCCTGGGATCTCGTATCATTCCGGCAATTGCCGGAACAGCGCTAACAGGTCTCTGCCACTGCGTTTTTGGGAGCACTTATGAGTCCTCCGTGGATTGACCTTCGCAGCGACACCGTTACCCTGCCCAGCGACGAAATGCGCCGTGCCATGGCCTCCGCCGAAGTCGGCGATGACGTCTACGGAGAGGATCCCACCATTAACCGCCTGGAAGCACGCGCCGCCGAAATCTTCGGCCGCGAAGCCGCAATCTTCGTTCCCTCCGGAACCATGGGTAACCAGATCGCCATAAAGCTGCACACCCGTCCCGGCCAGGAGATACTCTGCGAGGAGCGCGGCCACGTATTCAACTATGAGATGGCAATGCTGAGCTGGTTCAGCGGCTGCATCGCGCGCCCAATCAGCGCTCCGCACGGAATTCTCTCTTGGGGGCTGCTCGCCCCGAAGATTGCGCCGTCAACCTATTACGTCGCGCAGACCGGCCTCATTAGCCTGGAGAACACTCACAATATGGCCGGCGGAACCGTCACGCCCATGTGCACAATGGAGGAAATTTGCGCCCGCGCTCATGAGTGCAATATCTCCGTGCACCTGGATGGCGCACGCATCTTCAACGCCGCAGCTTATCTCGGCAAGCCGGTCGCCGAGCTCACCCGCAGCTTTGACTCCGTCATGTTCTGCCTCTCCAAAGGCTTGGGCGCACCAGTTGGCTCCCTTCTCGTCGGCAGCAAGGAATTCATTCAGCATGCCCGTCCGGTTCGCAAGGCGCTCGGAGGCGGTATGCGCCAGGCGGGGATACTCGCCGCCGCCGGTTTCATTGCGCTTGAGCAGGGCCCCGCCCGCCTACACGAAGACCACGCCACCGCCCGCCTGCTCGCCGAAGGATTGGCCAGCATCCCTGGCCTTAAGATTGACCTACCCACCGTGCAGACTAACATCGTTATCTTCGACGTAAGCGGCACTGGGAAAACTTCCACCGAAATCGCAGCCGCGCTCAAATCCCACGGAGTCCTTGCCGGAACCGTGAATCCACAGATGATCCGCTTCGTCACTCACCTCAACGTCTCACGCACAAACTGCGAGCACGCTCTGCACAGCCTTCGTATGGTTTGCGCTCCGCCGGGCGGCGTCTGACCAGACGCACGCCTCAAAACCGTCTAGTGCGCTTTCAATCCTTCGGAGCGGCCGATGTCAATCAAGAAGTCGTGATGCTGAACGTCGGCGCTGTACCCATTGACTACGAGGGCGGCACTGTATTGCTTGGCGGATGTAACCCAATGCAACAGCCAAGTCTTTTCTCCATCGTCCAGCAGCCTGGAGTACTCATCGGTCAACCCCAATTCGATATTCTTTAAGTTAAACGCTAATCCTTTTCCGTTCGCTTTGAGATACGCTTCTTTGCAGGTCCAGATTGTAAAAAACAAGCGCGTACGCGCCAGCTCCGGTAACGCACTGAATTCCGCAAACTCGCGCTTCGAGAGTACGATTGCGGCAACCTCCGAATTGACCAAACGTGAATCAATCTGCTCGACATCGATGCCGATTTGGCGCTGCGCCACAGCGAACAGGGCCAACGCACCGGAATGTGAAAGATTGAATTCTACTGTCGAATCGTTGCAACTAAGCTGGGGTTTGCCGGACGGCGAGTTCCGAAGTTGTAACTCGTGCGACTCCGCCGGCACATAGCATGAGAGAATCCGTCTCAGAATGCCACGCGATGCTACGAACAGATTACGATGGCAGGCGAAACGGAATTGGCATGCACGATTCATTTCATCTTTGGACAGTGCCGCACCTAAAGCCCAGAGCTCACCCGAAGTCACATCCAGATTCGCGTGCCAGACATCTACTTGATCCGGTTTGAGTTCTAATTTATTGAGCACAGCAAAAATCGTTCTCCCCCTACGCGGCTTTTGACTCCTGTGAAGTCGAAAAAGTTACAGGCAGCCGTACTAGACCGCGTAGGCCAAGGTTCGAACGCCATTCGCACGGGCCGGGTTCGAGCTTTAAGTCGCCCAGTCTCCGCGACACGGTTTCAAACGTCACTTGGCCCTCAATGCGCGCCAAAGCTGCGCCAAAACAAAAATGCGCGGCCCAGCCAAATGCAAGATGGCGGTTGTTCTTACGGGCGATGTCAAGCCGGTCAGGATCCGGGAAGAATTCAGGATCACGGTTCCCGGCTGCCATCACCGCGATTACCGCCTGACGCTTGCGAATGCTTTTCCCACCCAATTCCACATCAGCCGGAGCAAGGCGACCCGTGTGTTGGCTCGGACTCTGATAACGCAACAGTTCCTCGACTGCGGAAGGAATAAGTGTCAAATCCTCACGCAGCCTCTGGAACTCAGTGGGATTTTGCAGAAGGCTGAGAAGGCCATTGCCAATCAGGTTGGTTGTCGTCTCCTGACCTCCAACCATGGTGACGATGGCGTTTGCGACAACCTCTTCCTCGGTCAATCGGTCTCCATCGATTTCCGCTGTCATGAGCGAATGCACGAGGCCTTCCCTGGGATGGACTCGCAGTTCTCGGATTGCCGATTTGAAATAAGCGGTCAAGTCTTCGACCGTGCGCAGCACTGTCGGCACGCGGTCTGGGTTATGCTGAAAATTTCCGAGCATCTCCGCAAAGATGGCCGACCAATCTTTGAGTTGCTCATGATCGCTTACGGGAACGCCTAGCATTTCAGCGGTTACGATTGCGGGTAGGGGCGCAGCCAGATCGGCGATCACATCCATCTTCCCGCGAGCCGCTACCGCATCGATAAGCTTGTTGCAGATTTCCTGGATGTGAGAGCGGAGAACAGCGACCCTGTTTGGATTAAAGGCATACGACGCCAGAGCCCGCAGACGTGTATGTGCGGGCGCGTCCATGAAGAGCATCTGTTTCACCATTACAGCCGCAATTGGACTGAGCTTCGATAGGCCCATACTCTCCAGTTGCTCCGGCGTAGGAGTCCGATTGGCCGAAAACCGTAAGAGCACGGTGACGACGTCGGAGTACCGCGTTACGACCCAAGCGTGTAAATAGGGGTCCCAATGCACAGGGTCTTCGGTCCGAAGCCGGCGGTATAGTGGATAAGGGTCGGCAAGTACTTCCGGGTCCAGTAGATGGTGCAAACTAAGCGGGGATACAGGCGTGCGGCTCATTGCAGCGCGTTCGGTCGGAGAAGACATGGCGATTTTGGCTACCTCCACACGGTTGAAAGATGAATTGAAGGGCGCGGCACTCAGGCAACTCCCCGAAAGGGAGTGGGCGAGTCCTCTTCAGGAGTTGGCAGTTCGCGAACGTCGGAAGCCGCCTGAGCCTGCTCAATCGCCGTTGCGAGTCCTCGAATCGTAGGCTGCTCAAATAGCGTGCGCAATAAAATGTTTACCTGGAACCTGTCCCGCACCCGTGCAATCAACTGTGTGCCAAGCAGCGAATGCCCTCCGAGCAGGAAGAAGTCATCATCAGGGCCCACGTCGGAGATTTGCAACAGCTCGGAAATAATCTCGGCCACACGGGTCTCTAGCACCGAACACGGAGCTTCCAATGTGTCATGCAGTGTGTTCTCCGGGGTCGGAGTTGGCAAAGCGGCAGTATCCACTTTCCCGTTTGTAGTGAGCGGAAGAGCTTCGAGCACAACGAACTGAGACGGAACCATATACTCGGGCAAGCGTGCGAGTAGAAATTCTTGCAGTTGGCTTCGAGCGATCTCCCCATTCGTTACGATATAGCCAACCAGACGCTTATTTTCAGAGTCCCCATCAGCAACCACGGCACTGGCCGAGATTGTCTGGTACGCACACATCGCAGCCGCAATTTCGCCGGGTTCGATCCTGTATCCGCGAATTTTGATCTGGTCATCGATGCGGCCGAGGAATGCAATCTGGCCATTCGGCAAACGCCTGCCCAGATCACCCGTCCTGTATAACCTTGACCCAGCCATGAACGGATTAGGAATAAACCGCTCCGATGTGAGATCCGGGCGATTGCGATAACCGCGGGCAACATTCACACCGCCCACGTAAATTTCACCATCCTCACCGTCGGTCACCGGTTGCAGGTTTGCTGTCAAAAGGTGAACCTGCGAGTTGTCGATTGGCATTCCAATTGGCGGTAGACCCGGCTGGTTCGACCCGGCTGGAATGATTGTCCAGGTGGAAACCACCGTACACTCAGTCGGGCCGTAGTTGTTCACCACGGTAAACGGTAATCCGGGTGGAGGGTATGTGTGCAGTGTGTCGCCACCCGTGAGCAGCATCCGCAGCTTCGTTGATTCCGGCCATTCCAGATTGAACATGCGCTCCGCCATTGGAGTCGGTACAAAGCTTATCGTTACATCATTTGCCAGCAGCCATGAGTGAAGCTGTTCGGGACTGTTTAGCGTATCCGGATCGGCAAGCCGCAGGCTGGCTCCAACCGCAAGGTAGGGCCAAGTCTCCCACACAGTGGCATCAAAGCCGAGGCCCGCCAAGTGGCTGGCACGATCCGCACTGCTAACCTGGAAGGCGCGATTGTGCCAGGAGACCAAGTTCGCGAGACTGGCATGAGTGATCTCCACCCCTTTTGGCACCCCAGTCGAACCGGATGTATAAATCACATACGCCAGTCCCTCCGGTCGCAATGCCGCATCTGGAGCCTGCGCCTTTCCCGCGAGTGCGGTTAACTTGGCCGACTCTGCATCGATATTCAACACCGGACAACACGCATGGCTCGCATACTCTGCCGAAGCAGAGTCAGTGATCACAACCTTCGCGCCCGAGTCCTTAATCATGAACAGAAGCCGTTCGCATGGGTTCGAAGGGTCCAGTGGTAAGTATGCGGCGCCTGCCTTCATTGCAGCCAAGGCACTTATGATCAGCCAAGGCGATCGCGTCATCCACAGCGCAACAACGTTCTCCGGGCCTACTTGCATGGCAAGGAGCCGCTGAGCCAGACTGTTCGACAGGGAATCCAGTTCTCCATAGCTCAGCGTCTCTTCGGCGGAGATTACGGCAGCCGCATCGGGCCGCTTGGAAGCCATAGCCGAAATCATCGAACACATATGATTGTCGTCAACGACCATAAAGTCAGCGACACTATTGCTATCAGTTTCCGAGTAGAGTGGATGTTGCTCGTTGATTCGCATTTCTTCCACCTTGGTTCACCTCGATTTCATCGGAAAGTCGATCAGATTACAGGGACATGTCCCCATCGTAGAGTGTTGGACACCAGGCTTGTGCGTCGCCAAGGGCGTTCGACAATGCTGGGCCACGTGCCTTATACAAAGAGGTCGAGTGCTGAGGGCGCGGACGGCGATAGGGAGCCAACTCGCTCATGTCCGTCCCGCTCGCACTGATACCCGTCGTCAACAGCAGGTGACTGTTGGATCGCAGGCACTGTTCCAGGGCTTTCCGGAGCATCGCATAAAAGACACCATCGTCGCGATCGAGAGATTGAAAATCTGCCATGATCATCTGCCGAGTGCTATCTTTTGGCTTAATGCTGCAGCAGGAAAATTGCATATGCCCGCAGACATCCTCCCTGGCTGAAAGTTGCAATCCAAATCCTGCGTTGATGCAACGCGAAATGAAAGCGCCACTTCAGAGTTGCTAGCGAGCGCACTGCCAAAAGCCTGTAAGGATATCGGGCGCGTAGATCATTCCAGAAGGTATCGAACCGTTCGTCAAAGTCGGTGCCGATTTGAATGCAGTTTTCATGCCGCATGTTTATTCGAAGCAGCATTCGATTCAAGGCGTCCTTCGTCGTGAGCGCGACGGCCGCTGGATATGCCAGCAACTCAGAGGCAGGCAGTTTCTTGCGTTGCAGCCATCCGGCCATGAACTCCCGCCGCCTTGTAATCCAAAAAGATTGTTGATCCCATGCACCCAGCGGAACGGGTCTTATTCCGAGTTCGGCGTGTATCCGCAAGCCATCGGAAGTGGTCTGATACCCTGACACGACATCCGGCAATTTCTGATTCCAGTACTGCTCGGCAAGCAAAGGCGCATATCCACGATATTGTGGTTCCAGGACAAACCCATACCCATTGCTAACCAGAAGCTGCCGCCCTTTAAATTCATAAAGAAGAGGCAGATCGCCCATGTGCCCAACAATTCGCCCCTCGGCTTCAAGTACCCAGCCGCGTGGAAGATTCTCACCGAAGCGCTGGTAAGCAGGATTGTTTATCCAGAGATGACGCCATTGTTCGTAACTCCAAATCGACGGAGGATATCCGTGCGCCGCTGTGATCGCGGCAATTTGGGGATAATCTCCAGCAGCAGTTGCGCGTAACTTCGGAGAGTGAGTTGCCCTGGACGGTCTGATATCTGAAGTCGTTGGGGGATTGCTCACACTATGGATCGGCTGAGGCATCTTCGGTTCCGCTATATACCGACGTCCGATGCACCCCCAAGCTGGAAAGTTGTCGATATCTACCGTAGGCATAAGCGTTCTCTGCGGCTGGCATGGGGAACAGACTTCATTGCTAAAGGCGGGTGAGCGCAGCAACCTCGTGGCATGATAGGTAGTTCGAGCACTCAGCTACTCTCCCCCTCACCCGTCGGACTGATGCGGTGCCGAAAGACTACGATGGCGCTCTTATATCCGGAGCTCAGAAGAGCCCGTAGACTTCTAGCCGGTAAATGGTTCCGATGTACGCCTTGCCGTTCGCAATGGTAGGAACGGTAAACTTTACCGCCAATCCGGCGTCATCACGAGTGGCATTCTGCGTACTGTTATAAAGTTCGTTGGCAACGTTGGTCGCGTCGTAAGCGTGAAGAACCGCCTGATTAGAGCTCGTGCGTTCAATCGTCCAGACAATTGCGTTGGCCGTGCCATTGGCTGAAATGGCCGGGCTGGCGCCAGGGAAGGAATACTGACTAACGCCGACCGCCACCGGCATGGGACTGATGAGGCCATTTGTCCAGCTATATTGCTTAATCACATCTCCGTTTCCGACAAAGTACAGTTGTTCGTTCCAAAACGCAGGCGTAGAAAAGATTCCCGCCGGGAATGCCCCCGCTATTTGCTGCACAATCTGGCTGTTGCCGAGGGATTGGAATTGTCCCATGTCGTCGCGGTCGAGGAGAAAGATGTTTCCCTCCTTGCCGGAGAAAACCATCTGGTGCGGGTAGGAGGAAGTGTTATCCGGAAGCAGCAGCACACCGCCGGATCCAACATCAAGATCGGAAGCATCCATCGCGGACCAGTTGGAGGGGGTGAAGAAGTCGGCCAGAGTGAGCGCGCCGGTGGCGTAGGAGAGCCGTAACGTACTTTGGCCGTAGTTGCTGCCGGAAGAGTCAAAGGTGCCATTGCCGGAGACGACATAGAGGTTGTCGTTTGAGTCACACGCCGGTGCCGCCCCTGCCATCCAGATTCCGCCCTCGCTGCCATTTGGTGTGCTGTTGAAAGCCGCGACCAACTTCAGCGTGTCGGCATCATAGCCAAGAATCCATCCGTGATAAGGATCTTCGTCGTCGTTGATCGACGCCCAGCCCGCGTACACGACGTTGTTGACCAAAGCCAGCGATACCCGATTGTTTTCACGCCAGGGATTGAAGCAAACTTGGCCGCCTGAAGCGTCGTAGCCTGTGCCGGGCACGCATACGCTGATCTCAACGGGCTGCCCGGTGTGCTCCGCGCCGGTGCTTAAGTCCAGTGCATGAATGTACTGGTTATAGGAACTGATAGCCGCAGGGTCGCCATTCGCATTTACCACGCGCGAGACAACATACATCGCATTGCGCGTACGGTCGATCACTGGCGTCCCAGTGATGCCAGTTCGGTTTCCAGAGCCCACGTTCGCGCCCGGGACCGCGGTAATTCCGTTGGCAGCGTCCATGAGAGTGTCATGCCAGTAAGGCGTGGTGGTCGCGCCATCGGCGTCGAAAGCATAGACGCTATCGTTGGCCGTGGCCACGTACACAACATTGTGCGTACCGCCGGCAATGCTCTGGTTGGTGACCACCAGCGGCTGGGTATAGATGTAATCATCCACGGTGAAGGTGAACTTCTTGCCGAACGTGCTTGCATTCACGTTAGAGGGCGTCAGAACCTTTTCATTCAGGTTTTGCCCGGTGCGTGCAGCATCGTTGCGCCAAGTCAAAACGTCCACTGGGGTTGTGACGGGTGCTGGGGTGGTGCCGGAAGTTGGGTTTGTGGGAGCTGGCGTGGGGTTGACGGGATCTGGGGTGGTGACAGGAACTGCGGGGGTGGCGCTCGATTTAGCCGAATTGGTGCCGCATCCGCTAAGCGCAAGCAGCAAAACCGCTAGAACCGGTACGACGATGTGCGAGGGCACTCTATTCATACAACCGTCCCTTCCCATGATGAATATGGGCAGCTTGGACGCCTTGGGTAACGCCTGGATAACTAACACTTTTGGTTAACGACTGGGTTACTAGAGTTATTGAGCCACGTTGCTCAATTAATCAACGTGAGATGCCTATCTCGAATGCAGGTTGGCTGAATTGGAATTAATTCTGGACATTTATTTGCCCGAAATGGATTTATGAGAAACGCGGTAGGGGTGGTTCGCCTAACCGGCAGTTACTTTTCGTTGCGACACGAGGTGCTCAAATTTATCGCCATACGGATGAAACTCTTTGTGATGAAACTCGCTTCTCAGAAATTCGACAATGACTTCCTGCTCTTCTTTCGTCGCAGCCGCCGCATAGTGCCTCCGAACGATGTGAGAGACAAACTTCCTCTGTGAGTTGCCCGATTCCGCTCTGCAACGTTCACCGATTGAATCTTGTCATCGGCTCAAATGATGTTACGAGGGTTCAATCTTCAATTTGAGGTGCGTGAAGGTATGTACGGTTTGTGTGCAGCTTTATCTTGTCGAGCGAGCGCCGCAATTGTTGCAGCATCTTCCACATCCTGTCCTGGCGCATAGTTGATCGAAGCCGCGCAACTTTTCTCTTCCAATAGGTTTCGAATTTTTAGAGAACTTTTAGGTCCGGGAGCTGGGCTAGACTCAGCGAGAGGACGGAGGGCCGTTGCTTGCTCCAACTTGAATTGGGGTACGGCAATGGTGGAGAGGCGATGTTCAGTCCAGCGGGAAGGTACGTAGGTGAGGCGCCTGACAGAGGTGAAGAGGCGCCGGATGAGGCTTTGAACTACATGGAAGCTGCGAAATTTGCGCCGCAAGATCTGATGGAATTTTTAGAGTTCTGCGCGGACAAGATCCATGATGAGCGAGAGCAACGGAAGAGCACGGCGGGAGCTAAGAGAATGCAATGACGAGTCGTTCAACCCTCAAGCCGCCGGAGGAAATCACGTTCGGCCATGTGGTACTTGAATGATTTGCGTCCATCTATAAACACGACAGGAACCGAATCGCTGTACAGGGCTCGCAGCTCTGGGTTTCCGTCGATGTCGATCTCGCACCATTGAAAGTCGGCCCGGTGCTCCAGGCCGCGCAGAGTCTCCTTCACCACATCACAGAGATGACAGCGTTTTCGCGAATAGACCACTACTTCATGCATATTTGCAATTTTATTCCGGTGCTGAATTGTAGGGCAAGCCTTGCAACCTGCTGGTGAAATCTCTACCGCAGAGTGCTGTAGTCTGTTCCGCTTGATCAGGGGTTAAACCCGTTCTCAAACTCTTCCAGCAAGCCTGCGACATACAGACGTTCCTTCACGGTCATGCCTTTGCAGCCGGCACTGGTCTTCCTTTCCTATCCGTTTACAACGATTTGAACGCTGTGTTGGAGGGGCCTTGCTGAATCAGATAAATGCTCGTTAAGAGCGTTCTGCAATCTTTCAACAAGAATTGCATCGGCGTGCACTTCGAGGCAGGCCGTGGCTCACGATGAAACTGGATGATGAGCGCGAGATAAATACCATTTTGGACGGCTATCAGAGCTTTTGATGAATGGTCATACATCACGCTCTGAGGCCGAATCATCTGAACTGTTATCTAGCGGCAAAATTTAACCCGTCATCTCGCAAGCGGTGGCTTAACAGAAATCACACTCATGGAGGACGTGATGGCAGAGCATAAATTTGAACAAGAGACACGTGATATCCAGAAATCATTCCAGGACGCTCAAGCTGCTTCGACGGATGCGTACAAGACAGGCGTTGACCTGTTTCGCAAGGGAGTGGAGCGCAACATTGCGGTACAGAAACAACTGCTGGACGCGGCCGCTCAGCAAAATGCCGAAAGCGCCGACGTGTGGAGGAGAATGTATGGGAGCATTCCCGGAGCGGAGCCAATACTTACATTGACTGAGCAGGCGGTTGAAAATTTTATCGATCTGCCCAGAAGGTATCTTGACCTCATGGAGGAGCAGAATAACGAAATGGCAGGCTCGGCAAAGTCACAAGCAGACCGGACGGAGCGAACTGCCCACGAGATGACGGAGGAAACCAGAGCACACCGAGAACGGCAGAAAACCGCATAGGCGCATAGGAATGAAGGAGCCCATCACCCCTCAGTCGTTTGACTGAGGGGATCATTTTTTGTAGCTCTGGCGCGGCCGTTGCGCTTACCAGGGCGGTTTCCACAGAAGGTGTAGGCATTGCAGATTTGGGCGGTGCGGGGATTCCTCGCTGCGCTCGGAATAACAACCTAAAGGCGAGAGCAGTATCGGGCTACGGCAATTAGGGAATTGCTCTAAGTTGCAGTCGAGGTGAGTCTGTGCGGGCTTTGCATTCTGAGGTCAGTCAGGCAGCGGGCTTGCGCACGTTCTTGATTGCTGCGTCCAATACCAGTAGAAGTTCGGCGAATTCGAAGGAGCCATCGTGGCGCTGGCCGTTGATGAAGAAAGTTGGAGTGCCGTTGACTCCGCTGCGGACTCCGCTGCTGAAATCGGCGCGCACGTGATCTGTGAACTGTCCCTCTTCAAGCGCCTGGGTTAGCGCGGGGACCGAGAGCCCGAGCTTGCGGGCGAGTTCGAGGTAAAGCGCGCCACCCAAGCGCGGCTGATTTTCGAAGAGCAGATCGTGCATCTCCCAGAATTTTCCGTGAGCCGCGGCGAACTCCGCGGCCTCGGCGGCGGCCTCGGCCTCGAAGTGCATCTGGCTGAGTGGAAAATTACGGAAGACAAAACGAAGCTGGTCTCCGAAGCTCCTCTGAAGGCGCCTGACAATGGGGTGAGCGTGGGCGCAATGAGGACACTGATAGTCGCCGTATTCGAGCAGCGTCGCGGCGGCATTGGGCGGGCCTTGAACGTGGTCTTCGGGGGAGACCGGCGCTTTGAGAACGGTCATGCTCGTCTCCTATTTGGGCAACTTCTCCAGAGCTTCCAGAATTCCATCGGCACCGGGATTGACGCGGATCGGCGAGAGGTAGTTCCAGGCGATGGTGCCGTTTTTATCGATGACAAAGAGGGCGCGCTCCGAATACCCGTCGGCGCTGCGGTAGGCGCCGTATTGCCTGGTAATGGCTCCCTTGGGTTCAAAGTCGGAGAGCAGCCGGAAGTGCAGGTTGCGGGATTCGCTGTAGGCTTTGTGGGACCAGGGGCCGTCGACGGAGATGCCCAGCAACTCGGCTCCGAATTTTTGGAACTCGGGAAGAATTTCGTTATAGAGACCGATCTGGTCACCACAGGTCGGGCTCCAATCGGCAGGATAGAAGGCGAGGATCGTGGGCTTGCCGAGCAATTCGCTGAGGGAGAAATTCTGCTGCGGCGCAAAGGGCAGAGTAAAGCCGGGCGCCTTGGTGCCCGGGGCCAGCAGCCCGGTTGATTGCAGGACTTGTGTGTTGCTCATGCTGCTTTCCTTTCTGGATGGTTCGTCTCCGGACGATTTCGCCGAGACAAGGAGCGGATCAAACGATGCTCTCTTGAGTGAAACAGATGCATCTCACCCGGATTAAGAGGCTGACTAAATTTGAGATGCGTCGCGGGCGGGTGAGACGGAGTAGCCGGTGCAATCTTTTGTTCCGTCAAGTAAACTGAGAACGTCATGAATGAAGGTATAGAGAACATTCGCAAACGCGGTAGCCGGATCATTGCCGGAGGCGCTCACATGCTGCCGGCGGCTTCACTGATGATGGCCGAAGGCCTGATCAGCTCGCTCGACGACCTGAAGAAGCCGTTCGTCACGGTGATCAACTCCTATTCAACGCAGATTCCGGGGCACGCGCACTTGGACAAGATTGGCGCGATTGTGCGCGACGAGCTGAAGGCAATCGGCTTCAACGTCTGGTACACCAACGTGGGCGGCGCGGTATGCGACGGCATTGCGATGGGGCACTACGGAATGAAGTATTCGCTGGCCTCTCGCGAGCTGATTGCCGATCAGATCGAGACCATTATCGGCGCGCATCCCTGCGATGCGTGGATCGGGATCGCCAACTGCGACAAGATTGTTCCGGCGATGTACAACGCGATGGCGCGGATCAACATTCCGGCGGTGTATCTGAGCGGCGGGCCGATGCTGGCCGGGCCTGGCGGCACCGACCTGATCACGGTCTTTGAGGGTGTGGGCAAACACAGCGTGGGCCAGATGAGCGAGGGCGAATTGCGTTCGCTGGCGCAAAAGGCCTGCCCGGGATGCGGAAGCTGCTCGGGAATGTTTACCGCAAATTCGATGAACTGCCTGGGCGAGGCGATTGGGTTGTCGCTGCCGGGAACAGGGACGATTCCTGCTGAGCGCTGGGTGGACAACACATACAGCCGCACAGAGGTGAACCCAGAGCGCGTTGCGCTCTCAAAGCAGGCGGCGCACGCCTTGAAGCGCTGCCTGGAGCAGAATGTGCGGCCGCTGGACATTATCACCGAGCAATCGCTGGTGAATGCGTTTGTGCTGGACATGGCGATGGGCGGATCGACGAACACCATTCTGCACACGCTGGCGTTGGCGTACTCGGCGCAGATTCCGTTCAAGCTGGACAGGCTGAATGAGATCTCGGCAAAGACGCCGAATATCTGCAAGGTGTCGCCAAGCCGGCCGGAGGTACACATTGAAGATGTGCATCGGGTGGGTGGGATTGCGGCGATCTTGAAGGAACTGAGCCGAGTGGGCACAACCGATTTGAAGCTGAATGTGCCGACTATCAGCGGGCAACTGGGTGATGCCGTGCATCGTGCGCCGGAAGCCGACGGCAACATCATCCGCACGGTGGAGAAGGCGTTCTCGCCGACCGGCGGACTGGTGGTGCTGTTTGGAAATCTTGCGCCGAAGGGTGCGGTGGTGAAGGTAGCAGGCGTGCTGCCGGACATGATGGAGTTCGAGGGGCCGGCGCGGATTTACGAGTCGCAGGAAGCGGCATTGAAGGGCATTCTGGATAGGGAAGTGAAGGACGGCGATGTGGTGGTGATCCGCTATGAAGGGCCGCGCGGCGGTCCGGGAATGCAGGAGATGCTATCACCGACGGCGGCGCTGGTGGGAGCGGGAGTTCGCGCGGCTCTGATCACCGATGGCCGCTTTTCAGGCGGAACGCGAGGGCTGTGTATTGGCCATGTTTCACCGGAGGCCGCAGCGGGCGGGCCGATTGCCGTGGTACGCGATGGCGACCGGATTTACATCAACGCCAAGACTTGCCGGATCGAGTTGAAGGTGTGCGACGCGGAGATCGAGGAGCGGCTGAAGGCGCTGCCCGAATTCGAGCCGAAGGTGAAGCGCGGCTGGCTGGCGCGCTATCTGCACTTTGCAACGAGCGCCGATACCGGAGCGGTATTCGAAATCTAGAGCGCGGGTGTTGACCCCACATTCGCCAAGAGAGGGCGGGTGTGGGCCACCCGTCGACCTCCGCGCTCCCACATTCGCCAACTGCTGACGGGTTAACTGCTGAGACTTCCCAGGCAGGCGATGATTCCCTCTACGACGCGCTTGGTTTCATGGGTATCGCGGACCTGGATGGAGAGGACGCCGATCTCTTTTGGCGGGTAGTCGTTGCCGCCGGGGAAAATTGCGTCGCCGATGAAGATCATCTCTTCCAGGGAGATGCCGAGGACGTCGCGGAGTTTGCGGATTCCGTAGGCTTTGTCGATGCCGGGCTTGGTTACGTCGATGGACGTGGTGCCGCCCATGCGCACGGAGAACTCTGGGATATAAGTGTCGAGGACAGCTTTGATGCGGGTGCGCTTGGCGAAGCCGGGGTCCCATTTTTCTTTAGCTGCGAGGGGAGCCTGCTGGCCGAGGGCGGAGAATGTAATCTGGCTGCCGCGGTCCTCGATGATCTCTCCCCAGGTTTGCTCCGGCTTGAAGCCTGTGACTTCAAGGGCGCGGTTCATCGAAGAGATGATCTTTTCTTTTTCGGCAGCGGTGAAGTCCTCGGCGTAGAGCCGCTTCCACTGCCCGTTGTATTGGAAGAACTTGGTTCCGCAGGTGGGCAGAAGCAAGAGATTTTCCATGCGCTGACCTTGGGGCAGATTCGAGACCAGTTGCTTTTCAAATTGCGGCCAGTCGCCGCCGGAGATCACCGCGACTTTGGCGACTTCGAGAAGGCCGGCCAGCAGTACAGACATTTCGGAATCCAGCGCCGACTTGCTTTCGGCAAGCGTGCCGTCAAGATCGAATACAATCAGCTTCTTCAACGTTCTCTCCCCCTGCATTTCTGATCTTAAATCAAAGTTTCCGATGAATGGCTGTGGATACACCGCTGGCGTTGGCGGGTAGGCGGCAACAGATACTGCTCCGGCCGCTGGCGCTTCTGCGATACACTTTGGCGGATGTTGAACGGGAGAATTGCGCAGCTGATTACAGCGGGGCTGGAGCGGATGGCGCGGCTGCTGCGCGGCCCGCGCGGCGGCCCGGCACATCTGCGTACCGGGCGCAAGGGCGAGGAGATGGCCTACTACTTTCTCCGTCGGCAGGGCTACACGATGGTGGCTCGGAACTGGCGCTGCGCGCGGCATAAAGGTGAGATCGATCTGATTGGCTGGGATGGAGGTGTGCTGTGCTTCATCGAGGTGAAGACGCGCAGCAGCCATGCGGTGAAGTCTGCCGAAGCAGCGGTGGACCGGGCCAAGCAGGTCGAACTGCGCCGGATGGCGTCGGAATTTCTGCGCGGGAGGCGGCCTCGCCCGCACTTCCGTTTTGACGTGGTCAGTATCTATCTGGTTCCGGGAAAGGCGGCACAGATTGATCTTTTCAAAGAGGCCTTTTCTTGGCGTACTATGAGTGGAAAGCGCCGCCCTCCGTTCTAGCGGCGAAGGGGAGACGTTTGTGCCTGAACTGAGAAAAGATCCCGTGGTTGGACGTTGGGTCATCATTTCTACGGACCGTGCCAAGCGGCCCAGCGACTTTCTCCGCAACAAGGTGGTTCAGAAGGGCGGCTTCTGCCCATTCTGTCCGGGCAATGAGAGCAAGACGCCTTCCGAGGTGCTGGCCTACCGTCCGAACGCCGACGGCAGCGGGCAGAAGAACGGCGCAGGCTGGACGGTTCGCGTGGTGCCGAACAAATTTCCGGCACTTGGAATTGAAGGCACGCTGAACCGGCAGGCGGAGGGGATGTTCGACAAGATGAACGGCCTGGGCGCGCACGAGGTCATTGTGGAGACGCCGGAACATTCCTCCCATTTGGCCTTGCTGCCGCAGAAGAACATCGAGAGCGTGCTTTGGGCGTGGCGCGACCGGATCGTCGATCTGAAGCAGGACCGCCGCTTCAAGTACATCATGATCTTCAAGAACCATGGCGAGGCGGCAGGAGCCACGGTGGAGCATCCGCACGCGCAGTTGATCGCGCTGCCGATTGTGCCCAAGCACGTGAGCGAGGAGTTGGAGGGCGCCCGGCAATATTTCACCATGAAGGAGCGCTGCATCTTCTGCGACATCCTGCGGCAGGAGATGGAAAATCCTGTGCGCATTGTGAGTGAGAACGAGGATTTTGTGAGCCTCGCGCCGTTTGCGCCGCGCTTTCCGTTTGAGACCTGGATTTTGCCGAAGCGCCACGAGTCGGCGTTTGAGAATCTTTCGTCGCATCAGATGATCAACCTGGCGGCGGCGTTGAAGCAGTTACTGTTGAAGTGCGAGGTCGCGCTCGACAGCCCTGCTTACAATCTTGCGCTGCACACCTCGCCGGTGCAGGAGAGCTCGCTGGACTATTACCACTGGCACATCGAGTTCATTCCCAAGCTGACGAATACGGCGGGATTCGAGTGGGGCACGGGCTTCTACATCAACCCAACGCCGCCGGAGGAGAGTGCGAAGTTCCTGCGCGAGGCCGCAGTGCCGGCAGAGCTGCACCGGGTGAAGTAGCCGCCACGGGTTGCGAGAAGCCAGAGCAGGAGTTTGCCTCCTGCTCTTTTTTTGATCACATCAAATCTTTAGGGCGGTTCCACAGAAGGTTTACACCGTCAAAGGCAGTTTGAGGCAGAAGAGACTCTGGAGCGGCATTGCAGGTTTGGGCGGTGCGGGGATTCCTCGCTGCGCTCGGAATGACAACCTAAAGGCGAGAGCAGTATCGGGCTACGGCAACTAGGGAGTTGCTCTAGCGTATTGATTGCGGCATGGAATGCGGGCTGGGCCGAGGTGTCCCGGGAGAGCGATGGATTGGAAGCAGAATTCGACGAGCGAGCGCGAGGCCGAGGAGCTCGCTTCAGAGCCGCTGGAGATGGTGGCTGCCAGCGAGCCGTTTGCCCCGCAACTAGGCGGCACGAGCGGCGATATGCCGCACATGATCCGGGCACTACGCAATCGCGACTTCCGCCGCTTCTGGGCCGGAAACTTTCTCTCGAACATCGGGACCTGGATGCAGAACGTCGCGATGGGGTGGCTGGTGCTGCAACTGGCGACAGGCAATGCGGCCTTCTGGCTGGGCGTGGTGGGTTTTGCCTCCAGCGCTCCGATGATGGTTTTTTCACTGCTCGGCGGAGTGATTGCCGACCGCATCAATCGCCGTAAGCTGATGCTGGTTACGCAGTCAGCGATGATGATTTTTGCGTTTATCCTTTGGGGATTAACGGCGCTGCACAGGATGACGATGCCGCTGCTGGTGCTGCTCTCCTTTGCCACGGGGACTGCCATGGCATTGAACGTTCCGAGCTACCAGGCGCTGGTTCCGCAACTGGTTCCGCGTGAGGACCTGGCCAACGCCATTGCGCTGAACGCGGCGCAATTCAATATGTCGCGCGTGATTGGGCCTACGCTCGGCGGTTTTGCGATGGCATGGTTCGGGGTGCAGGGAAATTTTCTGCTGAACGCGCTGAGCTTTGTCGCCGTACTGGTGGCGTTGACGCGCATCCACTATCCGCCGCTGAATACAGCCGAAAAGAAACCGATGTGGGAGGACCTGAAGGAGGGATTGCGTTATGTCTTCGAGCGCAAGGAGCTGTTTACGCTGCTCTCGATGACGGCTGTGACCAGCGTGCTGGTGATCCCCTACATCACGTTTGTTCCGCTCTTTGCCAAACAGATCCTGCATCTGGACGCGCGCGGCTTTGGACTGCTGATGGCCGCCAATGGCGGAGGCGCGTTCCTGGCGGCGGTGACCATGGCCTTCGCTCATCCGGGGAAGCGACGGGGACGGGTTGTGTTCCTCGCCTCATTGGCGCTGAATACGTTTGTGGTGCTGTTTGCCGCATCGCACAATCGCTGGCTTAGCACGCTGATGCTGGTGGGTACCGGGTACTCCATGGTGCTGATGATCGCCACGGTGAATGTGATGCTGCAGCATCTCTCAGAGGACAAGATGCGAGGGCGCGTGATGAGCATCTACGCCACGGCCTTTCTGGGCTTTGCGCCGCTTGGGAGTCTGATGGCCGGCTCGCTGGCCGGAACCTTGACTGCCCCGGTTGCGCTTGCCGCAATGGCGGTGACGGGTATCGTGATCAACTCCGTGATCTATCGCAGGAGGCCGGAGCTGGGGAGGTTGGAGTAAGGGGCGAAGTCTCGCAAAGACTATGCTGCCGTTTGTACCACGGGAGTCTTCGTGACATTTGTTTGTGCGGGGCGGGCGACAGTCTCGTCCACAATGCGCAGCTTCTTCTTCAGAGCGGGCAGGGCGGCGCGCATGGATTGCTCGCCGATGGCGATCAACTCAGCGGCGCGGGAAAAGTCGTCGTAGGCGAAGCCGTCCACGTTGGGTTCCAGCAGAAAATCTGCGTCCTTGTCCCACTGCATGCACATGCGCGACTGCGCGATGGCGAAGCATTGGCCGATGACCTCGAAGAAGTGGCGTGGTGCGGAGGGTTGAGTCCATTGCGAGCGCAGATGAACTCCCATCACGCAGTCGATCCCCATCTGCTTGAGCGGGGTGGTCGGGACCTCGTAGCTCAGCATGCCATCGACGTGGAGCACACCATCGATCTCTACCGGGGTAAACATCCCGGGATAGGCGCAACTGGCCCGCACGGCGGCACAGATGGGGCCCTCGCGGAAGATGGCGGGGCTGGCCGGTGAGGAGTTCGGTTGCGACCACCACCAGAGGAATGCGGAGCTCGGAAAAATTGATGCAGGGACAGATGCGGGTGAGCAATGCTGCCAACCGGTCGTTGGTGCAGAAGCCGCCGCGCTCAAGCGTCCAGCGTGCACAGTCCTTAAAACGTAAGTGGCGGCCGATCTCTGCCATTTTTTCGGCAGAGACGCCGCTGCAAAATCCAGCACCGACAATCGCCCCGGCGCTGGTTCCGGCGATGGCCGCGATGGGAATCCCCGCCTCCTCAAGCACCTTGAGCACGCCAATGTGAACCATGCCTCGCGCAAAGCCTCCACCCAGGGCTACGCCTAACGTGCGCTGGGGCAGCACGGCTTCTGCTTTGAGACTCCCATTCAGCTGCCGGAAGAATACCTGGACGGAACGCGAGAGCTGGGAAAACTGCTTCATACACTACAAACCCCACTGACCGAGAGGCGGAGTCGCCGCTCATTAGTGACTTAGATTCGCCATACTACGACGCGAGTTGTAGTTCGCTACTCGGAATCTTTGCGGAAGTGGTGCTCGCGTGGGCATGGGTTGGAGCAAAGACTTGCTCCAAGGCTCATAGTTTGCGAACATGGGAAAGGTGGGAACTGTGTCGAACTTGCCAACTCACAAGAAAACAGTGCATGACGATGCCAAGGAGACCGACAGCTCGCCGCCGGGAAAGAAACTGGTCTGCGAAACCTCGGCCGGCGGAGTCGTGCTCAGACATATTCGCGGAGCCTGGCAGGTTGCCATCATCGAGCCCAACATCATCAACGCGGACACGGTTACCCGGCGTGCCAAAGCGCGCCCCGAAGGCACGGTCTTCGCCCTGCCAAAGGGTGGAGTGGACGAGGGCGAAACGCCCGAGCAGAGCGCGGATCGCGAGGTTTTCGAGGAGACCGGAGTTCGTGGCACGCGTCTGTTCCGACTCACGACCATCCGTTACCTCTATGTGCGCTCCTGGGGCGGGCGCGAGCGAGTCTCCAAGGCGGTGAGCTTCTACCTTTTCCTGTACTCCTCGGGACGGCTAGGACAGATTCATCCGGACATGCGCGACGAGGTACGCAGGGCGTTCTGGTTTCCCCTGGACAAGGCGCATCGCAAGCTTACGTATCGTGGCGAGCGCGAAGTTTTGAAGATGGCGCAGAAGATTGTGCGCGAGCATCCGGAGCGGCTGACCCCGCCGCTTCCGGAGAAGGTTTCCAGCGGCCCCGCCGTGGAGCGTCCGACCGCGCAGCAGCGCGGCCCCTCGCAGCGCGCTGCCTTGCCGCCCCGCGTTGTGCCCCCGTCCCGCGGTGCACCACCACCTCGCGCAGCACAACAGCAGCGCGGGGGAGCGGCACAGCGAGGCACGGCGAGCCAGGATCGCCCATCTGTCCCGGATGTACATCACCGGCCTCACCCCTAACGATCACAAACAGAAGTGACCCAGGCCCTTGCGCTGCGGGCGGCTTTGAACTCCGGGTTGAGGGGATTATCTCCATTATTTTTAATGTCTTGCAAAATTTTTTAATTGACGGGGCCGCGTGCATTGAGTATGGTTGATTCAATTCATTAAGGCGCGCGTCGTTGCCATCCTCACCCCACAATTTTCGGCGCGCGCCACCTCTGTTTCTGGAGCTTTCTTGCTGATTCGGAAGCAACGAGGGTCTCGTTTCGAGTCGAGTGTCAGATCCTTTCCCTTTCAATTTGCTCCTAATTCACCTTCTCATGCATCCGAACTCTTGCAGCCATAGTGTCTGCTTGGCGCGAGTTAGTTCCTCGTCTCAAGGGCATTCTGGCACGTCGTTTCTGGAGCGCATTCAAAGCTGTCGGTCTTCGGGAGAGAAGCCTTACCGATGCTGAAAAGAATTGAGAGAGTCGCCGTCCTCGGTGCAGGAACCATGGGCTCCCGCATCGCCGCGCATCTGGCCAACGCCGGGGTGCGTTCCTATCTGCTGGATATCGTTCCGCCGGAGCTCGGTTCCGGCGCCGCTGGTGCGACGGGCTCTGGGCGAAACCGCATTGCCGAAGCCGGACTGGAAGCCGCGCGCAAGTCCAAGCCTGCTGCCTTCATGGAACCCGAGCTGGCGAGGCTGGTGACTACCGGAAACTTTGAGGATGATCTCGGACTGCTGAGCGGCTGCGACTGGATTATTGAGGCTGTGGTCGAAGATTTTGATCTGAAGCGCACTTTGCTGCGCAAGGTAGAAGCGGTGCGCAAGCCGGGGACCATCGTTACCACGAATACCAGCGGACTGCCAGTCCATTCGATCGCCGAGGGCTTCAGTGAAGATTTCCGGCGGCATTGGTTTGGCGCTCATTTTTTCAACCCGCCGCGCTATATGCGCTTGCTGGAGATCATTCCCACGGCGGAGAGCGATGCGGAGGCGATTGAGGCCGTGGCGCAGTTTGCGACCGTCCGTCTCGGCAAAGGGATCGTTTATGCCAAGGACACGCCGGACTTCGTTGCAAACCGCATTGGCACCTTCAGCGTGCTCAACATCATGCGGCTGATGCAGAAGTTCGACTTCTCCATTGAGGAGGTGGATGCGCTGACCGGGACGGCGATCGGCTTCCCGAAGTCGGCGACCTTCCGCACCACTCGACATGGTGGGGCTCGACGTTCTGGAGCGCGTGATACGGAACGCCAAGCGCCCGGTGCCGGCTGGAGCCGGAGGCGGAAAGGCCGAGTTGCTCGATGAGCGCGGCGATCTGGATCTTCCTGCCTTTTACGAGCGAATGATTGAGCGCAAGCTGCTGGGCGACAAGACGAAGGCAGGGTTCTACAAGAAGGAGGGCGAGGCGACGCGGCTGGTGCTGGATTGGAAGACCCTGGAATACCGCCCCGCGCAGCGTCCCAAGTTTGCTTCGCTGGAGATGGCGAAGAACGTCGATTCGCTGGGCGAGCGGCTGCGAATGTCTGACCGGCTTCGGCGGCGAAAAGCTGGACAAGGCCGGGGAGTTTCTCTGGAGCGCGATGTCTGAGCTGTTCACTTACTCGGCCAACCGGATCCCGGAGATCAGCGACAGGGTGGTGGAGATCGATCGCGCGATGCGGCTTGGCTTCAACTGGGAGTTGGGGCCGTTCGAGCTATGGGATGCGGTGGGCGTGCCGGCCTCGGTGGAACGCATGAAGCAGGAGGGCAAGCCGGTGGCGGCCAACGTGGAGAAGCTTCTCGCCTCCGGCTTTAAGAGCTGGTACGCGGACGCACCGCATAGCGCGAGCGGCCGCACCTACTTTGATTTCGCCACCGCCTCACGCGAGGAAGAAAAGGTTGCGCCAGGGATCTGGAGCGTTACGGTGGCGAAGAAATCCAATGGCGTGGTGAAGGCCAACTCCGGTGCGTCGTTGATCGATCTTGGCGACGGAGTCGGTTGCATCGAGTTTCACTCCAAGATGAACGCGATTGGCGCCGACATCATTCAGTTCACCTCGCAGGTGCTGAAGCCGGGCGGGGGCGGCGAAAACTTTGACGCGTTCGTGATCAGCAATGACGCGGCGAATTTTTCGGTGGGCGCCAATCATCATGCTGCTGCTGATGGCGGTGCAGGACGAGGAGTGGGATGAGGTGGACATGATGGTGCGCCAGTTCCAGAACATGACCCAGCTCATCAAGTTTTCACCCAGGCCGGTGGTGGCCGCGCCGTTTGGCATGACGTTTGGCGGAGGCTGCGAGGTGGCGCTGCACGCCGCCGCGCGCCAGCCTCACGCCGAACTCTACATGGGATTGGTGGAGGCAAGTGTAGGTCTGCTGCCCGGCGGAGGCGGATGCAAGGAGATGACGCTGCGCGCCGTCGATGCCGCGCTATCGATTCGTCCGGAGGGGCGAGGGGAATCAGTCGAGTTGATGGAGGCGACGAAGGCGGCGTTTGAGACGGTCGCGATGGCCAAGGTCTCGACCTCGGCCTTCGAGGCGCGCGTGCTCGGCTTTGTGGGCCGGGGCGATGAGATCACCATGAACCGCGAGCGCGTGTTGAGCGACGCAAAGGCGCGCGCGCTGGAGCTGGCGCGTGCCGGATATCGTGCGCCGGTGCCGCGTACGAATGTTCCAGTGCCCGGCGAAAACATTCTGGCAACGTTGAAGCTCGGCGTGCATCTGTTGCGGCAGGGAGAGTTCATCAGCGACCACGAGGTGAAGATTGCAACCAAGATCGCCGAGGTGCTGTGCGGCGGAGCGCTGACGCCGGGAACTCCGGTGAGCGAGCAGTACTTGCTGGACCTGGAGCGTGAGGCCTTCAAGAGCCTGTGCGGTGAGCGCAAGACGCAGGAGCGAATTCAGTTCACGCTTAAGAACGGCAAACCGCTGCGGAACTAAATTTGAGCGGGGAGATCAGGCATGCGAGAAGTAGTAATCGTAAGCGCCGTCCGCACCGCGGTCGGCAAGGCAAATAAAGGAACGTTACGCGCGACCCGTCCGGACGATCTGGGCGCGGTTGCCATTCGGGGGGCGCTGGCGCGTGTTCCGGAAGTCGATGTGCATGAAGTGGAAGACGTCATTCTAGGCTGCGCCATGCCGGAGGCGGAATCAGGGAATGAACGTGGCGCGCATCGCCTGGCTGCGGGCGGGGCTGCCGGTGGAAACCTCGGCAATGACGGTGAACCGTTTTTGCTCGTCCGGCTTGCAGGCGATCGCGATTGCCGCAGATCGAATCGCCGCGGGCGGCGCCGATGTGATTGTCGCGGGCGGCACTGAGTCGATGACGATGATTCCGCTTGGCGGACATAAAGTGTCGTGCAATCCGTCGCTGGTGCAGAGTTATCCGGATGCGTATCTCTCGATGGGATTGACCGCCGAGCGGCTGGCGCGGCGCTTCGGTATCACGCGGCAGCAGGCGGATGAATTCAGCTACCAGAGCCATCGGAAAGCAATCCGGGCGATTGAGTCGGGGGCCTTCGCGGATGAGATCGTTCCGGTACACGTTACCTTCCGCACTCCGGCGGAGGCGACGCGCGGCGGGGCGGCGATCCAGCTTGCGGTGCAGACCATCGAATTCAAGGTGGACGAGGGGCCGAGGGCCGACACCACGGTGGAGGCTCTGGCCGCGCTGAAGCCCGCGTTCCATCAGAAGGGGACGGTGACTGCGGGAAACTCCTCGCAGATGAGCGATGGCGCAGCCGCTGCGGTGGTGATGAGCGCGGAGCGTGCGAAGGCTCTGGGACTGAAGCCTATGGCGCGCTTTGTCGCCTTTGCCACGGCGGGGTACAAGCCGGAGGAGATGGGACTGGGGCCGGTGTTTGCGATTCCCAAGGCGCTGAAGCTGGCCGGGCTCACGCTTGATCAGATCGGCGTGATTGAGTTGAACGAAGCTTTCGCCGCGCAATCTCTGGCGGTCATCCAGGAAGCCGGACTCGATCCCGCCAAGGTCAACCCGAACGGCGGAGCCATCGCGCTGGGCCATCCTCTGGGCTGCACCGGCGCCAAGCTGACGGCGACGCTGCTGCGCGAACTCAAGCGCCGCAAGCAACGGTATGGAATGGTCACCATGTGTGTGGGCGGAGGCATGGGCGCTGCCGGAATCTTCGAAAACATCGACTAATGTGAATGCGTGGCGGGCGAGCCCGCAGACGGCAAAGAAAAACGTGGAGGAGCACACGATGGCAACCACGTCACACCGGCGCAGAAGAAAATTTCCGGCGGAAATTTTCTGATCGAAGAGACCAATCCGCAGGAGGTTTTCACTCCGGAAGATTTCAACGACCAGCACAAACTGATCGAGCAGACCGCCGAAGACTTTGCGCTTCAGGAGATTTTGCCTAACTCAGAGCGCATTGAGCAGAAGGATTTTGCCTTCAGCCGCGAGCTGATGAAAAAGGCCGCCGAGCTTGGATTGACGAGTGTCGATATTCCGGAAGAGTACGGCGGCGCGGAGATGGACAAGGTATCATCGTCGATCATCGCCGACCGCATGGCCAAGCAAGGTTCCTTTGCCGTTACCTTCAGTGCGCATGTCGGCATCGGCACGCTGCCGTTCGTGTGGTTCGGCACCGCGGAGCAGAAGAAGAAGTATCTGCCGCGGCTGGCCAGCGGCGAGTGGGTGGGCGCCTACGCGCTGTCGGAGAGCAGTTCGGGCTCCGATGCGATGAATGCACGCACCAAGGCCGTGCTCTCCGGCCGACGGCAAACACTACCTGCTGAATGGCGAGAAGATGTGGATCACCAACGCCTCGATTGCCGATGTGTTCGTGATCTTCGCCAAGGTGGACGGCGAGAAGTTCACGGCGTTCATCGTCGAGCGCACGTTTCCCGGTTTCAGCGTTGGCCCCGAGGAGCACAAGCTTGGGATTCGCGGCTCCTCTACCTGTCCGCTGATTCTCAATGACTGTCAGGTTCCGGTTGAGAATGTTCTGGGCGAGGTTGGCAAAGGAGCCACGATTGCTTTCAACATTCTGAATGTGGGCCGCTTCAAACTGGGCGCGGCTTGCGTCGGCGGCGCGCGTACTTGCCTGGCGAATTCGATCAAGTGGGCCAAGGAGCGCAAGGCGTTCGGAAAATCGATCGCAGAGTTCGGCATGGTGCGCGAGATGCTGGCCGACATTGCAATCGGCATCTATGCGGGCGAGGCGCTGGTCTATCGCACGGTGGGCATGATGGACGCGGCGACCGCGGAGATCGTGAAAGGTTCGCCTGACGAATCCAAGCTTATCCGCAAGGCTATCGAAGAGTATGCGGTCGAGTGCTCGATCATCAAGGTGTGGGCGTCGGAGATGTTCGACAAAGTTGTGGACAACGCAGGTGCAGATCTTTGGCGGCTACGGCTTTGTGGAGGAGTACCCGGCTGAGCGGGCCTATCGCGACTCCAGGGTCAATCGCATCTTCGAGGGCACGAATGAAATCAATCGCCTCATCATCACCGGATGGCTTTTGAAGCGCGCCCTGAGCGGTCAGCTTCCGTTGCTGCCGGCGATCAAGAAGCTGATGGACGAGATGATGGCCGGACCTGGCTTTGCCGAAGCGGACGAGCGCCCGTTGGCGGCGCAGCGCAAGGCTGGTGGAGAACGCGAAGAAGATAGGCTTGCTGGTAGCCGGTGTGGCTTCGCAGAAATACATGCAGCAGATTTCCGAGCACCAGGAAGTGATGGGAGCGATCGCCGACATCGTGATCGAAGCGTATGCGATGGATTCGGTGCTGGCGCGCACGCTGAAGCTGATGGAGGGCCAGGGCGAAGCCGCGTCGGCCGTGGCCATCGCGATCAGCGAAGTGTATCTGCAGGGAGCTTTCGCCCAGGTAGAGGCCGCAGCGAAGAAGATACTGGCCGACGTTGCCGAAGGCGACATGCTGCGCACGCAGATGACGATCCTGCGGCGTTTGGTGAAGGGTGATCCAGCCAACGTGATTGCGGCTCGCGAGAAGATCGCGGCTCGCGTGCTTGAGGCAGGGAAGTACGCTTTCTGAAGAGCCCACATCTGCTAACTTGCGGCAGATGTGGGGCACCTGCTTTCTTTACTCGAAACAATTTGCGGAACGATCATTCGCCGGAAGTCTGGGCGATTGCTTTGGCCACAGAACCTGGGTAGAGCTCGGGGCGCGTCTATCTGTCACGCAGCACCGCGCATGCGTTTTTCCATCAGATCGAAGACATGTTCTATCTGTTCCAGCGCGAAGCCGCCTAGCGAACCCCGCATGTGCCTGGCCCTAACCATCGAGAGAAAACAGGCCATCGCGCACAGAGCGCCTAACGCCACCCGATTCATGCTACAACCTCTCTGTTGCGTTCTATTTCCTTGGATGGCCATGTCCATGGCTTGGATACTGCAGGACAGAGTGATGTATTGAAATAAATTTGTAAGAAAATAATGAAAAAAATCTGTAACACAATATAAGACTTCCGTAACAAGCAAGGAGCTACAATATGCGGCGCTGGCCGGTGACAATACTCGTGACATTGATCATGATTTTCGCGCTGACCTATGTGGCCGACTGGGTAATGTTGCGAATCCGCGAGCGTAGTGGCTCTGCGCATGGCTCAGTGACAGTGGACAATGCCGATGTGGTCAAAGAGAAAGGCGGCAAGGTGGAATATTTTTTCAACCCGCCGGAGCCGACGCCGTGTGTCCGGGCATTGTTTCCGCATGAGGGCCAACCCGCTTGCTGGTGGCTGGCCCGTCACTCGGAGCGGCAGATCTTCATGAATTGATTTAGCCGCTGTTTACGGCGCTGCGGGCTGCGTAGCCGGGCGAGGTTGCGGGAGAAATTTGTTTAACTGCTGCAGGGCATCTTTCAGATAAGCGCGCTCCAAGTCGCTGGTCTTGGGGTCGGCGAGTCGAAGGTTCATCCACGCGATGGCGGCCCGTGGCGAGACATGAGGCGACTCAGGGCGGAGTTCGGTCACCAGCAAATCGCCGTTCTGCTCCCGTACACGGAAGGTGACTTGGTCGCTGCTTGCCTGCGCCGTATAGCCCTCGTCCTCCTGGTAGAAGCCCACAGTTTGATAGGTGGCGCTTAATTCTTCGACCGGTTGCTCGGGGGTTTCAATATTGAAGCGGGTCACGATGACGACGCGGTTAAACTCCGGATTGGCGCGAAGCGATGTATAGGGTTTGAAGCGGCTCCAACCCGCCGCTTGCAGGCGCGCACCTTCAAAATCCAGCCGGCAATAACTGGAGAGAAGCATCTTCTGTGCGGCATACAGTTCGCTAAAGCTTCGGCCTCCTAGCTTGACACCGGATTGCGGAGCCGAGCTAAGTTGCGCCAGGGCGGCGGAGGTCAACGCAGAGCAAAAAAGCAATGCAAGCAGGCGACGACGCATAGGATTCAGGCACTCCGCTTTCAGCGTAAAACGGCGGGCTGCAAAGAGCAACCCGCATGGAACAGACGGCAGGAATCCAAAATGTCGAATTCGGAAGACAGCGATCAGGACTTCGGGATTGTCATCCCGAGGGCCGCATTTTATCGTAGGATAAAAGTAACGAGCCCTCTTTGCGACCTGTTGAGATGCCCAAAGTTCACCTCATTTCCGCTCGAATCACGGCTCTTCTGCTGCTCCTGCTGGCCGTGGGCTTTGCTGCCGAGCCGCGCCGGATCTCCGTCTACACGCCTCAGACTAGCTATCAGGTGGATATTCTGGTTCGCGACGGGGTGGACTACGTTGGGCTTACCGATCTGCTTGAGCCTCTTGGCCGAATCGAGTCGCGCATCGGCGGCGGCAAGTTCACGCTTATCTTCAATGGCAGTGCAGCCGAGTTCCAGGACGGAAAACGACAGTATCGCACCAGTGTTAACAGCAACCAGGAGCTGCCCTCAAACTTTCTCCTGGCCGATGGGCGGGGATATATTCCGAGTGCTTCGATTCCACAGGTGCTGCCGCAGCTTGCTGGTCTGAGCGCGGAGTTTCACGCCGCGCCGCGCCGCTTGTTTGTAGGCTCAACAAAGTTTCGCTACTCCGCCGAACTGCGTCACACACCGTCCCGGCTTGTGCTCACCTTTCCGGCTCCGGTCGCCCCGGCCAGCGTGATCGAGAAGGGACGCGTGCGCCTGCTCTTCAGGCGCGAGCCGGTGGTCAGCAACGGGGCGGATAGCGTTGCCTATGGCGATCCGTTTCTTCTCAGCACCAGCTTCGCCGAGATTCCAGGCGGGGCGGAGTTCATCGCCAGCGTTTCGCAGCCAGCCATCGTATCCATTGGCGATGGCGGGCACACGGTGACGATCATGGCGGTTGCGGCTCAGCCGCCGCCATCGGCGAACGAGACGCATCCGGCGCCTTCGGCAACGCCACAGGCAACACAATCGACGACCACCCCCGGAGCGCAGGCTCCGCGCTCACGCCCGTTTGTCATTCTGGACGCGGCTCATGGAGGCAGCGAGACCGGGGAAGTTCTTTCGCCCACTCTGATGGAGAAGACGGTCAATCTGGCGCTGGCTCGCCGTCTGCAAAGGGAGTTGGAGGCGCGTGGGATTCCCGTGGTGCTCACTCGTGTAGCCGATAATCTACTTACCTGGGACCAGCGCGCAATCTCGGCCAACACGTGTCATGCTTCGCTCTACGTTGCGCTGCACTCTTCCGGCAGCGGACATGGCGCGCGCGTGTACACCTCGATGGTGGCTCCGGTGCAGCCGGGGCAGACGAGCCGCAGCTTCTTGCCTTGGGAGCGGGCGCAGGCTCCATACCTGGAGAAATCCGCGATTGCGGGCTCGGCGCTTGCCGCCGAATTTGCTTACGAAGGCTTGCCGGTGCGCAACTCTCCGGCCCCGTTGCGCCCGTTGAACAGCATTACTATCGCGGCGGTGGCGGTAGAAGTTGCGCCATTGGGGGCATCGGCCGACGAACTCGGCAGCCCGGAGTACCAGCAGAAGATCGCCACGGCTCTGGCGTCCGCGATCGCCGCGCTGCGGGGAAAGCTGGAGGCCGCACAGTGATCCCGCGCAAGCTGCAGTACATTATTGCCGTGCTGGTCGTCGCCATACTTGGAATGGCCTTCTACCTTGTGCATCTCAAGCGCAAGGCGGAGCTTCTTGGTACGCCAGAGACCCAGGCATTGGCGCCCCCGGTCAGCGGCCCCGCCGGGACGATAACCCTCTATCTGGCCAGCGATGAGGATGACTCGCTTCGTCCGAGCACCGTCACCCTGGCGGAGCCGAGCGACCCCGGCGAGCGCGGCCGCCTTACCCTGCACACGCTCATCTCACGGTATCAGCAGAAGGATTCCACGCACTTGCTGGGCGCGGGAGCCGACGTGCATGACGTCTATCTGCTGGACCCGGCTTCGGCGGTGGTGAATCTGAACGCCGCGTTTGCCGACTCGCACCGCAGCGGCGTCGAGGTCGAACAGCTCACGGTCTTGTCGATGGTGCTCACCTTGAAGTCCCAGCTTCCGCAGCTCACCCGAGTGCGCTTTCTGGTGGATGGGAAAAGCCGCGAGACGCTTGCCGGCCACATCGATATCGCCGACTGGCTGGACACAGGCATGGCCGCCGAAGCCGCCAAGGATTTGAAGTAGCGGGAAGATCACCCGCGCGCTGCGGGCAGTGATATGCTGCAATGCTCGCCTGTACTTCATGCATGGCGTGCGAACGCAAAAGAAAGAATCTCGGCGATGATCAAGACGCTTCGGGTCTGGACTTTACTTCTCGCGTTGGCAGCCACAGCGCCGGCTCAGCAGGCGAAGTCGAACGCTGGAGCTCTCGCAGGATTTCGCGACGCCGCGGCCGAGCAGAGGCTGGAAGAGAAATTTCTCTCCGTTCCCGAAGCGAAGCTCGCACAAGAGCATCTGCGGATTCTGACGGCTGAGCCGCACATCGCCGGTTCGCCCGAAGATCGAACGACCGCTGAGTACGTTGCAAGGAAATTCCGCGAGGCCGGACTCGAGACCCGCATCGATTCCTACAAGGTGTGGATCAATCTGCCGCATGAGATTCTGGTGGAAGCCACCGCACCGAAAGGCCTCAAGATGCGCGGCCCTACGCGCGAGCACGTCGAAGGCGATCCCTATCAGGACGACCCGCGAGTGACGACTCCCTTCAACAGCGGCTCGCCTTCGGGCGAGGTCGAGGCCGAGGCCGTCTACGCCAACTACGCCCGCCCCGAGGACTTCCGCAAGCTTCAGCAGATGGGAGTCGACGTTCGCGGCAAGGTTGTGATCGCACGCTATGGACAGAACTTTCGTGGCGTGAAGGCCTTGACGGCACAGGAGAACGGTGCCGCCGCGCTCCTTATCTACTCGGACCCCATCGACGATGGATACTTCCGCGGCGACCCGTATCCGGCGGGGCCTTACCGCCCTGCTACGGGGGTGCAGCGCGGCTCGGTGCAGTTCACCTTCGAGTATCCCGGCGATGCGACGACCCCCGGCGTGGCCTCGACCCTGGATCTTCCGCAGTCGCAGCGACTGGCGCCGGAGACGGCGGGGAATCTCACGAAGATTCCGGTGACTCCGCTCTCCTATGCGGACGTTTCGCCTCTGCTGGAAAAGCTGGGCGGCCCGGACAGTCCGCGCGAGTGGCAGGGCGCGCTGCCCTTCACCTATCACGTAGGCCCTGGTCCTGTGCGCGTGCATGTGAAGCTGGTACAGGATTACAGCTACACCACGATCTGGAACGTAATCGGAAGCATTCGGGGAAGCGCCCAGCCGGAGTCGTTCGTGATCGCCGGGAATCACCGCGATGCGTGGGTTTATGGCGCAGCCGATCCCAACAGCGGCACGGCGGCGATGCTGGAAGCGGTGCATGGCCTCGGGGAACTGCTGAAGAGCGGCTGGCGTCCTCAGCGCACCATCATCTTCGGCAGTTGGGACGCCGAGGAGCAGGGACTGATCGGCTCCACGGAATACGCGGAGCAGTACGCCAACAGGCTGCAAAATGCGGTGGCATATTTCAACATGGACGTGGGGGTCTCGGGGCCGGATTTTGGCGCATCCAGTGTGCCCAGCCTCAAAGGGTTCCTGCGCGAGATCGCCCGTGCCGTGCCCAGCCCACAGGGAGGCACCGTCTATGACGCATGGAAGTTGCAGAGCCAGCGAGGCCGGCCGCGCGAGCGCCGACGAGGGTTCATTCACCGAGCGCCGCGGCGAGGCCGATCGCGGAGAGGTTGCATGTCGGCGATCTGGGCAGCGGCTCGGATTACTCGGCGTTTCTGCAGCACCTTGGCGTGCCCTCCACCGATATCGGCTCCAGCGGGCCTTACGGCGTCTATCACTCGGTTTTCGACAACTACGCATGGTTTACCAGATTTGCCGACCCTACCTTCGTGTATGAACAGGAGATGGCTCGCATCTTTGGCCTGGAGGTACTGCGCATGGCGCAGGCCGACGCGCTTCCGTTCGACTACGAGAGCTATGGAAACGAGGTACGCCAAGCATCTGGAAAGAGCGCAGCAGCGGGCCCAGGAGATGGGCTGGACGGAGCGGCCGGACTTTACCGCTTCGCTGAAGGCAGCCGACCAGCTGGCGGCCGCCGGACGCGCGGCGCGTCAGGCCGCCGCGCTGGCCACCGGCGCGCAACTGTTGCGGATCAACGCGGCGATGATGGAGGCCGAGCGCGCCATGCTGGGCCCGGGATTGCCCCATCGTGCGTGGTTCCGCCACACCATCTATGCTCCGGGCGAATATACCGGTTACGCCGCGGTGGTGCTTCCCGGCGTCAATGAGTCGATGGATCGCAACGACCTTGCCGGGGCCGCCGCCTCCCTTGACGAGGTAACGGCAGCGCTGGGCCGGGCCGCGTTGGTGCTGGACTCAGGCCTGTGACGCAGTTATCACACGCACCTGTGACGGAAGTCTCGTGCATTTGGTGGCGCTCAATGGTACTACTCCTGAAGTTCCGATGATTTCCATCAAGAGTACCCGGGCAACAAACCAAGCGGCAAAACCTGACACAAACCATGGAGTCGACGAGGTAAAGAGGAGCTAGATCGCGCGATTGCGGATGGAAAGCGGAGAATGAGAGGCAAGAACAAACGTTACACTTTCGTGCTTGAATTTCTGGGGGGCACCTATGTCCGCCAGGCTTGCGGCATGTCTCCTGAACTGGCCTTGCGCGCATGGTTGCGGGCTGCCAGCGAAGAGGACCTTGAATGGGAATGCCATCGGCTGGAACTGCTGCGGGCGCTGGGAGATATAGCCGCTGTCCCTGTGGAAGGGTGTCGCAATGTCTGGTGCCTCTCGGGCATAGCGGGAGAGTACCTCTACCTGATTCACATTATTGGCACCGAGAGCGGCTCCGCAGAGGGCAAACTGATAGCCGAGGCGCAGCTGGAGCGTATCGGCTCCGATGCGAAGCTGAGAGGCTGGCGAAACCGGCGGTAAAAAGACTTAGAACTTTAGACGAGCGCACTTTCGGTAACTCGGTAAACTGGTACTCTGGTGCGTCGAGTTACCTCATTGATATTTGTGCATAAGAATTTATGTGAGATGTTGATGTTATTGGCGAGGTGCTCACGATGTCTCGAGAGATGAACGGCTTCATTCAGGCCCATGACCGCTATCTTGCATTGGAACTCGCGCGTACGGAGTGCACCACCCCGGCGCAACGTGAGTTCATGCATATTCAGATACTGGAGGCCTATCTTGAAGTTCAGTGCCAGGCGCGACGCCTCCAGTTTGCCGAAGGCCACGCGTACATAGCCCAAAATTAAAAGGCCGCGCCCGCAGGCAACGGCCTTTTTGGATTCGCCCACAATGAACTTCTACTTGTGCGAAACCAGCTTCACCAGCTCCGAGTAATCTTTCTTTTCCAGCCCATGAACCTGCTTGTTGTACTCATCCACTTTGGAGGAGTAGTTCATCGAGCAGAACTTCGGTCCGCACATCGAGCAGAAAGCAGCTTCCTTGTAAAACTTGTCGGGAAGCGTCTCGTCGTGCATCGAGCGCGCGGTCTCCGGGTCCAGCGATAACTCGAACTGCTTGTCCCAGTCGAAGGTGTAGCGCGCGTGGCTGAGCGCGTTGTCGCGGTCCTGCACGCCCGGACGATGCCGCGCCAGGTCGGCGGCGTGGGCCGCGATCTTGTACGCGATGATCCCATCCTTCACGTCCTTTTCGTTGGGCAGTCCGAGGTGCTCCTTGGGCGTCACGTAGCAGAGCATCGCAGCTCCGTACCAGCCGATCATGGCCGCGCCGATGGCAGAGGTGATGTGGTCATAGCCGGGGGCGATATCCGTAACTAGCGGCCCCAGGGTGTAGAACGGCGCGCCGTCGCACCACTCCACTTCCTTGTCCACCTGCTCCTTGATCTTGTCGATGGGCACATGTCCCGGGCCTTCGATCATTACCTGCACGTCGTACTTCCAGGCGATGCGGGTCAGCTCGCCCAGGGTCTTCAGCTCCGCGAACTGGGCTTCGTCGCTGGCATCGGCAATGCAGCCGGGACGGAGTCCATCGCCAAGCGAGAAGCTCACGTCGTACTTTGCCATAATCTTGCAGATGTCTTCGAAGCACTCGTAGAGGAAGTTCTGCTTGTGGTGGTGGGCCATCCACTGCGCCAGCATCGCGCCTCCGCGGCTCACGATGCCGGTAATGCGCGAAGCCACCAGCGGCAGGTACTGCACCAGCACGCCGGCATGGATGGTCATGTAATCCACGCCCTGCGACGCCTGCTCCTCGATCACCTCCAGCATCAGCGGGGCGGAGAGGTCTTCGATGCGCTTGACCCGCGCCACCGCCTCATAGATCGGCACCGTACCCATCGGGACCGGACAATGCCGCAGAAGGGTCTCGCGGATGCCGTGAATGTCGCCGCCGGTGGAGAGGTCCATCATAGTGTCCGCGCCGTAATGCACAGAGGTGTGCAACTTCTTCAACTCCTCCTGCAACGTTCGAGGAGACCGACGAATTTCCGATGTTGGCGTTGATCTTGCAGAGCGAATCGACGCCGATGCACATGGGCTCCAGTTCGGGATGGTTGATGTTTGCGGGGATGATCAACTTTCCCTCGGCGATCTTGGAGCGCACCAGTTCCGGCGAGATCTTCTCCCGCTCAGCCACGAAGAGCATCTCCTCTGTGACCTGACCTTTGCGCGCAAAGTGCATCTGGGTTAGGTTGCCATCGCCGCTGCGCGCAGCTTCTTCGCGGCGCCGCGCAATCCACTCCTGGCGCAGTTTCGGGATTCCCTCGGAGGGAAGTCCGTGTGGCGAGATGCTCTTGCTGTCATTGCCGCTTGACCCGTTTGTTGCGCTCATTCCAGTAAACCCCTTATGTCATCGGTAAGCGCCCATTATACGATGCGAGCGCAGCCGAAAAGACGTGCATCTTTGAATCTCTTCACTGTTCTCTGCATCCAATTATGGAATCAGCAAGGCTTGCGCCTTGACCGGGTGGGTGCCGCGAAGTACCCTCTTTGCATCGGGGAAAAAAGGATGGCCGCTCTGGGTCGCATTTGGCCTGCTGTTTTCTTTATGGGTGGAAAATGAATAAGTTTTTGAAGTTTGGCGTGCCGATCCTGGTTATCGTATCCGGCCTCGCCTATCTGGCCGTAAGCGGCGTACAGGAGAGCAAGAGCTACTACGTCACAATCAAAGAAATGAACGAAATGGGCGACGGCGTTTACAGCAAGCGGCTGCGTGTCGCTGGAAATGTGCAGCCGGGCTCGATTCATCGCCAGGGCACGCATGTCGAGTTCACTCTCGGTGAACAGGGACGCACTCTCAAGGTCGCTTATTCCGGCACCGAGGCTCCGCCGGATACTTTCAAGGACAACGCGCAGGCGCTCGCTGAGGGCAGCTACGGCCACGATGGCGTATTCCATGCCAAGCAACTTCAGGCCAAGTGTGCTTCGAAGTATGGTCCTGCTCAGCCCGGTGAAAATGGCGCTCCGCAGGCTGCTCCCGCCGAGAAGGCGCAGGCGGCGGCGCCTTCGATGAATTAGGGAAGATGGATCAGCTTCAGTAGTTCTCACATCGCGTGCCATACCGAATCCGAGAGAACGCGCTACACTTCCAACGTGTGACTGATACGGCTCAACAACAAGCTGCTGTTTCTGTGCGCGACGTGGTTCGCCACTTCGGGCGCTTCGCCGCTCTGCGTGGAATTACAGCAGACTTCGCTCCCGGGCAGCTCTATGTTTTGCTGGGTGAGAATGGCGCGGGTAAAAGCACTCTGCTGCGCGTGATCGCCGGATTGCTTGCGCCTTCGCGCGGCACTGTCCGCGTACTTGGGTCTGAGAACATCCGCGAGGTTGCTACGCGTTTCGGCTACATGGGGCACGCGCCGCTGCTCTACGATGAAATGTCTGCGGTCGAAAACCTGCAATATTTTTCGGCGCTCTACGGAATCAATGACCGCAAACGATGTGAGGACGCGATTCGAACCGTCGGGCTAGATCCTGCTCTGGAGCGCCGCGTCGGCCAATATTCACAGGGGATGCGCCAGCGCATCTCGCTGGCGAGAGCGATTGTACATGGCCCCGAGCTGCTGTTTCTGGATGAGCCCTTTTCCAACGTGGATGTGCGCTCGGCCAAGCAGATGACAATCTGCTGGCCAAAATGCGGGATGCCGGAACTACCGTCTTTGTGGTCACGCACCAGGCCGCACTGATGGAGCCGGTCGCAGATGAGTGCATCGTGCTGGATGCGGGGCGGTTGGTTGCACGAGAGAAGGGAATACCCGCTCGCCTGCTTACGCCCTATCTTGCCGAGGAGCGCGCGGCGTTCGGAACGAACGCGCTGCGCGGCGCCACTGGCGGCGTCTCCGGCGTCTTCGGAAACAAAGAGGTTGAGAGCCATGATTGAGGTCGAGTCATGACCTCCGCTCCGGGCCTTTGGGCGATCACACGGCGCTCGCTGGTGAAGGATCTGCGTCTGGAGTGGCGCTCGAAGGACGCCATCAACAGCATGTTGTTCTTCGCCCTGCTGGTGGTCGTCATCTTCAGCTTTGGCTTCGATCCTACGGCGGAGGAGTCGCGTAAAATCGCAGGAGGCCTGCTCTGGGTTGCGATTCTGTTTGCGACCGTGGTGGCGCTGAACCAGACCTGGACGCGTGAGTTGCGCAACCAGGTGCTGGACGCATATCGCCTATCGCCCGCGCCGCCGCAGGCAATGTTTCTGGCCAAAACCGTGGGCAACTTTCTTTTTGTTTCGATTCTTGAAGTGCTGATGGTCCCGCTCTTTGTGGTCTTCTACAACCTGCGGTCGGTTGGCCCGGCTTGGGAGTTGCTGGTGGTGGCTCTGCTGGCAACCTGGGCGCTGGTGGTCAACGGAACATTTTTTGCGGCGCTCTCGATTCGCACCCGCAGCCGCGAGATCATGCTGCCGCTGATTCTGTTTCCGATCTCGATTCCGGCGCTGCTCGCCATGGTCGATGCCACCACTTCAATCCTTACGGGCGATAACTCGCCAGCTTTCTGGATACGTCTGCTGGCGGTGTATGATCTGATTTTTACCACCGTCAGCCTCATCCTGTTTGAACCGGTGCTGAACGCGGAATGAAAATTCTATTCAAAGTTCTCGCAGTGCTTACGGCTGTGCTGCTCGGATACGGCTTCTGCCAGGCGATGTTCATCGCGCCGCGCGAAGCCACGATGGGCGACGTGCAGCGCATCTTCTACTACCACCTTCCCTCGGCATGGGTGGCCTTTCTGCTGTTCTTCGTCAACTTTCTCGCTTCGATCTGGTATCTCATCCGCCGCAACGTCGGCGCAGATGCGCTGGCCCTGGCTTCGGCGGAGGTGGGTGTAAGCTTCTGCACGATTGTTCTGCTCACGGGGCCGATCTGGGCGCGGCCTATCTGGGGCATCTGGTGGACCTGGGACGCGCGCCTGACCAGCACGCTGGTGCTGTGGTTGATCTACGTCAGCTACCTGGTGCTGCGCCATTACGCCACCGGAGGACAGGTTCCGGTGCTGGCGGCCGCGCTCGGTATATTCGGATTTGTCGATGTTCCGATCGTTTACATGGCGATACGCTGGTTCCGCACTCAGCATCCGCAGCCGGTGATCGGCGGCGGCGAGGGCTCTGGGCTGCACCCTGCGATGTGGGTCGCTCTGCTGTGGAATCTTGCGGCTTTCGCGATGCTTGCTTTTCTGTTCGTTTCGATACGCTACAAACAGGCGCTGGCTGAGCACGCGCTGGAGGAGGCGCACGCGCAGGCCTCGCTGGAGACGGAGGACGCATAATGAGCGGCGGAAACCACGAAGTTTATCTCTATGCGGCCTATATCGTCGTGTGGGTCGTGCATAGCATCTACGCTTTTACTCTTGTGAGCCGCGGGCAGCGCATCAAGCGCGAGAGCCGCGAACTGAATCGACACTAGCAACTTATTTCCTTCGTACGGTTTCCTACCATTGTTTGTTGGATTTGCATGCTGCGATTGGAGGCAGTAGCTGACGGCGTCCAAGGCAGTGTGCGGGAAGGAACGAGAATGAAAAAGTTCGCTGGGTTGTTTTCAGCTTTACTGATCTGTTCTGTTTTCATGTTCGCCCAGGAGCGCGGTCATGAAGGCGGCCAGGCGGGCGGCCATGAAGCCGGCACGGGAGGCGGTCACATCCCCGCCCACGGCCCTGCACCGACCAAGAATGCCGCTCCGGCTCCGAAAGGCGATGCCCGAGCCTCATTCAAAGACCAGCCGGGACATCCCGAGGCACCCCACGTACATACAAATGACCAGTGGGTCGGCCATGACACGGGTCGTAACGACCCGCACTATCATCTCGACCACCCGTGGGAGCATGGGCACTTCCCCGGTGAAATCGGCCGCAGCCATGTATGGCGTCTCGCGGGAGGCGGTCCAAGCCGCTTTGTGTTTGGCGGGTTCTACTTTGCCGTTGCGCCCTATGATATTCCTTACTGCTCTGACTGGAATTGGGGGGACGATTCGATCGTGATCTACGACGATCCGGATCACGTAGGCTGGTACCTAGCCTACAACACCCGACTTGGAATCTACGCGCATGTGGAGTACCTCGGGTATAACTCTGCGCAGTTCGGTCAGGCTCCTGCTGCGGCAGGAGCCGACCTTTTCTAAGCGGCGAGAATCCCTATTCCGTTTTGAGATTTTTCACTATCTTCCACGGTCGCTGCATAATCGTCGTTAGCATGACCGGCTTCCACTGCCTTCTGGTAGACCTTCTCGATTTCCTTCAGCGCAGGAAGTTCGAGCTTTTCCTGACGGGCTGCATCGAGCATCAGGCGAATGTCTTTGAGCATCAGGCGAAGCGGGAAATTCGGAGACCAGTCGTGCTTCAGCACAAAGGAGGCCTTGTAATCGGTTACGCCGCTGCGAATCATCGAGGACTGGATCAATTCGACCAGCTTCTCCGGAGGCAACGCCGAGTTTGCCGGTGAGCGTGAGCGCTTCGGCGAAGCCTTCGAAGATGGAAGCAATCATCAGATTCATGCCGATCTTCGCGCTCTCGCCTGCGCCGGTTTCGCCGACGCGAATTACTTTTTTTCCCAAGGCCATAAATAGCGGATCGAGCGCTTTCACCGTCTTCTCCGGTCCGCCTACGATGAACAGCAGTTGCGCGGATTCGGCGCCAACCTTTGATCCCGTAACCGGCGCGTCCACGAACTCGGCGCCTTTGGCGCGTACGCGGGCAGCAAAGTCGAGCGTCGCCAGCGGCGCGATGGTGCTTGAATCGACGACCGTGACGCCGGGCCGCAGCACCGATTCCACTCCGCCTGGGCCAAAGAGCACGCTCTCGACTGCCTTGGTATCGGCAACGCACATCCAGACGACTTCGGCGTCCTTTGCCGCCTCGGCCGGAGTCGCTGCGGTGCGTGCGCCCTCCACGCTCTTCGGCGAGCGGTTCCACACCGTTACGTCGTGCCCGGCCTTCACCAAATTTGCGGCCATCGGACGCCCCATGATTCCCAATCCTAAGTACGCGATCTTCACCAGAATGCCTCCCTTTCAAAAAGCGAAAAATTTGATTAAAAGCCAGTCCGCGAATGTTGCAAGCATCTATGCTGAGCGTACCATTATGGAATCGTTGATGGCGCGTGCCGCGTCCAATGGAGCAGGATGCTCAACATCGGAATTCGTAAGAAAGCCGGCCAGCTCGGCAGGTTGGTGAAGCACTCTGCGATGGCCAAGCGCACCGGCCGCACCCATCGCCCGGTGCTCGCCTCGCAGGGCCAGATGGGAGTTACCTTCATCGGCCACTCCTCGTTTTTTCTGCAGGTCGGCGGATCGAACGTTGTGGTCGATCCGATCTTTGCTCCGTGGCTCTTCGTTCTCAAACGCCTGCGCCGGCCCGGCCTGCGAATCCAGGATCTTCCGCCACTGGATGCTGTTCTGGTAACCCATGCGCACTTCGATCATCTTCATCGGCCCTCGCTGCGCGCCATCGCCCGCGCCACCCGCATCAAGAACGGCCGCACGCCGCTGCTGATCGTGCCTGACAAGGTCACTGACCTGGTCTGCGATCTCGGCTTTGAGCGCGTTGTGGAACTGAAGTGGTGGGAGGAATTGCAACTCAAAGGGACCCGGGTGACGGCGACGCCGGCAAAGCACTGGGGGGCGCGCGTCATTCGGGACATGCATCGCGGTTATGGCGGCTACTGCCTTAACGGGGGCGGCCATTCGATCTATCACTCGGGAGACACTGCGTACTTCGGCGGCTTTCATGAGATTGGCCGGCGCCTTGATCCCGATGTCGCTCTGCTTCCCATTGGAGCCTACCATCCGGAGAACTTCCGCGCCGTGCACACGAGCCCGGAAGACGCCCTGCGGGCCTTCGCCGATATGGGCTCCCGGCACATGATCCCCATGCACTTTGGAACCTTCAAGCTTTCGCAGGAGCCGATCGATGAGCCGGTGAAACGCCTGCTCTCCGGCGCCCGCCGCCTCGGCGTCTCCGATCGCGTTCATGTGCTCGAAGAGGGCGTTGCGGAATTCTTCTAGTACGGGTTTGGCTACCACGCCAGCAGCACCCGCACGTCGCGCACATTGGTTCCGGTATGCCCGGTCATGATCGCGTCGCCCAAAGCGTCGAAGAACGGATAGGCATTGAAGCCTGCGAGTGCAGCCTCAGCGCACAACCCTTTTGCGGTGGCGCGGGCGATGGTGCTTCCATCTACTACGGCTCCGGCGGCCGGGCTGTTGCCATCGATGCCGTCGGTTCCAGCGCTGAGCACGGCGATGTTTTCTCCCTGGATGCGCTGGGCGCAATAGAGCGCGAACTGCTGGTTGCGTCCGCCCACTCCAGGGTTTGCATCCACCTTGACCGTTACCTCGCCGCCTGAGATCAGGCAGACGCGCGAGACTCCCTTACGCAACTCGCGCAACCGCTCCAGCAGGTGATCGGCGGCGGCACGGTAGTCCCAATCGTCGCAACTGTTATCGATCTGGATGGCAAAGCCCTTCATCGCGGCGCGCTCAACTGCGGCTTTTTGGGCGGAGACATTGGAGAGCACGGCCCACCAGCGCGCCCGCTCGAAGAACGAATCGCCCGGCTTTGGCGTCTCCTCCAACGCGCGCATCTGAAAAATTCTGCTGACGCTTTTGGGTAAGCGCGGCAGCAGATCGTGTTGACGCACAATGTCAGAACACTGTGTGCAGGTGCTGGTATCGGGCATTGTGGGTCCGCTGGCCAGCGAATCCATTGCATTTTCCGGTACGTCCGAGATCAGAATGGAAACCTGGTGAGCGGGCGCGGCGGCTACGGCCATGCGGCCACCTTTGACGGCTGAAAGGTGTTTGCGTATGGCATTGATTTGCGCGATCGGCGCGCCGGAATGGACCAGCGCGCGGTAGGTCTGCACCAAGTCCTCGAAGGATATCTCGTTGCTGATCGGTTTTTCGACAATTGCCGAGCCGCCGCCGCTGATGAGATAGATGACAAGCGAGCGCGCGTTCATGGTTTCGAGGGCGCGGAGAATCGCCTCGGCCGCGCGCATCGATTCGTAGTTCGGCATTGGATGGCCGCCCTGAAAATATCGAAAGCCGAAGCACTGGGAGGTGGGCAGAGTGGGCGCACAGACAATCCCGGATGCGCCGGTGCCCGCGCCGAGGCGCGCAATCAGCGCCTCCAAACTGCTATGTGCCGCCTTACCAAAGGAAATTACGAAGACTCGCGAGAAGGTGCCGATGTCGTAAAGGTCGTCGCCCACCTGCAGAACGCTGCGTTCGTAGTGGACGCTTCGGCTGAAGCCGCGCTCGATGCTGCTCTCCTCGAGCGCGTGCTGAAAAATCTCCCGTGCGATGGCGCGCATCTCTCGCGTCGCAGTCTCATTGCCGGCGGTGTTATTGGGCGCAGTCATCGCGCCAAGATTATACGGCAGGAACTGCCGTAGGCCCCACTAGTTCGCGTACCCATTCGCTCAGTGCGGCGCGCATCTGCTCAAGGTGGCCGGCGAAAAAGTGGTCGGCTCCGGGAATTACAACCAGTCGTTTGGGCTCGGACGCGGCGGCAAATACCTGCGCCAGTTGCTCCGGAGTCGCGAATTCATCGCGGTCGCCGCTGAGCAGGAGCTTCGGTTTTGTGCTCTCCTGCAAGAACTCATAAGTATATTCCCGCCCGCCGGCATTGACCGGAGTGCCGATCGAAATCAGCGCTTTCACGCGGGGATGCGGCACCGCTGCATGCAAACCGATGGCCGCACCGAACGAGAATCCGGCAAAGATGATAGGCGCGGCGAATCTTGCCGCAAGATAGTCGAGTGCAACTCTCGTATCTGCGATTTCGCCGCGCCCGTAATCATGCTCGCCCGCGCTGGCACCGACGCCGCGGAAATTGAAGCGCAGCACCGGAAACCCGAATTCGTTCAAGGCCTTCATGGAGTGAAAGACGACCTTGTTGTGCATAGTGCCGCCGAAGAGCGGATGCGGATGGCAGATCAGGCAGGCGTATCGCGCATCGGTCAGGCCAAGATTCAGCAATGCTTCGAGCCTTCCGGCCTCACCCTCCAGAAAAATCGATTCAATGCTGCCGTGACGCAAACTCACCCACGCGCCTTCAACTTGATCGAGTCCAGAACCGCGACTCCGGTCTTGCCATCGCGCGAGGTTAGAGGTCGATTGGAGTGGCAGGTCGCCAACAGAAGCGTTTCTCCATTGGAGATGAAGCGGACGAACCAGTTATCGCCTTCCTCATCACGGAAGCGCGCGCTGGCTCGCTGCTTGCTGCTGTCGCCCGCCTGCAGACGTCCAGCGACAGGAGCGGTATCGAGAAAGTGCTTTAGATAATCACGCGCGTCGAGCGATTTCACGTCCTTTTTGCGATGATAAGCGGTGACAATGACTGTCGTCTCGCTAGCCTCCGACTCTACCTGCAGATCTTCATTGGTCTGACGCAAACTCCAGAAGGTCGGCACCGCGATGCTCACATGTCCGCGCGGCACGATGTAGGTTCCGGGATGAAAGCCGTTGGCTGGAGTTTTCGATGTTGAGCTCTTGGCTGAAGTCCGGGGCGCTCTCTCAGGCGAGGACTTCTTCGCCGCTGCTTTCTTTTCCGAAGCGGTCTTTTTGACGTGTTTCGCAGTTTTAGGCATATCTCACTCTAGCGCGAAGGTGTGCTGCGGGTCGAATTATTGAGAGATGTTGTTGGCGAAAATCATCGCGCTTGCACCTTTCGGTTAACGGCTCTGTGCGATGGCGATCCGAAGTTCCTGGCGCAACTCGCCCGCATTGTGGATTGGCGGCTGGCAGGAGAAGCCGCTGCAGAGCATGGCAACTGCGCCGCCCTGCTGTAATCCGGGGACAGCGGAGATGGTTTCCGCCAGCGCCGGCGGCAGGGTCGCGTTGAGGCTCGTCGCATCTTTAGCGCGCAGCACGATTTTGTTCAGCGCGAAGGGGGCCAGCGCCTCCGCATATAATTCCTCCGCCTCGCGGCCTTGGCCGATTACAACCACTTGCGTGTGCGGGCGCGACATCCAAACCGAAGCCAGTCCGTAGGTGCCGGCGTAGATGCCGAACTGTCCGGCGACTCCGGCGAAAACTTCCAGCGTATCTTTTGCGCGCTTGTGCAGTTGAGCGTCTCCGTTGAGCGCGTGGAGGCGCAGCAACGCGAGCGCCGCGGCGGAGTCTCCGGCGGGAGTTGGTGAATCCTGGAACGGCTTTCGTCGTGCGGTCAGGGCCCCGGTTGAATCAGTGGACGGCGAGCTGTCGAGATCGAAGAAACCGCCTCCGTTCTCATCATAGAAGCCGGAGATCATGCGAGCGGCAATTTCCTGAGCGCTGGTAAAGTAACGCAGATCGCTGGTCGCCTCGTAGGCATCCAGACAGGCCAGCACCGTGAAGGCATAGTCGTCGAGCACGCCGGCTGGCCGCTGGCTGGCTCCTTCCGCGTAGGCGATGATGTGGAGCAGTCCCTTTGCGGGGTCATAGGCTTCGGAGAGCAGACGATCCAGCGATCGCAGGGCAAACGCCTGCTCGGCATCCTCTCCCAGCACCCGCGACGCCTGCAACACGGCGGAGATGCAGAGCGCGTTCCAGTTGGTGTAGAGGGTGCGGTCGATGAACGGCATGGGGCGCTGAAGGCGCGCGGCGTAAAGCTTTCTTTTCGCCGAAGCCAGCAACTCTGCGGTGGACTCAAGGGTGCGATTCTGGATGGCCGCAATCTGGCCAACGGCTTCGCGTACCCAGAGCACGTTCTTGGCCGGATTGTGATGCATTTCGCCATGTTCGCCGATGTCGTAGTGCGCGGCGGCGACCGCGAGTTCATCCGGGCTCAATACGGCGCGAGCCTCGTCGAGCGTCCACGTGAAGTAATCGCCATCATCGTGCAGATCGATATCGGCATCCTGCGAGCCGTAGTAGCCGCCGCGCTCGCGGTCGCTGAGCCATTCGCGCAGCCAGCGCAGAATGTCGCGCGCCACGTCGGCAAAGAACGGATTCGCGGTGGCCTGCCAGACGTGCGCGTAATTCTTCAGCAGCTCGGAATTGTCGTAGGCCATCTTTTCGAAGTGAGGCACGCACCAGCGCTCATCGACGGAGTAACGATGGAAACCTCCTGCGAGCTGGTCATAGACGCCGCCGCTGCGCCATTTTTTCAAGTGTGACGCTTACGACTCGCTCCACCTGCTGCTCGCCGGTGTGGGCGTACCAGCCGAGCAGTAGATCGATGATTGCTGGATGGGCGAACTTTGGCGCATGGTTGAAGCCGCCGTTTTCACGGTCAAAGGCGCCGAGTGCCGCCTGCACCATCTGCTCCACGATTCTGGGAGTGAACTCGCCGCTCTGTCCGGGCATTCCCTCGGCGTGGGCGAGGGCGTGCATCAGTCCCTCACTTTCGTTCTCCACTTCATCGCGGCGCTCGCGGAAGGCTTGCGAGATCGCAAGGAGAATGCGCTGGAAGCTGGGGCGTCCGTACGCATCCTGGGGCGGAAAGTAGGTCCCGCCGAAGAATGGTTTGCCCTCTGGCGTGAGGAAGACCGTGAGCGGCCATCCACCTTGTCCGGTGATGGCCGCGACCGCAATCTGGTAACGCGCGTCCACGTCGGGGCGCTCGTCGCGGTCCACCTTTACGGGGATGAAGTGAGCATTCAGCAGCGCTGCGATTTCGGCGGATTCGTAGGACTCGCGGTCCATTACATGGCACCAATGGCACCACACGGCGCCGATGTCGAGCAGGATTGGCTTGTCCTCTGCCTTGGCGCGGGCGAATGCCTGCGGACCCCACTCATGCCACTGCGTAGGCTGATTCATGGCGGAACGGAGGTAAGCCGAGGAGGCGTGGACGAGAGCGTTGGGCTGGTCGGTGCTCATGCCGACAAGTGTAACGCGAAGCAGATAAGGTTTCGCGCCCTCGGCAGCAAAAGAAAACGCCCGGATTCTCTCCGGGCGCGTGAGGCTTTTGCCGGTTCCGGCTCAAGCGTCCAGCTGAATTTCAAGGAAGTAAAGATCTTGATCGGCGACGCGCGCGATTTCTCCGCATCGCTGAGGTTGATTCCAGTTTTGTAAGCAGTGCGGGGAACGCAAAACAGGGCCCGGTCAGCTTAGCAGAAATGTTCCGATCCGCACGTAGAGTTCGATTGCTTGCATGAGCTCTGCCTTGGCGATGAACTCCTTATCGGTGTGCGCCACTAGAATCGAGCCCGGCCCCAGCAACACAGGTTGTCCCCAGGACGAGAGCTGTGGAATGTCCGTGGTGAAGGAAGCGGTCATTGTGGGGATGCCGGGAACGGTGAGGAATCGCATGTAGGGAAGGTCGAGAACGAACTGCACCTCCGCCAGCGATCCCACGGCAGCGACGATAGCCTGGCGGAGTTCCTGGGACGGAGCGACCAAGCGATAGAGCAACTGTGCCTTGGCGAAGTCCGGAATGATGTTGGTGGCGCGGCCGCCTTCGATGATACCGATGTTTACCGTGCTGGGGCCGATCTCCGGATTGTGCGGCAGCGGCATCGCGCGCAGGGCCTGGAGCGCGTCGAGTAGTTTGTCGATCGCGGACTCACCCAGCTCAGGGTAGGCCGAGTGCGCCATGCGCCCGCGCGCCACGACCTCGACACGCAACGCGCCCTTGGAGGCCAGCGCGATGCGGTTGTCGGTGGGCTCTCCGTTGACCAGGAACCGCGCGCCGCGCGGGTTCTTATTGGCAACGGCGGCGCCTAGAGAGTCGCGCTCTTCACCGACGACGAAGAGCAGGCCGACGGATTTGCCGTTGTAGCGGAGGCGCTCGCAGGCGGCAACCTGGGCCGCAATGATGCCCTTGGCGTCGCAGGCTCCGCGGCCATAGATGTTGTCTGCGTCTTCGCTGGATGGCAGGAACGGAGGGACTGTGTCGATATGGGTGGAGAAGACCAGCGCAGGCTGAGCGGCATTGGCGGGTTTGGCGAAAAGATTGAAGCGCTCGCCCTCGACCGGCATGCGTTCGACATCGTAGCCGAGCTCTTCCAGATAGCCAGCCAAAAAATCGGCTGCGGCAGCTTCCTTGCCGGTGATTGATTCAATGTCGATGAGCCGACGGGTCAGCGCGACGGGATCCATGGCAACAGCATAGCAGGAGGAGTTGCGTTGAAAACAGAAGCGCCACCCCGAGGAGTGGCGCTCTGTATTTCAAAGGCGTACGTGTTGGGTTATTTGCCTGCCGAAGCTCCGGCTGCCTCAGCCGAATCGAATGCCTTGACGATGCGCATTTTGTAGAAGCTGCGCCATACGAAGGTGGCCGAGACGAGGAAGAAGCCGAGCGCAAGGATGTGGGTCAACAGTGCGTTCCTAGACGTCAGAGTCACTGCAAGCTGCACTGCAAGGAGTCCGAACAAAGTAGTGAACTTGATGACCGGGTTCATGGCCACCGACGAGGTGTCCTTGAATGGGTCGCCAACCGTGTCTCCCACGACGCACGCATCGTGTAGAGGCGTGCCCTTGGCCTTGAGTTCGGTTTCTACGATCTTCTTCGCGTTGTCCCATGCACCGCCGGCATTGGCCATGAAAATTGCCTGGTACAGGCCAAAGATCGCGATGGAGAACAGGTAGCCGATGAAGAAGAACGGCTCGATGAAGGAGAAGGCGAGGGTACCGAAGAAGACGGCGAGGAAGATGTTGAACATGCCCTTCTGCGCGTACTGAGTGCAGATTTCAACCACCTTCTTGGAGTCTTCCACGCTGGCCTTTTCGACGCCTTCCAGCCGGATGTTGTCCTTGATGAACTCCACCGCACGGTAGGCACCGGTGGAAACCGCCTGGGTCGCCGCTCCGGTGAACCAGTAGATCATGGCGCCGCCGGTGATGAGGCCGAGCACAAAGGGCGCATGCAGCAGGGACAACTTGTCCGTGTTCTGGGTGAGGCCGTTGGTAAGGCCCATGATGATGGAGAAAATCATGGTAGTTGCGCCGACCACGGCGGTACCGATCAGCACGGGCTTGGCGGTTGCCTTGAAGGTGTTGCCCGCACCATCGTTCTCTTCCAGCAAGTCTTTTGCACGATCAAAGTTCACGTCGATACCGAAGTCCTTTTTTATCTCGGACTTGACGTTCGGAACTTGCTCGATGAGCGAAAGTTCATAGACCGACTGTGCGTTGTCGGTGACCGGACCGTAGGAGTCAACCGCGATAGTCACCGGGCCCATGCCGAGGAAGCCAAAGGCCACCAGACCGAAGGCAAAGACCGCTGGAACCAACATCAGCGCTCCTAGTCCTTGCAGGCTTACATAGTAAGCGACAGACATGAGAGCGACCATTGCCAGGCCAAGCCAGTAGGCGGAGAAGTTGCCTGCCACGAAGCCAGCGAGAATGTTCAGAGAGGCTCCGCCCTCACGCGATGCGGTGACAACTTCCTGCACGTGGTCGCTGGAGGTGGAGGTGAAGACCTTGACCAATTCCGGAATAACGGCGCCGGCCAGCGTACCGCAACTAATGATCGAAGCCAGCTTCCACCACAAGGTGCTATCGCCGCCGAGGACGGGGATCATGAGGTAGCTGACGACGTAAGTCAACCCGATGGAAACTACCGAGGTCAGCCAGACCAGAGAGGTCAGCGGTGCTTCGAAGTCCATGTGATCGGAATTCCCGTACTTGGCCTTCGCGAGCACGTGGTTCAGGAAGTAGGAACCGGCGCTGGCAACCAGCATCATGACGCGCATGACGAAGATCCAGACCAGCAACTGCACCTGTACGACCGGGTCGTGCACGCCAAGCAGGATGAAGGTGATCAGCGCGACGCCGGTGACGCCGTAGGTCTCGAAGCCGTCGGCCGAAGGTCCAACCGAGTCGCCTGCGTTATCGCCCGTGCAGTCGGCAATGACGCCGGGATTGCGAGCATCATCTTCCTTGATCTTGAAGACGATCTTCATCAGGTCGGAGCCGATGTCGGCAATCTTGGTGAAGATGCCGCCGGCGATACGGAGAGCGGCCGCGCCCAGCGATTCACCAATGGCGAAGCCGATAAAGCACGGACCGGCGTAATCGCCGGGAACGAAGAGCAGAATGCAGAGCATGATCAGCAACTCGACGCTGATCAGCATCATGCCGATGCTCATGCCAGCCTTGAGCGGAATGTCATAGACCGGGAAGGGCTTGCCGCGCAGGCCGGCAAAGGCGGTGCGGGAGTTGGCGAAGGTGTTGACGCGAATGCCGAACCAGGCAACGCCATAGCTGCCGGCGATGCCCACCAGGCTGAAACCAAGGATGATGGGCAGGGTGACGCCAACCGACTTGCCCGGAACCGGGGCCAGCCAGCCGAAGTAAGCCGCAATGATCACAGCAATGAATGCCCACAAAATCAGGATGAACTTGCCCTGCGTCGTCAGATAGGTCTTGCAGGTCTCGTAAATCAGCTCCGAGATCTCGCGCATGGCGCGATGAACCGGCAGGTTCTTCAGATAGGTGTAGATTGACAGACCAAACAGCAGACCGAAGATGCTGAACAGAATGCCAATCATCAGCAATTTGTGGCCGTCGATGGCGCCATTGAAGAAGCTGACGCTGCTCAGGTCGGGAAGCTTGAGTGCTGCTTCGCCGCCTGCGGGCTCGGCCAGCGCGGCGAGAGAGGTGAGAAGGGTAAGGGCCATCAGCGAAATACCACGGCGGAGCAGTGAAAACTTGCTCATCCGGCCCAAGTAATTACGGCTCTGCGAGAGCCACACATTCATACGATTCCTCCAAGGCTAAACTCGTTACGGGTTACTGCAGCCCTTCTGAGATAGTCGCGCACAAAAACGGCGCTGCGGCAGGGCCGCACACGTACGCTTCCGGGCGACAACTGAACCCGAAACGCGCTTCCACTTCAATGAATGTTGAGGCTTGGCCGCGTTGGGTGCTACAGGAGCCGCTTGCGAGGCGCTCCATTCCCCGGCAGACAACAATTCCAATCATCTTTCAGGGGGCAAAAATTTATACCATGTTGTGTGATTTCATATCAATGACTAGGGTTGTGAGATTTCATTACAATGTGCACGCAACTATGTTAAAAATCTGTGAGATTGGGGCTGGAGGAAGGTTTCGCCCTGCTAATCCCCGCGCATATTGTTTTTAACCTGCCGTGCCAGCTTCTCCATCTCCTCGGCCTTCCGCAGCACTTCCAGAGAAAGAATATTTTCTCCGGTTTTGTCGACATATTGCTTGAGTTCGGTCGCCAGTTGAAGCAGCTTCTCGGAATCACGCTTCATCTCCTCAAAGCGTTTTTTCTGCAGTTGTATCTGCAACTTCCGATGCATTTCCGCCTCCAGCTCCATGTGGCCGGCGGGGTCGGTGGAGTTCTGCTCTGCACTGCGCTGAGCCCACCCTGGCGCAAGGCAAAAAGAAAGCAAAAGTGTGATTGCCCCGACGGAGCGGTAGCAAGTCATGGCAGGTGGCCTCGGCAGGAAAGGATTGCAGCCGGATTATAGGATGGCATATTTCCGACGGCTTACCATTTATAATCCGCCATCGTGAATCCTATACAGTTTTCGCACACCTGGCACGATCTGTTCCGGCTGAACAACTGGTACGGGGATCTTTACATTCTCGTGCATGACAAACTACCGAAAATCGTGGCCACGGTTGTCATTGCCTTTGTCCTGATACGTATTCTGAACGTTGTCAGCGGGCGTCTGGCACGCGTCAACCAGGCGAACCTGACTACATCCAGCGTTCGCGTACAACAGCTTCATACCATCTCGTCGATTTTCCGCAGCGTTGGACTGGCCGTGATCCTGTTTTTTGCGGTGGTCACCATTCTTTTTGACCTCGGCATTCGTGTGGAGCCCCTGCTGGCCAGTGCCGGTATCGCCGGCATTGCCGTAGGTTTTGGCGCGCAAACCCTGGTGCATGATGTTCTGAACGGATTCTTCATCCTGGTGGAGAACTGGTTCGATATCGGTGACGTGGTCAAGATCGGCAATTTCCAGGGCTCGGTGGAGATGCTGACTCTTCGGCGTACGGTGTTGCGCGACGCAGACGGTTCGGTACATACCATTCCGAACTCCACCATCACGGCAGTGACAAACATGACCCGGGACTGGACGATGGTGGCGATGCGGGTAGCGGTCGATTACAAGGAGAATAGCGAGCGCGTAATCGAACTGCTACAGCAGCTCGGCTCCGACCTGCAGCACGATGAACGCTTTCGCGATGCGATCGTTGCCGATCCGATGGTTCCCGGTATTGACCGCGTCGCCGGGAATCAGGTGGATTACCTGATCCTCGTAAAAACCCGCCCCGGTCAGCAGTATGCGGTCAGTCGCGAGCTTCGACGCCGCATTAAGGACTGCTTTGAACAGAATAAGGTTCAGCCCGGAGGGCAGAATCGCTTCTTTGTCCTGGATTCAAGCACTCCGCAGGAGAAATGAGGCAGGGCGATTGGGGTTAAGAAATAGCATCTTTAGGCGCTGTCCGCTGCATCACAACAGATGAATGGCGGCCGCATGCATTCCGTTCTCATCAGCAGTATTCTCGGAGTTTTAATCGTCGCCGTCTGGTACTGGTGGTTTGTGCGCTTCAACCAGCGGCGCGCGATGCGCGTACTGCGCTGGCTGGAGGGGACGCTCGCCGCACATGGCCAGATCAGTGGCGTCGAATGGATCAGCCCCTCGCGGGTGCGCGCACGGTTACGATTGTCTGGCTGCGCCTTCCGTCAGCCTTCTCTCGATGTGCATCTGGCGCCGCGGCAAATGCCTCTGAAGTGGGCTCTATGGGGGTGGCGGCGGCGGCAGGAGATTCTGACCTTTGAAGCCAATCTAAGCTGCCCGCCGCGGTTCAACGTGGAGATCGGCCGCACCCGGTGTACCGGGGTTACCCGGCGAGGAATGCGCAATACCAGCGACTGGCCCACCCATGCCGTGGCCACACTATTCATCTCGAACCAGCCTGAATGGGAGCCGGAGATTTCCGGACGCGTGGCGGGGGTGGTATCGACCCGTGAGTTTGAGTTTATGGGAGTGACCTTCCGGCCCCGCGCACCTCAGTTTTCGGTGATGTTTTCGGTGCGGGAGGCGCTGAAGCATCCGAGCGGCGAACTGGCTGTATTCGATGGCATTCGCGAACTCGCCGAAGGCTCTTCTACTTCAAGAATGTAAATGTCGTGCGAGAACGAAAAAGCCGATGCCCAAAGAGGCATCGGCCATTGCCGCTGATGCAGTTAGGCTATTTCAAGGAGTCAGCGATCGCCTGTGCCTGCTCGGGGGTTACGCTGAAGGGTTTCGCGTGAATGCCTTTCTTTCCGCCGGCGGTGAGCACATCGACAACATTGGTCTTGCCCTTAATGGCCGGACCCGATTTGCCTTCACCCGCTGCGCCGTGGCAGCCCGCGCACTTCGCTTTAAACAGAGCCGTACCATCTTCCGCCGCAAACGCAGCCGTACACATCATCATTGCCAGAGAAGCCAGAACAACCGTAAACAGTTTCATGGAAACATCTCCTAAGGTATGGGTATTAGTTGCGTGGAACATTGTGCCACCGCTTTGGTGAATTTGCCAATGGAATGTGGCACCCTGCATTTTTAGGTTCCCGAGACGACAAAGCCGGTGCCCGAAGGCACCGGCCGGTATTGCACGAAACTCTAGACTACTTCAAGGTGGAGACAAAAGACGCGATCGCCTTCGCCTGATCCGGAGTTACGTTAAAAGCCTTCGCGTGGGGACCCTTCTTGCCGCCGTTGGTCAGCACGTCAAGAACCTGGGCATCGGTCTTGCCCTTGAGGGACGGACCCATTTTGCCTTGGCCTTCCGCACCGTGGCAGCCTGCGCACTTCGCACTGAATAGAGCCGCGCCATCTTCGGCAAACGCAGCAGTGGACATCATCATCGCCAGAGCAGCCAGAACAATCGCAAAACGCTTCATGGAACAGGATCTCCTGTGAATTTGTAGTAGGTGACTAGTGTACCCGGAAGTTATTCTATCCCTGAGAAGCATCTCGTACACAAAAAACGTCTCTTCCTGCTACTTTTTATCTCTCTGAGCTGCTGCTTCTCTCGGATATCTTGAGCGGCGTTGCTAGATTCGTGAGCGCCGTGTTTGCATCGTCGCTTCAGAGATATTTTTCGATGCGGCCCTTCTCTCGGATCCCAGGCTTATTCATTCTGCAATGACCTCCCGATGCTGTCTTTGCGTCTATCATGTTGTGTGTTTGTCACAGCAGTGGAGGGCTTAGACCCTGCTGCGGAAAACTCTCCGGCATGTATGCTGGAGGAGAGAGATTCTATGTTTTACAGTTGTTTTCTTGAGTCCGTGGAGCGCTGGCCGACGGCGCCGGCAGTGGCGATTCAGCGGCAGCCGGGAGCGTCTGCGCCGCAGTCGGAACTGTCGAGCTTCACGACAGCCGCCGATGGGCACACCGTCGAGAGCTTTACCTATCAGCAGCTTCGCCGTGTCTCCGACGGCGTGGGACAGTGGCTGCTTCGCTCCGGCATCGGCGCAGCGGGAGGCGCTCGCTGTGCCGTCCTCGCTTTCAACAGTCCGATCTGGGTTGCGACCTACCTTGGAATTATCGCCAGCGGCAATATCGCAGTCCCGCTGGACACAGCTTTCAACGCGTTGCAGGTAGGGAAGTTGCTCGACGACTGTGGCGCAACCCTGCTCTTTGTGGACGAGCGCAGCCTCGCGGTTGCCAGGGAAGCGGTCGCGGGCCGTCCGGTTCAACTGGCGATGCTGGACACCCCACAGGAGGGTCTGCCCTACGTGCCGGAGATCGTGCTGGCGGCGCAGCCCGGCTTTGTTCCGGTTGCGTTGAAGCCTGACGACGTTTCGGCCATCATTTACACCTCCGGAACCACCAGCGACCCGAAGGGCGTGATGCTCACCGACGGCAATCTGAGCGCTGAATTGGAGTGCATTCGCAAGTTTATTCCCATCGGGCCGGGCGATGGTTTTCTTGGCGTGCTGCCGCTCTTCCACGTGCTGGCGCAGATGGTCAATATTTTTCTGCCGCTCGGCAATGGCGGCAAGGTTGTCTTTCTCGATTCGCTGAACACGCAGGAGTTGATGATTGCGCTGCGTGAGCGCGGCATCACGATCTTCTGCTGCGTACCGCAGTTCTTCTACCTTATCCATGAGCGCATCTTCGGCGAGGTTGCGAAAAAGGGGCGGCTGGCGCAAAAGATCTTTGGGATCATGCGCGAGCTGAGCGCGGCATCGCAGAAGCTGGGCTTCAACCTGGGCAAGGTGTTCTTCAAGAAGGTCCACGCACAACTCGGGCCAAATATACGCTACTTTTGTCACCGGCGGCTCGCGCTTTGACGCCCAGATCGGACGCGACATCCAGTCGCTCGGCTTCCCGATGCTGCAAGCCTATGGCTTGACCGAGACCACCAGCGGCTGCCTCTGCACGCCTCCGGCTGCCAATGTGATCGGCTCGATTGGGCCTCCGCTGCCGGGGTTGCAGGCCAAGCTGGTGAATACCAAGGTGGACGAGAACGGACAGCTGGTGGGTGAGATCGCCCTCGCCGGTCCTACGATCATGAAGGGCTACTACAACCGCCCGGAGGCTACCGCCGAAGTTCTTAAGGACGGCTGGCTGCTACACTGGCGATCTTGCCTATGTGGATGCCGAGGGCAACTACTTCATCACCGGCCGCGCCAAGGATGTGATCGTCCTCAGCTCCGGCAAGAATGTCTATCCCGAAGAGATCGAGGCCTACTACCTGCGCTCGCCCTGGATCAAAGAGCTTTGCGTACTTGGCCTGGAGAGCCGCAAGCCCGGCGAGCCGCTGAGCGAGCGTCTGCACGGCGTGATTGTGCCGAACTTCGAGGTGCTGCGCGAGCACCGGATCGTTAACATCCGCGAGGTCATTCGCTTCGACGTGGAGAGCATCTCCGCAACCTTGCCCGCGACCAAGCGAATGCTCTCTTACGACATCTGGCAGGATGACCTTCCGCGCACCACCACGCGCAAGCTGCGCCGCCAGGAGATCGAGAAGAAGCTGCGTGCGCTCCATGCCAGCGGCGAGGCTGAAGAGATCTACTCCAAAGGAGCGCAAATTCTCTGGACGAGGACCGCATCTGGCTCGCCTCCCCGGAAGTGCAGAGCGCGTTGGCCGTGATCGCCGAAGCCGGCAAGGGAGATCAAAAAGAGATCCATCCGGACGACAACCTGGAACTCGACCTTGGACTGGATTCGATGGAGCGCGTCGAGTTGCTGACCGACCTGGCCCATCGTCTCGGAGCCGAGGTCGAGGACTCCGCCGCCAGCGAGGTTTATACCGTTCGCGAACTGGTGGAGCTGGTTCGCAAGAACATCGGCACGCTCGACGCGACAGGCCCCCGGCTGGAAGACGGTATTTGAAGTGGAAACCACCGACCCGGAGGTACTCGCCATTACCCATGAGCGCCCGGTGGCGAGCTTTCTTTGGTGGCTTTTTGGCAAATTCGTGCAGTGGGCTTCGACACATTCTGTTCAAGTTGCGCGTGGAAGGGATGGAAAATCTGCCCGATGCGCCCTATATCCTCTGCCCCAATCACTCCAGCTATCTGGACGCGCCGATTCTGACGGCGGCGCTGCCCTGGCGGGCATTTCACAACGTCTTCTACGTGGGAACCAGCGAGATCTTCGGCACAGGATTGATGCGCAAATTTGCGCAGTTCCTTCACCTCATTCCGGTCGATCCCGATTCAAACCTGGTACCGGCCATGCGCGCCGGAGCTTACGGGCTCCGCGCCGGAAAAATCCTCATTATGTATCCCGAGGGCGAGCGTTCGATGGAAGGGCCGCCGAAAAAATTCAAGAAGGGGGCGGCGATCCTCTCGCACCATCTGAACGTTCCCATCGTTCCGGTGGCAGAGTACGGATTCCACCTTACTTGGCCGCGCGGCAAAGGTTTTCAGGGATTTCATCGGCTGCGGATTCGCGTGGGCAAGCCGATCTATCCGGAGCTGAATGAGCAGCCGGAGCAGGCGTACGAGCGACTCACCGAAGAACTGCGCAACCGGGTTGTGGAGATGTGGGACGATCTGGACGGCGAATCCAAGCCAAAGACGAAAAACCCTGCTGAACTGACTCACGCATAGCCAAGAACTCCTGCGTCGATGCCGCGCTCAGCGGCTCGATGCAGGAGTCTCCACTTGCAACCTGCAAGCCGAGAGAGCGCTCCAACGCACAGCCGCTTGGTAGTGAGTCCATTCATTCACATCTTTGCGCGGGGATGCGTCTTGTCGTAAACCTCCAGAACCTGCTTGGTGGTTAGCTGGGTATAGCGCTGCGTGGTGGAAAGGCGCTCGTGGCCGAGCAACTCCTGAATGGCGCGCAGGTCCGCTCCCTCCTCCAGCATGTGGGTACCAAAGGCGTGGCGCAGGGTGTGGGGATGAACTTCGCTGGGGAGGCCGCCTGCGATGGCAATGGACTTAACGATGCGCCCAACGCTGCGGGTCGTGAGGCGCGTTCCGCGCAGGTTGATCAGCAGTGCGGATTCGCCGGTGCGCCTGTGCTGCTCAAGCACGCGGGCGCGCTGCGGCAGGTAATCGCGCAACGCAAACTGCGCCGAATCTCCGAAGGGAACGATGCGCTGCTTTTTGCCTTTGCCGCGCACCAGAATCGTGCCCTGACGCATATGGACATCGTCCATGTTGATGCCCGTCAGTTCGCTGTTGCGAATGCCGCAGCCATACAGCATTTCGAGGATCAGATGGTCGCGCCCGGCGAAGGCCGCTTCTTCCGGCATCTTCGCATCGAGGACGGAGTTCATCTCCTCCACAGTGGGCACGCGGGGCAGTTTCTTCGGAAGCTTTGGAGCCGTGACGAGCAGAGCGGGGTTTGATTCAATCCTGTGCTCGCGGCCCATCCACTTGAAGAACGAGCGGATGGAGGAGAGCGCGCGCGCGACAGATGCCTTGCTCAACCCGCGCTCATAGAGTTGCCCGAGAAAAGCGCGGATCAAAAGATGATCGATGCTTTTGAGGTCTTCGGGACCGATGAAGACGACGAACTCCGCCAGATCGGTGCGATAGGCTTTGATGGTGTGCGCAGACGCGTTGCGCTGGGTCAGCGCGCGCAGGAAATCAGAGAGCGCGATCGAGGCTGGAGTGGGCGCGGAATCAGCTAGGTTGAGTCCGGCTTTCACTTGCTTTTGTCCTGCGGGGAGCGTGCGTGGGCTCGCGGATGATGAGCAGCGTACACCTTCTGGAGGCGGTCAAGCGCGACATGGGTGTAGACCTGTGTGGTGGAAATGTCGGCGTGGCCGAGCACGGTTTGCACCGTGCGCAAGTCGGCTCCGCGGGAGACCATGTGTGTGGCTGCCGAGTGGCGCAGCATGTGCGGCGAAGCGTGGCGGCCAGCGGCTTTGGAGGCCTGATCCACGATCATGCCGATGCGCTGGCGTGTAAGTTTGTTTCCGCCGCGGGCGAGAAAAAGCTCCGCGACCTTCTTGGGGCCGGTAAGCACGGGGCGGGCATCGCGCAGGTAGGCGTTGAGTGCCAATTGCGCGGGCGCGCCAAGCGGAACGATGCGCTCCTTGTCGCCCTTGCCGCGCACGAGCATGTAGCCGAGTTCGAGCTTGGTGTCTTCGACGCGCGCATCTACTAACTCGCTGACCCGCACGGCGGCGGCGTAGAGGACTTCCAGCATGGCGCGGTCACGAAGGGCAAGCGCCTGCGTGATGCGCTGCGTTTGCGACCCGGCGGAGGCGGCAACGCGCTGGCCGGGGCTTTCGACCAGGGCGGTGATCTCCTCTTCGGAGAGCGCCTTGGGAAGCACCTTCCACTGTTTAGGGCTGTCGATGTCGAGCGTGGGATCGTGCGCGATGAGCTTGTCCAGCAGCAGGTATCGGTAGAACTGGCGCAGGGCAGAGAGTTTGCGGGCGACGGAACGCGAATCCATGCCGTGGCCGAGGAGGTGTTGCACCAGATCCTTGAGGTCTTCGCGCTGCGCGTTGAGAACGGTTTTGTCGCGCCGGGAGAGGAATTCCGCCCAGAGTTCGAGATCGCCACCATAGGAACTGACGGTGAGCGGGGCCAAGCCTTTTTCTACACGGAGGTAGGTGGCAAAGCTGGCCAGGGCGCGATCCTGTGCGCGGGAGGTCACGGATAGAGTATGACTGCTCGCCCGTTGTGGCGGAGTTGGCATCTTTGGTTCGCCTCGGGTTCGCCCTGCGGACGATACCGATCTGGCTCGCACTCTATCTGCTTCTGCGCTAGCGCGCTGTTTCGGTTGAGGATGCGCGTGGCATCTGCTCAGGTATAATAGCTACTGCGCGCCCGTAGCTCAGCTGGATAGAGCGAACGCCTCCGAAGCGTTAGGTCGTGAGTTCGAATCTCGCCGGGCGCACCATATCTTTTTTACTGTTGTTCTCCAGGTAATTCCTTTCGCAATAGAAAAACGGCGCCGCATCGGTTGCGATGGCGGCGCCGTTTACTGCCTGAATAGAAATCTGACTATCGTTGTACGACGATCAATTCGAACGCGCCAGCTTTGCCACTTGCGTCAGCGGCGGTGCCCAGGGATTTCGAACTTCTAAGGTGGAGGCGATTGCACAAGACAGCCGGGCAGCTATTGAGTAAGCTGTGCATTCATTCTTTGCGGGCAAATGGTCCGCCGGGAGGTTTTTATGAATGCAGATGTTGAGGCAACTTTGCGGCTGCTCGATGAGGCGCTGGGGCGCTACGTTCGTCCGGACACCGTTCCGTTAGCTATCAGAATGATCAGGCCGGGGGAGGCGCTTCCCGAAGGCGTGAAGGTTCCCAGCAAGAGCATGGGCGAGAAGTGGATTGTGTGCCAGGCGGTCGGCGTCGCGCGGCGCTACGGCTGGGGAATCGCCGTGGGAAAGGAGGACGTCATCTGTCCGATCTCGGCTATTGCCTTTGGTTTTTACAAGCCCAATGAGGAGTACCTGAAAGGCTCCGCAGCCCTCGGCATGTACTGCAAGGATGAGGCGGCAGCCAGCAACATGGAGGCCCAGAGCTGGAGATTCGAGCCTGGCACGTACGAGTATCTCTGCGTCATGCCGCTGAACCGGGCCACCTTCGAGCCGCATGTCGTTTCCATGTACGGCAATAGTGCGCAGGTGCTGCGGTTGGTTCATGCCTCGCTTTACAAGCGTGGTGGACGATTGGTTTCTAGCAGCGGCGGGCGCCTGGTTTGTGCTGAGATGGTCATCCAGACCCTTACCACCAATGAGCCCAAGGTGATCCTCCCCTGTAACGGCGATCGCGTCTTCGGTATGGCTCAGGACCACGAGATGGCCTTCGCCTTTCCTTGGACGTATGCGCAGGAGATTATCGAAGGGCTGGAAGGCACCCATAAAGGCGGCACGCGTTACCCCATCACGGTCGCGATGCGCGATACGGTAACCATGCCCAAGTCGTATCAGGAACTCATGGAGACGCTGGTAAAGCGTGACGAGCAGGAGGCCCCGGCCAAACGTGACTAGCTAAGGCTTCTATCTCGAACGATCCGGCAGGCGCCGCTCGCTTACTCATCGATGAGTTGCATGAGGTATCTGCCATAGCCGCTTTTCATGAGAGGTTGGGCGAGGCACTCGAGTTGGGCGGCGGTGATGAAGTCCATGCGGTAGGCGATCTCTTCAGGGCAGGCGATTTTGAGGCCCTGGCGTTTTTCGAGGGTGGCGATGAAGCTGGAAGCCTCAAGCATGGAGTCGTGGGTTCCGGTGTCAAGCCAAGCGGTGCCTCGTCCGAAGGTGACTACATTGAGTTGGCCGCGCTCCAGATAAAGGCGGTTGAGGTCGGTGATTTCAAGCTCGCCGCGAGCGGAGGGCTTAAGAGATTTCGCGAGCGCGACTACCTGGGAATCGTAGAAGTAGACGCCCGTGATGGCGAAGTGCGAACGGGGGCGGGCAGGTTTTTCTTCCAGGCTGACGGCGCGGCCGGCGGAATCGAATTCGACGACCCCGTAGGAGCTTGGGTCCTGCACCGCATAGGCGAAGATCGTGGCGCCACTCTCAAGGCCGGCGCTGATCTGCAGTAGCTTTGACATGTCGTGGCCGTAAAAGATGTTGTCGCCGAGGATGAGGGCGCAGGGCTGGCCGTCGATGAAGCTCTCGCCGATGAGGAAAGCCTGGGCAAGACCCTCGGGCTTGGGCTGCTCGGCGTATTCGATCTTGAGGCCCCACTGCCCGCCGCAGCCCAGTAGTTCGCGGAAGCGCGGCAGTTCGCAGGGTGTGGAGATGAGCAGGATCTCGCGAACTCCGGCCAGCATGAGAGTGCTGAGCGGGTAGTAGATCATCGGCTTGTCGTAGATAGGGATGAGCTGCTTGCTGATGGCAAGGGTCGCGGGATAAAGACGCGTGCCGGAGCCTCCGGCGAGAATGATGCCCTTCAATTTGCACCGTCCTTCAATTGCACAGCTTCAGTTTGTACAGCTTCGTTTTGCAATGCGTTATTTTGTACCGCTGACGCCACGGGATTCGTAGTTGGCGGCGATCCAATGGCGATAGTCTCCGCTGGTGACTTCTTCAATCCAGGCAGAGTTGGAAAGATACCATTCGATGGTGCGGCGGATTCCGGTTGCGAAGGTTTCACGCGGGCGCCAGCCTAGCTCGCGGCTGAGTTTGGCGGCATTGATGGCATAGCGGCGGTCGTGGCCGGGGCGGTCTTTTACGAAGGTGATGAGACGGTTATGCGGTGCGCCCGCAGGGTGAAACTCGTCCATGATGGAGCAGATGGTGGTGACGACATCGATGTTGGCCTTTTCGCTGTCACCGCCTATGTTGTAGGTTTCACCGATGGTGCCTTGCGCGAGCACCAGAGCGATCGCCTCGCAGTGGTCCCCGACGTAGAGCCAGTCGCGGACGTTGAGTCCGTCGCCATAGATGGGAAGCGGCTTGCCATTGAGGGCGTTGAGGATGACAAGCGGGATTAGCTTCTCAGGAAATTGAAACGGACCGTAGTTGTTGGAGCAGTTGGTGGTGAGAGTGGGCAGTCCGTAGGTGTGCTGGTAGGCGCGCACGAGGTGATCGCTGCCTGCCTTGGAGGCCGAGTAAGGGCTGTTGGGCTGATAGGCGTTGCTCTCGGCAAAGGCGGGATCGGTTTTAGAGAGGGAGCCGTACACTTCATCGGTGGAGACATGGAGGAAGCGGAAGCGGGCCTGGGCCGCAGAGGGCAGTGCGCGGTAGTAGGCGAGCGACTCGTGCAATAGGCGGAAGGTTCCGACGATGTTGGTGAAGATGAACTCTTCGGGGCTGGCGATGGAGCGGTCGACATGGCTCTCGGCGGCAAAATTTACAACTGCGTCGGGCTGATGGGTCCGAAGCAGAGACTCGACCAGGGCCGAGTCTTCAATGCCACCCTGTACGAAGACGTGACCGGGATGGTCTTTGATCGAGGCAAGATTGCCGAGGTTCCCGGCGTAGGTGAGCTTATCGAGATTGACCACGCGGTCACCCGCACTGACGCGTTGTAATACGAAGTTCGAGCCGATGAAACCAGCGCCGCCTGTAACTAGAATCATCCGTGCCACCTACAAACCTCCGGGAACTGTCAGATTATTCTACTTGGTTTGTGGAGCGAGGAGCGAAAAAGGCGACCGGTCCAGCTGCTCCCTGGCGGAGCCGGGATTGCGCGCGGGAGCTCCGCACCGATTGGCACCCGATATGGTAGGCTTTTTACTGGTGCGGTGTGTGCGGTTGGCCCCGCAAACGCATGATTTTAACCGAGCATTTCCGCCGGTAAGTATCTGAAGGACAAAGCATTGATTAATTCTCTGATCGCCAAGGTTTTCGGGACTCACAACGAGCGCGAGGTGAAGAAGGTATTGCCTCGCGTGGAGCGCATTAACGCGCTGGAGCCCGAAATAAGCAAGCTGACGGACACCGAGTTGCGCGCCAAGACCGATGAATTCCGGCGCAGGGTGCAGGAGCGCATGGCACAGCTACAGGAGCCGGCGGAAGAGGAGATGGGTGCGGATCGCCGTAAACTCTGGGACAAAGAGCAGCAGCGCGCCATAGAAGAAGTGCTGGACACCATTCTGGAAGAGGCGTTTGCGGTGGTGCGCGAGGCTGGCCGCCGCGTCCTCAATATGCGCCACTTCGACGTGCAGTTGATCGGTGGCATGGTGTTGCACTCGGGGCGCATTGCCGAGATGAAGACCGGCGAAGGCAAGACGCTGGTGGCGACTCTGCCGGTGTATTTGAATTCGCTGGCCAGCCGCGGCGTACACGTAGTCACCGTAAACGACTACCTGGCAAAGCGCGACTCGGAGTGGATGGGCAAGCTGTACAGCTTCCTGGGATTGACAGTTGGCGTCATCGTCCACGACCTGGACGACGAACAGCGCAAGGCCGCCTACGCTGCCGACATAACTTACGGAACCAACAACGAGTTCGGCTTCGACTACCTGCGCGACAACATGAAGTTCGACATGAAGGACTGCGTGCAGCGCGGACACAACTTCAGCATCGTGGACGAGGTGGATTCGATCCTGATCGACGAGGCGCGTACGCCACTGATCATCAGCGGCGCAAGCGAGGAATCGACCGACAAGTATGCTCGCGTCAACGTGGTCATTCCCAAGCTGGTGGCGGGTGAAGAACTGCCGGGGGCGGAGCCAACCGAGAAGATTTACACCGGCGATTTCGTTATTGACGAAAAGCACAAGACGGCGATGGTGACCGAAGCAGGCTGGGAAAAGGTGGAGAAGCTGCTCGGCATCGAAAACATTGCGGACCCGGAAAACTGGGACCTAAAGCATCACGTGGAGGTTGCGGTAAAGGCCCACAACCTGTACAGGCGCGATGTGGAATATGTGGTGAAAGACGGCGAAGTGCTGATCGTGGACGAGTTCACGGGACGCCTGATGCCGGGGCGCCGCTGGTCGGATGGACTGCACCAGGCCGTGGAAGCCAAGGAAGGGGTGAAGATCGAGCGCGAGAACCAGACGCTGGCGACGATTACCTTCCAGAATTACTTCCGCATGTACAAGAAGCTGGCGGGCATGACGGGCACGGCGGAGACGGAAGCGGCCGAGTTCGAAAAGATTTACAGATTGGAAGTGGTGGTGATTCCGACCAACCGGCCCATGTCTCGCAAGGAAAACAAGGACGTGGTGTACCGCACGGAGAAGGAAAAATACTTTGCCGTGGCCGATGAGATCGCGCACATTCACGAGGCGAGCCAGCCGGTGCTGGTGGGCACCACCTCGATTGAAAAGTCGGAGCGGTTGAGCGAACTACTGAAGAAAAAAGGGATCAAGCACGTGGTGCTGAACGCGAAATACCACGAGCGCGAAGCCGAGATTGTGGCCCAGGCAGGACGCTACGGGATGGTAACGATTGCGACCAACATGGCAGGCCGCGGCACCGACATTCTGCTGGGCGGAAATCCGGAGTTCATGGCCAAGCAGGAGGCTCTGAAGCGCGGACAGGCGACGGCGGTGAAGGCAGTGTCAGGCGACGTAGAAGCGCGTCCCGACGATCCGACCACGGCGTATTGGTATTACCAGGGGCAGGAGTTCAGCATCCCCGCCGAGACGTGGGCAGAGCTGCTATCGAAATACAAGACAGAGACGGATGTGGAGCACGAGAGAGTAATCGCCGCCGGAGGACTGTTCATCCTGGGCACGGAGCGCCACGAGTCGCGGCGCATCGACAACCAGTTGCGCGGGCGTGCAGGACGCCAGGGCGATCCGGGCGCATCGCGCTTCTACCTGTCTTTGGAAGACGACTTGATGCGCATCTTTGCCAAGGAGTGGGTTTCAAACCTGCTGCGGCAGCTTGGCATGGAAGAGGGCATTCCGATTGAATCGGGGCTGATCACGCGGCGCATTGAAGCGGCACAGAAGGCCGTCGAAGGCCAGAACTTTGAAGCCCGTAAGCATCTGCTGGAGTACGACGACGTAATGAACAAGCAGCGCGAGGCGGTTTATGGACTGCGTCGCCAACTGCTGGAAGGCAACGAGCAAAAGGAGCTGATTCAGCAGGACTATGTGCGCGACCTGCTGGGCGGAATTCTGGAGAAATTTGCAGGCGAGCAGGTACGCCCGGAGAACTGGGACATCGCCGGGATGAAGAACGAGATTTATGGCCGCTTCGGAGTGGACTTCCTGGCCGAGGGCGTGGACCCGGCATCGCTGAACCATCATGAACTGGGGGATGCGATCTTCGAGCGGCTGATTGCGCGTTACGACGCCAAGGAAAAACTGATTGGCGCCGAGGCAATGCGTCAGCACGAGCGGGTCATCATGCTGAGCGTGCTGGACCAGTTATGGAAAGACCACCTGCTGCAGATGGACCATCTGAAGGAAGGCATCGGGCTGCGCGGTTACGGACAGCACGATCCCTTGGTGGAGTACAAGCGTGAATCGTTCAACCTCTTTGAAGAGATGATGGAGCACTTTGAGGAAGAGACGGTGCGCTACCTGTACATGATGCGCGTCGTGGACGAAAACGGCGACGAGATCAGCTACGCGGTCACGGCCGCAAGAAGCCCGCAGGGGGCGATGGCGGCAGAGGCGCCGCAGCGCTCCGCCCCGGTTGTGGATGCGAACGCCGATGAGCGGCAACCGCGACGGATGCAGACTTCGCTGGACGACGTGGAGAAGCAATTCCAGCGGCGCAAAGTGCGCGAGTTGGAGCAGGCTCGCCGCGCCGGAGCCGGGGTGGCCGAAGCCGTGCAGCAGGTAGTTCGTGGAGAGAAGGTCGGACGCAACGACCCCTGCCCATGCGGCAGCGGCAAGAAATATAAGAAATGCCACGGGGCCAACGAATAGAATTCAGCAATTTGGAATAGAGGCCGGAGCTTGCCGGCACTGGAGCCCATCCGTGTGTCGTCGCTAGGTGGGATTTCGCCGTGGTTCGTCTTCATGGGCGCGAATTTCTTTCAGGCAGGAAAACGAAACCAAAGACCGGGCTCAGGGTTTTAAAGGCAGAGGAGAACAGAACACCACATGAGGGCACCGCTGCGCTTCATACTTTTTGTTGTACTTACTTTTCTGGCAGTCGGCGGATTGGCAGCCGCACAAGATGGGTCGAATGGTCCCCAAAACGACCCACAGAGCGATCCTCCGAGCCGCGTTGCGCGCCTGCAGTTCATCGAGGGACAGGTTTCGCTGCAACCGGGCGGAGTGGATGATTGGATCGATGCCAGCCTGAATCGCCCGTTGACGACGGCAGACCGGGTCTGGACGGATCGCGATTCTCGCGCGGAGCTGACGATGGCTTCCGCAGCGCTGCGCATGGGCAGCGAGACCAGCCTGATGATCACAAATCTAAATGACAACACAGCGCAGATCGAGCTGGATCAGGGAACTCTAAGCCTTTCGGTGCGCTATCTGAATCAGGGCGACATCGTCGAGGTCGATACGCCGAATTTTGCGTACACGGTTTTTAAACCGGGCGAGTACCGCTTTGAAGTTCGGCCGGACATGGATCAGAGCCGGATTTCCGTGCGACGCGGTGACGGAGAAGCGACCGGGGACGCGGGCAATGCGGTGCGAGTCTTCGCCGGCCAGGAGATCGCTTTCAGCCAAGGGCAATCGCTTTCCCACACAGAGCCGAATTCACCCGGCCGAGATGGGTTTGACCGGTGGAGCGAGGTGCGCGAGCGGCAAGAGATTGAGTCGGCTTCCGCCCGCTATGTGGCACCTGGAACTGTCGGCTATGAGGATCTGGACGGCAACGGATACTGGGAGCCTTCGCCAATCTATGGCACGGTCTGGTATCCGAACGTGCATCCGGGCTGGGCGCCTTATCGCGAGGGCCACTGGGCCTGGGTGGAGCCGTGGGGATGGACCTGGGTGGATGACGCGCCCTGGGGATTTGCTCCCTTCCACTATGGCCGCTGGGTCTTTGTGGGCAATCGGTGGGGATGGGTTCCGGGACCGGTGCGGGCGCGTCCGGTGTATGCTCCGGCGCTGGTGGCCTGGGTCGGTGGTCCAAGCTTCGGCGTATCGTTTGGGGTCTCGGGCGGCGGTGGAGTGGGCTGGGTCGCGCTGGGGTGGCATGACCCGTTTATTCCCACGTATTACGTTAGCCCCGTTTACGCACGCAACGTGAATACATCGAACTCGCGGGTGGTGAACGTCACCGTCATCAACAACTACTACTCGACGACCAACGTCACGGTGCGGAACACGACGATCACCAACATTCAATACGAGAACGCGAGGGTGAGTGGAGCGGTTGTGGCGGTTCCGAGCGCCGCGTTTGCCTCCGGCAAACCTGTAGCAAAGGTTGCCGTCGTGGTGCCGGCGGGCGCGGTGGGACGGGGCAGCTTCGTCGCCACGGCCAACGTGGCTCCGGCCAGGGCGGCAGTCCTCGGCGGACACGCTCCGCTCGCGGCTCCCGCGCACCTGGTTGCGCCCCGGCAGATCGTGGCCAGAAGGCCTCCGCCGCCGCATCCGGTGAGTTTTGAGCAGCAGCGTCCGTTGCTGGAGAAATCCAACGGCGTTCCGCTGAGCCCGCAGACGCGGGCAAATCTGAGGGCCGCCAATCCCGCGCCGTCAGCCCGGGGCGTGCAGCCTGCTGGGAATCAACCGGTTCGGAATCAACCGAATTGGAATCAACCGAATCGGAATCAACCGGCGCGGGATGATACAGCTTCGAGACCGGCGGTGAGCAATCAGCCGGGCGGACGTCCAGTCACTCCGGCGACGCCGCCAAACCCAAACCAGAAGAGCGCGTCCCCGGTGGCGAACCCGAGCGGCAATACCCAGCGGCCCCCGGTGTGGACGAATGAAAATATCGGCCACGCTCCGGCGACGAACGCTCCGGCTGCGAACCAGGGCGGACGTCACGACGCGGATAAGACAGTTGCGCCGGTGCGCCCGGCGACCCCTCCACCAGTGCCGGCACGCGAAGTAGCACACCCACCCGCTGCATCGGTACAACCACAACCGCCGCACAACCCTCCGCCGCCACATGCAACGGAGCCAGCGCCGCAGCAACACAAGAATCCTCCTCCGCCGAAAGACAGCAAGGAAAAGGACAAGGGTGACAAGGGTAAAGACCCGAAGGGACACTAGAAGAATCTCAGAAGTAGCGGGCCTGGCGACGGGCCCGCTTTTTTTATGCATTCGCTACTGCGCGGCAGAGATTGCAATGAGGCCGAGCGACGCTCATGGGTTTGGGCGCGGAGTTCCGCACTCCTCAAACGTCATGTTCTGGGCGCGGCTGCCGTTGCGCTCCTTCCATTTGGAGAAGAGTTCGGGGTAGGAGTCGGTGATGTAGTCTCCGGGGCTGAGGTTGAGGGCTTTTGCGGTTTGGTCGATCCATTGTGGCGCGCCTTCGATTTCGGCAAAATCGCCGATCGGGGTGCGGTCAATCACAACATCGCCGGTGCCGTCGCTCCACTCGGCGCGGTACTTTTCATAACGGAAGGAAGGGCGAAAGCCGAGCGCGGTGAGAATTGCGTGCGTTTCTTCTCCATTGGAAACCGAGGTCTCGTGCTCGACGCGCTCCTTATGCCTGCCGTCAGTGCCGCGCGATTTGTGGGTGAGCTTCCAGCGATCGCCATAGAGGCGCAGGCGCAGGATATTACCGGCGCGTCGAAGATCGCCGGAGGCCGTGTCGTAGAGGGTATTGGACTCGAAGGTGGAGGGAGTCCGTTCGTGGAATTCCGCTGCCTGCAGGGAGCGCACGAGAGCTTCGATATCGTGCACCAGGAACTTGATTTCGACCTCGTTGCCATCGTGGGTGGTCATAAGCGAACAAGTGTACCCGCCCGCCCTGCAATTCCCAAAAGTGTGTGTTAGTTTCGGAGTTGCCCGTAAGACTCATTTCCAAATCCAACCACACCAGCAACGAAGCATTTCATCTAAAGAGCCTTTCGTCAAAAACCTCTTGCAGACCGGACAAGTCCTCTGCCACATAGCTCATCTCACAGCGTATTCGGAAGGGGCGGCAATGGTGAAGCGAAACGACGAAACGAAGGGAAACTGAAGTAGTCAGGCAGCAGAACGGGATAGCCGCTCCGGATAGCGGAGCAGGATGACCTTGCCGCGACTCTTCAGAATGGCACCTTGGCGCTCCCACTCGCTGAGTATGCGGCTGGTGGTGAAAAGCGTGAGTCTTGCGGCGCTAGCCAATTCTTCGTTTGTGATCTCAAGTTCAGTTCCATGATGAACCTTCTGGCCAAAGTTGCTGGCAAGATTATGCAACACCTCTGCGAGCCTCTGTCGAGCGTCAAGGCAGCTCAGAGCAATGTGAGCTGTAATAGCGACAGTCAAATAGTCAGTTGCGGTTAGAAACGCATTCTCAAGTAATCTTGGATACCTCTTGGCCAGGGCTAGGATGGTGCGGCGGTCCCACGTCAAAACGCAACTATCCTTCACCATTTCGGTACTGGCGAGATAATTTGATGGATTCGCCAATAGCGCGAAAGCGCCGAATGTCTCGCCTGGTCCGAACCAATGAAGAATCAGCTTTTGGCCGCCTTGCGTGACGTAAAAGTATCTACCTCGGCCTCTCGTCAGCAAAAAGAAGTAATTGGCGGGATCGTCCTGGTTTGTCACGACAGTTCCGGCGGAGTATTGGCGCTGGGACGCTCTCGCCAGGATGTAGTCGAGATCAGCCGGCCGGAGTCCCTCGAGAAATCGAGACTTTACGTTTAACTTTGCGACAGCAGCCGACTGGCAAGGCATAGACAACCTCCCCCCGAAAAAGGACGTCCGCTGCTACCCCCGATTGGCAATCACCAAATTGCTCCAGGTCAACGACGGCCTCAATTTGAGATGCAATTCTGACGTTTAGAGATAAATCGCACGCCGAATCGGCTGTCCGCCGTGCGCGGATTTGCCGATGCTGGTTGTTTGCGCTCAGGAGCCACGGGATGTGCGAATTGTGCAAGCGCACGAAAGCTGAAACCGGAAAGAAGCTGTGCCTGGATTGCGCTGAGAGCATCATGCGTCTCGCCGAGGCGGTTCGTGCAATTCAAGCGCTGCCACGCCTGATGGATGCGGCGCGAGTTTATTCAGCGCAACGGTAACGCTTTCGGCTGCGCACTTCCGTGCGGCGGTGAGGGGATGAAGGATTACTATGCTTACGGTTCTCTGTATAGACGATAATGCGACGGCGTTGCACGTCCGGAAATTGGTACTGGAGAGTGCAGGCTACTCTGTTTTAACAGCCGACGACGCCAAAACCGCAATGCAGCTTTTCACTTCCACGGATGTCGACATCGTCGTGACCGATTATTTCCTGCAAGGAACAACCGGGTTGGAGCTAGCTGCCGAGATGAAGAGACTAAAGCCGAAGATCCCGATCGTGATCCTCTCGGGAGCGGTGGAAATTCCAGAGGGTGTTCTTCTACATGCCGACTTATTTCTCAGTAAGACGGAAAAACCCATAACCGTGTTGCAGAAGATCTCCGAATTACTTGGCAGGGGATGAGCTTAGTCAATCATTCGGTTCCGCATAGTCGTGGTGGTTATAAGCGAGCGCGTTTCGAGTTGACTAGCCCCGGTGGGCGAGCACGATCCGGTCGGCAGTGACAGCAAATAAAATCAGCATTGAGATAAAGCCGTTTGTGGTGAAGAAGGCGGCGTTGAGTTTGCTGAGGTCATCGGCTTTGACCAGGGTGTGCTCGTAAAGCAGGGCGAGGCCTGTGATGGCTACACCGATGACGGCAAGGTGGCCGAGTCCGAAGCTGAAGAGCATCCAGGTGAAGAAGGCGAAGGCGATGACGTGGAAGAGGCGTGCCAGGCGGAGCGCACCGGCGATGCCGAAGGCGCGCGGGACGGAGTGAAGCCCGCTGGCGACGTCGTAATGGTAGTCCTGGCAACTGTAGAGAATGTCGAAGCCTCCCCCCCAGAACATGACAGCGGCGGTGACGATCAGCACGCGCGCATCGAGGGTTCCGCGAACCGCGACCCAGGCGGCGGCGGGAGCGATGCCCATGGCGAGGCCGAGGAAAAGGTGTGCCCAGCGGGTGAAACGTTTTGTGTAGGAGTAAGCGCAGACGATGATGAGCGCGAGCGGCGAGAGACGAAAGGCGAGTGGATTCAGCATCCAGGCGGCAAAGAAGAGCAGGGCCGAAGCTGCTATGGTGAAGCAGAGGACGAACTGGCGGGTGAGCAACCCGGCGGGCAGGGCGCGGATCGAGGTGCGCGGATTCAGCGCGTCGATATCTGCATCCGCCAGGCGGTTGAAGGCCATAGCGGCAGAGCGGGCGGCGATCATGGCAACACAGATCCAGCCCAGGGTGTGCAGCGGCGGGATACCATTGGCAGCGATGACTGCGCCGGTGAGTCCGAAGGGGAGCGTAAGGAAGGAATGCTCCCACTTGATCATTTCAAGAGTTACGCGCGTGTTATGAAGAATGCTATGAAGCATGTCATGAAACCTTTGCTGGGCCGGCACAAAGTTATTGTATCCGGTGCCTGGAATGTTGTGCACCTTGGCGGATGAGCCGCCATCTTAAAAGAGATAGGGGACAGTCCTGATGAAGAAAAGACAGCTCGGTCATTCTGGAATTGAAGTGCCTACGCTATGCCTCGGCGGCAACGTATTTGGCTGGACGGCAGATGAGCCGCGCTCGTTCGAAGTGCTGGATGCACTGCTGGAGAGCGGTCTGAACTTTGTGGATACGGCGGACGTGTATTCGTATTGGGTTCCGGGGCACCAAGGCGGAGAGTCGGAGACCATCATCGGCAACTGGTTCAAAGCACGGGGGAATCGCAGCCAGGTGATTCTGGCTACCAAGGTTGGCCTGCCGATGGGCGAGGGCAAGCAGGGATTATCGAGAAATTACATCCGGCAGGCGGTGGAGGCTTCGTTGCAGCGGCTGCAGACCGACTACATCGATCTATACCAGGCGCATCGCGATGACGAGAGTACGCCGCAGGAGGAGACGCTGGGCGCTTTCGCCGAACTCATCCGTGAAGGAAAGGTGCGCGCGATTGGAGCGTCCAACTTTTCGGCGGAGCGGCTGGAATCGGCGCTGGAGGTAAGTCGCAAGCACAACCTTCCGCGCTATGAGTCCCTGCAGCCGGAGTACAACCTCTATGATCGCGCCGGATACGAATCAGCACTGGAGCCGGTTTGCTTGAAGTATGAGCTTGGAGTGATTCCATACTTCTCGCTGGCAAGCGGCTTTTTGACCGGAAAGTACCGCTCGGCCGCGGATGCGGCGAGCAGGCCGCGGGCGGCGATGCTGAAGAAATATTTCAATGAGCGCGGAATGCGGATTCTGGAGGCGCTGGACGAAGTGGCGCGCGAAGTTAAGGCGAAACCGGCGCAGGTGGCACTGGCGTGGCTGATCGCGCGGCCTGGTATTACGGCTTCGATTGCAAGCGCGACCTCGGTGGAGCAATTGCACGAACTGGTCGGGGCGACGCGGTTGGAACTGCCACATGGGGCGGTGGAAAAACTAGACGAAGCGAGCGCCGAGACCGTGACAGCGTAGAGCGGCAGGTTGAGTTGCGATATCATACGAAGATGCCCGAAGTTCAGTATCCCATCGCGGCCGCGCGGCACAGCTTCTTCAGTGAGGACGCGCGGCTCAACCCGATCCACGACAAAGTTATCGCTAACGAACGTCTCGACGAGAGCGATGCGCTGGCGCTCTATCGCACTTCGGACATGCTTGCCTTGGGCTGGCTGGCCAACCACGTGCGCGAGCGGATGCACGGCAATGCCGCCTACTTCAACGTCAATCGTCACATCAACCATACCAATGTCTGCGTAGCCGCCTGCCGGTTGTGCGCCTTCGGGCGCAAGAAGGGAACTGAAGGCGCCTACACAATGGCGCTGGAGGAGGTCTTCGAGTCGGCGGCGACAGGCTATACCGAGGCGGTGACGGAGTTCCACATTGTCGGCGGATTGCATCCGGACCTCCCATTGCAGTACTTCCTGGATATGCTGACGGGGCTGAAAGAGCGTTTTCCGCAGGTGCACTTGAAGGGCTTCACGATGGTGGAGATCTCGTTTTTCGCCAAGCTGAACAAGATGACGATTCGCGAGGTGCTGCTGAAGTTGAAGGCCGCAGGACTGGATTCGATGCCGGGCGGCGGAGCGGAGATTTTCTCCGAGCGGGTGCGCGCGATTATCTGCGATCACAAGATTGATGGCAACGAATGGCTGGATGTGGCGCGTGAGGCGCACCTGCTGGGGATTCGCTCGAATGCGACGATGCTCTATGGGCACATTGAAGGCGATGAGGACCGGGTCGATCATTTGCTGAGGCTGCGCGCACTGCAGGATGAGACCGGCGGCTTCCAGACATTCATTGGACTTTCCTTTCATCCCGATCACACCGTGCTGCAGCATCTGCCGTGGACGACCGGGGTGCTGGATCTGAAGCAGATTGCGGTGGCCCGGTTGGTGCTGGATAACTTCCCACACATCAAGGCTTACTGGCAGATGCTGACTCCGAAGATTGCGCAGATTGCATTGCGCTTTGGCGCCGACGACCTGGACGGCACGGTGGTGGAGGAAAAGATCTATCACGACGCCGGAGCGACGACACCGCAGGGTTTGAGCCGCCAGGACCTGATTCGGTTGATCGAGGCGGCGGGCCGGATTCCGGTGGAGCGCGATACGCTATATCGTCCGGTGACGCGCACGGCCACTTCGGTAACTGTGGTGGACTGAACGGGGCGTGATTCGCTGATTCGGGAATGCGCGAAGATTGCTTCCCGTCCTGGGTCACGATTGTTACCTTAGCCCGTGGTCGCGCGCGTTTTCCTTGTCTCTTTTTCTCGCAAGAGTGATAAATTCTTGGTTTAGGACCGTACCTGTCGAAGGCATCGATCTTTACGAGGCTCGCAGATGAACGTCCATTTCAGTTACAAGCTGGATAAATCTCCCACCGCCGAGCAGTATCTCCAAACACAAATTGACAAACTTGGGCCACGGTTGCACGTATTCAATCCGGACATGATTTCCTTGCGCGGATTGATCGAGGCAGCGCCGAAGTCGGGTTTCAAGGTGGCGCTGAATCTGCGCTTGCCTGCCGGGCAGATGACTGCTCAGGCGAGCGCAGAAACGCTTCACGGAGCCATCCGCATTGTCTTTGACGATCTCACCGAGCAGCTCCGCAAGCATAAGGAACACCTGCGGAGCCAGTATCGGTATCCCAGGGTGCGCGGAGTGGAGCGGCACCGCGTCGAACAGCAGGTTCCGTTCGAGGACACGGTTGCGGCGGTGAAACCGGAGAAGATTTCCAGCCTTGACGTGACCGGATTTGTGAATGCAAATCTGGACCGGCTGCGCCGCTACGTGGATCGCGAATTGCGCTTCCGGCGCGACAGCGGTCAGCGCCGGCTGGAGGAGATCAGCGTCGAAGAGGTCATCGACGAGGCGATTGCAAATGCGCTAGATGAGCATCGCCCGCGCCCGGAGAAAATTGCGCTGGAGCCATGGCTGTACCGGTTATCGCGTTCGGCGATGGACCGGCTGGGGAATCAGATAGACTCAGGCGCGCATCCTGCCCGGGCGAATCATGTGGAGATCGCGCCCCTCGCTGGACGCGCGCGACGAGGAGATGCTGCAGTTTTATCATCCGGACGAAAGCCCGGCCAACGACGACCTTGTTGCGGACCTGCATAGCAGCACACCGGAGGATGAAGCCTCTCGCCAGGAGCTGATGACAATGGTGGAACGCGCGCTGCGGGGGGCTGCGCCGCACCAGCGCGAGGCGTTTCTGCTGTTCACGCTGGAGGGTTTCCGCTTGGCCGAAATCGCCGCAATCACCGAGCGAAGAGTGGAGCAGGTTCATGCTGATATCAGTGCTGCGCGTGAGCATCTGAGGCGTTCGCTGGTTGCCGCCGGAGAGCGCAGACGAAAGCTGGTTGCTGATCGCGCATCCCGTTCACGAAGTGCATAGCATGGTTTTGAATACTCGCCGCGGTTGCCAGGCAGCCGCGGCTTTTTTTGTCTGCAGCGGAGTGCGGTGTGGGGCGACGTACAAGAATCATGAACGACTCTAGAGAAGGCGGGTCATGAACTCGCCAGCGCGGTGGCCGAGGCGGGAGCGAAGGTGCTCTACGGCTTTGGCGTGAATCTGCGAGACGCGGGACTCGGTCTTGCCGATGGAGTGGGCGATCCGCAGCATGGTCCAATTCTTGAAGTAATAGAGAATCACGACGTTTGCTTCATCGGGAGGAAGTTGAGCGATGAACCTGCGAAGCTCGTCGCGTGACTGGTTCTGATGGCAGAGGGCATCGGGCCGCTTTTCGGGGTCATCTGCCACGCTCTCCTGCACTGAGCGGCATTCGCTGTCCTCCTGAGGCTCGAACTCAACTTCCTGATGCTCCTGCACGGCCTGGGCAAACTCATAGAAGGTGTTCAGGTCCATGCCCAACGAATCGGCTACCTCTTCGCTGTCAGGCTTGCGTCCCAGTTTGGATTCCAGGGCGCGGGTTGCGTTGTCGAGTTTCTGCTGGCGGGTGCGGAAGTAACGCGAGGCCCAGTCGAGTTCGCGGAGGCTGTCAAAGATGGCGCCGCGTGATGCGAATGCGGGCGTACTGGCGGAAGGGCAGGTTCCGGTGCGAGCCGGAGCGCCTGGCGGCATCTATCAGGCCAAGCGAGCCGGCCTGAATCAGATCGTCAAGCTGCACGGAGGCGGGAAGGCGGCGAATAATGGAGCGCGCGACTTGCTTTACCTCCTCCATGTGGCGGAGCACAAGCTCTTCCTGCTCGGCTTCCGAAGGTGCTTCAGTGGGCAGCGTTTCAGGCGGCAGGGTATCTGGGGCTGGCGGCGGAAAGAATGGAGATGGAAGCGGATCAGAGTGAAGCGGAACGCTGCTCACAGGCTGTCCTTTCCGCTATGGTGATCAGAGCGTCTGCCATGGTGAACAGAGTGCCGGCTCGGGCGACTTGGACCGGGATGTACTCTCATAGTGACCGACTCCTGGCCGAAGATCTGGAACGAGGGTTGAAAGTAGGACTCGGCCATTGGGATTGTTATCGGCAAAGGTTATCTGCAGCTTGAGTGGCGGCTGGGGTGGAAGGACGAGGTAAGTTGCATTCCCCTCCGCGAACGGATGTACTATTAACGGTTCGAGCACGGATAGAGGAACTGAAGAGTGAATCCCTCCGATCAACGCGAGCAAGTAGGACAGGAAGTATTAGAGACACGGGAATGGCTAGACTCGTTGGACTACGTTCTGGAGAATGGCGGAACGGAGCGGGCAGGGCGGCTGCTGCAGCAGTTGGAACTACACACGGCGCGCTCGGGCTATCGTCTGCCGTTTTCCGCCACCACTCCTTACGAGAATACGATTCCAGCTGCGGAGCAGCCCCCGTTCCCAGGCGATCAGGAGTTGGAGCGGCGCATCAAGAGCCTTGTCCGCTGGAATGCGCTGGCAATGGTGATGCGGGCCAACAAGCGGGAATCCGGCATCGGCGGCCATATTTCCACCTATGCCTCGGCAGCCACGCTGTATGAGGTCGCCTTCAATCACTTCTTCCGGGCACGGACTCCGGACGGAGACCGCGATCTGGTGTTCTTCCAGGGACACGCGGCGCCGGGAATATACGCGCCGCGCATTTTGGAAGGGCGAATCACGGAAAAGCAGCTTGAGAATTTCCGCCGCGAACTGGCCGAAGGGGGTGGACTGAGTTCCTATCCGCATCCCTGGCTGATGGAAGATTTCTGGGAGTTTCCAACCGTCTCGATGGGCCTTGGCCCGATCCAGGCGATCTACCAGGCGCGCTTCAATCGCTATCTGGAGAATCGCGGATTGAAGCATTGCAATCAAGGCAAAGTCTGGGCCTTTGTGGGAGACGGCGAGACCGACGAACCGGAGTCGCTGGGCGCAATCACCCTCGCATCGCGTGAAAAGCTGGACAATCTGATCTTTGTCATCAACTGCAACCTGCAGAGGCTGGACGGCCCGGTGCGCGGCAACGGAAAGATCATTCAGGAGCTGGAAGCGATCTTCCGCGGCGCGGGCTGGAACGTCATCAAGGTCATCTGGGGCAGCGACTGGGATCAACTGATTCAGCAGGACCGCGACGGGTTACTGGTGAAGCGCATGGGCGAGCTGTGCGACGGGCAGTACCAGAAGCTTTTTGTCGAGAGCGGGAAGTACTTCCGTCAGAACTTTTTCGGCAGCGATCCGCGCCTGCTGAAGATGGTGGAGCACCTGAGCGACGAGCAGATCGAGAAGATGCGCCTAGGCGGCCACGATCCGATCAAGGTGTATGCCGCCTACAAGGCCGCGGTCGACCATACCGGTTCGCCGTCGGTAGTTCTGGCCAAGACAATCAAAGGCTACGGGCTGGGCGAGAGCGGCGAAGGCAGGAACATTACCCACCAGCAGAAGAAGATCAATGACGAAGAGTTGATGACCTTCCGCTCGCGCTTCGGAATTCCGATTGAAGATGAAAATCTGCATGACGCGCCCTTCTACCGTCCAGCTCGACGATACGGCGGAGATCCAGTACATGCGCGAGCGCCGAAAGCAGCTCGGTGGATATTTGCCGGAGCGCAAGATGCGTGCGCCAAAGCTGGAGCCGGTGAGTGAAGAGGCGTTCAAGGAGTTCCATAGCGGCACGGGGGACCACCAGGTTGCGACCACGATGGTGCTGGTGCGGCTGATCGCCAAACTGCTGCGCGACCCGAAGATCGGTAAGCTGATCGTTCCGATCATTCCGGACGAAGCCCGCACCTTCGGCATGGAAGCGCTGTTCCGCATGGTTGGAATTTACTCCAGCGTGGGACAGAATTATGAGCCGGTCGATATGGACACCTTGCTGTATTACAAGGAGGCCAAGGACGGGCAGATTCTGGAAGAAGGCATCACGGAGGCGGGTGGAATCTCCGAGTTCATTGCCGCGGGTACCTCGCCGGCAAATCACGGGATCAACACGATTCCGTTCTTCATCTTCTACTCGATGTTTGGCCTGCAGCGCGTCGGCGACCTGGTGTGGGCGGCGGGCGATCAGCGGACCAAGGGCTTTCTCTGCGGAGGCACGGCGGGACGCACCACGCTGGCGGGCGAAGGATTGCAGCATCAGGACGGCAACAGCCATCTCCTTGCCTATCCGGTGCCGAACCTGCTGGCCTACGATCCGGCCTTCGCCTACGAGATTGCAATCATCGTTCAGGAGGGCATCCGCCGCATGTACGTGGAGCAGGAAGACATCTTCTACTACATCACGGTGATGAACGAGGTGTGGGCGCAGCCGGCTATGCCGGAGGGCGTTCGCGAGGGCATTCTGAAAGGAATGTACCGCTTCCGCAGCTCGGAGAAAACAGACCTCAAGCTGAAGGCGCAGTTGTTTGGCTCGGGCGCGATCATGCTGGAGGCGTTGAAGGCCGCCGAGATTCTGGAAGACGAATTACAAGGTTGCCACCGACGTGTGGAGCGTTACCAGCTACAAGGAACTCTACCGGGACGGCAACGCCTGCGAACGCTGGAACATGCTGCATCCGGGAGCAGAAGCAGCGCGAGCCGTTCGTGGCCTCGCAACTGAAGAGCACGGAGGGCGATACTGGTGGCTGCTTCCGATTACGTGAAGGCGCTGCCGGAGTCGATCTCGCAATGGATGCCGCGCCCGTTGATTGCGCTCGGAACCGATGGCTTTGGACGTTCCGAGAGCCGCGCTATGCTGCGCGACTTCTTCGAGGTGGATGCCAAACACATTGTGCTGGCCACGCTGACCGGGCTTCTGCGCGAGGGCAAGATCAAAGCCGCAGAGGTGAAGAAGGCGATTGCCGATCTCGGAATCAATTCCGAAAAAGCCGACCCGTTCGCCTCGTGATGGCGTAGAGTGGTTCGCGATGCTTGGCGGCAGTTGGGCCGCAACCGTTGAAAGGAAACCTTGTGGCAACAGAATTCAGACTTCCGGAACTTGGTGAAAACATCGAGGCTGGCGACGTGGTTCGAGTCGCTGTCACCGCTGGTGAAACGATCAACGAAGGCCAGACCGTGGTTGAGCTGGAAACCGATAAGGCCGTCATCGAAGTGCCTTCGACGGTCAGCGGCGTGATTGAGAAAGTTATTGTGACTCCGGGCCAGCGCGTGAAGGCGGGCGATGTGCTGTTCACCTATTCGGCGAAAACCTCCGCGAAAGAACCTGCAGGGAATGAACCTGGGACCAAACAGCCCACGCCAACTGCATCTGGAAAAGAGCCCGAAACGAAAGAAGCCCCGGCGAAAGCTTCTGCATTGAAAGAGCGCAGCAATGGGGATGTTTCTGTCGCAGCGCCGGAGACTCGGGCTGCCGCGGCGAATGCGTCGCTGGCTGAGTTCAGGCTGCCGGAGCTGGGCGAGAATATCGAGTCCGGCGATGTGGTTCGAATCACGGTGCAGCCGGGCGAGGAGGTGACTGCCGGCCAGACGGTGCTCGAACTCGAGACCGACAAGGCGGTGGTGGAAGTTCCTTCGACGGTGAGCGGAACGGTCAGGAAGTGAAGGCGCAGATGGGCCAGAAGCTGAAGGTGGGCGATCCCGTGCTTACGGTCATCACGAAGGCCGCGCCGGAAGTTCCTGCTCCCGCTGCGACACCGGCCGAACCAGGCGCGGCAACGGCCGAGCCGGGGAAGGCCGCGCCAGTGGACGATCACTCCGACGATGGCTACATGGCGATGACGCGTCACAGCTTCCGAACGGCGCGGACCGCCGAAGGCAAGAGCGAGCAAGAGGCATTTCCGCCCGACGCTCCGCAGGAGACGCAGTTTGGGGCTCATGCCTCGGGGCAGGGCAAGCACGCACGGACCATGAGCACCGCACCGTTCCGGCGGCGCCGATTGTGCGCAAACTAGCGCGCGAAATCGGAGTGGATATCTACTCGGTGAAGGGAACTGGCCCAGGCGGACGCATCAGCGAAGCCGATGTGAAGGCTTTCGCCAAGAATGCATTTACGAAGATGGCCGATACGGAGGCTTCGGTTCGGGTGGCTTCGCTGGGGGGAACTGCGGTGGTCAAGCTGCCTGACTTCAGCCGCTGGGGCAAGGTCGAAAAGGTTCCGCTGCGCGCCGTGCGCCGCAAGACAGCCGAGCATCTGGCGCTTGCATGGAATGTCATTCCGCACGTTACGCAATTTGATAAGGCAGATGTCTCCGAGCTGGAAGAGTTGCGTAAACGTTTTGCGCCCAAGGCGGAGAAAGCCGGCGGTAAGATGACGATGACGGCCATCGCGTTGAAGGTCGCGGCTTCCGCGCTGAAGGCGTTTCCGCAATTCAACGCGTCCATCGACATGGCAAGCCAGGAGATCATCTACAAGCGCTACATCCACATTGGCGTCGCGGTGGATACAGACCGCGGGCTGCTGGTTCCGGTGATTCGCGATGTGGACAAGAAAAACATTATCGAGCTGGCGGTTGAGCTTTCCTCTATATCCAATAAAGCTCGCGATAAAAAACTTGCGGCCGAAGAGATGGAGGGCGGCTTCGTTCACGATCACCAATCTGGGAGGAGTGGGCGGTACGGCGTTCACTCCCATCGTCAATTTTCCTGAGGTTGCAATTCTCGGAATGTCGCGGTCGCAGAGTGGAGCCGGTGTGGATGAATGATAAGTTTGAACCGCGCACCTTGTTGCCGCTGTCTGTCTCATACGATCATCGCATTATCGACGGGGCCGACGCGGCGCGGTTTACGCGTTGGATCGTGGACGCACTGGAGCAGCCATTCCTGCTCTCGGTGCAGGGTTAACGGCAATAAAAAGTAAAGTCCAAAGAAAAAGTAGATTCAGAGCGGTTGGCTCGACATTTTAAAACGGAAGCTGAAAGCGAGACATGGCGAACACGAACGCGAAAGTTGCAGTGATCGGTGGCGGCCCTGGTGGTTACGCCGCTGCCTTCCTCGGCGCCGACCTCGGCCTCGACGTTACTCTCATCGATCCTGAAAAGAATCCCGGCGGAGTTTGCCTCTATCGCGGCTGCATTCCATCGAAGGCTCTGCTACACGTGGCGGCGATGATTAACGAAGCCAAGCACGCGGCGAGCTGGGGCGTGGAATTCGCCGAGCCGAAGATTGACGTGGCGAAGCTGCGCGCGTTTAAGGAAGGCGTGGTGAATAAATTGACCGGCGGCCTTGGCATTGTGGCCAAGCAGCGCAAAGTCACATACGTGCAGGGCGAAGCCGGCTTCGTGAATTCGACCACGCTGAAGGTGAAGAAGAGTGCGGGCGGCGAAGAGACGCTGCAATTTGACAAGATGATTATCGCAACCGGGTCGTCTCCGGCGCGCCCAGGGCCGCTGGCTGCGAGTGGAGCGAACATTCTGGACTCGACCGGGGCGCTGGATTTGAAGGACGTTCCCAAAACTTTTCTGGTCATCGGTGGAGGCTACATCGGACTCGAACTGGGGACGGTCTACGCCACGCTTGGGTCGAAGGTGGAAGTGGTCGAGATGACGCCGGGACTGCTTCCGGGTGCCGACCGCGACTTGATTCCACCATTGCAGAAGCGCCTGGAGAAGCTGTTCAGTAAGATCATGCTGAACACTGCAGTGACCGCGGTAAAGGATGAGATCGCAAAGGTGAAGGTCACCTTCAAGCTCCCCGACGGCACGGTGGAGGAAAAGAGCTATGACAAGGTGCTGATCTCGGTGGGGCGGCGGCCGAATTCGAAGATTGCGGGACTTGAAAATACCAGGGTGAAGGTGAACGAGCGCGGATTCATCTCGGTCAACAAGCAACTACAGACCGACGATCCCTCGGTGTATGCGATCGGCGACGTTGCAGGCGACCCGATGCTGGCGCACAAAGCATCGCACGAAGGGCGTACCGCCATGGAGCACATTGCAGGGCACAAGGTGGAGTTTGCCCCATATGCAATTCCCGCCGTGGTGTTCACCGATCCTGAGATTGCGTGGGCCGGGCTGACGCAGGCGGAGGTGGAGGCCAAGGGCATGGACGTTGAGATCGTCAGGTTCCCCTGGGCGGCAAGCGGACGCGCGGTCACGCTGGATCGTACCGAAGGACTGACAAAGCTTTTGATCGACAAGAAAACCGAGCGCGTGCTGGGCGGAGCGATCGTGGGTCCAGGAGCGGGCGACATGATCGCCGAGATCGTTCTCGCGATTGAGATGGCAGCCACGGCGTATGATGTGGGCCACACCATTCATCCCCATCCCACGCTCTCGGAAACCATCATGGAATCGGCCGAGATTTTCTATGGAACCTCGACGGATCTTTATCGCCCAAAGCGCAAGTAAGCGGCTGCATCAGAGGTTCACGAGCCCGGCACCGCTGCCGGGCTTTTTCTGCGCGTAAGCTGGAGAGAGCCAATCAGAACAGGCTTTTCAGCTTGCAAATTTCTGATTGTCTACAAACTTTGAGCTCTGTTTCGCATCAATCTTTTAAAGATGTGGTGCCAAAAAGCCTGCGCGAATAGGTTGCGACACTTTCAACCTCTTTTTCCAGCATTGAATGCGGAAACTCAATTGGTATCCAGAGGTGAGGACCATGAAAGTTGACATTCGGAGCCGCAGCCAGGCCGCGACACACTTGATTCTGCTGGCAACATTTTTTTCTGCGTCATTGTTCCTGCCCTTTCGCGCTTCAGCTGTCCTGGGCGGCGACGAGGCCTCGGTTCAGATTGACCAGAAGCAGATGAAGGCCCAGCGCGCAGTCCAAGTCAGCGGAAGATATTCCGTGCATGAGATCACGACCCCGTACGGCACGGTCGTGCGCGAATACGTCTCTCCGAATGGAACCGTCTTCGGCGTGGCATGGCGGGGGCCGTTCCTTCCGAATTTCCAGCAGCTTCTCGGTAATTACTACGGAACGTTTGCGCAAGCCGCTCAGGAAGCCAGGCAAGCTCAGCCCGGGCGATGGCGTAATGCGCCGATGACTGTGGACCGGTCGGATCTGATCATGCATTCTGCAGGACACACGCGGGCCTATGCCGGGCAGGCTTACGTTCCGGGTTTGCTCCCGCAGGGCGTTGCGGCACAGGAAATACAGTAGGGAGGTAGCGTGCGAAGAATCGTTTTTGCGCTTTCGGTCTCAGCGTTGCTGTTCTTCGTAGGCTGCGGAAGCGGCAATAACCACAGCAACACCGGAAGCACATCGGCCTCGGGCGGCAACACGATTGTACTCCCAGGCAGCAGCAACAACGTAGCGCCGGTGATTGTGGATGGCGGTCTCTCTAACACGACGTCGAACGTCTCCTACACCACCGTCGTTGTCTGTGCGCCGGGAACTTCCAATTGCGCGACCTTCGATCACATTTCGGTTGACACCGCCTCGACGGGGCTGAGGATTCCAGCTACGGCGTTTTCGGCCGTTGCCAATGGCGCGGCCGTGCTCGCCGCATTGCAAAACGTCAAGCCAGGCGCACCGCTCGCAGAGTGTGTTGAGTTTCTGGATAACACCTTCTTCTGGGGCAGCGTGAGATCTGCCGACGTAAAAATGGGCGGCTCCGGCAACACCGGCGAGGTAGCGAGTTCGGTGCCGATCCAGGTGCTCGGCGACCTCCCCTCTTCTTCGATACCAACAGCCGAGTGCACTGGAACCGAGCAGGATACGATCGGAACATTGCATGAAAATGGACGGCTCGGTGTAGGAACCTATCAATATGACTGCGATGCGCTTGGCTTCCCGAACCAGTGCATTTCGTCCGGCACTCTGCCTCCGGGGACGTATTACATCTGTTCGGGTTCGAGTTGCAGCAACACCAATCTATCGGTGCCCCTCAATCACCAGGTTCGCAACCCGGTGTCGCTGTTTGCGACCGACAACAATGGCGTGATTCTTGAGCTGCCATCCGTTCCCGCCGGCGGTCAAACGGGCGTTTCGGCAGGCCAGGCCTCGTTGGTCTTTGGCATTGGTACACAATCCAACAACGGGCTGGGCAGCGCAGTCGTCTTGACGCTTGATTCCGACCCGAGTCATCCGGACTGGTCGGGAATTACGACCGTATACAACGGAGTCGCATACCCGAATTCGACAGCGGACAACACGCTCCTGGCGAATGGTTCACATACTTTCGGTAGCTTCATAGACAGCGGTTCGAATGCTATTTTCTTTTTGGACCAACCGCTTACAGGAATCCCGGACTGCACCTTCAATGTTGATTTTTATTGTCCCAGCCATACCGAGAACCTTACGGCAGTGAACCAGGCGACGGGCGGCAACAGCGATACAGTCCAGTTCAGCGTATTCAATGCCGACGTGATCTCTGCGGGTTTCACCGCCTTCAGCGGGCTCGCCGGGCCGAACACGTCGAACCAGGGGGGTATCCCTAATGCCTTAACGCAGGCACACGATGGGTATTTCGACTGGGGACTTTCCTTTTTTTATGGACGGAATGTCTACACGGCAATTTGGGGGGTAACGCCCCCGAACGGCGTCCCGCAAGGCCCGTTCTGGGCGTACTAGCTTTGCGCAGCGCGGGATTGGTGCATAAGAATTCCGGCATCGCCGCCGGTCTCGCAAGCTCAGCGGGAGGCTTCGAGCGGGGAGTTGCGCAGAAACTCCAGCGCCTGTGCCACGTTCATCCTTTGAACAGGGCGAAAGTCCCACGCAGTTTCGGTTTCTTCAATTCTTAGCGGCTTGAAGACGACAATGCGGCCCTCGAACTTCAGTTTTATTCGGGTGACGCGCCAGTGGTTGCCATCTACCTTGGATCGCGTGATTTCAATGGAGCCACCGCGATTGAGCTTTGCCAGAACGCCCCAACCAAAGTTGACATCTTTGAAGAGAGTTCCGTAGAGCCCAGTGATTCGCTTCTCTGCGCGGTCGATCAGAATCACGGTGTTCATTCCCTGCAATACCTGTGATTCGTAGTTCGGAGGAGAGAAATGCGGATTGGGCGAACACTCCAGGCGAAGGTTGCTATCATCGTGTGCGTCGGCGTACTCGCAATGATAGGCGTCAGGAAGCGCAAAGAAAACGCGCTCGATGTGCAGCTGATCCTCGCGCTGCTTCCTTGCCTTATCGCGCATAGCTCCCGGATCGAGAAGGCGGTTGACGCGCTCATCGTCCTGTTGTCGCTCCTGCGGGGTCAATGCCCGGTCATTGTATGAGACGATCCGGGCCAAAATTCCCTGGGGGGTGTTCACCATCAGCTTGGTTACGCTGCCGCGTGGTTTCTGCACCCGGTCCATCCATGCGTAATAATCTTCTCCGCCGATGTTTTCGTGGGCGACAGCTTGACGGAGCAGATCGTTCGCGGTGGGCTCAGCCTTATCATCAGGGCCGGCCAGCGCGGGGCAGATCAGGGCAATGGTCGTGACCAGAATCAACCCTGCGGTTCGCAGCTTCTTGCGTATGTAAAAGCCGCTGTATGTAATTTGAAAACCCATCTTCTTCGATTATCGCGGATGCGGACACAGCTCTCAAGAAGAACGGATAGAAAAGCGAGAATCCGATTCGAAAGTGCCAGTGCCGGCTCCATCGGAGGCGTTGCTATGCTTAAGATGAAGTGCGGTGGTATGAAGTTTTGCGGCAGAGGGAGAGTGCGGTGAAGTTACGCGGCGATGCGGTTCACGGCTTTGGCGCTCCAGTACTGGCCGTATGCGGATTTTCCGGCTCGGGAAAGACTACGCTGCTGGAGGCGGCGATCCCGAGGTTGGTGGAGCGCGGGCTCGCGGTGGCGGTCGTGAAGCATGACGCTCACGGCTTCGAGGTGGACAGGCCGGGAAAAGACTCGGACCGCCTCTTTCGCGCCGGAGCTACGGTTACGCTGAGCGGCGGGCAGCAGCAGTTCGAGCGTCGAGGAGCGGCGGCGATGCTCTCGCTTGAAGCAGTATTGGCGAGGCTGGGCCGCGACCACGACCTGCTGCTGGTGGAAGGGCACAAGGACATGGCCTTACCGAAATTCTGGCTGGAGAGCCCGGTGAGACAAGGGTCGCCGGCCAACGATGTGCCGGAGAATGTCACGAACATCGTGGGCAGGCTGGCCTGGAACGGCCCGCGGCTGAACGCATTCATGGAATTCGTCGATTCATGGCTTCCCGCGGCGTGGAATGCCCGGCCACTCTATCGCGGATTGTTGATGGGCGGCACAAGTTCGCGGATGGGTTCGGTCAAGCAGGTTCTGCCCTTTGGCAAACGAACATTGGGCGAGATTGCGGCAGATGCTTTGGCCGGAGAAGGGAACGACTTGGGAGTCGTAGCGCTGGGGCCGGGAGTATTGCCGGAATCATTGAAGAGTCTTGCGCAGTTGCCGGATTCGCCGGGCTTTGCCGGGCCCGGGGCCGGGCTGATCGCCGCCCATCGCTGGGCTCCGGGAGCGGCTTGGATTGTGGCCGCGTGCGATCATCCATGGTTGCGCCCCAGGCACATTGAATGGCTCGCCGCGCAGCGGCGACCTGGGTGTTGGGCTGTGATACCGGAGCAGTCCGACGGACATCCCTACCCTATGCTGGCGTTGTACGAACCGCAAGCGCTGGAGTTTCTGGAGCGGCAGGCTCAGGCAGACCACGAACATAATGCGCGTGCGGCGGTTCTGCTGGATTCGCCTCGCACGCTGGTGCTGGCGCCTCCGCCCGAGCTCGCCGACGGATGGAGGAATGTGAACACGCCAGAGGAGCTGCGCGCGGAAGAAGAACGGATCAGGCCCGTACACAAGCCCACTGAAAAGTAAAAAGGAGTCACGGCCGCAGCAGCGCGGAAACTGCGTCGTGCAGGGATCGCGCCAGTTCTTCGGGCTCAAGTTGCGGGTTGGGACGAATCGGTTCGCCGATGCGGATTTCGAGGCTGTGCGAACGGAACCAGCCGCGCTTGCGTTGCTTGAGTTCGCCCAGCCCCTTCAGTGCGACTGGCAGAATCCGTGCGTTCGATTCGCGGGCGAGCAGGGCGATTCCGACTTGGAAGGGTTGCAACGCACCGTCTGCGGAGAGGCGGCCCTCTGGAAATACGAGCACGTGATAGCCACGGTCCATCGCTTTGCCGATATGAGCAAAGCTGCGCCGGAATCCCACGCCGCGCGGCAACGGGAAGACATTGAAGAGCGCTGTAAGCAGCCAGTATTCAATGGGGGCGAGCAGGTTCAGCAGCCAGTTGCCTTGATTGCGCGCATTCCGAAAATCCTCGAGCAGGTCACCGGCCATGGCGATCGCCACCCTGGAGCGCATCGGAGCGGGAAGCGCATAGAGCACCAGCGACGCGTCGAATGAGGTGACGTGGTTTGCGATCAACAACAAAGGCTCGTCTGGCCCGCGAAAGTCGCCGAGTTGCGAGACCGCAGGGGCCGCGAGAAACCAGACCAACGGCCGCATCACCGCCTCCTGAAAGAGCACTCGCACCGCGTGTACGGCGGGCCACCAGCTCCACTCCGGATAGAAGAAGCGGAGCGGCTCGGCTGCCCGCTCAACGGGCAAAGCAGGATGGGTTTCGCAATGCGCGTGGGTTGTTGGCTCAACGCCGAGACGGGCGCGCAATTGTCCGAGGGTCGCAATTCGCTCAAACTCCTCGTCGCCGATGCTGACGCCCAGGCGTTGCTCGAGTTCGCTCTGCAACTGCACGCGGGCAAGGCTGTCGAGATTCAGGTCGCGGTCGAGGCGGGCATCATCGTCGAGTCTTACAGGCTGACCTCGGGTGATGGCTGCAATCAGCATGGCTACCGCGTCTGGCGCGGTAGCCCCGGCGAGGATTTCCTGATCGGCCGCGGCTTCCTGAACGATCCATTCCGCAATCTTTTGGCGCTGGATCTTACCGAGCCCGCCGCGAGGAAAGTCCAGTTGCGGCCAGAGCCTCCAACGCCGTACGCGCTGATATTCTGCAAGGCCTGCGTTTGCCGCATCAATCGCCGCCTGAGCCTGCCCGGGGCTGCCACGGAAGATTAGAACAGCCACGGGCTCCGTCCCAGCGGGCGTGTGGAGCGGAACAACCGCCGCGGCTTGAACGCCGGGCTGCTGGTTCAGCGCTGCTTCCACGTCTTCGGGATGAATGTTGAGTCCTGCCTGGGTCACAATGGTTTCGCTCTTGCGTCCGAGAAAGTGAAGCTGCCCCTCCCGGTCCTGCTTGACCAGATCGCCGGTTGCCAGCCACGGCTCGGGATGCATCTGCATCCGCCCATTCTGCCAGCGGGCAGAGGACACCATTTCACCGCGCACCAGAATCTCGCCATCATCGCCAATGCGAATCTCGCGGCCAGGGAGTAGTTTGCCGATGCTGCCCTGGCCGATGTGAAAAGGATGATTGAGAGTGATGAGCGCCGCAGTTTCCGTCATCCCATAACCCTGGATGAGCGCGAAGCCCAGATCGCTCCAGAAGCGTTCCAGTGCCGGAGGAAGCGAAGCTCCGCCGCAGACGAAGGCCCAGAACTTGAAGCCGAAGGCGCGATGCACATCCCGGAAGCTCCACCAGCGCTGCCATATCCGCTGGCCTCGCGAGGATTCCAGTCGCGCCGGAAGATCGCGAAAACTTGCTTCCAGATGAGACTTGAGCAGATCGAGGACGCGCGGTACAGTCGCCAGCACTGAGATGCGCTGGCCGTGGATCAGTTCCATTAAGCGAGGTGCCTGGAGACGGCTTTCGAAATGTATTTCAGCGGCAAGTAGAGGCGGAATCCACAATCCCATGAACTGCCCGAAGACATGACTCAACGGAATCGTATGCAGAAAGCGCAATGGGTGAAAGATCCGCTCATAGCGCAGATAGTGCTGCATCTCGCGCTCGATGGGCTCAAGGCTTGCGAGCACGTTGCGGTGGGTGTGGACAATGCCCTTCGGCTCAGCGGTTGTGCCGGAGGTAAAGAGAATCTGCAGCGGCGTATCCGGTCCAAGGCTCGGCTCCTGCAAGGCGGCGTCCGAGGGCGGGAAGGGCAGTGTGGCCGCAAGGTCTTCGAAGGCAATGTACGGGACGTTGCTGGGTGCAAGGCGGCCGAGTAATAACTGGTCTCCCGCGAGCAGGCGGGGTTGGGTTTCGGCGATGACGCGTTGGGCAAAGTCGAGGCCTCCGGCGGCATCGAGAGGAACGGCGAGCACACCGCGAAGCATGCAGCCGAAGAATGCCGCAATCCACTCCGCGCCGTTTTGTCCCCACAGCACGACGCGTTCGCCGGGGGCGATCTGCCGTCGGATTAACTCGGCGGCGAAGCGCCCGGCGAGCGTTGCGAGATCGGCATAGGTGGAAACCTGCTGGCGATTGCCGCGATGGACGACCACGGCTCGTTCGGTGCCGTGACGGCGGTAATCGTCGAGGAGCGTGGCCAGATGAAGGCGCACAATGGAGTCAAGTATGCCACATTGTTTATTGCCACATGTCTATGCCACACGGCCAGTGCGGATTGGCTGCTTCTACTCCGGCAGATCAAAGCCAACGTAGTACAGCTCTCCGGCGCGCTCGAGAGTGAGGACCACAGCGTCTCCGGGCTTCAACGCAGCCAGTGACTTGCGCAGCGTCTCCAGCGAATCGAGTGGGGTGCGATTCAGAATATGCAGCACATCGCCGGGCTGCAGACCGAATAACGAGGCGTTGCCTCCGGCGGTCAACGCCGTCACCAGAATGCCTCCTGGAGTGCGCGTGGGTGGGATCAGCTGCGCGACTGAATCCGTAATCTGAATGCCGACGATCCCCAGTTTGGGGATGATGTTGCTTGTCGATTGTGTAGGGTCGAGGATGCTCTCCGGATCGCCCTCGCGCTCGGTGACCGGGACCTTCAGCGACAAAATTTCGGTGCCGCGCAGGATTTTGAAGTCAGTGATATCGCCGATCCGCTTCTGGAACAGTAATGCCGAAAGCGCTCGCGGATCTTTAAAAGGCTTGCCGTCGACTGCCATCAGGATATCTCCCGGGCGCAAGCCTGAGTGGTCGGCGGAGGAGTTTGGCACCACGTCTTCCAGGATGACTCCGGACTGTTGCGTCAGGCCAAGACCGCTGGCGAGCGTGGGTGTGATGTCGCGGGCGATAATGCCGATCGATCCCCGGCGCACGTGGCCATGCTTGCGCAATTGCTCATAGACAAGCCGCAGGGTGTTGGAGGGAATCGAAAAGCCTACCCCCTCGCTGCCGCCCGATTGCGAGGCGATCATGGTGTTCATGCCGATGACCTCTCCACTGATATCGACCAGCGGTCCGCCCGAGTTGCCGGGATTGATGGCCGCGTCGGTCTGCAGATACATCACCGGGATGGAGCTTTTTAGCTGGCGCTGGGTCGAGCTGATGACGCCCAGGGTCACGGTGTTTTCCAGGCCGAGTGGGCTGCCAAATGCCAGAGCAAGCTCGCCGACGTGTACTTTGTCGGAGTCGGCAAGTTTCAGCGCAGGCAAGTCTTGGGCTTCCACCTTGAGCAGTGCCAGATCCGTTAGCGCGTCACGCCCCAGGATGGTCGCGGCAAAGCGCTCGGCATCTTCAATGCCGCCCTCCTGCTGGTTGCGATGGCGAAATACCAGGACCGAGACCGAGGTCGCGTGCTCCACGACATGGGCATTGGTCAGGATGTAACCCGAGGGATCGACGATGATGCCCGAGCCGACGCCCTCCTCCTTTGCAATATAGGTCGTCTGCCGCGTGTTGGGATCCTGCACCGTGGCCAGTCCGGTGACATCGACGGTCACCACCGACGGTCCGACGTGCTCGGCCAGGGCCTGCAGATCCGCATCAAGCGCCAACAGACCGTGCCGTATGGGAGCCGGAGCAGCCTTTCCCGCCGGAGCGGAAACCTGAGCAGTTGCAATCGCCGCGCCCAGAAAAATGACCCCTAAAACCGGAAAGCCAAGACAAGCGGAAACGCGCACGGGAGCCTCTTCTCAATGCTTACTTGATGAATATCGTTGTTATTATCGTCGAATCGCCGCTCAATTACACACAGCTTCTGTGTACACCCGGTTTCGTCAGAACAGCGTGGAAACAGCAGCCCTCAGTTTGGCTGCCGACGCAGGGTTCAAACCTGCGGTATTGACTGCGGAAATGGAACGGGCTATAAACAAAGCCATCATGATGCTCCGTTGCCAGATATGTCGCACCTGTGCCGGCTGTTGTAGCTGTAAGCGGCCTTCTGGCGAAAACGAGATCGTGGAATAGAGATTAGTCAGGATGATTTCACGAACCGCCGCCAGAGACTCTGGGCGGCGCTTTTATTTGATCCCAAGCAGTTGTAGCGCATCGGAATACCTAGGGCGCTGTACAATTTCCCTGCCGTGCGGTTTGCAACGAGAAAGCCGCCTCCAGGCGCTGTGAATTTTCTAGGTTCGCCCAGGCGGGCCAATTGGAGATGATATGGCAATTGCAAACAGCATCACCGAGCTGATCGGAAACACGCCGCTGCTTTACCTCAACAAAATGACCCAGGGCGCGCGCGCAAAAGTTGCCGTGAAACTGGAAAGCCAAAATCCACTGGCCAGCGTTAAGGACCGCATCGGAGTTGCCCTGATCGAGGCTGCCGAGCGCGATGGCAAAATTCATCCCGGCAAAACCGTTCTCATCGAGCCCACCAGCGGCAATACTGGAATTGCGCTGGCGTTTGTAGCTGCAGTGAAGGGCTACGAATTGATCCTCACCATGCCGGATACGATGAGCCTCGAACGCCGCGTGCTCCTGCTGGCCTTCGGCGCCAAGATCGTGCTCACTCCCGGCCCCAACGGCATGAAGGGCGCAATCGCCAAGGCTGAAGAGATTCTCGCCAACACGCCGAATGGATTCATGCCGCAGCAGTTCGACAACCCCGCCAATCCTGCGATTCATTTCGCCACCACCGGCCCTGAGATATGGAACGACACCGAGGGCAAGGTGGATATCCTTATCTCCGGCGTGGGCACCGGCGGAACCCTCACCGGCGTTGCTCGTTATATCAAGCCGAAGAAGCCGTCGTTCAAGGCAATCGCCGTGGAGCCGTCCGAAAGCCCGGTGCTCTCCGGCGGCAAGGCGGGACCGCACAAGATTCAGGGAATCGGTGCCGGCTTTGTCCCAACCGTGTTGGACACCAAGTTGATCGACGAGGTGATCCAGGTCACGAACGAGGAGGCGCTCGAGTACGCCCGCCGGTTGCCAAAGGAAGAAGGGCTGCTGGTCGGCATCTCTGCCGGAGCCGCTGTTTTTGCGGCTTTGAAGGTGGCCCAGCGCCCGGAGAACGCAGGAAAACTGATTGTCGCCATTATTCCCAGCTTCGGCGAGCGCTATCTGAGTACGGTTCTCTTCGAGGAGTTGCGCAAGGAAGCGCAGGCATTGCCAACCAGCCCGGTCACCGAGCCCGCCAAGGCGTGACCGCAGCGAGCAAAGCACCGCAAAATTAAGAAGTCCCAAGGTTCAGGCGCTTGGGACTTCTTTCCTGCATTGATCTGTAGCGCACTTTTGCGAGTGACTAGGTTAGGCGCGCGAAATGCGCATTCCGCCCCAGGCCAGGCCAGAGCCGACCACCGCCACATGGATTACTGTATTGCGCAACTCGTCCCAGTTCTGTGAGAGCACAGTGGGCGCGCCCGCCGCGCCGCAGTTGCCGAACATAGTAATGTTGGCGTAGTGATCTTCCGGTGCAATTGAGGTGCGCTTGCAGACGTTCTCCAGCATGCGCAGATTGGCCTGATGCCCGATGAATATCTGACGGCGGTTCTCGGAGGGCGGCACCGAGGCTTGCAAGCATTTCACGATGTCGGTTGTAGTTCGGATGGCGAAGACCTGCACCGCGGGGCCTTCCTGCGCAAAGTGTCCGCCGGTGGGAATAATGATCTGGTGCTGTCCGGAGGGGTCGCTGTCAAAGCTGGTTTGCGAGATCACCGAAGGCGCAGGCACGCGCGAGGAGACAATGGCCGCGGCAGCCGCATCGCCGAAGAGTACGGCCTGGCGCCGGTCATTATAGTTGATGGTGTGGGTAAAGCATTCGCTGTTGATCACCAGTACGTAATCTGGCAGCGCCTCAGGACGCATCTGGTTGAGGAAGTGAATCTGTGCGGCGAAACTCGAGCAGGCTGACTGTAGGTCGAAGCAGGTTGCGGCGATGCCAAGCTCTGCGGCAACGCGGCTGGCGTCAGCGGGAATCTGCATCTCGGGTGAGCATCCGCCGGAGATAATCATCCCCACTTGCGAGGCCTCGATCCCGGCACGCTCCAGCGCCATCTTCGTCGCACGAGCCGACATCTGGCTCGCCGTGGTGTGTGCCGCCTCGGTCGCGGCGCGTGGGTCCTGGTTGCGCGTCTGCCGAAGATAATCCAGCGGCAGCGTGGTGCGCCGCTCAACGATGCCAACCCGGTCCTCAATCCATTTCACGTCCACCCCGATGTCTAGAGATGACAGAAAGTGATTGTCCAGAACCGTCTCGGGATGAAAATGTCCAAGTGCGTGGAGGTACAGCAAAAAGCGTTCTCCTGTGTGTGCCTGCGAATATCCCCACCCCAAACTCAGGCGTTGATACTTCGATCCGGCAGGTCGCAGCGGGTCAATGTTCCGAAGTTTAATCGCAGTTGCCTGCTGGGGGCAATGGGCAGATTCGGTTTGCGCGAGCTGCAAACGGTTATGACAGAACTATTACCTTGGGCGGGCGCTCACTTTTCGGGACCCGATTGTACTCGGCGGTCAAGATGGGCAGTCGCAAAAAATGCAGAGGTTTTCAACACGAATGTGGAAATGCCTTGCGAAAACGCCGCGAAGGCTCCGCCAAACCTTTGTTGTCACAAGCTATTCTCCACCTTGCACTGACTTCAGTGCGAACCGCGCCTTCAAACTCAAATGTCTTTCGCGTTCTAATTCCAATGTTCTGAAAGCAGGCTCGTCAGGTCTGTTTCGAAGTCTCACGCTGCCTTACACTGTTCCTATGAATAAGCTGTCCGCGGCTCTATTGCTGAGCGTGGCGGGGCTGGCCCTGGGCACGTCGGTTTCGCAGCGTGGCCCGGCGGCCGACGGCGCAGCGTTACACGTGGGCGGGCATCGCTCCGGCGCCCCCACGGTCTATCTCGGATTCGATCGCAACGATTATCCCGGCGACGGCAATCTGCCGGCTCTGCGCAAGAGCTTCGACTTCACCGGCTACTGGCTGAACAACCCGCCCGGTGCTCGTGCCAATAGCTGGCAGGGCAAACGAATCACGGTTGAGGGCGCGGGCTTTGGCTTTCTTTTGCTCTACAACGGTCGCGCCTACACCGAGTTGAAGGGTGTTACCAATCCCGGTGCCGCCGATGGCGCGGCGGCCGTGCGGGCCGCAAAGGCTGAAGGGTTCTCCCACGGTAGCGTGATCTTTCTCGACCAGGAGGAGGGTGGGCGAATGCTCGACGAGCAGAAAAAATACGTATTCGCTTGGGCCAATGCGGTGAGGCGAGCCGGTTTTCGTGCGGGAATTTATTGCTCGGGTATCGAGGTTACCGAGCCGGATGGAACCGTGATCAGCACGGCGAGCGACTTGCATAACTCGGCGGCAGGGCGCGAGCTCGTCTTCTGGGTCGCCAATGACGCCTGTCCGCCCTCGCCTGGCTGCGTCTTTCCCAAAGCGCCTCCGCCGCCCGCAGGCAGTGGATCGCCCTTTGCCGACATCTGGCAGTTCGCCCAATCGCCGCGGCGCGCGCAGTTCACCGCCGCCTGCGCGGCCAGTTACAATGCCGACCAAAACTGCTATCCGCCGGATAGGAATGCCGGGCAGAACGTGCATCTGGACTTGAATGTGGCGCGCACGTCTGACCCCTCCCACGCTCGCCAATAGTGCCGCAGTAGCGGCAAATCGCGCTTGAGCTTTGCCAATGCGCTTTTCTGATTCATAAGAATCAATAAGTTAAGTCAGAAAAAATAATGTTGACCTGAGCTCTACAAAGTTTTAATGTACAAATTGTCCGGCACCATGGAAGGGTGAGTTCGTCCGGCCGTTCATTGCAAGCCCGGAGCTACATGGGCTAAGGCAAGATCCTCCAAGCAAAACAGGTTCAGATTACTGATCAGGAGGTCACCCTTGTTGCGTCCTGCAATACCTGACGCGTGAGGGTCGGGAGTCGGCCAATCAGAGGCATTGTTCTGCTCCAGATTGAGCGACGCACCATAAATGCTTCGCATCTATCCAAGAAGAAGTGATACGGCCGGCAGAATCTACCATCGTGCACAGCGAAACAAACAGCCAGTTACGTTGACCTTGGAAAACGGTGTTGAACGCCAGCAAGGTTGATGCATAAGGAGAAGTCATGCGTTCAGATAAAGTCTTTGAAGCTTTACATACGCTACAGAATCGTTATATGCTCTGCCAGATTGCTTCCAAGGCAACTCGCAAGTTTCACAAACCGAATACCCGCATTCAGGACACGACGAATGATGTTCTGAACCGCATCTCCGACAATGAGCGCGCCAATGTGATGGCCGACCCGGTGAATGCAAAAGAGGCGCAGCGTCGCGCCGCTTAGCGGCTGGAGTTCCAGAATTTCACCTTGCGGCATGCCGCATGAGCGGCAGCCGCAAGGGATAGCAATAACAAGGGATAGCAACAGGAAGTACGAAACACGCAGTTTGCAGGACCAGTTCGCAGCATCAGCCGTGAACCCCCCACCGGCCAATAAGGGCTTCGGCCGGTTTTCCAGCCAAATGGTTGCTCGTGAGCCGAGCCCGGTTTAACGGTAACCACATTCCCGGCGCTTTGCGGCGCACCTGATTCCTTCCTCTCGAAAAACATTCCGTAGGTGGACATGACGATCGCTGAACTCAAAGAAAAGAACATTACCGAGCTGACCAAGATCGCTCGCGAACTCGACCTCCCTGGTTCGAGCGGCCTTCGCAAGCAGGACCTAATCTTCAAAATCCTGCAGGCTCAGAGCGAAAAAGAAGGCCACATCTTCGCCGAAGGCGTGCTCGAAATCCTTCCCGACGGCTACGGCTTCCTTCGCTCCCCGGATTACAACTACCTGCCCGGCCCCGACGACATCTATGTCTCGCCCTCGCAGATCCGCAAGTTCGACCTGAAGACCGGTGACACCGTCAGCGGCCAGGTGCGGCCTCCCCACGAGGGAGAGAAATACTTTGCGCTGGTCAAGATCGAGGCCGTTAACTTCGAGTCGCCCGACGAGGCCCGCAACAAGATTCTCTTCGACAATCTGACGCCGCTCTATCCGCAGGAGCGTCTCAAGCTGGAAACCGTGCGCGACAACATGAGCGCTCGCGTCATGGACATGCTGATTCCCATCGGCAAGGGCCAGCGCGGTCTCATCGTCGCCCCGCCGCGAACCGGCAAGACCATGCTGCTGCAGAACATTGCCAACTCGGTCACGGCAAATCATCCGGAAGTGGTGCTGATCGTTCTGCTCATCGATGAACGTCCCGAAGAAGTTACGGACATGCAGCGTTCGGTGAAGGGCGAAGTCATCAGCTCGACCTTCGACGAGCCCGCCGCCCGTCACGTTCAGGTTGCGGAGATGGTGATCGAAAAGGCCAAGCGCCTGGTTGAACACAAGCGAGACGTGGTGATTCTGCTGGATTCGATTACGCGTCTGGCGCGCGCCTATAACACCATTGTTCCGCCCTCGGGCAAGGTGCTCTCCGGCGGCGTGGACTCCAACGCCTTGCAGCGTCCGAAGCGTTTCTTCGGCGCCGCCCGCAATATCGAAGAAGGCGGCTCACTCACCATCATCGCCACGGCGCTGATTGAAACCGGAAGCCGCATGGATGACGTGATCTTCGAAGAGTTCAAGGGCACCGGCAACATGGAAGTCATTCTCGACCGCAAGCTCAGCGACAAGCGGGTCTTTCCGGCCATTGACATTCAGCGCTCTGGCACCCGTAAGGAAGAGCTGCTTCAGGCCAAGGACGACCTGCAGCGCATCTGGGTCTTGCGACGCGTTCTCAATCCGCTCTCGCCGGTTGAAGCGATGGAGTTGCTGATCGATAAACTCGGCAAGACGCGCGTCAACGGAGACTTCCTTTCCAACATGAGCAGTCTCTAACCGTCTCTCGTACTCTGCCTTTCGTTTAGAACAAATCGCCCGGCCTCGGCCGGGCGATTTGTTCTGAAACAAGATCATCGCGAATGCTGAAGATGCATCACGGCCACAGCTGCTGTCCGATCCTGCGCGCGCGCCGCAACACTCTCGGCGAGAGCTGAGCCGTGGCGCTCTGCGCAGACAGTCCGATCCAGAGCCTTGCCACCGGACGCGCGCCGAGGCAATTGGCCGCAACGCGCAGCGCCCTGGGAGCTCCCGTGGCGAGCGGCAACAGAAATCCCGGAGCCGCAGACGATGCGATGAGCACCGCCTTACGAGGCAGTGCCTTCGATCGCGGTTGCGGAGACGCTTGTCCCCAGGGCCAGTAGACACAGCCGAGGAGCCGCTCGAGGAAGGTGCGGAATACGGCGGTCACGTTGTAGAAGTTCACCGGCGAGCCCAGCACCACGGCGTCTGCGCTCTCGATCTCATCGAGGATCGCCGCCATGTCGTCGTGAATCGCGCACTCGCCTAGCGCCTTGCCCCTCGCCTGGGTGCAAGCGCGGCAGTTGCGGCAGTATTCGATGTGCTGGTCGCGGAGATAGATTTTGTTCGAGTCTGCCCCGCGCTCGCGTGCGCCGGCCAGCACCGCATCGACCGCCATATCCACGGTGCCGCCCTTGCGATAGCTGCCGACGATTGCGACAACCTTCCTCGCCATGGCCGTTCCTCTTGCTTGAGCCATTCTAGTCCGCGACAGAGCAATTTCTCTGTGACGCTTCGCTCGAGTCTTCCCGGTATAATCTAAAGTCGCAGACATTACTACGAGGAAACCTGCTTTGCACATGCATTCACATTCAAGCGGTCCGCAGCCCGAGGGGCCGCAGTCAATTCCCGGTGTCAAGTCCATCATTGCTGTCGGTTCCGGCAAGGGCGGAGTCGGCAAAACCACGCTCGCCGTCAATCTTGCGCTGGCGCTGGCGCGCCTTGGCTTCAAGGTGGGACTCCTTGATGCTGACATCTATGGGCCGAACGTTCCGCTGATGCTGGGCACAACCGGCGATCCTGAGCTGACGGCCGACAACAGCATCGTTCCCCCCGAGGTTTTTGGCGTTCGCGTGATCTCCGTCGGGTATCTGAACCGTGGAGATAAGCCGCTGGTCTGGCGTGGTCCCATGCTGCACGGGGTGATCCAGCAATTCCTTCAGCAGGTGGCCTGGGGCGAACTCGACTATCTAATCGTCGATCTTCCTCCCGGCACCGGCGACGTAGTGATCTCGCTGACCCAGACCGTGCCGTTGACCGGCGCAATCGTGGTCACCACACCTTCCGGCGTTGCGCTGCAGGACGCACGCAAGGCCATCGAGATGTTCAATCAGGTGCGCGTCGAAATCCTCGGCATTGCTGAGAACATGAGCTACTTCGTCTGTCCGCACTGCAATCACGAGATCGATGTTTTCTCCAGCGGCGGCGGTGAGCGCACGGCCGAGCAGTACAATGTGCCGTTCCTCGGACGCATCGAACTCGATCCCACCATTCGCGAGGGTGGAGACTCCGGCCATCCCGTAGTCTTGGCTGGCGAGCAGGCGAACAATGCCAAGAGTCTCTTCGCATTCGCGCGCAAGGTTCTAGCGCGGATAGAAGAGCTGAAGAGCAGTAGCGGCGGCAGCGTTCTCAGCATCGACTAATTCCGGCTCAATCGCGCAAGGAGAAGCATGGAAAGCACCACGCCCGGCACTGCACGCGACGGCACGCCCGGCGGTGGGCTGAATGCCGCGATTGCGCCGGAGAACCATCCCATTCCTTATTGGCATACCGCCCTGCTGCTCTTTGTGCTGGGCGGCTTCAGCCTGCTGAATGCCAGGAGCGGTCACGGCATACACTCCGGCCATGCCCAGGTGCGCATCTACATTTCCACCATGATTTACGAGTGGCTTCTCACCGGGTATGTGTGGTGGGGGCTGCGCCGCTCCGGTCTCACCCTGCATGGGTTGATTGGCGGACGATGGAAGCGCATCGGAGATTTTTTCTCCGACATTGCGCTTGCGGTCTCTGTATGGTTCGGCGCCTTGCTGGTGATTGCCGTGGCTGCCCTTGCCATGCGAATGGACCACTCCGGCAACATCGAGGAAGCACGCAAGCAGATAGGTTTCCTCGCACCGCAGAGCGGCCTCGAAGTGGTTCTGTGGATCTGTCTGAGTGCTACGGCGGGCTTCTGTGAAGAGATCCTCTTCCGCGGTTATTTGCAGAAGCAGTTTACTCGATTGCTGCGCAACCGCTGGACTGCTGTCGTAGCGGTGAGTATTTTGTTCGGCCTCGGGCACGGATACGAGGGGCCGCAGCGTATGCTGCTGATTGCTCTGCTCGGCCTCGCCTTCGGCATCATGAGCCTGCTGCGAAACAGCCTGCGTCCGGCAATGATGGCACACACTCTACAAGACACAATCTCAGGATTGCTGCTGCGAGCGTTACGTTAGACACTGTAAAACGAGTCAATTTCGAGACGCGTGCGTGTAAGATGCGTACGCATTTTTCTTTTTTTTCTTGACATGCATTTGTAATCAACATATACAACTAGCAATTGCAACGTTTGCGTTGCAGTTACAATCCAAGATTGTTCAAGGGAGAATAGTCATGGCAACCAAGAAAGCTGCGAAGAAGGCTGTAAAGAAGGCCGCCAAGAAAGCCGCAAAGAAGAAGTAATAACGTTTCACAAAAAGGCTACACGAGAGGGGAGCGCGAAAGCGTTCCCCTCTCGTGTTTATGCGGGTAAAACGCACTTCATCATCAATCCAGAATCGCGACCGCGGCGGACATGGCTGCAATCGCAGCGGTCTCGGCACGCAGAATCGTCGAGCCCATGGTCACGCTGCGCCATCCCGCGGCGCTGAATTGTGAGAGCTCCTCGTCTGCCCATCCACCTTCGGGTCCAACGGCAAAAATTACCGGCATGGCCGCTTCCGACAGTGCTTCGCGAATTTTTTTACTGCGCTCATTTTCGTTGAGAAGCAGGCGCGTCGGAGCTTCCAGTGTCAACGCGGATTTCAGCTTCACCGCTTCATCGATCTGCGGTGGACGCAGACGGCGCGATTGCTGTGCCGCCTCATGCGCGATGCGCCGCCAGCGCTCCACTCGTTTAGCCGCCGCTCCTGCGAGATGTGTGTCGGTGCGCCGCGCGACTACCGGAATAATCCGCGTCGCGCCCAGCTCGGTGCATTTTTCGATCGCCCACTCCATCCGGTCGAACTTGTAGATGGCCATCACCAGCACGATCTCACGGTCGAGTCGTGGCTCGCTTCGTTCTTCGAGGCGCTCCAATACCGCATCGCCCAGGGCAAACTCCACGCGCTCTTCGGAGACCGATTCAATGATTCCCAGGCGCACCCGCTCGCCGCAGACGATGTCGTACTCCTGACCCACGCGCGCCCGCAGCACCTTCGCCAGGTGCGCGGCATTGGGTCCCAGAAGTTCAGCGTGATCGTCAGAGAATTTGTCGGCAATCCAGCGGCGGCGTGTCATGCCTTCAGCCTAAAGCAAGTGGCGGGAGCTTTCCAAGCAATTGAATTCCCCGCGGCGCAATTGAAAAGAAAAAGGGCGCGGAGAAAATTCCGCGCCCTTGGATTGCTGACCAGGACTGTCAGTTGAACATGTCCTTAACTTTGTTGAGCAGGCTGCGTCTCTGCGGCTGATTCTCCTGCCCCAGGGTCTGCGCCAGTTGCTCCAGCAATTCGCGCTGCTGCCGCGTGAGCTTCTCCGGAGTCGTGACCTTCACTTCCACGTACAGGTCGCCGCGCCCGCTGCTGTTGAGCACCGGCATGCCCCGCTTACGCACGCGGAAGCTGGTTCCGCTCTGCGTGCCGGCGGGAATGTCGAGTGTGGCTTCGCCCTCCAGCGTTGGAATCGTCACCTTGGCGCCGAGAGCAGCCTGGGTGAAGGAGATCGGTATGGCGCAATGCAAGTCCTTGCCGTCGCGCTCAAAGAACGGATGCTCGGTCACGTGCAGCACGACGTAGACGTCGCCCGCGGGACCGCCGTCGAGGCCGGCGTCGCCGTGTCCGGTATAGAGAATGCGGGTTCCGTCCTCCACGCCCGGCGGCACCTTCACCTGCATGGTGTGGGTGCGAGTCAGCCTGCGATGGCCCTTGCATGTGGTACACGGATTCTCGATCATGGTACCCGTGCCCTGGCAGACCGGACAGGTGCGCGCCACGCTGAAGAATCCCTGCTGATAACGTACCTGCCCATGACCGTTGCACTGGCGGCATTGGCTCGGGGCCTTGCCTCCAGCGGCGCCGGTGCCATTGCAGGCGTCGCATAACTCATGGCGACGGATCGTAACTTCCTTCTCCACTCCGAATGCCGCGTCTTCAAAGGCAATGGTAAGGTCTTCGCGGATGATCGGCTCCACGCTGCGCGCGCGAGCGGCGTCCGCCGCGTCCTCCAGCGTTGCCGAACAGATCGCCGAAGCCGAACATCTCTCCGAACAGGTCGCTGAGATCCACCTGCTGGAAACCGCTCTGCCCCTGTCCGCCGCCGCCGTTGGTGAAGGCGTCATGGCCGAAGCGGTCGTAGGCGGCGCGCTTCTGCTGATCGCTGAGCACGGCGTATGCCTCGCTGCACTCCTTGAAGCGCTCTTCGGATATGTCGTCGCCAGGATTGCGGTCCGGGTGATGCTGCAGCGCCATCTTGCGATAGGCGCTCTTGATTTCGGCATCCGATGAGTTGCGGGTGACGCCGAGAACTTCGTAATAATCGCGTTTAACGTTAGTAGCCAGTGTTCAAAAAAGACCGCCGGAGCGGTCGTCCTCCGTGGCGCAATGGAGCGCCGGATCCAGTTTATTCGTTCGGTTTCTGAGCCACACGCACCATGGCGGGGCGCAGAACGCGGTCGCGAAGGCGGTACCCGCGTTGCAATTCGTCGATCACATGATGGTCCGGAACTTCGCCGGTTTCGCACCATCTGGATCGCCTGGTGCTGGCTGGGATCGAAGGGCTGTCCCTGGGCCGTAATCGGTTCACCCCGAGCCGCGTCAGCACGTCGTGGAACTGGCGGTCGATCAGCTCCACGCCGGAGCGGAGGTCCTCAGCGGGATATGCCCTCCAATTTCAGCGCGCGATCCAGGCTGTCCAGAATCGGAAGCAGTTGCTTCAAAGTCTCGCTGAGCGCATATTCACGGAACTCCTGCTGCTCGCGCTGACTGCGTTTGCGGAAGTTTTCGAACTCCGCCTGCAGGCGCGCCAGACGGTCGAGGTAAAGCGCGTTTTCCGATTTCAACTTCTCAATCTCGGCCGGCTGCGTGCTGACCGTATCTTCGCTTCGCGTCGCCCTGTGGAAGTTCATGCTCCACATCGATCTGGCGTATTCTGAATGTCTTCTTTTGCCATGATGTTTTTATTCCGAGTCATTTAGTAGCTTATCGAAAAGCCGTGCAATGTAAGACACGGCGGTGATGGTGTGCTGATAATCCATTCGCGTTGGGCCGATGACGGCCAGTCGTCCCAGAATCTCCTGCCCGCTGCGGGCGGGCGCGCCGATGAGCACAAAGCTGCTCAGATCCGGCATCGTTTCATCCAGTCCTATGATCACGCGCACCGCTTCCTGACGCGTATCCACATAGGAGGAGAGCAACTCGACGATACGGGTCTTCTCCTCCAGTGTCTTCAGCAACTGGCGCAGACGCTCGCTGTCATTCTCGCTGGAGACCAGGTTTGCCGTGCCTTCTACGAAGACCTCAGCCGCTTCGTCCTTCGTGGCCAGCGCGCCGCTCTGGTATAGCTGAGCCACCGAGTTCATCAGCCGATCGTACTCGCTGCGCTCTTGTTCGATGCGCCGCTCCAACTCGCGGCGCACGTCTTCGATCATCCAACCGCGGAAGTTGTCATTGATGTAGCGCGCCGCCAGGTCCAGTTCGGCTTGACTCACATCGCGCGGGATACGCAGCACCCGGTCATGCACTACGCCACTGCGCGTAACCACCACGGCCAGCACACGCTGCTCGCCCATCCGCTGGAAATGAACGTGCTCCAGCGCCTTGCGCGGTCCGGTCGAGGTCACCGCCACGCCCACACCTGAGGAGATCAGCGAGAGCACATGCGAGGTGCGCTCCATAAAATCCTGAACTTCGTTTACGCCCTGAAAATATCGCTGAATGGTCTGTTCGTCATCCGGCTTCAGACTCGCCTCGCCGGAGAGCCTCTCCGCATAGTAGCGATAGCCTTCCACCGATGGAACGCGCCCGGACGAGGTATGCGGCTGGGCCAGCAATCCGGCCTCGGCCAGGTCCGCCATCACATTTCGAATCGTTGCCGCGCTCAGTCCCTCGCGGTTGCGCCGTGCCAGCGTGCGCGAGCCAACCGGCTCACCGGTCGAGATGTAGGTCTCGACGATGGCGGTTAGAATCTCTTGCTCACGTCTGCCGATGGTCGCCATTGCATATACCTCACCCTCATCCTGACGGGGTGCGTTCCGCCAGAAGGGCCATCTCATTTAGATGCAGCAGGTTAATCTGCGATGCGGGTTGAAGGCGCATTCTGGTTTCAGGGCTGCATCAAGTTTAGCAAAGTCGGCTCAGGTTTGCGACGAGGATCCTGCCGGGATACGATCCGGTTGCCGCAGGCCGAACGACGAATCTGTGCCTTCGACGGTGAATCCCTGGAGACTTTGAACCTTGGATGCCGGTGAGAACATACCGTAGAATTACCAACGATCTTCAAAGCATCAAACGATTCGCGGGCAAGGACTTCGCGGCCTGCATGAGGGTGGCATTTTTATGCTCTTCAAGACCCTGAGCGCGGCCGTGTACGGCATCGACGCGAACCTGATCGACGTGGAAGTCGATGTCTCCGGCGTCAAGATGAACGAGGACCACTTCACCACCGTCGGTCTGCCGGACACTGCGGTGCGCGAGAGCCGCGAGCGCATTCGCGCCGCCCTGAAAAATTGCGGCTACGACATTCCTCCCACGCACATCACCATCAACCTGGCTCCGGCAGATTTGAAAAAAGAGGGCTCGGGCTTCGATCTGCCGATGGCCCTGGGAATCCTTGGCGCCTATGGCGGACTGAACAAGCGCGAACTCGGCGAGTTCGTGATCGTGGGCGAACTCTCGCTGGACGGTGGGCTGCGCCCGGTGCGCGGCGCGCTGCCGATCGCCGTGGCCGCACGCGCGCGCAAAGTTCCGAACCTGCTGGTGCCGGAGCAGAATGCCCGCGAGGCCGCCGTAGTCGAGGGCGTGAAGGTCTTTCCGATGAAGAGCCTGCTCGACGTGGTGCGCCTGATCAACACCGGACAAGGCCCCGAGCCGCTGGTGGTGGATAGCCAGGCGCTGCTCGAACAGGTCGAGCACTATCGCGGTGGACTTCAAGGACGTGCGCGGCCAGCACACGGCCAAGCGCGCCATGGAAGTTGCCTGCGCAGGCGGCCACAACATCCTGATGATCGGGCCTCCGGGCGGCGGCAAGACGATGCTCACCAAGCGCATGCCGACGATCCTTCCGCCGCTCACCTTTGAGGAAGCGCTGGAGACCACCAAGATTCACAGCGTAGCCGGAGTGCTGGACGGCGGCTCGGGACTGGTTGGCGTGCGGCCGTTCCGCTCGCCGCACCACACCATCAGCGACGCCGGACTGATCGGCGGCGGAGCCGTGCCGCGTCCCGGAGAAGTTTCGCTGGCGCACAATGGCGTGCTCTTTCTCGACGAGTTGCCGGAGTTCCCGCGCAACGTGCTGGAGGTGATGCGGCAGCCGCTGGAGGATGGAACGGTTTCGATCGCGCGCGCCGCGATGTCGCTGACCTTTCCGGCGCGCTTCATGCTGGCGGCGGCGATGAACCCCTGTCCCTGCGGCTTCTTCAACGACCGCGCGCGCGAATGCAAATGCACTCCGCCGATGATTCAGCGCTATATCTCGAAGATCAGCGGACCGCTGCTCGACCGAATCGACATTCACATCGACGTGCCTGCGGTGAACTACAAGGAGCTGCGCTCGAACGTGCAGGCCGAGCCCTCGGTCTCGATCCGCGACCGCGTGTTGCGAGCGCGCGACCGGCAGTTGCAGCGCTTCCGCGGAGCAGGAGAAAAATTCTTCGCCAACGCACAGATGGGCTCGCGGCAGATTCGCACCTTCTGCGATCTTTCCGCCGATTGCGAGCGCTTGTTGGAGCGCGCCATGACCCAGCAGGGACTGAGCGCCCGCGCCCACGACCGCATCCTGAAAGTTTCGCGCACCGTCGCCGACCTGGAAGGCGCCGAACATCTGGAAGCCAAGCACATCGCCGAGGCAATCCAATACCGCACGCTGGACCGGACTTATTGGGCGTAGCGACTGTGGCAGTTCAACTTTAACTGTGCCTGCAACCGTTGTGCTTGAACGGGGTTAATCGGCGAGCGGGGCGCCCCGAATGGGTTAGCTTTTTCCACCTCTTCCGCCGCATCCCGTATCAGCTTCCATGCCAGTTCAATGTCCTGCTGTCCGGTCGCGATGTTACCGATGGCGATGCGGATGACGAACTGGCCGTTAAGTGCGGTATGTGAGAGGAAGATGCTCCGGCTCTGGTTCACGCTTTCCAGCAGCGTTTTATTTTGCTCGTCGCTGCCGCGCAGCCGGAAGCAGACCACGGAGAAGGGAACGGGCGCGACGCGCTCGAAGCGTGGGTCGGCATCGATCCATGCGGCGAATTCGCGCGCAAGCTGGTTGTGGCGGCGGAGAAATTCCATCACGCCTTCGCGGCCGAAGTAGCGAAGGATGAACCACAGTTTCAGTCCTCGGAAGCGATGGCCGAGCGGCACGCCGTAGTCCATCAGATGCACGGCACGCGGGTCTTCGGAGGCGCGCAGGTACTCGGGCACCAGCGAGAGCGCCTGGCGCAGCATCTGCGGCTTGCGGGTGTAGAAGGCGCTGAGATCCATCGGAGTCATCAGCCACTTGTGCGGATTTGTGACGATCGAGTGGGCGCGCTCGATGCCCACGAAGTATTCGGCACACTCGGGCAGCAGGGCGCAGGGGCCGGCGTAGGCGCAATCGACGTGCAGCCAGAGGCCGAATTCTTCCGCAACCTGGGCGCACTCTGCGACCGGATCCACGGAAGTGGTGGAGGTGGTGCCAATGGTGGCGACGATACAGCAGGGCTTGAGTCCTGCGCGAAGGTCGGCTTCAATCGAGCGCGCGAAGAGCGCCGATCTTCATGCGGAACTCCGCGTCGGTTGCAACCTTGCGTACGTTCTTGAGGCCGATGCCGATGGCCATTGCGCCCTTCTCGACCGAGGAGTGCGCCTGCTCTGAGGTATAGACGACTAGGTTGCCGCGAGATCCTTGTTCGCGGCTCTCCGGCTGCGCGAATTCGCGGGCGCAGATGAGCGCGTGCATGGTGCTGGTCGAGGCGGTGTCGTAGATGATTCCGAAAAATTCCGGCGGAAGGCCGAGCCATTGGCGAAGCCAGCCCAGCGCTACCTGCTCCAACTCTGCTACGGCGGGCGAGGTCTTCCAGTGCAGGCCGTTGGTGTTCATCGCGGCGATCAACAATTCGGCGAGTATGCCCGGGGTGGATGCCGTGGTGCCGAAGTAAGCCAGAAAGCCGGGATGATTCCACTGCGTCACAGCGGGAAGAATCTTGCTGCGGAAATCCTCGAGGATGCAGTCGAAGCTCTCGCCCTGCTCGGGTGCGTGCGTCGGAAGTGCGTCCATGAGTTCGCCGGGTTGCATGGTGGGCAGGACAGGATACCTCCGAATATTGCCGAGGTACTCGGCAATCCAGTCCACACTGTTGTGCGCAGATTTGCGAAAATCTTCAACATAGCGGGCCCATGCTTGTGAGTCATTTGGATCTGGAAGATGGCTGTGCAAAGAGTGTTCCGACATGTGCGCTCCGGGTAAATCTGAATTCTACCGCGCTGGAACATCCGCCGAAGCTGTGCGCGCCATCACAGCCAAAGCGTTGATGAGAGGATACAAATCAGCACAGCACGGATTAGCAGGGGCCTTGATGCACGAGCTTTCCATTGTTTCTTCGGTTCTGGAGCAGCTGGACGAACTGCAGAAGCAGCACGCGGGGGCGCACTTTTCCAAAGTTGGATTGCGCGTGGGAGAGCTGGCGGGCGTGGATGTGGACTGCCTGCGCTTTGGCTTTGAGTGCATCGTAAAGGACACGGACTGGGAATCGCTGGCCCTGGAAATCGAACAGGTGGAGCGGCGGCAGCGCTGTCCTGGGTGCAAGGCGGAGTTCAGGGCGGAGAACTGGGCCACCGCCTGTCCCATGTGCGGCGAGGCCGCTACCATCACCATCGCTGGAGAAGAGCTTCAGATCGCATATGTCGAGGTGGAGGAAGAATGAGCCAGATCGTGGTTGAGAAGAAGGTGCTGAACGAGAATCAGAAGATTGCCGAGGAGCTGCGCGAAAACTTTCGGCAGCACAAAATCCTGGTGATCAACATCATCAGCTCGCCCGGCTCAGGCAAAACCACGCTGCTGGAGCGCACTCTGGAGCGTATGGACAAGAGCAGGCGCGTGGTGCTGCTCACCGGCGACCTGCAAACGGAGAACGACGCCACCCGGCTGGCGCAATGGGGCTTTCCGGTCAAGCAGATCATCACCGGAGGCACCTGCCATCTCGACGCGAAGATGATCGAGCGCCACCTGGCGGAGTGGCCGCTGGAGAGCTTCGACATGCTGATCATCGAAAACGTCGGCAACCTGGTGTGTCCGACCAGTTACGATCTCGGCGAGCACTTTAAAATCGTGATGCTCTCTGTGACCGAAGGCGAAGACAAGCCGCTGAAATATCCCGCAATCTTCGTAAAGTCCGAGCTGATGATTCTGAGCAAGGTGGACTTGCTGCCGTATGTTCCCTTTGACGCCGAGCTGGCGAAGACCCATGCGAGATCGGTGCATCCTGGTATTCAGATTCTCGAGACCTCAAGCGAGGGCGACGGCCTGGATGAGTGGATGAAGTGGCTGGAGGAAAAGCTCGCGGCGGTAAAATCGGGCGAGCTGGTTTCCGCCCGACAGAGTGCAAGAACGTGATCCGGGCCGGGGAGTTACGCTTCCCGGCTTCTTTTTGCGCTATCGCGTTGCCGCCGCGGGCAAGGGCTTTCAGAAAGCGTCTTTTTCCTCTCATTGCAATTAGAATGGATTCTAGGTCCAGAATCTTACAATCGTTGTCGCGCATCTTTGATAGAAGATCTGGGGGAGATCAAATCACGATGAAACGGATCTACATAGCTGCGAGTCACCAGTCCAAGTTCGGCAAGCTTTTAGGGATGACGGTTCCCGATATCGCCAAAAACGCCATTGAGGGCGTCTGCCGGGAAATCAACACCGATCCCTCGCTGTTGGATGTGGGTGCGGTAGGGGCAGCATGCAATATTTCCCTCAATGAACAGGGGTTGGTCTCCGGGTTGCTTGCAGCGGTACCGGGAATGGCCGGCAAACCGATTGAGAGCGTGGAGAATGCCTGCGCCTCCGGTGGACAGGCCGTGCTCTCCACGATTCTGAAACTACAGGCCGGATGGGGCGAGACCGGTGTTGCCATGGGCTATGAGAAAATGCGCGATGCCGAGGGCAAGGCGGATGGAAAACATGTCGGACAGGCGCTGGGCATGTACTCGCACCCTGACGAGCGCCCGGGCAAGCAATACGTTTTCCCCCACCTGTTTGCCGAAATCATGGACTGTTACCTCAAGCGTTACAAGGTGACGGAAGCCGATCTGGGAACCATTGCCGTGGAAGAGTATGCCAACGGCAATAAGAGTCCGATCGCGCAGATGAACAAAGTGAAGGTTACGCTCGACGACGTGTTGAAGATTGAGGGCATCAATCGCTACATCGTCGATGGCCTGCCGCTGAAAACCTACGACTGTTCGCAGGTCACCGATGGATACGCGGCACTGATTCTGGCGACAGAAGAAGGTTTAAAGAAGCTGGGAGTAAGCAAAGCCGACGCCGTTGAGATCGCCGGGTATGCACAGGCAACCGACCCGCTGCTCATGGCAGGACGCGACGTTCTGCGCCCCGCCGGAGCCTACAAGGCGATGCAGAAGGCCTATGAGATGGCCGGAGTGACGCCGCAGGATGTGAACGTGGCGGAGGTGCATGACTGCTTTACCGTGATGGGCGCGATCGCCACTGAGGTGATCGGCAGGGCAAAGCCCGGCGAAGGCGCAAAATACTGGGTGGAAGGGAAGGCGCGCCCGGATGCCCCGGATCACGAGTGCGGTATCAATCTCTCCGGCGGGCTGATTGCCAAAGGTCACCCGATTGGAGCAACCGGCATTGCCATGCTGGCAACGTGCTACACGCAACTGATGGGGCGCGCATCGCAAGGCTTGCAGAAGAAGAACGCGAATGTGGCGGCTACGTTTAATATCGGCGGCGCGATTTGCGCTTCGGTCTGCACGGTTCTAAAGAGGTAGGATCGATCTTTCGTTGTACTGCGGCTTGGCCGGAGCTTCTGCTCCGGCCATTTCCGTTCACGCACCCAATGCGAAGGGTGCAGCGGCGCGCATCATTCCTCCTCACGCGAAGGCACGATCATGCCCTCGCCGGGGATGAAGTCATCGGTCGAGTAATCTTGAAATTCGTGACAGTGGGGACACTCGAAGCGTCCCACCGCAGTATTGCGGATCAACGACTCGGTGCTTTTTCCGCTGACCGCCTCACGCGGGAGCAGTGGGAAGCGCAGGGCGCAGACTTTGCATTCAACCAGCCAGACTAGAGACATGACTAAATGTTACCGCGAAGCAGGCATGAACGCCTTGTCCCGGAGGCGACGCAGGCGCCCAGGCTACTGAATGCGCTCGAACTGGTAACCGGAACTGGCGAGCGCGGTGAGAAGGTTCTCCACGTGTTCGTTGCCACGGGTCTCCATCGTCATGTCAATGGCGGAGTAGCCGAGATCGACTCCGAACTTGCGGTCATACGAGGTTTCGACGATATTGGCGCGGTGGTCGGCAAGGACTCCGGTAAGTGTGTGCAGAGCGCCGGGGTAGTCGGGCAGATGGATACGCAGGCGGATGAGGCGTCCATCTTTGGCCAGGCCGCGCTCGATAATGCGCGAAAGAATGCCGACGTCGATGTTGCCTCCGCTGACAATGGCGGCGATGCGCCTGCCGGTGCAGTTGATCTTGCCGTGCAGGATGGCGGCGACGGTGGCTGCGCCGGCACCTTCTGCGACGGTTTTTTCGCGCTCAAGCAGAAGCAGAATTGCGCTGGCGATCTCTTCCTCTTCGACCGTGACGATCTCGTCCACGTACTTGCGTACCATGGGCAGAGTGCGTTCACCGGCGCGGCGTACGGCGATGCCGTCGGCCAGGGTGGAGGCGACGGGTAACGTGACCAGGTGTCCGGCTTCGATGGCCGCCTTCATCGAGGGCAGCCGTGAGCTCTGCACCCCGATGATCTGGATGCGCGGATTGATCTCCTTCAACGCGCAAGCCATGCCGCTGATGAGTCCGCCGCCGCCGATGGCAGCGATGACCACGTCGATATCGGGAGTCTGGCTGAGCAGTTCCAGGCCGAGTGTGCCCTGTCCGGCAATCACCGCATCATCGTCGAAGGCATGAATGAAAGTGGGGCCGGAATCGGCAGCACGGCGCTTAGCCTCCTCGCAGGCTTCGTCGTAATTGGCGCCGTGCAGCACCACTTCACCGCCAAAGCGCCGCGTGGCCATCACCTTGTTCAGTGGCGTGGCAATCGGCATAACGATCTGCGCCGGGATTCCGCGCTTGGTGGCATGGTAGGAGACGGCCTGCGCGTGGTTACCCGCCGAGGCTGCGATCAATCCGCGCTCCCGCTCCTCTGCGGTTAGCTCCAGAATTCGGTTGAGCGCCCCACGTTCCTTGTACGCGCCCGTCATCTGCAGGTTTTCCAGCTTAAGAAATACACGGTTGCCGGAAAGCTGTGAAAACGTCTCCGAATGTGAACAGGGAGAAAGGAATAGCGACTCGCGAATTCGCGCGTACGCCTTTCGCACGTCGTCGATTGTCACCATTGCTTTTTCCGCACCTGCGGACATGGAATGTTTACCTGCGTGCGCTTACTTAACCCCAGTGGATTAAGTAAGCGCGAAAGGGTGTAACAAGTATAAGCGATTCGGCCTTACGCGCACCCTGACTGAGCAAAATGAGCTGAAGCTAAATACGTTTGGGGGGTCAACGTACATTCGTCTATCGGCATCTACCTACCCAGGGTTAGTTCAGCCACCGCTCCCCGAGAGCGCAGGAAGCGGTCCGGGGCAAACAGGGGAAAACGCGAATGGGAACGACTAAATCAGAGTTCCGGTCCATTCTTATTTTTGGAGGAGCTGGATTCATTGGATCCAACTGGACCGAGCGGCTGCTGAGAACCACCGAAGCCAAGATACATGTATTCGACAATCTCTCACGGCAGGGCACACGGCATAATCTGGAGTACCTACAAAGAGTAGCGGGGCGTACCGGGCGTTTGCAGATTACCGTCGGAGATGTGCGCGACGCGGTGATGGTGAGCCGGGCGGTGAAGTATGCAACTGAAATCTACAATTTCGCGGCGCAGGTGGCGGTTACAACCTCGATTGGCCGACCCCAGGCTGGACTTCGATGTGAACCTGGGCGGCACCTTCAACATTCTTGAAGCAGCGCGGCAGCACGGGCACAAACCGTACCTGCTCTTCACTTCGACCAATAAGGTGTATGGCAATTCGGGCTATGGCGAGGTGCGCGTCGAGGGCGATCGTTATGTGACGGACGGGCGCAAGGGAACCGACGAGTCGCAGCCGTTGGACTTTCACTCGCCATACGGTTGCTCGAAGGGCAGCGCAGACCAGTACGTGCGTGATTATGCCCGTATCTATGGCCTGCGCTCGGTGGTTTTCCGGATGTCATGCATTGCGGGACCGCGCCAGTTCGGCAGCGAAGACCAGGGCTGGGTGGCACATTTTCTGTACTCCGCGCTTGAGGGCAAGCCGGTCACAATTTACGGCGATGGCCGCCAGGTGCGCGACGTTCTCTATGTTGAGGATCTGCTGTGCGCCTTTGAGGCAGCCTATGAAAGACGCGAACATACTGCCGGGCAGATCTACAACATCGGCGGTGGAGAAAAGAACGCGATTTCATTGCTGGAGCTGATGGACCGCATCGAGGAACTTACCGGAGCGCGTGCCCGCATACAACTTCGGCGAAACGCGCGCCGGCGACCAGCTGATCTACGTCACCGACCACGGCAAATTTTCTCGCCACACCGGATGGCAGCCAAAAGTGAGTCTGGACGGCATCGTGAAAGGGATCTGCAGGTGGTATCGCGGCAATCGCGAGCTCTTTGCACCAGTCGCGCGCCAAGCGCCTGTTGCAGCCAGAGTTACTTACTCCGGCGCGGAGGACTGCGTAGTGGCGCGTTTTGCCCTGGTCAACCCGAATTGGGACTTCGCGGGCTCCACCTATTTCGGCTGCCGCGACCCGCACACCCCTCTGGAACTGCTGTTTGCCGCACAGAAAATCCAAGCCAAAGACAATCGTTCGCTGCTGATCGACGCCCAGACCGACGACCTTACGCTGGCCGAGACGCGGGAGCGGGTGGAGCGTTTCGATCCTGATTTCCTGGTGATACCCTCGGCCCCTTCCTATCTGTTCTGGCGCTGCCCCCCGCCGGAGCTGCGGGTTCCGCGCGAGTGGATTGCCGGAATCGGAGGACGGGCAACAAAGGTTCTGATCGGCCCGCATGGCTCCGCCACCCCGCGTGCGGCGCTGCACAAAAGCGGCGCAGACGTGGTCATCCGAGGCGAGAGCGAAGACGCGCTCGCCGCACTGGCCTCCGAGCCCTGGGAGCTGATCGATGGCGTATGCTTCCGCGACAGCGCTGGGCGAGAGCACTATAGCGCCGGCCTCGCCGTAGTAGACATGGCGACCCTGGGCGCACTCGATTTCGCCGGCTACAACGTGGAGAAACACTGGCACCGGCATCACGTCTTCAACCAGGGCAGCGGACGCGGCGCTGAGCTCGAATTCGCACGCGGCTGCCCGTGGAATTGCACCTTCTGCAACAAACAGCTCTTCCGCAACAAATTCCGCGAGCGTAACGTGGATGCGGTGCTGCTGGAGATCGACCGCCTGATTGCGCGTGGTGTCGATTACATCTACTTCATCGATGAGATTTTTGGGGTTGGCAAGAACGTGCTGCGGCTGCTCGAAGAGATTTCGCAGCGCCAGCTGCGCATCGGATTCCAGACCCGCATCGACCTGTGGGACGAAGAGAAGCTCGACCTGCTGGGACGCGCCCACACCATCTCCATCGAGTGCGGCGTGGAATCGATCACCGACGCCGGACGCGACGAACTCAACAAGAACTGCCGCATGAGCACCGCTCGCCTCAGCGAACTGCTGATCTATGCCCGCCAGCGCATCCCCTGGGTGCAGGCCAACCTGATCCTCACCGAGCATGACGACCGCGAGGAGATCCGCCGCTGGCAGGAGCAGATGAAAGCCGAAGGCGTATGGGTCAGCGAGCCGGTGCCGATGTATCCATTTCCCGGTTCGCCGCTCTACCTGCAAACTTTTGGCGCACCGCCCGACGACCAGGCCTGGGAACGCGCCCATCATTACTACACCACGACCTTCAATCCCAAAGGCTACAGCGACATCCAGGAACAACGGCCCGCGGCGCTGGAAGAGCTGGAAAACAGCCCGTGCGTTGATAGCAGACACCCCTGGAACGGATCTTTGTGGAAGACCTTAGTTAGTTTCCAGCCAGAGCCACTGAACTTCCTCGAAGTGCTTCCTTCCGCCCCTGACAGCTAAAGGAATTCGGCGCCCTCGCCCCTTTAGGACAGATTCGGGAGCAATGCTCAAAAATTTAAATAAAAAAGCTTAGATAAGGCGATTTCGCCCTTGACAGGAAAAGGAATGTAGCTAAAGTAGACTACAGTGGATCAAAAAGGACTGCAGTGGAGTGAATCTACTGCCGCCAGAGCTCCGAATTGACCTTCATCCTCCGTGCTGGAACCGGCCAGCGTGAGAGCGCAGCCCACGAGAGGGCTTTCACATGTTTCGCGGCAACTGTCCAACCCGACTGGATGAAAAGGGCCGCCTCAAGATGCCCGCCGATTTCAAGCACGAAATCGACCGGAGTTACGACGGCCAATTCTACATCACCAGTCTTGACGGGGCGGTTATCAAACTGTATCCCCTCAAGAGTGGGAAGCTGTTTGAAGCAGAAAGTTTTAAGTCAGTCAGGCTCGCATCGCGCGCTGGAGAAGTTTACGAATACTACCAGCTATTACGGGCAGACCGTGGAGATGGACAGCCAGGGCCGTTTGACGATTGCCGAGTGGCTCCGCAACAAGTTCGGGCTGAAGGGCGAAGTCGCCGTCATCGGCAAGCTGAATCACCTCGAGGTTCGGGTCATGGAGGAATTCAGCAAGGCAGTCGAGGAAAATCCGCTTACGCCTGAGGATCTGGACGAGCTTTCGCGGACGAGGAATTAGTGGTGGACGGCGGTATGGAGTCGGAAGACGATGAAGGCGCTCTGACGGGCGCGCATGGCGGAGGACGTTTCAGCCATGCACCGGTTCTTTTAAATGAGGCAATCGACTTCCTGGCGATCAAGCGCGGCGGGAACTTACATCGATGCCACTCTCGGGTTGGGCGGACACAGTTCGGCCATCGCAGCACTGCTTGGCTCCGAGGGTAAGCTGATCGGCTTCGATAAGGACACCAGGGCGCTGGAGATGGCAGGCAAACGTTTGGCGGCCCCGCAAGGGCGAGAGCAGGACTGGCCCGCGATTACGCTGCACCACGCCTCCTACGCCGAGATGGCCGAGCGCGTGGCCCCTGGCAGCGCGGACGGCGTACTCGCCGATCTTGGGGTCAGCTCGATGCAGTTTGACGATGCCAGCCGAGGATTCAGTTTTCAGGCGGAAGGTCCGCTCGATATGCGCATGAACCCGCATGCCGAGCTCTCCGCCGATCAAGTGGTAAACCAGTTCGACGAGAGCAATCTCGCTGATCTGATTTACGAATTCGGTGAGGAAAGGAGGTCACGGAGAATAGCCAGAGCCATTGTACGGGCACGGCCGATAAAATCGACCGCTCATCTAGCACAAGTTATATCGGCCGCGGCCCGGCCAATGAATCAACCGAGAGGCAAAGGCATTCATCCCGCGACCCTGACTTTCCAGGCGATCCGAATTTACGTAAATCGCGAACTGGAGGATTTACGGGCGCTGTTGAAGGGCGCGCCCCAGGTGATAAAGCCGGGTGGAAGGCTGGTGGTCATCAGCTTTCACTCGCTGGAAGACCGCATGGTGAAGGACGCCATGCGCGAAGGAGCCCGCGATGGAGTGTGGGAGCCGTTGACCAAAAAGCCGGTGATTGCCTCTGAGGAAGAGACTGCGAAAAACTGCGCGGGCGCGTTCGGCGAAATTGCGCGCAGCGATGCGAATGGAGCTTCGCGGGCGCGCTGGAAAGAGATAGTTTTTTGAAACAGTTCTCAACATCATGTGGAAAAACCTGTGCATGCTGTGGAGAACTTCGGAAAAGCAGGAGAGTGGGACATGGCGATCTGGGCAGCGGCATTGCCGCAAAAAATGAGCGCAGCATTTGGCGCAACCATGAGCGCAACCGTCGGCGCAACATTTCAGGGCAGCTCTCCGGCCGCGCCGCGCCGGTACATGCCGGGGGCGCCGGAGATTTACTTTCACAAGGCGATCGATAACTCACGGCTGGTGCGCTCGGACGATCCGGCGCGCAAGCGCGAAATGCGCGTGTTCACCGCGACCGTGGTGATTTTTTTCATGATGGCGCTGGTGTATCTCGTGCCAGCACTGCAGCTCAATTGAGTACGGCTACAAGATCGAGGATCTGCGCGCGCAAGCGGGATCAGCTGGCCGAGGTGAATCGCACGCTGAAGCTCGAAGAAGCCACGCTGAAGGACCCGCAGCGGATCAGCGAGTCTGGCGAAAGATACTTTGGGAATGGCGCTGCCCGCGGTTGGGCAGGTGCAGCGTTGGACGAAACGAAGTGCGCGCGACAGCGGCGCTCCGGTGATGGCGCGCGCCGACCAATATCTCAGTAATTTCCGTTCCGAACTAAGTGTGAAGCCGAAGCTGGCTTCAGGCGAATGACGGCACCGCTACAGGTTTTGCACAACCAGCGCCTGTACGGGCCGTCATCGCTGTATTACCTTGGAAATGTGCGATTTTCCGGCCTTCTTCGTGTATTCGGGTGTCTCCGGTGCTGCTCTTTTCCAGCGCTCTGGAGTTCTCTCCGTAATTCCGCTTTGGCGGGAATTTCCAGTTTTTTCGCACGGGGACTTTTCACGCTCCCGGCGGCGCGGGTGTAACCGATGGCGGCAGGCGGGCAAGTCTCCAATCGATGTGAAGTCTCGCCTGCTTAAGTTTGGCGGATTTCTTTTTGTGTGGGCTGTGCTGATTGTGGTGCGGCTGGCGTATCTGCAGGTGCTGCACTACGGAGAATGGGTGCAGCGGGCGCAACGCCAGCAGCAGCGCACGGTTGAGATCTCTCCGCAGCGCGGCATCATCTACGACCGCAACGGGCAGGAGCTGGCGATGACCGTGCAGGTCGATTCCGTCTTCGCCGTGCCCAGCGAAGTTCCCGACCAGAAGACCACCGCATCCCTGCTGGCGAAGTTGGTTGGCGACGATCCGGACAGCGTGCTGGAACGCATGCAGTCGCAGAAGAACTTTGCCTGGATTGCGCGCAAGGTGGATGGCGAAACCGCTGCGCGAATCAAGTCGCTCGGCCTACGCGGCATTTATTTTCAAAAGGAGCTGAAGCGCTTTTATCCCAAGAAAACGCTGGCCGCGCAGGTGCTCGGCTACGTCGGCATGGAAGACACCGGGCTGGCCGGCATCGAACATCTCTACCAGAGCCAGTTGAACGGCGTGAAGGGCCGCGTGGTGATCACCATGGACGCGCGTCGCAAGTGGTTCGGACACATGGAGCATCCGCCCGAGCCGGGCGCAAACGTGGTGCTCACCATCGACGAAAAAATTCAGTTCATCGCCGAAAAGGAACTCGAGCAGGCGATGGAGGAGACCCAGGCAGTCAGCGGCACTGTGGTGGTGCAGAATCCGCGCACCGGCGAGATTCTTGCCCTGGCCAATGCACCCTCGTTCAACCCGAATCTCTCACGCGAGATCACGCCGGAAAAGTTGAAGAACCATGCCGTCAGCGACGTCTATGAACCGGGCTCGGTCTTCAAGACGGTCACGTATTCTTCGGCCTTCGAGGAAAAGCTGGCGACGGCCCGAAGAGGTTATCAACTGCGATCCCGGCTACATCATGGTGGGCGGCATTCGCATTCGCGATTCGCACCACATCGGCACGGTGACGCTGGAGAAAGCCTATGCGGAATCCAGCGACGTGGGCGCGGTAAAGATGGCCTTGCGTCTCGGTCCCGAGCGCTTCTACAAGCACATGCAGGTTACGGCTTTGGACAGCTTACGAATGTGGAACTGCCGGGCGAGACGCGCGGGCTGGTGCGCAATCCCAACCGTTGGGCCGCGTCTTCGATTGGCTCGATGGCAATCGGGCAGGAGGTTGGCGTGACGCCGCTGCAGGTGGTTTCGATGATGTCGTCGATTGCCAATGATGGCCTGTATTCGCCGCCGCGCATTGTTGCCGGCGTTACTCCGCCGAATGAGGGATACCAGCGCATCGAGTTTCATCCCCAGTCACAGCGCCGCGTCATCTCTTCCTATACCGCCGCGGTGATGCGCCGTCTGACCGAAGAGGTGGTGTTGGAAGGCACGGCGCGCCGCGCCATTCTGGACGGCTACACCTCGGCAGGAAAGACGGGCACGGCGCAGAAGATTGATCCGCGCACCCATGCCTACTCGAAGACGGATTACGTTGCGAGCTTTGTGGGCTTTGCCCCGGTCAACAATCCTGCGCTGACGATTGCCGTGATTCTGGATTCTCCGCGCGGGCTGCACCAGGGTGGACAGGTCTCGGCGCCGGTGTTCAAGCGGGTCGCCGAACAGGTGCTGGCCTACTATGGCGTGCCTCACGACGTGGAGCCGAAGAATAATCCGGCGCGCCACATGCTGCAGGCGCGTGCCGCCGAAGGTGATACGGAAGATGCGCAGCCTCATGCTTCCGGTGCGTTGCTGGACTTGGAAAGTACGCAGCGCCCCGGCGGCAGCTTCCAGCGCCAAAGCCTGACGACCGGCAGCCGCGCTCATGGCCGCCGCCGCCGCAGTTGCACGCCCCGGCATCGGCCCAAATCGATGCGCGGGGTGGAACCGTGGTACTCGATGTGGGAGGCGCTTCCACGGTACCATCATTGCTGGGCCTCTCCATGCGCGAGGCGATTGCGTCGGCGCACAAAGCTGGATTTGAGTTACAGGTTGTGGGCAGCGGAACGGCGCGCGAACAGCAGCCTCCGCCGGGTGCTTATTTGCCGCCGGGCTCGAAGATCGCGGTTCGCTTCTCGCATTAGAATCTGCCTGCCGCGAGCTATCTTCGAAGCCGGGTATGTGACAACGGATGCCGCTCCGGATACGGGCGATGAACGCAGGCCTCGGACAAATTTGCATGATGAACTTTCTGGAAATTCTCGACGGTGCCGAAGTGCTCTCGCAGCAGCGGCGATTGCGCCAGTGAAGGGGCTCGACTACGACTCGCGCCGGGTTCGGCCCGCGTGGGTGTTCGTGGCCATGCGCGGCGAAAGCACGGACGGCAATCGTTATATCGACGCGGCCATTGCGGCCGGAGCCGTAGCGGTGGTCACGGACTCAGCGCAGGAAACTCCGCGCGATGGCGTTGCATGGGCCGTGGTGCCGCACGGACGCCGCGCCCTGGCCCGATTGAGCGCAAATTTCTACAAAAAGTCCCGCCGAGCGTCTGCGCGTAACCGGCGTGACGGGAACCAACGGCAAGACCACTACCGCCTTTATCGTCGAGGCGATTCTGCAGGCCGCGGGTCGCAAGAACGCACTGGTTGGCACCGTCGAGTATCATCTGCCGGGAGAGATTCTTGCCGCGCCTCACACCACGCCCGAGTCCCTGGAACTGAATCAGATGTTTGCCCGCGCGCTGGCGCACGGAGCCACCGAAGCAGTGATGGAAGTCTCCTCGCACGCTCTGCAGCAGGCAGCGCATCTTCGGAATTCCATTCGACGTCGCGATCTTCAGCAATCTGACCCAGGACCACCTCGACTATCACGGCACCATGGCGGAGTATTTTGCCTCCAAACGCATTCTCTTCGAGGGCTGCGGCACCGAGCCCCCGCGCTGCGCGATTGTGAATCTGGATGATGAGTACGGGCGCAAACTCGCCGAGTTTTCGCGCCGCCGCTCGCGGGTATTTACCTACGGGATCGAACAAGGCGACTTCCATGCGGAGCATCTGGAGATGGCGCCGCAGGGAAACAGCTTTTCGCTGACCACACCGCGATGGCCCCATTGAGTTGCGCTCGCCGCTGATCGGGCGGATAAACGTGTACAACGTGCTTGCGGCCTGTGCCGCGGCTTACGCGCGCGGCTGCACTGCGGAGCAGATCGCGAATGGCATTGCTGGAATGCGCCGCGTCCCCGGACGCTTTGAGCGCGTGGACGAGGCGCAGCCCTTCGCAGTGGTGGTGGACTATGCGCATACCGACGATGCGCTGAAGAACCTGACGCGGCTGGCGCGCGACTTCGCCTCGCGCGGCAAGGGACGGGTGATTACTGTCTTCGGATGCGGCGGGGATCGTGACCGCGGCAAGCGGCCAAAGATGGGACGCGCCGCCGGAGAGGGAAGCGACTTCGTGGTCGTCACCTCGGACAATCCGCGCAGCGAAGATCCCTCGATGATCATTGAGGAATCGCTTGTCGGGCTGCGCGAAACCCAGACGCGCTTTGCCACCGAGCCGGACCGCCGCAAGGCCATTGCGCTCGCCCTGGCCGAAGCGCAGCCGGGAGACATTGTTCTGATCGCGGGCAAGGGCCACGAGCGCACCCAGAGCACTCGCGAAGGCGTTGTGCCCTTCGACGACCGCGAGGTGGCAGCCGAAGAACTCAATCGCTTGGGATACAGATCAGGCGACAGATTGGGTAAACAAGGAGGCGAAGGCGCATGAAGCTTCCATTGAGCAGGGTTGCGGAGTTCGTTCAGGGCGGCGGCGTTTTCGCTCACGATGCAATCGCCGAGGGCTACTCCATTGACACCCGCACGCTGAGTCCCGGCGAGTTGTTCTTTGCCATCAAAGGGGAGCGGCTGGATGGCCATGACTTCGTGGAAGCCGCTCTGGCGGCGGGTGCGGTTGCCGCGGTGGTTGAGCGCACTCAGCTTGCCCGCTATGCCGATTCCTCGAAGTTGATCGCCGTTGCGGATAGCACGCTGGCGCTGCAGCACCTTGGCGCGGCAGTGCGGCGGCTGTGGGGAAAGAAGCTGATCGCAGTGACAGGTTCGGCGGGCAAGACCACCACCAAGGAATGCATTGCGCATGTGCTCGGCGCGCAGTTTCATGTACTGAAGTCGCTGGGAAATCTGAACAATCATTTCGGACTTCCGATGCAGCTGTTGCGCCTTGAGCCGCAGCACGAAATCGCGATCATCGAAATGGGGATGTCGCACGCAGGCGAGATCGCCACTCTGGCGAAGCTCGCCGCGCCCGACGAAGGTGTGGTGACCAACGTCGGCCTGGCGCATCTGGAGAGCTTTGGCACGCAAGCCGGAATTGCGCGCGCCAAGTATGAGCTGATCGAATCGCTGCCCGCCGGAGGCCATGCTTTTCTCAATGCCGACGATCCCTATGCCTCGCAATTCGGCCGCGATTTTCATGGCACAGTCACGCTCTTCGGCATCGAGCATCCGGCCGACTACCGCGCCGTTGACGTTGAGTTGCGCGGAGTACTGGGCTCCGAGTTTGACATCGTCGGCCCCGGGTTCCGGGAGCGCGCGGTGATGCCGCTGATCGGACGCCACAACGTGCTGAATGCGCTGGCGGCGGTCGCCGTGGCCGCCGAGCACGGCGTGAGTCCCTCGGATGCGGTGGCGCGGCTGGCCTCGCTCAGCGCGGGCGACAAGCGCGGCGAGGTACGCGAGGCGTCAGGCGCGATCCTGATCAATGATTGCTACAATTCCAATCCTCAGGCTCTGGACAGCATGGTGGCGGCCCTGGCGCAGACGCCGGCCAAGCGCCGCATCGTCATCGCCGGTGAGATGCTGGAACTAGGCCCGAGCGCGCCGGAGTTGCATCGCGAGTGTGGCCGGAAGATGGCTCTGAATAAGGTGGACTACGTGGTGGGGGTACGCGGCAACGGTGAACTGATTGCCGAAGGCGCGGCCTCGTCCGGCGTAGCAGCTGAGTTTGTGGAGACTCCCGAGCAGGCTGGCGAGTGGTTGGCACGCAACCTGCGCGAAGGCGACGCGGTGTTGCTGAAAGGTTCGCGGGGCGTGGGCCTGGAGCGTGCGCTGGCGGTCTTTGAGGCGCAACGAAAAGTTTAGTTCAACGGTGGGCATAAGCCCGCGCGAAAATTGAGGACCCATTGCTCTACTGGCTTGTTATACGAGTACATTTTCCGGCACTTCAACGTGGGGCCGTTCCGGATATTCCGCTATCTGACCTTTCGCACGGCCTTCGCGAGCCTGACGGCGCTATTCATGGCGCTGATCATAGGACCTGCGGTGATCCGCCGGCTGCGCGAATTCCAGATCGGGCAATATATCCGCGAAGAGGGTCCGCGCTCCCATCAGAAGAAAGCGGGCACGCCGACCATGGGAGGACTGCTGATTGTGGTCTCCATTGTTCTGCCAACGATTCTCTGGTCAGATCTGTCGAACACATTTGTCTGGCTGGTGGTGTTCTCCACGCTCGCCTTCGGCGCAATTGGCTTTGCCGACGACTATCTGAAAGTAGTGCGCAAACAGAACCTGGGATTGAACGGACGCAGCAAACTGCTGCTGCAGACCTTGGTCGCATTCGCGATCGCCGTCTCGCTGATTCTGATGCAGGCGAACGGCGATTATTCCACGCACCTGATGGTGCCGTTCTTCAAGCGCTTCCGTCCCGACCTTGTCATAACCTCGCTGATCCCACATCCTCATTTGTGGCTGATCGCGTTTCTGCCATTCATCATCTTTGTAATCTTCGTGCTCGTTGGCTCGACCAACGCGGTCAACCTCACGGACGGCCTCGACGGACTTGCCATCGGATGTACGCTGATTGCCGCCGGTGCTCTGACGGTGCTCACCTACGTCAGCGGCCATGCCGTCTTCTCCGACTATCTTGAACTGCAGAAGATGCCGATGGTCGGCGAGTTGACGATCTTCTGCGGCGCCATGGTCGGTGCCTCGATTGGATTTCTCTGGTACAACACGCATCCGGCAGAAGTTTTCATGGGCGACGTGGGATCGCTTGCGCTGGGCGGCGCCATTGGCACGGTTGCGGTCATCATCAAGCAGGAATTGTTGCTACCCTTTATCGGAGGAATCTTTGTACTGGAGGCGCTCTCGGTGATTCTGCAAGTGGGCTCGTTTAAGTTACGAGGCAAGCGCATCTTTTTGATGGCGCCGCTGCATCATCATTTTGAGCAGCTTGGCTGGTCGGAGTCGAAGGTGATTGTGCGATTCTGGATCGGCTCGCTGATCTTCGCTTTGTTTGCGCTCACCACGCTCAAATTAAGATAAGTAAAAAGGCAAACTGCCCGAAGGCAGGGAAGAATTTATGGACGTCAAAAGCAAACGGGTTCTGGTGGTTGGACTGGGCAAGTCGGGCGTAGCCTCGGCGATCTTCCTGGAGTCGCGCGGCGCGCGCGTGACCGTCAGCGATGCCAAGAGCGAGGATCAACTCTGCAACGAAATTCCTGCGCTGCTCGACCGAGGTATCACCGTAGAAACCGGCAAGCACGGCGAGCGCACCTTCCGCGATCAGGATCTGATTGTGGTCAGCCCCGGCGTCCCTGCCGACGTCGCTCCGCTGCAGCAGGCACGCCGCCTGGGCATTCCGGTAATCGGCGAAATCGAGTTGACGGCGCGCTTCCTGCAGGGGAATGTAGTGGCCATCACCGGCTCCAACGGTAAGACGACCACCACAACGCTGACCGGCGAAATCATTGCCTCCGGCGGACGCAAGACGCTGGTGGGGGGAAACATCGGCACCCCGGCCATCACCTTCGTCGAACAGTCCTCGCCGGATACCTGGGTGGTGCTGGAAATTTCGAGCTTCCAACTGGAATCGATCGAGAGCTTCCATCCGCATATCTCGGCCGTTCTCAACCTCACGCCCGATCACCTCGACCGTCACGGTTCGATGGAGAGCTACGTTGCGGCCAAGGCGCGCATCTTCGAGAACCAGACCGCGGACGACTATGCCGTTCTCAACGCCGATGACGAAATAAGCGCACGTCTAGCCGATGGGACTGAAGCCGCAGGTGCTGTGGTTCAGCCGCCAGCATGCGGTGGAGCGCGGCGCGTATGTGCTGGGCGGGGCAATCGTGTATCGCGCTCGAAAAGATCAAAGAGAAGTTGAGATCATGCCGGTCTCGGAGATTGCTCTCAAGGGCGCGCACAATGTGGAAAACGTGCTCGCCGCCGTTGCAATCGGCATGGCCGCAGGAGTAGAGCCGCAGGCAATCCGCCGCGCCGTCAAGGATTTTCGCGCCGTGGAGCATCGCCTGGAGTACGTCGCCACGCTGCGCGGCGTACAGTACTACAACGACTCCAAAGCGACCAACATAGACGCGACGATGAAGGCGCTGCAATCGTTTCCCGCAAACATTCACCTCATCCTCGGCGGCAAAGACAAGGGCAGCGACTACAGCGAACTCAACGCGCTCATCGCAGAGCGAGTCAAATGCGTGTACACCATCGGCGCGGCGGCGGCCAAAATCGAATCGCAGATTGGCAACTCCGCGCCGGTAATCAGCGCGCAGACGCTGGAATCAGCCGTGGGCAAGGCCGCTGACCTCGCGGCCGAAGGCGATATCGTGCTGCTGGCACCCGCCTGCGCCAGCTTCGATCAGTTTCCCAGCTACGAGCACCGCGGACGAGTGTTCAAGGAACTGGTGCAATCGCTGGCAGCCTTGCAATCCGCTTCGCCCACCGGGAGGCCGTTAGTGGCCAAGCGGGTCAGCGTAGATCGTTGGCTGTTTGGCGTGACCCTCTTGTTGGTCTTCGCCGGACTTGTCATGGTCTTCAGCGCGTCGGCAATCGTGGCCAAGGAGAAGTTCGGCTCCGAGACTGCATTCCTGCTGAAGCAGGGCGTGTACGCGCTTGCCGGCCTGGGAGCCATGTTCGGCTTCATGAAGCTGGACTACCGCAAGCTCAACCGCCCGGCGCTGGTCTTCACCATGCTCGGAGTCACGTCGCTGTTTCTGGTCGCGGTCTTCTTTCTGGATCGCTCGCACAACACGCACCGGTGGATCAAACTCGGCGGACTGCTCTCCTTTCAACCCTCGGAGCTAGCCAAGCCCGCGATCATTCTCTTCATGGCACATTTCCTGGAGAGCCGCTTGCGTTCGATCACAGACCTGCGCCACACCATTCTACCGGCGGTTGCGCCCACCGCCGTCTTCTGCGTGCTGATCGTGTTGCAGCCCGACCTGGGAACGGCCATGACCTGCGCCTTCATCACCGCAGCCATCCTGTTCATCTCCGGAATGGAGTTGAAGTATTACTACTGGGCGCTGGGCCTTTCGGCTGTGCCGCTTTACTTTCTTCTCTTCCGCACCGCCTGGCGTGCGCGCCGCCTCGTGGCCTTCATCAATCCCTTTGCAGATCCGCAAGGCGCGGGCTTCCACATCATTCAATCGATGATTGCGGTGGGCACCGGCGGTCTGACCGGGCTCGGCCTGATGGAGGGAAAGCAGAAGCTCTTCTACCTGCCTGAGCCGCAGACCGACTTTATCTTTGCCGTGGTCTCCGAAGAACTGGGGTGGATCGGCGCGGTTTGCTTCGTTGCCGCGTTTGCATTCTTCTGCTTTCGAGGATTGCGCGCGGCCTGGAACACGCGCGACAATTTTGCCCGCCTGCTTGCCATCGGCATCACGGCAATGATCGGCATTCAGGCCTTCTTCAACATCAGCGTGGTGCTCGGACTGCTGCCCACCAAGGGAATTCCGCTGCCATTCATCTCCTACGGCGGCTCGTCGCTCATTGTCACTCTGGCCTGCGTCGGAGTGCTGCTCAACATCACGCAGCAGACGGACTGATATGAAAATTATTCTCGCCGGGGGCGGCACCGGAGGCCATGTCATTCCTGCGCTCGCCATTGCGGAGGAGCTCCGAAGAGGCGGACACGACGCAGCTTTTGTCGGCACCGGGCGCGGCATCGAAACACGCCTGGTACCCAAGGCGGGTTTCCCGTTATACCTGGTCAAAGTCGGCGCGCTGAATCGCGTGAGCCTGGCGACCCGCTTGCGCACTCTGATAGATTTACCATTGTCGATCTTTGCCGCAATGCGCATTTTGCGCGGCTTTCAAGCACAGGTGGTGATCGGCGTGGGAGGTTATGCCGCGGGCCCGGCAACCATCGCGGCGGTGCTGTTGCGAATTCCTGTGGTGCTCTTTGAACCGAACGTAGTCCCCGGCTACGCCAATCGCGCGGTGGCCCGCTTTGCCGTAAAGGCTGCGGTTCATTTCGCGCAGACCGGGCGCTGGTTTCGCAGCTTTGAGGTGACTGGAGTTCCGGTGCGGCCCGAGTTTTTCGCGCTGCCGCAGCGAAGGGGCCAACCGCCAACGCTGCTTGTCTTCGGCGGCAGCCAGGGCGCGCGCGCATTGAACCGCATCGTCCGCGGCTCTGCCGCGCAACTGCTCGAGCGCATTCCGAATCTGCGCATCGTGCACCAGACCGGAAGCAGCGAGTTTCAAGAGGTTTCAAACTTCTATCGCGAACACCACATCGGCGCGGAGGTGAGCGCGTTTCTCGATGATATGCCGCAGCGCTTTGCGGATGCCGATTTGATCGTCTGCCGCTCCGGTGCGTCCACGGTTGCCGAGGTTGCGGCAGCGGGCAAATGCGCCGTGTTCGTGCCTTTTCCCCGCGCCGCCGACGATCATCAACTGCGCAACGCCGAACTGCTCGCGCAGGCAGATGCCGCGCTGCTGATTCCAGAGAGCGAGCTGAACGAGAAGCGATTTGTGGAGGAGGTCACCGCATTGCTGGGGGATCCGCAAAGACTTGCGGCAATGGGCGAAAAGGCTCGCGCACTGGCGCATCCCGATGCCGCAGCCCACATTGCGGCGATGGCGCTCAGCGCGGCAAGACGATCATGAGCTCAGGTATTCGCAAATATATTTGTTACTGGAGTTCGCGATTTCAGCAGCGCCGCCCTCGAATATCTTCCTGCCGTCCTTCAATACCATGAAAGTTGTCTTTGAATCCCAATTCCAGCCATGAGGCACGGGAAGCATTTTGTTTTTTTCAGGATTGAAGTAGTGCGTCGCCATCGTGAAGGCGTCTTGCAGGCGATGCGTCACCATCAGCGCGCTGGTATTGTAAACATCGCGCTGCTTCACCAGCAGCTCAATGATCCTGGTCGAGGTCACCGGATCGAGTCCCGCAGTGGGGGAATCGTAGAGCAGCACCTCGGGATTCGCAACGATAGCGCGTGCAATTGCCACCCGCCGCCTCATGCCGCCGGAGAGTTCCGCGGGAAACAGCTCCATGGTGTGCTCCAATTCCACAAAACGCAGAGCTTCCATTACGCGCCGTTCGATCTCCTGCTCCGGAACCTTTTCCTCCATAAGACGAAAAGCGACATTGTCTTCCACCGGCAGCGAGTCAAAAAGCGCCGACTCCTGAAAGACCATTCCGATCCGGCGGCGAAGTTCGAATAGCTCCACCTCGCGCATCGCCGTCACTTCCTGGCCTAGCGTAAAAATGCGACCGCTATCGGGACACAACAATCCCAGCGTAAGTTTCAGGACGGTGGTTTTTCCGCTACCGGCTACCCCCAGCAATACCTTGGTTGCACCGTGCTCCAGTTCAAAGGAAAGGCCGTCGAGAACCACCTGTTCGTCAAAGCGCAGGCTCACGTTCTCAAAGACTACAGCCTTCTCCGTCGTCTCGTCCCTCGTTCTATTGTTCTGCGTTCCATTGCCGCTGCCGTCGCTCATGGTCTACAGAGGCCCCAGCAGCACCATCAGCATGCGCGTGACGAAGAGATCGACGGCGAGGATGAGCACGCTTGCAGCGACCACGGCCTGGGTCGTTGCGCGGCCCACGCCCTGCGTACCGCCCTTGGCGCTCAGTCCGTAGTAGCAGCCGACCGTTGCGATGATGAAGCCGAAGAGCACCGGCTTGATCAGGCCCATGAAAATGTCGGCGTAGCGAAGCGCCTGCCAGGCGGAAGTCCAGTACTCGTGTAGATTCAAGCGCAGCAGCACGTGCGCGATCACCGAGCCGCCGGCAAGACCCACCAGGTCGGAGAGAATGGTGAGGAAGAACAGCATGAACATGGTGGCCGCCAGCCGCGGTGTTACCAGCTTGCGCAGCGGGTCGGTGCCCAGGGCGCGCATCGCGTCGATCTGTTCGGTCACCTGCATCGAGCCCAGTTCGCTGGCCATCCCGCTGGCATTGCGTCCGGCCACCATCAAACTGGTGAGTACCGGCCCCAACTCGCGCACCATCGACATGGAAACCAGTTGCCCGGTAAAGGAAAGCGCGCCAAAGCGTGCCAGCGAGTTCGCACTCTGCAAGGCCAGCACCGCACCGGTGAAGAATCCGGTGAAGACCACGATCTGCAGCGAGCCCACGCCGATGATGTCCATCTGTAGCAGGATGTCGCCGAGATAGCGGGGATGACTGAAGAGATTGGCAAGAGCGCGCCAGGAGAGCATGGAATACTCCTGCACCGCCAGAACATTGCCCTTCACGTATTCAGTAAGTGAGAATGCCATTCGGTACGGGAGTCCGCCGAGTAGGTTTACGGTTGCGCGCGGCCCTTAAGCGACTATATCAAAATGCAAGCGTAAACACCTATGGGATGGACGCCGCTGAGATGTGCGTGGCTCGTGCGAATCCGCAATAGCGGCGGCAGAAGCAAAATCGATAGGTTGGGTTCTGCTGTGTACAATACGGTTGCATAACGGGAATATGCGCGAGGGAGCGCTGTCGCCATTGTCGCAACGTTTTCTGCAAGAGCGGGAATGCTGGTTTAGCTGTGGAGCGTATCGGATGCGCTATCTCCACCTGCCTGCAGCCGCTCCGGAATCCCCTTTGCTGCCAGCCGTAGTATTTGTCCACGGGCTCATGGGCTACAGCTTCAGTTGGCGGCACAATCTCAATTTTTTTGCGCAGCAGCGTGACGTCTATGCCGTCGATCTGCTTGGCATAGGGCACTCGGATCGTCCTGCGCCGGGCTCGGCGGACTTCAGCTTCGGTGGGGCTGCCTCACGTTTGCTGGATCTCTTGCGTACCCTCGGCCATTCCCAGATTGATCTCGTAGGCACCTCGCATGGTGGCGCCGTTGCCATGCTGGCGGCCAGCATGGACCGCGCATCTCCCCAGCCTCTCATCCGCCGCCTGGTGCTGGTTGCGCCGGCCCATCCATTTATGACCGACGGCCGCCTCCGTCTTGCGTTTTTCCGGACCTCGATCGGGCGCAAGGTGATGCGCGGACTGACCGTGTGCGGCTGGGCCCTGCGCGGCCAAGCCCTCGGCCGTATGTATGCGGACGAATCACGCATCACGCCGGAGACACGCGCCGGATACGCGCTCAATCTCGATGATCCGCGATCCTACGAGTACGCTATCGAGGTGGTGCGGAGCTGGCGGCAGGATATGCAGCAACTCCGGACGGCGCTGCGCTCCATCGCCAACCTCCGCGTGCTTCTGCTCTGGGGCGCGGACGATCAAGCCGTCTCCGCCGATTCGGGGCTGCGGTTACGCGCATGTTTTCGTAATGCCGAATACGTGGTGCTGCCGCACGTTGGCCATCTGCCCTATGAGGAAGCACCGGAGGAATTCAACCGTCGCGTGCTGCACTTTCTGAACTCATAAACCTCATTCGCGCAGCCTTTTGCGCCACTGCGGCGCGGGCGATGGCATAATGACCTCATGAGTTTGCGCCGGCAGTTCGTGGATGGGTTGCGCGGCGTGGAGCGCGGAGCCTGGGTCCGGTTCCTCGGCGCCATCTTCGGACTTGCACTGGCGTTCGCCTCGGCGTTGCTCTCCACCGCCTCACAGGAGGCTGGGGACGCGCTATTCACTGTCGTCTTCGCCTCGTCAGCTCTGCTGCTGGCCGGAGCCGTTGCGGTCACGACCGTTCCTTACCTGGCGCGCCGTGTAGTAGGCCGTCGCGTCCGCGATGCGCTCAGCTATGAAGTCACCCGCGAAGGACTCGTCTATCTCGCCCTCACTCTTCTGATCGGCGTCGCTGCGCTGAACACCGGGAACAACCTGCTGTTTATCGTGGTGGCCGCCATGCTCGCAGCGGTGCTGGTCAGCGGCATTGTTTCGGCGGTCATGATCAGCGGCCTGGAAACGGAGCTGCATCTCCCCCACCATGTCTTCGCCGGGCAGAGTTATGCCGGAGCGGTACTGCTTCACAATCGCCGTTGGCTTCCGGCGTTCTCCATTTCGGTGGTGCCGCCAAGTCACAGGGCAGATCGCCCGGTCTGGCGCTGGCAACGCTCGGAATTCGTCTATCCGCCGCCCCGCTCCGGGCGCAAGGCAATCATCCGAGTGCCGGACTTTGCGTACGCGAAATTTTATCCCCCTCGCCAGTCGCCGCCGGTTTTTGAGCAGAGTGTTTATCTGCCCTATCTTCCTGGGGGCCATAGCCAGAGCGCGGAATTGAATCTCAGGTTTCCGCGGCGCGGACTCTATGCGCAGCGCGGCGTCGGAATCTCCACCCGATTTCCGTTCTCCTTCCTCTCCAAAACGCGCATGATCACGCTCAATCAGGAGGTGCTGGTCTTCCCTTCGGTCGAGGCAACGGACGAGATGTTCGGGGTACTGCCCATGATCACCGGCGAGTTGGAGACGAACCAGCGCGGTCGCGGCTCCGATCTCTACCGCATCCGCGACTACGAACCGGAGGACAGCGCTCGTCACGTTGACTGGAAGGCCACGGCGAAGTCCGGTGAGCTCAAGGTGCGCGAGTACACGCGCGAAGACGAACGCCGGCTCCGCATCATCTTCGACAATCCCCCGTCCGGGGTGCTGGATCACGAGCATTACGAGCGCGCCATCAACCTTGCGGCTTCCTTGGCATGGCATTTTTTCGAGGACAATACCGATCTCAGCTTTGCCGCCCCATCGCTCTCCGACGACGTCGATGTGTATGGATTCCTGGAGTATCTTGCGCTCGCCGCGCCCTGCCCGAATGCGGATAACGACACGGAGTTTCTCTCGACGCTCGATGCATCGGGGCAGTACAACATCATCGTTACCGCTTGCCCGCGAGGCATGATTCCTACCCCGCTCTGGCAATCTTCCTACGTGTTGTTCGCGCAAGAATAGCGCACCTATTTCGTCTCCGGCCTCCAGCGCAGGATTGGTTTGCGGGCGGCGGCCGTTTCGTCGAGGCGCGAGAGCCGCGTCGAGTGCGGAGCGTCCTTGAACAGCTCGGGTGACTCGACGGCCTCCTGCGCGATGGACTTCATGGCATCGACGAACAGGTCGAGCTCTTCGAGAGGCTCGCTCTCGGTCGGCTCGATCATCATTGCGCCGGGGACGACCATCGGGAAGCTGACCGTGTACGGATGGAAGCCATAGTCGATGAGGCGCTTTGCGATGTCTCCCGTCTTGATCCCGAGTTTGGCTTGCAGCCTGTCGCTGAAGACGACCTCGTGCATGGTCGGAGTCGGGTAGGGAAGATCGAATGTGCCTTCGAGCTTCTTGCGCAGGTAGTTTGCGTTGAGCACGGCGTCCTCGGTGGTCTGGCGCAGGCCGTCGGGGCCATTCGCCATGATGTAGGCGAGGGCGCGCACAAACATGCCAAAGTTGCCGAAGAAGGCGCGCACGCGCCCGATGGATTGCGGACGCTCGTAGTCGAGCCGCAGGACTCCATCGGCGGCTTCCGTGATGACGGGCCGCGGAAGAAATGGCTCAAGGAACTTCTTGCATGCCACGGGACCGGAGCCGGGGCCGCCTCCGCCGTGCGGCGTAGAGAACGTCTTGTGCAAATTGAGGTGCATCACGTCCACGCCGAAGTCGCCGGGGCGAGCCTTGGCGACCAGGGCATTCATGTTGGCTCCGTCCATGTAGAGCAGCCCGCCCTTGCGGTGCAGGATTTCCGCGATCCGCGCGATCTGTTCGTCGAAGATTCCGAGGGTATTGGGATTGGTGAGCATGAGCCCCGCAACATCCTCGTTCATCTGCGCTTCCAGCGCAGCGAGATCCACCATGCCGCACGGACTGCTGGGAAGGTTTTCGACCTGGTAGCCGACCATGGCGGCGGTGGCAGGATTGGTGCCGTGGGCGGAGTCCGGGATCAGCACCTTCTTGCGCGCATTGCCCTTGGATTCGAGCCAGGCGCGCATGAGCAGGATTCCGGTGAGTTCGCCGTGCGCTCCAGCGGCGGGCTGGAGTGTAATCGCATCCATCCCGGTGATCTCGATGAGCTGATCGGAGAGCGCCTTCATGATGCGCAGCGCGCCCTGGGAGTTCTGCTCGGGCTGATAGGGATGAGCTTCGGCTATGCCGTCGAGTCGCGCGACGACCTCGTTGACCCGCGGATTGTACTTCATGGTGCAGGAGCCGAGGGGATACATGCCGTGATCGACAGCGTAGTTCCAGGTCGAAAGGCGGGTGAAGTGCCGGATGATCTCAACTTCGCTGACTTCAGGGAGCGCGGCGGGCGAGGTGCGCAGCGCGGAGCCGAGTTCGGCGCCGGCATCCACTTCGCGCACGTCGAGCTTGGCGAGGCGATAGGCTTTCTTCCCCGGCGAGGAGTGCTCGAAGATTAGTCCTTCGTTCTGCGAGACGTAGCGGCTGACCTTCTTGATGTTGTTGTCGCTCATGCATTCACCTCGCTGGCGGCGGCGTCGATAGCGGCGCGGGATGTGAGTTCGGTGGCGCACCAGACCGCGGCATTGCCGAGTTCGGGATAGAACTTGCGCAGAGGAAAGCCTCCGATGACTTTGTTTTTGGTGGCGAGGCGGTGCGAGATTTCGTATGAGTCGCGGCTGGTCTGGAGAACGAATTCGTTGAAGCGCGGCGCGCCGTCAAACAGAACCTTCGCCCTGTCGCCCAGCGCCTTGCGGGCGTAAGCCGCCTTAGCGAGATTCTGCTCCGCCAACTCCCTTATGCCGTTGCGGCCATAGACATCCATGAAGATGTTGACCATGAGCGCGACCAGGGCCTGGTTGGTACAGATGTTCGAGGTCGCCTTCTCCCGGCGGATGTGCTGCTCGCGGGTGGAGAGGGTGAGGACGAAGCCGCGCTTGCCGTTGCGGTCGGTGGTCTGGCCGACCAGACGCCCAGGAATCTGGCGGATAAACTTCTCGCGAGTGGCGATCACTCCCGCATAGGGGCCGCCGTAGCTGAGCGGAACGCCGAAGGATTGTGTTTCCAGGGAGACGATATCGGCCTCCACCGGTGGGCGCACAATGCCAAGCGAGAGCGCCTCGGCAATGGCGACGACCAGCAGCGCGCCCTTTTCGTGGACCACATCGGCGATGGCTGCAACGTCCTCAATCGTCCCGAAGAAGTTAGGCGACTGGATCAGCACGCACGCAGTCTCCGGCGTGATGGCGGCGTCCAGCGCGCCGAGATCGACGCGCCCGTTGCTGATGAAAGGCACTTCGGAGAGCGGAAGACCTTGGTATTTCGCGTAGGTGGCGATGACCTCGCGATACTCGGGATGAACGCTGCGGGCGAGGATGGCGGAGTGGCGCCCGGTGATTCGCATGGCCATCATCACGGCTTCGGCGGCGCTGGTAGAGCCGTCGTAGGTGGAGGCGTTGGCCACCTCCATGCCGGTGAGTTCGCAGATCATGGTCTGGAATTCAAAGATGGCCTGCAGCGTACCCTGCGCGATCTCCGGCTGATAAGGCGTGTAGGCGGTGAACCACTCGCCGCGAGAGACCAGCGCATCGATGACCAGCGGGCGGTAGTGATGGTACGCTCCGGCGCCGAGCATGATGTCGTAGCCGCTGCCGTTCTCGGCGGCGCGGGCGCGGAACCAGTCGACGATCTCGCTCTCCGCCATCTGGCGCGGAATCGCAAGGTCGCGGTTCAGACGGAACTGCGCCGGAATATGCGCGAAAAATTCGTCGATCGATGCAGCGCCGACCTCGCGAAGCATGTACTCGCGTTCGGCAGGAGACTTGGGAAGATAACGCATGATGATCTGTCCTGAATGCGGCGGGTGAAGGCCGCGACAAGCGAACGGCTGCAAACCAAGACCGTCGCCGGATTACGACTGCGACGCGTAATTATTGAAACCGGCAAAACCGTATGAAACCAAAGCCATGCCCAGCCATATCTCCTGGTGCGCTACTGCTCCTCGGCGATGAACTTCTCGTAATCGGCGACGGAGAGAAGCGAGGCAGCCTCAGAAGGGTTGGCGAGGGTGATCTTCACCATCCAGGCCGCGTGGGGATCGCTGTTGACCTTCTCGGGCGCCGTAGCCAGCTCTTCGTTGACGGCCGTAACCGTGCCGGAGACCGGGGCATAAAGGTCGCTGACGGCCTTGACGGACTCGACGCTGCCGAAGGACTTGCCTGCAACGAGCTGGGTTCCGACCTTGGGCAACTCGACAAACACAATATCGCCGAGCGAGTTCTGCGCGTAGTCAGTAATGCCCATTGTTCCGGTGGTGCCGTCAACGGCGAGCCATTCGTGCTCTTTGGTGTATTTAAATTGCGGCGGATAAGCCATTGTGATCTCCAGAGTGAACTTTGAAATTGTATTCTACTGCGCCGCCTTCACCGCTCTCGGCCGTTTGTAAAACGGAGTGGGCACCACCTTGCACTTTACGATCTGATTGCGAACCTCGACGCCCAACTCGCTGCCCTCGGCAGAATGCGCGATGGGAACGTATGCAAGAGCGATGTTCTTGTTGAGAAACGGCGCGGGCGAGCCGCTGGTGACATAGCCGATCTCGCGGCCGTCCGGGCCGGTGACCTTGTAGCCATCGCGGGGAATGCCGCGCTCGACCGCCTCAAGGCCGACCAGAATACGTTCGAGGCCGCGCTGTTTCTGCTCGGCCAGTGCGGCGCGTCCGATGAATTCACCCTTGTCCATCTTGAGGAAGCGGTCCAGACGCGCCTCCCACGGAGTAATGGTGTCGGAAATTTCGTGACCGTAGAGCGAGAGCGCGCCCTCCAGACGCAGCGTATTGCGCGCGCCGAGGCCGCAGGGCAGGATGCCGAACTCCTCTCCTGCGGCGAGCAACTCGTTCCAGACGCGGACGCTGGTGGCTTCGTCGCTCGGGATGTAGATTTCAAAGCCGTCTTCCGCGGTGTAGCCCGTGCGGGCGATCAGTGTGTCGGGCAATCCGCAAACGGTGCCGTGTGTAAACCAATAGAACTTTACCTTGCTGAGATCGGCGTCTGTGAGCTTTTGCAGCGTGCGCCAGCCGTTGGGGCCCTGGATCGCGATCTGGGTATATCGGTCGCTCAGGTCTTCGACCGTGCAGTCGAAGGACTTTGCGGCGTCGCGGACCCAGTTGACGTCCTTCTCGCGGGTTCCGGCGTTGATCACGAGCAGGAAGTCATCTCCGCCGAGGCGGTGCACGATGACGTCATCGACGAACGTTCCTGTGGGATAGAGCAGGGCAGAGTATTGTGCCTGCCCTATGGCAAGGTGCGAGGCGTCATTGAACGTCATGTGCTGGACGGCCGCCAGCGCCGCCGGGCCGTGAACGCGGATGTCCCCCATGTGGCTGACGTCGAATAGGCCGACCGAGGTGCGTACGATTCTGTGCTCGGCCATGAGGCCGCCCGAGCTGCGCGTGGCGTTGGCCGGATATTCGACGGGCATATCCCATCCATTAAAGTCGACCATGCGAGCGCCGAGGCGGCGATGCGCGGAGTTGAGGGCGGTTCTACGGACGGTGGCGGCTTCGGCGTTCGGCAATGACGGGACCTCAGAGAGAAAGGGTAATCCTACGGCCACAAGCAGGTAAAGGGAACCCTAAACGTTACCACGTGGCGCGCAGGGCCGGCAATCGCGGCAGGCGCGCCGGCTCTGCTGCGCGCATGGCCCTTGCACGCCCGGCAGTTGCGCGCCACACACCATGCGCGGTAGAGTGCGCCCATGGCCCAAAGATTCCGGTGTTACGCCTGCGAAATGGTGGAAGAAAAATGCAATTGCCAAAAATACTGCTTTCTCTGCCTGGGCGAACACGAAGTGCGCCTCGTGGAGGACGGCTGCTATTACTGCCTGGAGTGCCGCGAAGCATGTGACCTTCTCCCGGAGCCGAAAGGGATCGCGAAAGAAACCTAGGACTCACCAGAGTTACAACCACTGGTCAAGGCACTCGCTGCGTTTTCTTGTCTGATTAATACGCGATCAGCTTCTGGATCGCCGCGAAGATGTCGGCGGTCTGCGGCAGGATCACGTCTTCCAGTTGTGGCTGGTAGGCGACGAAGATGTCTTTGGCCGCAAGGCGCTGCACCGGAGCGTCGAGCTTGTGGAACAGTTCGCTGCCGATGCGGGCGGCAATCTCGGCTCCATATCCCCAGCTCTGCATGTCTTCATGAACGATCAGCACGCGGCTGGTCTTGCCGACCGAGGCGGCGATGGCCTCAAAGTCATAGGGGTTGAGGGTGCGCAGATCGAGCACTTCGACGCTGATCCCGTGCTCGCGCTCCAGCCGCTGAGCGGCCTGCAAGGTGCGCGGAACCGTGGCGCCGTAGGTGACCACCGTGACATCGCTTCCTTCTCTCCATAGGCGCGCTTTGCCGAAGGGAATCATGTACTCCGGGCCGGGATAGGGAGCGCGTCCGAAGGGCTCGCGATAGAGGCGTTTGTGCTCCAGGAAGAGCACCGGGTCGTCGCAGCGGATGGCGGTGCGCAGCAGCCCCGCGGCATCAAGCGCGTTGGACGGAAAGACCACGTGCATGCCGGGCGTGTGCGTAAAGATGCTCTCGCCGCACTGGGAGTGATAGACAGCGCCGCCGTTGAGATAGCCGCCGATGGCGACGCGGATCACCGCCGGGCAGGAGAACGTGTCGTTGGAGCGCCAGCGGATCAGCGGCAGCTCATTGCGAAGCTGGTGCATCGCCGGCCAGATGTAATCGAAGAACTGAATCTCCACCACCGGCTTCAGTCCGCGCACCGCCATCCCAAGGGCGCGGCCCACGATGTTGGCTTCGGCGATCGGTGAATTGAAGACGCGGTCCGGGCCGAAGGTGCGCTGCAGACCGCTGGTGAGCTTGAAGACTCCACCCTTGCCCTTGAGCTTTTTGTCTTCCAGGTATTCGTGCTGCGAGCAGTCGGCGACGTCTTCGCCAAAGAGGACGATGCGCTCATCGCGCTGCATTTCGTCGTGCAGGCAGCGGTTGATGAGGTCGGCCATGGTGCGGTCGTCGCCCTCAGGTGCGGGAGCTGAGTCGAATACTTTTGCTGTGGGCTTCAGATGCTCCGAGTAAACGTGACGGGCGTAGCTGTCGATACGCGGGAAGGGCGCGATCGAGCGCGGCATCGCACGGCGGCGTGCACCTCGGCATCCACTTCATGGTGCATCTTTTGTATCGCGGCTGCGTCGAGAATGCCCTCGGCAAGCAGGAACTTCTGGAAGCGGGCGATGGGATCGCGCCCCGCATCCTGCTTGCGTTCGAACTCGGGACGGTAGAGCTTGTCATCGTCGGAGAGCGAGTGCGAGTAGGGGCGGATGACGTGGCCGTGTACCAGGGCCGGGCCGTTGCCGGAGCGGATGTGTTGCACCGCGCGGCGCATGGCGGCATAGCTTTCCAGCAGGTCGGTGCCGTCGCACTCTTCAAAGTGGAAGTTGGGGAAATTCGCCACCAGAGGGCTGATGTTGCCGCCCGGCGTCTGGTATTTCACCGGGACCGAGATGGCGTAGCCGTTGTCCTCCACCACGTAGAGCACCGGCAGCTTTTCCATGGAAGACGTGTTCAGCGACTCCCAGAATTCGCCCTGCGAGGTGGCTGCCGTCTCCGGTGGAGACGAAGGTGACCTCGTCAGGATGATGCTGCACATTCTTGAACTCGCGATAATCGCCGGGAACCTTCGCGTCCGCCCCGGGGTGATGGGTGAAATAGCGTCCTGCCTCGGCGCAGCCCATGGCTTGGAGAAACTGAGTTCCCGTAGGAGAAGAGGTGGTGAAGATGTTGTGCTCGCGGCTGCCCCAGTGCGAGGGCATCTGGCGGCCACCGGAGGCCGGATCGGCGGCGGCGCCGACCGCCTGCAAGAACTGAGCGGCCGGGCTGACGCCCAAGGCGAGGCAGAGGGCGCGGTCGCGATAGTAAGGGAAAAACCAGTCGTAGCCGGCGCGCAGGTTCACTGCCGCAGCCACCAGCAGGGCTTCATGCCCGGCACAGGAGACCTGAAAGTGGATTTTCTGCTGGCGCTTGAGCAGGATCTCGCGATCGTCGATCCGCCTCGAAAGAATCATCAGCCGGTAGATATCCAGCAACTGCTGCGGGGCAAGGCCTTCGTACGTCTTTTCCGCCATTGCTGCTGGCACGCTCTGCACAACTTTCGACGACATTCGCGCTTCCTTCGATCAAGATGCCGGCGGCTCCGCAGGGATGCCGATTAGGGGCGCGGCCAGAGGCAATTGTAAATGAAACCGCCCCAGCCTCTGACCATACGGCCGCCGGACGAATATACTGCTGTACTAAGATGATTAAGATCAAGAAGCCGATTCCTGCCGCACAGATAAAACTGCTTCTCTGGGACCTCGACGGCACGCTGGTGGACAGCGAACTCGACCTGGCGCACGCCATCAATGCCATGCTGCGCCATTGGAAGCGTCCCGAACTGCCGCTCGAGGTGGTCGCCAGCTATGTTGGCGACGGTGCGCCCATGCTGGTACGCCGCGCACTGGGCGATCCCAAGGACGAAGGCTTCGTACACGCCGCGCTCGAATATTTCATGAGCTAGTATCGCGAGCACAAACTGGACAACACCTACGTTTATCCTGGCGTGCTCGAAACCTTGAGGGCGATCCGCGAGCGCAGCAAACTGCAAATGGCCGTGTTGACCAATAAGCCCATAAATCCTTCGCGCGGAATCTGTGATGGACTCGAACTCTCCCCCTTTATGTCGCAAATATACGGCGGCAACAGCTTCCCGACCAAGAAGCCCGATCCGCACGGCGCGCGCGTTTTGCTGAAGGAGCACGGCGTGACGCCAAAGGAGGCGATCATGATCGGCGACTCGCAGAATGACGTGCTGACTGCCAATAATGCGGGAATGTTCTCCATCGGCGTCACCTACGGCTTTTCGCCCGAGTCGCTCGCAATTCATCCGCCCGACGCACTGATCGACTATCCCAGCGAGTTGCTGGAGCTTCTGGGCCTTAGCGACGGACCGCGCCTCTAATTACGCGCGACTTCCTTCTCTGCTTTTCCCAAGTTTCCGAATCTTCACTGGACGAATGTGGAAAACTTCAGTATCCTTTTTTATCTTCTTTTAAACCGAGTCACCACGTTGTGTCTGTGTCTGTAGTGCGCTTAGTTCCTAAGTTTGACGACATGAGGTTTTACTTATGTATAAGATCGTGGAAGCCCGCAGTGTCGGCTTCAAAATCAAACAATTTGTCATCGAGGCACCGCGCATCGCGCGGAAGCAACAGCCTGGACAATTCATAATCCTGCGCCTGGATGAAACGGGCGAACGCATTCCTCTAACTATCAAATGCTCTGATCCGGAGGCTGGAACGATCACGATCGTGGTTCAGTCCATCGGCAAAACGACGTCGCTGCTCAACCTTCTTGAAACCGGCGACAGCATTCTGGATATCGTTGGCCCGCTCGGGCATCCCTCCGAAATTGAAAAATACGGTACGGTTGCGATTCTGGCCGGGAGCGTAGGCACAGCAATGGCACTGCCGACGGCGCACGCGCTCAAGCAGGCCGGCAATCACGTGGTCTTCATCGAGGGTGCGCGCAATACCGAGATGGTGGTCTTTGAAGACGAAGTGCGTGATGCCAGCAATGAAACCTACATCATGACCGATGATGGCACCTACGGCGAAAAAGGCCTGGTCACAAAGAAGCTCAACGACCTGCTGGCCGATGGGCGCAAGATCGACTTTGTGCTGGCAGTGGGCCCGGTGCCCATGATGCGCGCCGTGGCGCAGGTAACCGCGCCGCTCGGCATCAAGACCATGGTGAGCCTGAACTCGATTATGGTGGACGGCACAGGGATGTGCGGCGGCTGCCGCGTTCTGCTGGGCAACCAGAGCAAGTTCGCCTGCGTGGATGGACCGGAGTTCGACGCCTCTATGGTGAACTTCGAGGTATTGACGCAGCGCAACGCTATGTATCGCGACAAGGAATGCGAGTCGCTCAAGCGCTTCGAAGAGAACAAGGAAAAGGAATTGGCCCAAGTCCGGGCGCAGTATGCCAAGCAGGAGGCGCAACATGGTTGAGAAAAATACTCTACCCGCCAAAGAGCGGATGAAAATTACGCGCCGCCCCATGCCGGAGCAGGACCCGCAGTTAAGGGCCCACAACTTTAAAGAGGTAAACCAGGGATTGTCGGCGGAAGACGCGCAAATCGAAGCATCGCGTTGCATCGCCTGCGGCAAGCCCGGCTGCGTAATCGACTGCCCCGTAGGGGTAAAGGTTCGCGAAGTGGTCGACCTGATTTACGCGGGCGACTACCTGGCGGCAGCAGCGAAGATGCGCGAAGACAACTCGCTGCCGGCCATTACCGGCCGCGTCTGTCCGCAGGAGGACCAGTGCGAGGGCGGATGCGTCATCGGCAAGAAGGGCGCGCCGGTCGCCATCGGCAACCTCGAGCGCTTCATCGCCGATTACGAGCGCGAGAGCGGACAGCTTGGCTTGCCCACCAACGATCCGCCTACGGGCAAGAGCGTCGCAATCGTCGGCAGCGGTCCCGCCGGACTTGCTGTGGCAGGAGACCTGATTCAGAAGGGCCACCGCGTTACCGTCTTTGAGGCGCTGCACGAACTTGGCGGCGTGCTCATCTATGGCATCCCGGAGTTCCGCCTGCCCAAGGACATCGTGCGCGGCGAGGTCGAAAACCTGCGCAAGATGGGTGTGAGGTTTGAAACCAACGTCGTCGTCGGCAAGAGCGTGACCATCGACGAGTTGATGCAGGAAGAGCACTACGACGCGGTTTTTGTAGCGACCGGCGCCGGACTGCCGAAGTTCCTCGGGATTCCCGGCGAACACCTGAACGGCGTGTACTCGGCCAACGAGTTCCTGACCCGCATCAACCTGATGCGCGCCTACCGGTTCCCCGAATACGATGAGCCGGTATACGACTGCCGCGATCGCAACGTGGTTGTGGTGGGCGGCGGCAACACAGCCATGGACGCAGTGCGCACGGCACTGCGCCTCGGCGCGAAAACGGCGACTCTGGTCTACCGCCGCTCCGAGAAAGAGATGCCGGCCCGCATCGAAGAGGTCCACCACGCCAAGCAGGAGGGCGTGGAGTTCCGCATGTTGACCAACCCGATTGAGCTGATCGGCGATGAAAAAGGCTGGCTGACCGGAGCACGTTGCATGAAGATGGAGCTGGGCGAGCCGGACGAAAGTGGTCGCCGCAGTCCAGTGGAAATCAAGGGTTCGGAGTATATCCTGCCCGCGGACATGGTTGTCATCGGAGCCGGCACCTCGGCGAATCCGCTGATCCAGAGCTCTACGCCGGACTTGAAGACCAACAAGAAAAACTACATCGTCATCGACGAGGAAACCACCCGCACCTCCAAGCGCGGCGTCTTCGCCGGAGGCGATATCGTCACCGGTGGCGCCACGGTAATCTTGGCCATGGGCGCGGGCCGCAAGGCCGCCGTCTCCATCCACGAATACCTTACGACCGGCGTATGGGAGACCGCGCCGAAAGAGCCCGCAACCAAGTAAACACCAGCAGCATCGAAACAAAAAACGCCGCACACTCGATGAGAGGTGCGGCGTTATTCTTGCGTCGGATCGTACGCTGCTGCTCTCCAAACTGGCCCGCGCATCGGCCACGCTCATTCGCCAATCTTTGCCGCGCGATATAATAAAAAGTTCCCCAGGCTTCGCCGTCGCTCGCTGGGAGCGTCCGAAAAATTCGCTTGGAAGAATCGGGACTCTTGCAGCCGTGGAAGTGAAACCGTGGGACTGAGATTATGGAATTAAAAGTTCACAGCAGCTACAAGCCGCAAGGCGATCAGGCCTCTGCCATCGCGCAGCTTACGCGCGGGTTAAGCGAGGGCGAAAAGCATCAGGTGCTGCTCGGCGTCACCGGCTCGGGCAAGACCTTTACGATGGCCAAAGTCATCGAGGCGTGCCAGCGCCCTGCGCTGGTGATGGCCCATAACAAGACGCTGGCAGCGCAGCTCTATCACGAGTTCAAGAGCTTCTTCCCGAACAACGCCGTCGAGTACTTCGTCTCCTACTACGACTACTACCAGCCGGAGGCTTACATTCCGGCGGGCGATATTTACATCGAGAAGGAATCGACGGTCAACGATGAGCTGGACAAGCTGCGGCTCTCTGCCACCCGCTCGCTCTTCGAGCGCCGCGACTGCATCATCGTCGCATCGGTGAGCTGCATCTACGGCCTGGGCTCGCCGGAAGCCTACTATGGCATGCTGCTCTTCCTGGAAAAGGGACAGAAGATCAAGCGCAAGGAGATCACCAGCAAGCTGGTCGAGATCCTCTACGAGCGCACCGACGCCGACTTCAAGCGTGGCACCTTCCGCGTGCGCGGAGACGTGATCGAGGTATATCCGACCTACGAAGACAACGCCTACCGCATCGAACTCTGGGGAGATGAGGTCACGTCGCTATCGCAGATCGACCCGCTCTTCGGCACCGTGAAGCATAAGTACCAGCGCCTGCCCATCTATCCCAAATCGCACTACGTGATGAAGCCGGAGACCAAGAGCGCGGCGATCGACTCGATCGTGCAGGAGATGCTGTGGTGGGAGAAGGAGCTGGAAAATCAGGGGCGCATCGTCGAGGCGCAGCGCATCCATCAGCGCACCCGCTTTGACCTTGAGATGATCAAGGAGATGGGCTTCTGCCACGGCATTGAGAACTACTCGCGGCACTTCACCGGACGGTTGCCGGGCGAACCTCCGCCGACGCTGCTCGACTATGTGCCGCGCGACTACCTGCTTTTCATGGACGAGTCTCACCAAACCGCGCCGCAGGTTCGCGGCATGTGGCATGGCGACCGCTCGCGCAAGCAGAACCTCATCGAGTATGGCTTCCGCCTGCCCAGCGCGCTCGACAACCGCCCGCTCACCTTCGAGGAATTCGAGGCGCGGGTGAACCAGGCAATTTACGTGAGCGCCACACCCGGTCCCTATGAGTTGACGAAATCCTCGGGGGTCATCGTGGAGCAGATTATCCGCCCCACCGGACTGGTCGATCCCCAGGTGGAGGTGCGCCCGGTCAAGGGCCAGATCGACGATCTGCTGCATGAGATTCGGCTGCGAGCGGAAAAAGGCGAGCGCGTGCTCGTTACCACGCTCACCAAGCGCATGTCCGAGGACCTTGCCGAATACTACAGCGAGGTCGGGGTGCGCTGCCGCTACATGCATTCGGAGATCGAAACTCTGGAGCGGATCAACATCCTGCGCGATCTGCGCAAGGGCGAGTTCGATGTATTGATTGGTATCAATCTATTGCGCGAGGGGCTGGATCTGCCTGAGGTTTCGCTGGTGGCAATTCTGGACGCGGACAAGGAAGGCTTTCTGCGCTCGGCGGGCTCGCTGATCCAGACCATAGGCCGCTGCGCCCGCCACGTCGAAGGCCGCGCAATTCTATACGCCGATCGCATGACCGACTCGATGCGCAATGCCATGGGCGAGACCAATCGCCGCCGCGCTATTCAGGAGGCCTACAACGAGGAGAACGGCATCACGCCTCAGTCCGTGGGCCGCTCGGCCGATATGTCGCTGGCGCACGTCATCGCCGCCGACTACGCGGAGATTCCGGTGGAGAACGATGGCCTGCCGGAGTTCCACTCGCAGGAGCAGCTCGACGCCTTCATCGCAAAGATGGAAGAGGACATGCGCGAGGCCGCCAAGAGCTTCGAGTTTGAGCGCGCTGCAAAGCTGCGCGACGCGGTGAAAGAGCTACGCACCAAGGAGTTTCTGTTTACGTAGGCCTAGAGCAATTCCCTGGTTGCCGTAGCCCGATACTGCTCTCGCCTTTAGGTTGTCATTCCGAGCGCAGCGAGGAATCCCCGCACCGCCCAAATCTGCAATGCCGCCCCAGAGTCTCTTCTGCCTCGAACTGCCTTTGACGGTGTACACCTTCTGTGGAACCGCCCTAGTCGTATTCCTGCAGCGTCGTGACGTGCTGCTCCAGCGCCTTCGAGTATTCGCGTTCGGCGAGCAATTCGCTCTCCAGCTTTTTAATCTGGCTGTGCAGACGCAGAATTTCCAGCCGCATTTTACCCGCCTCTGAACTGTTGCCGGGCATCGGCGGTGGAGGCACGCGTCCGGGCTGCTGCGGCGGCACGGGAATCTGTGCCGAACCGGTGATCTGCGCGCCGGGAATTGAAACCGGAGGCGCCACCACGGGCGGCTGCATCGCGGCCGCAACGGTGGCGGCAATGGAGGGCGACGGCGGACGCGGCGTAACCCGCGGCGGCACCGGCACCGGTCCCGTGATGCGCGATTGACCATGACCGGCGCGGGCCGGCATGGGACCGCTGAAGATGCTGCTCAGCACCGCGCTTGCATCGTCGCGCGCTTGCGTGTTTTCCGGCTCGGCTTCAGCGGGACCCGAGAGCAGATGGCGCACGCGCGCGATCAGATCCTGCGGCTGGAACGGCTTGCGGATCAGTTCATTGGCCTGCACGGCGAAGGCGCGCTCGGCCACTCCCTTGTTCACCACGCCCGACATCAGAATCACCGGGGTTTGCGAAAAGCGGGGATGCTGCTTGATATATTGGCAGACCTCATAGCCATCGCGGCCGGGCATGATCACGTCGGTGATCACCACGTTCGGGCGCGCTATGATCCATCAGATCCAGCGCGCTGCTGGCATCGTGGCAGGTGATGACATCCAGATCTTCGCGATGGAAGGCGATCTTGATCACCTCGCGCATGGTTGCGCTGTCGTCGATAAAATAAACCACCGGCTTTGCGCTCATCTATATCCCCCATCGTTGGCGGCGCGTTCTTCGTCGAGCTCGCGCAGCGCGTCCAGCATCAATTCGGTCACGGAACGGAAGACGGTCCGTGTGGCGGCCAGCAAGCCGGGCACGAATTTGTACACGCCCCGGTCCACGCCATTGCAATTCTTTACGATTTTGACCACCGCTTCATTGCCGATGATCTCGCCCACTTCGGCGTGCAGCACCTCGCCGCGGCCGAAAAAAACGGTTCCGTCGAGCGATTCTGCATTGATGTAGAGCACGCCCGACTGGCGCGATTGAGAGAGCATCTGAATCACGCCGGGCAGGTCGAGATGCGAGAGGCTGCCCTCCAGCACGGTCTGCTCCGATTCCAGCATCTGGGTGGGATGGAATCCCTCCTGCCGGCTGAGCAGAAAGGTTCGCACCTGGGCGGCGATGTTTTCCGGACCTCGCCGGCGGTCGATGTAATCGTCGCAACCGGCGCGGAATGCCTCCATCAGCGACTGGTCCCCGCCATCGCCCATGGCAAGAATGGGGATGTTGGTGGTGGCGGCATCGTTGTGCAGTATCCTCGGCAAGTCGAAAACGTTAAGCTCGCGCAGATTGGTGGCGCACAGGATCGCGGTCGGCGACTGCCACTCCAGCATGGTGAGGGCATAGGTAGCCTGGGTGCTATGCACCACGTCAAAGCCCTGCCCCTTGAGAGCCTCGGTCAGGCGCCGTGCGAAAAATACGTTGCTGTCGATCACCAGAATTCGCTGCTTGAGAGCCTCTGCGTTGCTGCTCATCACTTCGCCTCTCCGGCCAACACGTTGGCGGGTTGAATGCAGTGTGCCACAACCTGATCCAAGTCCAAAAGAGGAACCGTCCCACCTGCGGTACTCAATAGGCCAGCGACGAAAGGTACCTCTTCGAGCGTTTCCATACGCTCGCCTTGCACCAGTTCGCAGCCGCCGGTCACCGGAATGGCCACGGTTTCGGCGCGTCCCGCGTAGTTGCATTGCGCCACCAGGTAGAGGCTGGTTGGGCGACTTGGCCAAAGGCTTTGCCCAGGTCGCAAACCGGAATCACGCCTCCGCTGCGTACCAGGACACCCTGCAGCGATTGCATGGTGTGCGGAAATGAGTAGACGCGGCTGGGCATGACCAGTTCCTTTACCTGGCTGGAGTCCAGCGCATAGCACTCCTCACCCAGGGGAAACGTCACAAATCGCGTCGTGTCATTCATACCGGTTCCCAGTCCCTTTCGCCGGCAGCAGAGGCTTGCGCCAATACTCAGTCCTTACGAGCGGAACGACCTCATTCTCCAGCAACAGCAGCCCGCGATACCACTGGCGTTCCGCACCGCGGAATAGGGTCGGCAGCGGCACCATTCTGGGCAAACTCGCCATGCGCTCTACCTCGGTCACGCCCAGCGAGTACTCGCCCGGCTTCAATACCACGAAACGCTCCAGTATCCCGGCCCCAAGGCCGACTTGCAACGCAAAATCGACAGGCTCGGGACCCTTTAGTTTACGAATCGCAGTACGATCGTCACGATCCCGGATCTCCTCGACCTCGCTGGACTGTACGGCAAAGCGCACGCCTCCGGCGGTGAACAGGATGACCGGCCCCGCCGTGGCCGCAACCGTCTTCGCGGGGCGCGAGATGAACAGCGGACGACGCTCGCTCTCTTTCATCGCACTCGCCATGAAGTCCGCCAGGAAATCTGCAACCGAATCCGCAACCCAGCGCCGCCCAACCTTTTCCAGCTCATAAGGATGCGGCCCGCGAGGCAGCCCCCCGCGATGCACTCCGATGACCCGCCACCCGCCGCGAGATCGCCGCCGCAATCTGCTGCAAAGGCAAAACCTGCTCCACCGCACCGGTCTTGATCGCCTCGGCGGGCATTCCGAAGATCACCGAGGTGGACTCGTCCTGGGCCAACACCAGTCCGCCGTTTTCCTGAATCGCCATCACGCCGCGCGCGCCGTCATTGCCCATCCCGGTAAGGATGGCAACCGTCGCATTGCGGCCCGCCAGGGCTGCCACCGACTCCAGGGCCACGTCGATGCTCGGCCGGTAGCCCGCAATGCGCGGGCCGCCATCGAGCGCGACGCGTCCCGGCGGAACTACGCGCAGATGGCTGTCGCCGGGACAGACATACACTTGCCCAGCACGCAGAATTTCGCCGTTCTCCGGCCTGCTTTACCGGAAGCTGCGACACCGAGGCAAGCTGTTCGGCAAACTGGGAGGTAAAGCTCCGGGCATGTGCTGCACCACCAGCACCGCGCCGGGAAAATCGCAGGGAAACTGCGGCACCAGCTTCATCAGCGTCGCCGGTCCTCCGGTGGAGGCCGCCAGCACCGCGACCGGCAGGTACGCGAACCGTCATGTCACCGCGATCAACGCCGAGCAGGGGCTCCGCCGGCGGTCCGGCGCAGGCATTGCCTGCGCGGCCGAGCGCGACAGGTTGCGGATCACTCGAACCTTGGAGGCGGTGCGCAGCTTGCGCACCAGTTCGTCGCGCACGCTGGTCATATCGAGATCGATTGCGCTGGTGGGCTTGGCCAAAAAGTCGATGGCGCCTAATTCCAGTGCGCGCAGGGTGGCCTTGGCTCCCTCCCTGGATTCCGAGCTGACGATCAGGATGGGCCGCGGCTCGGTGGACATGATGATTTCCGTCGCCTGCAGTCCGTCCATGTGCGGCATGTTGATGTCCATGGTAATGACGTTTGGCTTCAGCTTGGCGGACTGTCTCCACCGCCTCGCGTCCGTCGCGCGCTTCGCCCACCACCTCGAACGAGCCATCGGAGTCGAGAATGCTGACCAGCACCTTGCGCATGAATGCCGAATCGTCGGCGACCAACACCCGGATTTTTTCGATATTCGTCATCGTCTTTCTCTCACTGAACCACGGGCGCAGCCATCGCCTGTCCCGAGGTCCCGATCAACTCCACCACCTGCGCGATAAACGATTCTTCCTGCACCGGCTTGACCATGAACGCCGCCGCGCCTTCCTTGATGGCGCGTTCGCGATGCTTGGCGCCGGCGCGTGAGGTCACCACCATCACCGGAACATTGGCTGTGCTCGGCGTCTGCCGCAAATGCAGGATCAATTCGTAACCGTTGGTGCGCGGCATCTCCAGATCGGTGATTACCAGATCGCACTGGTTCGTGGTGGCAATCTCCAGGGCCTCCAGCCCGTCGCAGGCGAGCTTGACGCGATAGCCCGCCTTCTCCAGCATGCGTCCCACGAACTTGCGTACGCTGATCGAGTCGTCGGCCAGCACCACCAGCTTTTCCTTCTCCACAACATCAATCGGCAGCGGCGGGAATCTCACCGCGCGCCACGGCGATCGCGCCCGGCAGGAATAGCCGCGCCGCGTTCAGCGCGGTGGTCAACGGACGGCGCTCGATGGACTTCGCCCATGATGAGGCGGTTGAGATCGACCAGCAGAATCAGGCTGCCATCGGGCGCAATGGTTGCGCCGGGAAACATCTTCACATGGCGCAGATACTCGCCCAGATTCTTGATGACGATTTCATCTTTGCGCAGAACTTCCTCGACGACGACGCCCACCTGTCTCCCGCCGACATTCACCAGCACCAGGCGGAGGTATCCATTGACCGGCTCCAGGCGCGGAAGCTGCAGAGCCTCGTCAAAGCGCACCACCTCGGTGACCACGTCGCGCACCTTGGTGATCAGCTTGCCGCCGACCTCCTCGATCTCGCTGGGGCGAATGCGGCGAATCTCCTCCACAAAGCCCAGCGGGAACGCGAAGGTCTGCCCGCCGCACTGCACAAACAGCGCCTGCGAGATGATCAGCGTGAGCGGAACCTTGAGGGTGAAGCGCGAGCCGATCCCTTTCTCGGTCTCGATCTCGACCTCGCCGTTGAGATTGGTCACATTGAGCGCACCACGTCGAGTCCCACGCCGCGCCCCGCCAGTTCGGTGCGGCGCGGCGCGGTGGAGAAGCCGGGGCGGAAGAGCAGGTCCAGCACCTCGCGGCGGCTCAGGCGCTGCGGCTTCGTCGGCGGAGAACAATCCGCTCTCTACCGCCGTGGCCTTCACGCGCTCGAAGTCCACGCCGCGGCCATCGTCTTCCACCTCAATGTAGATGTGATTTCCCTTGTGGTAGGCGCGAACGGCGATGTTGCCCTGGTCGGGCTTGCCCGCCTCATAGCGCTCATCCGCACGCTCGATGCCATGCGCCACGGCGTTGCGAACCAGATGCAGCAAGGGGTCGGCAATCTGCTGAATGATGTTGTTGTCGAGCTCGGTTTCGGCTCCCGCAAGCGTCAGCTCCACCTGCTTGTTGCTGGCCTTGGCGGCATCGCGAACGGTGCGGGCAATGCGCGTGAACAGGTTGCCGATGGGAACCATGCGCGCCTGCGTGATCTCATCCTGCAGGCGATGCGCAAGCTTGGTGAACTCGTCGATGTCGCCGTCCACGCGGCGCACGAAGCCATCCAGTTGCGTGAGCACTTCCGAGATGTCGGCTGAAATTTCTGTGAGCGAGCGCGAGAGGATGCCGAAATCATCGTAGCGATCCATCTCCAGTTCGCTGAACTCCGAATGCCCGGCGTTGTACGGACTTCCATAGCCGGATGAATTTCCGAAGTCCGAGGCTCCGAAGCCTGGATTGCCAAGTGCGTTGCCGAAGCCTGGGTTGCCAAAGCCTGACGCCCCGTAGCCTGCTCCGTTAAAGCCGCCGAAGTTTGCCGTGCCACCGTAGCCGCCCTGAGTTCCCACGGACGAGCCCGTCCAGGACATCGAGGGCGCGGCATTGATGCGGATAAACTCGTACTTATCCTGAAACTCCCAGACCTTGTCGCTCATGCGGCCCTTGGAGAAATTCAGCACCTCGGCCAGCCTCTCCAGCTCCGCCAGCCGGCCCAACATTCGGGTGCGATTGATGACCAACTCGCCCACCGCGTTCATCATGCGGTCCAGGCGCTCCAGCCCGATGCGCACCGATTTCGATTGCGCCATGCCAACCGGCAGACCCGGCGCAGGCAATGGCTCCGGCGTCTCCTGCTTTGGAGCGCTGATCGGCTGCCTCGTCAGAACTTCCTGCGGCTGTTCCTTCGAAGCCTCCTTCGCTTCCTCTGCGCGCTCGTCTCCGGCATCCCTTCGGGCGTTTTGAGTAAGTTCAGCACCGAGTTCCGCGGCCAACGAAGCCACCGGCGATAGCGGCTCACTCTCCACCCTCGCCATGACCGGCGCATCCAGCGGCTCAGCCGTGGCAGCGCGGAGCTTCAGCCACACGGCAGCAGTCACGACAGCGGTGGCCGGCGCGTCGTCCTCGCTCTCGGCAGGCGCAATCTGATCCAGCCGCGCGATCAGCGTACGCGCCGCAAGCTGGAAGCAGGCCTCGTCCTCCCACTGCCGGTAGATCAATCTCTTGAGCACATCGACGGATTCCAGACACAGGTCGATGATCGTCGCGCTCGGCTTCAATTCACCGTCGCGCAGCCGCCCGACCAGGTCTTCGGCGCGATGGGCGATGGTGGCGATGCGCTGCCAGCCCACCTGCGCGGCCGAACCTTTTATGGTGTGCATGGAGCGGAAGAGGCGGTGAATGTCCTCGGTCGTTCGGATTTGCCTCCAGTGCCAGCAGGCAATCGGTGATCGCCTGCAGATGCTCCTCGACCTCGGGAACGAAGAACTCCAGCACCTCGGCGGGAACCTCGTCGTCGAGCTTCCAGCTCCGGAACATTGTCGATAGAAATCTTTGCCGCCACGGGCGGCTGGGGTGCAGACTTCGGCGCGGCAGCGGGCTGCGTCGAAACCACGGGCTGCCTCGAAACCGGGGCCTGCGCGGGAGCAACCGGCGGGGCTGTGTCGGCGAGCGGTGCCGCAGGCGCAGCCGGGACCGGCTTGGCGGCACTGGGAGCGGCGAGCGGCGGTGCTGCCACAACCGGAGCAGTGGGCGGGCGCAGCTGGTGCGGCAGTCGGTTGCGGTGATGCTCCGATGTCCGAAGCGCGGCGCACGGGTATAGAAGCAGCAGGACTCGGAGGGCGTGGTCGCTCCGGCGCCGGAGGCGGTGCAGGGGCTGGCTTGGCTTCGGGTACAGGCTCGGGCGGCTGCTTCGGTGGGCGCGTCCACCGCGGGAGGCGGAGCCTGGAAGGCGAAAGGATAGCGCTGCTTGAAGGCGGCAATATCGTCGACCGACTCGGCCCCGGTCGCGCTGATCATAATGAGGTCGCTCTCCAGCACCGCGATGGCTTCGTAGATGAACTCCACCAGCGGGGCCGTAGCCTCCGGGCTGATCGTCGCGTTCATGGCGTACTGGAAGATGTGCGCCAGTTTGCCGGCGACCTCCTGGAAGAACTCGTAGCCATAGGTTCCGCCGGTGCCGGCCACGCCGTGAGCCGAGATGTAGAGGCGCTCGATATCCTCGTAAAGCGGATAAGGGTCCTGCAGAATGCCCGAGTATTCGCGCAGGAACTGGAGGTGCTCGCTGGCTTCGGCAAGGAAGAGTTCGATCATCTCCGGGCTGGCGCCGTTCATAGCTCCGTCCCCCGACCTGTGCCAGCGCGTTGCAGCGGCTTCTGCAGCAGCCGTGTCCCGTGCATGATCGTCTGGTTGAACTTCACCGGAGCGCTTGGCCACTGATTCGGCGTGGCCGAGGAAGAGATAGCCGCCCGGCTCCAGATACTCGTAGAAGCGCTGGATCAGCCTGTGGCGCAACTCCTCGCTGAAATAAATCAATACGTTCATGCAGAAGATGCAGTCGAAGCGTCCCAGATAGAGCGGCTCGGCCAGGTTCATGGGCGCGAACGTCACCATCTCCCGCAGCACCGGCTTTCACCTTGTAGCCATCAGCAGCCCGGGCTAAAGTAGGTGGCGATCTGGCCGCGGCGAAAGATTGTCCAGCACGCGCTCGGCTGATAGACCCCCCGTTCGGCGCGCTGCAGGGCTTCGCGGCTGATGTCGGTGGCCATGATGCTGTATCCAGTCGGCGTGCCGGAGCCGGCTGCCTCGCAGATGCTCAGTGCTATCGAGTACGGCTCTTCGCCGCTGGCGCAGCCCGCACTCCAGATGCGCAACGCCGAGTCCTTCTCCCAGAACTTGCGCTCCTGGATCTGCGGCAGCACGTGCTGCTGAAACGCGGAAAACAGTCCCGGATAGCGCAGGAAGCGGGTCTCCTGGGTCAGCAGCCGCTCCAGCATGGTGTCGTATTCCACGTTGGAATTGCGCACCAGGCGCAGCAGTTCCATGCCGTAGCTCAGGCGTTTGCGATGCATATGCTCGACCACGCGCGAGGTCAGGAAGCGCTCGCGCGACTCATCGAACACCATGCCGGAGCGCTGCTCGATGAGCAGTTGCAACTCCCGCACCTCGTGCTCGGTCAGCACCGGATTGATGCCTGCGTCGTTCATCGCCGCCTGCTAGTGCCACCTCTTGCCTGCGAAACTTCGTTCGATATTCTTGCGCGATTGCTGTGCGCACCGCGCCCGCCTGCAACTCTTTGCGCTGCGGCGGTTGCTGCGCCGCTGCCGCCTGCACCCGGAACTGCGACAGCGCCTCATTCAACTGTTCGCTCATCTTCACCATCAGCTCCGTGCTGCGCGCCGTCTGCCGCGCGCCCTGCGAGGTCTGGTGCGTAATGTTGGAGATGATCTGCATGGCGTTGGCCACGCCCTCGGTGCCGCGCACCTGCTGCTTGCTGGCCAGTGAAATCTCCTGCACCAGCTCTGCCGACTGCCGCACCACGGCCGAGATCGCCTCCAGAGCCTTGCCTGCCTGGTCGGCCAGCCGCGCGCCCACTTCCACCTCGCGCGTTCCCTCTTCCATCACCACCACCGCCTCGTTGGTCTCGGCCTGGATGGCCTTGATCAGCGCTGCAATGTCTTTGGTTGCGGTGCGCGAGTGTTCGGCCAGCTTGCGGACCTCGTCGGCGACCACGGCAAATCCGCGGCCTGCCTCACCGGCGCGCGCCGCTTCAATCGCGGCGTTGAGCGCCAGCAGGTTCGTCTGCTCGGTGATGTCGTTAATCACGTTGATGATCTCGCTGATCTCCAGCGAGCGGTCGCCGAGCGACTTGATCTTTTTGGCCGTAGCCTGCACGCTGGAGCGGATGCGCTGCATTCCTTCCAAGGTGTCGCGCACCGAGCGGTTGCCCTGCTCGGCGGCGTCAAGCGCGCGCCGCGCCGCCTCGGCGCTGGCTTCGGCGTTGTTGCTCACCTGCTTCATGGAAACCGTCAGCTCTTCCACGGCCGACGAGGTGTTGGTGATCTCGTGATCCTGCTGGGTGGCGCCCTTGGCCATCGCCTCGGAGGCGTTCAGAATCTGGTTGGCGCTGGTCGAGACGTCACTGGCGGCATCGCGCACCCGGCGCAGCACCTGGGTAAAGTTGTCGAGCATGTAGTTGACCGAGTCCACCACATTGCCAAGCGCGTCGCTGGTCACGGCGCCGCGCAGGGTCAGGTCGCCGCGCGCAATCTGGCTCACCACGGTCAGGAACTCGGTCACCGAGCGCTGCAGGTTGCGCTGTGCCTCTTCGTCCTGCATCGCCTGGGCAGCCTTTTCGCGCCGCCTGATTCAGGTGCACCGCGATGTAGCCGAAATCGTCGTCGCCGTCCTCGGCAAGGCGCGCGTTGAAGTCGCCGGCGCCCACCTGCTCGGCAAACTCCGCCAGGTGCTTCACCGGCTCGGAAACCTTATTGGAGAGGCGGAAGAGCACGAACAGCGAGCCGATCACCAGGAAGCCAGCCGCGCCAAGCAGCGGAATCAAGGCCTCCGACGGCAGCGCTCCCACATTGAGAAGCGATTTGCCCCCAGACTTAGCGCCAGCCGCATAGGCGAGCCCAAACACCGCAACCGTGGCTAGTAGATTCACCACCACCAAGGCGATAATTGCCGAATTCAGACGACCTTTCATAAGACCTCCAGGACAACGCAACAGGCTGATGCGCCCACGCTTCGCCTCACACTCGAGCGCCTAGCGCCCTGAAACTTTCGCGGCGGAACTCACAACATTTCCTTCCGCTTTCAATCGAACCCGCTAAATCGAAGCCCACTGGAAACGACTCCAGCACCCGCTTCAAATCCAGCGCCAGTGCCAGCCGCTCTCCGTGGCGCAGCATCCCGCCGCAGTGCGGAACATCACGCGGCGCCTCGTCCTTCATCAATGGCTCGCTGGTGCTGTGGGTGCCAATCACCTCATCGACCGCCAATCCCAGCCGCACGTCGGGCTGAATATCGCCGCCGCGCAGGCAGGCCACCACCACTTGCTTGGGCGGCAGGTCTGCCCGCCGCACCTCGGTAAACGCAATGTCCACCACCGGCACGATCGTTCCGCGCAAGTTAAAGACGCCCATCAGGAACGGCGGTGACAGCGGCAGATTCGTCAACCGCGGCCACTCCACCACCTCATCCACTTCCAGCACATGCAGGCAATAGCGCTCGCGTCCCGCGCGGAAGATGCAGTACTGCTCCTGCGGCAGAGCGGGCTGAACAGCCTCGACTTCGGCCTCGGGCCCGAACTCAGGATCGACTGAAAGCGGCTCCTGCGCCGGCGCGTTGTTCGGCGGTGTGGCCATCGCTTATCCGATCACCCTTTGCACTTCGCCCACCAGTTGCTCACCGGTGAACGGCTTGATCACATAGCCGTCAGCGCCCTGCTGCATACCCCAGAACTTGTCGCTTTCGCCGTTCTTCGAACTCACCAGTACGATCGGAATGCCGCCGAATTCCTGGCTCCGCTTCAGTTCGCGGCAGGCCTGGAAGCCGTTTCTCCCCGGCATCACCACATCCAGGAGAATCAGATTCGGCTGCTCGGAGGCCAGGGTCTGCTCGATGCGCAGCGGGTCGCTTAATGAAACCGCAGAATATCCCGCGCCCTGCAAAAAGGATTGCATCAATCGGCTCTCGGCTTGTGAATCGTCAACAATCAGAATCTTTTTCAGCACGACGCACCTCGATTTCTTCGCACTTCGATAGCCAGCGATGAGAGACGTCGTAACACGTCCCATGAATCCTCAGCGGCATCGACACCGCAACAGACACCGCTCCCGGAGTCAAAACGTAACTTAACAGCCAACACCGCTCCGGCGGAAGTAACTCCAAAGTGACTTCTTCCAATGCCGGCTACCGTCGTCTCACCTTTGAGACAAGACTAGCATCCGTTCCACCGTCCCGCGAGTCACTTCTTCTGGACGCACCTGCTGCATCTGGATTCCGTAGCGCTTGATCTTCCGGTACAGCGTTGCCCGTGAGATGCCCAGCAATTTCTGCGCCTGCTCTTTATCTCCGTCCACCTGTTCGAATACTCGCTGCATGGTCAACCGCTCCACCTCTTGCAGGTCCGTGCATGTCAGCACCGTCGTCACCGCCGGACTCACCGGCTGACGGCAAGATTCGTTCTCTCTCTCGCACCGGACCTTTTCGGCCATCTCCTCAAGAACCACCTTCAACTCCCCAACCCGAAATGGCTTGACGATGAAATCGTAGGCGCCCAGGCGCATCGCCTGTACTGCGCTTGCAATCGTTCCGTAGGCGCTCATCAGCGCAACTTCAGTGAGCGGCAAGCGCTTCTTCGCCTCAGCCAGCAATTCCAGCCCCGAGCGATTGCGCAGCACCAGATCGGCCAGGATCAGATCCGGCGCAAGGTCATCCAACCGCTCCAGCGCCTCCTCAATGCTATGCGCCTGGAGGCAGGCCAATCCCATCGTCTGCCCCAGGCTGGAGCAGAGACTCGATATGCTCTGCTGATCGTCCACGATCAACAGCCGGATGGGTCGCGAATCAGACATGTGCCTGCTCCTGCGCGGTAATTTTGTGGATCAACTCGATCAGTTGCGCGATCCGGAATGGCTTTTCAATAAACAGCGCCTGGGTGCGCTCCCGGACCCCTTGTGCGTATGGGGAGCTTATGCACCCGGTAATGAAAACAAAGCGCGAAACCAGCGCCGGACAATTCTTCTGCACCCAGTCAAAGATCTCCTCGCCTCCGATTTCGTCCGGCATTCTCAGATCCGAGACAATGCCCGCGAACTCTCTGCGCTCCAGAAGGCGCAGCGCCTCGCTTCCCGACGACACGCCGACAACCTTCACTCCGCCTCGCTCCAAAGCTGTCTCCAGAAAAGAAAGCAGAAGCTCTTCGTCTTCCACGAGCAGCACCGGGAGTAATTCGCTCATATCCTTCTCGCTTTTTTTCGCACGCCTCGCTGCGGCCTTGGAACTCGTGGCCCTGGATGCAGATACCGGTAACACCGTCTCTGCGCGCTTCTCTGGGGGAGATTGCAACCAGAGTAGGCTATGTCTCATTATGAGTCAAGCCGATTCAGAAGCGCGCTCATTGAGTAACGCGATCTCAAACTGACACTGACTATGACAGCAATTTCTTCCCGTAGGCCCCACTGGCGTTAAACCAAAAAAACTTTAGTGTTAGCCCTTTTGTCTCTTTCGTAATGTGCAAAAGATTGCTATGAATGAGACAACAATTCTCCGGAAGCGTTTCTGAGCGTGAGCAGGCCATGTTCCGCGGGTGGGGTGTGCTTTGTCCCATCTCTGTATGCTTCGCAGAACTATGTCCTCGCAGGCTCGCAGAGCTGGAGAGTTCGATTAGTCACTTGCGTACATTGCTCCGGGAAGTCATCGTGTTCCGTGTGCCTGAAATCGTAAGCAGCGGTGACCGGAGCATCAAGAGGCTCCAGGTTGTTCAGGACGGTGTGATCAGAATGGCACGGCGAACCGGATTTCGCGGTGCCGGAGGCGATGTGGAATGAAAATCCGTAACAAGCTGCTCCTGAATTTTGCATTTCTACTCATTCTCATGCTGGCCGGCTTCATCTTCAGCATCACCGCCACCTATCGCGGGCATGAGACCAAGGGAGCGCTTAGCGGCGCCTATGAAATCTCTTTGGCGACGGAAAACGTTCGCCATCAAATGGTGGAGAACCACCTGGCGCTCAGCAACTACCTGATCACCTCTACGCCCTCCGAACTGGATCGCCTTCGTGCAGGCAACAACCGCATATACGACCTGCTGCGTGATGCCCAGAGCAAGACCGGCGACCCCACTTTGCGCGCCGGATTGAGCCACATCGAATCCATCGAGCACGAATGGTACAGCAGCGTTGCCGAGTCTTTCATCGAGCAACACAGGGACGTCCTAAGCGGAAAAATGACCGTAATGGATCTGCTGGACCGGTACACCGAGACTGGACCGACCGAGCAACTCGACAACTCCAGCAAGGTTATCGATGAGGTGCAGAACCAGGCCCGCTACCTCATTCGGAAGACCCGCGAGGAGGACGAAAATTCATCGCTCTGGTCCACCTGGATTGAGATCTTCGGCTTCGTCGTCGCACTGACCCTGGGCGTTTTTGTAGCGATGCGCACTGCGCGGGCCATCACGCAACCTCTTGAGCACATCATCAGCGTCGCCCGCGAAATCGGCGATAAGGGCGACCTCGACCAGGAGATCGCGGTCGGGGGAACCGATGAGATCGGAACCCTGGCTCAGACCTTGCGCAACATGGTTGTGTATTTCCGGGAGATGTCGACCGTCTCCGAGGCCATCGCCGGCGGCGATCTCTCCGTTGAAGTCACACCCCGCTCCAACCGCGATACCCTGAACATAGCTTTCTCGCAGATGACCAACGGCCTGCGTTCTCTGGTGCGCTCGGTGCGCGACGCCGCCGCGCAGGTGGCTGCCGGTTCCAACCAGGTCGCCGACGCCTCGGAGGATTCAGCCAAGGTAAGCGTGCAGTCCTCCTCCGCCATCGATGAGGTCACCAGCACCATGCACGAGATGAGCATCAACGTGCAGAACATGGTGAAGAACACGCAGATGCAGGCCTCAAGCGTCAGTGAGACCTCGGCCTCCATCGACGAGATGGTGGCCAGCATTCAGCGCGTTGCAGACACCGCCAAAGTGCTGCTGGATATCTCCGCCCGCTCCCGCGACGAAGTGCAGAGCGGAATCGGCACTATGCAGAAGACCACCGAAGGACTCAACCGCATCAATGGTTCCATCGGTTCTTCCGCCGCCATCATCAGCAATCTCGGCGAGCGCGCCGACGACATCGGCAAGATTATCGAAGTGATCGACGACATCTCCGAGCAGACGAACCTGCTGGCGCTCAATGCCGCCATTGAAGCGGCCCGCGCCGGTGAGCACGGCCTTGGCTTCGCCGTCGTAGCCGATGAAGTCCGCAAGCTTGCTGAAAAATCCGCAACCTCCACAAAAGAGATCGGCGATCTGATCCGGAGCATCCAGAACGAAGCCCGGAAGGCCGTGGAGAACATGGATAAGAGCACGACGATCGTCAACGAAGGTCTGGAACTGGGCAGCGATCTCAGCCTCGCCCTGCGCAAGATCTCCAACGTCGTCACCGAGGTCTTCAAGTTTGCTCAGGAGATCGGCGCCGCTACCAACGAACAGTCGCACGGCTCGTCGCAGATCGCCAAGGCCACCTCGCGCCTCAATGAAATTACCTATGAAATCAACTCCTCGGTAGAGGAGCAGGCGGGCGGCGCACAAGCCGTCGTCCGCGCCATGGAGCGTATGCGCGAGATGGTTCAGCAGTCCACCTCGAGTTCCTCCGAGTTGGCTGCCTCCGCCGAGCAGATGTCCAAGATGGCGCGCTCGTTACTGGAGTCCATGGACCGCTTCGTCCTCGACGATCATCAACAAGAGGAGAGTAATCGTCGGCTCAGCGGAACGAAGTTTGCGTTGGCAGGAAGCAGCCGCTAGAAAGTTTTGGGGAGAATGCAGATGGCCAAAGTTCAGCAGATCGTCGGCTTTCGTGTGGGCAAGGAGAATTTCGGGGTTCCCATCGGCATCGTTCACGAGATCGTGCGCATGACCGACATCACCGAGATCCCTGACTCGCCCACCTACATCGAAGGCGTCATCAATCTGCGGGGCAAGATCATCCCCGTAGTGGATCTGAGAAAACGATTTGCCGAAGAGATTGAACCCAATCGCCGCAACCGCATTATGGTTGCCGAACTCGACGGACACCTGGTTGGACTGGTGGTGGATGCCGCCAATGAAGTCATGAAGGTGAGTTCTGAGCTTATCGAACCGCCTCCCAATATTTTTGAGCAGGGCGAACTGAATTATGTGACCGGCGTCGGCAAACTAGGCGGCAAGCTGGTTATCCTGATCGATCTGGCAAAGATCATGCAGATGGGCGAGTTGCGCCGTATCTCGGATATTGCCGAAACTGCGGGCGCGATTCTGCCGGCACAGTAAGGTGCGAGCTAACAATAATGTCGTCTCCATCGTCACCGATCGCATTTAGCGAGCCCGAACTCAAGTTGCTGCAGACCCTGATCTATCAGGAATGCGGCATGTACTTCGATGACCGCCGGGCGCATTTTCTGCAGGACCGCTTGCAACGGCGCCTTCGCAGTTGTAATTTCCACTCTTTCTACGACTATTACCGCCTGCTCACCAGCCGGGAAGGGAAGCAGGAACTCTCGGTTCTGCTGGAGAACCTTACGGTCAATGAGACCAGCTTCTTCCGCAATCGCCCGCAACTGGAGCTCTTCCAGAAAACCGTGCTGGAACAGATGCTGCACCGCAAACAGGAGCGCCGCGATTGGACCCTGCGCCTGTGGAGCGCGGGCTGTTCCACCGGGCAGGAGCCCTTCACCCTGGCGATGATGATCGCCGACGCCCTCGCCTACTACTACTTGCGCAATCCCATCCCCTTTGGAATGCCGTCGCCCAAGCCTCTGATTCCGCCGCCGTGGAAGGTGGAGATTCTCGCTTCGGACATCAACTACTCCGTGCTCCGCGCCGGACAGGAGGGGATTTACCTTGAGCGCCACATGGATAGCGTGGACTACGCCTACCGCCTGCGTTATTTCGATAAGGTCGGTCCAGAGCGGTATGCCATTAAGCCGGCGGTCAAGGAACTGGTGCACTTCGATTTTCACAATTTGAAAACCGAGTTTTTGCCGCAGCACAACGACTTCATCTTCTGCCGCAACGTCATGATCTATTTCGACGCCGCGGAGCAGAAGCGGCTTATTCAGAAATTCTGGCGATGTCTGAACCCCGAAGGATATCTCTTCGTGGGGCACGCCGAAAGTCTGTTCGGACTCACCGATCAATTCCGGATGATTCACCAGGACAACGGCACTGCATACAGCAAGATTGAGGCATAACCGTGGGCATATTTTCCGACGATCGCGCCAACGAACTTCGTAATATTTTTTTCGAAAGTTCGCAGGAGATTCTCCAGGCCCTCAATGAGGACGCCCTGCTACTGGAGAAGTCCCCGCGTGATGCCGACATCATCCGCGATCTGCGCCGCAGTGTCCACACCCTCAAAGGCGACTCTGCCGCCTGCGGCTACAAGGATCTCAGCGAACTCGCGCACGCCGTCGAGGACGTGCTTACCCCGGAGACCGCGGCCCGCGATGGCGAGGCCCTCGCCGATCTGGTGATGGTCTGCGCCGATGCGTTTGATAATCTGCTCGCCGCCTATCGCAATGATCTGCAGCCTCCCGATACCGGAGACGTATTCGCGCTCATCGAGGCGATCCGCAATCCGGGTCAGGAAACCAGCTTCGCGCCGCAGTTCAACTGGACCGAATACGAGCAGTTGCGGATTGCCACCAACGCCGTGCCCGGCCAGCAGGTCTATTACCTGGCGCTCGCCATTGACCCCGCATGTCCCATGCGCGCCGCCGCCGTGCAACTGGTTCGCAATGTCCTAGAGGAGTCGGGTACCATCCTGGTGATGCGGCCCGAAGAAATCACTGCCGCCGCCCCTGACGTCATTGAGGCCGTCCTCTCCAGCGATCGCGAACACGGCTGGGTAGAGCGCAAGAGCAAGATCCCGACCGTAGTCTCAAAGGTTCATGTTGTAGCGGCGCCTGGCCCTTCGGCTGCATCAGCCTCCGCAGAGGATGTTGCCGAACCGGAGCCGCTCGCCGAGGCCTGGGATTCCCGATTTACCTCCCAATCCGTCTCGCAATCTGCCGCGCCAACCTTGCAGCAAACCCCGGCGCAACCCGCAGCGCCATTCGCGAACCAATCGGCTCCGCCTCAGATCCGGCATACGGAGAAGGATGAAGCTCATTCCGCGCAAACTGTGCGTCACGCAGCGCCACGTCCCCGGACGCGCGAAGAACGCCTGCCCGCGGCCACCGAAAACGTAATCCGCGTCGAAGCCGAGCGCATCGACGTAGTCTTGGACCTGGTAGGCGAACTCATCATCGCCAAGAGCATGATGCAGGAGCTGCTCGCCGAGATGAATCGCACTCTGGCCAATGCGCAACTGCGCGCCAAGACCTCCGACCTGGTTGTCTTTCAGTCGCAGATTCTCAAGAAGCTCCAACGCGCGGTCATGAAGATTCGCATGGTGCCCGTGGAGCAGATGTTCCGCCGCCTTCCGCGCGTGGTGCGCGATGCCGCAAAGCAGCTCGGGCGCGAGGTTGAAATCGTCATGGCGGGCGAGAACACGGACCTCGACAAGAGCATTCTGGACGCCCTCGCCGAGCCCATGATGCACCTGCTGCGCAACGCCGTCGATCATGGAATTGAGCCGCCGCAGGAACGCATCGCGGCCGGCAAGCCGGTGGCTGGAACCATCCGCCTCAACGCCTATCACCAGGGCAATCAAGTGGTCATCGAGGTCAGCGACGACGGCAAAGGCATCGATATCGCAAAGGTCGTTGCGACCGCCGTCTCTCGCGGCCTCATCACCGCTGAACAGGCCTCGCGCCTGAGCGGCAACGAGACCCTCGATCTCATCTTCCAGGCCGGCCTCAGCACTGCCAACGAGGTCACCGCAGTCAGCGGTCGCGGCATCGGCATGGATGTTGTCAAGGCCGTGATGGACCGTCTCAAGGGCGCGGTTGCCGTACACAGCGTTCCCGGAGAAGGTACCACCTTCCGCCTCATGGTGCCGCTCACTATGGCCATTATCAAGGCCCTTCTGTTCCGCGTCTCTGAGCGTCTGTACGCGGTGCCGCTGGGCAATGTGCTGGAGATTCTGCGCTCGCGCGAGAGCGAAGTCCACGTGGCCGATGGCCAGGAAATCCTGCAAATCCGCGAAGAAGTAGTGCCGCTCATACGGCTCAGCCGTATCCATTCCGCCAGCCCGCACGCCGCCAAGTTGTATATCATCGTGGTCAGCCACGGCGGCCGCAAGATCGGCCTGGTCGTCGATCGCCTGATCGGAGAACAGGAGTTGGTCATCAAGGGCCTGGATGAATCCCTGGTTCACACCGAGCTGATCAGCGGTGCCAGCATCTTGGGCGATGGCCGGGTGGTGTTGATCCTCAGCATCTCCGACGTAGTCGCCAAGCTGGGCAGCGGATCGATCCGCAAGATTCTCGAAGGTGAAGCACTGGGGGCACACCAGTGAGCACAAACCCACAGATGATTCGCGTCCTGGTTGTGGATGACTCCGCGCTCATGCGCAAGCTGATCCCGCAACTCCTCGAGCGAGACAATTCCATTCACGTTGTCGGCACCGCGATGGACGGCGCGTTCGCTCTCAAGAAGATCGAAGAGCTCAGGCCGGACGCCATCACCCTCGACCTTGAAATGCCGCGCATGGATGGCATTGAGACCTTGCGTCAGATCATGCGCCAGTTGCAGGTGCCGGTCGTAGTCGTCAGCGCTCACACTCGCGAGGGTGCCAGCACCACCTTCAAGGCTCTGCACATGGGAGCCTTCGATTTTGTCGCGAAGCCGCAGAACGTTCTGGCCGAGGGCATGAATGAGATTGCCTCCGAGATGATCGCCAAGATCAAAGCTGCGGTGAAGAGCCCATTCGTGCGCCGCCCTCTACTTACCTCGGAAGCCATCAGCAAGCCCAAGCCCAAGCGTGCCACCGTTCCCGGTCCTGCCTCCAAAGTGGTTGCCCTCGGCATCTCCACCGGCGGCCCCAACACTCTTGAATACCTGCTCGGTCAGCTTCCGGTCGAATTTCCGGCGGCCATTCTGGTGGTGCAGCACATGCCCGCCGGATTTACCGATACCTTCGCGCGCCGGTTGAACCAGGCCTGCAGCCTGGATGTCAAGGAGGCGCAATCGGGAGATCTTATCGCTGCCGGACGTGTGTTGGTCTGCCCAGGAGATCGCCACATGCGGGTCCGGCGCATGCCACTGGGAGATGTGGTCGTGCTCTCAGACGATGTCAAGGTTAGTGGCCACCGCCCCTCGGTCGATGTCTTGTTCCAATCCGTCGCCCAGGAGTTCGGAGCCGATGCCGTGGGACTGCTCATGACCGGCATGGGTGAGGATGGCGCCGACGGCCTCGGAAAAATGAAGGCAGCCGGTGCGCTCACCATCGCTCAGGATGAGGCTACTTCGATTGTTTTCGGGATGCCGCGCGCCGCAATTGAGCGTGGCTACGCGAATCGTGTTGTTTCTTTGCAAGCTTTGCCTAATACTTTGATTGCGCATTGCGGCAATATTCGTGCCATGCCGTTCAAAGAAACGTGTTCAGTCCGCCCAGCCGGACAAATGTGAGGGATTATATGGAGCAATTTCCCGCTCTACTACGTGCTACCGATCACCAGCCCGTGCGCTACCTCGTGGTAGATGACTCGATCTTCGCGCGTAAAAACCTCGCGCGCATCATCGACTCCTATGGCGGGCTATTGGCCGCCGAAGCCGGTGACGGCGGTACCGCCATCACCGAATATGACCGTACCCGCGCCGACATCGTGCTCATGGATATCACCATGCCGCAGATGGAGGGCATTGAAGCTGCCGAGCGCATCGTGCGCCAGCATCCCGATGCGCGCATCATCATGGTCTCCAGCGTGGGCTACCAGGAGAACATCGTCGCCGCCTTGCAGAAAGGCGCGCGTCATTTCGTGCAGAAGCCGGTAAAGCCCGAGCTGCTGTATGACGTCATCAAGTACGTGCTGGGCGATGCTGCCGTCACCGCCTCCAGCGCCGCTGCAGGAGAGCAGTTCTCATGAAGATGGAGCTGATTCAGCCATTCATCAACGCCGCCGACGCAGTGCTCTCCCAGACTCTTGCCTGCTCATTCGATGTCGCCGATATCTCCATGGGCCAGGAAGCCTATCAGCGCCACGCCACCGCCGCCATGGTGGAGATCACGGGCGACATTGAAGGCCGCGTGATCCTTGACGTAGAGGACAGCACGGCCATGAAGGTCGCCTGCACCACTGCGGGCATGGAGATGGACGCCGACCCCCAGATCATCCGCGAGGCCGTCGCCGAGCTGGCCAACCTCGTTATCGGCAACGCCGTGACCACCCTCAACGATCAGGGCTTCCACTTCCGCGTCCACCCCCCGGTCGAACATCCCTGCCAGCATGGCTTTACCGGCTCGGAGGACACAGAAGCGCTGGTCATGGATTTCTCCTCTCCCGCGGGCAGGGTCTTTCTGAACGTCGCCGTGCGCTACAATCAGCGCCGCTTGCGCGACACTCAATAGCAGCACACTGCTGATCTGGCTGTGGTAGCGCGGAGATCAGAATACGCAAAAAGGGCGAGCCCATCGGGCCCGCCCTTTTTATTCTCGCGCTCCAAACTAGCTGCGGCCCAGTACCATCACTGGAGTCTGCGCCGGGCAAATCTTCTGCCCGTCATACCCCGCTGCCGGGGTGCAATAGGAAACCTGAAAAGGCGCCAGGATTGTCGTGATAACGGTGTTGATCGGCGTTGAGCCGATCGCAGCCCCGTTCACCACGTCGATGCCGTTGTAGAGGTTGGGATAAACAGCGCTCGGCGGGGCAGCGGGAGTCCCGTCAGCGTTGTAGTAGTAGTAGGTCGTGCTCGTCGTGGTGGTCGCGTACGCCTTCGACAGCTGCGAGGAACTGCCGCCGCGTGATACCGCAACATAGTTCACCGCCGGCGTCGTCGTCTCCAACACCACGTTTACGCCGTTGATGGTTTGGGTGACCGAGCGGTGAATGCCAACCGTGACCGGAGTGGTTGCATTCGTCGTGATCGCGCCGTTGGCGAGCTTGCTTGTATTGATCGCGATGATCTTATCCGTACCGCCCACGCCGACATAGGCTTGGGTCCCGTCCCGCATCAGCGCCAGGTTTGTCGGGGCTGCCGTCGGCGATACAGTGGCCGTCGTCGATAACGATGTGATCCAGCTCAATTTTCCTGGCGTTGTTCCGTCCCACACGCTCACCGTGCCATCGGCGTGGAGAATCCAGACATGGTTGATTTGCGTGTTCGCGGAGGTGTCGTTGAAATTCGTGTCCTGCGCGATATCTATCGGCGGCGAGGAGGTCAGCGTGTTGGAGGTGGAAACCACGTTCACCACCGTCTCTGCCTGCCCATCGATGATCGAAATCGTCCCGTCGCCGCTGTTGAGCACGTAAATGTACAAACCGTTGTTGCTCTGGGCCGCTTTGATTGGACCCGCACCCACCGGAATCGTATTCGTCACCCGGTACGTGCTGGCGTTGACCACGTCAACCGTTCCATTGGAGTCCAGCACAAAGACCTTCGACTGGTCCTTGTAAATCCACGCCGACACCGGCGTGGGCCCCACGCAAGTGGTTGCCACCAACAGGGGGGAGGCCTGAGCGGGCTGAGTGATGGCCGATATCGAGCCTGTTCCAAGCGGACAAGTCCGGGGCAAGGTAGTCGTGCCGGTGTTCGCGTTCACCACGTAATCTTGCGTATAAGTGCCACCAAAGTACTGGAAGCTGACGCCAATTGGTGCCGAGCCCGGCTCCAGCGAAATCGTCGTGGTGTTGGCCGAAAATCCGGCAGTCGAGCTGTTCAGCTGAAGCTGCGTCACCGTGTCGCTCGACGTATTCGCCGTGAATACCGAGCTCCGAAGGTAATCAAACGCCATCGGGGCCGCTGTGGGACTCACCGGCGTAGGCGCCGGAAGCGTTGCGGGGATTACAGCCGGGGGCACGTTGCCTACCAGGTTGGCAACCACTTTATTGCCCATGTTGCTGTCGCCGCTGACGTTTACCATGGTGAGCACGCTGCTGGGGGCGGTACCAACTGCGTTTAGGCTCGATGGGTCCAGGCAGCAGGAGAGCGCGACTTCGGTCTCCGGACCCGCCGGGTTGCCGCTCGTGGCCGGGAGAGGAGATGCAATCGGACGATACGTGTCGCCACATCCGGCGATCATAGTTACGGCAATCAAAAGGGCGGCCGCGCACGCGGCTTTCCACATAAATCTCATTCGCACTCCGGCCTACCGATGCAATTCCATCTGCTCTGTTCGGGTGCGTCCATTGTAAAGGAAGGGAGTACATCCGGGCCAACTTCTTGCGGCTCGCGCAAGAACGAATACTTTCTTCGAGCGGGTGGCCCACATCCGCCGAGCGCCCGCAGCCGGAGCGCCGCGAATGTGGGACGGGTGGCCCACATCCGCCTTCTTTTGGCGAATGTGGGAAGAGCAAGGGTTGGGGGTAAGCCCGGCTCTATGCCGCGCGTTTCCGCTTCGGCTTGCTCCGTGCCGGCGCTTTCTTCGCCGCGCCCTCCGAGATCGGTTTTACCTCGGATGCCTTCTGCAATTCGTTGGCTACGTCGGAGGCTTTCTTGCCCTCCATCTTTGCCAGGCTCTGCCGCAGAGCGTCCATCAGGTCCACCACCGGAGCCAGCTTCTTCGGCCGCTCCACGGCGGAAACGTCCTTTCCCTCCAGCCGCGCCTCAATCAGCTTGCGAACGTTCTCCTCGTAGGTGTCATGGAAGCGCTCGGGCTCAAACTTGTCTGCCAGTGCCTCAATCAGCTGATGCGCAACCTTCAGCTCCGTCTCCTTGATCTCAACGTTTTCGGCGCCAAAGTGCTCCATCGCTCGCACCTCGTCGGCGTAGTACATCGTGTGCAGCGCCAGCCCATCCTTGAATGGCCGCAGAAAGACCGTGTACTCGCGATTGTGCATCGTCAGCTTCGCAAGAGCCATATAACCGCTCTCGCGCATCGCCCGCGCCAGCAGCGCATAAGGACGCTTGCCTGCCTCCTCGGCTGCCACATAATAGCTCGACTCAAAATAAATCGGATCGACCTCCTCGGCCTTCACGAACTGCACAATCTCCATTGCCTTGGCCGTCTTCGGTTCAATCTTCTTCAACTCCTCGGGCTCCACCACCACGTACTCGCCCTTGCGATACTCATAACCCTTCACAATGTCGTTGCGCTCCACAACCTGATTATCCACGGGGCACCAGAGCTGCTGCTTCACCCTCGACAGGTCCGGCTTGTGCAGCATGTGGAACGCGATGCGGCTGCCGCGGGCACCGCTATAGAGCCGCACCGGCAGCGAGATCAAACCAAACGTCAAATACCCGGACCAGACTGATGCCGCCATAAATTTCCTCCGCCGCTCCGCCCTAAGCACCCGTTCGGCAATCGAATCTGTTAGGATGCGCACTCCGGGAGGCTTAGCTGCCACAAGGCGGGCCTGCCATGAGCGGTGCCATTTCGGAGTACGATTACGTAAGCATGGATTTCTCCCTGAACTGGCAGTTCGCCATTCCCCAAACGCTCCCGGCCCTCGGCCTCTGTGCGGTCTTGGCCTTTTTTGCCTGGGCGGTGCGCGCCGTAACCGCCGGCGCCGCGCTCGTCGGAGTCCTTCTCAGTCTGGTTCTCTGCCTGGCCGCCGGCCCCGCGGCGCTGGCTCCCATCGTCACCGTCTTCCTGTTGACTCTGGTCACCACCCGCATCGGCCGCCGCAAAAAGGAGCGGCTGGGCACCGCCGAGCGCCGGCACGGACGCGGAGCCCTGCAGATCCTCGCCAACGTCGGGATCGCGGCCATCTGCGCCGCTCCCCTTATCTTTGTGAACCACGCACGCTACATTCTGCTTGCCGGAGCTTCCGCCGCTCTCGCCGAAGCCGCCGGAGATACCGTCAGCAGTGAGCTCGGACAAGCCTTCGGCGGCACTCCTCGCCTCATCACCACCTGGAAGCGGGGCACGCCCGGCCAGGACGGCGGCATTACCCTGACCGGCACCGTCTTTTCCCTCTGCGCCATCATCCTGGTCTGCGTCGTCTGCGAATGGGCCAATCTTCTCCTGCCCCAGTTCTACGGAACCGTGCTCATCGCCGCCATCCTCGGAACCATCGTCGATAGCCTGCTCGGCGCCACCCTCGAGCGCCCTGGACGCCTCGGCAACAACGCGGTCAACTTCACCGGCACCGCCTTCTCCGCCGCCTTTGCTATCGGCGTTCTCTTTCTCCAGCGCTGGACGTAGCGCGTCTTCTTTATCGCGCCTGTCCATCGCGCCTGCTCTCGACTTCGCTCTTTGCTTTTGTTCTTTCGCTTTTGTTCTTTTCGCTTTTCTTCTTTCCGCTTTTGTTCTTCAGGTGTCATTCCGAGCTTGCGAGGAATCCCCGTGGGGCGCAAATCTCCCGTGCTGCTTCATCGGCACCTCTGCCCGGCACTATCCTGAATGTCCCCCCCCGCAAGTCGCAGCGCCTCACGTTTAACTCTTCGCCCAAACAAAAAGCCGGAGCACCCGGCCCCGGCTCGTACGTACAATCTCTCAATTCCGCGATCTTTTAGTCGGGCCTACTTTTCCGCCCGCACGAACTCCCATCTCCCCTTGGAGCAAAGATTCTTGCACGCAGGCAGCGTCTCGCCTGCCTTGAACTGCACCGGCAGCTTACAAACGCTGCACCAGTAAATACCCGTCTGCGGAGCTTCGCTCCCCGGTTGATACGCCATTCCAAATCCTCCGTAGTTGCTCTCTCTTTTTATCGTAGATGCCGCCCGTAGCGCCACTCGTCATGCTCGATGATAGAAACTCGAAGCTATCCTCGAACCACGTGCAGCAGCCGCCAGACGCTGTAGCTTGCCGCCTCGCGCGCCACGTTCAGCGCCTGCGCCGCAATCGGCGGCTCAATTTCCAGACGGCGCGGCGAGACGTACACCAACCGCCCCTGCGCCTCCAGCAGTTGCTTGATCCGGAAGACATGATACGGATCACTGACCGCAATGCAGGAGCGCATGTTGTTCGCTGCCATAATGTTGGAGACGCGCTCGGCGCTCTCCGCACTGTTCTCGCTCTGGGTTTCGGCGATCAGATGCCGGTCGCCGATGCCGCGCTCGATCAGGTAGTCGCGTCCCACCGAGCCTTCCGTGAACTGCTGTTCGCCGCCGCTGCCCCCGGTTGTAATCACCACCGGAGCCAGTTTGCGCTCATAAAGCTCGAAGGCGTGATCCAGCCGCGCGCGATACACCGGCGAAGGCTTGCCGAAATACTCCGCCGCGCCGAACACCACAATCGCGTCCGCCGCGTGCGCTTCATCCCGCTGCGACTGCGCCACAATCCGCGCACAGTTCCATCCGAAATAACAGGCGGAGGCGGCCAGCAGTACGGCAGAAATTCTGCCCACACTCAGCCATCCCCGTCGCGCACCAGCCGTCATTGATCGCCCAGAAGGTCCTCGATCTCGTTCAGCGCGATGGCTCCCTCGCGCAACAGGGACCACTGTCCGTTGCTAAGATCTACGATCGTTGTCGGCACCGTGCGAGGCGTTGTGCCGCCGTCCACCAGCAGTTGCACGCGCTCGCCCATCTGCTCCACCACGGCTGCGGCGGTCGTGCACTCCACGCTTCCGGCCAGATTTGCCGAGGTCGCGGTGATCGGGCACTTCAACGCTCGAACCACTGCCAGCGCCACCGCCGAGTCCGGCATGCGTACCGCAATATTGCCGGAGTTCGCCGTCACCTTCAGCGGCAGCCGCGGAGCCGCCCGCACGATAATTGTCAGCGGTCCTGGCCAGAATTTTTCCGCCAGCAGATGAAACTCATCCGGCAACTCATTGGCCAGCTCTTCGGCCTGTTCAGAGTTCTCAATCAGCAATGAGAGAGGTTTATGGCGGCCGCGTTCCTTGATCTCATACACGCGCTCCACCGCGTGCAGGTTGTAGGGATCGACCGCAAGGCCATAAAACGTATCGGTCGGCATCCCGACCACGCTGCCCTGGCGAATCCTGTCCGCCACATAGTTCACCAGCGACTGCTCAGGTTCAACTGCATGGACTCGAATAATTTCCGGGCGCACCCGCTTTTACCTCTTCTTCCAGGCTCAAACACTCGAGCCTTAACCCAAATGGATGGCAATGAACTAGGTTAACTCAGAACCTGCGCCTTGGGGCAGATAATCATGGGGGCAGATTATCATGTCCATTCCGCTACTCCAGCATTCTACAATGCTGTGGAGAACCATGTCCCAGGCCTACTCCAATCCGCCGCACGAACGCCTCCGCTCCATCGCCAGCCGCCAGAATGCGCTCGTCAAGGATCTCCGCAAAGCCTTCTCTCAGGCCCTCCCCGCCGCAGACGGCTCGGTTGCCATTGAGGGCGTCAAACTGGTCGAGGAGGCCATCCGCAGCGGCCTGCGCCTGCGCGCCGTCTTCTTTGCCGAATCGGCTCGCGAGCGCGCCAATCGCCTGCTCCCGCAGCTCAGCCAGGCCACCGAAACCATTCTCCTCCCCGACGACATCTTCCAAAGCGCCGTTGCCACCGAGACACCTCAGGGCGTCGCCGCACTCGTCCAGCCGCTCGCAGCCACCTTGGAAGACCTCTTTCGCCTCGCCAATCCCTTGATTCTGGGCTGCGCCGGCCTGCAGGACCCCGGCAATCTGGGAACCATTCTCCGCAGCGCCGAAGCCTTCGGAGCCAGCGGCGTGCTCACCACCGACGGCACCGTCTCGGCCGCCAATCCCAAGGTCGCACGAGCCTCTGCCGGATCGGTCTTCCGCCTCCCGGTCGTCAAGCTCTCCACCGCCCAGGCTCTCGCCGCGCTGGAGGAGAACAGCATCCGCCTCGCCGTAACCAGCTCCCACAAAGGCCGCCCCGTGCAGGAGATCGACCTCACCCACCGCACCGCAATCTTCATTGGCAGCGAAGGCCAGGGAGTTCCCCGCGCCCTGCTCGACGCCGCCGACGAAGCCATCCTCATCCCCCACTCCCCCAAGGTCGAAAGCCTCAACGCCGCCATCGCCGCCAGCATCCTCCTCTACGAGGCGCAAAGGCAGAGGAAGAGGTAAACAGTCCGAGCAAGAAATTGCTCTTTCTTTCTGGTCAAAGAGACGTGGTCGACGATTTTTGCAAATCTTTCGGCACGTCTCGACACTTGTGCTTTAGCACCGTTGAAGTAGACATGAATGCGCTGCTCAAGCGTATTCCAGAGATCAGTCTAGCCTGGTTCAGGTTCCCTAAGGGCCGGGTGAAGGCGTCCGCCCTGATGGGGCGCAACATAGAAAACACTTCCGAGTTTCGGAACGCTACGGCCAGAGCTGATATTTCGACTCTGTCGTTTGATCACAGAGACGGAATAGATCTTTCACACAATGTCACTGTGACAGGAAAGGGCGCAATCATCCTCGGCGGGACATACGCTACCGCCTCGTCAGCACTCGCTGTTGTTCTGCAGGTCTACGAGGAACTAGTGAAAGAGTTTTGCAGGGCAGTGCCCCCCCGAAGTCAAAAGGCACTGAAAACCGATGCAGCAGGCGGGTTCGTTTTGCTGCCCGAAAATCGATCTGATTCGGCATAGAACACAAATTTACTTACTAGCTAGGCGCGTGCGCACACTCCCCTACTCCCGCATCCGCTCCTTCTCCTCCCTCAACCCCGCCAACCGCTCACGAATCCGCTTCTCCACGCCCTCCTCGGTAGGGAAGTACCACCGCTTGCCCTTGAGGTTCTCCGGCAAGCACTCCATATCCGTGACCTTTTCCTCGAAGTCGTGCGCGTACTTGTATCCCTCGCCGTAGCCAAGCTCTTTCATCAGCCGCGTCGGAGCGTTCCTCAAGTGCAGCGGCACCGGATCTGCCGCCGTCTCCTCCACGTCGCGCTTCACCATGCCGTAAGCCTTGTAAAGCGCATTCGACTTCGGCGCGATCGCCAGATACACCGCAGCGTGCGCCAGTGCCAGCCCGCCCTCGGGCAAGCCCATAAAGTCCAGCGCATCGCGCGCCGCAATGCAAATCTCCAGCGCGTGCGGGTCGGCCAGCGAGATATCCTCCACCGCCATGCGCACAATCCGCCGCGCCAGATACATCGGGTCTTCGCCGCTCTCCAGCATCCGCACCAGCCAGTACAGCGTCGCATCCGGATCGCTGTTGCGCACCGACTTATGCAGCGCCGAGATCAGGTTGTAGTGCTCTTCGCCCGCCTTGTCATAGCGCAGCACGCGGCGTTGCAGCGCGTCCTCCACCTCCGCCTGCCCGATCACTCCACCGCCCGCGGCCGGAGCGGCGTCTGTTGCCGCGTACCCGCCTGCGGCCTCCACCGCCAGTGTCGCCGCAATCTCCAGCACGTTGTACGCGGCGCGCGCATCGCCACTCGAGTACGCTGCAATCCGCGCCAGCGCCTCGGGCTTCGCCGTCAATCGCAGCGAGCCTAAGCCGCGCTCCTCGTCGGCCAGTGCGCGCTCCAGCAGCGCCACGATCTGCTCCTCGGTCAGCGGATTCAGCGTGTACACCCGCGAGCGCGAGAGCAGCGCCGAGTTCACCTCGAACGAAGGATTCTCCGTCGTCGCCCCAATCAGCCGGATATTTCCGCGCTCCACGTGCGGCAAAAATGCGTCCTGCTGCGCGCGATTGAAGCGGTGAATCTCGTCGATAAAAACAATCGTGCGCCTGCCATATTGCCGCCCGCGCTCGGCCTCCAGCATCACCTGCTTGATCTCTTTGATCCCCGCCATCACCGCCGAATACTCGACGAACTCCGCCTTCGTCCTCCGCGCAATGATCTTCGCCAGCGTCGTCTTTCCCACTCCCGGCGGTCCCCAGAAGAGGATCGAGCCAATATCGTCGCGCTCAATCTGCACTCGCAGCGCCTTGCCCGGCGCAAGAATATGCTCCTGCCCCACAAACTCATCCAGCTCCCGCGGACGCATGCGGTCCGCCAGTGGCCGCGTCCGGTCCGAGGCCTCATCAATCGGATTGGAAAATAAATTCATCGCAGCAAGCCTATCACTGAGAGCAAGGTTTCAAAGTTTCAGAGGTTTTAAGGTTTCAAGGAAACAGCCAAAAACAATATACCCCGGCCGAAGCCGAGGGTCTTCATCTTTGAAACCTTGAAACCTCTGAACCTCTGAAACCTGCCCCTATGCCTTCGCTCTCGCCGTCTTCTCGTCGCTCGCAACCTTTCCATCGCGAATGTGAATGATGCGATGCGAGAACTCCGCCACGTCATGTTCGTGTGTAACCAGCACGATGGTATTTCCTTTTTCGTGCAGATCGTCAAACAGCGCCATGATTTCGTTTCCGGTCTTCGAGTCCAGGTTACCTGTTGGCTCATCGGCAAGAATGATGGAAGGCCGGTTCACCAGTGCGCGCGCGATGGCCACGCGCTGTCTCTGTCCGCCGGAGAGTTCGTTCGGCTTGTGCATCATGCGCTTGCCCATCCCCACGCTGTCCAGCGTTTGCCGCGCCCGCTCCAACCGCTCCTCGGTCGGGATGCCGGCATAAATCAGCGGCAGCTCCACATTGTGCAGCGCCGAAGCCCGCGCCAGCAGATTGAATGTCTGAAAGACAAATCCAATCTCACGGTTACGAATGCGCGCCAGTTCGTCGTCGTCCAGCTCGCTGACCAGGTGCCCATTCAGCCAGTACACACCGCGCGTCGGAGTATCCAGGCAGCCGATCAGATTCATCAGCGTCGATTTTCCCGAGCCCGATGGTCCCATGATCGCGACGTATTCATTGCGATAGATGCTGACGTCCACGCCGCTCAGCGCATCCACAGCCTGCTCGCTGCCCATGTCATAGGTCTTCCACAGATCCTGCGTACAAATAATGCAGTCCTTCGGAGGCGCTTTCAGTTCCTCGCCGATGCCGGCGCTTTGCGTTACCATCCTTCTTCTCCTGCTACTTTTCGTCTTCTTTTGCCGGCGTCTCGTTGTCGATCTTGACCGTAACGTCCGGCTTCAGCGTACGCAGCACCTTGTAGCTCCCGGTCACAATCTCGTCGCCCTCTTTCAATCCGTCGAGCACCTCAATGTCGGTGGTTCCCGTGATCCCCGTCTGCACCGGCACAAACTGTGCCTTACCATCGCGGATCACGAATACGCCCTGCAACTCTTCTTTGGCGGTCTTTTTGTTCTCAGGCTTTTCCGCCGCCTCCACCGCGCTCTTGTCCTTATGCTTTGGAGTCAGGTCGCCCCGCTGCCGGATCGTCAAGGCCTGAATCGGAATCGACAGCACCGCGCTCTTGTTTGCCGTCGTGACCTTCGCCGTAGCCGACAGCCCGGGTCGCAGATTATCCGGCACCTCGTTCAGCGTCACTACCACCTTGAAGTCCTTCGCCTCCTGCGTCCCGCCGGTGGACTGCGAAGTGGCTACGCCGGTCGAGCGCAGCAGCGCGTTATTGCCGATCTCGGTCACCGTTCCCCTGAAGGTCTTCTTCGGGATCGCGTCAATGCTCACCTCTGCCGGTTGGCCCAGCTTCACATTCACAATGTCGGTCTCATCCACCTTTACCTCGGCGGTGATCACGGAAACATCGGCCAGCGTCATCAACGTAGAACCCGGCGAGTTCTGAATCCCCATCACCACCGTCTCGCCCTCGCGCACCGGAAGGTTGGTCACAACGCTGTCAAACGGCGCTCGGTACTCGGTCTTGCTCAGCACATCGGTGTAGTGGATCAGGTTCGCCTTCTGCACCGCGATGCGGCGCTTGTAAGCCTCTGCCGCGGCCCTTGCCTGGGCAATGCGTGCCTTCGCCAGGCTCAATCCGGAGACTGCCGCCTCGTACGCATTCTTCGCAGAGTCGTAATCTTTTTTTGCGATCAGTTGATCGTTGTAGAGGCCCTCGGCGCGCTTCCAGTCCAGCAGCTTCTGATCCAGGTCGGCCTTGGCCCGGTCCAGGTCGGCAATGTTGCTGTTCAGTGTCTCCACGCCTGCAGTGTAGTCGGCCTCTGCCGCCGTCAACGATGCCTGGGTTGCGCTCACATCGGCGGCTGACTGCACGTTTTCCAGTTGCGCCAGCATCTGGCCCTTGCTCACGTGGTCGCCTTCTTTCACATACAGACGCACAATCTTGCCGAAGGCATTGGCGCCAACGTTCACAAACGTCTTTGGCCGTATCTCGCCGGAGGCCGTAACCTGCGAGCTCAGATCCTGGCGTGAGACCCTGCCGCTCTGCACCGCAACCACGCCCTTGCGGCTCTCATGAATAACAAGGAAAGTAATTCCCGCCGCCAGAGTCACTCCACCGAGAGCAAACCAAACCTTTTTCCATTTCTTCATTTATTAATCCAAAATTCATCAATCCAAAACTTAGTCCAACCCGATCCGTCGTCCACCACGGGCACGGTTGATTCGTGCAGCTCCGGTTGACGTTCCCTGCGTGGCAGCGGCCCTGTAATCCCTCTATGTCGATTGTAAACCGTGGCCCCATCCCATAGTTCGTCGCATATTCCAGTTTGCCATCATCCTCTTCGCCACTCTCTCCCGGAGGCTCGCCTGCGGGGCGCTTCCTTGCCTTGACTCTGGCGAATACTTACAATCTTTCCAGTGCTAACATCCCCAGGAGCGAGTCTGTCCATGCGGTCTATACGTAATTGTTCCTTCTTGTTCATGGCAGCCGCCATGCTGGTGATGCCCGCCCTTGCGCAGGATTCCCATACCGATGACAGGGATGCCGGTACTTCGCTCAGGGATCTGCAAAAGCCGAAGAAAGACGTTGTCCAGTCCAAAGAACTTACCGATGACGAGCGTAAGGACCGTCTGCGAAGCTTCAAGAAGGAAGTTGGCAAGAGCTATCGGAACTGGCTCGATGAGGATGTCCGTTACATCATCACCCCGGAAGAAGAGCAGGCCTTCAAACTCCTCGGCACCGATGAAGAGCGTGACGCCTTCATCGAGCAATTCTGGCTGCGCCGCGATCCTACACCGGACACCGAAGAAAACGAATTCCGCGAAGAGCACTACCGCCGGATTCAGTACGCCAACGAGCACTACGCCGCAGGCATCCCCGGATGGAGGACCGACCGCGGCCGCATGTACATCGTCTGGGGCCCTCCCGACGAAACCGAAAATCACGCCGGCGGCGGCAGCTATCAACGCGACCCCTCCGAGGGCGGCGGTTCCACCTCTACCGTTCCCTTTGAGCGCTGGCGTTACCGCTATCTCGAAGGCATCGGCAACGATATCGTCATCGAGTTCGTGGACACCTGCATGTGCAACGACTACCACATCTCCACCGACCCCAATGAAAAGGACGCCCTGCTCCATACTCCTGGCGGCGGCGCCACCATGGCTGAACAGATGGGCCGTGGCAATCGATCCGATCGCATGATGGGCACTCCCGGCGGAGTCGATCAAATGACCGGCGGCAGCAAACAATTCGACGCCATTGAGCGCTACGCCAAACTCACCGCGCCGCCGCCCATCAAGTTCAAGGATCTTGAAGAGAAGGTCAATACCAAGATCCGCTACAACCTCATGCCCTTCGATTTTCGCTCTGATTTCGTGAAGATCACATCCGATACCGTCCTCGTCCCGATCACAATTCAGATCAAGACCAAGGACATGACCTTCGTTCAGAAGGAAGGCATTCAGCGCGCCGCCGTCAATATCTTCGCACGCATCTCCACCCTCACCGGACGCGTCGCCACCACCTTTGAAGACACCGTCGGCGTCGACGAACCCACCGAACTGCTGGAAAAATCCCTGCTCACCACCCAGCTCTACTGGAAGGCCGTTCCGCTCAAACCTGGAATGTACAAAATCGATGTCGCCATCAAAGACGTCAATGGCAATCGCGTCGGAACCCTCGTCCGCTCCATCCGGGTTCCGGAGTTCGATGACGATAAGCTTGCCTCCTCATCGCTCATCCTCGCCGACGTCATGGAGCACGTCCCGGCCAAGAGCATCGGCGCCGGCAACTTCATCATCGGAGACACCAAGGTTCGCCCCCGACTCGATTCAGCCGACGGCAAGCCCGCCATCTTCAAGCGCGACCAGCGCCTCAACATCTGGCTACAGGTCTATAACCTCCAGCAGGATCAGCAGAGCAAAAAGAACCGGGCCAGCATCAGCTACGAAATCGTCAATATGCAGACCAATAAATCCGTGCTGCACACAGACGAGTCTGCGGCTGCCTACGGCAATACCGGCGACCAGATCACCATCGAAAAGTCGGTGCAATTGGCCAACCTCGAACCCGGTTTGTACAACCTTAAAATCACCGTCAATGACGACGTGACAAAACAGACGATCAATCCGAGCGCCCGTTTTCAAGTCGAATAAGAGAGCGAATTTGATTTGAGAGTGTCATCCTGAGGCGCAGCCGAAGGACCCCCGTACCGCTCAACCCTGCTGTGCGGTCCCAAGCTTTTCAACCAGCAACCGATTTTTTCCGCAGGAGAGCAACGCCCCCGGGTTACTGAACCTCGGGAAAACCGCGTCCGCGCCTCGGACCATCGAACGAACCGTCGTCACCTGCAACCTTGAATGCAAGGCTAGAGCAATTCCCTAGTTGCCGTAGCCCGATACTGCTCTCGCCTTTAGGTTGTCATTCCGAGCGCAGCGAGGAATCCCCGCACCGCCCAAATCTGCAATGCCGCCCCAGAGTCTCTTCTGCCTCGAACTGCCTTTGACGGCGTACACCTTCTGTGGAACGCCCTAGCTTCTGCCTGGGGTAAGCGCGATACTAAACCGATGGACGAAAGCCAAAGACTACAGATTGAAACTTACCTCTCCCGTCTCGATGGCCTCATCCGTCGCGGGCGTCAGCTCCGCGATACGTTGGTGAATGATCCCTGCGACGAATCGGTGATCGCGGCCACTCGCGTCTGGCAGGAAGAGTGTGGGGTAACGGTCAATCAATTGTCCGGAGGCAGCAAGGCCCATTGGCTCGCCCGGTCGTTTAGCAGAGCCTTCCTGATGTGCTCAGCGAACGGCCGTGCCGTCGAAGGAGCGGCGCCAGCCGAGATTGTCACGCGGCTGCTCGGCGTCCTCGATCAAGCTGTTGCCTCGTTCTCCCGAATGGAGGATAGCGCGGTGAATTCTGCATCGTCGGAGACGCCGCCGACTCCTCGCCGCTTCGACTTCGTTCACAACCTCGAGCTAAGAGCTGTTCTCGAGCAGGCCTACACCGATAGCCGCCGCGCCGCCGACCAAGGGGACTTCGACCTGGCACTCATTACTTCTTGCGGAATTCTGGAAGCCATCGTCACCGACGCTCTGGAACACAAGGGATTGAGTGCACTGGCTGCTTCGGAGCTACCGCCAAAGATAGCCGATTGGTCTTTCGAGACGCGGCTTGCTGTTGCAGAGAGCGCAGGACTCATCCGCAGCGGGTGCGCCCGCCTGCCGACGGTCGCGCGAACGTATCGAGATCGCGGCGAGAGCGGACCGAAAGCTACGGTTTCCGAGCGTGATGCGCGAAAGGCTGCGCAGGTGCTTCATGTCGTGATGAGAGATCTGGATCCCGGTCGGTAGAGCAATTCCCTGGTTGCCGTAGCCCGATACTGCTCTGGCCTTTAGGTTGTCATTCCGAGCGCCGCGAGGAATCCCCGCACCGCCCAAATCTGCAATGCCGCCCCAGAGTCTCTTCTGCCTCGAACTGCCTTTGACGGTGTACACCTTTCTGTGGAACCGCCTGGAATGCAGTTCGGAGGAATTCGACACGAGAGGCGCAGAATAAACAACGATCGTCAATCTTTCAGATCTTGCCGGAACACCGGTTGAGAGGGATCTATTCTGCCGTCAATAACCCCCACGAGCAGGTCTCCATATGCATTCCTCGCCTCTTCGAGCAAGGCGTAGCCTCGTTCACGCTGTAGCGCTCCGCTCTCCGAGTAGATCAGCGTGAAATACCGGCCCGATGAGTACTGGAGTTCGAGCAACTTGTTGGGCATATCAGGATCGCCCTCCTGTCCCAGCACGTCCATCAGCGCCACAGTCCACTCCCTGCCACTCGGGCCGGTGACGACCTCGCGCTCCAGATATTGCCACTCGTCCATGCTCCACAACGGCATATTTATGGAAGCAACTGATCAAGCGCATTTGCGACCTGCGCCCCAGTGAACGGTTTCGGGACCAACAAGACTCTTCGGGCGCTCCGGGATCGGAGGCTCGCGTCAGCCTCCTCTGGTGTGTCACTGATGATGACCACGGGAAGTTCAACATGATTCGGATGCTGACGTACCATGTCGAACAGCGACTCGCTCATGTCATAGGCGGAACAGTCGAGCACAAGCGCGTCGGCGCGTTGTTCCAGAGCCAGCTCGTTGACGGTGTCGGTGTATCCTGCTGCAAAGACTTCGTAGCCGAAGTCACGCAACGCAAACGTCAGCAGCTCGGCAATCTCCGGCGTGTCGTCGATGAGCAGGATGCGGCGCAAACGTACGTTACTTCTTCCCGGCTCCAGTGTCAGGCAGCCTCTTCTTCTTGCCTTCGGCGCGCTCCAGATCCAGAACCCACACCCTTCCGCCAGCCGTGTAGTAGGCGCTGTGGTCGTTCTCGATCATCACGCCCCAGGCCTCCAGCGTGCGCATCACGAACGTGTATCCCTCGAAGTTGTTACGCACGTGGCTCAACACTTCATTCGTGTGCCAGTTGTTCGTGAGGATAGCGTCACCCGCATGCACGCGCAGGACAGTATAGTAGCGGTCGAACGCCGCCTCCGGCCGTACGTCACGAGTCGACCCGCTTTTCTTGCCTTCGCTGACGATATAGCTTTCCTGCGCGGCAGCAGGAGGGGTTGCTTTGGTATTCATATGGTTTGCGCCACCTCCTCGGCCTCTGCCGCAGACCCCATGCTGGCCAGGTTCGTCGCGTCCTCGGCCCGGATCAAGGCCTCGGGCAGTTGAACGCCCATCATTCGCCACTGCTGGTTGGCAAACCTCTGCAACGTGGCGATGTGTTCTGCGTGGAGATGGCCGAAGCGTCCTTGCAACTTCAAGTACTCTGATACCGGCCGCATGTTCTGCGGGCGGAACGAGTAATCAAAAGCACGTTTCTCGGGGTCCCACTCCCATATCGGGTAGAGCCCGCACTCGACGACCAGCCGGCCAAGATCAATCGAGCGCGGTGTCTCATACACGAAGCCCTTCTGGCATGGGGTATAGACCATCAGGTACGCAGCGCCTTTATGGTTGAGTCCCTTGCGTACTTTGTTCATCAAGTCGATGGGATAACCTACACTCGCCGTCGCTACATAACAGTGAGGATGTCCCGCCGCCATCATGCGTGCGAGGTCCTTGGGAAAAAGCTTCTTCCCTTCGGGTACCACCGGGCCTGGAGGCGAGAAGGTCGTCATGCCGCCGTAGGGCGTGCGCGACGAGGCCTGGATGCCGGTGTTCGCGTACTGCTCGTTGTCGTAGCAGATAATCAGGCAGTCATGATTCCGGTAGAGCGCGCCTGAAATCGAGGCAAGCCCGATGTCTGACGCACTGCCGTCGCCCGCCTCGCAAATAATGTTCGGATAGGCGCCCTTCCACTTGCCCTTTCGGATCATGGCTTCATAGGCGGCGGCAACCCCCGCAGTAAAGCTGCCCGCGCTGCCGATCTGGGTGTGCGCCCACGGCACACTGTAGGGGGTGCATAAGTACGAACTGTTCGCGACATACATGCACCCCGTCGGTCCGACCAGAATCGTATTATCGCCCGCCGCCTTACTCGTCATCCTGTACTGGATTGCCGGCCCGCAGCCTGCACACGTGCGGTGGCCCGGGACAAACGGCTCAGTCGACGGTAACTCAGGATTGTAGAAACGCGCCCCCTGGTTCGCACTGTCAAAAATCGGCAGCACCTGCCTCTGAACTTCAATTGTCGCCATATCGATGCCTCCAACATCCGCGGTAAATCAATACCTGCTACTCTTCGAATCCAACCCAATGCGTGCGCTTTTCGATCTTCCCGCGTTTCTGCGCTTCGATCATTTTTTGAGTCATCCAGTAGAATTCCTTCAGCACGATCGCCTCGCCCCCCATTCCAGCCATGAACGAAACGACGAGCGGGCGCTCGGGGCTTTCGTAAAGAGCCGCACAGGCCTCAGCATAGAGCGAGCCGCCGCTGCTCACGCTGCCAAGCCCCATGTTGGTTTCGATCACGCCGACCACTTTGAACTTGCTGAGGGCCTCCTTCACGCGATCGGTTGGATAGGGCCTGATGGTTCGTAGCCGTACGAGACCGACCTTCATTCCCTGGTCACGCATATGCTGGATCGCGTGGCGCGCCGTAACCGCGTGCCCGCCCTGCATGAAAAACACAACTTCGGCGCCATCGGTCATGAACTCTTCGACCCACGGATCGTATCGTCGCCCGAAGATGTTTGCGAACTCGTCGTAGGCCTGCTCGATGACCGCCATCGACTCTTCCATGGCGCGCGCGCGCTCCAGTTGAAGCGGCGGACCTTGCTCCGGCATGATCTGGGGACCATGCGACACCGGATGCCGCGGGTCGAGCGGGTACGGATGCTTGTAGGGCGGCAGAAATTCCTTAACCTGGCCTGGGTCGGGCAACTCGACTTCGCTTGTGATGTGAGAGACGAAGAAGCCATCCTGGCAGACCATCTGGGGCAAGAGCACGCGCCGGTCCTCCCCAATTCGATAGGCCAGCAAGTGATTGTCGAATGCTTCCTGGGCGTCGCACGCCCAGCCCATCAGCCACCCCATGTCGCGCGTCGAGAGCGCGTCGGTGTGCTCGGAACCGAAATCACCTGGCGGATCGAGTGTGCGGTCGGCAATCATCATCTGTACCGGCATACGACTACCCGAGATTGGCGAATAGAGTTCGTAGGCAAACGTCACGCCGACACCCGAGCTACCGGTGAAAACGCGAGCGCCGCTGGAAGAAGCGCCGTGCGCGATGCTCAACTGCGAGTGCTCGCTATCGGCCACGACGTACTCGGCGTCGAGTTCTCCGTTAGCCACCATCTGCGCAAGTGCCATCATGGTCGCAGTGTAAGGCCGAATCGGGTAGGCCGTAATCACATCGACATCGGCGTACTTGGCGGCCTGCGCCGACGCGACACAGCCGTTGATCCGGACTGTTTTCTTCTTTCTTTCGGTAGTAGTTGCCATGCTTTACTCCGAATCTAAATGTTCTTCGCCGGCCGGTCCCCGAGATGTACAAGCTCTTCCGCCTGCCGTCCGTGCAGCCCAGGCGAGATAGCGAACGCAGTGTCCATTCGCACGACACCGGTATCGAAGTCGAGTTCGGGTACGCCTTCCAGGCAGCCCGTCGGACACTCCTCGATGCACACCCGGCAACCCTTGCAGTAATCGACCAGGACCTTATACAGTCCGTTCGAACGCTCCGGACGCACGATGCAGGGTTCTGGACAGACCAGATAACAGTTGTCGCAGGCGTTGCAGGTGCCACAGCTGAAACAGCGGCTGGCTTCCTCGAACGCCTGCTCTTCCGAGAACGCCTGAATCACCTCGTCCTGGGTTTTGCGCCGGCTTGCTGGCTCCAGCAGCGTCTGTTTTGCGCGCGGGAAGTGCGGGAAATACGTCATATTCATCCGCTTCAAATCCACGATGACGTCGATGGGAACCGTCCGTGGCTGCAGCGGCGCTCCGCGCAGCACCTTGTCGAGATTGAACGCGACGCGTTTTCCGTCGCCAACGGCATTGACCACCATCAGCGGCTGCCCCGAGCCCAGTTGCACGATGTCGCCTGCGGCAAAAAAGTTGGTGTCGCCGAGACGTCCGAACGAGTCGATCTTGATCGTTCCGCGCTCGCTCTTGAACTCGGCCGGCAACCAGCCAAGCGACGCCCGCTGTCCCACCGCAATGATTACGTTATCGACGACAAACCGCTCGGGAGGAGCTTCGCGATCGACGGCGATCGGCGAAGCATTGATCGCGCCGGAGAAGTGCGCCGGATGCAGTTGCAAGGCCTCGACTCTGCCGTTGCCGAGCACGGCGGTCATCGCCCGCCCATGCAACAGTTCTACCCCTTCCTCAAGCATGTCGTGCAGATCTTCCGGTACGGCCGGCATCTCGTTGGGGTTGGCCTCCACCGTTATCATGGTCACTTCCAGGGCCCCTTGCCGCAACGCTTCGCGGGCGCAGTCAATCGCGGTGTTTCCGCCACCGATCACGGCCACCCGAGCGCCCAGCCTGACCTTCGATGCGCCCATGCCAATGTCGCGAAGGAACGGCAGTCCGTAAAGCACCCCGTCCTTGTCCTCGCCCTCGGCTCGCACGCTGTTGGGCTCGGTCAGGCCCACGGCCAGTACGCAGGCGTCGTAGTTCTTTTTCAAGTCCTCCCAGGCAACGTCTTTCCCCACTTCGACGTTGGTCTTGATCGTCACCCCGAGTTCAACGAGGCGCTCGATCTCGCGATCGAGAACGTGCCCAGGGAGCACCCAGTCCGGAATACCGCCGCGATTCAGTCCGCCTGCTTTCGGCGATTTCTCCAGTATCGTCACCTGGTAGCCAAGACGCGCAAGCTGGTAGGCGGCGCTGTGGCCAGCTGGCCCCGACCCGACGACGGCGACTTTCTTGCCGTTAGGCGCGCCTGCCTGCACCACGTCGCGTTCCAGGGCCTGTCCCAGATCGCCGAGAAACCGCTCAACCGCGCGAATCGAGATCGCCTCATCGTACTGTCCCCGGTTGCAGGCTTGCTCACACGGGTGATAGCACACCCGGCCGGTGACTGACGGGAAGGGCATGTCTTCCTTGATCAGCGCGTATGCGTCCAGATACTTTCCGCGCTTCACGAGGTCGAGATAGCCCTGGATTTTTTCATTGGTTCCGCAAGCGTTGTTACAGGGGGGCAACTTGTCTCGGTAAACCGGTCTGATCGAACGCCAGTTGCCTGTGGGGAACAGGTCCTGCCCCTTGTCCTGCGACGGCGCCGGTGTGATGCCGGCGAACGGGATCTTTAGCCTTTCGGGTACGCGTGTGCCTTTGGTCGACATGCAATCCTTCCTAAACCGCCACAGGATTCAGTTGCAAGATGTGCAACTCGTCGAGCGCCATGTGGAATGCATTCTTGTTTGCAATCATCGGTTCAATCGTCTCCATCTTGACGACACCTGTCGTCTTCACCACTGCGGCAATCAGTGGAGCGGCGATATCGGGTGCGATGGATTTATTTCGCTCGGCGGCGCCTTCGGTCGATAGTCGGTCGAGCCCCAGCTCGCCCAACCGGTAATAGAGCCACTTGTGGTCGGCCAGCTTTGCAGCATCAACACAGACCAGTTGGGCCAGCCGCTCGGGGCCCGGCACGAAGCGAATCATGTACTCCGGAGCATAGTGTGTGTTGATCACAAGCGTTCCGCCCGGAGGCATTCCGCGCATGTAATCCCAACCCTTGACCATCGTCTCCTCGACCAGTACGACAATGTTGGGTTGCTCATTCTCGTAGGTGAGCGCGTTCTCGATCGTGGTCTCGCTCACGCGGCAGTACTTGCGCGTGGGGGCATTGGTGCGATCGGGATTGTCGACGTAGTTCTCCATCGCCTGTGCGAACTTGCCCTCGAGGCGGGCGGCAGCGGAGACGGAGTTGACGATGTCGCGCCCCTCTTTGTCCATAATGATTCCGCGGGTCCAAACGGTGAGTTCCGTGTAACTCATGATCACCTCGTAGTCAGCTATCGATCAGTCAATGCGCCATTTTCTCAGCGCGTTCGCTCCTTCCATGCTGGAGACCGCCTCTCCATGGGATCCGCCTGATGAGACGCGAGGGTCATACGGTCCTGTCATTTCCCGTGCCAGTCAGGGCCCATGGCGAAATCTTCAGTTGAGCAAAACTTGTCAAGTACGATCTCTTCAACATCTTCGATGTGCCGCCGCATCGCCGACTTTGCGGCTTCAGCATCATGGCGCTTGATCGCAGCCAGGATTCGCCGGTGGCCGGCGAGCGATTTCTGCGGGCGACCGTCCACCTGCAAAGAGCGTTCACGAGTGTCGCGCAGCAACTCCATGGCAATGTCGAGCACCTTCAGGACGACACTGTTACCGGAAGCCAAAGCTATGTTGTAGTGAAACTCCGCGTCTTCGGCGACGGCGGCGTGTCCTTGAATCAGTTTTTCCTCTTGTCGGTGCAGAATCTCTTCCATCTCGGCAATCTCGTCGGGAGAAGCGTGCATGGCGGCGCGTGCGGCCAGCGGCGGTTCGAGCATCTTGCGGAAATCCAGCAGCTCGCTCACTCGTTCCCTCCGCCGGCTAAGCGCATTGGCAAAAGGATTGGGCGACGATTCAGTTGCGGCTTCGCGAACGATCGTCCCAGTTCCCTGACGAGGCTCAACGAATCCCCTCAATTCCAAACCTCGAATCGCATCTCGAACGGAACTGCGGCTTACTCTGAGCATCCCCGCCAGTTCACGTTCCGACGGCAATTTCTCGCCGGGGCGCAGCTTGTTCAGAATCAGACGCTCGATCTGCTCGGCGACTTCTTCGTAGACCTTGTTTTTTCGAATCACTTCAAGGTCGGACTTGATCCCTGCCTGCGACATGTATCTCCAGGAGTGGTCCGATAAGTGGACCAAGCGACAACAATATACTCCCGTTCGAAAGAACCCTTGAAAATATTTTTCTAGCGAGAGATCCCCCAAGTCTATTGCGCAACTCGGCCGTGCCGTACGCCGGCACTCGTCACCTCTCGATTCCAAAGCAACCCCTCTTTTTCGCCTGCCCTCTATGACATTGGTCCTATAAGCGGTCCATTATGGCAACTTTGGCGGCGGCGAAGGCATCGGGCTTTGAGACCATTCGTAGAAAGAGATCTCCGCAGAAGTTGCGCAACAAACCGGGCAGTTCACTCGCGCCGAGTTGAAGCCCGGAGGCAAACTCCCCCTGAGCGTCGGCCGGCCGAACTCTTCGAAGTCAGCCGAAGCTCCATCCGCTCCGGCTTTGGCAACTTGGGATGCACCAATTCGAAACCGCCTTATAGCCACCCAGGGAGCTAACTATGGTCACATCGGACACACCTGGTGCGCTTCTCCAAGGGGATCGCGTAGTCAATCGTTGGGTTCAACTGGTTGCTGGCATCGTCGCCATGATGGCGATTGCCAACTTGCAATATGCTTGGACGTTATTCACCAAACCATTAACCCTCAGCCTGCATGCCACTCTTGCCGCCGTTCAGGTGGCATTTGCCGCCTTTGTTCTGGCCGAAACCTGGCTTGTACCCTTCGAAGGCTACCTGGTCGATCGCATCGGGCCACGCCTGATGATTGCTCTCGGAGGCATACTGGTCGGCCTTGGCTGGATTGGAGCCGGTCGGGCCACCACTGTACGAGAGCTCATTTTGCTCTATGCGTTGGGCGGCGTTGGAGCTGGTGTCGTTTACGGTGGAACGATTGGCAATGCACTGAAATGGTTTCCCGACCACCGCGGGTTATGCGTCGGCCTGACCGCGGGGGCCTACGGGGTGGGCACCGCTCTCACAGTGGCCCCTATCGCCTCGATGATGAAGAGGTCCGGTTATGCGCACACATTTGTCTTCTGGGGAATCGTACAGGGGCTTGTTGTGCTCTGCGCAGCGGCATTCATCGTCCGGCCTCCCAAAGGTTGGTCGCCCCCCGGATGGAAAGATAACGAGGCCAAAGTCAAAGCTCATGTGCACACCTCTTCATTGGATTGCACCCCGCGCGAGATGGTGCGCACAGGATCGTTCTGGCTGATCTACGTCATGATGACCATGCTGGCCTTCGGTGGCTTGGTGGTCACTGCGCAACTCAGCCCCATCGCAACCTACTACCACGTCGATAAGGTAGTGATCGCCTTTGGCATGTCTGCCCTGGTGCTGGCGATCGAGGTCAATCGGGTGTTGAACGGCTTCACAAGGCCTTTCTGGGGGTGGGTGTCAGACCAGATCGGCCGCGAGAACACCATGTTCATCGCGTTCATGCTTGAAGCAGTGGCGGTTTTTGGACTATTGCAACTGATCGCGAAACCACTCTGGTTCATCCTGTTGTCAGGCTTGGCGTTCTTTGCCTGGGGCGAGATTTTCTCGCTCTTTCCCGCCATTACCGGAGACCTGTTTGGCAAGACCTGGGCGACGACGAACTACGGTATTGTCTATACGGCCAAGGGCGTGGCGTCAATCTTCGCCGGACCGGTCGCTGCCCTGGCAAGCGCCAAGACCGGATCTTGGGTGCCGGTGTTCTGGGTCATGATCGCCTGCGATGTCGCCGCCGCCTTTATGGCCCTGTTCTGGCTCAAGCCTCTGGCAGCCCGCACCGTCGAGCGCGCAGAGGTGAAACGTCTGGAGATTGAGGCCAAAAATCACGTGCGGGATGTGGCGTAGGTACACGAAAACTCTTTGAACATTTTCGTTACATCTTTGCATCACTCTGAGTGGAATCGGGGGCAGGTGGCAAATGTACCTTTACCTCGTTGTTGCAGGTTTTATCGTGATTGCGCTTGCCGGATTGTTGCTCGGTTTCGTGCTCCCGGCGCGGCGCTCAAAAAAGCTGGAACAAGTCGCTCGCGAGTTGAACTTCATCTTCTCGCCGCGAGCCCGGCCATTCGAAGATACGGATGTCCGAGGACTTTCGATTCTGGAAGATGGCCCCTCGACAGATGTGGAGAATCTTCTCGAACGCACCATTGGCCGTTGCCGGTTTCTTATCTGCGATATCAACTCATCGCCTCAGGGCGAGATCACGACTCTGATCACGACGATTGCTGCCTTCCGGATGCCTGAAGCGCATTTACCGGTCTTTCAGGTAGGAGAGAAGAACGCGATGGAACGAGTGGTCGAACAGGTCGAACACGCTTTTGGCAAGAACCTGGATGAGTTCGACGACGACCACGAGTTCACACGGAATTTCTTCGTCCACTGCGCGGCAAAGGGCGAAGTTCGAAACTTTCTTACTCCGGCCAAGCTCACCTACCTTCGCGAGCACGCGGCCCACTTTCACGTGGAAGGTAGTCCTGACTGGCTATTGATTTACCGTCCTGGAGTGAAAGTCGATACAGAGAACCTCAAAGAATTTTCCGAGATCACCAGCGCGATCGCTTCTGTACTGCTTTCCATACAGTTGCCGCAGGCCTCCTGACGATCGCCGCTGAAGCACGTTCCCGATGCTGCTCTCGCCTTTTGGTTGTCATTCCGAGCGGAGCGAAGAATCCCCGCACCGCCCAAATCTGCGATGCCGCCCCAGAGTCTCTTCTGCCTCGAACTGCCTTTGACGGTGTACACCTTCTGTGGAACCACGAACGTTATTTAGTAACTTGCGTGACAGGTAGTCGCATCTAAGGTGCAGTGATTCCGTAGTCGGGCGAAGGAGTTCGCCCTTGACCGCTGTCCCAACCCATGGCCGGGGGCTGAGGACTCCTGACAAGGATCCTTGTCGTGGCAAAGCCGAACCGTATTGCAATTGTCGGACTTGGAAACGTGGGCGCAAGCTTCGCTTACGCGCTCCTGTTTCGTGGACTGGCTTCTGAAATCGTATTAATCGACGCAAACGAAGCAAAGGCCGAAGGCGAGGCTATGGATCTGAATCATGCCGTCCCCTTCACCCACTCCACCCGAATCTGGGCTGGCAACTATGCAGATTGTACCGGAGCGGCTGTTACCGTAATCACCGCTGGCGCTGCCCAGAAACCGGGAGAGACCCGGCTGGATCTGGTGAAGAAAAACGCCCGTATCTTCGGCTTGATCGTGCCTCAGGTGGTAAAGCACAACCCGGACGGCATTCTCCTGATCGCCACAAACCCGGTGGACGTGTTGACCTATGTTGCCTGGAAGTTGAGCGGGTTGCCTGCCGAGCGGGTCATCGGCTCGGGGACAATTCTGGACACCGCACGCTTCCGCTATCTGCTCAGCCAGCATTTCGACGTGGATGCCCGCAGCGTCCATGGATTCATCATAGGGGAGCACGGTGACAGTGAAGTGCCAGTCTGGTCGCTAACCAACATAGCGGGAATGCGCCTGCCGGAGTACACCAGGCACAACCATGCCAAATGCTCGCCGGAGGAGATGGAGCATATCTTCGCCCAAACGCGCGATGCCGCCTACGACATCATTAGTCGTAAGGGTGCAACGTATTACGCTGTTGCTGCCGGTCTTATGCGCATTATCGAGGCCATTCTGCGCGACCAGAGCACGGTGCTCTCCGTCTCCAGCCTGGTCCGGGGACTCTACGGCATCGAAGACGTATACCTCAGCCTGCCGACGGTCCTGCACCGGGGAGGCGTGGAGAGGGTGATTCATCTTGAGTTGAGCACTGACGAAGAGGCGAAGTTGAGGGACTCCGCCCGCGTGCTTCGCGAAACTATCGCCGGGCTGAAAGGACTGATCTGATTCGTACTTCGTCCCTGACGAGTGGCGCAACCGAACACAAGCACTCGCTCCTGATCAACGCATGTCCCCCGGTTGTCCTGTGGAAGCCAGAACACTGCTCCAGAGCATTCCCTCGGGGTCGATCTTCTTGCGCTCCGTTACGGCAAGGGATATGGGGACATGGGTGAACTGGTGGTTCCAGAAGCTGACAACCATGTTCGTCCTGCCGCTCATGCCGGCATGCACTGCGCTCTGCCCGAGTAGCAGGCAGAATGCCGCGTCATGCGCAATGGTCGGTACACTCCTGATGGCATAGCTGGGGTCGATGTACTTGATGCTTGTTTCCATACCTGTCCGCGCAAGGTGTTCCTTGATCCTGCCTCTCAGGAACATTCCGACATCACCATAAATGACGTTCCCGGATGCGTCGCGCACGCCCATCTCCTCCATTACGTTTCGGGCCACACCTTCCGCCACGACGATTACCGCGTGGCCTCTTCGTTCAAGCCGCTGCTTTAGTTCAGCGAGGAATCTCTCGAGGGTGAACGGAACTTCGGGAACGAGGCAAAAGTTCACCTGACTTTCGACAAGGACTGAATAGGCTGCGATAAATCCGGAGTCGCGTCCCGGAAGCTTTACCAGGCCGATTCCGTTGCGCCCCGCTTCCGCCTCGGCGTTGGCCGCATAGATCGCGCGCCGTGCTTCATTGACCGCGGTCTCAAAACCGAAGGTTTTCTGCACGAAGGAGATGTCGTTGTCGATCGTTTTCGGGACGCCAATGACGCTGATCGCCGCCCCCTGTCGAGCCACTTCCTCTGCGATCGCCCGCGCCCCACGGAGCGTGCCGTCGCCGCCGATTGCGAAGAGGATGCCGATCTTCAGGTCCTGGAGGGTCTTGACCATCTCAGCGGGTTCTTGTGGACCCCGCGAGGAGCCCAGGATTGTTCCGCCGAGTTCGTGAATCTGGTTTACCACGCCCGGGGTCAGTTTGAGTGGTTCGTGGCCGTTTCGGCGCGCGAGCCCTTCATAGCCAAAGCGGAATCCAAAGATGTTGTTTACGCCGTAGTGGTAGGACAGGCTCAAGACGATAGCCCGGATCACATCGTTCAGTCCGGGACAGAGCCCGCCGCAGGTCACGATTCCACAGGCAAGCTGAGAGGGGTCGAAAAACAACCTTTCCCTCGGCCCTGCAGCCTCCATTGCCGGAGGGTCCGCGCGCCCGGTGATCCATGGCTTAATCTCGTCGAGCCGCGCGTGATAAAGCACGCGTTCGTCGTCGCAGGTGAATCGGACACCGGACAAAGGGGACGGGAAGCGGCATTGGCCAAGCCGTGCGATCCCAAAATCGAGGTTAGCGTCAAGCATACGCTCTCCTCCTCTGCTTTCCCTTGATTCACGGTTATAGAAGCACCTTGCCGGTGTCTAGATGTCTACACCTGGGCGCTCGGCCCCAGGGTAAAACGTTCACGGGGAACCAGGGCTTCAGCGGCCCTCTAAAGCAATTCCCTGGTTGCCGTAGCCCGATACTGCTCTCGCCTTTAGGTTGTCATTCCGAGCGCAGCGAGGAATCCCCGCACCGCCCAAATCTGCAATGCCGCCCCAGAGTCTCTTCTGCCTCGAACTGCCCTTGACGATGTACACCTTCAGCGGCCATCTAATAAGGCGCCCAAAGGTCGCACAATTTTCCAAGTGCAAGAACTGTCAGTTTTGCCAGTGGAGCCATGATGAAACCTTTCCTAAGCTCTTGGAATCTGTGAAGTGGCCCCAGAACTCCTGCACGGCAGGTAAAGCTATGCTGCTCCGCGAGCACAAGACCAAAATTGTTGCCACCATTGGTCCCGCGTCGGACTCACCGGAGATGCTCAACCGTCTTGTCCGAGCCGGACTCGACATTGCCCGCCTGAATTTTTCGCATGGTGACTTCAACACGCATGCAGACGTTATCGCTCGGATTCGTGCTACCGCCCAGACGTCGGGCCGAGACGTGGCCATCATGGCGGATCTGCCGGGTCCTAAGATGCGCATCGGAGAGATCGCACCTCAGTCGATCCAACTGCGGGTGGGTGACAACTTCACGCTGACAAGCCAACAGACTGTTGGCAACGCGGAACGCGCTTCGGTGACCCTAACGGCTCTGCCCCGCATCGTGAAAGCCGGCGACCGGCTGTTTCTTAATGATGGGCTGGTGCAGCTTCAGGTCGAAAGCATTTCGGGAAATGATGTTCTATGCAAAGTAGTCGTCGCGGGAGAGTTGCGCTCACGCAAAGGACTCAATCTTCCCGGGATTAACCTCGGATTTAGCGCCTTTACTGAACATGATCGCGCTTGTCTTGCGTTTGCGCTTGAGCATGGGGTTGACGCCGTAAGCCAATCCTTCGTCGCCAACTCGGATGACGTGGAGCGTGTCCGTTCCGCCGCATTGGCTCTCGGCAAAAAGCCGTTCATCATTGCCAAAATCGAGCGCGCCGACGCACTCGCGCATTACGACGAAATCTTGAAGGCGGCCGACGGCATCATGGTGGCGCGCGGCGACCTCGGGGTCGAAGTACCGGTAGAGAAGATTGCGGTATTACAAAAGCAATTGATTGAAAAAGCCAATATCGCCGGAAAGCCGATTATTACCGCGACCCAAATGCTGGAGTCCATGGTCACCAGCAGGCTTCCGACGCGGGCGGAATCCACCGACGTCGCCAATGCCATTCTCGACGGTACCGATTGCGTCATGCTTTCCGGCGAATCCGCCATCGGTGAATACCCCGAAGAAGCCGTCGCGATGCTCGCCAAGATAGCCGTGGCGACGGAGCCTCATCGCCCCCAGGCGTGGTTAAAGGCAATGCAAGGAGTTACGCTGCAACCTTCCACGCCGTCGCAAGCCATGGCCGTCGTGGTAGCGCACGCCCTCGAGGCGGTACCCTGCGCGGCTGTGTTTGTCCCGACACGTAGCGGCGACACGGCGCGCATGATTTCTCGCTTCAAACCGTCCGTTTGGATCGTCGCCGCCGGAGAGGACTACGCCGCGCTCAAAGGGCTATTCTTCTCCTACGGGGTGGAAGCTGTTTTTCTCCAGCACGAACCCGAACGTTGGCGCGACCTTGCTTGTACCTGGTTGCAAGATCATCAGGTCAAAGGAAATGTTGGTTTGCTCGTGGCAGCAGCCTCGGCACGGCATCCGGACGCAAGTCATCGCATCGAATTTATGCTTGTTGCGCAAGCTCCTGCGGGATGAAGTGAAAACACAAATCAGCCAGGATTGTAGCTGCGGAGCCTGCGAGGAGCGGCGGGCTGGATCGTAAGAGGCGTCTTAATGGTTCGGGGCCTATTTGATTTTCATCCCGTTCCCGCTCATCGGTGTGGTGGACCCCGGTCAACAACTTCCAGGGCGCGTGGCGGCTTCCAGCCACTTGGATTACAAGTGGACTACACGGCTTGTAACGGATTGAACGTCTTGGTGCCGGGAGGGGGAATCGAACCCCCATGAGGTTGCCCTCGGCGGATTTTGAGTGGATTGTGGTTGCTCCCAAATAGATGACGAATAAATGGGTTATCCGGGGTGACTGTGAAAGTGTGTAAGAGAATGTGAAAGTTTTCGCCTATTGTTCGCCTACGAGAGCTTGCCGTGGCGCATGGTGTCCTGTGGACTGTTGGAAGGGTCATTCCCACCGTTCTTTGCCCATACCCCGCGTACCCAATCCAGATAACGCTGCTCGGCGGCTAATCTCTGCTCCTCCTCGATGTAGACCATTTCTACGGCCTTCTGCGCCTGCTCTGGCGTTGCTCCGGCGGCAATCATGCTCTTGTAAACCCCCTCTGCCCTTCCTGCGACCCACCAGCCGCCAGTGGCCTGTAAACGGCGCGGCATGGGTTTCCGGTCAGGGATTGGCTTGTTATGCCTCAATCCGACGGCTGCCCCTCCTCGTACCGGCTGCATCTCGTCACGTTGTTGGCGGCGGGATAATCCCAGAAGCATAAGCAAAAACAGACTGTTCGATTGTTCATTTCCCGCGTTCCGCCGTGTACGCATGTTCCGCAATGCGTTTTGATGAAGTCGATGGACTCGGCTGAAGGTTCGTAAGGCTTGGGGGATTCGTCCGACATTAGCGTTCCTCCTTAGGGTTGCAATAGCTTCTTTGACGGTAGGCAGCGCCGCGAGCTTGGCTTTAGTGAAGCCGAAAGCAGCGGTAATGTCGGATTGTTTCAATCCCATTGCCCTGAGGGCTGGAATCCTGTGCAGGCTGTGGGGTTTGCCACGCCGGTCAATGAATACCACCTCATTGCGCCTGTCGTGCCGCGCTGGCGTGAAACCCGCTTGCATGAATTTATTCAACCGCTCGGCGGGAGAGAGATTCACAGTTTCCGCCCAAAGCCGCGCCAGATGGTCTTGTTCCTGGGTGTACCGGCTGCCCTTCGCCCCGTCGAAAGCTGGCTTGAACCCTAGATCGCGGGCGAACTCCTGCGCCACAGCAAAGCAGACGGTTTGGGACTTCGGGTTAGGCACCCTGCCCTTGTCGTCAATCCGCAAAATCCCAAGATGGTAATGCGGTTCCCCGCCCTTGATGTGCTGAACCAGAAGCCACGGGCAATTCTCATAACCTAGCTTTTTGAGCAATTCTGGAACCTTGCTCTGCATCATTTTGGGCGTGAGAATGTCGCCCTTGCGGGTTCTGATCGAGATATGCTCGATAGGGTTTTTTAACGGATATTTACCCTGTCTGCGCGGCTCCGCGATGTTGTTGGCGAGAATACAGAAACCGTTTATGCTTCCTGCCCCGAGGCTATCGGAGATGAGGTTTATCGCCTCGTTCTCATACTGATTGCCACCTTCCCCCGCCAGATAATCGGAAAACGCCTTGAATCCCCCTCGACGGGTGGGCTTGATAATCATCCGGGGCTGCCAAGCTTGATGATGGCCGCAACAGCAGCCCTGTGCTGCTGTAGTGTTTCGGATATTTCCGGCCTCGAAAGGGCGCACGGCTTGCCTTCATGGGCTGACTTTGAGATTTGGTTGAAGTTGTTCCCTTGCCGATTAAGGGCAACCGTGAGCGCGTCGATCCTCTCCTGCCTCTCCCAGCTTCGCCGGTGCCTTTCCTCGTCTATAGGAATGCGGAGATCAGCCGCTATCAGTCCCAGAACGTAGGCGCTTGGATAGCTGTTGTCGGCGGCGGCTTTTGCCTCAAGTATCGGCCTCATTCCTTCGGGTAGCCTGAGCGAAATCCTATTGTCTTTCTGCTTCTTCTCAGAGGGTGCATGGGGCGAAGCCCCTGCCAGGTGTTCCGACATTCTTGTCGGACAGTTGTCGGACGAAGCGTCGGACACAACTGTTACTTGCGAGAATCCTCCTAAATTTTTTTGTGCACTTTTTTCTTCGGGTTTGTAATTTTCTTTCGCTTCGGTATGGGCAGTATTCAACGCCGACATTCTGAGGGATTGCGGGAGGGATGAGGGTTGCTGTGAGGAGATGGTGATGGAAGCCAATTTTTCGCGGAGGAATTTGGCGCAAACCGAATACATCTTATCTCCGGCGGCGGCTTTAATTTCCGCCTCATCTAATACCGCTTTCAAGGATTCGATATTCGCGGATGCTCCATCATCCTCGGCCATGATCCCCTCCGTAGAATAGTCACCCCGGATAGTGCAACCTTACAAGATATTGGTTACGAATTGGCTAAACCCCCGGTTGCCTTCCGCCACAAACAGCTAGATGGTTAATAAAGTATTACCGCTCTCGATCACGGTCGGGCGGCTTTATCGAACTGCGATTTAATATTGCGCGAACAGCCTGTGCCAACTTGGCCTCTTTGAGAGAATCCGCTGTGGGTGTCTGTTCTTGATGGAGTTCGCCGCGCTTTTGAAGTTCTTTTCTGGTCGCTCTGCTTTCCAAGCCCCGCGCCTGATCGGCTTTAACATCGGCAATATGCTGCTTTTGGGGGTCTATGCGACCGTAAATGGCAATTGAAATCTGCTTATCAATCGCCGCCAATTCGCGTTTCAACTTCGCCAACTCCTGATTAGCGGCAACCTCCTCGCGACGCGTATCGCTTCGACCCGATCCTTTCCCGTGGCGCTCCATTGCCGCCGCCTCCGGCCCCAGATGCTTTGTCGCGGCTCCCATGAGCGTGGCGGCGTGTTCAAGGTCAAGGCGTTTTAAAGCAGCGTCACGCTGCTTTTCCTTCGTTAAATTTCCGACCGCCCAACGCTCGGCCTCAACCGGAAACTCCGCTTTTCTCAACTCCTTGGCACCGCGCGCCGCCCATTTCTCCTTCCAGTTTTCGAGTTGTTCCGGTGTAACTTCCAGGCGCTTGCCGGTAAAGCCATCCTTCCCGATCTCGCGGACGGTTAGAAGAATGTGCGCGTGAATATTCCGGTCGTCGCCGTGCTTGGGAGCCTTGTGCATATTCACGTCGGCTATCCTCCCCGTGCCGCGTGTAATCTCCCGGCAAAAGTCGGTAAGCATATATTCGCGCTGTTTTTGGGGAAGCTCCCAAGGAAGGTTGACGATGACCTCTTGGCCTTCGCGTGCATCCTTGCGCTTTTCAGCGGCAACTTGAGCGTTCCACATCTTCTCGCGGTCTGTCGCCCATTTAGGCACATCGCGACTGGTGTCCAGAAAGATACCGCTGAAGAGAATGTCGTCTTTGCCGCCGCTGTTCTTTGTAGGCGTTCCGTAATTCCGCGTGAACTTGTCCGTGCGGTCATCATGCAGTTGTTCGCGGCCATTATAGGCAGCCTTGGCAACGGCGCTCTGACCTTTGCCGCGACTGACAGCTTTCGATAGCGAAAACCGATATTGCGACATTAGGGTTTCCGGCGAGCATCGGTTGCGCGTTTCAGGACAGCGGCGGCACAACCCCGAATCTTGCGCTGCTTCGCGTCTTCGCTGTGCATTTCGGGGTGGGTACGTTCAAAACGCACGATGTCTTCCTGGCGCCAAACGGGCGCACGACCTTTATTGATGGTGAAAGCCGGGATGGGAAAACTGCCACGCTGAACGAGCTTTCGGAGGCCGCGAGCGGTGTAAACTGGCCAACGACAAACTAGGTCTTGGAAGCCGAGGTAGTCCACGGCGTGCCCTGCCTTCCTGCTCTTGCCTTGTCTGCCGGATGGCAGACCGCACGGTGTTCCCACTTGGGAACACGTAAGTGCGCCCTCCACTTCGTTACGGGACTCGCCACCTTCAGCTATCCGATGACGACAACATAAACCAAGCCTCTCCATCCGGGGCTATCGCTTTCTTCTCTGCTGCCTTAGGTGTGGCGAGAACAAACCCCCCACTCACGCTTATGCCTTTATGAAAGCGGACATAGGCACCGCCGCCTTTCTTATGAGGCCACGCAACCCCCACGTCATGCCAGAAAGGCTTCTTCTGTTTGCTGCCTTCTTCCGGCTCGACAACGATGTAGGCGCGGAGTGGTGGTTTGCTCATGGTTCTTTCCTTTCATTAGAGGGTAAAGCCACTTCAAAAAAGGGATATTAACCCGCCAAAACCCCAAAATTCGGTTAAGATGAAACGCGATAAATCTGATCCCTGGGGGGCAGAGCTATGACAAAACCAGAGAAGCCGATTGAACCAAAATCAGAAGTCAATAAACTCGAAGCTCTGCAAAGAAAGAAAGAGGAAATCCAAGCCCGGATTAGCGAAGAAGAGGCCAAGCTAAAGGCCAAAACCCGCAAAGAAGAAACCCGGCTTAAAATCCTGGTCGGTGCGGCATTTCTCAATGATGTCGAACACCATCCAGAAACACGGGCGACGGTATTAGCAGTATTGGAACGTGGCATCACAATCGACAGAGACCGAGAATTTCTTAAGACAAAGGGGTTACTCCCCTAGTCACAAAAAGATGAATGATGTCCTCTGCCAAATGCCAGGCGAGACCGGCAAAAACCCACAGAAGTACGATTACGATGACAGTGAAGACATGCGGGTTTGGGTCGCCGTATGGCATGGTGAAGATAGTCCGCCCGTGAAAGACTCGCGCGATGATATCCATAATAAACTGGCGTTTTCTTGTGCCGCGTGGGGCCCTGATCGACCAGCTGTGAAAAATGTTCCCGACTACGGTACATGCGAGAAGTCCAATAAGGATAATCCCAAACTTTTGCCAGGGATTTACGAAGCGGCCAGAGCCTTCGTCCATCTCAATCATCGGAACAGTAATTACCAAACCGATGACGAGCCATTTAATACGTGGTTGGAAAAGGTGGGAATAATACAGCAAGTCATCCAGCAAGTCCGCATATTTCGAGCGTCGTGGCTTTTGACTTCGTGGCGGTGGCTGTAGCTTTGTACTTCGTGGTGGTGGCCCTATTGTGCACGGCCCCGAGGGCCGCCAGCGCGGCGGCTTTGGCTTTTTTGATTCCACGCAAGCCTTCAGAGCAAGGTGAAGTTCCAAAAATGGATCTTCGCCGCTTTGTCGCCGGGCCGTATGTGGATAATTTTCTATGGTAAATAGAGGCCATTCCGGTATCGCATACTCCCCCGAGGACAACAAGTTCTCGGCCACGGCGGCCGTCTGCGCGACTTTACCGGAGTACGTGGTATAGATAAATACCGTCTGGTTATAAGGCGGGACATGATCGATTCGGGCGGCGAGTTGGCCTGGATGCGTCGTCTGACCCACCTTAATAAACCATTCGGCGATTGTCAGACGCTTGCCACCCTCAGCCTCAAGTTGGTCGATGAGAGGCCGGATACCTCCAACCATGTGAGAAGCCGGTTTAAGGAATTTGTGATCCGGATGCGGCGAAAAGCAGCCGATGAATTGCGCGTCCTCAAAATAATGCGTTCGCCTCACCATCAGTGGATTAGCGCCGGTTACGATGACCAGAGCAATGCCCGGATAAAGGGGATCGCTTTTGTCGTCGCGCCTGGCGAAAAACCGCCCGACCTCATCGGGCTGGATAAGCGGGCGGCGATGCACAGTTTCATTCAGGCCCGTTCCTCTTGTGCGGGAGGTGCCTTGCGTCGTCGTCTGGCTGGTGCCTGACCCTTCTGACGCGCCCAATGTTTCCGAATATGATTTCCCGGTTCCCTCCGTGGAGCCGTGGCTTGTGCTTGAAGAATATCCCGATGTAGTGCCGGATGAAACACTGGTGCTGCTGCCGCTTGAATAGTTCGTTGCACCCCCCGATGAGCCGTAAGACTCGCTTTGTCCAACCGAGGTGTTGACACTGTAGGACTGAGTTACGCCTGTCGTATGGGAGGTGGTCTCGGATCGGGATGATGATGTTCCATCGGTCTCTGATTTCGATAGCGTCTCGGTTCGCGAACGGCCATCCGAACGGCTCTCATTTTCAGCTTGACTTTGATTTGTCGATTGCATCTCGCGGATGATCTCTGTTTCACCGGCCAGCTTCGAGACGTAATCGCGTGTGAAATGATCCTCGATACTAAAAAACACCTTGATTCCGGCGTTGGCGAGGAAAGTTTCCCAGTGATCTTTGTAAGTACCTTTTAGCTGTTCGAGGCTTTGCAAAACGAAAAAAAACTTCACGCCAAACCCGGCAAGCTGGGCAACACCCTTTTCGATTGCCTCCATGCGTTTTAGCCCTGCAAACTCGTCCAGAACCATCAGAACCGGGTGGCCGGTTGCAGGGTTGCCGCGCGTGATTTCCATTTGGGTGGTGGTGAGTACCACCATCATGCGAAGCCATCGGTGATGTGTGTTCATGTAACGCTGTGGCAGGGACAGATAAAGCGTCATTCCCTCGGGCCGTGTCTTCAACTCCGAAAGCTTAAAATCCGATTTCACGAGACACCGCTGCATGGCGGGGCTATCAAGAAATTCCGTGTGTAAATCGACAGATTGAAGGACGCCATCGAAGGTTTTATCGGATGACTTCATCATGGTGCGAAAGCGCAAGCCGGTCGCGGCGATGAGGCCGCCAAAAGCAGGGTTAGCCTCCATCGACCGCCAAAGTAGGAGATGTGGTTCCTCGATTTTTTCTTCGTCATGTCCCATCTCGCGTATGCACTCCGCGATTTCCCATGCACCGCGCAAAACTAGATTTCTGACCGTGATTAGGTTGCGCTCGTCGGGCAGGAATTGCTCGCTGGTAAGAACGTGAAGAATGAGGCCGCGCAGCATCTTACGCGCGGATTCATCCCAAAAAGGATCATGGGAGTCGTCCTTAACGACGACGATGGCATCGGCAAGTCGGCTTGCCTCGTCAATGGTTTCCTCGCTGTTTGGATCGAGGGCGTCGAACGGATTAAAGCTGCTGCGGTAACTTGCATCGACGTCGGCGGCCAGGAAAGGATCGAGGACATGCACGGCTTGACCAAGACCCGTGCAGTGTTTGTTGCCCTGCCCCCGCCTGGCTGATGTCACTGTCGCGTTTTCGCCCTTGGGATCGACGACAACGGCAGAACCCGGCCAAAAGCAAAGATTGTTGACGATAACGCTTGTGCCTTTGCCGCCGCGAGTACCGCTGACGAGGCAAACATGCCGGTCGTCACTATAACCGAGCGGGAAGTCGTCTTCGGTACGGCCAAGCCAGAATTTGCCCTCAGCGAATGGATACTGTGTCGATACAACGCCGGGTGTTTCCCATTGGGCGCTGGCTAATCTGTCGGGCATAACAAGCCTTTTAGCGTTCCGGGCCGCCGCGATCCTTCTGCGGTTGAGGCGCATCGCTTCTTTTTGGGGAAAAGTCTTTTGCGAGTTTGTTAATCGCAGCCTGTTTCGCTTGCACGGCCTTGTCGTATTTATTGGCTTCTTCCTGCTGTGGCTGCATACCACCTGACCTTGCGCCGCCAGGTGTTCCGAGTTTTTCTTCTGGATTGGGCATGCCCCAGATGATAGCGCCACTTGCCGGAAAAAGAAAAACCGCCTGCCAAAACCGAAGCTCTGACAGGCGGCGTAGTAGTAGGGCTTATTCCTTGGTACCAGCTCGATCACTTTCCTGGAATCCGAGTATCTGCGTATGGGCGATGTCAGCCGCTTTCGCGAGCAAGAGCAGGTCGGAAGTGCTGAAGTTGCCGGAACTCCGATGCTTTCCTTCCTTGTCCTTGTATTTACGCTCAAAGGTTGCTGAATAGAACGCTTCGCCTTCTACGTTCTTATTGCGCCAAATAGCGGCGATGATCGGGTAGCAGTCCACGCGCAGGATTGGTTGGTTTTTCGTCTCAGACATTTTCATTCCTCTTCAAACCGGGGCTGCGGAATTGCAGCTCGTGAGGCAATGAAATTTCGGTCGTTCGGCCAGACTGTCAGCCCCACTGGCAGCGCTTTCAGAAAAGCGGAACCGGAAAGCACGTTCCTCTTCGCGCCTCTATCGCGCGAAAGGAACGCTGTCTTTCCGGCTGCCGGGTTGACGGGATGAACCTTTGCCTCGACCGAATAAATTGGCCTAACGAAAACTTAGCTGCTGAATCCGAAGCCCGGTTCTGGAAAGAGGAAAACCCCTCGAAAATGTGAAACGAAAAATCGAGCGCGTCTGGCCTCTTTGGGCTGCGAGCCGCCCTTGGTGTCAGGGGGTTTCACGTCCCCTCTAGGCTGCCAGTGAAACCGCGTCTGGTTGAACTATACCAGCGGCAGAACCGGAACCCGCATTGTTGCGCGGTCGTTCCTGCTCGTGGCTGCACTGCTTTTGGAGGGAAACCGGAATCGAACAGCGCGAAAAGGATGAATTCCAAAACCTCAATAAAAGCCCGTAGGTGGGTTTTCAGAGATTTCCGTGGTGGAACGGCGGCAACAAACGCAACCCCCTCCCCTGCTCATCCTGCGCGCCGTGGCGTCAATTCTGACATTCGGGGCACGGTCAACCCCTGCACTACGTAGCTATCCAATAGCTATCTACTATCCGATGAGTAGCCGTTCAGGTATCGACAAGATAGCGAATAGCTATCCAGTGAGTAGCCAGCAATTAGCCGCTTGCTATCGGATAGCTTCCTGCTAGTGTTCCGCTACTGGATAGCTATCTCAATCTCACGGTGAGGATCATGCCGACAATCGCATTCGTGTCACCGAAAGGCGGGGCCGGAAAAACCACTTCGGCCTTCCTGCTCTCGACGGCGCTGGCAAAGCTCTACGATGTGACCGTCATCGATGCCGATCCCAATCATCCGATCCAGACCTGGGCGAGCGGCGGCAACGCGCCGCGGCGCATGACGATCGTGTCCGATGCCAATGAGGACACGATCATCGAACGCATTGAAGATGCCGCCGACGAAAACGCCCTTCGTCGTCGTCGATCTCGAAGGCACGGCGTCGAAGATCGTGGTCTACGCGATTTCGCAAGCGGATTTCGTCATCATCCCGACGCAGGGTTCGCAGCTCGACGCGAATGAAGCGAGCAGGGCGATCCGCGTCGTGCTGCAAAGTGAAAAGATGACGGGCAGGGCGAAGCCCTATGCCGTTCTGCTGACGCGCACGAATCCGTCAATCCGCACGCGCGGTCTCGCGCATATTCAAAACGGACTGATCGGCGCGGGTATTCCGGTCCTCGAAACCGAACTCAACGAGCGCGACGCGTTCAAAGCTGTCTTTTCGTTTCAGCAAACGCTCGACGGGCTGAACGCGGCAGAAGTTCCCAATCTCGATAAGGCGAAACTCAACGTGTTGGAATTCGCGCATGAAGTTCTGGAGCGGCTGAACGGCGGAGCAGGGCGGTAGGAAAAAAGAAAATGACGAAACGAGTGACATGGCGGGTGCTGCATGAGTGGACGCGTCAATCCTTTCGCGAACCTGGCAGACAACCCGCCGGTCTTCACGACGAAGCCGAGAAAAGAAACAGCCGTCGAGGAAGAAACCATCGCGCGCATCGCCGAGCAACATAACTTTCCAAGCCGGCAGGCGCCGAAGGCGCCGAAAGAGCCGCGCCGGAAACGCCGCGTCTACACGACCGGGCGCAATCAGCAGTTCAACATCAAGGCGACTGCCGAAACAGTCGAGAGGTTTTACAAGATGGCGGACGAAAGACAGGTTCCGTTGTGCGAGTTGCTTGAACAGGCGCTTGATGCGCTGGAGCGGGAAGGGGCCGCAAGCTAAAGTCTGCAACAAATCTAGCCTCCCCCTCCCACGCCTCCCATAACGTATACGCCTCTAGTCTTCCACAGGTCGCACATCGTGTTAAGGACAATAATCAAAGCCGCCGCCAGGAGTGCGTACTCGCTCTTAATCTGATGTAGTGCGTACTCACTCTTGATCTGATAAAGCTCACAAAGCACCACGTCTGTAGCCAGTAGAACCGCACAGAAGGAGTTATTCTTCGCCCATAGAGATTCTGGACCTCGGTCATATCCAGACCTGAACATCACCACAAACCACAAACTATTCAGGAGAAGGAGAACGGCGCATGTAACAATGAAGTTAATCGTAGGTTTATCAACGCGGGGCGCCGGGTTGCAGATGCCATCGTACATGCTACAAATAAAAAAGAATACGAGCGCATGTAACAAGAGAACTAGGAGATGAAATATCACAGCGGGTCGCCGGGGAGGGCGTAACTTAAGAATCCCATGCAGCACGAATCGCCGAATGTTCCCCGCAGCCCAGAAAAAGCGAATCCCAATCAAGCCGACAGCAAAGGCTGCCCCCGCTAAAATAATCTTTTGGTACCAGCTAAGAGGAGATGGATTTTTGAACCACATCGCATATCCCGACCTTATGACCAATTGAAATCCCAACGTCATCGAAATCGCGTATACCATGCGCACCACGCCAAGATCACGATCCAAATTGGCAGCAACCCTGGCAGGGTTCCCTCGCCAGATAAACGATGTGTCCTCCGATGTGTCCTCCAGCGCACAGTCGCGTAGCGCCTTACCGTATTTTTGCCCTTGATGGTCGCCGCTAACCGCGATGTCATAGATAAGGCCGCGCTTCGAGGTTCTATCTTTCCAGCCCCGGAGAACACCAATCACTCTACGTGGCTCGTTTGGGTCACGATAATGGTAAACAATCCGCTCTGCACCCGGTGGAAGCGAATCGTCCGAAAGAAATAGGTGCTTGAGCGACGCTATCTCGGCTGGCTCGTAAAGCTCCGCGTAGAAAGTCGCCAGTTCGCTTACATTTGGACACCCACACACGGGATCAGCGGGATCAGACTTTGCGGGGGACCGCCCAAGTAAGGAATTCCAGAGACTCGACATCCTGCCTAAAAAGTTCTTCACGGTACGAGTTACAAGAGAACTCACTGCTGAAATCACTTGCCACATTAAACCATCCTTGGCGATGTCCGAGACGCCAAATCACGGGGGCATATTACCATAGCTTCACTGGTGGCACTGCAATAACCGCAATAACTATTTTTGTTGACACAAGGTCCAAGCTTCTCCATATGGTCTTAAACACCCTGCAACCTATAATCAGGAAAACGCGCTATGAGCAAGTTACAAATAGCAATTTCTGCTCGTAAAGAAACCGAAGGAAACGACAAACTTTATAGGGCAGGGGTTTTCGGGGAGCATATTTACGGCCCCACGATGTGGGACGGATTGGGCGAAACAGCAAGGATGATTTCCACCTGCTATCGCGAAGACGATTTCAATGAGCTTGTCGATAAATTGGACGAACCTATTCGGAATGCTTTTCAGAAAGCAAAAGCGGAAATAGATCAGCACAAGGTCGCGGACAGATTCAGAATTTGGGCTGGCTGGTATGCCGATGATGGCTGGGACGGAGGCTATGAGCCGTTGCGGTATTGCAAAGTTGCAATTGAAGGTTATCCCGGTGCCACTCTGAAGGTATCGAAGTATCGGTCATGCGCCCATACAATGGCCTACGGTTAGGGAAGAAAGACCGAGGATTTTCTCAGCCAGTGGAAATCGTGATTCGTCAAAGTTAGTTGTGCATTCTGCCAAACCATTGCGCGAATTCTTCCGGCGTCCGGCACTTGTTGCCTGACGTTATTTCCAGCTTTCCTTTACCCGCGTCAAACAATATCGCGGCCATTCTGGCTTAGGGGGTAAAGGAGGAGGCACCCGGATTGGACTCCGAGTGCCTGCGCCGCAAAAGAAAGCTGAAGACAGGCCGACCTTGGTCAGGCCATCAGGCCGCGCAAACCTCGGGAACCTGCACGGCGGCTTTCTGGTTGAGATAATCGGCGGCGCGTTGGGCATGGGCGGCTGCCGTGAAAATGGCGCGGTTGTCGTTCTTGAGAACTTCCAGCCATGACGCGATATAGGCGGCATTGTCCTCGCGCGGTTCCAGATGCAATTCGAGGTCGGCGCACAGAAAAGCAGAGCCCAACTCGGCAACAAGTTCCTCGCGGCTGTAACCTTCATCGCCCCAGCGTTTGCGGCCAAAGTCGCGGTCAAGGCGCTGCGGGTGCTTCGTCCAGTGAATCACATTCATGGGCGAGGGTGGAGTAATAACTCTCGGCATCGCGGAAGGCTTCAAAGGGCGGCATCTGCACGTAATCCAGTTCCTGCGCATAGTAGGCGCGATTTCCGCCGTGTTTGATCGTCGCGGCTATGCTGGCGAAAAACTTCTCCGCGTGGTCAATGCGCGCCACAGGATCAAGCGTCGGAGCGGCTTTCGCATAGTAGATTTCCGGCAGGCCTTCGATCTGCTCGACGTTGAACACGGTATAGCCTTTCATGTAGGGAATTTCGCGCTCGACATCCTCGCCGGTCTTGTCGTCATGCTCGGTGCGGGTGATGGCGTTGGCATAGACCACAAGTGAGCCTTTCTCGCCCTTGCGGACGTGGGCGTTTAATTCGCTTGCCTGGCGGAATGTCATCCAGATCGGGGCGGCAAAATCCTGGCCGAGGGCGGACATCCAGAGAGACAGCACATTGATCCCGGAATAGGGCTGGCCGTTGTGACGCAGAGGACGAGTAATCCGACCGGCGGCGTGTTCGGCATTCCAGGGACGTGTCCACGGGCGGACGCCTTTCTCCAGATACTCCACAATTTGCGCGGTGATGCGGGTGTAAACGTCTTTTCTTTCGGTAGTGTTTGGCATGGTCTTCTCCTTCAAAAACAATTTTTTTCTTCGCGAAACCCGCGACGGTTTTGAAGGCGTTCAGCGGCGCGGACCTGTCAAGGGCGCGGGCAAGTTCCGCGTTCATCGCAGACCCTTGACAGGGAGCACCGCTGGAATAACGCCGGTCTTGAAGTCGCGGGTTGAGTGGAGAAAAAAATGGGGAAAAAGAGACTTCGGCACGAACACCGAATTGGGGAAAGGGCGGTCGAGTAAACAGCGGAACTCTCGAAAAAATAAACTTGGATAAACTTTATATAAAGTATTGTAGTTATACTCTAGTAGTGATAGGATGTTTATATCGCAACAAAAGGAGGCTGTCATGTCGGAAGAAATCGCCGTTGTTTTCACCGCAAAGAGCAGTGAACGAATCCTCAGTGAGGGGGGTACGTCGGCTTGGAGGCTGGATCGCAATCATGCGCGGCGCTGCACCTACGCGGTTTGTACCCGTAACGCTCACGCGAATTGGGTAGAGGGGCCAGAAGCACATCACGCGGCCTTTCTCGTTGGGAAGATCAGCGACGTAGTACCTTGCAAGCCCACGCCGGAAAATGATGAAGCCCCAGAAAATCGGTTCCTGATTGAGTTCAGCGAATTTGCGAGGGTGGATATCCCTGACATTTGGACAGGTGATCGCAACCCCGTAAAGTACAGGTCAGCCGATGATCTGGGCATGGATTTCTCAAAGCTGAAATGGGAAAAGATGCCGGAGCCGCACAACGCGCTTGCGCCGGTCGTTGCAATACCTACGGCTAACTCAAAGCCGACTGCCGTGCCGCTGACGATGGCGGAAGCAAAAAAGGGTCTGGCGCTGACGTTCAACGTCCCTCCGGAAGCCATCGAAATAACCATCCGTGGGTAATCTCGTGGGCCGCCGAACGGCGACTAAAAACAACTTGGATGAACGTAGTATTTGCGGTCCAAAGACGTTGACATGGTGAGACTTTCCGCGCCATTGGTTTTTCTGTCGGTCAGTAACCAACGCTGACCCCAGGGCCGAGCTGTTGCCGCGCGCCGCCAACCCCGCCCGGCAAAAAGCGTCTCTGGCTCCAAAATTCCCGCCCCTTTCTTCCCCGCAAAGCGTGTGCGCCAAAGGCGCACGAGCCGCCGCGCCCCTTTTGGGGCGCATAAGCGGCGTACTCAGACCGCGCTTGTCGCGGTTCCTTTTATCTTGTTTAAAAGTGCTTAATGGGATTACTCGACATTTTCCGACCTCTCGTAAAATCAGGGGTTAATGGCTGGTTTTTGTAATTTGCGAAAACAGTGACGCAAGGCTGAACTCACCTTCCGTCATGGCCGTCTCAGCCAGCGCGGAGATGCCCGCAAGCGCAGCGGCGCGGGGATCGGCACCTTTAGCTTCGGCCTCTCGTGTAGCCTGTAGCCCCGCTTCTGTGCCGTGGGCGATTGTATAGGCTTGGCCGCCGTACTCATGCGGTTCTGGTGGAGGTGCTTTATCTTCTTCCTCAAAACCATCCCAAACGACGGTCGGGAGGATTGTGTAAAGGTTGGTGACTTGTTTCAGGATGAAGCCCCCTAATGCTTGAACGACCTGTATGCAACGGCGTTGCCAATGAATAAGGCCGAGTTCGCGGAGGCGTTTAAGGGCATCCTTTACGCATGTAACACCGAGGCCGCAACGCTTGGCGATTGTGGCATGGCTTGGAAATAACTGCCCGGTATGGACATTGGCGAAGTCGAAACAAAGAGCCTCGAACACGCGCAAAGCCCCTTGTGTCATAACATTCGGGTTTCTTGCTTTCCATCTCCGCGCCTTGCGGTAAAGACGCGCAAGGCGTTTGCGTTCTTCGGTCGGGTGTTTCGGCGGCTGAATTTCCCGCGCTCCAAATCCCCAATCCGCGCGCTGTGAGTTTGTCCAGACTGGATAGGGGGACTTGCCTTTGGGAAAAGAAGGCGTGAAGGGCAAAAAGGCTTGTTTAGTCATAGTAGTTCCTCCTGTTGGTTGTACCTTGGGAGGGGGTGAGGCAGCGAGTTTCTAGGCAAAGTCATAGCGTTAGGAAAAACGATCTTTTTTCCTTGACTGTCTGCCTGGGTTTTGCGAGATTGGGGTTGTTCAAGCGCCCAATCTTTCAAGTCGCAGCCCCGCCCCTCAAAAGGCGGGTTTTGCATTTGTGGGGTTTTGTTTTCTCCGCAGAATGTTGAACGACAGACCCGACGAATCACCGAGCCGTTCACATAGATTGCCGCAACCTTTGAATCCAGTCTAGGAATTCATGAGCCGTCTAAGCGGAACGGCGAGGGATCGGAGGGGGATCACCCGCCTGGGGGGCTGCCGGGGCAACTGTTATGTTGCGGTAGGTGGGGAGGTCTGGAGGCTGCGCTGTAACTCCTGAAGTTCGGCGAGGTCGCGCTGGATGATCGTTTTGGCGCATGAGAGGCAGTAACGGTCCCAGCTCCGACCGTTACGAACATTTAGGCGCGTGTCGTTACGCACAATGCGGTGTGTGGCATTGGCCTGACAGTTGTGGGCCTTCTTCGCCTTATCGATTTCGACACGAATCAAAATGGATTTAATTCGCGGCATCGAATACCTCCTGAACGGCCCGCTCTACAATCGCGGCAAAATCGCTGTTGATCTGGTCGAGTTGCGGCTGAGTAAAATCGCTGCGCTCCCCAGCCTTGCGTCCGACAGTTGTATTGACCTGCCGGTCGATGGCAGTCTTCAGGACAATGAGATTGGTTCGGCCAAGTCGGTTGCGGTCAAGGTCTTGACCTTCGGGGTTGATACGCCGCGTCTGGAGAATGCGAGCGGCTTCAGTTTTCACGCGCATATCAAGGCTCGCGCGCTTCGCCTGACGCTGCCGGGCTTTTGTAACCGGAACCGGTTGCAATCCCTCATAAGCTTCCTTCACCTGGTCCGCGCTATAGCCCTTTTGCTGAAGAGTTTTCAGCGCCGCGAGTGCGTCTGGGTCAGCAATGAGCGGGATTTCTTCAAGGCGAACATCGGTCTGGCTTCGCACATCGACGCGTTCGCGAGATTGAGATGATGGCACAATCGGATTGATTTGCAGTTCGTCCGCGTTCGTGAAATCCAGTCCTTCCATTGGCAAGAGCTGGTCAAAATATTCGCGGTCTGCTTCGCTGTACTGCTGAAAATCTTCCCACCGGCTGGCGATATTTGCACCAGCATGGAATACCACCACGCCGTTGTTTATGGGGTCGCCCGGCGCATCCTGTTTAATCACGCGCATGATCCGACCGACGAATTGCACAAAGGGCGAGAGATTACTAAAGATGCTGAACACTGCCGCAACAGACAGAAAACGGTGATCGAACCCCTCTCCGAGCTTTCGGACCTGAACAATTACATCAAGCTGGTGATTTTCCAGCTTTTGCATGACGCGCTCGTTGGCGGCGCTGTCCTCGCGGGAATGAACGTAGTCAGCGGCACGTCCGCGCGAGCGGTAGGCTTCAACGATCTGCCTGCAATGTTCAAAATTGAGAGCAGAGGCAATGATTTTTAGGCGCTTATCGCCACCGTTGGCGGTGCGGAGTTTGTCCAGCTCGCGAATAGATGCATCAACGATGGTATTCAACGTCTCAGTCGAAGTGACAATGCTGCGTCGGAAATCCGCGTCCTGTTCTCCGAGTTGGCGCACTTCATCTAGGCTGACTTCAATCTCCTGTCCGTCCGCGCGCCGGACATAACGCAGCGTCCTGGGATTCAGCACAACAGCCTTGAGCTGTTTTATATAGCCTTCTTGAATGGCCCTGGACACGGGGTAGGAATAGAGAATACGGCCTGCCATAAGCTGGCCATCCGCTCGCGTCGGCGTGGCGCTGAAGTTGACGATTTTCGCTCGCGGAAACTTAGCTCTCAGAGCGTCCCAACTCGCGGCGACATTGTGGTGGCCTTCATCGAACTGGATGAGGTCGAAGAAATCATCGGGCAAGTCCTGAAGCCAACGATTGTCGGTTCCCTGAAGCTGGTGGATGTTGGTAATCACAACATCGGCTTCCTCAAGGTCCGCCCTATTTGTTGTCGTTCCTCGAATCTCGACGGGTTCAGGATAAGGCTGTCCGTCTAGGACACCACATTTGATATAGAACATGTCCGGGCGGGAAGGATCAAAATCGTTTTGAAGCTGTCCCGCAATCGGCACACTCGGAGCGATGACAAGGGTTCGCGTGGCTTTGAACGCAAAGGGAGTTAGGGTTATGCAGCCTGACTTGCCACACCCTACGGGCAACACAATGCCGATCTCTCGTTCTTGCCCGTCAGAATTCGCAGCGAAGCTCGCAAGCTCCGCGTAAGCTTCGCGTTGCGGGGTTCGGATACGATCATTCAGCTCAACTTTCGGTTCGCGGGTCTGAAAAGGATTAGCTTGCATTGTTTGTGACTCCGTTCACTTTTATTGCGCAAACACCAGTTGCTGCTTGCCACCGCGAAAGTCGGTGCCTTGCATGAGATCATCTATCGCACAATAGATATAAGGCCAAGCCGCTCGTATTCAGCGCTCGTCGCATCGTTCCATGCGTCCTTGACAGTCTTTATGTCAAGATAGTCGATCACAAACCTTTGCCTATCCTTGCAATGTGATTGAAACGATGCCGCAGAACGGCGAATGCGTAGAAATGTCCGACAAGTGCTTTTGTTCCGCGAACGTCTGTGTCCACCGCGCCATATCTAACCCCTGTTTATTGAAAGACAACGAATAGTAGAACATATCCGTTTTGGCGCGCTCGGTCAAAAGGCGCGACCCCGCTACTGGAACCCGCAGTTTCATCCTGGCACAGGAGCACCGGTCACAGTTGCGCCTGCTGGCGCGGCGATACTTTCGAGCAGAAGTCTACTTGCGAATTACGAGGCATATTGTCGAGATAAGGCCGTGCGTTGCCGACCAGTGGATACAGTTCTATCCCCTCAAGGCCGCGTTTTGTCTCCTGCTCCTAACAGCATCCTGGCGAGCCTCGCTGAACTGTTTTGGCGATTTATGGCGGGTTGCTTGAACGGCATGGCGGCTGGATACGTTTCACATCTGGCACTCGCGGCAACGGTCGCGAGGCTTGTTACCGCCAGAGCTTTTCGAACCGGGCCGGATTGGTGGCGGTGTACCTGACGGTGTGCTGAATGTTCCGATGCCCGAGGTAATCCTGAATGAGCCGCGTATCCGCGCCCTGGTCGGCAAGGGCGAAGCCGCAAGCGTGGCGCAGCATGTGAGGATGGGCGAGCAAGGGCAGGGACGCGGCGGCGCTGTATTTCGTAGAGCCAGGTTGACGGTGGATCGGTGCAACGGCTTCCGCTGCTCGCTGACAAAGAACGTCTTGCCGGTCGGCTTCATCCGGGCGCGTTCTTTCAGCCATGCGCCGATGGCGCGCAGCTCGTCGCCGCGTAGCGGCTGCGTCGTCGATAGCCCGCTCTTCAATCGGGCGACGTGCAACACGCGGCTTTCGGTGTCCACCTGGTCGAGTTTCATCCGGCAGGCTTCCGACACGCGCAAGCCATGCCGGAACATCAGAAGCAACAGGCAACGGTCGCGGGCCTCGTTCCGGCTGCCCTTGGTCGCCTCGATCAGCCGTTCAACCTCGCGCCCGGTGAGGTGCTTGCGGTCGCTGTCTTCTGCTCCCGTGTTTCGGCTTTTGCGTCCGTTCATCATTTTGTCGAGAGTTTACCCTGTCTGAATGCCTCGGAAACCCGCATAAACAGGGCACGGGGGTTTTCGAGTATCGACAAAATGCTTCATTTTGTCGATAGTGTAGGCAAAAAAGATAAGGGCGGGCTCGGAAACATCGGGGGTACACACAACCCTTTTCCGTTTGAGAGGCTCTCAATGCCAGCGGTCACGGAGACATTATGAACAAACCATCCCCGTTTTCTCACATTCCGAAAGAATGGATAACCAAAGTTGTACAGACGAGTGATACTCAGCAAATTGGATGCATGGTGTGGGTTTCAAGTGATGCTAATGGCTCCACTTGGAGGTCCGAAGCTCCCGTTGCTTGTTGTTGTGTAGTTAACAACGGTCTTGATTCAGTGCAGACGAGCATACCCGCTGGTCAGCAGCTTTACCTACCAAATGGATGGGGGCTTAGCCCTTGTTGAGGCGAGAAGAACACAGATTTTCGTCGGGAAAGGGACCTATCCAGGTGAGAACGAGACACTCGCGCTATTTTGGACAAACCTTGCTTTTCATCTTCGCCGTTCTGCTTGTCCCTGACATAAATGCGCAGCAGAATTGGGTTTCAGTCTCATCAACGGCGACAGGATACGTCGTCCATTGCGCCACAAATCCTCAAAACACCGCCTTTCCCGGCGGAGCCAATGCTCCCACACTTAATATCATTCCTTTCGGGGGAAAGCTCTTCGCTGTAGGCCAGCTTAATAACGATTGCCCGATTCCTCCTCATTCAAGTGGCCAGCAAATCTCACCTGTACTATCAATAAGTGCCGACGGCGGCAAGAGTTGGAGCCCGAGCCCGTTGAAAGGAACTTTCGATCCTGGGTCATCTGCTGCTTTTGCTAATGTGCCGAGCAGCGGATTCGCCATCGGAGATCAACTGTTCATTACATATGTCTACGGAGGCAATTCCGGTGGCATTGCTTCATCAAAAGACGGCCTGACCTGGGGACCGACTGTCGCATCCCCCGATTGCGAGACAGGTAACCTTACCGGCTTTGCGAAGAACACCACGTTTGTTTTGCAGTGTGGAAATGCCGTTCTTACCAGCGCAGATAACGGAATGACTTGGAGAGAGCCCCTCCCGGGAGCGTTCCTTCCGACTGGCTCCGTTGCAACCTGGTGCATCTATGGCAGTGATGTGATTCTTTGCGGTAACTTCGTCCAGCCTCCTAATGATCTGAATCTTCCGCAGTTTTTTCGGAGCCGAGACTTAGGAATAACCTGGGAGAGCATTGAGATCCCGCTGGCTAGGCCGAATACCAATTCACAGTACGTAAAGGCTTTTCTGGGCTCCGCAGACGCGCTCTTTATCCAACTCCAGCCATTTTTACCATACTCAGGCCTGTCTGAGACCATGTTTCTATATTCCACGGATGGTGGGACAAGCTGGCATTTCGAGTCCTTGCCGTTTTTGTCGATTACCCTTGTCGCAAGCCCATTGGACAAGCGGCTTTGGATATTTCCGAACCCCGTGGGCCTAGGTAGTGGGCTTAAGGGTGTCACCAGGTATTTCGGCTTCTTCCAATCCCAAGATGAGGGGCAATCCTGGAGCGGGGCGACGGCCGGTTTGCCCGATACGCAGGGAATATCTTCACTCTATGTGAGTGGCAACTGGCTTGAAACGGTATATCTGAGCACAAGCGATTCGCGAAGCCTTTGGGTTAAGCCATTGGGTACCCAACATTGACTCAAAACATACAGCCGCGCGGTCCATTGGTTGATACCCGGTCATCCTAACCATCGACAAAATGATTCTTTTGTCGAGAGTGAAGCACGGCGGGGGCAGGATGGCTTTTTACCCCAAGGGCGGGGCGCTACAGAGTAGCTATATTTTCTGCATTCAAAAGCCTGAACTCTGCTTTAGGAATACGCACAACCGAGGAGGCGCCTCCAAGCATGCCTGGGCCTCCAGCTCGCGACACCCAGGACGCGCGCTGGGCTAAATGATCGAACGTCACAAATAACCACTGAACCAGATTGCGGTCGTTTTCGTTGTCGATCTCCCGAACCACGTACAGCGAATGCAGGTTGCCGCGCTTGGCGGCATAAAATGCCAGTTTGACGAAGGGACCGACATCCAAGCCAAAATACTCGCCTACATCGGTGGAGTAGGCAGGCGTTTTTTCCTTCACTTCTATGGGGTATGTAAACTGGTTACCCCAAAACAGGCCGTCGATATCTGAAATTTCGGCCATATAGGAGTTGTTGAACGCTATCCGCAGGTGTTCTTTCGTGAACTCCTCAGGAACTGCATCTTCTGGTATATCAACAACATTCGCACTATAGCGAAGGAAATTGTAGGCCCTTGTTCGATTGACAAAGCCGAAGCCGCCTAGTCGCTCAATGAGCGGAGCATAGGGCTGCTGTACGGGTAATCCAAGCTGGACAGCGTTCCAATGAAGAGCCGCTGGTTCTTCGGGTTCAGCAATCGTCGCCGCGCAAAAAAAGCTGGAGATGCCGCTCTGGTGAAGAGTTGAGCAGATCGTGTGCAGTCCATGGTCGGGGACAGGTAATGCGCGGTGTGGGGGATATAGCTGTGAGGGCAGGAGTGTTTCCGGAAAGAGAGCAATCGTAGAGTGCCCGAAAATGTTGGCTCCTTTCGTCCGGGCAATCCAGCCGCCTCTAGAAACCCGTTCGGCGAAGCCAAGATTCGACAAATGGCTCCGCAAGTCTACTTCCGCCAAGAGCCCGCGCAGCTTGTTTTGATTTAGATTGGAGATGCTCCGGGACAAATAGGCCCGCATTGTTTCCAGGGTAATCATCTATGCCAGCGGTCTCCTGCGCGCGAATCTTCAGTCTACATTCATATCTGAATAAAACTGAATCACTTATTGCGAAGATATCTCGGAAGTGAAAGATTTCCTGGACATTAGGGAGTGTCTTAGGACAGAATGTCCTCTGTCATGCCCAGCGAGTCTTTAGCGAATCTCTCCCCCGATCCCTTGGCCCTGCTTTCGCGGGTTCGGCAACGTATGAGCCAGCGGGACATAGCTTCCCGGCTCCAGGTGGCCCCAAAAACAATTTCACGATGGGAAAGCGGCAAGACGGGCTGCCCTGGGTATGTCCAGTACGCGCTGCTTGATATGCTCCGCAGCGGCAACCGGCCAGAGATGGGCGCGGCAAAATTTACGTTTATAGACCTGTTCGCGGGCATTGGCGGAATGAGAATGGGCTTTGAGCGGGCGGGTGGGCAGTGCGTATTTACCAGCGAGTGGAATCCATGGGCGCAAAAAACCTACGTCGAAAACTTCGGCAGTGACCATCCACTCATCGGCGATATTGTTCCCTACGATGAGAACGAAATCCCCGATCACGACGTTTTGCTGGCCGGTTTTCCATGCCAGCCGTTTTCGATTGCAGGCGTCAGCAAGAAAAACGCGCTGGGCCGTCCACACGGCTTCGAATGCACCACCCAGGGAACGCTGTTCTTCGATGTGGCCCGGATCATAGCGGCAAAGCGCCCAAAGGCCTTCCTGCTGGAAAACGTCAAAAACCTTCTTAGCCATGACGGCGGCAACACATTCAGCGTGATAAAGGAGACGCTCGAAAAAGAGCTGAAATATCACGTTCAAGCCAAGGTGATTGATGCTCAGAGCTTCGTTCCGCAGCACCGCGAACGCATTCTGATCGTTGGTTTCCGCGAAAACACCGGCTTTTCGTTCGACGGATTTTCCCGACCTGAGGTCGGCCCCAGGCTCAGCTCAATACTGCACCCAGAGGACGGCACAGAAAAAGCAGAGACTCCGTTTACAACCGGCGATCTGGCAAAGGTTCATTCAAAGTACGTTCTGACGGACAAACTATGGGCCTATCTCCAGGCGTATGCGGAGAAGCACAGAAAAGCGGGGAACGGCTTTGGGTTTGGTCTGGTCACTCCTGATTCAGTGAGCCGCACACTCTCCGCACGGTACTACAAGGACGGTTCCGAAATTCTCATCAGCCGGGGCAAAAAGAAGGCCCCGCGACGGCTTACGCCGAGGGAATGCGCCCGCCTTATGGGGTATCCCGAAACATTTCGCATCATCGTTTCAGACACGCAGGCCTATAAGCAGTTTGGTAACAGCGTCGTTGTTCCGGTAATCGCCGAGGTTGCCAAAATGATGCTGCCGCACATCCGCGCCATGCAACTGCATGAAGAAACCGGCGTGCTCGAAATCCCTTTGTTCGCCTGAAAGACTGGAGACTATGAAAGCTGGCTACCTTTCGGAGTTTTTTACGGGCGTTGCCATGAAGACGCTGAGTGCGGTCGAGGCTGACCCCAGCCGCAGCCATCAGCACGAGTTCAACGGTGCTAATCCGTTGATGAAGGTTTTTGGTGAAGCTACGGATAAGCACAGGTTTGACGCGCTTTTCATCTACCTGAGCGACAGCGACGATGAACCCGTGGTTGCGAAGGGATCTGTGACCTGGTACGACGCGCGACTAAACCATGCGACGCGTACTGAACACCGCCTCTACTTTCCTACAAATCAGGTTTCGATGGTTGCGGCAGAAGGTGATTTACTCGTGGTCGCGCGGCGGCCAGATAATTCAGTCCTGGTTGTAATCGCCCAGGGCGACTCGACTATCGCCAGTCAGGTGCAGTGGCTGTTTGGCGTTCAACTCGGCCACAAGGGATTTTCTGTTCGTGAGGAGCTGGAAACGGAGCAGGATCGGATTCAGTTTGCTTCTGCATTCATCCTCGAACAGCTCGGCATAGAGCCTGTGACACCGGCGGCGGAAAACTATCTGGACATAATGCTGAAAAATTTCGGCGGCACTCTGCCGACAACGGATGTGTTCTCCCGTTATGCGCGTTCAACCGTCGCGGAACTCGACCCGGTGGCCGAGCCTGACGCGGCGCTGCTCGGCTGGATGGAACGCGAGGAAATCCTTTTCCGGACTCTGGAAAAGCACATCCTTGGCGACCGGCTAAGAAAGGGCTTCGTCGATGATGTGGACGGCTTCATTGCATTTTCGTTGTCTGTCCAGAATCGCCGGAAAAGCCGGTCTGGTCACGCCCTTGAAAACCATCTCGAAGTAATTTTCACTGCCAACCGAATTCGATATGAGCGGGGGGTTGCAACGGAAGGAAAGCAGAAACCTGATTTCCTGTTCCCTGGAAGCAGGGAATACAAAAACCCGCGATATAACGCCGCGCTCCTGACAATGCTGGGGGCAAAGACAACCTGTAAAGATCGCTGGCGGCAGGTCCTGGCCGAAGCCAAACGCATCGACCATAAGCACCTGCTTACGCTTGAAGCTGCAATCAGTACGCATCAAACAGAGCAGATGCAGGAGCATAAACTTCAACTGGTGATTCCGCGCGGGCTTCACTCCACGTTTACGCCCGAGCAACAAAGAAACTTAATGGACGTGGCGAGCTTTACAGCGATGGTACGGGAACGAGAGCGGGCGGGGTCGGCCTGAACAAATGGCGGATGTGCATACGCCTGAACAGCGAAGCCGCAATATGGCCGCGATCAAGGCAGGCAACACAAAGCCTGAAATGCGGGTGCGGTCGCTGCTGCATTCGCTCGGCTACAGATACCGGCTGCATCGAAAAGACCTGCCTGGAAAGCCTGATATTGTTCTGCCTAAATATCGCCTCGCGATCTTCGTCCACGGCTGTTTCTGGCATTGCCATGATTGCCGCTGGGGTCGCGTTGTTCCGAAAACGCGGGCGGAATTCTGGGCAGAAAAGCGACGCAGGACAACGGAGCGCGATGCACGGAACATCAAGGCTCTGAATGCTGCGGGCTGGCGGGTCCTGGTGATCTGGGAATGTCAGTCGAGGTCAGACGAGGAGCTGCTGACTCTGGTGTCCTCCGTCGCGCTCAGCGGCTCACCACAGTCAGGGCAGAACCTGGGCGGTGCAAAGTGACCGCATGAAATCCGTAGATAGGAGAACACGGCCCCGCATTCGCCGTTGGGGCACTCAAAGGTCTGCATCTGTTCCTGCTGCGGCATTGCCCCCCCTGACAGAATTAAAGCGGCCTGGTTATATAAATCCGCACTCCGACCACCCGCTCAGGCGATTCTGGTCACAGTGCCAGTCTTTCCCGTATCGCTGGGCAATGTGGCTCGCCATGATCTCCAACCTCCACGGTTCGACTCATTATCCCGCCGGGTCGGAGAGTGAGTCCAGGGCACATGAAGAAATCAGGCAGACTTTGATGCGGACGGGGTCGTGCGAGCGGAGCTGGAGCGCCTGGCATTTTGCGCCTTCTTTGGCTTGGGCCTCATTATATTGATGGCGGCGGCGTCAAGATTGGTCTTGATGTGCGCCGCATAGTATTTCTCGATCATCTCGACGCTGGTGCGGCAGTTTTTGGCGATCTGGTAGATGTCCGCACCCTCCATGAGCCGCAGGCATATATACGTGTGCCGCAGGCTGTAGGCCGTTCGAGGCCGCCCATCACGATCAACCCTGAGATTTTCCTCTTCCAAGATCGTCTTGAAAAGCTCGCGCTGCCATTTCGGAAAAATTAGGTCTGTCGGTTGCGAAATGCGATATTGCTCGGGCTTGCCGGTGGCTGCTGCACGCCCGCCGTGCTTCGATGTTTGATCCGCCCGCGCGGGGCGGGGCCTGGCCTTGAGTCTCTCAAACGGGCGCACAGCGCCGCTCGTGCTCTTGCAGTAGCCGACGCCGCGCTTGCCGCGCACCTCGATCTCAAGGATCGTTTGACCGCTGGCGGCGTCTTCGACGATTGCCACATCCCGGAATTGCAAGCGCCAGGCTTCGTCCGGACGGAGTCCCGTGTTGGCCGAAAACAGGACGTAGTCGTGAAGCTGTTCCGATTCCCATTTGTAGCGCGCCTGCTTCGGCTCGTGCGCGCGTTTTCTCGTGGCCTCATAAAGCTTCTTGTATTCCTCAGGAGAGAACCAAGCCCGGTGCGAGATTTTCGCGGATTGTCTGTATACCTCGGAAAGATCGGGAAGCCGGTCAAGCCATCCGTGGCGGAGCGCGGTTTTCAGCGTCTGGCGTAGCGTCACGATTTCCTGATGCATGGTGTTATAGGCGGGCGGTTTGCCGCGCGTGGCGACCGCTTCTTCATGCCGGTGAATCCGGTATTCCTGAACCTTGCCGGAGGTGACTTCGGAGAGGCCGAGGGGGCCGAAGAACGGGACCAGGTGGTTAGCTGATCGCTCGTGCTGGCCTCTGACATAGCCTTTGCTGCGCTCGCCTTGCGTGATGATGTCGTATTCCCGCAGGAACTGTTCTGAAGCATCGCGAAAGGTTTTTTCGGTTTTGATTTCTCCGGTGCGGAGTTTGCCACGGAGTTGCAAGTACCAGTCCTCGGCAACTTCCTTGGCTTTCGAGAGGCTCTCTTCTTTCGTGCTCGTCCGACGATTTTTCCCTGCGAGGTAGCTGGAGCACTGCCAGCAGCCGCTATTTGGACGTTTGTAGACGTAAACCTTGCCGCCGAGAATGGTGTATTGCTCCGCCATTGCGGATGACTCCCACAAATTCTTGGAATGGCAAAAGTGTGAAAGAGTTGTGTAAAAAAAACGAGTACCGCGAATTTGAAGAGATGGCTTGTAACTGATTGAGTCTATGGTGCCGGGAGGGGGAATCGAACCCCCATGACCTTGCGGTCGGCGGATTTTGAGTCCGCTGCGTCTGCCAGTTCCGCCATCCCGGCTTAGGAGTGGTATCAACAATTTAGCATAGCTTTCGTGTTGCCCAAAGTTTCGGTGCGTAATTGTGCTCACAAGCTTGCTGGCAAATTGCCTGTTAGGCAGACACATACGCAATCGTCTTCGTAAGTTGCCCGGCCCGAATTAGCAATTTCGCGAAACCTTCCCGCGAAACTACTGTCTCCTGGCAGTGTTTTGGTTGAGCATGGGGACGAAGTTTCATAGCGGCCTCATGCAGGACGAAATGGAGAAAACGAAATGCGTGCAATTTGGATCAAGAACGCGGTGCTGATGGTGGGAATGACCCTCGGCTGCGCCGCCTTGCTGGCGCAGCAGGCAACTACACCAACACCGGACACAACAACTCAAGGCGCGGCCAACGCAACTGCAAAACCTCAACTGAGCGCTGAGCAGAAACAACAATTACGTGACCTGCGTAATTCTGCGCGAGACCAGGCAGCTATTATTCGGAGTGACCAGACGCTGACCCCTCAGCAGAGGCAGGCCAAACTGCAAGCCCTGCGCGCCAGCACGCGCGAGCAAATGCAATCCATCCTGACACCCGAGCAGCAGCAGGCGTTTGCCGCTCGCCGTGCCGCCGCCAAGGCTAAGTTTGCGGCAAAGCTCGGCCTCACGGCAGATCAGATGAGCAAATTGAAAGACCTCCGTACCTCCACCCACCAGCAGCGGCAGGCGGTGCTCCAGAATTCCTCGCTCACCAACGACCAGAAGCAGGCTCAGCTCAGCCAGATTCGACAAGCGTCGCAGGCGCAACTGTCAACCCTCCTGAGCCCGGATCAACTGCAGAAGCTCCATCAGATGCGCCGGCACCGGAAGCAGGGATAAGCAGATTGTTTCATCGAGACTCGTCGATGTTGCAGTAGGAAGGGCTACCAGGAATCAGGCCACCCGCAGTTGGGTGGCCTCTTTATTCCAATTGAATCAAGTCAGAAGATTGAGCACAGGATACATTTCAAGTAATGCGTCTCCGGCACGTTGAGCAGCACCGGATGATCCGCCGATTGCATTCGCTTTTCAATGACGTGGAGATTGCGCCGGGCGTCGAGCGCGGCGCTGGAGAGCATGGACAAAAAATCCTCTTCGCTGACGTGGAACGAGCACGAACAGGTCACCAGCACTCCGCCGTTGCGCACCATTTTCAGCGCGCGCAGATTCAGCTCCTTATAGCCGCGGAGCGCATCCTCCGCGCTCTTCTTAGACTTCGCGAAAGCCGGCGGATCGAGCACGATGGTCTCATATCTCCGCTCCGAATCCGCATATTGCCGCATCAGTTCAAAGGCGTCGGCCTGCACCCATTCGATCGGTTTCTGCGCATTCAGTTGGCGGTTGCGCTCGGCAACCGCCAACGCCTCGGCTGAGATGTCCACTGCGGTGATCTGCTCACAGACACGGTTCAGGTGCAGCGAGAAGCCGCCTTGGTACGTGCAGATTTCCAACGCCCGCCCTCGTGCATAGCGCTCCGCGGCCGCGTAGTTTTCGCGCTGATCAAGAAAGGCTCCGGTCTTTTGGCCGCTGCCGCCATCGTAGTGAAATTCGATTCCGTTCATGTGGAACAGGGTCGTGGTCTTGGGATTCTTCAGCCGCGAATACACCGCCTGATCTTCGCGCGGAGCCAGTCCTTCGAGCTCTCGAATCCGCGGGTCCACTCTTTCCAGAATCGTCTCGGGCTTAAATGCTGCCTTCAACTCTTCGATCAGAATCTCGCGCGCGAACGGTGCATCCATCGCCTGCGTCATCACCTGAAAGCTGATCACGTCGTTGTACTTGTCCACGATCAGGCCCGGAGTGATGTCGGCCTCGCTAAAGAGCACACGGAAAGCATCCGCGTCACGCACCACGCGCTGTCGATAGGCGATTGCCTGACGGATGCGGTAGCGCAGCAACTCGGGATATTTCTCCGCCTCTACCGGATTCGGCGCAATCATGCGCAGCGCGATCTGCGAGCTGGAGCTATACAGCGCGGAGCCATAAGGCTTCCCGCGCTGGTCTTCCACGCGCACCAGCGCGCCCGGCGCGACCTGATCGAGGCGCTCAATATCGGATTTGAAAATCCAGGGATGGCCGCCGCGCAGCCGCGCCACCGCGTGTGCGTTCACAATCACGCGCGCAACCGGAGCCGATGATGTTTCCTTTTGAGTTTTCATGTGGAGATGCGCGCCTAACGCACTCGAATCCTATTCACGTCAAGCCGAGGGTGGCCCCATCCGCCCGTTTTTGGCGAATATGGGGCTGAGTAGCACCCGCGGCGCGCTCTACGTCTTAGGAAGCTGATGTTGGAGGTCGTCAAGCACCTCGGGCGGCAACTGCTCTTTGTATTTTTCTTCCAGGTTCGGCTCGTCCACAAATAGATTGCGGGCGCCGCGGAACTCCTCAGCAAAAATCGTCTGGCAGATTGCGTTTTTCTCAACCCGGCGCGCGATCGCCTCACCGGTCTTGGCATCGTATGCCTTCATGGTGGCGTTGCCCTTGTGGTTGATGAAAACCACAAATGCGCCACTGCTGCCCATCGAGGGCACGTACATCCATTCGCGTTCGGCCTGGTGCGCGATCCCCGTGGCGTTGGCTGCAACCGTCTTCACGTTGTGCTCCGGCACATAGTACAGCATTCGCCCGCAGGAGTCGCAGTGTACCACCTCCAGGGCGGCGCGGATGTTCGATAGCACCTGTGGACGCAACATCACCTGGCAGGCCGTGCAGCGATGCTCCAGCACCTCGGCCACGGCAAAACCACGCGACTTAAGAATGCGGTCATACGTTGCCAGCACCGTCTCGTCCACGTTATTGCGTAATTCAGCACTTCTGGCTTGGGCTACTGCTGCGGCAGCCCGGTCTGCGTCGCCTTCCTTTACGGCCTCAAGTTTCTGGCGTTCGACTTCGGCAGATTCAGCTTTGAGCGCTGCTTCCGCTGCGGCCAGTTGCGATTGCAGGTTGTCGGCGTGCAGCATGACTTCGAGAATCTTCTCCTCGTATCCTGCAATCTCGCCTTCCGCGTGTGCAATCTCAGAGAGCAGTGCCTTGTACTGCTCGTTGTTCTTTATGCTGGAGGACTGGCCGCGAAACTTGACAATCTTCTCGTTCAGAGACTGGATCTCCTGCTCATAATGACGCTTGGCCGTCTCTCCGGTTTTGATTGCGGCGCGCGCGTCGTCAACGCGTTTCAGGGCGCTGGCCAGCTGCGCTTCGATGCGGGCCACAGCCTTCGGTATGGCTGCGAGGTGCGCGTTAAGGCGCGCCAGTTCGAGATCAACCTTTTGCAATTCGACAAGCTTTTCAAGGTCAGTCGGCATGAATTCCTGCGAACCCCAGTAAAGCGGATTTTATCACGTCAGGCGAGCCAAGGCTTTTTGTCATCGTTCCTAAGAAGTTTGCTGTATTTTCTCAACGCAGCGTCGCGCATAACTTCATTCTATGCTCCTCCAATTTACACGCGTCCTGCTTGGGCTGACCATTGCGCTGTTTCATGGCCCATTGGCAGACTTCCTCCGCAAGCAGGACCGCGCGTTGGGCGCCGCGTTCCGCGAGCGTGGCGTCCCGCTTCCGGGCGCACTCCCCAAACAAACGGCTCATAACTTATTCTTCATCTTCGGCGTTCTCATTGCGCTGGTCAGCCTCGGGCGCATCTGGATGAGTACGCACTGAGTTTTTCCGCCTTGGCGGCGCCCCACCTTGCAAATTCCACAAGCTCAGATTTACCTTCGCCGTAGGGGCAGATTGCTCCGCCGGAGGAACTGCTTTGAAGACCAGCAGATGGCTTGTCGCGTTCTGCGCGCTGGCAAGTGCAATGGCCGTGGCGCAGCAAGCAGTCAAGAAGCAGTACACGGTGGAGGCCATCTACGAGCCGTCGCCTTTGACGGCCCGCCCGCCCAACGCAGTACAGTGGAGTCCCGACGGAAGCAAGCTCACCTACATTCAGGCCGAAGCCGGCGGCGAGCAGGAATCGCTCTATTACTTCGATCCCGCCAGCGGCAAGAGCGCGCAACTGATCGCCGCCGACAAACTCGCTGCGCTGGCGCCCTCCACCAGCAATCTTAAGGATGACCGCCAGCGCGAGAATCGCGCCCGCTTCGGCGTCTCTGCCTATCAGTGGTCGCCTGATTCCAAAAGCCTGCTCTTCGACGCCTTGGGGCAGCTCTGGATCGTCGATGTGGCCACGTCAAAAGGACACCGTTTGACCGATGCCGGTGAGCCGTCGAGCGATCCCAAGTTCTCGCCTGATGGAAAGTTTCTGAGCTATCTCCGCGCCCATAACCTCTACGTCCGCCCGGCTGCGGGAGGCGCTGAAATTGCCATCACACATCAGAGCGATGCAAACCTGCTGAACGGCGAAGTGGACTGGCTCTACTCGGAAGAGTTGGACGTACGCTCCAACTACTTCTGGTCGCCCGACGCGAAGCAGATTCTCTATCTTCAAATGAATGAAGCTCCGGTGCCGCAGTATCCAATCGTCAACTGGATACCGACCCATCCCGAAACCGACCAGGAACGCTACCCCAACGCCGGGGACCCGAATCCCACGGTGAAGCTGATGCTGTCCGACCTGAACGGCACAGCCAAAGAGATCGACCTTGATCTCAAGGGTGATTTCTACCTTCCGCGCTTTGGCTGGATTCGCCCGGGGCTTGCCTGGGCGATGGTGCTCAACCGCTTGCAGAATGAGCAGGACTTGTACTTCATCGATCTTCACAGCGGAAAGTCTCGCCGGGTGCTACGTGAAACCGACCCCAACTACATCGAGCTCCACGATTCCATGGGACGCGGCGAACATCAAGGTCTGCGCTTTCTCGACTCCCGCAGTGAGTTCCTATGGCTGAGCTGGCGCGATGGATTCACACATATCTATCTTTACAGCTTTGACGCCTCGCGTCCCCTCGCCGCCGCAAAGTTGGAGCGCCAGTTGGAAAGCGGCGACTACGAGGTGAGCAAACCGGTAGAGGTCGATGAAGCCAGAGGCACGCTTTATCTGGAAGCGAACAAGGGCGACGATCGTCAGGAGCATCTGTTTGCGCTTCCGCTGGCCGGTGGAGAAGCCGTGCCCGTGACTCGCCAACCCGGCGTACACGACGTCTCAATGACCCGCGATACAAAGTATTTTGTGGACACCTACAGCGCGCTTACCGAGCCTGCCAAGATGCAGATCTGCGCCGTTGGCGGCGCATGCACCGAGGTGTGGGCCTCGCATCGATGGGACGGCTACGATACGCTCCCGCCGCGCTTTGTCGACTTCCGCGCCGAAGACGGAACGCTGCTGCGCGGTGTGATTCTGCTGCCGCCCGCCGGAGCCTCCACCGAGGTCAACGGCAAAGTCCCGCTGATCCTCAATCCCTATGGTGGCCCGCAAGGCCAGTCCGTGCGCGACTCGGCGCATACCATTGATCCTTTCGATCAGGTGCTCGCACATCATGGTTTCGCCGTGCTCAAACTGGACAATCGCGGCACCGGCAATCGCGGGCGCAACTTTGCGATGGCCACCTTTCATCATCTCGGCGATGTAGAGCTGCGTGATAATCTTGCCGCGCTCGATCAGGCGCTCGAAAGGTTTCCGCAATTGGACAGCATGCGCCTTGGATGGTGGGGCTGGAGTTATGGCGGGACCATGGCCGCATACGCGCTGACGCACTCGGATCGCTTCCGGGCTGGAATCAGCGTTGCACCTGTGACTGACTGGCACAACTACGACACCACCTACACCGAACGTTACATGGGGCTGCCAAGGGACAACGCAGCAGGATACGAAAATTCCAGCATCGTGAAGTCGGCGCAGAATCTGAGCGGGCGTCTGCTGTTGGTTCATGGCACCAGCGACGACAATGTGCACGTGCAGAACTCAATCCAGTTCATCGACTGCGATGGTCAACGCCGGACGCCCCTTCGATCTGCAACTCTACCCCGGCAAAACCCACGGCATCGGCGGCCAGCAGGCACGCATCCATCTCTTCACCCGCATGCTCTGGCAATGGGAGCAGTACCTCGCAAAGTAGCAGGTGGCTGTAGATGATCAAGACGCAGGTGGCCCACATCCGCCCGCATTTGGCGAATGTGGGGTCGTTGACCTTGCCTTTGTTGTTGCTCTTTCGCCGGGTGCCCCACCTTCGGCGCGCGCCTTTTGCGCGGCTAGAGAATTCCCTAGTTGCCGTAGCCCGATACTGCTCTCGCCTTTAGGTTGTCATTCCGAGCGCAGCGAGGAATCCCCGCACCGCCCAAATCTGCAACGCCGCTCCAGAGTCTCTTCGGCCTCGAGCTGCCTTTGACGATGTACACCTTCTCTCATGGATGCTTCAGAAATCTCAAGTAGAACGCTCCGAATACCAAGACGATTCCTATATTCACCATCAGCCGTTCCCAGAACTGGTTCCTGAAGAACAGGAAATCCACACCGATCACGACGGCTGCCAACAGCACTATATAAAGTACGATCGTTGCCTGTCTCGCCATTTCAGTCACCAGTCCAAATCGGAATTTCCTTTTGAAACCTTTGAAACCTGTCTCCTCACCGCGCCTTCCATTTCGAAGACAGCATCGACAACTTCTGCTCCACCGAGAGCTGCGGCTTTTCAGCTGGCTTCGTCACTTGCGGCTTCTTCACCTGCGGAGCAGCTTCCATCAGGGCTTTGATCGAGAGCGCGATTCGCTTGGTCTTCACATCCGCGCTCAGTACCTTCACCTTCACAATCTGGCCCGCCTTCACGGCTTCATTCGGATCTTTAATGTAGCGATTGGAAAGCTCGCTGATGTGAACCAATCCGTCCTGGTGTACGCCGATATCGACGAACGCGCCGAACTTGGTCACATTGGTTACCACGCCCTCCAGAATCATTCCCGGCTGCGCATCGCCGATCTCGCGTACGCCTTCGGCAAAGCTGGGAGCCACAAACTTATCGCGCGGATCGCGCCCCGGCTTCTTCAACTCATCAAGAATGTCGTTGACGGTGAATGTGCCGGCCGAGAGCTGCGTGCGATCCACCTTCTCCAGCAACTCGGGACGCGCGATCAATGTACTCACAGGAGTTTTGAGCGACTCGGCAATCTGCTCCACGACGGAATAAGACTCAGGATGCACCGCGGTGCAGTCGAGCGGATTCTCCCCATCGCGAATGCGCAGAAATCCCGCTGCCTGCTCAAAAGTCTTTGGCCCAACGCCGGGAACCTTCATCAGCTGCGCGCGCGAGTGGAAGCGTCCGTTCTCATCGCGATACTTAACGATGTTGATGGCGGTGCGCTCTGTGACTCCGGCAACATAACGCAGCAGCGTCCACGAGGAGGTGTTGAGATCGACGCCGACCCGGTTGACGCAGCTTTCAATCACGCTCTCAAGCGATTGCTGCAGATTGCGTTGATCGACATCGTGCTGATACTGGCCGACGCCAATTGATTTGGGATCGACCTTCACCAACTCGGAGAGCGGGTCTTGCAGGCGGCGCGCGATGCTGATGGCGCCGCGCACAGTCAGGTCGAGCTCAGGAAACTCCTGGCGCGCCACTTCCGATGCGGAGTACACGCTCGCTCCGCTCTCGCTGACCGTCACGGCAAAGATGTTGTCGAGCTTGCGTTCGCGCAGAAACTCGCGCACGAACTGATCGGTCTCGCGTCCGGCGGTTCCGTTGCCGATGGCGATGGCGCGCACGTTGTGTTGCGCCATCAACTTCTCCAGCACCTTTGCGGAGTGCTCCAAGCCGCTCTTGGAGGTGAACGGATACATGACGTCATGCGCGAGAAACTTTCCCGTCTCATCGACAATCGCGAGCTTGCACCCCGTGCGCAGGCCCGGATCAATGCCGAGGACGGAGATGGGCCCGGCTGGCGGCGAGAGCAGCAGGTTGTGCAGGTTGTCGCGGAAGACGGCGATGGCATCGGCGTCGGAGCGCTTCTTCAATTCGAGGCGTATCTCGCCCTGGATGGATGAATTCAGCAGGCGCTCCCAGGCGTCTTCAATCGCAAGTATGAGCTGCGGAGTCCAGTCGCCCGTTGCACGGAGAATACGCGCCTGCAACGTGTGGATGGCGCGCTGTGGCTCGAGTTCCATCAGGAAGAAGAGAACGTTCTCAGCCTCGCCCCGGCGGATCGCCAGCATACGATGCGAGGGGATGGTCTTCACCGGCTCGCGATAGTCGTAGTACATCGCAAACTTTTCCTGCTCATCGACCGCATCGGTGGCCTTGCGGCTGGTGATGACGCCCTCGTCAAACATGAGTTGGCGCAGTGCCTTGCGCAGGTCGGCATCTTCGCTGATGGTTTCGGCAACGATATGGCGCGCGCCTTCCAGCGCTTCGTCGATGTTGGCCACGCCCTTCTCTTCGCTGACAAATGTGGCGGCGAACTCAACGAGCGGAAGCGCGCCAGCCTGCTGCGCCACTTGCCCTTGCAACCCCCCTTGCCCTTGCAACCAAAGATACTGGGCCAGCGGCTCCAGTCCCTTTTCCCGCGCAATGGTGGCCTTCGTGCGGCGCTTGGGTTTGTAAGGCAGGTAGAGATCCTCGAGTTCGCTCTTATCCAGGCAGTGCTCGATGCGCGCCTTCAACTCATCGCTCAACTTACCCTGCTCTTCAATCGAATGAAGGATGGTTTCCCGGCGCGAGACCAGATCGCGGAAGTAGGCGAGCTGCTCTTCGATCTCGCGGACCTTCACCTCGTCGAGATTGCCGGTGGCCTCCTTGCGATAGCGGGCAATGAAGGGAACGGTGCCGCCGCCATCGAGCAGTTCGATCACCGCAACGAGGCCGCGCAAGGGGACATCAATGGTCTGCGAAATGTGCAGCAGAATTTCCGGGGAGAGGCTTTTCAATTCAGACATGGCTTACCGTCAATTCTAATTGCCCAGCTTGAGGAAAATCCCGGTACGAAGCGATTCGCATCCCGGAGGTCGAAACAAATCCCCTCACCCCCGCACCAAAATTTCTGTGGATTTCCCACTCTGGTTCGCTCGCCTTTGAGCTTTGCGTAAAACCTATGGCCGGCTTAGTAACCCAGCGATCCCAAACGTTTACTCTCTCGCCAATCTCCCAAAACCATTCGCAAACCAGTCAACTCCGCGTCTTTAACCATTCACCTTCTTGCCAATGGTGTACCTCATCAGCGGACTATGGACGAACGTGGATATCGGTGACGCGGGCATGCGCGCGGCGGTGCTGCAGATACGTGTAGGCCGAGGCGATGGCCACAAACGTTCCAAGCGCGCCTTGGACCAGGTCGATCCGGGCATGGTCGGTGAGCAGGTGAATGGCCCAGAGCATGGGAACCTGCCAGAGTTCGACGACGCGGGTGTAGAAGGCTCCTAGCAGCGCCATGACGGTGTTCATGTAGAAGTAGCCGGTAAGGCCCACCATGGCGACGAGCAGCATGACTCCCCACATCAGCGGCGAGAGCGTTTCCAGAGGGGCATGCGTGGAGGCGCTGAGAAAAACTCCGCCAAGAGTGGCGCCGACCAGCGCCGGAGCGATGAGCCAGAAGAGATGCTCGTCCTTGCCCTGAGCTCGCTCCCACACCTTGTAGGTGGCGGCGCGCGAGATGAGGGCGATGACGAGGAAGAGGATGCCACGGCGCGCGCTGAGGACGGTTCCCGGTTCGCGTACGGCCTGGGCGGCGAAGAGGATGAGCGCGCAGGCCAGCACCGCGAGCGTGCGACGCTCATAGGCCTGGCGCGGTCCGCGCACGTAGGCGAGGATGAGAGCATCGAGCAGCAGCACCGCTTGCGTCACACGCCCGCTGAGCAGTCCAATGGCTCCGAACCATCCCACAAACGTAAGCCCTCCGGTGACGACGCGTACCAGGGCGAGGCGCGGTGAGCGCGGCTTCCACTGGCTGCGCGACGGCCGCACGATAAGAACCAGCAAGACGAGTGCGAGCACAGAACGGTCGACCAGTATGGTGGCGAGCGTGAGGTGAGCTCGCCGCGCCAGCAATTCGATCGAGACCGTGATGGCGACCTCGGAGGCGACCATGCCGGCGAGGGGCACGCGGCTCCAGAAAGATGGTTCGACGTTGTTGTTCAACCGATTCTCCGCGCCGTTTTCCGCACAACAGCGTGCGATGCGATTCTAAATGGTCGCTCGCGGATTGGCGTTTGATCTCTCACTTCGTTCAGCATGACAGCCGAAAACCGCCAACTCTTGTACTGTAGAAGTGTGGGCATCGGTTACGAACAACGAATCCGCAGAGCTGACGGGCAGTTGAGGTCTGAAGTGAAATCATTGAGGCAGGATTCGCGGAGGCGTTCCGCATGAAATACCATTCTGAAGTTTTGATTCTGGGCGCAGGCGCGGCAGGACTGATGTGCGCCATCGAGGCAGGGAAGCGCGGCCGTTCGGTTACAGTGCTGGAGAGCTCGAACCGTGCGGGGCAGAAGATACTGATCTCTGGCGGCGGGCGCTGCAACTTTACCAACGCGGAGAGCCGCGCCGGGAGCTTTCTCTCGGAGAATCCGCACTTCGCCAAATCGGCGCTGGCGCGTTATACGCCGGAGAAATTTATCGCCATGGTCGAGCGCCACGGCATTCGCTGGCATGAGAAGAAGCTGGGACAACTTTTCTGCGACCGGAGTGCGCAGGACATTCTGACGATGCTCGAAGAGGAGTGCGTGCGGGTGGGAGTGCGGGTGAAGCTCTCGACGCAGGTGCGCGAGGTACGGCGCGACGGTTGCGCTGCTACTCTGCCGAAACAACAGCTGCCAAAGGAAGGCGGACGCGGGGCACCGCGGTTTACGGCTGTGACTCCGGAGCATGAGTTCTCCTCCGATGCGCTGGTGGTCGCGACCGGCGGGCTATCGATTCCGAAGATGGGCGCAACGCCGTTTGGCTACGAGCTGGCACGGCAGTTCGGATTGAAGATCATAGAGCCGCGTCCGGCACTGGTGGCGTTTACCTTGAACGCGGTGGATGCGAAGCGCTTCTGCGACCTCGCTGGGATTTCGACCGAGGTGGTGGCGAGCATCGGGAAGCAGAGCTTCCGGGAGAAGCTGCTGATTACGCATCACGGCTTCAGTGGCCCGGCAATCCTGCAGATTTCCTCGTACTGGAAGCCGGGCGAAAAAGTCACGCTGGATTGGGCGCCGGAGACGCAGGTGTTCGAGCATCTGCTTGCCTCCGGAGCGCGACGCGATACGGCCTCGGCGGCGGCGGCGCTGCGCGAGGTGCTGCCGATTCGGTTGGCCGAACGCTGGTTGGAGCTGCATCCGTTTAACAAATGGACGAACCCGGCATTTGAAGAAGCGGAGCGAGCACTGCATCACTTCGAGTTTGTACCGTCCGGGACGGAAGGATTTGCGAAAGCCGAAGTCACGGCGGGAGGGGTAGACACCGGCGAGCTTTCGGCGCAGACAATGGAATCTAAGAAAGTTTCGGGGCTGTACTTTGTGGGCGAAGTGGTGGATGTGACAGGACACCTGGGAGGGTACAACTTCCAGTGGGCCTGGGCATCAGGGTTTAGCGCGGGGCAGGCGGTGTAGAGCGGAGGCAGACGATAGAACGCGATTATCTGCCAGGAATCTTGAATGTTGTTAGTGCGCGTCCTCGTGCGCCGCAGCAGTGACAATGCAGAGCGAGCGCTTTGTGAATGTGGCTGGTGTCTGGCCGGCAGGCGGGTCATGCGTAGCCGCGGGACTGAATGGATCGCAGGCGCCATCGATGGTCATATGCAAGTCTGGTTCTGCCATCGCTGAGCAGTTGGGCAGCCACCAATTGTGGTTGGCTGCGGAAGGCTGGCACGGCAACGATCTGTTTCTGGCGGCTCTTCAGATCCACAATCTGCACACCAATGCTTTGCGTTTTCTGATTTGGAGTGTTCTCGGCGAGCGACACGATCCGATCGTTCTTGTAATCGAGCTGGTAACCGGCGATAGGGTTTTCAATTGGCAATTTCCAGTCACGCTGGCGCGAGAGAACAATGGTCCGGCCACACTGCCGACAGTCCTCAGAGACATAGACGATTAAAAACTCGCCGTCGTCCGTATTATCTATGACAGTCTCGTCTTCGTGCGCTTGAAATCCATCAGGCGCGATGCGCGGAATAGGATTGAGCTTCTCAACCGATGTAACCTCGGCCAAACCGTCCTGCCAGCGCATAGTTGTAATCTCGCCATTGGGCGGGAATAGGTCAGTCATCTTCAAAATCACGACTTCATCCTCCCAGCGAACGCGCGGAGGCACTACATCGCAGAATTCTGAAGGCAGCCTGCAGGTGGGCACGTGTCCGGCGCGCCCGGTTGTGATGAGCGTGCCTGTTGCGCATTCCCTTGAGTACCACGCACCGCCTGCGCTCTTTCTTCTGGTGTTGATGGACGACGCTGCTCCTGTGCAACAACTCCCACCGACAATGCAGACAAGACAATCGCTGCCGCCAGAACTCTATGCATTATCGCTCTCTCGCCTGAAACGATTGGTCCACGCCAGTGTATGCGAACCTCGCGACAGGTTCCAGAGTCTTAGGATACCGAGCGCAAACAGGGCTTGTATTCCACCTATCGTGCGTGTCGATCAGGGTATATGGAAAAAAGGCGTCCGTTGGGGGACGCCTTTGATTCAGGCCGACTGATTGAATTGCCTCTGAGGCTGCACGGGATATTTGAGCAACGCTGGGGTCCTTCACTTCGTTCAGGATGACACTCTCAAAAACTGCAATTCACCTAGATGCCGAGCTTCTTCACCTCTTCGTTGTAATACTTGTGGTAGAGGATGTTCCACTCCGGAGTGCCTTCGGGGATGATGCGGCGCTGGCTTTCGATCTTCATGCGGGCGGCTTTGTCGAGCTTCTCCTCGCCGGCGAGCAGATCTTCGAGGATGCGGCGCACCTCCTGTCGAATATCGTCGTAGCCTTCGAGGAACTCGACGTTCTTGAGGCCGGCGAGCTGGTCGGTGGAGGACGAGGCAAGCTTGTTGAGTTTTTCGCGGCTGAGTCTCATAGCACCGCCTTGTATTTCTTTACCAGTTCGTTTTTCACCTTCTTGAACATCTCCTGGTAGTTGGCTGCGCTCTTGCGCATCTCCTCGGAGTAGGCTTCGAGGATGACGCGGACTTCGTCATTGATGCGGTCCTCAAGGCTGAGCTCCTCGACCATGGAGTTCTGGACGCGCTCGATGACTTTCTCGAGCTCGTGCGTTTGAATGAAGTGATTGTCTTGCAGCCGTTTGACGGTTTGCCGGGCTAAGTAGCCTACGTATTCTTTCGAAAAGAGCATGATGTGTGTGTCGGAGAGCTGGCGCTGGAAACACCAAATTTTAGCACAGGCGCGAGGTGCGATTTTCGCGTTCGCTCAGCGAGCAGTGCGGGGCGCCGCCCTCCCTTCAGGGGGACGCCTATAAGGCAGACGCAATAAGAAAAAAAGAAAGCAAATTTCCCCGAAATTTGTAGCGCAGGGTGGCGGGAGAGAGAGCTGAAGGGGGAGTATGATACTTTTTTGCACGGTGGGCGAGGCGGCGAGTTGCAGCCCGGCCATTCATTTGTTAGAACAGCAGAAAGCGATGATAGAAGACCTGACCGGCATTCATGACGACATGCACGCCTTCACCCAAGGGCTGGGGCTGCGGCGCTTCCACGGATATATTCCGGACGAGATGCCCAGTGTGCTCTGGGACGGCGAGGACGTGAACGAGAGCTGGAAGGATTTTGTGGAGCTGGCGCGCGCCTCAGGAGCCCCATTCATCACGATGAATGCGGTTCAGCTGGAGGCCGACGACGTGGAGATACTGCTGTCGGAGTTGCGCCGATCCAGCTTCAGCCGAGAGGAAGATATGGAGACGGCCCGGCAGTTGCGTTCCCAACTGGGGCGCATCGGCTTCATCCAGCTAGGCTTTCCTTATCAAGGCGTGATGTTTTTGTGTGAGCTCTCCACTGAGTGGTATGAGGGCTATAAGGCACTGCAGGAGATGGCCGACGATCTGGGCGGCATCATGATCGACGGCTCTGCGGACGGTTCCGAAGAAGACGAGCGCTAGGGGTGCGCTGGATAGAGCGTACCCAGGAAAGTGCCTACGGCAGAGATCCGCAAGCGATCGCCCGTCTGTTGGCCGCTGCGATGGATCTGCCGGAGATTGTGGCCGCGTTGCTGGCTTCGCGCGGAATCAGCTCGGTCGATGAGGCCCACCGCTTTCTCCATCCCACCCTCGATCAACTGCACTCACCCATGGAAATGCTGGGCATGCGAGCGGCCGTAGAGCGGCTGGAGCGTGCGATTGCGCATCGTGAGCCGATGCTGATCTACGGCGATTACGACGTGGACGGCACCATGGCGACGGTGATTTTGAAGACCGTGGTGGAGCTGCTCGGCGGCCAGTGCGATTTCCACGTACCGCACCGTTTGCTGGAGGGTTACGGCATGCGCGACGAGGTCATCGAGCGAGCCGCTGCGAACGGAATCACTCTCATCATCAGCGTTGACACCGGTATCCGTGCATTTGCCGCCGCCGAAACCGCCGAACGCGCAGGCGTGGATTTGATCGTGACCGATCACCACCTGCTGTCTCATGACGAGGGCGTTCCGAAGGCACTGGCGGTGCTGAATCCGAATCAGCCGGATTGCGGTTATCCGTGCAAGTCTCTGTGCGGCGCAGGGGTTGCGTTCAAGCTGGCGCAGGCGCTGCTGGAGCGCTCGGGTCGGGGGCGGCTGATTCCTTCCTTTCTGAAAGTTGTGGCCATTGCGACCATTGCGGATGCGGTGCCGCTGCTGGGAGAAAACCGGGTGCTGGTCTCGCTGGGGCTGGAGGGGTTGCGCACAGCGGTGAATCCGGGGCTGAAGGCGCTGCTGGAGATCTGTGAGTTGGCTTCCGGACGCGCCCCGAGTACCACGGAGGTGGCCTTCCGCATCGCGCCACGCATGAACGCGGCGGGACGGATGGACGTGGCCAAAGATGTGGTCGAGCTATTTACCGTGAAGGACGCGGCGCGGGCAAAAGAGCTTGCCGAACGTTTGGACCAACTGAATTCGGCTCGGCAGCAGGAAGAGCAACGCATCTCCGAAGCGGTGCTGCGTCAAGTGGAAGAGAGCGCGGAACTGCGCGACGCGGCCTGCATGGTCGTGGAGGGCGAGGGCTGGCACCGGGGAGTGATCGGCATCTGCGCCTCGCGGGTGGTGGAGCGCTTTGGTCGTCCGGCGGTGGTGATCTCACGCGATGGCGATGAGGCGCATGGATCAGGGCGGTCGATTCGGGGCTTCCATCTGCTGGATGCCTTGGAGAGCGCGCCAGAGCTGTTCCTGCGCTTTGGCGGCCACGCGGCAGCGGCGGGTTTTGCTATGCGCTCGGAAAAAATTGCGGAGCTGCGGCAGCGGCTCAACCAGTATGCGAGTGCGAAGCTGGCAGGCGAGGAGTTGCTGCCGGTATTGGAATTTGACGGCGAGCTGAAGATGGAGCAGGTGACGCCGCGGCTATGGGAGCAACTGCGCGCGTTGCAGCCGTTTGGGATGGGCAATCCCGAGCCGGTATTTATGGCGCGCGGCGCAATCCTGATGGGCGAGCCGAAGGTGATGCGCGAGAAACATCTGAAGCTGAAGCTGCAGAGATATGCGAGCGCACAGACCGGCGGCCTGGCACGCGGAGTGGATGCATTGGGCTGGCGGATGGCGCACCGGCTGGAAACTGAGCCGCTCTCAGGGGGCGAACCGGTGGATGTGCTGTTCCGGATCGAGCAGAACACGCACCCGGACTTTGGAGGCGGACTGCAACTGGTGCTCTCGGACTTCCGGCGGCCGGTGCGGGTAGAAGCGGCTTCGGTGGAGGCTTGAGCAAGGCATTGTTCCGGTCCGCTGATTCCATCTTGATGAAATCCTTTTAGCAACACAGGCGGAATTCGTAATTGGAGAATGGTTTGAGGCCGGACTGCTCGCGTACACTGTTTTGGTAATGCCTGTCTCAATCCCTCGCCTGCGAATCTGGTTTGCCGTGATGGCCTTGGCGGCCATGGCGGTGGTGGCGGGGTTTTATCTTCGCGCGCGCTTTGAGATGCGCAGCGCGCTCAAAAATCTTCCAGGAAAACTCGGGATTGAGATTCAGCAGACCAGCGAAGGATTTTCGCTTTCCAAGAGCGAGGGCGGACGCACGCTGTTCACGATCCACGCCTCTAAGGCGACGCAATTCAGAGCGGGAGGCCGGGCCGAGCTGCACGATGTAACCATTGTGGTTTACGGGCGGAGGTCGGAGCGCTTTGATCAGATCTACGGGGAAGACTTTGAGTACGACCAGCAGGCGGGTACGGTGATCTCCAAGGGCGAGGTTCACATCGACCTGCAGGGTAACGGCCTGCAGGGAAACGCGGAAGGTCCAAAGCCGGACGGCCAGGCGGCACTGCCCGAGACTCAGAATCCCATCCATCTTCGCACCCAGGGGATGACCTTCTATCAAAAGAGTGGGCTGGCAGAGACCGAAGGGCTGATCGATTTCCGCGTGCCGCAGGCCAGCGGGACGGCGAAGGGCGCGACTTACGACTCAAAGAAAAACGAATTGACGCTGCAGTCGGCCATCGACATTCAGACCTCGGGCGCTGCCCCGACGCACATCCAGGCTGCCCGCGGCACGATCAGCAAGGAACCGCATGTGGTGATTCTGGACTCGGCGCAGCTGGATGGGACACAACGTAAGGTTTTGGCCGACCACGCCGTCATAGATTTAGGTGGGGACAATTCCATACAGCAAGTTCATGCCACGGGCAACGTGCGCCTGAGTGAGGCGGGTGGTATGCGGTTGCGCTCGCCGGCGGCCGAGATGAAGGTGGGCGCGAATAACACGGTGGAGTCGGCGCTGTTTACCGGTGGAGTGGATTTCGAGTCCGAGACCCAGGGCACCAGTGGACGCTCGGGTGAGATGCTGCTGCACTTTGTGCGGGGAGCGGCGGCGAAGCATTCCGCAAGCCACGGCGCAGGACAAGTGAAGGGAAGCGGCGGCACGGCGCTGCTGAAGACCATCTATGCCAGCCGTGGGGTCACGTTGCGACAGGCGCCGAGGGCGACGAGCCAGAATCCTCAGGCTCTGGCGATGAACTCGAATGCTATGACGTTTATCCTCAGCGAGGGGCGTCTGTTGACCTCGGCGCAAACCGAGTCGGCGGGGAAGATCGTGGTCAGTGCCGCGGGCGCCAAGAACGCGGGCGAGCAGACGGTGATCGATGCTCAGCATTTCACAGCGGACTTTGGCGAGGAGAACCGTCTGGGCACGGCACGCGGCATGGGCGCGGTACGCGTGACCAGCCACAATCCGGGGCTGCCGGACAAGGTAAGCACGAGCGATACGATGGTGGCGCAGTTCACGCCAGGCGGCGAAGTTTCGCGGGTGGTGCAGGAGGGAAATTTCCGCTACCGCGAGGGCGAGAGTTCGAAGAACGAACCGGGCGGAAGGACCAGTTTTGCCGAGCGCGCCACCTACTCTCCCTTGGACGATTCGGTGACGCTGCAGGGAAGCCCGAGGGTCGTGGACGGCGGGATGACGGTGACGGCGGACAGCATCCGTCTGTTGCGGCGCAGCGGCGAGGCATTTGCGCAAGGCAACGTCAAGACTACTTATAGCGAGCTGAAGGTGCAGCCGAATGGCGCACTGCTGGCGACGGCGGAGCCGATTCACGTGACCGCGCGGGCGATGAATGCGCTGCAATCCTCAGGGCTGGCGCACTATACCGGCGGAGCGCGACTGTGGCAGGGATCGAACATTGTGGAGGCGCAGACCATCGACTTTGACCAGAAGACGCGAACCTTGGCGGCACAAGGAGACCGGAAGCGTCCGGTCACCAGCGTCTTTGTCCAGGTGGACGGAAAAGGCAAGTCCTCGACCATGCTGGTGACCGCGCCGAATTTGAACTATACCGATAGCGAGCGCGAGGCGCGCTACTCCGGTGGAGTGACAGCACACGGACAGGACGCGGTAATGACGGCCGATCACGCCGACGTTTTTTTGAACGCGGTGACCGCCTGGCGCGTCTCACAGCAGCCCTCCCAAACGTTTCCAGGCCCGAAACCAGGGCTGGTTCCAGTACTGAACCCAGGTCCGAGCCAGTTGGACCACATTGTCGCGAACACGCATGTGCTGGTGCAGCAGCAGGAGCGGCGCGCCGAGGGCGAAAAGCTGGTATACACGGCAGCGAATGGCAGTTATGTGATAACCGGAGGCTCGCCAATGTTAAGCGACCCGGTCAACGGGACGGTGCGGGGCGATTCGTTGACCTTCTTCAGCCACGATGATAGGGTGGTCGTCGAAGGTGACGGCTCCTCGCGCGCCGTGACGCACGCTCACGCTTCCCGCTAATGCAGACCCTTTCCACTGATGAGATCGGCAAATCGTATCGCGGCCGCCGCGTGGTCAACGGGGTTTCCCTAGCGGTGAATCGCGGCGAGGTGGTGGGGCTGCTCGGTCCCAATGGTGCCGGAAAGACAACCAGCTTTTACATCATCGTCGGGCTGATCCCCCCGGATACGGGACGGGTCATGATCGGGGACGTGGAGATCACCGACGTTCCGATGTATCTGCGGGCGCGCCTGCACGGCATCAGCTATCTTCCGCAGGAGGCTTCGGTCTTTCGCAAGCTGAGCGTGGAGGAGAACATTCTGGCGGTGCTGGAGACGCAAAGCTCCACCTGGGAGGAGCGACGCGACAAGTTGGAAAGCCTGATCGATCAGCTTGGCCTGGGCCACATCCGCAAGAACAAGGGCTACGCGCTGAGCGGTGGCGAGCGGCGCCGGGTGGAGATCGCCCGTGCGCTTTGTATCAATCCCACCTTCATTCTGCTGGATGAGCCATTCAGTGGGATCGATCCGATTGCAGTGCTGGATCTGCAGAAGATCATCTTCACCCTCAAGGAGAGCGGGATCGGAATTCTGATCACCGATCACAACGTTCGCGAGACGCTCTCCGTGGTGGACCGGGCCTACATCATCAACGAAGGCCGAATCTTCCGCTCGGGGACTCCGGAGCAGCTCGGAAACGATCCGGAGGTGAAACGAGTCTATCTAGGCGAGAGTTTCACTTTGGTCTAGGTAAGCCTTTCGAGGGACTAAGCATTTTTTACAGCATTTTGATTGCCGAAGCCCCGCATGCAACCTAACTTTCTAGTTTAGAATCGGTTTTGGGGATACCTCCCTTAATCGTTGGTACATGGTTACTCTGCAGACAAAGCTGAACCTGAAGGTCACGCAACGCCAGATCCTGACTCCCGGATTGGTGCAGATGGTCAGCGTCCTGGCGCTCAACAAGCTTGAGCTGAAGGACATGATCAACGAAGAGATGGTCGAAAATCCGGTGCTGGACGAATATCTGGATCCAGTGCCCACGATTGACGAGATTGCCGCCCGCGAGGAGCAGCGCGAGCGCGAAAGCGCCGCCGCAGTCATAGAAGAACCCAAAACCACCCCCGAGGAGCGCGACCCGTTCGAGGAAGTCGATTTCGGCTCGTTCTTTAACGAGTACCTGGACCCTGGATATCGCAGCAACAACGAGCTGGAGTCGATCGAAAAGCCTTCGTTTGAGAACTTCCTTTCCAAGCCTGCAACCTTGACCGACCACCTGATGTGGCAGCTCGGGGCGATGCACGTGAAGGATGATGTGCTGGCCGCGGCAGAGCTGATCATCGGGAACCTGGGCGACGACGGCTATCTGCTGTCCAGCGACGAGGAGCTGCTGCAGCAGGGCGCGTATTCGTTGAGCGCGCTGGAGGGCGGAGCTGCACTGGAGCAGGAGCTTGAGGTTGCTGAAGAAGGCAGTGAGCGTCCCAAGCTGGTTCCCAAGCCGGAGCCTCAAAGGCACCGCTCTGTTTGGCCGCGATGCACTGCACGAGGCGCTGGAGTTGGTGCGGCAGATGGACCCGGTGGGCGTTGCCGCGCGCGACCTGCGCGAATGCCTGATGGCGCAGTTGAAGGATCTGATGCGGGTACACGATGAGCGCGGCGGCGAGCCGGACATGCCCGAGCTGCTGGCAGATGCCATGGTGATTGCCGACAAGCATCTGCACGCGCTACAGAACAAGCAGATCCGCGAGATTGGCCGGGCGATGAACCGGAGCATGGAGCGGGTGGAGCGTTGCGTGGTATTGATCCGCACGCTGGACCCGAAGCCGGGACTTCGCTACAACGTTCCGGAGACGCGGCTGATTGAGCCTGACGTTGCGATCATCAAGCAGGGGGACGAGTACCTGGTGGTGATGAACGACGATGACATGCCGCAGCTCCGGCTGAACCCGACTTACAAAAAGCTGCTGAGCCGCGAGGGCAATGAGAAGGATGTGCGCAACTATGTCAAGGAGCGCTACAAATCCGCCATCCAGCTGATCAAGAACATCGAGCAGCGGAAGCAGACGATCCTGAAGGTTTGCTACGCCATCATCGGGCGGCAGGCAGAGTTCCTGGATTTCGGCATCGACTATTTGAAGCCGATGATGATCAAGGAAGTGGCGGAAGAGATCGGGGTGCATCCCTCGACGGTGAGCCGGGCGGTGGCCAGCAAGTACGCGCATACGCCGCAAGGAGTGTTCGAACTGCGCTATTTCTTCAGCGAGAGCGTGAACGGGCCCGAAGGTGGAGCGACGTCGCTGCTGATCCTGAAGCGCCGGGTAAAGAAGCTGATCGAGGAAGAAGATTCCTCGCGGCCTCTGACCGATGAGCAGATCACGCGCATTCTGCAAACGCAGGGAATCCAGGTGACTCGGCGCACCGTGGCAAAGTACCGCGAGGACATGAAGATTCCCTCCACCCACCAGCGGCGGATAAAAAAGTAAATTCCTTGCCATCTCAGGTCCGCAAGACTGGCAGAGCCCTTCCGCATCTGATATAACCAGACGCCCACGGTTATTTTTTTCGTGGCGCGAGCCTGGAGGCGAAGCTCTCCGGCTTTGGCGGTTCCAGGCAATCATCGAGCCGATGATTTTGTAGATTTCGGCTCTGGACGATGTACACCAGCACTGAAAGGCGCTGGGGGATCAAGCTGGGGACCAAGGAGGAGGAGAAATCGAATGAACGTGGATTACACCGGCAGGCAATTCGACATCACTCCCAAGATTCGCAAGGAAGTAGAGGCTGGACTGGCGAAGCTTGCAAAGATAGTGGGCGACAACTGTAGCAGCAAGGTGATTCTAACGGCGGAGAAGCAGCGCCGTATTGCCGAAATCACATTGACCCGGCGGACCAAGAAGTTGGTGGGCCACGGCGAGGCGACTGACGTTCTGGTGGCGATTGACGAGGCTCTGGGGCACATTGAAAAGCAGTGGCTGAAGCTGAACACGCGCAAACGCGACGTAAAGCGGGCCGAGAAGCCCACCTGGAAGCGCGAGGCTCCGGAGATGGAGATGCCGATTGCGGTTGGCGCGGCGGCGGTGGCGGCGGTTCCGGTGGTGGTGCATAAGTTTCCGGCCAAGCCCAAGATGACGGAAGCTCACCTGGTGAAGAGCCAGGAATCGGTGGCGCTGCAGCCGATGACGATCGAAGAGGCGGTTAAGGAGTGCGAATTCCGCGACCGGGGAGTCTTCATCTTTCGCGATAAGAAAGGCATCGTCCGTGTGCTGCATCGGCGCAAGGACGGAAAGCTGGAGCTGATCGAAGTGCCGTAAGCGAGGCGCGGAAATAGATTAGATTTCGAGATGAGCGTGCGCACGGCCCAGGGCGCACGCTCATTCGTTTTAGGGGCAGGAAAGGGCGGCTGGGCGCTTCTTGCTTAACGTATCGTAACCAAAGTTGCCAATATGAGCTTTCGCCAGATCGCCCACTGCTGCTAAATTACGCGTATGGCCCGCAAAGCTGCTTTCAGCAAACGTTCAAACTCGCCGGCTGCAGAGCTGGAGCGCAAGAGTTCTGGCTCAAAGACCAAGTTGGTGATGATCACCGGATTGAGTGGTTCGGGGAAGATCACCGCGTTGAAGGTGTTTGAAGACATGGGCTATTACTGCGTGGACAATCTTCCCGCGGAGTTGATACCCAGCTTTGCCCAGCTTATTGAGGACACCCGCGACAATAAGAACGCAGCCATTGTGGTGGATATCCGCGAGGGCAGCCGGCTGGAGCAGCTTCCGGCGATCATCGGCGATCTGAAAAAGCGGCTGGACGTGACGCTGATCTATCTGGACACCAGCGACAAGGTGCTTGTGCGGCGCTACAGCGAAACCCGGCGTCCTCATCCCTTGGGTTCGGCGGCCTCGGTGACAAGTTCGATTACCAGCGAACGGCGTAGGCTGGAGCCGATCCGCAACATCGCCGACCTGGAGATCGACACCTCAAAATTCAACGTGCACGAGTTGCGCACGCACCTGGTTGAGCTATTCAAGACGGGTGATGAACGTCAGCCGCTGCTGGTTTCGATGCTGAGCTTTGGCTTTAAGAGCGGAGTACCGGAGAGCGCGGACTTGGTCTTCGACGTGCGCTTTCTGCCGAATCCGCACTTTATCCCCGAATTCCGTCCCTACACGGGCAAACATCCGCAGGTGGCAAAATACATCCGCTCGTTTCCACAGACCCAGGAATTTATCGCGAAGGTGATGGAGTTGTTGTTATTTCTGCTGCCGCATTATGTAGCGGAAGGGAAGAGTTACCTGACCGTGGGCTTTGGTTGCACCGGGGGGCAGCACCGCTCGGTATTCATGGCCGAGGAGATCAAGAAGCGGTTGGCCAAGGAGGGCTACCGTGTCAAGGTCGAGCATCGGGACAGCCCGCGATAAGCAGCAACGTTCGGCCCTGTCCTAAAAGTGCGTTGCTGAATTATACTGACATTCTATGGCGAAAAAAGACAACCTTGGCGAGCTGGTGCAGCGCGTGTCAGACGTTCATAATGCTGATCTATTGGTCTGCAACTCGCCTATGGATCGCGGGGTAGAGGCCCAGGTCGTTGACTTGTGTCGGGGCCGAAAGCGCAGAGACAACGTGTTCCTGCTTCTAGTGACAAGTGGCGGGGATGCGGATGTTGCGTTTCGCATTGCCAGGTGGCTTCAATGCTCATATAAAAAGTTCACATGCGCCATTCCAGGGTGGTGCAAAAGCGCAGGGACGCTGGTTACTCTAGGGGCAAATGAAGTCGTGTTCGGAGTCCACGGCGAACTTGGGCCGCTGGATGTTCAGATGGCAAAAAAGGACGAAATGCTTGATGTCGAATCAGGCTTGACCGTCCGGGACGCTCTGACCGCTATTCATGAAAACACCTTCCAAGCGTTCGAGCACTTTTTTATGGAAACCACATTTAGGGCAGGTGGACGCCTGTCCGCCCAAACCGCATCTGAGATTGCTGTGGGCCTGACTACCGGATTGTTTGCACCGATCTCCGAGCAAATTGATCCAATCCATATCGGGGAATCATACCGATCCATGGCAATTGCTACAGAATATGGGCAGCGGCTGATCGACACGAGCAAGAACACAAAACCGTCAGGATTGAATAAAATTATCACTGGATACCCGTCCCACGGATTCGTGATTGACAGACTTGAGGCAGAAACGGTTTTTGAAAACGTGCGGGAATCCTCCCCTGACGAACAACAGATGTTTGACAGTTTAGGAAACACGATCTTGCATCCGTATCCAAAACGATGGATTATGTTTCTCAGCACAGAAGTTAAGGAGCCACAAGAAAATGACAGCACCAAGGCAGAGAAAGACAAAGGAAATGACTACGCTCCTGAGGGAACGGGAGGAAATGCTCCTGCGGACGACTCAAATGAACAGGTCGAGGAAACGGGAGCAGGAGCAGCAGCAGGAGGTATCTAGAACTTTACAAGAGTCCCTATGGTCGCTACGCGACCTGCGCCGATCTTCCTAGTAGTTCAGCAATCGTCCAGATGTGATCCGTCAAACCAGCCTGCATCGCGGGAGTAATCCGCAACGTCTGATGTACCCGGCAGAAGTTGTAATAGGCGAAGTGCAGCGCGCACGCGGCCTTGTGATTGTCCAGCTTCTTTGAGAACGCATTGGTCAACCGCGTAAAGCGCCGGATCGCCATCCGCATCGTGAGGTTCTGCCGTTCCACGTGCGAAGTGCTCATGTGCTTCGGTTCGGGATTTCCTTGGCGAACCTTGGAGATAACCTCGATGATCGGTTGTGGGGAGTACCTCCCCGCTGCATCGTGCTGACCGTAGTCGCCGTACAGCTTGATAACCTGTCCGAAGTCGATATCGGCTCCGAAGTGCTTTTCTACCGCGTCAATGTAGAAGTTGAACCCATCCGTGGTGAGCTGCACGCGATTCGCTAGGCGGGCCGCCAGGTCGCCGATAAAGGCATTCGTGGTTTCCTTGGTGCGCTTGCCGACCGCGAATGAGGGAATCAGCTTGGTTTGCGGATCAATCCCCACGAAAACCCACGCATCGCCGAATTCAGCCGGATCGCTATCGCGCACGTTGCGCTTTTTCTTGGCGATGAATGACCAGATTTCATCCGACTGAATCCGCTTGCACGGAAGGTTTCGCATCCGTGTATCCATGAGCGCCAAGGAGCGATCCCCAGCGAGAACCAACAGCCGGATGATCGTATCGCGGTGGATTCCGGTAATGCGCTCCGTGCTTCGAATACTCGCGCCTTCGATCAAAAGCTGGATGGCGAGCAGGGCTTTGGTTTCGTTAATCGTCATGGTTCCGAACAGGCGGGCAACCGCTTCGCTGTAGGTTTTGCCGCACTGCGGGCAGCGGAAACGCTGCGAGCCGTTGCGGTTCTTCCCAAAGCGTTTGCACTCGACATTGCAGGCTTCGCAAGTCATCTTGTTCTCGGATTTGCCCTGTTCGATCATGTATACATATTACAGCAAGCGGTTGCTGTTTGTCAAGCAGAAAATAGCACTAAAATGGACTGCCATGGAGTAAATAGCATTGACAAAGTTGTGATAGATATCACAAGCTCTTTAGAGACACTAAGGCCCGCCACCTGTGGGGTTGGAAACCGCAGATGACGGGGTTAGACAGCCGCCGAGAGTGTTGGACTTTCCCGGCGGGTCATATTAGGGCAAAGACGGTTTTAGTCCGTCATATTGGCACCTCGATCACGATTGTCTGGTCGCCGCTAGTCACGATAACCAACATTCGCTTTCGAGATACCCGTACCACACGAACAACTAGTTGAACCGATTGGATGGTTCACCTCCCCGACTTGTAGATTCACGCTGGCAGGCGTGGTAAGTCGGAAGTTGCAACCTCACAGAATCACCCGATGCCCCTAAGCATCGGGTTTTCTATTGGAGATTAATAGTTCCAAACGCCTCCTCTGGCGAGCGTGCATCCCTCTTGGCCCGATATGTGCCGCGCCCTGCACGCTCAATCTTTCCATTGTCACCGTCTGATAAACGCGCCAGGGCACTGCGGATCGACGGCAAGGGGTTATCAACGCCTAGAGTGCGTTGCACGTCTTCGGCATCGTATTCCTTGTCGGGATTCTCCGATAGCAGTGCAATTATCCGCTGTGCCATGCTAATTTCATGGCTAACTGAACCTGACCCAGCAGGCAAGCAGAGATCGTCGGTTAGAGAGACTGTGTCTTCGGTGGGATAGCTCAGAACTCGGTCAAGCTCCCCCTCGGCAGTATCCAGCTCGATTTGCACGCGCTGGAGTTCGCTGCGAAGGTTCGTAATCTTGCCGCCGAGTGCGATGACGTATTCACGGCTGCTGTTTTTCATACCACGATCTTACATCGGCAGTACATGGCGGATCAAGCAGTATTTTCGCAATCTACTAGTTTTGTATTTTCTTCGGTCTTCCCCCGGCCCGCGTTTTCCGCATGGATGCGATTTTGGCGTAGTAGTCCGGCCCGCGCTCTGCCGTCTTGGTTCCGCCCTTTGCCCCTAACTGTGCGGCTGGGTTGATGGTCAGCAGATCGTCGGCGAGATGGATAGCGGCGCTCAGGAGTTCGCTGGCGCGTTCCGAGCGGCCTTCCGGTAGTGGGGTGGTGGATATGATGGTGTGCGCTTCGGAGATGAGGTTACGAAGCGCCTTGAGGTCGGATTGCTTTCGTGGTGTCATGGAAAAACAGTAGCAGCCGACGCAACTAACTGCAAGCGCTTGCCATTCGGCAGCAACGCAGTCTTAGGACACTACCCAACGTTCCATGGCCTGTTGTCAGGGAGCCGCTTCCAGTAGAATCGAAGCTTGCACTGCAAAATCCTGATTTCAGATGGGCCTCCATCTTATGAGTAGTTCATGCGCCGACTGATTCGCTTGATGTGGTACGTCCGGCCATACTGGCCGCAGTTGATCGCCAGTGTTGTGCTGTTTTCGCTGGTCGGACTGCTGGAAGCGTTCCGGTTGGCGCTGCTCCGTCCAATCTTCGACCGGGTGCTGACGCCGGAAACGCCGGGGCGCTCGATGGCGCTGCTGAAGATTCCCCATACCCACTACACCATCTATCTGGAAGATCTTGTTCCCAGCCATTTCCATAATCCTTGGACGGTGGTGGCGGTTGCGCTGGTGGGGTCGGTTTTCATGAAGGGCATCTTCGACTACGCTCGGCACCTACCTGGTGAACTATGCGGGTTTTGGTCTAGTGACCGACCTGCGCAATGAGATTTATGGTAGCGTGCTGCGGCGCTCGGCGGCATTCTTCCATAAGCACCCCACGGGGACGCTGGTTTCGGCAATCATCAATGATATCGACAAGGTGCAGTTTGCGATGTCGAGTGTATTGGCCGAATTTCTGCAGCAGGTTTTCACGTTTTTGTTTACGGTCGTACTGGTAATTTCGGCGGGCGGCAAGCTGGCGTGGATTCTGCTTTTGTTCGTTCCAATAATTTTGTTCAGCTCGCGCAAGATTGGGCGGCAGGTACGGCATAGCACACGGCGCGGGCAGGACAAGCTGGCCGATATTCAGAATATTCTGCACGAAACCATCACCGGCAATCGCATCGTCAAGGCGTTCAGCATGGAGTTGTGGGAGACGATGCGCTTCAAGGCGGCGGCCAAGAGGCTGTTCTCGGCCAACATGCGCTACGTGAAGTCCATGGCGGTGAGTTCTCCGCTGATGGACCTGCTGGGTGCGGTGGCGGTTGCGCTGCTGTTGAAGCTGGGACGCGACAGCATCAATCATGGCATGACGATGGGCGGATTTGTGGTGTTTATCACGGCGACGATCATGCTGTATCAGCCGGTACGCAAGTTTGCGATGTTCTACAACAGTTTTCAGCAGGCGCTGGGAGCCTCCGAATCGGTCTTCAAATTTATGGACGCCAAGGACGAGGTGCGCGAGAAGCCGCACGCGCGCAAGCTGGCAGCATTTCACGATTCGATCCGCTTTGAAAATGTGCGCTTTTCCTATGGCGATGGGGAAGATTCCCGCGAGGTGCTGAAGGGCATCGACCTCGAAGTGAAGCGCGGCGAGATGCTGGCGATCGTGGGCGGAAGCGGCGCGGGAAAGTCCACGATGGTGCATCTGATCCCCCGCTTCTTCGATGTGACGGCGGGGCGCATCCTGGTGGATGGCGTCGATGTTCGCGATCTGTCGCTGGCCTCGCTAAGGGGGCAGATTGGCATTGTGGCCCAGGAGACGATGCTGTTTAACGACACGGTGCGCAACAACATTGCTTACGGCCAGCCGCACGTTTCGCAGCAGGAGGTGGAGCGGGCGGCGAAGGCGGCGTTGGCGCATGACTTTATACTGCGAATGCCTGAGGGTTACGAGACGGTGATCGGGGAGCGCGGCTTCCGGCTCTCCGGCGGCGAGCGGCAGCGGTTGAGCATTGCGCGCGCGCTGCTGAAGAATGCGCCGGTGCTGATCCTGGACGAAGCCACCTCGGCGCTGGATTCCGAGAGCGAAGCGCTGGTGCAGACCGCACTGCAGAATCTGATGGCGGGGCGTACAGTATTTGTGATCGCGCACCGGCTTTCGACCGTTCGCCGCGCAGATCGCATCATTGTGCTGGAGAACGGAACGATCGCCGACCAAGGCTCGCATGAGGATTTGCTGACGCGGCTGGGGACCTATCGCCGCCTGTATGAATTGCAGTTTGTGGATGTAGATCTCGACACGCCCAAGGCGGACGCGGGCGTGGAAGAAGGCAGGAGCTAATCATGCCGATCCGCTCGATGACCGGCTTTGCCCAGATCAAGGGGCAGCAGGGAAAGACCGCTTACACGTTCAGCGCCAAGTCGGTGAACCATCGCTTTCTGGACCTGCACCTGCGCCTGCCGGGCGGGCCGAGCTCTTTGAGCAACAGCTTCGCAAGCTTTTCAAAGAGAAGATGCACCGCGGACACGTGGAACTGACCTTGACGCTGGAGTACGCCGGGGCTTCAGGCATCAGCGTGAACCACGAGCTGGTCTCCGGATATGTAAAGGCGTTCCGCGAGTTGACGGATGAGCTGGACCTGCACGGCGAAGTTGATTTGAATGCGGTTTTCCGTTTGAATGGCGTGCTTTCTGCCTCCAGCGAGATGCCGGATGAGGCGGAGTTACAGGCGGCGCTGCTGACGGCGGCGGCCGGACTGATTGACCAGTTGAACGCCAACCGCCGCCTGGAGGGCGATCACACGCGCGCCGAACTGGAGGCGCGAATGGATCAGTTGGAGCGCAACACGGGCGAGGTGGAAAAGCTGCGGGGCACGGTGTTGCAAGCCCACCTGGAGCGTATCCGCGCGCGTATGGCGGAGCTGCTGGAGGGCAAAGCCGATCCCGACCGCATATTGCAGGAGGCGGCGCTTCTGGCCGAGCGCAGCGACGTGCAGGAAGAGATTGTGCGCCTGCTGACCCACATCAAGCATTTCCGCGGATTGCTGGAAGAAGGCGAGGATGTTGGCAAAAAGCTCGATTTCCTGCTGCAGGAGATGAATCGGGAGGCAAACACGATGCTCTCGAAGACAACCGGCCTGGCGGGCGATGCGATGCGCATCACCGAGCTGGGCCTGGCGCTGAAGAGCGATATTGAAAAATCACGCGAACAGGTGCAAAACGTGGAATGAGCAACCTAACTGTGAGAATCGTGGAATGAGTCTAGTCTTCATAATTTCAGCGCCTTCGGGCAGCGGTAAATCGACGCTGGTGAATGAAATCAAGCGTCTGGTGGACCGGCTCGATTTTTCGGTTTCCTACACGACTCGGCTCCCCCGGGGCAGCGAAGAGAACGGCCGCGAGTACTACTACACCAGCCGCGATGTCTTCGAGCGCATGATCCAACGAGGCGAATTTCTTGGAGCATGCCGACGTTTTTGGAAACTATTACGGCACGGCGAAGAAGTTTCTGGACGATGCGATTGTGCGCGGCCACGACCTGCTGCTCGATATCGACGTGCAGGGTGCATCGCAGTTGCAGAGCAGCTTGCCGGATGCGGTGAGCATCTTTATTTTGCCGCCGACCAAACAGGAGTTGGAGAACCGTTTGCGCCGCCGCAGCTCGGCCGAACGGATGACCGACGAGGCTGTAATCAGACGCCGGCTGGAAACCGCCACGCGGGAGATTGAAAAATACCAGGAATACGACTACATTCTGGTGAACGACCGGCTGGACGATTCGATTGACGCGCTGAAGGCGATCATTCTCACCGAGCGCCTATCGGCCGCGGGGCGTGAGCCTTCGCGAGCCGAGGAGGAGAAGCTGGCGAGGCTGGCGCAAGAGCGCAGGCTGGAGCGTGTGCGGGACCATCTGGGTCCGATTCTGGAAAGCTTTCGAAGGACTACGGTGTAATTCACAGAGGGGGTACTGAAGTGGATCTTTACAGCGGGTTCGATAGCAATTACCGATACATTCTTGTGGCGGCGCGCCGCGCTCGCCAGCTGCAGTCTGGCGCAAGCCCACTGGTGGTTACGGATTCCACGAAGCCGTGCCGGATCGCTGCCCAGGAGCTGCAGGCCGATAAGGTGAAGTGGGAGACAACGCCGCTGCGGGTGGTTGCATTGCCTGATCCGGAATCCGGCGTGGCGTAGAGCAGGGCTGGCGACCCATATTCGCCAGCAGAAGCACATCTGGTCCAGCCAAGATGGGGCGGATTGCGGCTGGAGTTGCCGTCGCGAACGATTTTTGCGCTCGCCGGCATCGAATCCAACTAGAGGATTGACTCAACGAGATTTACTAACAGATGAAGATCGCACTGGGAGTTACGGGCGGCATCGCAGCATACAAGGCGGCGGAGATTGCGCGCCGGATGCAGGAGCGCGACGTACGGGTTCAGGTCATCATGACCGTCTGCGGCGCAGGAGTTTGTGCGCCCGCTGACCTTTGCGGCGCTTACGGGAGAGAAGGTCATCACCGAAATGTTTTCGCAGCGCGACTCCAACTCAACGCTGGACTCCTCGGTGGAGCACATCGGGGTCGCGCAGTCGATCGACGCGCTGCTGGTTGCGCCGGCGACGGCGGCAACGCTGGCTCGCTTTGCGCACGGCCTGGCCGACGATTTTCTCTCGACGCTATACCTTGCGACCACGGCTCCGGTGGTGGTGGCGCCAGCGATGAACGTGAATATGTGGCGTCATGCGGCGACGCAGTCCAACCTGGCGATCCTGCGCGCGCGCGGAGTTACGATTGTTGAGCCGGGCGAAGGGTATCTAGCCTGCGGGACGATTGGCGAGGGACGGCTGGCGGATACGGAGCCGATTGTCGAGGCCGTAATGGCGCGGATTGGGCGGCGGCAAGATCTGAAGGGCGAGCACGTTTTGATCTCCGCCGGGCCAACCTATGAGCCGATTGACCCGGTGCGCTTCCTCGGGAATCGCTCCAGCGGAAAGATGGGCTATGCGCTGGCCGAAGCCGCACTGCGGCGTGGTGCGCAGGTGACGCTGGTGAGCGGACCGACCGCTCTGACGCCGCCGCCGGTGGAAGACGTTTGTCGCAGGTAGAGAGCAGTTCGCAGATGCGCGAGGCATTGCTGGCGCACTTCGGACGGCGCGAGCATCACGATCATGACGGCTGCGGTTTCGGATTTTGCTCCGGCACAGGTTGCGGGAGAGAAGATTAAGCGCGAGGGTCGCGCTGAAGCTGGAATTTCAACCCACGGCAGATATTCTTGCCGAGCTTGGTTCCAAGCGCGCGCCGGGCCAGTTGCTGATCGGATTTGCCGCAGAGACGCAGAATCTGGTGGCGAACGCGCGCGGTAAGCTCGAACGCAAGCAACTGGATGCGATTGTGCTCAACGACGTTTCGCTGCCTGGGCTGGGCTTTGGCTCGGAGCGCAACGCGGGCGAGATTCTTACTGCGGATGGGTCGAGGCCGATTCCGGAGATGAGCAAGCAGGAGATGGCAGAGTGCATCCTCGATGAGGTGGTGAAGCTGCGAGCACGGCAGCAAGACTCCAAAGGTGACCGCGTAGGCATGGCAAAAGTTTTGGACGAGCAGAGCAGGAAGGCCGTTGCGGCCTCGGTGCGGTACTATCGCGAGCTTGGAATCTACGATCTCTACCGGCGCGAAATACCCGAGGGTATGAGCTTCGGAAAGACGATTGCGCGCGAGGAACTGGCGACGATTGCGGAAGAAGCTGCGGGGAAGGCTTTTGCGGCAAAGGCCGCTGAGCCCGCAGCCGATGCCGGGCAGATTGCGGCAATTCTCAATGACAAACCCGCTGCCCTCCGCGTAATTCGCGAAGAAATCGGCGATTGCATGCGCTGCAAGCTGTGCCAGGGACGCACGAACATCGTCTTCGGAGTGGGCGATCCGCACGCGCGCATCATGTTTGTGGGCGAGGGGCCGGGCGCGGATGAAGACGCGCAGGGCGAGCCCTTTGTGGGCCGCGCCGGACAGTTGCTGAACAACATGATCACCGCCATGGGGATTCGACGGGAAGACGTTTACATCGGCAACGTGGTGAAGTGCCGTCCGCCGAACAATCGCGCTCCGGAGCGCGATGAATGCGAAACCTGCGGTCCATACCTGATGCGGCAGATTTCCGTGGTTCGCCCGGAGATCATTGTGGCGCTGGGGGCGACGGCGGCAAAGTTTCTGCTCGGTGGCTCGGATTCGATGGCGAACCTGCGCGGACGTATTTACGATTTTCGTCCCATTGTGCCGCAGGATGCGCCGGAGCGCGATCCTGATTTCACGACCAAGCTGGTGGTGACCTATCATCCGGCCTATCTGCTGCGCGATCCGCGGCAGAAGAAGGAAACGTGGGCGGATCTGCAGATCGTGATGAAGTACCTGGGAATGAAGCCGCCAAAGCGCAACGTTGAGAGCAGTCCCGGAAGCAACACAGAAAGTAAGCCAGAGGCTTGATGCCCGCCGAGCCCGCGACACAATTCGCGGCCCAATCCACGGCGGAGTCCGCCGCCCAATCCACAACCACAGGCCAGCAGGCTTCGCTGCTGCCTGAGACGCAGGCAGTGTATTGCGATGTCGCGCTGCCGGTGCCGCTGGACGCGGTATTCACCTATACAGCAGGCGCGCTGGAGCCGGTAGCAGGCGGGCGGGTCGTAGTGCCGTTTGGCCGGGGCGCGGAGAAAAAACTCTCCGGCATCGTTACGCGAGTTCACCACGAGCGCTCCTGAGGGACGCAAGCTGAAACAGATACTGCAGGTGCTGGACTCTGCTCCCGTGCTGGATGAAAACCTGCTGGCACTGGGGCAGTGGATTGCGCGGTACTACCTTGCGCCCATCGGCGAAGTTTATCGCACCATGCTGCCGTTGCAGGCTGAGTTTCGGCAGGCGTTCGGCTACCGGATCACCGAACTTGGCGCGGAGGCATTGTTCGACGCGGCGGAGGTGGGTTCTTCGCTGCGCGCGCAGAAAAGTCTTGAGCACCAGATGATCGAGTACGCGGTGCTCGACGCGCTGGCCGAGGGCGAACTGGTGCGCGAAGAGCGGCTGCGCTCGGCGAGCAGCGCCTCGCGCGAGGTGTTGCGCACGCTGCTGCAGAAGAAGTGGATTGTGCGCGAAGATCTCTCTGGGGTGCGCGATGCGCGAAGGCTGGTGAAGTTTGCCGTGTTGCGCGAGGCGAGCGAGGTACAGTGCGAATCATCCGGGGCGCAGGATCAATCGAAAGCCCAGAAGCTCAACGCAGCTCAGCAGCGCATTGTGGATCTGCTGCGCGGGGCGCAGGGCCGCATGCGGATGGACGATCTGCGCGAAGCGGGGAGCTCAGTGAGTTCGCTGAAGACGCTGGTGAAGCGCGAGATGGTTGAGATTGTGGAGGAGCCGGCCGAGCGGGCGATTCCACAGATGAAGCCGCGCAACACGCTCGAGTTTCTGTTTACCTCCAAGCAAAAAGAGGCCCTGCGGGAGATTCGTGGCAGTGTGGAGGAGCGCCGCTTTCAGGTTGCGCTGCTGCATGGCGTTACCGGCTCGGGAAAGACGGCGGTGTACCTGGCGGCAATGCAGTCGGTGCTGGCGGCGGGACGGGGCTCGATTCTGCTGGTGCCCGAGATTGGCTTGACGCCCGGTGTTGCCGCCGACCTGCACAACATTTTCGGCGATGAGGTTGCGATTCTGCACTCGTCGCTGAGCGATGCCGAGCGCGCCGAGCAATGGCACCGCATCCGCCGCGGCGAAGCCCGCATTGCGGTCGGCACGCGCTCGGCGATCTTTGCGCCGGTACACGACCTGGCGCTGATCATCGTGGATGAGGAGCACGACAACAGCTACAAGCAGGAGGAAACGCCGCGCTATCATGGCCGCGATGTGGCGGTGGTGCGCGCCAAGGCCTTGAATGCGACCGTGGTGTTGGGCTCGGCTACACCTTCGCTGGAGAGCTATTACAACGCGACACATATTCCGTCCGCTGATACTCGCCTCACAGCCGGGTACGCGGCAACGGATGCCGCTCCGGCTGCTGGCGCGCGGGCAAAGTATGGCCTGATCGAGCTGCCCGACCGGGTGCAGGAGCGTCCTTTGCCTGAGGTGGAACTGGTTGACATGCGCGCGGAGTTTCAGCAGACGGGCAAGGAGAGCGTGCTGTCGCGCAGGTTGATTGAGGAGACCACCGCAAGCCTGGATCGCGGCGAGCAGGCGATGATTTTGCTGAACCGCCGCGGGTACTCGGCATGGGTGATGTGCCGCGCCTGCGGAGATACGTTGCAGTGCCGCGACTGCGCGGTGGCAATGACGTATCACAAGCGTGAGCATCGGCTGCTGTGCCATTACTGCGGCTACCAGCAAGCGGTGCCGAAGAGTTGTCCGAAGTGCGGCAGCGAGTACGTGCAGTTTCTGGGCACGGGCTCAGAGAAGCTGGAAGACCTGCTGCACACGGTTTTTCCCAAGGCGCGCATCGGACGCATGGATCGCGACACGGTGCGCGGGCACGATGATTTTGAGCGCATGTTGAGCGCATTCCAGGCAGGCGAGATCGACCTGCTGGTGGGCACGCAGATGATCGCCAAAGGACACGACGTGCATGGCGTCACCCTGGTCGGCGTGGTGGGCGCGGATACGGCATTGGGACTGCCGGATTTTCGCGCCGCCGAGCGGACGTTTCAACTACTGACCCAGGTGGCAGGCCGCGCCGGACGCGGCGAGATGCTGGGCAAGGTGGTGCTGCAAACGCATTTCCCGGATCACTACGCGGTACAGTTTGCGGCGCGCCATGACTATCACGGCTTTGCGGAAAAAGAGCTGCGCTTCCGCGGATGGATGCACTATCCGCCATTCGATTCGCTCGCCAACATTGTGGTGCGCAGCGACAAACAGGAGGAGGCTCTGCGCTACTCCGGGCTGCTGGGGCGATGGTTTGAGCAGGTACGGCATGAGGGAGTGCGCGTGATGGGGCCGGCTCCTGCGCCGATTACGCGGCTGAAAAAAGATTACCGCTTCCACTTTGTGCTGAAGGCCGCGAGCCGCGAGCGGTTGAATTCTGTGCTACGCGCGATGCTGGCCTCGGCGCAGCAGCAGAAGATTCCGCGGACGAACATCATTGTGGATGTGGATGCGATGTCGCTGAGTTGAAACAGCGGCTTACTTGGAGTGCATCCGGGCCTTACCGACCGCCGTGCTTGATGACGCGTGCCACTTGCGGGAAGGTGGAATTTGCGACCGGAGCCGGTGTGAAAGTGAGGATGAGCATGGCCACCGCTATCAGTGCCATCCATCGGCGGCCGCGTCCGACTGGCGGCCACTGCGGGACGCTAGGCTGCTGAAGGCCGCTCAAGGCCAGTAGAATGGCCCAGATCATCCATCCTACCCAGAAGAACCAGGCCATTGCGACCAGCGCCGCCACCATCGCCCACGAAAGATATTTGTGCAAAGCGGGCGAGACGGCAAAGACGAGGTGTCCGCCGTCGAGTTGTCCGCCGGGAAGCAGATTCAGGGCGGTGGCCAGCATTCCTGCCCAGCCGGCGAGCGCGACCGGGTGCAGGTAATAGTGCGCGAGTGCAGGGCCTCCGTGATGCAGCAGAGCGTGAGCGAGATGAAAAATCAAGGGGAAGCCGAACTGTAACTCGGGGTCTGAAGAGCCCGCGACGGGATACGAGAGCGCCAGCCCGATCAACATGGTCGGTACTGCCACAACAAAGCCCGCTATGGGTCCGGCAATGCCGATATCGAAGAGCGCAGCGCGCGACTCGATGAAGCCGCCGATTCGGATGAATGCGCCGAGGGTTCCGATCAGGGTGGGAGCGGGAATGAAGAAGGGCAATGTTGCGCGCACCCGGTAACGGCGGCAATAAAAGTAGTGTCCCAACTCATGCGAGAGCAGGATGCACATGAGTGCCAGGGAAAACGGGATGCCGAGCAGAAGCTGCCGCGGGCTCTGCCAGAGCCAGTGCACGGGAAAGAGAGGCAGCAGTTCGTCGCCGCTGGCAAAGGCTTCGAGATGGTGGTTGAAGTTGTACTGGAGCCGCGAGCCTACCAGAACGGTGGTGCAGAAGGTGCCGATCAATAGCAGCAGCGGCAGACGATAGCGGAGCCGGGGAGCGTAGTAGTCCCGGGAAAGCACCGGAACGTTCTCGGGCAAGGAGTCGGAGATGAGTTCAGACATCGGGGAGACGCTCGCAGACACAAAACGCGGTGGCGGAGCAGGTGTCCGGCGCCGCGGGACTCAAACTAACACCTAGTCGATCGACTGCAACTCCTTGCCAGGCTTGAAGCGGACGGCTTTTCCCGGAGGAATGTTGACCTCGGCGCCGGTGCGCGGATTGCGGCCGATGCCGGTTTTGCGCGGGCGCACGTTGAAGACGCCAAAGCCGCGTAGTTCGATGCGGTCGCCCTGGGCGAGAGCTTTTTTCATGCTCTCGAAGACGGTCTCGACGGCGCGCTCGGCCTTCGTCTTGGTGACCCCGGTGCGGTTTACCACTTCGTTGATGATGTCGAGTTTAATCACAGCGATCGGCTCCGGCGCTTCAGATTGAAAATCAAGGGCTTACGTAGTGATGCTAGAAAATACGAAGGTCGTTGTCAAACCTGGTTTGTGGCACGCGCTGCAAACGAGGTTGCGAAATAGTAGCACGGCTGTCTCTCCGGCGGAAATGCTAAGATGAGCTTACAACCACAACAACGAAAAAAGGACCCGGCAGCATGGCGATTAAGAGCGACCGTTGGATACGGGAGATGGCGCAGACGCAGGAGATGATCAGTCCCTTCTGTGAGAAGCAGGTACGGAACGGTGTGATCAGCTATGGGCTCTCCTCCTATGGGTATGATCTGCGGGTGGCCGACGAGTTCAAGATTTTTACCAACGTAAACTCAGCGGTGGTGGACCCGAAGAAGTTCGACGAGCGCTCGTTTGTCACCGTGCGCGCCGACAGCGTCATGGTTCCGCCGAACTCTTTTGCCCTGGCGCGTTCGGTGGAATACTTCAAGATTCCGCGCGACGTGCTGACCATTTGCGTGGGCAAGTCTACCTACGCGCGCTGCGGAATCATCGTGAACGTGACGCCTTTTGAGCCGGAATGGGAGGGCTTTGTCACTCTGGAGATCAGCAACACGACGCCGCTGCCGGCCAAGATTTATGCCAACGAAGGACTCTGCCAGATTCTCTTCTTCCAGGGCGACGAAGCCTGCGAGGTCAGCTACAAGGACAAAGCGGGCAAGTACCAGAATCAGACCGGCATCGTGCTGCCCAAGCTGTAGACGGGGATGAAAACTCTGCGCCTTCGCCTTCGCTCGAACGCGGTTGGGAACTCTGTCGCAATTGAGGCGGACCCTGCGCTGCTGGAGGCGGCGGAAATTCTTCGTCGCGGCGGGCTGGTGGCGTTTCCTACCGAGACGGTCTACGGATTGGGAGCCAACGCCCTGGACGCGGATGCGGTGGAGAAGATCTTTGCCGCCAAGCAGCGTCCGCACTGGGACCCGGTAATCGTGCATGTGGCCGGACGTGGCGGGTGCGCGCCGGGTGACGCTGGCTTGGCCGGAGGCCGCCGAACGGCTGGCCACAGCCTTCTGGCCCGGACCGCTGACGATGCTTCTGCCCCGCACAATGAAGATTCCGGATATTTGCACGGCTGGGCGCGAAAAAGCTGGAGTGCGTGTGCCTGCGCATCCGGTGGCACTGGCCTTGATCGCCGCGGCGGGAGTACCGGTTGCGGCGCCAAGCGCGAATCGATTCGGACATACAAGCCCCACTACCGCAGAGCATGTGCTGGCCGATCTGGAAGGGCGCATTGATGCCATTCTGGACGCGGGCGCCTGCGCGGTCGGCGTCGAGTCCACGGTGCTCGATCCCGCCACCGATCCGGCGATCATCTATCGTCCTGGGGGGATTACGGCCGAGCAGATTCGAAGCGTGCTGGGCGATGTGGTGGTGGCTGAGCGCACGATCTCCGAGGAAGTTCCTCCGGAGACGCTGGAATCTCCGGGACTTGGAATTCGTCACTATGCGCCGCGTGCGCGGGTCATTCTGGTGGAGGATGAAGGTGAACTGAGCCGGGTGCTGGAGCAGGAGGCACGCGAGCATCGGGTGGGAGTGTTGCTGCCAAAGGGCTGGGCTGTATCAGTGGCAGGTGTGATCGCGCTGGATTGGGGCAGTTGGAGCGAGCCGGAATCGCTGGCACGCGAGTTGTACCGGCAGATGCGCGCTCTCGATGAACGCGGGGTCGATGTGATCGTTTGCCCGATGCCGCCCGCACAGGGGTTAGGGCTGGCGATACGAGATCGCCTGCGTAAGGCCGCCAAGTAGAGAAGCCCGCGCAAGGCGGGCTTCAGAGAGCAATTGCGAAAAGATTACCTTGTTTCTTCGCCTTCTTTAAACATGTATCGAATGCTGGACTTGTAGATTAAGAGATTGGACTCACCGCCGGCGCGGTTGAGCTTGATGCAGTTTTTGTCGTACCACTCGATGACCCCGCGCAGTTCTTCTCCCTCGCGGGTGACTACGACCATCGCAGTTTTGCTCTGCATCTGCTTCTGGTAGTAGAAATTTTCCGCGTGGGTCTGTTCGGCGGGCGCGGGTTTCTTGGCCGTCCCGTTGGAGATGCGTTCGGCGGAGCGTACCGGCCTTTCGCGGCGCTCGGCAGCGGCTTCGATTACGCGAGCCTGCTCGCGATTCAGTGAAGGACGGATCAATTTCCGGTTGCCATAGCTCTCCGGTTCGGGTGCCCGAACCGCTGCGGTAGAGTCAGGTCCGTTTCTCATATGAGTCCCCTCCCTAACGGGAGTTTAAAAAAGGCGCTGCGATAGACACTGAAACTCTCCCCTGAGACATAGAAGCGCGCACACACGACGTGCGGAACTGATTTTCTTAAAGAGAGTTACAGTGGTTCGTGCCTAAAACTTACCACACGCACAGGGCGAAAACAATAACAGTCTTAACCTCATCTGTGTGACGAATGTGAGTGGTTCCGGGATGCCAACGTTTGCTGCGATGCGGAAAAAATCGTGCGGAACACTATCGTTCGATCGAGCTGGAGAATCCATCCAGGGAGAGCGAGCGCAGCAGGTTTCGGCGCATGCCGTTCTGCACATCGCCGAGGCCGTCGCTGGCGCGCACAATCCAGTCAAAGCTGACCTGCCCGGCAATGGAGGCCAGCTCCGCCTGTAGATCCTGGTTGCGCATCAGTTCGACTGACCCCGCCTTTAAAAACAGCAGGTCTTCGAGGATTGAGTAGAGGACGGTTATCAGCAGGTCGGTCTTTGCCTTGCCTTCGCCTCCAGCGCGGTAGGCTTCGGTCGCGCGGAACAGAGCCGAGTGATCGTCGTCGCCTAATGCCGTGGTTAGTAGCAGCAGTGCATCTTTACGTGCGGTGAGGTATGCGGTGAGATCAAAGCTGCGGGCGCGTCCCACGGCGCCTGCGCATAGCCGCGCCACCAGAGTCTTCTGCGCGGCGGTCCATCCGGTGCGGAGGGCGAGATCCTCCCCGATCTCGGCGGCCGTCAGGGGCGCCAGTCGCAAGGTGATGCAGCGGGAGCGAATGGTGGGCAGCAGCGCGTTTGAATTTTCCGCCAGCAGAAACAATGTGGCAAATTCGGGCGGCTCTTCTAATACCTTCAAAAGGGCGTTGGCTGCCTCTTTCATGAAATTCGATTCGGAGAAGATGTAGAACTTCTGGCGGCCTTCGGAAGGACGAAAGTACATTTCTCCGATGACGTGCCGCACCTGGTCCACCTTGACGAGCATTTGCGGCGGGTCGGGGGGAATCACGAGGACTTCGGGATGAGTCTGCACGAAGATGCGGGTCTCGCGCTTATCGCTCTCACGCAGATTTTCGCGGGCTTCCACGGCTTCGGCAAAGCGCTGGTCGAGGGCGTCGGCTTGGGCGATCCGCTCGCAGTTGCGGCAGACTCCGCAGAAGTCGGGCAGGCCATCGTCGGCGAGGGGGCGTTGCAGGCAGTTCACGGCTTTCGCAACCATCTGCGCCAGGGTGAACTTTCCCGCGCCGCGCGGCCCGGTGAGAATGATCGCGTGAGGCAGGTGGTCGCGGGCGATCATCTCGCGCAGGCGCGTAACCGTTGCGGTATTTCCGCGGAACTGATCGAATCCCATTGCCTAGTCCTGCTTCACCAGCAGTCGCTCGCGCACCGCAGCAACAATTTCTTCATGGACCACTTCTTTAGGCCGGCGTGCATCCACGGTTACCACGCGCTCGGGTTCGCGGCGCGCAATTGCCTGGAACTGGAGATGCACTCGCTCGAAGAAGGCGCGGCTCTCCATCTCAAAGCGGTTTTCATCGCCCTTGCCGTCGGCGGCAAGATTCCTTCGCTGGGCCCGCGCCACGCTGGCTGCCACGTCATTGTCCAGCAGGAGCGTGAGATCGGGCTGCAACCCCAGGCAGAGTACGCGATGCAAGGTCAGAACGGCTTCCACGCCAAGCTGCCTCCCAGCGCCCTGATATGCCTCGGAGGAATCGGTATAGCGGTCGCACAAGACCCATGCGCCGCGATTCATCGCAGGGAGAATCACCTCTGAAATCTGCTGTGCGCGCGAGGCAAACATCAATGCCAGTTCGGCCAGCGGTGCCAGCCCTCGGGTGCGCGAATCGACCAGAATGCCGCGAACCCGCTCGCCGATCTCGGTGCCGCCGGGTTCGCGCGTGGTCAGCACTTCCAATCCCTGCTCGCGCAGAACTTCGGCGAGCTTTTGCTGGTGCGTGCTTTTGCCGCAGCCATCGAGCCCCTCGAAGGTGATAAAACGTCCGCGATTTGCGCTGTGCTGCATAGAGAGATGATAGCAAAGCGGGAGGTGCTGCTTGAATCGTTGTACGGCGACAGACACTTCGCAAACCGGGTACGCGGCGACCGAAGCCGCTCCGGCCGTGGTGCTCGGCATCTGATAAACTCGGAAACCTTGATTTCTCGCGCGAATTCTTTTCAGGAGATGCAATGCGGAAGTTGCGTTGTGCATGGCTGGCGCTGGTTCTGGGAGCCGCATCCGCATTTGCGCAGACTGCTTCTGCCCAGGGCGGTGGGACCTCTGGCTTCTCCCTGGTGGAAACGCTTGCAGTGGATGCCACGGAAGCGCCACGCAAAGTGTTTCATGCGCGGATGACCATTCCTGCGACACCCGGCGACTTCGTGCTTCTGTACCCGAAGTGGATTCCCGGAGAGCATGGTCCCACCGGGCCTGTGGTGGACACCGCCGGAATCTATTTTCGGGCCAATGGCCGTGCGCTCAATTGGCATCGTGACCTGGTGGATATGTTTGCCTATCACGTGGAGGTGCCGCCGGGTGTGACCTCAATTGATGCCAGCCTGGATTACCTGAGCCCAGTGGAGGTGCCGGGCAACTTTAGCGCCGGAGCTTCGGCAACCGAGAAGCTTGCGGTGCTCTCCTGGAACTGGATGGTTCTCTATCCCAAGGGCTACGGCTCGGACGAGATCGGGGTCAACGCGTCGCTGAAAGTGCCGGAGCACTGGCATTGGGCGAGCGCGTTGCCGCAGTCCTCCAATGCCGATGAAACCGTTGACTTCGCGCTGGCGTCGCTGACGACGCTGGTGGATTCGCCGGTGCTGATGGGGCAATACATGAAGAAGGTCGCGCTGCAGGAAGGGCAGAGTCCTGCGCACGAGCTCGACATTGCGTCCGACTCGACAGCGGCTCTGCAAATGGCGCCGCAGCAGAAAAGGGCGTTTGACAATCTAGTGGCGGAAGCCGGTGCGCTTTTTGGGGCACGGCACTACCGGGATTATCACTTTCTGCTCACGTTGAGCGATCACGTCTCGCATTTTGGATTGGAGCATTCCGAGTCCAATGATAGCCGGATGGGCGAAGGATATCTGACCGATGACGCCCAGTGGACGCTGGGAGCAGCGCTGCTGCCGCACGAGTACACGCATTCATGGAACGGCAAGTACCGCCGTCCGGGGGGACTTGGCGACGCCGCAATTCGAAGTGCCGATGGAAGGGAATCTGCTCTGGGTGTATGAAGGGCTGACCGAATACTTTGGCTACGTGCTGGCCAACCGCAGCGGACTGCTGACGCCGGAGCAGTGGCGCGAACAACTCGCCGGGATTGCGATGACGTACTCGTATCGTCCGGGGCGCAAGTGGCGCCCGCTGGAAGATACGGCGACGGCAGCGCAGGTTTTGTATGAAGCTCCCGAAGCCTTCAGCAATATCGGCGCGGCGTGGACTTCTACGATGAGGGCATGCTGATCTGGCTGGAGGCCGACACGATTGTTCGCCAGCACAGCGGCGGGAAAAAATCGATGGACGACTTTGCCCGCTTGTTTTATGGCGGGCACAACACGCCGCCAGAGGTGAAGACCTATACCTTCGACGATGTGGTGAACGCGCTGAACCATGTGCAGCCGTTTGACTGGCGCGGCTTCTTCAATGACCGGGTCAAGAAGATCGCCGTACATGCGCCGCTGGCAGGCATTGAAAACAGTGGCTGGATGGTGGTCTATACCGATCAGCCGAACACGATTGAGAGGCTGCGCGAGCAGCAGGGGAGCGGCTTTGTCATGATTGCTTCGATCGGGGTTGTGCTCAGCAAAGATGGCACGGTGATGGACGCGGTCGAGGATGGGATTGCGGCCAAGAATGGGATTGGTCCAGGGATGAAAATCATCGCCGTCAATGGGCGGAAATATACCCAGGATTTTTTGGTGGCGGCGATGCATGAGGCCCAGAATTCGCACCAGCCGATTCAGTTGCTGATCGAAAACACGGACTATTATCGCAACGTTTCGCTCAATTACTTCGATGGCCCGCGACATCCGCATCTGATGCGCGACAACAGTAGGCCAGACCTGCTGAGCAACATCTTCGCACCTAAGGTTACAACGCCTCCCGCGTCTCTTCCGGACGCGGAATAAAGTTCTCCACATTCGCGCCAAAACACGGCGGCTGTGGCCCAGCGGCCCAGATTCTCCGGCGCCGAGCACGCCAGTCCGCATCTTAATGTACGGAGTGACTGAGTGGGAGGTGCCTGTGTTCAAGGGATTCCGGGAATTCATCTTACGGGGCAATGTTATTGACCTTGCCGTTGCCGTGGTCATTGGCGCTGCCTTCGGAGCTGTGATCACATCGTTTGTCGCCAACATTCTGACGCCATTGATTTCGGCCATTGTCGGCAAGCCGGATTTCTCCGCAATGGTGACAAATTTGAATGGGAGTGCGATCAAGTACGGATTATTTTTGAACGCGTTGATCGCATTTCTGCTGATCGCCTTTGCGGTGTACTTCGCGATGGTCGCGCCCATGAATGCCTGGAAAGCCCGGCAGGCACGCGGCCAGGCGCCTCCTGATCCGACAACCAAGATTTGCCCCGAGTGCCTGGAGTCGATTGCGACTGCAGCGCGCAAATGCAAATGGTGCGGCTCGCCACAGCCAGCCCAGGTGTTGAAAGACGCAGCGTAAACTGTCGCCGATCAGTGTACGAAGAGGGCGGCTTGCCAGTGAGGGGAAGTTCCGCGATAATAAATGTTGCTGCAAGTGTTGGCTGGACGTGTGTCTGGTTATTCCTTTGTGGTAGAGCCCGTGGCGGATGTCGATCCGCCGAGCGCTGAGGCGCAGCGGGCATCACAGCGTTCGAATCAAAGCTGGCGTAGCCGGTTGCGATTTCCGGTCTCCGAAGGGGCGAAAAAGCCTGCCGGGGATGTCGAGCGCTGGAGTTAAACGAAGAGAGGAAATAAGCCTGTGTTAATGATTCGTCTTTCGCGCCGTGGTGCGCGTAAGCAGCCTGTTTATCGTATTGTTGTCATCGAAAAGGACCGCGCGCGCGACGGCCGTTCGATTGAAGTTGTGGGTCTCTACAATCCGCGCACCAACCCTGCAACGGTGGACCTGAAGAAGGATCGCATCGAGTACTGGCTCGGCAAAGGGGCACAGTTCTCGCCGACGCTTGCGCGCCTTTACAAGAACGCTGCCGCTGCTCCGGCTGCATCTGAGCCGGTAGCGTAGGCGAGGAGCAGAGGCCAATGTCCGCCAATCTGCCTGAACTCGCAAAAGAACTGGCCACGGCTCTCGTGGATTCTCCCGGAGGAAGTTTCGGTTGTTGCCTCAGGCGACAGCTCGTACGTGAAGCTGGAACTGGAGGTTGCCGAAGACGATCTGGGCCGCGTGATTGGCCGCTCGGGGCGTACTGCCCGGGCGCTGCGCACGATTCTTTCCGCTGCGGCGGAGAAGAACGGGCAGCGTTGCTCACTCGACATTGTTGAATAGCAGAGTGAGCTGAGGCAGGCGCTATGGGAGAGGATTCGGACAACGCCGCATTTATTACGATTGCGCGCGTGGTGAAAGTGCAAGGCCGCGTAGGAGAAGTTGCAGCGGAGTTGTACACGGACTTTCCCGAGCGATTCGAGCAACGGCGCACCCTCTACGCATGGACCCCAGGCAGCAGTGAGCGTCGCGAACTGCACCTGGAAGAGTACTGGCCTCACAAGGGCGGTATGGTGTTCAAGTTCGAGGGCGTGGAGTCGATCGAAGAGGCCGAAAGGCTGCTGCGGTCGGAGATTCAGATTCCTGCCAGAGAGCGTGCGGAACTGGAACCGGGCGCCTGCTACGTAAGCGAACTGCTGGGATGCCTGGTGGTGGAAGTGAGCCGGGTAGGACAGGGCGTTCGGCGAGACATTGGAACCGTTGTGGATGTAAATTTTGGGGCGGGAACGGCCCCGCTGCTGATCGTGAAAAACGAGAGCGGCAAAGAGTTCATGATCCCCTTCGTGGAAAGCTTCACAAAGAAGCTGGACTTGAACGGGAAACGGATTGAGATGCAACTGCCGGAGGGCATGCTGGAACTGGACGCTCCGCTCAGCGCGGGGAAGAAGGATCGGCAGCCGAAGCAATAGGCAGAGGCGCTGGACATAGAGGGCAGGAAGTGCGGTTTGAGATCGTTACCATCTTTCCGGACTTCTTCCGTGGTCCCTTGGATTACGGCATTGTGCGCCGGGCGCGCAACGCCGGGCTCATTGAAATCGGAGTCCACGACCTGCGGGTGTTTACGCAGGACCGTCACCGCACGGTGGATGATCGTCCATTTGGCGGCGGCGAGGGAATGCTGCTGAAACCCGACCCGCTGTTTGCATGCGTCGAATCACTGGGCGTTGCGGCAAGAGCGGAGCGGGTGAGCGGCACGGCCAGGGAATCGGTGATCATGCTGTCGGCGGCGGGAAAGATGTTCTCGCAGGCGATGGCGCAGAAGCTGGCCGGGCTGGAGCGCATTACGTTTCTGTGCGGACGCTACGAGGGCGTGGATGAGCGTGTGACCGAATACCTGGCGGATCGCGAGGTATCGGTTGGCGACTTTGTGATGAGCGGCGGAGAACTTGGAGCCGCGCTCATGCTGGACTGCATAACACGCCTGCTGCCCGGAGCACTGGGCAATGAGGCTTCGGCAAAGACCGAAAGCTTCAGCGGGGTGGAGGCAGAGGCAAGGTTCGACGAGCGCGGACGGCTGGAGCCGGATTCAACGATTGCAACCGGCGGTCTGCTGGATTATCCGCACTACACGCGTCCCGCGGAATTTCGCGGAATAGCGGTTCCAGATGTGCTGATGAACGGGAACCATGAAGAGATCCGGCGCTGGCGACGGCGGCGGGCATTGGAAAAAACGCTGAGAAACCGCCCCGACCTTCTGGAGAAGGTGGCGCTCAGTCCGGAAGACAAGGCATTGCTTCGCGAATTTAAGCGCGAGGCCGAAAAAAAATAGAAGATTACGGGATGCACCAGGGCTGCTTGCCCCGGCACCCGAGAAGAGAAGAGGAAATCGTCATGTCGTCATCTCCCATCATTACCCGGATGCTTGCAAAAGTGCAGCGCACCGACCTTCCCAGCTTCGCGGTGGGTGACACCCTCAAGGTTCACGTGAAGATCAAGGAAGGCGATAAAGAGCGCATCCAGATCTTTGAAGGTATTGTCATCAAGAAGGCCAATGGCCAGCAGCCGAGCTTCACGGTTCGCAAGATGAGCTTTGGGCAGGGCGTGGAGCGTATCTTCCCGCTGGGCAGCCGCATCATCGAAAAGCTGGAAGTGGTTCGCTCGGCCAAGGTGCGCCGCGCCAAGCTGTACTATCTGCGCGCGCTGCGTGGCAAGGCCGCTCGTCTGAAGGAAGTCGATCGCGTAAAGTAGTTCGCTGTGCTCCCACATTCGCCAATTTCCGGCTGATGTGTGGACCATCAAGGCGGCAAGAGATCGCGGACGAGGGGCGAGGTGTAACTTCGGCCCTCGTCCGCGCTTTGTTTGCTCAGGCGACCTTCATGCACACGGATTTGGTTTCCGAGTAAGCATCAATTGCGTTGTGGCCCATCTCGCGACCCCAGCCGCTCTCTTTGTATCCGCCAAAGGGAAGCGCCGCGTCGAAGACGTTGTAGCAGTTGACCCAGACGGTGCCGGCGCGCATGGCCGCCGCCAATGTGTGCGCCTTGGAGAGATTATTGGTCCAGATGCCGGCGGCGAGGCCGTAAGGGGAATCGTTCGCCTGATCAACCAGCTCATCCATGCTGTCGTAAGGCATAGCGGTCACGACCGGGCCGAAGATCTCCTCGCGGACGACCTTCATATTCTTGTTTGTGTGCACCAGTACCGTGGGCTCGACGAAATAGCCTTTTTCGCCGATCTGGTGGCCGCCGGTCATGGCGCAGGCGCCCTCGACTAATCCAGCGTCGATGTAGCCTTTGACGCGGTGCAACTGCTCTTCCGAGACCAGAGGCCCGAGTTGCGTACCAGGCTCCCAGCCGGGGCCGACGCAGATCTTTTTCGCCATGCTCGAAATGCCATCGACCACCTTGTCGTAGATTGATTTGTGTACGTACAGCCGCGAACCGGCGCAACAACACTGACCCTGATTGAAGAAGATCGCGCCGGCAGCGCCCGGAATGGCCACGTCGAGATCGGCGTCACCCATGATCACGTTGGGGGATTTGCCGCCGAGTTCAAGCGTTACCTTCTTCAGATTGCCGGTAGCCGCATGAAGGATCAACTTGCCGACTTCGGTGGAACCGGTGAAGGCAATCTTGTCCACCTGCGGGTGGGCCGCCAGCGCGGCACCGGCGGTCTCTCCAAAGCCGGTAATGATATTGATCACGCCCTTGGGGAAGCCGGCCTCCTGAACCAGTTCGCCCAAGCGAATGGCAGACAGAGGGGTCTGCTCGGCGGGCTTGAGAACGATGGTGCAGCCGGCGGCCAAAGCGGGGCCAATCTTCCATGCGGCCATCAGCAACGGGAAGTTCCACGGAATCACCTGGGCGACGACGCCGACGGGTTCGCGCAACGTGAAGGCGTGGTATCGGGCGCCGGGAGTGTAGGGAACCGAGATCGGAATTGTGTTGCCCTCGATCTTCGTCGTCCAGCCGGACATGTAACGCAGCAGATCAACTGCGAGCGGGATATCGGCGGCGCGTGCGACGGCGAGCGGCTTTCCGTTATCGAGGCTTTCAAGAGTTGCGAACTCTTCGGTGTGCTGCTCCAGAAGATCGGCCAACTTCCATATCATGCGTCCACGCTCTGAGGCGGTGAGTCTGCGCCAGGGCCCATGATCAAATGCTTCGCGGGCTGCTCTCACCGCGGCATCCACGTCCGCCTTGTCACCCTCGGCGATCTTCGAAAGCACCTGCCCGGTGGCGGGGTTGTAAGTTGGAAAGGTTTGTCCGGATGCGGCCTCCACCCATTGGCCGTTGATTAGAAGTTTGTGCGTGCGATCGACGAACCTTAGAGCGGATTCGTCAAGATGCGATGGAGTGATGGTGGCCATAGATAACTCCTCGGTTATTTCAAGTCCTGTGCTGAAAGGGCTAGCAAAGCCGCTAGACAGTTTGCGGAACAGAGAGCGTGCGTACAGCGGCGAGCGGTTTTGGCGCCGTCCCGGAGTTGTAGATTCGCGATTGAGTGAATTGGATGCAAGTCTTGCGGCGGAGCAATTCAAGGCGCGCGTTTGGGATCAATTCGTATCAACCTCGCACCGCGGTGGTAAAATCATCTGTCCCGCGGGTCTTTGGCGAGGCAGTGTGCAGAGCAGCTTTGGATTCATAGCTTAGGATTTATAAACTTGAACTCATAAAGGCAGTAGTGGTTTCGGAAAGGGAATTATGGCGACAATACAAAGCAGTGTGGCAGCAACTACGGTTGAAAGTTCCTTGCTAACGCCATTCATAAATGAACCCTCTGTAGACTTCACGCGCATGGAGAATGTGCGGGCAATGCGCGAGGCGCTGGACAACGTGCGGCTGCAGCTCGGCCGCGAATATGAAAACGTAATTGGAGGCCATCGCGTAAAGACGGAAGCGAAGCTGAAATCGATCAATCCTTCGCACCCGGAGCAGGTGGTGGGTATCTTCCAGAAGGCGGGAGCGGAGGACGCTCCTGCGGCGGTGGATGCCGCGTTTGGAGCATTTTGGAACTGGAGCCGCACCCCGGTCTGGGAGCGCGCGGATTTGTTATTCCGCGTGGCGCACACGTTGCGTGAGCGCAAGTTTGAGTGGATGGCCTGGATGGTCTTTGAAGTGGGCAAGAACTGGGCCGAGGCCGACGCCGACGTAGCCGAGACGATTGACTTCGCAGAGTTCTATGCCCGCGAGGCGTTGCGTCTGGAGCAGGCTAAAACGCCGATTCAGTTGCCGGGCGAGCACGACGAATTGCGCTACATTCCGCTGGGCATGGGCGCGGTGATTCCGCCGTGGAATTTTCCTCTGGCTATCATGGCGGGCATGACCATGGCCGCAATTGTGAGCGGCAACACGGTGGTGCTGAAGCCGAGTGGCGACGCAATGACAATTGCCGCGAAGTTCTTCCAGGTACTGGAGGAGAGCGGAATTCCTGATGGCGTGGCGAACTTTGTATGCGGCAGCGGCAGCAGCTTCGGCAATGAACTGGTGAAGCATCCCAAGACGCGCTTCATCGCGTTCACCGGATCGAAAGAAGTTGGATTGCAGATTCATGAACAGGCGGCCAAGACGCAGCCGGGCCAGATCTGGATCAAGCGTACGATTCTGGAGATGGGCGGCAAGGACGCGATTGTGGTGGATGCCGACTCGGATCTGGACGAGGCCCTGTCTGGCGTAATGACCTCGGCTTTCGGGTTCAGCGGGCAGAAATGTTCGGCGTGCTCGCGGGCGATTGTGGACGAGCGCGTTTACGAGAAGTTTGTTGAGCGGCTCAAGGACCGGGCAGAGCGGCTGACTGTGGGCCCGGCAGAAGACAACCCCAGCCTTGGCCCGGTGATCAATGAGGCAGCGAGAAAATCAATTCTCGGCTACATTGAGCAAGCAGTGCGGGAAGGCGGTCGAGTGATCTCCGGCGGACGTGCGGTGGAGGGAAAAGAGGGCTACTTTATCGAGCCCACGATCATCTCCGAGGTGAAGCCGGGCGACACGCTGGAGCAGAAGGAGGTGTTCGGGCCGGTGCTGGCGGTCATTCGCTGCCGTGATTTCTACGAAGGGCTGCGCATTGCCAACGATACCGAGTTTGGGCTGACCGGTTCGGTTTACACCAATTCGGAAGAGAGGATGGAACTTGGCGCGTCAGGAGTTCCACGTCGGCAATCTGTATATCAACCGCAAGTGCACAGGGGCGATGGTAGGCGCGCATCCGTTTGGCGGCTTCAATATGTCGGGCACGGATTCCAAGGCGGGTGGACCGGATTACCTGCTGTTGTTTATGCAGGCGAAATCCATTGCGCGTAAGTTGTAAAACGAGACTCCTTGTGAATGGCCGCTGCTTTGTTTACAGGCTATTCACCGGGGCGTCATTGACAAGCAGGTGTTGGCTGCTGAGAATGGGGCGGACAGAAGTTGGAGCTGATCTGACCCGTGCGGCCGTAGCCGTTGCAGTGATTGCGGGGTTTCATGGCGCGAATTCTATGTATCGACGATGAGCCGCACGTTGTAAAGCTGAAGTGCGCGATTCTGGAGCAAGCCGGGCACGTCGTTACTTCTGCGACCTCGGCGCACGAAGCGATTGAGACTGATGAACGAACAATGAGTACGACGCGGTGGTAACGGATTGGCGGCTGGGAGACGGCAACGGCCGCGGAGTTGTGCAAGCGGCCAAGAACCACTCTACGATGCCGGTCGTGGTGGTCTCCGGATATGTTGCGGAGGCCTATCAATCAGCGGAGCCGCTGGCGGATCTCTACCTGGAGAAGCCAGTGAATCCGGAGGAATTGGTAACCATCGTGAATGAACTGCTCAAGGCGAGCGAACGGGCGTCGCAGCATTAGGCACGTGCCAGAATTTTAAACTGAAAAAGCGCGGCTTATGGGCCGCGCTTTTTTTGCAATGCGTTTGGCTAAGCGGTGCTTCCGGGACTTGGACGGGGCTCGTGCGCATGGCCGCCGCGCTGGCGGCGGCGGCTTCGGCCAGAATCCGATGATGAATGGTGAAAAGCGCAAGTTCAAGGCGGTCGGAGACGCCGATCTTGTCGTAAACATTGCGCAAATAATTTTTCACCACCTGCTCGGTAGTCCCAAGAAGGGTGGCGATCTCTTTGTTTTTGAAGCCCTGTACGATGAGGGCGACAATCTTCAACTCCTTGGGTGTAAGGCGGTCACGTACACGGGCGCCGACGAAATCATCGGTCTCCGGGTTGCAAGTCTGGGTGCGCAGATCCTGTACGTAAGCTCTCGCCGGCGTTGACCTTTCGCACGCAGCGCAGGAGTTCGGCGCTGTCCACGGAGCGGAAGATCAAGCCGAGTACGCCTGCACTCAAGTAACGCTCCGGCGGCTCGCTATTTTCGGCGATGACTACGAGCTGAATTCCGGATTCGCGCGCCAAGGCCGCCAATTCGCGCCGTGTCAGGAAGAAAGCTGGAGGCGTAGATCATCACCGAGCCGCGAAATTTTTCAATGGCGATCATGGCCTGCTCGACGGTCTGAGCTTGGGCTACGATGCGGACGTCGTCCTCGACGGCGAGAACTTTGGCGATGCCAGCGCGAAAGATCGCCTGGTTGTCGGCAAGAATAATCTTCAGCATCTATTCGCCTCCCGCTTCAGCGGTGCGCAAAAATTCATAGCCTTCGATAACGCAGGCGACGCCGGTGTGCCCGGCCTCCGCGCTCTGGTCACAGCGCACGACTCGACCATGGCAGTGCAGGCGAACGTCATTGCCGGCGGCAATCACGTCATGGGGAATCGTCATCTCAAACTCAATGGAGGAGCCGACTTCGAGCTCACCATCAATCCAGAGATATACTCCGGCCGCGCTGATATTTGCCGTGCTTCCCATGGAGATGTTCTGGTCTCCCAAAACCTTGAGCGGCAAATGCACTGGAAATCGTCTACTTGTCCGGATGTCGGTCACATTCACTCCCCGCAAGTCGCTACTCAGACCTGAGTAACATTGAAAATTGGATTATGTCATGAACTTGGCTGGTTACGGAAGACCGGAATTTCCCCTAGTATCCAGAGAATCAATCATTTATCCGCAACGGGCCGGGCTGCGGCTCGGAAATAGGCCCCTCGGGCTGCCCTTCGGCACTCATTCGGTGAACGCGCCGACGAGGCCGTACCCTACGACCAGAGCCAAAATTCCCGCCGCTGCGGAAGCTCGCCAGACGTGATTTCGGGCAGTTTTTTGCACATCCAGGTGCTCGCGCAGTTCGCTTACCGAATTATGCAGGCGCTCCCGCTCGACGGCGGCGCGTTGTTCCAGGGAATTGGGGAGTGGTTCGGTCATCGTGCGCTTCTCGTTTCATTCCGCAACCAGATCTGGTCTTCTTTCAGGATGCGTAGGGTACGCTCTGGCTTGAGCCCCTGCTCCTTCAGTTGTCTGACGCCGAACGCGAGCAACAAGCCACCGCCGAGCAGGAAGAAGACTCCCACGATGGCAAAGGCTGCGGCCCAGGCCCCAGCGCCACCACCGAAGCCCATGGCGATCAGAGCGACGACAGTAACGCCCAGAAACAGGGTGGCTATCAGGGCTGCTACGGCTCCGACGGCGATCGCCGCAAAAGCCGCACTGGCAGTCGCAATCTTCTCTCGCATCTCAGAACGCAGCAGTTCGATGCGAGTAGCGGCAAACTCTCTCAACTCCTCTTTGAATTCAGAGAGTACCTGCGCCAATGGCTTGTCAGGCGGGTAGAACGAGCGGCTAGCCACGGTGAGACCTCTTTCTGATTCGAAGCGCCACACCGAGGACGAAGCCCACTCCGGCAGCGACGCCGATGGTTTGCAATGGTTTTTCGTCGGCAAACTTCTGTGCCTGCGTGCGCAGACGGGGGAGTGTAGCGCGGGCTTGCTGCAAGCGTCGTTCGGCCTCCCCGCTCCATTCATCCAGGCGGCGCGCGGCTTGGTGCCGGATATCGGCAGCTTCTACGCCAATCTCCTGTAGAGTTCTGGCAGCGCGGTCCAGGATCTCCTGCTCCATCTGGGCGGCATGCTCGGAGCCGGAGGAGGGAAGCCGGCGCACCAGTTGCAATCCCCTTCGCATCTGGCGCTGTGCGCTACCGACGGCGCTGCCGATGCGCTCGGCTGTGCCCGTCATGCCGCCTCGACCTCCCTGCTCCAGGAAGAGTCCACGCGCGGCCTCAACCACTAGGGGATCGGGTACTTCGCTTTCCGGGACATGCTCCTTGGGCTCCCACGCGGAGGTTATCCCCTCCACACGAGGAGATACGGGGCGGCGCGCTTCGGAATTGGGGTCGGGCGGACCTTTGTCATTGGGCATAACTTCAGACATCACAAAACCTCGGGCTTTGGAGAATAAGTTGGATGTGCGAAATTGCTCCGATGTTGGCAGGACTACGGCAAAGGCAAAACAGGAACAAGCTCCGGCATTAGCCAGAGCAGGCTGGCACAGGCCTCGAGCTGAGCAATTCAGTGTTGCAGATTGCTGCGCAACGCGGCAGAACGCGGAGGCGGCGCTTAGAAGGCGTCGCCTCCGCCACCCCCGAATCCACCGCCGGAGAAGCCGCCTCCACCGCCAAGGCTGCCGCCATCGCCGAAACCTGAGCCACTGGACGCGGCCTGCGGCGCGGCGGAGAAGGACTGATAGGCCGAGTTGGAGAACGAAGTCATGGAGTTCGTGAATAGCAGCGGAGTCCACATCATGCCCGGAGTTCCGTAGCGAGGAGCCGACGTACCAGGAGGGCGGTTCGGTGAGCAGTCCCTGGAAAGCCTTGGCCCAGTGCTGCTCGACGCCGAACGCCATGGCGTACGGCAGGAATCGCTCGAAGGTGTCCGGCGGCATGCGCTTGATGCGGTCGCCGTCGACGCGGGTCATGAACTCCTTGAAGCCTAGGCAGGCAACGCGGGTGCGCGCGCCGCGCACGGTCTTGGCGGCAAGCTTGCGGCCAAAAAGGAAGACGATGAGAATCGTGAGCAGCACGCCCATGATCAACACCAGCGGAGAGTTGGTGAGCCGGATCGCCCCGGTCATCTGCAGCCAGGCGAATGGCAGGGCAATCAAGAGCACACCGACCAGAGCAAGTCCCTTGGCGGACTCGGGATCGGTGGAGTAGAGATCTTTGCTCTTCAGCGAGTCCATGATTTCCTGGCGAATCGAGGGCAGGGCGATGTAGAAGCGGTTCTTCAAACTGGAGAGGGTGGTCTCCTCGGCGGTAACCTCGGGGAAGATGTTGTTGAGCACCTCGAGCTCGTGAGCCGCAAGATTCTGCCACTCAGGGCGCGGCTTCATCAGGCGGAGGATGTAATCCTTATGTGTGATGAAGAGCACCTTGTCATCGCTCTCAATGATTTTGAGATAGCCCTTGACGGCAAGATCGATGAGTGTCGATGTGATATCGCGGGCCTCGATGTCGTCGGCGAGCAGGGTGCCTGCCTCGGCGGGGGTCAGGCCCTTGGGCGGTTCATACATCGGAGCGACGGAGACGCCTGGATCGGGGTCGCGTCCCTTCCACCACCAGAGGCCGAACATGACAGCGAACGCCCACACCGGAAGCAGCGCGCCGGGGTTGCCGGCTACGAACCAGATGACATAGCGGGTGAACCAGGAGGGCTCCTTGAGAATGCCCTTGGGAATGTAGACGTCGATGGTGAGTCCGCTACGGGGTGCGAGAGGAGCTGAGGTCTGGAAGCTGATATTACTGCTGTCGATGTTGGTAGTGGCTTCCTGCCCGCGCGATCCGTAGCCGCCTGTGAAGGCCTGTGCCTTGAGTTGTCCGCCGGCGGCGCTGGGCAGGGCGACGAATGCCGAGGCCTCGTCGATGGGCACCTTCCAGTCATTGCCAGTCACGTTCCAGTAGAACTCGTCGTGATCGTCGAAGAATCGAACGGCATTGACGGCGTGATAGCTAATGCGCACGGTGCGCTCGGTATCGGTGCCTCCCGCGTAGATCTTGAGCACCAGAAACTGATGGTCGGGACCGTTGCGCGTGGGCTCAGTGCGCGTGCTCTGCTCGTACTTGATCTTCTGGCCGTTCTCATCGGTGACCGAATCCACCTTGAGAAACAGCTTGTAGGCAGTTCCGTTGGGGCCGGGATACTCGACCGGAATCTCGCGCAGGATGCCGTTGAAGGTGCCTTCAAACGACGGATGGATATCCTCTTCGATCAGCACCTCGCCGTTGTCGGCGATGGTGTAGCGGGCATCAAAGCGGGCGATCCGCCATGAGCGGGCAAACGATGGCGCCGCCAGCAAGAGCAGGACAGCTAGCAAGAAACCCCAGCGAATATGGCTGGGGTTCAGCAAGGTCGAACGTAATCTATGACCTAATCTATAACCCAGGGTCCGATTCATGTTGATCTGAGGTTAGAACTTCACGCTTGGAACGGTGCGTTCGGTAGGATCGGCGATCTCAAAGAACTGCCGCGGTTGGAAGTTGAACATCCCCGCAATAATGTTCGTCGGGACTGACTGAATTCTGGTGTTGAGGTCGCGCACCACAGCGTTGTAGTAACGGCGCGAGTTCTGCAGTGCATCTTCCAGCTCAGAGAGCGACTGCTGCAATGACAGGAACTGAGTGTTGGCCTTCAACTCCGGGTAGGCCTCGGCGACCGCGAGCAATCCGCGCAGGGCCTGGGTGAGCTGGCCTTCGGCTTGGGCGCGATCTTCGGTGGATGTGGCGGACATGGCGGCGGAACGGGAGCGGGCTACGTTTTCAAACGTGCTCTTTTCGTGCGCCGCATAGCCCTTGACGGTTTCGACCAGATTGGGGACGAGGTCATGACGGCGCTTGAGTTGAATGTCAATGTCAGACCACGCGCTGTCGGCGCGGATTTTGAGCTGTACCAGGCCGTTGTACATTCCGCCCACGATAATGCCGGCCACAACCAGAATGGCAACGAACACAAGCAGGGGTATCATGCGTGCCTCCGTAATTTCCCGTGCGAGATTTCATCATATCCTGTCGCCGTGCTAAGAGGAAAGGCTAAGGCGCTCGTAGACGATGCCAGCCGCGCCGCCAGTGTTGGTTCACTCCGGCAACTTCTTTCGTACACTGCTTGCGGCCTCCTAATTCCTTGCGAGAGGACAATAGATTCGCTGCCAGTCTCGTACTACACTGCTTGACTGCCGGACGGAGGTATTAAAGTGCGCGGTCGCGTTGCCTGTCTCCTCATACTTGCGCTCGCCATGCCTGCAAGCATCTTCGCCGATTTCCAGTACACCGAGACCACAAAGATTACCGGCGGCTCCCTGATGAGCATGATGAAATTCGCCGGCAAATTCAGCAAGGAAGCCAGAGAGGCTGGCGCTCCCGTCGTGCACAGCGTCTACGTCTCGGGAAACCGCATGGCGCGGAATGATCCCGACTCCTCTGAGATCGTCGACCTCGACAAAGAGACGGTCACCCATATCGATCACAAGAAGAAGCAGTATTACACCATCACCTTCGAGCAAATGCGGGAGCGGCTCCTGGAGGCCGAGCGTGAGGCTGCCCAACAGCCGCCGCCCAAGTCCCAGCCTGCGCAGCCCGCGCCTGACACTACCAAGCCTCCTCAGCTCAACTTCGACATCGCCGTGCGCGAAACCGGAGCGAAGCAGCAGTTCAGCGGCGTGGATACCAGCGAATCAATCCTCACTCTCACCCTCAAGGCCACCGACCAGCAGAGCGGTCAGAGCGGCAATCTCGCCATGACGAACGACCTATGGCTGACTCGGGAAATTCCCGGCTACGATGAGGTGCGTGAATTCAACAAGCGTTACGCGAAGAAGCTCGGCGAAGTTTACGGCGCCGCATTCTCTTCCATGGTGGCGTCCATGCGGCAGCAGAGACAGGCAGCGCCGGTCGGCTCACAGCAGGGCTACGGTGAGATGGCAAAGGAGGTTTCGAAACTCAAAGGAGTTCCCATATACACCGTGATGCGCATGGGAAGCACGGTCGACGGAAAGCCGCTTCCGGCGGCCTCGGAAGCTCCACTTCCCGACGCCAATCAGAGCGCTCCGCATCCTTCGGCGGGCGACGCGGCCAAAGACGGAGCTAACAACGCTGCTACCTCGGCCATCGCCAGCAAACTCGGAGGATTCGGCTCGATGATGGGCGGCTTTGGCCACAAGAAAAAGAACGATCCGCCACCCGCTGCCGCCGCTGGTAGCAGCGCTTCGCCGCAGCCAACCAGCATGGTGCTGATGGAAACCACAACCGAGATGGGAGGCTTCTCCCGAACCTCCATCGATGGCTCGCACTTCCTGCCGCCCGCTGGTTACCAGCAGGTGCCGATCCCAGATCTCCAGCCGCGGCACTGAGAGCCGGAATTGAACGTTAACTGAACCCGACCGCGGTCGCCTCGCATCCTGTTAGTAGGCACTTGTTCGCACAAAAATAAGAACGGGGCGGCGATTCGACGCGGAAGGAGATATCCATGGTACAGCCTGCCGATCTTCAGTTTCTGGCGCGGCATGGCACGCTCTGGATGTTTGCCATGACCTTGGGTGAACGCCTCGGCCTTCCCTTATTAGTGACTCCGCTGCTGATTGCCGCTGGCGCGTTGGCGGCGATGGGTAGGTTGCCCTTTGGATTGCTGCTGCTGTCGACCACTGTTGCCTGCCTGGCCGGCGACACTGTTTGGTATGAGTTGGGCCGCTGGAAGGGTAATGCGCTGTTAGGACTGCTGTGCCGGGTGTCGTTCCAGCCAGACTCCTGCGTGCGGCGCTCCCAGAAGGCGCTGGCTCAGCACACCGGTCGCTCGCTGCTCTGGGCGAAGTGGGTTCCTGGCATAGCGCGCCTTGCCTTGCCGATGGCAGGCGCGGTCCGGTTGCCGCGGTCGCGTTTTCATCTTTACAACGCGGCGGGCTCAATTTTCTGGCTGGCCGTGCTACTGACGACCGGCTATCTCTCGGTGCTCACCATAGACTGGCTCGGCGTGTTTGTAATCACGGCGCGGTGGGCGGTATCGCTGGCTGTGATCGTCTCGTTGGTTCTGGTGGTGCACAGCTACTGGCAACGCCAGCAATTCCTGAAGTCGCTACGCATGGCGCGCATTTCTCCCGAAGAGCTTCACCGGCAGGTGGAAGCGGGTGAGGAACCAGTCATCGTCGACCTGCGGCATCCGCTGGATTTTCTGGTAGCGCCGCGCACCCTGCCAAATGCGTTGCGGATGAATCCAGATGAGATAGCCCAGCGCTGGATGGAGTTTCCGGCCGATCGCGACATTGTGCTCTATTGCACCTGTCCAAACGAGGAAACCTCGGCGATGGTAGCCAAACAACTGCACAAACTCGGCATAAATCGTGTGCGCCCGCTTGCCGGCGGACTAGCGGGTTGGGAGCGCCTGGGCTTTCCTATAAATAGACGCTTTGGCGACGATGGACAGCCGATCATCATGTCCAAAGCGAGCTGAACCTAGGGTGAGGAAAATTCACAAAGCCGTAAGAAGCCTGACGAATTTCGTCCGATTTCCCGGTACACTGGTAAGAGGAGACGTAGCGTTCGTCGGCGAAGAGCTTACGGCGGCCGCATGCGCCTTGGGAGAGAAGCGAGTAGATGTTTTTACCGGCAGAGACAACTTTACTGACCCGTCACGGCGCGCTATGGATGTTCCTGGCAACCCTGGGCGAGCGGCTTGGAGTGCCGGTGTTTATTTCTCCACTGCTACTGGCGGCTGGAGCCATGGTGGCGGTGAATCCCATTCAGTTCTGGCTGGTGCTGTTGGCCACGGCTGTGCCTTGCCTGATCGGTGACGCCATGTGGTATGAACTGGGACGCTGGCGGGGGCGTAAGGTGATTGCCGCCATGTGCCGCATCTCCTTCGTGCCGGATTCGCTGGAGCAGAAGGCCTACGACGGGCTGGAGCGCTTTAAGGGTATTTCGCTGCTGTACGCCAAGTGGATTCCAGGCGTGGCGCACCTGGCGCCTCCCGTGGCAGGGGCTGCACGATTGCCGCGCCTGCGCTTTCATATTTATAACGGCATTGGCTCGCTGGTGTGGATTCTGATCATGCTGCTGGCGGGAGTGCTCTCCATGCGCGCCTTCAACTGGATGGATATGTTCACGCGCTCGGCCAAGTGGTCGATCAGCTTCATCGCGGTCTGCTCCGTGCTGATGGGTGGTTATAGCTGGCTGCGGCGGAAGCAGTCCAAGGCGCGCCGGATCTCCGCCGGAGAGCCTGATCCCGGCCTCGTTTAGCCCACCCATAACTGCGAAGGTCTTAACTTCGCCGGTCTGACTCGATTCCCGTACCTCACATTTTTGGCCGGAAATAAGCGGTCTTGTCCCATGAGATTCTGGCAAAGCTATCGCTCAAGCCATAGGTCGTTTCGGCGGCCCCGAGCAGCAGGTAACCGTCCGGCTTCATCGTGGAGAGAAGACGGCTGAACATCTCGCGTTTCTTTTCGACATCGAAATAGATCAGCACGTTGCGAAAGAATACAGCGTCAAACCTGGGCATATTGCACCACGGCCCCGCAAGGTTCAACTCGCGAAATTCCACCATGTTTCGAATGCTTGAAGAAAGTATCCAGTCCGCTCCCTCGCGGGTGAAATACTTGGCAAGATACTTCGCCGGCAGGCCGCGGTTGATTTCGAGCTGACTATAGCGGCCTGAGCGGGCCCGCTCCAGTATGGCCGAAGACAGATCGGTTCCGAGTACCGATATGCTCCAACCGGGCAGTCCTCCGAACTCTTCTTGAATCATCATTGCAATGCTATAAGCTTCCTGTCCGCTGGATGAGGCGGCGCTCCAGAGATTCAGCCGTCGCAGTGCGGCGCGGTCCGCAATGAGCTCCGGAATGATGACTTGGCGCAGCGCTTCGAAGGGAAGATGATCGCGAAAGAACCAGGTCTCGTTGTTCATCATGGCATCGAGAACCTTGCGGTGAAGATCGCAGAATGAAGTCTGCCGGATTTGTGCAAGCAGATCCTGCACCGAATCCATCCCTTCCTGATACGCCAATGGCGTCAGACGCGATTCCGCAAGGTATCCCTTACCTTCATCCAGCATGATGGCGGAGTGGTGCGCCAAAAATTGCCGCAAGTATTCGAATTCTTGCGATTCAAGCCCCACGTTCACCGCCTTGCGCGCGAAATTGCGGCACGCTGCCTGCAGAAGTTTGCGACCGCTCGCGGCGCCCGCGCTGGACCCTGCGAACAATCTCATTCGCAATTTCCGTCAAGGGCAGTATGCTGTCGGCCAGGCCGCCCTTGGCCACATATCCTGGCATCCCCCACACCACGGAGCTGGCTTCGTCCTGTGCGATGACCTGGCCGTGAGCTTCCTTGATGAGTTCACAGCCACGCAGTCCATCCTGCCCCATGCCGGTCATGATCACGGCCAGCGCGTTCGCCCCGAATACCTCCGCCACTGACCGAAACAGGACATCGACGGAAGGGCGGCAGGAGTTCTCAGGCGGAGATTGAAAGACACCAAGGCGAAGCGATGAGTTCTCACGACGAAGATTCATGTGGAAGTCGCCGGGAGCGATCCAGGCGTGTCCTGGCTCAATCAGCGCGCCCGATACTGCCTCCTGCACAACGAGCGAAGAAGCTGCGCTAAGACGCTCGGCCAGGAAGCGGGTGAACGTCGGCGGCATGTGCTGAACGATCACCACCGGAACCGGAAAATGTGCCGGAAGGTGCGGAATCACCTCCGAAAGCGCGTTCGGTCCTCCAGTCGATGTGCCGATCGCTACTACGTTCACTCGCTGCTCTGTGCCGGGACGCGATTGCGCAAGGGGATCTGCGATGGAAGAAATCGGCGCCGTGGCGATTGGGTTAGCCGCGACCGGAAAATCCGAGGCAACCGCAGATCGCTTCTTGTTTATCTTCCAGCAGAGCGCTTTGATCTTGGGAATGAGTTCCAGACGGATTCGCAGAATGCTGTCCTGCACGCTGCCCACGTTCGCGGGTTTGGCAACATAGTCATCGGCGCCGGCCGCAAGGGCGTCCAGGGTGGCCAGTGCGCCTCGATCCGTCAACGTGCTGAACATGATTACCGGCGTTACGACGCCACGGCTGCGCAACTCGCGAAGAGTTTGCAGACCATCCAGCTCCGGCATTTCGATATCGAGGGTGATGGCGTCGAGCGCGTACTGCTCGGCCATGTCTAGCGCAATCCTGCCGTTCGCCGCGACCCCCGCGACCTCGATGTCCGGATCGCACTCCAGCGCCTGTTTGACGATTCGGCGCATCACGACAGAGTCGTCCACGACCAGCACTCGATACTTCATTGAATGAGTCCGATGATCTGCAACTTGGTTAGGAACGAGTCCTTGGTGAACGGCTTCATGATGTACTCATTTGCACCCTCGCGGAGCGCCCGTTCCACCTCCGATTGTTCGCTCTCGGTGGTAACCATAACGATTTTCAAGTTGTCATAGCGGTGATCCGCCCGTACTTTTCCGAGTAGCTCGATTCCGTTCATCTCAGGCATGTTCCAGTCGAAGAGCGCCAGGTCTGCGCAGCTTTGCTGCAGACATTCGAGTGCGTCGAAGCCGCACTTGGCCTCAAGCACCTCAAAGCCCGCGCCGGTCAGGATGGATTTGAGGACCTTCCTCATCGTCGATGAATCGTCAACGACCAAAGCCTGCATGATGTCTCCTTTCACGGCATCTGAATCAGAGCGCAGCCGAAGGAAGCACATCCGGCGGCTGCGCCTGACCTATGCAGCTAGTAACGGAACTGCGACACCAAGGTTTGCAGTTCAGCCGCCATCTTTTCGAGCGAATGTGCGGACTTCGACGTGTCCGTAGCCCCCACGGTTGTGGCTCGTGCGGCATCTGCAACTCCACCAATATTCTTGCTGATGTCGGCGCTTCCTTTGGACGCTTCCGCGAGGGTGCGCCCGATCTCGTTGGTGGTTGCGCTCTGTTCTTCGATGGCACTGGCAATCGTGGTCTGGATGTCGCTGATTTGACCGATCACCTGGCTGATCTGGCTGATGGCCGAGACGGCTCCATTCGTATCGCCCTGGATGGCTTCGATCTTCCGGCTGATGTCTTCCGTGGCTTTGGCGGTTTCTTTGGCGAGTTCCTTCACCTCGTTGGCAACCACCGCAAACCCCTTGCCGGCTTCGCCTGCACGCGCGGCCTCGATGGTGGCGTTGAGTGCAAGCAGATTGGTTTGCTGGGCGATGGACGTGATCACCTTGATAACCTGGCCGATCTCGGCGCTGCTCTGTCCGAGTTTAGAGATGGTCACGTTTGTTACCTCGGCGGTGCGAACGGCTGAGGTTGCAACGCGAGTCGCTTCGGCTGTGTTCTTGGCGATCTCCTTAATGCTGGCGCTCATCTCTTCAGCCCCGGTGGCAACGGTCTGAACGTTGTTGCTGACCTGTTCGGCGGCCGCCGAAACCACATTTGCCTGGGCTGCGGTTTCGTCGGCATTGGAGCCCATCGACTGGCTGACTTTGTTCAGCTCTTCTGACGAACTGGCCAACAACGATACGTTGCGTCCAATCTGCTCAAGAGCAGAGCGCACAGACTTGGAGAGCGTGTTGACGGCGCCGCCCAGCAGGTCGAAATCGCCCGCATACTTGTTGGTGACGAGAGCGGTGAAGTCTCCTCCGGCGATTTTGGTGAGCACCGCGCTCACGTCCTGCATCGGTCCAACGACCGCGTCGAGCGTGGAGTTGACACCTTCCACAATCTTGCGGAAGTCGCCGTGGTGCAGGCTGGCATCGGCACGGGTGGAGAGATTGCCCTCCAGAGCGGCTTTGGTGAGCATGTTCGTATCTGCCACCAGATTCTGCAAGACCGTAGCCACGGTATTGATGGCCTGTTTCATCTTCTCGTGGTCGCCCTTGTAGGTCTGTGCGATCAACTCGTCGATCTTGCCGTCGGAGATCTGCGCCAGGATGCGGTTGGCTTCGCCGATGGGCAGCAGGATGGCGTCAAGCATGGCGTTGACTTCCGTTACGAGATCGCGATAGCGGCCCTGGAAATCCTCGGCCTTGCCACGCTCGCTCAGTTGGCCGTTGTGAGAGGCCTGTACGAGTCTGGAAAGTTCGTCTGCGAATCGCTGTTCCTCGGAGTAGTTCTGCATGACCTGGACAATCCCGATGATTTTGTTCTGGTCGTCATAGCGCGGTGAAACATAGGAATGGATTGGCTTTTTGCGGCCCCGGATCACACATTCAAAATCGCCAGACTGGGGACGTCCTTCGCGGATTGCACGGGAGCCGACGCACGTTCCATTACGACAGGCCGGATTGTCAAACACATCCCACAGTTTGAGCCCGACGCACGATTCCTGCGCGATGCCCGCAAGCGAAGCTGCGACGCGATTCACGTATTCAATCGTGTGGTCGCAATCTAAAACGACGACCGGCACCGGGGTGTCGTCAATGTAGCTGGCTTTGTTCATGGAACGATCGAATTCGGAAGCAACGGCGTGCGTTAATTCACCGCCCGCAGCGTGCGAAGCTCCGTTCCCAAATGTGCGACCCACTCCAACTGCCGATCCTTTTCCTGCCATTTTGGCTTCCTCATTTCTTGTGAATTTTCTGGTTAGTGCGCGCCCGGTCCGCCGGCGCCTGCCGCTGCGCTGATGTTCACCGACCGCTGCGTGTCGAGAACCAGCAGCAGTTCGTTCTTGAGTTTGTAAACGCCCCGTATGAGTTCCCGGCTGGTGCTGGCCAGAGTCTCGGGCGCAACTTCGAAATCCTTTTCTTCGACCTCCACTACATCCCCGATCTCATCAACCAGGAGGCTCACCGCTCCATCCCCGGTGCGAATCACTACGTTCATCGGCAGCTCACCATCGAGCCGCTCGCGCACCCCAAGCCGCCGCCGGAGATCGATCGCAGTGACGATCTGGCCGCGCAGATTGATCAATCCGGCAACGACCTCCGGCGCAAGCGGAACCCCGGTCATCTCCTGATGCCGAATCACTTCCTGAACCGTCTCGACCTCGACGCCGAAGAGAAGACCTTGAATGAAGAAGGTACAGAACTGCTGCTGAGTTGCGCTCATGCCATCCTCCCCGCGCCGGCGACGGACATAACAAGTTCCGGTACATTGAGCAGATCTGTGACGTGCTGCTGGATGACCGCGGAACCAAGCAGGCGCGCGTTGCCGGACTGCTTGTTAATCGAGACGCGTTGATCGACGATGTCGAGAATCTCGTCTACGACCAGACCCACGCTGCGGCCGCCCTCCGAGTGCACAACGACTTGCATGGGCCCCTCGCGGGCGGCGAGTGCCGTCAGTTGCAGCGCATCGGCGACGCTCACCAGCGGCATGATTTCTCCGCGGTACTGAACCACACGCTGATTGCCGGAGATCTCAATCGCGGCCGGGTCGAACTCTTCCAGCCGCGATACCATCGACAGCGGCACGGCGAGCTTTCCACGATTGCCGACCCGGAAGAGCAGCCACGATTCGCGTTGTTCGGCACTCTCGCCCGAACCTGTTTGCGCGGCGCCGGCGCCATGATCGCGGGACTCTCCGGCCAGCGATGCCAGTTGCGCGAGCCCGAGGATGTCAAGAATCAGAGCGACTTTGCCATCGCCCATGATGGTGGCTCCGGCGAAGCAAGAGATTCCCTTTAATTGCTTGCCTAAGGGTTTGACCACGATCTCTTCGGTGTCGTTGATCTCATCTACTACCAGGCCAAACTGGCGCCCGTCTGCCTGAAGCACCACGATGTTGATGGATTCCTCAGCGGCCTTGCTGCTCTTGGCGTTGAGATTCAGTTCGCGGTTGAGATAGATCACCGGAAGAAGGTTTCCACGAAGGCGATACACAGACGCTTCCTGAATCATCTCGATGCCCGTCTCCGCCGCTTTGCCTTCAAGCCGGACGAGTTCTACCAGGCTCACTTGCGGGATGGCGAAGCGTTCGGCCCCCGTTGTGACAATGAGGGCAGGGATGATCGCCAGAGTGAGAGGGATCTTGATCTTCAGCGTGGTGCCGCGGCCGCGTACTGAAGTGACGTCAACCGTGCCGCCGATCTTTTCGATGTTGGTCTTAACGACATCCATGCCAACGCCACGGCCGGAGATGTTTGTAACCCTTCGCGCGGTCGAGAACCCGGCCAGGAAGATCAGGTTCCCGATCTCGCGGTCAGACATTGCGGCGGCGTGCTGCGGAGTCACAATTCCGCGCTCGACAGCCTTCGCCTTGATCGCCTCCAGATCGAGTCCCGCACCATCATCGGAGATTTCGATGTTGACCTGTCCGCCTTCGTGGAAGGCTCGCAAGAAGAGCGATCCCTGCTGCGGTTTTCCCGCTGCTTCACGCTCCGCGGGCGTCTCTATGCCATGGTCGAGCGAGTTGCGAACGACATGCGTGAGCGGGTCTTTGATTGCCTCGATGATGGTTTTGTCGAGTTCGGTCTGGCTGCCCTCCATCTCAAGCCGCACCAGTTTTCCGGTTGAGTTCGAAAGGTCGCGTACGACTCGCGGAAACTTGTTCCAGATGTTTCCGATTGGCTGCATACGCGTCTTCATAACGCCTTCCTGCAACTCGGTGGTGATCAGGTTCAGGCGCTGGGCGGTGTTCAGGAACGCTGGATCTTTCTGGTTGGAGGTGAATTGCAGAACCTGATTCCGGGCCAGCACCAGCTCGCCCACGAGATTCATGACTTTGTCGAGAAGATTTACATCCACCCGGATGTTGCTGTTGGTGGTCTCCTCGCGCAACTCACTTTGGACCTGGATGGCATCCTGAACAGCTTTCTGTGACGTCAACGTAGCTTCGTTCGACGCGGCTCTATTCAATGCGACGTCATTCGATATTTCCTGGGCCGTTAAAATTTCCGTGAGCGACTGAATCACTTCGCTAAAATCGAGGTCGCCCTCTTGCCCGGTCTTCTCCAGAGAGGCGAACAGTTGGCGGTCCGCGTCGATCATGCGCAGCAGTGCGGAGGTAATCTCCGCATTCACGCTTAACTTGCCGTCGCGCATGCGGGAAAGAATGCTTTCGCCGACATGATTGACGGCCTCAAGCTTCTTAAGCCCGATGGCTCCGCTTGTTCCTTTCAGGGTGTGAATGGCGCGAAAAATTCGCGCAACCAACTCTTTCGAGCCGGGGTTCTTTTCGAACTCCACGAAGTCGCGGTCGAGCTGGTCGAGCAACTCACTGCCTTCGATGAGAAAATCCGGGATGAACTCGTCCATTTGTGTTGGCTCCCAGTGACTGCCAGGACTGGCGTGTGCACAATCATCTTCATTCTCCCTATCGGAGAAGGTTGCGCATAACTTGAGGCGATCCGGGAGAACGTTTTAACGGCCGGTGGATAGCGAGTCTTGAGAACAAAAAGCCCCAGGAGAGTTCCTGGGGCCAAACGTTGCAAAAGGAGTTCGTGTTCGTGGGTAGGCGCTACTTCAAAATCGCAGCGAGATCCTGCTCCGCATTGGTGATCGCCATCAGGTTGTAATTCTTCTGCAGCAATCCGAGGACTGCGGGGCTGATGAACGCGGGCAGCGACGGGCCGATGCGGATGTTCTTGATGCCGAGATGCAGCAGCGTCAACAGAATCGCCACGGCCTTCTGCTCATACCAGGAGAGCACGAGCGAAAGTGGCAGGTCGTTGACGCCGCAATCGAAGGCTCCGGCGAGTGCAACCGCGATTTGAATCGCCGAATAGGCATCGTTGCACTGGCCGATATCGAGTAGACGGGGAATCCCTCCGATGTCGCCGAACTGCAGTTTGTTGAAGCGATATTTTCCGCACGCCAGGGTAAGAATGATGCAGTCATCGGGTACGGATTCTGCGAGTTGAGTGTAGTAGTCGCGACCGCTTTTCGCGCCATCGCATCCGCCGATGAGGAAGAAGTGGCGGATCTTGCCGGCCTTCACGGCATTCACGACTTGGTCAGCCACACCGAGCACGGCGTGATGCCCGAAGCCAGTGAGGATGGTGTCGTCAGGCCCGGTTTCGGCAAAGCCCGGCGCGGCCAGCGCCGCTGCAATGACCGGAGAAAAGTCCTTGCGGGAGACGTGCATGAGTCCCGGCCAGGCCACCGCGCCAGAGGTGAAGATGCGGTTCCCATAGCTGTTCTTGGGCTGCTGAATGCAGTTAGAGGTCATCAGAATTGCGCCGGGGAAGGCGGCAAATTCTTCGGCCTGGTCCTGCCACGCGCCGCCGTAGTTGCCGGCCAGATGCGCGTATGCCTTGAGCTTGGGATAGCCATGCCCCGGGAGCATTTCACCGTGGGTGTAAATCTGAATACCGGTGTCCTTGGTCTGCTCAAGCAGGGCGGCGAGGTCGGCAAGATCGTGTCCGCTGATCAGGATGGCCTTGCCGGCTACGGGGTGCAGGCGAACTGGCGGTCGGGGTAGGATTTCCGAAGGCGTCGGTATGGGCCTTGTCCAACAATCCCATGACGCGCATGTTCAACTCGCCGACCTTCAACGCGTAGCCCAGCAGATCTTCGAGCGAGGGCGCGGGATGGGTCAGGAAATCGAGCACCTCGTGAATGGTGGCGTGGACTCCGGCGTCGGTCCCGCCAACTTGGCGGGCGTGCTCGGCGTAAGCAGCAACTCCCTTGATGCCGTAGAGGATTAACTCCTGCAGGTTGGCAACTTCACTGCCGTTGTTCTGGTTGGCAGCGGGAATGCTGTAAAATTTTCCCTGGGAGATCAGACCGTCGATATGTCCTTCGGGCTGGAATTTGCTGGCCCCGTTGAACTGCTCGGGTTCAAGGCCCTTGGCGGCGGCGGCGCCCAGATACAACTCACGGGCGCGGTCGCGGGCCTTGGCGGTTTCTTCGATGAGGGCGGCGACCCGGACGGGGTCGAAGTTGACATTGGTAAGGGTGGCAAACAGCGCCTCCACCACGAACTCGTCAATAGTAGCTGTCCCGAACCCCAAACTGAGCTGCGCGATGCGCAAACATGGATACGCCCTTTAGGGCGTGCACGAGAAGATCCTGTAGGGTTGCGGTATTGTCATCCTTGCCGCAGACGCCAATCTGCGAGCATCCCTGGCCTTTGGCGGTTTGTTCACACTGGTAACAGAACATTGGTAGAGCTCCCTTTTTTCGGACTACAGGAGCGAGGCTACAGGAGGTTTGGGATGGCGGCAGCGACCAAAGTCACAGCCTGCCGAATCGCCGTGGATCGCTTCTCGTTCGTAAATGCTTGCAGACAAGCCGAGTCCGTTTTACGCTCGTACATCTCGCAAATTACGGTTCCCGGCCTGGCGGCCGGAGGAAGGTGAGCATCGCAGCGCAGGTATTCCTCGCGGCGCGATGTGAGTATCGACAAATTGGCTATGTTCTACGCGACCGATGATCTGAGAATTAAGTGGACGAAAGTGGTTTTGCCGCCGGCTTTTCTCGAAGAGGAACTGCCGATGACGGATGCCGCCTCGGCAACCGTCTTCCAGACGCGCAACGCGATCTGTAACGTGCTGGCCGGACGAGACAAGCGCCTCATCATAGTGGTAGGCCCATGCTCCATCCATGACACGAAAGCCGCGCGCGAGTATGCGATTCGGCTCAAGGAAGTCGCCGCCGAACTTTCAAACGATTTGATCCTCGTGATGCGCGTGTATTTTGAAAAGCCGCGCACGACCATCGGTTGGAAGGGGCTGATCAATGACCCTTACCTCGACCAGTCTTACAAGATCAATGATGGCCTTCGCCTGGCGCGCCGCCTGCTGTTGGATTTGGCCGAAATGGGCGTGCCCGCCGGAACCGAGTTTCTTGACATGATTTCGCCGCAGTACGTGGCGGCCTTGGTGAGCTGGGGCGCAATTGGCGCGCGCACCACGGAGAGCCAGATTCACCGCGAGTTAGTCTCAGGGCTCTCCTGCCCGGTCGGTTTCAAAAATGCCACCTCAGGAGATGTGCAGATTGCGATTGAGGCAATGCTCTCAGCCGCACACCCGCATACTTTCCTTGGCCACTCGAAATACGGGCAATCGGCGATCTTTGTGACGACTGGCAATCCGGAGACCCATGTTATCTTGCGCGGCGGCAGCAAGATGGTGAATTACACGTCCGAGGCGGTGTCGGAAGTCTGCGCCCGGCTGGAGAAGTGTAAACAGAAGCCGCAGGTGATGATTGATTGTAGCCATGCGAACAGCCAGAAGGACTATACGCGGCAGTCTGTGGTGTGCCGCGATGTCGCCGCACAGGTCGCCAATGGCGAAAAGCGCATCATCGGTCTGATGATTGAGAGCAGCCTGGTTGCGGGCTCGCAGCCGCTGATGGAAGGCAAGCCGCTGACTTATGGGCAGAGCATTACAGACCCATGTATTGGATGGGATGAAACGTACGGGCTGTTAAAGGAACTGGCTGCGGCGGTGAAGGCGAGGCGTTAACGTGAACTGCCCATCTACTCAGGATTAAGAAACGTACTTAATTTTTTCAATCTGAGGCGGGGCCTTGCCTGCACGGCCCCGCAAGAGTAACAGAGTAAGTACGAAGATAGAAATTTAGCGCATCCCATTGCGCTGAAAGCGCATCGCGCTCCTCTCAACAGTGTCAATACTGCACTGTACTGCAATTAATTCACTTCCCTACATCATTTCGAACAACCTTGGGCTACTCTGCCGCGTCTGAGGTATGTACGTACTTGATCTGTTGCGCTGCTCGTTAGTAGGCCAATGATCGTCAACGAAAACCAAATCGCGAAAGAGCAATGGAGCGGCCCAAGCTATGTTTACGTCAGAACTCAGATATACCGCAGGTCTCGGAAATCATGATGGCGCCACCGACTGCAGTATTGCGCGCTGGTACGTTGCGTACACGAAGGCGCGCCATGAGAAAAAAGTTGCCGCTCATCTCCAGATGAAGCAAGTGGAAGTCTTCCTTCCACTACATAAGACCACCCACATCTGGAATAAAAGACGGGCAGTTTTAAATCTTCCTCTGTTTCCCGGCTACGTCTTCGTTCACACTTCACTGCAGGACCGCTTGCGCGTGCTCGAAGCTCCCGGACTTATTCAACTGGTCGGTTCGCGAGGAATGCCGATCGCCTTGCAAGATATTGAAGTGGAGCAGTTACGCACCTGTCTTTCTCTTGGGTATAGCGCGGAACCGGTTCCTTACCTGCACTCCGGGGATGTGGTGAGGGTTAACGACGGGCCGCTCGAGGGCTGGAAGGGAAAGGTTATCCGTCGCGATGGAGAGACGAGATTTGTACTATCGGTTGATCTGATTATGCGATCGGTGGCGGTCAAGGTCGAAGAATCGTGCCTTGAACTCTGCTCGGCGAATACTGCTGCAGCCTGAACGCCGGTTTTTCCGTCGCCAGGCTCCGGCTTCGGGTTTCTCCAAGGCGGGACTGACTGGTTTGTTAGATTTTTTTGGAAGTGATATGTCAAACATTGTTTTCGATGATACTCAGCACAGCTCGACTCCTGCCGCATTGCTTACGTACCGGCGGTTGCTTATTGTCGCTTGCGAGACGATCCTGTTTGCTCTGACTTACTCCTTGAGCTTTCTGCTACGGTTTGATCTTACGCTGAATGCGGAAAATCATGCCCTCCTCACGCATACGCTGCTGTACGTGATTGCCATCAAACTGTTCGTCTTCCTCTGTTTTGGTCTGCTGAGCGGTTGGTGGCGCTACGTGGGAGTCCATAGCCTTATCGATATCGCGAAAGCTGCCTGTTGCAGCGCCGCTATTCAGTTTGTCGTCATTCATTACTTGCTTCGTCCGGTTGGCTATCCGCGCTCCGTGTTTATTATCGACCTGGTGCTTACCGTCATGATTGCTGGAGGCGCGCGCTTTGCGGTTCGCGTTTACACGGAGACGGTTCGGCAAGACACCAAGCAGCGCCGGACCCTGTTGGTAGGCGCGAATCGGGAAGGAGCATCTATCGCGCGCCAGTTGCTCCAGCAACCAGAGTTGAACTACTCCCCGGTGGGATTTGTCGATGACGATATCAGCAAAATAGGCATCAGGATTCATAACATTCCGGTGCTGGGTACGACCGAAGCTCTCGGCCTGCTGGTCGAACGTCATCAGGTTGCCTGCGTGCTGATTGCGTTACCCTCCGCAAAGGGCTCGGAGATCGAACGCATCGTGACCAGTTGCCGTGAATGCAACGTTGAATTCAAAATTCTTCCTCCATTCAGGGAGCAGATTGGCCGCTCAGACCTGATAAGCCAGGTGCGGGATGTGCGGGTCGAGGACCTCCTGGGCCGTGAACCAGTTCCCAACAGCCTCGATGACATCCGGACGAAGATCCGGAACAAAACAGTTCTCGTGACTGGCGCAGGCGGTTCGATTGGCTCCGAACTGGTGCGGCAGCTTGCAACTCTTCAGCCCAGAAGCCTGATTCTCTTCGAGCGCTCGGAAAACGATCTGTACCGGATCTGCATGGAACTCGCGGCCACGCACAAGGACCTCAACTATGTGCCCGTGATCGGAGACATTCTGGACGTCAATCTGTTGCGCGAAATATTCGCCCAACATCGGCCGCAATCGGTGCTTCACGCTGCGGCTTACAAACACGTCCCAATGATGGAACGACACTGCTTTCAGGCAGTCACAAACAACGTCTTCGGGACTTACAATGTGGCGCTGGTTGCCCGCCAGTACCAGGTGGATGATTTCGTGATGATCTCTTCCGACAAGGCGGTACGGCCCACCAATGTCATGGGTGTAACGAAGCGCATTGCGGAGTTACTGATTCTTGCGCTGCAAAAGCAGCACACGCGGTTCATAGCTGTCCGCTTTGGCAACGTACTGGGCAGTAACGGCAGCGTAATACCTCTTTTTAAACAACAGATTGCCAGTGGAGGCCCCGTCACGGTAACTCACCCGGAGATCGAAAGGTATTTCATGACGATTCCGGAAGCGGTGCAACTGGTATTGCAGGCATTGAGCATGGGGAAGGGCGGCGAAATATTCGTGCTCGACATGGGTGAGCCGGTCAAGATTGTGGATCTTGCGCGTAACCTCATCAGGCTTTCCGGATACGAGCCTGATCGCGATATTCCTATTGTGTTCTCAGGGTTGCGACCAGGGGAAAAGCTTTTCGAGGAACTGCACCTCGAAGCCGAGGGCATGGTTCCGACTACCCATCAGAAGATCCGCGTCCTCACTGGTATGCATCCAAGTTTTGAGCAGGTGCAGTCATGGCTCAACGAATTAGCAACTCACAGCGATGCAAAGAATGTCCATGCCCTGATAGCTACGATCTGCAACATCGTTCCGGAATACCAACCGAGCAAGGAAATTCAGGCGCTCTGCCAGACGGATCGGCACGACATCCTATTGCCCTACAGGCGCGCTCGGGCCGCGCTGGCAAGCGAAGATAGTCAGGCTGCCTAGGCGAGTTGCTTTTCCCGTGACTATGAATGATTGCGAGAGCTAACAATGAGCGATTCGTTTATTCCATTTCATCGTCCATCGATCGGGCAAGACGAGTGTGAAGCGGTACGTCGCGTGTTGGAATCGCAATGGCTCACCACCGGACCCGCCGCGCAGCGGTTTGAGCGCGAGTTCGCCGAATACATCGGTTGCAAACACGCGCTTGCCGTGAACTCGGCGACAGCCGCACTGCAATTGGCTCTTGATGCAATTGGAATCAAGGAGGGCGATGAAGTGCTGGTGCCCTCTTATACATTTACCGCAACCGCGGAGGTGGCAACTTATTTTGGGGCGCGGCCGGTGTTATGCGACAGTATGCCTGATGCCTTCAACGTAGATCCTTGCGATCTTGAAAAGCGTATTACCGAGAGAACTCGTGCGATTATCCCCGTCCATATTGCGGGCGAGCCTTGCGACCTTGACGCAATTCATAATATCGCTGCTCGCTACCAGCTAAAGGTGATCGAGGACGCTGCGCACGCGCTGCCGGCCAGCTACCATGGACGCCGTATTGGCACGATTTCCGAATTGACGGCATTCAGCTTTTATGCAACGAAGACCATTACTACCGGCGAGGGCGGAATGCTCGTAACTGATCGCGATGACTACGCCCACCGTATCTCGACAATGCGGTTGCATGGTATCAGCGGCGACGCCTGGAAAAGATATTCAAAGGAAGGCTCCTGGTATTACGAGGTCGAAGACGCCGGTTACAAGTTAAACCTGTGCGATCTGCTTGCGGCACTCGGCTCGGCACAACTGGCCAGGTGCGACAATTTTGCCGAGCAACGGTGCGCGATGGCAGCGCGTTATCGCGAGGCGTTCTCAGTTTTCGATGAACTGGAGAATCCGCCTCTCGGCGAGGAACCCGCTGGACATGCGTGGCACCTGTTTATTCTTCGCATACGTCCTGGCCTGCTTGATATTAACCGCAACCAGTTTGTGGAGGAACTGAAGAAGCGAGGCATCGGAAGCAGCGTTCACTTCATTCCCTTGCACCTGCACCCCTTTTATCAGCGCACCTATGGATATCGGGAGGGTCACCTTCCCAACGCTGAAGCTTCTTATTTACGCTGTCTCTCGCTGCCGATTTTTCCCGGCATGACCAGTGAGGAACAGACGCGAGTCATCGAAGCTGTTGGAAAGATCGTAAGTGAACATCGCAAACGAAAATCGATGTACGCATGAATCGAATATACGCCACAACCGAAATCGAGCCGCGTATCTCAGAAGCCGCCGGCGCCCTCAGCAACTGGTGCAGTGCGCCGGGAAAGCGCGCCCTCGACTTACTCTGCACCATTCCCGCGCTGGTTGCTCTCGTTCCCGTGATGCTGCTTGTCGGGGCCGTGGTCAAAGTAACGTCTGGCAGTCCGGTTCTATTTCGGCAAAAGCGATTCGGCCGCAACGAACGTGAGTTCGAGTGCATTAAGTTCCGCACTATGACGCCAAGCACCGGCGTTGGAGTTACCCAGTCCGGGGACACGCGCGTGACCCGCGCCGGCCGCATACTTAGAAAGTGGAAGCTTGATGAGTTACCTCAATTAATCAATGTTGTTCGCGGGGATATGAGCTTAGTCGGGCCACGCCCCGACCTTCCGGAGTTTATCGTCGAACTCGACCCGTCGAGGCGAAGGCGATTGGCGTTACTCACGCCTGGCATTACGGGTTGGGCTACCCTGAAGTTCCGGCACGAAGAAGAGCTACTGGCGGAGGTCCCGCCACCGGAACTGCGATCTTTTTATGTTCACGAGGTGCTTCCGCGGAAGAGTGACCTGGATCTGGAGTACGCTTCGCGCGCCTCCTTGCGGGGAGACCTGCAAATATTGCTTCGCACCATTACCGCAATCTTTTGATACAAACGAACATTCTGCGCACGAATAAGCCGCCCGACTCGGGCGGCTTATTCTGTACTCTCCTTGCATAGCGCTGTTTAGATTGGGTGATAGACTGCCATGCCCGATGCGGTGCTGATGATTGTATCCAAGCCCTTGCGGAATCCAGTCTTGGCCTTGCTATTCGGAATGAAGAGAATATCTTCCGCTTCGAGGGGCATGTCAGGATTCTTCGCAGAGTAGATCTTGTTCAACGCGATCGGTGTCTCCTTCTGTTCACCCGATGCGGACTTGCGAATGAGTTTTGCTTTGCCGAGGGATGCAGTTGGATTTGTGCCTTGAGCAAGCGCAATGGCTTGCAATACTGTCATTTTTGAGTTTTCCATCACAAATCCGCCCGGAAGCTTCACATCGCCGACAACATAGACGATTCCGGCTTTTGAGACCATTACAGTGTCGCCGGGTTTGACCTCGACGTTACTGTGGCTCCAGTCTTGGATTCCAATGGGCATCTCAACGACCTGCGCCTCAGTTTCACCGCGGCGCATGATCATGACTTTCTTGCCTGCCTTTGGGGTAACCCCGCCCGCGGCAGAGATGGCATCAAAGAGCGTGTGTGTTCCCAGAAGCGGGTAGATACCGGGTTTGGTTACTTCCCCAAGTACGGAGATACCCTGCGTCGCGTATTCCTTAGCGAATACATTCACCTGAGGATCGCGAAAATATTTTCCATCGCGCAGGCGCGTGGCGATCAGGTCCTGCGCCTGGCTTGCCGAAAGTCCTCCGACCGTTATCTTTCCGATCATCGGCAAGGTAATCTGTCCCTCGCGGCTTACCCGCACTTCGTGCATGAATTCCGGCGCGCCTTCCACACTAATCTGCAACAGATCCCCACTTCCGATCAGCAGTTCGGAAGGCACTTGAGTTTGCAGCACGACAGACGGGTTGTGATCCACCGGAGTAGTCTGCGAAAGCGAGGCAACATTCTGGCTCCACAGTGGAAGCGCAAAGGTCAGAGACAGAATAGCTAATACTTGTTTGTTGAATAGGAGCCGCATAACGAAAACCTCACGTTTTCTGTTTCAGGAGGTGGCCGCAAAAAGACCACCATAGCTTTCTTGCAATCAGTTTCGGCTGGAAGATAAGAATCCGCGCATCCGCCGCCTGGTAATGTTCTGAGTGGTTGAGAGTGTGAGTACCCTTGCCACCGGAAACCCACTCCGGTCCCAGCGTTCTAATAGGAGTCTCTTCATACTCCTTAGGTGAGAGCACGTCGATGCGATTTAGGGTGATCGCACCGCCATAACTTCGTGAACAATCCTGACCGGGGCGGATCAACAGACCTTCATAAGTAAAGACCTGCCCAGCGGGTCTGGCTCTGGAAGCGTCTGCAACAACCGGATTGCGCGCGTGAGGAAGCCAAGGTCCGAGAGGTGAGTCAGCGTAATAAAGAAATAGTTCGCTGTTAATCTTCCCATTCTTTGTAACTCCCCCGGCGAACATCCAGAATCTTCCTTCATGCTCGAAGATCGTCGCGTCTACGGCCCAAACATCTTCCAGGAGGCAGCCGGCGAACTCCCAGCGAAGAGGAAAGTCGACCGCGCGGAATAACTTGATGCGGCCGCTATCGCAGCTCTCTGGCAGCATGTACGTCTGCCCATCCCACTCGAACAGAAATGGGTAAGAGAGATGGTGTTCCGCTTCCAGTACCATGGATGGCGCACCGATAAATCCTTGCTCATTAAATTCGATGCAAGAAATCAGACCTTTCCGTTCTGAAAAGATAAGTTCCTCGAAAAACAAGTAACTCCGCCCGCCACGCTCAGCCAAAAAAGGATCGGCATAAAAGCGGTCTCGCGGAGGTTTCAACAGGAAAAAGTTCTTCATGTCGAGTGCCTCCGGTCCGCTTATCTTGCGGCGCACAGCGACCATCCATTGCTCATCGAAGCAGAGCCGCCGGAACTTAAGGGCGAGCTGGCGGCCGAGCGCGTGAAGTCGAGATACGAAGTCATAAGAAACGTCATCCGCAGGGAGCGCAACTTGTGGTTTGCGCGAAGCGATTACACGAAGCGTAGACGAACTCTGTTTCGATGCTCGCGAGTCAGGCCGCATTTGGGAGCAGCTCTCAAGGTCCGATCGTGCGTGGTTCATAAAGTGGCCCGTGTTTGCGTTGGAAGCAAGCGAGCTTTGCTATGGTTGAGTTCATTGCCGAGACGTGAATACACCTCGAGCGTTTGCTGCGAAATTGAATCCCACGACAAGGCTCCGCAACTGAGGTGGGCGATCGCGGCTTGCATCGCTTTCTGCCCAGCCTTGTCGAGAAGGACGCTTTCCAGTGCGGCTGCCAGCGCTGGTATGTCGCCAGGTGGAGTAAGCCGTCCGTGAACTCCATCTGCGATTGTTTCTGCAAATCCACCGATCCGGCTCGCTACCACCGGCTTGCCGAAGGCCAATGCGGTCATCAGCACTCCGCTCTGGTCAATCTCGGTGTACGGCAGTGCGACCAATGTGGTCTCATCAAATAGCCGCGGAATCTCGTCCTCTTCCAGATAGCGTAGCTCCCACCGGATGTGCTGATCGATACCCAGCGCCTGCGCGCGTGCGCGGAGGGAAGCCATATCGATGCCGGGTTTCCCGGCAACTAGCAATCGAGTGCTTTGGCGGAGCTCCGTGGGAAGGAGAGCAAACGCCTCGATTAAGACGTCGAGTCCCTTATAGCGCTCAATCGAACCGAAAAACAGAATCACCTGCTCCTCACGGGCAGGGGCTACCGGGACTGGAGAAAGCGAGCGGTAAAAATTCAGCACACCATGGGGGATCAGGTGAAGCCGCTCCGGAGCAATCCAGCCTTGCTCAAGAATTCTCCTTTGACTGAAGGCGGCATGTACGATGACTGCGCTGAAATCCTCAAACGCGTTTCGCCGCTGCACCGTTTGCCATCGCGATACGCTGCCATGAAAAAAACTATTTGTGTTATGCATGGTCAGCACCAGAGGCGCGATCCGCGCAAGTCTCTTCAGAAAGAGCCCGTCCACCATCGGCAGCGGGAGCCATTGGAAGTGGATGATGTCGGGGTTTGTGCGCCGCATTTCCGCCACAAAGGATTCCATTCCGATGGCGTGCTCGATGCCCTTGGCATATTTCCACAGACGGCTTCCGCGGTATTTACGAGCATACCCGTGGCAGAGCGGATAAAAGTGTTGCCAGTCCTTAAAGCCCTGCGTGGGCCAGCGCCACGATGAGTGAAGGAATTCGCTCCTTGCCAGAATGACTTCTGCGCGCCGCCGCGCAAGCCCCTCGCACAATGAGTAATCATAGGGAAGGCTGAAGCACGAGGCATCAACAATAACCACGCGAAGGTTCTCTGCGGTCCCAGCGACCTCTTCACGAGAGTTTTGGTTCAGCAGGATGTCAGATGGCATAGTTATTTGGCGGAAACAACAGAGTGATATATGTGCATATAGTTGGACGCATTCTTTGCGGCCGAAAATGCTCGCACGGTTTTGATTCCGTTGCTGATTACGCGGTTGCGCAGAGCCCCAGCGCCGAGCAGCGGCAGAGAGGCACTCGCAATCGTTCCCGCATCGGCGGAGTTCACCAGCCGTCCGCTTACACAATCGGAGATCACTTCGCCGATTCCGCCGACATTGCGGGCCACCACCGGAACTCCCAGTGCAAGCGCCTCCAGCAGCACCGTGGGCAGGCCTTCATGATCTGAGGTAATGAACAGAAGGTCCAACGCGCGCAAGACGTCGTAGATATCGTCGCGCTCGCCCAGAAAGAGCGTCCGCCGTTCCAGGTCATTACCCCGCAAAGATTCCCGCAGTGCCGCTTCCTCTCTGCCGGTGCCTGCGATTACGAAGCGAGTCGAAGGCAATTCGCGCGAAAGGCAGCGAGCGACATCAAGGAACAGATCGACCCGTTTAACTGCTTCAAGCCTCCCCACAAGTCCGGCCACCTGACACTCCGGGCTGATCTCCAGCCTTATTTTTGCCTCGCCAGCCGTGAAACGGGATCGCACCCTCTCCAGGTCGATTGCATTGCGAATCACTGTAAGCCTTTCGCCAGAAACTTTGCTTGCAAACCTTTGCTTCAGGTCGGAGCTCACACAGACAACACGGCTCGCATAGCGGGCTGTCATGCTTTCAATGCCATAAACGACATGATCCTTGAGGGTGTGTGGCTCCGGCATTCCATGATGTGTGCGCACCAGGAATCGAATCCCGAAGCGTCTGGCCAGAAGAAGCGCGAGCAGGTTCTCCTTACTCTTGTGCGAGTGCAACACGTCGATCTTATTTTCCCGCAGAAATCGCGAAGCTTCATGGAGCGAGGCCAGGAACCTCCCACTGGCATGCGGTATCAGGGCTGTAGCAATTCCGCAGTTCTTCAGTTCTTCTCCCAGTCGCCCCTCACCCAGCACAATCGCACTCAGGGACAAGGCAGTGTTAGCTGATAGCTGCCGAAGCAGCATCGCAATCTGCGCCTCGGCGCCCGCCCACTGTTCTGCCGAAACCAGATGGCAGACCGCAAGCCTATTCCCTGGGCGCCCCCTGGTATGACTCGCGGCGCGTTGCTCGGTAACTTGCTCGGAATTGGCGGCGCTGATCACAGAGCGTACCTCGAAAAATGTCGCAATGTAACGTATGGCAGAGACTCACACCTAAGGTGCTGGACTAAAGTGTAAGGGGCACCTTAGTCGATAGGTGTTGGAAACAAATAAGTTATATGAACCTACTTAGGTGTCGTGCGATGAAATAGTAAGGCGATGTTAGGGCAATAGCTGATGTTAGAGGGAGAGGCTTGTCCGTATCGTTGGTTTCAGGAGAAACCATGAAACGACTTCTCGCACTCCCCGTTGTGATTGCCGCACTGACGATGGTCAGCTTCGCCAGCGTAACAGTCTCGACACCGACCGGCGGAGCCACGGTGCAATCGCCCGTCAACTTTATCGCCAGCGCTGCTTCCAACCGTCAGATAACGGAAATAGCCATCTACGTAGATTCAAAGAACGTCTATTCGACCAGTTCATCCAGTCTTAATACCAGCATTTCTATGTCCAGCGGGTCGCACGCGATTGTCGTAAAAGCCTGGAATTCTGCCGGAAGGACCTATTCGGATAGTTTCAATCTGTCGGTTACATCCTCGACAACACCCACACCCGCACCCGCACCTACACCAGTAGCATCTCTACAACTTACCACCAGCTCTCTTGCGAACGGTACAGTTGGAAGCAGTTACTCGGCCACGCTGGCGGCTAGTGGCGGAACCTCGCCTTACACTTGGAGCCTGGCTTCCGGTTCCTTACCCGCGGGATTGGCTCTGTCCTCCAATGGCGTCATCAGCGGCAATCCGACTGCTGCAGTAGCTTCCTCCTTCAGCGTTACCGTGAAGGATGCAGAGAGCACGCCCCAGACCGTCACTTCTGCGCTGAAACTCACCGTCGCCGCTGCCCCAACTACCCCGGCCACACCGCCGCCAGCAACGACATCAACCGGCAGCGCAACGCTCGCCTCCGGCTATAGCGCGCTGATTCAGACTAGTTACACCTCGAATGCGAACTACACCAACACCTATTACGTTTCCGCAAGTGGCAGCGACTCCAACCCCGGAACGTCAAGTGCGCCCTGGGCGACCATAGCTCACGCGGCTTCTACTGTCTCTGGCTGCGCATTGGTTCTGGTTGAGCCGGGAACATACACGGTATCCAGCGGTCGCACGGCGAAAATCACCAACAGTGGCACAAGCAGTTGCCATACTGCGTATGTTGCGACGGCATACGGCAGCTCCGTCTTGAACACTGTCAATGACAAGGCCAACGACCCGGCGATCTGGATCACTGGAACCTACGTGGATTTGGTCGGCTTCGATATCAACAACCCGATGGGCTGCATGGGTGTGTACTCGAATGCAAACTACGTCAACATCACCTACAACCGCATCCATGATGTTGATAACGGCTCTGGTGCTTACGGGTGCGGCAATGGCGTGGGTGGCGGTGGCATCCTTGGAGCCATCGGAGCCAGTAACTACAACAACTGGTCGGATAACATCCTTTGGAACGTGGGAACAATTGGCAATCACTATACTCACGGCCTCTACACGTCGTCGGCGCACAACACGTTGCAGAACAATATCGTGTATGCCGCCGGGGGCGCCTGCATTCAGGCATTCCATCAGCCCAGCTATGACGTGATTACGAACAATACCCTCGTCGGTTGCGGCTATAATGGCTTCCTCTTTGGAGCCGATTCCGGGTACTCGTTCAGCAACTCAGTGTTCAGTAACAATGCCCTGTCCGGTAACTCCGGCTATGACATCGACGCCTGCGGTTCTGCTTGCGGAGTTGCGATCGGGCCGGGCAACACCTTCTCCAACAATGACACTGCGAGCAGCGGCGGCAACAACATCGGCGATCTCTCCAGCGTCGGTCAATCGCTGACGCACAACATCGCCTCCGCCCCGAACTTCGTCAACGCAGCATGCCCGGCCAGCGGAGGCAACTTCGACGTGAACTCAGGCTCGCCGTTGCTTACCGGCGGAACTGCAAATAACGCACCGAAGACCGACATTCTCGGTGATCCGCGTAACACCGCTGACCCATCCATCGGAGCCTACGAGAACTAACTCATCACTGAGCCGGCGGTTTAAATGAAGACGCCGGTTCAGTGAAGCCGCTCGGTTATGCCGTCATATTGAATCTCGCCAGGCGTTAAGGCCTGGCGAGATTTTTCTCCTGTTCATGATACGGCTGTCCCGCGATCCCCAAAGCCGCTTCATTACTGAGTTGGGCGTCCTCCGTACCAAGGCTCCTCGCGCTCAGCATTCCGGCCAGCCAGCGCTCCACAATGCCTGACCAGGAGTACTCGCGTTCAACCAGAAGCCTGCCGTTGTGGCCCAGTTGCTGGCTCAATCCGGAATCATTCGCCAGCTTCATCATCGCCTCGGCAAGCGCGGCAGAATCCTCTGGAGGCACGGTGATTCCGCACGCGTTGGATTCGATCAGATCCGCAGCTTCACCGCATCCGGAGAAGATCACCGGAACGCCACAACTGAGAGCAGGGAACAGCTTTGAGGGACGCATTGTGCGAGCCACAGCCACGTCGCGGAACGTGGCGATCGCCGCGCATGCAACGGAATAAAGTTGCGCGCTCTCCTCATAGGAGATTCTGGGAAAACGTACGTTCGTCAATCCCTTGCTCTTCACCAGCGCCTGGATGCGCTCGCGCTCCGGACCGTTGCCGACCATCAGGACCACATATTCCGGATGTGCCGCAAGCCGCTCTGCAGCTTCGACGATGGTGTCGAGGGCCTGATAATAGGCCATCGTTCCGACAGAGACAATCACCTTTTTTCCGTGGAGACGAAGGCGATTCAGCAATTCCTCCGATGCTGGTTGCGGTTTTAAGAGTGTCGTGTCAGCGCCGTTGGGCAGGAAGGTAATGTTTTCTGCCGGGACTCCCCGCGACACGAAGTGCTCGACGAAAGCATGCGTAACCGTCGAAACCTTCCACGCGTTTTTCAGCAGCATATTCTCGAAACGGAATGCAAGGTCGAGCATAGGCCCACGCAGAAATCCGAGTTGGCGCGCTACGTCCACCTGCAAGTCCGGGACGTTATATATGTAAGGCACGCCGCGCAGCCACTTCATCATCAGCGCTACGATTCCGAGTGGAAGCGGCTGCGACTCCACGAACAGAACATCGGGACGTGGTCCGAAGAGCATGCTTAATGCGCTTAGGGCGAAGCTGCAATAGTTAGCGATTCGAGCGGCTCCGGAACGAGTGTTGGAAGCAAAGACCCAAAGTCGTTTCACCGGAATGCCGTCAATCTCCTCGTTTGCGGACCAGCGCCCAGCGTATCCATCGAAGACTTTCCCCAACGGATAGTTCGGCATTGCAGTAAGCACGGAGACATCAAGGCCTCGCTTGCGCATCTCGCGAGCAAATGAGCGTAACCGTATTTGTGGCGCGCCCATCTCCGGGGCGTAGTACTGGGTCAAAATCAACCATCTTTGCGGAAATGTATTCATTCCTGCCTTCCTTAAACTTTCAAATCCTCTACAAAAATTAAGCCGCCTGCGCATCCTGCAGGGATGCGGCTCGAAGATTCAGCGTCATTCTGTCTACGTTAACAAGGTCGATCAGTGCCTGATCCGGGCGCAGCTTTGCCAGCAGGGCTGGCCGGTCGATTGATTTACTGCCAATGACGATGACCTCCTGATTGGCAAGCACCTCATCCATGTCTTCGGTGAGCAAGCGGCCGATGTGCGGAATCGTCTGCTCAATAAAGCTCCGGTTCGATCCGATAAGGCGGCCGATCACAACGTTCCTATCCCAGATCTTCAGGCTGCATCCTTCCCCAATCAGGGTTTTGGCGACCTGCACCATTGGACTTTCGCGCAGATCATCGGTGCCATCCTTGAAACTCAGTCCGAGCAGGCCAATCTTGCGCTTCCTGGTCTGCAGAATCGTCGCCACTGCGCGGTTCACGTGCTCGGTGTTGCTCTGCAGAATTGACTCCATCAGCGGCAATTTCAAATCCAACGATCTTGCGCAATAGGTCAAAGCGCGCACGTCTTTAGGAAGGCACGATCCACCGAAGGCAAAGCCAGGGGTAAGGTATGCGGGAGAGATATTCAGGCGCGTATCGGCCGTAAATATTTCCGTTACCAACCCTGGGTCGATTGCGAGTTCTCCGCAGATCGAGCCGATCTCATTAGCGAAGCCCGCCTTGAGCGCATGGAAGGCATTGCAGACATATTTGATCATCTCTGTGGTTGGCAACGTGGTCTCAAATACCTTTCCAGGCACCCACGAATAGAGCTCGCGCAGTGCTACCAGAAAGCGCCGATCACTGGCGCCAAGCACGGTGAACGATGGCTCGAAGAAGTCAGCCACGGCGGTGCCCTCGCGGAGAAATTCCGGATTCGCACAGACTGCGAAATCCACTCCCTCGCGCTTTCCACTGCTGCGCTCCAGGGTTGGAATCACCAGTGTTTCCGAGGTTCCCGGCAGTACCGTGCTCCGCACCACAACGGTATGAAAATCATGTTTAAGAGCAATCGCGCGCCCGATCTGGCGGCACACATGCTCTACTGCGCTCAGGTCAAGCTTGCCGTTGCGCAGGCTGGGGGTTCCCACGCTGATAAATGAGATTTCGGACTCGGCAACGGCTCGTACTCCGTCGGTGGTGGCGCGCAGATTGCCATTGCGGTTGCAGCGGGCCGCCATCTCTTCAAGGCGTGCCTCAACAATAGGGCTGCGTCCGGCGTTGAGCGCGTCGACTTTTGCCGCCATCACATCGACGCCGGTCACCCGGTGTCCTTTATGCGCAAGGCAGGCCGCGGTGACCGCCCCAACGTATCCCAGACCAAAAATGCTTACGCTCTTTCCCATATTTTTGCCTTCCGAGTGATTACAAGAAGTTGAGCTCAATGATGTGCTGCCATGCAGCAGCAGAGAAGCGGGCTGTTACTCGCCATTTCAGCGCGCCCGTGAAAGTTGGCGCTGTAAAGACTTATTTTTTAGGTTCCAGTCCGCAGGACGATTGTCATAGACAATGTTATTTTCAAAGCGGTTGTGGTAGCCCACCGAACCATACTCCTCGATTCCAAAGCCCTGTGCTCCTTCAAGCAGTCCATTGCGGTACACCTTGTTGTTGCTGACAATGCTATTGTCGTTCGACCCGAAGTGGCCAGGAAAGTCGGCAGCGTCGGCACCGACCACGATGCCGCCGTAACTGTTGTCGTAGACCTCGTTGTCCACGATGGTTACATCACTGGCTGCATGCCAAAGATGAATTCCCCAGCCCTGGTTGTGGTACACGATGTTTCCGGCTATCTTTCCGCGCAGGTTGGCGTGGTAGATGCCATGTACGCGCATGCACAGCGCGCGAGGGTCGCCAATGTCGTGCACCGTGTTGCCGATAATCTCGTCATCGGACGCAGTGTAGTTTCCATCATGAATTCCGGCACCTCCATCCGAGGGACATCCCGGAGCAGGAATGTCGTGCACATGGTTTCCGATGATCCGTGTGAAGGAGCCTGTGTTGTAAATTCCCAGCGCGCCGTTCCCGGAGATGTCGAAGCCCTCAATATCCACATAGCTGCCCGAATTCCACCACACCGACGAGTTTCCGGACTTCGAGGAGCGCAGTTTGGCTCCCCACTTCTCCTCCGAGACATAGCGAATGCGATAGCCTGGGATGCCGCTCGCCGTCGTCTTGAACTCACCGTCGAAGTTATAAGTTCCGGCCATCACATGAACTGTCGCTCCGGGCATCACTCGCTCTGTCGCCCGTGTCAGGGTCTTCCAGGGGTGCTTCTTTGAACCGTCTGCCCGATCGCTCCCCGAAGGAGCGACGTAGAAGTCGGCATTCAGGCCAGCACTGCCAAAACCGTTCACCGGCCAAAGCAGTAGGGCGGCAACTATGCAAATCCAGCGCATCACGATACGGAACTCACCAGTAAATCGCTGCTTTCAGAAGCGGTATACACATCGGCCACTTCGTCAGAGGCTGGTGCAATCGGCTGCGGATCGACTCGGGGTGTGCGGGAGCATAGCACCAGCAACATCCAGATAATCCAAAATGATTTGCTCCAAAGCGTGCCGAGAAAAAATGACGCAACTAACATTCCCCAGGCTGCGGCCTCGCAGGCGATAAGCCGGAATCGCGGGGTGCCCGTACTTAACGCGTCGCGTCGCGAGGCAATCCGCGAGTGGGATACGATAACCCAGCCAAACAGGAGCAATCCGATGATTCCTGATTCAACCGCAATTTGCAGAAAAATATTATGTGACGCTCGATTCAGGCCTGCATACTGCGTGGCGTGAGCCGCATAGTCGTTGTAAATAACCGCGAAATTGTCCAGCCCCGCACCAGTCACAAAGTAGTCCTTCAGCGCGGCTAATCCGGTCTGCCAGATATAGACCCGGCCCGCACCTCCTGATACTTCCGACTGTTCCAGTCGTTGAACGAGAAATGCAGGGGCTAACATCAGCGCGCCTCCCAGCAGAGTCAACGGTACAAGCACGCGCCAGTCAATGCCTAACTTTCGCAGGTAAAACACAAGCATGACGGAGATTGCCAGCAGTGCGCCGCGCGATCCGGTAACAAATATTCCCGAGACAATCAGCAGTGCGCAGAGCGAAAGCAGCAATCTCACATACAGCTTCGTCGATCCAAGAAACTCTCCCACCACGAGCGAAAGAGGCAGTAGTAGGCTTGCGGCAAGAACGTTGGGATCCGTATGCCTGTCGCCGAAGACCAGCGAAGCGCGCATGTTCATGTCGAGATAAAAAATTCCGCTGCGAAATTGATAGAGTGTGATGGCTGCCGCCACGCATCCACCGAGGATCGCGAATCGAGCGATCCGGGTCGTCTCCTTTTCCGAAAAATTACAGCACGTCACGATCAAGTAAAAGGCGAAAAGACTGAGCATGGTGGGCAACCGTCCGATCGCTACTGCTCTGTCGACGGACCATAGGATCGTGCAAGCTTCCCATGCAAGAAAGGCGAACCATGCGAAGGCCGGACTTGAGGGGAAACGAAGCCGGTGTAAGGCGAGGTAAGACCCAAATAGAACGAACAAGGTTACCAGGCCAATCACTGAAGTCAGTGTTAACCCGCTTGCTCCCGATTGCAGCGCTAGTAGGTCGTCGAATGGGACAAGGAATATGAATACTCCCAGCCACATGTACGCGGGCCAGAGCGCCAGCAGAGACAAGCCCAGAGCTCCGCCGAGCGCGATCCAGGCGCCCCTTGCCACCATCCATCCCATCGCGATGGCGATCAGCAAAAGCGTGAACCCGATAAGCAGCTTTTTGAAAAACGATGTCTCGCTCATGCGCATTGTGAAACTGGGGGGCGAACGATTTGATACAACCTGCGAATACTCTGGGGATGTAACAGGAACAGGCTGCTCCCATAAACACAGATTCCGATCACAATTTCGAGCGACATCCGGACAATCTCCGGCCATTCGACGGGCAGGAACGCTCGCGCGACGAACAGAGACGCAGCCATCAGAAATCCGCAGCTGAATGCGGGCCAAAGGCTGCGCAGGAACTCAATCGATGACAGTTCAATTTCGCGAAACGTTCGGAGAAAAAGAGGAATAGCTAGCAGCGGATATAGCAACACCCACGCAGTTGCAATGCCGCTGGTCCCCCAGCGCGCGCCAATCAAGAACCCGATTGGGAAATAGACGGCAGCGGCAATGTTTATCCACATGCTGAATCGGGTTTGTTGTTTGGCGTTAAGCAACGGTCCCGTGATGTTGGTCAGGGCACGAACCACAGCGTAGCCGAGCAAGATACGGAGTGGAGCTATCGCCGCTTCCCACTTGGCTCCGAGTGCGACGTGCAAAAACTGATCGGCAATGATGGCCATACCGGCGCTCATCGGCAAGACCGCGACGGATACGACTTCGCTCAATGTCAGTAGGTAACTTCGCAGAGTTGCATTTTCTTTGTGCGCAGCGGCGAAGAAAGAGGGCATTACGCGATTCACAAGTCGTGCCGCTTTATCCACCGGAGCGCTCGCCAGGGTCCAGGCAAACGTGTAAGCACCTAGCGCTGTCTGCCCAAGCATTCGGCCCGCTGCCATGAAATCCGAATTCGAATAGGTGTACCAGGCCACGCTGCTGAGCAGCATATCGGTACCGAAGCGGAGCGGGTAACGAAGCGCGCGACGTGAGGGCCAATGGAAGCTGTGGCGCCGCACACGCAACGTCAGCCATGCCGAGACTGCGGACATGGAAACCATCCCTGCTACCAAACTCCAGTACCCAGCGCCCAAGAAGGCCAGCACCACCGTGCAAAGCGCATAAGCAAGGTAGGACAACGCTTCAATCGTTGCGATCGATTTGAAGTCGTAGTCGCGTTGCAGCAGCGCTGCAGGCACTGTCCTCACCGCGGTGAGCAGAAAAATAATGCTCATCCAGAACAGGATCATCGGCATGCGCGGCATCCGGAAAAACGCTCCGATCGCATTCGCAAACATGCAGGTCAGAACAAGTGCCGCCACTCCCATCAGCGCGACCAAGGTGTTGAGCTGTCCGATCTGCGCCTCGGTGAGGTCATGAAGATTCACTATCGCCAAACCAATCAGGGCCCCGTTGATCTCTGCGATAATTCCAACGCAAAGATAGGCAACTGCCACAAGGCCAAAATCAGCCGGCGTAAGCAACCGGGCTACGGTGAACGTTGCCAGCCATGTAAATAGCTGCGTGGACCACATCCCTCCACTGCTCCATGCAAAGGCTTTCGCCATTTTGTGGAGATTGGAATGATGATCGCTCGAAGCGGCGGTCGGAGCTATTTCAACGGAGGAAGTAATCGGCACTGCCAATTGAGGTTCACCCTTCTGTTGCCGCATCTTCAGAGTGGAATCAGCAAAATCAATCGAGAGCAGCTTTACGCTACCTGCGAAGAACCCTTGGCATAACCGTAATACGAATAGGCTCCGCTATCGATCAGAGCGCCATTCATCACCACTTCAATGACGGGCGCTGCGTTGACCGTCTTCAAAACCGCTTCGCTCTGCGCCAGAGCGGCCCGGGTCGTGACTCCGGAGCGGCAGACCATAATGATTCCGTCCACCAAGGTAGCCAGCACACGAGCCTCAGCGAAAGGCAGCAGTGGAGGCGAGTCGATCACGACAGAATCAAACTCCTGTCGCAGCCCTTCCAGAATCTGTCGCATTGCGTCGGAGGACAGCAAGTCGCTCGCAGTGGAGGTTGCACCCGCCTTACCGGCAGTCAAAACCATCAAATTCGGCAGACCCGATACCGGGTTCAAATGGATGGACTGCTGCCCTGTCAGCAATTCGCTCAATCCCGTGCCAGGCGCGATGCCGAATGCCTTTGCCACCTTTGGTGCGCGAAGATCGGCATCGACCAGACAGGTTTTTCCGTGGCGAGAAAGCGCGCTGGCGAAGTTTACGGCGAGGGTTGATTTGCCCTCTCTGGGAAGCGACGAGGTGACCAGTATCACGCGAAGCGACTTTGACGCCCGCGCGAGCATCAGGCATGAACCAAGGCTGCGGAGTGCTTCCGATTCCGGCGAACGAGGCCGCTTCTGCAAATACATATCCGGGGCGCCACCGCCCTCAGAAAGTTTTCGTATCCGCGCCCGTTCCCGGAACGTCAGATCGCTTCCAAACTCCGGAATGAACGATATGGAAGAAGCGATTGCCATGCCTCGAAGATCTTCCACCGCGTGAATCCTGGAATCGAAGCTTTCGCGGGCAAAGCCGAGAAGAACCCCACCAAGAATTCCTATCAATGTTCCCGCAGCAAGGTTCAAAGGCCAGTTCGGGCGGGTCGGTCGGTCGAGCACGCGTGCCGGATCAACCACTGCCATATCGGTGGCGCGAGCTCCAGCTGCGATTCCCGCCTCTTTGATGCGACGGTAAAGGTCATTCGCAAGCGTGGTATTTGTCTCAACATCCTTCTTCAGTTCGTTGTACCGCGCAACTTTGCCGAGCTGTCCGGACGCGATCCTTTCTTCAGCGGCGATCGCGTGCTGGCGCGACTGCGCTGCGGCGTAGCTGGTCTTGAGTTGCCGCAGAATCAAGTCTGTATGGACCTTCAATTGATGCTGCAACTCTGCCACTTCATTTTGCAACTTGAGGACCGCGGGATGATTGTCGCCGTAGGTCACTTCTTCTTTTTTGAGTTCGACCTCAGTCTCCGCTAACTTCTTCGACAGGTCTTGGGTTACCGAGTCCTTTTGTACATCCGCGACGGCATCGGGGTTCGTGACGGTGCTGAACAGTGACTCCAACTGAATGCGCTCAGTTTTAGCCATCGTTTCCTGGTGACCGAGCTCCGCCATCTGTTCTGAAACCGTGTTCTTGGTGCCGTCGACATCGGCGATTCCCGTCTCCTTCTGGAAAGCGGCAAGCGATCGCGTGGAGGCGTCAAGGTTACTGCGCACATCATTCAATTGCACTTCCAGCCAGGCGGAGCGCTGCGCAATGTCCGTCTCGCGTTGTGCGTAGGTCATCTTAATAAAGGTGGTCAGCAGGGTGTTTGTTACATTGGCCGCTAACACCGGATCAGTGCTCGAGTAACTGACGGTGATGATGCGGCTGGTTGCGTCCCGCTGCACTCTCAGTTGCTTGTGGAAGCGCTCGAGGGCCAGACTTTCCGCGCGCGTAAGCCGGACGGAGGCATTCCCATTCACGGCAAACGTGGCCGGCTCCGCGGTAGAAAAGTTTTTTACCATCGCGATCAAACGCTCAACGGGGTTGGGCGGAGCGGTAAATTCCGGAGCCTGTTCGAGATGAAGTTGACGAATTACCGTGATGGCTAGCTCGTCGCTCTGCAATTTTTTGGTTGCGGTACCCAGGTACTGATCGACGCCGGGGCTAGAGGTGGCGCTCGGGCTGTTGAATAACTCCGAGCCTTGGGGATCGACTTCCAACTGTGCGACCGGCTCGTAGGTGGGTCGCGTGGTAAGCGTTATCCCCACTACCACCGTGAACACCGTGACGGCGAACAGAGCCGAGAGCTTCCACTGTTTCCGCAGCTTCGACCACAAGCGCGAGGCATCGGACACGTCGGAATGGAATACGCTCCCGGAAAGCGAGCCGGGTGTCTGCCTTGGAATTAACGCTGCAGGGGAATCGAGCTTGGCTTTAACGGGATGGCGGTCGGATTGTTCGAAAGAAAGACTCATTGCCTATTCTCCTGCGGTGAGCAAGCAGCGGTGCGAAATCGTGAAATTTCCGAAGTGACTAGTAGATGGCGCAATGGCGATCGAGCGAAGAATGGAAGAAGTGGGCAGAGCTTCGCCCTCTGAACCGCACCCTCTATTTTCAGGCTTGCGGCAAACCTTTACGCAAGTTGTGGAACAGCTTGCCGAAGCGCGCTGTTCTGTCTGCCTCCGCCCTGCAACATCGAATGCAGGCGCGATTCGTGCAGTGGTGATTAAGATGAGCAAATCACTTTGAGCGATGCATAAATGAGCACAGCTTCTCGCTCACTCGGGGGCAGCCTCTAACCTTTCCTTAACATCTGGATGCCGCCCTCGCGAGAGGCGTCGCAGTGTTTGCAACATCTTCCAAAGCCGAACCGGAGCGTGCGTCCGAAGCCATGTTCTGCCGGCACTTAAGGCCCGAATGCTTGCCAGATACAGTGCCCCGGCACTGGCCGGTCTGGCAAAATGAAAATCCACGTAATGACCAACATCAGCGCCCCAGCGTTGTTTGCTGTCCTGGTCGCCGTAAAGAAAGTCGTAAAAGCGAATACCCTTCTCGATACACTCCCGCAAGACGAGACTCCGTAGCACATACCCCACGCTGTCGCTGGCATAAGCCGGATCGAAGCCTTCCTGTAGAGAGTAGAATCCGTCCCTATACTGCATGCCGATCTGGGCCGCCACCGGCACGTCGTCCATCTCTAAAAGCCATAACCCAAGCCAACCGCGGAAAAGTAACGCCCGCGTCATCTCTTCGTAAAAGTGTCGCCGCTCGGCCATGCTGAAGCTACCCGGCTCGCCTCTGGCCTCCCAGCGCTTTTGGTGAAGCGCATACAGAGTCTCCAGAAACGCGTGTAGCTCATCGGGGCGCTCACAACGCCGAAAGGAGACCTTATAACGTGATTGCAGACGGCGAAGCCGAATGCCGGCCTTCTGCCGCTCCTTGGCGCTGAGTTGCTTTAGATATAGTGCCCAGGTCTCCGGAAGCGGGACTCTGGTGAACGGGCGATGCGAGATGGCGCGCTTCCAGCCCACTCCTTGCAATTCATCATTCAGAAGCGCTAACACCTTGGATTGCAATGAAAGGGCATTGAACTGGCACACATCCCATGGTGCTTCGCACATCCAATTCAGAACGGCTGTTGCAACCGCGGAGTCAAAACCGGGCTTGACGATGAAATCAAGGTCGTCAGAGTCCGCGGAGCCATCGCCTATAAACCGTAATACCCGGAGTTCGGTGAAGCCCAGGAAGTTCTGGCGCTCCCGATATAAGGGAGCAATTCCCACGACTCCAGCCTGCGGGTCGGTGAGAAGCAGCACGCACAGCTCTCTATTCTCGCCATAAGCGCGCCACCAGGAGAACATCCACTCCGGGGTTAAGAACACACTTAGGTCCGGAACCTGGGCGACCAGGTTGCTCCAGGTGGCACGTATGCTCTCCAGTTGGTTCCACTGGCGGTACTCCGAAACTACCAGGGGAGATAGAACTGGAACCGAAATAGATGCTTGCTTGCTCATAAGGATTTCCGGCTGGTCAAAGTGTAATCGTTGATCAGTCACTCACAATTAGTTGGAATTTAGAGCCAATTGGATGCCTGCAACTTGTGCCAATGCTGAAATTGGCTCTGGATACATCCGGAACGTAAATCGCTGCCTCTAAGACTCTGGATGAGGTGGATCGGATGAGCGCGAGTCGAGCAACTTTTACCCCACGTTTTTCGCGGAGTGAATCGCTCGTTTCAGGGCGGTACGGAGCGCGCGAGGAGCGCGCAATGAATATGGAAGGGCTGCGCTCGGTCTGGGACACAATGCGTGCCATCAGTCCCATGCAAAGCTACGTTTGGGCGCGAGCCTGCGCGCAGGCATTTCCAAATAGAGGACTGAAGATTGTGACCGCAGGCGAGCCAAGCCCTCGTGCGCTCGCAGCTTTCATTGCGAGTTCCGATTCGCATGGGCTAGTCCCGCTTGGAGATGAACTGTACGAGCCAACTGAATTCGCGTATACCGATGCCAGCGCTGCCGAGGAGCTCAGCGAATCGATCGCTCGGCTGGAACAGCCGGTGATAATTCGCGACATGTTAGCCGATTCGGTCATGGTCGAAGCTCTGCGGCGTGTGGGCGGACGGCGGCTTGTCACGCATCCATATGCCGGTCATCCATGGTTGGAACTGGACGATACATGGCTCGAACCCGAGTCCCATTTGAATGCGGGACGCCGCTCCGACTTGCGCCGTGCGATGCGTAATGCCGCCAAACAGGGAGAGGTCGTTTGCGAGATCACGGCCCCGACTCCGGAGACGCTTGCACCCCTATTGCGAGATGCGTTTCTGGTGGAGTCCGCGGGCTGGAAAGGAAGTCAGGGTTCGGCGCTGGCGACCGATCCGAAGGTGGGAGCGTTCTACACGCAACTGGCGCACGCGGCGTGCGAACTCGGCACGCTTCGCATGGGCATGTTGCGCATTGGCGGTCAGGCGGCCGCCATGCAGATTGCCATTGAACAAGACGGTTGCTTCTGGCTTCTCAAGATGGGCTTCAACGAATCTTTCTCGCGCTTCTCTCCGGGCACTCTGCTGATGGTGGAGAGCCTGCGCAGCGCGCGCCAGCGCGGCTGCCACCGCTATGAGTTGACGGGCAGGAGCGAGGCTTGGAACCAGATCTGGGTGCCACGGTTGCACGAGGCAGTCACTGTGAGTCTCTGCGCTCCGACGGTTCGAGGCTGGGTGAATGTCATCGCCGAACATGCGAAAGGTGCGATCAGAACGCAGTTACACGGTCGCATGGAGGATTCAAAATGAATCAATCCCTGCGCCATCGCGTCGGGCGCATCTTGCAGCCGGTGCTGCGCCGTGCCGCGCACTCCTATATCGCGGGCCCTGAACTCAGCGACGCGCTAGCCATGGCCCGGGCGTTGGGCGTGCAGGGTAAGGGCAGCACCATCGCATTCTGGGATGAAACCGGGGCCGCGCCGGCTGACGTGCTCAAAGCTTGCCTGGACTCTGTGGAGGCGCTCGGAAGCGAGACGCTGGACTGCTATCTCTCGGTGAAGGCGCCGTCAGTGCAGTACTCCGCAGAAGCATTGCTGCGGGTGATCGATAAATGTGAATGCAGTAAAACGCGGTTGCACTTCGACTCGCTTGGATTGGATTCGGCCGAGCCCACGCGCGCGCTGTTGGAGTCCTTGCTGCCGCGCTATTCCAATATCTCCTTCACATTGCCGGGACGCTGGGTGCGCAGCCTGGAAGATGCGGAATGGGCCGTGAATCGCGGGGTGAGCGTGCGTGTGGTCAAAGGGCAGTGGGGAGATCCGGCGATGCCGCGGCGCGATTCGCATAAAGGTTTTCTCGACGTGATTGATCGGCTCGCTGGAGGCGGTGGCTCGGTGGCGGTTGCCACGCACAATCCCGCGCTGGCCGCACCGGCGCTGGAGCGGCTGATGAAGGCGGGGACGCCTTGCGAGCTGGAGCTGCTCTTCGGCTTGCCTTCGAAAGCGGTGTTGAGAATTGCCGGCTCGATGGGAGTCCGCTGCCGTATTTATGTGCCGTATGGTTATGGATGGCTGCCATACAGTTTGTCGCAGGCGCGCAAGAACCCACGAATCCTCTGGTGGATGTTGCGTGACGCGATGCAGAGGAGGCCGCAAGCTGCGATCTGAGCGGGGAGGGATACGCGGAAGCGATTGCACGAAAAGGCAATCGTTTTCGGACTCAAGTTGACCAATGAGTCTATAGTTCAAAAGGATTGACCGGGTAGTACCGGAGCAAAGCTTATGGGTGATCCCATGGGCAATGGTTGCGAGAAATGACCATGGGCGGCGACGAGAGCCGCCTTTTTTATTTCGTAAGGATGGGGAGTGATGGATGCCGGTCTCTGGCTAGATTGAAGCTGGCATGAACTGCACGCGCCCGAATTGGGCTGGAGTCCCCTTTTGAAAATAGAAGAAGAGGGCCTGCTGAAAAACTGCGGAAGGAGCATCCGCAGAAGCACCTTTTCCGAAGAATATATAGACACGCAAGGCGGGGGACTTCCTTCTCTTGGAAAAGTGGTGGCAAGTTGCGAGGTCATTGCCGCGAAAAAAGTAAGTCGCACAAGTTGCCGAAAAAACAGAGAAGTGACTGGAGTGAGAACAGAATGATTCTGGACGCGTGGGCTGAGGGGCGAGTGCCGCAGACGATTCTGCTGGTGGAAGACGAGGAGATGGTTCGCGGGCTGATGTGCGAGGTACTGGAGCAGGAGGGTTATAACGTTCTGTCGTGCTCCGACCCGACGGAAGGCATCGAGGTGAGCCAGCGGCACCCCGGCGAGATCGACTTACTGCTTACCGACGTGGTGATGCCGGGGATGAACGGCCGCGACATGGCGAACCGCATCCGGAAGATCATTCCCGAGTTGCGGGTTGTGTTTATGTCTGGCTACGCGGAACACGTACTGACCCGTGATGGAGCGGTCGATCCCCAGTTTGAATACTTGCAGAAGCCCTTCACGCTGCAGACACTGACGCGGAAGTTGGCGCGGGTGCTGGGGCGAGGTAAGGTCAACGACCTCACCTTGGCGGCGCAAAAGTAGGTGGGGCGGCCGCCTGGTGAGGGGAGCCCGGGGAGGGACGTGTTGGAAGGGGCCGGGTTGAATTGCCTCTGAAATGGGCGGGAGATTGGCGCGGGACGGGGATTCCTCGCGTTGCTCGGAATGACAACTAAAACAATAACGTTCGGAATGACACTCTTCTTCTGCCGGAAGCTCTTCTTCTGCTCGGAATAACACCGTAAAAGCAAGAACTCTCATGGATTGCAGGTGGGACGGGTGACTGAGGCGCGGGTGCGCCCTGACGCTACGGTGGGGGAGCGATTTGATGGGAGAGCATGATGACGATATCGACGCGGCGATTGAGGCGGCGTCCGTCTTCGGTGGAATTGTCGGCGATGGGGTGGTATTCGGCGTATCCGGCGGCGGAGAGTCGGTCGGGATCGATGCCTTCGCGGGTTAGCAGGAGGCGGATGACCTCAGTGGCGCGGGCGGTGGAGAGCTCCCAGTTGGAGTGAAAGTGAAGGGTATGAATGGGGACGTTGTCGGTGTGGCCTTCGATGCGGAGATTGCCGGAGATGGAGGAGAGGACAGAGCCGATGCGGTGAAAGGCGTCCATGGAATTGGCGCGCAGGGTTGCAGATCCGCTCTGGAAGAATCCAACCTCGTGAAGGCTGAGCACGAGGCCTTCGCGGGTGTCGCGCAGGGAGACGGTTTGGTGTTGCAGTTCTTCGGAGAGGCCGAGTTCAAGCTTGTGGCGAATGACTTCGTGCGCTCTCGCCCGGGCTATCTGCCGCATCGACGGGGACGACGGCGGAGAAGACGACGGCATTTCTACCGGAAGCCGGGCCGACGCCGAGCTCCTGAAATCCGTTGGTGATGGCGGTGGACAGGTTTGACATGCGCGCCTTGTCCACCTGGGCGGAGGAGTAGAGGACGACGAAGAAGGCGAAGAGAAGAGTCATGAAATCGGCATAGGAGACTATCCATCGTTCATGATTTCCGTTTTGTTTCGAAGGTTTTTTCATTCGGATCACGCATGCTGCCTTTTGGATTTTGCTGCGGCTTTGGAAGTGCTGGAGTCGCGCTGTTCGGCGGCCTGCTGGAGGAATCCATTGAGCTTGGCCTCCAACATACGGGGGTTGATGCCTTCGAGAATGGATATCACGCCTTCGAGAGTGAGCTCGCGGAGAATCTGACGGACGCGCATACGATGGCGCAATTTGCCTGCGATGGGCAGGGCGCAGAGATTGGCGAAGCCGACGCCATAGATGGTGGCGACAAAGGCGACGGCGATGCCACGGCCGACTTCGTCGATCTTATCGAGGTGCTGCATGACCTGAATGAGGCCGAGGACTGCGCCGATGATTCCGATGGTGGGGGCGAAGCCTCCGGCGGCTTCGTAGACGCGGGGCAGCTCGTCTTCGGCTTCGGCGCTGGCATCGAGTTCGAATTGCATGATGGCGCGTAACTCGCCGCTTTCGGTGCCATCGACGGCGAGGGTAAGGGCGCGGCGCAGAAAGGCATTGTCGATGCGGGGGAGCTCGGCGTCGAGCGAGATGATGCCGTCGCGTCGCGCTTTTTGCGCGAGCCTGGTGAGGCGGATGATTTCTTCGCTGGCGCAGGAGCGGGGCTCGAAGAAGACGATGCGAAGATGGCGGGCGGCAGCGATGACGGTGCTGAGCGGAAACTGCAGGAGCACGGCGCCGACGGTTCCTCCGGCGACGATGAGGGCGGCGGTGGGCTGAAGAATCTGACTGAGCTTTCCGCCCTCGAGCAGAAGCCCGGCGGTGATGCCTCCAAAGCTAACGGCGATTCCGGTGACAGTTGCCTTGTCCACGGCGGACCTCTATTCCTGGGCTGGCGGTTCGGAATCAGGCTGCCCCGGATTGGCGCAGAAAATGGGGTCGCGAGAATGAAGATTGCGCCGGTAGTCGAGGACGCGCTGCATCACCTCGGGCGCGGCTTCGCGCACGACCATCTTGTCTCCGGTGACGAGAGTGATGACTGTGTCGGGGTTCTGCTCGATGAACTTGATGAGTTCGGCATTGATGACGAGCGGGTGTCCGTTCAGCCGGGTTAGTTCAATCATCGGATGCCTGCTTTCTATAAGGTTATCGGCGGCGGCGGGGAAAGCTTCAGCGGAAGAAGGTGGCGGGAGTTAGGGCGGTTCCACAGAAGGTGTACACCGTCAAAGGCAGTTCGAGGCAGAAGAGACTCTGGGGCGGCATTTGGACGGTGCGGGGTCCTCGCTGCGCTCGGAATGACAACCTAAAGGCGAGAGCAGTATCGGGCTACGGCAACCAGGGACTTGCTCTAAAGAAAATTGCGGTTATGAGTAAAGCTTATGGGAAATGAGTCGATAGCACATGTGTAGGAAGCAACGGCCCCAGCGGAAAGAACGGCAATCTGGCCGGCGCCGCAAAGAGGCAAGAAGGAGACTCCCCATGTCAATGAGCATTCTGAACAACCTTTCCGCACTAACAGCCGAGAACAATTTGAATACAACGCAGAACTCGCTGCAGAAGACGTTGACGCAGCTTTCCTCGGGATCGAAGATCAACTCAGGTTCAGACGATGCCGCAGGCCTCTCGATTGCGAATGGTCTTAGTTCCAACATCGCGGCTCTGACCCAATCGGTGCAGAATGCTACGAATGGCGTGGGCCTTCTACAGACTGCAGATGGCGCGCTGTCGCAGGTGACCTCGCTGCTGAACCGCGCGGTTACACTGGCGACGGAGGCGAGCAACGGAGGCTTGACCACAGCCCAGTCCTCAGCGATTCAGAACGAATACGGCACAATTCTGACTCAGATCGGCAACATCGGTACGACGACTAACTTCAACGGGAGCTCGGTTTTTACAAGTAACGAGGTTAACTCCTCTACCTCGGTCCAGGGCAGCTTGGCGGCCACAACCGCAATGACGAACGGCTCCGTCACCACCATTCATGACAACGGCACGGGCGGCACGTTTGTTTTCACGGCTGGTGCAGCGTCTACGCTTGCCGATCTTGCGACTTCCGTTGCCGCCGCAGTCACGGCCGGCACGCTCTCTTCCGGCACGACGGTAGCGTACACGGGCGGGCACCTAGTGATTGCGACCAGTACGGGCGGCGACAGCCAGCAGGTTTCGACCAACGATGCGGCGATCGGCAACATGAATCCCACGGTGGTCGCCAATAATTCGGCTTCTGTCTACCTCGGCGATGGCACGTCTGTGGGACACCAGACGGTCACCACCAGCATTAACTCGCTGACTACCGGAGCGGGCGGCCTGGGCCTGGGCGTGACCGCCAACGCACTGGAGTCAACTACGACTGCGGCGAGCGAATTGGCGCTGATCAACACAGCCATTTCAACGATTGCCGGATACCGCGGCACGATCGGCGCCAACGTCAATCAATTGAATGCGGCATCGAACGTTATGAACAACCAGATTCAGAACCTGACCAGTGCGGAGAGCGGCATCAGTGACGCCGACATCGGAACAACGGTGGCGAATATGTCGAAGTACAACACCTTGCAACAGACCGGCATTTCGGCTCTGCAGCAGGCGAACCAGGCTTCGCAGACGATTCTGAAGCTTCTGCAATAAATTAATCCGGCAATGGCGGGGTAATTGCATCCCCGCCATTGTGTGGTTTTTGTAATCCGGTTACGAGAGGTAGGCGATGAGTTCTGTGGGTCTGTCGAGTTCGGATTTGGCTTCGCTGCTGGGTTCTTCGTCATCGTCTTCCAACGGTATCGATTTAAGCGCGCTGCTGGAGGCGGCGACCGGAGCCAGTTCGGAGGGCATCGATGTAACTTCGGCGGTGAATGCGGCGGTCACTGCCGCCGAGGCTCCGGAGACGCTGTGGAAGGCGGAGCAGACGACGCTGCAGAACCAGGAAAGCGAACTCAATAATTTTACGAGTGCGACGACCACGGTGGAAAATGACTTAGCGGCGCTAAACAGTTATACGGGGGCATTGTCGTCCAGTACCGTGACTTCCACAGACACGAACATTGCCAGCGCGTCCGCGACCGGTTCGGGTGCATCCGGCACCCATGTTGTAAACGTGAGTAATTTAGCCAGCACGGCTTCGTGGTATTCCACGTCCTCTGTGGCAAGCAGCAGCACTGGACTATCGGCGGGCAGTTTCTCGCTGCAAGTAGGCAGCGGCGCGGCGACCCAGATCACGGTGACGAATGGCGAGACGCTGACTCAACTGGCGAGCGCCATCACGGGGCAAAGCCTCGGCGTTACGGCTAGTGTAGTCACCGATGCAAGCGGCGCACGGCTTTCGATTGTCAGCAATAACTCCGGGAGTGCGAGCAACATCACGATCAGCAACACCTCGCCGCAGTTCACCGAGGCAAGCGATGGCTCGTCGTGGAACTCCGGATCGGTGGCGGACAGCACAGGGGCTCAGGCGGGGAGTTTCTCCATTCAGGTGGGCAGCGGCGCGGCCACGCAGATTACGGCTACGAACGGCGAAAGCCTGAGCGCAGTCGCCAGCGACATCAATGACCGGAGCCTGGGAGTTACCGCGAGCGTGGTGAGCGATGGCAACGGCTCTTCTCACCTGTCGATCGTGAACAGCGCGACAGGGGACGCGAGCAGTATCACGATTGCGAACACTTCTCCGCAGTTTACGCAGGCGGCGCAAGGGACAGATGCGTTGCTGACCGTGGATGGCATTCCCATCAGCAGCGCGAGCAACACGGTAACGGGTGCGGTCCCCGGGTTGACGATCAACCTGCTGGGGGCCGATCCCAAGACGAATGTGACCATTACCGCTACGCCGAACAGTTCGGCGATTACCTCGGCGATTCAGCAGTTTGTCACCGACTACAACACGCTGATTGGCGACGTGAACAACGAGTTTACGTACAACGCAAGCAGTGCAAGCGCACCACCGCTCGAGGGAGACAGCGCGGTGGAGATGCTGCAGAACTATCTGCTGGGAGCGGGCAGTTATTCTTCGAGTGGCAGCGGAAGCATTTCGACTTTGGGCACGCTGGGCATCAGCATGAACAATGACGGAACCTTGAGCGTGGATAACACGACCCTGAGCGATGCGATCCAAAACAATTTTGCGAACGTGCGGCAGTTTTTCGAGGGCACGGCGCTGAATGGATTTGCCAGCTCGCTGAGCAACCAGTTGCAGGGCCTCACGGACGCGTCTAACGGGGCGTTCACAGTGGAACTCAGCAACATGCAGAGCGACTATAACGGTCTGCAGGATGACATTACCAATTTTCAAAATAATTACATCACCCCTCTGCAGGCGAGCCTGACCGCCGAGTACAACTCCGCGGAAATTGCGCTGCAGGAGCTGAACACCACGAAGCAGGAAATCAACGCGGAGCTGGGCAACAACACATCATCATCGGGGAACTAGATCATGGGAAATCGTGAACTTACGGCCTATCGTGAGGCGGATATCGAAGGCGCCTCGCCGGTGGAATTGGTCATCACGCTTTACGACGTACTGGTGAGAGACATGAAGCGGGTGATTGAAGCGATCCGGGCCGGAGACGTGCAGGAACGGGTAAAGCAGTCGAGCCACGCCTTTGAGGCGCTCCAGCAATTGGAGTGCTCGCTGGATATGGAACATGGGGGAAGCACCGCTAAGGAGCTCTCGCGTTTTTATTCGCATCTGCGGGCGAAGGTGATGGAGGTGCAATTCAAGCTTGATCCGGCGCTGCTGGAGAGGCAGATCAGGATGGTGCTGGAGCTGCGCCAGGGCTGGGTGGAGGCGATGGCGTCGGACGCATCGATGGCGGCGGAGGTGGTTCCGCTGGCAGGAGTGGGGAATCCCTATGCGGGGGTGGAAGAGGGGCAATGTTGCGGGTGGTCGGCGTGAGGGGGGTGCTTCGGCTGGACAAGAGCGTGGTGATGGCCGGTTGAGGTGCCTGTGGATGGCACGGGAGATTTGAGCGGTGCGGGGATTCCTCGCCGAGGCTCGGAATGACAACATAGGGGCAAGGGCAAAGCAAAAGCAAAAGCAAGGGCAAAAGCAAAAGCAAGGGCAAAAGCAAAAGCAAGGGCAAGGGCAAGAGCAAGAGCAAGAGCAAGAGCAAGAGCAAGGGTGCGAGGCCGCGAATGTGCGGCCTTTTTGCTGGAGGATTAGTGGAGGTAGGAGAGGAGGTTGGCTTGCTGATCGACCTGGGCGGCCGCGGCTACGGTTGCACTGAGGATCGTCTGGGCCTGGGTTGCGTTGGTGGCGGCGGTTGCGATGTCGGAGGCGACGAGAGTGTTTTCGTAACTGGTGATGGTGAGCTTTTCCTGAGAGAGATAGGTGTCGTTGGTGTTGAGTTCTTCGACGGTGGAGCCGTAGAAGACCTGGGCGGTGTCGACCGCGTTGAGAGAGTCGCTGACGCCGGTTTCGGCGGTGGCAATGCTGGAGGTGTCTCCCGATTGCAGGGCGGAGACCAGGGATTGCAGGGCGGTGAAGACATTGGATCCGGACTGAGAAAAGATGCTGCTGCCGGGGAGGTTGGCGTTGACCGAAAGGCCGGTTCCGATTTGAACCTTGTTCTGTTGAGAGTTGCCGACGTAGTCGATTTGAGTCGGATCGGAGGCGTTGGCGACGTAGGGGGCAGTTGCGGTGGCGGTGCCGGCGAAGAGGTACTGTCCGGCAAAGGAGGTGTTGGCGAGGGATAGGGCCTGGCTCTGGATGTTGGAGACCTCCGCGGCGATGGAGTTCAGGTCGCTCTGGTTCATGGTTGAGTTGGCTCCTTCGACGCCGAGGCTGACGGCGCGCTGCAGCAGGGTGACGACGGAGCTGATGGTGCTGTTGGCGGTGTTGAGCACGTTGGTGAGCGAGCTGGAGTTCGCGGTGTACTGGTCAACGGCGGCGGATTGGGAGTTTTCCTGGATCATGGCTGCCTCGGCGGCCGGATCGTCGGAGGGAAGATTGACGCGGCGTCCGGTGCTGAGCTGCTCGGCGGCATTGTTCTGGGCCTGCTGCGCCTGATCCATCAGGGTGGCCATGTCGGAGTTGAAGTTGGGATTGACTCTCATGATTGAGTTCCCTTCATGAATTAGTAACCGGATGAATTAGTAGCCGGGGTTGGTGACGCCCATATCGAGCACGTTGCCCATCAAGGTATCGATGGTGGAGATGACTTTGGCCGCAGCCTGGTAGGAGCGCTCGTAGAGCAGGAGATTGGATGACTCCTCGTCAATCGAGACGCCTTCGATGGAGCTTTGCTGGTTTGTTAACTGGGTGAGGATGTTGCCGGTAGACGTGGTGTTGGAGTTGGCCTGGGCGATGGTATTGCCGATGGAGAAGGTGAGATTGGAAAAGGCATTGCCGGGCGTCTGGCCGTTGGTGATGGACTGATTCTGCAGGGCAATCATGCTGGTGAGGTTGGTGCTGTCTCCGACGGCCCCGCCCGCAGCCGCGGCGGCGAGCTGGGAGCCGCTGGTGAGTGCGACGGCAATGGAGGCAGCCGCGCCGGCGGCGTTTCCGGAGGTGGTGTCGGGAGGATTGAAGAGTGCCAGGCCGGGGCTTCCGCTGGCGTCAGAGCCGGCGGTCTGGACATTGTTGACCGCCTGGGCGAACTGATAGGCGAACTGATCGAGTTGGGAGGAGAGGGTTGCCAGGGTTTGATCGCGGCTCTGGATGTCGCCTCCGAGGATGCCTCCGTCAATGGTGCTGGTGACGTTGGTGCCGGCGGCATAAACATCGTTGAAGCCGCTGGAGCCGATCGAGTTGGTGAGGGGGTATGCCTTGCCGCCGACGACCAGCGGTGTGCCATTGCTGGTGGTGAGGGTGAGTCCGTCGGAGCTGTTTACGGTTTTGTAATCGATGACGGCGGAGAGCTGGGTGAGAAGGCTGGAGAGCTGATCCTGGGCGGAGTTGGAGCTTTGACCGAGATTCTGGGCGGTTGTGATTTGTTGGTTGATGGCGGCAATTTGCTGGAGCAGGGAATTGGCGTTGCCGGTCTGCTGAACGACGGACTGGTCCGCCTGTTGCTGCGCCTGGGCGATGACGGATGCGGTGTTCTGGAACGAGGAGGCGACATTGCCGGCGGCGCTGAGCACTTCGCCGCGCAAAGAGCTGTCCGAGGGCGAGGTGGAAAGCTGCTGCAGAGCGCTGAAAAAGGAATCGATGGTGGAGCCGACCGAGCCGGAGGCGGTGTCAGAGAATACGGTTTGAACCGGCGAGAGGGAGTTGGAGACGGTGGTGCTCAGGTTCTGCTGCGCGGTGGCGGCGTTGATGCTGAGGTCGAGGATGGTGTCGCGCATGCTTTGAATGGCTTTGACATCAACCCCGGTGGTGCTTCCGTCGTCGCCGGTGGGAGCCGACTCCTCGAGTACGACGGTGCGGCGGGCGTAGTTGGGGGTGTCGCTGTTGGCGATGTTGGTGGTGGTTACGTCCATCGTCTGAGTGGCGGCGAGCAGGGATTGGACGGAGACGTTGAGGTCGGCAGTGAGTCCCATGGTTAGCCCCGGAAGTGAACCGAGGCGCAGCTGGAGAAGGAATGGCCGCCGGCCTCAAGGATGGAGTGCATGGTGCGCGTCCAATGAACGGAGTGCTGCAGGAGCCGGTCATAGACGCAGTTGAGTTCGCGCACTTTGCGCGCGGTTGCAGCGACTGCGGGGGAGAGGCGGGCAGATCCGGCAGCGGGCGCGCAGGGAATGCTTGCGAGGCGCTCGCAGATTCCGCGCTGACGCTCGATGGCGGAGTCGAAGGCGGTGATGTCCCATGCCACGAGGGCGTCGATTGCGCCTGCGATGGCGGCGAGCAGGGCTTCGAGTTCGCCGGATAGGGCGGGCGTGGGCAGGCTCATGCTCAGCTCCGGAAGAGGTTCTGGAACATGGCGTTGGCGACGGCGTGCGCATTGACCGTGTAAGTGCCGGTCTCGATCTGAGAGCGCAAGGCATCGACGCGATCCTGACGGATGGGGAGATCGCCGGAGAGCTGGGTGGCGGCGGAGTGGATGGAAGCGGTGTCCTGGGCGGCATTGAGCGCATTGAGGGTGGAGTTGGACGAAGCGGGCTGGGCGCTGCCTGTTTTTGAGCTCGCGGCCGACAAACTGGCGGATGAGAAATTGGCTGTGTCCATCTCGGACTGACCCTGGTTTGGAATGCGAAGGCTCATGGCGCTCCTCTTTCTTTCTCTGAAGTAGTTATCGGCAATGTGTTACTGCACTTTAGCGACTTGAGTGGAAAAGCTCATTTATTTATCTCCGGAGTTTCTGCGGGCGTCGTTTCCAGATTGGGAGAGACGGCGGCAGATTTTAGTCCGAGAGAGTGTTCGATCATGTCGGCGATTCCGAGGACGTGGCGTTGCGCGAGGGCTTGGGAGACGGCTCGAACGCCGAGTGCGCTCCAGGTGTCGTGTCCGGGATCGTTGTCCTTTTCGTCTTCGATGGAGAGATTCTTCTCCATTTTTTCAAGGACGGAGCTGAACAGCGATGCCTCAAACTCCTGGGCGCCGCTGGTGGCGCGCTGGTTCTGCAAGTGCGCGGCGAGTTGTTTGGGGTCGGCGATGAGGGTGGTGGAGATTTGCGGAGTCGTCACGTTGCCTCCTGGCCATAGAAGGCGTGGGAGTTGGTTGAGGTGCCTCTGCGGCGGCACGGGAGATTTGAGGGGGACGGGGATTCCTCGCTTTGCTCGGAATGACAGCGTAGGGGCAAGGGCGAAGGCAACAGCAACGGCAGGAACAAAGCAGGAGCTAGGGCAAGAGCAAGTCAAGGTCTTTGTTGCCCGCGGGCGCTGGCTCATAGGACCTCCAGTTCGGCTTGCAGGGCGCCGGCGGCTTTGAGGGCCTGGAGGATGGAGACGACGTCGCGGGCGCTGGCTCCGATGGCTTGCAGGCCGTTGACCAACTGCTCGACGGTGGCTCCTTCGTTGAGTTCGATGCGCTTGGTGGGAGCGTCTTTGGCGTTGACCGTGGTTTCGGGGACGACGACGGTGTCGCCGTTCTGGCTGAGCGGGTTGGGCTGCGAGACCGCGAAGGTGGTGGTGATGTCGATGGAGAGCGAACCTTGCAGGATGGAGACGGCGCCGAGGCGGGCATCGCGGCCCATGACGATGGTTCCCGTTTTTTCGTTGACGACGACGCGGGTGGGCGAGGTGACTTCGACGGGGAGGGACTGGATGCGGGCGAGCAGGGCGGGAGCATCTTGTCCGGCGCTGGAGATCTGAATGCGGCGGCTGTCAGAGGCGGCGGCGATGGGGCGTCCGAATTCGGCGTTAATGGATTGGGCGATGCGTTGCGCATTGGCGAAATCGGCTTCGCGCAGGAGCAGGGCGAGGGAGGCGACATTGCGCAGGTCGGGCGCGAGGTCACGCTCGGCGATGGCGCCGTTGGCGATGCGTCCGACGGTGGGGTGGTTGAGCTGCTTGCTGACGCCGCCCGATCCGGCGCTGTAGCCTCCGATGGCGAGCGGGCCCTGCGCGGTGGCGTAGATCTGTCCGTCTTCGCCGCGAAGGGAGGTGAGCAGAAGCGTTCCGCCGTCGAGGGATTTGGCGTCGCCGATGGAGGAGACGACAACGTCGATCTGGGTTCCGGCGCGGGTGAATGGCGGCAGCGATGCGGTCACGAAGACGGCGGCAATGTTCTTGACCATGATGGCGGTAGGGGAGGGAACGTGCAGGCCCATGCGCAGCATGATGTTGGCGAGCATCTGGGTGGTGAATAGGGTTTGCTGCTGATCTCCGGTGTTGTGCAGGCCGACGACGAGGCCGTAGCCGATGAGCGAATTGTCTCGTACGCCTTCGACGGTGGTGATCTCGCGGATGCGCACCTGGCGTGAGGACGCGGGCGCGGCGGCGGCGGAGGAGGGCATCGCCCAGGCCGAGGCGGCGAGCAAGAGCGCGGTGCAGAGTAGCTTCATTGGTTTACCTATTCGTCTATCCATTCCTCTACGCATTTGTTGTGAACCATTCGTTCCTATCTACGTTTCGCAAGCCGCGCCGAGCGCGCCCGATCAAGATCGATCCCGCTAAAAACCGATCAGCTTCAGCAAGGTGCGAGTGACGATGTTGGGCTGGCGTACCGAGTCGCTGATGACGCCTTTGCCTTTGACATCGAGTTGGAGATTGAAGAGCTGATAGGAGAAGACGGAATTGTTGGCGGCGATGTCGGCTTGGCGGACGACGCCGCGCAGGACCACGTTTTCATGCTGCTGATTGGCCATAACCTGACGGCTTGCCTCGACCACAAGCAGGCCATTGGGAAGGACGGCAACGACGAGGGCGGTCAGCACGGTGTTGAGCGAGCTCTGGGAATTGGTGGCGCCGGAGCCCGCAAGCTTGGTGCTGGAGTTGGCGGCGAGCAGCGGATTGAGGAACGATGGCGATTGGCCTCCGACACCGGTGACGGCACTGGAATGCGTGAAGTCGCGCTGGCTGGCGACAGTGCCGCTTTGCGCGATGGTGGTGGACTCGGCGATCTGGATGGCTATGGTGTCGCCGACGAGGTGCGCTCGAATATCGGAGAAGGGATCGGTGAGCGGGCCGCCGGGGGTGAAGAGGCTGCCGCTGGTATTGGCCGCAGGTGGCGGAGCTGCGGCAAGCTGATTGACGTATTGATCGAGCGAGTCCTGCTGCTGTGCCGGCTTGGATTTCTTCGCGGAGACATTCTTTGCAGAGACAAGGAGGGTCGCGAGCATCAGCAGGGCGAGGAGGGCGAGGCGGCTGTGATTCATGACTCAGGCTCCTGCGACGACGATGGCGACGGTGTTAGGGCTGAGAATGCGGGCGCGGACGATGCGGTTGGTCTGCCGGATGCGGACGCGGATCTCGGCTCCGGCGGCTCCGGCTTCGAGGGCGACAACCGGAAGCTGAGCGTGGATGAAGGCGGTGCGCCAGTCGGCCGTGAGAGCAGCTCCGGCACGCACGATGTTGGGAGATGCGGCAGACGTACCAGGGGATGGGAGCGCCATGTACTGTACTCCGCATTCGCCGAGTGCTGTACTCCGCGCCCCACATTCGCCAACTACGGGCGGATGTGGGCCACCCGCATTACTTGGGCCACCCGTATTACTAATGTTGAGCAGCAGCAGATGCGGCAAAGGCGATTGCGGACAACGGAGCGAGAGCGCGGTTGCGCCGGTGGGCGCACGGCTGGTGCGGGTGATGGCGCAGCCTTCGAGTGAGAGTCGGGAGAGGCTAGAATCTGCGAGGCTTCGATGGTGCGATGGAGTTGCTGCGAGAGCCAGAGAGCTTGTCGGTCGCGAGGCTGGGGCGCAGCGGCCGAAGAGCCGAGTAGGCAGAGGGTGCAGAGGAGCCGGCGGAGCTCGGGAGGACACCAAGAACTGCAAGCTTGTGCGCGACGGCGATCTAGACAGGAGGGCATGGTTATTTTCCGAGCTGATTGACTTCCTGGAACATTTGATCGGCGGCCTTGGCGACCTGCGAGTTGGCTTCGTAGGAGCGCTGGGCGAGGATCATCTGTATGAACTCTTCAACGGTGTTGACGTTGGACTGCTCGAGCGAGCCTTGGATCAGGGTTCCGAGGCCGTCGGAGCCTCCGGGAGCGCCGACGATGGGATCGCCCGAGGAGCTGGTGGGCAGGAGGAGATTGGCTCCGATGCTGTTGAGGCCGCCGGGATTGGGGAAGGTGGCGAGCTGGATCTGACCGATCTGTTGGGACTGGGTCTGATTGGGCTGGGTGATGGAGACGGTTCCGTCGGCGCCGATGGTGATGGCGGTGGCGCTGGCGGGAATGGCGATGCCGGGCTGGAGGGCGTCGCCGTCGGAGGTGACGATGTTGCCCTGGGCATCGAGATGAAAGCTGCCGGAGCGGGTGTAGGCGATCTGCCCGTTTGGCATGAGGACCTGGAAGTAGCCGAGGCCCTGGATGGCGAGGTCGAGTGAATTTCCGGTCTGCTGGAAGTCGCCTTGCGACTGGAGGATTTCGGTGGCGGCGGCGCGGGTGCCGAGTCCGATCTGGAGGCCGGCGGAGACGGTTTGCTGGGTGGCGGCGGCGCCGGGGGTGACCATGTTCTGGTAGACGAGATCCTGAAACTGGACGCGGCGCTTGCGGAAGCCGGCAGTGTTGGCGTTGGAGAGGTTGTTGGCAACGTTGTCCAGATTGGTTTGCTGCGCGGTCATGCCGCTGGCAGCGGTGTAGAGCGAACGAAACATGGCGCGACTCCTGACTTATGGCCGAACTAAACCTTCGGCAGATCTTCTGCGGCGATGCGGTTGAAATCGTTGTGAAAGGTCGTGAGCGCGCGCTGCATCATCTCGGCGTTGCGCTGAATTTCAATGAGGCCGACGGCGCACTCGACGGGATTGACGTTGGAGCTCTCAAGCGATCCCTGGCGGACGGTGAGCTGAGTGGCATTGGCGGCAGCGGCGGCAGGCGCGGAAAAGTTGGCGTCGCCGAGGGAGGTGAGAGGAACGCTGGGGTCGAACTGCGTGAGCTGGAGTTGTCCGGCGATGTCGCCGTTGACCGAGATGACTCCAGCGGAGCTGATTTCGGCGGTGCCTCCGGGCAGAGTGATGGGACCTTTGTCGCCGAGGACCGGGTAGCCCTGGGCGGTGACGAGGGCGCCATCCTTGGTGAGATGGAAGTTGCCGTTGCGGGTGTACTGGGTGCCGGTGGGAGACTGAACGGCGAAGAAGCCGGAGCCTTCGAGGGCGAGGTCGAGGGGGTTGCCGGTCTGCTGCAGCGAGCCCTGCGCGAAGTCGGTGTGCGAGTCGCCGAGAACTCCGAAGGAGTTGACGGCACGGGTGGAGACGTTGGCTGAGGCGGTCATCATCTGGCTTTTGAAGCTGACGCGCTGGCCGCGAAATCCACTGGTGTTGGCGTTGGCGAGATTGTTGGCGGCGAGGTCGAGCTCCTGGGTTCGCGCGAGAAGACCGGTGCTGGCAGCATAGATACCGTTATTCATAACGCTGGAGGAGAGAGCAAGCGGAGTGCCATGGAAATTGGAGGTTTCTTAACGAGGGGAAAATCGATTGCGGGTTGAGGGGCTTGGGGCGGCGCGGGAGAGTTGAGCAGTGCGGGGATCTTTCGCTTCGCTCAAGATGACACACTAAAACCAAAGAGCAAGAGCAACGGCAAGAGCAACGGCAAAAGCAACGGCAAAAGCAAGAGGATGACGATCAATAAAAAGCGGACGTGGGCACGGGGCACACGTCCGCGGCAATGTGTGATCGGATTGCGCTACGGACCGAGACGCCAGAGGTCATTGATGCCGGCGTTCGCCTGGAGATCATCTCCACAGGCGAGCCAGGAATTGCCCCCGCTTTCGATCCAGTTCACGGTGTGGCAGCGGGCTCCGGGAGCATTGCCGGCCACGACGATGCCGGTATTGCTCCCGCTCACCCATGTCCAGGTGTTGGCCGCCGGGTTGAGCTCGGGCATGGAGGCGACGTAGATTTCGTTTTGCGCGCTGCGTCCGCTTACCCATGACCACAATTCGGTTGCGGGCTTGAACTCCCAGCGGTCATTGAGCTCTGCGGTTGTCACGCCTGTGACGCTTAAGCCCTGGGCGGTCCAGCTATACGGCGCACCGGTGATGTTGTTGATTGCGGCAAGGCCCGGCGCGCTGCTTAGCGATGAGAATTCATTGGCGCTGCCGGTAGCAGCGCAGGCGGTGAGGAGAAGAGCGGAGAGAGCGAGCATTGCAGCCAGGCTCAACAACGCGGCGGGAAGACTTTTGACGGCAGGATGGCGCACGGGCATAGGGGCACCTCTTGCAATGCCGAACAATAGTGAACTTAGGAATCCAGCAAGTCAACGGAATAGTGAGTTGCAAGCGGAAGTAGTTGATTCCAAATCGGGAACGCAGGACTTCTTCATTCACGTTGCTGAGCTTCTGGGCATGGGCGCGGGTGGTGCTACGGATAGCGGCTCTGCGGCGGGCGGGCAACTCTGGCGCGCATCCCTTACAATCGTAGTTTGACCCATCATTACGCGGGGTTGCGAGAGAGAGTCCCGCGGTTAGCAAGGAATCCACTGTGTATCTTTTATTGCAGAACCGCCTGATTGCGCATGTGCGCGCCTTCCTGAAGCAGAAATACGACATTGAACTGGCCAACATTGTGGTGGAGCAGCCGCCGAAGATCGAGATGGGCGAGTTTGCGCTGCCGGTTTCGTTTGAGCTGGCGCGGGTGCTGCGCAAGGCTCCGCGGAAGATTGCCGAGGAGATTGTGGCTGAGATCGGGCTGCCGGAGGGGTTTGCTGGTTTTGAGGTGGCGGGAGCGGGGTACATCAACGCGCGGCTGGATCGGACAAAGGCGGCGGAGTTGGTGGCGGGTGATGTCGGGGGGAAAGATCAGGAGCAAGGTCAACTACCCCACGTCCAACCACAGGCGAACGCGGGGCACCCGGCGCCTACTCGGGGAAAGGTGCTGGTGGAGCATACGTCGATCAATCCGAACAAGGCGGCGCATATTGGGCATCTGCGGAATTCGATATTGGGCGACACGCTGGTGCGGCTGCTGAGGGCGGCTGGCTATCAGGTGGACGTGCAGAACTACATCGACAACACGGGGGTGCAGGTGGCCGATGTGGTGGTCGGATTCGAGCGGGTGGCGAAGAAATCGCGGGCGGAGATTGAGGCGCTGATTGCAGGGAGTGAGGGACGTTTCGACTATTACTGCTGGGATTTGTATGCGCGGGTTTCGCAGTGGTATGAGGCGGACCCGGCCAACTTGCAGGCGCGGCGCGATACGCTGCACGCGCTGGAGGTGGGCGGCAATCCGACGGCCGAGATTGCGCAGATGATTTCGATGGCGGTGCTGCGGCGGCATCTGGAGACGATGCATCGGCTCGATATTGAGTATGACTTTCTGCCGCAGGAGAGCGACATTCTTCACCTGCACTTCTGGGCCAAGGCCTTTGAGCTGCTGAAGGCTGCGGGAGTTCTTTACTACGAAGACAGAAGGGAAGAACAAAGGGTGCTGGGTGATGACGCGTCCGGGGCGCAATGGCGACGGCAGCAGGATGCCGGTCCCGATGAAGATGCGAAGGTGATTGTGCGCTCGAATGGAACGGTGGGATATGTGGGCAAGGACATTGCGTACCACATGTGGAAGTTCGGGCTGCTGGGATTGGATTTTGGATACCGGAAATTTTATGAGTACGCGGATGGACGCGCGGTGTGGATCTCTTGCGATCCCAAGGACGGCGAGCCGGGGGCTCCGCACTTTGGCGGCGTGGGGGCGATCTACAACGTGATCGACGCGCGGCAGAGCGATCCGCAGGAGACGGTGAAGCAGGCGATTCTGCTGATGGGACACGAGGCCGAGGCGGCACGCTATACGCACTTCAGCTATGAGATGGTGGCGCTGACGCCGCGCTGCGCGATGGAGATGGGATACGACGGTCTCCGAGGAGGACCAGCAGCGGAGTTACATCGAGGTTTCCGGGCGCAAAGGCTTTGGGGTGAAGGCCGACGATTTGCTGGACAAGCTGATTGAGGCGGCGAAGAGCGAGGTGGACGCGCGGCATCCGGAGCTGAGCGATGAGGAGCGGCGCGAGATTGCGACGCAGATTGCGATTGGTGCGCTGCGGTATTTCATGCTGAAGTTCACGAAGCAGTCGGTGATTGCCTTTGACTTCCGCGAGGCGCTGTCCTTTGAGGGCGAGACCGGGCCGTATGTGCAATACGCGGTGGTACGGGCGACGAACATCTTCCGCAAGGGCGGGATTGAGCCGGAAGACGGCGTTGCAGGCGAAGCTCGCAGACGATGCGTTTGAGGGAAACGATGATCTGTGGTCGCTATGGCTGACGGCAGGACAGACGGCGAAGGTGATTGAGCAGTGCATTGCCACGACCGAGCCAGCGGCGCTGACGAAACATGCGTTCCAATTGGCGCAGCAGTTCAACAACTTCTACCACAAGCATCACATTCTGACCGAAGAGAACGCGGAGAGGAAGGCTCTGCTGCTGGCGACGGCGGCGGTGGTGCGCAAAGAGTTGATGGCGACGATGGCTGTGTTGGGGATTCCGGCTCCGGCGGTGATGTGAGGGTGGTGGGGATTCCCGGTCCATGCGTGCGTGAGGCTAGCGGCGGTTCGCAGCAGAAGGATTTACACCGTCAAAGGCAGTTCGAGGCAGAAGAGACTCTGGGGCGGCATTGCAGATTCTGGGCGGTGAGGTGGATTCCTCGCTCCGCTCGGAATGACAACCTAAAGGCGCGCCGAAAAAAGCTTCGGCGCTAACCTGGGGCACTCGACGTTTCTGATTCGTACATCTATTTTGATGGCATGTGGCGGGCGAAGTCGACCAGAGAGCGGACGGCGACGCCGCTGGGGCCCTTGGGCATCCAGGCTTTGGCTTCCTCAAGCCAGGCGGTGCCGGCGATGTCGAGGTGAATCCAGGGCTTGTCTTCGACGAACTCCTTGAGGAACATGGCGGCGGTGATGGCTCCGCCCCAGCGTCCGCCAGTGTTTTTGATGTCGGCGATTTCAGAGCGGATGTGGTCGAAGTAGTCGGGATCGACGGGCATGCGCCACATTTTCTCTCCGGTACGGATGGTGGAGGCGGTGAAATCTTCGGCGAAGTCCTCGTCGTTGGTGAAGACTCCGACGTTGTGATAGCCGAGGGCGACGACGACGGCGCCGGTGAGGGTTGCGGCGTCGATGAGATGGGTGGCTCCGAGCTGGCGCGCGTAGCAGAGACCGTCGGCGAGGACGAGGCGGCCTTCGGCGTCGGTGTTGATGACCTCGATGGATTTGCCGTTCATGGCGAACTGGACGTCGCCGGGCTTCTGGGCCTTGGCGTCGGGCATGTTCTCACTGCAGCAGAGGATGGAGATGACGCGCAGGTTGGGCTTGAGCAGGGCGATGGCGCGCATGGCTCCGATCATGGTGGCGGCGCCGGACATGTCGTACTTCATCTTCTCCATGCCGTCGGCGGGCTTGATGCTGATGCCGCCGGAGTCAAAGGTGATGCCTTTGCCGACCAGTCCGAGGACGGGCTCGGCGGGCGCGGTGGGCGGCTCGTAGCGCATGACGACCAGGCGCGGCTCTTCTTCCGAGCCTTGCGAGACGCTCCAGAAGGCTCCCATTTTTAATTCTTTGATTTTGTCGGGACCGTAGACCTCGCAGGCGAGGCCTACTTCTTCGCACATGGCGCGGGCGCGCTCGGCGAGGATGGTGGGAGTCATGAGATTGCTGGGCTCGAGGGCAAGGGTGCGGGTGAGGTTCTGGGATTCGGCGAGGATGGCGCCTTCGGCGATGGCCTGATAGACGGCCCCGGCATCGGCGTTGGGGGCAAGGGCGAGAGTGACCTCGGCGAGCTGCTGATCCTTGCGATCGCTGCGGTAGGTGTCCACGTCGAAGTCGCCGGTGATGACGCCTTCGGTGGCGGCCTGGGCGGCGGCGGGAGCTTCGAGGAACGAGGGCAGGACGAAGACGAAGGAGGTTGATGTTCTTGGACTTGGCGGCGCGGGCAGCGGCTCCGGCGAGCTTGCGAAGTTCGGTGATGCAGAGCTTGTCGCGCTTGCCGGCGCCCAGGAAGAGAATGCGCTGGGCGGAGACTCCGGCGGGCGAGAGCAGCCAGACGGGCTCGACGAACTTGCCGGTGAGATCGGCGGCGGCGATGAGCGGCGCGGCCAGGCGCTGGAGAGCCGGATCGGAGGAGAGCAGCTCAGGCGCGGGAGTTTTGTCTCCGTTATCGACGACGAGGATGACGAGCAACGGGGTTGCGATGGCAGAGGGAGCGGACTGGGAAATGGCGATCTTCATGCGAACCTTTTTATCACAGATGGTGTAGCGGTGCGGCGAGACCCACATCTGCTGAATACGGCAGATGTGGGGGCAACGTCAGTTTCTCTTCTCGTAGCGAACTGAAAGCCCCAGAGTTGGAACAGCGCCAACTCTGGGGCAGCCGTCGTGCATCGTGAGCTATGCACATCCCCACATTCGCCAAAGGAGGGCGGATGTGGGCCACCTGTTTCCTGTTAATTCTGCAGCTCAGGATTTACGGCTGCGTGCGATGGCGTCGCGAGCTTCCTTGTCGGCGGTGCGGCGGCGCTCGGTTTCGCGCTTGTCCCAGAGCTGCTTGCCCTTGGCGACGGCGACTTCGATTTTGACGCGGCCGTTTTTAAAGTACATCCGGGTGGGGATGATGGTGAGTCCCTTTTGCTGGATGGCGGCGTGGAGTTTGAGGATCTGAGCGCGATGGACGAGGAGTTTGCGGGTGCGCTTGGTGTCATGGTTGAACTGCGCGCCGGGGGCGTAGACGCCGATGTGGGCGTTGAGGAGGAAGAGTTCACCGTCCTTGATGAGGCCATAGGAGTCTTTGAGGTTGGCCTGGCCGGCGCGGATGGATTTGACCTCGGTTCCGCGCAAGGCGATGCCGGCTTCGTATCGTTCGAGGAGGAAATATTCATGCGAGGCGGCGCGGTTGACGCAGGCATCCCGCTCGCCGCTGGCGACCGGGTCGCGCTTGACGTTCTTCGGCTTATTGGGTTGCGTGAGTTGTACCTGGTTCCGGGCCATGCTGGGTCCCTACGGCAGAAAAAATGGTTGCAGTTCAAGGCGCGCTTGCGCGTTGTTGCGAATTCTGTATCCTAGCACGGCGCGTTGTTAAGGCTAGGGTTTGGCCTAGGGCCGCGATGCTATAATCGGCAAGTTGTTGATGAGATCCATTCATGCCCGCGTCTGCGAGCGCCGTCAGGGCATGCCTGCGGGAAATCTGCTTTCTAAAAGGATTGCGATGAAACGGTTCCACTGCGGTTGCCTGGTTCTGCTAATTGCCCTTTTTGCCCTGGTTCCAGCGAGTTCCGGCAAGGCAAAAGATAATGCAAAGTCGCTCTACTCCAAAGGACAGCATGCAGAGGCGCGGCAGAATTACGAAGAGGCCTTTCAGGATTTCAAGCAGGCCTACGACTTACATCCGGAGAACACGGAATATCGCGCCTCGTTTGAGCGCACGAAGTTTCTTGCGGCGGCCGCGCATGTGCATCAGGGACAGCTGTTGCGGGAGCAGGGGCAAGTTGAGCGAGGCGCTGAGGGAGTTTCAAACTGGCGGCGATGATCGATCCGCTCGGACGCAATTGCGCAACAGGAGATCAATCGCACGCAGAAGCTGATCGAGAAGGCGCAACCGCCGGCGAGCTCTCGCCTCGCGCGCCCTCGGGGAGCGAATCGGAGGCAAATCTCGCGGGGCCGGTGCAACTGGCCCCGATTTCACAGACGCCACTGACGCTGAAGCTGGACGAGGATTCGAAGAAGGTTTACGAGGCGATCGGCAACCTGGCAGGAATCAATGTGCTGTTCGATCCGGACTACGTGCCGCGGCGGATTCATGTGGAGTTGAACGGGGTTTCGCTGGAGCAGGCGCTGCGCGTGGTGGCTCTTGAATCGCACACCTTCTGGCGTCCGGTGACGCCGAATACGATTTATGTTGCGCAGGACACGCAGCAGAAGCGCACGGAGTTGGAGCAGCAGGTGCTGCGCACGTTTTACCTGAACAATTTTTCAACGGTAAGCGAATTGCAGGATGTGGCCAACCTGATTCGCACCATTCTGAGAGTGGAGCGGGTGCAGCAGTTTCCGGCGCAGAACGTGATCGTGATGCGCGGTACGCCGGACCAGGTGGCGCTGGCGGAGCTGCTGATCGACAACCTCGATAAGGCAAAGTCCGAAGTCGTGGTGGATCTGGTTGTGATGCAGGTGAGCAAGATGAAGCTGAAGCAGCTTGGCATTCAAATGCCGTTCCAGGGCGGCACGACGAATCCCACGATTACGTTTCAGAGCCCTAACGTCACCAGCGGCACCACGACCAGCACGACCACCACCAACACCAGCGGCACGACGACCACGACCTCTGGTTTGACGCTGAACAGTCTGGCCCACCTGAACGCGACGGATTTTGCGATTTCGATTCCATCCATAAGCGTTGCGTTCCTGATGCAAGACAGCGATACGAACGTGCTGCAGCGGCCGCAGCTGCGCTCGGTAGATGGGCAGAAAGCGACGCTGAAGATCGGCGAAAGGGTTCCGATTGCGGTGGGTACGTCGAGTTCGACGCTGACGGCGACGGCGCTGACGCAGACGCAGTTCCAATACCAGGACGTGGGCGTGAACATCGAATTGACCCCGCACATCCACAACAATGGCGACGTCAGTATGAAGATATCGTTGGAGGTTTCCGCCATTGACAGCTACCAGACGATTGGCGGATTGACCGAGCCGGTGATCGGACAGCGCAAGATCGATCACGAGATCCGCATTCGCGACGGGGAAGTGAGCCTGGTCGGCGGCATGATGGAGCACGATGACGTCAAGAACTATGAGCGGGCTGCCGTGGGTTTCGCAGGTCCCAGGTCTGAAGATACCTGTTTGGACAGGGGCAGAAGTCGAAGACGGATAATGAGACGGTGTTCGCGCTGATACCGCATGTTGTGCGCCGCCTGGATTTGAACGAGGCGAACATCCGTAGTGTGGACATTGGAACCCAGAACGTAGTGGAGGTGCGGCACACGTTCGAAGGCTCCCGCAACGGTAGCGCCGACGACAACGGTTCCGAGCGGCTCGCCAAGCACGGCGGCTCCGGCGCCGGGGCAGAGTCCTCAGGGAGCTGTGCCAGAGGGTGGGAGCTCCAGTGTTGCTCCACAGGGCTCGGCGGCGGCGACACAGGCGGCGAACACAGCCCCTTCGGCAACTGGAGCGGCATCTCTGCCATCCACCAAGGCTGGGGCGAGCGGGTTTGGCCCGGCGGTGCTGAGCCTTGACCCGCCGATGCGTGAACCAGGCGACCGGGGGGACGTTCGCGATCAATGTGGTTCTGAATGGCGGGAAAAATGTTTTCAGCGTGCCGGTGCAGATCCATTACGATCCGAATGTGATGCGCTTAGTGAATGTTTCCAATGCCGGAGCACTCTCCAGAGATGGAGCAGCGGTGGCGCTGGTGCATCGGGACGATACGCAGAAGGGTGTGCTGACGGTGTCTCTGACGCGGCCGCCGGGTGCGAGCGGCATCGCGCCCGCAGGACCGCTGTTTACGGTGATGTTTATGGCCAAGGCGGCGGGGCAGGGAACGGTTTCAGTGGACAATGCGGTACTGCGGGATCCGAATAACGCGGCGATTGACGCCAGCGGCTCGCAGGCCATTGTTAACGTTCGATAGGTGTAGATGGAGATGAGAGCACAAAGCAGAAGCGGCAATCCGGCATGACCCTGGTGGAGTTGGTCGTGGCGATCGCGATCATGGCGATCCTTGCGACCGGGGTGCTGCCGATCACCCGCACGGTGGTGAAGCGCGAGCGGGAAAAGGAATTACGAGCGGCGCTGTGGCAGATGCGCGATGCGATCGACCGCTATAAGGACTTAGCGGATCGCGGCGCCTTCCAGATCAAGCTGGGAAGCGAGGGTTATCCTCCGGACCTGGATACGCTGGTGAAGGGCGTGGATGTACAGGGCAAAAAGATACGTTTTTTGCGGCACATTCCGGTTGATCCGATGACCCACGGCACGGAGTGGGGGATGCGCTCGATGCAGGACGATCCTGCTTCCGAATCGTGGGGCGGGCAATCGGTCTTCGACGTGTACACGAAGTCGACGGGCACCGGGCTGGATGGCACGAAGTACGCAGACTGGTAATAGCGATGCGAATGAATCTGAAGCGAAGGAAATTCGGACGGAGATTCGCGGGGTTTACGGTGATCGAGCTGATCGATCGTCATCGCGATTATCATGATCCTGGCATCGGTGGCGGCGATGCACTACGAGCATTCGGTTTGGCGCGCGCGCGAGGCAGTGCTGCGCAACGACCTGTTCACGATGCGGAGCAGCATCGACCAGTACACGCTGGATAAGCAGAAGGCACCACAGTCTTTGCAGGACTTGGTGACGGCGGGGTACATCAAAACCGTACCGAAGGATCCGATTACGAATTCAACCGATACCTGGGTTACCGGAGCAGGAGGATTCGTTGATGGCCATCGACCAGACGGAGCCCGGAATTGTGGATGTACACAGCGGCAGCAGCGCGACTTCGTCGGATGGAACGGCTTATAACACCTGGTGAGGGGTGAAGGGCAGGTTTCAAGGTTTCAAAGTTTCAGGGTTTCAAAGTTGAGGCGGGCCTGGCGGCCTGCCTTTTTGTCGATGGCAGCTCCATGCTGCCGGCCAAGGATAGTGAGCAACTTGGCGATTTTGCGAAAGGAATCTTAAGGATCGTAGTATCTGGCGCGATAGTAAGCCGTGCTGTCGTAGTCGTATCTGATGTGCGTCATACGCATAGCCGATCACTCATGCTCATTACCCCACTCAAGCAAAAGAAGCTTGACGCGCTTCGTCAAAGTGCCACTACTAGCACGGCTGCTATACCTAATATCGCGGATCCAATTACGGCAAACCAATAGAGCGTTGGATCCTCTGATCGGGTAACCGTTCGGTAGAAGAGAATCGCGTTTCCGGTGGCCCAACCCTTTGCTGCATTGAATATGAGAGCGGCGGCTGCGATAAGAACAACCCGGTCCGAATGAATTGCGCTAGTTGCTGTCACAAGCAGCCTCCTCAGCCTTAAGAGCGTCCGGGATACCGCCCAGGATTGCGGAAACAGCGGATTTGGTAGAATCGCTTATTCCAGGAAATAAACCACCTGTTAAGCGAGAACTGATCTGGTCTATCGCAAGACTGACGGCAGCCCCTTTAATGCCGCCCTTGACACCACCCGCAGAACCGGGCTGTCCATATCCTTGGAGGCCAGCCCCCAACGTTGATATAGCCCCGCCGCCTTCGATCATGGCGGCGCCGGTCGCTGCTGCGCCGTACTCGACTGGAGCGCCCTCGGGGGCAAGGGCCGAGCCATAAACTGGCACGGCCCAAGATCGGGAGCTAAGGAAAACAGGTCAGTACGTCACGATGTGATGAACCGCGAACTCCACGACTTTCGAGTCCGCCAGCGTCACCTCGACGGTGTCTTGAACATCATAGTACGCGTCCGTCACCGGCGATTTGAAGGTCCTGCTCTCGGCCTCCTGCTGTTCCTTCGTCATCGCCTGCCGGGATTGCCACTGGAAGCTGAGTTTGTTCCCTCGGGTTTCTTTAGGAACACCGAGCAGGGCTATCAGTTGTCCGCGAGTCAACCCCAGCTTTAATCCTCCTACCGTTTGAACATTGCTAATCGCCTGGGATGCTCTGGGCACTGACGATAACACGGTCGCTGCAAGCTGCCTGCGATCACCTTATAGCCGTCCAGTTCCTTCCAGCCCCCCGAGAAGCCCGCTTCAAAGACCACCCTGGTTTGGTCCTTCCCGGCAGACACATAACACAACTCTGCCGGTGCCTCCTCCTCGCGTGAGCACTTTCTCGTGGCTGATTTGCCGAACTTCGCCTGTACGTCACTAAGTGTGCTGCTGCCAAGCGTGAAGCCCAGGATTTCAAGATGCTCGGCGATATTTGGAACTTGTTGCGATTGTGCTGACGCAAGGCTTGCACCCAGTGTCAGTAGGAGGAGACTAGCGCCAGCGGATTTAAGCAGCATCGCTGTCCCCCTCACTGCGACACATTTACGGTTCCACCACCACAATCGGCAATTGCCTGACGCACATTCGGACCCTGAATGATGCATCCATGCGAGGCAGTGTGATTGTGCGAACTGTTATCTCCGTGAATTAGGAACCCGCCCGGTCTACCCTGCAGATTCGTTCCGGGGAGGGGCGTCAAAGGCAGCGTCAAAGGCCCTTTTCTATGGGTTGGTGCACCGATTGAGTACGACCCCTGGGGCAACGGTCCCGTATCCTCAACTCCCTGCATTCCAGAATTATTTAGGCCAGCACCGATACCCGCATATCCGGTCCCTTGAGCAACAACCCTCCCCGTCGCGTTGTCCACACAGCGAATCATGCCAGTACTCTTGGAGTGCCCGGTGAATTCTGTGCCAGTTTGAATTATCAGAGATGCTGGTGGCCTGCCCGATCTTTTGCACCAGTTCGATTGTTAGTGTAGCGCAGCGGCTTGAACTGTAACTCCGTCGCCGTCGCAGTCGGGGGTGTGGAGAAGTGGAAAGCGGTTTGTGCTTTCCACTTCTCCATGCCCCTGGTTGATTGCGGCCTGGCACGCCTGTGGTGCCGGTGGCCGGTAGCCCAGCGAGGAGTGCGGCCGCACTGTGTTGTAGTGGATTCTCCAGCGTTCCGCCAGAACGCGCAGCTCTTTCATTGAGTAGAAGATCTCACCATTCAGAAACTCATCCCGCAGCTTCGAGTTGAAGCTTTCGCAGTAGCCGTTCTCCCACGGAGAGCCGGGTTCGATGTACAACGTCTTGGCACCGGTGTCGGCCAGCCAGTTCCGCAGGTCTCTGGCTACGAACTCAGGACCGTTATCTGAACGGATATGTTCGGGGACACCCTTCATCACCATCACGTCCGCCAGCACCTCGATCACCTTTGCGCTGCTCCAGCGCCGCTCAGGACGATTCAGCAGGCACTCCCGCGTCGATTCATCAATCAGGTTCAGCATCCGCGCCGTCCTGCCGTCATACGTTTTCGTGCTCACAAAATCGTAACTCCAGACATGGTTGGCGTGCTCCGGACGAAGCCGCACGCACGATCCGTCGTTCAGCCACAGCCGACCGCGTGGCTTTTGCTTCTGTGGAACCTTCAGCCCTTCGCGGCGCCAGATGCGCTCGACCCGGTCGCGGCCCACATGCCAGCCGGCACGCTGCAGCAGCGCCGTGATCCGGCGATAGCCGTAGCGTCCGTACTGGCTGGCTAGCTCGATGATGGCCCGGGTCAGCGAATCCTCGTCGTCACGCTGTATCGGATGGTAGCGCTGCGTGCCACGTGGCTGGTTCACCAGCTGGCACGCCCGCCGCTCACTGATCCCATGCTCAGTGCACGCATGAGACACCGCACAGCGCCGCCGCTCCGGGCTTAGAAGTTTCCCGAGGCGATGTCCTTCAGCACCAGCTTGTCGAGGCTCAGCTCCGCGACCAACCTCTTTAGCTTGGAGTTTTCCTGCTCCAGCTCTTTCAGCCGCCGCGCCTGATCGACCTGCAGGCCGCCGTACTCTTTCCGCCACCGGTAGTACGTCTGCTCCGTGATCCCGCCCTCGCGGCACGCCATCGGAGTGGTCTTTCCGTTGGCTACGCCCACTTCAATCTGCCGCAGCAAGCTCACAATCTGCTCCGGCGTATGCTTCTTTCCTCGCGCCATAACAAGCTCCTCTCATACCAGCTTCTCTGATAATTCGCACTGGTACAAAATTCGCCGGGCACTCCACGCTGCGCTACACTAACAATCGAACTGGTGCAAAAGATCGGGCAGGCCACTCTGACTATAGGAACAGGTGCATTGCAACCCTAGAGGATCGATGAAGTTAACTGGACTGTTGAGAACATACACGTAGAAGTTGATTCCGCCAGTAAACCTAATGGGGTCTTCGGAGATGAATCTTCCGATGGTTGGATCGTAGTATCTGGCGCGATAGTAATTAAGTCTGTTGCCTTCGTTCTCACGAACCATAAGTGTTAAGAATGAGATACAGCGACAGCAATAGGGTGAGACTGGCTACGATGACTGCAAAGCGAAGACCGATGTGCATCTTGCTGCGCAGTGTGTCTGCAGTCGGATCATGGTAGCCGACGCATCCGCCAATCAGCGACGCTATCAAGACGCCCACGCCCAGCACGGTACTAAATGTGTCCCCCGACTAGTTGCTGGGGACCAGCGTGGCAAGATGATGCCATACGATACGTCTATCAAGATGCTGAATATCGCGGCAATGGCCAAAACCGAGATAGCCCTGAACACAGTCTTGCTCATTTTACCCCCGCTAATGTATGGGCAAGATCATGTAGCTTATTAGTCTCCGCCTTGCAGTTTCTCCCGACTAGAAGGTTCTGATGCTCATTCTCCTTCTTGTTGAGTTGATTGAACGCCTGTCTGTAGTACCGGTCCATGGACCCGGGATCTACCAACATCGCATCCCCGTTTACTAGTGCTTCACGCGCAGCTTCCATGTCCTCTGGCTGATTCAGATTCCAACCATGCGTATTGGCTGCGTTTCCCCAGCTATAAGTAGCTGAGATCGTCCCATCAGGATTGGTGGAGAACGTGAACGTATGCGTGCCTGGGTCCCACCATGGCCCCGCCGCATCTCCGCCTAGCTGACGGTTGGTAACGTATGTTGCCAGTCCATGCGGGTCAGTGAAATTTACTGGATTGTCATACACGTACCGATAGAAGTTAATTCCGCCATTGAAGCCGATCGGGTCTTCGGAGATGAACCTGCCTATGCTCGGGTCGTAGTATCTGGCGCGATAGTAAGCCATGCTGTCGTAGTTGTATCCGATCCGCGTCATAGGTATAGCAAATTCCGCACTCCCACGCAGGAAAGACTCCGAGTTCTCCGCCACCCGCCAGCTCCAAAACCCCACATCTGCTAACCACGGAAGATGTGGGGTACCGTCAGTTCCTCTTGCGCCCGAGACCTGGGCCATCAGCCCACGCCCGAGCACTTCACCGGATTTGAGGCGATTCATCCGAGCGACGAGACGCTAATGAGCGTATCGCCGTCAAATCTGAAGATGACGTCGTCCACGGTGATCTGGTCCTTATCCTCTTTGATGATATGACCATCACCGAAATTCCCGTTTACGAGCGATACTACTTCCTTTCGAGATAGATTCCCCGCAACCTTCAAAAGAAAGATTCCAGCAGACGCTCTCGATGTCGCTCTAAATTCTGTTGTTTTCGTCGCCTGGTCGAGCGACACTGCTCCGCTGAATGATGTGTACCCTAATGCAATCACTGCCACAAGCAAGGCACTGGCGAGTACAAGAAGCAGCCGCATACTAGTGTTCATTTCTGTTTCGCTCCTGCTACTGTAGTCCTGCGTTGATCGCATCGTGAGCAAACGTCTCTGCAGGTGTTCATGTGCAGCGGATTCCAGCTATACGGTGCACGATTAGGGGTCGCGCATTCGTCTCTAAGGCAAAATCAACTCACTTGTTTGTAATCGGCGTCTGGATAATAATGTGGGATTCGACGGATAGTTCCGTTTGACCGTAGTGCTCAGAAATATAGTTGTAGAGATTGTTCAGCCGATTCCCTGCGTAGGTTGCCCATCACATCGCCGATCACAAAATCCTGGAACGACGCGTCGTTTGACTTGGCCAAAATCACTGTCATAGCGGTCCATACTCGAAGTACGCAGTTCTACCCGTTTGATCATCGACCGCAATCACTGCGGCGTGTCCAAGAGTCAACGTAATATTCGTCCCCGGAACCTTGATCGGGTAGTTCGCATAGTTGATGTAAATTCCCGCCTCCCCCGACGGATCTGCCAGGTTTGTCGGATTGTCCCTAACATACGCATACTATTGACGCCACTGCCTGCAAGTCCAATTGGGTCTTCAGAAATGAACCTTCCGATGGTGGGATCGTAGTATCTGGCGCGATAGTAAGCTGTGCTGTCGTAGTTGTATTCAACCCGCGTCATACCTGTCCCTTCTCCATCCGTCCAACTACCCCACTCAAGCCAACTGCAGGCTTGAATGGGCCACCCGCCCGATACTTTACCCGTGTGAACTCTGAATCTCAATAGCAAACGAAAACAGTCGCACAGCAGGAATTTCCGCAGCATATTTTGTTGCGCGCGACTTGTTTCATTAGAAATGGGCGCGGAGGTATTGCTTGGGCCACTGCACGTTCTGCTTGAGGACGTGGGCGGCGCGGAGCGGCCAATAGGGGTCGCGGAGAAGTTCGCGGGCGAGCAGGACGAGGTCGGCCTGTCCGGTGGCGAGGATGTGCTGGGCCTGCTCGGGTGCGGTGATCATGCCGACGGCTCCGGTGAGGATTCCGCTCTCGTGGCGGATGCGCTCGGCGAAGGGAGTTTGATAGCCGGGGCCGAGAGGAATCTTTGCGGTGGGAACGATGCCTCCGGAGGAGCAGTCGATGAGATCGACTCCGAGGGGTTTGACCTGGCGGGCGAGCGCGACGGAATCGTCGAGGGTCCAGCCACCCTCGGTCCAGTCGGTGGAGGAGATGCGCAGCCACAAGGGAAGACGCTCGGGCCAGGCGAAGCGGACGGCTGCGATGATCTCGCGGAGAAGACGGGTGCGGTTCTCAAAGCAGCCGCCGTAGTGGTCGGTGCGGGTGTTGACCAGCGGCGAGAGGAACTGGTGGATGAGATAGCCGTGGGCGGCGTGAATCTCAATGAGTTCGAAGCCGGCCTGGAGGGCACGGCCGGCGGCCATGGTGTAGGCGAGTTCAATGCGCGCGATTGCCTCGATGGAGAGAGCTTCGGGCTGAATGGAATCCTGGGTGAAGGGCCTGGAGGTGGAGGAATAGACGGGCCGCCAGCCGCCTTCGGCGACGGAGACCGGGTGGCCGTGATTGCGCCAGGGAACGTCGGTGGAGGCTTTGAAGCCGGCGTGGGCGAGCTGGGTTCCGGCGACGGCTCCATGCCGGCGAATGAATTGGACGATGCGGGCGAGGTTCTCGATGTGCTCGTCTTTCCAGATTCCGAGGTCGCAGGGACTGATGCGCCCTTCGGGGACGACGGCAGCGGCTTCGGTGATGACCGCGCCTACGCCGCCGACGGCGCGGGCGCCGAGGTGGGCGAGGTGCCAGTCATTGGCGAAGCCGTCTTCGCTGGAGTATTGGCACATAGGAGAGACGGAGATTCGATTGCGGAAGGTGATATCGCGGATTTGAAGCGGGTCGAAGAGGTTCATGGATTGCTCAGATCTCTTTGCGATGGCGGAGTTTCCGGATAGCAGTACTCACGTTGGATGCACTCCGGGTGGAAATCGGAGCAGACATTATGACGGAAGGGGAGCTTTCGGTGTTGAAAAGGGTGAGGATTGGTGAAGTTTAGAAGCAGAATAGCGGGTTGGAAAGCCTGGGGCGGCACGGGAGATTTGAACGGGGCGGGGATTCTTCGCTTCGCTCAGAATGACACCTCAAATTAGGTTATGGGTTCGACTTCGAGTTCGAGTTGGCGGATGGCGACGACGCGGACCTGGGCGCCGGAGCGGAGAGCTTGGGTGGAGTGCGCGTTCCAGAGTTCGCCGTGGACGAAGACTTTGCCGCTGGGGGCGAGGTCGGTGCAGGCAACGCCGAGTTCGCCGATGATTCCCTGGGAGCCGGTGACGACTTTGTTGCGGCGGGCACGCCAGGCGATGGACATGAGGAAGGCGGTGATGAGTCCGAAGGGGATACTGACGGCCAGCGAGGTGAGCAGCTTGACGCGCATCTCGGGGATGGGGCCATCGACAAGGAGAAGGCCGCCGAGAGTGAGCGAGACGATGCCTCCGATGGTGAGGACGCCGTGGGAGACGAAACTTTGCCTCCAAGGCGAAGAGGATAAACGCCAGCGCGATGAGGGCGAGCGAGGCGTAGCGGATCGGCAGAAGGTTGAGGGCAAAGAGGGTGAGGAGGATGAAGATCACTCCGACGACGCCGGGGATGATGGCTCCGGGGTGATTGAATTCGGCGTAGAGGGAAAGGGCGCCGATGGCAAGGACGACGAAGGCAATGTTGGGGTCCATGAGCCAGCCGAGAACGCGCTCACGCAAGGTTGCGGGAAACTCTTCGACGGGCTGGTTGGCGAGGTGGAGGGTTTGGGTTGAGCCGTCGAAGCGGCGGATGGTGCGGCCATCGAGCTGATGGAGCAGGTCGGCCTCGTCGCGGGCAGTGAGGTCGATGAGATGGAGATCGAGAGCTTCTTTTTCGGTCCACGAGATGGATTTGCGGACGGCCTTTTCCGCTTCCTCCACGTTGCGTCCGCGGCGCGAGACGTAGGAGCGGAGGAAGGCCGCGGTGTCATTCTCGATCTTGGTCTTCATGGTCTCGTCCGGTTGGCCGCCGCCGAGGGTGACGGGATGGGCGGCTCCGGTGTTGGTTCCATTGGCCATGGCAGCGACATCGGCCGACTCAAGGATGAAGAATCCGGCGGAGGCGGCGCGGGTACCGCTGGGTGCTACGAAGATGATGACCGGGGCCGGGGACGCTAAGATTTTGGCGACGATTTCGCGGGTGGAGTCGAGCAGACCGCCGGGGGTATCGATCTCAATGAGCAGAGCGGCGGCGTGATGCGATGCGGCGGCATCAACGGCGCGAGAGACGCGTTCGGCGGCGATGGGCTGGATGGTGCCATCGATGTGGAGACGGAGGATCTGCGCGGCGGCGGGGAGGGTTGCGATGAGCAACAGAAACGCAGAGAGGAGCAGGCGATAGCGTTTCAAGGAAGAACCTCCGGCGGAATGATCGAAGCATTTCCCAGCTTCGAAAACCTCACTCAATCTAATGCTTCAAAGGGCGGCGATGCAATGATTGGCGAATGCATCCGCCTTTTGGGAATCAGTTCCCGGGCTGATGGTGGCTGGTTGAGGAGCTTGAAACGGCACGGGAGATTCGATCCGTATGGGGATCCTTCACTTCGTTCAGGATGACACCTCAAGAACAAATGCTAGCGCGCGAGGTCGTTTTCAGTGGTGGTGCGGCTTTGGATCTCCTGGGCGAGGGCCTTTGCGTCGTCGCTGTTGGGGTCTAGGGCGAGCGCCTTCTGCAGGTTGCGCCTGGCGTTGTCGCTGTTGTTGTCATGGAGGTCGGCGCGCGCAAGGACGAGGTAGGCTTCGGCACTGGGGCGCAGGCCGAGCGCGGCATCGGCGGTATTGCGGGCCTGGGGGAATTTGTTCTGGAGCAGGAGCGCGTGGGCGAGTCCGGCGAGCGCCTCGGGATTTGCGGGCTCCTGGTTGAGAGCCTCGCGGAACTGGTTTTCGGCCTCGCTGGCGGCACCGTTGGCGAGGAACTCGCGGGCGCGCTCAACGTGGAGCGAGGCTCGGGCCGCGGGCTTGGCTTTGCCGATGGAGTCCTCAATCGCATTCTGCAACTCGACGGCAAGCTGACGATAGGAGCTCTCGTCATAATTGCGCTTGATGCGAGGGAGCGGGAGCGAGAGCGGAAGGCTCCGGACGGCTGTGGCGGCAGCGCTTGCGGTGGAGCTGGGGCTGGTGGCTGAAGTGGCGGCAGGGCCGGCGGATGGTGCGTCCTGGAGTGGCCGGGTGGCGATTGAATCCTGGAACTGGCGGGCCTCGGTGTCATTGGGACGGCGGTTCAGGGTTTCGCGGAGCTGGCGCTGGGCTCCGGAGAGGTCTCCCTTGCGATAGAGGGCGATGGCAAGGTTGAAGTGATAGTCGGGATCGGAGGGATCGGCTGCGACGGCTTTTTGGAAGTAATCGGCGGCGTCGCGCTGATGGCCGCGGCGGTTTTCGGCGGCTCCGATATTGTTGAGGACTTCGGTGAGGGGGACACGCTCGGCTGTGGCCTTGAAGGCCTCGGAGGCCTTATCGAAGTGCCCGAGATGGTATTCGCAGAGGCCGCGGAGGAAATTGGCCTGGGATATGGCGGGGTCGCTGGACGGAAGCTTGGCGAACCAGAGCGCGGCTTGCTCATATTCGTGCGAGGCGAAGAAGGTTTTTGCGAGGAGGAGGATGGGCTGCGCATACTGGGGATTGATGGCAACGGCAGCCTTGAGATAACGAATCTTGTCGGCAGAGCCGCTGGCAACAACGCCGCGGATGAAGTTCTCAAAGGCATCCAGGCGGATGGCGGGCGCGCGCTGAAGGAAGGCTTGGCGGGGCTCGGAGAAGGCCGGACGGATTTCGTGAAGGACGTCCCAGGCGAGCGCGGTCTGGATGCCGATGAGGTCGTTCAAGGGGCCGCTCTCAACCTGATCGGGCGAGAGGCGAAGCGCCTTCATGTCCAGAATCTGGGCGCGGGCGGTGAAGGTCTGACCGTCGAAGGAGTAGCTGCCGAGGATGATGTAGTCGGCATCGAGCTGGGCGGCAATGCGGTAGAGAGTGGCGCGCGAGGCATGGAGATTGACGGGGATTCCCATGCGGTCAAAGGCGTACTGGCGGTCGTCGCGGCTGATGAGGAAGAGCGACTGGGTATCGAGCCGCTGGCCAAGAACCTCAGGGAAGGCTTCGCCGATCCACTCCAGACCGGGCTGGTGGGTGGAGTTATTAAAGGGAAGCACGAGAACGGTTTGAGTGCCCGGCACAGCCTGGCCAAGGGCCATGAGCGGGAGCAGAAGCAGGAGCGCGAAAAGAGTCGGAAGCCGGTTCGATTTCAAAGCTCCACCATTATATAGAGTCAGCGGGCCGCGGATGAATGGCCCGCAATGGGCACCGTGAACGCCGGGGCCTTAGGGCGGTTCCACAGAAGGTTTACACCGTCAAAGGCAGTTCGAGGCAGAAGAGACTCTGGGGCGGCATTGCAGATTTGGGCGGTGCGGGGATTCCTCGCTGCGCTCGGAATGACAACCACCTGGGAGAGTGGTCTTGATTCGGGGACTTTGTTTATCGGGCGTGCTCGATCTGCTGGATGATGGCAGATGCGGCGTGCTTCGGATCGTCGGCGGCGGTGATGGGGCGTCCGACGACGAGGAAAGTGGCTCCGGCGCGGATGGCATCGTCGGGGGTGACGACGCGGGCCTGGTCGGCGGCCACGGCTCCGGCGGGACGGATGCCGGGTGTGACCAGGGTGAATCCGGCACCTAGGGTCTGGCGCAGATGGGCGGCCTCCTGGGCGGAGGCTACGATGCCGCCGCATCCGGCGTTAATGGCCAAGTTGGCGAGGCGTAGGACCTGGGCCTCAACACTGCCGCTGACTCCGATCTCCTCCAGATCGGCGGCGGCGAGCGAGGTGAGCACGGTCACGGCTAAGACGGTTGGCTTAGCGGCGGATTGCGCGGCAGCCTGGGCTGCGGCCTGGAGCATTTTGGAGCCTCCCGAGGCGTGCACGGTGAGGAGCGAGACTCCGAGCGAGGCTGCGGTGTGGACGGCTCCGGCGACGGTGTTCGGGATGTCGTGAAATTTGAGATCGAGGAAGACCTTTTTGCCGCTGGCGATGAGGTCGCGGACGAGGGTGGGGCCGACGGCGGTGAAGAGCTCGTTGCCTACCTTATAGAAGCTGACGGATTCGCCGAGCTGCGCGACCAGAGCGCGAGCTTTCTCGGCGTTGGGAACGTCAAGGGCGACGATCAAACTATCTCTGCCGTTCTGCATAGGTTCAGGATAACCGAGTGGGGCGGCGAAGGAGGCCGGAAAATCGATGGCTGGTTGAAAAGCTTGGGGCGGCACGGGAGATTTGAGCGGGGCGGGGGTCCTTCACTGCGTTCAGGATGACACCTTGAAAACTAAAGCAAGCGCAGCTGCCGCCCGGCAAAAGTAAAAGAACAAAGGCAAAGGCCCGACAGCGGGGGTGTGCCGTCGGGCCGGGTTCAGAGTGTGTGGGTTCGGTTCTAGCGCAGAGGGGCGGGCTGACTTGCCATCGCCATCTCCGCATTCCGTGGTTCGACTACGTCGATCCGGACCTTCTGCAAGCCTTTTTGGTGCATTTCAAGGCTGCGGGCTGCGCTATAGGATAAATCGATGATACGTCCTGGAGTGACCGGGCCACGATCGTTAATACGGACAATCACGGACTTCAAGTTCTTCAGATTTGTGACCTTCACGAACGTACCCAGGGGCAGTTCGCGATGAGCGGCAGTGAAGTCGTACATATTGTAGTCTTCGCCGCTCGCAGTGGCTTTACCCTGAAACAGGCCGCCATACCAGGACGCCTTGCCCACCTGATAAGGCTGGGCATGGACAGGCATGCTGACAGAAAGGCCGGCGCGCCTGGGGTGGCCGATGTTGTATGGCCGGGTGCCGCTCCCATGGAGCCGCCTAGCAAAAGCAACGCCAAGACGGAATGGGTCAGTACTCGTCGCAATCAAACACCTCGCTAAGTTGGTTTTCCCCCTGAACTGCTACGCCCGGGTCAAAACCCAGGCGATGGACTAATTTTAGGGATCTAGGGTGGCAAGGTCAACCCTGAATAAAATATAGTCACTTTTCCACTTGTCAATATGTAGTGGTACGTGGTACGCGGTTTCGAGGTCTGGACCGGAGCGGAGCTGCTCAGGCGCTTTCCGGTCGTAGTCTAGGCCCATGGGCCCTTGCCGCGGCCGAGGCCGGGGGCGCGCTCGATGGCGCGGCGGACGAATGCCTTGGCGGAGGTGACTGCGGTGGGGATATTTTGCCCTCGGGCGAGTGCGCAGGCGATGGCCGTGGAGAAGGCGCAGCCGGTTCCGTGGGTTGCGCTGGAGTGGATGCGGGGCGCTGAAAGGGTTTCGACCAGCTCCATGCCAGCGGCGGAATAGGCGAGCACGTCCTCGGCGTGGCGGGCGGAGTCTCCCGAGGCGGAAGGATGAGCTGCGGCGTCTACTCCCATGTCACCTCCCATGCCGCTTCCTGTGTCTCCCCCGGTAACCACGGCGGCAGCGGCACCGAGGCGGCGGAGGGAGCGCGCCATAGACTCGGCGTCGCAGTTGGCGAGGCCGGTGAGGAGTGCGGCCTCGTTGCGATTGGGGGTGACGACGGTTGCCAGCGGAAGGAGGCGCGCAAGGAGCAGGCGGGTTCCGGCGGCGTCGAGAAGCTCGGCTCCGGAGGAGGAGCGCAGGATTGGATCGAGGACGATGGAGCGCTCTGGGGAGAGTCAGGCTGGTGCAGGGCTTCCAGAAAGTCAGCCACCGCGCCGGTGACGGCGGCGCTGGCGAGCATACCTATTTTGATGGCGTCGGGAGGAAGATCATCAAGTAAGGCTTGAAGCGTTTCGCGGACCGTTTCGGGGGAGATGGGCTCGACGCGGCGGACGCCGAGGGTGTTCTGCACGGTCAAGGCGGTGATGCAGGCGACACCGTAGCAGTCAAAGCTGGAGATTGTCTTGAGGTCGGCGGTGATGCCTGCCCCGGAGGAGGGGTCGAAGCCGGCGATCGTCCAGATTATGGGTGGCTTGCTCATGGGAGAAAGTTAGCACAAAGGGAGGAGCAAGCGACGGTGGAGGGCATTGCTTCAGGGTCGGCGCTGGGGCGACCGGCTTTTTGCTTTGGGTGGACAGGGAGCGTGGCGGGTTGAGGTGCCTGTGAACGGCACGGGAGATTTCGGCGGTTGCGGGGATTCCTCGCCGAGGCTCGGAATGACAACATAGAATCTGCGGGCAACAGGCGCTCGTTCAGGTACGCCAAATGCCTAATGGGAGGGCGCGGGCTCTTCGTCGGGGATGACGGGGAGCAGGGGCGTCTCGTCGGATGGGGGTTGGGTGGTGGGAACGGGTTGCGCCATGGCGGGTACCGACTCCGCGCGCGGCGGTGCTGCGGTGGGTGCTGCTGCTGCGTTCGCCGCTGCGTTGCGGTTGCGGTTTTGAGGCGCAGGGGTGGCGGCGGGGCGCGGCCGCTCCGGTGGAGGATTGTCTTCGGCGACGATGCGTACTGGGGTCTCGGGCTCGGGATGCGGTGGACGGTCGGGCTCGCGGACTGCGGCTTGGTTTCGGGTGCGCAGGGGAGAGGTGGCAAGCCCTGAGCGCGGAGAGCTTCGAGCTGTTTCTGCTCGGCGGCCTCGACGGTTTGACCGTTCTCATCGGCAACCGAGGCGAGCCTCATGCCTTCGGCAGATTTGCGGGTGGCGAGGGCGACGCGGGCTGAGTTGCGATTGGCCTCGCGAGCCTTGGCATAGTAGTAGTCCGCAGTTTCACGATCGCCCGTTACTTCAGAGATGTAACCCATGTTGTTCAACGAAAAAGCATTGCTGGGGTCGATGCGGTAAGCCTGCTGGAAGAATTGGAGGGCCTGGGCGAGCTGGTTGTGATTGAGGGCGGAGACTCCGCGCAGATTGAGGCGGGCGACTTTGCTCTCGGGGGAACCCTGTTCGGCGGCGAGCTCGCGGCGGGCGGATTGGGCGTTGCTGCTGGCGATCTCGGAGATGGGGCGGCCACGCCACTTGCGGTTGAGGGCGACGACGACCTTTTCGTTGGAGCCGCTGGCGGCGGCGAGATCGTAGTAGTGCGTGGCCTGCTCGAGTCCGCCTTCCTTCTCCAAGGCGTAGCCGAGATTATTGAGAGTGAAGGGATTTTTGGGCTGCAGAAGCAGGGCCTTGTGGAGCGATATCTCGGCTTCGGGGGCGCGGTCCTTCATCAATAGTGCCATGGCGGCGACGTTGAGGCGGTTGACCTGCATCTCGGCACTGACGGCGTTTCCGGCGACTTGGGAGACCTCTTTGCCCTTCAGCTCCGGATTGGTAGAGAGGGCGATCACCGCATCGGAGGTATTGGCGGCAGCGAGGTCGTAAAACTTTTGCGCTTTTTCGATTTCGCCGTCGAGCTCGGCGACATAGCCGAGATTGTTGAGGGTGAAGGGGTCATCGGGGTCGAGCAGATAGGCGTGGTAGAAGTCGCGCTTGGCTCGGGCGGTGTTGTTCTTCGCCAAGGCTTGCACACCCTCCTGGTTGAGCCGCTGAACCGGCGTAGGTTTGGTGCGCTTGGAGATCTTGATGTGAATGTCGCCCGCCTGCAGGGAGGTTACCGACAGGAGCAGAGCAAGAACACCCCCGACGAAACGGCTTCGAAACCGAAGAAAATTCAGCGCTGAAAACATTGCCGCACACACCCCGTCAGCCAGAACCAAAGCGTACCCCACGATGGCTGGTTGGATGGCAGCGGCTCGGATTGTGTTGCAGGCTTGAGCCGGATTCGAGGATTGCTTTTCGGCGTGCTTAGTGGATTTCTTTGCGAGCCCTGTCCGGCATCTAATCGGGTGATAACTCTGCTGTTGCGGGGAGACTATGAAGCTTATTTTGACTGCTGCGATTCTGCTGATGAGCGCGAGTTTTGGAATGGCGCAAGGAGAAAGCGCGCAGAGCGGGGTTGCTCAGAATGTTGCGCAAGATGCTGCGCAGGCGGTTCAAAAGAATGCTGGGCAGAATAATGCGCAAAACTTGCAGAGCACGACCGCAAAAGCGGAGACGAATCCGGCACAGAGCACGAATCTGCCGACGCTTATAGATATAGAGCCGGAGGCCTCGGGAGAGCCGCACACCGAGATGTTGGACACGAGTGCGATCGAGCACGATCCGCTGCTGGAGCCGAAGCCGCTGCCGAAGGCCGGCCTGTCGCTGATTGGGGGGATTGTGCGGAAGGTGGACGCGGTACGCAACCGGGTCACGGTACAGCCGTTTGGCGGCGGGAATAGGTACCTGATTTACTTCGACGAGCGCACCCGAATCTTGAGCGGAGGACGCGAGACGACGGTGCTGGGAATTCATGTGGGAGACCGGATTTATGTGGACTCACAGTCGCTGGAATCGCAGGTGTTTGCGCGTACGATCGAGGTGCGCAGGGTAGGGGCTCCGGCGCCGGCGAGCGGGCAGGTCATCCAGGTTCGGGGCGGGCAGGTGCGTATGCAGGACCGATTGAGCGGGGAGACGATTCAGTTCGCCATCTCTGACAGGACGAAGGTGGATTTGCGCGGCTCGCCGTCATCGCCGTCAGAGCTGCGTGCGGGATCGCTGATTGATGTGACGTTTGTGCCGGGCCCACGGCGCAGTGACGCGCAGAGCATTACGATTCACGCTGCACCGGGAGAATCCTATGTATTCTCCGGGGTCTTGACCAATGTCGATCTGCGCGACGGCTTGCTGGCGTTGGACAACCAGGTGGACGGCAATAACTATGAGCTGTACTTTGACCCGCTGAACGAGAAAAACCTGAACCGGTTGGTGGCGGGGACTTCGGTGTGGGTGAAGGCGAGCTTTGACGGCAAAGGTTACCGTGCGACTTCGATCAAAATCCAGGGAGCGGCGAGCGATCGTTAGTTGCTAAAATAAATGGAAGGCGATGGAGTTCGCCTTAACCGTTGCGCTTGCGTGGCAAGCGCGGCTGATGACTCCTATCTTCAGAAGTCGAAGGGGAACTCCGAATCGTGCTTGCCTACCTGTGGATATCGCTTGGCGCCGTTGTTGGCGCCAGCTCCCGTTACTTTGTGAGCCGCTTTGTCGCCAAAGCGGTGACAGCCTCGTTTCCGTACGGCACGCTGCTGATCAACATTACCGGGAGCTTTATCCTGGGACTCTTCCTGGTGTGGAGCACGGAGCGCGCGCTGCCCGATCCGCGCTGGCGTCTGCTGATCGCCATCGGCTTCTGCGGCTCCTACACAACGTTTTCCAGCTATGCGTTTGAGAGCTTCTCGCTGTTTGAGCAGGGACATTATCTTTTGTTTGGCTGGAATGTGCTGGCAAATAACCTGCTGTGCCTGGCTGGAGTTCTGGCGGGTGCGGTGATTGCGCGCAGCATATAATGACCGGCGCAGACCAGATTCGCCCGACTGGGCACCGGCAGAGCCAGGGAGAAAGCACGATGGCTGTACAAGTCACGATGTACCTGCATGAAGAAGACCAGTGGCAGCACCGCTCCTTGCATCTGGAGGTATTGAAGTACCTGCGCGAGGAGAACGTGGCCGGAGCAGTGGCGTATCACGCAGTGGCGGGCTTTATGGGCCGGATGAGAGTGAAGACCGCGACCCTGGTGGATGGCGGGGGAAAGCTTCCGGTGGTCGTTACCTTTGTCGATACCGACGAACACATCCAAAGGGTGCTGCCGAAGCTGAAGGAGATGGCCGCGCACCGTCTCATTGTGCGCGAAAACGTGGTGGTGGAGCAGGGCAGCCTGGACTAGAGTTGTTTTGTTGCCGGAAAGAGGGGCGTGGGTTGAGTTGCCTGTGGGGCGGCACGGGAGATTTGGGGGCGCGCGGGGATTCCTCGCGTTGCTCGGAATGACACCCTTAAACAAAAACCTTCGCCTCGGAGTGACACCTGAAAAGCTAGGCGGGTTCGGAAGGGTCGCGGCGCTCCTGGAGTTTAAGTCCTATGGATGCGAGTTTGGCGACGGTCGAGGCGTAGTCTCTGTGATGAATGGCGCAGATGCCGAGGGAGTGGGCGACCTGGACGAACATGAGGCGATCGTCAAGATAGGCGACCTGCTCGGGGCGAACATGGGCGATGTCCAGGGCGATTCGGTAGATATCTTCGTCGGGCTTGCGCACGTGGATGAAACAGGATGAGATGAAAAAATCTACGAAGGAATTGAGTTTGAAATTCTCAATGCGGTACTGGTTGAGCTCGCGTCCTTCATTGTTGACCACGGCGATTTTGAGTTTGTACTCGGCTTTGAGGGTGCGGATCAGGTCGATCATTTCGGGGAAAGGCTTGGACTGCGCGAAGATGAAATCACGAAATTCCGGCATGGTGAAATTGCGTTTCTCGTAAAAGACGACGCGGCTGAGGTACTGCTCCAGGGTGAGTTTGCCGGCCTCATAGGTATCAAAGGTCAGGTGATGGCGTTCGTCCATCTCCTTGCGGTCGAGTTGGAAGGTCTCCGCGGCGAGCTCGCGTGATTTACGATCCCAGCCGTTGGTGAGCAGAACCCCGCCCAGATCGAGAAACAGAGTGGTAATTGCCATGAGGGAAAGCCTCCGGTGGAAGTTGAGAGCGCGCAGTGCCTGCGTCTCGAATGCCTTGGCCATGATAGCGCGGTTTAGCAGGGCTGGCGCGGTGCAGTGTTTGGGGGAAACCGGCGCTGAAGATTTCGTCTACCGGGTTATCCGGCAGATTGAAAGTGCTTTACACTCGATAATTGTCTCCTAAACGTCAAGGCATGGGAAGAGTATCGATATCGATGGACGTGCAGAACAATCTGGCAGAGCTGCGAGAGAAGCGCGGCATTTCCGTCGCCAAGTTGGCGGCGGTGGTTGGCGTAAGCCGTCAGACGATCTACGCCATTGAGTCAGGTAAGTACATCCCGAATGCAGTGGTTGTTCTGAAGCTGGCCGACTTTCTTGGGGTGACGGTTGAGGAAGTGTTCCGGCTGGAGACGAGCCTGCCGCAGCCGGCGCATATGGAAGATGTGGAGCTGCTATCAAAGGACTGGGGAGCGCGCGCGGGGCAACCGGTGGCGCTGTGCCGGGTGAACGGACGGCTGATCGCAGCGCCTCCTGAGCCGGGTACGTGGAGTTTGCCGGAGGCCGACGGGGTTCTGATCGAGTCACCGGGAGGCGCGAAGGCGGCTTCGAAGGCAAGCATGAAGGCAAGCGTGGAGGTGCTGGGCGATAGCTGGAAGTTCGACAATCGCGTGCTGATGGCAGGATGCGACCCGGGGGCTTCGGTGCTGGTGCGCCATCTCCGGCGGCAGGGAGTGGAGCTGGTAGTGAGCTATCAAAATAGTTCGCGCTCACTGGAACTGCTGAAGGAAGGCGTGATTCATATCGCGGGCACGCATATCCGGGCGGAACAAACGGGAGAGTTCAACCTGCCCAAGATTCACAGGATGTTCGGCAAGGATGAGGTTGCGGTTTTCTCGTTTGCGCTGTGGGAAGAGGGAATCGCGGTGGCTCCCGGCAATCCGAAGGAGATCCGGAGAATCGACGATCTGGTGCGCCGGGATATTCGGATTTCAAACCGGGAGTCGGGGGCGGGGAGCCGCGTGCTGCTGGATGCCTTGCTCACGCGCGCCGGAATCAAAGGTGAAATGGTAAGCGGCTACGATAAGATCGCCTTCGGGCATTTGCCTTCTGCGCGGCAGGTGCAGATGGGCAGGGCGGATTGTTGTATGAACACCAGTGCCGCGGCCCGGGTTTTTGGACTGGATCTGGTACCGCTGGTCAGCGAACGGTACGACTTGGTTCTGTACAAAAGGGATTTGAAATTGCCGCAGGTACAGGCCGTGCTTGAGACGCTGGCTCGCGCTTCTTTCCGCCATGAACTGGAGAGTATTGGCGGCTATGACATGAAGACGGCAGGCGACCGCTTATTGTGAATCGAGTGAAGGGCGACAATACACAAGCCCTGATTTCTCAGGGCTTGTGATGAAACGTTACAAATCTTGCGCGGTCGATCCTAGAAGGGTATATCGTCGTCGGTGATTTCGGTGCTGCGGGCGGGAGCGGAGTCGAAGTCGCCGTTGCCACTCTGATCGAAGTCGCTGCCGCGGGAGGAGCGTCCACCGCCTTCTTCGCCGCGTCCGCCGCTGAGCAGAACTAGATCGCTGGCGTTGATGTAAGTCTGGTAACGCTTTGCGCCGGTCTGCTTGTCGTCCCAACTATCGGTACGCAGACTTCCCTCGATGTACACAGTACGGCCCTTTTTGAGGTACTCACTGGCGATTTCGGCGAGGCGGGCCCAGCAGGTAATATTGTGCCACTCGGTGCGGTCCTGCCAGTTTCCATCCTTGTCTTTGAATCGATCGTTGGTGGCAAGGGTGAACTTTGCCACGGCGGTACCGCCGCTGGTATGTTTCAGCTCCGGATCTTTGCCCAGATTTCCAATCAGAATTACCTTGTTTACGCTCTTCGCCATTGGACCTCTCTCCTCCTCTGTCGGATGCCAATTGTCGTTGGCAATGCCAATTCCCGTTGGCAAAATGCCAATTCTCTCTAGCAATGCTGCCAATTCTTGTTGGCAAAGATTCCTGAACAGGAATCCACCGCATCCGACTTTCCTTTCTTAAGATTCCATTCGTCGTTCCGGTAAGTATAAAGCCTTGAGACGCTCCCGCAGGAGGACAATTCTGGATTAGGAGCCTGTCCCACGATGTTTATTTGTGGCGAAGTAGCTAGCGAGTTGATTTCGGCAGCTGGGCCATTTCCTTTGTATGATAATTGGAGCAAGTGCTTCGGAAAACATGTGCAGTTCCAAGCATTTGTGCCCCGAAGTGGTACTGGAAAACAAGAGCGATCTGGGCCGTGTTACATAACACTGGGCGACTGCGCAACCCCTATCTGACCTGGAGGGCTATCTTTCAAATCTTCAATCTGGTCTGCGGGAACTTCGCCAAATGCAGAAAAGCATCGAGCGGCACACGCGACATTTGATCGACGCTGAGTCCATTCGAGAAATACAGCATGTGCTTTTCGATGAATTTAGCGAGAACATCGGCAGGGCTTGTTATCGCGAACTCGTGCATGCCCAGCTTCCGACAAAGCTGCCAAAAGCCAGAATTCGAGTCGATGAGCTCGTTTCAGATGACCTCGTAATACAAAAGATGCAGTCCGAGCTTTTGCGGCGGGACTCTTCGATCGACGCCACTGATGCGCTCAATCGTGTGCGCCTGAAACTGGAAGACTTAGCACGCCTCCTCGAAACAGTAGAGCCACAAGCTGATGAAATCGATGACCGAGCCGCAGAGTTTGCGCGTCATTCATTTGCACGGTTCAAATACATGCAAGAGGTCACCAGTGGGCATCGCGAGCGTGTTCAAGCACTGTTCGAGACGGTAAATCGGGGCTGTGCGGGAAGCCGTCTGTCCGACTTGAACATAAGACCACAAATGCCCGCGCTACTTATCGCTGAAGTAGGAATACTTTCGGGCGATTCGATGTACTCGCCACGTCTTGGTCGTGGAGCGTTCCACTGCACCTGCGATCCCGAGTGGGCGCGAAATCCTCTGCGGATAGCGAGCCCGAATTTTAGTCGCGATCAAGAAGAACCGCTAGGCGCCCCTCCAGGGGCCGCCTAGCGGTTCTTCTTGATCGGCGGAACGAACTTGTAGTCGATGTCCCAGGGGAAGTAGATCCACTTGTCCTGGCTGAATTCCTTGACGCACAGATCGACGACCTGGCGTCCCTTCGGCTTGGCGTAGAGAGTAACGAAGTAGGCCTTGGGCAGCAGCCTGCGGATGACGCGGGCGGTGTTGCCGGTATCGACCAAGTCGTCGATCAGCAGGAAGCCCTCGCCGTCGTGGTCCACGCCCTTGAGCACCTTGACCTCGGAACGCACGTTCTGAGCGCCGGCTTCGGCCGATTCGTAGTAGCTTGAAGCGCAGATCGTATCGAGCAGACGGACTTCCAGCTCGCGCGCGACCAGCGCCGCCGGGATCATGCCGCCGCGCGCAATGGCGATGATGCCCTTGAACGGGCATTTTTCCATCAGCGCGCGACACAGGATGCGCGTGTCCCGGTGCAGTTCGGGCCAGGAGATCACGATGTCGTCGCGATACGGGCTGGTGATCGTAGCTTCCATGTCGCATTCCTCAAGAATCGTAGTTTCCACGGCGCATTCCTCAAGAATTGAATGGGTCACATTATATTCGCAGGTGCCGGTGAGCCAAAGCCGGATCGGCGATTTTTCTGCGGATTGTAAGCCGCAGTCGAGTCGGCTGGCTGCGCTGCCGCGAAATCTTCGAACTATCCCGTATGGGCCAAGAGGCGGGGTCAGGCCCGTCATCGATTCTTCGCAAGAGCTGCCAGCGCTCTCCAGAACATTCGAAGAGCTCTCAGGAGTGCGTCCGGGGAGAATGGACGGAAGGGTAGTGCATGCAAAAGACGAGGCGCAGGGCGACCCCTCCTTCGCCGGCTTCCTGCGCCCGCCTTGTAGGCTTCCATCTAAAATAGGATTGCGGATTGCGCTACCGTCGTTCGATACGAAGCATCGCTAGCGCAACTTACCTGAACTCCGATTCTGAAACTGCTCTATCGCCCAGCGTCGGCGCGTCCCTGCTCTATCTCTACATGCTCTGCATCTACGTAGTTTGTCGTGCCTTTTTCGCCCCTATTCAGGCCCGCTTCCGGGGTCCGACCCGCTCCTTGGTTTGCGCTCATACTTCCCGGCACCTGAGAAGTGTTCGCCTTCGAACTCTCGCAAGGCACCGCACCGGTTTGTCCGCTCGTTTGCGGAGCTGTCATAATGGAGCTTCCGCTCTGCGTATCCTGCATGCTCGGGGTAGTGCTACTCTGCGCCAAAACCAAGCCGCTGGCCATCAGCGCAACCGCCGCCACATACACAAATCTATATTTCATAAACGACTCCTTCCAAACATTCCTCGCGGTTCAGTGATCCTGCTCCTCGGTCCTGATTCCTCGCTTTCGTTTTCCGGACAGTTTCAGAACCGCACACGACCTCGGCCGTCGGATCACAACTACGTTAGAGTGCTCGATTTTGCTTTAGGGTGCTTTCTTTTCCGCAGGGCCCCCGAAATTCCCGGTAAGGTAGATGCTTCTCGTTTGCCTAAGTGTGCTCGCTGAAACCCTCAACACTCAATGATGTTGAGCGCCAGTCCGCCCAGCGAGGTTTCCTTGTAGCGCGCCTGCATGTCGAGCCCGGTGCGGTACATGGTTTCGATGACCTGGTCAAGGGAGACCTTGTGTTCTCCGGTTTCGTTCATAGCCATCCGACAGGCACTGATGGCTTTTACGGCTCCCATGGCGTTGCGCTCGATGCAAGGAATCTGGACCAGCCCGCCAATCGGGTCGCATGTCATCCCAAGGTTATGTTCCATGCCAATTTCCGCGGCGTATTCCACTCGACGATTGTTTCCACCGAGGGCGGCCACCAGACCGCCTGCTGCCATCGAGCAGGCCACGCCCACCTCGCCCTGGCAACCGACTTCCGCACCTGAGATCGATGCGTTTTCCTTGTAGAGAATTCCAATGGCGCCGGCTGTGAGCAGGTATCGCAAGATGCCTTCGCCCGATGCCCCCGGAACGAACGTCATGTAGTAACGACCTACGGCTGGAATGATTCCCGCCGCGCCGTTGGTCGGGGCGGTCACAACCCGGCCGCCAGCGGCATTCTCTTCACCCACAGCCATGGCAAAGGCGGTAACCCAGTCCAGGGCAACCAAGGGGTCGGCGCTCGGCTTCTCCTTGAGTTTCGTGTACAGAGTGGATGCGCGTCGCCGCACGTTCAAGCCTCCCGGTAGAATGCCCTCGGAGTTCAAGCCTCGCCGTATGCACTCCTCCATGGTCTGCCAGATGCGTTCGACAAGGGTGCGAACTTCGTGCTCCGGACGCCAGGCCTTTTCGTTTGCCAGCGCGATCTCCCACACTGCAAGTGCATGTTTGTCGCCGATTCGTAGCAACTCGTCGGCACTCGAAAATGGAAATGGAACCTCGGCTCGCGCCTCCTGAGTTGATTTCTCTTCGCCCTCCTTGCGTATGAAACCTCCGCCCACCGAGTAGTAAACCGAAGTGGCGAAAAGTTCACCTTCGGAATTGAAGGCTGAAAACTTCATTCCGTTGGGATGGGCGGAGAGCGTCTCACCTTTTTGGAACAAAAGGTCCTGTTCCATGTTGAAAGGGACACTGAGACTCGGACTCAGCTTCAACGTGCCAGCATCACGCACATGGGAAAACTTTGCTTCGAGGGTAGCCGGATCGACGGTATCGGGGAGTTCGCCAAGCAGTCCGAGAATGATGGCGCGATCAGTTGCGTGACCCTTTCCGGTAAGCGCCAGCGAGCCGAAGAGTTCCGCTCGAATGCGTGTTGTGGAGGGCAGTTGTTCTTCACGTATAAGTTCGGATACGAAGCTGTGGGCGGCGCGCATCGGACCAACCGTATGCGAACTGGATGGTCCTATCCCAATCTTGAAGATCTCGAAAAAGCTGGTTTTCACTGGCACATCCAACTGGAGAGGAAGGAACGCATGATTTGTGGCGACTTCCAACTCCTTTACCGATTACTCTGTTCGCACAAGGCGGCCTCCCATGTGCGACGACACGGGAGGCCGCGAGAGATATGATGCCTATTCCTCTTCAGCGAAGATGCTGGGGTCTTCCGCAGTCCAGCCCCACTTCTCCAGGAGGAAAAAGAACAAGCTGAGAAGCATGCCGACGATAGTGGCTAGCACCATGCCGCGAAGCTGCGTCTGGCCCAACTTCAAAGAGATTCCGGAGATTCCGACCACCAGGATGATTGCCGAGAGCAGGAGGTTCTTACTCTTCGAGTAATCCACTTTCGCTTCGATGAGCATGCGCAGACCCGAGGCTGCGATGACGCCGAAGAGCATCATGCTGACGCCGCCAATTACCGGCACGGGGATGGTGTGGATGGCCCCACTCACTTTGCCGAAGAAGGCAATGACGATCGAAATGAGAGCAGCGCCGCCGATCACCCATACCGAATAAACTCGGGTCAATGCCATGACGCCCATGTTCTCGCCGTAGGTGGTGGTCGGACAGGAACCGGAAAGACCGGAAAGCATCGTCGAAAGACCATCTCCCAGCAGGGAATTGTGGAGTCCGGGAACCTTCAGGAGGTCGCGTCCTACGATGTTGCTGGTCACGAAGAGGTGTCCGATGTGCTCGGAGATCACCACCAGGGCCGCTGGCATGATGATCAGGATCGAGGCCCAGTCGAAGATGGGCAGGACAACGTGGGGAACGGCGAAGACTGCGGCACCATGCAGGGAAGAGAAGTCAACCGTACCAGGCACCCAGATGTTGACGACCACGGCCATTAGATAGCCAGCAATAACGCCGATGAGAACAGGTATCGCTGAGAAGAATCCCCGGAAGACCAGCGAGCCGATTACAACCACGAGCAAAGTGAAAAGAGAGATCAAAGTTGCCGTGCCGCTGAGGGCTGATCCCTTGTGGAAGGCCATATCCGTGGCGACAGGCGCGAGTTCCAGGCCGATCAGCGCCACGATGGGGCCCATGGCTGCGGGCGGAAGGACCACATTGAGCCACTCCCTGCCCGCGAAACGAATGATGAGCGAAACAATGCTGAATATAAGACCGGCGACGACAAAGCCGCCCAATGCATGTTGGAATCCAACCCCGGGCGTCTTGGCCATGGTGATGCATGTGATGGTGGGAGCAATGAAGGCGAAGCTCGATCCTAGGAATGCTGGAGCCTTACCCCGGCAGACGAAGGTGTAGATGAGAGTGCCGATGCCGTTCATCAGCAGTACGAGAGCCGGATCGATGACCGTCGTTCCCGCTGCCTGATTGAAGAGGATAGGAACCAGGATCGAGGCGCCGAACATCGCAAACAGATGCTGCAAGCTCAATGGGATGCCTTCGAGCAGGGGTACCTTCTGGTCGACCTGGATGGTCTCTCGCGCGGAAGCGGGACCGGGCTTGGGAGTCACCGCCGGTTGCCGCGTAATGGTTTCAGTGTTTTTGATTTCCAAGGTGGGACTCCTTCACTAAGTGTACAAGGGGAATTCAGACTATTTCAAAAACGCTGCCACAGCTTAGCCGCAGAAACCCTGGCTTTGGCCATGATCTCTTCTTCCTCGATTACAAGAAGTTTTCTGTCCTGCATGAGAATTCGTCCGCCGATGATTGTGGTCACGACAGAGCGTCCTGAGATACCGAACAGAATGTGACTGTTGATATTTGAGGCGCACAAAGGAGTAGGTGGATCGTAATCCACGATAATCACGTCGGCATGCGCGCCGGGAATGAGTTTGCCCAGGGTACGCCCGAAACATTCGCTCGCGACGGCGGCATTTTCGCCGAACAGCATCGCTGGCGGCTCTGCCCAACCAGAGCTCGGCTGGCATGTCTGGTGCTTGTGGAGAACGTTGGCAACTTTTAGCGATTCGAACATGTCGCAGGTATAACCGTCGGTTCCCAGGCCAACCCGCACGCCGCGGCGGAGCATGTCGAGCACCGGAGCGTAGCCCACCGCATTCGCCATGTTGGATTCAGGGTTGTGAACCACGATTGTCTTGCTGGCTTGCAACAGGCTGATCTCGTCGTCATCCACATGAACGCAATGGGCGGCGATTGTCTTGCTGCCCAGTATGCCGAAGTCGTGGAATCGCGGGACGATTCGCTTTCCATGCTCGCGCTGGCAGTGGGCTAGATCCTCCGGCCCCTCGGCGGTGTGAACGTGGAAGCCGGCATCGAATTCTTCCGCGATGTCCTTGGCGCGGGCCAGGGTTTTGTCGCTCAAGGTGAAGGAGGCATGAAGACCGAAGAGTCCTTTCAGCAGGCCATCTTCGGATTGCTTGCAGTGCAGCAGAAACGCCCGATTTTCCTCGATGCTCCGATCTGCGACTTGCGCGCCGTCGCGGTCAGAGACCTCGTAGGAGAGACAACTGCGCACACCGCAGCGCCGCGCGGCTTCAGCGATCTGGAACAAACTCCCGGCTACCGCGGCGGGACTGGAATGATGATCGAAGATGGTGGTTGTGCCATTCTTGACGCAGTCAATCAGCGCCACCATTGCGCTGAGAAACACGTCCTCTAAGGTGATAACCTTATCGAGCCGCCACCAGAGACGATCCAGAATCTCCAGGAAATTGCCCGGCGGAGCGTCCTTCAGGGCCATTCCCCGGGCGAAGGTGCTGTACAGATGCATGTGGGTGTTGATCAGCCCAGGCATGATGATCCGGCGTCGTGCATCAACAAACTGAGCGGCAGGATGGTTTCGCTGCAAATCAGCCGTGGTGCCAACCTCGGCAACCAGGCCATTCTGGATGGCGACACACCCGTCTTCGATGAGGAGAAGGCGATCATTCCGGGTGATCAGCCGCCCATTCCCGACCAACAACATTGAAATGTCTCCGTAGTGCGAGATTCTAGCATTGAGCCTTCCGTTTTCGTCGCTTCTTCACTGGAAAGATGATTCCGGCTGTACCCCTGCCTTGCCTTGCATGCGGGCAATGTTGGTATAAAGCTGAAGACCCGAGCGGCACGACCGCTGTCGGCGCGTCGCACGCTGAAGACGTAAGCTTGTAGAATGAAAGAGTATCGCATGAGGATTGTGATTTGCGTCACTGCGTCTTGGATCTGAGTTCGACAACAATCGATCCGAGCCTCACCTGAATTGGCAAGCCCCGTACACACAACTCATTGTGTTGTCTGGCGTTCGAGCCTCGACGGCTCTATTTAATTAACGGAAGTGATATGGCGAATCTTAGCGTCAAAATCTGCGGCATCGAATTCTCGAATCCGATTCTACCGGCTGCTGGTCCACCGACAAAGGATGGGGCAATCTGCCAGGCGGCGGCCAAGGGCGGCGCCGGGGGATTGGTCACGAAGACGATCTCGGTGAAACCGGCAGATGTGCCGCGCCCTTGCATGGCGGAGATACGTGGCGGATTTCTGAATACAGAGCTGTGGTCCGAGTTGCCCAAAGAGCAGTGGATCGAGACGGAATACAAGCTAGCCAGGGCCACCGGACTGCCTGTGATCGTCGGATTGGGATACTCGGCTGACCAGATCCGGGAACTGGCTCCTTTGGTGAAGCCTTACGCGGATGCGCTTGAGCTCTCCACGCACTACGTTGGTAACGATATTTCTCCCATTCTCAACGCGCTTCGCGCGGCCAAGGAAGCGGTCGATGTACCGGTGTTCATGAAAATGAGCCCGCACCCGAATATTCAGGAGATTGCAAAGGCCGTGGAGGAGGCGGGCGCCGATGCCCTAGTCATGATCAATTCCTTCGGGCCTTGCTTAAGCATCGATCTGGAGACCGGTCTGCCACTGATGGGCAGCAAAGAAGGCTTTGGTTGGCTGTCGGGTGCGGCGATCAAGCCGCTGGCTTTGCGCTGCGTGTACGACGCAGCGCGCGCGGTCAAGATTCCCATCTTCGGCGTCGGCGGCGTGACCAACGGCCGCGACGTGGCTGAGATGTTCATGGCCGGCGCTTCCGCCGTGCAGGTTTGCACGGAGGCCATTCTGCGTGGGCCGACCGTCTATGGAAAGATCGCGCGGGAACTCAACACTTTCCTCGACAGCCATGGCTACAAATCGGTCGAAGACATCAAGGGCTTGACCATTCGCAAAATGGCGGAAAGAGGCGCGGCGAGAGCTGCGAGCGCGCCTGAGGTAGATACGGAGTTGTGTGTTCTATGTGGCTCATGTGAAACGAGTTGCCCATACGGCGCCATCTCGCAGGATGGGGTACTGAAAATCGACGCGGAAAAGTGCTTTGCTTGCGGCCTGTGCGTGAGCCGTTGCAAGAAGCAGGCTCTCATGATGGCGCAGTAAATCACAGGCCAGCGATGGTCTCCGAAGAAGTGGGGAAAAGATGAGTTATTTCACCGGGCTCCGGTGCGTTCATTGTGGACGTGAATACAACACGGATGAAGTTGACTACTATTGCGTAGCGTGCGGCTACCACGACGGCATTCTGGATGTGATTTACGACTATGAGTCGATGCGGAAGGAACTCAACCCTTCGGCGATAAAGGCGAACAGGAATCTCTCGATGTGGCGCTATCTGCCTTTGCTACCGGTGGCTGACCCGGCGCTGATTCCACACTTGCAGGTGGGGTGGACCCCTCTTTATTCGGCTCCCAGGCTGGCCGGCGAATTGGGGGTTGCACGCTGCTGGGTGAAGGATGAGGGCCGCAATCCTACTGCATCGTTTAAGGATCGCGCCAGCTCCATGGGAGTAGTGAAGGCGTTGGAGAAGAAGGCTTCGCGGATCACCTGCGCCTCGACCGGCAACGCCGCTTCTTCTCTGGCCGGTTTCTCGGCCGCTGCGGGAATCGCGGCGACGATCTTCGTTCCGGCGCGTGCGCCAGAAGCGAAGGTAGCCCAGTTGCTCGTCTACGGAGCGCAGGTATTTTCGGTGCAGGGAAGCTACGACGAAGCATGGGAGCTGTGCATGCAGGCCAGCGCGGAGTTCGGCTGGTACAACCGCAACTGCGCCATCAATCCATACCTGATCGAAGGCAAGAAGACCGTTTCGCTGGAACTTGCGGAGCAGTTCATGACGCTCACGCCCGGCAGTTTTTCCGACTGGGTTGTAGTCTCCGTCGGCGACGGTTGCACGATTGGCGGCGTGTGGAAGGGACTGCGGGAGATGCATATTCTCGGCTTTATTCCCCGACTGCCCAAGATACTTGGAGTGCAGGCGGAAGGGTGCAAGCCGTTCCTGACGGCGTGGCGGGAAGATGGCTGCCTGACTCCCTGCGACGCAAATACACTGGCCGACTCCATCGCCGTCGGGCATCCACGAAACTTTGTTAAGGGAATGAGGGCCGTCACCGAGTCTGGCGGCGCATTCGTGTCCGTCTCCGATGAAGAGATTCTTCAGTCCATCCCCATGCTGGCGCGCAAGGCTGGTGTGTTTGGCGAACCGGCCGGTGTTGCCGGCGCGGCAGGTGTCAAGCGGGCCGTGGAATCAGGCATAATTGATCCTTCGGAGAGTATCGCGATCATTGTTACCGGGAACGGACTGAAAGACATACAAAGCGCAATACGCGCGGTGGGACGCCCGATTGCAGTTAGACCTGATATTGAAGAAGTTCGCAAAGCGGTAGAAGTTACGGTTACACATTAAGAATATTGCGCTCGCCGCAAGGAGAAAAGTCTCAAGATGGTAAAGATTCCGTTCGGACCTAATTACGACGAGATGCTCAATCCGGGTCTTATCGACAAAGAAGTACGTGCCAAAGCTTTGACCGCTTTGAAGCAAAATGAACTCGATCCCATCAACTTGTTCAACATTACGTGGAAGGACGCGACGAACCAGGTTCGCAAAGTCGTGTTGCCGCCGGCGTTGACGGGGATTGATGCAAACGTCGTGGTGATGCTTGGCTGCGGATTTCCGTCCGGATCGCACAAGGTCGGTCCCGCTTACAGCACGCTAATCGAAGGACTGGTGGATGGGGAGATTGTTCCCGGCGAACACACCATTCTTGGACCCTCGACGGGGAACTTCGGAATCGGAACGGCCTATATATCGAAACTGCTCGGCTTCCGCGCCATCGTCATCATGCCGGACAATATGAGCAAGGAGCGGTACGAGCGAATCAAGAAATACGGCGGCGAGTTGGAACTGACGCCGGGTTCTGAATCGGATGTGATTCTGACTCTGGAGAAGACCCGGGAGTTGATGAAGAATCCCAAGAACAAGGCTCTGGCTCAGTTCGAACTCTTCCCCAACTATCGCTTCCATCGCCATGTAACAGGAAATAGCGCCATTGAAGCGGTGAAGGGCGTGGGCAACGGCCGGGTTGCAGGCTTCACGTCCGCACCGGGTTCGGCGGGCACGCTGGCGGCGGGCGATCAGATCAAGGCGACGTTCCCCGAGGCGAAGATTGCTGCGTTGGAACCTTATGAATGCTCGACATTGGCCAACGGAGGCCGCGGCCAGCATCGTATCGAGGGAATTGGCGACAAGATGTGCACGTTGATTCACAACGTACTGGCCACAGACTTTGTCATTCTTATCAAGGATGAAGAGACGGTGCAGGGCGTTAAGATCTTCCATGATGGGGCGGACTCGTTGGTGAAGCTGGGTGTGGACCGGGATTTCGCCTTGAGCCTGCGGGATTGGTTTGGACCCTCCGGCATCTGCAATGTTCTTGGCGCAATTAAGCTGGCGAAGTTCCTGCGGCTGGGACCGGGAGACAATGTTGTGACCGTCGCAACCGACGGCTTCGACCGCTATAACTCGGTTCTGGAGGATATGAACAGCCGCTATCTCGAAATGGCCCCGGTAGTGTTGGACCGCTGGACGCATGACATTTTCCTGGGCGCCGACGAGGACCATGTATTCGACTTCCGTAAGCCTTCGGTGAAGGAGCAGTTGTTCCTTCAAAAGGAGAACGACTGGGTGAAGTTCGGCTACACCAAGCAGTTCCTTGATTCCATGCGGAGCCAGGATTTCTGGGATGCCCAGTACGCGAAAGTGCCAGCGTACAATCAGAAAATCAGTTCGTCCCGGTAGATTGAATTAAAGGAGTGTCTGCCATTGGCAACAGTGCTGACAGGCGGGACGGTCGTAAACGCGACCGGAAGCGCACGGGTGGACGTGCGCATCGAGGGGGAAAAGATTGCATCGGTCGGCGTGAATCTGGGGAAGCCGACGGACACGCTGATCGATGCTACGGGCTGTTATTTGTTCCCCGGCGGAATCGACCCTCATACGCACTTCGACCTGTCAGTCGGAGTGACGGTTACCGCGGACGACTTCGTGAGCGGCACTCAGGCAGCTGCCCTGGGCGGCACTACGACGGTGATCGATTTCGCCACGCAGAACAAGGGTGAAACTCTGGCCCAGGCGGTCGCGAACTGGCATGCCAAGGCTGACGGACGAAGCTTTGTCGACTATGGCTTTCACATCGCCATCAGCGATCTGAATGACAGTGTGCTTGGCGAACTGGCTTCGATCGTGGAAGAGGCTGGCATCAGCTCCGTCAAGCTATACATGGCCTACAAGCGGGTTTTGCAAGTCGATGACGGCGCGCTGCTGCGGACGCTGCAAACGGCAAAGCGGCTCGGAATTCTGGTCTGCGTGCATTGTGAAAACGGCGACGTTATCGACGTGCTGGTCGATGAAGCAAAGTCGCTGGGGCACCGCTCGCCAAGGTATCACGCGCTAACCCGGCCCGTGGCGCTGGAACGGGAAGCAATTTATCGTGCTGCGTCTCTCGCCGAAATTGCCGAGGCTCCGCTGTACGTTGTCCACGTGAGCTCCGGAGAAGGGCTTCAGGCCATTAGGGAAGCGCGGCGCCGGGGGCTGGAGGTTTACGGGGAAACCTGTCCGCAGTATCTTTTCCTGGATGCATCGCGTTACGAGACGGATGACTTCAGCGCAGCAAAGTATGTGATGTCTCCGCCGCTGCGGGCCCCGGAAAATCAGGAGCAACTGTGGGCGGGATTGCGTGACGGCGACCTGTCTACCGTGGGTTCGGATCATTGCTCGTTCAACCTGGCCGGACAAAAAGAGCTGGGGCGCGATGATTTCTCCAGGATTCCGAACGGAGGGCCGGGGGTCGAGAACCGCTTCGGACTTTTGTATACCTATGGCGTAGCCGCCAAAAAGATTGACATTCATCAATTTGTAGCCATCACGTCCACCAACGCCGCCAAACTGTTCGGGCTTTACCCCAGAAAGGGCGTGGTCGCGGCGGAGAGTGACGCCGACATCGTGGTGTGGGATCCGGCTTCGGAGGGCGTCATCTCGGCAAGCACGCAGAAACAGCGGGTGGACTACAACCTCTACGAAGGCTTCCATCAGGCGGGGGGAGCCCGCCATGTATTTCTTCGCGGCAGGCAGATTGTGAAGGATGGCATTCTCAATGACGAGCCTTCCGGTCGCTATCTCAAACGCCAGCCCAATATTGCAAAGGAGTCACAACAGTGTTCCAGTTCACGCTAAACCATAAGGCTGTTACGGTTTCCGCGGACAAAAACCTGCTAGAGTTTTTGCGTGAAGACGCTCGCCTGATCTCGGTGAAGAACGGTTGCGCCGAGGGAACCTGCGGCTCCTGTACAGTGTTGATCGATGGGAGGGCTTGGCGTGCCTGTAAGTTGAGCGTGGCCAAGCTACAAGGCAAAACGGTAACTACCGTTGAAGGTCTCTCGGCGCGTGAGAAGGAGGTTTACTCCTGGGCCTTCGGTGAAGTTGGGGCAGTGCAGTGCGGATTCTGTATTCCTGGGATCGTGATGAGCGCGAAAGCTCTGCTGAACCGCACTCCTGAGCCCACGCAAACGGAAGTCAAGGCCGCCATCGAGAACAATCTGTGCCGTTGCACGGGCTATGTGAAGATCGAGCAGGCGATTCTGATGGCTGCCAAGGCATTCAGAGAGGGTGGGACTCTTGACGCGGAAGTGAGCGCTAGAGTGGGAGCGCGCGCCGTTCGTCCGGATGCCAAAGAGAAAGTGTTGGGAACCGGCGAGTTCGTGGATGACTTGAAGGTTCCGGAGATGTTGTATGGCGCCGTACTCAGGGCGCAGTATCCGCGGGCAGTGGTGAAGAAGATCGACATCTCCGCCGCACAGAGTTGTCCCGGTGTTGAGCTTGTGCTTACGGCAAAAGACGTTCCTGGCGAGCGCCTGCTGGGGCACATCGTTCACGACTGGCCAGTGATGATAGCCGAGGGCGAAGAGACTCGCTACGTGGGCGATGCGCTGGTCATTCTGGCCGCCACCACGAAAGAGACGGCACGGCAGGCTCTGGAACTCATTCGCGTCGAGTATGAAGAACTGACGCCGCTGCTAACGACGGCGGCGGCGATGGCGGAAGGAGCGCCGCGCCTCCATCCCAAAGGGAACCTGCTGTCACAAACCATAGTGAAGCGCGGCGATACCGAGAAGGCCATCGCCGAAGCCAAGCATGTCGTTACACAGCATTATTCAACTCCGCATCAGGAACACGCCTTTCTGGAACCGGAGAGCGCACTCGCCGTTCCCACACAGTGCGGCTCGCTTACGGTTTACACCGGAGGCCAGAGTGTTTACGACGATCATCAAGGCATAGTGGAGATGCTAGGTGTTCCGGGTGAGAAGGTTCGCGTCATCAGTAAGTATGTTGGCGGCGGGTTTGGCGGAAAGGAAGACCTCTCCGTACAACATCACGCCGCATTGTTAGCCTGGCACAGCGGCCGTCCAGTGAAGTTGACGCTCAGCCGCCCGGAGAGCTTTGCCGTCCATCCCAAGCGTCACCCAATGGAGATGGAATGCACCACGGCGTGTGATGCCAATGGGAAAATCGTTGCCGTGAAGGTTCGCATCGTGGCGGACACAGGCGCTTACGCCTCTTTGGGTGGTCCGGTTTTGCAGCGGGCCTGCACTCATGCCGGAGGGCCCTACCAGATCGACAATGTCGATATTGAAGGGCGCGCTTTTTATACCAATAATCCGCCTTCCGGCGCATTCCGTGGCTTTGGCGTGATACAGACCTGCTTTGCCATGGAGAGCAACCTGAACCTATTGGCGGCGCAGATTGGAATTTCTCCCTGGGAGATCCGTTTCCGCAACGCCATCGAACCCGGCGGGGTGCTTTCCAATGGACAAATCGCGGATGAGGGAACGGCTCTGAAGGAGACATTGCTTGCTGTGAAGGATGTGATGGAGGCTCATCCCGATGCGGGTGTCTCCTGCGCGTTCAAAAACAGCGGGAAGGGCGTAGGCGTCCGCGACATAGGGCGAGTGAAGCTGAAGGTGCAGAACGGGGGCGTCGTGATCTGCACCAGCGCGGCTTGCATGGGGCAGGGAATCGCGACCGTAGTGTTGCAGATTGTGGCCGAAGCCACCGGCCTCCCGAAGTCTGCCATCAGCGTGCATGCGCCGGACACGATGGTGACTCCTGACAGCGGCACCAGCACGGCCTCACGGCAGACGCTGGTTACGGGCGAGGCGGCACGAAGAGCCGGAGAAGCGCTGAATCAGGATCTGAGCGGACATTCACTGGCCGAACTGGAAGGCCGTGAATATTACCGCGAGTATGATGCAATCACCGATCCAATGACATCCGACAAGCCGAACCGTCTGAGTCACATTGCCTATGCATACGCGACCCAGGTAGTCATTCTGGATTCCGATGGAAGAGTCCAAAAGGTGGTTGCCGCTCATGACGTCGGCAAGGTTATCAATCGTAATGGCGTCGAAGGACAAATTGAGGGCGGGGTTGTGATGGGACTGGGATTCGCTCTGACCGAGGAGTTTCCGCTTAGCAATGGCGTGCCCACGGCGAGTTTGTCTACCCTTGGACTGATCCGTTCCACGCAGGTGCCGGAGATAGAGTGCATTATTATTGAGAAGAATCCTTCCGAGTTGGCCTATGGGGCAAAGGGAATGGGAGAGATTGTGTGCGTCGCGACTCCACCAGCCCTGGCGTGCGCATACTTCCAGCGCGACGGAAAGCTGCGTCGAAGCCTGCCTCTGCAGGAGACGCCCTACAGTGCCGACGCTGCCGCTCTCAAGGAATTTCGTGCGCAGAAGGAACGCCTCAAGCAGGGCCGGAAGTCTTCATAAAACAAAAGGAAAATCTAAGCATGCTGACAGCAGAGCGGGAGCAACGGGTTATTGGCTTGTGCCAGGCCCTCATTCAGAAGCAGAGCTATTCGGGGCAGGAAGACGGAGTCGTCGACCGAATGAAGCAGGCGTTCCATGAGTTGGGATACGACGAGGTGATCGTCGACGCCTACGGCAATGTTCTGGGGCGGCTCAAAGGCAACCGCCCCGGCAAGGTGATCCTGCTCGACGGCCACATCGACACTGTGCCCGTTCCGGATGATTCGAAATGGAAGCACGAACCCTTCGGTGGCGAACTGGAGGATGGAAAGATCTACGGGCGGGGCACCTCGGACATGAAGGGAGCGGTCAGCAGCATGATCGCGGCTTCGGCTTTTTTCGCGGCGGACACGCAAAGGGATTTCGCTGGAGAGATTTATGTCTCCGGAGTAGTCCACGAGGAATGCTTTGAGGGAATTGCTGCCAGAAAGATCAGTGAGCGCATCAAGCCCGATTATGTCGTAATTGGCGAGGCTTCCGAGCTGAATCTGAAGCGGGGACAGCGTGGACGGGCGGAGGTCGTGGTCGAGACCTTTGGTAAGCCCGCGCACTCCGCCAATCCGCGTGCAGGAATAAACGCGGTCTATAAGATGGCGGAACTGATTCGTGAGATCAGCAAGCTCGAAGCGCCGGTGCATGACACTCTGGGGCAGGGAATTCTAGAACTCACAGACATCAAGTCTTCGCCGTATCCGGGCGCATCCGTGGTGCCGGACTACTGCCGCGCGACTTACGATCGCCGTTTGCTCGTGGGAGAAACTAAAGAGTCGGTGCTGAAGCCGTTAATTGAGCTGATTCGCGAGATGAAGAGCAAAGATTCGCAGTTCGAGGCGAAGGCGCATTTCGCGACCGATATCCAGAAGTGCTACACGGGAAACGAAATAGGCGGCGAGAGATTTTTTGCGGGGTGGGTATTCGAGGAAGGGGATGAGTTTGTTCAGGCGGCCCTCGCAGGATTGCGCATGGCGGGGTTGAAGCCAGAGATTACTCAATACTCTTTCTGCACAAATGGCAGTCATTATGCGGGCGAAGCGGGGATCAAGACCATTGGTTTCGGGCCCTCCAGGGAGAATCTCGCGCACACCATCGACGAATACGTCGAGATCGATCAGTTGGTGAAAGCTACTGCAGGTTACTACGGAATCTTGCAAGCGGTATTTCACAAAGGGTAGTGCATGAGGATTCTGATCAAGAATGGCTCGATCGTCGACGGCACGGGAAAGCCCAGGTACGCAACCAGCCTGGTGGTCGGGGATGAGTTTATCTCCGCCATCGGCAACGTGGGGCACTCCGCTGGATTTGACCACGTCATAGATGCGCAGGGCATGATCGTGGCCCCGGGCTTTATCGATACTCACAGCCACTCCGACCTGCAGGTGATGTTGAACCCCTACGTCGAAGCCAAGATTCGCCAGGGCGTCACTTCTGAACTACTGGGACAGGACGGTATCTCGATGGCGCCGTTGCCCTTGCGATATATCTCCCCCTGGCGAAAGAATTTGGCTGGACTCGACGGGGATAGCGACGAAGTTGGTTGGAACTACGAAACCACCGATGGCTACCTGCGCGCGCTTGAGGCGAAGGGAGTCGGGCTCAACGAGAGCTATCTGATTCCGCACGGCAATGTCCGAATGGAGGCGATGGGACTCGACAACCGCAGAGCCTCGCAGGTGGAGCTCTCGCGGATGCGGGACATTACCAGGCGAGAGATGGAGGTTGGCGCGTTCGGCCTTTCGACGGGGCTGATCTACATGCCCTGCGCTTATGCGGATACGGCGGAGTTGATCGAGTTGTGCAAGGTTGTCGCGGAATTTGACGGCGCATTCGTGGTGCACCAGCGCAGCGAAGCGGATACGATCCTGGTCTCCATGGAGGAAGTTCTCGAGATCGGGCGCAGATCCGGGGTGAAGATCCACTTCTCGCACTTCAAGGTCTGTGGGCGCAAGAACTGGGGCCTCATCGATAAGGTTCTTGGCCTGCTGGACAACGCGGCTGCGGAAGGAATCCGGGTCTCGTTCGATCAATATCCGTATGTTGCCGGAAGTACCATGTTGGGTGTGATTCTTCCGCCCTGGGCGCATGATGGAGGTACGGACAAACTCCTGGAACGGCTGCGAAGCGCCGAGCTTCGGCAGCGCATGATTCAGGACATCGAACAGGGAATACCGGGCTGGGATAATTTCGTGGACTTTGCCGGCTTCGATCAGATTTTCGTCACCAGTGTAAAGACGGACGCGAACCGGGATGTGATTGGCAAGAGCCTGCTGGAGATCGGCGAGATTCGCGGCAAAAATCCCTATGACGCTGCGTTCGATCTGCTTCTTGCCGAAGAGAACGCGGTTGGCATGGTTGATTTTTATGGCGAGGAAGAGCACGTCGTTCGGTTCCTGACTCGGCCCGAGCAGAATGTGTGCACGGATGGGCTACTTGGGGGCAGGCCGCACCCGCGCGTCTTTGGATCGTTTCCGAGAGTTCTGGGGAAATACGTTCGCGAGGAAAAAGCGCTGACGCTTGAAGATGCGATTCGAAGGATGACGTCTAAGCCTGCCGAGGTCTTCGGCTTTGAGCGCCGAGGATTGTTGAAGCCAGGTAATTTTGCGGACATCGTCGTGCTCGATCCTGCCACGATTATCGATAAGGGAACGTTCGTCGATCCCGTCCAATATCCAGAAGGCATCGGACATGTCTTGATCAATGGAGACGTCGTGCTGAGCTCCGGCACCTATGACCGCAAACTTGCCGGAAAGGTGCTACGCAAGTCCCGACTGCAGTGATCACGACCGTCAGCGCGCAGCCGCAGGTTTTGACCGTGCCTGTTCCATCGCCAGCAGCAGCGTTTCGCCAGTTGCGGGCAGAGAAAGCCCTCGCGCGGCGGCGGGACTGACGAACGAGACAGCATGCTTGGCCGCCGTCCACACCGAAATCCCAAGCAATAGTGGAGGCTCTCCGAGTGCTTTGCTGCGCAGAAGGCTGACGCGGCTATCGGGGTTCTCAAGGAATCCCAGGTTGAAAACTTCCGGCAGATCGCCAATGTTCGGAATCTTGTAAGTCGTCGGCGAGTGGGAGAGTAACTCGCCGCGTCTGGAATACTTCAGCTCCTCAGTGGTAGCCCATCCTAAGCCTTGCATGAATCCGCCGGAAAGTTGGCCGCGATCGATACCGGGATTAATGCACTGGCCCGCATCCATTAGAACATCCACGCGCCGGACTTTTAGCTCTCCGGTGAATCGGTCGATCTCGACCTCGGAAGCAGCGACCCCATTGGTGAAGTAAAAAAACGGCGTTCCCTTGCCGGTGTCGCGGTCATAGTTGATTCCCGGCGTGGCATAGAAGCCGCGCTCGCCCAGATCGATGCGCTCTTTGTAAGCTCGACTGGCAAGCTCACGAAAAGTGATCTGGTGCTCGGGCCGAAGGGAATCGCTGACGAAACCGTCCTCGAAGCGAAGCTGCTCAGGCGAAGGGTTGAGTCCTGTCTGCGGATCGGCCAGCAACGGTGTGGCGAACTCCGCGAGCCGTTCTCGCAGTGCGCGGCATGCGTCAACTGCGGCAGCTCCGTTAAGGTCAGTTCCGCTCGAAGCTGCGGTGGGCGAGGTATTGTTGTTCTTGTCCGTACTGGTCGGGGCGACGATGACGTCGTCGAATCCCACGCCGAGTTCGTCGGCTACGATTTGCCGAAGTCGCGTATTGAGGCCCTGTCCCATCTCCGTGCCGCCGGTGGAGAGCATTACGCTTCCATCGGTGTAGATGTTGATGAGCGCGTTCGCCTGGTTGAGTGTCTTGTTCGTAAAGGAGATGCCGAATTTGACAGCCGTCATGGATAGGCCGCGCACTCGTGTCGGGCTTGCCGCGTTGAACTTCGCAATCTCCTGCTGTCGCCGATCATATCCGCTGGATTGACGCAGTTGAGAGAACAGCTTTGGCAAGGTGTTGTTGTCTACGCGCTGGCCATACGGAGTTGTATTGCGGTCCTTGATCCCATAGCAGTTGATCTGCCGCACGTCGAGTGCATCCTTGCCCAGGTGCAGGGCAATCTCCTCGATGATGTTCTCGATGTTTGCGACGCCCTGAGGTCCGCCGAAGCCGCGGAAAGCTGTGTTGCTCGGAAGATTCGTCCGGCACAAGCGCCCCGTGACGCGGAAGTTGGGGAGATAGTAGGCGTTGTCGGAGAGGAGCATCGCCCGCTCCAGGATCGCGGGAGAAACGTCGCATGCGCATCCCGCGTTGGCGAAAAGTTCGAGCGACAGAGCGGTGATTCGCCCTGACGAATCAAATCCAACCGACCAGCAGCTCTGAAAAGGATGGCGCTTGCCTGTATGCCGCATGTCATCGTCTTTGCTCAAAGCGATCCGGCAAGGCCGTCGGGTTTTCACTGCTGCAAGTGCCGCCATGGCAGCCGGTGCGGCAGCTTGCGTCTCCTTGCCTCCGAAGGCGCCGCCCATGCGTTTGCAGATCACGACGACATGATTGAAGGGAACGCCGAGTATCTCGGCCACAACCTGCTGTGTCTCGGTGGGATGTTGCGTCGAGGAGTGTATGGTCATCCGTCCGGACTCGCCCGGCTCAGCAATTGCGGTTTGCGATTCGAAGTAGAAGTGTTCCTGCCCGCCGGTTATAAGCGAACCATGCAGACGATGCTCGGCTCGAGCCAGAGCCGCAGTGGCGTCACCCCGCTCAATGACCCGCTGCGCTCCGATAAAGTTTTGGGCTGCGATGGCATCGTCGATGGAAAAAATGGGGGGCAGTTCCTCCATCTCCAGCAGCACGGCAGCTCGTGCTGCCTCGATTGCAGCGCGGGTTTCAGCGACAATCAGTATGATGGGATCGCCCACATACTCAACCGTATCTTCGGCCATCAGATGCTCATCCTGCATGATCGCGCCGAAGCGATTGTGTCCAGGAATATCCTGATGAGTTAACAACGCAATGACGCCGGGGAGCTTTGTGGCCCCCGACAGATCGACAGACCTGATCCGGCCATGTGCGACCGGACTGCCAAGGAAGTCCACCAGCAACTCATTGCGCGCGGGCGAGACATCATTCAGGAAGACCGATCGACCGCTCACATGTCCAGCGGCGGAATCATTTGGAATGTCCTTGCCTACCGATGGCATATACTTCGCTCCTGCTCAATATCTCTGCTGGATGCGTCGTGAAGGCACAGCTACTGGCTCTTAGGTGGCCCTCGCTTGCTCCCGGTCTGCATCCAGTTCGTAATACAGTTTTCGCAGAATATTGGCTGCCAGCAGGTTGCGATACTCCGCCGAGCCGCGCACGTCACTAATCGGAGAGATTTCGGAGAGCGCTATTTCCCCGGCGGAGTCAAACGTATCTGCGGAAAGCCTGCCCCCTTTTAGATGCGCTTCGGTCCTTGGGAGACGAACAATCCTTGAGGCAACGCCTCCGTAGGCGATGCGCACATCCTGAATAGACCGGCCAGAAAGCTTTAGCCAAATTGCCGCGCTGAACGTCGAGATATCCAGATCCCGGCGCTTCGATACTTTGAACAACTTGAGTACCTCGCCGCAGCCAAGCCGGGGAATTACTACGCGGCTGATCAGTTCATCCGCGGCGGCAACCGTCTGCTTATAGCCGGTGTAAAAGTCATTGATGTTCACCCTGCGAGACCCTTTTGCGCCAGACAGTTCCACCTGCGCATTCAACACGAACAGTGCCGGCATGGTGTCGCCGATGGGCGAAGCGTTGGCGATGTTACCGCCTAGCGTGGCAGCGTTCTTGATCTGCGGGGAGCCGAATCGGGCTATCAACGCCGCATATTCCGGAAGGGCTTCCGCTGTGGCGGTCTCCAGTTCTGCGATCGAAAGATTGGCTCCAGCAACTATCTCATCGTCACCGACGCTCAGTTCGCTCAGCTCAGTCAAAGCTGCCGTGCTCAAAACGGTACTGATTTCGCGGGCGTACTTATTCACCTGGACGCAAAGATCGGTTCCGCCAGAGACGATGACGCAATCCGGGTGAGCAGATCTGAAGCTGGATGCGTCGGCGAGCGTCGCTGGCTTATAGAAAACCCTTCCTGCGGACTCGAGGTAGACCGGCTGGTCGCAAGAGAGCGCAAGCTCCGACGACATTGTGGATGAATTGAAAAGCTGATTCATTCGTTGTGTTCGGCCTGTGTCTACCTGGAGGCCCGCGCGCACAATCGGATCGTACCCGGTGCATCGGCAGAGGTTTCCCACCAGCCCCCATCGTAGTCGCTGTTCCGACAAGACGGGATCCGATTCAAGCAGGGCGTGGATCGACATCACGATTCCCGGCGTGCACAGACCGCATTGCGTACCCTGGTGTTGAACGAGCGCCTCCTGCACAGGGTTCAAGTCACCGTTGCTGCCGAGACCCTCAACGGTGACCACGTGACAGCAGTCGGCTTGAAATACGAACTGAATGCAGGAGCAAACTGAGTGGTATTCGAAGGAACCGTTGCGGGTACGCCCAAAAAGTACCGTGCACGATCCACAATCACCCTCTGAACAGACGACCTTTGTGCCTGTCAATCCCAAATCATTCCGCAGATAGTCGGAGAGCGACTGGAAGACCGCCACCCCGCGTAATTCGCGTCGTTGGCCATCTACATAGAGAATGATGTAATCACGCATGTTGCGGTCCCGATGCTCAGTTTAGCATTCTCCGGACCGCGACTTCTCCCGTATATAGCTTCGGAGAAAGCGGTTGCGATTGAGGCCTCCGCCACCGTTGCTAGCTGCGGATAACCGGTGCTTCAGTCAGGCTCTCGTTCCAAAGGCTATCTGTTCTCACTTTTAACCAGTTCCCCTTATATCGGCAAATAAGGGGAATTTATCAATGCGATAAGAAGATTGTTCTTGGCCTAAGCACCTGAGGTCTGTTACATTCTTTTGAATTCAAGTCAAGTTAAAGCCGAAAGAAAAGCTTTAAAAAAGAACGCAGAGTACTGTTCAGTCGCCCAAGAAGCAAATTATCGGGTTGCAGCTGCCCAATTTGTCATCGGATTCCTCTGCGCTGATTCCTCTGCTCTGATATTTAATCCCGGTCCCCGGTTACGGAGGTTGTATGTTTAAGAAAATATTGGCGACGGTCGTTTTTCTCGGCGCGACGTTCAGCACTCAATTTGCTCATGCTCAGTTTCAGGACAATGCATTCCGCTACTGGTACAGCCCTTCCTTCAGGGAACCCGACACGAATGACGGAAAAAATATCGCCAAGAACATCATCTCGTTCACGCACGTCGACGGTGGCAACCTGCTGGGCAATAACTTTCTAAACGTAGACATGCTCAAGTCTAACGCGGGCGATCCCACCGCATCGCTCAGCGGCACGACCGAAGGAGCGATGGAGGTTTACATCGTCTACCGTCATGACGTGAGTCTGAACAAGGTGACGAAGAGCAAGAAGTTCGCGTTCGGTCCGGTAAAGGACGTCTTGATCACGGCCGGCGCCGACTTCAATACCAAGAATACTGAATTCGCTCCACTGAAGCGTATGCCGGTGTTCGGCCCCACCTTCGCGATGAAGGTTCCCAAGGGCTTCTGGGATGTCTCCTTTCTCTGGGACAAAGAATGGAACAATAACGGCATCGTCGGCAAAGGCGTCGAGTTCAAGAGCGCGGCAATGTTGGCCACTGCCTGGAGTATCCCGGTGGTCAAGATCGCCAAGGCTCCGCTGTCTTTTGACGGCTTCGCCGAACTCAATAGCAGCAAGGGCAAGGATGGCTTCGGTAACGGCACTAAGCCTGAAACCCTGCTCCATCCCAAGCTGATGTACAACTTCGGCCAGCTCATCAGTGAGAGGCATAACTGGCAGATTGGCGTGGGATACGAATATTGGAACAACAAATTCGGCAACGACAATCATATGAATCCGGGAGCCTGCGCGAACGCTCCGTTTGGCGAACTTGCCATTCACCTCTAAACATAAGGTAATGGTTCGAAAAAAGTGTGGTTTGTTCGGCGGCTCTTCACGGGGCCGCCGAACTTTTTGGTGGCGGCCCACGTGAACAAGGCGCGGCTCTAGAAGGCGCGGCGCTTGCCGGTGATGCGAGCGGCAATACGCCGGTGGCGCGTCAGCAGGGGGCTCAGCTCAAGGGTAGTCAGTTTGTGATCGTCCACTACAACCCGGCCTTCCACTACAAGCGTCCGGACAGTGGACGGCGCACACAACAGCAGCGCGGAGACGGGATCTTCCGCGCCGGAGTAGGCCGAGTCGCGGAGATCGAATAGCGCAATATCGGCGCGCTTTCCTGCCTCCAGGCTGCCGATATCGGTGCGGCCAAGGCATTGAGCACCACCAACGGTTGCCATGCGCAACGCCTGCTGCACCGAAATTGCCGCAGCGCCGTGGCCGAGCCGTTGCAACAACAGCGCCTGCCGAGTCTCGGCCAGCATGTTTGAACCGTCGTTAGAGGCGCTTCCGTCAACCCCCAGCCCCACGGGCGAATCCGCCCGTTGCAACGCAAGCGCGGGCGCAAGGCCTGAGCCGAGCCGCATGTTTGACGTGGGACAGTGCGCAACGCCAACCCCCGAGCGACCCAGTCGCTTTATTTCCGCTGGGGTGAAATAAATGCCGTGCGCAACCCATGTGCGGCTGGTAAGCCAACCTACGCTGTCCAGCAACTCCAACGGACGCATGCCGAAGTGTTCGCGACAATAGGTCTCTTCGTCTTTTGTCTCGGCCAAGTGGGTGTGTAGTCTTACGTTTTCGCGCTCGGCCATGTCTGCCGTGTCGCGCAGAAGCCTGGGCGATACGGAAAACGGGGAGCATGGGGCGAGCGCCACCTGTACCATCGCACCGGGTTGCGAATCGTGATAAGCGTGAATCAAGCGTTTGCTGTCCGCGACGATTGTGTCTTCGTCCTGGACCACGCAGTCAGGCGGCAAGCCACCCTTACTCTCGCCGACGCTCATGGAGCCGCGTGTAGCCGTGAAGCGCATTCCAATCTTCCGTGCCGCTGCTATTTCGGCGTCGATGAGCTTCTCTTGACCGTGCGGGAAGACATAATGATGGTCGCTGGTGGTAGTGCAACCGGAGAGCATAAGCTCGGCCAGGCCCACCAATGCTGCAACGTGTACCGCTTCCTCGTCGATGCGCGCCCAAAGGGGATACAACGTTCGCAACCATTCGAATAGTTCCGCATTCGCCGCCGCTGCCAGCGCGCGTGTCAGCGTCTGGAAAAGATGGTGGTGGCTATTGATGAGACCGGGAATGGCTACACAACCAGAGCCGTCTATGGTGTGTGTGGCCTGCAGCCCGCGCGGCAGACGCTCGCCGACCAGTTTGATCTCGCCACCCTCAGCGTAGATGAATGCACCGTGCAACTCGCGGTTATTGGCATCCATGGTAGCTAGCGCGTGAATGTTGCGGATCAACAGCGAGTCGGGCGGAACCCTGTGTGTCTTAATCATAAGAGGCGTGTACTTTTAACATGATATAGCCCTAGCTCACATAATGTAGCGAGGCACGGTGCTCGGCAATGATCCTAAGGGAAAAGCCTTCCGAAGAACTTCCCTAAACCGAAAGGGGCTGTTCGGGCTCGTCTGCTAGGTGCAGGAGCGGCAGTATTTGGTCGGCGTGCTTCATCGCTTCGGCGAACGGGATGCCGGCCATCATGAGGCCGATCCCTTCAACCGTCGCGTGGCAGCGCTCGACCACGCCCATGATCTTGCCCTCGTACATCACCGCGATCCGATCAGAAAGGCTGCGAATCTCGTCGAGATCCTCGGAGATCAGCAGAATCGCCTTGCCAGCTTCGCGCTGCTCAAGCAGGCGCAGGTGGATGAACTCAGTAGCTCCTATATCCACGCCCCGTGTGGGCTGCGCCGCGATCAGCAACTTTGGGTCACGGGACAGTTCCCGAGCCATGATCAATTTCTGAATGTTGCCACCGGAGAGATTCTTGATAGGTGTCTCTAGTTGGGGTGTCTTCACGTTGAACTCTTTTACCAGTTCGCGGGCATGGGCCGCCATTTTGGTGACACTCAGAAAAATACCGAAGCTGAACCTGGGGGAGGAGTGATCGCGCAGGAACAGATTCTCCTGTACCGTGAAGTCCTTAATCGCGCCGTCGCGCATACGCTCCTCAGGGATGTATGCCGCCGCCTCCATTCGTTTTCGCAGATGCGCATGAGTCACATCCCGGCCGTCGATCGTGATCTCACCAGCCGTCACTTTGCGCAAACCTGCGAGGCACTCCGCTAGCTCCCGTTGCCCATTGCCGGAGACGCCGGCAACCCCCACGATCTCGCCCGATCGGATCTCCAGGTCTACTCCGCGCAGCGCCTCAGTGCCGCGGTCGCTTACGGCGCAAACGCCCCGGACGCTGAGTCTCACTGGCCCAGCCTTCAATGGTTGGTGAGCCAACGGCTTCACCTCGCGCCCCACCATCATCGTGATCAATTCTTCGCGAGTAACGCCCTCGACCGGGCGGGTTCCAATCATTCGCCCGTCACGCAGGGCCGATACACGATCGCTAATAGCCACCACTTCGTTAAGCTTGTGGGAGATGAAGACAAGCCCGTGACCTTCGTTCACCATTCGTTTCAGGGTCGTGAACAGATCGTTGACTTCCTGAGGCGTGAGTACTGCGGTCGGCTCATCCAGGATAATGAGGCTGGCCTCGCGGTACAGTGCTTTGAGAATCTCAACCCGCTGCTGCTCACCGACCGACAGGTGCGCAACCCTCGCCGACGGATCGACCTTTAAGCCATAGGCCTGCGACAAATCGCGCAAGCGTTGTGAAACCACCTTTAGGTCCAGTAATGGCTCGCGCGATGACTTCAGACCCAGCGCCACATTTTCTGCGACGGTCAGGCTTGGCACAAGCATAAAGTGTTGATGGATCATCCCGATGCCGGCGCGAATTGCGTCAGCCGGGGAATGGAAAACCTGCGGGGTTCCGTCAATGAGAATTTCGCCCTCGTCGGGCCGGTACAGGCCATACAACATCCGCATCAAAGTGCTTTTGCCCGCGCCATTTTCGCCAAGCAAGGCATGAACCTCGCCGGCATTCACGTCAAACGAAACGTTGTCGTTCGCCAATACCCCCGGAAAGCGCTTGGTGATGCCGCGCATTTCAATCCGGTTCAGATGGCGTTTCGGAATGGGCACTGCCGCAGAAGTCATCCCGCAAATACCTCGAAATCGGTTGCACTTGTTTTTCAGGCGGAACTGACTCCCTGCTTCCAGCGATGCGGGCGCAGGGAGTCAGGCCGGTTTAGGGAGTGACCTTGATAGAGCCGCTCGCAATGCCCTTGATAGCCTTGTCGCCTGCCGCTTTTGCAGAGGCCGGCAGTTTGTAAGCCGGGTTATAAACCATCTTCAAGCCGCCATTGCTGAGTTGCAAAACGAACTTCTCGCCGCCCAACTTGCCGGTTTTACGGTCGTTGATCATCTTCTTGAGGATGCCGATCCAATCATACTGCTGCGAAGCAACGACGAGTTCGGGGGCAATCGAAGCTTGGTCCTGTTGCGTGCCGAACCACAGAACTTTACCCTTTTCCTTGGCCGCGCCAATGGAGCCGATTACTGACTGAGAGGAACCGGTGAGCACATCTGCGCCCGCAGCGATGTGAGTCTTGGCGGCCTCAGCCATCAGTGCAACATTGGAGAAAGACCCAGTCCACGTTTTGGAGACGCGGATCGACGGATCGACCGATGCAACGCCCTTCACGAATCCCGAAATGTACGTCTTGGCATCGCCGATCTCGACCGGACCGGTCACACCGATAATTTTCGATTTGGTAAGCTTGGCAGCAAGAACGCCATTGACGAATCCGCCCTCTTCGGCCGCCGCGGTGTAGGCATAGACATTCGGAAGACCGAAGGTATTGACATCGGTGCCCCAGGCAAACGTTGTCTTGGGGAACTCTGGGGCAATGTCAGCCACCGAAGACCCGTACTGCGAGCCGTGTGCAATAACGATGTCAAAGCCCTGACTGGCGTAGTCGCGAATTGCGGCTGCGGCATCCGGCACCTTGAACATGTTCTCGGAATAGGCGATCTGCATCGCCGATTCGCCGCCCATCTCTTTTTGAATGGTTTTCAGAGCAGTGAACATGGATTGGCTAAAGGCCATATCGGTTGTGGAACTGGGCATCACAACGGCAACGCGCAGCGGTTTGGCCAGGGCGGAAGAGACACTGAATGTGGTAGCCAGCAGCGTCAAAGCTAGTGCAACGATCTTAAGACTGCGAATGTTCATTCCCTATTCTCCTCGTTCAAGTTCACCCCACCCGACCCTTCGGAAAAGCGGAGTTCAACATACAAGTCGTGAGTTGCACCCGCATGCAAGCTGTTAGTGCTCACCCCGTTCAAATAATTTGTTCAAAGCAGTCGGCTGACGTGCCAACTTCGGCGCCAGCGCCAGCGCTGCGATCGTCAACACGTAGGGCAGCATGACGGCAAGATCGGATGGGATCTTGACGTTCAGCACCTGCATCCACAACTGGAATGCGTTCACCGTACTGAAGAGCAGTGCGCCGCCCATGATCGCCAGTGGCCGCCATCCGCCGAAGTACACCAGAGCAACTGCGATAAAGCCCATTCCGGCAGTCAGATTCTCTTGGAACAGATTGACCAGCGCGAGAGATAGCGACGCGCCGGCAAGCCCGGCCATGACCGAACCGATGGTAACGCTGACGTAGCGCACCAGGTTTACGTTGACCCCTAGCGAATCCGCCGCGGCAGGATTGTGCCCAACCGCCTTGATCTTCAATCCCCAGGTCGTCTTGTCGAGAAGAAACCAGGAAAGCGGAACTGTCAGGAACGCAGCGTATACCGGCAGGCTGTGCTGGAACAAAATCTCACCGAGGATCGGAATGTTGCCAAGGACTGGAATCTTAATGGGCGGAAATCCGACCACCGTCTTGACAGTGCCGACCAAGACCTTGAACAGCAAAGACGACAGGCCCAGTCCGAACATATACAAACCGATGCCACTGATGCCCTGCTCGGCCTTGAGTGTGACGCTGATCAGCGACATAAGCAGGCCCATCAGCAGACCTACAAACATGGCCGCCAGTACGCCCAGCCACAGACTGCCGGTCGTCAGCGCAACGTAGAAGGAGGCAAAAGCACCGAGCAGCATGACGCCATCGACGCCGAGGTTGAGCACTCCCGAACTCTGGCCGATGGCTTCGCCCACGGATGCAAACAGATAAGGCGTAGCCATGCGAACCGCGGCAGCGAGAATTCCGACAGCAACCGGGAGTCTGAAGATTGAGGTCTCTGTAACGGCTTGGTACATGCTTAGTTCCCCTCCGCCTTCGCCGCTGCAATAGCCCTACGCGCGGACCACCGGCGAGACAGAAGATTGGAACCGACCACGAACATCACGACTAGACCGAGTACCGTATCTATCAGCGCCGACGGAACTTGGACCGCGCGCTGCATTTTGTCGCCGCCTACCAGCAGACTGCCAAACAGCCACGATGCCGGAATCAGGCCCAGCGGATGCAATCCGCCGAACAGCGCTGCCACAATGCCGGAGAAGCCGTATCCGCTGGTGATTCCATCCATCATCCGGTGCTGCACCCCGATCACCTCAAAGACTCCGGCGAGTCCAGCGAATCCGCCCGCCAGCGTCAGTGAGAGTGCCTGATAGACAGGCACGTTGATTCCCGAATGGCGCGAGGCTTCGCGATTCAAACCGACCGCCCGAATGCGATAGCCGATCGTAGTTCGCCAAAGGAAGACGTACACGGCCACGGCAAGCACAACCGCAATAATCGCCCCGGCGTGCAGAAGAGTCTGAGGAACAAGGCGAGGCAGCCATACCTGCCGCGGAATCCGCTCGGACTGCGGAAGAAAGGTGCCTTCCTGTATCCCCTGCGGATCCATGAGAGGACCGCGCAGCAAAAAATTCATCAACTGGATCGCGATCGCATTCATCATTACGGTGCTGAGGATCTCGTTGACGCTGAAACGAACTTTGAGGATACCGGGAATGAAGCCCCAAGCCGCCCCGGCAAGAAATCCCATAATCATGGTTGAGGGGAGCAGCAGATATCCCGGCCAAGTCCGGCAGGTCAGCGAGAACCAGGTCGCCATCAACGCACCCGCGATCATCTGTCCTTCTCCGCCGATATTGATCACACTGGCGCGGAAGGCGATGCAGATGCCCAGTCCCACCAGGAGCAGGGGAGTGGCTTTTGCCAGAGATTGTGTAAATCCGTACAGATTTCCGAATACGCCATTTGCCAGGGCCGCGTAGGCCGTACGCGGATTGGCTTTCAATAACAACAACAGCAGAGCGCCAATCAGCAGCGCAACTAGCATCGCAAGCACTGGCAGAGCTAACCGTAGGCCAATGTCTTTCCAATCGTACGTAACTCTGCGGGAAGCTACAGAAGTCTCTTTGGTTATGTCTGCCGACATCAGCGCGACCTATCCGCCCCAGCGTCTGGCGAATCAGAAAAGGATTTGAGTAGGAAAGCTATATTCTTAAATAACATCAACCAGCATTGGACGCAATAAGGTAAACCGCATGGAGCCTATCAGAGTTTCTTATTGCCCGAAAAAGTCGGTTGAAGGCCATCGCCCGCGCATCCTGATTTGCCCTTAATCACAGTGAGGCACGACAGAAACTGCGGATTGCTCCGGCACGGAATCTTGGCCGCCATGGAAGAAGTATAGCCGAAAGCATCTGTTCAGGAGGAAGCGTTGGAAAGAGTTGGGCTCAATGCTAGAATCCTCGGGCGATGGCCTGTGGACGGGGGCGGCCGCGCAGAACCAGTATGATTAAAGACATTAGCCACAGTCCGGCTGGGGAAGCAGCTCCGAGGCTGGCAGCGATGATCTTGGCGGCTGGTTACTCCTCGCGCATGGGACGGTTCAAGCCGTTGCTTTCCATCGGCCTCTGCACGGCGGTGGAGGCCGTGGTGCGTATGTTTGTCTCGGCGGATATCCCAGACGTGTCTGTTGTGCTCGGTCATAGAGCGGACGAGCTCCGACCGGTGGTGGAGGCCGCCGGGGCCCGTTGCGTAATCAATCCAAATTTTGATCAGGGCATGTTTTCGTCCGTGAGAACGGGAGTAGCTGCTCTGCCCGAAGACACGGAAGCGTGTTTCATAACTCCGGCGGATATCCCTCTGGTGCGGGTGAGCACAGTTCGCCGATTGGCTCGTTGTTTCACGGTGACACAGAAAGAGATTATCTATCCGGTTTTCCAGAAACGCCGGGGCCATCCAACGTTAATTTCGCGTTCCATCCTTGCGGAGGCGCTGGAGATAAGTCTGAATGCGAGGCTCTCTACGCTGCTGGCCGCCCATGAGGAGCAGTCCTGTAATCTCTTTGTGCCGGACGAGGGAATCCATATGGACATGGACACACCCGAGGAACTCGCCAGAATTCGTGGGTTTGCCATGCACCGGGAGATTCCAAGTCCTGAGGAATGTGAGGCCATCCTGACGGCCTTTCAACCGGACGAACGCGTCGCGAGACACTCACGTGTGGTTGCCCAGGTGGCGCATAGGCTTGCCGTAGCCCTGGCAGAGCGCGGCGTCTCCATGGAACCGTTGCTGGTGCGAGCCGCCGGACTTCTGCACGACGTGGCGAAGGGCAAGCCTGAACATGCCGAGGCAGGCGGACAACTTCTGCGCGATCTTGAGTTTGCGACGGTTGCAGAGCTGGTTGAGGTCCATACGGATTACTCATACACGGCGCCGAAGCTGGATGAGGCAGCAATTGTCTATCTGGCGGACAAGCTGGTGAGCGGTGATCAAGTGGTGGGGCTTGAGCAGCGTTTTCAGCGCTCGTTTGAGCGTTTTCAGTCGAACCCAGCCGCGCTGGCCTCTGCCCTGCGAAGGCGCACCACGGCAGAGGCTATCGTCCATGAGATCGAAAGTCGTCTGGGAGTTGACTTGCAGCAGGCAATCGGTGACTTACCGGCTAGCGGAGATCAAAAGCAGGCTTCGGAACCCGATCAAAGCGTTGCCGCTGAGAAATTGCGAGGGAGCGATGGCACTCGTTTATCTCGACAATAACGCTACGGCTCCCGTGCTGCCAGAAGTGCTGGAAGGGATGCTGCCGTACTTTTCGGAGCAGTTTGGAAACCCGTCTGCCCTTTATTCCGGCGGACGCCGCGCACTTGCGGCCATGAAACAGGCGCGCGTCTCTGTCGCTGATCTGCTGGGTTGCCGAATCACGGAGGTCGTGTTCACCAGTGGCGGAACTGAAGGCGACAATCTTGCGCTGCTCGGCATGGTGGCACCCGGCGATCACGTCATCACCTCCGTTATCGAGCACAGCGCGATATTGCGGACTTGCATCTGTCTTGAACAGGCTGGCTGCCAGGTGACAAGGGTTGGCGCGAACTCAAGCGGACAGGTTGAGCCGGACCAAGTGCGCAGAGCATTGCGCCCGAATACAAAGCTCATCTCGATCATGATGGCAAACAATGAAACAGGAGTTCTGCAACTCCTGGAGGAAATCGGACGCATCGCCGCGGAGGCCGATGTGTGGTTCCACACTGACGCGGTGCAAGCCGCTGGGAAAGTGTCAATCGACGTGAATCGGATTGGCTGCGATCTGCTGACAATAACTGCCCACAAGATGCATGGGCCGCAGGGAGCTGGCGCGTTATTCGTTCGCCGGGGAACGCCGCTCCGTCCGCAGATTCACGGCGGGCATCAGGAGAGGGGCCGGCGTCCTGGCACGGAGAACATTCCCGGAATCGTTGGTCTAGGGCTTGCCTGCGAAATCGCCAGGCGCGGACTGGGAGATGGATCACTGAATCGCATTGCTTCCTGGCGCGATAAGCTGGAGTCGGCGGTGTTGGAGCAAATTCCAGAGACCGGTGTCAATGGCGCGAAAGCTTCGCGAGTTTCCAATACATCCAACATCTACTTCGACCATATTGGAGCCGATGCGCTGGTCATTGCGCTTGACAAACGCGGAGTGGCCGCATCACGCGGCGCAGCCTGCACCTCTGGCGAAGCCGAGCCTTCCAGCGTTCTTATGGCGATGGGGCTGAGTGGTGAGCGTTCGCGGTCCAGCATCCGCTTCAGCTTTGGAAAGGCAAATTCGGAGCAGGACATCGAGTATCTAATCTCCATTTTGCCGGAGACAGTTCGTCAGTTGCGCGATGTTGCGCCTTTCATTTCGAGTTCACAAAGGGTTGTGACGCACGGCTGAATGGTCAGCGGCGATGGGAGTCAAACGGATCCATGGATATCTATAGCGAGATATGCAACCTCAGGCGGCAGCGAAGACGCGCCGCTCTGGCAACGATCGTGAACGTCCATGGTTCCATTCCGTCGGTGGCTGCGGCAAAGATGCTGGTCCGCGATGACGGCTCCATCCTGGGTACAGTCGGAGGCGGGTGCGTGGAAGACGATGTTCGAAAAGGTGCGATGGAAGTCATGAAAGATGAGAAGCCGCGAACCTTCAACTTCAATCTCGATCAGAACCCCGACGATGACGCGGGGCTGGTTTGTGGCGGATCGCTCCAGGTCTTTGTTGAGCCGGTGATTCCTTCACCAGTGCTTTACATTTTCGGTGGGGGCCACATCGGCATCAATATCTATAAGGTTGCGCTCATCGCGGGTTTTGATGTCGTCGTTGTGGATGATCGCAAGCCCTTCGCCAATCGCGAGCGCTTTCCCGAGGCGCTCGAGGTTCACGCTGGCGACATGGACCTGATGATGTCCCAACTTGACCCGCCGGACAACTGCTACATCGCAATTGTTACCCGAGGCCACCGTCACGATATGCGGGTTCTGCGCTGGGCGGTTGATACCAAAGCGTGCTACATCGGCATGATAGGTTCCGCGCACAAGGTGCTTACCGTGTTTGAGCAGTTGGAGAACGAGGGCGTCCCGCATGAAAGTTTCGATCGTGTGTATGCTCCCATCGGCCTGCAAATAGGATCGGCGACTCCGGAAGAAATCGCCGTCTCCATTGTCGCCGAGTTGATTGCGCTCCGGCGTCACTGTGAAGTTCCACAACCCCACTCGCGTAATCGAATCCGTCGCGAGCAACCATCCGCAACCAAGCCAAGGATGTGAGCTGTTATTGCTGGGACCACGCCCGCAAAACTGGCGACTGCACGAATGGCCTCTCAGGGCCGGTGACGGAGTGGCTTATGCAAATTTCTCCGCCAATTGAGACAAAAGGTGACTAAAATCACAGAGTCCCAAGCGTATGAGCCAGTTATGATCAAGATGGCGCGCGGGCAAGATTTCGTAGCCTGAGATTTGCCAAACCCGAAGTGGCGCAGAGGAGACCTTCCATGGCTTACGTGATTACTGATACCTGCAAGAAAGACGACCTTTGTTTGGATTCCTGTCCGGGCGATGCCATCCGCCCGACCAAGGACGAGCCCGCGCATGAAACTGTAACCCAGCTTTACATCAATCCCGCCGAGTGCATGGATTGCGGTGCGTGCGTAGCAGAGTGCCCGTCTGACTCGATCCACCTCGCCGAGGAAGTCCCCGCAGACAAGGCCGATGCGGCAGCAAAGAACGCGGAATACTTCACTAGCTAAATTCACCCTGACGATATAAGAAGCGCCTCTCCATGCGCGGTTTCTCCTCTGCGAGAATGAACGATTCATCGCGGAGGACACGCGCTGACTGAGCTGCGGTCCGCGGAGCCGTGAATCAATACGGCAACTTGTCTTTTGCCTGCGTGGTGTACGCCGTGGGACACATTCTTGGCGCTCGATGATCTCCGTAATACACAAGGGGTAGGACGGGGAAAACGACCATGAGATGGCTCATCATTAATCGCAGTGTGACGGACATGGAATCGAAAGGAAAGTTGGCCCATGCCCGCTTTTGAGGAAGCACGGTGCATCATTCTGAAACATGTCACGCCACTCGGCGCAGAGCGTGTTGGGCTGCTCGAGTCGCTGGGACGAGTGCTGTCGGAGGATATTACGGCACCGTGGAACCTACCCTTGTTCAGCAACTCCGCGATGGATGGGTACGCAGTGCGTGCAGCAGATTGCCTGGATGCACGGGCGCTGCCGATCGTCGACTATGTTCCCGCCGGAGGGCACGCCATGAAATCAGTGATGCCGGGAACGGCAATCAAGATCATGACCGGTGCACCGCTTCCAGAAGGCGGCGACAGCATTGTGCCCATGGAGGACGCAGAGGAATCTGACGGTACAGTGCGCGTGATGCAACCGGTAGCTCTACATCAGCACGTTCGTTTTGCGGGAGAAGATGTGCGCAAAGGCGAAACCATTCTCGCCTCTGGAGCGCTCGTCCGTCCCTATGAAATCAACTTGCTCGCTAGCTTCGGAAAGGAGCAGGTGACAGTGGCGTGCAGGCCGAGAGTTGCGATAGTTGCAACCGGGGACGAATTAGTTGCGTTAGGCGAGAGACCGTCGATCGGGCAGGTCGTGAACAGCAATTCCTATTCTTTGGCAGCAGCAATCACCAGCGTGGGCGCGCTGCCGGTGCTGGTGGGCATTGCGCGCGACGACGTCGACAGCCATCGCGAGAAACTGGCGGAAGGATTAAAGGCCGATGTGCTGATTACCTCAGCCGGGGTTTCAATGGGGGACCGCGATCTTGTGCGCGAGGTGCTGGATGAACTTGGAGTGGAGATTGTCTTCTGGCGGGTGAAAGTAAAGCCGGGAAAAGGGCTGGCATTCGGCAGGAGGGGAGGGACGCTGGTGTTCGCACTTCCGGGAAATCCAGTCTCGGCGATGCTGACTTTTGAGGAGTTTGTAGCCCCGGCTTTGTTGAAGATGATGGGACACAGACAAACGGTGAAGCCGTTGTTCCCGGCAGTGCTGCAAAGCGACCTGAAGAAGAAGGCGGGACAGACACATCTGGTGCGAGTGAAGCTGGAATACTTCGGCGGAAAGTATCTGGCGTGGAGCGCGGGCAAGCAAGATACGGGCCTGCTCAAAACCCTGTTGCAGGCGAACGCCGTCGCCGTACTTCCCGCAGATCGCGATTTCTTCGCTGCAGGCGAAGAAATTCAAGTCCATCTGCTCGATGGAAGTGTGGGAATGACGGCGCTGTAGCGTGAAAAAAATCACTCCTGACCTCTGAACTTGTCTTCTTCAGCGCAACAGTAGTTTGCGGAAAAAATGGCCAGCAGCTCTTCCTTTCCTTAGATTCCATTCAGATTCTGCTAAGTATAAGCGCACCGCACTGCACAGAGCCAGCGGCGCGAACACTACGGCCCCCGAGAGCGGGTGTCCATGCACTATCGAGCCAGTGCTGCTGGAGTGGCTTGCAGGCTATTGCGATAATGGTTCTGTTGTTGGATTCCAAAATCATTTGTGGGTTGAGCTAGCGTCTTCGATAGATACAAAGCAGGGCAGCAGCCCATTATTTGACAGAACGCCTGGCTGAAATGGCTCAGGCTGGAATAGCCCACTTCCATTGCCGCCTGGGTTACATTGCATTTGCCGCCCTTGAGTAACTCGGCAGCACATTCCATGCGAAGTTTTCGCAAGTACTGTGGAATCGTCATACCAGTTTCACGTGAAAAAGTTCTGCTCAGGTAAAACTTGCTACATCCGGTTTCGCGGCTAATCTGCTTCAGCGTGGGTGGCGCAGCAAAATCCCGGCGAAGGATGTTCACGACACGTTCCACACGTTCACGTGCAATCCGCTTTGGCCGTTCGCAAGTCAATTTGTCTTCGCACCGCATGTCTCTGTCCGTGCAATGCGGAGCGAAGAAAAAATCAGCCATTAGTTGCAGTACCTTGCCGTGATACCACAACTGGCATGCTCCCTGGCACGCGTGCAATTGCTGGAGCTGCGAAATGAATTGCTCCTGCTCCCCGGTCATACGGTGAACTTTTCCCAAGCCTGCGGAAGTGTCACCGGAAAACACGATTCGTTCCACCAACTCATGAAGTGCACATCCGAAGCTAAACAGATGGTCGCTCAAAAAGCTGGAAGAGAACTCAGCGGTGAGGAAGCGATGGCGTTCGCCAGACTTTCGGCAGGCCCGCAATTCATTCTCTCCGGGCGAGTAGAATCCCGCCGTGAATGGTTCAAACTCCATAGAGGTTTCCGCGCCATGAACGCAACCGTGGCCAGTTACATTGAGGCAAAGAACTAAACTGCCGGCGTGAAAACTGCGCGACCAATCGAGAGTGGTGCTGGAGTCCAATTCGAAATCGTGCCATTCGATACTGACACCCAGTTCATGCAGGTGTCCGTAGATGTGCCTACTGTTGCCCATGGGCTGCCAGACGGCAGCTTCGCTGAAGGACAATGCCCGGGACGCGCCGACCGGATTCACGTGGTTGATTGCAAGCATTTCATTAGGTTGCATAGAACAAAAATAGGCGTAAACAGCAGGCGGACTCGCCTTCCTGTTTACGCCTCACTTTCCGGCACGTCGCGCTCGCCGGAACGTAGGTCCTTTCTGTGCCCTTCGTCGAGCACATCAAACTGCATGCATCAGTTACAGAGATTTTGGATCGATTTCCTCGTTGGCCTCTTGGCTCAGAGCATCCAGCAGGCGCTTACGTAGTTGTTCCAGTTGCCGGGACTTGAAGGATTTCCGCGTGTCATCGAGCGCTTGTACGGTTTCCAATAGCAGCTTATTCAGCATCCGCTGGTGGGGGCAGCAACTCCACACACACTGGAGATTGTCAGGTTGACGCCCTTCGAACGCCACTTCCGCCAGCTTGGCGTGTTTTGCGACCTGAAGTTGAAGCTCAGCCAGGCTGTGTTCAAAAAGTTCGCGATGCGTCATGAAGCTCACTCACAAAAGCATGATGTTTGTGTATTTGTAGTTGAAAAGCAATTTCAATTTCATTATAGAGTCATGGCTCAGGGAAGAGATGTGATTCTTGTCACGAACGTGAGTGACTCAGAAAATCATTTCGAGACGCTGCGAGATCTGACTCAAGACGTCGCCGGCGCAGGAATCTGAGTTTGGCAAAGCACCGACAAACAATGGCAAGCGACCGTTAGCAGAGACTTTCGATTTTCCTTAAGCTCCAACCTATGAAAAACATTTCATTGATTGGCCGTTGGTTCAGGGGAATTCGTCTCTGCCTGATGGGTGGTTTGGTTTTTGCCTTGTTGTCCACCGGCCATGTATTTGCTGCTCTGCCACCGACGGAAGGTCCCGCGCCGACGGAAGACCCCACACAAAGTTTCACTCAAGACGCTAACCAAGGTTCCACCGATCAAGACTCCACAAACAGCACCCCTGTCAAAGATTTTAGAAACACCAGCAATATGGTAACGACCAAGGGAGGCTTCATGACGGGCATCTCCCGGCGTGGCGGCCTGCTGGGCGACATGTGGGGACTGCGCAAGGCTCTAAGTCAGTACGGAATATCGCTAAATGTTTTTGAAACAAGCGAAGCGCTGGGCAATGCTTCCGGAGGTGTCCGGCGTGGCCTCGAATACGACGGCCTGACCCAGATGATTTTGCAATTGGACACGCAGCGGGCATTTCACTGGTATGGAGGTACTTTCAATGTCAGTGGCCTCCAAACCCACGGCAGCAATCTGAGCGCACTCAATCTCAGTAGCCTGCAAACCGCAAGCGGCATCGAGGCGGATCGAGCGACTCGCCTGTGGGAACTTTGGTATGACCAGAAGTTTGGTAAAACTGGCAAATTTGACATGAAGATTGGTCAGCAAAGCATTGATCAGGAATTTATGGTCAGCCAAAATGCTTTGCTTTTCGTTAACACCATGTTCGGTTGGCCGATGTTGCCTTCGGCTGATATGCCTGGAGGCGGTCCCGCTTATCCTCTCGCCGCGCCCGGTGTTCGAGCGCGCGCCCGCCTCGCAAATCAATTGACTCTTCTGGCCGGCGTGTTTAATGGCAGCCCGTCGTCAAATAACAACGGCGATTCGCAACAAATAAATCCTTCCGGGACGAACTTTCCGCTGAATGGAGGCGCCCTGGTGGTTGCAGAACTGCAATACACCTACCCATCTCTCGGAGCCATGGTTTATCCGGGCAAGAAAGAGCCCCTCGCGCGAGTGTATAAACTCGGCGCCTGGTACAACACGGAAAAGTTTGCGGATCAGCGCTTCGATAATACCGGTCTCTCGCTTGCCAATCCATTGAGCACGGGCGAGCCGCGAACGCATCGCGGCGATTACGCTCTCTACGCTGTCGCAGACCAGATGATCTGGAAAGATCCGAAGGACGATGACCGCAGTATAAATTTCTTTGTCCGTCCCATGGGTACGCCCAGGGCTGACCGGAACCTGATTGATTTCAGCTTGAACGCCGGACTTACTTTTAATGAACCGATTAAGCACCGCGACGACGATGTCTTCGGCATCGGCATGGGCTATGCCCATGTGAGCAGTCAGGCCGGGGCTCTGGATCGAGACTACGGGGCCTTCAACGACATTGCGAACTATCCGGTTCGCAACGGGGAGACGTTCGTGGAAGCAAGCTACCGATACCAATTCAAGGCGTGGTATCAGCTACAACCAACCTTCCAATACGTTTTCAATCCCGGTGCCGGAGTTGCCAACCCGAACTCTCCTTCTGGGCAACGGGTAAAAGGTGAGCCCGTCATCGGGCTGCGAATGAATATCGCTTTCTAAAAGGAATCCAATCATGAGCGTACTGAAAGTAAAGCAATTCATCACTCTCGCCACATTGCTCGCTACTGCGATCACTCCGCTGCGAGCGGCCGAAGCGAAGGGTTTCCTGGAAACCCTCCGTCGTCAGAAGACTCTGACTTCCACCATCCCACACAATGGCGATCTTAATCCGTACGCCATTGTCGTGGCACCGGTCTCCGCGGGAAAGATTCAAAAGGGCGATGTCCTTATTGACAACTTCAACGGCCTGTCGAATCTGCAAGGGACGGGCGTCACAATCGTTGATTACAATCCCGAAACCAGGAAGCTCAATACGTTTGCCGAATTACCACAGCATTTGCCGCAATGCCCTGGCGGAGTTGGATTGAGCACGGCAATGACGATGCTCAAAAGCGGCTGGGTGATCGTCGGGAGTGCCCCGAGCACTGACGGCACTACCCGCACTCTGGGCGCGGGCTGCCTGCTGGTGCTTGACCCTAATGGCCAATTGGTTGCCACTTGGACGAGTGCCGATATTTACACCCCTTGGGGCAACATGGCAACGATTGACAACGGGACGGGCGCTACCTTGTTCATCAGCATGTCTGGGTTCGATGTGCCCGGTCCTCGAGTCCGCGACCCGAATACCGGCTATCCAGTGACCGTAAGAAAAGCAACGGTGCTGCGAATTGAGCTTTCCATTCCCGATGGGAAACCGCCCGTGATTACCAGGCAGACCGTGATTGCCAACGGTTTTGGTCAGCGCGCCGACAAGGATGTCTTTCTGATTGGTCCCACCGGACTTGCTCTTGGTGCGGATGGCACGCTCTATGTGTCGGACGCTTTGAGCAATCAAGTTGTCGGCATTCCGGATGCAGCAACGCGCACGACCAGCGCGGGCACGGGCCGCATAGTGAGCAAGGAGGGGCTACTGCGGAGACCTCTGGCGATGATCATGGCACCCAACGGAAACCTTCTTGTGGTCAATGGCAGGAATGGCCAGGTTGTGGAAGTTAATCCGGCAACAGGACAGCAGCTCGGTGCGCGATGGATTGACAACAACCAGGCTCAGTTGCCTCCCGGAAACGGCGATCTGTTCGGCATTGCGATGAAGCTGGATTCGAATGGTATTTACTACGTGGAAGACGACGTTAACACGTTGGTGGAGGCGACTCGATGAAGCAGTCCTATTACAAAGAACGTCGGGTTCTCGGCGGAGGACTCCTGTTCCTAGCGGCCTTCCTGGTCGCTTTCGCGGGACAAAGCTTTGGTGCCGAAACGCAATCAACAACGGCTTCACCAAATCCCGTTACCTCGAGCTGGGCGAAACCACAAGACACGAACAAGGTCGAACCGTTCTGGGGCGAACATCAAGGCGGTGTTGTAACTCCTCCGCAACACCACCTTTACTTTGCCACCTTCGATCTTGTCACCAACAACCGGGACGACGTTGTGAAACTGCTGCAAGCGTGGACGGCTGCCGCCGCCAGAATGTCTGAGGGTGAAACCGCCCAAACGTTGGAGAGCGGGTTGAAGCCCGCCGTAACGCCAGCCCCGCCAAAGGGCGATGAGGATGACAGACCGGATACAAGCACACTGGCAGCCGATACCGGCGAAGCCATTGGAATGTCGCCGTCACGCCTGACTATCACTTTTGGTTTCGGCGCGGGACTGTTCATTAAAGATGGGAAAGACCGGTTCGGCCTTGCGTCGCGCCGTCCCGAGGCGCTGGTTGACATGCCAATTTTCGATGGCGACCAAATGTCGGAGGCTCGCACGGGCGGCGATCTCGCCATCCAGGTTTGCGCCGAAGATCCCCAGGTTACATTCCATGCGGTCCGCCAACTTGCGCGAATTGCGGAAGGTGTAGCGCAGCTTCGCTGGGTGCAGATCGGTTATAGACCCTCCCGGGGAGAGCGCCACCTGCTGGGATTTTCGAATGGAAAGGGCAATCCGAATCCGGACGATGCGGAGGCAATGGCCAAGTCGGTATGGGTGGGCGACGAGGAGCAGGATTGGATGCGTGGAGGCACCTATGTTGTCGTTCGCCGTATCCGCTTCTCCATCGAACACTGGGATCACATGTCCACCGCGTATCAGGAAAAGGCCGTAGGAGAAGGCAAGCATCCCGGTACGCCAGAGTTCAGGCCGGCGGCAAACGATTCCTTGGTTAACGAGGACGAGGACAACTCGACAACCCATCTGCAAATTGTCACACCTGGCGCAAAGACGATTCTCCGCCGTTCCTACTCGTACAACGACGGAGTGAACTTCCACGTCGAACGCTGGCCGCCATGGCGCCAAGGCTTGCAGTATGACGCGGGCATGTTCTTCATCTGCTATCAACGCGACCCGCGAACCGGCTTCCTTGCGATATTCAACAAAATGGCGAAACACGACTCCATGTTGAACCAGTTCTGGACTCACGAGGGCGGTGGGTTGTTTGCGTATCCGCGCGGCGCGAAGCAAGGCGAGTATGTCGGACAGAGCCTGTTCGAGTCCAAGTAATTGCGTGAGCTGGATTTTCCGCGGAGGGGCACGTCTGGCTGCGCCCCTCCGCAAAGTGAAATATGAGGTCTGGGTATGAACGTTATCAAGCAAAATTTAAAACACAGCGACGTGATCACGCTGGAGCGAAATGGATTACAAGAGAGATTCATCAGCGCGAGACGCGATGGCTCCGATGAATTATCGGTCTTCGACAGTTTTCCTCACGCACCGGGCAATATGGCCGCACAAATAGTGTTTGGTGGTTGCAGCTTTCAGGACGCCGCGCGCGCCCGAATGTCTGGCGCCGCTTGGCCCATGCTTTGGGTTCAAGGCGATGTCTGCTCCGGGGCGCATGTGTGGGGCGCGCAGGCGTTCGCAATCCATGGCCAGCAGGCTCTTCGCCAGGTTATGCTCGCCGATCGTGTCGTCGGCAGCTTCTGGTCGGACTCGGATGCGGATTACTGCTTCATGGCGGGAATACTGCCTGCCGATCTGAACGAACGGCGCGGTGCTCAAACACACAGTTGTCTGCAACAAATTGAGGCAGCGCTGCAGCAAGTGGGCATGGACTTCTCGCACGTAGTGCGTACGTGGTTATTTCTGGACGACCTGCTCGCCTGGTATGACGAATTCAACGAGGCTCGAACGAAGTTTTTCGAAAGCCGCGGAGTTTTCGAGCGGCTGGTTCCTGCCAGCACCGGCATTGGCGCGAGCAATCCTGCCGGTGCGGCACTGGCTGTCGGCGCGTTGGCAATACGGCGGCGGCACGATCGCGTCCGCATCCATGAAGTTGATTCGCCACTGCAATGCCCCGCTACCGAATATCGCAGTTCATTCAGCCGCGCGGTTGAGGTGAAGTTCCCGGATCATCGCATGCTGATCATCTCCGGCACCGCGAGCATTGCGCCGGGCGGAGAAAGCATGTTTGCCGGCGACACGGCTAAACAAATCCATCTCACGCTCGATGTTGTCGAGGCCATTCTCAATTCACGCGGTATGGGCTGGCAGGACACAACACGTGCAGTGGGCTACTTCCGCGATATCCGCGCGCTGCCTACCTATGAGCGCTGTTGTCGCGAGCGCGGTATGCCACGGCTTCCGCTGGTGCCAGTGCACGCCACCGTTTGCCGGGACGATCTACTATTTGAAATGGAACTCGACGCAGTTGCGACGTTGGGGAGCGAGAAAGAGAAAGGTGGTTGCCGGTGATGTCCTCCACAGCAAGTGACAAGTTTTCGGAATGGCTGTTTTCTCGCGCGGCGAGTGTCTTGTCGCGGTTTTTCGGCAGAGACTCACGATTTTGCGCCAACCAAGTTTGAAAACAGCCGTCTATAATTTTCAGACATGAGTTCTTGTCTATGACGTGAGTCATAGAGAAAGCGGACAAATGAGAAAGCGGACAAATGTGACTGAGAATCTTGGCGGCAGTAGCGGTATTGGCGACCAGTCTTTGCGGCATTGCGATGGCGCAGGGCGCTCCACCTGCAGGGCAGGATGGGAGAGGAAACGGATGCGGAGCGGGCGCGAACTTTCTCGGCGTTGGCGGTCAGATCACGGCCATTGAGGGCTCTACGATTACGCTGCAGACCTTCCGGGGCGAAATCGCAAAGATCAATGTCACTTCCTCAACGCGACTGATGAAAGACCGTAACGAGGCGAAGCTCAGCGACTTCAAGTTGGGTGACCGGGTATTTGTCGCCGGCGAGCAAGGTAAGGACGGCGCATGGACTGCGCGGACACTGGCCGAGCGCAGCGGCGGCGGAGGTTTCCACGGCGGGAAAATGGGCGGAGCGTAGCTAAAACCGGAAGATAATGGCAAGACCTATATATTCGGCGAGGTGACAAAGATCGATGGGACCAAACTGACAATAAAAAAACCTGACAATACCGAACAGGTGATTGAGGCGGACGACGACACGTCATTCCGCAGTGGACGCGAGAGTGTGACCCTCGCGGAGGTCAAGATTGGGGATTTCGTGCGCGGGCAGGGAGCGTTGAAGAATGGGGTATTCGTGCCGAAAGAGTTGAATTCCGGCAGAGCTCGCGGGGTCTATCAGGGTGCAACTCCGCCGACAGATGGCGCGCCGCAAACCCCTAGCCAGAGTGCGCCGGCCTCCAACGAACAGAAGCAATAAAGCAGGAAAGCGATGAGGCTTTGCAGGACCGTAGTGGGAGCGCTGTTCGGGCTAAGCCTGATGGTGGGCTCGGCATGGGCTCAACAGGCCGCGCCGGTGGCTTTGCAAACGAGTAATAGCGGGGATGCGCCGTCTGCGGCATCTGCAATCCCTCGATTCGCAATTCACGGCGTAGTTCGTTCAGGCGGTATGAAGCTGCCCGGTGTGAGCGTTACGGCGGCGCACTCGCTGACTGGACGAAAGGTGATTTCGTCGACCGATGTCGATGGATACTTCCATCTCGGTCTGCCGTTCAAAGGACGCTGGGTACTGCGGACAGAGTTTTCTGCTTTCGCGGTTCAAACTGCAGAACTGGTACTGACTCCGGAGCGGGCGGATGCAGTGCATGACTTCGAACTGGTTCTTCTCTCTCGCGTACCAAAGGCGAACAACGCCGAATCGGACAGTGAGAACGGCAGCGGGTGGCAGCGGGCCGAAGGTTCACCGGCCGCCGCAGGACGCGGCGCACAAATGCTGACACTGAGCACGGATAATGACGCACCGGCTCAGTCTGCGAGCTCCAGCGAGGGCGACGTATCTTTGGCCAATGTGAGTGGGCTGGCCGCGAGCGCGGATGCGACCAATCAGTCGGTTTCCGTTAGCGGGCGCATGGGCAATGCGCAGGACTTTGGCTTGCAGAACATGGATGAACTGCGTGACCGCGTCAACGAGATGCATGCGCGGGGGCAGTTGGGTGCTGGCGGCTTCGATTCCGGCGGAGGCCCAGGCGGAGGTGGCTTCGGCCTGGGCGGTTTCGGCAGCGGCGGGGGTGGCCGTATGCGCTTGGGTTCACTGAACCGGCCGCACGGGCAAATCTACTACACTGCGGGTAACGCGGCACTGGACGCGGCGCCGTATGCGCTGACCGGGACGGCGGAAAAGCCGTCGTATAGTTCCAACAAAATTGGCGCCACTCTCGGCGGTCCGCTGAAGATTCCGCACATCTACGATGGCGGCGGCAAGACGTTTTTCTTCCTGAATTACTCGGGGATACGTAGTTCAACGCCCTATGATGTGTTCTCACACGTGCCGACAGAGGATGAACGTGCAGGAGATTTCAGCCGGACACTCGTGAATGGCAGTGCCGTGCAACTCTACGATCCTGCGCATCCAGGCACGCTGCTGGGAGGCAACGGAAGCAGCGTGCCTTCGTACAGCATCAGCCCACAGGCAGCGGCGCTTATGAACTACATTCCTCTGCCAAATGTGCTCAACAACCCGCTGAAGAACTACCACTTCAGTTCGGCGGCCGATGCCAACCAGGACACATTCGCTCTCCGGCTTACGCATAATTTCGCAGGACCGATTGAGCAACGAATACGCGGAGAGGGAGGCGGCGGCCGCCCGCGTAATAACCTGAGCTTCGGACTGAATTACCAGCGCAATGAGTCGGACAGCTTCGAGCCATTCCCCACAGTCTATGGCGTCGCCCACACAAACGGCTTTAACGACAACGTGGGCTGGGCTATCAGCAAGGGCAAGCTAAGCAATCAGCTTCGCTTTACCTGGAATCGCAGCCGCTCGCACACTGGCAGCCACTTCGCCGGCGTGACCGATATGGCGACCGGCACAGGCATCAACTACCCAGCACCCGTCGTTCCGGCGCAAGATCCAGCGATTTGGGGATTGCCGGGGCTCACGTTCACCGACTACACCAGCCTCAGCATATCACGCCGTCCCAGCTTGATTCACAGACGTTCTCTTTGAGCGAAAGCCTGGGCTGGGTGCACGGCAAACATCATCTCCATTTCGGCGGAGACTACCGCTGGATCGATAACAAGACGTACGCGAGTACGAATCCGCGCGGCACCTTCACGTTCACCGGCTCCTCTACTGCGGCATACGCAATCAACTCCAAGACGGGTCAACTTGCGCCGGTCACTGGAACTGGCTACGACTTTGCCGATTTTCTGCTGGGCTACGCACAACAAACAACGCTGGCGTACTCACAGGTACACGACGAATACCTGGGGGACAGCTACGACCTGTTCGCGCAGGACGACTGGCGGCTTCGGGGCAATCTGACGCTGAACTTTGGGTGAAAGCGGCTTTACCTACAAGGTGACGGGCGAACTTGTGCTGGTGAGCGTGACGGTGCGCGACAAAAAAGGCGCGCTCGTCCGCGGACTCAAGCAGAGCGACTTCACAGTGTTGGAAGACGGCAAGCCTCAGCACATTCAGAGCTTCGATATCGAAGACGTGAACAGCTATCTTCCATCGGCTCCGCAGGGTGGTCCTGCGCAGGCCGAAGCGGCATCGGAGAAGACGGATCTGTTTACCAGCAGGAAGGCTCCAACGCACGAAGCATTGAGAGATCGCAGACTAATCGTTCTCTTTCTCGATCTGAGTTCGCTGGAAAGCGATGAGAGCGACCGGGCGGTCGAGAGCGCAAAGACCTTTGTGACAAAACAGATGTCGCCCGCCGACCTGGTTAGCATCGTGATCTTCGACACAGCGCTGAAGGTGGTGCAGGATTTCAGCAGCGACAAAAAGCTTTTGTTGGCGGCGCTGGACCGCGTCGCAGGTAACGAAGGCACAGGGCAGGAGGCGGGCACGACCGGCACCAGTGAGGGCACGCCCAATGATTCCGGTTCATTCGTGGCCGACGACACGGACTACAACATTTTCAACACGGATCTCCGTCTGCAGGCACTGTCGACGCTGGCCAAGAGCCTCTCGGGCATCGATCAGAAGAAGTCGATCTTATACTTCAGCAGCGGCATGACCAAGACCGGCGTGGAAAATCAGGCGCAGTTGCGCGCGGCGGTGAATGCAGCGGTGCGCTCGAATGTGTCCATCTACGCGGTGGACTCGCGCGGCCTTCAGGCGCTTCCGCCGGGCGGTATCGCAAGTTCGGCAAGTTTGCGCGGAGTTTCCTCCTACAGCGCGCCGCAGTGCAGAATGACCTTGACTCCAACATCGCCAGCCAGGAGACGCTTGTGACCATCGCCAATGATACCGGCGGCAAGGCGTTTTTGGATTCCAACGATTTCAGCAAAGCATATGCCAAGGTCCAGGCGGACAGCGAAACCTATTACGTAATCGGCTACCGCAGTTCGAATCCGAATAAAGATGGCCGCTTCCGCCGCATCCAGGTAAAGCTGAACCGGAGTGACGTGAGGCTGGAGTATCGCATGGGATACTACGGGCCAAGGGACTTCCAGCACTTCACGAAGGAAGACCGCGAGGAGCAGTTGCGTGAAGAACTGATGGCCGAGCTGCCGAATACGGACCTTCCCGTATATCTTGCCTCGGGCTATTTCCGTAACCGCGAAGGCAAGTTCTACGTACCGGTGTCGATCATTGTTCCGGCTTCGGCGATGGTGATGCAGCGCGATAGAGATAAGGCCTCGCTTGATGTGCTAGGTGTGGTGCGCGACAAGGAAACTAAAATTCCGGTTGGCAATATCCGAGACAACATCAAGCTCACGGTGGAGCAGACGCAGAGCGTAACGGCGGGGGCCGATGCACAAGGATCGATTGCAGCGGGCAAGCGTAAGAACGTGCAGTACAACACGGGCTTCCTGCTGATGCCGGGGCGTTATCACTTGAAGTTCGTAGTCCGCGAAAATCAGAATGGGCGCGTCGGAACGTTTGAAAGTGATGTCGTAATTCCGGACCTTCGCAAAGAAAAAATGAAGATAAGTTCCGTCATGCTCTCCAACCAACATGTAGCGGCGGCAAAGAAGTCAACATCGAATCCGCTGGTGAGCGATGGGCAGGAGATTATTCCAAACATTGCGCACGTCTTCACTCCAGAGAAGTCCATGACACTTTATTACGAGGTTTACGATCCGGCAAAGTGGCCGGAAAAGAAGGGTTCAATCCATCTGCTGACCAACGTCGCGTTTTTCCGCGGCAAAGTAAAGGTCTACGAGACGTCGCTGGTTGAGGCACAACAGCTGAACGCAGCCGACCGCAAAGCTGCGGCATTTAAATTCGAAGTGCCGATGAGAGCGCTGACTCCTGGCTGGTATACCTGCCAGGTGAACGTGATCGACGATGCAGGCGCTGCTTTCGCGTTTCCGCGAACACAGGTGCTGGTGAGGCAGTAGCGAGGTCGCCGTTATAGTATTGGTCCACCGGCTTCCACTAGGGACATGTTTGTAGCAGAACAGGCTTCTCGACTTTAGTTGTCCATCTAATCAAACACCCTGGGTGGAAGAGACGGAGCGTTAGGCTCGGCTGCATCCATTCCTGGTTCTCGTCTTACGCCGCTCGATCATGCAACCGCTCGCCGCGTTCCGGTCGCCAGCCGGCAAACCGCCTCAGCAGAATCCATGCCACTAGAGAGCCCAACATCATCAGCAGCAGCAGCACTTCGAACGCGCGCAGGAAAAAGTGGTCCACCAGCCTTCGGCCGCTTGCTTCCATATCTTGGATTGCCTTGTCGCCTTCGGCCTTGATGTCGCTCATCGCCTCCACCTGCTCACCATGAAAAGCGCTCAGGACAGTCTGTCGTTCACTGCGGAGGTCCGCCGTCGCGGCCAATCGCTCGCTGCGTAAGGCAACCAGGATGGCAATCCTCTCCCGCTGCAAGGCGGCGATGGTCTCCAGGCGCTCCTCGCGAGCGAAGTCCTGAACAGCCAAACGTTGCCCCTCAACGTCAGCCCTCACCGCCGCGCGGGCCTGACCCATGACTTCGGGCATGCGCTCCATGCTGCTTGCCGTCTTCGCGGCCACGTCCGAGAGTGTTCCGACGTTTGCGAGGGCTGCATTTACCTGCGGCTCGCGCGTGATGTCCTGGAGCAGGAGTTCGGCCTGCCAGCGCGCCTGTTTGGGAAGGTAAGCGTTGTACGAATCCAAACGGGCCGCCAGGTCACCCAGACTCTCGCCCAATGCCTTGATCGAGGCCATCGTTCCCAAGTCGGTGTACCCGATTTTCCGGATCAGCACATCGTCGGCAGATTGACGCCCGGCCAAACTGTCGCGAATCGGATGAGCGGCGGCCCAGGCAATGATCTTTTGGCGCAGGTCAGGAACATCGGCGGTCGGGGCCGCCGCCAGGACGATCTGCTCCATCTCGCTGTCCATGTTCTTGAGCGTTTCAGCGACGACGGAGTGAAACTCCCCTAGATCCTGTTTCGCGGCTGCCTGATCCATAAACGCCGCCATCTGAAAAATGAACCCCCATGCATCAAGGAGCGCCACCACAGGATCAGTGTTCAGCAAAGACGCCTGTAGAACCGGAATCGCCTCGGCCTTCCAGAGCAGCGCTCGCCTTCGAGCGACGGGCGAAGGCGACTCCGAAATGATCCGGTCGGCCGCAGCCTCAATCTGCGCCGAATAAAGGGCCAGCAGCGAATGGTTGCGCGAACTGAGCTCGGGCGCGGACGAAGTGACGTTTTTGGCTGATTTAACTGAGGAGGCCTTTCTGGTAGTGCCAGATGAACATCCCAACGCAAGCAGCACCAGGCAGCAAAGCAATAGACACAACGGCTGATTAACACGCAGACGTGTTTTGATTCGACGATTCGGTCGCAACATGAGGTTCCTCCGATGGCAAATAGACCAACACGTGTGTGCGCGCAAGCTCGACCGCGCCACCCACTGCCGGTTTTCGCTCATGAACTCTCGAAGAGTTTAGAATCGAGCTTACTAAGCATGTTGCGCAGCTTTGCGACGGTCTCATTGGTTGTCATTTCCCCGATCACTGCCATTTCATCGGCCCGAGTGAATTCCGATATATCAAAGGACGTCACGTCGGGTGCGATCACAAAGTCCGCGGGTTGCACTCCGACGGAGTTCATCTTGTAGCCCTGAATCATGTTCTGTCGCATGATCACCTGTATTGTCGAGAAGAAACGATCGCTGCGCGAAAGCCCCTTGGACCGGATTCCTACAAAGTCTTTCTCTAGTTTCGCTGTCACGGTCGATGCGATGACAAAGTTGCATCCCTTGGTTATCAGCACGTTTGCTGGAATATTGTTGAGCAATCCGCCATCCACCAACGCTTGGCCTGACTGAATGATGGGAAGCGAAAGGGGAGGAAGATTGATGCTTGCCAGTATATTGTCCGTCGCGTCGCCCACATCGCGCACCAGCGGTTCTCCTTCGACGAGATCAACGGAGATCGTAAACATCGGAAGCACTAATTGCCCCATCGTGGCCCGATCTAAGTATTTCCGCAGCATGGAATCGAACTGGTTTCGTCTGTACTTGTAGAGCAAATACCAGTAGCCGCCACCGGGCAGCTGTCGAAAGAACCACGATGGCTGCAAATCGGTCTTGAAAAAACGAATAATCTGCTCGGGGTCTAAACCGGCTGCGTACAGGGTGCCGGTCATCGCCCCAGCGCTCGTACCCGCCAGCATGTCGATATAGATGCCATGCTGCTCAAGCGCTTTGAGCACCCCAAGATGAGCCATGCCGCGAGCTGCGCCACCTCCGAGCGCCAAACCGATCTGGATGCCGCGCAAATGATGAACGATGCGTTCGAATCCGTGCTGCAGTACCCCGCCCCGGTTTGTAGCAGAAGCCTCAAAAGTGAGCTTAAAGTCTCGCTCGGCGAGTTCATGCAGCTCCCGTACATACGGAGCGATCGGGGCGTTGTTGTCGAGAATCCACACAATCCGGATCTTGTCTCGCCATGCGGGTATGCTCTTCTCCAGTACTTGGAGCAGATGTACCGCAGCATGCGTATCTTGCGGCCGAACACACCAAAGCGCTATGTCGAGATAACTCAAGAACCGCATCATCGCCTCTGGTGAATGATCAGCACGAACATCTACCAGAAGCCGTCTATGCGAGGCCCAGTCTTTAGGTATGCTTTGTTGCTCGTCGTCTCCAAGAAGCAACATGAAAGGGATGTCTCCGTCTGGTTTCCATCGCTCGTCGTCGCCAGCAATACACGGAGACTCGTCCAGCTCTCGAAGTCGACGTGCCAATCGACCGACGAGCGGACGGCTCGCCTCGGTGTGATGAATAACACCCACGACGGATGGCTTCGGAAGGGAACGATCGATGTCCATCACGTATCGTTTGAATATGTTCGCTGACAAGCGAAACATAGCGAGTTGAAAATCTGCATGCTTCGCGGTCAGCTGAAGCAGCTCCGATAGTGTCAATCGTATTGCTATCGAAGGCTCAGTAGCCTGCACTTGCAAGTGAGAGCGATCCGATAAACCGAGGGAGAACAGTCCAACGACAGAGCCTCGGACGAAAGTATCCTTCTGAATTTCCTTGCCCAGCAGATCATAGAGCGTTGCTTGCATTCGGCCCGTGATGAGGAAGCACACATGGGTAATTTCCGAGTCAACTTCAATGAGCATGTCCCCGGCGTGAAACTCGACCCACTCAGCCGTGTTCGTGATCGCCGCAAATGTTTCCTCGCTGAGCTCTTTTGCCCATTCGAGCCGACGAAGCTCGGCATGAAGCCGCTCACGTGTCGAAGAAACTGGTGTTTCGCCGCTGTTATCCATCTCCTTCTCCTTGAAGCCGCTAAACGGTTCGAGGCTGAGGGGGAGCGTTGTCGGGTTTAGCGGGGAGATTGTAGAAGAAACCATCCTTGGTGATCCACATCTCTGTCTCCCGCGCATCGTTCAACCGCCTCTGCCCGGTGGTCAAGGCATGGTGCAATGGGGATCCCTGGTTTCGCGTTTGCATAAATTTCTCCTCTTAATGGCTTTAAGATTCTCGCTCACTATGCTCAGTTGCAATCTCTAGTCTCGCCGGCTGTCGTGACCGGAATCCGTACGTCAAAAAATTCCTGTGCGCTGCTTTTCCGCTTGAGGAGTGTGTAGCCGTCCAGAGCTATTCGGAGGCGCACGATATGGACCGTCCGGAAAGGAATTGTGGGTGCGGGGAGACGTTCCTTGTACTCCTGTGCAGTGCTCCATACATTTCGGGGAGAGTTTATAGCCCAAGTGCCAGGAGTTAGCTGCTGTTACCACGCCGGATGCTTGCGGGTGATTGGGATATGCTCTGAGGGAAGCATTAGGTGCTTTGAAGATGACTCTCACCGTACGAATTCCTGGACTGGCGTCGTATATACAAGCGATTGGCAAGGCGTCAGTCTGGAGGGACTTCCCTCCTGATGAGTTCTGCGCTGCGAGCACAACAGACCACGCAAGGGAGCGCAGATGAGTTGAGGAAGCTCGCGAGGAACCCGGTGGCTGATGTAATTAAGGTTCCATTCGAGGAAGATATTGATTTCAGAGCCGGCCCCTACGATCGCACATCAAGTTCTCTTCAAGTACAGCCAGTTATTCCTTTGCAGATATCCGAGAACTGGCTGCTGGTACCACGCATTGTGGCAAACGCTTTGATCTACCAACCGGACGTGAGACAACCGAGGGGCGGGACGACCGGCTTGGGCGATATAGTGGCGACCTTTTTTATTACGCCCTCCCATGTCGGAAAAGTGATCTGGGGTGTGGGACCATCCCTTCTTCTTCCCACCGCAAGTGACATCACACTGGGTGCCGGGAAATGGGGTCTTGGTCCTTCTGTCGTCGTACTGGCGGAGCCAAACCGGGGCTCGGCTGGGGTGCTGTTGCAAAACGTCTGGGCGCTTCCGGGATACTCGCACCGATCTCCGGTGAAGCAAATGCAAATCGAGACCTCTGTCTCCTACAACTTGCCGCATAATTGGTATCTCGTTACAGCGCCGACCATCTATGCTGACTGGACACAAGCGACCGCAGAGCGCTGGCTGGTGCCCTTCGGAGGCGGTGCGGGGAGGTCGTTCGATATAGGCAAACAGCCGGTGGACTGGAACGTCGCGCTTTGCTACAACGCCATCCGACCCGCCAGTCAGCTTTTCGCAAAATGGCGACTGAGCTTGCAGTTCACACTTCTGTTTCCGAAGCGATGAAGCCGAGTACGCCGCGGACGGTGATGGGAAGGGAAGGTCCGCTCGGAAGCGGAGATGGGCAAGGAGGGCCTTCCCTTGTCACGGCCGGTTTTATACCGCCGAGCAGGCGCAACCAAGCTGTGTATGCCATCTAACAATCGCAAGACGAAATCTACAACTTCGCGAAACTGCGTTCGGCCGCATTGGATTGCAGCCGAGCCCGGGCGGGAGTTGGCCGACTATGGATTGCTCGCTCAGCGTTAGGTTGAGACCTTCGAATAGAAATGGGTGCTCGATCCCGTTTCTTCCGAGGAACTCCTCGGAGCTGCTGAGATCCAGTCGCTTGCCGATCTCGGCAACACCTGGTCGTGTCAGCGAATCGTTAGGGAGCAGCCATGAGTGAATTGCTCTCCTCTCACAACGCAGAGCCTGGCCGCATCGACCGCCATGAAATGCTGGTGAATCGATCCGGCTGGATACGCTGGCTTCCCGGGGTGGACACTTTTCTTCGGTACGAATCGAGCTGGCTGCGGCATGACATTGTGGCAGGCCTCGTCATGACGACCATGCTCGTGCCGGTCGGCATCGCGTACGCCGAAGCATCCGGACTGCCGGGTATCAACGGCCTCTACGCGACCATCGTGCCGCTGCTGGCGTACGCCCTGTTCGGTCCGAGCCGCATTCTCGTCCTGGGACCGGATTCGGCGCTCGCGGCCGTGATCCTCACAGTCGTGCTGCCGCTTTCGGCGGGCGAGCCGCAACGTGCGGTCGCGGTGGCCTCAGCGATGGCGATTGTCTCGGGCATCGTGTGCGTTGCGATGGGCGTCGCGCGTATGGGCTTCATCACCGACTTGCTCTCGAAGCCGATCCGCTATGGCTACATGAACGGCATCGCACTAACGGTGCTGCTGAGCCAGGTTCCAAAGCTCTTCGGCTTTTCTGTCAGTGCGACCGGACCGCTGCGCCTGGTGTGGGGAATCGTCAACAAAGTGCTCGCAGGGAGCACGAACGTCGTGGCGCTCGCCATCGGCGGCAGTGCGCTCGCTCTCATACTGTTGCTGAAGCGCTGGCCGCGTGTCCCCGGCATCCTGATCGCCGTGGTCGCCGCCACCGTTGTGGTCGCGGCCTTCGATCTCGCAAGACGTGCGGGCATATCCGTGCTCGGTCCTCTGCCGCAGGGATTGCCCTCGCCTCGCCTTCCCCTTGCTCACGTCCACGACCTGGTACCGATCCTCACGGGTGGCCTCGCCGTCGCCCTCGTTTCATTCGCGGACACGAGCGTGCTTTCCCGAACCTACGCGGCGCGTCTGCATACCCCGGTCGACCCGAACCAGGAGATGGTGGGCCTCGGCGCCGCCAACCTCGCCTCAGCCTTCTTTCAGGGATTCCCGATCAGCAGCAGCTCATCGCGTACACCGGTGGCCGAAGCGGCTGGCGCCAAGACCCAACTGACGGGGATCGTGGGCGCGCTCGCCATCGCATTGTTGCTGGTGTTTGCGCCCGCGCTGCTTCAGCATCTGCCGCACACCGCCCTAGCTGCCGTTGTGATTGCCTCGGCCATCGGCCTGATCGAAGTGGCCGACCTGCGCCGCATCTATCGCATCCAGCGCTGGGAGTTCTGGCTTTCGATGACGTGCTTCGCCGGTGTGGCCGTGCTCGGCGCCATTCCGGGCATTGCGCTCGCGATCGTGATTGCCGTGATTGAGTTCCTCTGGGATGGCTGGCGCCCGCATTCGGCCGTGCTGGGCCGAGTCGATAGTGTCAAGGGCTATCACGACATCGCCCGGTATCCGGAGGCGCGCTTGATCCCGGGACTCGTATTGTTCCGTTGGGATGCACCGCTCTTTTTTGCGAACGCCGAGCTGTTCCACAAACGCGTTCTAGACGCCGTTGCAAACTCACCGACGCCAGTCCGCTGGCTCGTGGTCACGGCAGAGCCGGTCACTAGTGTCGACGTCACTGCAGCCGATGCCGTCAGCGAACTCGACGACACCCTGCACGCCGCCGGCATCGAGTTGTGTTTCGCCGAGATGAAGGATCCGGTAAAGGATAAGCTCAAGCGCTTCGGGCTCTTCACGCGCCTCGGTGAACAAGCCTTCTTCGCGACCATCGGCGAGGCGGTGAGCGCCTACCGCGCGACCCATCCCGTCGAGTGGGTCGACCGGGAGGAACGCACGTCGTAGCACCAGGTGTGAAGAGTTGCACTCTATGATCTGCTTCGTTCAGCTACTCTATCTCGCCTGATTTGCCTTTGGAGCGATGAGTCCGATGAGCATCCTAGATAGGAGCGAGTAGTGCGATGGTGCAGCCAAGCCCAACACAGTCACAGCAACAAACCCCTGCGGACAGCTACGTCTCGCTGGTGCGCGGAGGCCCATTTTATCGAGTGCAGGAGGCGTTGCGACTCGTCGGGCCGGGTCACTGGAACCTCGGCAGGCGGATTATTTGTGCCATCGCGGTGGGCTGGCTTCCCCTTGTACTGATTACACTTTTGTATGACCCTCATGCGGTCCCTGGGCTGCTCACCGACTATCCCGTGAACGCAAGAATGCTTGTTGGTGTTCCCGTGTTGCTCGTGGGACAGCGTGTGATGGAAGCCGCGTTCCACACGATGGTGGGACAAATACGCGCCGCTGGATTGCTGTCACCGCCGGAGCTACAGCGAATGGATCAAGCCATCGCCAGGCTCGTCCGGTTGCGCGATTCAGTCATCCCTGAATTGGCGATCGTGGTGTTGGCCTACGCCCGTGTGGCTGGAGCGGCGGTGAGCTATCAAGGGATCGCCCGGCCCTGGATGATGAATGGAATGCATGGGTCCGCTGCGGGCTGGTACTACGTCCTGGTAAGCCAGTTGCTCTATCAGCTTCTTCTGGGAATCAGTCTGTGGAAATGGCTGCTCTGGTCGCTGTTTCTCTTCCAGTTGTCTAAGCGCGATCTGCAACTGGTCCCGACGCATCCTGATCGTCACGGCGGAATCGGTTTTATGGGCCTGTCGCCAATGGCGATTGTGCCGACAATCTTTGTGGCAGCAACCTCGATCGGAGCTACATGGAGGACCGCGATCTTGCGCCAGGGAGTGCATCTGATGAGCTTCAGGCCTTATAGCATCGCTTTGGCTGTGGCCATACTCATCATCTCCATGGGGCCACTGGTTCTGCTGGTGCCCAAACTCTGGCAACTCCGCCTCCGGGGATTGCTGGAATATGGAATACTCGGGCAGTTACACGGTACGGATTTTCACAAGAAGTGGATTGTGAGCCGCGCTGGCCACGAAGAAGAATTCCTCACCGCCCCGGATTCCAGCACTGTCACAGATTTTGGGACCACTTACCAAACCATTGAGGATCTACAGCCGTTTCCATTCGATAGAGGAGCATTTGTAGCGATCGTCCTGGCGTTCGCGATTCCAATGCTGCCAGTCGTTCTCGCCGAGATTCCATTTTCTGTGGTGTTGAAGGGGTTGCTGGAGGCCGTAAGGTAAACGCGGCGGCGTCCCTGTCCCAATTACCTTCGGATCACGGGCGATCCAGAAGCTCATTCTGATTTGCCAACAATTCGCCCGGGCCACTGCGTACTCGCGAATAATCTAGCAAGGTGGCAACCTGCGAAGAGGGCCACAAGATCAAACTGCCAACACCAAAAAACGAAAATCGCGGTTCCAGTTCGAGCGCAACTGGAAAGTTAGAACCTTAACTAGTTCAGGTGGCTGAGCATAACCCAACTAGCAATACCCATATAACCCAACTCGAAACGAATACCATCAAAAGGAGAAAACCGATCATGCCAGTCAAGGACCCAAAGCAGCTGTTTGTCATGATGCTTAGCGACGTGCGGCAGAGTACGGAGCGAGGAACAAAGATCTTTCAAGAGATGGCCCAAGTCGCTCAGGACCCGGATATAAAGGAGGCTCTGGCGGCACGGATTTATGTAGCAAACGAGACCCTGGGCAGGCTCGACCAGTGCTTTAAACTCATCGGTGAGCAGCCCACGAAGCTCAGTGGACGCATTCACGACGTCTTTCTTGAGGACTTCCGCAGGGAACTCGCCGAAATTCAATCTCCCATAGCCAAGCGCATCTTCCTCTTGGCCAAGCTAAGCCACTTGATTCACTTTCGTATTGGTGAGTATATGGCTCTGACCGCGGCGGCGGACCTGTCTGGCAACTATGGCGTCGGCGTACTGCTGGAAAGCTGCCTGGCAGACACACTCGCCTTTGTTGAACGAGCACGACGAACGATCAGGCGGACTGTCGAAGCGAGGATCGAGGAGAAGCGGGCCGCGTAACTCCCCACTGCGCTCTCCTCAGTTATGCCACCTGAACTACTATCTTTGCTCCCTGAGAAGCGACAGCAATACTCAGAAAGCTGCCTATGGTGAGGGCTGGCGAATGAGGTCGCATTTGGCAACATTGATGCTGCTCGGATTGAAAACGGGCGTTGTGCTCACCGTTTTCGTCCTCGGGCTCAGTGCGAGCCCGCAGGATGCGACATACCTGTTCCACAGGCCGAGGCAGTTGTTAAAGTCGTTGCTGGCGATGAACGTTGTCATGCCGCTGTTTACGGCGGCCGTGGTTGCGATCTTCGAGCTACACCCGGACGTGGAGCTCGCGCTGATTGCTCTGGCGGTATCGCCCATCCCGCCCATGCTCCCGAAGAAAACACTGAAAACGAGGGTAGACATGTCTTACCCGATCGGGCTGCTCGTGGCGGCGGCGGTGTTCGGGATTGTGTTCGTGCCGTTAGCCGTGAACCTGCTGGGGGGGAGAGCTTTAGGTGTGCCCATGCAGATGTCGCCCATGGCAGTAGCGAGGGTTGTGGCGATTACTGTGCTTGCACCGCTTGCGGGCGGTCTGATTGTCCGCCGCATAACGCCCGCTTTCGCAATGCGGATCGCAAAGCCGATCTCCCGGATGGCATCGGTACTCCTCATCATCAGCCTGCTGCCTATCCTATTCACCGCGATGCCTGCGATGGTGTCGTTAATAGGCAATGGTACGCTGGCCGCCGTTGTTGCATTCGTTGCCGTAGGGCTCGCCGTCGGTCACATACTCGGCGGACCTGAGCCGGCCGGACGGACGGTGCTGGCGCTTACGACCGCGTCCCGGCATCCCGGGGTCGCGGCTGCGATTGCCACTAGCAACTTTCCCCAGCAAAAGCTGGTCCTTCCCGCGATCCTGCTCTATCTGCTCGTGAACGCGATCATGTCGATTCCATACCTGGTCTGGCGCAGACGCAAGCACACAAAGATGGCGAATGCGGTTGACGTGAAAGCAGCTTAGCTACCTTCCCTAGCTACCGGCGGTGCCTTTGTTGACCAGGACTTTAACCTCAACCTTGCGGTTCTCGGCCTGCCCAGCCTTGGTCTCGTTCGGTGCTGTTGCTCCGTACTCGCCCATCGCACCCGGTGCCACGATGTTCCGCGTCGGTATATTGCCCTGCTGGAACAGATACACGATAACCGCTTTCGCGCGGGCTTCGCTCAGTTCCGTGTTCATTGCAGCGCTACCGTTAGAGTCGGCAAAGCCCGTCACCTCGATGAGGTAGCCCTTGAGGCCAGTGGCGGTTTGCGCCAACTTCTTGAGTTCCTCCTGGTCCTTCTTCGAGATATCGGAGCTGCCGGAGCTGAAATGCAAGGTTGCTTCGCCCTTCACGTCATAGTCGCTCAGGGACATAAAACGAGTCGTGTCCGCCCCGCTGGCGTTTATGTTCTCGGAAATCGCCGGTTTATTCTGGTTGGCTTCCATGGCTTGTACTTTGGCAGAGAGCTGTCCGAGCTGTGCCTCGTGTTCTTCGAGCTTACGGACGTTTTCCGCGACTTGCTCTGCGGTGGGGTGCAAACCGGCTTCGATCATCTCGGAGGTTTCCAAGTCATCGCCATCGACGGTGATTTTATTCGCCACAACCCGGCCCTTGTCGTCGGGCGTTCCATCAACGTCCACCTTGAGCCCAGGTATAAGCACAGAATCACCCGTCTGGTTGTCCAAGCCAAAGAGCCCTGTGTCGTCTTTCGTGACCGTGTCATCGGTGAGGATAACGGTGACGTCTCCCTTGTCGGAGTTCACGATAAATGTGTCTCCGGCCCGGTTCTTGATCATCCCTTTCACTTCGGTCTGGCCAAAAGCAGATACCGAGGCCAGAAAGAACAACGCGATCATACTTCCTAAAGCCAATTTCCCGTGCATACTATTTCTCCTTATCGAACGGTGATTACATCAAGGTCAGAGCTGCCCTAAGACAGCCATTACCAAAGAAGTGCCAGCAACCTTTCGAACTGGCATTGGAGTAGCCGTTGCAAAACTGCGACGGATGTTGCGCTTGCTTTTCACCTCGCTTTCATTTGCTATGAGTCATAGCTCCTCCGACATGTAAGCCGCATCGACGTTGAAGCATCAGCGTCGATTTGCCGCTCACCACTTGGGGTAGCAGCTCTCCAGGGTCGGATCTCTTTCAGATTTCGACTACATTGATGCGGGTTCAGCAAGCACAGTTTTCCCTCTTTCTTGAGAGCCCGTTGCGGCGGTCTGCTACCGAGGAAGCTGTGTGCGGGTTTGCGTAGTTGACGGGATTCTGCCGAAGCTATCGGAAGCTGCCAGGGGAAGCGTGCGCACGAGAGTCTCCGTCTGGAAAAAAAGCACCGCTTATTCGCAGTTGGAGCGGCTACCGCAGAAGAGCCTCAATGCGGCGCGCATGTACCATCTTTTCGCAAGAAGACCACGCAAAAATCGTAAACCGCCCGTCTTGTGAAGCCACCAACGCCATCGAATCTGGTTGGTCTTGTGCAAACTGTGCTGCCGACAAATGACGCGTACCACCAATCTGCATCGGATGAACGATTTTAGCCACCGAACCCGCTACCGGCTCGGTGACGACCACCTGTTCCACTCGAGTACCTCCCTGGCAACGCCCAATCTTCGCACCGAAAGCGATCAATTGATACGAGTCGCTCATTACGGTAGCGCCGTCAACGGCTGTCAGGCCAGCGATAGCATCGATAGTTCGGTGTAGCGAGTTTTGCCATGTTGGGTCCTGTGTAACTGAGCCGTTGCGAAGCAGGTCGGGAAGCCCCAGAAACGGAGGCGACACCGAGAAGCGAATCGGGGGGACAATGGAGCCGCGCCACCTTTGGTTCGTGCTCGGCACGACCAACAGCGAGCCACCACGGCCATGACCGCGCATCGATACCGCGAGTTGCAACAATAGATTTAGGTCATCAGCCGGGGAACCTGCCAGCCCGAAACCAAGCAGGGACCGAACCATCGGCAGACAGTCGGGCAGGTTTATAGCATCTTCACTTAGAACCTTGATCAGATCACCTTCGAGCACTGCAACATTGGCGAACTTGCCCGTTTCTTCGCTGCGGCTCTCTTTGATCACCAGCAGCCCTGGCGAGGTGACCTCGAGCACAAAGCAGTGCTCCGGGATCCTGGTGACAGTACCCCACACCTGTAAGTCCCCCGAGCGCCGCCAGACACCAAGGTGCACGTTGGGTCGCTCCACGGCTGGCGCAAGCTGCGCGAGTGCATCTGGAGCAAAAGGGAGTGGCTGCTCAAAACGTAGCGGGTCACGGGCCCGCTCCGGATCGAGGAAGGCGGCGGAGATAGTAGGAACATAGCCTTCCTCGCGCCGGAGGCTCGCCCAAAAAGCCGCATCGATCATCTCCTCAATATCAGCGATGTCGGGACGGTGCGGCGAATCCGGTTGTCCATCTTTTTGCGCCAAGCCGCGCAGGAAGCGTGGATAAATGAACTCCGAAACCCTTCTTGCAACCGGATAAGCCGGCCAGTCTCTTCTTCTCATGTCTCAATTCTTTCTCGGATGATGACAGAGCAACGCGCAAGCGCTGATGGCGCCATTGTCGATCCATCCTACAACGTCTCTCGGGGATGTTCATTGCGGCCGCTGCGAAGCGTGAACTTGTTTCAATCCTTGGGAGCTGATTTCGGGAGGATTGGGGAAGGGTAGCCCGTCGTCTGGACACAACCGGACAGCTTCACCCCTGAGGCACATTTCAGGCAGCAGCTTCTCCCTCATGTTCTCCTTGCCGGGACTGAACCGGAACCTCGGCGAATAAGACGGTGAGGCCCTCGGGTGCGCCAAGATAGCATTGCGAGCAAGGTGTATAGCAGCTTTGCGAGCATGACTGTTTGCGCAACCGCCATCAACTCGCCAGGTCGGTCCCGAAGGCAGTGAATCCCAGGATCTCGTCGCTTTCAGCACTGATGAGGGCCTTCAGAAAGCCACGCGTTTCGGAAAGTGTAACGGCGCGGCGATTATCCCGTGGCGGAGCTATCCGGCCAAGGGGAGTCTCCCTCTCCTGCTGTTCGCGGAAGATCCCCTCTCCGAAACTGCACGAGCAGTGTCCTTACGCGGCTAACTTCGACGCTGCAGCGGGCTCCGTGCTCGAGCTGATGGTGCCGCACTGGGCTCGTCTGCAGTTGCAACATCGCCACGGAGAAGAAACAGCGTACGTGTAAAACTCAGCCTGCAGATATTCAATTTGTAGGTAATTCCTCAATTTGCAGTATCTGTACCTCTCGCTCGCGCTGCTTTTCCGTTGGCGCTGCTGCCGCCGCCGGTTGCTCCGTCGACTTGACCGTCGCCTTTACATGTTTCCCCATGTGTGACTTACAAACGTTCTGATTGGCGACGTGCATGACCTTGCCTTGATCGTCCACTATCACCGTCTCACCGCTTTTGACGGTGCAGCTCTTATCGCACGTCGCAAGGTTATCCTGTTGCACTATGCAGGAAGCGTCGCACACCGTGCCGTTGAGCTTCTGAGTGCTAGCCGAGCTCTGGGCGTGCATTAATGTCACGGAGCCCAGAACTACTAGAAACAGCAAAGCGATTCGTTTCATCTTGCTTCCTCCTTAAGGGAATGGGGTGAAAAGCCTCGGTTACTCAGCAGATGACCCAACCGTTAATTCCGAATTTCGGTTTCTGTAGCTTCTGCGGATAGGGATTGCATCTGTGATGGCTCTTTTAAAAAAGAGTTTGTCCGTAAATCGAGTGGTGCTTTTCCTATACGCGTTGCGGTCAGAATCTGTTCCGGTCTGTGTCAGCAATAACACGCCATGAGAAGTGGTAGCTTACTTCTGAAGTGCGGACGATGAGTTATCGCGTGGAGCTCGAATCGAAAGTACGGCAGTTATAACGGTACGCTGGATGAAGTCGGCCATGGAATGGTTTTAATTCCGCTTGCCCAGGGTACGATCCAGGTTAAATGCCGCGCTGATCAGAGCAAGATGCGTGAATGCCTGCGGAAAATTGCCGAGCGCCTCGCCCTGCGGTCCGGTTTGCTCCGCATAGAGACCGAGATGATTGGCATAGCCCAACATGCGCTCGAACAATAGCTGGGCTTGATCCAGCTTTTCGGGAACGGTCTGACCTGCGCGCGTTAGCGCCTCTACCAGCCAGAACGAGCACATATTGAAAGTGCCTTCCTCTCCCGGAAGTCCGTCGATAAGGGGGCGCGGCGGATAACGGTATACGAGGCTGTCACTGACCAGACCGGCTTCGCGAGGATTCTGCAGGATGGCAGAGATCGTGCTAAGCATCCGCGGATCATTGGGGGCCATGAAGAAGACCAGCGGCATGATTAGGAGCGACGCATCCAGGTCCTCGCTGCCGTAGAACTGCGTGAAGGCGCGTCGCCTTTCATTCCAGCCACGGGTCATCACTTCTTCGTAAATGCGGTCTCGCTCAGCAATCCATTTCATCCGGTCTGCGGGAAACGCACGCTTCTCAGCGAGCCTGATGCCGCGATCCAGCGCAACCCAGTTCATGATCTTCGAATAAACGAAGTGCTCCTCGCGATTCCGCATCTCCCAAATCCCTGCATCCGGAAGTTGCCAGTGGTCGCAGACCCGCTCCAGGCGATTGCGGAGTCTCACCCACATGTCATAGGAGATTGGGCTGACGTATTTGTTGTAGAGGTAAAACGCGTCCATCAACTCGCCAAAAATGTCGAGTTGGAGTTGTGAAACGGCGGCATTGCCAATGCGCACGGGAGCGGAGCCGCGGTACCCCTCCCAATGATCCAACGTTTGTTCGGAAATATCGTTGTAGCCCTCGATCGTGAAAAGCGACGGCAGCTGCACATTGGGACTCGTGTGCTTTGCCCCGTAGTTCTCCATCCAGTTCATGAATCCGGCCGCCTCATCTCTGAATCCGATGCGCAGAAAACCGTAAATCGTAAAGGCGGCGTCGCGGAGCCATGTGTAGCGGTAATCCCAGTTGCGAGTGCCTCCGATGACCTCGGGCAGACTGGTGGTGGGCGCGGCGACGATCGCTCCCGTGGGCTCGAAGGTAAGGAGCTTTAGAGCCAAGGCCGATCTTTGTACCTGCTCACGCCAGCGTCCGTAATAGGTGCAGGCAGAGAGCCACTTCCGCCAGAACTTGACAGTTCCCTGGAACAGTTCCTCGGCCTCCTTATGAAGGGGAGGGCACGGGGTGAGGTTATCCCCAAGGTGAGCCCTCAAGAGGAACGACTCCGACCTGCCTTCCTCGAGCAAGAAGTCGGCGGACACACTACCCTGTTCATCCTGCCTGAGTGGCACAGCCGTAGAAAGGGCGAGGGTCAAGCCACTTGACCTGAAAAATGCCCCGGTTGTATCCACGTGCGTTTGGTGGGCCTTCCGCCCATAATCGAAAGCCGGACGACAAACGAGTGAAATGCGCACTGCACCTCTGACGCACCGGATGCGACGAAAAAGATGTTGATACCACGGTGAGTCTGGAGGGAGCCCCACGGGCATAAAGTCTTCTAACTCGACGATCCCATCCGCGAGCAAGAAGCGTGTTATCAGGATGTTCGTCGATGGCCAATAAAACTGCTTGTGGTGCACTGGATCGCCGATAGGAGAGATCTGGAACCGGCCTCCTTTTACATCGTCCAAGAGCGCTCCGAAGATGCTGGGCGAATCAAAATGCGGGTAACAGTACCAGTCAATGGAACCATTCATGCCGACCAGGGCGACTGTACGCATGTTGCCGATGATTCCGTAGTTTTCGATGGGCTGATACGACATCGGTACCTCCTCAGCAATCGCATCCATCCTTGGATGTACGTTGCCTAGTGGAAGAGGCGCGAACTGGCAATTCTGGTTTCCGGAAATGTATGCCCAGCTTTTCTCGAGCGGGAAACGCAACATGGGAGATTGTTGCCAGCGGGGTCCCGCGCCGAACCCGGCATCTCAGCTTACCGTGATCTCTCCCACCCCAAGTCATGTTCCAGCAGCGGGCAACCTTGCCATGGTTGAAGGCACCCTAGTCATGAAAATTTAAAATCGCCGGTTGCTCGACGTCGGATGCTATTCGTCCGGCAAGGGTTATACAACCGCTTGGGCCGAGAACTTGATCCGTGCTGCTGCCGATTGTCCTACGTTCTCAATTCCTCGCCACGTGATTAGCGTGGCCTTCGCAAACCAACATAATGTTGTTAGAAGAGAGTGGTTGCAATGAACGAAGACCTCCAAGTCATTTATCTAGCCAGACACGGCGAGACCTCTTGGAGCGCAACTGGCCAGCACACTGGACGCACCGACGCAAAGCATGTAGCGGGTCATGACGCGACTATTGACGCGCTCGCTGCCCAACTTCAGAATGAGGAGCGAAGCCGTTCGTTAAGTTCTGGAACGATCTGTTGGTGGTGATCAGTTCCAAGAGTTCTGCACTCGAGGCGGCCTGATGCAGGACGGGCCAAAGAAGAATGAGAGACGAAAGGAGCATTCCTATGGCAACACCGGTAGAGGTAGATACCAGACGCCAGGGCACTGAATCGCTGACCAAACGTAAGGCCTGGACGGCTCTCCAGAGCCACTACGAGAAGGTCCGGGACATACATCTGCGCGACCTCTTCGCGAATGATCCTAAGCGCGGGGAACGGATGACGGCCGAGGCTGCGGGGCTCTTCCTGGATTACTCGAAGAACCGAATCACGGACGAAACTGTCAAACTGCTCATCGATCTGGCCGAAGAATCGGGGCTACGAGCGCGGATCGACGCTATGTTTCGCGGGGAGAAGATCAACATCACGGAGAAGCGGGCGGTGCTGCACGTGGCGCTGCGAGCACCGAAAGGAGTATCCATCGTCGTAGATGGCGAGGACGTCGTACCCGAGGTGCACGCCGTTCTCGATAAGATGACTGACTTCTCGAACCGCGTCCGGCGCGGGGAGTGGAAAGGTCACACGGGCAAGCGGATTCGCAATGTCATTAACATCGGCATTGGCGGCTCCGACCTCGGGCCGGTCATGGCCTACGAGGCGCTGAAGCATTACAGCGATCGCGCCATGACATTCCGCTTCGTTTCCAATATTGACGGAACTGACTTTGCGGAAGCTGTACGCGATCTCGACCCGTCGGAGACCCTCTTTATTGTTTCTTCGAAGACCTTCACAACGCTGGAGACGATGACGAATGCCCACACGGCTCGTGCCTGGTCAGTGGAGGGCTCGGGGGGCGACGAAACGTCGGTTGCGAAGCACTTTGTGGCTGTGTCGACGAACGCGGCGGAGGTATCGAAGTTCGGGATCGATACGGCCAACATGTTCGAGTTCTGGGACTGGGTTGGCGGGCGCTACTCCATGGACTCGGCGATTGGGCTTTCGACCATGCTGGCCATTGGCCCGGACAATTTCCGAGCCATGTTGGATGGCTTTCACCAGATGGATGAGCACTTCCGCACAGCTCCGTTCGATCGTAACCTGCCGGTGCTGATGGGTCTCCTGGCCATCTGGTACAACGACTTCTTTGGTGCAGAGACGGTCGCAGTGCTGCCGTACGAACAGTACTTGAAGCGTTTTCCAGCCTATCTGCAGCAGTTGACGATGGAGAGTAATGGTAAGCACGTCACGCTGGATGGGAGCGAAGTCACTTACGCAACGAGTCCTATTTACTGGGGTGAGCCGGGGACCAACGGGCAACACTCTTTCTACCAGTTGATCCACCAAGGCACCCGGCTGATACCCTGCGACTTCATTGCATTTGGCCAACCACTGAACCCGCTTGGACGCCATCACGAGATGCTCATGGCAAATGTCTTCGCCCAGACTGAGGCGCTGGCGTTCGGAAAAACTCCTGAGCAAGTCAAGGCCGAGGGTACGCCGGATTGGCTGGTGCCGCACCGCGTCTTCGAGGGCAACCGCCCGTCGAACACAATCCTCGCCGACCGGCTCACGCCGGAAGTTCTCGGCAAACTGGTCGCCCTTTACGAGCATAGCGTCTTCACCCAGGGCACCATCTGGCAGATTAACTCGTTTGACCAATGGGGCGTCGAACTTGGCAAAGCGCTGGCGCAACGGATCATTCCTGAACTCGAGGATAAGACAGAGCCCGCGCTCGGCCATGACGGTTCAACGAACAACTTGATCCTCCGCTACCGGAAGCTCAAGGAAGAATCGTGATGCCCGTGGTTTCGACAGGCATTTGCAAAGGAGTGATGTATGCAACTGGGAATGATAGGTCTTGGAAGGATGGGAGCAAACATGGCACGGCGTCTGCTCAGAGGCGGGCACCGCTGCGTAGTCTTCGATCGGTCGCCGCAAGCGGTGGACGAGTTGGTTCAAGAGAAGGCGACAGGCAGTTCCTCTCTCCGCGACTTGGTTCATAAACTCGATAAGCCGAGGGCGGTATGGTTGATGGTACCGGCGGCCGCCGTAGAACAAACTATTTCCGACCTCCTGCCCTATCTGGAAGCTGGAGACATTCTCATCGACGGCGGCAATTCCTATTACGTGGATGACATTCGGCGCGCAAAGGACCTCGCAGCAAGACGCATCCACTACGTGGACGTGGGGACCAGCGGTGGTGTGTGGGGCCTGGAACGCGGTTACTGCATGATGATCGGTGGCGAAGACAACGTGGTCAAGCACCTCGATCCAATCTTCTCGACACTGGCGCCGGGTACAGGTGCCGCGCCGCGCACGCCGGGACGCGAGAAGCTTGACGGCACCGCCGAACAGGGCTATCTGCACTGTGGTCCAAACGGCGCGGGCCATTTTGTAAAGATGGTCCACAACGGTATCGAGTACGGTCTTATGGCCGCCTACGCTGAGGGGTTGAGCATCTTGCGCGACGCAAACGCAGGCAAGGAACAGCATGCGATCGACGCGGAGACAACGCCGCTACGCGACCCTGAGCACTATCAATATGAACTCAATCTGCGTGACATCGCGGAGGTGTGGCGACGCGGCAGCGTGATCGCGTCGTGGCTGCTGGACCTGACTGCGGCCAGTTTGGTGAAAGATCCAACTCTCTCCCAATTTAGTGGACGCGTTTCGGACTCAGGCGAGGGACGGTGGACGATCAAGGCGTCGATCGACGAGGGCGTGCCGGTGCCTGTTCTCTCCACTGCGCTTTACCAGCGCTTCACCTCGCGCGGTGAGGCGGATTATCAGGATAAGCTGCTCTCCGCGATGCGCTACGGCTTCGGCGGACACCTTGAGAAGCCAGAGGACAAGACTGAGGCCGCTTAAAAGAGTTAAAGAATGACGAATCGCCATTCCGACGCTTTGGAACGGAGAGGGCACTTTCATGACAACTTATCATCACGCCAACGTACGCGGCCGAAAGCTCTTCTATCGCGAAGCTGGATCCACGGATTCTCCAGCCATCGTGCTCCTGCACGGTTTCCCAAGTTCTTCGCATATGTTTCGTGAGCTGATTCCTAAATTGGCGGACAAGTTCCACGTGATTGCTCCGGACTACGTGGGCTTCGGATACAGCGATGCACCCAATACAAAGGAGTTCGAATACACCTTCGACAATCTGGCAGCACACGTCGAGGAGTTGCTGTTCGAGAATCTTGGCTTGCAGCATTTCAGCATATACGTGCAGGACTACGGTGCACCCGTCGGATATCGGATTGCCTCCAGACATCCAGATGCTATTCGCGGCATTGTCGTTCAGAACGGTAATGCATATGTGGAAGGTATTGGCGCTGCATTCGACCCGATGAAGCCGTTCTGGGCGAATCGAAATTCCGATACCGAGAAACCTGTGCGCAATCTCCTGACGAAAGAAATGACCAAGTTCCAGTACACGCATGGTGTCAGAGACTCCGGCCGAATTAGCCCGGATTCCTATACGGTGGACCAACTCTTCCTCGATCGTCCGGGCAATGCCGCAATTCAGCTTGATCTTCTTTACGACTATCAGTCGAATGTCGCGCTCTATGACCATTGGCATGAGTACTTCCGCGACCAACAACCGAGGATGCTGATTGCCTGGGGGAAGAACGATCCGTTCTTCACCGTGGAAGGAGCCCGAGCTTACCAACGTGATCTCCCGAAAGCGGAGTTGCACCTGATCGACACCGGTCACTTCGCCCTTGAAGATTCCAGTAACTTCATCGCTAACCTCATTCGGGAGTTTTTCAGTCAAGACCTGCCGAACTCCATATTGGCGGCCTAAGCCTGAGTTAGTAGAAAGGACTTTTGCCGCAGAGGAAGCATTATGAATAATTCTGTCGCAATTGTTACCGGAGCAAGCCAAGGAATCGGTCGATCTACCTCGATTAGATTGGCGCGCGACTTCTCTGCGATTGTGCTGGTTGGACGAGACGCTAACTCACTGAAAGAGGTGGGGGACGCTGTAAAGACCGTGGGAGCGGAGCCTCTTATTTGCGATCTCGACTTGAGCAAAGTCGAATCCGCCGAGACACTTGTCAAGATCACGCTCGATCGTTTCGACAGGATTGATGCGCTGCTGAATATCGCGGGTGCAGTGCCACAAATTGATTTGTTCGAGATGACGGACGAGCAATGGCGAGCAGGTTTGGAGCTGAAGCTGCACGGTGCGCGGCGTGTGACGATACTTGCCTGGGAGGCACTTAAGCAGTCGCAGGGCTCGGTCGTATTTATGTCAGGCAGTGCCGCCCTCGACCCGAAGCCAGCCTTCGCAGCGGTCGCCGCGACGAATGCAGCCATCACTGCGCTCGCTAAAGCATTTGCTGAACAAGGTATTAAAGATGGCGTGCAGGTAAACAGCATTGTGCCGGGTCCGGTGATGACTGGACGGCGGCGCTCCTTTCTGGAGAAGTGGGCACCAGCGCACAACATGAGCGTCGAACAAGCGACGAAACAATTTCCAGAAGAAGTGGGGATTAGTCGCTACGGGCGTCCTGAGGAGATCGCCGACCTGCTCGCATTTATGGTGTCGCCCGCAGCGAAATGGATGACTGGTACATCTGTCCGAATGGACGGAGGTGAAATAAAGGGCGTTTAACCGGAGAAGCGTCTTGCAGATTTCTTGCCGCGTCTGATGTTCTGCAGAGGCGAGTTCCGGTCAACGCCAACGCCTAATAATCTCCATGAGGAGGTGCTGATGGCCCGGTTGCTCTCGGTAAATGTTGGTCTTCCACGTGAGGTCGCATGGAATAACGAGATGGTGCGAACGGCGGTTTGGAAATCTCCGGTGAAGGAACGGCGAATGGTGCGCAAGCTCAATATTGATGGAGATGCGCAAGCGGATCTGGCTGGTCATGGTGGAGAGAACCGCGCGGTATTTGTTTATCAGATGGACTCCTATCATTATTGGGAGCGCTTTCTAGGCCGGAACGACTTCACTTTCGGCCAGTTTGGAGAGAATTTCACCGTGGACGGACTTCCTGACGACGAGGTCTGTATCGGCGATCGCTATCGCATCGGGGACGCGCTATTTGAAGTGACGCAGCCACGCGTGACCTGCTATCGAGTCGGCATTCGAATGAACGAGCCTCGCATGCCAGCCCTGCTCGTAGCACATCACAGACCCGGGTTTTACTTCCGCGTTTTGCAAGAAGGAGTGGTTGGCCCCGGCGATGACATCGTGAAGGTCGCCGATGGTCCGGAGCGGTTCACGGTCGCCGAGATGGACGCTCTGCTGTATTTGCCAGGACATTCTCGCGGGCAACTGGAACGCGCGCTTCGGATTCCTGCACTCAGCAAAGGCTGGCAAAGTTCTTTCCAGGTAATGCTCAAACAAGAGTCGAGCACAAAAACCATGGAAGGAAATCCCGGGCTCGCGAATGAGGAGCGAGCGCCAGCATGGCCCGGATTCAGACAGATGCGAGTCGGGCATATCCGCAAGGAAAGCGACAGCGTGACCTCCTTCATACTGATGCCGATCGATGGGAAGCCCCTTGTAGTTGCCCAGCCGGGTCAATTTCTTGTGTTGCGCTTCCAAGTGGAGCCGGACAAAGACCCAGTTCTTCGCAGCTACTCGTTGTCCGACCTGCCAGGAGTCGATCACTTCCGCATCAGTGTTAAGAGCGAAGCGAATGGGATTGGAAGTTCGTTTCTGTGCAACCGCGTGCAAGAGGGGGATGTGCTGGATGTCAGCGCACCCCGGGGTAGCTTTACTCTACGAATCGGCGAGGGACCTGTTGTTCTGCTGAGCGCCGGCGTCGGTGCAACACCGGTAATGTCGATGCTGCACGCACTCGCCGCGGAAAGATCGCAACGGCAGGTTTGGTGGATCTATGGAGCACGCAATCGCGACAATCATCCATTTGCGGAAGAATCGCGTTCTCTACTGAAGCAGCTATCTCGCGGACGAAGCTACATTGTGTACAGCAGGCCGGCTGCAACCGACCAACTCGGGGTGGACTTTGATGCTTCAGGGCACATCGATGTAGCTCTGCTCGAGAACATTGACGTAGCACGCAGCAGTGACTTCTATCTGTGTGGGCCGCCTTCATTCTTGCAGGGCATGCACGAGGGACTTCGAAACTGGGGCGTCCCTGCCGATCAAGTTCACATGGAGATCTTCGGTGCCCTTGCGCCTATTACACCTGGTGTGGCGCCGGATGATCACACTCCGCACCTGCCACAAGGGCCTCCGGGAGCTGGTCCGTCGGTTTCTTTCGCGCGGAGTGGAATCACGGTTGCATGGGATCTCAAATTCGAGAGCCTTCTCGAACTGGCTGAAGCGTGCGATGTTCCAGTGCGATGGTCGTGCCGAACCGGAGTGTGCCACACTTGCATGACTGGTCTGATTAGTGGGTCGATTACTTATCAACCCGAACCACTCGAGAGGCCCGCTCCCGGAAATGTGCTCGTGTGCTGTTCGCGGCCAAACGCGAATGTCGTTCTCGATCTTTGACAGAAATGAGCTGCGAATCTAAATCAGAACCTGGCACTTTTCGTCCTAAACGGAACCGTGATCACAGCTTCCAGATCAATGGCCTCACCATTCTTCAGCGCCGGACGGAAGACCCAGCGCGAGAGCGCCTGCACCGCGTTTTCATCGAGCTGCGGGTTGAGGCTCTTGGCCACAGCTATGTCGCTCACGCTGCCGTCGGCGCGGATGATGGCCGTCAGGATCACCGTGCCCTCGACACCATCATGGATCAGTTCGCCGGGATAAGCCGGGTCGGATTTGCGGACCACCTCCGGCGCGGCGATCGGCAATGGTACCAAGCCCTGCCCACGATCCGCATAGCGGATGATCCAGCTTCCGACGGAAGAATTCAGATTTGGCATATTGACCACGAGGGTGTAGGAGCGCCGTCCGGCGAAGATGTGGTTTTCCAACTCACTTCGCGGCCCGCCGGTCTCGCGTGACAGTGGCTGGCTTGGCTGGATGGATGCGATCGGTGAGGGGCGCATGGCCGCCAGCAGCTTCGATCGCAGCTCGGGATCAGCCGCCTGTGCGCGTGGCGCAGCAATGGCCGCTGCAGGAGGAGGGGAAGCGCCCACGCTAATCCCTGCCGGCGCGTTCACCACGCTGTTGGTGGCGTCGTGCGCGCCGACGCCGGAGGATGCTGCCGCGCCCGGCGTGCCCGTCGCATCGGGGTGGCCGGCAGAAGAGGCGGCAAAGGCTCCGCTCCGGTTGCCCTCCGGAATCGCAACCGGGGCCCGGACCTCGGCGGGATGCGCACTCAACGCCACTACTTGCGGCATCCGGGTATCGCCTCCGGGCGATGCCGGTAGAAACGGTGCGGGGCCTGGCGGAAGAAGCTGCGTTAGGTTTGGTGCGTTTTTCCGGCCAATCGAGCCGATCTCTGGCGCGGGCTGAACCACTGTAGGCTCCAAGTTGGGCAGGGCGCGGGGAGGCTTTAACCGCACAATCTCCGGCGCAGGTTTCACCACGGGCATCTGGGTATTGCCCACGGGTGGTGCCGGTAGAACTGGAGCGGGGCCTGGCGGAAGAAGCTGTCCTAGATTTGGCGCGCTTTTCCGTCTAATCAAGTCGGCCGATGGCGCAGGCAGCACGGCGCTCGGCCGGAAGTTGGGCAGAGCTCGCAGAGGTTTTAGCTGAAGGGGCGGAACGGCCGAATGCGAACTTGCGTCCAACGGCTGTTTCGGCGGCGCTGGCGCGTAGGCGGCCTCATAGGCGACAAGGTTCGGCAACTCCACGTCATGCTGCAGTTTGAGCTTGGGCGGGGTCACGATTGTTTGACGCAGGTTGTCGGGCTCATCGGGAAGAGACCGGATCTCCTGACGTGCCGGCACAGGGTCCGCCTTGCCCCAATGCCTATGGTGGGTGGGAGCACCATGCAGCTCCGGCACATATGGGCTGAGCAGGTAGGCATTCTGAGTTGTTCGATAGGATCGCGAATCGTCAAGGTGAACCCTCGCTTGCGGCCAGTTCGAAACCGCGTAGAGCAGGCCCAGCAGCGCTGCATGGACGAAGACCGAGTCCATCAATCCGCGCCGCGGAAATGGCGCTTGCATGTCGATGTTGCGCCAAAATCCGTGGTCGGGCTCAGAGCTCGTCTGCACCGCCGGGACGACACGCCGGTGAATGCAGTCGGAGAGATTTTCGGTCAATACGCCGAGCGGCTTGGGCCAGGCGGGCAGCAGCCGGAGTTCACGCGGCGGAAATGAAGCACTGCCGTCGTCCTGCCCGCTGCGGGATGTACGAGTAGCTCTCAAAGCGAGGCCCCCGAGCGCCGGATGCTCGGCTTGCGTTCAGGTGAGTTCCACTAGATGCCCGCTGGTTGGGGGTAGGTTGTGTCACAAAAATGGTTGTTAGCGGACATCCTCCTCGGGCTCGAGCGAAAAAACACCTGACTGCCATCGCAAAAGTCAGTCTTACTTCCCGTGTCGATTAGGTCCCTGCCATTGAGTAACCGAGTCCTTCACAACCCGCAATATCGAACGCCGGTATTGCGCGATCAGCTTCAGCCATTGCCAGACTCCCTTTTGCGGGAAGAAAATTCCGCGGAAAAGAAGTCGAGACGACAGATGGTTGATTTTGAACGGCGCCGGTTCGTTCGCGATTGAATTCAGCGCACTCTCGGTCGCGGCAGGACTGTAGGAGTTCGTCCATGCGTAGTTCACCTCATCGTGCACCTCGGGTACGGTGATCTTCAGAGGTGTGTGCGCCATCTGGAACGGCGCAAACTCAAGCCAGTGCTTCGGCCGCGTCAGCCGTCCCTCTTTTTCCAGGCGCGCGTACAAAGGCGTTCCCGGGTAAGGCGTGATTTGACCGAAGACGGGCAGAACCGGCGGCCACTGGCGAATCTTGGCCAGTGTGCGCTCGGCCACGCCGGGGGTGTCGTGATCCAGTCCGAATATGAAGGACGTTATTGCGTAGACGTTGCGTCGCGCCAGCGCCTGGAGCACGCCCGCATATTCCTCCGGCTTGCTGAACCCCTTGTTGACGCTGGCGAGATTGGCTGGATCGAGCGACTCCATCCCGATGAATATCCATTTTCCGCCTGAGGCCGCGATCAAATCCAGCAGTTCCTCGTCTCGCAGGAGGTTGGCGCTGATTTGCCCCACCCACCAAAGTTCGGCTCCCGCGGCAATGATGTCGCGCAGAAGGGACTTGGTTCGCTTCACGTTAATCGCAAAATTGTCATCCACGAAGAATACGGCGACCCTGCCATGACTATCGCGGGCGCGCCGTTTGATTCTGAGCATCTCATCCACGATGCTCTGGTTCGATCGGAAGCGGATGGAATCGCCGAAGAAGCCAGTGACCGTGCAGAACTCGCATCCGTAGGGACAGCCGCGTCCGGACTCGAGGGGAATAATGTGAAAGGTCTCCCATGCGCGCCCCCGGAGCCGCATGATCAAAGCCACAAATCCAGGAATTCGATTGAACTGCTGCAGGTCGAGAGACTCCCACGGAATGGCCGGATAATCCTGCAACGTCGGCTTGTGCTCCTCCCCGGAAGCGTCCATCGGAGGAGTGTAGATCTCCTTTAGGCGGCCCTGAGCCGCATCCTCCACGATCAGCGGCCAGGTTTCGTCCGCTTCGCCCAGAGCCACGGCGTCGGCATGGCGCGCTCCCCCATTTCGACCAAGAGCTTCGCCGGGAAGTTCTGTTACATGCGGGCCGCCCATGACGACCGGAATACCAGCGGCACGGATCGAATCCGCCACGCGGTAGGCTTTGGCGATCATGCGGGTCATGGCCCCGATGCCGACCAATCCGACCTGTTCATCAACGACGAAGTGGACCAGTTCTTCGTCGCTCATCGGTTGTGTATTGCCATCGATCAGAACAACTTCATGGCCGGAGGGCGTGAGCGCCTGCAGCAGAAACATCCAGAGGTGAGGCATGAAATTCTTGGTGACGCCGTTATCGGGGCTATAAAGAAGGATTTTCAATTCGCGGGTCCCGATCGCAAGCCCGATGCCTACGACTTCCTCTCCCCAGCAAATTATCCGTCTGGGTGAGCAGGATATGAACTCAGTCCGCTGTCCAAACGGCAATGTCGGACACACAGCTTATCATTACTCGTTCCACCCACACGGGCAACTCTGACTGGCCCTATGGTGACTGCTCCGGCGAGAGGGGCAGAGCTGTCTGGACGGCTGCCGCCGGGGCATTTTGGGCGTTTGAATGGAGCCGCTGGCGTTTGTGGCGGACGCGGTGAGCTATGGGATTTCAGGGGGAATTTCGGGGGGAATGTCCATGTTGGTCACGACGAATCCCAGTGCTTGGTGATTTAATAGCGATATGGGGCAGATTTGATCGGCTCTGCGTCCTGGTCTTTATACAAACTTGAAAGGATGGTCGCTCTTCAAAATGACACAGTCCACTCAGCAGAACTCACCGGGCACCTTAGTCAGCCAGCAACTTCAGGAAAGCTACGATGCTTTCAAAGCGAAGGGTCTCAAGCTCGATTTGACGCGAGGCAAACCTTCTTCCGCCCAGCTCGATTTGAGCAATGAAATACTTTCGCTTCCAGGTTCTTCGGAATATCTTGCCGAGGGTGCGACCGACTGCCGCAATTACGGCGGACTCCAGGGGCTGGCCGAAGTACGCAGATTATTCTCCGGGATTATCGGAGCACCCGCTGATCAGGTGGTCGTTGCCAATAACTCAAGCCTTACCTTGATGCATGACACCATGGTCTTCGCGCTGCTAAAGGGCACGTGCGACAGCGTCACTCCCTGGTCAAAGCAGGGAGAAATCGCTTTTCTGTGTCCCGTGCCCGGCTATGATCGGCACTTCTCTATCTGCAAGGAGTTCGGCGTCCGTATGATTCCGGTCGCACTCAAGGAAGACGGTCCGGACATGGACGAGGTCGAGCGGCTGGTGGCGCAGGACGCATCCATCAAAGGCATGTGGTGCGTTCCCAAGTACAGCAATCCCACAGGCACGGTCTACTCCGATACGGTGATCGAGCGCCTGGCGGCGATGAAAACCGCGGCCCCTGACTTCCGCCTCTACTGGGACAACGCCTACGGTGTGCATCACCTGACCAGCGAACGCATCGCGATCGCAAACATCCTGGAACTGTGCGCGCGTCATGGAAATCCGAACCGTCCGTTTATGTTTTTGTCCACTTCCAAGATCACGCTGGCCGGAGCCGGATTGGCTATGTTTGCCGCCTCAAAGGACAATGTAAAGTGGCTCCTTGCAAGAATGACGATACAGTCGATCGGTCCGGACAAGACGAATCAGTTGCGTCACATCGGCTTCCTGAAGAACGAGGCAGGAATTTTGCAGTTGATGGATCGGCACAGAGCGCTGATCGCGCCCAAGTTCCAGAAGGTGCTTGACATCTTCGACGAGAAGCTTGCCAACGTCCCCGATGTCACCTGGACCCGTCCCAAGGGCGGCTATTTCATCAGCCTCGACGTTCCTAAAGGCTGTGCCCAGATGGTTGTCGCTCTTGCCAAAGACGCAGGCGTGGCACTTACGCCTGCCGGATCGACGCATCCATACGGGAAAGATCCCGATGACCGCACGATTCGCATTGCCCCCACCTTCCCCGATTTGCCCGAGGTTGCTGCGGCCGCCGAGGGTGTGGCTGTGTGCGTTCTGCTCGCTGCGGCAAAACTCCGCGGCTGAGCCGAGCTAACGATCTCGCGATGAATTGGCAGTCGACATCTTCTTTGTCGGCTGCCAATTTTTCGTGTGGAGTTCTGCCAAGCGTAACGCTCTGAGACGTTACTGCTCGCAGGCAATGTGCCATAAACGACCAGCGGCTAGTTGCTGCGTTCTTCTGTAAGTCAAGCGACGTCCTCGGCTTGTGCTTGCTCCTGTGCCATAACTCCGATAAGCCGCCTCCCCAGGTTTTCCGCGTTGTTACTTTGGTACATTGACCACGTTTCGAACTCTCGATTACGCTCGAGCCGGAGTGGTATCGATGAAACTCCTCGTCGCAGATGACTCAGATATGTACCGGAAGATGTTGAAGCGCTTGCTGGAGCGTTGGGGCTATGAAGTTGTGCTTGCCGCCAATGGCTACGAAGCGCAATGCATCCTCGACAGCGACGATGCACCTCAGTTGGCAATTTTGAACTGCTTCATGCCGGGAATAGGCGGACTTGAACTTTGTGAACTAATCCGCGCGCGTGAGCAAGGCTATCTGTACACGATTCTGTTGAGTGCGGCTGATCGGAAGATGGATGTCCTCAGGGGATTTCAATCGGGGGCAGATGATTATCTATGCAAGCCATTCGAGGAACTCGAACTTCACGCACGAATTAAAGTGGGCGAACGAATCATTCGGAGCCACGAACAGTATGCCGAGGCGCGTGAAGCTTTGACGTTTGAGGCCTCGCATGACTCCTTGCTGCGAATTTGGAACCATGGGGCCATCATCGACTTATTGAACACGGAATTAAGCCGGGCAAAGCGATTACAGACATCGTTGTGTGTCTTCTTCGCTGACCTGGATTTCTTCAAACGTGTCAATGACAGCTGCGGCCATTTGGTCGGTGACGACGTGCTTCGAAGTGTGGCGGAAAGAATTTCGAATACTGTGCGCGAGTACGACCACGTCGGCAGATACGGTGGGGAAGAGTTCCTTGTAGTGTTGCCCAACTGCACCGCCGAGGCAGCGCAGGAAGTGGCAGAACGGGTGCGCCAGGCTATCGGCGACAAACCGATCATTACCGCCAACCTGCAAGTGGAAATTACCGTCAGTATTGGCGTGTCCCAGTGGCGCTATGGGCAAGAGATCGGTGACATCCTCCACCAAGCGGATGTTGCAATGTATCGCGCAAAGTTTAAAGGGCGGAATCGCATCGAGGTGGTGAAACCAGGCGAAGCAGAGAGCCTACTCATGGGAAAGCGTCAGGAAGTACGTCACGCGCTTAATCTTCCCATTCGCATCTGGGGAATGGACGCAACCGGGCAAACGTTCGAGCAGGAGGCGACCACCATCGATGTCACGACGACCGGTGCGCGCATTACTGGTGTAAAGCATCTGCTGCAGCGTGGGTGCGTGATCGGCATCGAGCATTGTTCCAGCCGCGCCCGCTATCGCGTCACTTGGGTTGGCACAGAAGGCGACAAACCGGGCGAGATTGGCGTGCAACTCATCGAACCCGGCAAGTTCATCTGGGGCCGGGTAATTTCCCGCGTCTTTGGGGAATTCAGGGGCGGCGAAGCTCCCAAATGAAAAGGCTTCCAGTTAACGAACGAATGCTTCAACTAGCGGGATTATAAGAAGCGTAATCCGATGCAACGCGAACGGATATAGCACACCTCCACTGCGACATCGGTCTGGTTGCCGGTTGCAGGTTCAACGATTGCGACAACGAGTTGCTGGCCTTTCTGCAAGGAGATGCGTGCCCATGGTGTGGCTGGATTCAATAGCAATCCGCCGCCGCTCACATCGACCACGCGACCTAAATCTTTGCCCAGCATATTCAAGGCAAAGGCAGTCGCTGAGAGTTCAACGCGCCCAAACTCGCGAGGGTCTGCCCATGGCGCCGTCACCGGATTTTGGGGATCGAAAGCTCTTTTTCTCACCGCGGTTCTACTTTCCAGCACTGAGCCATTTCCATGGTGCCAATGCACAAACGTGTGTGTATGGCTATTGCAAGCCGGTGGAGTTCGAATCTCGTCTTCCTCCAAACTGGGACGACGGAGACGAAATCACAAAATATCAAACCTGCCGAGTAGCATCGCTCGGGAATGTTCAGCAACTCTGAAGTGTACTACGCAAGAGTGTGACCAAGTAGATAAAACGCGCCCACACTTCAAGTTATCTGCATTGGAAAGAAAAGTACTCGACAGAAGAGGACATTTACCGAGAAATAATCTGCAAGCAAGTGGCTTACCTGGCATCTGTGCCTAAGCTGCTGATTCTAAGATTCGCGCAAATCAATCCTCTCTGTCGGAGGTCATGCATCCTGTCCCTATCGTGTTGACTCACTTATTACGTTACCGGTGAAAATTCATTTGTTTCTATCTGACTCAGGCTGCTTTAACCGGGCGCGAACTCGCGGTTACCCGGTTTCGTCAGGTGGCGTCGCCAGTGTCGTGGCGCGTTTGTACCCATCGCGACGGCCGCACTGATATTACTCAATTGACCGAGACGCCAGATTGCCTCGCCATAGTTGAGGATCTGATTTGTGAAAATTGTTGATTGGGTAGTACGGCGGCTTCAGTCGAATAGACGCAAACGGACGTCCGCTAGTGGCCGTTGTTGGGGTTGGCATACTACGAGAAGGCAGGTTCCTTAACCAACCCGGCGCCTCTAGGGCCACGAAGAACACCTAAATTCGCAGCCCGCTTGCGTTTCGCAACCCACAGTTATGCAAGATCAGCCGCTTATCGCAGGAAAATGCTTTCCTTTGCTGCAAACATTTTCCCATCTATATAGTATGCGTTCTGCTCGCCATGAATGACATTTTTGATCAGTACATCAGATGGAAAGTGGAAAAGGTGTTTGCGGAAAGCGGAAATGGTTTTCCATCGACAGTGGAAGAACACGTCCATCTTGTAGATGTCGTTCTTGTCCATTCGGCCACATACGCGCCGCTTTTAGCGGCAATCGAATTGCAAGACAATGAATGGTTATATAACGAAGCCGCGCGGCCAAATGCCGAGACCTATGCTTATTAGCCCTCCAAACATCGAGGCTCGTGGCCGCTCAGGCGACCAACTCGCGGACAAACTTCAAATGGAGGCCTTTGGGTTGGCACTCTCTAATTGCCGCGCTGATCTTGACCCTCTCGTACAGGGTTTTTGCCAAATTGGCGACCGACTGGTGGAAAATCCGGATTTTCGTAGGGAGTTTGATCCCTTTGTTATGGGCCGGAGTACGTAATCAAAAAACTATTTAGCAGTGACGAGAGTTTTGGAAGCCATCACCTCAGGTAGGCGAAACAGGAGAATCGCGATGAAACGCACATCCCTATGGTTCATAATTCTGGTGTTGGCAACGGCCTTTCTGGGTGGTTGTTCGCGAGACCCCAAGGTCAAACGGCAGAAATACCTCGAGAGTGGTCAGAGATACTACGACTCTGGAAAGTACAAGGAAGCAGTCATTCAATTCTCCAATGCGCTGCGAGTTGACAAGAATTTTGCAGACGCCCACTACCGGCTCGGAGAAACCTTCTTGAAATTGGGCTCTGCACAGAATGCATATGCCGAATTGGGGAGGGCGGTGGACCTGCAGCCGGATAACTACAAGGCTCGCATATCTCTTGCCAATCTTCTAATTGGTGCCAGGGAGGTGGATAAGGCGGCAGAGCAGGTTGGTGTTGTACTTCAGGCACAGCCGAATAACGCAGAAGCGCATCAAGCACGGTCTGCCATCGCAGCTCTCCAGGGTAATCGGGATCTGGCGATTGCCGAGATAACCAAGGCGGTGGAATTAGACCCGAAGAATGCAGCGGTCCATGTCACGTTCGCAAGGCTCCTGGCTGCCTACTCGGCCGACCCTGGTTCGATTGAGAACCATCTGAAAAAAGCGTTGGAACTCGATCCTAAGTCAACAGATATCAAAGAGATTGTGGCAAGTTTTTATGAGAAGCAGCAGCGTTGGGAAGAGGCGGAGTTGCTCTTGAACTCCTCGGTTGCAAGTGATCCTTACAGCGTACAGCCCAGAGTCGCGCTTGCAGATCTCTACTTCCGCCGCGGTGACACCGCCAAGACCGAGCAAATCCTTCGCCAAGCCACTTCAGACTTGGCAGATGACCCGGCAGGCGCGCAGCTGATGGCGGATTATTACCTGCGGATCGGCGCTCTAGATAAAGCTCTCACCGAATTTGCCACTCAGTCTGCGGCGCATCCAAAGTATCTTGTACTCAAGAAGTCCTACGCTGATTTGCTCCTTGAAACAGGTCAACAGCAAAAGGCGGGAGAGGTAATCCGCACTCTGGTGAAGGACAATGCAAGAGATCCAGGTGTCGTCCTCCTGAATGGTATTTCGCTCGTCCAAAGTGGCAAGGTCAAGGAAGCTGTCACCGTGCTGCAGGCTCTTGTGAAGGACTCGCCGGAAAATGCCAAGGCGCGGTATTGGCTAGCTCGGGCTGCCGAAGCTGAAGGTGATGCAGCTCTTGCCGAACAGAATTTGCGGGAGGCTGTCCGCATCGCCCCTGGCATGATTGCGGCAGAGGAGGAACTTGCTAACATAGCCATTGCTAAAGGCGACTTTAACCAGCTTGAGGAGATCGCCCAGAAAACAATCGCCGTAGCGCCCCGTAGCCCGCTCGGATACATTTGGCAAGGAGTTGTGGCGGGCCAAAGAAAGAACTTGCCAGCCGCCGAGCAGAACTTCAACAAGGCTGTGGAGATTGCCCCAAAAAGTCCGCTGCCGTACTTGCGGTTGGGCCAATTTCGCATAGCGCAGAAACGGTGGGCCGATGCAGAACGTTTGTTAACCCATGCCTTGGAATTGAATCCCAAGAACGTCGAGACGATGCAGGCCCTCACGATGGTGGACATTGCCCAGAGGCAGTCGGCAAAAGCAATTGCCCGGATTAATGCTCAGATCGCGAAAACACCGGATGTAAGCGGCCTTTATTACCTTCTGGCTGCGGTCCAGAACGGCCAAGGAGATGACTCTTCAGCCGAGGGAAACCTTGAAAAAGCTTTGAAGTTCGATTCACAGAATCTGCGAGCAATTCACCTGTACACCCGAGTCGAATTACAACTTGGAAAACCCACCAAAGCGATTCCCGTTTGGGAGCAATGGGTCACCTCTCATCCTAATGACGCGATGGCATATGCTGTGCTCGGCTCGCTTGTGGAACCGAGCGAGCGGAATAAGGCGCAAACGTACTATCAAAAAGCTTTGCAGGTGGATCCTAATCAGTCTATCGCAGCCAATAACCTGGCCTTTCTGATGCTCGAGACCGGGCAGAACACCGATATGGCACTTACTCTGGCTCAGACTGCGCGGCGTTTGACGCCGGACTCACCGAAATCGGCTGATACTTTGGCCTGGGCTTACTATTACAAGGGAAGTTACGCCATGGCCCGCACTCTGCTTGAAGGCGCACTTAAGACCGCTCCCAACAATGCGGCATATCATTATCACCTGGGAATGGTCTGCCTGAAACTTGCAGATCACAATAACGCCTCGCTCCACTTCAAACGCGTATTGACTTTGGTTCCTAATACCCCGACAGCGGAGAATGCCAAGAAGGCGCTCGGTACGATTAGCTAGAATCAGTCTCACGTGCGCCGTGAAAAGGGCTGGCGTTCGGCTGGTGCAAGTCCCGCCTGGGAACTGGATCGCTCAGCCCGGTAGCAATCGGAGCGGTAGTGGAAGTAACAAAGCTGACGAGGCCTCCGGGGTAAAAGGGTCGCAGAGGCGACTCTGCAAGTATGAGTGTGTACCTAGTCTGCATTGATTCCGTGACGTGGCACGCTTTTCAACAGTCGCTTGCTAAATAGTACAAGGCTTTACCATGGACCCCTTGGGTCGGTCGATGTCTTCCCGCCTTTAGATTGGCCTGTGTTCATGGCTTCCCAAGCAACGCCTCATGCCGGCCTCTTGCGACCTCAGCGCTCGAGGCCGTCGGCCTGAGTTTTCCATATTCTTATGCAAAACGTTGCACTTCAGCCTATCCAGGCGCATGGAAATGGCGCAAAACCAAGGCATTACAGTCAGGAACTTTGGAATCAAACTTGCCTATATCTCAGTGTAATTCGTTGGGCCGCTCACCAGCTGTGCGCTCGCGGCCTTAGTGTCCACTTAAAGAACTGGTGTGCGGAAGTACCTGGCGATCCGGTTTTGGTTGGGATGTGCGTTGCGGTGACGTCGTCGGCATCTGGTTTCTAACTCGGTTAAGTCGCCGCTAAGCTCTCGCGGCATTGCAAGTGGAGAAATTGCAAGCTCCACACAGTTGAGAAATATCCTCTGGAGGATGTGAAATGAAAAGAAATTTGCTATTGATTGGCCTGTTGGTGGGGATGTGCGGGTTTGCCTTTGCGCAAGACTTGCCCGCACCTATTTCCACACCCAGCGGTACTGATCCCTGGTTCCTGGCTTTGGGGGATGGCGTCGGAGACTCGGTAACCTTCGAGGAAACGGCAACCAGCGTGTTCCTTCTTTCCTCTACAGGAACGGAGACCCATGCTATTAACTCACTCTTCAGCGTGCCCGGCTCGGGCGTGATTTCCGTTAGCGTGACTCTGGGGACCAATTGGACCCTCAATGTAACCACCGGTCAAGGCTCGACGGCGCAGCCAGTCGGAGCTATCGATTTGAATTCTGTTGACGATAACGGAGCCCCTGGCACTTTGACAATCGCGTTCTCTCAAACCGGAATTACCACCCCGGAGCCCGGATGGGATTTGGCCTTTGGCGGGACGGTAACCAACGGTTATGTGGAGTCCCTCGCATGTCTGGGTACGGCGGCTTTCGACGGTTGCAGCACTCCGAATCGCGAGTACTGGCGTTTTGGGTCCGATTGCGGGTTCATTTTCGGGGCATGCTGGAAGCGGCGCTCAGACTGAAAGCGGAGCTACTCTCTGACCGATGTTGTCATTGTCGATGCCACTGGTAAAGGCGCATACAGCGGAGATTCTAATTTAGTTCCTGTGCCGGAGCCTGCTTCCATTGCTATGCTTGGCAGCGGACTTCTCGGCTTGGCTGGATTCGCACGGCGTCGCTTCTTGAAGTAAGAGAGTGTCACGAATCGTGCGCACCACTCAATGCGTGCTGCGTGTGCAACCACACACGCAGCACGCCAGTATTGCGATATCGACCAGACGCAACGGCACCACCTTCATAAGAGTTGGCCGCGCGTAACTATGATCGTGAGCGCTGGTTTGAAAATGGAGTATCCGGCAGTTCCAGGCACAAAGCCAGATCACGATGAACGTCGGTACGGTGTAGAAGCAGGTCCAGCCTTGGGCCGATGCAGGTGGCATCAGGAAAGACCTCGTTCCATTCCTCAAACGATGTTCCAGTGCAGGAGCTCTTCCGCGCGGTTGACCGGTGGCCGGCAGTGCGCGTCAGCATCTGGCGCAGATAGGATTCCGGGTCGAGCTCGTTCGGCTTTCCGGTTCCGATCAGTCAGACTGTAAAAGTCGCAGCGCAGTCTCCGCCGCGATCCGATCCGGCTAACAGATAGTTCTTGCGTGCGATGGCCACGGTTCACAAACAACGCCCGGCGCAGTTGTTGCCGATCTCAATGCTGCTGTCATCACAGAAGCGGGCCAAGGCATCTCATGGGGCGGGCGCGTGACGGATCGCGCCGAGGTGTAGGACTTCTTCGAGAGCTTCGCCAGGGATTCCAAACCAGTCGCACATGGAGTCCAGCAGAGGTCGCAAGCGCGACTGGCGTACTTCGCGTCGCTCCTCCGGAAACCGGCCGCGGATCTCGTTCTCAATTCAATTATCGCGAAATAGGTTTACAGTCGGCAGGGGTTAGTCTTGCCGTCTCCCGGCGCCAAGACGGGAACCGGTGTGTCGTCTGCATGCAACTTGTCACAATCGATCCCATAACAGCGAAGTGCATCCAGTCGCGGCTGAACCAAGCGGTTGGATGCACCTCACGCAGTTGGCCATCGCTGTCGAATCAGCGACGACGGTTGTGATCGTTATTTCGAAAATCGGCGACGGGCGAAACCCGCCAGCCCCATCAGTCCGCTACCCATTAGCAACAACGAAGAGGGTTCGGGAACGATCCCAATGTACTCCTGCGGCGTGCCGTCACAGCTGGGGTTCTGGGTACCGGACACGGGAGTGTACACGACGACATTGGACAACAATCCTGTGTTTTCACTGACATCATTAAGTGCTTTGATATCCAATGAATTTAGCATGCTGATTGAAAATGGACTCGCCGAACCGGCGAGTCCGGGATCAAACAAGTCCCAGATTGCCCAGTTGGCGAGGCCCGTGGAGAGGTTCGTTATGCCGGACGTGCCAGCCAGCGGCCCCTGTCCCAGAGCGCCCAGATAGAGCAACCCTGCTGCATCATAGACCTGTTGGCTGGCGTATGTGTTGCCACCCAAATGAAGGGTTTGGCTAGCGTACAAACCATCACCAACATTGCCGGCGCTGGTGATTGAGTAGACATTCGCCTTCCACGTCTCGCCAGTATAGACTTCGTTCAGGAAGCTATCGCACATCAGCGGAACATTGGTGGTGCTGTTGACGGTGAAGTCGTATGGGTAGGTGTAAACTCCACCGGAGTTGTTGCCTCCTGTTCCCGTGAGGGTGAGCTGGACTGTATTAGCGAAAACCGGCAGCGCGGACAGAGATAGCGCGAGCAACATCAATGCAATTCCAAATCGTTTCATTCTCTTGACCTTTCACAGGAGAAACCTTAACCAGTTTCACGAACTGGCCTGCACAAAACTGGAATAACATGAGCAGTTCTCGTTCCAAGCGTCTCCCGCCGCCGTTAATATCTCGCCATCACTTCGCAAGTCATTCTGTTGCAATGAGAAGCGAACAGTTTTCCGAAGCGAATCGTAGGCTCGCGGAACCGTAGGGAAAAACAAGATGTGCAAAGTTTTGCATAAAAACCCTATGGCCTTTTCCGCTTGGCCGTTGTTTAAATTCAGCCGGGATTTGCGATAGGCGACCGGGACGGTCTGGAAAGGGAAGCATCTGGGCAAGGCGAGCTCGGCGGCTGGATTCGAATGCCGCTCGAAGCCCACGTTGGCCTCGATGGATAGCGTAGAAATGTTTGTTATTTTGCGTTCGTCTTCAGGCTATCGTCACTCATGAGCGAAGCATGGAACAGGTTGCGTTCGCTCATAAGTGCGCAATTGTCCACTGCCCGAGCAGCCACCGATTCTGCGTGGGATGAAAAGGGCTATCCAAGTCGGGACCCATTTTTACGTTAACGTGTACACCGATCCAAAACAACTGCCGCTTCCACAGTCTGGGCCGATTGGGTCGGCGAATGACGGCATCGCAAAAAGCAGGATTGCGATTCCGATTCCTGCTGCCAAAACATTCCTGTTCATCTTCATTTTTCACCCGCCCATCATGGTTAGGGTTTTACGTCTAATATCGAGGCAGTTACCTGCCTCTATGACTGGGCACGTACAGTGCCACTACCCGACACTGAAAACACAGGGCAGTTACTTTTCCTTATCGCTCAAGGGGTGCAAAATGTTGCGGTTTTGTGAAACTTTGTTGCCTCGCTCAGTTGAAGTGCCGCAAAGAACGAAATTCCGATCCTGACAAAATCGGGTGAATTACGGATGGGCTAATTTCTCGTGATTGCGGGAGAGCAACACCCGGAAGCTACTCGCGCCAACACGTTCCGAGAATTGTCATAGCGGTCCACCCACTCAGCGGAAACTCAGGCTTCAAGTGGCCGATTCGTCGGGGCTGGTCAATGCCTATTGCAGCCTGATGAAGTTGTAAACTCTGGTTCGTGTTACAAAAGTAACTTGCCGATAGGTCTACTCAGGCGTAACCTGCGCACGTCTTCCAGTTCTCTAAAATTCTGGGCCTCAGGGCTGCTTGGAACGGGGGATCCATGCGTTGCACCAGTTCTTATATATCTTATATTTTTAATTATTTGCTTCGACGGGTTTGGCTTTTATCAATTGTTGTATCGCTCATTCTGGCAGCCACAGGCTCCGTCTACGCTCAGGTATCTCCTGACACCGACGTTCTGAGTCTGGAAGATCTTCTGAGCGCGAAGGTGTACAGCGCCTCCAAGTACCAGCAGAAGCAGGCGGAAGCGCCTTCCTCCATCAGCGTGATCACTGCGGAGGATATTCGGCACTATGGGTACCGCACTTTGCAAGATGCTTTGCAGAGCGTTACAGGACTCTACGTGAAGGATCACCTTACCTACACCACGTTGGGCGTGCGCGGGTTTGCCCCGACAGGCGATGCCAACGGCCGCATTCTGTTCCAGGTAAACGGCCATGCGCTCAATAACAATATCGATGATTCGGCGCCGATTGGAAACGACTTTCCGATCGATATGGACCTTGTCGAGCGCATCGAAATTGTGCGTGGTCCAAGTTCGTCGCTCTACGGAGCCGACGCCTTTATGGGTGTCGTGAATGTCATCACCCGGACGGGAAAGAGCCAGGGCGAGGTGGTATCCGGAGAGGCGGGTAGCCTGGGCACGTACAAGCAAACAGCGATCTACGGGCTCAACCGGGGCGTCACGCACGCCATGTTCTCGGCAAGCTACTGGGACACCGCTGCGCCGAGCACCTTGGACAACATAGAAAATCCAAGCGGCCACATCGGTGAACACGACCAGACTCGTCGCGCCATGGCACTGGTGTCAAGCCACGGCTTCACCTTGCAGGGCGTGGCATCGAGCGCGGAAAACAAGACGCCATCCTCGGCGCAATGGTGCGGAAGCTGCCATCAGACCGATACCCATGCGACCAACTTCTATGGATATGCCGATGTGCAATACGATCACCGCCTCTGGAAGGGAACGCAGTTAACCGCGCGCACTTACTACGATAAGTATGAATCCCATGGCACAGTGAACGACTTAAGGGGTTGCAGCGAGACGAAGTGCCACGGCACGCTTTATGACTATGACAGTGCCCATGGCGACCGGGCCGGCGCGGAACTGAAGTTGACCAGGGTATTCTTCGATAAGCACCGGATCACGGTGGGCTCCGAGTACCGCGATAACTTTCATCAGGCACAGCAGAATTACATCGTGGACAACATCCCTGTGACCTCCACAACGTTTGTGAATTACAACCGCACTTCGGCGATCTGGGGGATCTACGCGGCAGGTGAATTTCATCTCCTTCCCAAGGTGATCTTGAACCTCGGCGTGCGGAATGACCGTTACAACTACTTGTTCGGAAGCAAGACCAGTCCGCGTGCCGCACTGATCTACAGCCCGCGGCAGTCCACTACTTTGAAGTTCCTGTACGGAACCGCCTTCCGTGTGCCCAGCTTTTCCGAGCTGTACTATGAAGGGATGGCAAGTGTAGCGGCTCCCAACCTGCGGCCCGAGACCACTCGTACCTTTGAAGGGGATTGGGAGCAGCAACTCGGCAGGCGCGTAACGCTGAGCGCCGCGGGATTCTACAACAACATCGGAAGCTACATCCAAGAGCAAACGATGGAAGTCAAAAACATCGACCAAACCACGTTCTCCAACACCAAAGCGACTGCCAAGGGTGGGGAGTTGGAACTGAAGGACGTGTTCTCATCGGGGGTCGAGGGTCGCCTGAGTTACACCTACCAGGATGCGCGCAACGAGCTAACCGGCGCCTCATTGCCGGATGCCCCGAGGCACTTGGTGAAGGTAAACATTGCTACTCCTGTGTTTCGCCGGATGCTGACGCCCGCAATTGAGGCCGAATATATGAGTAGAAGCGAGACCGTATGGCCTGCGATAGGCGACTCAGCGCCTCCTGTACTTGTAAATGTCGGTTTGTCCAGCCGTGAGTTCTGGCACGGCTTCTCGGCCTCGGGAAGTGCTTACAACCTGGTCGGCCGAAGTATGGGCGAGCGGACAACCGGGTACTTCGAGCAGACCCATGACATAGCCTCGACTTCTTTGTTGCCCGACGATCGGCGTAGCTTCCGCTTTAAACTGACTTGGACCTCCGGCGAACGCAGCGGCAGAGATAAAAAAGATGAGCCGCACTCAGAAAGGATCCGGTGATGCTCATGCGAGTCGGTATTCTATTGTGCAGACAGTTAAATGAAACCTCTCCACTCAAACCGGGCAGGGTTTGGAGACCACGTGTGCTCATGTGTGTTCGCCGGTTAACAATTGCGGTGATCGGTGCTCTGGTGTTGATCGCTGCGGGCGGAATCAGTACCGGTGCGCGGGCGCAGTCGCTGGGAGAGGATGACGTCAAAGCTGCTTTCGTGCTCAAGTTGGTGAACTTTGTCCAGTGGCCGAGCAGCAACACCAATGACTTGGTAATCGGTTTTATCGGCGCCGATTCCACCAGCGACGCGCTGCAGCGACAGGCGTCGGGCAAAACAGTGAATGGCAGGAGAGTCGTCGTTCGCCGCCTTGGGCTCGACGGCGATCTTAAGGCCTGTCAGGTGATCTTTCTGGGCGACTCGGAACGCAAGAACACCGCGTCTGTGCTGGAGCGCGTTCGCGGTACCAGCGTGCTCACGGTGGGAGAGTATGACGGATTCGGCCAGCGTGGAGGAATCATCAACCTGTTGCTGAACGATGGCCGAATCCGCTTCGAAGTGAATCCCCACGGAGCGGAGCGGGCACACTTGCAGATAAGTTCCAGATTGCTCTCACTGGCAACCATTGTGGCGGACGGCAGCTAAGGCGCGCCGTAACAGCCTGTCAGCCATAGGCCGACGTTTCTGATGATGGCGGCGAGCACGGCGGCGGGCTGCCGGTCTGCGCCGTGCTGCTGACGTACCGGTTGTCAACAACGGAAACTAAGATGCCGTGGCAGGGGACTGCCCGTTCAACAATGACCGCTGCGGCGCGGCCATAGACTGCTCGCGCCGGGGCGCACACACAAGAAAGTTATTTCGTCTGACTCATGTCGCTTGATGTGCCACCTGCGGCCGGGATATAGCACTTTAACGTATAGTCCATTACCATGCGATTCGCATTAAAGCGCCAGCCAAGCGTGCGAATCGTTCGCTTCATGCGCTTAATCCAGCCGCGCGGCAGTCCGTCACGATCGCGCTGATAGTAGAGGGGGATCACTTCGTCGCGCAGCACGCGGTGCAGGTCTTCCGCATCGCGGTTGTCGTGCACATCCATGTTGGAATGAGTTCTGCCGGTCCCGATTGCGAATCCGTTCAGACCGTCGTAGGCTTCCGCCCACCAACCGTCCAATACTGAAAGATTGAGTCCACCGTTCAGCACCACCTTTTGTCCGCTGGTTCCGGAGGCTTCAAGCGGTCGCCGAGGATTGTTCAACCATACATCCACGCCTTGCACCAGGTGGCGTCCGACGTTGATGTCATAGTCCTCCACGAAGACAAACTTGTCGCCGAACTGGGAATCGCGCATGAGTTGCGCAATCTGCTGCAATACGCGCTTTCCCGGCTCGTCGTGCGGATGCGCCTTTCCGGCAAAGACGAATTGCACCGGGCGCTTGGGATCGTTCACCATGCAGGCAAGCCTTTCTATGTCCGCCAGGATCAGATTGGCTCGCTTGTAAGTGGCGAAACGACGCGCGAATCCAATGGTGAGAGCATCCGGACTTAGCACTCGCGCGAGCCGCTGCAACACCGCAGAGGACTCGCCGCGATGTTCGGCCTGCTCCACGGAGCGGCTGCGTACGAATTCCAAGAGCCGCGATTTCAGGTTCAGGTGCGTCTCCCAGAGTTCACCATCATTGACGTTCTCAATACCTTCCCAGATGCGTGCCTCACCGCTGTGCTCATGCCAGCCCGGTCCCAGGTGGCGATCGTATAGGCGAAACATTTGCGGCGCCAGCCAGGTGAGAACATGCACGCCATTGGTAATGTGGCCGATGGGTACGGCGTCTTCGGTCTTGTCAGGATAGAGCACATTCCACATGCTCCGAGAAACCTCGCCGTGCAGAGCCGAAACTGCATTGGCGCGACGAGAAAGCTTCAGGGCCAACACGGTCATGCAGAACGGTTCGTTTGAATCGTCCGGATGTTCGCGCCCCAATGCCATCAGTTCCTCACGAGAGAGGCCAAGCTGTTCGCGGATAACGCCGAGATGCTCCTCGATAAGGTGAGCATGGAAACGATCATGCCCGGCAGGAACAGGAGTGTGGGTGGTGAAGACGAATTCCCTCGCAACACGTGGGGCCGCGCCCTCGAACCCTACGCCCTCCTCTTCCATTCGGCAGCGAACCGCTTCCAGTACGGCAAACGCGCTGTGGCCCTCGTTCAGATGAAGGACTCCCGGTGTAATACCCATTGCCTTCAGTGCACGGATTCCGCCTACTCCCAGTAACAGCTCCTGGCGGATGCGTTCGCGCTCGTCGCCGCCGTAGAGCCGCGACGTCAGATCACGATCTTCGGGCGCATTTCCTGAGACATCCGAATCGAGCAAGAAGAGATCGCAACGTCCCACCTTCACCCGCCAGACCTTTGCGCAGATGGCCGTGCCGCGAGTGACAATCTCGATTGTCACCGGTTCTCCATTGGCTCCAATCGCTGATTCCATCGGCAATTGATTGATGTCGGTCTTCAGGTAGTCTTCATGCTGCCACCCGCTGCGATCAAGTCGCTGCCGGAAGTATCCCTGACGATAAAACAGCCCTACCCCGATCAGCGGGATGTCGAGATCGGAGGCGCTCTTAATATGATCACCAGCTAGAATACCCAGTCCTCCGGAATACACAGGGAGGGACTCGTGCAAGCCGAATTCCGCGGAGAAATACGCCACCGGCCGAGGCCTTAGAACGCCGGCATGCGTCGCACCCCAGGTGCGGTCCGCTTCAAGATATTCCTGCTGACGTCGATAGGCGTAATGGATACGGCTGTGCAGCACCAACTCTTCAGCGCGACGCTCAAGTTTGGCGAGAGACGTTTCTTTCAGTAATGCGATCGGATTCTGATTGAGCCGTCGCCAGCGTGCGGGATCAAGGTCGAGGAATAGATTGCTGGAATCAGGATCCCAGCTCCACCACAGGTTGCGGGCGAGCGACCACAACCGCTCCTGAACCGGCGCGATGAAGCGGGCGAGAGTGCGCGCTTCGCTGACCACCGGCGCCACCTGTGACGCAGCCGACACAAGCATGTGGACTTCTTCGTCGCTGAAGACCCGGGCTTCCACCGTTTGCACAACCAGTACACCCTGCAGAACTCCGCGATCAATCAGCGGAACCCCCAGAAAAGATTCGTACGCCTCCTCACCGGCTTCGATAAAGTACTTGAAGCGAGGATGGTTCTTCGCCCTGCCTACAGCGACCGGACGCACTTCCTCGGCAACCAGGCCGGCGAGGCCTTCGTGCAGGGTCATTCTCAACGTGCCGATGCATTGTGGGTGAAGGCCGACGGTAGCAGCAAGCACCAAATTGGCCCGGTCCGGTTCCAGCAAGTATGCCGAACAGACATCGGCGCCAAAGCGCCTGGCGATCAGGGCGACCACATTCATGAGCGTCTCCGCCGGATTGCCGCCTTCTGCGGCCAGTGTGCTGATCTCCTCCAGAGTTAGGAGATCGCTGTCTGCCCTGGAGTCGGCAATTGCACCCACACCCTGAATCGAATCTTTGCCACTATCTTGCAGATCCTGAGCCGCCATGCCTTCCTGTGCTCCTTATCTCAGGAACGCGTGCCGAGACCAGTTACGCACTGATGCTGGCGCGGCACATTCGTCCCTTCCGCACGTAGCGTGACAGAAACTCTAAGAGGGCTGAAAGCGCGCGTCTAATCAATATTCTTTATGGGCGCGATCACCGACATGAGATGGTTGCAATCGAACCGAACTCATGGATGCCGTGCAATGTACGCCACGAGAGCGATTGCGGGCGGCACCAACGCGAGACCAAGGTGAGAGATTGCGATATATGTCCACGCCGGAAGCCAGCTTTTACGGCTTCGCGGCCGCTCAAGGACTCGAGCAGTTCTGGTTTAAATCGATCTTGTGCAGCAACGATGCCGGGCAGAATTGAATCAGAGTGAATTGCGAGAGTGGACCGCCTCAGGAGCGAATGATGGAAAGACGTAAGCACAACAGAGGAGATCTAGACGCCAAGCTTATGCTCGACGGCCTTCGGATCTCCACGCAACTCAGTCATCCTCCGATCATCGGTAAGTGCGGGTGGATAGCGATAACGGTAATGCTGATGCTTGCAACGATTCAACTGCACGCGCAAACCACAGATCCGAACAGTCATCCTCAGCAGGTTAACCCGCCTTCTACACAGCCTTCCGCTCAGGAGAAGCCAGCCGAACAAACCACCTCTCCTCCGGCACCAACTGCGCTTCCTACCCCTGCTATAACAGGCCCGCTTCAAGCGGCTCCTCCCATCCCCTTGGAGGGCGGACCCCTGGGCAAGCTCAGCTTGAATGGCGTGGTAAGCGGAATGGGCCTGTGGCAAGGGAACCATATCCCCGGTGATAACCCCACACAGCCGGCTCTGAGTAACGCGCAGATATTTCTTCAGAAGACCACCAGTTGGTGGCAGTTCTATGTCCAGGCGGGTGCTTATAACATCTTGGCCTTGGGAACTCCGTTTCTTCCCACAGATAAAGCGATGACCGACTTGTATGGCCCGGTGCCGGTCGCTTATCTGAAGCTGGCGAAAAAAAACACCTCCATTCTGGTTGGTGCGCTGCCTACATTGATGGGCGCTGAGTACACCTTCGACTTCGAAAATATGAACATCGATCGAGGCCTGTTGTGGAACCAGGAAAATGCCGTGAATCGCGGAATCCAGGTGAATCAGACGATGGGTAAGCTCACCGCCGCATTCAGTTGGAACGATGGTTACTATTCCAACCGATTCTCGTGGTTGAGCGGCTCCTTAACTTACACCAAGGGGCCTCACAGCCTGGCGTTCGCCGGTATGGGAAATCTCGGGCAAACCGTCTTTCGAACTCTGGCGACACCGGTGCAAAACAACGGGAGTTTGTACGCCGTGATCTACACCTACACGAAAGGGAACTGGATCGTTCAACCCTACTTTCAATACGGCAGTGTGCCGAGGAATCTGAAGGTCGGCGTGGTGAATGGAGCGTCGACCCCGAGCGGTGCGCTCTTGATGAGTCGCACCTTCAAGCACGGGTTCTCGCTAGCAGGGCGCGGAGAGTACATATCGACCACAGGGAGCGCCGCTCAACAATCCGTCAATCTATTATTTGGCCCTGGCAGCGCGGGCTGGTCCATTACGCTGACACCAACTTTTCAATACCAGCGCTTCTTCATCCGTGGGGACCTCTCTTTTGTACGGGCAAACAGCTACACGCCGGGTGACGTCTTCGGTCCCGCGGGCAGGAACCAGGACCAGCCTCGCGGCGTCATCGAAGCAGGCCTGCTATTTTGAACAAGCGTAAATGCCGGATGTCATATTGCAATTCGTAACGCATGGCAACGGATCAGCACAATGTATCTGTGGCTCCGTTCTGATCCGGTGCAGCGGCAGATACGTGCGCGCCGGAATTCGGACTGGACGACAAGACCCTTGTCCACTGACTCCAAAATCGGCTGCCGTAAAGCAGCGCACTTGACTGCACTGCAAGCCAGTCTGTTGGGGAGAGCGGCGAACCCAAAGTTGCCCAATTTCCAGCCCAGCGTTGCATAACATAGCGAAGCCACACAGGAACGGTGTTAGCCTGATACGTGGCTTGACTATCTTGAGTTCTGTTCGCGGGGTGGTTCAATATGTCAACCCTGAAGGAAGTTCTCGATAAGCATGTAGGTGAAGCCGCGCCCGAGTTATACGAAAAGCTTGACCGCGACCGGGTGCGCTGCTACTCCTGTGGACATTGCTGCCCCATAGGCGATGGGCAAGCGGGAGTTTGCAAGGTCCGCTTCAATCGCGGAGGAACACTCTACGTACCCTGGGGTTATGTGGGCGGCGTGCAGTGTGATCCGATTGAAAAAAAGCCCTTCTTCCACGCGTATTGCGGTGCTCTCGCCTACAGCTTTGGCATGCTCGGCTGTGACCTTCACTGTTCGTACTGTCAGAACTGGGTGACCTCACAGGCCATTCGTGACCCTCTTGCGGTGGTTTCGCCGGCGGGCTTGACCCCGGAGATGCTGGTGCAGGAGGCACTCAATCAAGGCGCTCGTCTCCTGGTCAGCACCTACAACGAGCCGCTAATCACCTCCGAGTGGGCGGTGGCCATCTTCAAAGAAGCGAAAGCGGCGGGATTGGCAACTGCTTTCGTCTCGAACGGCAACGGCACTCCTCAAGTGCTCGAGTATCTGCGCCCGTGGGTAGACCTGTACAAAGTCGATCTCAAGAGCTTCGACGAGCAGCACTATCACCAGCTTGGTGGCCGGTTGCAACCCATCCTGGAGACCATTCGCCGCTTGTATGAGATGGGCTTCTGGCTGGAGATCGTCACCTTGGTCATCCCAGGCTTCAATGACTCCGACGATGAACTGAGGCGACTGGCGGAATTTCTGGTCAGCGTGTCGCCGGATATTCCATGGCATGTCACTGCGTTTCACAAAGACTACAAGATGACTGATCCCGACGACACCAGCCCAGAGACACTCCTGCGAACAGTGGAGATCGGCAAGCGGGCTGGCCTGCGTTACATTTATGCGGGCAATCTTCCCGGCTCGGTAGGTGATCTTGAGAACACACGTTGTCCCGATTGCCACGAGTTGCTTGTGCAACGTTACGGCTATCGAATCACCGACTATCGTTTAACGGCCGATGGCTGCTGCCCAAGGTGCAGCAACCGAATTCCCGGGCGCTGGGACGCAGCCTTGCGCAGGCAGATCACGGCTCGCCCCTTTGTCCCACACTTACCTGTCTCTTCAAAGCTGATTTCAATTTCGTAAAAATCGACAGTCAAGAGGCTCACCCGCTCCATCAAATCCGGCGCATCAAAACCTAAGTATGAGCGCTGAACAAGAACAATTTCGCGGTGAGGGCGGCCAGGGATTATCAACCGACCTGTACGAACTCACGATGGCTGCGGCGTATTTTGAGAATCGCATCGACGCTCCTGCCACCTTCGAGTTGTTCATACGCAACCTGCCTCCCAATCGGGGCTACCTGCTTGCTGCAGGCCTTGAGCAAGCGCTCGACTATCTGGAGCACCTATGGTTCTCCTCCGAACAAGTCGAATTTTTGCGTCGACACCCCGCCTTTGCACACGTCGGAAGAGATTTCTTCGATTTTCTCCGGGAGATGCACTTCAACGGAGAAATATGGGCCGTGGCGGAAGGAACGCCCGTGTTCGCGCTGGAGCCTTTGCTTCGGGTCACCGCGCCAATCATCGAGGCGCAGATTGTTGAAACGTATCTGCTCGCCACGTTGACCTTCGAGACGCTGATCGCGAGCAAGGCGGCACGAGTGGTCCAAAGTGCCGGCGGACGACAGGTCATCGAGTTTGGGAGCCGCCGTGCTCACGGCCCGCAAGCAGGAGTGCTCGCCGCGCGCGCGGCGTATATCGGCGGATGTGCTGGGAGCTCAAATGTCGAAGCTCATTATCGTTTTGGTGTTCCAAACTCTGGCACGCTGGCGCACTCATTTGTGATGGCCTATGAGAGCGAGGAGCAGAGCTTTCGAGATTTTAGCCTGGTTTTTCCCGATCATGATGTGCTGTTGCTTGATACCTATGACACTCTGGCCGCGGTCGATAAGATCATCTCTATGGGACTTCATCCGGCTGGCGTGCGCCTTGACAGTGGTGACCTGGCGTCGCTCTCTGGAGAAGTTCGAAAGCGGTTGGATCGAGCTGGTCTTACTGCCACCAAAATTGTTGCTAGTGGCGATCTCGATGAACTGTCTATCTTTGCCCTTCTCGCAGCAGATGCACCCATAGACGTTTTCGGAGTAGGGACAGCGTTGGCTACCGCGCAGGACGCTCCTTCTCTGGGCGGTGTTTATAAGCTCGTCGAATTCGCCGGGCGTCCGCGAATGAAATTGAGCCACGACAAAATTAGCTACCCCGGGCGCAAGCAGGTATTTCGTTTTATGAAAAATGACCTTTGCGTGTATGACACATTGGCACTGGAAGGAGAAGCTCTCACTGGAGAACCTTTGCTGACGTGTGTGATGCGGGATGGCCGACGGCTGGTTCAGTCGCCACACATCGGCGAAATCCGTTTCCGTGCAGCCCAAGGTTTGCGGGGTTTGCCGCTACACGTACGAGAACTGGAGCATCCCGCCTCTTATCCCGTCCATATCAGCAAGGGCCTGACAGAGCTTCAGACGACTCTTAAAAATAACCTGGGAGAACCAGCTTTGAGCAAGCCACCGAAGGACTGAGCCCTTGCAAACACCGATTTTGTTCTGGGACGTCGATACACAAGCCGACTTTATCTATCCCAGCGGCAAACTCTATGTTCCCGGTGCGGAGTCAATTGTTCCCACACTGAAGCGATTGACTGAATGGGCGAGCAAGAATGGAGTCCTGATTGTTGCATCCGCCTGTGCTCATCAGCCAGGCGATGCTGAATTTGCTCAGTTCCCACCACACTGTCTGGCGGGTACGCCCGGACAGCAGAAGATTCCTGAGACCCTGGTGAAAAATGCCTTCATCATTCCCAACCGCCACGTACGAGAGCTTCCAAACCTTTCGAGTTACCAGCAGATAATTCTAGAGAAGCAGCAATTAGACGTATTCTCCAACCCGAATACGGATGCAGTCCTAAATCAACTCGGCTCGGTTCATCAGATCATTCTGTACGGCATAGTTACTGAGATCTGCGTTGCATATGCGGCACGGGAACTCACTCGCCGCGGGTATCACCTCCGGATCGTAACCGATGCAATTCGCCATCTGGACGACGCCAAGGCTCAGAGATTCCTGAGAGAAGTCAGCGAGTCTGGAGGCAGGCTGATCTCCGCCGGGGAACTTATCCACGCCCTGGAGCGGCAATGAATGCAGATGCTCGGCACTCTGCGGAATCGGCGAGGGTCTCCGGAGCATCTAGAACTCATGGCAGACATAGCGCTCGCTACTGAACACAAGCTCCACGAACAAAAATTAAACCAACTTGCCGAAGTCGCCATCCGAGTGGGACTTGGCCTGAAACCCGGACAAGAACTGGTGATGACAGCATCCACCGATGCACTTCCGCTGGCACGACGCATTACAGAACACGCCTATCGTGCAGGTGCTTCACTGGTCACAACGCTCTACAGCGACGATGCAGCGGCGCTGATGCGTTATCGCTTCGCCACGAATGAAAGCTTCGACCGTGCTCCGAACTGGTTGTACGAAGGAATGGCGGCGGCATTCAAAAACGGTGCGGCACGGCTGGCAATTACCGGCGCCGACCCTTTGCTGCTTTCGAATGAAGATCCTGAAAAAGTTGGCCGGGCAAATCGCGCTGTTTCTGAGGGCTATCGGCCTGCACTTGAATTGATTACGCGGCACGAGATCAACTGGACAATTGTCGCCAGCGCCACGCCGGCCTGGGCTTCAGCGATGTTTCCGGACGACCCCGCGGACATTGCTCTATCCAAGCTCTGGGAGGCAATCTTTGAAACCTCACGCATCAATCATGAGGATCCAGTCGCCGATTGGAAAGCGCATGATGCCGACTTGCAACGCCGAGCGGCGCGTTTGAATGAGAAGCGCTACGCCGCACTGCAGTACCGTGGGCCGGGAACCGACTTTCGCCTCGGTCTTGCCGACAACCATCTCTGGGTTGGCGGTGGCACGACGGCGGGCAACGGAATCTATTGCATACCCAACATACCGACCGAAGAAGTTTTCACTACGCCGCATAAAGATCGCGCGGAAGGCACAGTGACGGCCAGCAAGCCTCTTGCATTTCAGGGCACGATGATCGAAGGAATTCAGGTACGCTTTGCAGGCGGACGCATTGTGCAGGCGCGCGCAACAAGAGGTCAGGAAGTGCTTGAGAGACTGATTGACACCGACGAAGGCGCGCGGCGATTGGGTGAAGTTGCACTGGTGCCGCATTCCTCTCCTATCGCTCACAGCGGACTCACCTTTTTGAATACGCTCTTTGATGAAAACGCAGCCTCACACATCGCTTTGGGGCAAGCATATAGCGGCTGCCTGCGTGGCGGAGATAAACTCACCCCTGGCCAACTCGCAGCCAGGGGCGCAAACGACAGCCTCATTCACGTGGACTGGATGATCGGATCAGACCAACTGGACGTCGATGCTATTACCGCCTCCGATGTCGTCGAACCTCTAATGCGAAATGGAGAATGGGTCTAACCAGGCAGGGCCCTTGCGAAGCCCAATCCGGAGACAGGGAGAGTTGTGAGGATGATGTTTTAATTCGAGGCTCATCTATGATTCCGAGCTGTGTCTTGATGATGGTGTGTGCGATCAGGCGGTCGATTTGCAGGCATCTGCTAAAACAGCGCCGGCATCCTTCCCGGTGAATTCACTGTCAGGTCCTGCTTTCACTCAAGCTTCTGCTATTCGAAGATATTGTGAACCGGACTCGGCGAACTCTCTTGTCGCATTCCTGGACGGATCGCAGATCAAACGGAATCATTATGAATACCAACGTCACCACAGACTCTTCTAAGCCCGCCGTCCCAGCCAATCCTCTCGTACCAGAAGAATTGCGTAACATGAATGCCTACTGGCGCGCCGCGAATTATCTTTCAGTTGGGCAAATTTATCTTTATGCCAATCCTTTGCTGCGAGAGCCACTAACGCTTGAAAACATAAAGCCACGTCTTCTCGGCCACTGGGGCACAACCCCCGGACTCAATTTCATCTATGTTCATCTCAATCGCGTCATCAAGAAGTACAACTTGAATGTGATTTATGTGTGCGGTCCGGGGCATGGAGGACCAGGAATGGTCGCCAATACCTACCTCGAAGGGACCTACACCGAACTTTATCCGCACATTCAAAAAAATGAAGAAGGTATCAGAAGACTATTCAAGCAGTTTTCTTTTCCGGGAGGAATTCCCAGCCACGCCGCTCCGGAGACCCCCGGCTCAATTCACGAGGGCGGAGAGCTTGGCTATTCGCTGCTGCACGCCTACGGTGCGGTCTTCGACAATCCTGACTTACTGGCCTGCTGTGTGGTGGGCGATGGTGAGTCTGAGACCGGCCCACTTGCAACAAGCTGGCATTCCAATAAGTTTTTGAATCCAGCGCGCGACGGAGCGGTGCTTCCGATCCTTCATCTCAACGGCTATAAGATTGCAAATCCAACAATCCCTGGCCGCCTCAGTGACGAAGAGTTGACACATCTTTTTAAGGGCTATAACTACAAGCCTCACTTCGTCAAAGGGGACGAACCCGAGGAGATGCATCAACTCATGGCACTCACTCTTGACACAGTCCTCCAGGAAATCCACGCCATCCAAGAGGAGGCCCGTTCAGGAAAGCCCAGCATGTTGTTGCCGCTCTGGCCCATGATCGTTTTGCGTAGCCCGAAGGGCTGGACCGGGCCGAAAGTTGTGGATGGAAAACCTGTCGAAGGTACATGGCGCGCCCATCAGGTTCCTGTGTCGGATTTGGAAATTCCAGAACACCTGAAAATCCTGGAAGACTGGATGAAGAGCTACCGGCCGGAAGAGTTGTTCGACAGCGATGGGCAACTCATGCCCGAACTGGCGGAACTCGCGCCTAAGGGCGATCGTCGGATGGGTGCGAATCCGCACGCAAATGGCGGTCTGCTATTAAAAGATCTGCTGATGCCTGACTTTCGCCAATATGCAGTCCCGGTACTAAAGCCAGGCAGGGAAACTGTGGAATCCACCAAGGTGCTCGGTACTTTCTTGCGCGATGTGATGCAACAGAACTTGGAATCCCGAAACTTTCGAGTATTTGGGCCTGATGAGACTGCGTCTAACCGCCTCGATGCCCTGTATGACGTCACTGACAAAGTGTGGATGGAGCCAATGATACCCATCGACGAACACTTGTCACGGGATGGGCGTGTGATGGAGGTCCTGAGCGAGCACATGTGCCAGGGATGGCTGGAGGGCTATCTGCTCACCGGTCGCCATGGATTCTTCTCCTGTTATGAAGGCTTCATCCACATCATAGATTCGATGTTCAATCAGCATGCGAAATGGCTGGATGCTACGCACCACATTGCTTGGCGCCGGCCAATTTCATCACTGAATTATCTACTCAGCTCACACGTCTGGCGCCAAGACCACAATGGCTTCAGCCACCAGGATCCTGGATTCATCGACTTCGTGATGAACAAAAAGGCAAGCGTTGTTCGCGTGTACTTGCCGCCCGATGCGAACTGCTTACTCTCGGTAGCCGATCATTGTATGCGCAGCCGCAACTACGTGAACGTGATCGTGGCCGGCAAGCAGCCGGAATTGCAGTGGCTCGACATGGATGCTGCCATCGAGCACTGCACGAATGGGATAGGCATCTGGTCCTGGGCCAGTACCGACCAGGGCAAAGAGCCGGATGTGATCATGGCGTGTGCCGGAGATGTACCTACGCTCGAAACCTTGGCTGCTGTTGATCTTTTGCGTCAACACTTTTCCGACATCAAAATTCGCGTCATTAACGTCGTGGACCTGATGACCCTTCAGTCTTCCACCGAGCATCCGCACGGTCTTTCGGACCGGGAATTTGACTCCATATTCGGCACTGACACGCCGGTCATCTTCGCTTATCACGGATATCCGTGGTTAATCCATCGGTTGACCTATCGTCGTGCCGGCCACGGTCAATTTCATGTTCGCGGCTACAAAGAAGAAGGCACAACCACAACACCGTTCGACATGACCGTGCTGAACGATCTTGACCGCTACCATCTTGCCAGCGACGTCGTGGATCGCGTGCCCAGGTTGCGGGACATAGGCGCTCACTTCCAGCAGCTTTTGCGTAACAAGCTGGTGGAGCACAAACGATATATACGCGAGCATGGTGAGGATATGCCCGAAGTGAAGAACTGGAGTTGGTCCTACTGACGAATGAAAATTCTAGTGCTCAATTCGGGATCCAGCAGCCAAAAGATTTGCCTGTACGAGCTAGGCAGGACTCCTCCGGTCAACCCTCCGGGTTGCTTGTGGGAGGCCAAGATCGAATGGCATGGCAAACTCGCGGCGGTCGTGATTAAGAACTCAGGGCGCATCGTGCAACGGGGGCAGGTCAATGTCTCATCGCGTGCGGCCGCAGTTGAATACCTGCTCGGCAACCTCTGGAGAGGCGACGCGAGAGTCCTTTCGTCGATATCCGAGATCGATTGTGTGGGGCACAGGGTTGTCCATGGAGGCCCGCAATACGAGGAACCAGTCCTGATCACGCCGGAGGTGAAATCCGGAATCGCAAACGCATCGGCGTTCGCACCGCTCCACAATCGCGCGGAACTGGAGGGCATGGAGATCATTGAGAAACTGCTGGGCTCTGTTCCTCAAGTGGCCGTATTCGACACGGGGTTCCACCGCAGAATGCCGTTATCGTCGTCGGTTTACCCAGGCCCCTATAATTGGTTCGAGTACGGCATACGTCGTTACGGATTCCACGGCATCAATCACCAGTTCTGTGCCGAGCGTGCTGCCCAGCTTCTGGGCAAAGACATGAACTCGCTCAAGCTGGTCAGCTGCCATCTCGGCAATGGATGTTCTCTGGCTGCGATTTACGAAGGTCATAGCATCGACACTACCATGGGGTTCACTCCTCTCGAAGGCCTCATGATGGGTACGCGCTCTGGTTCCGTCGATCCCGGAATTCTCACATACCTGATGCGTAAGGATGAGCTCCAAGCCCAGCAGATCGACGACGTGCTCAATGAGCAGTCGGGGTTGCTTGGCATCTCCGGAATTTCGAGCGACATGCGCGAGATTATGACTGCGATGAAACGAGGCCATGCGCGAGCTAAGCTGGCGTTCGACATTTACGTGCATCGCCTACAGGCGGGCATCGGCGCGATGATTGCAGTGCTGGGAGGAATTGATGCGCTCGTCTTCACCGCAGGAGTTGGTGAGAACTGCCCTCCCGTGCGCTCTGGGGCCTGCGGCAATTTAGGATTTTGTGGTATCCATCTTGATGAGGCGAAGAATGCGCAGCCTGCACTTGACGAAGATATCTCCACCTCGGACTCCGTTGTTCGTGTCCTGGTGATTCGAGCACAGGAAGATTGGGAAATCGCGCGTCAGTGCTGGACGCTCATTCCGGCGAAGGCACCTGCCTGATTGCGCTCAGGAAGTTTGCTGAAGTATGGATTGTGAGCGACTCGTCCAGCGACGACCCGCTCACACCACCTGCTCAGGCTGCCTTGGTTACTCCCGGCGCTTCGCTCGGATATTCCGGTTTGTAGACGTGCTGTCGGACAAACGCCACCATGTCAGCCGGACGAGATACCCTGGCCAGGCCCGAGTCAAAGACGAGCTTGGCCACTCGCGCGGCTGTCTGGATCTCGGCCTCAAGAATATTAGACTGTAACGGGTATAGAAGACCCTGCTTGAGCAACTCGGACGGTACCTGATCCGCCACGGCCTGCCCGGCTTCGATGAACATCTCGTCTGTGACTCGCTTTGCCTCGGTGGCAAAGACTGCCATGCCGACGGCTGGGAAAATGTAAAAGTTGTTCGCTTGTCCCGGTAGAAATGTTTGGCTGTTATAGTGGACAGGCGGGAACTGCACGCCGGCGGCGTAGATCGCCTTTCCCCTCGACCATGTGTAGGCTTGCTCGGGCGTGCATTCGGCTTTCTGGGTGGGGTTCGATAGCGCAAAGACTACCGGGCGCTCGTTGATGCGTGACATGGCCTCAATGACCTTCTGGTTGAAGGCACCGCCAACCGTGCTGACGCCGATGATCGTGGTGGGCTTGATGCTCGAGATGGTCTCGACGAAATCCCGCGTTGGCGGGTGCTGGTGTGCATACGGCATCTGGAAATCCGCAAGGTCCTTGCGGCTCGACTCCAGCAGGCCGTTGATGTCGAACATATAGACCCGTGATTGCGCCTCCTTGAGCGACATGCCTTGCGCGACGAGCGCAGAACAGAGCAGGTTCGCAAGGCCGATAGCTGCCGAACCCGCGCCGAGGAATAAATATTTTTCGTCCTTCAGATTGGTGCCCTTCAGCCTCGTTGCATTGATCATCCCCGCCAGAGTGATCCCAGCCGTGCCTTGTACGTCGTCGTTATAGACGCAGTACTTGTCGTGGTATCGCTGGAGCAGGTGTACGGCATCCGCACCCGTCCAATCCTCAAAGTGAATGCAGCACTTCGGAAACACCTCCTGTACCGCTTCGACGAACTCATCGACAAACGAATAAAGCTCCTCGGGCGACGGCCGCGCTCTGCGTATACCAAGATACAAAGGATCGTGCAGGTAGTGCTCATTATTGGTGCCTGCGTCGAGGTACATGGGCAGAAGATATTGCGGCGGTACACCGGCGCAGGCGGTGTAGAGTTGCAGTTTTCCGATGGGGATACCCGCGCCGTTTGCGCCGAGATCTCCAAGGCCAAGGATCCGACCGCCATCCGTGACACAGATGAAGCGAATGTCCTTCTCCGGCCAGTTTCTCAGAATCTCTTTCACCTTGCTGCGGCGGGTGATCGCGAGATACATGCCGCGCGGTTGCCGGTAGATGTGGCCGAACTTCAGGCAGGCTTCACCGATGGTTGGGTCGTACACGATTGGGAGAAAGCGTGCAGGGTCAGAGATGACGGTCCGGTAGAAGAGCGTTTCACTGTGATCGAGCAGGTTTATAAGGTAGATGTAGCGTTCAAGGTCCGTAGTCTTCGCGCCCAGTTGCAGCATTACGCGTCGTAACTGCAGTTCTTCAGACTCCGTGACCTCGGGTACAAGTCCGACAATGCCAAGTGCCTGCTTTTCGTCCTCGGTGTAAGCGGTCGACTTATTGAGCGATGGATCGCGAAGCAACTCGATCCCGCGCTTCATGGTGCTTGCCATATCGATTACCTTTCATTCGTTTGTGCCCTCCCGTTCATATGAGCATTGGACATGGTGGCAATGGGGGATTTGGCACCGTGTGCCTCGAGTCCGCAGCGCCTTCTTGGTGGCGGCTAGATCTCAAAAGTACGCATGGATGTGCCTTGAGCTTTTTCAAGCTCCGTGATCGACGTCAGGATGAAGTATGATCCGTTGCGCAGAGCTGTTATCAGAATGGGTCGCTGTGCTCCGCTGCGGTCAAGATCGACTGCACTGAATAATGTGACGATCGCCAATGATCACAATCACAAGCCACCCTCGCCGAAGGTGCAGAAGAAGGCTGCTTCGGTCATCGGCCGACACGTGTGAAGCTCGGCGAGATTCGACGGCGTCTACTCCACCAAGATGGGTGTTCGCCGGACGAACCTCGCTGCGAGCCTCGAGAGAGGCATCCTATTCAACCTGCTCCTCCATTTGGAGTACCTCGAAATATTGCTCCTGCCCCGCGAGCTGTTTCTCGCGCGCCTGTTCCGATGGGACGGCCATAACCGTTACATGTTTTCCCATATGTGACTTACAGATGTTCTGGTTGGCGATGCGCTTGACGTTACCTTGATCGTCAACCAACACAGCCTCCCCGCTTTTGACAGTGCAACCTTTATCGCAGGTACTAGCGTTATCCACCTGCACTATGCACGAAGAATCGCACACGGTGCCGCTCATTTTCGTGGGGTTAGACGAGCTTTGGGCGTGAACTAATGTCACGCAGCCCAGAGCTACCAAAAACAGCAGAGCGATTCGTTTCATCTTTTCTCCTCCTGAGGGTGAAGAGCTTGTTATCGCTGAGTGAGCTTACCTTGCTGGTTGAAATTGTGATGGCAAGTACGGGAAGCGGGTTTGTCTGGAAATCGAGCATTTTCCTGAGCGACTGCGTGCAGTGATTGAGAGTGGCCAACCGAATGTTTTTCGTTCTTCGCTGGAGCAGGCCAACAGCAACAAACACATGCAGAGCGACTGAGATATTTCCCGTAGTACTCGCATAGTGAGCTCTGACCGCTCAGGATGTGGTCTGATTCGCTCTCGATAAGATAGTTCCGCTCCTCTAATTCACGATTACTTACTGGCCGCGACGTAGGGATGGGTCATCTTCGCCGGATCGACGATGCTGTCGAACTCCTGTTCACTCACGAAGCCGAGTTTCAGCGCAGCCTGCTTTAGCGTGAGGTCGTTGTCCAGCGCGTAGTGGGCAATCTTCGAGGCTTTGTCGTAGCCGATGATGGGAGAAAGTGCAGTCGCCAGCATGAGCGAACGCTCGACGTATTCCTGAATCTTCTTCCGATTCGGTTTCGTGCCTTCGATCAAGAACTTGCGGAAGTTCGTGCAGCCGTCGCTCAAGATCGTGATGGAGTGAGTGAGGTTGAAGATCATCAGAGGTTTGTAAACGTTCATCTCGAGATAGCCGCCCGCGCCGCCGAAGCCTACTGCCACGTCGTTGGCCATCACCTGCACTGCGATCATTGTGAGCGCCTCGGCCTGGGTCGGGTTCACCTTGCCCGGCATGATCGAGGAGCCCGGCTCGTTCTCCGGAATCTCCAGCTCGGCGAAGCCAGCTCGCGGACCGCAGGAGAGCAGCCGAATGTCATTGGCAATCTTGTAGAGCGACACAGCAAGCGTGCGTAACGTTCCAGAGAGCTGCACCAGAGCATCGTGAGCGCCCTGCACTGTGAATTTATTCGGTGCGCTGACGAACGGCAACCCCGTAAGCGTGGCGATCTCCGCTGCAGCCGCTTCGCCAAAGCCGGGCTCTGCGTTAATCCCGGTTCCAACTGCCGTGCCGCCCAGCGCAAGCCGGTAAACACCCTTCAGCGCATCTTCGATACGCTCAATATCGTCTGCGAGCATGCCGGCATAACCCGACCACTCCTGGCCGAGTGTGAGTGGCGTGGCATCTTGCATGTGGGTACGGCCAATCTTGACGATGTCCTTCCACTGCTCGGCCTTCGCAGCGATCGAATCCTGCATCGCCTTCACCGCAGGAATCAGCCGCTGCTTCACATTGATCGCTGCCGCTATGTTCATTGCGGAGGGAAAGGAGTCGTTGGACGATTGGGACATATTGACGTGGTCGTTGGGGTGAACCGGCGTCTTGCTTCCAAGAGGAGTCCCGGCAAGCTCAGAGCTGCGGTTGGAGATCACCTCATTTGCGTTCATGTTGAACTGCGTGCCGCTGCCCGTCATCCATACGTGCAAAGGAAACATGTCATGATGCTGGCCAGCAAGGATTTCACCGCAGACGTGAACGATCAACTTGTGGCGCTGATCGTCGAGCCGCCGGCCAGCATGATTGGCATTGGCAGAGGCCTTCTTCAGGATGGCGTAGGCGGTGATCATCTCGCGTGGCATTAGATCTTTGCCGATGCTGAAGTGCTCAAGCGAGCGCTGGGTCTGGGCGCCCCAGAGCTTGTTGACAGGAACTTCCACTTCACCGAGGCTGTCGGTTTCCTTGCGAGTGTCCGGCATCTTGCTGCTCCTTCCAAAGTTCGGATCAAAAGGCGACCGCGTTGCTTGTCCGCTTGGCTCAGGCTGCGCTGCTGATAACCCCTTTCCCAAGGAAGTTTAGCAGCTCAGAATTCACTTCCTCTGCATGGGTCCAAGTTATGCAATGCGGCCTGTCTTTCATGATCACCAAATGTGCTCCCTCAACGAACTTGGCTGTGCGCTGTCCCGATGCTGATTGGCAGTTCCTGAATGAGGGACACTCGCGAGTGTTCACCCTCGCACTTTTAGGGTTGATATCCCTCGCTTCTCCATTGACGGTAAACGGCTAACTGCTGATCGCTCCAGTAAGGCCCACCGGGAGGCATGGATTGCTCCGCCAAGGTGTCCTCGACATCCTGCGCATGACTGTGATTATTTGAAGGATCAGACATATATGTGTAGTCGTCGAGCAAAACATTATGTTTTTTCATGTGTTCGATGTCGATTTGCGTAAACATCGGCCTGATATCTTTCGTAAAAGAAACTGGCATTCTCGTCCCTCTTTCTTAACCTCGTTCATTTAACGGGAGCATGGAAGAACTTTACTTCAGATGCATTCACTGAGATCGCTGGCCGGACAAAAGTGCGAAGCCAAACTTCGGTCGATAGGTTTGAACCAGAGTGCCGATGCGGCTGGCAGAGTAAGCTACTCAAGGTAAACCTGCATCTCACATCTCATGGCTGACTGGAAGGCCGAACTGACGGGGCGCGTGCTGGTGCTGGTGGCCCATGCTGACGACGAGAGCGTGGGTTACGGGGCGCTACTGCAGAAGATGCGCGAGGCCGTGGTGGTGATTGCCACCGACGGCGCGCCGCGCGATCCCTACTTTTGGCAGCGCTTCGGTTCGCGGGAAGCTTATGCGGCGCTGCGTCTGGGTGAGGCTCGGCGGGCTATGCAAGCGGCGGGGGTACGCGAGTTGGTGTTTCTTGCCGAAGAGGATTCCCGGCTGGAGGATCAGCGCCTGTTCCTGAACCTGGCGGCGGCCTACGGGTGCCTCGCCCAACTGGTGGAGCGGGTCAAGCCGGAGGCAATCGCCACTCTCGCCTATGAGGGTGGGCATCCGGATCATGACAGTTGCAGCCTTCTGGGGGCTAGGCTGGGAGAGCGCTTCGCGCTGCCGGTGTGGGAGGCTCCTCTGTATCATTGGAGTCACGGGAGTCACGGCGCGAGCAGCGAAGGCGAGCTGCGCTTGCAGCAATTTGTTTGCAACAGCGGTGCCGAGGCGATGGTGGAGATCACCGAAGGGGAGTTGGCGCGAAAGCGCGCAATGTGCGCGCAGTATGCCTCGCAGGGCGATTTTCTGCAAACCTTCGATGCGCGGCAGGAGTTGGTGCGTCCGCAGGTGCAGTACGAGTACAGGCGTGCTCCGCACCAGGGACAGACCAATTACGAGCGCTGGCAGTGGTGGATGAGCGCGCAGGAAGTGAGCGCGAAATTTCAAGAGTTTCTGGAGAACGTGAGTTGAGCAAGCGATTGTTGCTGGTCGCCTATCCGCTGCTACCGGTCAGCGAGGCGAGTGCCGGCGGGGCCGAACAGATCCTGTTTACGCTGGAGCGCGAATTGATGGCGCGCGGCTGGAAGACAGAGGTGGCAGCCTGCGCGGGTTCTGTGGTCCACGGCCATTTGATGACAACCGGCGCGGCTACTCAGGTGCTCGACGGCTTTGCCGAGCGCGAGCGCGAGCACACCGAACGAGTGGTGGAGGCGTGCGCGAAGTCAGAGTTTGCCCTCGTGCTGGACCACAGCGGGCACTTCTTCCGCCACGCCGCACGGGTGAAAGGGTGCGTGCTGGCGACCTTGCATCTGCCGCGTACGCTTTACGGCGAGCAGCCGTTTCAAGGGTTGGCGGATAACGTTTTCTTCAACTGCGTTAGCGATTCGCAGAGAGCGGAATTCACCGATCTTCCGCGCATGCTGGGAGTGGTGCGGAACGGGATCGCCGCGGAACGATTTACTCCTGCTGGGCGCAAGTCCGGATACGTACTATGGCTCGGAAGGGTTTGCCCGGAGAAGGCTCCACACCTGGCGATTGAGGCGGCAAAGCTCGCGAGACTGCCGATCGTGGTTGCCGGACAGGTGTATCCGTTCCGCTGGCACCAGGACTACTGGGAGCAGAAGGTGAAGCCGCTGATCGACGGTGACCGGGTCCGCTGGGTTCCGCTGCCCTCGTTTGCGCAGAAGACGAAGCTGCTGCGCGAGGCGATGGCGCTGCTTGTGACCTCGCAGGTGGCTGAGACCACCTCGCTGGTCGCATTGGAGGCGATGGCTAGCGGGACTCCTGTGATTGCCTTTGACGCGGGTGCGCTGACCGAGGTGGTGCCGGAGGGAACCGGCTTTATCGTGGGCAGTGTGGGAGAAATGGCTGCGGCCTGCGGTGAGGTAAGCAAGATTCGCTCTCTGGACTGCCGAGAGTGGGTGACCCGGCAGTATTCGGCGCGGGCGATGACGGATGCCTACGAGACGTTAATTACCAACCTCGAAGAGCAGAGGCGTTGGCAGGCGCGGAGAGGCTAGGCTGCAGACTTCATCTGCCGGTTGCAGGTGGCAGATGCGCCAGGATGCGCTCTCATCAGATCGATCAGCAGCGCGGCTACGTCCTCATCGCGCGCTGGTTCCTCAAGGTAGAGATCGGCAAGCGGATCTCTCGCGTTATAGGCGAAAGCCAGCTTGGAGGTGATCACCATGGTTGGCAAGCCGACCGCCTTCGCTCCCTTGATGACCTGCTGGTCTCTTTTTGAATTCCAGTGAAGCACGACCGCACCACAATTCGGGACTGAAGCCAGAATGCCTTTTTCGTAAGGAGCATGGACAATTCCATATCCCGCTTTGTCCATCATTCGGATGAAATCATGAGTGGGGCGAGCGCCGAAGTAAAAAACATCCATCGTCCGGTCCTCCAGGAATTTACTTCTGGAATTCCCGTTCTTCCCTTTAATAGAGTGTGTCTCTCGTGTCAGAGTTGTACGCCAGAATTCAAAAATCCCGAGGCGCAAAGGGCAGCACCGGAGCACATCGGCACGCGCCTTCGCTTGATGCGGCAGCCAATGACGCTGAAAAGAAACTACTTCACGACCGCGGCACCCACACCGGCGCATTGATTGTCGTGTTCGCCAGTGTCTCCTGAGACCCCGATTGCCCCGATGATCTTGCCATCAACAAGGAGGGGAATGCCGCCCTCGAGGGGCATGGCGCCTGGCAGACCTAAAATGCGAAGACCGGCGCCGCCGGTGCCCAGCGCGTCTTGAAAGGCCTTGGTGGGCCGCTTGTAAGTCGCCGCCGAACGCGCCTTGTCAACGGCTACGTTGGCGCTGGCTAACTGGGCGTTGTCCATTTTTTCGTAGTAGATGAGATTGCCGCTCGGGTCGACGATTGCGGCCACCATGTTCCACTTGTTTTTGGCGGCCTCTGCCAGCGCGGCGTTGGCGGCTTTCTTTGCCGCTTCCAGAGTGATTGGCGCGCCGTATGGATTCGGCATCTGCGCCACGACGTTCATACTGCCTGTCGCGATTAGTATTGCGAAAAAGCTGGCCAGGATGGATTTTGGGGGCATGGAAGCTCTCCTTTCGTGCAGAATAGAGTGTGTCCATGCCCGTCAGGGTTGTCATGTCTTTCAAGCCTTCTTTCGGTGAGTGGGCGGAGGCCAGGGGCTTTGCGCCGACGCTTTTCCGGCGATAACCTGGGAATCAGTGGCCTCCACCCTTGCAGGTTTTGTATTGCTCTGGTTTTCTACGCAGAGCACATCTCAGGAGATCGCAACGTGACCAGACGCGCTCTTACTCTCGCCCTCTTCGTTCTTTTCTCCTTCGTCTCGCTCGCCGCTCAGCCGCCCACGGAGATACCGCAGAACTCGCCCGTCGTGCCGGAGAACAAAAAGCAGAAAAAAGAAAACGCAGCCGACTCAGCCGTTTTTGATGAGCGCACCGCCGCCTCCGTCCTCGGCACAATCCGCGACGGACTCGAAGGCCACTCCCAGCGCCGTCTGCTCTCTGCCTTCGACCGCGACAAGATGGACGGCTTCCTAACCTTCGAAGATCAGATCGACGCCTACTTCAGCGTTTACCAGAGTTTCCGCATCTCGATGCGCATCGTTCAAACTTCAGAGGAAAACAACCGCGGCGTCATCCTCGCCGACTTCCAAATCGAAAACACGCCGAGCGGCGGAGGTCCCGTCTCCAGCCGCCAGGCCCAGCTACGCTTCGAACTCGAGCGCGGCCCCAAAGGCTGGAAGATCGTAGACTTCAATCCCCGAAACTTCTTCTCGTAGCAGGTTTCAAAGTTTCAAGGTTTCAAGGTTTCAAAGTTTTGTAGCAACGATCCTCTCTCAAAGCGGGGAGTTTGAATGAAACTGGCAAGGCTGAATCTTCTGATCTTCGCGCTGCTCTCAACGTGTGGCTACACGCAGACGGCCTTACGTTCTGCCAGTGCTACATCTACACCCTCAATGGTCCCGTTCAGAGATGCGCACAACAAGTTCGGAGCGGTGACCCCGAAGGGCAATGTGAACGCACAACTCCCCAACCGCCGGTGAATGCGATGATGCTTTCAACCTTGAAACCTTGAAACCTGTAACAATATCCCTATGTCCCGTCTCTACCCATCGCTTCCCATCGTCGGTGTTGGCGCCGTCATTGTGCGCCAGGGAGAGGTGCTCATCGTTCGTCGCGCCAACCCGCCGCTGCAAGGCGAGTGGTCGATCCCCGGCGGAGCACTCGAACTCGGAGAGAAGCTGCGCGACGGCGTCGCCCGCGAAGTCCGCGAGGAAACCGGATTGGATGTCGAGGTCGGCCCCGTGCTCGATGTCTTCGATTCGATCTTTCCCGACGGAGAAGGCCGCACCCAGTACCACTACGTGCTCATCGACTACCTATGCCGCCTGCGCTCCGGAACCCTCGCCGCGGCCACCGATGTCAGCGAGGTCCGCTGGGCGCGTCCCGAGGAACTCTCCGGCCTCGGCATGAAGCAGGTCACCATCGACGTCATCCGCAAAGCGCTCGCCCTCGACTCCTAACCGGGTGGCCCACATCCGGCGGGGCTGTTGCTGTGCTCTCGCTCTTGCCCCTGGCTCTTGCTTTGCATTTCGCCGCGATGTCCAGCGTCACCTGCTATCCTCAATACAATGCCTCCGATTCTCAACGCCCAATCTCTCTCCAAAGCCTTCGGCGCTGAGCCGCTCTTCCGCAACGTCTCGTTCACGGTCAACGAGCGCGACCGCATCGCCCTCATCGGTCCCAACGGCTCCGGCAAGTCCACGCTGCTGCGCATCCTCGCCGGCCTGGTCGAGCCGGACTCCGGCGAAGTCGCCCTGCGCAAGCGGGCCACCCTCGCCTACGTCCCGCAGGAATCCGTCTTTGCTCCCGGCCTCACCGTCACCGAGGTCATCGAGGCTGCGCTTGCCGACTCCTCCGTTCCAGCCCTTGAGCGCGACTCGCGCCTCCACGAAACCCTGGGCCGCGCCGGCTTCGACGACTTCTCCGTCCTCGCGCAATCTCTCTCCGGAGGCTGGCGCAAGCGCCTCGCCATTGCTGAAGCCCTTGTCACCGCGCCCGACATTCTTCTCCTCGACGAGCCCACAAATCACCTCGACCTCGCCGGAATCGAGTGGCTCGAACAGCTTCTCCAGCAGGCCACCTTCGCCTGCGTCGTCGTCTCCCACGACCGCTACTTCCTCGAAAACGTCGCCAGTGAAACCGCCGAGCTCGCCCGCGTCTATCCCGACGGCATCTTCCGCGTCTCCGGCTCCTACTCCCATTTCCTCGAAATCAAAGAGGAGTGGATGCACGCCCAGGCACGCCATCAGGAAGCGCTCGAAAATCGCGTCCACACCGAAATCGAGTGGCTGCGCCGCGGTCCCAAAGCCCGCCGAGGCAAGTCCAAGTCCCGCATCGACCGCGCTCACGAACTCATTGGCGAACTCGGCGACCTGCGCTCCCGAACCCGCACCGCCAGCACCGAACTCGACTTCTCCGGCACCGGACGTCAGAGCAAGCGTCTTGTCGAAATCGAAAACCTCGCGTATCGATTCGATGATTCCCGCCAGCTCCTCTCAGGTCTGAACTTCGTCATCACCAACGGAATGCGCGTCGGCCTCGTCGGCCCCAACGGCAGCGGCAAAACCACTCTCCTGCGCCTTTTGCAGGGAGAGCTGGAACCCGCTTCCGGCACCGTCCGCACCGCCGAGCATCTCAAAATCGTCTACTTCGAGCAGCAGCGCCAGCTCGATCCCTCGCTCACCCTCCGCCGCGCCCTTGCTCCCGACTCCGATGCCGTCGTCTTTCAGGATCGCGTTATTCACGTCGCTGCCTGGGCCGACCGTTTTCTCTTCACCGGTGAGCAGCTCAACCAGCCTGTCAGCCGCCTCAGCGGAGGCGAGCGCGCCCGCGTCCTCATAGCGCGCCTCATGCTTCAGCCCGCCGACATTCTTCTCCTCGACGAGCCCACCAACGACCTCGACATCCCCACCCTCGAGGTCCTCGAAGAGACTCTGCTCGAATTTCAGGGCGCACTCGTCCTCGTCACCCATGACCGTTATCTGCTCGACCGCGTCTCGACCGTCGTCCTCGGACTCGATGGCCGCGGCAACGCCTCCACCTTCGCCGATTACATGCAGTGGGAGGAGTGGCGCGACCAGCAACTACGCAGTCAGAAGAGTGGCGCTGGGTGCCTTACATCTGCCGCAGTTAGCAGATGTGGGACTGAGCCGAACGCGTCAATCACCACCACCGCCGCGTCTGCGAAGAAAAAGCTCTCCTACAAGGAAGCTCGCGAGTATGACGCCATCGAGCGACAAATCGCCGCCGCCGAATCCCGCCTTGCCGTCGCCCAATCCGTCTTCAATGATTCCGCCATTCAAACCGACGCCGCCGCCCTCATCGCTGCCCAGTCCGAACTCGAGCAAGCCTCCGCCTCCGTAGACCAGCTCCTCACCCGCTGGACCGAACTGGAAGAGAAGCAGCAGTAGAGCCGCCCCAGGCTTCAGGCTTCAAAGTCACAAGTTTTCAAGGTTGAAAGCATGTAGCTCGGAGAACATGTAGCTCGGAAAATTTGTTTGCTTTTGTTTTTGAGGGGTCATTCTGAACGAAGTGAAGAATCCCCGTACCGCTCAAATCTCCTGTACTGCCAAGAGGCAATTCAACCAGTCAGTTCCACCGAGTCTGCGACTCGCCGTACACTTTCTGTCCGAAGTGCAATCGGGGCCATCAACTTTGAAACCCTGAAACTTTGAAACCTTGAAACCCGCTCTTCACGCCGCCCTGCACTCCTCCGCTGTCTTATCCACCCGCAGCCCTTCAAACACCGGAGCCCGCATCTTCACCCCGCCCTTTTGTCCCTCGTGCGTCCATTCTGTGAACTTGATCTGCGCCACCAGCTCCGGCCTCACGAAGTGAACTTTTCGCGACGACTCCACCTTGTTCGCAAACGGATTCCGCGTCGTCTCCAGCTCCTTCAGAAGCCGAAAAATCTCAGCCTCTGTCTCCCGCGTAAAGCCCGTGCCTGCCTGCCCCACATGCAGCAGCCGCCCGTGGGTGTTGTACACCCCAAGCACCAGCGAGCCAAAGAATTCGCGCTCTCCCCTCGGCTCCGTCCATCCCCCGATCACGCACTCCTGGCTCTGCGTGATCTTCACCTTGCACCACGCCCGCGAGCGCCGCTGCTCATAGGTCGAATCTCTCCGCTTGGCGACAATTCCTTCCAGCCCCTGCTCTCGTGCCGCCGCCAACAGCTTCTCTCCATCGTCAAAACCTTCCGAATACCGAACTGGCCCTTGGCTTTCCAATGCCTCCCGCAACAGCCGCTTCCGATCCTCCAGCGCCACTCCCAGCAGCGACCACCCCTCCACCTGCAGCAGATCAAACGCATAGAACGCAATCGGAATCTCCGTGTGCTTTTGCTGCAACGAGCGCCCGCGTTTGCCCGGCGTCTGCGACCGGGGGGGCATCCGGTCGCCCGTACCCGATGCTCCCTGTTCCACGCCCGTCCGCTGCTGCATCAGGCTAAAGCTCGAGCGCCCATGCTCATCGAGCGCCACAATCTCTCCATCGATCAGCGCCCGCCGTGCCCGCACCTTCTTCGGCAGCTCTGTCGCCAGCTCCGGAAATCCCTCCGTCAAGTCGTTCTGATTGCGCGACACCAGCCGCGCCTTCCCATCTTCCAAATACACCAGCGCCCGGTAGCCATCCCACTTCACCTCATAAAGCCACTCATCCGAGTTCGGAGGAGCATCCACCAGTGTTGCCAGCATCGGTTTCAGCACCTGCGGCATCGCTGCCTTCTTCGCTCCCTTCACCGCGCTCACAAGCTTCGCCCAATCGATCGCCCGAGTGATCGACAGATGTCGATCTTGCTTTTCTTGCGCTGTTGCGTGCTTCGTCGGGTGTTTGACCGCCTGCGACTTGGGCTCGCCCCACTGTGCCGATTTCTTGTCCTCCGCAATCTCCTCCATCGAGCGTCCCGTCAGCACCGAGCTGTCATTCGCCTCGATATCGTGATCGCTCTCGGTCGCCTCGTCGCGATGCTTGATCAGCAGCCACTCCGTCCCCTTGCTTCCCGGCCTTCGCGAGCGCATTTTTGCCAGCACCCAGCTCCCCTTCAACTTTGTCCCATTCAGCCGGAATTTCAGATCGCCCTTTTCCAGCATCGCGCGCGCAGTGGCCTCGCGCTCGGCGCTTGTCATCCCCTCTGTCCCCTCCGGCATCCACGTTCCCCGGTCCCAAACCATCACCGTACCCGCGCCGTAGTTGCCCTCCGGAATCCGCCCCTCGAAGTGTATGTACTCCACCGGATGATCTTCCACCTGCATGGCCAGGCGCTTGTCTGCAGGGTTCAGCGATGGCCCCTTCGGCACCGCCCACGATTTCAGCACTCCATCCAATTCCAGCCGGAAGTCGTAGTGCAATCTCGTTGCCTTATGCTTCTGCACCACAAAGCGCCACCCTCCGCGCTCTGCCTCCACCGGCTTTGGCTCCGGAGTATTCGAGAATTTCCTTTTCCGCTCGTATTCCTTCAATGACATCGTTCTCTCCCGCCAACGTACTCCACGCCACTCTGTTCTTAAGATGCTTCACAGCATTTTTCAGGACGCATTTGCCGCTCCTTGGTTGAGCGCGTTGCATTAGAGGCATGCGGCTGAGGCTGGCTGCCGACAGCTTTCAAACACAAGCAACCACATCCGCGTTGCATTCGCGAATGTGGTTGATGATCAGCTCAGCATTACTTTTGTTTTTGGTTACTGTCGCGAAACGAAAGCTTCTACTTCACCACTCCAGCGGCGCGGGCTATGGCTTCGAGCTTGGCGCGCGTGGTAGCTTGCATCTTGCACATTGGGAGGCGATAGTTTTCTTCGATGCGGCCCATCATGGCGAGTACGGCTTTGACCGGCATGGGGTTGCTCTCGATGAAGTTGGCCTGCATCAGCGCGAGATACTTGTGGTAGAGCTCGCGCGCGCACGTCCAATTGTTATCGAGGGCGGCGCGGGTGAGCGCGGCCATCTCCTTGGGGAAGGCATTGGAGGCGACCGAGATGACGCCGACGCCGCCGACCGAGATCACCGGCAGAGTCAGCGCATCGTCGCCGCTGAGCACGGTGAAGCCGGGCAGGCGTCCGCAGATTTCGGCGATCTGGCTGATGTTTCCGCTGGCTTCCTTGACGGCGGCGATATTGGGCACCTCGGAGAGACGCAGCAGGGTATTGGGCTCAATGTTGACGCCGGTGCGGCCGGGGACATTGTAGAGCACGACGGGCTTATCGACGGCTTCAGCAATGGCCTTGAAGTGCTGGTACTGGCCCTCCTGCGTCGGCTTGTTGTAATAGGGCGAGGCGGAGAGGATCGCGTCCACGCCCTTGATTTTGGCGGCCTCGGAGGCTTTGCAGACGGCTTCGGCGGTGGAGTAGGAGGTCGCTCCGGCGACGATGGGGACGCGTCCGGCGGCGACCTCGATGGTGGTCTCGATGACCTGGCGCCATTCCTCGTGCGAGAGGGTGGGAGTTTCTCCGGTGGTTCCGCAGGGAACCAGGAAGTCGATTCCGGATTCGATCTGCCAGGCTACCAGCGAGCGCAGCGCTTTTTCGTCGATCGATCCATCGGCAAGGAACGGAGTGACAATGGCCGTTCCGCATCCACGTAATTTGATCATTCCGCGCTAACCCTTCAGTTCAGAGAACACTTCTTGAAATTCGTAAAATCCGCGTTTGCCCTTCACCCACTCGGCGGCGCGCACCGCGCCTTCGGCAAAGCCGCGGCGGTTCAGGGCCTCGTGAGTCAGCGTAATCGTATCCGCCGCCGACTTCAACTGAATTGAATGGGTGCCGACGACCTCGCCCTCGCGGACGCTATCGATCGGGAGCTTTCTTGCCGCCGAAGGTTGCTCCATGGTTTTTGCCAGGGAGACGGCGGTGCCGCTGGGCGCGTCGAGTTTGTGGATGTGGTGCGTCTCGGTGATCTGGGCCTCGTACCCGTACTTCATCGCCTTGGCGCCTTCGCGCACGATGGCGAAGAAGAGATTGACGCCGATGGAGAAGTTGGAGGCCCAGATAAATCCGGTACCGGCGCGCTCGACCAGATTGCGGACGTGGGGCATCTCGGCATACCAGCCGGTGGTGCCGACGACCATGTTGACGCCGGCGCGGACGGTGGCTTCAATGTTGGCCATCACCGCGTCGGGAGTGGTGAAATCGATGACGGCATCGACGCCGGCCAGACGTGCCTCGGTAGCGCAGCGCCATTGTAGTTCTCCTGCACCTCGATGATTTCGACGGTGTGGCCGCGCGTGGCCGCAATCTCAGCAACCAGCGCGCCAGTCTTTCCCGCGCCTAACAGTACAAACCTCATCAATTTCTCTCCGCGATCATCGTGAATTCGCTATTACGTTCGCTGATGCCTCGGCGTCGGGTAACGCTTTGCTGCCGGTCGCTGACGCTTGGGGCTCAATCGAAAACCTCCGGGTCCACTTCGGTAAAGAACGCCTTGTGCAGGCGCCGCATGGCCTCGGGCACGTCGTCTTCGCCGATGACAAAGGTGATGTTGATCTCCGATGCGCCCTGGGAGATCATGCGCACATTGATATCTCCCAGCGCAGTGAAGACGCGCGCGGCGACCTGCGGAGTCTCGCGAATGTTTTCGCCGACCATGCAGACGATGGCGTTGCGCCCGGCATATTTTACGTCAGCAATCTTCTCCAGGTCAGCAGCAATCGCAGGAATCGCCTCGTTGGAATCGACCGTAAGCGAGACGCTGACCTCGGAGGTGGAGACCACGTCGATGGAGCAGTGATGCCGGTCGAAGACTTCGAAGATCGCCTTCAGGAAACCGTGAGCGCCCAGCATTCGGGCTGCGACCACCTCGACGATGGTGATGCGCTTTTTCGCGGCGATGGCCTTGAACGTCGACTTCGATTTCGGCGCGCGGCCACGATCAGGGTGCCTTCGTTGGCGGGGTTCAAGGAGTTGAGCACCAGTACGGGAATGTTCTTCTGTACTGCCGGAAGCACGGTGGCCGGATGCAGAACCTTGGCTCCGAAGTAGGCGAGTTCGGCCGCCTCCTCGAAGGAGATGACGCGAATACGGCGCGCCTCGGGGCAGATCCGCGGGTCGGTGGTCATCATCCCGTCCACATCGGTCCATATTTCGATGGCTTCGGCATTCGAGGCCGGAGCCGATGAGGGCGGCGGAAAAATCCGAGCCGCCACGGCCAATGGTGGTTTGCACGCCATGCTCAGTTGCGCCAATGAATCCTCCCATTACGGGAACCTGCGCGTCCTCCAGCAGTGGGCGCTATCAGGTTCTTGGCGCGATGCTCGATCTGGTCGGCCTGCGGAATCGCCTTGCCATGCTGCGCGTCGGTGATCATCACCTTGCGGGCATCCACCAGGGCAGAGCGAATGCCGCGAGCCCGGTAGGCTTCGGCGACAATTGTGCTGTTGAGACGCTCACCGTAGCTGACAACATAATCGGAGCTGCGGGGAGAGAGTTCGCCGACAGCGACGATGCCTCGCAGCAGCTCATCCAAGGAGTCGAATTCGCCTTCGAGCTCGGGGCTAAGTTCGCAATACTGTGTAGCGCTCACCAGTTCCTTGGCAGTGGTGTGATGACGCTGGCGCAGTTCTTGTGACAGTTCGAGAGCTTGCCCGCGATGGCCTTACCGGCGGCTTTCCCGGCTGCCAGCAAGGCATCGGTGACGCGCGACATGGCGGAGACGACGACCATGGGACGGCGGTGCAGACGGCCTTTTACGATCTGGGCCGTGCGTTCAATCGCCGAGGCATCCATCACCGACGTTCCGCCAAATTTCATCACGATCATGAAAGCAGACCTTTGTGGTTTCCTTCCGCCCGGCTCTGATGCAAGTGGCGCAGTGCGGAGGCTGCCACACGCGGCCCCTGATTGTGCAGGCTGCCGCGTGGAGCAGATCGTCTGGGACGAACTTTTAGTCCAGATAACCCCTGGTCTTGAGCAGCTCCGCATTGAGCAGCGCGGCACCGGCTGCGCCGCGGATGGTGTTGTGCGAGAGCATGGTGAACTTCCAGTCCAGCAGCGAGCATGGGCGCAGGCGTCCGCAGGTGACGGTCATGCCGTGGCCACGCTCGATATCCAGTCGCGGCTGCGGTCGGTCGGCGCGCTCGTCGTAGAAGATCGGGCTCGGCCGGAGCGAAGGGGAGCTTGAGTTCGTCAACCATGCCGCGATATTCGCGCCAGGCGGCGATGATCTTCTCCGGGGTCGCACGCTTCTTCAACTTGATGGAGATCGATTCGGTGTGACCATCCTCGACCGCGACGCGATTGCAATGGGCGCTGATGGCGAACTCGGCAGGGACGATCTCACCGCCTTTGAGTTTGCCGAGCAGTTTACCGGCCTCCTCCTGCATCTTCTCTTCTTCGTTCTTGATGAAAGGCACGACGTTGCCCAGGATGTCCATCGAGGCGACGCCCGGATAGCCCGCACCGCTGACTGCCTGCATGGTCACGGCGAAGACGGCTTCCAGTCCGAAGGCCTTCTGCAAGGGGGCGAGCGCCAGGGCCAAGCCCATCACCGAGCAGTTGGAGTTGGTGACCATGAAGCCGCCGGATTGTTTGCGCCAGCTCTGCTGCTCGATGAGCTTGATGTGATCGGCATTGATCTCCGGAATAACGAGCGGCACCTGGGGGTGCATGCGGAAGGCCGAAGAGTTGGAGATCACGGCGCAGCCGGCCTCGGCAAAGGCGGGCTCCATCTCGCGTGCAAGATCGGCGTCGAGGGCGGCGAAGATAACTTTGGGCGCGTCCTTGGGCTCGGCGGCGGAGAGCACCATCGAGGCGATCCGCGCCGGGATCGGCGTCTTCATCTTCCACTTGGCTGCCTCCACGTAGCTCTTGCCGAAGGAGCGCTCGCTGGCCGCAATCCAGGCCACTTCAAACCAGGGGTGACGCTCGAGCAGTTGAATAAATCTTTGGCCCACCATTCCGGTGGCACCCAGGATGCCTACAGGGATTTTCGCGGTCTTCGCCATCAGGCTGATTCTCTCTTTTCCGGGCTGCGCCCGGGTTCTCGTTTTTAATTCTTACCACTCTGAACTACGGTCCAGCATTGCGCAGTTACGGCCCACTCGGCCCATACGAAGCCCTGACTGCCAGGCTTCGACGCGTTTTGCCCACAACGCCCGCAAGGCAGAGGACAGAATTCACATGGCTTTCATATATATTACCGGATCACATGTGAGCCGAACAGTCGGTCCATGCCCGTGCGGGGTTTTGCCTTTCCCAGGGCTATTTCTCCTGGCGCAGGACTTCAGTGTTGGTTTCCGGAATCGAGATGCGCTGAAGCTTGTGATTGGCATCCAGCCACAGGCTCCATTCGGGGCCTTCGGTTTGCATCGCAAAACGGCGCAGATGCTGGGGACGGCCGTTCAGAGGCGTGTCGTCGTATCCCTTAAATTCGATAAAGACCTCGGCAGAGGTGCGGCGGCGTGGAATTAGAACCGCAAAGCGGGCACGGGTGAGGTCGCAGCCATCTCCGCCGGGCCGTGGCTTGCACGCGCTGGCGAGATATTTCCAGAGAAGAACTTCCCGAGTGGAGAAGAAGTAGTCGTCGAGCACAAACGCGTCCGGGGTAAGGAAGAAAGGCTGCTCGGCGGCTTTGCCGTCGGTAACCACGCGCATGGAGAGGAACTGGTCCTTGGGTTCGACGACAGCGGAGTTGTGCGGCGCCGCCGATTGCTTCCATTCGTAGCGGGAGATGTTGCCGTTGGGAAACAGGGTCAGTTCGCTGCTCTGGTCGAGATTGGCGCCCGACGGTCCGGCTTCGACGCGCAGCTCCGACGAGGTAACGTTGAAGTCCGCATACTGCCGGATGATGAAGTTTTCCGTGCCAACGCGCTGGCCGTTCTGGAAGACGGCAAACGAGCCCTGATCGACGACAGTCGCGGCTTTGCCGGCAGTCGGCTTGCCGCCGGCGAGCGCGGACGAGGTGAGCGCGAAAAGCAATGCGGCGACTAGAAACGATATGGCGAGGTGAGTCCGGCGGATCATGTGAGAGTTCCCCGCTAGAGTTTATCGCGAGCGGGGCCATAGATGCCAAGGCGATTGGCAAGCTGAACCAGGGAAGCGAGTAGTCCAGAGGGATCGTTGCCTGAGGCGTCTAAGGTGTGCTGGGCGAGAAGATAAGTGGGACGACGGAGTTCAAACAGAGTGCGGAGCCGCTCGGGATCGCGGGCCAGCGGCCGCTGATGGCCGCTGTCGGCGATGCGGGCGCGCACGACTTCGTAGGGTGCATCGAGGAAAATCACGGTAGCGGAGTTGCGGGCGAGCAGCTCGCGATTGGCTGGCTGGAGAAAGGCCCCTCCACCCAGCGCCAGCACCGTGGGACGCCTTAGTCGCGGAAGAATTAAATCAAGGTGATGGTACTCGATGGCGCGGAAGCCACTTTCGCCGCGGGAAGAAAACAGCTCGGGAATCGAGCCGTGGGTGCGCGCGATCTCGACATCCAGGTCGATGAACGGGCAGGCAAGTTGAAGTGCGAGGAGCCGTCCGATGGTGCTCTTTCCGGCCCCCATGAATCCGATCAGAACAAGCAACGGGGCTGAAGAATCCTGAGTCATTCGAAGGGGATTGTAGCAGGGGCGCAGCGAACGGGAACGATTTGCGGAGGTACTCGCCGAATTAAAAACTGCTGGTACGAGAAAATGGCCGCGATCAAGCCGCAGCCACGGGGTGTAGATCAGGAGAGCGCGTCAGCAAAGGAATATCTAGACTAGCAGCTACCGCCGCGCCTGGACGGGTTTCATCAGCCCCTCCACCTTGAGCTTCTCTTCGATGCCGTCCCAGACCTTTGGACTGGGCTCATACATGGGAACCAGCAGCTTGGCCTGCTCGGCAATGTAGCGGAGGTCGTTTACCAGGTCGCGGCACACGGCGCAGGTTTGCAGGTGTTCGTCCTGCTCCGCAGTGCCACCGGCGTCGATGATGAGCGGCAGATCGCGCTGAAATTCGGCACAATTCATGGGTTTATTTCTCCCCGTGGGCTCAACGGCTCTTGCGGCCGCAGCGCTAGCGTCTTTTTGTGTTGCCACATTTCCATCCTGCCCGGTCTTCATCGTCTTGCACCGGCCCTTTCCGCGCGAGTAACTTTCAGAAGGTCGCGCAACTTCATGCGCGCCTTGTGCAGCTGAGACTTGCTGTTGCCGATCGAACACCCCATCATCTCGGCAATCTCATTGTGCTCATATCCTTCGATATCATGCAGCACAAAAATGATACGGTACCCTGGCGGAAGACTTTCAACCGCGCGTTCCAAATTGACCCGGTCGATCGAACCGGCCAGCACCTGGTCATGAGCGCCAATGTCCTTTTTGGGCCCGTCCTCTTCAGTGGGCTCCAGGGTCTCCTGCAGTGAAACTTCCGGCAGTCCCTTCTTGCGCAGATGCATCAACACAACGTTGACCGCCAGCCGATGCAGCCAGGTGGAAAACGCGGACTCTCCCCGGAACGTCGCTATCTTTCGGTAAAGCTGAAGAAAAGCCTCTTGAGTAAGATCCTCAGCCTCGGCGGTATTGCCGGTCATGCGTAGGCAGAGAGAGTAAACACGCCTTTTGTGCATGCCGTAAAGAGATTCGAAGCACTGCCCGTCGCCTTGCTGGGCACGTTCGATGGCTTCGGCTTCCGGCATTCCAGTAGCCATGATTTTCCTGGAGCTGGGTGGCCTTGTCGCATCGCCAACCGCTTCCGGCGCGGGCTGCGGAGCAGCGGCCCCCGTGTCGTGCATCGCGTGCAGATTCTCTAGTGGTACCGGCTTGCGAACTACCACGGTGAGTCCCTTCCGCCTACCTAGGCGCCTTCCGGGTGTGTAAAAAGTACGATGCGAAGTGCGAATGTCGAGTTGCTTTTCGAGAATGCCAGCCTTCTCGCGCACAGCTGGAATCCAATTTATACAGCCGACCCAAGGCTTCTTACCACTTGAATTTCGAAGCTCGTTTTCACCATACGCTTATAGAACGTTGGCTGGAAGATTTGCTGATCGATTCGGCTGAAGTCAGCGGAGAAGGGATGACCGCGCATTACTTGGAATTTGGGGGGGGCGTGGGGTTGCCAATGGCGTTGGGCGAAGCATTAGGGAGCGGTAATCCTTGTTTCGCGGCTCGCAGTTCACGGGCGTATTCGCCGAGGCTGATGGAATGGTCTTCCATGCTGCCGGGAATCACGTCCTCTGGCGCGACAACAAAGTCGAAATGTCGGAGGGACAACAACTCGGTGCTGGCTGGTGGGGCAGTGCTGACGTAGGACGCGGGAAGTGGAACCTCTGCTTGAATCGGCGGCACAGTGACGATGGCTGGCTGAGTGGCCGAGCCGAGCTGAATTTCAGGAGTGTAGATGTTGCTGGGTACTCCCAAAGGGACATACGTAACAATTGGAGTCTGCGCGCCGGGAGTTTGAGCAAGCAGTGCCCCGGCAGTCCCCGGTATCCAGAGCAGCAGACAAGCGGTGATGTATGCGATACGCCGCATATGGGCGTCGATGGCAGAGTAAGGCGTAGAGATGCCCCGAGGCGCAAGAATAATCTCGCATCGATCGGCCTAAGCTGCATTTCTCTCATAAGCAGCGCCGCCGGTCCCGGCGTTGCTTGCGGTTCGACTGTGGGTAGTAATTGGCAGCTTAGTATGTGGGACAGAGGTTCCAGATCGGTCTCAGTTGCCTTGTTACTTATATGCTGCTTGATGCTCACTTGATTCGCGCACCAACAGAGCGGTGTCAAACGCGCTTTCCAGCAGGTGACGTGCAGCAGCAATCTTCTCCGCCTGCTTGCTGCGCGGGACGTAGCCGTCGGCGATGATGCTGGTACGGCCGTCACTTTGGCTGACTGCGATTCCGCGAATCGCGTGGTCGCTCTCGCTATCGAGACTGTCGGCAAGACGCAGGATTCCTCCCAGGCAATCGACAAGATGCTGATCTTCTGGGGACAGTGCCACGTAACGCCTTTGGGTGGTGGGCAGGGCACCGCGATGATAACGGGACACCAAAGCCGCGATCAGCAGGTCGGTTACCGACCAACCCGGCGGGACTTCCAACTTTTGCAGCAGGCGACCGCTGACCTTATGCCAGGCCTTTTCCGCGGCGCCCCGTCCCGCCCCATGCGTGAGAGCTGCAACTTGCAGCAGATCGCGGGGTGTGACTGCTCCCGCCTTACGCTCTGGTATCAGGCCAAACTCCCGCAGGGCGTCGAAGATTTCAAGGCTGAACTGGGTGACAGTGTGGGTATGCGCCGGATCGGGATCGAGGCTTGTCGCCCAGGCTTCGAACCTCTTTAGCACAGCGCTATACAGATGCTCTCCCGCGGGTAATCCACTCCTCCACTCCTGCCATAGAGAATGCCGCCCGACCATCTTTTCGCGGTAGGCCTGCACGCGTTGGGATCGCTCGCGCGAAACGGCGGCGTACCAGAGTTGTCTTTCCTGTAGCGAACCGAAGGCATGAATCTGGCAAGCGGTGTCCAACAAGACATCCAAGTCGTGCACTTCTCCCAGCAAATCCTGAATGTTTTTGAGATCTTTTCCCCAGGATTGTTCTTGCTCCGGCAGGAAGTTTTCTACGATGTAACGGAGTTTTTTGATGCCGATGCGTAATTCGTGCAGGGCCGTTTTACTGCGATTGCGCAAAGCCTTGGCGTGAAGCACGTGTGCCGCTTCATAGCGTTCCAGCGCGAGTACCTGAAAGACCTCAGTGGGATTGCCTACGGCTTCCACCCGCTCGCCTAGTTTTTGCGCCCATTGCAGCCACCGACGAGTATCGAACTCTTCCACGACCTCGGCAGCGCTCGTCTTTAATTCCGCTTCGCGTCCCAGACAATAATTGTTGAGTCGCTCGGCGACGGGCGGGCAGTCGCTCCGCAGACGTTCGATCCATTCCAGCAGGACCTGAGTATCGCGCAGCTCACCTAGGGCAGAAAAAATGACCTTGCCCTCCTTGCGCATTTTTTTCCAGGTAGGGTCGCCGTCCACGCTTTGGAAACCTTCAGCCATGGATCGGCAGCGGCGGAGCGCCACCCGGAGATCGTGTACGGCGTCGGCGCCGAAGCTCTCGCGAGCTTTCTCGCGCTCTGCGACGACCCGCTCCATCCAATACGCGATGCCGCGTTCCACGGGTTTTGCCGCTACCGCCTTCGCCACAACCATCTCCGACAGCGTTATTGTACCCGAAAAAATCTCAGTTCAGGCGACAGAACCCTGCTTGGGAATGGCTGCTTTCAAGGTAGCGGACGGCGTGATCCACCAGGCCCGCTAGTTCCTCTGCATAACGCTCGGGGCGGCCTTCGCGCAAACGCCGCTTGGCTTTCTCAGCCGAGAACCATCGGGGGGTGCGATACGTTTCGCGAGGAGTCTCAAGGTGGAGGACTTTGCAGAGATGGGCGTTCACAGTGTGCGCCTCACCACGGCTCTTGTAGTGCAGATAACGGGTGAAAGCGAACGGTTCGACACGGCCACGCACGCCAGCTTCTTCATGAGCTTCCCGGGCAGCCGCGGCCGCATTCGTGGGATCGCCATCGACTCCCCCTTTTGGAAAAGTCCAGCGCCCGGCGCGGGTACGCACCAGAAGAAATTCAATTTCACCATTCGCCTCTCGGCGGTAACAGACGGCAGCAACCACCCTGCGTTCAGCAGGCCGACTCCACAGGAATCCTTGCCGTAACTGCTTAACTCCTCGATACGTGGTGAAATCGACTGGTCCCAATGTTTTCTCCATTCACTGCCCTATTTTGCCCAGACGAGCATACAAAATCTAGAGCACAGCTTGATTCCCTGGGAAGATTCTGTACCCCGCGATATGAATGACTGATGAAGAAAATGTGAATTATTGGTTAACCGCCTGGTCGCTGACCCTGCTCTTCAATCCGAAGAGACAGGCACCGCCTTGGTGAAGCTCAGGTGTGAAACTTCTCGCCTGGCTGATTCCAGCCAGGGCGGACGGAATCAATGTTGTGGAGGAGTTCGAGGCCGACTACATCGAAGATCTTTTACGCAAGGAATGACATCGCTGCCGGATTAACGCACCGGCAATGAAATAGGAACAACATAAATGCCGCAGCATCTAGACCCGTCTGGATTCATTCCGGGAGATATCATTGGTGGACCTGGTCGGGATCGAACCGACGACCTCTTCCATGCCATGGAATAAAGCTGATCTTAAGTTGTAGACGATACAGGACTTACGAACCGGCACGACCGGCAAAAACGGCCCTCTGGGCAATATTTGCGACAAAAATGCGACAAACTATTTAGCTACGGGCCGCCGGGCTGGCCGTGTGGGACCAGCCCGAATCCCTTCAATGTTCCCCGGTTTTATAACGGAGAAATACACGCTAAAGTCGGCTGAGCTTCGGTGCAAAGTGCGTTAACCTCCGCCTGTCGGCTCTAGCTAGAGGACATCTTCTAGTCGCCATCAGGTGGGGCAAGAATGCCGCTAACGTATGTCGCGCCTGAGGGGTGACGGGGCGAATGTCACCAGCCACGGAGTTCGTTCTTTCGATCCAACACTGACTTTGGCTTGTCACGAACAAATGGATCGAGACGCGCAGCCTGACTTTTTGCCCACTCGATCCACGCGAGGCGCCTTGGCTGTTCCTCCGCCGGGCGCGACCCCGCCCAATCTGTGTACGCTGCTGTAAATCGGCGAATTCTCTCCGCCTCCTCCCAATTTTCCACGAATTGATTTAGTTCGGCCATTTTGGCCTCTTCCTCTTCGATCATTTTGCGAAGCGTCGCGCGTTCTTGCTCCCGCGCCTGTTGTTCCTCCTGGCGACGCTTTCGTTCCTCATCCGCTCGCTGTATTGCGATGGCCATGCGCATAAGGCCGGCCACAAAGTCAGGGACCAAGTTCTCGACCCTCTGCTTCTTGGCGTCACTCCACTTGCAGCGAAGAGAGCCCGATTCCCATGTACTCGTGTGGATTAGGAGTTCAAGCTTTCCCGAAGCCTCGTAGGAAATACTCTCGTCATAGTCCCAACGATCAGTTGGATTGGGAACTCTCGGCTTTTTCGTGACTACCTTATGAACGCGCTCCTCGATGCCGAACGAGATTCGCTGCCCGTGGATCAGGCTGACAGTCGCTCCACCCTGTCCAATCTCGACAGTTAGGCCCTGAGCTTCCAGAACGGCCAAGACCTGCGCCATCACTTGCATGGCACGATCTAACGTCCCGGTCGTGACCTTCACATTTAGCCCGCCAGCTTCTCTGGGAAGCAAAATTCCGTGGTCATCCTTCCTGCTCTGGCTCCGGAGGAGGCTGGATGTGTGACGAATGAGCGGATGAATCTTGGCCGCGGGATCAATTGCTGGTGGCTTGAGCGCGCCGGAAGCGAGGAGCTCGCCGACCTCAGAGTATGCCGCCCCTTTCAACTCGGTTGCAGCCTTCCGCACTTGGTCAGACTGTCGGCTCCGGTAAATGACCGGGACGTTTTCCATCTTCGTAAGGGGCAGTTTCCGGGTGCCTGAGTGACCGTGTGCCAGCTTTGCCCAATGACCTCGCCCTGGAACCGGAACTCCCAGTTTCCTGCAAATCTTGCCGAGCGCAACTGATGACACGCCATATTCTTCGGCAATCTTCAACATGGGCTTCTCCCATACCTGCTGGTAGAGCAGTTCGCGATCATATCGTTCCATTCCTAGCTCCCTGTGGCACCATCCCAAGTATTCACGAGGCCATTGCTTGCACCGTCGCGGTAAAATCTAACGAAGCCATGAAACAAGCCTCCAAGAACGTCCCACCGGCCGAACTCTCCGAGCCAAAACTATTATTGACCCTTGTCCGGGCGGGTAGGCTCTATGACCTAGAACGATGGATTCTCGCCAACCGTCCGTTGGGGTTGCCCGCTGGCCGCAACGGGCGGAAAAAGGCCCTGTTGCAGGCCGCCGTAGAGACGGGCTTCCATAGCTTGGTTGAGCTTGTCGTAAAGCACGAAAGCAGCCAGGAATCGAAGAATGCGGCGCTTAGTGAAGCACTCTCCCAGAAGCGGCTGGACCTCATTGAGTTGCTGGTGGCAAATGGGGCCGAGCCTGCCTCTGTGCCTTTCGCTAACGTCCTCCTAATTTGGGAGCCGAAGATCATTGAGTACTTCGTCAGCCGCGGCGCTGACTTGGTCACAGAGTCGCCCTTCGCCGAGGCTTTCGGGGCGAAGGTTCGAACTGCACTGCGTCCATTCAAGGATTGCAAGCGAGATCACCCGGAACTTGCGGAGGCCCTCCAGGAGCAAGTTGACTGCGCATTGCGGCATTTCTGTGCCAAGGCCGACTTGCTCTGGGTCAATCTGCTCATTTGGGCCGGCGGCGATGTACGCTCCAAAGGGCCTTGCTGGAGCGTGGAATACACCAAGGATCCCGAGTGCTATACAACTGGGCTCGCTGAGGCCTGCAACTCGGGGAATCTCGACCTGATCAAGAAGCTCAAGCCCGACCCTCTGAAAGACGACATGCCCGACCTGCTCCATTCCGCGGCCATGTCCAAGAAGCGAGAGGTTCTCAAATTTCTTTTGGAAAGTGGGGCGGCTCCGAACAACAAGCCGAACGGTGGCTCGGCCGCGCTTGATACTGCGATTTGGCACCTTGATACGGCCAGGATCTTCGGCGACAGGAACGGTTCCAGGTATGGGGCATGGGAGGCGCTCGGTTGCATAGAGGAAATGCTGGCTCACGGCGCAGTTTGGGCGCCCGACGCATACCAGATCAATAATCTCCGTAAGGATTTGCTGGCCTACGATCCGGGGGTTACGATCGATCTCCTTCAGCTGTTCCGCAAACACAGCTCCTGTCCAGCCGCACTAATCCACAAGCTGATTGGGACGCCAAAGATGAAAGAGCATCTCAAATCCGAAAGCTGGCGGCTCAATCGGCTGGGGCTGACGATTGGAAACCCAACTTAGGTATCAGGCTGCGGTGAGCATCTGGCGGTTGTCGTATCAGCGTAGGGTCGCGCAACCGGGCTTATATCAGCGAGAATGAGGGAGTATGCGTGATATCTGGTTCACGTCCGACTTCCACTTCGGGCACTTCAATATCATTCGGTACTGCAATCGCCCTTTTGCGAACGTGCAGGCCATGGACGATGCGATCGCAGACGGCGTGAACGCCTGCGTTAAGCCGAACGACATTCTCTATTTCCTTGGGGACTTTTGCCAAGGGAGAGCAGAGCAAGTGATTGCCTATCGGAAGCGCCTGGCCTGTAAGGCGATCCACTTTATCGAAGGCAATCACGACAAGATTGCGCGAACGCAGCAGCATCTCTTCGCCACTTGGGGCGTACTGTCGGAGATCAACGTGGCGAAGCAGAAAATTGTGCTTTGCCACTATGCGATGAAGGTCTGGCCACGCCACGCGCAAGGCGCTTGGCATCTCTATGGACATTCGCATGGCAATCTACCCGATGATGCCCGGTCTCTTTCGATGGACGTCGGAGTTGATACTCATGCGTTTCGACCTTGGCACTTTGAAGAACTTCAGGCGGTGATGATGACAAGAATTGCGGCGCGAGAATCAAGCGCCCTCGTCGGCCCCGGCACCTCTCCTGGTGAAGATGGCCGAGAGGGACAAGCCACGGCCTCGCAGGGAACAGATGAAAGCCAAGATCGTTAGCGACCAGCATCTCGAATTTCATGCCGCCGGCGGGAGTTATCGGAAGTATTTCCGTGCGATCCACCCGGAGGATAGGGAGAGGGCTGCAATCTGCATCGTCGCAGGCGATTTTGATGTCATCAGTCAGAGATCGCGAGCTTTCTTTTCAGAACTGTGCAACCGCGAAAACCACGTGCTGTTTGTCCCCGGCAACCATGAGTACTATGGGTGCAAGGAGATGACAGCCGTTGACGAGGCTTTGCTGGAGATCGAGCAGAACGTGCCTAATCTGACGGTCTTGAGGACGGGTGCACCTTTCCATTTTGCCGAAAGACGCTTCCTAGGCGACACGATGTGGTTGCCGAAGAGTCCTGATCTGATCCTCAGCGCAAGTCTGGTCAACGATTCGCGCTTGATTCCACATGTGATCGAAGAGGCCGGAGCTCGGCACCAGAGGTTTCGCGATTGGCTCAGTCACGAACTTCGGGTGGGTGACATCGTCGTCACGCATCACCTGCCCTCAGAGCGGTCCACACCGGACGTCTATAGAGCGTCTGCCACGCAGCCGTGGTTTGTTGCGAGCGGCGTCGAGCCGCTTTTCAGCAGAAAGCCTAGTGTGTGGATTCATGGGCACACGCATCAGCGATGTGATTATTGGATGAACGAGACTCGTGTCATTTGCAACCCAATGGGATACCCAAACGAGGCAGGAAAGCTTCCGGGAAAGCTCGCTCCATTCATTTTCGAAATCTGAGACCATGGTTCATCAAAGACCTTTCGCGATGGATGAAAGTCGTTCAAGAATCATTGGAACGCGTCCATCGTCTAAAACAAATCCGGGCAGAACGTCGAGAAACCGGGGTTCTGCCAGGAGGTTTGCAGCGGCTTCGGCGAGATACTGCCGGACATCCCTCTCTGACTGCTCAATTTCGCTGTCTATATCGGCGCGCCCTTCAATAACGGCTACGAAATCTTCCAGATCGTGGCTCGCTTGAAAGTCCATTTTTCCTCTACTACGAAACGCTTCCATCTTGGTCGCTAGGAAATAGGGGGCGGTTATGACGCGAATCGTTGGTCCGCTCGGGAGAGCAACCGGTGCAGAGTGGTGTAGCGCGGCCTCGTACCAGATGTTCGTGAACCCCAGGACTTCTTTGTTCAACGCGAGTACGTCCAACGTCAAGGTGCCATTATGCCAGCGGCAGGTGAGTTGCTGATCTTCCGCAAACTGCGCTTTTCGAAGGCGCTCCGAAAAGACGACGTAATCGGTATAGGTGAGAATCTCTGCGATCACATCAACATCTGTCGTACCGCGAATCGGTGCGGCGGCCTCATCCGTAATCAGCAGGCCGAGCGTGACGCCGCCTACAAATACGATCTCGTCGAGAAAAGGAGCAAGTTTGCGCGCTGCGTCCTCGAGCAACGGCAAATTTGGGTCAGGCATGAATCTCCTTCTTGAGCAGTTCTACAGCGAGATTCCGCTCGCGCGTCCTGCCGCCCCGAATGGCATCAGCGAGTGCAAGTACCGCATAAAAGCTGGAATCATGAAGCGCAGCTCTTGGCGCTCCCTTGTAAATAGGCGCGATGGCGATGCCTCGAACGGTCCCCTCCGCGAAACGCCAGACCAAGGGGGGCTCCCCGTCTTCCAGAAGGCGTGACTTCAAAGGTTCGGCGGCGGCAGCCGTGGGTATGCCGCGCACCAGCGAGCCCATCGCAGGCGGGAAGACGTATCGCAGACCATGCTCCAGAAATTCAAACAGGCCGGTCCGATTCACCCGCTTTTCCGCACCTGAAATGTACAACAATCCGGAATTAACGCAGCGCCTTAGCGCCTTGGAGATTTCCGAAGGCGAAATGAACAGGCTTGCCGCCAGGTCCTTCGATGGAAGCGAAAGGTCATCCTGAATGGCGAGTTTGAGGAGAATCGCGATATCTTGACCCTGCATGGAGAACATTGTAAGCCCATAATTTCCAATTTGGAAACTGGAAAGCGAGGATCTTGTCAGATTTCAGGTGGGTGGGGGAAGTGGTTAGGTGAAAATCACTAAAACAAGTCGCATGGGCTCACAGTGAGGTCTTCGCCAGCTTGACCATGCTCGTGCTCCATGCCATCCAGGATACGGGGCCGCATTCCGTCATGAAAGCTGCCGATTTCATGACGGCCTAAGCAGGACCTTTCCTCCCCGGTGCTTCATCACATTTCCGATCTCGTTTATCGCATTCCAGGATTCCGATCTGGGACTCCTAACGCCATCATGTTGGATGGGCGCATCTACGTCACAGATGAGATTCCGAAGACGTTCATTGAGCCAGCCGAAGCTGACGTACTCCTGCTCAAGCCGTAATCCTTCTCGGATCGAGTTGTCGCGTAAACTATGATAAAGAGTTCGTTCTTCTTGTGTCAGTCTGATCAGGTCCGCTTGCAGTGGACATTCCTCGACGCCCCAGAACAAGCTGTGCGCATAGAGCGTCGCTCGATCCATTAGAAACGAGTCCGCATGATCGAAGTGAGCTCTCAGCTGGTCCAATATGCCAAAGCCATGGGTATCGATGTCCCCCCAATAGTGAATTGCACATTGATTTAGCCAATGGCAGCGTGCCAGGGCCTCCCAGCCGTAGCCGGCTCCAAATATTGCGATAGAACCGCTCACGTGCGGGAAAGCCAGAAAATTGGTCTCGTTCTCGGTAATGAAGACCCGCTTAGTGCCGATGTGCAACCGACTGAAGCTTTCTGCGTCCAATGCGATGTCTGGACACAGCGGACCGAGTCCCCATATGATCTCTGGATCAAGCACCCTGAAGCGAATGAGTACCGGCTTTTCCAGAAATCCATAGCGAGCTGAGAATTGGCGCGAGCCGCTCTTGGTGTTGTCCACGGCTTCAGAAGATAACACCAGATCAAGCAACTCTGCCAAAATACCGCGATGCGCTTCGATGAACTTCGTATGCAATCCGGGAAGGTCCACCTGCCGTAGATAGATGTTGGGGCGTGGATTGTCAACGAGCCATGCTACCACCGTCAGCAGCCGCGGCCATTCGTTCGCCAACTCCAAAGCTTCCAGAGGATGCTTTTCCAGCCAAGGCAGCAAGCCAGGAAGAGAATGCCGGGTGATTTCGACCAAGCTCAAGAAACGGCTCCACTCACGGTGCTTGTTGAGCCAGCTCAGAGCGCCTTCCAAGGAGTCGATCCACGCGTTTGTCGGCAATCGTTGCGCACCTTGGACGCGGTGCTTGACCTCCCGGAACTCCAGACGCAAAACAGGATTTGCTGCCAGTTCGGCAGCCCATGAACGCACCGCGTCGAAGCGACTCGATAGGTCGTTGGAGTCTGGAGTTTTGAGTGATAGGCGTAAAGGAAAGTGATGGTTCTCGGTCAAAGCTTCACGCAGCAGATCTCCGCGTTCCCAAATCCGCATCAGCTTCGTTTTCAGATCCTTCGTGCTGCTCCAATTCACAGTGCCACTTCCTCTGTGGATTGCGGCTCAATCGCTTCCTTCTGCTCGCGATATTCCTCGATAGATAGGTTCCGGAGCTTTGAATCTTTCCCGCCATCATTGTGAACAAATCCGACACTGGAGACGAAGGGTTCGATGATATGAATCTTCTGCAGCGGCGTGACAATCATCAGTTGCAGATTAAGCTGTCGAAACAGTTTCAAGCCGTACTGTGCGGATTCATCCGTCCCTCGTCCAAATGCCTCGTCGATCACGACAAAACGGAAGGAGCGCGAGCGCTCCGCTCCCCATTCAAGACCGAATTGGTAGGCGAGACTAGCAGCAAGAATCGTGTACGCCAGCTTTTCCTTCTGCCCACCTGACTTGCCTCCAGAATCGGAGTAGTGCTCATGTTCGGTGTCGTCTGCGCGCCAGCGTTCGCTCGCCGCAAAAAGAAACCAGTTGCGGACATCGCTGACCTTCTCCGTCCAACGCCGGTCAAGCTCTGTCAGACCCTCCCGCCCACGGAAGCGATCGATAATGGCCTTGACTTGGAGAAACTTAGCATCGGAGTATTGCGCGTCGTCCGACCCGGTTACTGCCCCTTCGGTGCACGTGCGCAAGTCCTGCTGAAAATCCCGAATCTCGGCGTCTAGGCTGGGTTGCGACTCCAGCACAATATAGCGGCCCGCGTTGTAATCAATGGCGGATAGGGATTGGTTGATCTGCGCGATACGGTCTTTGATGGTCTCGCGCTGCCGGGCCAGTTGGCCATTGAAGTTGGCGATTTCGTTGATGGTGTTGACGTTGAGCAGTTCCTTAAAGCGCGCTTCGAAGCGTGGCAGGTCGTCCCTGTTCAGTCGGGTAAGCAGGTTCTCATATTCGTATGCGGCTTCCAGGCTGGCGTCTATTTCTGCCGTATCGAGCTTGAATGCCTCCTTGAACAAGGACATGGCTTTGATGATTTTCTCCGCGAGGGACTTGATCTTCCTGTCCTCGGCGTCGATTCGCGCCTGCAACCAGTTGCGCACATCCAGTTGGCGAGGGTCGCACGATTCAACGGTGAGCTGGTGCTCACCCAAGGCTTCGGTGCGCATTGCTTCCAGCCTTAACGAAAGAGCTTCATCCACTACAACGCCGGCCAGCAGCGTCTCGGTCTGAGTGACTAGCTCCAATGCCACTCTTCGGCGTTCCTCGGCTGTTGTACATCTCGCCCTCGCAGCTAGCAGATCGGCCTCTGTTTTCCTGCGCGCTTCCAGACGATCCTTTAATTGTTCATTCAACAGTCTAAGTTCATCTGAAGCTGCCTCCAACTGCTTCCGCTCGTCGCTGAGCTTGGCTATCTCGGTCGCAACAGTGGCCCAGTCCAGTTCCTCGAAGGCATTGAACTCGTCAAGGCGTGTGAGGGCATCTAGTCGGTTCTCAAGCGCTTTTCGTTGCTTCTGAATATCACTTATCCTGACCGCCATATCGCCTAGGCGGGTTTCGAGTTGGCTTCGTTTGTCCTCCAATGCGGCGATCTTCGCGCTGTTGTTCCAACCCAGCACATAGCGGCTGCGATCGTCGATGCGGTAACGGTCGTCCTTTACGTGGCGTCCGCTTGGATCTTTGCTCTGACCCGCACGTGTAATGGCGCGCGTTTCACGCCGGAACTGTTCGTGAGTTATACAGCAAGCGACATTGAAGCGGTAGGCAAGTTCGCGCTCCAGCCAGTCGTAATAGGGCGAGTCTGGTTTGATAAGCAGTTTGTGCACCAACGAATCGCGATGTAGTTCCGGCAAATTGCCTGCTTTGAGAAGACGCACAGGAAAATACACAAGCATGCCCTTCAGATTCTGATCATCCACCCATTCTTCAACAATCTTGTAATGCGCATCGGGCACCAGCATTGTGAGTGCAAAGCTCCGCAATAGACGCTCAGCAGCGCCTTCCCAAGCGTGCTCACCATCACGGATCTGAATCAACTCACCAACAAAGGGCATCTCGTCTGCGTTTAAGCCCAACGCCCCGCAGATCGCGGTGCGGAGATGAATCTGCCGAGCATCAATATTGCTACGGCGACTTTTCAGGCTGTCAATCTCTGCCGACAACTCGTGGTGTTCTTGCCGTCCCTGACGAAGTGTCACGCCATGCTCGGTGAGGGAGTTTTGCAATTCCGCGTCGTGGCTGCGATCTTCTTCGCGCCAGGACCTAAATCGGCTGTGTTGACTGTCGAATACCGCAGCATCCGTGGCGATAGGCTCATTCAGAACAGCTGCCAGTCTTCCATAGCGTTCCGCCTTGTTTTGGCGCGCCTCCCGCACCTGCTCCTTCTTACGAATCTCTGTGGCAAGCTGTTCCAGACGATCTCCGCCATTGTTGTTAATGGCCTTCCTCAGGTCGGCAATCTTGTCATCCTTCTCGCTCAAGTCCGAATCAAGCCGCCGCACCTGTCCGTCTGCTCGATTCCATTCTTCCTCGATCTGTCCCAGCCGCTTGTTGAGAAGTCCGAGTTTCAAGTTTGCAAAGTAGGCACGCAGTCCATCGCGGCACTGCCGCAAAAAGTCGACCTCCGCTGTGAGTGCCGTGTACCTGGCGGAATCGGCCACCAGTGGCGTCAGCATCTCAACTTGCCGCTTGGCTTTCTGAATAGCCTCATGCGCGCGATTGAGGTCATCGAAATGGCCGATCAAAGCCTGAATGCGCGGCGCTACGTCAAACGGTTCCAACATGTGGCTGCGCACAAAGTCAGTGAGATTCCCCACTGACTTCATCGAGACGGTCTGATGAAACAGCTCCAGAGCCTGGTCATTCTCAATTCCGAAACGGCGCCTGAACCAAGCTCCATAAGGCGGAAAGGTGTCAAAGATTTCGCAACCCAGCCCACGCAGTTTTTTGCGAAGCTGCACAATATCCGGGCCGAAGTTGGCAAAGTCAGACGCAATCGAAAGCTCATGATCCGCACCGATGAAATAGCGTGCCGGTTGCCCATGCGGTTCCTTCATCCAGAAGACTTGGGCCAAGCATACGGTCTGGTCATAGCCAGCGTTATGAAAGACCCCGAGGATGACGGAATAACTGTTGCTGTCGCGCAGGGGAACCGGCTTGGCCGCGCCCGTGATCTCGTTGCGCTCCGACTTGAAGTAGCCGAGCACATAGGAGCGCGGTGATCGTTCCTTGCTGTCGGCTCCAGCTGCTTTGTTGTAGGCAACTCGCTGGGCAGGAACAAGCAAAGTCGTGATGGCGTCGACCAATGTGGATTTTCCCGACCCTATGTCTCCAGTTAGCAAGCCGTTCCGGCCGTTCAGTTGGAGAGTCCACACTTGGCCGTTGAATGTACCCCAATTGAACATCTCCAACCGTTGAAGGCGGAATCCAGATAACGGGCCTTCCGTCGCAAACTCCAGATCAAGCGCCTGCGTATCATCCATGCTCCCTCTCATCCTCGTTGGGGGAACTGTTCGCGAACTGTGTGCGATAGCCCTCCAGACGCGCATCCAATTCGCCCAGCCACTGTGCATCCACGAAAGCCCTCAGGATTCGCCGCACCTCGTAGCTGGCTCCTCCGGACGAAGCGCTGCCGTCAGCGGGCTTGAGCTTGCGCAGAAAGCCCAGCTCAACCACCTTGTTGATATGGGTCTCGAACTGATCCATGAACTTGGTCTCATTGGTGGCCTGCGGCATGAACACGCGGACCAACTCAATAACTTCATCACGACTCATAACCAGCCGCGTATCGCCACCGCGAGTATCGAACTCAGCCAGCTTCTTCCGCAGCAGTGCTAACAGTAGGCTGACCGGGAATGAAAGCTGCCGTCGTGCCACCAAGCGCGGAAGTGAGGTCGCTTGTTCTTCGTCTTTGGGTTCCGGGCGGCCTTTCAGAAAGGCATAGCCTTCCGCCTCATCCAGAACCATGTCCAAATGAAGTACCGTCACGTAGTCGCGGACACGCGCCTGCAAACTCAGCAGCACACCCCACAGGCGCTCATCGGCGTCGCGGTGCAGTACACCTTTCAGCAAGCCGATTAATAGAGTCGACAAGTCTGCTGCTGGAGTTGTTTTCGGAATCGTGTTGGATACGTCGTCTGCCATTCAGCGTTATCCCGTATATTTGGCTATCGTACGAAAATTACTTGGGGCAGCCGCGCGTTGCGGAGCAGCTTGGTTCCTTGAGGTGCGGTAGCTTCCCAGTGTATGAATTCCTGACTACATTCGTCGACAACAGTTGTGAAAACATCGCATCCGAGTTGCAGATATGTTATTAACTCGGCCAATCCCTGTTGCAGTGGGTGCCTCTCCAGCAGTTCGCTCAAAGATATTTGAGAGCTATCTTGCAGGGCATGGCGGATATGGCGAGTTAGTCGCGCTTTGTCCACCACCACTTGATCAAACAACGCCTGTGCGTCGATATCCTCGCTGCCATATCGCAAACTGAGGCTGTCAATGATCGGTTTCAAGGGTGGGGTGAATAATGGACGCTCCATGGGCAGCGTAATCTCCGGATGCGGCTCTGCTAGTTCCATCACAACGTCTTTTGGCTGATCATCTCGTAGCGCCAGAGCATTACGCTCAATGCTGTGCAGGATGTCCATGATGCGCCTGTTTTCCAGCCAGGTTTGGTCGTCTAGAAAACGTCGCAACTGTTCCGATAACAGGGCCACGGTGCGCTGGGTATGCTCTCCCGCTTCCAGCCAGTCATAATGGACTCGGCGAAGCCGGGCGTCAGGTTCCAACGCTTCAACGGCGGGCAACGCCATCACACAATCCAAGAGTCCAGAAAGCTCCTCCTGGCGGCGGGTGGAAAGCAAGAACTCCCAAAATGCCCGAAAGCTCCGCCCCTGATCGGAATCGGTGATGATATCGCGCTCACCGAGCACTTCTTCCAACAACTTGCCTTTGCCGCCCTCCCACATAGCTATGTGTTCACGCGTCCGGCGATCAAGCTGACGGAAGTTGGCCTCTACCTCGCGAAAGTCGGAGAGCAATTCCCGAGCACCCTGCATGAATTGCTGAAAGCGGTCCTTCACTGCACTGTCGTCGAGAATCGGCAACTGGCCCGATAGTACTTGGGCAATCTCTACGTCGATTTTGTTGCGGCGTGCCTGCAACTCGGCAATCCGTCTTGCGGGATTAGTCTCAGTGCCGTCGCGCATCTGTTTGAGTAGATCGAACAGCGTAAGCAGGCGAGATTCTGTTCCAACAAACTGCCGTTCAGACAACTGCTCCAACCAGGCAAGTGCCCTCTCCGAGGAGGGCGTAAGATCGAACTGTGCCTCGTCGGTTCCAGCCCGATAGAATTTGCGCAGCCACCCTTTATCGGGTGCAGCCCAATCGTTCAGGTACTCCAAGGCAGGTTTTGGGAAGGTATCCTCACCTAACGATTGCCGAATTCCGTAAAGCTCATCATTCAGAGCTTCGGCCATATCGGAAGCTGCCATCACGCGCACATTCGGCACGATGAACACACGGTGCAGAAAGCTTGCAACCAGCGGTGCATGTTCAGAGCGCAGCAGTCGCCACGCCGGATGGTGAGTTCGAAGCGCATCGAGTGTCGCGAAATCGAGGATCATATTGGGCTGCAATCGCACTGGAGACAGCTTTCTTCCCAGTAGTTTGTGTAGAAACGCAGTCCGCCATACTTCTTGATGGCCTGAAGAACATCAAACTTGAGGCCAAGCTCGCGTTCGAACTGTGCGACAAGTGGCTCCAAACGCTCGCAGAGCCGCACGACAATGTCGAACCAACCATCCCTGTGCTCGAAGCCAAATGGCATCAGGATGCTCTGAATGGAACCGTGAACATTGAACCAAGCAGGCCAACGCTCTACAATCCGCCGTTCCTGTACTTGTTTCATAGCGCCAGTTTGCAGCTCCCGCTCACCCAATTTCAATTATGTCCGCGGTTCCGCCAATCTTCTCTCGGGCGAGATCTACCACATGCCGATGATGCGTGAAAAGAATAGGCTGAACTTGGTTTCCTATTGCAGCCAAGGCCCGGAGCCCGTTGGCTGTGCGATTCTCGTCGAAACTGGTGAAGAGGTCATCACCAATGAACGGGATCGGCTCGGCATTCTTGGCGAACTCTTCGATGTAAGCCAGCCGAAGCGCAAGATACAGCTGATCACGAGCTCCTTCGCTAAGACCGGGAATGCCGACTAATTCTTCAGAAGCGCGTCTCCCCGCCAAGCACGGCATGTCGTCTTCTCCGAAGTTTTGCGCGACACCTACGAACGAACCGCCAGTGATCGTAGAAAACAGCTCGCCGGCGCGGCTAATCAACGGACTCTGCTGGCTACCCCGCGCCTTTTCGATTGCGCGGCCAACGAGCAGGGCCCCGAACCTGGCAATCGCCCAATCACGAGCGGAAATCAGCAGTTCTGCCTCTGCATTCTTCTTTTGCTGATTTGCGAGCTCGGCACCGACTCCTTTGTAGAGCTCGGCGCGTCTGTTCATTGCAAGCTTCTGGTTGGCAAAGGCATCCCGAGCTTCGCCTTCCAGGCCCGAGTCCTCCTGCAACAGCTGCTGAATTCTAGCTGCGGCCTCATCTACATGGAACTCTGCTAATTCGGTGCGAAGCTGGTCTTCGGTAAACCCCTCCCCTTGAGCAATGAGCTGATCCCGGTGGTCTGCCAGAGTCTTATTTGTTTCCTCCCGACGAGAAAAGCGCTCCAGAAGGTCCAGGAGGTCGGTGTCCGGGGGAACTGCGGCGGTGAGCGTATTCAGCTCGGCAGTGACCTTTTCCAACTTTCGGTCTGCTGCCCCCAGGGTTTGAGTCGCCTTATCAAGTCTCTTTGCTACCTGATCCCGACGTGCTTTGGCATTTGTGGCTTCGCTGAGTCGCTCATTGAGTTTCTTTACGGCCGCTTCGATGGGAAGTGAGATGAGATCTGCGGCGGCAATTTCAATGATGATGTGAGCGCGGCTTTCAAAGCTGTTGCTATCGCGTTGCATGCCCGCCACTCTCCGCTGACGACTATCGCGCTCGCGCAAAATATCCGGAACTTTCTGCCAAGCGGCAAGTGCAGCCTCGGCTTGCTCAATTGTTGCCAATGGAGACAAACCAATGCCCGGGATAGCTGCAGCCCAACGCAACTGCCATCCTTCCAACTGGGCAGTAACCTCGGCATCGTCGCCGCGCAGCTGGGCAATACGGGATTGGGCATTGGCGATACTCGTCTCCAGCTTGCTGGAATCGTCCCAGAGTTTCTCAACCGCGATTAGTCTAGTTTGGATTTGCGCAATTAGAGCACTCGCATCCAATCCATCCACTCGTGGTACTCCGGCCTCGGCGGCCAGGCTTTCTACTGCTGGTAGGATTGCGGCAACATCTGCATCAATGCCAGCTAGCTCATCGGTGAGTGTGTTGTTCTTATCGAGACGCAGCACCAGTGCCTGAACTTGCGACAACCATGTCGCCATCTCCAGCGGCGGTAGTGGATCAATGCCAGCCGGCCGCCAGAGTTCCTTCCAAGCTTCGAGGTGGACGTTGAAATCCTTCTTGAGTGCAGCTTCTCGCTCGCTTGCGCTGACCTGCTCAGCTTGTTGTTCGGCTAAATGTGCGACCTCTGCTGCATGCCTCGCAACCAGGTCGGCATTTTTGAGGGCAGAGTCCGCCAGTCGATCGGCTTCGGAACCGTGCTTTTCGAAGACAAGAACGGTTCCGCTCAATTCCGCTCCAGTCACTGCCGGAGCCTTCCCGAGCAATGAATCTCGGAGCAGAAACCAAGCTTTGTCGCGTTCCTGACGTTCTGCCGCAATCGCCTCCGGAGATGGTATAGGGCCGTGGGCCTGATAGGACTGTAACCTTTTCTGGAATCCGCCGATCGCGTCTGCGAGTTTAGTGGCATGCTCTTTCGCACGTTGGAGTTCTGCTGCGAATCGATCGTGTTCCAAGCGGAAACGGGTGACCGTTTCCGCACTGGGCAATGAAGCACAGGCGACCGTGCTTAAGTCCGCTATGGGAGGGTGCAGTCGAGCCGCTGCGCCTTCAATGCTCCTTTTTTCGGCGGTTAATGCACGTTCGACCTCGACACGCCGGTCGAGCTGCTTGAGTACGGGGCCAAGCGCCGTGAGTTTCTCGCGCAAACGGCGCGGGTTCGGGACAACTTCGCCAGCGGCACGTTGCCGTTCAAACCCGCCAAGCGTTTTGGATTCCGAAGTGATGTTTTTCGTGCACCGTTCGAGAGCCGCCGTCAGCTGTTTGCCCTCGGAGATCAGGCCGTGGACAGCTACCGATGCCGTATCGGCCGGCTGATTCAGCACGACATGCTCCACATCGCGTATACCCAGACGTATGGCCAGCTGCCTCAATTCTGCAGAATAGCCATCGGCTTCAGCTTGAATGCGCGGAAGGTCGCGCTGATCCTTGTCGTAGGCTCCTGTCTTTGCGACTAACGCCTGAATCTCGGCAGCGTTGGCCAGGAGGGCTTCATCCTCCACTATCCCAGACAGCTCTAGCTCTAAGCTTTGTTGATCTTCAAGCGCGCGCGTGCGCGCGCTTGTCGCTTCCCGATGACTGTCGATTGCGGCTTGCAACCGGCTCGTAAAATCGCCTGGCACCTGGGGCAGGGTGCCAATCGTTCGCAATACGGCGAGGTCAGCATCGATGAGACGCACCAGCGGTGCCACACGTTTGAGTCTGGACAAACGCGCCCGTTCCGCTGAGTTATCGGCGCGCTTGGTCGCTATTTCTGCTAGCTCCACGGAATACGCGTCTATCTCATCATTGAGTGCTAGCCAGTCGCTTGCCTTGAGCTCCAACTCGCGGATTTGCCGCCGCGACGCTTCGTAGCGATCAAGGATCTGGTAGAACCTTCGGTCTTTCGACGCACGGGCCGCAAAAATAGCGTCGGCCTCATTCTCCAGATGACGCCGAAGATCCGTCATACCTCTCAGCCCTGAAGCTGCGGCGAAAAGAGTAGCCCCAATTTCGCCGCCGTTCTTCATCATGTCCTCCGCGCCCTGACGTAGCGTCTCGGTGTTGAGTCCGAACGCACGAACAAACACCTCACGAGTTAAATTGCCGAGGAAAGGAAGCAGCGACTCATCGGGAATCGGGGCACCACTCGCATCCAGTAGCGTGTCCTTGTTCCCCTTACGCCTCTGAAAGGTTAGGCAGCTTCCATTGCGGGCCTCGACTACGCCACCAAGGCGCAAATCCTTCGCTTTGTGCAAGAAGTCGTATTGGGTCCGAGGTTCTATCTTGAAGAAAATATCCGTGATGGCGGCGAGCGCAGAGCTCTTACCCGCCTCATTTGGCCCGAACACAATATGGAGTGTGGCGTCGGGCCGGAAATGGAGCGACTGGCCCGAAAATGGACCGTATTTGTCGAGCATGAGATCGCGTATGCGCATGTGTCCGATCCTAATTACGAGTTCACACGCCCGAGCACGAGGTCGCGGGCTTCTGCAAGAAGTGCATCTAGATCATCGGCAGCAGCACTATCGCCGGCGACTCCCCCGGGAAGTTTGCCTTTCATGATTGCGAGCTCATTAGCGGCCGCCGCTCGAACAACCGCGTCCCGCTCGATTCCGTCGAGCACCGAAGCAAAGTCGATTGAGCTGATCGCACTGTCGATAGTCATCGTCGGTTCAACAGTTTCGACACGCAATTTCTGAAGCCAGGCATCATCGTGGAAACGATGTAGGATTGCCTGAACTTCGTCAGAGAGGTCATCGATACGTGCTTTCAATCGGCGGGTGAGGCTTGATACGCCATGCAGCCGAAGCTGCAACGCCAACAATCTGCCTTCCGCTTGATCTACCAGGGGCCGGACTACCTTCTCAATCTGTTGCAGAACGTCTGCTTCAGTCTCAATCTCCGCAATGTCGACACGGGCAATCGCCCAACGTGCTTTGTCCAAAATCAGGCGCTTCACTTCTTTCACTTCGCCATCCCGTACATCAACGAGAACGGCTCCTCTGGGGCCACACTCCTGGATTCCGCGGCCTTGGAGGTTGCCGGGAAACACCACCCAAGGATCGCGACACACTTCTTCGTATTCATGGATGTGCCCGAGAGCCCAGTATTGATAATTACGGGAGGTAAGATTGCTCACGGAGCATGGGGAGTAGTTGTCATGATTCGGTCTCCCACATGAAGTGTGAAGTACACCAATGTTGAACCACCCAGGAGTCGGCGGCGGATAAGAGAGGGCAAAGTTGTCCTTCACGGCACGGTGCGGAAAGCTTCTGCCGTGTAGTGCGACCCTGATGTTCTCTATTGGAAACGTCTCTGCTTTCGATGAGGGAAAAACTGCCACCGAGGATGGCAGTGATATTGCTTTGGTTATTATGCTCTCCGCGTCGTGGTTTCCCTTGGCGATAAACACCGGGATTCCCGAGCGATCGAGGCGCCCCAACTCTCGATTGAAGAACAACCCAATTGAGGTATCTTTCCAATCACCATCGTAAATGTCACCTGCAATCACTACGAACGCTACCCCTAAATCGATGGCTTGCGTCACCAAATCAGTGAATGCTTCGCGACTTGCAGACGAGAAGCGCTTTGCAATTTCCTCGTTGTGCATGGCGAGGCCAAGAAATGGACTTCCCAAGTGCAAGTCAGCTGCGTGGATGAATTGAAACCCCATGGAATCTCCATTGCTGGCCGGATACGCTTGCCTGAATCTTCGCGAAGGTGTTCGACCCTGCATTTAAACTTTCCGGAATTATATGATACGCTAATCAGCGGATCAATAGGTAACGTATGTCATTTGGAGAAATCATCGCCGAAGCACGAAAGAAACTGGGCATCAGTCAGAAGGAGTTGGCTGCCCGAATCAAAAAAGAGGACGGAGAACCAATTTCTCCCCAATATTTGAACGATATCGAACGTGACCGGCGAAATCCTCCGGCAGAGTCGATTCTTGTTCAATTCGCTCGCGAACTTCACCTTTCAAAGGATTACTTGATCTTGGCTGCAGGCAGCATTCCAGATGAACTGAAGCGGAATCTTGTCGGTTCTGACCCCAAGCTGGTTGAGCAGGCTTTTCAGGCGTTCCGAAAGAACCTGAAGAAATGAAAGTACATATGAGGTGGGTCAAGGATCGAACCGGAAGATTTGCAAAACGTCCACACTATTTGCCGGATGAGCTGGACGCTGAATGTGAATCAACGATCAATGCGTTTCTCAAGAAGCGCCACGGGGGTATCCGGTTCCCGATATCGACAGATGATCTGACCGTGGTACTTGAACAGAATGTGGATTTCCTCGATCTTTACGCTGAACCAACCGATCTCGGGGATGACGTAGAAGGCGTGACTGATTTCTATTCCAGCAGAAAACCAACTGTCAAAATCAATAAACGGCTAACCGAGGACTCCCGCCTGGAAAATCGACTGCGCACTACGCTAACCCACGAACTCGGTCATGTGTTGTTGCATGGATTCATGTTTGATGGCGCCGTGAAGCCACGTTCCTTGTTCGATGTAGAGGAAAAGCCGGAATCGAATCAGTGCAAGCGATCCAACATGCTGACCGCCAGCGAAGCCGACTGGATGGAATGGCAGGCCGGATTCGCCTGTGGGGCTTATTTGATGCCTATCACAGCATTGACTAGGGCAGTGCAGCAGTTTGTCCAGAACGAGGGCATTCATGGACCGAGAATTTTCCTACAAACGGACGCCGGAGCCGCCCTCGTTGATGAAGTAGTCAAGGCCTTTTCCGTTTCCAAGGACGCGGCAAGGGTCCGCCTGTTACGGCGGGGATTCCTTGCGGAAACAGCCGAAGTCAAAGGCCTATTTTGAAGGGCTTGCTTTTTTTTGACATTGCGATACGCTAATCAGCGGAGTAGCGGTTATGCGTATTTGTCGTTAAAGTTACCTGATTGGCCGACCTAACGGGCCGACTATCAGACCAAAAGAAAGGAAAATCGCAATGAGCGACGAAAAGACTATGAAAGACCCGCTGGAAGAGCGCGAGGAGCGCATTGATGCCGAAATTAAGCGCGACCTCGCAGAAATCACAAAGGACACGCGCGAAATCGAGCGCTTGGAGGCCGAGAAAGAGGAGCTTGAGCACCATCACAAGCACCCGCATCCGGAGAAGGTAAAGATCACCGTGGACGGAAAGCCACACGAGGTCCGCCCAGGTGAATACCTTGTCTCGCAGTTGAAGGCCGAAGTCGGAGTCCCGGCCAACTATGAGTTGGAGGAACTGCGTGAAGGCACAATGGTGCCGCTGGATGACAACGCCACGATCCACATCTGCGGCGGAGAGTCCTTCATTAGTCACGTGCGCCGTGGAGGCTCATCCTATGCTGAGTAAGGAAGCGGCCGACGAGCTCAATCAAGTGTGCGCGGGCGCCGTTGAAATGCAGGAAGGTGGTTCAACATACATCTTCCTGCCTTCCTTGACACTCGGGCAGCAATGCCGTCCGCGTAAGGTTGATGCGTTACTTCGCATTGCATCGACGACCGTTAACGACTATCCGACCAGGCTCTTTTTCTCGGAGCCGATTGTTTCGCATACGAACCTGAACTGGAATACCAAGAATGCCGTGATATTCCAGCGGGAATGGTTTGCCTTCTCGTGGAATGGTGTCACCAATTCCGACCGACCGATGGAGGTGCTCGCTCAACACCTGGGGGCGCTGCGATGAAGGTTCATTTCAAGATCGAACGGGGTCTTTACGAAGTCGTCCATGAAGACCTCGTACGTCCTCACCAATTTGCAGCCGAGCGCATGGGATTCATAATCTGCAAGCCGTCCATGGCGGGCAACAGCACACTGATCCTTGCACAGAGCTATCTCGTGACTCCCGACGACTGGTATATCCCCGATGAACGATTCGGTTGCGTCTTCAATTCCGACGCCATGCGAGCGGCAATGCAGGCGGCGTTATCGCAAAAAGCAAGCATATTCCATGTCCATCTTCACGATCATTATGAGAAGCCTTGGTTCAGCCGCGCCGACCTTCGAGAATCACGAGAATTTGTTCCTAATTTTTGGAACGTCGAACCTGACCATCCGCATGGGACGCTAGTGCTCAGCCATGACGAAATGGCTGGACTGTGCTGGTATCCGAGACAAGAGGCCCCGCAAATCATTCAGAAATTCTCGGTTGTCGGTAGTCCTCTCAAGATCACTCAGGAGGCCACATGGAGAGCATTCTAGACCGGCAGTCGTTTCTGGGCGAACACAGCATTCAGATACTCACAGACTCCACGGTCGCGGTCGTTGGTCTCGGAGGCGGTGGCTCACATGTGGCCCAACAACTCGCCCACCTCGGAATTGGCAACTTCATTCTCATCGATCCGGACAAGATCGAGCCCCCGAATCTAAACAGAACTGTTGGGGCTACCTACCAGGATGCACTGCTCGGAACTCCGAAGGTTGAAGTCTCTGCACGGCTGATAAGGAATCTCAACCCGCACGCACACATCCTTCCGATCCAAGAGAAATGGCAATCGAATCTGAAAGTCCTGCGCAATGCCGACGTGGTTGTTAGCTGCATCGAGGGATTTGCCACGAAGGTGCAAATTGAACGGGTTTGCCGCGCCGCACTGATCCCCTTGATAGACATTGGCATGGATGTTCACGTGGCAGAGCCCTATACCATTTCCGGCCAAGTAGTCCTTTCGATGCCAGGCAAGCCCTGTTTCCTGTGCATGGGGCACATTAGGGAATCAGATTGCGCCTTGGAGGAACAACGGTACGGCCATGCAGGCGGTACACCGCAAGTCGTATGGTCGAATGGAATTCTCGCATCGGCCGCAGTGGGTATCGTAGTGCAGCTCCTAACGCCTTGGTCAAAGGATTCAACATCGGCATTTCTCGGTTACGATGGGGACCGATCAACAATAAATCCAGACCGGCGTTTATCACTAGGTACGCATGAGCACTGCGTTCATTATTCGGCACCGGAATCGCTCGGCGATCCTTTTTGGAATCCTCAAACGTAGGGATGAGTTCAAGTTATAGAAAACACAGCACATCATGTTGGGATCACGACCACAAAACACGAACCTATTGGCCGTATTTCCGACAGAATACGACAGACTTTACGGGCCGAAGAGCTGGCCCCGTGGGACCGGCACCGATCTCCTGCTTACCCCTTTACTTCCTGTGTACTGCAATTTTCCGCCCTGCGATGTAACCATTGAAATGCACACTAACATTTGCTATGTTAGTGTGCATTAAGTGTGAGGAGCTGCAAGTGCGTCCCGATATCCATGAACTCGAACGCTATGTTCACGAGGCCCTGGGCATTGCCGTCAAGGCTAAGCCTTGGAGCGGCGCCGACCGATTGCCGCACTTCCTCAAGGAGAGGTACAGATTTGCGCAAGCGGAGCTGCTAGGACTCCACGCCCTGCTTGTCATCGACACCAATCCCGAGGAGCAGTCGCCAGCGACGGTGCGCAAGCACCTAGACATGCTCCAGACCAAGCAGCACGTGGACCTTATCTATGTCCGCACGCAGGTGACGGCGTACAACAGGAAACGACTGATCGAACAGAAAGTGCCGTTTATTGTTCCCGGCAACCAGATGTACCTGCCGATGTTGGCGATTGATTTGCGCGAACATTTCCGCAGAATCCGCGAGGAGGTTCCCAGCTTCAGCCCGTCAACTCAGGTTGTCGTCCTCTACGCATTGCTCCGCGATGCAGGGCAAGTGCTGATTCCAACTGAAATGGCCCCGCTGCTGGGATACTCGGCCATGACGATGACCCGCGCTTTTGACGAGTTGGAGACCGCGAGCCTTGCTGAAATAACGGTCCGCGGCCGCGAGCGTTGCCTTCGTTTCAACGGAGGCCGAAGAGAAATCTGGGACAAAGCGCAGCCCTTCCTTCGCAGCCCGGTGAATAAACGACTGTTTATCCGCCACACCGAGGGCACGGAAGGCGCTATCCGTGCGGGACTCACAGCATTGGCGCACTACAGCATGCTGGCACAACCGGCGTACACAACCTACGCGCTGAACCGGGAGGACTGGAAAGCGCTGCGGCAACGGCACAAGATCATCAACATTCCAGCTCAGGACCCGGATGCCAGCGAGATTGAGGTTTGGTGGTATCCGCCTGCGCTCTTCGCCGAAGGCGGCATGGTTGATCCGTTGTCGCTCTACCTTTCTCTCAAGGCCGACCCCGACGAGCGTACTGAAGCGGCGCTGGAAGAGATGATGGAGAAATTCCAATGGTGAAAGGCTTGGAAGTCTTCCGTGAGCACTTCCGAAATTATGCGGACCGCTATGTGCTCATCGGTGGCGCCGCGTGCGACATCGCCATGACTGCCGCCGGACTCGCATTCAGAGCCACAAAGGATTTGGATATCGTTCTATACGTCGAGGCTTTGGACGCAGAGTTTGTCCGGGCATTCTGGGAATTTGTGCGGGCGGGCGGATACGAGATTCAGGAGAAATCCACCGGCGGGAAGCAGTTCTATCGCTTTCAGAAGCCCAGTAACGCGAATTATCCGTTCATGCTTGAGTTATTCTCGCGTCGGCCCGATGTCCTGCAGGTAGCCGATGGCAGCCACCTCACGCCGCTGCCGGTTGAGGAGGATGCGTCCAGCCTTTCGGCGATTCTTTTGGATGATGCCTATTACGATTTTATCCGCGCAGGCAGACAGGAGCTGGACGGCATTCCGATGGTACGTCCCGCGCAACTGATAGCTTTGAAGGCACGGGCATGGCTAGACCTCACCGAACGCGAGAATCGTGGTGAGAAGATCGACAGCAAGACAATCAAGAAACACAAGAACGATGTCTTCAGGCTTTACTAGATTCTCGATCCTGCCATCGATCCGGCGGCCCCGAACGTTGTCAAGAACGATCTTCGCGAATTTCTATCTCGAATGAGCGGCGAGGAGGTTGACCTCAAGGCGCTCGGCTTCCGTAACGGTACACGCGACGATATTCTTGCAGAGGTTGCCAATGTGTTCCGCCTAGGCAAGAGCGATTGAACCTGAATGAAGTGGAGGACAGCATTAACTGATTCGAATTGAGCAAATGAATGATGAAGGGACTGCACATTGACATCTGTGACGAGTACGCCCGAGATTGCTACCGATGATTTTGTACGTCGCTTCGCGTTGCGCGCCAGTAATCTTATGTGGTTCCTGGGTGCCGGAGTTTCCGCATCCTCAGGAATTCCCACCGCTGGCGACATGATTTGGGAATTCAAGCAGCGCCTTTTTGTTACGCAGCGAAAGGCTTCACCGCGCACCGTCGCAGACCTTTCTGATCCGAACATCCGGTCGAAGCTTCAGCTCTTTATCGATTCGCTAGTAGAAGCACCTGGAGCAGGATCGGCCGATGAGTATGCAGTCCTATTCGAAAAGGTCTACCCGGCAGAATCTGACCGGCGCACTTATATCGATGCGAAAGTAAAGGGCGGGAAACCGTCCTACGGCCATATTGCGCTAGCGACGCTTATGAAAGCAGGTATGATCCGGCTTGTCTGGACCACGAATTTCGATCCCCTTGTGGCCGACGCTTGCGCGAAGGTGTATGACGGCACAGGCTACCTGACGACCATTTCCCTTGGCGAACCCGATGTCGCAGCCCAAGCGATTCTTGAAAATCGTTGGCCGATCGAGGTCAAAATCCATGGGGATTTCCGCTCTCGTCGTCTGAAGAACACCTCTGAAGAACTACGGCTTCAAGATGAGCGCCTTCGGCAGATCATGGTCGATTGCTGCCGAAGGTCAGGTTTGATTGTTGTTGGCTACAGCGGTCGAGATTCGTCGGTAATGGAAGCCATTGAATCGGTCATGGAAAAACCTGGCGCGTACCCATCCGGACTCTTCTGGATTCATCGCGGAGACGCCGAGCCTTCTGCGAGCGTACGTCGCCTCATCTTGAAAGCCAATGCCTCTGGCGTGGAGTCCGCTTTAGTGAAAGTCGAGAATTTCGACGAAATGATGCGCGACTTGGTGCGGGTCCATACGACCCTAGACACGCGCGTTCTCGATCAGTTCTCATTAGAGCGCAGACGCAGGAGCCCGGTACCGCAGAGACAAACGCAAGGGGGGTGGCCTGTCTTGCGTTTGAATGCCATTCCAGTGTCACAGTCTCCATCGGTGTGTCGAGTAATTCAGTGCGACATAGGGGGATATTCTGACATACGCAGAGCCGTGGAAGCCGCAGGAGTCGACATTCTTCTTGCCCGCACGAAAGCCGGCGTTCTTGCGTTTGGCGCTGATGCCGATGTGCATGCCGCCTTCGACAGCTACAACGTAACAGATTTCGACCTGCACACGATCGAAACAAAGAGACTTCGCTACGAATCCGGCGAGAGGGGCCTATTGCAAGATGCACTGGTTCGCGCTCTCAGTAGGCACAGAAAGCTAGCGGCTATTCCTAAGGGCAGCTCAGACCTCCTCTATCCTGCTGCCCCGTCCGAACCGACCTGGTGTGAACTCAAGAGAATCGTCAGCGCATTGTCCGGAACTGTGCACGGGACCGAATTACAGTGGTTCGAAGGACTAGAAGTCAGACTTGAGTGGGCAGATGATCGCCTTTGGTTACTGCTGGAACCGCGAACGGTGTTCACCGGAATTACTCTGGAGAACAAGGGAGTAGCCGCCGATTTCTCTCGCGAGCGCACAGTAAAGCGATACAACCGCAAGCTTAATGATCTCATTGCTTTCTGGGCAAACACACTAGCCGGACAAGGAGACGAGCTACGAGCGTTTGGGATTGCCGATGGTGTAGATGCGGTATTCACGCTCCCCAGTGACACTGCCTATTCAAGGAAATCATCATGACAAGTCAGCTTTCATCTCACATCGTACTGCCCGAGCCCTATTTGGCTTTCCACCCTGAGCGTACAACAGACAGAGATATTCATCCGCTGGTAGGGTTGCTGCGATTTGGCCCTTACTCAAGTGGCCTCATCCCTGATCCCATTCGCGTGGCTACGATTGCTCCCGCAAATGAAAGCAAGCGCTTATATGGCTTTATGAAGGAGTTAAATTCACAGGCAAAGCCAACAGAGCGACTCGATTATCTCCCTGATTGGCCAGGATTCAAGCCACTGTTTGGATTGCACATGAGAGCGGCTGGAGGCGGACAGAAACTCATCCCGCAGCTTCGAGTTGAAGCTTTCGCAGTAGCCGTTCTCCCACGGAGAGCCGGGTTCGATGTACAACGTCTTTGCGCCGGTATCGGCCAACCAGTTCCGCAGGTCTCGGGCCACGAACTCCGGGCCGTTATCCGAACGAATGTGTTCGGGGACACCCTTCATCACCATCACGTCCGCCAGTACCTCGATCACCTTCGCGCTGCTCCAGCGCCGCTCGGGACGATTCAGCAGGCACTCCCGTGTCGATTCGTCGATCAGGTTCAGCATCCGCGCCGCCCTGCCGTCATACGTTTTCGTACTCACGAAGTCATAACTCCAGACATGGTTGGCGTGCAGCGGCCGAAGCCGCACGCACGATCCGTCGTTGAGCCACAGCCGTCCGCGTGGCTTCTGCTTCTGTGGAACCTTCAGCCGTTCGCGGCGCCAGATGCGCTCGACCCGGTCGCGGCCCACATGCCAGCCGGCACGCTGCAGCAGCGCCGTGATTCGGCGATAGCCGTAGCGTCCGTACTGGCTGGCTAGCTCGATGATGGCCCGGGTCAGCGAATCTTCGTCGTCACGCTGTATCGGTTGGTAGCGCTGCGTGCCACGTGGCTGGTTCACCAGTTGGCACGCCCGCCGCTCACTGATCCCATGCTCAGTGCACGCATGAGACACCGCACAGCGCCGCTGCTCCGGGCTTAGAAGTTTCCCGAGGCGATGTCCTTCAGCACCAGCTTGTCGAGGCTCAGCTCCGCAACCAGACGCTTCAGCTTGCCGTTTTCCTGCTCCAGCTCTTTCAGCCGCCGCGCCTGATCGACCTGCAAGCCGCCATACTCCTTGCGCCACCGATAGTACGTCTGCTCGGTGATCCCGCCCTCGCGGCATGCCGCCGGGGTTGTCTTTCCGTTGGCAACGCCTACTTCAATCTGCCGCAACAAACTCACGATCTGCTCCGGCGTATGCTTCTTTCCTCGCGCCATAACAAGCTCCTCTCTTACCAGCATCTCTGATAATTCGCACTGGTACAAA